>CAWFGX010000012.1:0-486485 GCA_963815375.1 uncultured Actinomycetota bacterium | reverse complement strand
GGCGGCCTGCTCCAGCCGCGTCCTGACTCACAGACGAACCACTCGCCCCCGATCCGTCGCTCTGCCAGAAGAAATTTCTCACCGGTTCCCGCCATCCGGCCCCCGCAAGCGTCATGTAACCCGTGCTCGCGGAGATCATCGCCGCTGCCGCCGGCCACGAGCAGTCCAACCGCACTCATCTAATGCCGCGACAGTAGCGTCAGCTCGGCTACGCCGCCACGCAGAACTGGGGCATCTGCTCACAGGTGCCGTGCCGTCGCAGACCGAGCGTCAACCGCGAATATCCGGCGATAGCGAGTACGTGCCCGGTCAGTGGTGCTGTCGCACGAGTCCGGGTCGGTGACATGGTGTGATCATCGGAACCGCCTTACCGTGGGGTTCTCGTCGTTCCAGACGGGCGCCGGCTCGTGGCGGCGGGAGGCGACCGGCCCGCAGCATGCCTGCTCACCCTGGACCACGGCAGGCCGCAAGACTTGTCAACGGTCGGCCTGGTGACCGGGTCCTTTACCCCTGACGGGCGGACCTTCGTCGTCTCAGCGGATCCCGGGGTGATCAACGCCTGGTTCCTCGACTCACTCGCGGTGCCGTGAGGGCCGCGCGGCCGCGCGTACCCGCAAGGAATCTCACTGTGGCCGCGCAGCCTCGCATCCGCGACTTATCGCCACGTCCCTCTTGTAAGGCCGGCGCGGACCGGGCGAGCCGCCCGATGCCGCACGCACGCCGTCACCCGTCCCGGAGGAGAGGCTGCAATGTGGGCCCTGTCACGATCAGCGACCAGACCGGCACGGCGTCCCCCGAGTGGCCGTGCCAATCTCCCAGAGATCCCGGCAACTATCACCCCTGGGTGAGCTCATCCGGCTGCGGGTGCACGCTGCCGAAGAGGCACCCAGGCCAGGTGTGGGTGCCGGCAGCCGACGTACATCCGGGCGGAACCGCCCACTCGTAGCCGCGATGAGTGCGTGGCTGTGGTTCCCACTCGGCGAGGCGGTTCCCGAGACGTGATCCCGGCTGCTCGCTGTAGAGCAGTTCCAGAACCCGCAAGGCCTCAAGCCGGTCGATGCGGTCACGCAGGGCGCGCAGGACGACTGGGTGGTCGCATCCGGCGGTCGTCAGCTGACCGGCTAGTTCGACGGGATCTGGGTCTTCTCCGGCGGAGATCTTGTTCTGGAGAGCGAGCAGCGACCGCCGCAGCCCTGGCGAACCAGAATCGCCAGAGGCTCGTGGTGTTAGTCGAAGAGGGAAGTCCGGCAAGGAGGCCACGATGCGGCCCATCACGAAACACCACAGCATCGCGGTGGTACGCACTGACGCTCTGTTCGTGTCGGCGTTGCAGCCATCCGATGAGCCCCGCGCCACTCAGGTGCGGCGGGCTGCCGCGGCAGCAGTGCGCCGGTTCGGCCCACCGGGCTGCGCCGAGCGTGTCGCCCAGGAGTTCGGCGACCACCCGGAGATCGCGGCCGCGCGGATGCGCTGGGCGCGCCGGCAGATCGCCCAGGTGTTCGGGACGCCGGGATTGCGCGTACCTGCCGGTAGGCGTGGCGGGCGTTCCGGCGCCCGCGCCGCCTGAGCCGGGCCCGCCACGCCCCGCGCAGCAGGCCCGGTGAGAATGCCTGGCCCGCTTGCCCAGCTCCCGGCCGCGCCGGCCGTCGCCCAGGTTGCCGGGCTGCAGACGCTGTCGGCGGGAACCTCGGTGGGGACGCCACCGCGGCCCGCGCCGCTGGACGGCAGGTACGGCCGCACGCTGGAGGTCCTGAGAATGCTGGCTGACCGCCTGCCGAGCGGCGTAACCGCTGGATCTGGTGCGCGACGCGCTGGCGCGAGCCACGGCCCGGCACACGCGCAGCAAGATTGTGCGGCAGATCGGCCAGCAGCAGCGGCGACACCTCCTCAACCGCGTCCCGAAATGGCTGATCTGCGCGTCCTCACCTCCACAGCTGACCCAGCCCTCAGGCGCTCCGAGTCGGCGATCCGGTCGCACGCCAGGTCATAGACCCGATCACGCCTAGTGACTTGCGCTGGTCCGCAGCTGGTGCGCGAGCCGCCGTTCGGCGCGGCTGCTGCACCCTTGGCGCATTCCGCCGGAGGTATGCAGAACGGGTCGATCTGGCGCGGTCTCCGTGCTGGGGTCGGCCGCAGGTATGGTGCCCGGTTCCTGGTGGCTGGATGCCTGAAAGGCCCGGCAAGCCCGCCGCCTGGCACCCGCCCCGCGTGCCAGCCCGGCATGTGGCCACGCGCCCGGGCAGTGGCCTACGTCGCGGTCACCCAGCCGTCCCCGCGCAGCACCTCCAGGTCACCTCGCGGATGGTGGCTATCCGCGCTCATGGGTTCAGGCTAATCCGCGCGGTCATGGGCGTGTGGCGCCCAGCGGGATCCGGCGCCGTCAGCCGCGTGCTGCAGCGCCTGCACCGGGGAATCCTGGTGAGCTAGCTCGCCTTCGCTGACGTTCCGGAGCGGCCCGGACGTTGCCGGTGAATCCTCAGCGCGGCACACGTGATCCTCCTGGCCCGCCCGGCGGTGCCGTGACTTGGCAATGCGGTTCACCGATATTGCAATGAGGTGGTGGCGGCGGGCCCGGATTCTGCGGATTCAGCATGGTGCTGAAGGACCAGGTGCCGAGGGTGAACATCGCCATGACGACGGTGGCCGATGCCGCCGCGGCCAGCGGCGACCGGTGCGGCCAGCGGACCAGGTGCGGCGCCCGGACGGCCAGCCAGGCGCCGAGCAGCGCGATCGCGCCGATCGCGGGGATGTAAAACCGGGTGCTCTGCCACGTGCCGATGCCAGGCCGGGCTGTCCAGGTGTATGTGGCGTACAGCGCCCACACGCTGAACCACGACGTGGCAAGGGCCAGGCCCACGGCGAAGTCGCAGCGGGCGCTGCGGCCCAGCTCACCGCCGGCCCGCCTCAGTCGGATCCGCCGTGCGGCGATCCATGCCAGCCCGGCCAGCCCGAGCACCAGCATGGGCATCGTCTGGATCAGGTGCGCGGGCACGTACCGCAGGTTGGCGGAGACCGCGGCGAGGCTGAAGGTGACTTCGCCAGGCCGGTATCCGGACCTGAGCGGGCCGCCATACGCCAGGTCGTCGAAGACGGCCACGCCCGTACCGAAGAGGGTGACCGAGCCGAGCCACCAGCCAAGCGCCCCCGGCTGCAGGCGCGCGGCCTGCAGCCAGCGGACGGCAAGCACCGCCACGACGGCGCACCCGAGCACGATGATGTCGGTGTAGCGGACGAACACCGCAGCCTCGATGGACACGAATCCGAGCAGCCCGAGCCAGGTGCGCCGCCGCGCTGTGGCCTCATCGGCCAGCAGAGCCCATAGCAACGCGCCGGTGCCTGCTGCGATCAGCGAGGCATCGGTGAACGTGGGCCAGTAATCCTGCCACGCGAACAGCAGCGCAGCGCCTGAGGAGCAGAACAAGCCAACGGCAGCGGCACCGCCGAAGCGGCCTAGCCAGCGGCGAGCGCCGAAGAACAGTCCCAGGCAGCCGAGCATCCCGTAGAACAAGGGCGCCAGGCGGATGATGCCGAGCAGCTGGAACGGGGCGGCCAGGAACGGGTAGCCGGGATCCTTCTCGCTGATCCATCTTCCGCCGGGGAGCTTGACCCAGAATTCGATGTTCCCGCCGAACTGGCAGGCCTTAGCCGAAGGGGGACACCGGTCCAGCTGCGCCGCCAGTGCCTGGACCTGGGCGGCGGAAAGGGTCAGGAAGTGCCCATCGGTCATGGCGACGATCGAAGCGCGGTACGCATATCCGTCGGCAGTCAGCTGAGGCGCGACACCCAAGGCCACGGCACACAGCACGGCGAACGCGGCCACAGCGAGCATCACCTCCAACCAGGCCAGGCCCGTCCCGTGTCCGGCACCTCCGGCTGCGCCTGAGGCGGGTTGCTGGCCAGCAGAAGCAACGCCGCTCGCGACCTGCCATCGCGGGTCTTGGCGCCCGCCCGGGCCGTGACCGCCGCCGGTGCCATTATCCCTGCCGTGGTTCATGCCGAAGTCCTCGCAGCTCGGTCGGTGACTGTCCCGGTTCTAGAGCACCGGCGGTTTCGGGAAGGTATCGGCGGGCTGAGGGCTGTTCAGGCTGCGGCGGCCGTACGGCGCTGCCGTCCCGTGGTGAAGGCGCCGACGGAGTTCGATACTGTGCCGAAACCGCTGCTGAGGGCATCCTGGATGCGAGTGTGCGAACGGAAGGGGTGGCCGTGCGGGTTCTGGTGATCGAAGACGACCAGGAGACGGCCGAGACTGTAGCCGCAGGTCTGCGCCATGCTCGGATCGCGGTCGATGTCGCGCTGGATGGCCTAGCCGGGGTGGAGCGGGCCCTGGCCAGCGATTACAACGTCGTTGTCTTGGACCGGGACCTGCCGGGCATGCACGGCGATGACGTCTGCGCCCGGCTCGTCGCCAGCCGGTGCCGCAGCCGGGTGCTGATGCTCACCGCAGCGGCGGAGGTGGAGGACCTGGTGGACGGGCTTGGCCTGGGCGCTGATGACTACCTGCCCAAGCCGTTCGACTTCACTGTGCTCGTCGCCCGGGTCGGCGCGTTGTTCCGCCGTGCCCAGTCCGCCATCCCGCCCATGCTGAGCTGCGCTGACCTGGTGGTTGACACCGCGCGGCGCAGCGCCTGGCGGGCAAGCCGGCAACTCGATCTGGCTCCTAAGGAGTTCGGTGTGCTGGAGTTGCTGCTGTCCGCCCGGGGCCGAGCCGTGTCGGCCGAGAGCTGCTCGAGCGCGTCTGGGACGAGACGCTGACCCGTTCACCGCCGCCGTGAAGATTACGGTCAGCCGCCTGCGAGCCAAGCTCGGCGAGCCGCCGATCATCGACACCGTTGCAAAGTCGGGATACCGGATCGGAGAGCAGCCTTGACCCGCCGCAGGCTCACCGTGACAGCACTGCGCGCCGGGCGGCCACGGCGCACTGTGCGGCTGCGCCTGACCCTATGGTCCGGCGGACTGTTCCTGATCTTTGGCACTGTGCTTCTTGCCGTCACCTACGGCCTGGCCGTCCAGGCCTTCATCGGCAATTCCGCCGGTAACACCGAGTGCCGGGCGCCCGGCTCTGGGTGCTCCACCATCGGCCCACAGCAGGCACGAGCCACGGCGCTGCAGGAAAACGCCGCCGTGCTGCACGAACTCCTCACCCGGTCCGAGATCGCGATCGCCATCACCGCGGCGTTCTCGGTCGCGCTCGGCTGGTTCATCGCCGGGCGCGTGCTGCAGCCGCTGCGCACCATCACCGTGGGCGCACGCAGCATCTCCGCCGCCAGCCTAGGGGAGCGCCTCGCCCTCCAATCGGGAAGATAGCGGTGCGGCTGTCGGGCGCCGGTCGAGGCCGGGTGACCGCGAGCAGGGCATCGTTGGCGTTGGTGGTGCGGGGCGGAAACTTCAGCGGCAGGCGTGGCAGTGGGCACTGGCGCACCTGGAGCCGATGCATCGAATCAAGCGAGCAAGTCCGTTGGGAACAGGCCCAGCGTGCCACCAGCGAGTCCAGACCGGCTATCTAGTCACTCGCCGGAGCGCCATCGGGCGCTGTAGGCGGCGGGGAGACAGGCGATGCTGCTTCGGCTGGGCCAGCCGACCGACGTCCGATCGATGGCAGCGGGTCACCGCCAGTCCGCCGGAGCCATGCGCGGCGGACGAGTACGGCCGACCATAGCCCGGCCAGCAATGGCACCAGGTTGAGGACGACGGCACTCACCACGTACGAGCCGGGCGTGGAAGAGCAGCCGAGCGGGAAGCAGGCCTGGCCGTTCGCGCTGATCGGCGCCTACGAGATGTTGATGCGCCAGGTCCGGCGTACTGCGGAAGACAGGGGCAGGCTACAGCCGCGCAAGCACGGGCCGCACGCCTCTGATCGGGAGGCTAGCGGTACAAGTGCCCGGCGCTCGCGGCCGCGGCGGTCCGGGCCGGGTGAGCGTGAGCGGGGCGCCGCCGGGCTTAGCCGTGCGGGCAGCGAACTTCAGCGGCAGGCGTGGCGCTGGGCCCTGGCCCACCGGGCAGGTGATGGCTCGCTTCCCAGCGGGCGGGAGATCGCCCCCCAGTATGGCCGGCATGAACGGTGGGGCCGGCTGGTCAAACGCTCAGGAACTGCAGGCCAGTTCAGCAGCGAGGCCAGCGAACGGGGCCTGCGGCTGGCAGTACAGCAGCCCTCTCCAGCCGCGGGCGAATGACAGCAACAGCAACCTGCGGTGACTGCTCGCCAAGCGCGGCGAAGCTCGCCAGTTGTTGCCGATTCGGGTGATGTCCTCAATACGGCAGCAGAACAACAGCGACCCGAAAGGCCTGGTTGACGCGCTTATATGTGGTGCTGATGAGTCAGGTGGCGTTGCGCCGTCTGCCCGGACGTATCAGCATTGGCTGCATGGCGGCACGTAGGCGGGTCATGCGCATGGCCATGCGGATCGTCTCGGACGAGTACCTCGATCTTTACATTCTGGCTGTGGCCGCGCTGGCGTTCACCATCTTGGGCATCGTGGGAGTGGCCAGCATCAAGGTGCTGACGTCCGCCATCGTGGCGCTCCTGGCGGTCCTTGCGTATTCCCAGATCAGATCGCGGCGGCACGTTGCTGAGATCGCGAAGGGTCAGCGCTCTGATCCGCTGTCGCTGTTCCAGGCTGAGTTCCCCGACGAGCTTGAAACTAGGCGCGGCTCGGCATCGAGCCTGCTGCTTATCGGCATTTCGATGACCAGGACGGTTCAGGGCGGCTCGTTGACGGTCTTGCGCCGGATGCTGAGATCAGGCGGGAAGATCCGTGTTCTGGTGGTGGACCCAGCAGATGACGCGCTGATTCACACGGCAAGCGAGCACGGGCCGCATGGCATCACCGCAAGCCACCTCAAGCGGCGGGTCGAGGCCACGCTTGATGAGCTCGCGGTTCTGCGGGACGCTACTGGTGGTGAGGTTGAGATCCGCGTAGCGCCATTCGTTCCGCAGATGGGCATCAACGTCATCGATGTGGGCACTGCAAATGGGCTGATTGTCCTGCAGCACTACGAACATAGGCCTGTCAGCGAGTCCGCTCCCATCTTCAGTCTCAGGCCCGTGGATGGCTTCTGGTATGAGCACTTTGCAGCCGAGGCAGAACGCCAGTGGCAGGACGGGATTCCCTGGCCACTCGCCCCAGCCGCGGCGCTGCGCAGGTCGGCCCGTCCGCTGTTCAAGCTAGAGTTCGGGCCCGAACTCGAACTGGCTATGAGCAATGCTCGTGAGTTGCTGATTACCGGCGTTACCCGCAATACGCTGATTACCAGCAAATACAACAAGTTCGAAGGCTGGCTCAACAACGGCTGCAGGATCCGCATGCTGCTAATGAACCCATCCTCCGCAGCGATCGACGTTGCTGCAGATCGCTACTACGCGGATAGGTCGGCAGACAGCATCCGCGAACGCGTACGCCATTCGCTGCGTCTCCTAGCAGAACTAAAGCGCGCAACCGGCGGTGATCTCTGTGTCCAGCTGACTACCCACCCTCTGGCCATGGGTGTGATCTCGGTAGATGGCAGCCTGGACAGCCGCTCCGAAGCCTCGGCGCTGTTTGCCGAGTACTACACTTACCAAGCACCGGGCGAGCCAAAGTTCGTTCTGCAGCCAGCCGATAGCCAATGGTTCGAAAACCTCTACCAAGAGGCTGAGGCCCTCTGGGTCGGTGCTACGGAGTACGAGTTAACGTCGTGACACTGCGTCTACCTACGCGAAGACTACTCCGGTTGTGGTGTGTGACCGCAGTCCGACGCGATTGTCAGCTGGGACTTCAGGTGGTAATGGCGGCGAGCGGGATCTCGTAGTTGGACAGACCCGCGGGATCACGCGTCTCGATAGTCAGAGCGGCGCTGAAGGCGTGCTCGATCATCGTCAGCCACGCCAGCGAGGTGTTCCTTCCCGGCTGGTCGTCGAAACTCGCCGAGTCGCCGGTGCCCGAGCCGATCACAGTGACCGACAAGCGGGTCACTGAGGCTCTTGGTGGCCAATGGGCCGCGAGTTGCACCGCCGGTATCTGCTGGCCGAGCCCCACCAGGCCGGACCGCCGACGCGATGACGCGCAGAGTGCCGGCAGACAGTCCCTGACCCGCCACCGGTCCGGGCACGAGACGGGCATGACGCTAGGGTCCGTAAGGGTGTGCGGACCGTGAACGATCGTATCCTCAGCGTGGCAGCCATACTGATCTCGTGGAACCACTTAACCGGCTGCGTCTGCGCCGCCGGGGCCTGACTGTGTCAGCCGAAGCGGCCGCGCAGCGCGTTGCCGAGGGCGTCATCGACCTCGTCGTCCAGGCCGTGGACCCCAACGTGCTCCTTCAGTTGGTGGACCTTAACGCGCTGCTGGGTCGGGTCGACGTGAACACGCTGCTCAAGCAGATAGACATCAACGCACTGCTTAAGCAGGTCGACCTCAACGAGATGCTGGACCAGGTCGACATGGGCGCCGTACTGGACCGGGTCGACCTCAACAACGTCGTCGGCCGCATCGACATGGAAAAGCTTGCCGCGGAGACTGACTTCGGCGCCATCATCGCCAAGTCGACCGGCGGGATAGCTACCGAGGCACTGGACTCGGCACGCGGCGGGGCCGTCGGGCTAGACCAGTGGGTCGACCGCTGGGTGACCCGCCTGCTACGGCGCAAGACCCCGGGGCCGCTGGCACCACCCGCGCTGCTAAACGTGGCAGCTCAGTCGGCAGCGGCAGACCTGAAGGGAGAGAGTGGATGAGCGTCCGTGCCCACCCGGGCCGCTTGGAGAGCGCCCAAGGTCACTACGCAGGATCGGTATCACGCGTCGCGGCGTACGTGATCGACCTCATTGTCAGCTTGGTCGTTTTTGAGCTGGTCCTGACAGCTATTTCCTTCGTCGCGCAGGTCATCACGGGTCGGGGGATTTCCTGGCACCGGGGCAGTATGGTCGTGGTCGTTATCTATGTGCTCTGGCAATTCGTTTACTTCGGTTTTCAGTGGGCGGCCAACGACGGCAAGACTCTGGGCATGGCCCTGCTGGGCGTGCACGTTGTCCAGGCCGACGGTACGAAGCTGAGCCCCTGGCGCGGATGGGTGCGATCGCTGACGTTCCCGATCGGTTTCCTGACCCTAGGCCTGGGCTTCCTGGGCATCCTCGTGCAGCGCGAGCACCGTGCCCTGTATGACCTCATCGCTGGAACCGCAGTCGTGTATGCCTAGCATGCGCGAGCCGCCAGCCTCCGGTTCCTGGCTTACCACGCCGAGCCGACCGCGACGCTGCCGAAGGCGCGCGCACGGGCACACTGACCGCGGTGACGGCCGACGCCCCAGGCACGGCCTGCCAGACCGACCAGTCGGCCCAGGTGCCCTCGTTGGGCTGCTGACTGATTGCGTGGGCCTGCGTGGACTTGAACCATGCACCTCTTCCGTGTCAGTTCTGCCCAGGGCGCTTGGGGCAGTAAGCTCACCCGCGCTTGGGCGCAATGTTCTCAGGGCGCCCGGACGACTCTGGCGCCTTTTCGCGATAACCCGGAGCGTGACTCCGATGGCATGCATCACCAGCACACGACAGTTCAGATTCGGCGACGCACATGCCGAGCCCGTGGGAGAGACCCAGCGGTGGCCGCTGCCGTAGATCGACAGAGCCCTGCCGCGAAATTGCAGCATGGCAATTGCGGACGGCCCTGACCTTGAGCTACCGCCCGGCCCCGGGATCGAGCTCGCTCATAGGCAACCAGGTTGAGCAATTGCCTCGTTTGGGTCGACGATTCTCAAGACCGCAGGCGTGCTGTGAGCTGGGCGCTGTGGCAGGAGGCTCACGTTTTGGCCGTGTACTGGCCAGCTGGTCCATTCGCGTGCACGCGGCTTCGCAGGCCGTTGCCCCTTGTGCTGACGAGCGGTTCCTGGGTCGTTCTGGCTGACGGTGACCCGTAGGCTGTGACCTCATGACCGGTCAGGGGCACGGGTCCGTGTCGGCGCAGTGGGCCTGGGTGCAGCAGGAATACCCCAACGGCATCCGCCTGACGTTCGTCCGCGGGATATCACCCGAACGAATCACCGCAGCGCTCGGCGCGGACCCGCCCGACAGCCAGTGGCTGACAGCGGAGGTCACATACAACACACTCGGCCACCCGTGGGCCCGGGTCGGCCGCTGCGGCGAATGGGCGTTCTGCATTGACAACTGCTTCTTCAACGTAGGCGCTTTCTCGCCGACGGCGCGGGAACTGTCGGCGGGAACCGAACTCGCACTGCTGGATTCGCTGACCTCGGATTACTTCTTTTACTTCGCCGACGGCGCCGAGGTGACCTCATTCGAGCCCTTGCTGGCCTTCGACCGAGGGGGCACCAACCCGGACCGGTTCGTGGCCCAGATGCGGGAGGTGGGACTCGATGTCGAACAGCCCCCCGACGACGCTCCCCTGTCCCACGTCAATCCCGAGATCGCGACCCTGGACGTGCTGACGCTCGCGTTCGGCATCCGGCTGTCCCGCGACGTGGCTCTCGGCCCGCTCGCCACCGTGCGGCCCACAGGGGGCGCCTAGCGCAGCGGACCCGCAGCTCACCCAGCGGTTCTTCCACCCCGTCTATCGCCACCGCCGTGTGCGAACCCTTGTGCGGGTCCACGCCGATCATCACAGCCGTCATCAGCACACTCCAGCTCATCGTCACCAGCAATGGGGGACGTGGCGGGCATGCCTAATTACAGATCCGCTATCGCTCTCACCTCTTTCGAGCCACGCCACGGCGAGACCCGACGGGCTGGCACCTCGTTCTAAAGCCAGACCACTCACGCGGCCGGCAGCGGTTCGGGAACCAGACCGTCGGACCTCACGAACGCTACGGCACAACCGCAACGCCCTCAGACACAATTAGGCAGCTCGGCGAGCGCCCTCATCATCACTCGGTGTAGCCACGGCTGCTGGTACGGCCAAGCGTTCCCATCATCTTCACTAACCCGATCATGCCCATAGTCACAGCTGCCCGCGCTTATCCCGGCATGACAGTAAGCCCACCGTGCAGATTGCCCGGGATCGCCTCGCAGCGAGATAATTGCCGGGTGTTGGGCGTGCGCGCGGAGGCCGTCCGGTGGGTGGACGATGAGCCGCAGCCGGGGTGGGTTGAGGTCCATCTCCAGCTGGCCGATGGCACAGTAGTCCAGTTGTTCGACAAACCCCCGGTCGTGGACCAGGGTGATCGTCTCAGGCCGGATTCCGCTTTTCCAGTCCCCGTGACACTGGTCTGCGAGATTGAGCCATCCGAGGTGGCAAGCCACGTAGTCCCCGGTGCGTTGCTGGTCAAGTTGGCTCACGGCGTCAGTGACCAGTCAGGGGTCTCGACATTCTGGGTCCGCGAACAGGACGTGGTCAGAGCGGACGGCTGAGCGCTGACCGCGGCAGAAGAGTCTCATTCACTTTCAGCGCTGGCGGTGCATAAACATACGACCGCCGCCGCCTGCTCGGCCGCGGGCGGGTTGCCAACCGTCCTGGTGGCGGTAGATAGCCGCGCGCAGAGCCGCCGATCTGGATGGTGATCTTGGTCGTCACCGAGGTCAGTTGAGCTGTACCGAGCCGGGTGTTCTGTGCTGTCCGGTGCGCGCGGCCGGGAACGGGCCGGGCAGTTAGCTCGTGCCGGGCGCCCTGGTGCGCAGGTTAGACGCTGAGCGCGGCGTGGTGGCCGAGCACGGCTCGGGTGCCTGTGAGGCGGCGGGCCTGGTGCCCTGGACGGGCCGGACCGCACGGGCAGTCTGGTGGGCGTCCGCGCGGAGCTCACCCTGCTAGGCAGGGCCGAGCAGACCTGTCAGGACGCGGCCGATGAGATCTGGGTACCGGTCGGCGAGTTCCTCGGGGAGCGGTAGCTGTTCTTGCGGGGACAGGAACGCTGCTAGGCGTGGGTACTTGCCGGAGGTGAGGGCGTGGCCGAGGTAGGCGAGGTTGCGCGCCTGCAGGCCGTGCTCGGCCTGCTCTTGCAGCGCGAAGGCCGCGGTGATCCCGTTCAGCATCCCGAACGCCTCCATCTTCGCCTCGATGCCCGCTGGATGCCCCTGCAGCAGGGTGAGGAAGTGCTCGATCAGGGCGGTTCCGTTGGGGCCGATGACCGGGCGGGTCATGGTGAGCCCGGCCAGCCAGCGGTGGCGGCGGAAGATGAAGCGGGCCTGCTCCCCGAAGGCGATGAGGTCGGCGAGCCAGTCACCGGTTGGCGGGGCGGGCTCGTACTCTGCGCCCGTGGCATCGGTCATCAGGTCGAGGAGGTCCTCGCGGGTCTCGACGTAGCGGTACAGCGACGCGGCGCCGGTGCCGAGCTCGGCGGCCACGCGCCGCATCGAGACCGCGTCCAGGCCCTCGGCATCGGCGACTCGCAACGCGACCTGGGTGATCTCGGCCCGGCTCCACTGCGCGGGGCGGCCGACCGCAGACCGCTCCGGGCGCAGCCAGATGCTCGCCGCCGGCCGTTCCCCCGCCGTCATCTCCGCCTCCCTTTCGCGATCGCCGTTCTCAATCTAGTATGCTCGACTTCGCGAACGACGTACGCGAATGCTCGCGAAGGGAGCCGGTGATGGCACAGGACACGAAAGAAAAGCTGGCGACGACGGAACGTACCGCCAAGCTGCCCAGGCACGTCAGGTTCTTCACGCGCCAGTCCCGTAAGGGCCTGCCCGCGCCCGCGTGCGCGGTGGCGCTGGAGCGGGGTATCCGGATCCCGATGCCGGACGGGACGCACCAGATAGCCGACCGGTACATCCCGCAGACTGGCGAGCCGTGCCCCACGCTGCTCGTTCGCACCCCATACGGGCGCGGGTTCCCCTACGACTTCATGTACGGGGGCCTGTTCGCCGAGCATGGCTACAACGTCCTGCTGCAGAGCACACGGGGAACGGGCGGATCCGGCGGCAGCCACGAGCCGTTCACCGACGAAGCGGCCGACGCCCAGGCGACGATCGCCTGGCTGCGCGAGCAGCCCTGGTTCAACGGTTCGCTCGCCACGATAGGCGCGAGCTACCTCGGCTTCACCCAGTGGGCGCTGGCGAATGACGCGCCGCCGGAACTCAAGGCGATGGTCGTCCAGGTCAGCACGGAGGACTTCTACGGGTTCCTCTATCCAGGCGGCGCCTTCGCCATGGAGGCCACGCTGACCGGGGTGGCCGCCATGCTCTCCCAGGACAAGGGGTTCCGCCCGTTCATGGGCGCGGTTGTGCGGCTCATGCTCACCTACAGGAAGGTGACGCGGATGCTGCCGCTCATACCCGGGTACAAGCTGGCCTTCGGGAAGCGGGTCGGCTACCTTGAGGACTGGCTGGCACACCCGGCCGCCGGCGATCGGTACTGGGGACCGCGGCGTGCCGATCCGGACATCAACTCCCTGCCACCGGTCCACCTGCTCGGCGGCTGGTATGACGTCGTCATCGACGGGACGCTGGACAGCTACCGGCGGCTTCGTGAGGCCGGCCGCACGGTGCGGCTGGTCGTCGGCCCGTGGAACCACTCGTCCGGGTTCAACAAGGACATGCCGATCATCGCCGGAGAGGCACTCGCGTGGCTGCGGGCGCACCTGACCGTGAACGGGGATGCTCCCGGCCCGACCCCCGTGCGCGTCCACGTCGGCGAGATCGGCGGCAAAGGACAGTGGCGTGACCTGGCCGACTGGCCGCCGCCAGACGCCATCGCGCAGTCATGGCACCTGCACGCCGGCGGAACCCTCGCAGACTCGCCTGGCGAGGGCACGTCATCGTTCCGCTACGACCCCCACGATCCGACGCCCTCGGTCGGCGGGCCCCGCATGGACAGCAATGGCTTCGGCTCGAAGGACAACGCCAAGCTGGAGGCACGCGAGGACGTCCTCGTCTTCACCGGCCCGGTCATCAGCGAACCGCAAGAGGTCATCGGCCCGGTCAGCCTCCGGCTGCGGGTTCGCGGTAGCAGTCCGAACTTCGACGTCTTCGCCCGGCTGTGCGACGTGGACGCCAGGGGCACGTCGTGGAACATCTGCGACGGGCTGCTACGGCTGGACGGTACGCCGCCAGCCGACGCGGACGGCTGGACCGAGATCGAGGTTCCGATGAGCGCGACCGCCCACCGCTTCGCACCCGGCCACCGTCTCCGCGTCCAGGTGTCCGGCGGTGCCCACCCCCGCTGGGCTCGCAACACTGGAACCTCCGAGCAGATCGCGACCGCCACTAGCCTCGTGCCGGTGGACATTGAGATCAGCCACCGCGAGACCGTCCTCTCACTACCAGTACTGGTCCCGTAGCGATCGGCCGCGTCGCGAGAATGCCCGGTCAGTAGTGCTGTCGCGCGAGTCGCGGGCCGTGACATGACGTGATCGTCGCGGCCGTCTTACCGTGGGATTCTCGTCATCTGCTGGGTCCACGGCTGGCCCAGGCCTCCGGCCGAAACCCGAGAGTTGCCTGATGGCCAACACGACCCCGTCCGCCGCGCGACCACGCTGCTAGCCGATTCGCGTGCGGGGGAGCGCGGCGGGGTGCTGCCGTGAGCTTTGCTGGTTGCGGGCAGCACGGCGAGCCTGGCCGCTAATGTCGCGGTTGCCCAGCCCGATGCTGATGGGGCGGGTGATTGCGGCCTGGCCGTCGTTTGCGCTCATCGGCGCGCTTACGAAATGCTGATGCGCCAGGTGCGCCGCCGTGCTGCAGACCCCAGCAGGCAACAGCTGAAGGAACAGCGGCGACAGGCTGGGCCGCACAGCGCGGACCGGGAAATTGCCGGCACGACTATGGGGCGTTCGCGGGCTCACCCGTCCGGGCCAGGCGGACGCCAGCCCGGGCATCGCGGGTGCTGGTGGTGCGGGCCGGGAACTTCAGCGGCAGGCGTGGCAGTGGGCACGGGCCCACCCGACGGGTGATGGCTCCCTTCCCAGCGGACGGGAGATCGCCGGGCAGTACGGCCGGCATGAACGCTGGGGCCGCCTGGTCAAACGCTCAGGGGCTGCAGGCCAGATCGGCAATGAGCCCAGTGAGCCCGGCCTGCGACTGGTAGCACAGCAGCCCGCATCCACGGCGGGCCACTCGTAGCCGCAGCCGCCCACGACGAACATTCATGAAGGGGAGCACCACAGCCTGCGCGCAGATCGCGTGATACACGGGTGATCATTTCCATCTATCGTGTTGGCGACTGAGTAATGAGCAGATGGCCGCACTTCCCCTCACCCGCCACGACTGGCACGGCGACTGGAACTACACCCTGCACCCCCGCCCGCCCGTGCCGCCGCCACCGCCCGCACCGCGACCCGGCCGGGGCGAGCGGCCCGGCTGGGCACACCCATGCCTGACCGGGATGACAGCCGCACGCTGGGAGCAGCTCACCACCGCACTGGCCCTTCCCTGCCAGGCCCAGCACGAAGCCGAGACGCACATCGCCCGCGGCGGCCCCGCGACCCGCCGTCGCGCCGGCGGCCACCCCCAGGCCCTGACCTCCGCCGGGAAAACCCTGGTCACCATCATGCGACAGCGCCTGGCAGTACCCCGGCCCGTCCTGGCCGACCTGTTCGGCGTCTCCACCCGCACCATCGCCACGGCCGAACGGCAGATCAAGCCACTGCTCAAGCAAGCCGGCCACAGCATCGAGCCCGCCGCCGCCCCGCTCACCACACTGGCCGACCTCACCGCATACGCATCACAGCACGGCATCACCCTGACACCGAAGACCAAACCAGCGCGTTAATAATCGACAGGCCCTTAGGCGGCTCAGTGCGTGTTCTCCTCAAGTATCTTGGTTACCCAGCGTGATGCTGACCGCCGATGAGCCCAGCGCCACCGTCAGAGGGACGTGGACCCAGGAGGCGTTCACCGACGGTCAGCCGGCGCGCTCAACGCGGCTACTGAGAGTGCCCCGTGCCGGCCCCTCGACACGGCGAAGCGAAACACCCGGGTGCCGGGCGACGTCCAGCGAGGGAGCGAGGACTCAGCGGGCGGGAACCGGCTCGGACGACGGCCGCCACTCCCGCCTGATCAGCCCGTAGACCCACGAGTCAGAGACCTCGCCGTTCACGACGCAGTCTTCCCGCAACGTCCCTTCACGCACGAAGCCGAGCTTCTCCAGCACACGGGCAGATGCCACGTTGCGTGTATCGGTCTCAGCCTGGACGCGATTTAGGTCCAGCGTGTCGAATGCCCACCGCAGCAGAACGCGCGCGGCCTCCGTCGCGTAGCCGTTCCCCCACGCTGCATCGTCGAAGCAGTAGCCCAGCGACGCACTGCGGTAGTCCGGATTCCACCGGTTCAGGCTGCACCAGCCGATGAACACCCCGTCGGAGACACGATCCACGGCCAGCCGCGCCCCGGTGCCCTCCTGTGCCATCTGCCGGCAAGCCGTGATAAACCGCTCGGCGCGCACGCGTTCGCTCCACGGCGGCGCGTCCCAGTAGCGCAGCACGTGGGCGCTGCTGTGCAGCGCGAAGAGGTCGTTCGTATCGGCGTCGTTGAAGGGACGCAGCCGGAGGCGAGCGGTGCGCAGCGTGGGGGTGGGCAGCGACGCGCCCGTCATGCTCCCTCCCGTGACTGGTGGCCGATCAATCAGACATCCGACGCCGGCCACTCGCAACGGGATTTCTCGGCGGGCGGCAGAACGGCATGCCCGCTCATCGGCATGAGCGCGAGTGGGCGCCGACCGTGCACTTAGATCAGCCGATCGGGCGCGACGCAGTCGCACGGTGATACCGGTGACGCTGCTCTGCAGATCGGCGGCCATTGGGACATGGTCCGCAGGACAGCACTTGCCACCGAGGGTGATCGGAACTCGGTGCTGGAGGTGCCGCCATCCTGAACCGGGGCTGCGAGCTGCCGGTCGCGGCGACTATCCCGGCGGGACGCCCGGTCCGCTTCGTTATCTTTCTGTGATCTGAACCCGACTTGAACCCCCATGCCTCTGACCTGGGGAAACCGCCGAAATCTGGAAGCGTCCTATGCCATGCCTATGAACGTATCCGCAGGTCAGTAACATGATCGGGACGTGTCCGAGGGGTATGCGAACCTAAAAATCAATACGTCCTGACTGGTGAATTCGCACTTGGGAGCTGGTCATGACCGGCTCGGTGGACGAGTGGATCCGGCGGACGACGACCAGCTGCGTAGCGCTGCTGGCGCTGATCGCGGCGACGGTGTCCTACCTGCACATGCACGTGCTGGTCGAGCTGCATGGTCAGCCCGGCTGGGTCGCGGCGCTGACGCCACTGTCGGTTGACGGGATGATCGTGGCCGCGTCGACCACGCTGCTAGCTGATTCGCGTACGGGGGAGCGTGGCGGGGTGCTGCCGTGGGCTGTGCTGGTCGCCGGCAGCACTGCAAGCCTGGCTGCCAACGTCGCGGTCGCCCAGCCTACGGTGGTCGGGCGGATCATCGCGGCTTGGCCTTCGTTCGCGCTCATCGGCGCGTACGAGATGCTGATGCGCCAGGTCCGCCGTGCTGCGGCAGGCAAGGGCCAGCGGCAACCGCGACAGGCTGGGTCGGCCCCACCTAGTCGGGAGAACGACCAGACGAATGCCGGGCGCCCGCGAACAAGCCAGTCCAAGCCGAGCGGGCGCGACCGAGGCATCACTGACGTAGGCAGCGCAAGCAGGCAACTTTAGCAGCAGGCGTGGCAGTGGGCGCTGGCCCACCGTGCAGTCGATGGCTCGCTTCCCAGCGGGCGGGAGATCGCCCGCCAGTATGGCCGGCATGAGCGGTGGGGCCGCCTGGTCAAACGCTCAGGAACCGTAGGCCAGCTCGGCAATGAGCTCGGCGAGCCTGGCTTGCGGCTAGTGGCGCAGCAGCCTCCATCGACAGCGCACCAACCCTAGCTACAGCCGCCCACGATGAACGCTTATTGAAGCGGAACACGACAGCCTGAGCGCATGACGCCGGCTCTGCGCGTTTGGCACTCGCGTTGGAATAAATCGTGTGTCGGGCGCAGACCATCGATTTATGACTTGCGGCTGGTGGTTGCTGACGGCTACTACGGTGGGCTCCGCGGGACGGTCGCGGCGTGCCCGGCGGGACTCGCCAGGGCTGCTGACTGATGGTCAAACGACGACCCCGACAGCCCCGGACGGAAGTCAGCGCCGGCCGGGCGCGACGCAGTCGCGCGGTGACGCCGGTGACGTTGTCGTGCGGATCGGCGGCTCCCTTCGCGATCGACACGGTGCGCAGCTGGCCGGCCCAGTCGTAGACGTCGCCGAGAATGTGGCGGTGAAAGGCCTGCAGGTGGGCGAGGTCGTACCGGTCGGGCAGCCGCCGCTGTTCCAGGTCCATCAGCCGCGACGCGGACAGCGCCGCCTCGGCCTGGGCTAGTTCGGCGGCGTCGGTGATGGCCAGCAGGTTGCGCAGAACGCCGCTGGCCGGGTCCAGATACTGGTCGGCGGCCGCGC
This sequence comes from uncultured Actinomycetota bacterium, assembly GCA_963815375.1. GTDB lineage: Bacteria > Actinomycetota > Actinomycetes > Streptosporangiales > Streptosporangiaceae > JASHPR01. Next base: position 468,185 of record CAWFGX010000012.1, on the reverse strand, counting down.
CGCTCACCTGCGGTAGCCAGACAGGACCCGCTGCCGCAGCTCGTTGGTGGACAGTGGCCCGGCGGCCACCTCGGCGAACAGCGTCAGGTCCTCGCCGCTGGGTTCCAGCCCCTCGGCTCGCACCGACGCCAGCGTGGCTGCGACCGCGTGCTGCCGCTCCGCGGCCTCCTGCCCGCCAGCCGGCCGCGATTTTACGTGAGGTCGGTGAGAAGCGGGACAGGATGAGGCCCACTCGCCGGTGGCCGAGTTCCGCGAGGTGCCGGGCCGCGAGCGCAGCACCGTGCGCGTGATCGCTCGCGACCGAGACCAAGCCGCCAGCCTGCTACCGGGCCTCCTCGCAGCTACCCGGACTGGACTTCCACCGGCAGGCGAGGACGAGCTTACGAACAGATAGATCCGCTACACCTCCCCGTTCTGCTGGGCGGACGAATCATCAGGGTAACGGTCGCGGCGGACCTTCAGCGCCTGAGTTTTCTGGTCACGATTTCGGGATTGGCCGCGCTCGCGATGGAACGGGGGAGCCGTTGCCGGACAAGTACAGACAGGGAACGCCGTCTGGCATTTCCGATTTACGGTCCACGGACGACTTCCCGGAGAAGGAGACTCATGCGAGCGCACAGAAAGCTCCTGGCTGACCGGCTGGCTGTGGCCCTGGCCGCGGCTGCGGTTGCGGTTGCGGTGCCGGCCACGGCGCAGGCCACGACGATATCGGGGCTGGCTCGCAGCGGCCCGCAGGCACCCGTGATGCGGGCTGCGTGCGCGGCCCCGCCCGCGGGATTCGCGCGCTGCTACGCGCTGTATGCGCCGCAGACCTCGGTGAACCGGGCGCTGGCGGCAGGCGGCACTGGCCCGGCTTTGGCGCCGGCGGGCTGGGGTGCGGTCGACATCGAGTCGGCGTACAAGCTGCCAGTGTCGGGCGGCTCGGGGCAGACGGTCGCTGTCGTCGAGGCGTTCAGCACCCCGGATCTGGCGGCGGATCTCGCCGCCTACCGGAGCGAGTACAAGCTGCCGGCCTGTACCACGGCCAGCGGCTGCCTGCGGATCGTGAACCAGCAGGGCAAGACATCGCCGCTGCCGCCGTCGGGCGTGCCCTTCGGCTGGGACGTGGAAACCATGCTGGACGTGTCCATGGTCTCGGCAGCCTGCCCGCACTGCAAGATCCTCGTGGTCCAGGCCACCGACGACAGCTTCGGCAATATAGCGGCGGCTGAGGACACCGCAACGCGGCTCGGCGCGCAGGCCATCTCCAACAGCTACGGGGCGCGCGAGGCCGGGCAGATGCAGCCCTACGCGGCTGCTTTTGACCATCCCGGGCACGTGATCACGGTCTCGTCGGGTGACGACGGTTACACTGCGGCGAACTTTCCGGCCACGCTGGCGACCGTGACCGCGGTCGGGGGGACGGAGCTGACCAAGGCCAAGAACAGCCGCGGCTGGTCTGAGCAGGTGTGGGAAGACGACGAGGGAGCATCCGGCAGCGGCTGCTCAGCCTACGTTTCCAAGCCGTCGTGGCAGAAGGACGCGCATTGCCCGGGCCGGACTGTAGCCGACGTGTCCGCACTGGCATCGGACATCCCGGTCTATGACCAGAGCCAGGGCGGGTGGCTGACGGTGGCCGGGACCAGCGCGGCGGCGCCGCTGATCGCCGGAATCTACGGGCTGGCCGGCAACGCCGCGAAGATCTCCCCCGGATACGAGTACGCCCACGCCCGGTCGCTGTTCGACATCACCACAGGCAGCAACGACCTGTTCGAGAGCGGCACGGGAGCCGCGTGCGGCGGCGACTACCTGTGCAAGGCCACGAAGGGCTACGACGCGCCGACCGGCCTTGGCACCCCCGACGGCACCGGCGCCTTCTGACGCCGGACAGGCCACCACTTCAGCAAGGTGAGGAGCACTTTCATGCGTGTGCGCATATCAGGGACCGCCCTGGCCGTCGCGGCTGTCATCACTGCGGCCGCGCTGGGCGCCGGAGCCGGGAATCCTGCCCTGGCCAGCCCGGCAGCGCCGACAGGACAGGCGGCCGCCGCGGCCTCCCGTGCCCAGGCGGCCGCCACCGCCACCGCTGCGGCCGCGCCCGGCCAGACAGCGAGCACGGTACTGCTGATTGACGGGACCCAGCTGCTGATGCACTCGGCACAAGGCGGCGGCGCCGTCTCGGTCCTGCCCGGATCACCGCGCGGCGGGCTGGTCAGCCAGCATTCCGGCCGGGTAATCGAGGAGATCCCGTCGGACGTGGCGCCGTACCTGGGACACGGCCTGGACCCGACCCTGTTCAACGTCATGGACCTGCAGCGGGCCGAGTCCGGCGGCCGGCTCCCGGTACAGGTCACCTTCTCCGGTGCCCGGCCGGACCTGCCAGGGGTGACGTTGACCGCGTCGGGTGCCGGGAGCGCGTCAGGGTATGTGACCGCCTCCGGTGCCCGTACCTTCGGCGCGGCGCTGGCAGCGCAGGCCGCCGCTGAGCGCGCCAGCGGCCGCCCGGCTGCCGGGGGGCTGCTCGCCAGCACCACCATCGCGCTCGCCGGGGCGCCAGAGCCGACGTCCCCGGTGCGCCCGGATTACCCGATGCACACGCTGACCATCGACGGGACCGACGCCGCCGGCAAGCCGGACAACGGCGACGGGGTTTCCGTGTACGACGGCTCCAGCCTGACCGCTTTCGGCGACCCCATGGAGACGTTCGCCACCTTCTACGACGGCGTGGCCAAGTTCAGCGTCCCGACCGGCGACTACTGGGTGATAGCAGGGTTCAGCGGCTCAGACAGTACCCGCGAGGACATCCTGCCGGAGGTCGCGGTCAACGCGGATATCACGGTGCACGTCGCGGCGAGCGCGGCGACGAGCCAGGTCACGGTGGCGACCCCCCGGCCGGCGGTGTCCCGGCTGGTGGAGCTTGACACGGTCGTGACCGACCCGCAGGGCCTTACCGCAAGCGTGGGCCAGGCACAGCAGGGCGGGACGCTGTATGTCAGCCCGATGACCGCCAGGCCGCCAGCCGGGACGCTCCAGGCTTACGTCTATGCCACCTTGTCCCCGGCGCCAACGGGCGGAAGCACGCCGTACGGGTACAACCTGGACATCCCCGAGAGCCCTGATGTCATCCCCGCCCAGCAGAAGCTCACGCTCCAGCCCGCGAATCTGGCGTCAGTCACCGAGCACTACTACCAGGACGTCACGACGGCCGGGGCGTGGGCGGCAAACGGGTTGTTTCCCAGCCAGTGGGGCGCCGCACTCGACGTGCCGCTCACCCTGCCCGCCACGCAGGTTCAGTACTTCAACACAGCTCCGGGCCTAGCCTGGCAGGGTTCGTACATCTCCGAGTACGACGCGACCCAGCACTCCGAGGCGGGAGGTGTCCTGGACGCCGCATACCGCTTCTTGTCGCCCGGCCCGCAGGCTGTGAGCTGGAACGAGTACCCCCTGCACCCGCAGCCTGATTTCAGCGCGGGCAGCTACGCCCATGGCCTGGGCGCTCTAATCCCGTCCGCGGCGCGGGTTGGCAACACGCTGGAGCTTTATGTCACGCCGTTCAGCGACAACGTGCCCGGGCACGAGTGGCTCGGTCCCGACAACGGGGGAAGCGTGAGCGGCACCTATGACGTGGACCAGAACGGCACGCTATTGTCCAGCGGCGGAGCCGACGGCCTGATCCCGTTCGCGACCCTGAGCCCGGACCCGTCGACGGTCAGTTTCACCCTGAAACAGGCTCTCAGCGACCCAACCGCCAGGCTATCGACCGCCACTACGACGACGTGGACCTGGAAGTCCGCCCCCGATCCCACGGCTACGGTCCCGGGACCTATCTGGGCCTGCTCGACACCCGATGACCAGAACAACACCCAGCAGTGCGCGGTGCAGCCAATGATGACGCTGGGCTACCAGGTCAGGGGCCTGTCCCTGACCGGGGCTGCACCGGCGGGCGCGCAGCACATCAGCCTGCACGCCGGTCACATCCAGCTGGCAAAGGCAGCGAGCATTACCGGGGCCACCGCGCAGGTGTCCTGCGACGACGGGAAGACCTGGGCGAAGGCAGCGGTCACGTCAGCCGGCGGCGGGAACTTCACGGTGAGCTTCACCGAGAAGAGCGGCTGCCTGGTGACGACGAAGGTCACCGCGACCGACTCGGCGGGCGGGTCAGTCACCGAGACGATCACCCGCGCTTACCAGGTCGGCTAGCCGATACCGGCGGGGCAGGCGGCCGGCCGCCCCAGGCCGCCTGCCCCGGTCGGGCGGGTGATCGCAGCCTGGCCGTCGTTCGCGCTCGTCGGCGCCTACGAGATGCTGATGCGCCAGGTGGTCTCGGTGCACTGGTCGCCGCGGGAAGGCTCGCAGTTCCTCGTAGCCTGGCCGGAATGACCCGCACAGTGCCCGGTGCCCTGGCGCTTGGGTTTGTCCCCGTGGCTTTCGCCGGCGCTTGCCGGGAGCTTCCTGGTCGGCACCGGGCTGGCCTTAACCGCACCTGTCACCCGCACTGTGCTGCTGGCGTCGGTGCCGGGAGATCAGCGCACTCAAGCGGGCACGGCCAGCTTCATGATGTACAGCCTTGGGCTCGGCGTTGGAAGCCTGGTCGGCGGGTTCGTCGCTTCTCCGCGCCACCCGGCAAGCTTTATCGTGCAAGGAAGAGGGTGATCCGCGCCTGGTGCTACTCGACGCAGCCAACCAGTCGGTAAATCAGCTCAATCAGATGCGCAGCGCCCCTGCGGCAGCAGACCGCTGGCCGCAGGGGAGCGGGTCAGCGACGTCATCAAGACACCGGTCCAGAGGACCGGGCTACCAAGAAATTCAATGACCGCACCGAGAGCGGCTACGAAGCTGAAGAGGACAACAGCGAGGTCGATCCTGGGATCACTTGAACCCCAACGTGTCCGAGGGTATGCGCACCAAAAACCATTGTGTCCTGGCTGGTGAATTCGCACTTGGGAGCCGGTCATGACCGGGTCGGCGGATCGCTGGATCCGGCGTACGACGACCGGATGTGTAGGCCTGCTGGCGCTGATCGCGGCGACGGTGTCCTACCTGCACATGCATGTGCTGGTGGAACTGCACGGCCAGCCCGGCTGGGTGGCGGCGCTGACACCATTCTCGGTCGACGGCATGATCGTGGCCGCGTCGACGGCGCTGCTGGCCGACTCGCGTTCGGGCGGCCGTGGCGGGGTCTTGCCGTGGGCGCTGCTAGTGACCGGAAGCGTGGCGAGCCTTGCTGCCAACGTCGCGGTCGCCGAGCCGACCGCGATCGGCCGGGTGATCGCTGCGTGGCCGTTGTTCGCGCTCATCGGCGCCTACGAGATGCTCATGCACCAGGTACGCCGAACGCTTCAGCAGCGGCAAGCTGCAGCAGACAAAACCCAGAATGCAGGTCTCCTCCCGGGAAACCGGGGTGGCCACTGTTGACGCCCGCAGGATCGCTCCTCCGGGCAGACGCCACGCGGCAAGCAGGCCAATGACATCCTGGTCGAGGCCGGGACTTCAGCGGCAGGCCTGGCAGTGGGCGCTGGCTAACCGGTCGGATGATGGCACGCTTCCCAGCGGACGCGAGATCGCCCGGCAATACGCCCGGCATGAGCGCTGGGGCCGGCTGGTCAAGCGCTCGGGTACCGCAGGCGAGCTCGCGCCCGGCAACGAGGCCGCCGCGGTACTGGACTGACCTGGGCCTGCTCTCTAGTGGCCTGGTCGTGCGGGCCACCAGACACGCTCGCCGATCGTGAGCAGGCCAGCTGGGACCAGGACCGTTCGCACGACCAGGGTGTCGAGCAGGACACCGATGGCAACGGCGGTCCCGACCTCGGTCAGGTAGACCGTGGGCTCCAGGACCAGAGCGGCGAACGTGGCGGCCAGCACGACGCCAGCGGCCGTGATGACGCCGCCGGTGACGCTGAGCCCGCGCAGGGTGCCCTGGCGGATGCCCAGGTGCCGGGATTCCTCCCGGATGCGGGCAGCCAGGAAGACGTTGTAGTCGACACCGAGCGCGGCCAGGAAGATGAAGATGTACACCGGGACCTGCGACTCGATGCCGGAATAGCCCAGCCCGTAGCGCCACAGCAGGGCCGACAGCCCGAACGAGGCCGCGAAGCTGAGCGCGGTGGTGACGACCAGCACCAGGGATGCGACGACCGCCTGCAGGAGCAGCCCAATGACGATCAGGATTACCACCAGTACCAGCGGGATGAGCACGAGGACGTCGTGAGCGGAGGCCTGAGTGATGTCGTACTGGACGGCCGGGTCCCCGCCCACCATTGAGCCCGGCGCTTCATGGTCGAACCGCTGGCGCAGGTGCACGATCACGCCGTGCGCGCTGGCCCCGTACGGCGGGACCGACACGATGACGAGGTAGCTGGCGTAACCATCCACCGGCGTGGCCGGCAGCACGGAGGCGACGCCTGGGGTGGTCTGGGCGGCCGCGGCGGCGGCCCTGGCCTCGTCCCGCGGCGCCAGGATCACGACCGGCGCGAGGAGGCCGGCCGGGAAGTGGTCGGCGACTAGCTGCGCGCCGGCCACGCTGCCGGGATGTCCCTTTACCTGAGAGAGGTTGCTGTTGTCGATGCGCAGGGCGGCGAGCCCGGCGCAGGCGGCGGCGAGCAGCACCACGGCGGCGAGCGCCACCCGGGCGGGGTGCCGGGCGACCCGGGTGCCAACGCCCGACCACAGCCGGGATACGCCGCGGCCGGTGTGCCCGGCCCGGGGGACGCGAGGCCAGAAGGCCGTCGGCCCGAGGACCAGCAGCAGCGCGGGCAGGAAGGTGGTCTGGGCGAGCAGGGCCGAGACGATGCCCACTGCGCCGACCGGACCCAGGCCGTGCAGCGAGGCTGACTGCGCGGCCAGAAGGCAGATCATGGCGATGGCAACCGTGCCCGAGGAGGCGAGCAGCGTCGGCAGGGTACGGTGCAGCGCAGCGGCCATGGCATCCTCGGTGGCAGCATGGCGGCACAGCTCTTCGCGGTAGCGGTGGATGAGCAGCAGCGCGTAGTCGCTTGCCGCGCCGAAGACCAGCACAATCAAGATCGATGACGACAGCGGGCTGACGGTGAACCCGGCGCTGGCCAGGCCATGGGCGCCGGCCTGGGCGACCTGGATAGCCGCCACCGCGCCGAGCAGCGGAAGGAACCACAGCAGCGGGCTGGTGTAGACGACGAAGAACACCAGCGCCACGATCACCACCGCGGTGAGCTCCAGGGTGGTCGTGGTCGGGGTGCCAGTGTCGGCGGTCACCGCGGCCGACCCAGTGACTTCGACCTGCAGGCCGTTGCCCGCGCGGCTGGCCGGGCCGCCCACCGCCGCGCGGATCGCCCGCACCGCGGCCGTGTCGGCGCTGGCCTGGCTGCTGGCAGGCGCGGTGACGTTCGCTGTGAACACCGCGGCCTGCCCGTCAGCCGACCGCTGGACCGGGGCAGGCGCGCTGAGCCCGCTTGCCCGCCCGGCCAGCCGCCCGACGGCGGCCTGCGCCGAGGTGATCGCGGTCATATCTGGAGCCGTCAGGCCTTTGCTGCGGGCAAACACCACGAAAGCGGTGTCGGTCTGAGGCTGGCCCGGGCCCTGCCGGGAAGCTTGCTGGAGTTCCAGCGCAATGACGCGTGTCGAGGGTGCCGAGGCGGGCAGGTTGGCGGCGTTGGTGTTGTTGGTCGCCTGGGAAAGGCTGCTGGCCAGCGGGAACAGGAAGATTACCCCGATCAGCCAGGCGATCACCACCGGCCAGCGGAGGCGGCGCAGTGTCCGGGCAAACCGGCCGCCTGAGAGCGCTCGTTTCCTGCTGGGGCCAGCGACCTGGCGGTCGCCGGGCCGGCAGTCCGTGCTTGCTGCATTCATGGTGCGTGCTCCTCTGGGCGCGGAGTTCGGGGACCGGCGGCCCTTGCTGCCTGGTGCCTTCACAGTCGCAGCGCGACGGCGGCGGGCGCATCGGCTGCTCAGCCGCAGCTGCCGCACATCCAGATGGACCATACGATCGGCCAGACGGCCAGCGGGTATCCACCGGTCGGTTGACGGACCGGGTAAACCGGGCCGGCGGCCCGCCGGAACTCGGCCGCCCGGGCATGATGAGCGGTGGCTCATGACGAATTTCTCGTGATCGGCACGTTGCGCACGGCGGCACTCGACGCACCCGACGCCCGGCGGCTCGCTGCGTTCTACACCGCCCTCGGCGGGTGGACCGAGCTGTACGGCGACGACGAGTGGATCACCATGGACGCCGGGGACGGGTGGCGCATCTCCGCCCAGCGCAGCCTCGACCATGTACCGCCGCGGTGGCCCGATCCGGCCTGGCCGCAGCAGGCGCACCTCGACCTCCGTGTGCCCGACCTCGACGCCGGCTCGGCGAAGGCGATCGGACTGCGCGCCGAGCTGCTGCGCGAGAACGACAACTGGTACACGCTGGCCGACCCGGCCGGGCACCCGTTCGACCTGTGCCTGTTCCCGGCGAAGCAGGAGACCACGATCATGGGCGTAATGCTCGACTGCCCAGACGCCAAGGAGCTGAGCACGTTCACGCGGAGCTGCTCGGCAAGCCCGTTACCTACCAGGTGCGCTTTGCCTGCGGCCTGGCATCAGGGGCTCAGCTAATGACCGCTACGGTCCCCTGGTATCAGGACTTTTTCTCAGCCCGCCGTAGCCTGAGGCAGAACGCCGCCCCCTCAGCTCACCGCTCGGGGGCGGCATCTTGCTCTTGAGATGAACAACGTCCAGAGCGCCGGGCGGCCGGTCTGCCCGACATCTCGCGCTCTGATCGCGGCTACCTTCCGTGGTGAGCATGGCAACGCGCACGCGCAAATAACCGCTGTTAGATGCAGCAACCGGGTACCAACGGCCTGCGGAGTTGGCCGGTAGTGCCGTGGCTTTGGTCAGGCGTTCCACGCGGTGCTGCGGGTCGGCCAGATCGGAACCTGGTATCCAGCGCCACCGCCGTGCGCCCGGGTGTGTTCCTGCCCTTCCTGGTCGGCGATGGTGGCCGCAGCGCCGGGCGGTATGGCCAGCAGTCTCGAGGCTGGCCGATGACGACGACGTTGCCGGGACGGGGCAGCGCGGACCGAGCTGCCTTGGGCAATCTTCCCCAAAACCAGGCAATCTACGAACAAGTACGATAAAGTTGGTGATAATGGTGCTTATGACTGAGAAACCCGCACTCGTGACGGCGTTCCTGCGGTCCGCGGCTCTAGGCGCCGCCGTTGTAGCGGCGGTGGCCGCGGGCGCGGGTACTGCATCAGCAAGCACGGCACATCGCGGGACTTTTTGCAGTGCAATTACTGCTGGCAGTGCGGGGTTCTGCGCCATCGCGGAGGGTGCGTCGCAACCAGTCCGCATGCTTCAAGATCCGCAGCAGAACAGCTCACCGACCACCTGGGCTTACCCCATCCAGGGCGGCTACCAACCGATCCTGAACGGCAACCTCAGCCTGCTGGAACCGCTGTGCATGCAGCTCGACCACGCCAAGAGCAACGAGGTCATCGAGGCCAGGTGCGTGCACGCCACGTACCAGGAGTGGGCCCCCATCCACGTCACCAAGAAGGACCCTCTGACCGACTCCACCGACTTGTACGAGTTCCGCAGCGACTGGGACCAGAAGCTGTGCCTGCGATACAACACGAGCCATCACGTGCTCGATAACGCAACGTGCGCCTCCCCGAACACCCTCAACTATGCGCAGGACTTCACTGGGTGACCGGGCTCTGTGAATCCCGCCGCTCGAGTCAGCTCCATCCACGATTATCCGAAGGATGCTACATGAAACTTAGCCGGACCATCGCGATTACGGCTGCCAGCGTGATGGCGGCCGCCCTGGGATTTATCGGCGCGGGCGCAGCGTCAGCGGCGACCGCTGAACCTTTCTGCGTTGCCCGTGTCGACGTTTGCGCCAACGCGAGAGGGTCGAGCCCGGTCGCGATGCTCATCGGCGAGGGGGTCACTGGGTATTGGTACGCCGATGAAACCCACGGGCCGGCGCAGATCCAGCAGGCCCACGTCGACTTGTGCCTGCAGCTGGACCACGCCCGCGGGAACGTCATCATCGAGGCCAAATGCAACGGAGCCAGCTACCAGAAGTGGCAGGGCGCGTCGGTAGTCGAGAATGGTAAAATCGTCAGTGCTTCGTATGTCAGCCAGTGGGACAAGAACCTGTGCCTGACGTACAACGAAAGCAAAGAAATCCTGGATGCCGTGACATGCAATTCCGCCTGGTATCAGGTGTTCGGGTCATGATGGTCTCACATGGTGCCTGGTATCAGTCACTCAGCTGATGACCGCCATAGCCCATGAGTCAGGGCCCTCTTCTCGGCCTGCCATAGCCTGAGGCAGGATGCCGCCCGGTCAGCTAATCGCTGGCGGGCGGCATCCTGTTTTTGATGTCGAAGGCAGCGTTTTTTCGTGCGCCCAGCAGAGCGGGAGATAACACCCTGGCTTATCCCCCATCGCGGGCAGCCGCCTAGCTCCTCGGCCAGGGTGCTGCGGGCATCCAGGTAAACCTCCAGCGCCGCACCCTGCTGCCCGGACCGGCGGCAAGCCAGCATCAGCTGGCCCGGATGTCCTCACGCAGCGGAATGCTCAGCCGCCTGCCGTCACAATTCCGCCACGAGCTCGCTAAGCACAGATCGGCACTGCCGCCCTTCGCCCTGTGACCGGCTCGTGCGCCCCGGACGGGACGGAGTTCCGGGCCGTGGTGCGGATCGACACCACCGGCGAGGCCGAGTAATACCGTCACGGCGGCATCATGCAGTACGTGTTGCGCTCCCTGCTGGCCCGCGGTCAGCGGGCCCGCGCCGCGCCGGCGAGCTTGGCGCGGACCTTCGTCCCTGGCCTGGACCAGCTCGCCGCCGGCATGGAGGGTGTCGCCGAGGTGAGTGAGGGTGTCTGCTTCGGCAGGAAGGTCGCCGGCTGCCGGAACATGCTGACCGCGCGCTGGTAGCAGGCGGCGGCCTCGGCGAGGTTGCCTAGGTGATGCTCGGCGTAGCCGAAGCTGTCCCAAGCGTGGCACTCGACGTGGAGCATGTTCAGCTCGGCAGCCAGGGTGAGTGACTGCTGGCAGCACACGCGGGCCTTCTGGAAATCGCCGAGCAGGGCATGGGCCCAGCCGACGTTGTTGAGCACACAGGCCTCTCCCGTCCGGTGGCCGGCGGCCCGATGCAGGCGCAGCGCCTGCTCGTAGTGGCTGAGCCCATCGGCGAAGCGGCCCTGCCCGTTGGCTGCCGCGGCGAGAAACTGATGAGCCTTGGCCTCGCCAATGTTGTTGCCGAGCTGCTGGCAGAGTCTGAGGGAAGCCGCGCAGTGGCCCACGGCCTGATCGTATTCGCCGAGGCTGGCGCAGGCTTGTGACCGCAGGCGAAGCGACGCGGCCTGCCCGGCCAGATCTCCCAGGCGGGTGGCAGCCGCCACGGCGGTGTGCTGGACGGCGGCCTGCTGATGCCCGTGGCCGCGCCGTCGCAGGAAGTCGAACATCGTCCAGGGGATCTGCCAGGCATGGACGTAGGGCCCGGTACTGTCGGCGAGGGCGATGGCGGCGATCAGGACCTGGTGCTCAGCCTGCATCCAGGCAGTGTCGGCTGGTAGCCGGCCAGGTGCTCAGGCCGCTGCGGTGTACCGCGCGATCGGCACCGACACCCCGCCCACGCTGCTGGTTGACGAGGCAGAGACGATCTTTGGTGGCAAGAACGCCGACGCCAACGAAGACCTGCGCGGACTGCTCAACGCTGGGCATCAGCGCAACCGACCCGCGATCCGCTGGGACGCAGGCACCCGCAGTCTGGAAACCATCCCACTTTCGCCATGGCTCCCCTGGCTGGTATCGGCGCGATGCCCGACACCATAGAGGACCTCGCCGTGGTCGTCCGGATGCGCCGCCGCGCGCCGGGGGAGACCGTTGCCCCGTTCCGTTACCGGCGCGACCGGCTAGCCCTCACCGACATAGCTACCGGCCTGGCGGGCTGGCTTGGTGCCCACCTGGCCGAGCTGGAGCGAGCCGAGCCCATCATGCCCCTCGAAGACCGGGCCGCCGACACCTGGGAACCCCTGATCGCCGTGGCCGACCCGGCGGGCGTCGCCTGGCCCGGGATGGCCCGCCCGCCCGGTAGTGCTCGACGGTGCCACGGCAATGGACCGCATCTTCCCCGCCGATAAAGGCTCATAGTCACGCAGTTAGACACTCAAGGGCCGCGTCCGTAATCGACGCGGCTCTTGAGTGCTCAGGATTTCGAAAACTAGTCTATGAATTGGGAATTTTCGGTGTCCGAGGGGGACTTGAACACGGAAACACGGGAAATCTCCCCGGATCGGGGAAATCATGCGGCCAGAATACGGGGTTGCCCGCCAACGGTGCCAGCCCGTTTCCGGAAATGGTCATGGACTTTGCATGGGATATCAGCGCGAATGCCCGTACGCCATTGGTCACGTGCTCTGCCGCGCAGCACGGCGCCGGCCGGCGTGCAGCTGCAGCGTGCCAGGCAGGCCGGGGAAGCGGGTCACCATCCGTGACCGGGGGTGCGGCGGGAAGGAGCGATGTCCGCCTCCGACGCGTCCTGGCGCTCGGCCAGGATGGTCGCACAGGCGGGTCGCGCGCCAGTTCAGAGCGCGTGCTCACGATCGCTGGCCTGCTGCCTGGCTTACCTCATCTAGCCGAATAGCGCGTGTTGTGCCCCACACATACCTATGCGCCGAGCGGCATGTTCGCTCCTGTTCTTGAGCGCGACGCGTGGTGGCGCGCCTCCGCCCGCGCCTACGTGGTACCCCCGGTTTAGACGAACAGCGACGACGCCTCCGGCCCGAGGAAGACGGACGAGTCCGCCATCACCTGGTCGAGCGTGGGTGATCGATAGGCAGTCGGCACCGTCCCGGGAATCTGCCCGACACAACTCCGCGTCGTGCTCTTCGGCATCGGCCCGGCCAGCACCCATTACGGCCGCCCGGCCCCAACGCGACTTCAGGCGCTCCGGCGTGGTCGCCCGGCGGGAGCGGCGGTCCCGGGATCTGATATTTGCTTGCGCCTCAGAGGTCACTGCGGCGTTCGAGGTACCTGCCCCGTTCAGCCGTTTGTGATCCGTCACCCGCCGGGGTCTGGGCCATGGAGGCGAGGAGGCGTAGCTTCTCATCGCTCTCGCTGCCCTGATCGGCGTAGTAGAGGACCAGCAGCACGTCGTCGACGGGGAGCTTGTCCCGGTGCAGGCGCAGCTCGCCGACGACCGGATGGTTCACGGTGGTGGTGCCGCCTTCGAGGCTGCGGATGTCATGGCGCGCCCAGAGAGTCCGGAACCGCTCGCTCGACAGGGCAAGCTCGCCCGCCAGTTCCACGAATCGCGGGCTGTCGATGTCGTCGCCGATGGACCTTCTGAAGGCGGCGATGAACCCTTCCGCGGAGCGCGTCCAGTCCTGCTGAAACGCCTGCTCTTCGGGATCGAGGAGCAGCGATCGGAGCCGGTTGTACCCGGGCTGAAGGCGCGGGGAGAGCGCGACCGCGAGCCGGTTGGATGCCAGCACATCGAACGCGCGCCCTTCCACGAACGCGGGAACCTGCACGCTCGCCAGGAGCTGATGCAGCCGCGGGGGCACGCGTTCTGGCTTCCGCCGCCGCTGGCGCTTCGGGCGCGGGGCGGCCAGGCCGAGCAGGTATTCCTGCTCGAGCTCGTCAAGGTGCAGGACCCGCGCGAGGGATTCGAGGACCTGCGCCGAGGGGTTCTTATCGCGGCCGCGCTCCAGCCGCAGGTAGTAGTCGGCGCTGATGCCCGCGAGCATGGCGACCTCTTCCCGGCGGAGCCCGGGAACGCGGCGATTCGCGCCAGGCGGAAGCCCGGCCTGCTCCGGAGTGACCAGCGCCCGCCGGGCACGGAGGTAACTGCCGAGCGGGTTGGCGGGGCCGTCGTCGCTCATAGTCAGCAGCGTAGTTCAGGGCCTCCTCGGCTCAGGGGGCCCTGATAGGACCCCGGAAGACGGGGGTACTGCCTGCGGCCGGAGAACAAGCCAACACTGAAGGTGTCGCCGGATGACCGTGCGCAGCCTCACATGGAGGCCCCGGCCGGTAACCCGGACCATCATCGACCGCGCCCACCAGCTCGTCGCTGTCTGGCGCCCTGAGCAGGAGCAAGCAATGGACATCACCAACCGCACCGTCTTCATCGCCGGCGCCACCTCGGGGATCGGCCTCGAGCTCGCTCGCCGGTTCGCCGCGGCCGGCAGCGACGTCATCGTCGGCGGCCGGCGAGCCGACCTGCTCGACAAGCTCGCCGCCGAGGGGTTCGCCACCGTGCCCATCGACGTGACCGACGCCGCCAGCACCGACCGTGCCCGCGACACGATCCTCCGCAGCCACCCGGGCCTCGACACGATCGTGACGATGTCCGGGATCGGGATCCCCGAGGACCTGCGCGATCCCGCGCACTTCAGCGCCGCGCAGGAGACGATCGACACCAACCTCCTCGGCACCATCCGCGTCATCGACGCGTTCACCCCGCACCTGATCGAACGCGGCGCCGGCACCATCATCACGGTCACCTCGGGCATCGGGTTCCTGCCGTTCCCGGTCATGCCCAGCTATGCCGCCTCCAAGGCCGGCGTGCACGCCTACTCCGAGGCGCTGCGCGCGCAGCTGGACGGCACCGGCGTCGAGGTCTCCGAACTCGTCCCCCCGGCGGTCGCCACCAGGCCGGACGCGAAACAGCGCAACCCCCGCGCGCTCGACCTGGCCGACTTCGCCACCGAGGTGATGGACCTGCTCCAGGCCGACCCCACCCCGCACGAGATCCTCGTCAAGGCCGTCCTGATGCACCGCTGGGCCGAACGCGACGGCAGCTACGACGAACTGGTCGCCCAGCGATCAAAGGCACTCGCGATGCTCCCGGGCCGTCAGTGAGCAATTCCCGTAAAGAACTCGTCATGCGGGTAACCGCAGGGACAGGAGACTGACATGGCTGTTCTGGCGCGCTGGTGCTTCCAGCGGCGCACGTGGGTGCTCGTCGCATGGCTGGCGCTCGTGATCATCTTGGGGGTCGGCGGCCGGGCCGCGGGGACCGCGTACTCGAACAACGTGACCTTGCCGGGGACCGGCTCCACCACCGCGCTTACCCTGCTGGAAAAGGCATTCCCCGGGCACGCCGGGGACCAGGACACGATCGTCTGGCGGGCCGCCGGCCCGGGTGGCGTGCGCGCTCCGGCCGTCCGCGCCGAGATCTCGGCCATGCTGGGCAAGGTCGCCGGCGCACCCGCGGTCGCGGCTGTGGTGAGCCCGTACTCCGCCCCCGGCGCCGCCCAGGTCAGCCGGGACGGGCAGATCGCCTACGCGACCGTCGTCTTCGACGCCCCGGAAGCGAGCCTGCCCGTAGCGGACGTCACCCGCGTCATCGACCTCGCCGAGGCCGCGCGGGCACCCGGCGTGCAGGTCGAAACCGGCGGGCCGGCGGTGGAGAACGCACTGCAGCCGTCGTTCGGCCTCAGCGCGGCCGTCGGGATCGTGGGCGCGGCCGTCGTGCTGTTCATCGCGTTCGGGTCGCTGCTGTCCATGCTGCTGCCCCTGGCGGTCGCGATCGCCGCGCTGGCCTCCGGCCTGATGACCGTCGGGCTCCTCTCCCACGGGGTGAGCATTCCCTCGGTCGGCCCGACGCTGGGCATCCTGATCGGGCTGGGCGTGGGAATCGACTACGCGCTGTTCATCGTCACCCGGCACCGCAGCAACCTCAAGGCCGGGATGCCCCCACGGGAAGCCGCGGTCCGGGCGCTGAACACCTCGGGCAGGGCTGTCCTGTTCGCCGGCACCACGGTGTGCATCGCCCTGATCGCCATGCTCGTGCTGCGCATCAGCTACATCTCCGGCCTCGGGATCGCCGCCGCGGTCACCGTGCTGTTCACGGTCGCCGCCGCCACCACCCTGCTGCCCGCGCTGCTCGGCTTCCTCGGCCTGCGGGTCCTGTCCCGCAAGGAACGCCGCCTACTGGCCGCCAACGGGCCCGCGCCGACCGGCACGGCCGGCTGGTGGACCAGGCTGGCCGCATTCGTGCAGCGGCACCCTGCCCCGCTGGCCACCGCCGCGGCTGCCGTGATGCTGGTCCTGGCCATCCCGGTGCTGTCACTGCGGCTGGGCACCTCCGACGCGGCCAACGACCCGGCCTCAACCACCACGCACAAGGCCTATGAACTGCTCGCAGAAGGGTTCGGCCAGGGCTTCAACGGCCCCCTCCAGGTGGTCGGCACGACCGCCTCCCCAGCCAGCACGGCCGCGTTCACCCGGCTGGCAGGCACGCTCAGGACCGAGCCCGGCATCGCCGCGGTCTCCGCGCCCGTCCCCGGGCACGGCGCCTCGCTGATCACCGTGATACCCGCCACCTCCCCCGAGGCCAAGGCCACCAGCACCCTGATCAGCCAGCTGCGCGACACCGTAATCCCCGCCGCCGAGCACGGCACCACGCTGCACGTCTACGTCGGCGGCGTCACCGCCGCCAACGACGACTTCGCTACCGTGATGGCCCCCAGGCTGCTGATCTTCATAGCGGTCATCGTCGTCCTGGGGTTCCTGCTGCTGCTGCTGGCCTTCCGCAGCCTGCTGATACCCGCAGTCGCGGCCGTCATGAACCTGCTCGCCGCCGCCGCGTCCTTCGGCGTGCTGGTCGGCGTCTTCCAGCACGGCTGGGGACTGAGGCCGCTCAACCTCGGCCAGCCCGGCCCCGTCCAGTCATACCTGCCCGTCCTCATGCTCGCCGTCCTGTTCGGCCTGTCCATGGACTACGAGGTATTCCTGGTCTCCCGCATCCGCGAGGAATGGGCCGCAACCGGCGACAACCACCAGGCCGTGCGCACCGGCCAGGCCACCACCGGCCGGGTCATCATCGCCGCGGCCACCATCATGATCCTGGTGTTCAGCGCGTTCATCCTCTCCGGCCAGCAAGTCGTCGGCGAGATCGGCCTCGGCATGGCCGCCGCGGTCCTGCTCGACGCCTTCCTCCTGCGCACCCTCCTCGTCCCCGCCCTGATGCACCTGTCCGGACGCGCGAACTGGTGGCTGCCCGGCTGGGTCGACCGCGTACTCCCGCACCTGTCCATCGAACCAGCCACCCCGCCAGCCGCGCAGACGGCAGCGCTACCGGAGCCCTCCAGGGCAGCACGCCCATGACGTCAGACCGGCCGGGCGGGCAGCCGGGAATGACCTGGCCTTCAGCGACGGAAACCCAGGCTAACGCGGTCGCGTTCAAGGCGGCGGCAGTAGCCGACGCTGATCCCGGCCAAGACCGCGACTTCCCTCCAGCGCAGTCCCGGACGCGGCGGTTCGCGCCAGCCAGGCGGAGTACTTCCCCCAGGGCGCAGGCCGACCGCAGGCCCGCCGGGGATGACACTGACGACCATCCCCCAGCGCCGTCCTCGGCCCGGTCTTCACAGCGGAAAACCTCGGCACCCCGCAGGTCATCCAAGCAATGATGAACGGCAGCATGCCCGCATACCCGCGCGTGGGGTTTCACGTCGCCTCACGCGCTTGTCCCTGCCTGGCCGCACGTCCTCGCGGTGCCTGGTGAGCACGCGCCTCCGCGCACGGGGCCGGGACCGGCATCACGTACCTGCGGACAGCCTGGCGCCGCTGCGGACTCGCGAGGACGCAGGCGGCCCGAGGTCTCGCGACATCCAGCCGGGTGTGTCGAAGCGCACGGGCGGAGTGCCAACCAGTTCTGTCAGGTGCGTCTCAAGGTTCTCGAGCTCGGCGGGACCGATCTGCCGCTCCCATTGATCGCGCAGCTCATCGAAGATCGCTTCACCTGTGCGCAGTACATCGAAGCCGAGTGAGGTGACCTGAAGGCGCATGCGGCGGGCGTGGCTGGGGTCTGTGTCGCGTGTCACGTATCCGCGTTCCTGCAGGATGCAGCTACGGGGCAACCGATGGTCCGACGGGTCTCATCCGGTCCGAAATGAGCGAGAAGTCATCCTGGGGGATGGTGAAGAGTCCGCGGCGGAACGGGAGCCCCCAGTGGCTTGGATCCTTGACGAAGGAGAGTTGATCGACCAGGGGTCTTGCGTCGATACGAGTGCAGGGGTGGAACTGGACGGCGAGCCGCCAGGGCTGGAAGTCCTTGCTGAGCTTGACCTGGTAGGGCTTGTTGCCGGTGACGGTGGCGAGGGCGGTGAACTGGCGCACAGGGATCCCGCCGTGCAGGTTGGTGCGTGGTGAGTAGAAGACCATCAGGTCGCCCGGCCGTGGTCGATGCAGGCGCGTGTTCGCTCCGTGGTCGGCTTGCGTGAAGCCGCCTTCGATGGCTCCTTCGACATGGTCCAGGCTCACGGTGTTGATCCAGAATCGCCGGGCCGCGGAAGGGGCGGACGGCGTGTCGTTCGACGGCAGGTCCGCCCCTTCTCCGCGTGTCATCGGCCTGTTAGTCCGTCAACCAGCGTCGTCGTCGGGCGTGCGGTCAGGCGGGTGAGGTCGCCGCCGGCCTTGGCGAACATGCCAGCGGCAATGGGTTCGTCCAAGCTGACCAAGAATCCGGCCATCGCCTCACCCATCCCTGAGCCCATCAGCATCGAGCGTAGTTCGTCGGGGGTGACCGGGGTGTAGGAGACTTCGCGCTCCAGGACGATGGACATGGCCTGCGCGATGTCGGCGTAGGTGAAGTCGGCGTCGCCCGAGAGGTTGTAGGTCACGTTGTCGTGGGCGTCGGTCATGACGACGGCTGCAAGAGCGTCGGCGAGATCCCTCCGGCTAGCGGGCGCAATGACGGCATCGCCCACTGCCGCCGCCAGAATCCCGGTGTAGCGGGGCCCGGCCATGGCCTGGATGTAGTTCTCGATGTACCACCCGTTCCGAAGAATCGTGTAGGTGACACCGGAGGCAATCAGCGCGTCCTCGGTGGCTTTGTGGTCTGCGCCGATCTCGAATCGGACGTCGTCGGCTCGTAGTCCGCTCGTGTAGTAGACGTGCTCGACCTGCGCCTTCGTGGCGGCTTTGATCACGGCCGTGTGTTGGTCGAGGCGGTTCGGGTCTCTACCGGAGATCAGGACGACCCGGCGGTGTCCAGCGACGACGTCAGCGACGCGGGCCGAGTCCGACATGTCAATTTTTACCGTGGCGAAACCGGACTTGCCCAGCTCCGCGAGCCGGCTGGGGTTTCGGCCTGCGGCCGTCACCGTCGCCGGGGCGACTCCCCGGGCGATCAGTCCCTCAAGGACGTGGCCCCCCAGAGCGCCGGTTGCCCCGAAGACGAGGATGGTCGGCTCAGCCACGGTCGTGAAGGGTGATCTGGTAGCCATCGGGGTCGGCGAAAGTGAAGGTGCGCCCGAAGGGACCGTCGATCGGGGCAGACACGATCGTCCTGCCGGCAGTGACCAGAGCGTCGTGGATGGCCTGCACGTCAGTGGCGTGCAGCCAGATGGCAGCTCCGATCCCGGGCTGCGGAACCACGTCAAGGTCGACGCCAGGCATGAGATCGCGCAGCGCGAAGGCGATCGGCTTGGTGTCGAACACGACGGCGTGCGGCGGTCCCGCGCCAGAGCGCTTCAGCCCCAGGTACCGCTCGTAGAAAGCGGCGGAACGCTCCAGGTCGCGCACCTGCAGTGAAATGAAGTCGGGTCCGGTAACGGCCACGATTCTTACCTCCCCATGGTATGTCAGTCTTCTGACACACCACAATGTATGTCAGACTACTGACATGAGTCAAGGCGAGCCCGGAATCGAGCTGGACACATCGCTCGGGTACATGCTGAAGGCGGCCGCGAGCGCCCTGCACTCCGCCCTGGAGGCCGTGCTGAGGCCGCTGGGCATGACGATCACCCACTACGCCTGCCTGGAGCTGCTTGCCCAGCGACCGGGCCTGTCGAACTCCGAGCTCGCCCGCGGCGCCTTCGTCACCCGGCAGTCGATGAACGTCCTCCTGCAGGCCCTCGAACGCCACGGACTCGTCGTCCGCCCGGCACAGGCGCCCGTCGGTCGGGCCCTGCCGGCCGAGCTGACCGCCCGCGGGCGCCGCCAGCTCGAGGTGGCCAGCGCGGTGGTTCGCCGCGTCGAGCACGACATGCTCGCCAATCTGGATGCCAGCGAACAAGACCAGATGCGGCGCCTGCTCACCGCGTGCATCGCCTCACTGACCGAACCGCCCGCACCGGCGACGTGACTCCTCCGGACCGGCCGCCTGGACCAGGGCACGTGGCGCAGGCAGCAACGGCCTGGTGACGCGCGGGTGCTACCTGCAGGCGCCGGGCTTGCGTCTTCGCCGCTTTCACCTGGTTGCCCATGGGGCTACGTAGCTGCGATGTGGATGGAAGAGTTCAATCATCAAGCGGTGGCCGTCCCGCGTCCCGCCGTGCATCGACTGCCTGGAGGGGCGCCTGCCCGCAAGACCAGTGTCAGGGTGCAGCGAACGGCGTTCTGGCTGCAGGCTTACGTGTTCTTCGCGGTGATGCTCGGCCCGACCCTCCCTTCACCGCTGTACGTGCTCTACCAGGCAGAATGGCACTTCTCCGCGGGCATCCTGACACCTGGCTGCTCGACCTGTGCCTGGACGTACTGCGGCGGTGCGCGGGTTCACGGTAACGGCCGCCGTGCTCCGCTGGCGCGGAACGGGCGCGCTATAGCACATGATATTAGCCGATGAATAAATTTATCTGGTTAATTTGGCCGTGCAATTACCTGCCGAAGTCTTCGTATTTACGCTAATCGGGGGACGGGCCGTATGAATTGCGCGATCCTGAAAAGGGAAAGCGTTCTTCCGGGCCAGGAGGGGAATGCGATGGCCGCAGTGGCAGCCAGAGCCGGCGGGCTGGCGGGATGGGCGGAGCGCTCGGCTCTGCGTCGTGCCGGCAGCCTGATCGCCGGAGGGCCGGTGCCGGGACGGCTGCGGTTCGTGTTCTACGGGCGGGTGTCGACCGAGGACTGGCAGGACCCGGTGACGTCGCGGCAGGCAGCGTGAGCAGGCCGAGGCGCTGGTGCGGGGTCACGGAGTAATCGTGGATGAGTTCTTCGATGTGGTGGAGAGCCGGACAGTGGCGTGGGCGCGGCGCCCGCAAGCCGCCGTCCTGGTCGCCCAGCTCACCGACCCCGGCCGGGGCTGGGACGCGATCGTGATCGGAGAATACGAGCGGGCGTTCTACGGCAGCCAGTACGCGGCGATGGCCCCGCTGTTCGAGCACTACGGCACTCAGCTGTGGATGCCCGAGACCGGAGGCCAGGTCGACTACCAGTCCGAGCACGACGAGAAGACCATGACCGTGCTCGGCCTGTCATCCAAGCGGGAGATCACCAGGACCAGCATCCGGGTCCGCACCGCGATGGCCGCCCAGACCCGGGAGCAGGGCCGCTACCTGGGCGGCCGTCCGCCGTACGGATACCGGCTTGCTGACGCGGGGCCGCACCCGAACAAAGCACACGCCGCATGGGGGCGCCGTGCCCACCGCCTCGAACCGGGCCCGGACACCGCGCCCGTGGTGCGGTGGATATTCGCCCAGCGCCTGGCCGGGCATTCGGTCGCACGGATCGCCCGGGCGTTGAATGAGGCCGGGGTACCGTGCCCGTCCGCGACCGACCCGGCCAGGAACCCGCATCGGACCGCGGCCGGGTGGACGCTGGGCACCGTCACCACGATCTTGTCCAACCCCCGGTACACGGGCCGTCAAGTGTGGAACCGGCAGCGCACCGATACCGAGCTGGCCGACCCGGGCAATGTCACCCTCGGCCATAAGAGCGTGCAGCGGTGGAACCTGCCTGACGGGTGGGTCATCTCCAACCGGCCCGCGCACCCAGCGCTGGTCAGCGAGGGCGACTTCATCGCCGCTCAGGACGTAAACGCCTCGCGCGGACCGGTCCCCCAGGGCGAGCCAGTGCTGCGCCGCTACCTGCTGGCCGGCCTGCTCGCGTGCGGCCTGTGCGGGCGGCGGATGGAATCAGCCTGGTCCAACGGCAAGCCCGCATACCGGTGCCGCCACGGCCGCACCAGCGCGATGGCACCGGACCCGGCCCGGCCGAAGAACACCTACGTACGTGAGGACAAGATCGTGCCGCACCTGGCCGCCCTGCACCTACTGCTGACCAGCCCGGCCGTGCGCGCCCGACGCCGGACCCGCAGTGGCGCCGACGTCAGGAGCACCGCCAGTCCTGGCCAGGTGATCGGGTACCTGCGCGAGCACGAGATCACCCTCACCTGGGATCCGGCCGCCGCAGCCGTGCAGGCACGCGCCACTGAGACTGCCAAGACCGTCACCGTGAAAGCAAGCTAACCGAAGGGCCTGAAAGCCCTCATACAGGAGCGGAGGGGAAAGCCCGGAACGCCGATCGCCCGGCGCTAGCGGCAGCCTACGCCCAGGGTGACCTCGTGGCGCGCCCGGAAACGAGCGGATATGGGGAATTCATGTGTCCGAGGGGGGACTTGAACCCCCATGCCCTTTTGGGGCACTAGCACCTCAAGCAATCCTGAGGCGCCCTACACGTGCCTGATCTGCGGATCACGCGGCTTCGCATGTCCTCTGGCGTCCGCGAGAGTACGCACGATTGTGCCGTGGTTGTCGCCCAGTTCGTCACTCATCCAGTCCGACGGCCGCCCTGGTCAAACAGCGTCGCCCGATGCTGGCCAGCCGGTGTTACAGGCGTGCGGCAACGCGCGCGTACGTGCGCGTACGCTGCTAAGTAGAACGACGGGAACAGGAAGAAGATCATGATGAGCGGCCAGCCGAAGACTGTGCACGTCCCGTACACGCTGGAGCAGGACGAGGATGGAGTTTGGTGTGCTCATGCCTGGCTCGGCTCCAGCGGCGGTGCTAACGGCAACGGTGCAACTCCCGAGGAGGCTACCGCCGACCTGCTTGAGGCCGTCCGGATGGTGATCGACGAGGATGGCGTGCCGGAAGAGCTAGTCCGCACGCTAGACCTCCAGGTTGCCTAAGCAGCCTGGCATGCCGGTGGTTACCGGCAGTCAGCTCATCCGGGCACTCAAGGCTGCGGGTTTCGCCGAGACTCGCGTAGCAGGCAGCCATCACCGGCTCAAGCACGCGGACGGACGCGCAACCACTGTCCCCGTTCACGGCGGCCGTGACGTGCCGAAGGGCACACTGCGCGGCATCCTCGGTGATGTCGGTCTTTCAGTGGATGATCTGCGTCGACTTCTGCGATGAGGTGCAGCAGTTTTCAAGACCCGTGACCAGATGACTGTGACCTGCGCAAACGCCATTCAGCGCCGTACCTTAGGCATACATTAGGCACAACGACGCTTGCGGCGGCCGGACTGGGGGCCGTACCGCTCCATTACGACGGCAGCAGGACGCTTCCATGCTCGTAGGTCGCCCCTGATCACGGTTACTACCGAAACCGCCGCTTCTCAGACCAAAAATTCACGCCGTCCCAAAATTCCCCTGTCAGCTCCTGACGCAAGAGATTGACGTCCTTGTAAAAGTCATGCTCATTGTTAAGCATGATAAAGGGGCTTGTAGACTCCACTCTCCACTTATTCTGTTTATCGGGAATTGGGTAGAGAACCTTTGAGCCAACCTCGAAATTCACGGTGGTCACGCTTTGCTCGTAGCTTCCTGGGAAGCAGACAAGACTAGCAGTCACAGGGATTGCGCCGCTGGCGTGATTAGAAATGTCAATCCAGTTGTCAACCGTGCAGCCAGCATGCCACTCGAAGAGTGCCCGACTCTTAGATTCAAGCAGGTACATGTCATGCTGCGGATGAAGTAATGGCGGTATATCAACGAATCCGTCCACTAGAACGCTCCGTCCTGATATGAAACCCAGACCCGAGGGTATTACCCTCATAGCGTCCCCGCCATCGTTGATCAAGACACCGCGAATTATGAATTCGACAATGTCCCACCGATTCTTCCAAAAGTCTAGTTCATCTGGAATCTCCGGCATCTCAATGCGATCAAGTAAATAGTCGACCTCGGAATGGCGCAACATCTTTGGCGGAGTCTTGATCTCTATGGCAACAATAGGCATCGGTGATCGGCTTTCAGCGCGATTACGCGCGCTTTCGAGGAGCAGCAGTCTTGACCACTCGTAAGACTTCTTAGCCTCTTCGCGAGCGGCGGTTGCTTCTCTAATCTGCTCCTGAACTCCTTCGACTTGATCTTCTGCTGCACGAGCGGAACGCTCAGCCGCCTTAGTAGCCCTGCGCGCTAAAACGACGGAAAATGTTGCCACAATCAACGCCAAAATAGCTACTGCAACTGATGCAGTGCCAGCATTGATGTGTTTCGCTATCCAAGCCCACCAAGCATTGTCCGGCCCGTGAGCTAAAAGCAAAGACGTCGCTATGAGGTTTAGGTGGCTCATGTCTTACCAGCTTACAGGTCGATCGCAATGACGCTGGCATCGTCGTGAATCTTGTTGCGGGGATGGTGGCTCGCTATGGGGTCGGCGTCTTCAGCAGCGCGGACCCGCCTGATCAGCCCGCTTGGGCCTTCGCTCGTCACGAGTGAGAACATACCCGGCCAGTCGTAGAGGTTGAATGGTTTTACAGCCCTGGCGGCGCCGTCGGTTAGCAGGATCACCTGGCGGACGGTGCTCAACGCTATCTGACCGGTCAGCGAATGGCTGACTGCCTCCGGGCTGGCTGCGGCAATCCAGAAACCGCCCGGCACGTTCCGCGCAGCCAGTTCTGTATGCTTCATACGTACAAGGGCTTCGACCTTTTCCGGTGATCCGGTTGGTAGTGCATTGGCCGCCGCGCGTTCCGCCAGCGCGGTTTGCTCCACCCGGTCATCGGTGATGATTCTCAGGCCGTCCGTCATGTCGATGGCAAGCGTCGCGTCACCAAGGACGAGGTATCGCAGATAATCGCCATGCGCCTGTGCTATCGCGATCGCCGCTGATGGTGTTGCCGGGTGGTCTAGGTCGCATGTCTCGCTGTGGGCGGCTGCCGTCTCCGTGATCGCGGCTGTCAGGGCATCCGCTGGTGAGCGTTCCGCGTACTTGACCAAGGCCTTAGAGAGGGTTTCCACGAACCACGGAACGCCGTGGATGCAACCTGTGTCGGTTCGCACGGTTGCACCGTCGAGCACGGCTGCCATGTCCGGGGTCACTATTACGCTGTCTTCGGTCGGCTTGTCTGGTGACCCCGGCTCGGATGCCGCAGCTATCCGCACCTTATGAGCTTTCCGGGCGGTAGATCGGCGTGACGGGCTTCGTGCTGGTTATCTTCTTGCGATCCTTGGCGTCATATTCGCCAGCGATTATCAGGGAGAAGCGCCTGTTTTTCAGTTCCTTATGCAGGTCAACGATGTTGTCAACGACAAAATGCGCCGCAGCGAGCGTGCCCGGGGCGTGGGTGCCAGCCAGATAGAGGAACGTTCCTTTCCCGTCTGGCCGGGGTAGCCGTCCTACGTATGCGTAGTCTGCTGTCTCCCCGCTGTCCATGGGAGAGCGGTATTCGGTGCCTGTGGTCTTATCCACGATGTACCAGCCCTGTTCATCCTCTGCGTACCCGAGGTGCGGGTCAGCGCCCATGACCTGGCTGAGGAACGGGAGCAGCCGGGGGTTGGTCAGAACGATGAGGTTCGGCCGGTTCAGGTCAACGAGCCCCGGCGGGGGGACGACCTCATACTTGCTGTCGAGCCCGACCGACCGGGCAAGGTCGGCCAGCAGTTCGTACGCAGCGAACGCCTCGGAGGAGACCAGTCCTCCGGGATTCGACCTGTCCACCTCGACCTTGCCGCCGATGGCGACTGTCATGGTTCCTGTGCCCAGGAACGTCCGCTCCGGGCGCGTGCCCGCCGACAGGAGCTGGGAGACGCGCGACTTCGACATGTCGAGCATCTCGGCTATCGCTGTCTGAGACATCCCGCTCGCCAGCAGCTCGCGGAGCGTCTCGCGGCGCACGTCCGATAGCTCGGCCACTGCGGCCTGGTACTCGTCAATCAGCTTGTTGGCGGCGTGCGCCCGTTCGCGAGGGTCCTTGATCGCGGTAACGCCTTCGGCGTCCACCTGACCTCCGGTTTTGTCTAGGGGGGACTACCCAAGACTAGCCGTTCACAGGGCTGAACCCAACCTCGAAGCGATCGTGGGACTGAACCCAGATGGTTTAGGGGGGTTGACAGCCCTGCGCGCGCCATGGTCCTATGGCGTCACGCCCCCAGAACCAGCCCGGTTCAGGGGGGTAAACGCCCGGAGCGCGGCCCCCGGTTGCTGCCAAGACGCCGCGCTCCGGCCCTCACCAACGGAGGTAGCACCATCATGACAAGGCTCGTTGTCCCCGGCCAGCCAGACGCAGATAGTGCGCCTGAGCTGCCCGAGCACGAACCCACTGCCGCCGAGCTGGCCGCGATCGAGGCTGAGTGGCCGCTGATCGAGGCTGAGCTGTCGGTCCTGGACGCGCAGATCCGCATCCTGACCGCTACTGGCGGGCTGTCAGCTCTGGACTGGCGACGGTTGCGCCGCGCTGAGCGGCGGGTGCTGGTTGCCCGCCGGGCGCTGCTTGCCCCAGCCGCTGACGTGGTTCGGCAGGTGGCGTCTTGAGCGCCGACGCTGACCTGCAACGGGTCTATGCCGCAGTCGATTACTTCGCCCAGCTCGATGGTCAAGACCCGGTACTGGTCGTTGAGATGTCGCAGTTCATGATCAACGCGATCATCGAGGGCGAATCGCTGCCGCCCATGATCGATGTCGTCACGCGTTACTGCGACGTCATCGACGGCCCCGAGGATGCACAGCGTATCGCTGCCGACATCGGTGACAGCGGTTCGGACGGTGCCCGGTGAGCACCTGCCGCCTGAAGTTCATGGACCCGACCGGCGCCCGGTATGGCATCCCCACCTATCGGTGGCGGATGGCTCCGGCCGGGCTGGCGACCCGCCGTCAGCTCACGGCCGCCGGGCTGCGTCCTGGCGGGCAGCCGGTCGTAGCTCAGGTGATGTGGCGGAGCCGCCGCCGCCGCGTCCAGGTCGCTTACCTGTACGCCGTCGAGTCGGCCAAGCCGAAGCGTGAGGCGTCACCGGCTCAGGTGCTGGCGCTGTCACGTGCGCTGGCTGCCCGCCGCCGTTGCCCCGAGTGCGGCCACGACGCGGGCTATGTCCTCCCAGCCCGCTGGGGTGTCTGCCTGGACTGCGCCGAACTGGCGGGGGTGGCCTGATGCCCCCCGCCGCCGCGTCCTCGCCTGCCGATCATCCCCGAATGGAGAACCCCTGATGCAACCTTCCGGAGCCCACACCCACCACGACGGCGGGAGCGGCGGCGCGGCTGTCGCCGTGCTGGCCCTGTTCATCCTCGTTGGCGCGGGCAGCACCATCGCCGCCGCGATGGCCGACGTGCTGCGCGTGCTCGCGCTCATCGCCTGCATCACGGCTGGGCTGGCCGTGACCGCCACGGCTGGCGTTGTGGTGTGGCGGATACGTCACCGCAACCGGCCCGCGCCGTGGACCGTGACCACCCTGCCCGCCAGCCGGGCCACGCGGATGCTGGCCCCTCCGCAGCGCAGCGCCCGGCTATCGGGCGCGGCAGCGACGTCCACCTGCACCTGCACGGGCTGAGCCCAGCCGACATCGCCGCCGCGCTGGCCCACCTCAACGACGCCCAGGCGCCCGACGGCACCTACCGGAGGCCGTGAGTTGACCGGCACACGCTCGTTCCCGCGCTGGCCGCTGGTGCTCATCGCCAGCCCGGCTGCCGTCGCGGTCTGGTCGGGCTGGGTCGGGCTGGGGACGCTGTGCGGCTTTGGCATCGTCCACCCGCTGCCCGGCATCGCTGACAGTTTCCAGCTCAACACCGCGATCACGCTGCCGGTCGGTGTCGAGGCGTACGGCGCCTACGCGCTCGGTGCCTGGCTGACCCCGGGCACCAGCCCGCAGGCACGCCGGTTCGCCCGCTGGTCGGCTATCGGCTCCCTGGTGCTCGGCATGACGGGCCAGGTGATCTATCACATGCTCGCCGCCGCGCACGCCGGGCGGGCGCCGTGGCCGGTGGTGGTGCTGGTGTCCTGCCTGCCGGTGCTCACCCTCGGCATGGGCGCCGCGCTGACGCACCTGCTGCGCGGCGCACCGGCTGAGGCCAGCACGGAACCGGCCGCCGAGCCCGCCCCGGCCCGGCCTGCCAGCCCGGCTGAACCGGTTACCCGCCCGGCCCGCCAGCGGTCACCACGCCGCGCCGGGACGGCCGCCGCCGTGGCCCGCATCCGCTCCGCAACCCGTCACTGTCCACCGCTGATATCGCCGCGCGGCTGGGTGTGAGTGCCCGCACCGTCCGCCGCCACCTGGCCGCCAGCCCGGCCGACACCCCCGCTCCTGACCGTCCCGGCCTGCCGTCTGCTGCCTGACCCTGAGAGGAACCCACGGTGAAGAAGCTCGTCCGCTACCTGGCCCTGGCGCTGCTGGTCGTGTGGGCCGTGCAAGACCCCAACGGCGCCGCCGCGCTCGCCCAGGCCCTGATCGGCTGGTTCGCCCACGCCGCCGCACTCCCTGTCCAAGCTCACCAGCCACATCCACTAGGAGCCCCGCTGTGACAACCACCAGCTTCCCTGACGACAGCCCCGGCGAGGACGCCGACATCCTGTACCTGCGCACCCCCGAAGCGGACCCCGGCGCCGAGCTGGGGGGCCGCGCCGTTGCGGGCCTGGTGCCCGGCCCGGCCGCCAGTCCCGAGAACGACACGACCGGCGGCGAGCCCGAGGCCAGCGACCACCGAGGATGATGGCCAGGACGAGGACACCGGCCCGGACATCGACCATGAGTCGGTCCTGGTTGACCGCCCGGCCGCCGGGCCGCCGGTAGACCCCCCCGATGAGACCCGGCCACGCGGGCAGGCGAACCGGCCGCCGGTCCTGCCCGGGTGGCTGGCTACCCGCGCTGGCGTGGTGGCACAGGCCCGGTGGTGGGTGAAGGAGGCGCGTTACCACACCCTGTTCCACACGGTGCGCGCGCCGAAGTACGCGGCCAAGACGGTTGCCTACGCCCCCGGCGGCGCGCTGCGCACGGCCGGTCGGCTGATGCGCTGGGCCAGCGCGGAGGACGGCAACTGGGGCCTGCGCCAGCACGCCGCCACCAGCAACGACGCGTCCACGTGGCTGGCGCTGGACGCCCGCCGCCAGCGGCAGGCACGGTGGCGCTGGCCGCTGCTGGTGACCGCTGCCGTGGCCGCGCTGGTGGCCGTCGCCGCGCTGGCCACTGTCCCCGGACTTGGCCTGTGGCGCTGGCTTGCCGCTGGCCGCCCTGGTGGCCGTGGCGGCGCGGGCCGGGCGTCCGGCGGACAAGCCGATCACTGACCGCGTGTCGCAGGGCAGCACCTACCGGAAGCTGACCGCTGAGCTTGTCCGCCGCGCCCTGCTGTCGGTGCAGCTTGCCGGGATCAGCCAGGCCGTCAGCAAAGACCCTGGTGCGATCTCGTTCCCGCAGGAGATCCGCCGCGACGGCCCCGGCCACCTGGCCATCGTGGACCTGCCCTACGGCGTCGAGGCCGCCGACGTGATCGCCCGCCGTGGCCGCCTCGCCTCCGGGCTGCGGCTGCCGCTTGACCAGGTGTGGCCAGAGCCCGCCACCGGCCACACCGGCCGCCTGGCGCTGTGGGTCGGCCACGAGCCCGCCTCCCAGATGCGCCAGCCCGCCTGGCCGCTGCTGCGGGAGGGGAAGGTGGACGTGTTCAAGCCGTTCCCGTTCGCGACCACGCCCCGGCTGGACATCACCACGGCCGAGCTGATGTTCCGCAACTGGCTGTTCGGCGGGCAGCCCGGCTCGGGCAAGACGTTCGCGCTGCGGCTGCTCGTGCTCGCCGCCGCCCTGGATGCCCGGGTGGAGATCCGGGGCTATGAGCTGAAAGGCGTGGGTGACTTCAAGCCGCTGGAGCCGGTGTGCGCGGAGTACGGCAACGGCAACGACGACGACACCCTGACCGCGTGCGCGGCCATGTTCGAGTGGCTGTACGCCGAGGGGCAGAAGCGGTCCAAGCGGATCGAGCACTACTACACCCTGGGCAAGGCCCCGGAGAACAAGGTCACGCCCGAGCTGGCCGCCCTGCCCGGCTCCGGGCCTGCACCCGCTGGTGGTGTTCGTGGATGAGATCCAGGAACTGTTCCTGTTCGGCAAGACCGGCAAAGCCGCTGGTGAGATGGCCGAGAAGTGCATCAAGCTGTTCCGCGCCCTGGGCATCATCCTCATCCTCGGCACGCAGATCCCCGACAAAGACACCTCCCGACCGGGATCACCCGCAACATCAACACCCGGTTCTGCCTGTCCGTCGCTGACCAGGTCGCCAACGACATGATCCTCGGCACCTGCGCCTACAAGCTCGGTTACCGCGCCACCGTGTTTGAGCCGGTCACCGAGGCCGGGTGGGGCATCCTCGCCGGGATCGGCAAGCCCGGTGCCCGCCGCTCGTTCTACGTCGACAACGACATGGCCGCCAAGGTCATGGCCCGCGCCGTCGAGCTGCGCGCCAGCGCGGGCGTCCTGCCCGCTGCCCGGCCAGAGCACCCGTGACCTCCCGTCCTTTGACGTGCTCGCCGACGTGGCCGCTGTCTGGCCCGCCGGGGAAGACGCCGCGTGGAACGAGACCCTGCTGGAGCGGCTGACCACCCTGCGGCCCGGACGTCTACGGCAAGTGGGAGCCCGGCCAGCTCACCGCCGCGCTCGGCAGCCACGGCGTCAGGGCCGGGCAGATCGGCCGCCGCATCGACGGCAAGACCGTCAACCGGCGCGGCCCCGCCCACGCCGACATCCTCACCGCTGTCACAACCCGTAACCAGAACCGGGGCAACGGCTAACCCTCCGGGCGGCTGCTAGCGCTAGCGGCCCACCCTGCTAGCGCTAGCACCCCCGCTAGCACCCCCGCACCTGAACTGGCCTGCGCCCTAGCGGCTAGCAGGTCACGGCCCCGCACACCCAAAAACAGGCCAGGAGGCCCCTCGTGAACCCCCTCACCACCCTCGCTAGCAACCCCTACCTCATCCTGATCGCGGTCACGCTCGGTTACACCGGGCTGTGCTGGGTCCGGCCGTTCGGCCCCTGCCGCAAGTGCCGCCCTACCAGCAAGCGGCGCCGTGGCCGCCTGTACTGCCGACGCTGCAACAACACCCGCCTTCGGCTGCGCATCGGCCGCCGGGTGTGGAACTTCGTGCACCGCGCTCTACACCGAGGGCACCCGATGACCGGCCAGCTCCTGCACTGCGGCTGCGGCTACACCGACTGCACCGCCTGCGCGGGCTACGGCTGGGCCTGCCGCGCCTGCGGCGCCGCGTACTTCGGCGCCCCGCCCGAGCACGGCATGTGCCCAGCCTGCGCCGGCGCACAGGACGCCGCTGAGCGGCCCTGTGCGCGGCCCGCCGCGCCGCCTTTGCCTCAATCCGCACTCAGGCCCGGCAAGCCGCCTGCGGCGCGCTCAGCGCCGCCGAACACCAGTTCTCAGGAAGCTGTCATGACGGCCGCCGTTGCCGCCGTGCCAGGTATCCTGGCCGCGCGGTCATGCGGCCACTTCGGGCCGGGGGAACCTGCGGCGCGACCCCGGCCCGGCCGTTCATGACCGGATGGCGCTGCCCGGCGCACACACCCGCCGCGCTGGCCGGCAAGCCCGAGCCCGGCGCGGGCCGGTACTGCCCGCCGGGCATCTGCTGGTGCGGGCACTGCCCGCCGCGCCGTGCCAGGCCACGCGTCCGGCGGGTGCTGGTCACCGGCTCACGCACCTGGACCGACCACGCCGTCATCGCTGACGCTCTGCGCGAGCACTGCCCGCCCGGCGCGGTGCTGGTATCGGGTGCGTGCCCGCGCGGCGCGGACGCGATCGCAGAGCGGCTGTGGCAGGCACAAGGCGGCCAGGTCGAACGCCACCCTGCCGACTGGTCGGCTCGCCGCGGACGCCGGGCTGGTTCGCAACGCGGCGATGGTCGCGGCCGGGGCCGATGTGTGCCTGGCGTTCATCCGCGACCACAGCCCCGGCGCCAGCCACACCGCCCAGCCTAGCCGAGCTGGCGGGCATCCCGGTACACCGCTACCGCCACCCCGACGACCAGGAATCGGCCCCTGCGGGGCTCACCATCGAGGCTGCCGCGCGCCGGCTACATGCAGGCGGGCTGGCCAGTGTTCGTGCTCGGCCGGTCCAAGCGGCCCGTCGCCAACTGCCGCGCCTGCAAGACAGCCGGCGCCGGCCACGACCCGGCCGCGTGCGGGTGCCTGACCTGCCACGGGTTCCACGCCGCCACCACCGACCCAGCGCGGCTGGCCGCGATGCTCGCCCGCGTGCCCGGCGGGCTGCTGGCCATCCGCACCGGCACCGCATCCGGGCTGGCCGTCGTCGACATCGACCCGCGCAACGGCGGCCAGCTCGACCGGGAGCTGATGACGCCCACCGCGACGGTGGCCACGGGCGGGGGCGGCTGGCACCTGTACTACCGCCACCCCGGCCATCCCGCTGCTGCCCGCCCTGCCCGGCCACCCCGGCGTCGACGTCAAGGCCGACGGCGGCTACGTCGTCGCGCCCGCCCTCGGTCCACCCGGGCACCCGCCAGCCCTACCGGTGGGCTGGTGGCCGGGCGCGTGACTGAGATGCCCCCCGCGCTGAGCGCGGCCCTCACCCCGGCCCCGCAACCCGCGCCGCCGCGCCTGACCGGCCCGCCAGCACTCCGCCGCGCGCGGGGGCATCTCATCACCCCCGGCCCTGCTGGCGGCGCACCTGCGGGCCGTGCAGGACGCGCCCGAAGGACGCCGCCGCCGCACCCTCTACGGCGCCGCCCGCGGCGTCGCCCGCATGGTCGCTGCCGGGGCCATCACCGAGACCGACGCCCGCGCCGCGCTCGCCGAAGCCGGCCGGGCCGCCGACCAGACCGAGCGGGATATCAGTGCCGCGATCAGCGGCGCCTTTCACGACGAAGGAGCCGCCGCGTGACCACCACCACTAGCCACATCGACGGCGCCGCGATCCTTACCCAGCTGCACGCCGCCCTGACCCGGTACGTCATCCTGCCCCAGCCCGGAGGCCGCCGTCGCGGTCGCGCTGTGGATCGCCGCCACCCACGCCCAGCCCGCATGGGCGCACGCGCCCCGGCTGGTCATCCGGGCGCCCGGAGAAGCGGTGCGGCAAGTCGCGGCTGCTCGACATCGTGGAAGGCACCTGCCACGCACCCGCTGATCACCGTCAACGCCTCGCCCGGCCGCCGTGTACCGCGCCATCGGCACCGACACCCCGCCGACCCTGCTCGTGGACGAGGCAGACACGATCTTCGGCGGGAAGAACGCCGACGCCAACGAGGACCTGCGCGGGCTGCTCAACGCCGGGCACCAGCGCAACCGGCCCGCGATCCGCTGGGACGCCGCCACCCGCCGCCTGGAAACCATCCCCACCTTCGCCATGGCCGCGCTCGCCGGGATCGGCGCCATGCCCGACACC
Organism: uncultured Actinomycetota bacterium; assembly: GCA_963815375.1. Classification (GTDB taxonomy): domain Bacteria; phylum Actinomycetota; class Actinomycetes; order Streptosporangiales; family Streptosporangiaceae; genus JASHPR01. The sequence continues at coordinate 434,959 of CAWFGX010000012.1, read as the reverse complement.
ATCGAGGACCGCGCCGTCGTCGTCCGGATGCGCCGCCGCGCACCAGGGGAGAGCGTGGCGCCGTTCCGCCACCGCCGCGACCGGCCCGCGCTCACCGACATCGCCGCCGCAGCTCGCCGCCTGGCTCGGCAAGCACCTGGCCGAGCTGGAGCGCGCCGAGCCCGTCATGCCGCTGGAGGACCGCGCCGCCGACACCTGGGAACCGCTCATCGCGGTAGCCGACCTGGCCGGGGACACCTGGCCCGAGCCTGAGCCGCCACGCCGCCGTGCTGCTCACCGCCGACCGCGACGCCGCCGCCCGCGTCTCCGACCGCGTCCGGCTGCTGGCCGACATCCGCGCCGCGTTCGCCGCGCTCGGTGACCCCGAGGCTGCCACCACCAGCCGACCTGCTCAAAGCGCTGAACGCCGACCCCGAGGCGCCGTGGTCCGACCATCGGCCCGGCCGGGCTGACCGGCAAGCGCCTCGGTGACCTGCTCAGCGACTTCGAGATCCGCTCAGACACGATCCGGTTCGACCGTCGGCCAGGCCAAGGGCTACACCCGCGCCGACTTCACCGACGCCTGGGCGCGCTACTGCCCACCCCCGCCAGGGGTATCCGTACCATCCGTACCAACCTCATTTTCCCAGGTCAGCCCTGGTACGGATTCAACCCCTGGTACGGATCAAAACGTACCAGCCCACGATCTTGGTACGGATCAATCCGTACCACCAAACCAATCCGTACCGCCCCCGACCAGCCAAAACGAGCTTGGTACGGATGGTACGGATACCCCCCGCAGCCCCGCCACACACGGGGGTGCCGCATGAGCCCAGCCCCGGTCACCGACCTCGCGCTGTACCGCATCACCGACGCCATGCGCCTGCTCTCGATGAGCCGCACCGTCATCTACGAACAACTCCGCTGCGGACGACTCCGCTCCGTCCACCAAGGCCGCGCCCGCCTAATCACCGCAACCGCCATCCGCGACTACATCGCACTACTCGAAACCGAGGCACAAATGGAAGGTGCCGCCTGACATGACCAAGCGACGCAGCAGGGGAGACGGCGGCCTTTACTGGAGCGAACCCCGCCAGCGCTGGATAGCCGAAATTACCGTCGGCTACGACGGGCGAGGGAAACGCATCACACGTAAGACCAGCGCCAAAAACAAAACCGAGGCCAAAGACAAGCTCAAGGAAATGGTCCGAGACCTGGACGACGGTTTGGGTCTTGCCCCCCATGACTACACCGCAGGTGATGCTGTCCGGGATTGGCTAACCTACGGCCAAGGCAAGCGGGATAAGGGAACGGTTGCCTGGATTACGAGCCTGGCCAACAATCACGTGATACCGGCGCTGGGTGCGCGGCGCCTGCGTGAGCTTTCCGCCGATGACGTGGACAGGTGGCTTGCGCAAGAGTCGCGAGTCCTTGGGACCCGGAGCCTGAAAGCAATTCACTCCATCCTGCGGCATTCTATTACGCGCGCCCAGGCACGGGACAAGGTAAAGCGCAACGTCAGCTTGCTCTGCGAGACGCCTAAGGGGCGGGCCGGGCGGCCATCCAAATCGCTGACGTTTGACCAGGCAGTAGCCGTGCTGGACGCTTCGGAGAGCACGCCCATGCGCGCGTACGTCGTTGTGTCGCTGTTGACCGGAGCCAGGACCGAAGAGGTACGCGCCCTGTGCTGGGATCACGTGGTCGCCTATGACGATGCCCGGCATTCGTGGGTTCCCGTCAGCCTTGCGGGCTGGAATCACGAGCGGTTTGCCATCTACGTTTGGCGGTCAGTGCGTACCGGAGGGGACACCAAGACAAGGAAGTCACGCCGGACGCTGGCGTTGCCGAGACGATGCGTCGTGGCACTGCGCGGGCACTATGACACTGCTCCGGCGACAGTGCACCAAGGCAACGCGGTGGTGTTCACCAGAAGCGATGGTGCCCCGCTCGACCGGCACACCGCGCTTCGGGCATTCCGGAAGGTGGTCCGCGCCGCCGGGCTTCCGGCGGGAGAGTGGGTACCACGGGAGCTGCGGCATAGCTTCGTTTCGCTGCTGTCGGACGATGGCATGCCCTTGGAGAACATTGCGCGGCTGGTAGGCCACGTCGATACAACGACGACCGAGACTGTCTACCGGAAGCAGATCCGCCCGGTGGTCCTCGACGGTGCCATGGTGATGGACCGCATCTTCCCGGACAAGTAGTCACGCAGTTAGTCACTCCGGGGCCGCGTGCGTGATCACCTGACGCGGCCCCGGAGTGCTCAGGATTTCGAAGATTAGCCTCTGAGCTGGAGATTTCCTGTGTCCGAGGGGGGACTTGAACCCCCATGCCCTTTTGGGGCACTAGCACCTCAAGCTAGCGCGTCTGCCTATTCCGCCACCCGGACGTGTGCGTGCCGCGGCTGATGCCGGGCTAGCCGGATCACGATAGCAAACCCGGCTGCTTACGGCGAAGGTGCTTGTCAACGGGCGACGCTCGCACACCCGCGCGGGGAGATCATCAGGCCGGGATGTCGGCAAGGCGGATCCAGGAACCCAGGCCAGCGCCCGTAACAACCGGCGCCGCCCGAAGTGCGACGATGTCGGCATGACGCAGACCACGCCGACCGCACAGGACGAGGTCGCCGGGATCGCCAGCGACCTGATCAGGATCGATACCACGAACCCGGGCGACCACTCGGGGCCGGGCGAGCGCGCGGCGGGCGAACACGTCGCCGAGCTGCTCGGCGGCGCCGGCCTGGAGCCGACCGTGCTTGAATCGCATCCCAAGCGCACCAGCGTGGTGGCCAGGATCGATGGCGAGGATTCTTCTCGCCCGGCGCTGCTCATCCAGTGCCATCTTGATGTCGTCCCAGCTGACGCGGCGGACTGGCGGGTCCACCCGTTCTCCGGAACGATCGAAGACGGGTGCGTCTGGGGTCGCGGAGCCGTGGACATGAAGGACATGGACGCGATGGTGCTCGCCCTGGTCCGGCAGCGGCTGCGGGAGGGCCGCCGCCCGCCACGCGATGTGGTGCTGGCGTTCCTCGCCGATGAGGAGGCGGGCGGCAAATGGGGCGCCCGCTGGCTGGTGGACAACCATCCGGAGCTGTTCGAGGGCGTCACCGAGGCAATCGGTGAGGTCGGCGGCTTCAGCGCGACGATCGGCGGCCGCCGCCTGTACCTGATCCAGGCCGCCGAGAAGGGCATCGCCTGGCTCCGGCTGATCGCGCGCGGCACCGCCGGGCACGGCTCGATGCTGCAGCGCGACAACGCCGTCACCGAGATCGCAGAGGCAGTGGCCCGGATCGGCCGCTACGAGTGGCCAGTGCGCCTCACACCGCCGGTACAGGCGTTCCTTGACGAGGCCGCCGACGCCCTCGGTCTCGATGCGATTCGCAGCGATTACAGCGCCCTCATCGCCAAGATCGGCCCCATCGCGCGGATGGTCGGGGCGACCCTGACCAATACCGCGAATCCGACCATGCTGACCGCGGGATATAAGGTCAACGTCGTTCCTCAGGTCGCGGCCGCTCAGGTGGATGGCAGGTTCCTGCCTGGCAGCGAGGATGAGTTCTTCGCCACGGTGGACAGCCTGATCGGCCCGGGCGTCCAGCGCGAGTTCATTCACCACGACATCGCAGTTCAGACGCCCTTCGACGGCGGCCTCGCGGCGGCCATGACCGCTGCGCTGGCGGCCGAGGATCCTGACGGCCGGATCGTGCCTTACTGCCTGTCCGGCGGCACCGACGCGAAGTCGTTCAGCCGCCTGGGCATCAAGTGCCTCGGCTTCACCCCGCTGCGGCTGCCGGACGAGCTCGATTTCTTCGGTATGTTCCACGGCGTCGACGAGCGGGTCCCGGTCGACGCGCTGCAGTTCGGCGTCCGCGTGCTGGACCGGTTCCTCGACCTCTGCTAGCCCCAGCTAAGCGCCGTAACCGCCCGCGGTCCGCCCGTGCATCGTGCGCTGACCGTCCATGGCCGCACCCTGCGTCACCGGTGCCTGTCGACGATCCGTCCGCTGCTCTGCGTGGCGCCCACACGGGGGATTGGCTGACCTTTTGCTACCTGTTGGGCGTTCTAGCGGGCTGAGGTGTCGGGATGCGGGGCCCGTTTCGCCAATTCCCCTTGAGTTACGCATCGTAGTGCTATGGTTACTGTGCGCGGCAGCTAGCCGGGGTGCCCCCTTCCACCTGCTCCCCGGCTAGCGGTCACGTTTTGCCGGACCGACGAGGAGGATCGCCTGTGTCGCCAGAACAGGGTCAGCGCCCCAGGTGGCGCCCTGTCGGCAATGCAGGGACCAGAAGGCGCGCCGTCACCGTCGGCGCACGGGCCTGGCACCTCGGTTGCTTGATCCTCGTCGACGGCCGCGGGTCAGTTCCCGCTCCGGCGGTCACGGCTGGGGGCGTCGCCGCGGAAGGCGTCCCCGCCGTGGCCGCCAGCTAGTAATACGAGGGGCGATTAATGAGTCACCTGATCGGAGTGCTCCCCGTGGTTGGGACCGGCTCCATTGACGGCTTCGCCGTCGGCATCCTTGTGGCCGGCGCCTGCTTTTTCGCGCTGACCACTCCATGGCGCACACACCGACGCGATACCGCAGCGCGTTACGACATCCCCCCAAAACCCCGCACGAATACCCGGACCTGGCGGCCGACCGCACCGGCGCGCGAAGACTTAATGTCGGCAACGAAGCTTTATGCGACCGGGGCGAAGCCGGCGCCGGGCCAGGCCGGCCCAGGGTCACCAGGTCGCACCGCGACCCGAGCCAGAGAGCACAGCGGGCTGCCCGGCGACCGCCGTTCATCTGGCAAAACAGGGTTGGTGGCGGCGGAGAGCGCGCTGCCCGGCAACGCTGTGTCGGCGGCGAAGCGGAGCGGACTGCCGGGTGGCTTCCGTGCGCCAGCCGGTGCCGGGCCAACGACGAGCGAGCGGAGCGGACTGGCGGGTGGCTTCCGTGCGTCAGCCGGTGCCGGGCCAACGGCCAGCGAGCAGAGCGGACCGCCGGGTGGCTTCGCTTCGGCTGGCAACGCCAGGCCAACGGCGAGGGAGCAGAACGGGCTGGCTAGTGACCGCCGTTCGCCTGGCAGCCCCGGGTCGGCAGCGGCGAAGCAGAACGGGCTGGCCGGTGAGGGCCGTTCGCCAGCCAGCGCTGGGGAGCCCTTGGGGCGGCCGGGTGACCCAAGTTCGCGAGCCGGCCGTGCATCCACAGCGGCAGAGCGGGTAGTGGCGCCCGGCGACGCCCGTTCGCCGGGCCGTCCTAGCCCGGTGGCGCGTAGCCGCGTAGTGATCCCCGGTCAGGTGGTTCCAGTCGATAGCTCCTGGTTTGCGGCGGGGGAGCGGGGCGCGCGCCCAGGCGATTCGCGGCCGGGCGCTGTGCCGCCGCCGCGGGAGAGTGCCCAGCGTCCCGGTGGCGCGAGTTCGAGGCCAGGTGCTGAGTCAGTGCTGGGGGAGCGTTTGGTGCGCCAGGATGATGTGAGCGCGCGGCCGGGCTGTCACCGGGCCGATCACCCGCTTGGGGATCCGGCCTCCGGCAGCGCGGCCAGCCAGCAGAAGCCCCCGGGAGGGCGGCACACGCCCCGGCACGCGGCGCCCGCGCGGAGCCTCAGCGGCAAGATGACAAGATGAGCAGCCTGCTCACGACCAGGTCGCTGGCGGACACCAGCCGCAGCTGACCGTTCCGCCCGAATGCCAGGAGAGACCTACGATCCAACGCGCGGGCGCGGGGCGCCAGGCGGCCAGGTCCGGACCGGGCGGATGATCTGCCGCCGCAACGTGGCCTTCCTGCTGCCGTCGGCATTCAGCCGCAGCCGTGCGAGTTCCCACTGTCCGTATTCGGCGTGGTCGGTCAGCATCTGCCTGGCGGCATCCCTCGTGGTCCCGCGAGGGATGTAGACGACTAGATAGGAGTACTCCGCCATCATTCTCATTGTGCGCGTCCGGCGCCGCGATTCAACCATCCTTGACCAAAGGTGGCCTTCGGGTTGCCGCAGAACGTCGGGCGGGTTGCCAGAGTGCGTCCTGTGCCGTGGGCCGGAATGTTGCGGCGGGGTTGCGGGAGTGCGTCGTATGCGGCGCCGTGGGCATGCTGGGGGATGCTGTCGGCCGCGCGTTACCGCGCGCGGGAGCGGGGGCACGCGGACGGAAAAAAGGTGCCGTACGCAGGCGGGAAGCCGCACGCGCGGCGGGCTGCGCTATGTGGTCCGGAGAGATGCGCGCGGGATTGCGGGAACACTATGCTGCCGGCGGCTGGTTTCAGCATCGGGACGAGGCAGCGAACTCGCCTGTACGATCGGGGCCGGCTGTGGACTGGCTGCGGTAGCCTCCAGGCGTCCGCGCTAGCCTCTGCGGTTCCGCGGGATGTGAGGGTGAAGAGTGGCAGGACGGACGGGTGCGGCCAGCAAGGGCGCCGCGGTTAGGGGCAAGGAACCGGGTAACGGCCAGCCCAGCCCCGGCACGCCCAGTGGCAGCGAGTCGGCCAACGGCTCGCGGGGGCGCAGGCGGCTCGTCATCGTCGAGTCGCCAGCCAAGGCACGCACGATCGCTGGCTACCTCGGCCCCGACTACGTGGTCGAGTCCAGCATCGGCCACATCAGGGACATGCCCGACAACGCCGCCGAGATACCGGCGAAGTACCGCGGGCAGGCGTGGGCGCGACTCGGCGTGAACGTCGACGCCGACTTCGAGCCGCTGTACGTCGTCAACTCCGACAAGAAGCAGCAGGTCTCCAAGCTCAAGCAGCTGCTCAAGAACGCCGACGAGCTGCTGCTCGCTACTGATGAGGACCGCGAGGGCGAGGCGATCGCCTGGCACCTCCTCGAGGAGCTGAAGCCCAAGGTCCCGACGCACCGGATGGTCTTCCACGAGATCACGCCGCAGGCGATCGCCCAGGCCGTCGCGCACCCCAGGGATATGGACGAGGGCCTGGTGGAGGCCTACCAGACCCGGCGCGTGCTCGACCGGCTCTACGGCTACGAGGTCTCCCCGGTGCTGTGGAAGAAAGTCATGCCGCAGCTGTCCGCGGGCCGGGTGCAGTCGGTGGCGGTGCGGCTCGTCGTGGACCGGGAGCGGGAGCGGATCGCGTTCCGCCCCGCGAGGTACTGGGACCTGGAGGCGATCTTCGCCAAGGTCGTGGCCGAGAAGCAGGCTGCTGCCGATGTGTCCTCCTTCCCGGCCACGCTGGTGTCGGTGGACGGGCGCCGGGTGGCCCAGGGCCGCGACTTCACTTCGACCGGCGAACTGCGCAGTGCCGACAGTGACGCGCAGTCCGCGCTCGCCAACGGCGGTCGGCGTGCGGATGTCCTGCACCTCGACGGCGAGGCTGCTGCGGCGCTGGCGGACCGCCTGGCCAGCACGCACTTTTCGGTGCGGTCGGTCGAGCGCAAGCCGTACCGGCGGTCCCCGTACGCGCCGTTCCGTACCACGACCCTGCAGCAGGAGGCGTCACGCAAGCTCGGCTTCTCGGCCAAGTACGCGATGGCCGTCGCGCAGCGGCTGTATGAGAACGGCTACATCACTTATATGCGGACAGACTCAACGACCCTGTCGCAGACCGCGATCACCGCGGCCCGGGCCCAGGCCCGCGAGCTGTACGGAGCCGACTACGTGCCGGACAGCCCGCGCATCTACGCCAGCAAGGTGAAAAGCGCGCAGGAGGCCCACGAGGCGATCCGGCCTGCTGGTGACAGCTTCCGCACGCCGGCTGCCACCGGGCTGAAAGGCGACGACCTGCGCCTGTACGACCTGGTGTGGAAGCGCACCGTGGCCTCGCAGATGAAGGACGCCACCGGGGAGTCGGTCACCGTCCGGGTGGCAGGCCGCTCCAGCTCCGGCGAGGACGCCGAGTTCGGCGCGTCAGGCAAGGTCATCAGCTTCTACGGGTTCCTGAAGGCCTACGTCGAGGGCTCGGACGACCCCGACGCCGAGCTGGACGACAACCAGCGCCGGCTGCCGCCGCTCACCGAGACCGAGCCGCTGGTCACCGAGAGCCTCACCCCGGCCGAGCACGCCACCCGCCCGCCGGCCCGCTATACCGAGGCGTCGCTGATTAAGGAGCTGGAGGACCGGGCCATCGGGCGCCCGTCCACCTACGCCTCGATCATCGGGACGATCCTGGACCGCGGCTATGTGTTCAAGAAGGGCACAGCGCTGGTCCCCTCGTTCGTCGCGTTCGCCGTGGTCACCCTGCTCGAACAGCACTTCGAGCGCCTGATCGACTACGACTTCACCGCGCAGATGGAAGAGGCGCTCGACGAGATCGCCCGCGGCGAGGCAGCGCGGGTGCCCTGGCTACGCCGGTTCTACTTCGGCTCTGACGGCGAGGAAGGCCTCAAGGAACTCGTCAGCGACCTGAGCGACATCGATGCGCGGGCGGTCAGCTCATTCCCGCTTGCTGGCACGGACATCGTGATCCGGGTCGGCCGGTACGGGCCGTACCTGGAACGGGACGGCCAGCGCGCCAACGTCCCCGAGGGAACCGCGCCCGACGAGCTCACCCCGGAATTCGCCGAGGAACTGCTCTCCCGGCCCAGCGGGGACAAGATCCTCGGCACCGACCCGGAGTCCGGGCGGACGATCGTGGCGAAGGCGGGCAGGTTCGGCCCCTACGTGACCGAGATGGCTGACGACGACGCCCCGGCGTCGGCGAAGCCGCGCACCGCCTCACTGCTGAAGACCATGGACCTGGACAGCGTGACCCTGGACGACGCGCTGCGGCTGCTGTCGCTGCCGCGGACGCTCGGCGAGATCGACGGCGAAACCGTGACCGCGCAGAACGGACGGTACGGGCCATACCTGAAGAAAGGCACAGACAGCCGGTCACTGGAGTCCGAGGAGCAGATGTTCACGGCCACCCTCGACCAGGCGAAGGAGCTGTTCGCACAGCCGAAGCCGCGCGGCCGGGCGGGGCGCGCGGCCGCCGCGCCGCCGCTGCGCGAGCTTGGCGACGACCCGTCCAGCGGCAAGCCGGTCGTGCTGCGCGAGGGCAGGTTCGGCCCGTACGTCACCGACGGCGAGACGAACGCGTCGCTGCGCAAGGGCGACGCCCCCGAGTCTGTGACACTGCAGCGCGCGGTTGAGCTGCTGGCCGAGCGCCGGGCCGCGGCGCCCGCGCCGCGGCGGCGGGCCAGCGGATCGCGCACCGGGTCGGGCGGTTCCGGAGGGTCGTCCCCCCGGACGGGCGCTGCGCGGCCACGGAAGGCACCGGCAAAGCGTTCAGGAACAAAGAACGCGGGCGCGCCCGACACCAGCGCGTGACAGGCTCACCCGGATAGGGCGACAATAGTCTCAGTCAGGCCAGCATCCGGGCCTGTGATAGGACCGCGGGCGATTCTGCCGATACCCTAACGCCGTGAGTTTTACACCCCCTTTGCACAGCAGCCGGGGAGGCGCGCTGTCGATCAGGCCTTTCCGGAGGCTGTGGGTCGCGCTGTCCCTGTCCAGCCTGGGGGACTGGCTGAGCCTGCTGGCGCTGACCGCGCTGGCCTTCGACCTCTCGAACAGTCGCAGCACCGCGGTGCAGGCCACGGCGGTCAGCGGCGTGTGGCTGACGTCGCTGCTCCCGGCACTGGTGCTCGGGCCGCTAGCCGGGGCGATCGCCGATCGGTTCGACCGGCGGATGAACATGATCGTCGGCGACGTGCTGCGTGCGTTGCTGTACCTGTCCATCCCAATCGACTTGTCGACCGGCTTGGTCAACAAGCTGACATGGATGTACATCGTCCAGTTCCTGGCTTCGTGCGCCTCCCTGTTCTGGGCCCCGGCCAAGGACGCGACGGTGCCGAACCTGGTGCCGCCGGACAAGCTGGAGCAGGCGAACCGGGTGAGCTTGCTGTCCACCTACGGCACGGCCCCGCTGGCCGGGTTTGTGTTCAGCCTGCTCGCGGTCTTCAACAGGCTGCTCGGTGACATCTCGCACTATTTCGCGACCGGTCAGGTCGACCTGGCGCTGTACTTCAACGTCGCCACGTTCGTTGTGTCGGCGGTCACGGTGTACACGCTCAAGGAGATCCCGCCGCGGCGGGCAGGGGAGATCTCTGCGCCGTCGGTGGCCAAGGCCATCGTGGACGGCTGGCGGTTTGTCGGCGCGACCCCGGTCGTCCGGGGCATCGTGATCGGGATGACCGGGGCGTTCGCGGCGGCCGGGGTGGTCATCGGGCTGGGGAAGACCTATATCTCCGACACGCTGCACGGCGGTGACGCTGGCTGGGGCATCGTGTTCTCCGCGATCTTCGTGGGGCTTGCCGCTGGCATGTACGTCGGGCCGCATTTCCTGCGAGGGTTCAGCAGGCGCCGGCTGTTCGGCCTGTCGATCGCCACGGCCGCGATCCCGCTCGCCTTGATCGGGCTGGTACCGAACCTGGTGGTCGTCACGGTTTTCGTGGTCGCGCTCGGGGCCTGCGCGGGGATCGCGTACATGACCGGGTACACGATCGTCGGTCTTGAGGTGGACGACGACACCCGCGGGCGCACGTTCGCGTTCCTGTACTCAGGACTGCGGGTCATCCTGTTCACCGGGATCATCGTGGCGACGCTGATCGCCGGGGGGGTCACAACACTGGCCAAGACGGTCAGCGGCTCGCAGAGCCTCACAATAGGCACCGTCACCTACAGCGTGATCGGCTACAACGTGGTGCTGCTGCTCGCTGCGGGCGTGGCGGTGTGGCTCGGTGCGCTCGCCTACCGGCAGATGGACGACCGGCCGGGCGTGCCGCTGCTGTCTGACCTGTCCGCGGCACTGCGTCACGGGTCGTTCGAACCGGTGCCTGTGCACGCCAACGGCAACGCGCCGTCGCACAGCGTGCTCCCTGATAGCGCCGGGCGCGGGCCCGACTCCGAGCGCGGGCTGCTGCTGGCGCTGGAGGGCGGCGAGGGCGCCGGCAAGTCCACGCAGGCCCGGCTGCTGGCGATCTGGCTGCGCGACCAGGGCTACGACGTGATCGCCACCCAGGAACCCGGCGCGACCAAGATGGGGATGCGGCTGCGCGCGCTGCTGCTGGACACCGCGCACACGGGCCTGTCGCCGCGCGCCGAGACGCTCATGTACGCGGCCGACCGGGCTGAGCACGTGTTCTCGGTGGTCCTGCCCGCGCTCCAGCGCGGCGCGATCGTGGTCACCGACAGGTACGTGGACTCATCCCTCGCCTACCAGGGGGCGGGCCGGCGGCTGCCGGTCGGCGAGATCGCCGCGCTGAACCGGTGGGCAACCGGGGGGCTCGTGCCAGACCTGACGATCGTGCTGGACCTGCCGCCGCAGGCCGGGCTCAGCAGGCGGGAGCGTTCCGCTGACCGGCTCGAGGCGGAGCCGGCCGAGTTCCACGAGCGGGTGCGCGCCGGGTTCCTGGCCCAGGCAGACGCCGATCCGGAGCGTTACCTGGTTCTCGACGCGACGCGCGATGCGTTCGACCTGCGGGCCGAGATCCAGCGCAGGGTGCGGGACCTGCTGCCGGATCCGGTGCCGCTGGCGACCGAGGACAGTACCAGCACCTTCCCGATCGTGCGCGAATGACTTCCGGGGGCGTGTTCCGCGAACTCGTCGGCCAGGAGCGCGTCGTCGAGCAGCTCCGCCGCGCCGTCGACGCCGCTGCCACACGGAGGGTCGCGGCGGCTGGGGTCGGCGCCGCGCCGGTTGCCGGGACCGTTGCCGGGACCGTTGGCGCCGCATCCGGCGCCCCCCGGGCCGGGGTTGGCATGACGCACGCCTGGCTGTTCACCGGGCCGCCGGGGTCGGGCCGGTCAATCGCGGCGCAGGCGTTCGCCGCCGCGCTGCTGTGCCCCGACCGGGGCTGCGGCGAGTGTCCCTCCTGCCGCCAGGTCACTGCGGGCAGCCACCCCGACCTGCTGCTCGTCCGCCCGGACGGGCTCTCTTACGGTGTAAGGCAGACGCGTGACCTGGTGCTGCGCGCGGCGGCCGCGCCGGTCTACGGCAGATGGCGGGTGGTCCTGTTCGAGGACGCCGACCGCGCCACCGAACAGGCCGCTAACGCGCTGCTCAAGGCCATCGAGGAACCCGCGCCGCGCACAGTCTGGCTGCTCTGCGCACCGTCCGCTGACGACCTGCCGACAACGATCAGGTCGCGGTGCCGTCTGGTTACCCTGCGGACGCCGGCTACGGCCGCCGTGGCCGACGTGCTCGTCGGCGAGGGAGTCGGCCGCGAGGACGCGCTGGCGGCTGCCCGGGCGGCCCAGGGTCACATCGGGCGCGCGCGCCGGCTGGCCACCGATCCGCAAGCGGCACAGCGGCGGGCGGACGTGCTGAATGTGCCTCTGCAGGTCACAGGAGCCCGGTCCGGTAGCGGCATCGGGCCGGCCTTCGCGGCGGCGGCCGCGCTGGTCAAGGCAGCCGAGGAGGAAGCCGCCGCGGTCACAGAAGAGCTCGATGTGCCCGAACGTGACGCGATGCGACGGGCCTTCGGGGAGGGCTCGACCGGCAAGGGAGTAGCGACCGCGCTGCGTGGCGCGGCTGGTGCGCTGAAAGAACTTGAGGACCGGCAGAAGTCCCGCGCGACCAGGCTCAAGCGCGACGCACTCGACCGGGCACTGCTCGACCTGGCGAGCTTCTACCGTGACGTGCTCGCGGTCCAGGTGGGAGCGGACGTAGAGCTGGCCAACGCCGGACAGCTCGATGCCCTGCGGCAGGTCGCTGACGCATCGCCTGCCGCGGCCACGGTCCGCCGGATCGAGGCGATCATGAAGTGCCGCGAGCGCCTGGCCGCCAGCGTCGCCCCGCTCCTAGCCGTAGAGGAGCTGACCCTAGCCCTCGCCGCCCGCTGAACCGCGTGGCCCGGTGCCCCGCGTGGCGCGGTGCCCCGCGTGGCGCGGTGACCCGCGTGGCGCGGTGACCCGCGTGGCGCGGTGACCCGCGTGGCGCGGTGACCCGCGTGGCGCGGTGCCCCGCTGATGCTGGACTTTGCCGCCTGCGGGTCCCGTCCGGCCCGCTCGGCCCCTTTTAGGACAGCACAAGCCCCCTAGCTCCTATTCAGACGTCATCTACGTGGGTTTCCGGTCGTGCCGGAAACTGCTTTTTCATGATCTGGGTTGATGGCTAGCGCTATGCGCTACTCAGGGGCCCAGATCATGAAAAAGGTAACCGACAGGCAGGCCCGCAGGGGCGCACGGTGCCCGCCCAGCCATGCTGGCGGAGCACCGTGGCGACCTCGGATGCTGTCTCGCATGCGCGTTCGTGCACGTCGGCCCAGCCGTACCGCAGGCTGAAGTAGCCATCTGCCGCCGCGGCGTTGTCGCGGTGCTTGTCGCGCCATCGCTGCTCGTCGGGGTGACTTGCCTTGCCGTCGAGTTCCACCAGGACGCGGTAGTTGTTGTAGCGGACGTCGCGGAACACCTTGTGCCCTCGCTGCACGCCGCGGGCCTGCCGCTCACTGGGCGGGAGCCCATGAGCCCGTTCGACAGACCGAAGGTAGCGGAACTCAAGCAGGGAATTAACGCCGTCAGCGACGTCCTGGAGGGCCAGGCTGATCTCGTTGCGCCAGCGCACCCTCGGTCGCCGCTTAAGCGCGGTAGTCAGCAGGAACGGCGTGGTAGCGCGTCGCTGGCAAGCCCGGGCCAAGAGGGCTACCACATCGTCAAAACTGGCCGCGGCCTCAGCCAGGTCGAGCACGGTCTCCTCGATCTGGGTCCTAGGCGGCAGGAACCCAGGATCAGCGACATGGAGAAACCGCGACGATCGGTGGATGACGAGCCCTGGGACTGGCGCAAGGTGTCTCTCATGCGGGACGGTGACGTGGATCTTCCTGGCGACGTCGTCCACGATGCCATGGAGGCCGCCGGCGGTCTCGTGGCTCAGGACTGACTGCGGCCCGGTACGAAGTACCGCTGCCCAGAGGTTCGCTCCTCTCGACGGTAAGCCGGTGAAGGCTGCGTACACGCCGAAACCGAGTCGCTGCCAGCGCTCGCAGCGAATGAGGCCCTGCATGCTCCAGGGGCTCAGCCCGGCTTGCTCGGCCTGCCAGCTGGCTAGCACTCCCTGCTGGCGCTTTAGTAACCTGACGCATTCGTCCGGTAACTGAGACATGTGCGCAGTCTGTCGCCAGCGTCTGACAACTGGGCGTGCCCAGTTGGCCATCACGCCGAGCTGTCGCGTCGGGCAGCTGTCGTGCTGCATGCGCCGGTCTGCTATCAACCTCGCGAACAACCCAAATCGGCGTCAGGCGTAATACAGGCATGAGCTACTTACGGCCCGACGCGAAGGATGGCACTGATGCCGCTGTCGGCGTCGCCTCGGCGTGCGACGCACATGGCGATGTGGCAGTGCTATTCCGGGAGCGGCAAGCCGAGCTGGTGCGGCTCGCGGCGCTGGTTGTCGGCGACCGGCCGGTCGCGGAGGACGTCGTGCAGGACGTGTTCGCCCGGTTGTGTGCCAGAGACCGGGTGCTTGAACCTGACCAGTCCCTCGCCTATGTGCGCGCTGCAGTGCTGAACGCGTGCCGCAGCTTCCTGCGCCGCCGGGCGGTCGGGCGCCGCCTTGGGGTCACGCGCGACCTTGGGCTGGCCGACATCGCCCAGGACTCCGCCGAAAGCGAGGTGATCCTGGCCGAGGACCGGCGGCATGTGCTCGCGGCACTGGCCGCGCTTTCAGCAAGGCGCCGTGAGGTGCTGGTTCTCCGGTACTGGCTCGGCTTGTCCGAGACAGAGATCGCAGCGGTGATGGGGATCAGCCCAGGCACTGTGAAGTCGAACGCCGCCCGTGGGCTGGCTGCGCTGGCCCGCAAGCTGGGGGAGGAATCGTGACGAGGACTGAAGAGCGGCTGACCGACGCGCTCGACACAGCGGCCCGGGGCATCCGCGAGGACACGCTGCACCCGCTCCATGTTCCAGAACGCAAGCCGCACCGCCCGGCCTGGGCCGCCCCCGTGGCCGCCGCGGCCAGCGTGTTCCTGGTCGTGGGGCTGGCGGCGGCGCTGGCCGTGCACCGGTCAGGGCTGGGGGGAACCGCATCGCCAGCCGTGGCGGCCACGCCGGATCGCTACTACGTGGAAGGGAACATCGACGGGGACCGGCCAGTGGTACGGTCCACGGCGACGGGCGCTGTGACGGCCACAGTCCCGGTACCGAAGTCGCCCAACGCTCCGGGTTACGGTCTCGTCGTTGCCTCCCGCGATGGCGTCTTCTTCGCTGTCGCCTGGATGCCTGGGGGTACAGGAGAGAGAATCTTCCGGTTCCGCCTCACAGCTGCCGGCCGGGTCAGCGGGTTCTCTGCGGTGCCCGGGGGCGTGCTCGGCGGACCGGAATGGTCGGCCGACGCCATGGCCGCCTCGCCCGACGGCTCGCAGGTCGCCATCTCGTTCGGCTTCAATGGGCCCGCCGGGGTCTGCGGAACCGCAGGCGAGCCGTCATGCCCGCAAGCCTTCCCATCGGACTACATCGTGGTCCTCAATACCGCCACGGGAAAAAAGAGCGTGTGGCAGGGAGGGCTGAGCGGAAAGGGGAAATGGTTCAGTGTCGGTAACCTGTCGTGGGCTGATGACGGGCACGAACTCGTCTTCTTCGGGCAGGAGTGCGCTCAAGGCGACTGGGGAATTGGGTCGGAGGGCTGCGGGGCCGAACGGACAGCCGAGGCCAGGACGCTCGACCCGGGCGCCGCGGGCGGCGCGCTCGACAGCGGTCGCCTGCTGCTAGACCAGTCCTCTCGCTACCCCTACATCGCGCAGGCCGTGATCAGTCCCGACGGCTCGACGATCACCGCGATCGTCCTTACCGGCTCCGCGATCGGCAACACCAGCGTGAGCGGCATATTCCCGCACAACCTGTCGGTGGAGCAGATATCCGCCGCCACCGGGAAGCTGCTGCGCGTGCTCTACCAACGGCGGCTGGGCGACACCTCCGGAGTGAACGGCGTTCCCGATCCCCTGGCGCTCGTGCCGGACGCTGCGGGCCAGCACTGGCTGCTCAACGTGGGTATCTGCAGCGGCCACTGCGATACGGGGGCCAACGGGTGGATCAACCGAGGAAAGCTGGTGCCGCTGCGGCCGACCGACGGCCGTTTGGCCGACGAGACGTGGTAACGGCTTCGAGGAGCTGACCGCCTGTCACGAAAGAGTCGCTTTGCCGAAAAAACAGCCGGACCGCCGAAGTCGTGATCGTCCCGTAACCTTGGTGGATGGGCATGATGATGGCAGTGAGCTTCGAGCGCAACGGGAGGCTGTACTACCTGGATCCCGGCCCGTACGAGCCCTCGGTCGGGGACAAGGTGCTGGTGCCTACCGACGCCGGGCCAGAGGTGGCCGAGTGCATCTGGGCGCCCCAGTACGTGGCTGATGAGATCGAGGGGCTGCCAGTCTGTGCGGGCCTGGCCACCGATGATCATCTGAACCGGAATGAGGTGAACCGCGCCCGCCGGGCAGAAGGGCGTGTGGCTGCGCGGCGACTGGTGCGCGAGCACGAGTTGCCGATGAAGGTTGTCGCCGTGGACTACACCGACTCACCCGGCGTGTTCACCGTCTACTTCAGCGCACCGGGGCGCGTGGACTTCCGAGCGCTCGTGCGCGACCTGGCCGCGCGGCTGCACAGCCGGGTCGAGCTACGCCAGATCGGGCCCCGCGACGAGGCGCGGCTGCAGGGCGGAATCGGGCCGTGCGGGCGCGACCTGTGCTGCGCCACGTTCCTCAAGGACTTCGAGCCGGTCTCAGTGCGCATGGCCAAGGACCAGGACCTGCCGGTGAACCCGATGCGGATCGCGGGCGCCTGCGGGCGGCTCATGTGCTGCCTGAAATACGAGCATCCGCTGTACCAGAAGTTCCGCGAGGAGGCGCCGAAGATCGGCTCCACCGTCGAGTCTCCGGAGGGGCGGGGCACGGTCGTAGGCCACAACGTTCCCGCTGACCAGGTCGTGGTCAAGCTGGACGAGGACGGGCGGCGCTGTGCCTGCCCCAAGGCCAGTGTCTGCGGCTCCCGGCAGGCCTACGAGGCGACCTACGGCCAGGGCTGATGATGCCCGGCCGGGTTTTGGGCGAGCCCGGCTCGTCCCTGACCCGGTAGACTCCTCCAAGCCGCCGCTCTTCGCGTGTCGGAGTGCCGCCTTAGCTCAGTCGGCAGAGCGGTTCACTCGTAATGAACAGGTCGTCGGTTCGATTCCGACAGGCGGCTCCGCGCGATGTCTCACGACATCGCAATGACCCCGAACCCGGATGAGGGCTCGGGGTCATCTGCGTCAGGGCCCGCCGACAGTCGGCTACGCGCAGAAAAATGATGGGGCGATGAACGGCCCCTGCCGCCACAATGGCCGGGTGGAAGTCCGGGATGACTGGTTCGAGGTAATCGTCGGCAAGACGCACCGTGTGCCGCTGCCAGACGACCAGAACGATGAACGCGGCGACGGTAGTGCCGTGGCGCGCCAGGCTGACGCCGTGCTGATGGATGCGGGCTGGAAGCTCTCCGGCGGCCTGCTGGAACGCCTGTCAGCCATGGCGCCTGGCGCCGCGCTGGACACCGCTGTCCGCATCGTCTCCGTCGCCAGGCGAGAGACCGGTGACCACGTCCGGCACAACTCCTACTTCATCGACTTTCCCGCGAACGTCCCGGACACGCTCGACTTCTGGCTGGAGCGGATCAGCGAGGCGCTGGCCGTTCCGGCCACCGCGCAGCGGACCGCGGCCCAGCTGGCCGCTGGCTGGGTCAATCTCCTCGACCTTCCCGGCTACGGCACCTACCAGCACACCTGGGAAGAGATGGTCGCGGCGCACGCCGAGTTCATCCCGGCTGTGTCGGACCGGCTCACGATCCTGCACCCCGGCGGCACACTCACTGACGAGATCACCGGCCTGTACCTGTCACTGGCTGGCAGCCGGGTGCCGCTGAGCGACGACGACGCTGCTCTGCTGGCCGAGGCGGCGATGGAGTGCGCCGGCGGACCGCAGCCCAAGGCGGTCCCGGTCCGCGAGAACCGCGCGATCATCAACCGCGTCCGCCTGGCGGCCCGCGCGCCGCTGCTGGCCGATACGGTCACCGACATTCTGCGGCTGGCCGCCGTGGTCTCCGACGGTGACGTATCGCTGCTGGAACCGGCCAAGCTGCGGTCGTTCAGCCGGCCCGAGCGGCGCGTGCTGCTGGCGGCCCTCGACGCTGCTGTGGCGGGCAACGAGGCCAAGCTCGCCGACGCGAACCAGCGCCGGGAGCAGTGGAAGCGCCTCGGCGAACGGCTGCACCCGCATGAGTTCCCGCAGTGGCCGCATGCCGCCGACGTGTTCGCGGTGGCCCGCGGAGAGAAGCGAGCCCCCTCGATGGCTTCAAGGGCTGAAGCCGCGTTCTCCGCCGGTGACGCCAGCGCTGCTGCGGCCGTGCTGGCCGACGCCCCCGGGATGTTCTTCCGCTCCGCGGACCGGCTGCTGCGGACCGCTTCCGACGTCGGCGAGCGAGCGCAGCTTCTGCGGACGGCGGCGCAGATCGCGCCGCGCGCGTCGTGCCGGGTGCTGCTGTCGCTGCGCGAACACCTGCTCAGCCGCATGGTGCCCACTTCCGTGAGCCGCCTCTACGCCAACCGCGGCGCGCGGGGCACGGCGGCCCCGGACACCAGGAAGCCGCTGGACGTCGCATCCGTCACCGAACTCTCGTGGCTCCTCGACACCGAGATAAGCCGGCGGCTGTCTCTTCCCGCCCCAGTGCTCGTCGACCCCGCGATGCGAGCAGTCGCACTCCCGCTGTCGGGAAAGGCCATCCCGGACGGTCTCGGCATCATGCCCCCCGGTTCGGTCAGCCCAGTGGCCGGCGACGTGCTCCGGTTCTTCTGCTACTGGCGTCAGCGCCAGCGCCGGACCGACTACGACCTGTCCGTCGTGATGCTCGATGAGCACTACGGCAATCCGGAGCATGTGTCCTGGACGAACTACCGCGCCGGTCTCCCGGGATACGCCACCTACTCCGGCGACATCACCGAGGCGCCGGACGGCGCTACCGAGTTCATCGACATCCAGCTGCGGCATGTCACGCGAAGGTTCATCCTGCCGCAGGTGCACATCTACGCGGGTGAGGGCTTCGCTAACGCCGCCGAGTCCTTCTTTGGTTTCATGCTGCGCGGCAGCGCCCAGCAGGGCGCGCCGTTCGAGCCCCGCACCGTCCGGATGAAGTCCGGCCTGCGCGGAAGCGGGCGCGTGGCGCTCCCGGTGGCCTTCATGCGCGGCGAGGACGGGAAGTGGCGCGCCAAGTGGATGCACCTGTACCTGGCCGGACACGCTAACTTCAACCAGGTAGAGGGCAACCGCATCACCACGTCCCTGCTGACTCGCGCGATCATCGAGCGCGAGTACCTGAACGTCGGCTACCTCATGGACCTGGCCGGGCGGAATGGCACCGAAGTGACCGCGTGGGACGGCACTATTCCCGGCGTGCCCGTGACGTTCATCGGGCTGGAACGGCCGGAGGGACTGGAGCCGGGATCGCGGGTGATCACGCTGCAAAACCTCGCTGACCTGATCCCGGACTAGCGATACAGTAATGCGCGAGGCCATGGAACGGCTTCCTTCTCACTCGTCTGTTAAACGATCTAGCTGTTCCGCTCTCCTCACGTTCCGATCCTGTGTCGGAGGGTCAGCGCTGGAAGAGTGCTGTAGACAGCCAAGCCGACCGTTTTTCGATTGACGGCCTGAACGTTAAGTGACCACGCTGGCCATGTGACAACGGCTGATCATGTGCTCCGTAACAGGACCGCGTGGGACCAGTGGGCGGTCGGCTATGCCGCAGCGGGCCTGCGGAACTGGGCCGCTGCCCAGCCCCAGTGGGGTATCTGGGGCATTGCCGAGTCTCTGGCAGGCATACTGCCTGCCAGCCTGGACGGCAGGGACACGATCGAGCTCGGATGCGGTACCGGCTACGTCTCGGCCTGGCTGGCCCGCCGGGGCGCTCGTCCGGTCGGGCTGGACAACTCGGCAGCGCAGCTCGCCACCGCACGAAAGCTGCAGCGCCAGTTCGGGCTCTGCTACCCGCTCGTTCACGCCAGCGCCGAGCAGACACCGTTCGGCAGTCAGAGCTTCGACCTGGCGATCTCCGAGTACGGTGCCTGCATCTGGTGCGATCCGTACGCCTGGATCCCCGAGGCAGTCAGGCTGCTGCGCCCGGGCGGTGAGCTGATCTTCCTGGTCAACTCTGTGCTCCAGATCCTGACCATGGGGGATGAAGACGGCGTGCCCTCTGCGGAGCGGTTGCTGCGGCCGCAGTTCGGCATGCACCGGTTCGAGTGGCCGGACGACGAGTCGGTGGAGTTCCACCTGAGCCACGGCGACATGATCCGGCTGCTGCGCCGCTGCGGCCTGGAAGTCGAGGACCTCATCGAGTTGCGGCCGCCGCCGGGCGCGACCACCCGGCACCCTCTCGTCGCCCTCGACTGGGCGCGGCAGTGGCCGTGCGAGGAAGTCTGGAAAGCGCGCAAACGCTGACGGCTATGGCGCGCTGGGTGTAGCGCGAGTTTGGAGGGTGAGCGCAGCGGTCGAGCTCGCCCCCGGCACGGCTGACCATGCGGTGCGCAGCCGCGGGGTATGGGACGGCTGGGAGGTCGGCCGCACCGCGAGGCGGGCCCGTGGTGCTGTCGGCGCTAGCCGACCCCAATTCTCGCAGCGATTGCGCTCTGCCCGGTCCAGCCTGCTGGGAACAATCGAGGGGATAATACTGTTGCGTCACTGAGGCAGCGTACGTACCATGAATTGCGAGGAGAAAGGAACT
The DNA here is from genome assembly GCA_963815375.1 of uncultured Actinomycetota bacterium. Classification (GTDB taxonomy): domain Bacteria; phylum Actinomycetota; class Actinomycetes; order Streptosporangiales; family Streptosporangiaceae; genus JASHPR01. The sequence goes on along the minus strand of CAWFGX010000012.1, from coordinate 414,338 downwards.
GTTCGGTGAATCCGTGGTCAGGCTACCGGTGCGAGCGAGACGACAGGCATGAATACTTGCCAGCGTCCTCGCAGGTCAGCCTTGCTCTGATTGCGGGAGAGGCTTCTGGATAGAGGTGCAAGCACCAGCCAGAAGCCGCTCGCAGGGGACGCCCCAGCGGGCGGTTTTCATTTGCGTCACTTTATGGACGTAGCTCAATCAGGAAGAGCGCTAGTCTCCAAAACTAGTGGTTGCGGGTTCGATTCCTGCCGTCCATGCGGAGCACCATCCTGCGGGATGAAAGTGCCTGTCTATTGATAACTGCACAGCGGAACACCGAAAGAACGAGACAGGTCGCCTCGCGGGCGGCACGTAGCCCGCGAGGCTCCTGTCCCGGCTGCCCGGCCCAGCGGCCGGGCGGCCCATGGGCTGCTAGCTCAACTGGTAGAGCAACTCCCCTGCAAGGAGAAGGTTTCCCGGTTCGACTCCGGGGCGGTCCACGAGCACGATCTGATCAGTCGGCCTGTGGGAGCGCTCGGGTCCAGGTCTCGCCGAGTCCACGGATGGTCCGATATCTCAGGACAGAGGCTCAGAGTCCTCGGGTTTTAGCTCAGTTTGGTAGAGCGCGCCGTCCGGATCGGCGAGGCCGCAGGTTCGAATCCTGCAAGCCCGACATTGCAAGCCCGACTCTGTGTGCAAGCCCGACTAGAGCGTCGGATCAGCTCGCAGTCTCTTGGCTCTCTAGCTGAGATGGATTAGCGCCTGGCCGAAAACCGGGAGCAGGCAGGATCGTTACCTGTGGGAGCCACAAGCGGATGTAGCTCAGAGGCAGAGCAGCAGCCCTCCAAGCTGAGGACCGGGGTTCGATTCCCCGTATCCGCTCCAACGGATCGCAGACGGAGCACCGAGTGGGTTCGGGGAGCCATTCGATCTGAGCCGTTCCGACAATGCGCCGCTTGCGCCCGACTGGCCGGGCACCAGACTCTTAATCTGGCGTGAAGAGGTTCGAGTCCTCTAGGCGGCACGCGGGCGTGACGGGAATTGGGTATACCTGGTCGGCTCAAACCCGGCCGTGTGCGAGTTCGAATCTCGCCGCCCGTACGCGGTTCCGGGTGGGGCGTCGGTGTCCCCAGCAAGGCCCTGACCCTTGCCCTCGGTGGTTCGAGTCCACCCCCGGAAGCTTCGCCGCCGCGCACGGCTGCGGCCCCGCCTTCGTAAGGCGGGCGGTCCGGATCGGCACCGGACGGCGGCTCTTGTCCTCGTAGCCCAACTTGGCAGGAGGCACCAGCCCGAGGCGCTGGGTAGTGCGCGTTCGAATCGCGCCGGGGACACCAGAGCATGCCCTCGCGGTCCCGGAGTCGGGTCGCTTCCTTGGTGAGGAAGAGGGTGCCGGTGCGAATCCGGCCGGGGGCTCCAAGCGGATGTAGCTCAGCAGGAAGAGCGCCACCTCGCCATGGTGGAGGTCACGGGTTCGAGGCCCGTTATCCGCTCGCTTAGACGAAGATCCAGTCGGAGGAGGTGCCCTGGTGACTTACGAGGTTCTGCCCGGCACCCGGGCACCGGTGAAGCTGTGGGCTGACCCGGCGGAAGTAGATGAAGGCGCGCTGCGGCAGCTGCGTAACGTGGCATCGCTGCCGTGGACCCAGCAGGTCGCGGTCATGCCCGACGTGCACTACGGCATAGGCGCCACGGTCGGGTCGGTGATCGCCATGGAGCAGGCCATCAGCCCGGCGGCCGTCGGAGTCGACATCGGCTGCGGAATGTCAGCCGTGCGGTCCAGCCTGACGGCCAGCCAGCTCCCGGACAACCTGTCCGGGGTGCGTTCGGCTATCGAGTCGAAGATCCCGGTCGGCTTTGCCGCTCACGACCGCCCGGTCAAGCCGATGTACGGCAGCGGGGGCTGGGAAACGTTCTGGAACGAATTCCGCACGCTGCATGCTGGCGTTCAGCAGCGAGAGCACCGGGCGCAGCATCAGATGGGAACCCTTGGCGGCGGGAACCACTTCATCGAGCTGTGCGTCGAGCAGGGCGGCCCGGACGCTGGCCGGGTGTGGCTGATGCTCCACTCGGGAAGCCGGAATATCGGCAAGGAACTGGCCGAGCGGCACATGGAGAAGGCACGCAGCCTGCCGCACAATTCCGACCTGGCGGACAGGAACCTGGCTGTGTTCCTCGCCGGGACCCCGGAGATGGACGCTTACCGCCATGACCTGTGGTGGGCGCAGGAGTACGCGGCCCGCAACCGGTCGACGATGCTGGGGCTCGGCCTGGCCGCGGTCGAGTCGGCGCTCCCTCGCCTGTCCGTACGCTGGGACGAGCCGATTTCCTGTCACCACAATTACGTCGCTGAGGAGACTCACGACGGGCGTGAGGTTCTGGTGACTCGCAAGGGAGCCATCCGGGCCGGCAAGGGCGACATGGGCATCATCCCCGGCTCGATGGGCACCGGCTCGTACATCGTCCGCGGCCTCGGCAACCCCGACGCGATGTGCTCAGCGTCGCACGGAGCCGGCCGGAAGATGTCCCGCGGCGCTGCCAAGCGGACTTTTACCCGGGCGGATCTGGTGAAGCAGACCGCCGGGGTGGAGTGCCGCAAGGACACCGGGGTTATCGATGAGATCCCCGGTGCCTACAAGGACATCGCGGACGTGATCGCCCGGCAGGCCGACCTCGTCGAGGTCGTGCATCACCTCAAGCAGGTGGTGTGCGTCAAGGGCTGATCGCCGGCGGAGGGCCCGGGGCCGGGCGCGGCACGCGCCGTCGCTACGGCCCCGGGCCAGTGACTACATGACGACAGGCCTCGACGTCGCCATGCTGCTTGTCGGTCTCGACGGCTGACGGCGTGCCTGAGCTGGTCGGGCCATGGTTTGCGCTGGTGGCGTAACTGGTAAACGCGTACGGCCCAGACCCGTATGTCCTCGGACGTGAGGGTTCGACTCCCTCCCGGCGCACGCATCGAGAGTGAATGAGTGGTTGCCGCGGCCGCACTTGTGGCCGCGGCGGATAATCGAGAGGAGGGTTACCACGATGCTGCTTGGCGAAGCGCTGGCCGATCGGGCCAGCAAGAAGAAGCAGCTTGAGCAGGTTGAGGCGCGGGCGGTCTCGGTGGCCCGCTACCAGGAAGGCGAGCAGCCCGCGGAGGACGCCGGGGAGCTGCTGGAGACCGGGCGCAGGCTGGTCAGCGAGCTCAGCGAGCTCGCCCGCAAGATCAACCGGACGAACAGCGCGACTGAGCTGGACTCCGGGTTCACGCTCACTGACGCGCTTGCGCTGCGTGACGGGTACGCGGCCCAGTTCAGGCTGGTCACCGCCGTCGCTGACTGCGCGGCCGGCCGCAGGGGTGCTACCTGGGCGCGGCAGCTGCGTAGCGAGCTGCAGCAGATCTCCGCGGTTCCCGTAACCGACCTGCGTGGCGAGGCGGACCGGATTGCCGAGGCGCGCCGCAACCTGGACGTCCGGATCCAGCAGGCAGGCTGGTCGACCGAACTGCTGGCCTGACCAGGCAAATCCCGGGGCCACGGGGAGCCGGTAACCATCATCAGCCGGGGCGAGCACAAACAACCCCCAGGGTGCTGAAACGCCTTAGCCACGCGAAGGGCCGCGAGAACCAGCGACAGGGCAGCCCAGCACCGGGCACGTTCAATGGGGAATGCCGCAACGCGCACTACCGCGTGCTGACCGGATTGACGATGGTGAGGGTGGGTAAGGGGATGCTCCCCGGCCGCCGGGAACGGTAAAGGCACCCGCACCGCCTGACAACGATGCGGGTGCCCTCTGAGCAGTGCGCAGCGAACTCGGACCGGCTAGCTGGTGACCGTAAAGGTCTTTGTGCCAGACCAGTGCCCGTTTCTCTTGCTGTTGTACGCGCGGATCTTGTAACGGTAGTTGCCTTTCGCTGGAGCCGCGGTGAAGAGCGCGTGTGTCGCCGTGACTTTGGAGTTCTTCCAAACGATGCCGTTCGGCAGCGTGACCTGGACCTGATAACCCGTCGCCCCGGCGACGCTGTGCCAGCTGAGCTTGACCGAGCTGCCCGTGACGGCTGCCTTAAGTTCAGCTGGGCCCTTAAGTTCAGCCGAGACCGCCTGGAGCACGCCGCCGTGCGCTTTGGCGAGTGCGGCATCGAGTGCCGACCACTGTGCGCTGCTCAGCGGCGCTGTGCCGTCCTGGAACTGCAGGAGCCCGGATGCTCCGTCAGCGAACGCTGACTGCACGAACTGCGTCACCGTCTGGGTGCCACCGGTGCCGGTCTCGGGCGCGAGGTCGGTTTCGGAGATGAAGATCGGCAACTTCGTAAGCGTCTTCATCTCGGTGAAGGCGTGGCCGAAGGTTTGCTGGAAGGTGTCCTGGTTGAACTGGGTGTTGGGGTAGCCGTCCAGGCCGACCATAGTGACATGGGCTGCGCCGGGCCAGTAGGGCGTGAACGGGTAGAGCGAGCACCCTGGCTGGCAGCCGGTGTCGGCACCGGGAGCCCACATCCACCATGCACTCTGGCTGGCGCCGTTGTTGTTGATGTCGGCCTGGACAGTGTCCCACGCTTTGATCCACTGGGCCGGGGTCGTGTGCTCGGAGTCGGCCTCCGCCCACGGGTACTGGCCGGCGACGTTGAACTCGTGGGCGAAGGTGAAGATGACGGGATGCCCAAAGTTCTTCACGTCCTGGCCGATCGACTTCAGCCAGGGCAGGCAGGAGGACGTGCCGTCAGGGCCGCAGTCCGCTGACGTGTTGTTGCCGATGTCCACCATGGAGGGCGTTTGGTTGAAGTTAGGCCCGGCGTCCCACGGCTCGAGCTCGATGAACGGCGTCGCGCCGGCCGCATGAGCAGCATCGATGAACGACGTGGGCCACGGCTCGCCCCACGCGAGGTAGAAGTTGGCGATGTTCGGGTGCTGCCCGCGGATCGTGGAGTAATTCCCTGAGTCCTCCGCGCTGATCCAGATCCCCAGCGTCGCCTTAGGGGCGGTTCCGGTAGCTGCTGCTGCGGGGAGCACTGCGGTGAGCGTCAGCCCGAAGGCTGTCGACGCGGCACCGACGATGGCCCCGAACACTCTGGTCCTTTTCCTCATCCGGCCTTCCGTCCAGCTAGGGGCGCACTGGAGGGCTCAGGCCTTCCGGCGCTTGGGCACCCAGGTGTCTCCCTCCTTGGCACTTGGGCCGGTTCGTGACACGCCCGTGTGGCGGAGCGCTCGGACGTATCAGTACAAATCATGGCAGCCGCGACTCCGCGGGGTAGGGCAAACCCCACGCATGAAGGACATCTGCCTTGGAAGCGATGCCACGACCGGACAGTCGGAGGGTTCGGCAGTGCCTGCGGGCGAGCACGGCTTATGGACTCATATTACGAAAAATGGAGAGTGAACCGATCAGGGATCGGGCCTCGCTGCTAACGAGTGCGCGCCTTCACGGGCGTGGCGTTCGATTCGTCCACTCTCCGCATAAGGATGGCTGACCGATTTGGCAAGGTGCCCGGCCGGAAACCGGAGGTCGCGGCTAGAGCCGCGGGCAGGTTCGAATCCTGCGCCATCCGCTTTTACGCGGCGATTTGGCCTAACACGTAGATGCGCGATCAGATCGCCGTTTTCCAAGCCAGGGCCGGACGGCACCAAGGATGTCGCGTATGTCCGCCCTGCGAGTGACCGTCCAACGCCAGCTGTCCTTCCAATGCGCTCGCCGCGGTTGGACCCTATGGACGTGGCCGACCCCTGTAAGGTTGGCCAGTCGGATGATCACATCCTCGTCGGTTGACTCAAGGCCGATGTGAATGGAGAGGCAAGCCGACTGGCGACGGCACCTGCCCCGAAAGCAGGCGAGCCCGCGAGGGCCTTGCGAGTCCGACTCTCGCTCTCTCCGCGTAAGGATGCGCTATCCGACTGGCGACGGAACCCGGCCTGAACCCGGGTGAGCCTAACGGCCTTGGGCGTTCGATTCGCTCCGCATCCGCTGGCCACTACCCAACCGGTGAAGGGGCCCGTCTGATAAGCGGGTATCGCGCAGTCCGACTCTGCGGTGGCCAACTGGCCGGCAGCTCAGCGGTTAGAGCGCCGATCTTATACATCGGGAATCAGTCGCCGGTTCGATCCCGGCCCGGCCTACGCCGCTCTCGTCCAATGGCAGGATCGCAGTCTTTTAAACGGAAGGATGGAGGTTCGAATCCTCCGGGCGGCACGACAGTCTGTATCACCAAGCCTCTGGAGCTCAACTGGACAGAGCCCGCGTCTTCTACCCGCGAAAGTGCGAGTTCGAGTCTCGCCGGAGGCACGGCCCGTTGGAGTAGCGGTCATCTCGCCTGGTTCTCAGCCAGGAGATCGCCGGTTCGATCCCGGCACGGGCTGCGCACATTTTGCCCCCATCGTCTATTGGTAGGATCGGGGACCTTCACTCCCCGGAACCGGGTTCGAATCCCGGTGGGGGTACTGCGGGGTAGCCAAGTTTGGGAAGGCACCGGCCTCATAAGCCGGTTATGCACGGGTTCGAATCCCGTCCCCGCTACGAAGACCACAATCCGGTGTCGTCTAATGGCAGGGCCCGTGGCCGTTACCCACGTGACGGAGGTTCGACTCCTCCCGCCGGAGCCATATCTCAGGCGCCCGCTGGCCGGGAGGGTGCCCGCCAGCTATGGGTCACCGGCGAGCGGGCGATCAGTGAGTGGTCGGCACGCGGCCGGCTGCCGCGCGAGGAGCGTATGAAGGCGTACGACCAGGTCGAGGTGTGCCTGGGCGACTACTTCTTCGACGCGTTGACCGCCGACGTCATACCCGTAGCGGTAGAGGTTCGTGAGCGGGCCGAGCCGCTGACAACGTTCAATCATCCAGAACAAGCGCTGTACGTATTAGGTGCCGAGGACGGCGGCCTGCACGAGGCGACCGTGCGACGATGCCACCGGTTCGTCATCAATCCGTCGGATCACTGCTGAACCTGGCTGCGGTAGTCAACGCGATCCTGCTGCACGGGCAGATGCAGCGGCAGTTGGCCGGCCTGGAGCCGCTGCGCCCCAGCTACGCCACCCTGAACGAGCACCGGGAATTCGCCAATACGGACGAGCCTCTCAGGTGGGAGGCCTAGACACGAGGTCTTGCGGGCCAGCTGGAGTGGCCGCCGCCCCGTCAAGGCGGAGATCGCGGGTTCGAATCCCGTCAGGACCGCAGATGCGGCCAGCCCCAGCCGCGGGCTCGCCGCCCAGGCCCGGTTAGCTCAGCGGGAGAGCACCGCCATGACGAGGCGGAGGGCGGAGGGTCAGCACCTCCACCGGGTACCAGGCTCCTGTGGTGAAACGGAGATCATGCCGGCCTACGAAGCCGGCGGTGGAGGTTCAAGTCCTCCCGGGAGCGCAAGCTGATGGTCTAGGACACGGGCGGTGCTGCGCGGCGCTCCATGTAGCGGTCGTCGGGCGGGGCGAAGCCGAAACGACGGTAGAGGCCGTGAGCGTCGCGGGTGTGCAGCATCCAGCGGAACTTCCTGCCCGGACCGTCGTCGATCATCATCTGAACGATGGCAGTCCCGAGGCCCGCGCCCCGATGCTCAGGCAGAACGTAGACGTCGGCCAGATAGGCCGACGCCCCGTCGCTGAACGCGCGGGCGAAGCCCACCATCGCCCCGGCCTGGTCGTAGGCTCCGACTACGCGCCAGGCGCTGGTGGTCTGGCGCTCGATCAGCTCCCGGCTGCGCGACCGGCCCCAGTACGCCTGAGTGGTCAGGAAGTCAGCGGCCGCGCTCGCGTCGACGCGTTCTGGATCGTCATCGAGCTCGTAGGCTCCGAGGGGAACGCGCGTCATGAGACCGCAAGGGCCGCGTCGATATCGGCGATCAGGTCTTCGGAGGGTTCCACACCGGCCGACAGGCGGATCAGACCCGCCGGCGCGCTCTCCGACGTCCATCGGGCGCGGCGCTCCCAGGTGGACTCGACCCCGCCGAAACTGGTGGCAGGAAGGATCAGCCGGGAGCCGGCGACGACCGCGTCGGCCGCGCGGGCCGCAGTATGGGGATCTTCGTCTGGCGCGGCGCCGGGGCCCGCGCCCGGCGTAGTCTCCCTGCCTGGTGCCGCACGGACCTCGAAGGACAGCAGCGGGCCGAAGCGCCAGGCATCTGCCGTTCAGCGACGGCATGGGTGGCGGGATCGAGACCGGGGTAGTGGACGGCGCCTACCCGCGGGTGGTCAGCAAGATGGCGGGCGATGAGCAGCGCGGTCTCTGACTGACGGGCGATTCGTAGCGGCAGCGTCTTCAGGCCACGCAGGGCCAGCCACGCTTCGAACGGCCCGGGGATTCCGCCGCCGTTGCTCCGCCAGGCCCGCAGCTTGTCGGCCAGCTGCTCGTCACGGGTTACGACCGCGCCCAGGATCACATCGGAGTGGCCCGAGATCGCTTTGGTCAGCGAGTACAGCGAGGCGACGGCACCGTGGTCGAGCGGCTGCTGGAGCACGCCGGTGGCGAGGGTGTTGTCCACGACCATCGGCGCCCCAGCGGCTGCCGCGATCCCGGCCAGCGCGGTCAGATCGGCCACCCGCAGCAGCGGGTTCGTCGGGGTCTCGGCCCACAGCACCGAGGATGCAGCCACCAGCTCGCGTTCGACGGCCGCGAGGTCCTGCAGGTCGACGGGCACTGGCACGGCCCCGTGCGGCCGGAGCATTCCCGCGAGCACCCGCGCCCGGTAGTAGCCGTCGGCAGACATGATGATCCGGCTCCGGCCCTCGGCCAGGGCCAGCATCAGCGCCATCGACGCGGCCTGGCCTGAGGCGAACGCGACCGCGTCGGCATTCTCGATCCCGCCGAGCGCTCCTTCCAGAGCCTCCCAGCCCGGGTTCCCGTCCCGGCCGTAGCCGCGCGCCGGGTGGGGTACGCCTGCCGACACGAAGATGCTGGCTGGCACAAGCGGCGGTGTGACAGGCTGGCCCAGCTCGCGGCTCGTGCCCGCGTGGACCAGCCACGACTCGGCCGAGACGCCGGGGACGGGGCGGTCACTCACCGGAAAGCCCGATAAAGACTATTGTTACAGTACATATTTTATACACACCAGTATGATATCACCCGGTTAGCTCAGCAGCAGAGCGCTCCGCCCACACCGGAGAGGCAGGAGGGGCAGCACCTCCACTGGGTACTGGTGCCTGATCCGAGAAGCGAGGGGCCCGGCCGTGACCCGGGCGTAAGCGGGGGCGGTACCCGCCAGGCACCCCACGGGCGAGCTCATGTGGCGAGAACACCCGGCCGTAACCCGGTCGCCTTCGGGCTGTGCAGGTTCGACTCCTGCCTCGCTCACCACTGCACCCGGGCGCCTGCGTCGCGCCACCGCGGGTAGCGCATCCTCCCTGGCAGCGGACTCTGCCGCCGGGTCCCCGAAGCCTGGCCGTCCCAGTTCGACTCTGGGCAGGGAGACAGATCACGACGCCGGGCCGCATGCCCGAGAGGCTAGGGATCCGCCCGCAAAGCGGAGCACGCCGGTTCGAACCCGGCTGCGGTCTCCACTCCCGCACAGACCAGAGCGGCTCGCAGCACGAGGGACGTTCGGCTGCTTCCTAAGCAGACGGGTGCCAGTTCGAATCTGGCCGGGCCGGCCCTCACGGTGTTCCGCTGTGCCCAGAACGGGGGGTATTGCGCCGGAATGGTCGCGAAAATGGCATGGAGGATTTCTAGACGCGTTCACTTCTGTTCGCTGTCAGCTTCTCTCTGAGTTTCCTCAGAACGCGAGGATCGGCCCTCGCAGGCCATTCCCCCGCTCTGAGAGGACTACGGAGATGCCCGAGGAAACCCATGCATCGCAGAGCCCGCAGCCGGGTCGCGGGCCGCAGTTCACCCGGCGGCGACTCCTCGGCGGCGCGGCCGTCGGCGCCGCCGCCGCCGCGTCGCTGGCACTGCCCTCGAACGTGCGCAAAGCGCTGGCCGCGGCGCAGCCGGTCAGCAAGCGGCCGTCACTGCGGGACATCGAGCACGTGGTCCTGCTGATGCAGGAGAACCGCAGCTTCGACCATTACTTCGGCACGTTCCCCGGAGTCCGGGGCTTCGCCGACCCGACCGCCATCAAGCTGCCTAACGGCAGGAGCGTCTTCTACCAGCCCGACCCCACCAACCCGGATGGGTACCTGCTGCCGTACCACCTCGACAGCCTCACCACCGCCGCGCAGGCGATCCCGTCGACCAGCCACGCCTGGCAGGTACAGCACCAGTGCTGGGACGACGGCGCCATGGACGACTGGGTCCCCACCCACATCACCTCGGACGGCGCCAATGTTGGCCCCTACACCATGGGGTACTTCGAGGAGGCGGACATCCCGTTCCAGCGGGCGCTCGCCGCGGCATTCACGATCCTGGACAACTACCACTGCTCGGTGTTCGGCCCAACCCACCCCAACCGCTACATGTGGATGACCGGGACGATCGACCCCAACGGCCGCAGCGGCGGCCCAGCCCTCGACAACAACGTCACAAACGGCACCTACTCCTGGACCACCTACGCCGAGAACCTGACCAACGCCGGGGTCTCCTGGCGCTGCTATCAGGAGACCGACAACTATGGCACCAACGTGCTGGAGTACTTCAAGCAGTTCCAGCAAGCTCCTACGACCTCGCCGCTGTACCAGAACGCGATGGTCACCCAGCCAGCCGGCCAGTTCGAGTACGACGCACTGAACGACCGGCTGCCGACCGTGAGCTGGATCTTCCCCACCAGCACCCAGTCCGAGCATCCGGCATTCCTGCCGGCGGCAGGCGCCGCGTTCGTGGCGTCGAAGATCGACGCGATCGCTGCCAACCCCGACGTCTGGGCCAAGACCGTGTTCCTGCTGACCTATGACGAGAACGACGGGCTGTTCGACCACGTGGTCCCGCCGACGCCGCCAGCGGGCACGCCAGACGAGTTCGTCACGCTCACCTCGCCTGGCGGGACGCCGGGCGGCGGGCTGCCCGTTGGCCTGGGGTTCCGGGTGCCGACCATCATCGTCTCGCCGTGGACGGCAGGCGGCTGGGTGTGCAGCGACGTCTTCGACCACACCTCACACCTGCTGTTCCTTGAGGCAGTCACGGGGGTGCAGCCGCCGAACATCAGCCCCTGGCGACGCCAGACCGTCGGCGACCTGACCTCGGCGTTCCGCTTCAACCAGTACCCCGCCGAGCCGCCGGTGCTGCCCGACACCAGCGGTCAGCTCACTCTGGCGGAGTACGAGGTGCAGGAGTTTCAGCTCCCGCCGTTCCCGGGCGCTGCCCAGACCCCGCCGGTTCAGCAGCCGGGCTCGCGTCCGCACACCCGCTGACCCTGCCCTAGTTTCGGAACGCCGCAGGCGCGGTGCTGAGCTCCGGCGCCCGCGGCGTGTCCGGGCTAGCGGACGGAAGGATGCGGCGCAGCCAGCGCGGCAGCCACCAGTTGGCCGCCCCGAGCACCTCCATCACCGACGGGACGAGCACCATCCGGACCAGTGTGGCGTCCACCAGTATGGCGGCGGCCAGGCCAAGGCCGAACACGTCGAGGATATGCAGAGGATCATTGATGACGAACGATCCGAACACGCACACCATGATCGCGGCGGCCGCGGTGATCACCCGGGCAGTGGTGGCCAGCCCGTCAGCGACGGCGCGGGAACTGTCGCCATGCGCCAGCCACTGCTCGCGCATCCGCGATAGCAGGAACACCTCGTAGTCCATGGACAGCCCGAAGACGATCGTGAACATCATCATCGGGATCCACGGGTCGATCGGCCCGGTCCGGCTGACGCCGAACAACGCCCCAAGCCAGCCCCACTGGAACACAGCGACGATCACGCCGTAGGCCGCGCCGATCGACAGCAGGTTCATCACGGCCGCCTTCAGCGGGATTACCAGTGATCTGAACACCACCGTGAGCAGTATGAACGCGAGGACGATCACCAGCGCGATGACCCAGGGCAGTCGCGCGGAAAGAAACGCCGACGCGTCTGCCCCTGCGGCTGTCTCGCCGCCAACATAGACCTGCACGCCGGTGCCCGCGGTCGCCGCCGGAATCACCTGGCCGCGCAGCCGCTGCACTAGCGCGGCGGTCTGCGCCGCCTGCGGTGCGGTCGCAGGGTACGCCACGATCATGGCCGCGTTGCCCTGGGGATTCAGCACCGGGGGAGCGACAGATGCGACGCCGGGGACCGAGGCCAGCTTCGCGTCCAGGGCGTCGACCGTCGCCCGCGCGGCCGGGCTCGGCAGCTCAGCCGCGACGATCAGCGGCCCGTTGAAGCCAGGGCCGAACCCTTGCGACAGCAGGTCGTACGCCTGCCGGGTGGTCAGCGATGCCGGGTCGTTGCCAGCGTCGCTGAACGCCAGCTGCATCGACAGCAGCGGCACGGCCAGGACTACCAGGACCGCCAGGGCTGCCGACCCGCACAGCCACGGCCGGCGCTGCACGGTTCGGCTCCACCGGTACCAGAACCCGCCGCTGCTCTGGCCGGCGGCCGCGCCGTTCGCGCTCCGGTGCCCGGCCGGCCGGGCGAGGAGGCCGGGAATGTGCAGCCGGTCGATGGCCGTCCCGGCGAAGCCGAGCAGCGCAGGAAGCAGCGTCATCGACCCGGCCAGGACGAGGAGCACGGCCAGAATCGTGCTCGCCGCCAGGCCGTCCATGAACGAAAGGTCCACCGCGAACAGCCCGAACAGCGCGATCACGACCGTGCAGCCGGCGAACAGCACCGCACGTCCCGCGGTGGACATGGCGATGGCCACTGCCTCGCGGGGGCTGTAACCCTGGTGTAGTTCCTGCCGGTAGCGGGTGACGATGAACAGGGCGTAGTCGATCCCGACACCCAGACCGATCATGGCCATCATGTCCGGGCCGAACGTCGGAACGGTCAGCACGTGGCTAGCCGCGTCAACCACGGCAAACCCCGCGCCCACCCCGACCAGCGCGGTCACGATCGGCAGGCCCATCGCCACCACGGAGCCGAACGCCAGCAGCATGATCACGATGGCGGCGGTGATGCCGAAGCCCTCACTGGAACCCGGCGCCGCCGTCACCACGTTCTCGACCGGAGCGCCGCCGACGGCGACCTGCAGGCCTGGCTTTGCGAACCCCAGCGCGGTGTTCACCACCCGGCTCACCGACGAATTCGGCAGGTTCGCGGCCGTGGCGTTGAACTGCACCACGGCGAACCCGGTGCGGCCGTCGGCCGAGATCTGCCCCCGCTCCCCCGGCGCCAGCGGGCTGCTCACGCCCGACACATGCGGCAGCGGCCGCAGGGCGCTGACCACCCGGTTGAGGAGCGCCGCGGTGGCTGGGTCGCTGAGCTTGCCGGATGAATGGAAGACGACGTCGGCCGTGTCGCCTGCCTGCGACGGGAACCGCTCCGACAGCACGTTCTGCGCCTGCTGCGACGGCGAGTTCCCGGCGCTGAAGTTGTCGTTGAAGCGGCTGCCCGCCATCTGGGCCAGCGCGATCACAAGCACGACACCGGCCAGCCAGCCGATCAGTACCACGCGCCGGTGGTCATAGCACCAGCCCGCCATCCGCCCCAGCGCTGTGCTGGCCCGGGGGGACGACCCCCCGGATCCCCCCGCTGGCCCGGCAGCCCGGCCCTCGAAACCAGGCCGGGCCGCCGGGTTGGCCCGGGGGGACGACCCCCCGGATCCCCCCGCTATGCCAGCCTCGGGGGTCGACCCTCCGGAACCCCCGGGGGTGCGGCCGCCAGACGGTCCGCCTGCTCCTGCGTTAATATTCACGGGTGATGAGAATAGCACATGAATTCACGCTGCGTGAATACCTGCGGGGCGGGTTCTGCTGGCGGCGCCCGGCTGGGGCCTGATGCCCCGGCCGGGGCGACGGGGCGGAGATGCCGATACCAGGGGAACGATCATCGAGGCGGCGCGGGCTGAGTTCCTGGAGTCCGGCTACAACGAGGCCACGATCCGCGCGATCGCCCGCCGAGCCGAGGTCGACCCCGCGCTGATCTATCACTTCTTTACTGACAAGCCGACCCTGTACGCGGCGACCCTGAACCTGCCGGTCGATCCCCGGAGAATTCAGAACGAGGTCCGCGGCGCCGATGCCACGGACGACGGTCCCGGCGGCGGCAATTCTCGGGGCGGTGAGACCCATCAGGGTGGTGGGCCGCCGAGTGCCCAGGCCGGTAGGTCAGCAGGTGCCACGCTGGTAGAGCGCTTCCTCGGCCAGTGGGAAACCGGGCCCGGCGCCCCCGGTCAGTCGTTCATAACCGTGGCCCAGGCCACGTCCTCCTCGCCCGAGGTTGCCCGCAGCGTGCGCGAGTTCCTGTTCGATCGCGTCTGGGGCAACGTGCCCGGAGACGCTGAGGCCGAGTGGGGTCGCACGAAGGTCTCCAGCCTGCTGCTCGGGATGGCCTGGAACCGCTACGTCTTGCGCACCGAGCCGATCGCCTCGGCATCGCTGTCTGAGGTTGCGGCCTGGTTTGGGCCACTGCTCGACAGCATCAGGGCACCGATCATGACTCGGGGTGAGTCGACGCCCGGCCCAGATGAGGGCGGCTGAGATGCGCTGCGGATCACCAGACCTGGCTGGCGATCTCCGCGACGAGCTCGAGCTTGCGCTCCTGGTCCTCTTCGGTGATCAGGTTCCCGCCGATCGAGACGGGGGAGAAGCCGCACTGGGTGGACAGGCCGAGCCGCTCCAGGCCGGTATAGCGGGCCGCATCGTTGATCCGGGCGATGACCTCGTCGGGCTTTTCCAGCTCGGGGTACTTACTGGTGATGAGGCCCAGGATCACCTGCTTGTCATCCGGCACGGATCCCAGCGGCTCGAACGAGCCGGACCGCTCGTCGTCGTACTCCAGCAGGAACACGTCGAAGTTGGTCATCCCGCGGAATACCGCCTCAGCGGTCGAGTCGTAGCCGCCGCTGGCGATCCACTTGGACTCGTAATTGCCCTTGCACACGTGCAGCCCAAAGGTCACGCCAGGGACGTCGGCGACGGAGTTGAAGATCTCCACGCCCTCGGTGAGGGTGCGCTCGGTCGGCATGCCCAGGGCCTCGCGCATCCCGGCGTTTTCCGGATCGACGATGGTTCCGAGGTCGGGTGAGTCGAACTGGACATAGGTGCAGCCCAGCCGCGCCAGCTCGCGCACCTCATCCTTCATGATCTCTGCAGCGTCGGCGAACAGCTCGTACGCGTCTTTGTAGGCTGCCGTGGACTCATCTGGCGCCCAGGCGCCGTACACGACCAGTGGGCTGGGCAGCGTGATCTTCACACGCTTGTGCGCCCGGGCGCGTGCGTAGGTGAACTCCTCGGGGGTCAGCATCCGCTTGGCGCGCAGCTTGCCGGTCACGATGATCGGGGGATGCCAGTCCCAGTCGTCCTCCGGGTTCCTGGCGTGGAACCTGACCGCCGCTCCCTCGCGCGGGGTCACGCCCTCCATCTCGCCAAGCAGCTGGTCCAGGAACGAGAAACGGCGCAGCTCGCCGTCTGTGATGACGTCGAGCCCGACACCCTCCTGCATCGCGATCGCCGAGTCAACCGCGCGGTCCTCGGTCACCTTGAACTCCGCCGCGCTCACCCGGCCTGCGTGCAGGGCCGCCCGGGCCTCCGCGAGGTAGCGGGGACGCAGCAGTGAGCCGATCACGTCGGTATGGAAGCTGGCTGGCATCGTCGCCCTCCTGTGAACCGCGGCAGTCGTTGCCAGCAGGGTCTTTCCCGGCGCCAGCGTGCGTCAAGCACCCTAACCGCCAGGCGGCAGGCTGCCTCAAATGGCGCTGAGGCCGCTCCGTCAGCCTGCAGCTGGGCAGCTGATCAGAGCGCTGGCTGGCATCCCGGCGGCCGCTCGGCGGCCGCCGGGTGCGTTGCTAGTGCATGCTCTGAAGCATGACCAGCGCTCCGAAGCCGAGTAACACCATCAGTGCGATCGCGACGATCGCGAGCAGCGCGCGGAGCGCCGCGCGCCAGAAGACCACGAGGACTCCCGCGATCACCACAATGGCTACCTTGGCGGACTGGGTCTGCTGAGCCATTTCCTGGGCGGTCTGCATTTCCTGCTCCTGACTGGCTGGCCGCCGTCAGGAGGGTCACGCTGGGACTTGCGGCTCGGCTGACGTTACTGTCAGCGAAGCGTTGCATTCCGTGATCAAGGCGGTAACATGATCCTCAGCGCTGACCCTCCTTGACTGGGGTGGGCTTGGTGTTACCGGCACGGTCGATGCGCCAACATCGGCCGTGCCCTATGTGTGGCGGCTTTCCTGTCGATGTGCCGTAAAGCGCGGCGTCTGGCCACTCGTGAGCCGCCACCTGGCGTGGAAGCTCTGCTGATTCGTGCTCAGTGCGAGCTACGAGCATCTGGTGGCGTTCTCAGCCAACAGGCACCTCCCCTCCGCCGCCAACGACCACATGTCCCTGCGGCGATCATGTATCCAGGGTGGCCCCTACCACCCGTCCAGCGACTCTCCGCGCGGACCTGTTGAGGATGGCTGCCGATTTCTGCTTCAATGGTGACCTTGGCAAAAGCCATTGGCAAGTGCCACGCCGTTTAGGGCGGACCGATATCTCCCGCCACTTTTGTCCGGTGTTACGCCTGATGCCCAAGGAGAGGGGCGAGGTCGAAGTGCCAGACAGTAGCAGCCCGACAGTCCGGCGCAGAGAACTAGGGATCTTGCTCGAGGGCACAACGTGCGGAGAGAGGCTGGACCGTCGAGCAGGTCGCTGAGCAGCTCATGATCTCGCCATCGAAGGTAAGCCGCCTCGAGACAGGCCAGCGCGGCGCCAGTGCCCGGGACATCCGGGACCTGTGTAATCTCTACGGCCTCAGTGGGGACCAGCGACGGCGCCTGACCGACCTCGCTGCGGAGGGCAAACGGCATGCTTGGTGGCAGTCCTATGACTTGCCTGACTCCACCTACGTTGGCCTGGAGGCAGAGGCCACGTCTATCAGGGACTTCGGGCTCGGCTTGATACCGGGCCTGCTTCAAGTGCGTGACTATGCGGGGGCTGTCACCCAGGCTGCGCTGTCGGTGTCTCGTCGTGCACCCGAGGCAGTTCAGCGCATCGTCGACGGGCGGATGGCTCGTCAGCAGCGTGTCTTGGATGCTGAGAGTCCGCCGCAGTTCGCCGCTGTTATCGAGGTCGGCGTCCTGCACCGTATCGTAGGCAGCCGCACCATTATGAGAGCTCAGCTTCAGCACCTATTAGATGCATCCCAACGTCCCGAACGTCACGATAAGGGTCATTCCTTACGAAGCCGGAGTTCTGCCGGTCGCAATCAACAAGTTCATCATCCTGGGCTTTGGCACCCTTGCATTACGTGATGTCGTCTACATCGAGCGGAGCTGACGGGGAGCTCTTCCTTGACCGTGAAGAGGACATCGAAATGTACAACACCGCATTCCAGGCACTCACGGATCTGGCCGCGTCCACCGGACGTCTCACAGACCATCATTACCTCTACCTTGCAGTCTTACTGAGAGTTATTCCCTCCTTACGGACTCCATAGTGGTAAAGTTCAGGACTGGTCTGGAAGGATCCCAAAGGTACCCCTCATCCCAATGAACGACACCTGAAGGTGCTCGCACATGAAACTCATACGTGGCTTGCTTGTCGGAATCGGCATGGCGAAGACCGAGTTGTTGCTCTGCTGCCGAGTGCGCGGAGATCGCCGAGCAGGACGGGATGATCGCGCTTCGGAACTCTACGAGCCCAGCAGCGTTGTCCGTTACACGAGCTGACGAATGGAAGGCGCTCGTGAGGCAATCAAGGACGGGGAGTTCGACCTCGGCTTGAGGCTCCCCCGGCGCGGTGGTTGGAGTCCGCACGTCGAGCCTGATTCGTAACCGGTCCTGAACGCGACGTATTCGCGACGGCAAGGATGCTCCGGCGGGTCACGAGCGGCCTGCGCTAGCGTTCTGGATCATGAACGCGAGCCAGGCGCGGACCAGTCAGCTCACGGACTCCGTCCGGAAAGAACTGCCGTCGGCGCGGGCGGACCTGGAGCGGCTGGTGCGGATCCCGTCGGTGTCGGCCGACCCGGCCGCCGCCGAGGCCGTGGCCGCCAGCGCCGAGGAGGTCGCCACGCTGCTGCGCGGCGCCGGATTGTCGGACGCTGAGATCGTCAGCGCCGGCGGCGGCAAGCCAGCGGTCGTCGCGTCACGGCCGGGGCCGCCCGGCGCGCCGACCGTGCTGCTGTACGCCCACCATGACGTGCAGCCGCCGGGGGACCGGTCGGGATGGGATAGCGACCCGTTCCAGCCTGCGGAACGCGATGGACGGCTGTACGGACGCGGCGTCGCCGACGACAAGGCCGGCGTCGCCCTGCACCTGACTGCACTGCGGGCGCACGGCGAACAGTTGCCGGTCGGCGTGACCGTGCTGGTCGAGGGCGAAGAAGAGATCGGCTCGCCAGCTCTGGCGCCGTTCCTGGACGCCTACCGCGACCGGCTGGCCGCCGACGTGGTCGTGTTCGCCGACTCGGGCAACTGGACGGTGGACATTCCGGCACTGACGACATCGCTGCGCGGGCTCGTCCAGGCGATAGTGCAGGTCCGCGTGCTGGATCACGGCGTACACAGTGGGGAGTACGGCGGCGCGGTGCCCGACGCGCTGACCGCCCTGTGCCGTCTGCTGGCGACCCTGCACGATGACCGGGGTGACGTGGCCGTGCCCGGCCTGGCCAGCTCTGCCGCCGATCCACTGGACCTGACCGAGGACCAGCTTCGCCGTGATGCCGGAATGCTCGACGGGGTCGAGCTGATCGGCACCGGTGGCCTTACTGAGCGGATGTGGACGCGGCCGGCCGTCGCGGTGCTAGGTATCGACGCCCCGGCGGTTGCGGCGGCCTCCAACACGCTGCTGCCGTCTGCCCGCGCGAAGGTCAGCATGCGGGTGGCCCCGGGCGAGGACCCGGCCGCCGCGGGCGCGGCGCTGGCGTCGTTCCTGCAGCAGCGGGCGCCGTGGGGCGCTGAGGTGACTGTTGAGCTGGGCGAGTCTGCCGCCCCCTATGCCGCGCGGCCCGGCGGCCGGGCCTACGACGCGGCGCGGTGGGCACTAGGTGAGGCGTGGGGCGTGCCTGCGATCGATATGGGCATGGGAGGCTCAATTCCCTTCGTCACCGGGTACGCCGAAGCTGTCCCTGGTGCGGAGATCCTCCTCACCGGTGTTGGCGACCCTGACACCCGGGCGCACGGCGCGAACGAAAGCATGGACCTGCTCTCGTTCGAGCGCGCCTGCGTGGCCGAGGCGCTGCTGCTGCACCGGCTTGGTGAGTAGTGAACGAAACCGAAGGCGGGGCTACCACCGCTGGTAGGTCGCCCCGGAGTTGCTGAGCACGGGCCCAACCACCTGTCCAGGGTCGAGCCGACCGGGAAGTGGTACTCCTGCTCGTCGCCCTGCATCGTGGTGAACCAGCACCCGGACGGCTGCCAGGTGCACTTGACGTTCCCGGTCGCGACAAGGAACCGGTGCTCGACCACCTGGACCGACTGCCGTGCTGCAGCGGCACGGCGATGAGCTCTCCCGGGTGGTCTTCGCTGAACGCGATGCTGCCGGGGCACTGGGCGATCATCATGACCAGCGGCATGCCCGACAGCATCCTGGTCCAGCCTGGCGCCATCTGCATTGAGGTCATACGGATGCCCGGGTTGGTATGCAGCAGCACGTGGTGGGAGAAGTAGACCCAGTCGTCGGCGTGCAGGTTCATCTCCGCGACCGGGACGTACGAGCCGCTGGAGGTTGAGGATCAGCTTGGGGGCGTCGATCACGCGCATGGCGTACTCGCCGAACGTCCGCAGCGTGACGATCAGCCCGGTATGCGGGTCCTGCACCTCGTCCAGCCGGCCGCCGAACCGCAGGTTCGGGAAGTCGCGAATGCTGGCGTAGTACAGCTCGGCGCGGAACGCGTCGCTGTTCGTGGCCCAGTCGATGAACATTCCGAGGAACGGCAGCTCCTGCGCGTCGAGCCGGTGCTGGCCCGCCCCCAGTGTCCCCATGACCTGCCCCTGGCTCATGAAGACGGCCACGGAATCGGCCTCGACGATGCACCGGGAGAACTTGCGGATATTGTGGTCACGCCACTTGTAGACGATCTGGCGCTTCGCGCTGTCGGGTGCTGCAATGAACTCGCGGCCGAGGAGTCCCATCGGAATTGCGCCCTGATGCGGAGTGAGACCCTCACCGCCTGAGCGCATCATACGGGTCTCGCGTCTAACGTGATGGCATGCCGGACTTCGCGGACTTTGAGGCGATCAGCTTCGACTGTTACGGAACGCTCATCGACTGGGAGACCGGGCTCGCCGTGGTGCTCCGGCCATGGGCGCGATCCCACGGTCTGGGCCTGGACGACGACGCCCTGCTAGCTGTTTACGGAGCGCACGAGGCGCGCGAGGAGGCCTCGCATCCACGGGCGCGCTACCCGGACATCGTGGGGCGCAGCTTTGCCGAGCTCGGGCGGGAACTCGGGGCCGAGGTCACCGAGGAAGACGCACGGCGGCTCGGCGCGTCTGTGCCTGACTGGCCCGCGTTCGGTGACTCGTCCGCCGCCCTGGCTGCGCTGTCCAGCCGCTTCAAGCTGATCATCTTGTCGAACGTCGACCGCGCGTCGTTCGCCGGCAGCGCCAAGCAGCTCGGGGTGAGCTTCGACGCCGTGCTGACTGCGCAGGACATCGGCTGCTATAAGCCGTCCCGCCGCAACTTCGATGCGCTCCTGGCCCAGGCCCGACGGATGGGTATACCCAAGGAAAGACTGCTGCACGCCGCGCAGAGCCTGTTCCACGATCACGTCCCCGCCAAGGCGGCTGGGCTTCCGACGGTGTGGATCAACCGGCGCGGCGGCCGGGCTGGCTGGGGCGCCACTCCCAAGCCGCGCGCCGACGTCGTGCCCGACTGGGAGTTCCCGTCCATGGCCGAGTTCGCTGCCGCCGCCACAGGCAGCTCTGGCAAACCTGGTTAGCTGCGGCTGCCCCAGCAGCGTCCGTGGACCAACCATGCTGCTGACCGCAATTCGGGCTCGGTCCAACCCCGTGGGCGGGCTTGCTAGGGCGACGGCGTGTCGCCCGGGTGGGCTTGGCCGGTTTCGTTAGCATCTGCGTGGAGGGTGGTGGGAGTGGCGGGCGCACGCGCACGACGGCGGCTGCCGGGCTGATGCTGGGTCATTCGCACGCGCTCTCTGGCGCGGTCACCGGGCTTGCTGCTGGGCTCGTTATGCATATGTCATTGCCGCACACCGCAGCGCTCTCGGGTTTCACGGCAGGAATGGCGCTGCTCCCGGACCTGGACAAGTGCGGATCGTCTCCGGCGCGCTGCCTCGGCTTCCTGTCCGAGGCGGTCGCCTGGATCGTCGGCAAGATCAGTGGGGGGCACCGCCACGCGACGCACTCTGTCCTTGGCGTCGCGGTGTTTACCAGCCTGGCCTGGGTCTCTGCTCACTTCGTGCACGACTGGGCGGGCAAGGCCGGCCTTGCGCTGCTCATGACGCTGAGCGTGGCGGGCGGGCTTGAGGCCCTGCACATCGCCCGAGGCCACACCGCCGATCTCATCGGTATCGCTGTCGCGTCATGGGAGGTCTGGTACGGATACGGGCTGACGCTGATCCCGCTTGCGGTCCTGATCGGCTGCTCCACCCACATCGTCGGCGACATGCTCACCGACTCAGGCTGCATGCTCAGCTTCCCGCTCTCCAAGCACCGTTTTCACCTGCTCCCTGAGCCGCTGGCCTTCACCACCGGCACCCGCCCCGAGATCCTGATCGTGGATCCCATCCTGACCATCGCCCTGTTCGCCCTTGCTGGGCATGCTGCGGATCCGGGCCTACTCGCCTACCACTCGCACCAACTCGCCCGCTGACTGGTCGATCGCCTGCGGCATGCCAGCCCCTCAGCGCGCCGGGCGGCGACAGCCAGGGGTAAGTGCCCCGACGAGCAGTTCAGTCACCGTTCCGGCCACGCGCCGCCTACCAGATCCCATGGCGACAAGCTCGGTACACTTCACCTGCCGCATGGGCGCCCACGTTACGGGCACTCGCACGCGCCGTCCGGTGGGGTCACAGGCCTCGTGACCGGGCTCATCATGCACATCTCCGTTCCGCATACTGCGGCGGTGCACGACTGGGCGGCGAAGGCCGGGCTCCCGCTGCTGATGACGCTCACCGGTCTGGCGGCACCGCTTCCACCTGGTGCCTGAGTCGCTGGCCGTCACTTCCGGCACCCGGCCGGAGATCCCTAACGGTCCTGTCCTGTCCCGGCCCGCCGTTGTGCTGCCTGATTCTGTCGGTCCTGGTTTGTACCGTCGGCGGTAACCGACTCGTGGGAGGTGCTGTGGGCCGCGCAAGCAACCGCAAGAGGGCGCGCCGTCAGGAGGCATTCAGCCAGGCCGCACGGAGAAAGCGGGAGGCGACAGAACGCGCCCGCGCCGGGTCCGCGCCGCAGCAGCCGGTGTTCTCGCTCGCCACCGCCTTGGAGCTGCTGGATCAGGTGTTCAGTGCCCGTGGCGAGAAGCCGACACCGAAGTACCAAGCGTGGTGCGGCGGCGGCCAGCCCGTTCCTGTCGATCGGCCGCGCTGGGCACAGGGTTCGCTCGGCGACCGGCTCTGCTCTGGCAGGCATCTGGCCCGGGCACGGAACGCGCCATGCCTGCTGACAGCGACCGTTCCGGACCGTCTGGTGATCATCGGGGATCCGAAGCAGTGGCAGGCGGCGGCCAGTGTCCTAGTGCGAGCCGTGGTCTTCGACGGCCTACAGGTCGACAACCCCGCGGTCAGCGCGCTGCTCGACGTGCTCACCTCCGTGGCCGAGGCCGAGATCGCGCACCAGGAGGCTCTCGAGGACTGGTATTCCGCCGGATGGGACGAAGATGAGCCCGAGTTTCCCGAGCTGGACGGGCCGGTTTTCCAGATCGGCACGTGCGCGCTCGGCGACGCGACCCTGGCGGTGGTAGGTGACGATCCGCTCGGCGAGGTACTCGCCGTGCTGTCGCCTGCCCTGGACGGGGCTGTTCCGGGCCTGGAGGGCCGGGCGGTGGCTGACATCCTTACCGGTGGCCGCGTCACGTCTTACGTGTGCGAGCTGCCTGACCATGTGTTGAAGCGCATGGGGCGCGCGTTCGCCGTCGGGGGCGCGCTGCAGGAGCTCGCTGAAGCCCGGGTGGTGCCGCCCGGAGACATCCTCCGGGTCGGGCTGACGATCCTGTCCGTGCTCGCTGAGCTCTGCCAGAGCGATTCGGCTTCGATCCTCCGGCGTGCCGCCTGAGCAGCCGGGCTCACCTTCCGTGTCGCGACCTTCGCTGAGAGGGGCTTAACCTCCCTCGGGCCCCCCAGCCCGAGCGCGTTCCCGGGCGGCCAGTTCTTGACCGATTCGCACGCCTCGGCCAGGATCTGGAGCTTCTCGATGGCTTGCCGGTACCGCATGGCCACCATGGTGGCGCGGTCTGCCGCTGTGCAAGGTCTCGTCGCGATCCTGACTCACAAGAATCCGCCGATGGCTTACGGGACCGACGATGCCTGAGCAGCCGCGACGGCGGTGTTGTAGTCGGCCTGGGTGAGGAATCCGCTGGCCAGGTCGCTGGCGGCGGCAGACGTGAACGCGGCCACGTACGCGCTATGCGTCGGGTAGAGGGCAGTCAGGGTCGCGTTCTGGAGTGGCGTGTAGTAACCCTCCAGCAGGCACAGGCCCTCGTCGCGCAGCGTCGGGTTCGTGATCTCCCCCGTCTCCAGCGCGGTGAAGATGCTCCCCAGCGTGGTCAGCAGCTGGCCCGGGGTCAGGCTCTGCTGGCTTGGCAGGGAGAACTCGATTGCCGTGTACGTCTCCGTCGGCACCTCGATGTCGGGCATCCGGATGCCACCCAGGGCGTTCCCGAATTGGTTGCGCTCGACGATGTTGAAGAACGGGGTCGTCGCGATCTGGTTCCCGTGCGGCCCCCCCGGCTCCTGGATGTCGCCTTCGGTGTTGATCTGGATGAACGGTGTCGTGTTGTCGGTTCGGACGTGGGCCGGCGCGAGCGAGAACGCGACCAGACCGCTGCCGATCGGCGCTGCGAAGACCGACCGGCCGATGGCAAGGAACCCGCTGAACGCGTGGCTGACCGGCTGGATCGCGTTGACGTAAGTGTCCAGTCGAAAGGCGGACTGCGAGTCGCCCGACGTAGCCACAGGAGGCGAGGTTGATCGTATACGCCAGCGGGTCGGCCGGCATTGCTAGCTAACCAGCCGTGGGCCCGCTCGCAATCCTGACCAGCAGGAACTCATCCACGAGCTTCGGCGGCGACGACTCAGGCCGGCCGAGGAGCTCTGGCAAGCCGCTGACCGGAGCCCCGAGCCGCCGGGCCAGCCCCTCCAGCGCCGCGGCGGCGAGCTCGAGCAGCTTGACGTAGGCGACGCCGCCCCCGCCAGGCCAACCGCAGCCGCGCCGTATCTGCTCATCCCACGGCAGGAACGTATCCGGCCTGATCGCGAACATCAGTTTGGCCGCCGCCGTGTCGCCGAACGCGACGCCGACCCCGCGGCCCTCTACGTTCCGGCGCGCCGCTGGCGCCGCCCGCAGCGCGTCGAACGCGTCCCCGGCGGCGGCAAGCGCGGCCGGGGTGAGCCCGGTCAGGGTCTCCTGCGCGCGCGGCAGCCGCCCAGCCCAGGCCTCCCACCAGAGTCGCAAGGCCTCTGACGTCCGCGCGCTGTCCGCCCGCCGTAGGTGCCGGCATCCCCACGCCCGCAACCACCCGATGACCGCGACCCGGTGTGCTTCGATGCTCAGGTCGACCTGGCCGTCAGTCGCAGCGATCAGCTTCCGGGTCGCCGGGTCGTACGTCTTCCCCGTGCCGTAGCGGGCCAGCTGCCGGGCGATCTCATCGCGGCTCAAGCCGGCCCGAAGATCATCAAGAATCGCGACGCCTGCCGACTGCCCGTCCCGGTTCGTGGCCATCAGCTGATGCTATTTCCCGCAACGTCGGAGGAAGCAGAGCGGCCGCCCCGCTCAGGCCGTGGGGCCGCTGCCCAGCCAGCCGCGCCGCTTGAACAGGATGAACAGCAGCACGATCGCTACCAGCTCGGAGCCGATGCCGAGGAAGAGGAAGTACGGGAAGCTCGCCTGCAGATGCGCGATCGGCCAGGCGAAGTTCTGCCCGAAGAACCCGGTCAGGAAGCCCAGGGGCAGGAAGATCGTGGCGATGACGGCCAGTTGCTTCATCACCACGTTCAGCCGGTTGGACACCATAGACAGGTGGGTGTCCATGGCCCCGCTGATCAGGTCCCGGTACCCGTCCACCATGTCGCTGATGCGGATGAGGTGGTCGTAGAGGTTGCGGAAGTAGGCCGAGCCCTGGTCGGTCATCCCCGGGATTTCCACCACGCCAGAGTTCAGGCCGGAAATCATGTCACGCTGGGGCGTGATTACCTTACGGATAGTAAGGATCTGGCGCTTCATGTCGAACAGGGTCCCGAGCTGCTCTTCGGTCGGGTTCTTCAGGATGGCGCCCTCGAGATTGTCGATCGCGTCGTCGACGTCGGACAGAACGGGGAAGAACGAGTCGACCAGGGTGTCCATGATCAGGTAAAAGATGACCACCTGGGGAGCTGCCGCGTCCGAGGAGTGGTGGTTGCCGATGCGGCCGCGCACTGTGGCCAGTGCCGGACAGTCACCCCGGTGGATGCTGATGATGAATTTCGCGGTGACGAAGCAGTGCACCTCGGCCACGTTCTTGCCGTCGGCGGCCATGCCAAAGGTGACGATGTGGACGAAGTCGTCGTAGTCATCGATGCGAGCCCGCTGGCCAAACCGCTCTGCCGCCTCGACGGCCACCGGGTGGAAGTGGAAGGTGTTGCACAGCAGCCCGGTGACGTCGTCGTCGGGCCCGGGGTCGTGGACGTCGAGGTCGAGCCAGAAAAAACCGCCTCCGGCCGCTGCCTTTTCGATCCCCTGCTGGGTGGGTTCGCTGACCTTGCCGTCTTGGGTGAGAGTGCCCTTCATGTGACGGATATTATGCGCCCTGTCCGGGTTCGGCGGGCTCGTTCGTAGCGGGCTCGGCGTCCGCGGCCGCATCCGCGGCGGCAATGTCGGCCGGCGTGGCGCCGAGGCGGCGTTCGACGTCAGCCAGCCGCTCGCTGATCACAGACAGCTGCTGGCCCAGGTCGGCGTGGCCCTTCTTGTACTCCTCCTTGTTGGCGTCGGTGTGCTCTTTGACGAACACAGACGCGATCGTGGCGGTGAGCACGCCGATGAGGCTGA
The DNA here is from genome assembly GCA_963815375.1 of uncultured Actinomycetota bacterium. Lineage (GTDB taxonomy): Bacteria > Actinomycetota > Actinomycetes > Streptosporangiales > Streptosporangiaceae > JASHPR01. Next base: position 388,269 of record CAWFGX010000012.1, on the reverse strand, counting down.
TCCCCAGCAGCATGAGGACGACGGCCACAACGCGCCCGCCCTCGGTGGTGGGATAACGGTCCCCGTAGCCCACGGTGGTCACGGTGACGATGGACCACCACAGAGCGTCGGGATAGCTGTGGATGTTGCTCCCCTTGGCGTTCTCCTCGAACAGCAGAACCAGCCAGGCCCCGAGGAAGAGCGTTGCCGCGGCCGCGATCAGAACCCGGAAAAGGCTGTGGTGCCTGAGGATGGCCTCCACTCGGAGCTGTCCCTCGCGCACGAGGAGGGTCATTCTCTCGATCCCGACGAAATGCCAGCCCTGGAGCGGGGGCACCACAACGGTCGCGGGCTCCACCCACCGCCTCCGGAGATAGCCGCGGCGGTCGGGGGTAACGATCACGCGCACGAGATACTCCGCCAGCAGGATTGCCCAGAGCGCGAAAAGGGTGCCGACCAGCGCGATGGAGGCCGAGCTGCTGACGTCGGTCGTGACGACCACGAAGGCGATGACCAGCCAGGCGATTCCGAGCAGAAACATCGGGTACTTCATGACGTTCTCGATGCGGTCGACGAGGTCGTGGCGTCCCCCGGACGGCTTGGCACCAGTGATGATCTGGCGCCGTCGCTCATCCTTGCGTTCCTTCTCCGCCAAGCGCTCTCGCTCCAGCTGTTCCAGCCGCTGGATACGCTCGATCGAAGACCGCTTCTTCTCGGCCGTGGCGCCCTCCTGGCTTAGTTCTCGAGTCGGTGAAGTCCTCCACATTGGTGGAGTCCTGCACATTTGAGACGAAGATACTGGTTACGCGTCCCTCGGGAATGGCGTACCGGGCGCGAGCAGCCAGCCGTCCGGCCGGGACACTGAGTCAGCACCCGCCGATGAGCAGGTGTTACATGGTGAAGCGCTGGTTACGGATGCCCCGGCCCGCCGGCAGGCTCGCCATGGCAGTGAGCTGCCGGGCGGGGGAGGTCGAGGGCAGGGCTGGCATCGAAGAAGCCGAACGGGCGGAGCTGGAAGCCTGCGGTGGTGACTGGCATCACCGGCCAGTCCTCCGGGCGGACTACGTGCTGGGCGACGAACGTGTGCCACACCACGATGTCGGTGTCGCGCACCGGGCGGTTTTCGCTGGCGTAGGCGGGAAGCCCGGCGCCACCGGGGTGCTGATAGGGGTAGTCGCCGGCGGCGTAGAGCTCACCCGGGTCGTATGCGGTAACCCACAGGTGCCGGGTCGCGAACTGTGCCCGCTGCAGCGCCGGGGCATCGGGCTGCATTGGCGGCAGCGCGCTCGGTCCCGGAACCAGCTGGTAGCCGACTGGTCGGCCGTGCGCGTTACGGACGGACTCGTTAATGATCAGCCAGTGCCGGCCGGCCGCGGTGTCCGCCAGGCGCTGCGCATCTGCCTCCCGCTCCAGCATGAGCTCCCTGGCAACCCAGGCATTGCCGGCCGGGTTGCCTGGCCCCGGAGGAGAGGGCACCGCATCCACCTCAACCACCGAGTTCGCGGCGCCGTCCACGGCCATGTCCAGTCGGACGTTGAAGAAGTGCTGGTGGTTCGGCCCGTACAGGCCGGGCGCGACCACTGTGCCGTAACCGGGCTGTTGGCCGTCAGCGACGGCTCCGGTAGAGAGGATCCCGGTGAGCTTCACCTCATAGTGAAGTGCCCCGTCGGTGTGCAGGTACCAGAAGAACCCGTAGTCATAATTCCCGACGGTCGCGAACGTGGAGATCACCAGTCTCCGGCCGCGGCGGACCTCGGCAGCGCCGCCCTGCTTGCGGGGCATGGTGTGCTTCCAGCCAACGCCTGTGTCCTCCTCGTGGATACAGACCGCGTTGGCTATACGTCGCGGCTCTCCGTCGTCGCCGCTGACGATCGCGTCGAGATACCGGATCTCGCCGAGGCAGTCGCACCCGAGCTCCAGAGAGTTGGCTGCCAGGCCGAGCCCGGCCTCGCCCTCGTCGAACACCGCCTTGACCCGGTGCACCGGCGCCGGGTCGCCGTACGGGACCCACATTTCCGACAGCGACGCACGGTGCAGAACGGAGCGTTCCCTCCCGCCGTCGAGGTAGCGCACCCCGTGAAGCACAAGCCCCTCGCGGGGGGTGTAGCCGACGACGAGGTGCCACCGCTGCCAGCGCAGCTCGTACCCGTCGAGCTCGAAGCTCGGGCCGTCGGGCTGGGTGATCTCGATCGGCCGGACGTCGTCCCGCAGGCCAGCGAGCACCGGGAAGTTTCCCGGATCGCTGGCCAGCTCGGGCACGTAATTGCCGGCCCGCGGCGGCAGCGGCACCTGGCCGTGATCCTCGACCTCCAGCACCTCCAGAGTGTCGAGGTCGATCGTGGCGACGACGTTCTCCACCGGCCGGGCGAACGTGTTGTCGCCCTCTGACAGGCCCACCCAGGCCAGCGCCTTGCCGACGCGCAGTCCGCGGTCCGCGTCGCGCTCCTCGGCGTAGCCCGGCGGCCACGGCTGGACCTCCACGTGGGTGTAGTCCGTGACCCCGCGGCGGCGCAGCGCCTCCTGCCAGCGCGGGTCTGCTTTCACCGCCTCCGCGGCGCCTTCCCACTCCCCAGAGGTTGCCTTGGGCCGTGCGCCCGGAACGCTGCGCCACGACAGCACCTTGCCGTCAGCCAGCGAGACCGCTGCCTCGATGACCTGGCGCCGTGGCCGGTCATACAGGACCACGCTGGCCTCACGGGCCGGGAGAGCGCCGGTCCGCTCGTACTCGTCCAGTGCGGGCTTGCCCGGTTCACGCAGCGATGTGGACACGAACACCGAGCCGTCGGCGAAGTCTTTATACGCCCGCACCGCCTTAGCCGCGGCGCTGACCTCCTGCTCTGACAGCAGTTCCAGAGGATGCGCCAGCCGGGGCTTCGTCGAGGTCATGGCCACCATCATGAGCGGGCCCTGATGGTGTGTCCATCGGCCGGGCAAGCAGCTTTCCGGCCCGGTCGGGTCCGCTCAACAGGGGGCATCCGGCGTACCTGGGTTCATCCGCCGTTAAGGTGACACGGTGACGGTGTCACAAGACGGGTTCCACCGGCGACTGCACCAGGTGCCGCCAACCGCGCTGTCCGGGGAGACGGCGCAGACCAGGGGGATGCGCCGCCTCGCGGCGATCTCCGGTCAGACGGTTGGGTCGCACGACCTGTGGATGGGCCAGACTCACGTGGCCCCGTCGACCGGCTCGGGCAATCATCACCACGGGATCTCCGAGACCGGGATCTACGTGGTCAGCGGCCACCCCGAGTTCGTATTCCTTGACGAGACCGCGGGTCGGCCCGTCGAGCGGCGGCTGCGCGCCGGGCCCGGCGATTACATATACGTGCCGCCCTGGGTACCGCACCGGGAAGAGAACCCGGACCCTGAGGACGAGGCGGTCGTCGTCATAGCCCGCACCACCCAGGAAGCGATCGTGGTCAACCTCCCCGACCTGACCTGGACTGGCCCCGCCTCCTAGGGGTCCGCAGCGCGAGCTTCTCCGGCAAAACCTTCTCGCGCCCCATACCGGCCCAAGTAGGGTCAGTTGCTAACGAATAGGCCTGATCCGTACAACCACCGATCCCGTTCTTCATGGCATAGGACGTAAAGGAGCGATCGCCATGGCGCAGGGCGGTTTCACGGTAAAGCCAAGCACGCTGCAGACCCAGAGTGAAGGTGCCTCAAACCTGCAGGTGTACAGCGAGGCCGTAGCGGTAGACGCGATTCAGTCACTGGCCAGCATGGCGGCCTCGGCGGGGCATCCGGGCCTGGCGTCGGCGCTGAAAGACGCGGCCGGACGCGGCGACAAGGTATTCAGCGGCATGGTCGCGGCGTACGGGCACACCAGCCAGAGCCTGGCCACCGCGGGACAGACCTATACCAACGCCGACCAGACGAATGCCGCTCGGGCCAAGGGCTTACCGGATCAGGGCATCCCATTCCTGAACGGGATTGGGTGAGCCGTGGCCAGCGGCCTGTCCGTCCCCGGTGATCCGGACGCGCTGGAGCAATTCGCCAGTCGGCTGGAATTAGCTGCCCAGGGCGCCGGGAATCTGGGCAGCAGCACCCGCCAGTTCACCACCGCGACCTTGTCCGACGCCGAGTGGACGGGGTCAGCGGCCGACTCATTCAGCGCGTTCGGTGCCAACCTCGGTGAGGGCGCGGGCGCCGCCGAGGGGCCGCTGGTCCAGATGGCGGCCGCGGTCCGGGTATATGCCGGCTCTCTGCGCACGGCGCAGCAGCAAGCTCAGGCCTTCAACTCCGTTGCGACAGCAGCGCAGAATGACCCCGGCGGCTCACTGATGAGCACAGCCGAAGTGGCCGGGCAGAAAGCCTCGGACGCGATCACCGCCATGCAGCAGGCCGGTGACCAGGCGGCTTCGGAGGTCTCGTCGGCTGCCGGTGAGCTGCAAGGCGTGTTCGGGAACGGTCCGGTGAAGACCTTCATCGGCAGCCAGCCTGGGCTGGGCGAGGACATCCCGCTCGGCGACTGGAAGCCAGGCGACCCGATGCCGCCGGAGATCCTGGGGAACCCGGGTGCGCCCGATCTCGGCCTTCCCGAGGGCGACCCGATCCCGCCCGACCTCGGTTTGCCCCAGGGTGACCCGATCCCACCGGAGCTGCCGCTGCCCGAGGGTGACCCGATCCCGACTGGCCTCGGCCCTGAGATCCTGGGGAACCCGGGCGGGACGATTGGGCCGCTCATCAACTTCAACACGCCCGGCCAGCAAGGGGACCGGGGTGATGGCGGCCCGGGGTCGACCGACGAGGGAGGGTACACCCCCACGCCGGGCACCCCGGCGGAGGATTTCGGTAACGATGAGATAGCCTGGCTCGCTTATCAGCACTCCGGCGGCGGAGATGATTCGAGCCGGCCGACAGTCACAGAAGTTGAACAGACGTTGGAGAAGGGCACCCCAACGAATATTCCGGGCCAGCAGTCGGTCCAGGTGGATTACACGGTAAATGGCAAGGATGTGCGGGTCATTATCAATGAGGCGAATCCCGTACGTAGCACAACCTATTATCCTGGAAGCCTAGGGTCACCAAGTGAATAACGAATACGATCTGCTCGCGCATGTTACCGTCACGCTGCCGTATGGCGGTGCGATGACGCTGGCTGACGTCGTAAAGGGCTGGGCCAGCCGCGTCGATCGTTTCCGGGCTGAGGCGCACAGCAGCCTGGATGATCCTGCCACCTGGGGCGGCCACGACTACATCGGCACTCTGCACTGGCGCAGCCACGTCGCCGCCGCCATAGAACAGGCCCCTGCCGATGTCAGGGATCTCATGCTGGAACGCGTGGCAGCGGTGGACCAGGCATTCGTGTCCTTCACCGAGCCGGACCCGCGAGGCCTGGTGAGCCGCTTCGCCAATGAACAGCCCCCGGACTCCGGATGGTGGTGGCAGCGCCTGCCGAGAACTGGCCCAGCCCGTGAGGAGATGGACCAGATCGCGGCATCGTCCTAGGCGACCCGGGTGCCTCGCAGCGGATGCCGGCGGCGCGAGATTCGTGCCCTAGTTGCGGGATATTGGGCCGTAGTCCGGACGGTCCAGATGCCGGGCGCGACGGCTCCGCAGATCAGGAAGCTGGCTGAGGCGGAGGTTACAGGTTCGCGAGCCAGCGATGTCCTGGGTGCGCGCGGGCGAGGAGCCCGGCCAGTGCCGTGCGCTGGGCTGGGGTCATGTGCGGGATGGTTTCGTCGAAGTCTGCCTGATCCTTGGGACGGGCGTGCTTGGCCTTGAACAGCAGGACCAGTTCGGGTGCCAGGTACGGGATGCGGTCTGCGGTGTGGTGGATGATCTCGTTGTAGGGAAGCCTGATCGTCTCGTCGTGCCGGCAGACCCAAGTCTCGCCATCGTGGGGTTCGCGGAACACGTCGAGCAGGTAGTTGCCGGTGGCTGGATCGCGGAGCCAGGTCTGGTGCGTGGCGGCCAGCGCGTCTGGTGCGGTGTTCTCCCAGAGCCGGCCGCTGCTGACCGCGTCAAAGGCGTATTCGGGGAAGCGGCCGCGGATCTCGGGGAAGGTTGCGGCCGGGATCGCGATCTCGATGTCACCGTGCTCGCGCGTCTGCGTGCCGCGGAACAGATCCAGCGCCCAGCCTGCGGCCACGCACCAGGGTGCAGCGATCCCGGCCAGGTTCTGTGCGACCTCACCCGGGGTCCAGCACGATGACCACCTGACGCCGAGGGCTTCGATCTCGGTGGGTGACAGCTCGATGCCGCCACCGGGCACTTGTTCCCTCACCGGCGGAATCTACCAGCGGATCTGACTGCCCGCGGCCGTGCATCACCGGAAGCGCCGCCGCCCGGCGGCGATACGGGCTATGGATGGGAGTCTGCTGCACACCTGACTACATCGTCGTCACATTCATGGTCTGGCAGCGCCGCCGGGACGCACCCGTCACTCCCTGACCCGGCCAGCGGCGGGCCAGTGCCGCGGTCCCTGGCTTGCCGTAACTCCAGCGGTTAGAGATCGCTAGCTCGCGGCCATCATGACTTATTCAAGGGCCGTCAGTGGCAGTTCATTGCCTGAGACAAGATGGGACAACGCAGGACGCGCAACTGGTTCCTCGGGGCGACCTAGCGTGATAGAAACTATTCCGCTTGCGCTGCAATGCCCAAAAACACATCCCTGAAACGGCCCGTGCATGCAGCCAAGGTCGTCAGCGATTCCACAATAAGACGCGTGGTCACGTGATACGGGAAGAGGTAATATGAAGGAGTGGCTATGCAGGCTTAAGCTCATCGGCATCGCATGTGTACTTGCCGCCGGGCTCGGGGTTGGAGTAACGGTAGCCACGGCGACGCCGGCCTTCGCTGCTGCCGGATCCTGCCAGGATTGGGCAATAGCGCAGCCAACGCCCGTGCACTACTATCCGTGGGACTCGTCCCCGACCGTAGAATTTCTCAATAGTGGCGCCCACGTTACCGGCATCTGCTACTTCCTGGACAACATCACCGAGAACCGCTGGTACATGCAGGTCTACTACAGCGGCCCGGGTAATGACGCCGGTTATGGATTCATCTGGGTACAGCGGCTGTCCCTCGGCAGCGAGCATATCTGCGTCATCGGTAATGGCGCCACGTATTACATCGGCAGCAGCGAATGTCCTCTCGACCCGACTGCAACCGGATCTTGATCATTGACTCGTGCAGGGCACAGAGCGGGCGCGTCGATCCGGTCAGGCGGCCCTGGGAAAGTCCTTGCGCTTGATCTTGGCGCGGCGGCCGTCGGGGTGGTGGAACACGATGCCCTCGGCCAGGTGCCCGGGCGCGTACCTGCTCTCCAGCGTGACGAGGAACTCCCGCAAGCCCGTGTAGCTGCGCGGAACGTCCTTGTACTCCGGAACTTCCAGGTTGAACGGGACACAGGTGAGGTCACCAAGCGCTAGCGGGTTGCCCTGAATCCGGGGGCCGAGTGCCTCGCAGGAGTGCTCGCCGTCCGGCCATCCGGACACATCGGTGTTGCCCACCGCGGCCATGACCCACTTGTCCTCGGCGGAGTACTCGTCAGCGTCTGCGTACCAGCCGTCCACGATGCCCTGCTGTTTCTGGGCCTTGCTCGGGTTGCGGCGCTTCTCGACCCGCACGATCTGGCCGGAGCGCACGGTGAGCCGGATGTTGGTGCCGTCGAGCTTCTCCGTCGGGCTGCCCTCGCCGCTGAATACCCAGTCGCACTCGGAACGAGGGCGGTCGATGACCTTGAAGTGCTCGTCCCGCTCGAACAGCGTGGGGATCTTCTCCATGACCGGTATTCCTTTCCGGACGTGCCCGACCAGCTCCTCATGCGTGATGGCCCCCGCTGCCAGGCCGCTCGCCAGCGCCCGGACCAGGTCAGCCACTGACACGTCAGCCTCGACGGCGACGTGCTTGAGTGCCTTTTTCTCCTCCGGGGAGATCCAGGCGACCAGCCGGGACCAGCCCTCGGGAGGAGTCCATCGCGCGAGCTGAGCGGGATCTTTTCGCGGCCGCCCCCGGCCCCTGGCCTGCTCCACGTCCAGAACGATACGGCCGTTGGCACTCTTGTGTCAATTGGCATAACAGAAAATGATTCAGAACGGGCCGAGCGCCTGCCCACGCGGTGTGCCCGCGCGCCGCAGCCGGCCGCCGCCGTCGCGCTGTGCCTTAGGGTCTCGGTATGGCAGCTGAGTCGGCGGACGGCGTCGTGGAGATCTATACCGATGGTGCGTGCAGCGGCAACCCCGGGCCTGGCGGATGGGGCGCTGTGCTCTATTACCACGGCCGGGAGAAGGAACTCTACGGCGGCGATGCCGGGCCGACCACCAACAACCGCATGGAGCTGATGGCGGCGATCCAGGCGCTGGAGAGCCTGACCCGGCCGGCGTCTGTCCGCCTGCACACCGACAGCACTTACCTGCGCAACGGCGTCAGCAAGTGGCTGCCGGGCTGGAAGCGCAACGGCTGGAAGACGGCCGACAAGCACCCGGTCAAGAACGCAGACTTGTGGCGGCGGCTAGACGCCGCGGTGCAACGGCATGACGTGGACTGGCGGTGGGTCCGCGGCCATGCAGGCAACGCTGGCAACGAGCGCGCTGACGGTCTGGCCAACCGCGGCATGGCCGAGGCAATACATCGCGAGAATCCCGTACGGGGCCGGTAAAAAACGGCTCGATCGTTTAATTGGCCAGGCGGAGGCCGCGGCCCGGGATTGCCGGTCTGCGCCGGCATTCCCGGTGCCGCGGCCGCCACTGTGGCGGGCTGGGCTTACAGCGACATCTTCTCCAGCTCGAGGTAGGTGTGAGCCGCCCAGGAAACCGGGTCGGCCGCGAAGTCGCGCTGGATGGCGCGGTTGTTGAGCGCGTTGTCCAGCGACGCCATGATCATCGACTGGTCGAGGACCAGGTACCGGTGGCCGACCGCTCCTGTGCTGGGGTTGACGGCGTCGAAGAACCCGCCGGTGCCGTAGATCCCGGGATACAGCGTGCGCAGCGTCTGGATGTTGGCGTAGGCCTGCTGGGGCACAACGTCCAGGGCGATGAACGAGGCGTAGGGGGTGACCACGTCCTCGGTTGAGCAGCCGTGGCACTGGGACAGGCCCAGGTTCGGGTTCGCCGCGGTCGCGCCGGTGCCGTAGTAGGGGAACGTCAGGCCCTCGACCCCGTACCCGGCGTAGTTGCCGGTGTCATCGGCGGTGCTGGACGGGGACATCCCCCACACCGGGTAGTGCAGTGCCTGGGTGGCGTACTTGATCTGCACCTCGGCAGTACGCACGTCGGCCAGCCCGAAGCTCTGCGTTCCCCAGCTCGTCTCGGGCACGACGATGTTCGGCATCAGCGCCTCGAACATCCCGCCTGAGTATGTGGGGATGAAGGTCAGGTTCGTGCCCGGGTAGGTGTAGTGCCCTTCCCAGACTGGGAACTGCTGGCCTGACTGCGGGTCGGTGTAGGTCTGCCAGTATCCGCTCATCGGCCACTGGCCCTGCCAGGAGAAGTCAGGGTCGATCGCCTGGCAGTCGGCGAAGGGCGCTGGCGGCGGCAGTTCGCGCCAGCTTCGCCACCAAACGTTGCCCGGCATCTGGTGCAGTCCCATGCCGATGTACGCGCCGATCCGGGGATCGCTGTAGAACGCGCCGTTGTGGTAGTAGTTCTGCCAGTTGGTGCCCTGGCCAGGCGGGAGCCCTGCGTAGTACCCGCCGAACATCTGGCCGGTGGGCTGGTTCCCTGGCACCGCCGGGTTGGTGTTGCAGTGCGTCTCGGGGCCGTTGTCGTAGAACAGGCCGAAGTTCATCGGCGCTATCAGGCTGTCGGCCAGGGAACGCAACTGCGGGATGGCCTCGCGGACGACGATGAGCCCCGACGCGTACCAGCCGTTGTCCACGTTGGAGACGAAGAAGCAGTTGTTGAACGCCGGGGCCGCGCCCGCCGGGCAGTCGGCCTCGCCAGGGTTGCTGAGCACGTCGCCGTTGGTCGTGTCGTACCACTGATACAGAAAGCCGTCGTAACGCTGCAGGTGCTGCACCTCGGTCAGGGTGGCCTGGATCTTTGCGATGGCCTGCGGGGTGCTGATCGCACCGAGATCCCGGGCCGAGACGACGGCCCAGAGGTACACGCCGATGTCAGCCGCTGACGTGTACGTTCCTTGCGTGGTGGGAGTGGCTGAGCCGCCCGCGTAGGTGAGGTTGTCCATCGGCAGGTTTGTCACCGGGTCGATGTCGGCGTTGTAGAAATTCCAGGTCTGCCGGGCGACCGAGAGCAGGTTCGCCTTCTGCTGGCCGGTCAGCCCGTTGAAGGGCGCCACCGACGAACGGCCCGCCGCAGTAGTTGCTGTGCTGGCACGCGCCGGCTGCAGCGGGACGAGCGCTGCCGCGATGCCCGCCGCGGCGGCGATGCTGGCCGCTATGAGAGCCAGCCGGGACCGCCGGTACCTCCAGCGCCTGGACCGCATTAATGACCTGGTCATTTAGAGCCCCTCTCGGTTGTCGGAACGCCGTTGGTGGTCGGGGTGCCGTTCGCTGGCTGGGCCGCGGCGAACGGGTTCGGCACGGCATCGAGCAGGCGGGCGGTGTAGTCGTGCTGGGGGTGCTGCAGCACCTGCTTGGTCGGGCCGCGCTCGACGATCCGGCCCTGGTGCAGCACCAGCAGCTCGTCGGTGATCACCCGCGCGCTCAGCAGGTCATGGGTGATGTACAGCAGGCTGAGGCCGCGCTCCCGGCGCAGCCTGGCGAGCAGTTCCAGGACGCCGGCCCGCAGCGACACGTCGAGCATCGAGACCGGCTCGTCCGCGACGATCAGGCCTGGGTCGCAGGCCAGGGCGCGGGCGATGACAACCCGCTGTCGCTGGCCGCCGGAGAGCTGGTGCGGGAGCTTCGCCGCGAACTGGGGGGCCGGAACCAGCCCGACCGTTGCCAGCAGCTCGCTGACCCTGTCCCTGGCCTGGGATGCTGACAGGCCGAGGAAGTTCTGGCACGGGCGCATCAGCGTGTACTCGACGGTGTGCAGCGGGTTCAGGGCACCGTACGGATCCTGGAACACCATCTGCACGTGGCGGTGCAGCCTGCGCAGCCCGCCAGCGCGGAGCCTGCCAACGGACATGTCGCCGAACGTGACCGACCCGCGGGTCGGCCGCTGCGACCCGGTGATCAGGCCGGCCAGTGTGCTCTTGCCGCTGCCGCTGGCGCCGACCAGGCCGACAGAAGCGCCGGGCGCGATCGTGAACGAGACGTCGTCGACCGCGGTCACCGCCTTGCGGTCCCGCCCCCGGACCCGGAACACCTTCGAGACACCGGCGACGGTCAGCGTCGGCGGGGTAATGGCAGGCGCGGGCGGGGCGGTCGCCTGGGCCTGGCCGTCACTCCGGTTAGCCGACATGGCCCGCCTCCTCCACTTCGGCGCGGGCTGCGCGGGCGCGGACATGACAGGCGGCCTGGCCCTGGCCGAGCGGGGTCAGTGGCGGGTCCTGCTCGCGGCAGATGTCCTCGGCCAGCGGGCAGCGGGGCGTGAACGAGCAGCCGTCCTCTGTGAGCGACAGGTCAGGTGGTGTTCCGGGTATCCCGGCCAGTTCCACAACGTCAGCGCGCGGGTCGGCGTAGCAGCCCAGCAGCGCTTCGGTGTAAGGGTGGTGCGGCCCGACCGGGAGCACGGCAGCTGGCTGGTCCTCGACGATGCGGCCCGCGTACATCACCATGACCCGGTCGGTAGCCTCCAGCACCACGCCGAGGTCGTGGCTGATCAGCACGGCTGTGAAGCCGCGGTCGCGCTGCAGGTCCTTGATCGTCTGCATGACCGCCTGCTGCACGATCACGTCGAGCGCGGTTGTCGGCTCGTCGAAGACGACCAGCCGCGGGTCCAGCGCCAGCGCGAGCGCGATCGAGACCCGCTGCCGCATCCCGCCGGACAGCTCGTGCGGGAACCGCCGCAGCACGTCCGGGTCGAGGCGCACGGCCTGGAGCAGCGCGGTGGCCCGGCTGGTGATGCCTGCCCGGCTGAGGTCGTCGCCCGGCCGGGCGTGCGCCTTCATCACGTCGCCGAAGTGGTGCGCGACCGTGCGCACCGGGTTCAGCGCGTTCATCCCGCTCTGCAGCACCAGCGCGAAACCGTTGCGTCGCTGACGGCGCAGCCGTTCGCCCTGCAGGGTCGCGATGTCTGTGCCATCGAACGTGATGACGCCGCTCCACAGCTTCGCTGGCGGCCGCAGCATCCGGGTGAGCGCGTAGCCGAGCGTGGACTTGCCGCTGCCGGACTCGCCGACGATACCGACGAACTCGCCCTGCTCCAGGGCGACGTCCACGTCGCGGACCGCCCAGATCCGCTGGCCGCCCGCTGGCACGTAGCTGACGTTGAGGCCGCGCGCCTCTAGCAGTGCCATCACCGCTCCCGCAGTCGCGGGTTGGAAAGCGCGTCGACGCCGAAATTGATCAGCGTCAGCGACACCATCAGCAGCACGATGGCCAGGCCCGGAGCCAGCACCATCAGCCACTGCCCAGTGAGCAGGGCGTTCTGCTGCTCTGCGTAGTACAGGATCGTGCCCCAGCTCACAGTGGCCGGGTTGCCGAGGCCGAGGAACTCCAGGCTGGCCTCGGCCAGCACAGCGGCCGTGGCCGCCGAAAGGAAGCTGGCAGCGACCAGTGAGGTCATGTTCGGCAGGATCTCCCGGAACGCGATGCGCACCAGCCGCTCTCCGGAGAAGACGGCCGAGGTCACGAACTCGCGGGTCCGCAGCGTCGAGGTCTGGCTGCGGATCACCCGGGCGCCCGTAGCCCAGCTCGTGAACGCGACGACCAGCACGATCGTCCACACCGAGCGGGCCTGCAGGTACGCGGCCAGAATGATCATCAGCGGCAGCGAGGGGATGACCAGCGCCAGGTTGGTGACGAACCCCAGGATCTCGTCGACGATGCCGGGCCGGTAGCCGGAGATCAGCCCGAGCGTCACGGCCACGATCGTGGCCATGGCCCCGGCGCCGAGGGCGACCACCAGGGAGATCCGTCCGCCGTAGATGAGCTGGGAGAACACGTCCTGCCCGTTGCCGGTGGTGCCCAGCCAGTTGGCAGAGCTCGGGCCGCGGTACGGGGTGAAACCAGTCGCGATGGGGGAGTGCGGGGCCAGCCACGGCGCGAACACAGACACGACGACGATCAAGCCCAGGATGATCAGCCCGGCGCGGGCCTTGCCATTGCCCCACAGCGTGCGCAGCACCCGGCCGGCGAATAGCAGCGGTCCCGGGAGGGCACGTGCCGCCGCGCCCGTGGCGCCAGGGCCAGCGCCCGACGGCGGGCCGGCGCCCGGGCCCTGTGCACCGGGCGGCGGCAGCGAGGTGATGACAGTCACTGTCCCTCCCGGTTCGCTTCTCCGCCCGCTTCGCGTGCGTCGCTCACGGTGCCTCCGAGTTCGCTTCTCCGCCCGCTTCGCGTGCGTCGCTCACGGTGCCTCCCGGCGCACCCGCGGGTCGATGCGGACGTAGAGCAGGTCCACGATGAAGATCGCGACCAGCATGGTGAGGGAGATGACCAGCAATAGCGCCTGCATCAGCGGATAGTCGTGGTTGGTGACGGCTGTGAACAGCAGGCCGCCGACGCCCGGGTAGCTGTACACGCCTTCGACCAGCACCGTGCCGCCAACCACGGCACCGAGCGACAGGCCGAACGCGGTGACGTTCGGCAGCATCGCGTTCCGCGCCGCGTACAGCAGCGCGACGGTCCGTCCGCGCAGGCCGTTGGCTTCCGCGAACGTCACATAGTCCTCGCCGAGGACGTTGATCATGTTGTTGCGCATGCCGAACACCCAGCCGGACATCGTGGTGACGACCAGCGTGAGGGCCGGCAGCACGCTGTGCCACATCGCGTCGCCCAGGAACGACACGGTCCAGGCTGGCGATGTGCCCGGGTTGAAGCCGCCCTTGATCGGGAACCAGGTCGTCTTGAACGCCAGCCAGTACAGAAGCAGCAGCCCGAGCCAGAACGGCGGGAACGCGCCGAAGAACATCGCGCCGACCGTGATCGACGAGTCGGCTGGACGGCCCCGGTGCCAGCCCGCGTAGACCCCCAGCAGCGTGCCGATCACGAACGCGAGGATCGTGCTGACCCCGACCAGCGCCAGTGTCCACGGCAGCGCGGTGCCGATCGTCTGTGCCACCGTCTGCGTCGGGAACGAGTACGACGTGCCGAACCGCAGCGTCGCTATGTTCCGCAGGTACTCGCCGTACTGGACGAACAGGCTGGAGTGCGGCACGCCGAGCTGGATCTCGATCGCCTGGCGCTCGGCGTTGGTGATCGGCACGCCGGCCGCCGCGAGCTTGCCCAGAGCCGCGTCGACTGGCGAGCCGGGCATCAGCCTGGGCAGGAAGAAGTTCAGGGTGACCGCGGCCCACAGGGTGACGACGAACAGCACCACCTTGCGCAGTACATACCGCATCCCAGGCTCCCCTCCTCCCGGGGATGAGGTGGCGGGGCGCCCAGCCCTGCCGGGTGGGGCGGGCCCGCCGGGGGGGTTGGCGGGCCCGCCGGTCGCACGGTCAGCGGGCGCTGCGGGCTGCCCGCTGCCGAACGTTCATTTGCATCCGGCCGTTCAGGCCTTCTTCAGGTGCGTGACCACTGTCAGCAGCGAGTTGTTGTAGTTGGTCGGCAGGGTGTACGGATCGCTGGCCGACGGCCAGCCGGTGAAGTGCTTAGTGGAGAACAGGCCCCAGCTTCCGCCGTAGTACAACAGCACGATCGGGACCGTGTTGTACATCGCCGTCTCGAGCTGGCTCGTCGCCTGCTGCTCGCCGGACGGGCTGGTCGCCGACGCGAGTACCGCCAGGTCCTGGTCGACCGCCTGGTCGTTGAACCGCTCGAAGTTGTTCGCGGTCGGCGTGTTGATCGGGGCCGCGTAGGTGCTGTTGAGAGCGTCGTTGAAATCGGTGTACGGGCTGCCTGTCCCGCCGAAGCCGCCAATAGCGGCGTCGAACGTGCCGGCCTGGGTCTCCGACGAGTACTGCGCGTACTGCGGCATGTCGAGGGTGACGTTGATGCCGTCGGCGCTGAGCTCGTTCTTGATCTCGGTGGCCGCCGCCACCCAGTCGCTGAAGCTGTTCGGCAGCACGATTGTCATGCTGGCCTGAGCCCCGCTGGCGCTGACCAGCTTGCCGCCCTTCAGCGTGTACCCGGCGCTGGCGAACGCCGTCATGGCCTGCGACTTGTTCTGGGTGACCAGGCCCTGGTCGGGCAGGCTCGGGTCCAGCCACTTACGCAGGTTCGGCAGGATCAGCCCGGACAGGCTCGCCTGCTGCATGTAGCCGTTGACCGCCTTCTGCGCTATGGCCGTCCGGTCCAGCGCGTAGGAGATGCCGCGGCGGAAGCTGACGTTGCTGTACGGCGCCTTGGTCAGGTTGAGGTACAGGCCGATCGTTCCGCCGGGCGGGAACCAGTACTTGTTCGTCGCCGGGTCGCGGTCCACGTAGGTCTGCTGGACGTTCGGCAGGTACGTGTAGGCCCAGTCGAAGTCGCCGTCGCTGACCGCGAGCTGGTTGGTGGTCTGGCTGGTCGCCTGCGCCGGGAAGACCACCGTCGACGGGGCGATCGTCGAGGCGTCCCAGTAGAACGGGTTCTTGACCAGCGTGTACTGGGTCGGCGCGAACTTGCTGAGCTTGAACGGCCCGGCGCCCACCGGGTCGGTGTCGGCGAACTTGGCTGGGTCGGAGACCTTAGACCAGATGTGTTCCGGAACGATAGGTGTCGCGGCGATCGTCGCGGCAAACGGAGTGTTCGGGGCCTTGAACGTGAACGTCACGTCGTTCCCGGACGCGGAAACGTTGGTGATCTGGGACCAGACCCCGTTGCCGTCGAGGGCCGGGTTCTTCTTCAGCAGGTTGAACGTGAACACAACGTCAGCGGGTGTGAGCGGCGTGCCGTCGCTCCACTTGACCCCGCTGCGGATCGTGTAGACCAGGGTTGTTGGGCTGGTGAACTTGAACCCTGTGGCGATGAACGGGGTGTAGGTCCCGTCGATCGGGCTTGAGATCTCCAGCGGCGCGTAGATCAGATAGGCGCCGTGCAGTTCGGTTGAGGTCACAAACGGGTTGAAGTTCTCGACCAGCGATGGCGTCCCGGTGTCGCCCTGGATCGTTAGCGTTCCGCCGGTGGCGGAGGCGCTGCTGCTGCCGCTGGAGGATCCGCAGGCAGCAAGGCCTGCTGCCAGTGCCGCTGCGGTCAGGCAGGCCAGGGCTGGGCGGAGATGAGTTCTGAGTCGAGGGGTAGGCGGATTTGGGGGGTGTCTCATCGTGGGCCTCCTCGGTGGCCTCATCATTGGTGCCGGGCTGTGCCCTCCCGGGCAGACAGCCGGATCCGGGTGACGCCCGGCATGGGCAGGTGGAAGAAGAAGTGCGCGGCGTCGCCGTCCAGCGCCAGATCGGGCCGGGGCTGCTCGTCGAGCCTGTCGTTCTCGCGCAGCCGCGCCCACAGCGCCGCGTCGGGCCAGGTGACATCCGGCGGGCAGTGCGCCACGACGTTGGAGTGGCGCTGGTCGACCCGTGCCTGCCGGACCTCGTAGGTGCCTGCGGTCAGCCCGGTGACGGTGACCTCGACCTGCCGGTCCAGCCGGAGGTCACCGTTCATCAGGTCAGCGTTGATGGTGCCGTTCCACACCAGGACGTCGACCGTGCCGTCGCCGTGCCGCGAGGCCCACGCCTGAACGGTTGCCCCGGCCCCGTCACCGTCGCACTCGGACTTGAGCAGGTCGTCGCCCATGTGCTCGGCGAGATGTACGGCCCAGTACCTGGGCTTGCGCAGGTTTCCCACGGTCAGCAGGCCGAAGCCGTTGTGGAACAGGCGCTCGGGCCGGCCGAGCTCCTCGAAGTGGTCGCTGATCACCCAGTAGGCGACAGCGTCGAGCCGTTCCTGCACGCTCCGGAACCCGCTGAGTACGAACGGCGCGCCGAGCGCGCTGTCGTGCACGGGCCCGAAGTGGGTTGAACCCACGCCCCATTCAGTCCACCAGATCGGGATGGGGCCGGCCCCGTTCAGAATCAAAGAAGGGCGCAGGTCCAGCGGCAGATTGCCGTATGTATGCGTGGACACGAAGTCCAGCGGCACGCCGGACGAGGCAGCGTGCGCGGCGAGCGTCCCGACCCATTCGCCCGCGGCCGTGGCCGGGCCGCCGACCAGCAGCCGCGGGTCGACTGTCTTGATCGCGTGCGCGGCCTCGTCGTACAGCCGCAGGTACTCAGTCTGGGTGCCGGGCCAGAACACGACGAGGTTGGGCTCGTTCCACACTTCGAACGCCCAGCGGCGTACTTCCTCGGCGCCGTAACGCTGGACCAGGTGCGCGGTGAGCAGCATCACCAGCTCGCGCCACTCGGCCCAGTCCTTTGGCGGCGAGATGATGCCGCGGTAGGCGAACACCGTCTGCTCCGGGTCCCGGGCCAGTGCCGCTGGCATGAACGAGAGCTCGACTATGGGGCGCAGGCCGAGCTCGAGCACCTGGTCGTAGACCGCGTCGACCCGCGAGAAGTCGAAGCGCAGGCTGCCGCCTGGACCCCGGGTGACGACCGCGTTGTCGTCGTGCAGGATCGCGTGCGCCCGCACAAGCTCCGCGCCGAGGTCGGTGTGCGCCAGTCGCAGCGCCTCCGCGAACTCCGTGCCGATGTGGCCGCCCCCGCTGGTCCCGTGGTCGCGGAGCTGCGACAGGCGCTCGGAGCCAATCATCCGCCAGACCCGGTCCAGGCGGCCGGTGACCGTGGCCGCGTCGACCGTGACCCGGACCAGCCCGGGCGGGCCCGCTGCGGTCCGGCCGGTGACCGGCGCTGACCAGCGAGTCGGCGGGTGCTCGGGCGCGGTGACCGGGGCGACCCGGTAGGCGTAGTCGGTGCCGTCGGCGATACCGGTGTCGGCGAACGGCGGGCCGACGACCGCGGCCACGTCGCTGCCGCCGTGCCGCAGGATCTGCGACACGCCGTCCGGGCCGGTGCGCTCGATCGCGTAACCGGCCGCACCGGGAACCAGTTCCCAGGTCAGCCTGACGTGCCCCGCTCCGGGCTCGGCGGCCAGCCGGGCCGGAGCAGGCAGGTCCGGCAGGGCTGCAGAGCCCTCGGCGTCCGCCAGTCGCTGGTAGATCCGCTGCTCGAAGTCGGCGCGGGCTCCGTCGGAGTGCCCGTCGCGGTGGTTGCCTTCCGGCTGAGCCAGGCCCGTGCCGGCGACTGGCGGGTCGGTCTCGCGGCTCATGACTGGCTCCGCTGGCTCGCGGTCCTGGCCCGGGTCCGGCAGCCGCAGCTGCCGCGGATCACAAGTTCGGTGGGGAGGACGACAGAGTTCCGTGGCGCGGCTGGGTCGGCGATGCGGTCGAACAGCACCCGGACCGACTGCTCGCCCAGCTCGCGCATGGGCTGGCGGACCGTGCTGAGTGCGGGCCGCACGTGCTGCGTGGCGACGATGTCGTCGAACCCGGTGACGGCTACATCGCCGGGCACGCGAAGCCGTGCCGACCGCAGAGCGGCGAGCGCCCCGATTGCCATCTCGTCGTTGCCGCACACGATCGCCCGCGGGCGGCGCTCGTCGGCCAGCATGGCATGCACTGCTTTCCAGCCTCCTGCCTCGGTAAACTCGCCCATTCCGGCCGGCGCCCCTGGAGCCGGAAGGCCGGCCTCGCTCAGGGCGTCGCAGAACCCGGCGAAGCGTTCATCTGAGTCGGGTGAGTCTGCGGGGCCGGCGATGAATGCCAGGTCGGTATGGCCGTGCGCGGCCAGCAGATGTTCAGTTATCTTGCGGGACCCGCCGACGTTGTCGGCGCCGATGAAGTCCAGACCGCCACCGACGCGGCTGTTGGCCAGGACAACGACGGGCACGCTGCGCGAGATCGCCGCGATGTCGTCGTCGGGCAGGCTGCGCGCCATCACGACCAGGCCGTCGACCTTGCCAGCGACCGAGAACGCGAGTTCCCGGCCCGATTCGGTCTGCGTCGCCGCGATCAGCACAGCGTCGCCAGCAGCCGTCGCCGCCCGCTCCGCGCCGCGGATCACCTGGTCCACGTAGAGCGGGGACGTCTCCTCGGCCGCTCCCGACTGGCCCAGATCGGGGAACAGCAGCCCGACGATCCCGGCGCGCCGCGAGGCCAGGCCGCGTGCGGACCCGCTGGGCACCCAGCCCAGCTCTGCGGCCGCGGCCAGCACCCGAACCCTTGTGGCCTCAGAGAACCCCTTGCCATCGACCATGACCCGCGACACCGTCGCCGTCGATACGCCGCTGCGCTTGGCGACCTCGTAGATCGTCGACCGGTCTGGCACGAAGGACCTCGATGTCCGGTAGGTAAGCGGTTGCTCAGGTTAAGCGCTTACGTTAGTTAAGCGCTTACGTAATCATGAGCCCACTGTCGTGTCAAGACCTGCGGAGAGCACAAACGCCGGCGGAACGGCGGCGCGGGAGCCGGTAGTCGACACCGAGTTGGCACAGTTCAGTCGTTGGCTGGCTTGGGCAATGAGACCTCACCCTGCCGGGGTGATGCGGCTCCTCTGCGCTCGTGCGAGCGTGCAACTGGGCTATGACTAGCGAACCGATGATCACCGATGACATGCGGGCCATTGTCGAGCACGCCGCGCTGGGCTTTGTGGCAACCACCTGCATCGACGGGTCGGCCAATTTGTCACCCAAGGGATCGATCCGCGTGTATGACGCCCGCCACCTGGTGGGCTGATGTCCGCGGAGAGTGAGATCCGGGCTCAGGCGCTTGAGGTCGCGGTCGGCTGGTCGCCGCCAGGCGCGCCCGAGTCGTGGCAGCTGACCGCAGCCCTGTTCCGGCTCATCGCCGGGCACGAGGAACTGCTCGGCGCACTCGCCAGTGCGCCCGCTGACCGGCTCCCGGCAATGCTCGCCAGTGCGGCCATCTGTTTCCTGGTCCGGCGCGACCAGCCCCAGCCGCTCGCTCATTATTTCCCGGAACCTGGCAGGCCGCAGCCCGCGTTCGGGCCCGGGTTCGACGCGGCAGCACGCGACTTCGTGTCCGGTCATCTCGCCGAGCTCACCGCGCTGTGTCAGTGCCACCGGTATCAGATGAACGAGGTAGCGCGGTGCACCCAGATGGCACTGGGGATCGCGGCTGCTCGCAGGGACCGGGCCGCGCCAGTCGCGCTGGTGGACCTCGGCACTGGCGCCGGTCTCGGGTTGCAGCTTGACCGGTACCGGTACGCGATCGACGGGACCTCCACCGGGCCGCCGGACGCGGCACTGACGCTAACCTGCCAGATGCGCGGCCGGTACCGGGTGCCACGCCCCGCGCTGCCACCGATCGCCAGCCGCGCGGGGATTGAGGCCGATCCGGTGGACCTGGAGGACCCGGAGACCGTCGCCTGGCTGCAGTCATGCGCACCACCTGAGGCCTCGGCGCTGACCCGGCTCGCGGTGGCGGTCGAGGTGACTAAGGCCACTCCCGCGCCAATCGTGACCGGTGACGCGGTCAGCGCGCTGCCTGACGTGATAGCCAGCCTGCCGCCAGGTCTGCCGCTGCTCGTCACCGACGCGTTCCTGGCTGTATTCCTGCCGCCGGTGCAGCGCGCGAAGCTGATCGGGGTACTTGCGGATGCCGCCAGGACGCGGCCGGTGACGTGGCTGTCGCTGGACCCACTGGTCCCGCTCGGCCCCGCAGGGCGGGACAGCGTGCAGGGCCTGGCGCTGCCGGACTGGCTGGTCTCCGAATACCAGCGCAACGGGGTATTCGCGGTTCTCGGCGAGCGCACGTTCGCGGCCGGAGCGGAGTTCGCGCGCCTCCTGGCCCGTGCGCACCCGTCTGGTCAGTGGGTCGAGTGGCTCGATCCAGCCGACTCATAGGTCCTGCGACCCGGCCGTCCCGTCACCCGACTGCCTCGATGAATGCGGGACTCGGGCGGCCCAGGGATCGCGTCAGTCCCACCAGAAGCTGCAGAACGCGGCGCCTAGCCAGTCACCGTTGTCCGGCTGCCCAGGCGCGAAATCAGAACCGCCTGCCTGCCACAGGCGACGTGTGGCATCGACGGTGGCGAGGCCCTCCACAAGGGCCAGATCGAGGGCTGTGCCGCCCTCGGCGACCGGCCATAGCCGGGCGATCTCGCCGGCCAGGTCCTCGGCCTGGGCGCACGGGACGACGATCGCGTCCACCCGCATCCGCGGGCTGAACGGTCCTTTGGGCGCGACGAAGCCAGCCAGAAGGCCTTCGCGCTTTTCTGCCTGATCGACTAGCCACTCCTCGGGTGGCTGATCGTTAGGCCGCTCACCGGGGTACTGGCGGACCAGAGTGAGCGCCTCCCGGGCGACGGCGGGCGGAGCGTCCCTGAACCACCACCCGATCTCGTGATCGGGGCCGTCGTCGGACTCGAACTCGCGGATGCAGTACGGCAGCAGCACCTCGGCTAAGCGGTCACCTCGCGCGGTGCGGTCGTCTGCCCTGTGCTCGGTCATGCCTGCCTCCCATGAACGCACAGATCACCCCGACGGCTCCTGTGACCGTCAGCGGTGTGCGTTATGCCGCCACCGTAAAGGCGAGGTCCGACATTTCCTGGCAGGCCATAAGGCGAAGGTGCGCGCGAAGAGTGTCGTGGGCGCGGGACTGTTGCTGTTGCCGCAGCGCGGGCCCCGCGACCGGCCTCCCGCTGCCCTGCAACCGCAGCAGGAGCCCCACGCCAGGCCTGACGAGGGCGAACTGTGGCTGCGGTCAGGCCCGGGCCATTGTGTGCTGGGCGAGCCGGACTGCCCCCTCGATCGGATCGCTGGGCGCCCGTGCCACGTCAACCGGACGGCTGGACACCCGGCTGATCGCGCTGGCGAACGACTTGACACACGCCGGGCTTTCCCAGACACCGCCGCTGAGGGCCATGTGCACGGTGCCGGGCTGGCTGACGTTCTGCTTGATGTGATGTGTGGCGGTCGCCGCGAGCTCAGCCATCTCAGTGTCAAGCCACCGGATTGCCCATGCGGCGCCCTGCTCGGCGGCTGAAGTCAGGAGCGGGGCGGCGCCCGCGAGCAGATGGGCGGGGTGAGGTGAGGAATTGACCGCGTGGGCGATCAGCCGCGGGTCGCTGGTTCCAAAGGTCTGGACGAGCGCCGTGACGACAGACGACCGGACCGGTGCCGGGCCGTTGACGACGTGCTCCAGAGCAGCCTGGCCCAGGCGCGCGGCGGAGCCGTGGTCGCTGAGGATCCAGCCGAGCCCGCCGCTGACGGCGTAGCGGCCGTCGGGTGCCCGGCTGCAGATGATCGTCCCAGTGCCTGCGATGACGCTGACGTCGGTGCCCTCGGGAGCGGCATGGAACGCCCCGACGTAGTCGGGCAGGACGCTGATCTGGGCGTCCGGGAAGTGACGGGCCAGCAGGCCGGCGATCTGGGCCCGCTGCTCCGGTCCTTCGGTGCCGGCGACGCAGGCACACACCTGCGCGGCATCAGGGCAGCCCGCCAGCGCAGTCTGAAAGCTGGCCTCCAGGGTCTGGTTCGCGGCCGAGAGCGGGTTCCCCGGTCCTCCGGTTCCCTCATGAACGACATCGCCGTTCCGCACGGCCCTGGCCCGCGTCCTAGTGCTGCCCGCGTCGATGCCGAGGACGACGTCGTGTGCCGCGGTCTCGGCCAGCAGATGCGCAGCGCCCGGCTCCTCAAGCTGTGCAGCGATCGCGGCCGGCTCAGACACGGCAGGTTTGCCCATCAGCAAAGACGGCGTGGGCGGTGGCCACGCCCCAAGCCTAGCGGCAGCAGGGCCGGCCTCTCAGGGTAAACGGGGCGGGAGCATATAGGGCACCCGGGAAGGGTCGCTGCCTGCGTTTATGAGTCACGTCACCGTGGACTGGCGGTTCGGCCCGGCCAGGCGAGGACCGCCAGCGCTGCGAGCGAGATCAGGGCGGTGACGGCGGCGAACCACTGCACTACCGGGAGCAGGCCGATCACGGTCGCGAGGAAGCCCACGCCGACCACTGGCAAGCCAACCCCGAGGTGGATGACGACGTAGAAGCTGGACAGAACGTCAGCGTGGCGCGCTTCCCTGGCCTGCTCGACCTCGCGATCGCTCAGGGCCGCGCCGTACTGACGGCTGATCGCGGTGCCTCGCCGCGGCAGGCATAACGGCGTGGCCGGACCTGGCAGCGGGCCGGCTGGTCTTGGGTGCTGTGCGGACCGCTCAGGAATCGGCGAGGCGGCGCTGGCTGATCTCGACGAGGTGCGGTTTGTCGGATGAGAGCCCGACCTTGACGGCGCGGGTGAGGTCGGGGAGCGACTTCACGCGCTCGGACTCGACTCCGTAGGACGCGGCGATCCCGGGGATGTCCATGCCGGGCAGCTCCATACCGGGCGCGTCCGGCGCGTGCATGAACCGGCTGAACTCTTTCAGCGCCGCGTATTCGCTGTTGTGCGCGACGACGAAGACGACCGGAATGTTGTGCTGGGCGGCGGTCCACAGCCCGCTGACCGAGTAATGCACTGAGCCGTCGCCAAGCAGCGCCACCACGCGCCTCGACGGGTCGCCTAGCTGCAGGCCGATGGCCGCGGGCAGTCCCCAGCCCAGGCCGCCGCGATCCTGTTACCCCCATTGATCGCGGCACCAGGTGACCGCGTCGCGTGCGGACAGCTTCTCGGTTGAGGCAGTTCGCCTGACGTACAGCTCGTCGTCAATCCACGTCGGCTCTTTGCGCTGCGAGCACGACACGATCGCGATCGTATGGCCGTCCCACGGCTCTAGATGGAGATCGATGCAGCTCATCGCGTCTGCGCCCAGATAATGCGAGACGATGTCGTCGAATGCGAGGCGCCATCCGTCGCGCGGAGCGCTGACAGGCGGGAACTCGTTCTCAATACCGATAACCTGCCGGTCATCGGTTACGCCAATGACGAGCGTGCCACCGAACGTATTGTGAAAGGCCGCCACTGTTTCGAGAACCTTGCGCCCCAGGCCTTCCCGACCTTCAGCACCAGGCCTCTTATACTTCGGCTGCCTGCAGCCGGAGGTATTGCGGAACGACGGCTTGAACTCGAGGGTTGCTGACTCGTCGCTCTTGAGAAGCAGCCCGATTTCAGCGTGGGCCGCGGCCAGAGCCTCGATGCGTTCGGCTGCCAAAACGGCACTCGCAGGCCGCTGCTCACGGTGGGGCGCGAGCAGGCAGAGCACCAGTTCGCGCGTGCCTTCGGTGATGTCATCGGCGTCAAGAGCCGGGCGTGAGCCCTTGCAGTGCGCGGCCAGGATCTCCTCACGGGTTCCGGTAAAGGGCGGATGGCCGGTGAGCATCTCGTACATCGTGGCGCCGAGCGAGTACAGGTCCGCGCGCTCATCCGCGGGTCCTCCCGCTATCAGCTCGGGAGCCATGTAGCCGATCGATGAGCGGCCCGACACGTCATTCATGCTGGAGTCGTCGAGCAGGACCGCGGTATCGAAGTCGACCAGGTGAACTGTGCCCCACTGATCGAAGAGGACGTTGCGCGGCTGCAGATCGCGGTACAGGATGCGGCGCCCATGAATGTGCGCTAAACCTTGCGCGATCTCTGCCGAGGTCCGCAGGACTTTCTCGGCCGGGATGGGCTTGCCAAGTTGCCGCGACTGCCCGATGAGGTCCCGGAGCGTTCCTCCGGACAGGAAGCGGGTCGCCATGACTGGCATCCCGTTCTCAACCCAGTAACCTTGCGCGCTCGCTATGTTCGGGTGACTTCCGAGCTGGCCAAGCACGAGTGCTTCCCAGGCGCTGACTCGCTGGCCGTTCCCCATGACCGTGTTACTGCCGGAGAACACGTCAATGGCCACCTCAAAGCCAAGAACGCGGTCGTGCGCTAAGTAGACGTCCTTGTCGCGAGCGCGCCGCAGCAGCCGCTGAATCTCGTACTGCCCGTCTCGCAGAACGTCCCCTGCCTGAAACCCAACTGCCATCGTGATCCCCCCTTGACCCGCGCCCCGAAGTCAGCCTTGGCCGAGACGAGAACCACCAGTTCCGGAACGCCGTATATCGGACCGCCTCGGCGTCTGATGGACGCGATCCCGGGCGTTCTGGTGTACAGAGGGCGAGGCTGACCAACGCCAAACTCCCGGCGGTAGCGTGACTCAGGCCTGACGGGAGGTGGCGCGCATGCCTGAGGTTCTGGTGCCGCTGACGGTCCGCGACCTCACCCGCGAGGACCTGCAGTCGTGTGCCTGGTGGGTGTCACCTCGGGACGTTGCCCAGCTCGGTAAGACCCTGGAACGTGCCCGGCGTGGCGAGGTGGACTATCTGGCCGTCTTTCCGCCGTCTGGCCTGCCCGTCGCACTTGGCGGGGTGGACTACACGCTCAACCCGGGCGCTGGCACCTTGTGGCAACTGGCGGTCCACGGAGCGCTGCAGTCGTGCGGGATCGGTACTTTGCTCATCAAGGTCTCCGAGCAGCGGATCCGTGATCGAGGCCTGCTGCGGGCAGAGCTGGCCGTGGAGGAGCGTAATCCGCGCGCCCGCGCGCTCTATGAGAAGCTCGGCTACGTCGCCTACGGCCGCAAGCCGGAGGCATGGGACCAGGAAGCCGACGACGGATCACCAGAACGCTACGAGACAATGTGCACTCTGATGCGCAAGGAACTGTGACAGCCGCAGTCCAGCGCCCTAACTGTCAGTGCCTGGCCTGGAGAATCATGTTGAGGGGGGTCTCGGCCCTGCGGCGGAAGTCGGTATAGCCGGCCTTATCGAAGACCCGGCGCAGCCGCGCCTCCCCGGCCTGCGCGCCGAGCGCCGCACCGACTCGCTGCGACAGCGAGTTGGGCGTGCAGACCGCGCATGACGCGTGGTAGAAGAGCGGCGCCACCGGGTTTGCGGTCAGGTTCTCTTCGTGGTCGTCCAGTGCGAACGGTTCTACCAGCAGCACGCTCCCGCCGGGCGCTAGGCGCTCCAGCGCGTAGCGCGCGGCGCCGACAGGATCACCCATGTCGTGCAGGCAGTCGAAGAACGAGATGAGGTCGAAGGAGCCGGCATATTCATCGGCCGTGGCGTTCTCGAAGCTGACCCGGTCGTCCACGCCGGCCTCCGCCGCCCGCTGACGGGCGATGTCGACGGAGGGCTGGTGGGAGTCGAAGCCCCAGAACCGGGAGTTCGGGAACAGTTCCGCCATCGCGATCACCGAGGCGCCGTGCCCGCATCCCACGTCGGCCACCCAGGCGCCGATCTCCAGTCGCTCTTGCGCGCCATCGAGGCTGGCGATCCATTCGGGCAGGTAGGCACGGTAACCGGTGCGGAACATCCACTCAGTGCCCCGGAACAGCCGCGAGTCGTGGTCTCCCCATCGCAGCGCTCCGGTCCCGCGGAACGCGGACGTCAGCTTGTCGATGTCGGCGTACATCGATCCGACAGCGTTCATGGCCCGGGCGGTGAACACCGGCGAGTCGTCGTTCGCCAGGGCCAGGCTAGCCTCGGCGGTCAGCCTGTACGTTCTCGTCTCCGGGTCGTAGCTGACCAGGCCGGCCGCCGCCTGCCCGTCCAGCCACTCGGCCACCAGCCGCGGATTGCAGTTTGCGCTGGCCGCTATATCCACTGCCCTGGCCGCCCCGTTCTCAGCCATGACCCGGTACAGCCCGAGCTCATCACCAAGCCACACTCCGTAGCACACGGCTGCGCCGGTCATATAGCCGACCATGCGGTGCATGAACTCCTCGACCCTGGCCTCGTCCACTGCCGTCACGCTGTTCCCCCGTCTGCTGCTCCTCGGCTCTCCGGTGTGTTCCATGGCGACTGACCTGCGGCGATGCAGACCTCCGTTCGACGCGACCACGGCCAGAAGGAGCCCGGATGTAGACGGTGTGTAAGTCATGTGAAGGCCTGAGCGGCTCTAGGGCCGGGCAGCGTATCTGCCGTCGCCTGCGACAGGAATGCGTAAATGGACCGCGGATTAGCAGCCCCTGGTAGTGGTTATGAAGCGAGTTTGGTCGGCCCGGCAGGTCGCGGTAGCTGGGGCCGCTTACGGTTACCGAGCCCTGCGTCGGCGCGTCGAGGCCCAGGATCATCCGCATGGTGGTGGTCTTCCCGCGCCGTTCGGCCCGAGGAAGCCGGTGACCATGCCGGGCCGGATGGAGAAAGACAGGTCGTTGACGGCCATGGTGGAGCCGTAGCGTTTGACCAGGCCGCGGGCTTCGATCATCGGTCTACGGCGAACGGAAGGGCCATGTCGCGGTAGGACTCCTCGGTGCCCAGTGCGCTGGCGAGATAGGTGATGCGCAGGCCGAGCTCTTCGGGCGTGAGGGCAAGACGCTCACCCTCATGCTCCCGCTCCTGCTCCTCCGCCCAAGCCTCCAGTGACTCGCCAGCGAGATGCCAGTGCACCGCCTCGTCCCCCGCATCCGGATCCGGTAGCGCGACGAACGCCTCACGATGCGCCGGCTCGGTTCGCAACGTCAGCTCGGGATAGTGCGACGCGAGAGATTCCGCTTGCGCTGCAGGGACTGGCGCACACCATTCGATCGGGCCATCGCCGTCGGCGTTCACCAGACCCCACCAGATGCAGAACGCCGCGCCTTCTCGTCCTTCGATCTTCGGGAGCGGGCGCTGGCGCAGGATCGCGATGAACTCCTTGCCGAACGCCCACATCCCCTGCTCGTCGACGTTGCGCTTCAGGCAGAGCAGGCTCCGCCCGGGCATCTCCCGCGTGGCGACTTCGTACATGACCGACCTCTTTCCGCGCAACCGGCTGACGAGATAGTCGGCTAGAGCGCGCCGCGCGTCGTGTGCCGCTTCGGCGTCGTGCCAGTGCTCGGCGATGCGTGTCGCCGCATCGGCCGGATCGCACGCGAGCAGCTCCTTGACCGCCGCGAGCGGCAGGTGCAACTGGCGCAGCATCACGACAAGGCGTGCCTCGTCGAGCTGGGCTGTGTCGTAGTAGCGATAGCCAGACGCTTGATCGACGCGCGAAGGCACCAGCACCCCGCGTTCGTCGTAGAGGCGGAGCGCCTTCAGTGAAAGGCGGGACCGTCGTGCGAACTCTCCGATGCTGATTTCTTTCACGCTAACTCCCTCGTCGTCGGGCCGATCCGGCCCGGCGAGGTGAGTGTGCGGGCTCCCCCAAGGTGAGAGTCAAGGCTGCCGGCCGCCAGCCATCTCCCAGCAGCGGACGGGGGTTCTGCAACGGCGGGAACGCCACACGCCCAGCGACGCTCCGGGACGCTCAACTCACGCCAGCGATGGCGAGGTTGAACTTGGGGTGGGCCGGGACCTTCGGCCCCCGGGCGCGCCGGTCAGCTCACCAAGGCCACCCATGTACTGCAGTTCCGCGAAGCATAACGAGGATGGAAAAGGCTCAGTGAGCTGGCTTGCACGGAAGCCAACGACAGGGGTAGCCCCTATGTCACATATTTCTGACTTAATGGTTAGTGCAGTCAGGGATTTTAACGGAACGTTCCTAGCGGCAGCCGCCGTAGTGGCGATACGTTCCGGAAATAAACGCTTCGAGCGCGGCTGGCGGGGAGTCGCAATCGGGTGTGCCAGATACCGCTCCCCCTTCCGGAGGCCCGCATGGGCAAGCGCAGGTTCCTGCGTCGGGTGGCCTTCCCCGTCGCCATCCTCCTCTTAGTGGCCATGTCTGCCGCGGCCACCAGCACCGCTCAGGCGCAGACGAGCGCTCCCGGCGCGCCCGGTGCGGCCGCTTACTGGGACGAGCCGTCTGTGAGCGGGTTCGCTGACTCGCTCGGCACAGCCTCGAAGGTCTGGTACACGCTCGGCAACGGCGAGCTGGAGAACGTGTTCTACCCGGAGACTGACACTCCGGACACCTACGGCCTGCAGTACGTGGTAACCAACGGGTCCTCGTTCACCGACCTGGAGACCACCGGCACCACGCACTCGATCTCACTGGCCGACCCCACGTCGCTGACCTGGGAGCAGGTCAACACAGCGACCAACGGCGACTTCACGATCACCAAGACCTACATCGCCGACCCGTCGCGCTCGGTGATCCTCGTCCAGACGACGTTCGACAACCAGACCAGCTCGCCGCTGAACCTCTACGTGGACTATCACCCTTATCTCGACAACGACGGCATGGGCAACACGGGCGGCACCGACTCAGCGAGCGGCGACCTTGAGGCGCAGAACGGTTCGGTCGCCAGCGCGCTGACCTCGTCGCTCGGTTTCTCGCAGACTTCGACCGGCTACGTGGGCAGCTCCAGCGACGGCGAGACGATGCTCACCGGCGACTACTCGCTGCCCTCGACTTACTCGTCGGCTTCCACCGCTGGGCATATAGACCAGGTCGGCCAGATTCCCGTGGCGTCGAATGGGTCGACAACGTTCACGCTGGCCTTGGCTTTTGACACCTCCGAGACTGCGGCGATCAGCGACGCGTCGGCCTCACTGACAGCGGGGTTCTCCTCGCTGGAGTCGTCGTTCGAGTCCGGCTGGCACTCGTGGATCGGCGGGCTGAACTCCCCGCCGGCTTCCGTGACCGGCTCCTCGCCGCTGGAGACCCAGTACTACGTCTCGCTGATGGAGGTGAAAGCGGACGAGGACAAGACGTACACGGGTGCGTTCATCGCCGCGCCCACCGTGCCGTGGGGCGCGAGCGTCAGCGCTGACATCGGCTCCGGCGACTCCGGTCAGCACGGCTATCACGCGGTGTGGACGCGGGACGAGTACGAGATGGCCTCGACGCTGCTCGCGGCCGGGGACAAGACCGACGCGCTCGCGGCGCTCAGCTACATCTTCCAGTACGAGGAGGAATCGTCGGGTGCGGTGAAGCAGAACAGCTGGCTCAACGGCACGGCGGTGTTCGGGTCGCTGCAGATGGACGAGGTGGCGGACCCGATCATCCTGGCCTGGCAGCTCGGCGCGACCAGCTCCACCGACTGGGGATATGTCGAGGAGCTTGCGAACTACCTGGTCGCCAACGGACCGTACACGCCTGAGGAGCGGTGGGAGGAGAACGGCGGCTACTCTCCGGCGACGATGGCCGCCGAGATCGCCGGACTGATCTGCGCGGCGTCGATCGCTGAGACCAACGGCGACACCAGCGCCGCAGCCACCTACCAGTCGACCGCGCAGTCGTGGGCGTCCGAGGTCGACAACCTGACGTACACGACTACTGGCTCCTACGGCAACGGCGATTACTTGCTGCGGATCACGCCGGACGGCCAGCCCAACGCCGGGACCGGTATCTCGATCGCCAACGGCGGCGGCAGCCACGACGACCGGACGGTGGTGGACCCGAGCTTCCTCGAGCTGGTGCGGCTCGGCGTCAAGTCGGCCACGGCGGCCGACATCACGAACACGATCGCCGTGGTGGACGACGAGCTGGAGGTCAGCACCCCCGAGGGGCCGATCTGGCACCGGTACAGCTTCGACGGGTACGGCGAGACATCCTCGGGAGCCGACTACACCGGGTCCGGCGTCGGCAACCCCTGGCCAGTGCTGACTGGCGAGCGCGGCGAGTACGACGTGGCCGACGGCAATCTGTCCGGTGCGCAGTCGACGCTGCAGACGATGGCGGGAGCGGCGAATTCCGGCTACCAGATCTCCGAGCAGGTGTGGGACGGTTCCACCGGGGTGAACGGGTTCACGAATGGGAAGCCGGACAACTCGTCGACCCCGCTGATGTGGGCGATGGCGCAGTACGTCCGTCTGGCCATCGACATCTCCGCTGGCCAGGACGTGGACACGCCGTCAGTGGTCTCGTCCTGCCTGCTGAGCAGTTCCTGCCCGGTCACCGGGTCGGTTAAGGAGACCGTCAACGTGACCGTCCCGGTCAACACCGACGCCTCGGGCGACACCGTCTACCTGGACGGGAACCTGTCCGCGCTCGGCCTCGGCCAGTCCGACTGGGCCGCCAACGGCATCGCGATGACCCGTGTCAGTGCGGACAAGTGGACGGGCATCGTCTACTCGACTGCTGACACCACGCTCTCCTACAAGTACGACCTTGGCGGGAACTGGTCGAACGCCGAGGAGACCGCGTCCTGCGGCAACGTCTCCAACCGGTCGATGCCGGTGAACGGCGGCACCGAGAACGACGTGGTCGCGAACTGGGAAGGTCCGGGCGCTTGCGGGGACTCCGGCGCGGTGATCAACGTGACCGTGCCCTCAGACACGCCGAGCGGGGACACCGTGTACCTGTCGGGCAACTACGACGTGCTCGGCACCGGCATTCCATCTTCCGATGACTGGATCGCCACGGATTACCCGATGATCCAGACCGGCCCGGACACCTGGACGCTGACGATCACCGGGGTGCCGGTGGCTGACTTCCAGTACAAGTTCACGCTCGGAAGCTGGTCATCGGTCGAGGAAACGTCGTCGTGCGGTTACGTTTCCAACCGCGCGTTCGACTTCACCACAGCCGATCAGACCTACACGGCCAGCGACACCGTAGCCGCGTGGGAAGGAGTCGGTGGCTGCTAGGAGCTTGGGGGACCCGGTCGTCCGGAGTTCATCTTTTCGTTAACCGGCCGTTATGCGGCTGGCCAGGAGTTACGCTCCTGTCATCCAGCCCCAGCTGCGCGAGGGGAGCGTGTAGCGTGGCGAAACGCATCAGACTGTCGTTGCTGGCCGCTGCGGCGATGGCTACCGCGGCACTGATCTTTCCCGCCGCCCCGGGTTTGGCCTCACCGGCGGCCTGCGGGGGCACCGGTGCCGTCAGCACTGCTACCGGCACCCTGCCCGACGGCGCGACCTATGAGCTCCAGTGCCCGGCCAGCAACTGGAACGGCACGCTGCTCCTGTACAGCCACGGCTACGTCGCCCCAGGGGCGGCCAATCCCGCGCAGGACGTCAGCGACCCGGTTACCGCGGGATGGCTGCTCGGCCACGGATTCGCCCTGGCCGGTTCGTCGTATGCGACAACCGGGTGGGCAATCCAGCAGGCCCTGCCGGATCAGATCAACACCGTGAACGCGTTCGCCACCAGCTACGGCCGTCCAAGGCAGACCATCGCCTGGGGCGCCTCGCTAGGCGGGATCATCACCGCAGGCCTGATCCAGGATTACCCCCGCCAGTTCACCGCCGCGCTGCCGCTGTGCGGCGTTCTGTCCGGTGGCGTGGCCACCTGGAACACCGCGCTCGACGCCGAGGTCGCGTTCCAGCAGCTGCTCGCGCCCGGATCTGGGCTGCAAGTCGTCGACATCACCAATCCGGCAGCCAACCTCCAGACGGCCGAGAACGCCGCCGCTGCGGCACAGGGCACCGCGGCCGGGCGGGCACGGCTTGCCCTGGCGGCTGCGCTGGGCGACACGCCTGGCTGGTTTACGCCGCTGTCCGCTGAGCCGGGTGCGACCGACTACGCCGCGCAGGAAGCCAATCAGTACCTGTGGGACAGCGAGGTCGACTTCCCGTTCATTTTCGACTTCAGGGCCAACCTGGAGCAGGACGCCGGCGGCAACCCGTCCTGGACGGCCGGCGTCGACTTCGCCGAGCAGCTCCGGCAGTCTGCCGACTACAGCGAGGTCGTCAATCTGTACCAGGCGGCTGGTCTCAGCCTGAGCAGCGACCTGCGTACCCTCGACCAAGCGCCCAGGATCAGCGCTGATCCCGGCGCAGTCGCCTACCTGGCCAGGAACATCAGCTTCAACGGCCAGATCCGGGTGCCGGTGCTGAGCGAGCACACCACCGGCGACGGCCTGGTGGTTCCAGAGAACGAGCAGGCATACGCCAGCGTTGTGGACCGCGCCGGCAACGGCAGACTGCTCCAGCAGCTGTTCGTCGCCAGGGCGGGCCACTGTGCCTTCACCCCGGCTGAGGTGATCACCGGTTTCCAGGCATTGCTCAACCGGGTTGCCACCGGCCGGTGGGACAACAGGGCGCTGCAGCCGTCCGCCCTGAACGCCGCAGCCGCTGCGCTCGGTCCCGGTTACAACATCTACACGGCGCAGGGTGGCACCTGTCCTTCCGGCCAGCCGGTGGACGGAGTATGCGCCACCGCGTCGGCATTCACCGCCTACCGGCCTCCGAAGTACCTGCGGCCGTTCGATCTCGGACCTGGCTGGTGGCGACCTGCTGCTCCTTCCCGCCCGGGATGATCTGCTAGTCCGAACTGTCCTGGGTCGGGCTTGCCACCATTACGAGCCTGGCCCCGAGCTAACCCGGGCGGCAAAGTGGCCTCCGCGTCGGGCTCGGTCGTCAGCGTTGGCCCCAGACGCGGGCGTCGTCGGCAAGGGTGGCCAGATCCCGGGCCATGCGCTTACGGCTGGGCTCGTCATCGCGGCGGATCTCGCCGATCAGTGTGCTGGCGTGTTCGCGGACGCGGTCGCGCCAGGCGGCGGCCTCATCCTCGGTGGCGCTGACCGGCGGCGGCTCGGTGCCCAGGACCTGCCGCGCATACTTCTCCAGCAGGGCATCGACCGGCCGGCGGGGGCCGCCGTCCGTTCGGCTGTCGCGGGAGCCGGGTCGGCCAGCCAGCGAGTACACCTTCTCAACGTCCAGCAGCCGCTCGGTCTGCGCTGAGGCGATGATGCGCCGTTCCAGCCCCCACGCCGAACTGGTGAGCCAGCGTGGGTTCGCCGTCCCATCCGGGTTCAGCGCTGGGGCCACGTAGGCATCCCGGGCCCCTGGCGCGCGCTGCCAAGCCCGCTGCTCATCACGGCGCAGCGGAGCGAACGCGCGGCTGTCGAGCTGGACGTGGCGCATGGCCCACAGATACTCCTCCAGGAACCGTGCGTTCTGCGGCCAGCGCAGCTCCTCCAGCGCTTCAAGGACAAGGACACGGAGCGCAGGCCCAGGCCGCTCCGCCCGTAGCCCGGCACTGGCCGCCCGCCGCAACCGCCCCACCAGCTCATCGCGCCGGTCATCTAGCCGTTCCATCGCACTGATCTGCGCCACCAGATCCGCGACCGGCACGTGGTCGTCCCGCGTGTCGGCGAGGAGCTGCTTGAGCCGCCGAAGACTCTCCTCCAGCGTGGCGACCAGCTCCTGACGCCCAGCAGGCTCCCTCACCTGCGCGATGTTACCCGGTTCTCCATGTGTGAGCACCATGGTCGCCTAATCCGGTGCGCTGACCTGCTCAGATAGCGCTAGTAATCCATGTTGACTGTGCATGGAACTCCATGTAGTTTTTCCATGGACGGAGTCAGCGCAACGGGTCACGTGTGGGAGGGGTGCGTCAATGTCCGAGGAGATGAGCGCCGAGCGAATGGCGGGAGGCCAGAATCCCGCAGTTCGGGCGTTCGGACCAGGACAGGGCTACGTCCCAGCCTTGGCCGGAGCCCGGCACGGGGCCCCGGCCTCCGGCCGAGGCTGTTCAGCGCCAGTTGAGTTACTCGGTAAACCTCTTTCGGCTCTCGTGGGTCTTTTTTGACGGGAGCCTGCCCGCTCTTAGCGTTCTGTCCGTCTTGACTGGGTGACCGTCATGCGGGCTATGCCTCGAAACTGGCTGAGCTTAGGGGCTCAGGCAAAGATCAAGTGGGGGGATACATGGGATTCAGGAGCACCACGAGGACACGACCGTCCCCGACGTGCGTCACTCACAGTGGTCGCCACAGGGGCAGGCCTAGCACGCGGCTGAGCGCGGCTGACCGCAACACGAAGAGCCCCGTCAGAGGCAGCCTGGTCTTACTGGCCTTAGCCGCCGTCGTCATCGTCGGCGCAGTCGGCTGCGGTAACGCCGCCGCCAGTACGCCCTCGGGGCCGCAGCCATCTGCCCAGGATGGGGCCACTCCCGCCGCAACCCGGCCCACACCGACGCCAACGCCGACTCGAACGCACGCACCTGCGTCAGCCGCTGCACCAGCCCCTGCGCCAGCAACCACGCCGCCGCCGGCACCCGCCCCGGCGCCGCCGGCGCCGCCACCGCCAGCCACTAGCCAGGCACCAGCCACAAGCTGCTATCCCCTCAGCGACGAGGGAACCTGCTACGAGCCGGGAGAGTACTGCCGCGATGACGACCACGGCATGACCGGCGTCGCTGGCGACGGCGAGACGATCGAATGCGAGGACAACGATGGCTGGCGCTGGGAACCGGTGTGATGAGCTACAGAGCGCGTATTTCCGCCCTCTGGCCCAGATCCGGTATGTCAGTTGCGTACCAGTAGGTACGCGGGCAGCTCTCCTGGTTCCAGGCTAGCGCAGGCCAGATATTTCAGAGGTCGAGCTCACCGTGCTTAATGCTGGTGGTGAAGTCGAACCATGCGTTCGGGGTTACAGCTAGCTGAGGGCCGGTGGGGTTCTCAGAGTCGCGGATCGTTACGGCGTCTGGGGCACCTAGGCGGACGTCTACGTAGTTCGCCTGGCCGTTGCTGTGCGTGTTCTTGCGCCAGACTCCTTTGACTTCGACGCAGTTGGAGCTGCTGTTGCTGTAGCTGCTCTTGCGCCATTCTGGGGTCAGCATTGTTGTAGCTCCTCCGATGCTCTTCTTATAAGTTCGCGAGATGCCGTCTCGTTGAGAGCGGCGGACCATATACCGCTGAAGGCTTGGTCGAAACGCTCGATCTCTCGCTGCTTATCCAGGTACAGGTCACCAGTGAACCCGTCGACGTAGACAGTGGGCGGCTCGCTCTGCCGGCCGTCGCCGTTCAGCGGGAAGCGCAGGATCTCGAACGGCCCCGAGACTACGCCGAGGTGCAGTCCCGTACTGAATGGGATGATGCGCAGGTCGACGTTCGGTAGATCGCTGGCATTCAGAAGACAGACGAGTTGTTCGGACATGACCTCGATGCCGCCCACGGGCCGCTGGAGGATCGCCTCGTTGAGGGCGATCCGCAGTTCGGGGCGTGCTGTCACCCGGGTCAGCAGCATCTGTCGTGCCATCCGCACGTGAACGCGGCGGTCGATCTCTTCACTGGCCACTGCTGGCTTGTCGGCTGCGATGACCGCGCGGGCGTAGGGCTCGGTTTGCAGGAGGCCGGGCACTAGTTCGGACTCGTACCAGGAGATGCTGGCGGCGGCTTCCTCTAAGCCGATGTAGACGTCGAAGCCTTCGGGGATGACGTCGCCGAAGGAGTGCCACCAGCCGCGGGTCTTGGTTTCTTTGGCCAGGCCCATGAGGGCCTCGGTTAAGTCGGCTGCGGCCCCGTAGATCTGGCACATGGCCTGGACGTCCAGGCTGCGCAGGCCGACCTGGCCGGTCTCGATGCGCCAGATCTTGGCTTCGGACCACTCCAGTCGCTCTGCTGCCGCACGGACGGTTAAGCGCTGGCTGTTGCGAAGGTCGCGGAGATGGCGGCCTAGCTGCCTGCGCGGCACCGTGGAACCGGTCGTCTGCTCGGTCATCGCTCGCCTTCCCTCGAAGCGAGGACTGCTCTCACCCGTCATGAAAGCATCGCCTCGTGCAGTTCACACTGCTTTTATCTCAATGTGGCTTCGGTAGCAATATTTCAGAATGAAGTCCTGCAGAACGGTGACCCAGAGTGCTTGACTCTGGCCATGATCAGCCCCCGACCGGGAGCTTTCGCGTCTGTGCCCGGCCCTGGTGTGCATGAATGGCCGCTGAGCAGCCAGATGGAGCTGGGAGCGCTGCCCACCGCAGTGCCGTGTGCCCGGCTTCACGCGCGCCATATGCTCTGGGAATGGCGGATGGAACGCCTCATCGAAACTACCGAACTCCTGGTGAGCGAGCTGGTTACGAACTCCGTTCAGGCATCGCAGCGGTTAGGAACTGTGGAGCTGCCCGTCGTGCGGCTGTGGCTCGGCTGTGACCGGACGCGCGTCCTTATTCGCGCATGGGATGGCAGCGACGAGATGCCCGTCCGCCGTTCGCCTGACCTCGGTGACGACGGCGGGCGCGGGCTGCTGCTTGTTGAGGCGCTGGCCGCCGAGTGGGGCTGCGAGCGGGAGGCCAGCGGAAAGACGACCTGGGCGCTGGTTACCGGATGAAAGAGCTGTCCTGCGGGGGTGCCCCGGTGCTGGATTCCGCTAGCCCGCGGGGTCGGCGAGGGTCGCGCACAGGCGGGCGAGGGCTGCGGTGAACGCGTGGTCGGGCGGAGCGGCGTAACCGATCACCAGGGCAGGTCCCCGGGTGTGCTCGCCCCTGGCGTAGTTGCCCAGACCCTCCACCCACAGGCCCCGGCGGCCTGCGCGGGCGGTGACATCCGACTCGGTCTGGCTGCCGGGCAGCTCAGCGACCGCGTGCAGGCCGGCCGCGATGCCGGTAAGGCGGACACCAGGAGCGCGGTGGGCGAGCTCGGCGACTAGGCGGTCCCGGCGCCGCCGGTAGCCGAGCCTGCTGCGGCGGATGTGCCGGTCGTAACCGCCGGAGTCAATGAACTCGGCGAGGGTGAGCTGTTCGAAGCTGCCGGTGTGGGCGTCGGCCTGAGCCTTGGCGTCTGCCACGTCGTCGACCAGACTGGCTGGGAGGACCAGCCAGCCCAGCCTCAGCCCGGGCGCCAGCGTCTTGCTGGCCGTTCCGGCGTAGACGACTTGTTCAGGGGCCAGTGCCTGCAGCGCGCCGACGGGCTGGCGGTCGTAACGGAACTCCCCGTCGTAGTCGTCCTCGATGACGAGTCCTCCGGTCGCGGCGGCCCACCGGACCGCTTGCGAGCGCCGGTGGGCAGCGAGCGCGGGGCCGAGCGGGAACTGGTGCGCCGGAGTCAGCAGCAGCGCCTGCGCGCCGGCAGCGCCATCCAGTACCGCGCCGCCGTCGTCGACCGGGAGCACGGCGGGTGTAAGGCCGTGGGCGGCGAGGGTACCCAGGCTCCCCAGAAGGCCGTAGGCCTCGACCGCCACGGAGGTGGCGCCGCGGTCGGCCAGCACCTGGCACAGCAGTCCCAGTCCCTGGGTGAACCCGGTGCAGACCACGATCCGGTCCGGACTCAGCCGGACGCCACGAGCACGAGCGAGATACTCCGCCAGCGCGCGCCGCAATTCCGGGCGGCCGCGGGGGTCACCATACGCGAGGGTTCGCGCGGGCGCAGCGTTCAGTGCCCTGCGCGCAGCTGCCAGCCACGCGGTGCGCGGAAACGAGGACAGGTCTGGGAGCCCTGCTCGCAGCTCATAACGGGGCCTGCCGCGGCCAGTCCCGGTCGGCACTTCCGCCGAACCGCCCAATTCCGCCTCGGCCGGTGTCATGGCCCCGGTACTCGGCGGCGGGTCGGCCCCAGGTCCGGCGCCGGTGCCGGCAGGCAGGCGAGTATCGGACGGCGGCCCTGCGACCTGGGTGCCCGAGCCCTGCCGGGCAGTGAGCCAGCCCTCCGCGACCAGCTGGCCGTAGGCGTCGGCCACCGTATTGCGCGCGATCCCGAGGTCAGCGGCCAGCGCGCGGGATGAAGGCAGCCGGGTGCCCGCCGCCAGGCGCCCGGTCCGGACCGCGTCTCGCAGCGCCGCTTCCAGACCAGCGCGTACCCCGGTACCCGCCACGTCCAGGTGCAGGTCCAGACTTGAAGTGGCCCATGATTTCCGCATGGAACTGGACCTTACCTGCAGGCCACTATGCGGTTAAGTTCGATCCCATGACTACTACAGAGACCACCGCTCAGCAGATCCCAGTCCGGCTGGACTTCGAGGCGCACGCACCGGGGTTCGCCCGCGCCATGGCGCACCTGGAGCGGGCGGCGATCAAGGAACTCGACCAGGCCGGGATCGACCCACGGATGCGCGAGATTGTCCGCCTTCGGGCCTCGCAGATCAACGGCTGCGCTTACTGCATCGACATGCACACCAAGGACGCCCGGGCCATCGGGGAGACCGAGCAGCGCCTGTACGCTGTGCCCGCCTGGCGGGAGACCCCGTTCTTCGACGATCACGAACGGGCCGCGCTGGCGTTCACGGAGGAGGTCACGCTGATGGCCGACAACCACGTTCCGGCCGCAGCCTACGAGGAGGTGGCACGGCAGTTCAGTCCCGGCGAGGTGGCGGCGCTGCTCAGCCTCATAGTGGCGATCAACGCCTGGAACACTGTCGGAGTGGCCGCTCGCCCCTGGCCTCCAGGCTCCTACCAGCCGTGACCAGACCGGCTCCGGTCACGGTCGCCCGCAACCGTCCACGCTGACGAGAAGGAGTGAGATGTCAGACGATCCACGAGCGCTCGCTACCGCGTACTTTGACGCCTGGCGGGCACAGGACCCGGCGGCCCTGCGCGCGCTGCTGGCCGATGACGCCACCTTCGTCGGCCCACTCGGCACGGCCGGGAACGCCGACGAGATGGCCGAGTCGGTAAAAGGGCTCTACGCGATCACGACCGACGTCGTAGTGCAGAAGATGGCCGCAGACGGCAGCGACGTCATCACCTGGTTCGACCTGCACACCACGGTCGCGCCGCCGACGCCGGTAGCGAACTGGACCCAAGTCCGCGACGGAAAGATCGCAGCTGTCCGCGCCACCTTCGACCCCCGGGAGATCATCGCCTCGCGAGCCTGACTGCCGCAGTCGGCAGAACGGCCTGCTGCACGCGGGTCTCCCCAGTCCACCCATCGTCTCGTCGTCGCCCCATGCTCAGGTCCCCGCTACCCAGATCGTCAAGCTCCTGAGCAGCAAGTAGCCCGGAGCGCGACCGTCTGCGTCGCGCCCCCATATCGCCAGTCGGCGCCGCCAAGACCCTCTGCATCGAGTTACCGCCCACGGTCTTCTCAGGTAATCCGACTAGCATGTCAAGGTATGACTTACTATGACCGTCATGATCTGGAAGCCGGATCGGAACCGGGAACAGGGATTGCTGGTGGCCTCGATGTACCAAGAGGCCGGGGGCGTTCCATCCGAACGGCACGCCGTGGTCGCTGGCGGGCTGCCCGGCGCAGACAAGCCAGGAATGCTTCGCGCAGCGGGTGTGGATCAGTGCCGCTACTTCACAATCGGCATCGACAGGATCCTCCGGCAGATGGCCGCTCGCGGCATGATCCCGGTGATGGCGGGGCTAACGCCGATGGATGTCGCCGACCTGGCGCACGCCGAGGCGCAGTTCCTGGCTAAGCGGGCGGGCCTGCGCGCCATGGCCGAGGGGCGGAACCTGATCTGGGACGTTTCCATGGCGTCCCTGCCCGCCACGCAAGCGCTGCTGGACACACTGCGACTGGCCGGCTACCGCGTCGAAGCTCTCTTCGCAGAGCTGACGATCGAGGAATCGGTACGCCGCGTCGACGCCGCGCACCGCCGCGGCGACGACGAGTACCTGTCAGGCCGTGGTTTCGGCGGCCGATACATCCCGCCCGAAGCGATCCGCGCTCTGGCCCTCCCGTCGGCAGAGCGCGCAACCGAACGCGCACCGGCCACCCCGCGCGGCAGGCTCTCCATTGCGAGCAAACACCCGCTGAATGGCATGTTTCCCAGTAGCGAGGTCACCGGCATGATCGACGCCTATCGCACCGGGACGATCAGCCTGGAGGATCTGGCCTGCTACTTCGGCCTGCGTACTTGGCCCGCAGTGCCTCCAGCCTGCCCGCCCGAGCTGCAGGACGCGGCACCAGCTGTCGACGACCCCGAGCCCTATGTTCCAGGGTCATTCGATGATGTCGTTCTCGCTTACGATCTCGGGAAACTCTCCGACGAGGACTACCAAGAACTCGCCAGGGCATCCACCGTAGCCAGCCGCACTTAGCCGCCAGACCCCTCAGCTGGAGGCCTCGGCTGTCGAGTGCGGGCCGCCAGGTGGGCCAGGTGCGCGTCCTGGAGCGCAGCCGCCTCCTCCTCGGACAGGTCCGGCGCGTCCTCACGCAGCACGAGCAAGGCGATAGTCAGCCGGTCAAAGTCCATACCAGGGACGATAACGCTGCGCCGTCATCGCCCGTGCCCGTGATCGAAACGGTCAGACCAGCTCCCTGCGCACCGAGGAACCACCGCCGTTCCTGCTCACAACGAACTGAACCGGGACCCGCTCGGCCAGCGCTGGGACGTGCGTCACCAGTCCCACCATCTGCTCCTTGTCGGCGGCGAGCCGCTCTAGCGTGGACGCGACGGTCTCCAGCGTCTCCTCGTCCAGGGTGCCGAAACCCTCGTCCAGGAACATCGACTGCAGGCTACGGGTCCCTGCCGACAGGCCCGCGACCTGCCGCGACACCGCCAGCGCCAGTGCGAGTGACGCCTGGAACCTCTCGCCGCCGGACAGCGTGTGCACTGGCCGCCGCGCCCCGGCGTCCTGGTGGTCGACCACGACCAGATCGTTTGCGTCGTCCCGGTCGAGCAGGTACTGGCCGCCTGACAGCTCCAGCAGAGTTGTAGACGCCTCGGCGACCAGCGAATCCAGCGCTTCGCTGCACAGCCAGCGCTCGAACGACATCGCCCGCAGCAGCTTTGCCAGGTCGCCGGCGACCTGCGCCTCCTCCCGGCTGGCGAGGATCTGATCGTCCAGCTGGTTCGCCCGTTCCCGCTCCCGGGCGATCACCACGTACTCGCTGACCGCCCGCGCTTTCTCCGCTGCCACGACGGTGGGCGCATCCAGCACATCGGCGACCTCCACGTCGTGCTCGGCGAACAGCTGCTGCAGCGTCCGCGTCAACTCGGCCAGGATGCCCTGCTGGTTGGCGGCCTCACGTTCCAGCCAGTCGAGATGCTCCGCGCGCTCGGCGTGCTGCGCGCGAGCCCAGTCGGCCAGGGCCGACCAGGCGGCGCCGAGGTCACGGTCCGCGACCGCCGGCGCGCCGAGCCCGGCGACGGAATCCCGCGCCCGCCGCAGCTCATCCCACGCCAGCCATTCTTTTTCAGTCAGGTCCGCGCGTTCTCTCTCAGCGGTATGCACCCCATTCCGGCGCGCCCGCGCGTCCTCGCGTGACCCGCGCAGCCGCCACTCGGTCTCGACAACACGGGCGAGAATGTCTCCTACCTCGGACTCGTCCGGCCCAGAGCCAAGCGCAGCGGCGACCTCGTTGATCTGGTCCAGAGTTTTCTCCAGCCTGATCCGGGCAACTGCCGTCTCACGGACCGCGTCGGCGTGAGCGTCACGGGCCTCTTCCAGGTTCTTCTCGGCAACCTCGGCCGCCGCCTGCGTCTCCCGGAGGCCAGGCGGGAGCGCGTGGTGCGGTATCTCGGTGGCTGGCTGCAGGCAGACCGGGCACAGCTGGCCCGGCTGCAGTTGCCTGGCCATCGCGTACGCGACGTTCGTCTGCTGCACCGAGTCGCGCGCGGCCCGGATCTGCCTGACCCTGGCCTGCATGGGTTCGACCGCGGCAGCGCGTGTCTTCTCGACGTTGATCTTCACGGTCAGCTGAAGCTGGTACTGCTCCCGCTGGGCGCTCAAGACGCGCCGCCTGTCATAGAGTTTTCTGAACGCTTCCAGGGCGTGCCGGTCTGGCAGGGTTTCCAGGACGCGTTCTGCTTCGTCCACGGCTTGTTCCGCGTCGTCGGCTTGCTGCCGCCGGGCGGCAACCGCCTGCTCAGCCCGCGCGATCTCGCCGGCCAGGTCAGGAACGTCGGCCGGAATGGTGATCCCGGCCAGCAGGCTGATCTGCTCCCGGGCCTCCTCGACTTGCTGCTCTCTCTGCTGGACCTGCTCGGTTACCCGGGTGATGTCGTTCACTCGCCAGTCCACGTCACCGACGAAGCTGGTCAGTTTTTCAGCTCGTTCTGAGGCTCGTTCCTCGGTCTCCTCGGTCACGCTGGAGAGCTCGGCGCGCTCGCGCTGGGCGGCCTGCAGCCGGTCGGCGGCTCGTTCCGCGCGCTTGCCAGCGAGCTGGCCTATCTTGCCGTAGACGCCGTACGACAGCAGCTCCATCAGCAGCTCGTAGCGCTTGTGCGGCTCGGCCTCGAGGAAATCGGCGAACCTGCCTTGCGGCAGCAGCACCGACTGGGTGAAGTGCTCGTAACTCAGCCCGAGGATCTCCTGCACCGCCGACGTGACCTGGTCCGGCCCGTCGGCTACGTGATCGGCAGCTGCGTAGAGGATCTCGTCCAGCGAGGCGTCCGGTGTCACTGACCCGTCGAGCCGCTCCAGCCGCGCCTCCCGCGTGATCACGCCGCTGTCGTCGCGGGCCAGTGTCCGGACCGCGGCGTAACGCTTCCCGCCCGCTTCGAAGACCAAGCTCACCCGGCAGGCACTGGCCGCTGGTGCCAGCGCAAGAACGATCGCGTCCTGG
Source organism: uncultured Actinomycetota bacterium (assembly GCA_963815375.1). Classification (GTDB taxonomy): domain Bacteria; phylum Actinomycetota; class Actinomycetes; order Streptosporangiales; family Streptosporangiaceae; genus JASHPR01. Next base: position 345,523 of record CAWFGX010000012.1, on the reverse strand, counting down.
CTGCCCCACCGCGGCGCCCTGCCGTACAGCGCGAAACAGATTCCGTCGATCACCGTGGTCTTGCCTGCCCCGGTCGGCCCGGTCAGGACGAAATAGTCAACGTCCGAGAAGTCGACCTCGGTGGGTCTCCGATACGACCCGAACCCGTCGAGAAGCAGCCACACTGGTCGCATCATGCCTCCCGGGGGATGACGGCCGTGGTTGGGCCGACAGGGGCAGGGCCATCATCGGGGTCCTCCGATGCGGCGGCGGCCGCCTTCACAGTCGGGTTGGGAGCTGTGTCGGCAGCGCCAGGGCCTGCAAAGGGGATAGCTGTCACCACGGTCGGCTGGTCGGCGGGGGAGCTGGTCGTATTCAGGTCCTCGGAGGGTACCGCCGGTGCGCGCAGGTCGGCGACGGTCTCGTCCCACAGGATGGCCGACGGTGCCGCCGGATCGGCCGCGGGGGGACCGGCAGCGTCGAGGTACTCCCACTGGTCATCCTCGTCTTCATCGCTAGGAAGCTCCGGGTTGTCGCTGGCCTCCCCGGTCACCTGTTCGGCGGACTCTGCTTCGGCCGTAGTCCCGCTCGACTCGTCGCTGGCCTCGTCGGGGAGTCCGGCATCCGTGCTTTCCCCGCCCGCCGCCTCGGTCACCTCGCCGGGGAATTCGGCGGCGCTCTCGGCCTTCTCACCGGGTCCCGCTGCCACTTCCTCGAAGAGCGCGGCGAACATCTCATTCAGCCGCGGGTCGACAATGTTCTGCTCGGCTAGGTAGTCCCCGAACACCTCGAGAGGATTGCGGCCGATCCGGCTTACCCGCCGTGTGCTACTGGCCTGGGAACGGGGTTGGGGCGCCCCGTCGAGCACGACCTCCAGCGCGTTCGGGAGCTTGTCGCGGACTAGATCGCCGAGGCCAGGCCGGCTCGGCTCGGCGAGCAGGACTCGCAGGTAGGCGTCGCCGGTCCGCTCACCCGCGGCGATCACCTCGTCGAGGGTTCCATGCAGCGTCTGGACCGAACGGGCGCCGGTGACGGTGACCGCCGTTGTGTTTGCCGGTTTCCCGGGTTCTGCGCTGATGACGAGGACCGAGGAAACGTTCTGAATATCTCCGAAGTCGACGGCCATAGGCGAGCCGGAATAGAAGATCGGGCACGGGCCGGAGATCTCCTGCTGCTCGTGCAGGTGGCCCAGCGCGGCGTACTGCGCGGATGGCGGGAACATGGCCGGCGGCAGCTCGTAGCCCCGACTTGTCTGCGCATCGCGCTCGCCGCCGCGGCGGCCGCCAGCGAGGGTGGCGTGCGTCATGACCACGTTGACGGCGTCCGGGGCGAAACCCTGTGTGAGTATCCGCAGCATCCCCGCGATCTGGCTCGGGTAGTCCACGGCATGCCCAGCGAGTTCCGGCGGCAGCGCCTCGGCGGCGCGGGCGGCGTTCCGGTGGGACAGGAACGGCATCGCCGCGACGTTGACCGTCTCGCCGCTGCGGACGCGCAATGTGACCAAGCCGCCCCGCCTCGGACGTTTCGGCGTGCCGATCACCTGCACGCCAGCCTGGCCGAGCGCCACCCGGTACACACCCTCGAGCAGGCCGGGGCTGTCGTGGTCGCCGGCGATCGCGACCACCTGGCGCCCGTCTGCGCCCAGCGCCAGCAGCGTGCGCATGACCAGGCCCTGCGCCTTCGGGCTCGGCGCGGCGCTGTCGAACAGATCCCCGGCCACAAGTATCAGGTCCACGTCCTCGACCCGAGCGACCCGCACGATATCCGCGAGCACCGCAGCATGTTCGTCGTACCGGTCCCAGCCCTTGAGCACCTTGCCGACATGCCAGTCGCTGGTATGCAGGATCTTCATGGGGCCTCATCGCTCTCTGCCGCGCCCTCGCCTGGAGCATAGGTTCAGTAAGGGTGGTCTGGACCCTTAACTTCCGGATGTGGAGCAGGTGCGTGGACCGCTGAGCTCATCCTCGTCGTGTCAGGCCCTACTGAATCGTGCGATCTCGGTCGGCTGCTCTGGTGTTGCCGCCATAGCGGCCTGCTTCTAACCTGATCATCGCGCGGCGGGGGCGGCGGCGCGAGTGTGACCGAAGTTCACGGCAGCGAAGGGACGAACGTGGCGCGCACGGACCTGCCCTCAGCCTACGACGGCGCAGCAGAACGCCAAGCGTTACAGCCGACCGGCGACCGAGAAGTCCTCCGACGAGGATTGGAACGACTGCCACCCGAGCATCCTGCGTCCTCGATCCAGGATCACGACGGACACAGGACAGCGGAGACGCCCGAGTCGGGTGACGACTACCAGAGGAATCTGGACGACGCTGCAGATGGTACGGACAAGCAGCCGCTTACTGATATTGAGAATGCAGACCACGTCGCCAAGGTCAGGGACTTGCTCGGCAAGGCAGGTGTCGAGGGGCTGGCCACAGATTCTCGGTACGTTACCGACCCTGACAAGGAGACGTGGGCTCGCGAACGGCGGGTCCTTCACGACGCGATCATCACCGACATCTACGAGGCGGCCCATGATGTGCCATGCGAACGTCGGGCGATCCTGGCGGGCGGGCTGCCAGGAGCGGGCAAGACAACGGTGCTGGAGCATCACCCCAGAGTCGATCGCTCGCAATACCTGACGATCAACCCCGATGACGTCAAGGAACAGATGGCCGAGCGCGGGATGATTCCGGAGGTCGCCGGGCTGAGCCCGATGGAAGCATCCGAGCTTGTGCACGAGGAGTCGTCGCACATTGCTAAGCAACTGGCGCTGCGTGCGATGCCAGACGGGAAGAACGTGATCTGGGACATCACGATGTCGTCGGAGAAATCGACCGAGAAGCGGATCAACGATCTGCGGGGTTTCGGTTACGAACGGGTTGAAGCAATCTTCGTCGATATACCAATTGAGACCAGCATCCGGCGGACTGAGGGCCGGCACCGCGAGGACCACGACAAGTACCGCGCCGGGCAGGGTCTGGGCGGCCGGTACGTCGCGCCCGAAATCATTAGCTCGCAGCAGGACCCAGACTGGGGCAGCTGCAACCGGAAGACCTTCGAGCGAGTCAAGCCACAACTCGATACCTGGGAGCGGTGGGACAACTCGGTAGACGGCCGGGCCGCGCAACTTGCCGACTCCAGCGGCACAGAAGAGGAGAAACGATGACCAGCGAGGTCGCCGACCTGATCAAGGAGCTGCGGGCCGGCACAATGACCCTGGATGAGGTCGCCCAGCGGTTCCGCGAGCGAAAGTGGCCGCGCCGCAACCGGCCAGCGCCGACCAGCTATCTGGAGATGGCCGCCAGAAGCATGGAAGATCCCGAGCCGTACGATCCCAATTCGTTCGACGACGTCACTGCTGCGTACCACCGCGGCGAACTGTCCGATGACGAGTACGACACCCTCGCCCAGGCCATGGCCGAGTCGAAGCGCGCCGAGGACCGACGGCTGGCTGAGGACGACAGCGTCGATGGTGCCTGACCCACGACAGTGGTTGGTTTGTTTGTTCTGCCCAGGCCCATAGCACCCTGGATCAGTCCTTGCGTCCGAGACCGCTCCGGGCAGTGATCGGTGTGCCTGGCTCGCGTCACCTACCTCGCGGCGCCAACGATGCGACTGCACCACGCCCGGGTCGAAGTCGGCCCGCCTGATATTCGCAACGTTCTACGCCGGTGTGAGGTGCACAGGCTGGCCACCGCCACGATGGTAATGCTGGATGCGCCACCGGACCCTGTCGACCTGGTCAAGTTCAGCAAGTACGCACGAGGTCATTGCCGGATGGCAGGCAACCGGCCAGATTATGTGATCATCTGCTGCGTATGCTGGCTCGCAAACCGGCAGATGTTTACCTGGGCGGCGCCCAAGGCTTGCCGGGCTCCCAGTCATGGCCTGAGCCAGCAGCGCTGGCTCCCGCCGGGCGCTGGTCGTCCATATGACCCTCTTGCAAGGCATGGCGTTGCGTGTTAAATGGGAAGTAACGAGTCTCGAACTCAGAGCGTCTTCCATATTTCGTTGCGAGAGGTATGGGCGCGGTGGATAATACGCTGGGCCATCCCAGAGAGAGCCCTTATAGGGAGGCCACTCGTTATCTCGCTGCCGCGACCCAGGTCGACATTCACTATGCGGAGACTGTCGTCAATGACGTGATGAACGAGCGTTTCAGGGCACTTGCCCCTACGTTCGGTGTCGACGTCCCAGTCGTCGCCAAGTGGGCTATCAAGGCCCTACGCATTCGTGCTCGCCGAGACTATGCTCTCACCGGAATCCTCCTTGCGATACTGCTAATCCTGGCCTTGACTTTCTTGTGGCTGCCGTTAGCGATCTTAGCTCCGCTGCTTATTATGGTGGCTTGGCTGCTTGTTTCCTGGGAATTCTGGAAGCGTATTCATAATACAGTCGTGCTCAAGATGCTTCGCGACCGGTTCGATCCCGACGATGCTCCGGAGCCGCCACGCCAAGCTGATCGCCAGCGACTCGAAGAGGTAGCCAGGCGCGCGGACGGCAACGTTGTCGTCTTCAGCGGCCATTCTGCGTTCATCGGGAGCGGAAAGGCTTTGTACCTTAGGCGGCTCCTACTCGACGTTAGCCGGGGGGAGGAGGGCGAGGATGGCACTGCTCAAGACCCTGAACCCTTCTCTAGTCATGACCTGCACTCTGCGCTGGTGGAATCCTTTGGTGAAAAGACTGGCCTGGGTAAGAACCTGGACAACGTAAAAGTTTATGAGAGAATTTTTGTCAATGGGCTGCATATCCAGAACAACAAAAATCTTCTACCCACTCCCCTGCGCCCACCGCCGTCGACCGTAGATCCGGAACTGCTTAGGGAGGCTGCTCAGCACCCCACGCCCGAGGCGCGGACGTACGTGTGCGTAGAGATAACAGGCTGGCAGGGTCAGCTCGTCGTTACCCTGTTCGTGCGTGCAGTGCACACCAATGGTTCACTTTACGTGGAATGGACATTCAGAATACTGCCGCCGCTGCGTCGCGTATTTTTGCAGATAGATGACTACTATGAGCTCTATCGTCATCGGCAGATTAGACATTCTTTGCGACAGGGCCTTAACGAGATGCCACTTGCTCTCATAGGCTCTCCGCAGCAGACGCTGAGAAACTGGCGTCGCCCGCGCGCCGTCCAACGCTATGCGGACCAGCAAGCACATGCGATTGCGAGAGGATCTGTTTTCGACTACGGAGCACGTAAAAGTATTCGTGAGAATGCGTGCGGGAGAGACAAGAGGCATTATTTCCTGGCCCGGGACGAGACTATGTACGTTCTGCTTGCTCAGCAGACGCTGAGTCGCACCATAAGCGAGTTCCTGCGTAAGCATGGAGTTGCCCTTGGGCAGTTCAATGATCAGATCAAGATCATCAATGAAAGTATTAACATCAACGGTAATGTTATTGGAGCAGGGATCGTGATCGGTAACAAGTCATCAGTGAGTGTCAGCGCCCCGCAGGAGCCGACAACATGAGCGAGAGCCCGGACAGAAGTTCAGAACATGGCATCAGCACGGGCAATGTCCAGGGCATAGGAATCGTTGTTGGGCATCACAGTTCGGCCTCGGTGGGGCCATCTCTTTCAGCAACGCAGCAACAACTAGCCATGCTGCTCAAGGAGTTCACGGAGCTTCTCGCCCATCACGCGGGCGATGTCCCAGATGCCGCTGACGTCCGTGAGTCTGTTCAGGTGGCGATTCGCGAGACGGAGGGGCCGTCGCCCAGGTGGCGCTTTGTGCGCACCTTGCTCAAAGGCATCCAAGCCAGCGTCGCAGGTGCGTCGACGCTGGCCGCAGCAATAACCAATATGCAGACGATTCTTGATCACCTCCCCAGGTAACACCCTGGCAAGTCCCGACGGACTGCGGCATCGACCCCGAGAGGGGACAGCCAACCCCGAACACTTGGCTATCGGTCCTGATGTTGTAGCTGGGGCCTGCCCGTCCGTAACATGATCACCGCGCGTCTGTGGTCGCGGCGCGGTAGAGATGACCGGGGTCACAGCGAAGGGACGAACGTGGCGCGCACGGACCTGCCCTCAGCCTACGACGGCGCAGCGGAACGCCAAGCGTTACAGCCGACCGGCGACCGAGAGGTCCTCCGGCAACGCCTAGAACGCCTGCCCGTGGGTCACCCCTCGTCACCCACCGCTGACAGCACCGAGCGCAGTCCCCAGTCGGCCGATCGCGCGGACGGCCATCGCGATTCCCCGATCCCAAGGCAGGCCGAGAACCTAGTCGGCCAGCGCAATTCCTCCGACAACGGTCCGGCGGAAGACGCCGACAGACGACCGCTGACCGACACCGAGCACGCCGAACACGTGGCTGAAGTCAGGCCGCTCCTTGACAAGGCCCGTGCCGACGGCCTGTCGACAGAGCTGCAGCACACCACTGATGCAGACCATGAGCAGTGGACCGAAGAACGTACCGTGATGCACGATGCGATCATCGCCGACATCTACGGGGCAGCTCGCGAAGTGCCCTGCGAGCACCGGGCGATCCTCGCGGGCGGGTTGCCAGGAGCCGGCAAGACCACGGTCCTCGAGCATCATGCAGAAGTCGACCGCTCCCAATACCTGACGATCAATCCAGATGACATCAAGATTGAGCTGGCAAAACGCGGCATGATCCCCGAAGTTGCTGGCCTCACCCCAATGGAAGCCTCGGAATTGGTTCATGAAGAGTCGTCGTACATAGCTAAACAGCTCGCCTTGCGAGCGATGCCAGACGGAAAGAACGTCATCTGGGACGTCACGATGTCATCGCGCGAGTCGACTGAGCGACGAATCAATGATCTACGGAGCTTCGACTACTCGCGCGTCGAGGCCATCTTCGTCGACATACCACCCGAGGTCAGCATCCGGCGGGCTGACGGTCGACACCGCGAGGACCACGACAGATACCGCGCTGGCCAGGGTTTGGGTGGGCGGTGCATTGCTCCAGAAATCGTGGCCGCCCAGGCGGACCCAGACTGGGGCAGCCGCAACCGGAGAACATTTGAGGAAGTCAAACCGCAACTCGATGCCTGGGCGTGCTACGACAACTCAGTTGACGGCCGGGCTCCGTTGCTCGCCGACTCTGGTCCCAGAGAAGAGGACAAGGGATGACCAACGAAGTCTCTGATTTGATCAAGGAACTGCGGGCTGGAACTATGACCTTGGATGAAGTCGCCCAGCGGTTCCGCGAGCGAAAGTGGCCTCGCCGCCGACGAGAGCCACCAGCTAGCTACCTGGAGATGGCCGCCAGGTCGATAGAGGACCCGGAGCCGTACATACCCGGTTCTTTCGACGACGTCTCAGCTGCATTCCACCGCGGTGACCTGTCCCGCGATGAGTATCGAGTTCTCTCCGATGCCGTTGCTGAGTCGAAACGTGAAGAGGACCGGCGGCTGGCTGAGAAGGATGGCGAGGACGCACCCTGACCTGGGCCAATGCTGACTCTAGACCCTGTCACAGTGCCCTGTGTTGTCGCTGTGGCAGGCCTCTCCTAACCTGATCACCCACGCGGCACGGGTCAGCGGCGCCGCAGTGGTGAGTAAGCCTCACGACAGCGAAGGGACGATCGTGGCGCGGACCGACCTGCCTTCGCCCTCCGATGGGGCGGCTGAACGCCAGGCGTTACCAGCGACTGGCGACCGCGAGGTGCTCCGGCAGCGGCTAGAGCGCCTGCCCGTCGGTCACCCTTCGTCGCCCGCTGCCGACGACAGCGCCGAACGCAGTCCCGAGCCAGCAAAACATGCAGCCCAGCACAACGAGGCCCCCAAAGTCACCAGTACCGACCACACAGTCGGCCATCGTGATTCCTCCGACGCCAGCCACGCTGAGGACGCGCATAGCCCCGGCGAATCGTCAGAGGCCAGTCCCGCACAGGACTCGGACAAACCGCCGCTGACCGACGCCGAGCACGGGGAGCGCGTCCAGACGATCCGGGAGTGGCTTGACTGGGGGCGCCAAACGGAGCTCGCGACAGACAAGCAGCATCTGGACGACAAAGGGATCTGGTCGCAGGATCGCCAAGACGCCCACGACGCTGTCGTCAACGATCTCTACAAGGCTGCGGCTAGCGTTCCGTGCGAACGTCAAGCGATCATGGCAGGTGGCCTCGGCGGCGCGGGCAAGTCGACCGTGCTAGACGGATACGCCAACGTTGACCGGTCGAAATACCTGACTATTAACCCGGACGACATCAAAGAAGAGATGGCAAAAGGCGGGCTGATACCGCAGCTTGACGGTCTGTCACCGATGGAGGCATCCGACCTGGTGCATGAGGAGTCCTCGTACGTCGCCAAAATGCTCGCTCGACGGGCGATGGCTGACGGGAAGAACATCATCTGGGACATCACGATGAGCAGCCCAGACAGCGTGCTGTCGCGGCTCGACGCCCTGGATGCGAAGGGGTACTCCACCAAGGGCATCTTCGTAGATATCACAATCGATGAGGCGGTAAAGCGCGCCGATGCTAGGCATCGGCGCGGGCATGAGCAATACCGGGCAGGCATCGGGTACGGGGGGAGGTACGTGCCACCTGAGGTAATCAAAGCCCAGGCTGACGAAGACTGGGGCAGCGTCAACCGCCGCACGTTCGAGCAGGTCAAGTCTCGGTTCAGCGAGTGGACGGTTTACGACAATAACGGCCCAGCGCCACAGCTGGTCAAGGCCACTGAGGTCGGGAAACTTGAGGAGGAAAGATGAGCGAGGTCACCGACCTGATCAGCAGTTACAAGGCTGGTGAGCTGACGCTGGATGAACTGGCCCAGCGCTTCCGTGCCCGGCAGTGGCCAGTAATTAAGCGATCGTCACCGTCGAGCTATCTGGAGATGGCTGCGAGAGCCCAAGAAGATCCGCCCCCAGATGTCCCGAACTCTTTTGACGACGTGGCGTCAGCATATGCAGAGGGCATTCTTAGCCGCCAGGAATTTAACTTGCTTGCGGAGGCAGTGAAGGAAGCCGCCGTGGTGGAGCAGCACCAAAACGAAACACCTTGACGCTACCCGCCGACCTGGGCTGGGGCGCACGCGTAAACCTCGCAGAACGGATAAGCATCTGCACAACGTGACAGGTGAGTTACGGAGGCCCGCGAGCCTGCTGCCGGAGTGCGCGAACTGTGGGGATCCCCTGGCCGGAACAGCTGCGGTAACTCGTGGGCCTGATACTGCATGGCACTTCCAGTGCCAGGAGTGCTACGAACTCTCCGCCGGCCAGCTGGAGCTGGCGTTCGATCAGCCAGGTGGCGCGCCAGTAAAGATCTATCGCTGCCGAACCATGCGGTCGTGCCGTCCCGGCTGGCACACCCGCTGCCACGTCTGCCTTGACGAACGAAGTATCAGCTCGGCCGTCACCGACGCCGGACGCGCATTGCTCAACGGCCCTGGAGGTGATCCGGAGCGCCGGCGTCTGGCCCTGACTCCGCCGACCGGCGACCAGATCCGGCGCGCTGTCGAGGCGAGTTCCCTCCGTGTTCTCGCCGATGTGCTCCGGGATGCCGAGCGGCCGGGCTGGACAGTGCTGGCTGTCGACGTTTACGGGCTGCCATGGGCCGGTGCCAGGGCCAGCGCCACCACGCACGGCAGCTGGGGCTGCCATAAAGCATGCGGAACGATTGCCATGCTTCACCCGAGCCGCGTCGACTGTCTGTCCTGCAGCCCAGAACCTGACCCCTGGACTCACCCTGAACGGCAGGCGTGACCAGCCCTGTCAGCTGTTTCTGGTCGCACCGGAATCATTCATGTGACTGAATCCGAGACGCGCCCAAAGCATGCCTCAAACCTCGGTACCCTTCGGGGCCCATATAGCTGTTCAGACGCTAACCAAGTCACGCAAGTGGCGATGACCGAGGCTAGTGACAATGCTCTGCCCGTGATCACTTCTTGCTGGACCGACGCTTGCGTTGCCTGACCTGCGGCGCTGGCTTGCCCTCCCGGTTCTGTCGTACCCGGCTCGTAGGGTCGTCGGCATCGGCAAGCGAACGGGGAGGTTTCATGGGCCAAGCAAGCAATCGGAAGAAGGCGCGTCCTCAGCCTGCGCACGGCGCCAGCACACCCAGGCCAAGCTTCCGGGCGGAGGGGAAAAGGCAACTCCGGCTTCTGGTCAGCCAGCAAGCGACAGCTCAGGCATTTGAGGCGCTAGGGAGCCAGTACTTAGCGGCCTGCCTGGCCTGGTGCGGCGGCATAGAGCCGTTACCGGCCAGGGTTCCCGGATGGATGCAGGGTTCGCTGGGGCGGCGGTTTGCCGCCAACCCGTTCCTGACGGAAGCGCGGAACGCGCCTTCTCTGCTGACCGCCGAGATCCCGGCCGCAGCTGTCATCGCGGCGAATCCCGCGCACTGGAACGTCGCGGCCAACGCACTGATCCGCGCCCTTGTCTTCGACGGACTGGAGGCTGGCCACGCGGCGGTCAGCGCGGTAATGGATGCCCTCGGCCCGGTCGTCCAGGCCGAGCTTCGCAATGCCCCGGCCGCTAGCGCCTGGCTGCGCAATGCCCTGGGGCCTACGCGTTCGCGAAATCAAGTGGTACCTGGGTGGCCCGTTATTGACGGGCCACTGTTGCTCCTGGGCACATTTGTCCTGGCCATGACCGCACGAGCACTGGTTGACGGCAACGAGTCCGACGGGGAGCTGGCCGTGCTGTCGCATGCTCTGGACGACGTTATCCCGGGCGTAGCGGGCAGCGTCGTGGCCGACGCACTCACTAACAGCGATCCCAGTCCGCTCGAAACCATCGTCACCGCAGGCGTAGCGAAGCCAGGGGAGATCCTCGGTGCCGGACTCGCAATGCTGTCCGCTCTTGTGAAGCTCTGCAGGACCGATGCCGCATCCACGACCCGCAGGGTCGCCTGACGCCGGACAGTGCAGGTCAGAGCACTACCCAGACCGCCTTGCCGATGCCCTTCCGGTACGTTCCCCAGGCCCGACACAGATTCCCGACCAGAAGCAGCCCGCGACCCCGCTCGTCATCCATGGCGGCTTTACGGCGGATCGGCATGTCAGGGCTGCTGTCCCAGACCTGGATCAAGATGGCCTCCAGGTCCGACGCGAGCCAGAGGCGCACAGGTACCGGACTGGCCCCTCCGTTATGCCATGTCTTCAGCGTGGCCTCGACCGCGTTCGTCACAAGCTCTGAAACGACCAGCTCCACGTCGTCGGCGAGCTTTGGCAGTCCCCACTTCTCCGTGACCAGACGTGCGTGCTTGCGGGCAGGCGGCAGAGACGTCGGCACGGCCCGCAGTTCCAGAGTGCTGATGAATGGCCAGGTTGGCGTCGGTGCCCGTGCCATTTCCCACACGGCTGACCGGTTCGGAAGTGTCGGTACAGTGCCGGTTCTCATCCCGTCACCCCGCTTTACGCGCACGCCGCCGCGAATGCCTTCAGGGCTGACAGGCGCCGTGACCAATTCTGTGTAACTGAGTGCTGTCATCAACAGGATAACGGCAGCCTTTGGTCCCTGGGTTCACGAAGCCTGGCCGTCTGTTTCCCAGGCCCGGCAGAGGGCGTTGACCAGGAACATTTGCCGGGGGGTCCGGCAAAAGACGCGCAGCAGGGCAGGGCTGGCAACGATGACCGCCAGCGCCCTCGCCCGGGAGGTCGCAACGTTGAGGCGGTGCGGGTCGTAGAGGAACTCCAGGCCGCGGGGCGCCTCGTCCGGAGAAGACGTTGCCATCGAGTAGATGACCGCCGGAGCTTCGCGTCCCTGGAACTTGTCAACGGTCCCGACCTGGACGCCAGCGTCGCAGCCGGCAGCGGCCAGCGCCGCCTCGATCGCGCGGATCTGGGCGTTGTACGGCGTGACGACCAGGACGTCGGCCGGGGTGATCGGGCGGCGGATTCCTTCCTTGTCCTGCCACGTCAGCCCCAGCATGTCGTGGACGAGTCGCGCAACCACGGCGGCCTCCTCGGGAGAGGAGTTCGTGTTCCCGTCGTGCGGCACCTCAACGATCCGCAGGCCAGAGCGGTCGGACAGGATCTGCTGGAGTTCCAGGCCAGCCACCCCGCTGAGCTTGCCGTCGTAGAAGGTCTCGGAGGTGAAGCGGCACAGATCAGGGTGCATGCGCCAGGTCCGGTCGATCAGCAGCCCCGCGTCGGCAGGCATCGTGGCGCGCTCGCCGAGAATGTGCTCCAGGGCCGACACACCAGCCCCCGGCGGATGCGCGGCCTGACTGGGCTGCGCCAGTTGCTGGGGGTCCCCAAGCAGCACCAGGCTCCGCGCCGCACCCGCTACAGCCAGCGTGTCGGCAAGCGACACCTGCCCGGCCTCATCCACGACCAGTGTGTCAACGCTCCCCGCGAACTCCTCCCGCGCCCACATCCACGCAGTCCCGGCAGCCACATCCACATACCGCCCGCGCAGCGCCTGCTCCAGTTGCGGATAACTCATCATCGCCGCGCCCTGGTGCAAGAACGGGTTGTCCCGTTCGGCCCGCTGGCCGATTCGCAGAGTCACGTCAGCGCGTGCCTGCCGGAGCACCGCGCCGATGAGGTTGTGGATCACGGCATGGGAGGGTCCGGTGATGCCGACGGTGCGGCCCTGGCCGACGAGTTCGAGCACCTGGCGCGCAGCGGTGAACGTCTTCCCGGTCCCCGGCGGCCCCTGGATCGGCAAGTACGAGTCGCGCAGTCCAACCACCAGCCGCACAGCCGCGTCACCGGCATCCTCACCCTCGTCACGCAGTGAGGGGTGGGGCAAAGGCGGCGCGGCGGTTTGGTGGCTTGACGCGATGACTGGAGGTTGCCGTTGCAGCAGTGTCGTTGCCGCATCTGAGGTGTGAAGACCGTCCCGTGCCACCCGGTCGCCCAGGTCGAGCAAGCGCCGGGCCTGGGTCCGTGTGTCGACCGGGCCGCCCTCGACCAGAGCATCCGGCAGCGGGCCTGAGTAGTCCGCGCCGATCTTGAGGTCGATGGTGCCGTGGGCGTCGTCGACCGCCCAGACCTGCCACGTTCGGCCGGTCACGGGATCGAAGGCGCTGTCCAGTGGCGAGAAACGGTGCTCTTGCGGAGGGAACGAGAAACGGAGCACGACCGACTGCTTCACCTTCTGTACCTGCGCCCCCCAAGTCAGCCCGCCGAGCGAGTCCGGCTCGTCAATGAGTTCGGCGGCTGACAGCGTCCGGACGTAGAAGTAACGCCACCATGCGGGCTTGTTCTCCCGCCGGTGCCAGTCGAGCAGATCGGCCAGCAACACCTTCGTACGCTGCTCGCCAGAACGAGCCGAATCGCGCGCGGGCACGTCGGCCAGCAGTGCTGACCGCACCCGCGCCACGTCGGGATCCGCGTGGGCACGAGGTTCGTCCGGGGCCGCCGGGCGCGGCAGGTCCTCGCCCAGCCGGGCCGCCAGCTCGCCGCGCCGTGCCTCCAGCCAGTTGCGCAAAGCCAGCGTGGCCCGGCAGTCGTCCTCGTTGTAGCCAGCGACCACACGCCGCCGCTCGGCATCGGATGCTGCTGTGCCGTCGTCGAGCGCCTCCTCGAACTCGACCAGGCTCGTGGTCGCGTCCCGCAGGTCGACGTGCCGCTGGTACCCGCACAGCGGCTCCAGTCGCTTGATCGAGTAACTCTCCACGCCGGCCCGCAGCGCCTGCCGCACAACCCGGTACAGGTCAACGAACACGCCGAGCCGCAGCAGGTCGTCGACCTCGTCCTCGCGGGTGGCGTGCCGCCCCATCAGCCGGCCGACCGCCTCCTGCCGCGTCTCGTGCAGCTCCGTCAGGTGATCCACCGCAGTGGGCTCGTAGTGGTTGTAGTGGTAAACGTGCAGGCCAGGGTTGCGCCGGATGCGTTCGGTAACGAAATCAATCAATTCTTCGAACGCTGCCTTCTCGCCGGCCCGGTCGAAACACCAGATCTGGTGGTACCTCGGCGCTCCGCGCTCGTCGGGGTCGGCCGTGTCGGCAATGCCGAAGAGGTACTGAAGCCCGAATTCCCGCTGGTCTTCGGAGTAGTACCGAGCCCCTTCGATGTCAAAGAAGAGGTCCCCGTCAGCTGGTTCTGGCAGCGCGCCGAGTCCGCGGTTCGGAATGGTGAGCCCGTCACCGTCCCGTTCTGGATCCAGAAGGTGGTACTGAATGGCGCCGGAGTCCTCGCTTGCGACCTGAAGCCGTGCCTGCAGCCGGGCGCGCTGCAGTGGCTCGGCAGCCGGGCGGCGCACCCCGGACAGGTCCTCGGCCGCGGCGAGCCCGCGCCGGGTCGCGATCCCGCTTTCCTTCAGCGCGCGGCGCTGGCCGGTCGTCATCCCGGCGACCAGCGACAGGTCGTCGTCGCGCCGCCGCCGCGCGGCGCACAGCTCGCTCCAGCGGCAGATCGCGCAGTGCTCCACGGGCTCCGGATACGGGTCGGCGGGCGGGTTCTCGCCGGTGTCGGCTGCGATGAACCCAGTCAGGGCGCCGCGGATCTGCCGTTCGTAGGCCGCGTAGTCGCCGACCCTGAACGCTGTCATCTCCCTGGTGCCCAGCGCCAGGTGCATCCAGCGCGGCGCGACGCCCTGCAGGCCGGTCAGCAGGTACGAGTAGAACGCGGTCTGGGCGACGGCTCGCGCCTTGGCTGACCGGGCGAGCTTGGCATCGACGACTTCGTAGCGTTCTGGCCGGGGCTCGCCGTCTGGCGCGTCCAGCAGCCCGGCCCGCACCAGGAAGTCCGGCCGCCCCAGCAGTGCTGGCCCGGGGGGACGGCCCTCCGGAGCCCCCCGAGAGTCCGGCGGCCCGGCCCTGAAAACCACGCCGGGCCGCCGCGATGGCTCAGCGTCCTGCGTGAGCACGGCCTGGTAGATCACATCGGTGCCGGAGCGGACGGCCTCGTCGGTCGCCAGGGCCGCGTCGTCTTCCGGGAGCTGGCCGAGGTCGGCGACGGTCAGGCCGGCCGCCAGGAAACGTTCAAGCACATCTTTTTCGTGGGCTTCGCCGCGCCGGATCAGGTCCTGGAACCCGGCGTCGAACGGCTGCGGCGGCTCCAGCTCACCGCGCGCGTGCAGCAGGTCCAACCGTGTCAGGTGCCGGCACGCCAGGAAGTTCGCCACGTCACTCGCCGCCAGCCGCAGCCGGCCGTTGATGATCCTCACTGAGCTCAGATCCCGGAGATGTCGACGGCCATGTGCAGGAGCGCCGGCAGGCCCGTGTTACCGGACCACAGCCGGACCAGGCTGAACATTAGTGGAAAACGCCGAAGTCAAGGACCGTGTAGCTGGTCAGATTACCGACTGCCGCTCAAGATCAAATACGTCGACCTGCTCGCGCTTGAAAACGTCTCCGAGCGCCTCCAGGCCTTCTGACCTCGCGAACTGCGTCTCTGCTTCCGAGACCGGCATGACCAGGAGCCACCCGACCGTCTTCCCCGGAAGCTCGGTCGCTGGGAGCGCATCATCCCAGGGGAACGGCTCGTAGAACATGACGTGCTTCGTCGGGAAGTTGGGGTAATACATGGACACGGCACCCTCGAAGACGCGGCCCGGGCAGGCGAACCACTGCTTCTTCATGATGTTGAAGGCGCACGTAGCCATGATGTTGGGAAAGAGCTTGTAGCCTGTCGCGCACGCGCCGACCAGCTCGCACCTCGCCGGGAATTCTTTGCCGTCGTCGACCAGTGGGCAATCGGACAGGCCGAGCGTCCCGTGAGAGGTGACCCCGGGCCACGGGCTGTCGGCTGCCTGGGCGATGTCGATCCGGTAGTTCTCGCCGTCGTCCCAGTAGCGGCGCACCTCAGGTCGCGCGTAGCCGAAGGCCTTTGCGACGATCGCGGCGAGCTGGCGGTTCTCCGCGGATGCCTGAGCCATATGTCACCCTTCCCTGCCGGCCGCGCATACCGTCACGTGTGGGCACTTCCCCGATCCCGCGGAGTTAGCACACTGGCATTCCGGGAGTGTAGCGGGACGTAAGGTACAAGGCTGGCGCAGGCACGGCAACCGGTGCCCGGATACGGCGACATTTTGGCGGGCGAGCTTAGGCTGGCATTGGCCTTTACGGACGGCGAGCGATCGGTCGCGGATCGCGGCGGTGCCCCTAGCGGCGAGCCCCGGGTGGTTCGCGGAGCGCGAGGCGGACACCGCGGGCCTGCAGCGACATCACCTCGATCGCGGCCATCCGGTGCTCGTCGGCAGGTGTGCGGGCGAGCGCGTCTGGGTGCTTGCCGTGCAGGCCGGTCAACTGGGCCGCGTGCTGCCAGTCCCGGTAGGCGGCGTCTGCCTCGCGGATCTCCGTCGCATAGCGCTCGAGCGTCTCGACTCGGGCCACGAGACCGGACTCCGCGAGCTGGGCCGCCTGAACCTGGCTGCTGTTGACATCAGCGGTCATCGGGTCCGCGCTGGATGGCGGAAGTTCTGCTCGCATTGCGTGGAGCCGTGCTTGCTCGCGCAGGCCGAGGGTGATGTCGCGTTGCTGGTCGGCCAGCGCACTGCGCACTGCGTACCGGTTCACCAGGCCGTCCCGGCAGACCTGCGACGACATGATCGCTTCGATCGCGGACACGGCGCGCTGCAGCAGCGCCCGGGACGGTTCGCCGAGATCGTAAGCGGTTGGGTAGGGCTGCTGTGGGGCGCGGCGCGCTTCCTGCTGGAATCTTGCAGTGGCCTGAAGGTGGAGCGCGCCGTACAAGCTGAAGAGAGCGAGGGCGCTCCCCGCGATGATCACGGCTAGCAATGGCATGCCGGATGCCGCGGCCATTACGTCCCCGATCACGACAATGGTGCAGCCACCCATGATCAGCTGACGGACCGGGCCCCTGGGCAGTAAGCCACGGCGCCGGACAGCCCACGTTTCCTCGCGCTGGTTAGCCATCGGTCGGCTCCTGTCTCTCAGTCCAGATAATGGCCGGGAATGCCGAGTGGTTCCCGAGGAGAGTCTCCAAGCTAACGGCCGGCCGCGCGCCAACGTGACATGTCGCACGCCGCCCAGTTCTGATGCGGGCCGCCTGCGGCGCTGTCCAGGTGCTGGGCTGGCATGATGACCGGATGACCCTGTCTGCGGACTTCTCGGTCATCCCGGTCGGCGAACGCCGCACGGAGGTCGGGCGGCTGTGCGATGAGATGGAGGCAGCGGGCGACGCTGGCCGCTACCCCAGGCTGACGGTCGAGCGGCCCTGGTCGGTCCACAATCCCGTGATCGAGGGTGAGTTCGCGTCACCCCGCGCGATCCGCTGGTATCTGGAACGTGAGCTGGGCCGGCTGGCCGCCGCGGGCGCCCGGATCTCCGTAGCCCCTGGCCGCGAGGCGGTTGACCTGCACGATCCCGGGCTCGGCCCGGTTATCGACGAGACCAACTGGGACCTGCGCCGCAAGAAGCTATTCCTCTTCGGGCCCGAGCGCATGGCCCTCTCGATCGACCGGCTGCAGCACTACACCGGGACGCCGGCCGAAGCGTTCCAGCGGTACGTGCTGCTCACCAACTACGCCTGGCACGTAGACGAGTTCCGCGCCGCGCTGCCGGACGTGACCGGCCCGGACGTGGGCGGCCGGCAGATGCCCGCCTGGCATCACGAGATGCCTGGCCGCGAAGGGGTGACCATGGTGAACATCGGCGTCGGAGCGTCCAACGCCAAGACGTTCACCGACCACCTGGCGGTGCTACGTCCCGATATGGTGCTGATGATCGGGCACTGCGCTGGCCTGCGCAATCACCAGGACATCGGGGACCTTGTGCTGGCGACCGCCTACGTGCGCGATGACCGGGTGCTGGACGACCTGCTGCCGCTGAGCGTCCCTGTCGTCGGCAACCACACGCTGAACTCGCTGCTGCTCGACGAGGTGACCGCGCGCGGGCTGCGCAGCCGGATGGGAATCGTGTTCACCACCGCGAACCGGAACTGGGAGCTGAACCTGGCGCTGGTGGAGGAACGGCTGCGGCTGTCGCGCGCCCTCGCTGTTGACATGGAGTCAGCGACAGTGGCCGCGAACGGCTTCCGGTACCGGATCCCTACGGCCACGCTGCTCGCAATCAGTGACAAGCCGCTGCATGCCCGGCCCAAGCTCAGCGCCGAGGCGCAGAGCTTCTACGCTGCCAGCCGCAGCGAGCACGTCGCGATCGCGCTGTCGGTGACCGAGAAGGTCCGCCAGCGATACCCCGGCGGTCTGCCAGCCACCGACCTGCGCTCGCCCGACGAGCCATTGCTCGGCGTTGCCGATCACAACCAGGGATAAGCTTTACCTGTGACGTCAACCGAGCGCGGCGGACGGTCAGAGTTCGATCCGTCGGTACCGCACCCGGCAAGGGTCTATAACTTCTGGCTTGGCGGGAAGGACAACTTCGCTGCCGACCGGCATGCGGCTGAGCAGGTCCTGCGCCTGCTGCCCGGGATCGTCGCCGGGGTGCGCGCGAACCGGGAGTTCCTGGTGCAGACGGTGCAGTACCTGTCTGGACAGGGCATCCGGCAGTTCCTCGACGTCGGGACCGGTCTGCCCGCACCGAACAACACCCACGAGGTCGCTCAGCGCCTGGCCCCCGAGAGCAGGATCGTCTACGTCGACCATGACCCGATGGTCGTGACGCACGCTGAGGCGCTGCTCCGCAGCAGCCCGCAGGGGCGCTGCGCCTACGTCGAGGCCGACCTGCGTAATGCTGATTTCATCCTGGACGATGCGTCCCGCACGCTCGATTTCAGCCAGCCGGTCGGGCTGATGCTGCTTGCGATCCTGCAGCTCGTCCCCGATGACGCCGAGGCGCAGCGGATCGTCGCGGCGTTGTCAGCACGGCTGGTCCCGGGCAGCTACATTGCGATCTCGCACATGACCGCAGACTTCGCGCCGGAGAGCGTGGTGAGCGCAGCGCGCGCGTATAACGAGCTGGCGCCCGACCCGGTCACCCCGCGGACCAAGGCCCAGGTGACAGCCCTGTTCGGTGGCCGCGAACTGATCAAGCCCGGTGTGGTGTCGGTCAGCCACTGGCGGCCGGATGCCGCTGACGACGACCAGGAGCCCGTCGACCTCTACGGTGCCATAGCCCGCGTCTGACCAGCTCGCTTCTGAGTCCTCCGCCTTCGGCGTTACCAGCCGCTTCTGAGTCCCCTCTGCCTTCGGCGTTACCGCAGCGTGCGTGGACGCAACGTCCAGGATTCTGGTATATCAAATCCCTGGAGAAGGTAAAGAAACAGTAATAAGAGCGAGCGACGGGCCGGCGCGCCGCTGCCCGGGCAGAAGGCGAGACGCTGACTATGCTGCAGCACTGGACGCGCAGGCAGGCACTGCAGCGTGGCGGGGCCACCGTAGCCGGGGTCACCGGGCTGGGGCTGGCGGGGTTCGGCGGGTACGCATGGCCGCACCCTGCTGGTTCCCAGAAGGCGGACAAGCCGGCGAGCAAGCCGGCCCCGGCCTACGTGGTCGGTGTCGATAACTTCGTGACAAAGCCTGACCTGCACGCCCCAGCGGTCAGAGTGACGCACACCGCCGCTGTGCCTGCGGGTCAGCCGCCGTACATCCTGATCGCACCCCGTGGGTACCTGGCCTCGCCCACGGGGCAGCCCGGCCTGATGATCGTCGACGGCAACGGGCGGCTGGTCTGGTTCGGGGACCCTATCGGCGGGACGCCGCTGAACTTCGCCGTGCAGCAGTACCGTGGTCAGCAGGTTCTCACCTGGTCGGCGGGCTACGCGAATGCCCAGGGGATCACGTTCGGGACCTCATACATTGCCGACAGCTCCTACAAGGTCATCGCCAAGGTCAAGGCCGGCAACGGCGCCGAGACGGACCTGCACGAGTTCAACCTCACTCCGCAGGGCACCGCGCTGCTGACCGCGCACCGGCAGCTGCCCGCCAACCTGTCGTCAGTGGGCGGCCCGAAGAAGAGCTCGGTCATGGAAAGCGTTGCCCAGGAAATCGACGTCGCCACCGGCAAGGTGCTCTTCGAGTGGAACAGCCTCGACTACGTGCCGCTGACCGAGTCGCACCAGACCCTGGCCGGCGTCTCGGCCACCGTGCCGTACGACTACTTCCACATCAACTCGATTGCCCTCGCGCCAGACGGCGACCTGCTCATCTCGTCGCGCAACACGTGGACCGTCTACAAGGTCTCCCGTTCCAGCGGCGCGATCCAGTGGCGGCTCGGCGGCAAGAAGTCGGACTTCACAGCCGGGCCGGGCGCCACGTTCTACTGGCAGCATGACGCCCGCATGGTGGAACCAAACCTGCTCACCCTGTTCGACAACGGATCCTCGCCACCGCAAGAAGCCCAGTCGCGGGCGCTGCTGCTGGACCTCGACACCACAGCTATGAAGGTCACGCTCAGCCACGCCTACACCCACCCGGCGGGGCTGCTCGTCGACAACCAGGGCAGCGTGCAGCTGCTGGCGGACGGGCAGGTGTTCGTCGGCTGGGGCGCCCAGCCGTACTTCTCCCAGTTCGCCGCCGACGGCGAGCTGGTGCTGGACGGCCAGTTCCCAGCGGGGGACCAGTCATACCGGGCGTTCGCCTTCGACTGGACCGGGCATCCCGCCGACAGCCCGGTGGTTGTCGCCCGGCCGAACCCGGCACGCGGTTCGGCCATCTACGTGAGCTGGAACGGAGCGACTGCCGTCCAGACGTGGACGGTACTCGCTGGCAGCAGCCCGACCGCCCTCGCGCCGGCCTGCTCACAGGCGCGGACGGGCTTCGAGACGATGATCTCGGTGAACAGCGAAGGTCCCTACTTCGCCGTGGCAGCGCAGGACTCCGCCGGGCAGGAGCTCGGCCGCTCTTCGGCGGTCCGGCTCGCCACCGCTTAGCAGCGGATCCTGACAGCGCCCAGTGGCTCATTCGGCCATGTCGAAGGCCGTCATGAAAGAACCGTTGCTCCGGCTATCACCGGCCTAACGGTTCAGGCTTGAGGCGCTCTCCCCGGCTTTGTCGTGCCCTGCACGAACCAGGCGGCCTGGGCCAGGGCGCGGTCAGCGGCAGTCAGGAGCCCGGGCTGCAGCGGGAAGTCGTGCCACATGCGCGGCCACCTGGTGTAGCTGACGTCCACCCCGGCGGCTGCGGCGCTGGCAGCCAGGCGCTCAGCGTCGGGCGCGAGCAGGTCGTCGGTTCCACCCTGAATCAGCAGCGGGGGCAGGCCCTCGTGCGAGGCCAGCAGCGGCGAGACCGAAGGGCACGCTCGCTGGGGCGCCGGGGCGTACGCTGCCGCGCAGGCATCCAGCCAGGCCGGGCTAAGCACCCCGTCCCGGCGCACGAGGTCTGGCACGGCCCGGCGGTCCGCGCTGAGATCAAGCCACGGGCACACCAGGATGCAGCCCGCTATCGGGTTCGCGGGCGCGCGCTCACCGGTCGCCCCAGCGCCGCGCTCGGCATCGTCTCCCGGGCCTGCGTCGCCCTGTACAGCGTGACCCGGCTGGCCTGACTCACCCGGCGCGGCGTGACCAGGCTGGCCTGCATCGCGCCGGGCCAGGGTGACGGCCAGGGCGAGGCCGCCACCGGCTGAATCGCCCGAGACCACGACCGAGGCCGGGGCGGCCTCAGCGAGCACCGCGTTCATGACCGCGCGGGCGTCGTCCAGGGCCGCAGGATGCGGGTTCTCGGGCGCGAGCCGGTAGTCGGGCACGACGACCCGGCATCCCGCTTGCGCGCTCAGGTGGGCCGCCCAGGTTCGCGCCAGTCCAGGAGTGCCCACGCAGTACCCGCCGCCGTGGAAGTGCACAACGGTGCGCCCGTCGCATGGACGGCCGACCGTCACCACCTCGGCGGGCACGCCGCCCAGCACGGTCTCGGTGACGTGTGTCCCGCGCGGCACCGGCCATGGCCGCATCACCCGGTCGAGGCGCCGCCGCTGCACCTCCCAGGGCAGCCCCGGGTCGAGCACATGGCTGAGCAGCCCAGCGCTCACGCGCACCACCGGGGGTGGCAGCCGCAGGGCGGTCACGTTGGCCCGCCAGACCTGGGGACAGCGATGCGTTCAGGAAGAATGTTGTAATCAGACAGGTCGAAACGGCGGACGCGGTGTCTGTAGAGAAAGGTGTGCACCGGCCAGTTGCTGACGTTGCGGCCAGAGGCGTTGGTGTACCAGTTATGGCATCCGCTCTCCCAGACGGACGTGTGGCTGGCCTCGGCCACCCAGGCGTTGAACTTCTCCTGCACGTCGGGGCGCACGTCCAGCCAGCGAAGGCGCTCGTCGCGGCGCGCGACCAGTGCCCGGAGTACGTAGCCGATCTGGCTCTCGAGCATGTAGATGATCGAGTTGCCGCCAAGGTTCGTGTTCGGCCCGTAGAGCATGAAGAAGTTCGGGAACCCCGACACGGTGATCCCGAGGTAGGCCTCGGCGCCGTCGCGCCACGCCTCGTTCAGGCCGCGGCCGCGCAGGCCGGTGACGGACATCGGCGCCAGGAAGTCGGTCGCCTGGTACCCGGTGCCGTAGGTAATCACGTCAGCCGACCGGAGGGTGCCGTCGGCCGTGACCACACCGTCCGGCGCGATCCGCTCGATCTTGTCGGTGACCAGGTCGACGTCGGGGCGCGACAGCGTCGGGTACCAGTCGTTGGAGAACAGCACCCGCTTGCAGCCCATCACGTAGTCGGGGATGCACTTGGCGCGCAGGCCGGGGTCGGTGACGACGCTGAGCTGCCGTCGCCACATAGCCCTGGGGGCGGCCAGCATCTTCGGTGACAGGACGAAACCGCTGGTCAGCATTTCGCCGTAGAGGAAGATGCGCAGCCGGTCGGCCTTGCGCGCCAGCGGGAGCCGGTCGAAGAGGACGTGGTCGGCCTCACGGTAGGGCCGGTCGTTCTTCGGCAGGATGTAGGGAGCGCTGCGCTGGTACACGTCGACGTGCGCAGCGGTCTTGGCGACCTCGGGCACGAACTGGATCGCGCTGGCCCCGGTGCCGATGACAGCTACCCGCTTCCCGGCCACGCTGACACTGTGGTCCCAGCGGGCCGAGTGCCAGGACGGTCCGGCGAACTCATCGCGGCCCGGGATGTCAGGGAACGCGGGGCGGGTGAGCTGGCCGACGGCGGAGACGACGGCGGCCGCCTGTAGCGTCTCGCCAGTGTCCAGGGTTAGGGTCCAGGCCCCGCTTGGTTCGTCGAACTCGGCCGCTGTGACACCCGTGTGCAGGCGCAGATGCGGGCGGAGCCCCCGCTCCTCGGTCAGTGTCCGCAGGTAGTCCAGGATCTCCTGCCGCGGCGGGAAGCGCCGGGTCCACCGCCCGGGCCGGAACGAGAACGAGTACAGGTTGGACGGGACGTCGCAGCACAGGCCGGGGTAGGTGTTGTCCCGCCAGGTTCCGCCGACGTCGTCGCCACGGTCGACGACCAGGAAGTCCTCGATGCCCGCCTGCCGCAGCGCCGCGGCCATCCCGATCCCAGCGAATCCGGCGCCGATCACGACAACGTTGTACTGCGGTTGCTCGGGCATGTTCCTCCCTCGCGCTCGGGCGGGATCCTGGCCATGAGGCTTGCCCAGCGGGCAGGTGCCCGTCAAGACCCCGCGACGTCCCGCTCGCTAGAGGCCGGGAGGGTGGGTGAACGCGAGGCGGACGGCGCGGGCCTGCTGGGACATGGCCTCGATCTCTGCGATCCCGTGCTCGTCGGCAGCGGTGCGCGCGAGCATGTCCAGGTGCTGGGCGCTGAGCTCAGCAAGCCTGGCCGCCTGCCGCCAGTCGCCGTAGGCGGCATCGGCAAGGCGGATCTCCGCTGCGTAACGTTCCAGCGCAGCCACGCGGTCCGTGATACTCGCCTCGGCCAGCTGTGCTGCCTGGTAATGCCGGTCGAGCACGGCTGCGGTCGCCGGGCCTGCGGTGGTCTCGGACAGTTCGGCGCGCTTAGCCCGGAGCCTGGCCTGATCGTGCAGTGCCACGGCGATGTCCCACTCCTGCGCGGCCAGGGCCACGTTCGTCGCTGACTGATCCAGCAGTCCGTCCTGGCAGACCTGCGCGCTGGTCACGGCGTCGATCGCGTCCTGCACTCGCCGCAGCAGCACCCGGGCTGGCCCGTCGAAGTCGTCGTCAGTCAGATAGCGCCCGTGGTGCGTGCGCGCTGCGACCTCGGCTGGCACGCGGCCGTTCGGCTGCCCGAACATCGCGACACGGATGCCGAAGACCACGATGGTCACCACGGCGATGACCTCAGCGAGCAGCAGCGCGTAGTGCGACGACGCTGACTCCCAGGCCGACGCTCCCTGAAGCGCCAGCACGCCAACGGCCAGCGGCGTCGTCCCGAAGATCGCGATCACCATGGCTCCGGTCAGCCCCGCGGCCGCCCCGTCGACGGTCGCGAGCCGCTGGCCAGGATCGGCAGGGAGGTAGTCGCGTCGCGGGGCTGGCCGGTCCCGGCTGGCGGGCGTGAGCAGCGCACGTCTGGCCGTCAGCAGGTCACGGTCAGGCTGCGGCACGGCCGGGTCGACCGCGGGCCGTCGCAGCATGGCATCTGCCCGGGTGTCCCGGCCGCCTGCATGATCACTCATCCGTCGGCTCCTGTCTCGCACACCCCGCGATGCCTGGAGGCGGATCCCGGAGATGGCCCGGAGGCCTAGTGGTAAGTCAGGTGCGTTCCACCAGGCTAACCCCATCGCGCGGGCTGGCACATAGTGGTCAGGGTCCCGGCGAGTCCCAGGTCAGGCCGATGCCGCGGGCGCCGCCCAGGATGTGGAGGCGGTAGCCAGGGAAGAGGGACTGGCAGCAGCGTTCCAGGTCGTCGCTGGTGAAGAACCGGTCGCTGACACGGTGGTCGAGCCACGGCCGGCGGGTCTGCAGGCGGTAGATCTCCCAGGCGGTCGCAGGGTCCCCGTGCTGGCGGGCCAGGTTCATGGCGAGCTGCCACGCTGCCAGCGCGTGCAGCCGGGGTCGCAGCGGCAGCACACGGTCGATCATCCGGCGCGTGATCCACTGCGGCGTGCGCACGCTAGGAACGTACACATCCACCAGCGCGATGTGCCCTCCCGGCGCCAGCAGGGTCCTGACATGGCTCAGCGCCGCGTACAGGTCTGGCACGTGATGCAGGGTCATCGCGCTGAACACGAAGTCGTAGCGGCAGGCGTCGCCCGCGTCGTGCAGGTCGGCCTGCCGGTAGCTGATGTTCGGCCGCGACCGGCGCGCCCGCGCCAGGGCAATCATCGAGTCGGACAGGTCGATCGCGTCGACGTGGCGGAACCGCCCGGCGAGCAGCACCGCATGGCGTCCTGTTCCGCAGCCGAGGTCGAGGGCGCGGCCGCCGGCAGGCGGAAGCTGGCGTTCCAGCCAGGACTGGACAAGGTGATTCCTGTTGAGCTCGCCGAGCCGGTCGTAGCCCTCGGCGAGTCGGTCGAACGACTGCGCATCCGCCCGCATGAGCAACGACGGTAACCCGCGCAGGTCTTTGCTAGGCCGGCGTTTCGGTATTCAGAACGTCAGCTGGCTCCCGGTCACGTGACAGCCGGCTCACCAGCCGGGACCGGCCAGGGCGCAGTGTGATCAGCGTTGCCAGGCAGGCACCGGCCAGCAGCGCGTACGGGACGATGTCGGATGTGGCCTCGGCGATCGCGCCGCTTGCTGCGGCGGCGACGGCCTGGCCAAGCGCCCAGGCCAGGTTGCTGAGGCCGAACGCCAGTCCCTGGTTGAGGTCCAGCCGCTGCGCGCCGGCGCTGATCAGCGCGGTTGCCGGGGCGAACAGCGTCCCGTACCAGGGCATGCCAACGATCAGCAGCGCGATCAGCCACGGCGCGGAGTGCACCACGGGCGCGAGCAGGCTGACCGCCACCGCCACGGCCAGCGATACCCGCACTGGCACCAGTTCACCATGGCGGTCTGACAGCCTGCCAGCAACCGGCGACAGGCTGGCCTCGATCGCGGCCGACGCCAGGAAGGTCGCCCCGATGATCACCGCGGTCACGCCGAGCCTGCTCATGCGCAGCGGCGCGAGCACATCGATGACGCCGAACGCTATGCCGGCGAGCATGGTCAGCCACATGCCCGCTATCACGCGGGGATCCCGGAGCGCAGGCCAGGCTGCCCGCAGTCCCTGTGCTTCGGCGCGGGCTGGCGGCTGCACCGTGAACGCCGTCACCATGAGGATGGCTCCGGCCACGGCGGCGGCAGAGAACGCGGGCCCGGTGCCGACCTGATTGGCGACCGCGCCGAGTACCGGGCCGAACAGCGCCCCGGCCACCGCGGAGCCCAGCGCCAGGCCGATCATCTCGCCGCGCCGGGACTCCGGGGCGGCCGTGGCCAGCCAGGTCAGGCCTGCCGCCCAGGTACACGCGCCGCCCAGCCCCTGCACGAACCGTGCGGCGTCGAGGACCAGCGCAGCGGACGACCAGCCGAACAGCAGGGTTGAGACGCTCATCAGGGCAAGGCCGAACAGCGCGACCCGCCTGGCGCCCAGCCGGGAGGTCAGCACGCCGCTGGGCAGTGCACCGATGAGCGTGCCGGCCGGGTAGCAGGCCACCAGGATCCCCGCACCAGCCTTCGACAGATGCGCGGTGTGGGTGTAGTGGGGCAGCAGCGGGGTCAGCGCGGTGAAAAACAGCGTGTCAACGAGCACGAGTACGCAGACGAAACTGAGCAGGACCCGCACCCGGCGTGGCAGCTGGTCGTGCTGCCGCGCCATGACACCCCCTGCCAGGTCCGCCAGCCCGCCTTATGGCAGGCCAGCCCGTGAACCTACCGTACGGCTCGGCCGCGCGTCACACGGGTTTCTGGCCGGTCAGGAGTTCAGCAGAGAGGTGTTGATGTTCGTCGGGCTGTACATCACGCAGTTCACGGTCCGGTTGCCTGTGATCCACGAAGCGTTCTGGGGGTAAACGATCTTCATGGTCATGGACGTGGTCAGCAGGGACTTGTTGAGGCTCGCGGTGCGCGCCTGACATCCGTTGCTGGCCAGCTGCGTCATGTTCGTCGGGTAGTTGGAGCTCGATCCAGACAGGTTGAACTGGGCGAAGACCTGCGCGTCGTGTGCCTGACTGCACGGAATCGCTGTGATCGTGTTGATGTCCTGCTGGTCGGTCGGGTACACAAAGCAGTCGCCGGTTTTGAGTGACAGGACGCTCAGGCTCCCGCCCTGGTTGATCTGCCCGCCCGGTGATCGCTGGGCCTGATTACCTGCTGCGACGATTATGACTATCAGGATGATGATCCACGCGGCTGACATGGCGATGCCGGTAATCGCGATGCCCTTGCCGTTCTGGCCAGTCCTGCGGATCTTGCCCAGTCCGACGAAGCCGAAGATCGCGCTGAGGATCGCGGTGATGCCGAAGATGCCGAGGATGCCGAGCACCAGCGAGGCGACCGCAAATCCGCTTGTCCCGGGGGGCTTCTGCGGGAACGGGCTGTACGTGCCGGCCGGGCCGCCATAGGGGCTGTATGAGCTGCCCCCGCCGTACGGGCTTCCCGGGTCGTACGGGCCGCCTGGACTGGAGTACGGCGCGGCCGGGCTCTGGTACGGCGCGCCGGGGCTGGCCGGGCTGCCATACGGGCTGCCCGGGCTGCCATACGGGCTGCCCGGGGTGCCCGTACTCGCCTGGCCCGGATATGGCGTACCCGATGCGCCCGGGTCAGAGTACGGGCTGCCCGGCGTGCCGGGGCTGTTGTACGGGCTGGCCGGCGTGCCCGGGCTGGCATACGGGTTTCCGGGTGTGCCGGGGCTCGCGTAGCGGCTGTCCAGCGTGTTCGGGCTGCCATGCAGGTTGCCGGGAGTTCCCGGGCTGGCGAAGGGGTCGCTGGGCGTGTTCGGGCTGGCCGGGCTTCCGAACGGGCGGCTGGGCGTGCTCGGGGTGGCGGGGCTTGCGTAGGGGTCGCTGGGCCTGTTCGGGCTGGCCGGGCTGGCGAACGGGTCGCTGGGTGTGTTCCGGGAGCCCGGGCTTCCGAACGGGCGGCTGGGCGTGCTCGGGCTGGAGTAGAAGCTGCCCGGCGTGTCGGGGTCGGCGGCGGAGTTTCCCGGCGTAGCCGAGCCGGCCCCAGCCGCCGTGCCCACGCTGCCCGAGTAGCCAGTGCTGCCGGAGTCTGGGCCCAGCTTGCTGGTACTGGTGTCGAGGGTGGCCCGGCGAGAGCCGAGGTTCGTGGTGAGCGGGTTGAGAGGGTCCTGGTCCGCTGTGGAGCTCGTACCTAGCTTGGTGGTGCTCGGGTTGGCGCTGTCCAGGCCGATCGAGCTGCCGCTCAGTTTGCTGGTGCCAGGGTCACTGCCCAGGCCATAGTTGAGCTGCGTCGGCGCGGCGTTCAAGTCCGGCGGTGCGGCCGGCCCGCTGCCCTGGGCTGGCAGCGATGGCCACCCCGAAGCCGCTGGCTGGTCTTCGTTGACCCACAGCTGCCAGCCGGGAGGCGGTGGCGGCCACGATGGATCTGGCATCCAGCCCGGCTGAGGCGAGAAACCCGGGGGAGCAGGCGGCCATCCCGGTGGCGGGTTGTAGCGCAGGCCCACGTCGACCCCCTTGGCATCCGGGGTCCGCCGAAACCCCCATAACGTACAAGCCGGCTAACAGAGCCAAAAGAATAGTACGTGACGTGATCGAATACATCGCGAATAGGACGTTACGCCCGTGCTCGCAGCGCCCGGCCACCTTGGTCGCGCCGGAGCGTGACCAAGGTCGCCGGGCAGGCTAGCGCGTTACCACCCCAGCAGGGCTCCGGGCTGCTCCAATACGCCGGCTTGCCGCATGCGCTCGATGACCGGCGCACGTGCGGGGTGCGCGTCGGCGTCGTCGAGCCAGTCCCGCCACACTGGGTAACGGTCGCGGTCGAACCCCCGGAACGCCTGCTCGAAACTGTCGTTCATCGACCGCAGAGTCAGGTCACGCTCTTCGCTCGTCTGCGGGTCGCACTGATAGATGGCCGTCCAGGCGAGCCGGTCCCTGCCGCCTGCGGTCGAGTGCCAGACGTGCAGGTCGAACGCGATGACGTCCCCTGCAGCGGTGTCGGCCACGTACCCAGGAAAGCTTGCCTGGTAGGAGGCGGCGTCTGCGTCGGTGCCTACCGGCATCTGGCGCTTTCGGTAGCCGGTGAGCCTTGTGTTCTGCTCCGGTTGATGGGAGCCGGGCACGAACCGCAGTGCCCCGTTGTCTGCCGCAAGCGCGTCGAAGTAGGTGGCGAACTTGACAGCGGTCAGGCCCATGCCATCGTCGTTGTGCCAGGGGGCCTCAGCGAAATACAGCACACCCTCGGGACACTCGGGGATGACCGGGCGGCCGAGGAGCTCGGCAGCGGCATCGATGAACCGCGGGTCGTCGCAGATCAGCGATGTGCTGACGGGTGTCAGGCGGCTGGCCATTGGCAGATAGTGGCCACTGATGCCGTCAGCGTCACGTTCTGTAAAAATGGCGGAGTAGGCGTCGTGAATGGCCGAGTCAACCTCAGCCTGCAGGGATCCGGCGCGGTCGGCCAGGAAGCCGGGCAGCACGACGAAGCCGAAGGTGCGGTAATAGTCGACCTGCTTGCTGGTGAGCATCGGGTCGTTCCTCCTGGG
This sequence comes from uncultured Actinomycetota bacterium, assembly GCA_963815375.1. GTDB lineage: Bacteria > Actinomycetota > Actinomycetes > Streptosporangiales > Streptosporangiaceae > JASHPR01. The sequence continues at coordinate 316,264 of CAWFGX010000012.1, read as the reverse complement.
AGAGAGCTGGGACGAGCGGCGGCGAACATCCCGGCATCCCGGAGGAGCCCTAGCCCGGCGGGCGACAGTGCTTGTGCAGGTTCACGCTCAGCGCATGGCATCACGATACGCCGCGGATGCCCGTCCAGCGGCCGGTCAGGGGCGGCTGCCTGGAGGCAGGGGCGGCCGGCCAGGCCCCTGGCCGCGCCGGCCGGACATGACGGCAGCGGATATCGCGAGCAGCGCCGCCCCGTACGGGCCGGCCACCCATACCGGCCAGGGATAGATCAGGTGGCCAGAGGTGCCCGTGACCAGAACCCAGATGACCACGTTGACAGAGACCGCGACCAGCCAGATCGTCCACAGCACCTTGAGCGGCGCTGGCAGCCTGGCAAAGAACCCGGCCGGGACGCCGGCGGCATCCACCGCTTGGACAGGCGCGGTCGACCGTGCCGGGACCGGTGCAACGTGCTCACGCCTTGGCACCGGCAGGTCGTCGCACAGACCGTTGAGGTCGGCGTACGTCACCGCCTCGTATGCGCGCTCCATCCGCTGCAGGTACTCGTCCATCTTCAGGCGGCCCTCGTCCAGCGCGATGCGCAACCGGTCAACTGTCTCCTGCCGGTCGGCATCCGAGACCCGCATTTTCTGACGATCCTCCACCCGTGCCTCCGCCTGACGTTGGGTCCCAGCAGAGCTTCAGGATAGGACTGCCGCACATGGCTGGGCTCCGGTGGCATGGGCTGGAACGAGGTGGCCGCCGAGTTGTTCCAGCGGCGCTACCAGCCTGGTCAACACGCATGCGCACTTCGACCACTGCTTCGGCAACCAGCGCTTCGTGCCCACCCCGATCTACGGTCACGTCAGTATGCCGGCTCACCTCGGCAAGTTCGAGCGGCCCCTGCTGGCAGGCTGGGCCGCCGCGGGCGGGCAGCAGGCTGAGGAATGGCGCGAGGTGACCGTCACACCACCAACCCACCTCATAGAGCACCAGAACGAAATCGCCGTGGCTGACCGCGTTGTCGAGCTGATCCATCGTGGCCGCGGGCACACCCACTGATCTTGTCGCCGGCCAGCGTGAGGACCATAAACCATCGGTATGCGCGACTCGTGCCCGGGAGTCGGTACGGCAGTAACCGAAGGCGGGCTGGTTTCGGGCAGCCTCACCGCCACACTCGCTTGGCGGTATCGGCTATGAGTTCCTTCGAATCAGCAGCAGACAGGGAGGACTCCATCATGTGATCGAAGGTCCGACGGTAGAGGTAGGTATCCGTCTCGCCGTCGAAAGCGAGCGACTGCAGCAGGTTCTCGGTAGACACGACGTCATGAAACGCTGCCTCGTGGTCTTCACCGAACGTCAGCAGGGCGAATGACCCCGCCATGATCGGCCGCTTGCCGTGCAACGGGAGTACACGGATTCGGATATTTACCATCTCCGCGGCCTCGAGCAGTCTCTCGAGTTGCGCGCGCATTACGTGCTGGTCGGCGACCTGGCGCAAGAGCGCGGACTCTTCTAGCACCACCGAGAGCTCAAGGGGGGGATCCCGCGTCAGAACCCGCTGCCGCAACATCCGCACCTGTACCCGACGTTCCATGCTGGCCGGTGGCATCGCGACCATCCGCTGGAACCAGCCGTTGATCTCCCGGGCATAGTCCTCTGTCTGCAGTAGGCCAGGCACGCACTCAACCTGCCAGGTCAGGCAGGATCGGGCCTCTTCCTCTAGGCCGATCAAGTCGGCGTAGTCGCTGGATATTACGTCGGAGTATGCCTCCCACCATCCCTTGCTGGTGGCTTGCTGGGCTAGGAGCATCATCTCGTTCATGCTGGACGTCCCGACCCCATAATGGTCAAGCAGTTTGCGCACGTCGGTTGGCTTCAGGCCCGTACGCGCTAGCTCGTATCTGCTGACCTTCGAGGTACTCCAGCCGAGGGCTTCGGCTACCTGGTCAGCGGTCTGCCCGGACTGCTCGCGTAGCCGCCTGAGTTCGGCCGCTAGCCGGCGTCGCCGGACGGTTGGGGAGTAGTCGGGCAACGGATCTCCTGTTGGATGAAGCGAGTCGGCTGAGCCGTGTGCTCAGCGTGTCGCATGTGTCACGCCGGCATTGCCGCGGTTCTCGAAAAGTTCTTTCAGTGCACCTATCGCTGCAAATTTCACTGAGGTTATCATGTAACCATTGGGATCGACTCCCCGCAAGAAGGGGGCCGCGGCGATGCACGAGGGCCTGAGCAGATGGTTAGCCACTCAGGCTCGTGCCTTTAGCCGGACGGCTGGCGCCCTAGATCCCTTCCGAATCTTCGATCGCTGTCGCTTGCGTCCGGGCCAGGTGCCGCAGCGCGCCCAGCCGGTGCCGGCCATCCGTATCCGGGGGCCTCCGCCGTCCCACCGCAGCCGAATCGGCGTCAGAAACGACGCCGGGCCGGATGGTTGCAGCCACCGGCCCGGCGAAACCACATACCCCGGTACTCCCCAGCCAGAGAAGCAGAAAGAGGACACGTGGAAGTGATCCCTAACACTACCTCGCGGTATGCCCCTATGGGAATGCCATCCGTGCACTTCAGGCCACATCCGAGCCCTAAGAGCTACCCGTGATCACCGGGGTCATCGTGCTGATCGCGATGTTCCTCGGCGCGGTCACGGGCTGCGTCCTGACGATGACCCTCGCCACCGTCGCCATCAACCACTGGACGGAGTGGATGATGCGGAAGGTGCGCTACTGGCGAGGCGAAGCCGATCGGTACCGGGAGGCCCTGGAGAGAGTTCAGCCCGGAGACGGCTGCGAAACGCCAGGCAGGCGGCGATGATGACCGCTGACTCGCCGGCCAGGTGACGAAAGGGCGGCCTCGTGGCGTCGCTGGCGCCAGCCTCCGCGCCGCGAGGTCTCCGAGCCGGTGTGGCTCGCGATGTGAGATGAGATCGCCGACGGGGCATCCCTTACGCCATGACCGCGGGGGCAGGCGCCAAGCCTGCCCGCTATCGGTTACAGAGTGTGATTCATCGCCTACCGTAGGAGAAGGGACCAATGTCCGGGCTCGATCCTAGTGTGGTGCTCACGCTTCCCACGTCGCCGTTCCCGCCGCTGGCCATAGGCTTCTTCGGTCTCGGCACCGGCTACCTGATCTACGGCGGCGAGGAGCTGGTTGGCTATCCGCCGCGCAGCGAAGAGGTGGACCAGGCGACCGGCATCTGGGGCATCTGGATGCCCGGCTTCATGCAGTTCCTGGCCGGGACCTACCTGTTCCTCGGGCTGACCCTCTTCCATACGTTCACCTCCCCGCCCCTGTACATGGCCGCCCTAGCATTCACCGCGTACGGCGTGCACTGGTTCTCCCTGGGGATGATCCGGCGGCGCCGGGCCGACGCCAGAGCGAATATCGGCATGACCGTGGCGTTCCTGCTGATCTCGATCCTCGGCATCATTGTCTTCTTCAAGGCCGGCGATAACCCTGTCGGCGGCGTGTTCATCGGGCTGACGTGCGTGTACTTCGCCGAGTTCTTCGCCACCCTGGGGCCCGACTTCCCGCGCCTGAGCAAACCAGGTGAGCGGTTGCTCGGTTTCTTCCACCTCGGCACCGGGTTCTGGCTGATCTACCTGACGTTCGCAGTGGCGCTGAACTTCAGCGTCAACTTCAACCTGCCGACATGAACGGCCCGGACCCGGGTAAGGGGGCCGAGTCGGGCGCCGGCGCACCAGAGGGAGACAAACGAATGCCTGAACGGGGCAAGCTGCCACTGATCGCCCAGTGGCCCGTGTACCGCCAGCTCACCGGCGCCGACCGGCGCGGCCTGGGCGCCGCGGCGAGCAGCAGGCGCACCCGGGAGCTCACCCCGCGGACCGCCACGGCCGACAGAGTGGTCAAGTCGGTATGCCCGTACTGCGCCGTGGGCTGCGCCCAGAACGTCTACGTGCAGGACGGCCGGGTCACCCAGATCGAAGGCGACCCCGACTCGCCGGTGAGCCGGGGCCGGCTCTGCCCCAAAGGCTCAGCCAGCCTGCAGCTCACCACCGGGGGAGCCCGCCAGTACCAGGTGCTGTACCGGCGGCCGGGCGGCACCAAGTGGGAGTACCTCGGCCTGGATACAGCCATGGACATGATCGCCGACCGGGTCATCGAGTCGCGGCGCAAGGGCTGGCAGTGGGAGCACCAGGGCAAGCGCACCAGGCGGACTATGGGCATCGCCAGCCTCGGGGGCGCGACCCTGGACAACGAAGAGAACTACCTGATGAAGAAGCTGTTCACGGCGCTCGGCGCGGTGCAGATCGAGAATCAGGCCCGTATATGACACTCCTCCACAGTTCCCGGTCTGGGGACTAGCTTCGGTCGCGGCGGCGCGACGACATTTCAGCAGGACCTGCAGAACTCCGACTGCATCCTTATCGAGGGCTCCAACATGGCCGAGGCCCACCCAGTGGGCTTCCAGTGGGTCATGGAGGCAAAGGCCCGCGGCGCCACCGTGATCCACGTCGACCCCCGGTACAGCCGGACCAGCGCCCTGGCCGACCTGCACGTCCCGCTACGGGCCGGTTCGGACATCGCCTTCGTCGGCGGGCTTATCAATTACGTCATTCAGAACGAGAAGTACTTCCGGGAATATGTGGTCAATTACACCAACGCGCCGGCGATCCTTACCGAGGAGTTCGCAGACACGGAAGACCTTGACGGTGTGTTCTCCGGCCTGAACGCCGAGGACCGCGTGTACGACTTTAAGACCTGGCGCTACCAGGGCGAGGAGGTCGGCGTCGCCCCTGCCAGCGGCGCCCGCGGCATCGAGCCGGAGGAGTTGCTGCTGGCCCGGCGGGCGGCCCGGGGCGAGATTCACGGATCGGTCGGCGCGGCAGCCCACCCTGCCCCCGACACCGACATGACCCTGCAGCACCCGCGCTGTGTGTTCCAGGTGCTCAAGCGCCATTTCTCCCGCTACACACCAGAAATGGTGGCAAGGATCACCGGCGTGCCCGAGCATCTGTTCCGTCAGGTGTGCGAACTGGTCACGCAGAACTCGGGGCGTGACAAGACCACAGCGTTCGCGTACAGCGTGGGCTGGACCCAGCACACGGTCGGCGTGCAGTACATCCGCGCGGCGGCGATCCTGCAGTCGCTGCTCGGCAACATGGGCCGGCCGGGCGGCGGCATCCTGGCGCTCCGCGGCCACGCCTCCATCCAGGGGTCCACCGACATCCCTACGCTCTTTGACCTGCTGCCCGGCTATCTGCCGATGCCGCTTGCGCGCCGCCACGACGACCTGGACGTGTACGTCATGGCCGAGACCGTGTACAAGGGGTTCTGGGCCAACACCCGCGAGTACATGGTGAGCCTGCTCAAGGCGTGGTGGGGAGATGCGGCCACGGCAGAGAACGAATTCTGCTACGACTACCTGCCGCGGCTGACCGGCAGCCACAGCACATACGAGACGGCCATGGCCCAGATAGAGGGCCAGTGCACCGGCTACTTCGTGTTCGGGCAGAACCCGGCGGTCGGCTCGGCCAACTCGCGGGTGCAGCGGATGGGGATGGCCAACCTGGACTGGCTGGTGGTCCGGGACATGGTGCTGATCGAGAGCGCGACGTTCTGGCAGAACGGCCCGGAGATCGAGACTGCGGAGATGCGCACCGAGGACATCAAGACCGAGGTGTTCTTCCTGCCCGCGGCCGCCCATACGGAGAAGGACGGCAGCTGCACCAACACCCAGCGGATGCTGCAGTGGCACCACACAGCGGTCGAGCCAGCCGGCGACGCCCGCAGCGACCTGTGGTTTACGTACCACCTCGGCCGCCGGATCCGCGAGAAACTCGCCTCCTCCTCTGACGAGATGGACCGTCCGGTGCTGGACCTGACCTGGGACTACCCAGTGCTGGGCGGGCTGCAGGAACCCGACGCCGACGCGGTGCTGGCCGAGATCAACGGCCGGGACGCCGAAGGCAAGCCGCTGTCGACATTTACCCAGCTCAAGGCCGACGGATCCACGGAGTGCGGCTGCTGGATCTACTGTGGCGTCCGGGCCGGCGGAGTCAACCAGGCGGCCCGGCGCAAGCCCGGCCGGGAGCAGAGCTGGGTCGCGCCTGAGTGGGGCTGGGCATGGCCGGCGAACCGGCGCATCATCTACAACCGGGCGTCCGCCGACCCGGACGGCAAGCCGTGGAGTGACCGCAAGGCACTGGTCTGGTGGGACCCACGCAAGCGCAAGTGGACTGGGCACGACGTGCCTGACTTCGTCGCCGACCGGCCACCGTCCTACCGGCCGCCCGAGGGCGCCACTGGCGTCGACGCGATCGCTGGCGACGACCCGTTCATCATGCAGGCCGACGGGAAGGCGTGGCTGTTCGCCCCGGCCGGGCTAGTGGACGGCCCGCTGCCGGCCCACTACGAGCCGCAGGAGTCGCCGGTCCGGAACCTGCTCTACGGTCAGCAGCACAACCCGGTACGGCAGATCATCAAATACCGCGAGGACAGATTCCAGCCCAGCGGCCGTGAGCCCGGGTCGGCGGTCTTCCCGTACGTCACCACCACCTACCGGCTGACCGAGCACCACACCGCTGGCGGCATGTCGCGGTTCCTGCCGTACCTGGCAGAGCTCCAGCCTGAGATGTTCTGCGAGGTCTCGCCCGAGCTGGCCGCCGAGCGGGGACTTGAGCACATGGGCTGGGCCACGATCATCACCGCGCGCAATGCCATCGAGGCCCGGGTGATGGTCACGCGGCGGATGACACCGCTGATCGTCGACGGCCGGCGCCTGGAGCAAGTAGGCCTGCCGTGGCACTGGGGGCCCAACGGGTACACGACCGGGGACGGCGCGAACGAGCTCGCGCACATGTCCCTGGACCCCAACGTGCATATCCAGGAGGTCAAGGCGATCGCGTGCGACATCCGCCCGGGACGCCGTCCACACGGGCCCGAGCGGCGGGATCTCGTCCGGCAGTACCAGCGGCGCGCCGGGATCACTGACGAGACTGGGACGGAGGTATGAGATGGGTACCACGCCTGGGGAGGATGCCGTCATGCTGGACCCGGCGGCGCTAGCCGGCTACGACGACCACCCGCCCCGGATGGGGTTTTTCACCGACACGTCGGTGTGCATCGGCTGCAAGGCCTGCGAGGTCGCCTGCAAGGAATGGAACGCCGTGCCCGAGGACGGGCTGCTGCTCACCGGCATGTCCTACGACAACACGGCGAGTCTCAACGCCTCGACCTGGCGCCATGTGGCGTTCATCGAGCAGATCGGGCACGGGCCGGGCGATGCGCGGGCGAACGGGCCGGCTCTAGCCGCTGCTGGTGACGGTGCAGCCACCGCTGAAGTGGCAGGCGGCTCACGCTGGCTGATGTCCAGCGACGTCTGCAAGCACTGCACCGAGGCTGCTTGCCTGGACGTGTGCCCGACCGGGGCGCTGATGCGCACCGAGTTCGGCACGGTGGTCGTGCAGGACGACATCTGCAACGGCTGTGGCTACTGCGTGTCCGCCTGCCCGTTCGGTGTTATCGCGCGGCGTGAATCCGACGGCGGGGCGCACAAGTGCACGCTGTGCTATGACCGGATTGGTGACGGCCTGACCCCCGCCTGCGCGAAGGCCTGCCCGACCGAGTCGATCCAGTTCGGCCCCGTTGATGAGCTCCGGGAACGCGCTCAGCGCCGGGTCAGTGAGCTGCAGCAGAGCGGCGAGACCCGTGCGCGGCTCTACCTCGAGGATCCTGGCGACGGCATCGGGGGAGCCGGGGCGTTCTTCCTGCTGCTGGACGCGCCGGAGGTATACGGCCTGCCGCCGGACCCGGTGGTCACCACGCGGGACCTGCCGCGTATGTGGCGCCACGTGGCCACTGCCGCCGTCGGCCTGGCGGCCGCCGCGGCGGCCGCCTGCCTGGGCTGGCGTGGAGGTCAGCCATGAGCCGCGCTGGCGGTGCCGCGGGCCGGCTGGCCGCCCGGGCCCGGGAGGCAGCCGTCGGCCACCGTAACGGTGCCAGTTCGCGTGACGATTCGCGTGACGAAGAGTCGCTCGACACGGGCAAGCGCGGAGCGGGAGAGCGGCGCCACAGCGCGGAGCAGCTGATGGTGCCCAAGGCGCAGCCCGACTCCTACTACGGCCGCCCCGTGATCAAGGAGCCGATATGGGGCAGCCCGGAGGTCCCCGGCTACCTGTTCCTCGGCGGCCTGGCCGGCGCGTCGTCACTGCTTGCCGCTTTCGCCCAGGCCACAGGCAACCGCCAGCTGGCTCGCGCTTCGAAGACCGGGGCCGCCGGGGCCATCGGGTTGTCACTGGTCGCTCTGGTGGCCGACCTCGGCCGCCCCACCCGGTTCCTCAACATGCTGCGTGTGTTCAAAGTGACCTCACCGATGAGCGTGGGCTCCTGGCTGGTCAGCGCGTACAGCCCGGCCGCAGCTGCAGCCGCCGGCTGCGCACTGACCGGCAAGCTGCCCAAGACCGGAGCCGCGGCCACGGCCGCCGCCGCCGTGTTTGGCGCCGGGGTCGCCACCTACACCGCTGCGCTGCTGACCGACACGGCCGTCCCCGCCTGGCACGAAGGTCATCGCGAAATGCCCTTCCTGTTCGCCGGTTCCGCGGCGACCGCGGCCGGCGGGCTGGGCATGCTGGCCGTGGGCCAGCCCGCCGCAGGTCAGGCCATCCGGTTCGCGGTGCTCGGCTCGGCCGCCGAGCTAACCGCCAAGAGCATGCTGCTGCAGCGACTTGGTGACACGGCGCAGCCGTACCAGTCCGGGCGGCCCGGCAAGCTGATGGAAGCGGCCGAGGTCCTCACCGCTGCCGGCCTGACCGGCGCGGTGCTGGCCGGACGCAACCGGGCTGCGGCGGCCGCGTCGGGGGCCGCACTGCTGGCCGCGTCCGCACTGACCCGCTTCGGCGTGTTCTTCGCCGGCAAGGACTCCGCGCGCGACCCCGCGTATACCGTCGGCCCGCAGCGCCAGCGTCTGCAGTCCGGTTAGCCTGCCCGGGCGGCTCCGAACGGGAGCCGGGCACCGGCGGCAGCGAGCTTGGCGCGGACCTGGTCGGTGTCGGGATGCTGGAGGTCGTCGAGGATGTCGTGAGCCTGCTGCCAGGCGTCCAAGGCTCGCCGCGCGTCACCCGAAGCGTGGCAGCTGTCGCCGAGGTGGGTGAGGGTGTTGGCTTCGAGATACCGGTCGCCAAGCTCGCGGTAAAGCCCTATGGCATGACCGTAACAGGCAGCGGCCTCGGCGTACTGACCGAGATGATGCTCCGTATAGCCCAGGCTGTCCCAGCTCAGTGCCTCGCCATGGCGGTCGGCAATATCGCGGCTCATGACCAGGGCCTGCCGGCACAAGGTCCGGGCCTGGTGGTAGTTGCCGAGCAGGGCGTGGCTGAAGCCGACGGCGTTGAGGGCCTCGGCCTGGCCCGCCTGGTGGCCTACGACCTCGAACAGGGCGAATGCCTGCTCGGCGTGCTCCAGTGAATCGGCATACCGACCCTGCTGCTCGCTCGCCCAGCCGAGGCTCTGGTGGGCGCGGGCCTCGCTGGCACGGTCGCCGAGCTGCCGGTACAGGTCCAGGCAGGCCTCGAGGTGGGTGTGGGCCTCGTCGTAGTCACCGAGCCTGGCGCAGGCGAATCCCAGGCGCTGGAGGCAGACTGCCTGGCCAGCGGGATCACCGGTGCGTGCCGCTGCGGCCAGGGCAATGCGCTGAGTGTCACGCAGGTCGTGCCAGTGCCCCTGCCAGTCGAGGAACGGCACCAGTGCCCAGGGCAGCTGCCAGGCACAGGCGTCGAACCCCGTCGCCGCTGCGAGCGAGACGGCGTTCCGCAGGACGTAGTGCTCCGCCATGAACCAGGCCCGCGCCTGCTGGCGGTCTGTGAAGCTCTCGAGCGTGACGCCTGGCCGCATCGGCTCGAGAGCTATCGGGTCGCGTGTGCTCAGCAGCAACATCGCGGAGCAGGCAGTGTGCAGATAGTGGCCGAGCAGCCGGCAGGCGGCCTGGTGGCGGTCGGCATCGCTGTCAGTCGTGGCCGCCTGGTCAGCGGCGTAGGCGCGGAGCAGGTCGTGAAAGGCGTAACGGCCCGGGGCGTGCTCGGCGATCAGGTGCGCCCGGGTGAGCTCCGCTAGCAGGCGGCCGGCCTCGGTGCGGCTGTGCCCGGCGAGGCTGGCGGCAGCCGGGCCGGAGATATCGGGGCCGGGGTGCAGGCCCAGCAGCCGGAACATCCGTGCCGCGTCCGGGGTGAGCTGCCGGCAGGACCAGGAGAACACCGCGCGGACGCATGAGCCGGGGTCCCCGGTGTCCAGGGCGTCCAGGCGGGTGCTGATATCGCGCAGCTCGCCGGCGAGGTCGGCCAGCGGGAAGCCGGGCCTGGCATGGGCGCGGGCGGCGGTCACTGCCAGGGCTAGCGGCAGGCGCGCGCACAGCCGTGCTATCTCGGCAGCAGCGCCTGGGTCGGCGATGGCCCGGCCGGCGCCGATGCGGGCAGTGAGCATCTGGGTGGCTTCAGCCTCGGTGAGCACGTCGAGGCTGAGCAGACGGGCGCTGCTGGCCGCGGCCAGCCCGGTGAGCTGCCGGCGGCTGGTGACCAGCACCAGGGTACCGGGGGTAGCCGGGATGAGCGGGCGGACCTGCTGCTCGTCGCTGGCATTGTCCAGTACGATCAGCATCCGGCGGTCTGCCAGCAGGCTGCGGTACAGGCCTTGCCGGGCCTCCGGGCTGGGCGGGATGCGCTGGGTCGGCGTGCCCAGCGCGTCCAGGAACGCGCGGACCACCTCGGCAGCGGTGACCGGGGCGCCGTCGGGGTCGAAGCCGCGCAGGTCGGCGTAGAGCTGGCCGTCAGGGAAGCGGTCGGCGACCTGGTGGGCCCAGTGGATGGCCAGGGCAGTCTTGCCCACGCCGGCGGTGCCGCCGATCGCGCTGATCACCACTGTCCCCGGGGAATCACCGGCCTGGTTCAGCATCTGGTTCAGCATCTGCAGCTCAGCGGTGCGGCCGGTGAATCGCGCCACCGCCGGCGGAAGCTGCCGCGGCACCTCCGCCGCTTGGCCGCCCGTGGCGCCCAGGGCCGGTGCCGGCAGCTCAGCCCGGTCGGCGGTAAGGATCTGCTGGTGCAGCTTCTGCAGCTCAGCACCAGGGTCTGCACCGAGCTGCTCTACCAGCACCCGGCGCACGTCCTGGTAGGCGGCCAGGGCTTCGGCCTGTCTGCCACTCCGCCGCAGTGCCAGCATCAGCAGCGCGTGCAGGTGCTCACGCAGTGGATGGGCCGCGCACAGGCCCTGCAGATCAGCCACCACCTGGCTGTGATAGCCCAGGTTCAGCCTGGCCTCAATCCTGGTCTCCAGGACCTGCAGCCGCAGCTCTGCCAGCCGGGGGACCTCGCGCAGCGTAAGTGCGTCAGAGCCGGTATCGGCCAGCGGTTGGCCTCGCCACAGTGCCAGTGCCTGGTCCGCCTGCGCCACCGTGGCATTCCAGGAGCGGTCGCGGGCTGCCGCCTGTGCCGAGGCGACCAGGCCCGCAAACCGGTCTAGGTCCAGCTCACCGTCAGCAACGCTGATCCGGTAGCCACGCGGCCGGGTACTGATCCGCTCACGTCCGGGCTCGCCCAGTGCCTTGCGGAGCCGACGGATGTGGTTGCGGATCGTCACCTCTGCCGACGGCGGCGGGGATTCTCCCCACACCGTGTCGGCGATCGCCTCGATCGGAACGTCCCGGTTGGCCTTCAGCAGCAGCGCCGCCAGGATGGCCCGCAGATGCCCGCGCGGCACCGGCAGCTCTGTCCCCCCGCTGCGCACCAGCAACGGCCCGAGCAGGCCGAACTGCATCGGCGTCGGCATCAGGCTGCCTCCCCGGGTCAGAGCGCTGCCCAGCACTGCTATGTGAGTGCTACGCGAATGCTACGGGCCCACGACAAGCTGCTGAGCACAAGAGTCTGATCGGGTGGGATGGGACATGGTCCAGGACGAGCAGTCAATCGCGTCAGCGTCTGAGCAGCCAGGACGGCTGCGGCGGATCGTGCGGGCCCTCGGGCGGCACCGGCTGCTCACAGCGGCGGTGGCCGTGGTCGTGGTAGCCGGGGGCGTGACCGCCGCGCTGGTGCTGCCCGGCGGCTACGGCGAGACCGTCAGCGGGCCGTTCGGCCCCTACCCGGCACCGCTGGCAGCGACCGGTCAGCCGCACATCGTCGCGCACTTCTACGGTGTGGTGCGGCTGGAGGGCGGGCTGGCCATCGTCGGTGACGGCAACCACGTGCGCACCCCGAGCGGCTCCGCCACCACGGAAGTGACCGACGGGATCGCAGCCGTGAGCCTGCGCACCGGCCGGCTCTACTGGTCATACGAGCGGCCCGGCCATGACGTGGTATCGGTCACCGCAGCGCCTAACGGCCTGAACGTGCTGTGGGAGGACGGGCTGCTGGTGCGGATCGACCCGCGCTCCGCCGTGATCGCCTGGCACCACGACGTCGGGGCCACCGCCGGCCAGGTCTGGGCCGCCGAGAAGCCCGGGTCGCAGGGGACAGCGCTGGTCATCAGCAACAGCGAGATCGCCGCCGTGAGCGAGTCCACCGGATCACCGCTGTGGAGCCGCCAGATCGGCGCCCCGTGCCAGTTCTACGGCCCAGCGCTGACCACGGACGTCGTCGTGGTCGGCCTGCATGCCGCGGACGACGGCTCAAGCTGCGCCCATCGCCTGCAGGGGTATGACCTGTCCACCGGTCAGCTGCGGTGGCAGGAGCCCTATCCGGGCTGGCTCCAGGCGCCTGTCGCGGCCGGCCCGGACACGGTCGTTGGCGGAACCAGCGAGCTGGCAACCTATGAGGTCATCAACGCCAGCTCGGGGCGCCAGGAGCGCACGATCGCTGCCCTGCGCGGCCCGAGCACTTATGACGGGGATGACCTGCTGCTGGTGGGCGACTCTTCGTCCGCGGGTGACTCGTCTGACCTGTTCGGCGCCTGGGATACGGCTACCGGGCAGCTGCTGTGGCAGCACAGCGTGCCGGGCGGTGAGAGCCTGAACGCTGGGCCCTTCCTGGCCAGCTCCAGCCAGGCCGACGTGATCACCGATTCCGCTGGCCCGCCGATCCCTGACGGGGTCGGTGACGGGCAGACCCTTCCGTCCACCCAGCTATGGCTGTACGGCTACGACGCCCGCACCGGTCGGCTGCTCAGCCGCACCGCGCTGCCGGTGCTCAACGTGGCCGGCGGAAACGCGTACGACTACGCGCATGATATGCAGATGGGCGCCCTGGCAGTGCCGACAGCCAGCTCCGGCAGCGAGCTCGCGATCACCGAGATGAGCGTTTACGAGTCAGGCGTGATGAACGCGGGCGGCTCACCCGCCGGGCTTCCGACACTTGTGCTTTCCAGGTAATCAGGGCAGGTGACCGATGTCCCGGCCGAACCTCAGCCCGAGCGCCTGGGCCGGGATGGTGGCGGGAGGTGGGCTGGCAGGCCGAACCCGGGGAAGAGGCGGTCGGCCTCCAGGAACGAGTGAATGGCAGTGACGTGGTCGCCTGAAATCTCGATCACCTGGATTGCCCACGGCTTGAGCTCCCCGCTCTCGGGGTCCGGCTTGTAGTGGCCGAACGCGGGGCCCCCGTTGGCGGCAACCGGGATGAGCCGCGAGCCGCGACAGCCCGAGCCTGGGCCAACCATCCACGCGACGATGTCACGGCCACCGCTCAGCCACATCGCGTACGGAGGCATGGACTGGACCGCGTCCTGGTGCAGCAGGTTGACGAGGCTGTCGACGTCATAGCGCTCGAACGCATCCACGTAGCGGGCCAGCAGGTCGCGCTGGCCCGCGTCGACCGCGGCCTGCCCAGCCATGTCAGCGAGGCTGATTCCGGCCGACGTGAGGGTGGCCCGGGCTCGCTGCAGCGCGCTGTTGACCGCCGCCACGCTGGTCTCCAGCAGCTGGGCCGCCTCGGACGCCTGCCAGCGGAGCACCTCGCACAAGATCAGGACGGCCCGCTGCCGGGGCGGCAGGTGCTGCAGCGCAGCCACGAACGCGAGCCGGATGCTGTCCCGGGCGAGCGCGACCTCGGCTGGATCGGCCTCCGGCGGGAGCACCCGGTCATCAGCGATCGGCGATACCCAGCTTCCCTCGGGCAGGACCTCGTGCAGTGAGGATTCCACCGGCGGCCGCGATGGTCCGAGTTCCATGGGCCGGGCCCGGCGCTGACGGCCGCGCAGCATGTCGATGCAGACGTTGGTGGCGATGCGGTAGAGCCAGGACCTGAAACTTGACCGCCCCTCGAAGCTGTCACCGGCACGCCAGGCCCGCACCATCGTCTCCTGCACGGCGTCCTCGGCCTCGAAGCCCGACCCGAGCATCCTGTAGCAGTACCCGGTGAGCTCCCGCCGATGACCTTCGAGGTCCTCGGCGGAGAGCAGGTCCGTGTGCACAGTCACAAACCGCATGCTACGGCGGGCCACCGGCAGCGCCAGCCGGTGGCCGCCGTGGGGCTCGGTCGGAGCCTTACGGGGTGCTGTCCGCGGGGGTAGGGAGGGTCAGCCGCGTTCTGGGCAAAACAGCACATCTTCTGCCTGGTTGGTTACGCTTGCGGCCAGGGACGCGGCAGGAGGATGGCGATGGCCAGCGGCTTCACTGTGGACGTCAGCGCGATGCAGGAGACGGCGCAGGGCATCAACGGCGTGATCGGGGCGCTCGGGAAGATCGGCATTTCCGAGGAGGCCGAGGTCGGGCGGGGATTCACCGGGCTGTCGCTGAACGGTCTGCAGGTCGGCTGCCCGCCGCTGCAGTCGGCGCTCGCCGGGTTCTTCGGCCGCTGGCAGTGGGGCGTGCGCACGCTGGTGCAGGACGGCAACCAGATCGCGCAGCGGCTTGGGCTTGCCGCCGGGGCTTACCACGACGCCGAGCAGACGGTGACCGCCTCGGCCAAGGATGTGGTGGACGCCGCCGTGGGCGATCCGCACCTCACGGACGCGCAGGTGGCCCAGGGATCGTGGGCCTATGCCGCGGGGCTCACCGGGGCGCAGTCGCCCGACACCTTCAGCGGGCAGGCCTGGAAGCAGGCGGGCCAGCAGATCGCGGCGACCTGGAAGGCCGAAGGTGAAGACGTCGTCCACAACGGGCCTGGGGCCGTCGGCCGGGATGGCATCGTCCCCTAGCGAGGACGCTGACCGGCCGGTCAGCCCGCGCGGCGAGCGATCGTGATGATCTCCGGGCTGGCGCCGGTCAGCGGCTGGCGGTCCCAGTCGCCGAACTGGTCCTCGATCACGAAACCCGCGCCGGACAGGAACTCCGCTAGTTCGGCCGCGGCGAGGAATCGCAGCGTGCTGTGGCTGAGCTGCGGGCCGTCCCAGGCGGGGCTGGTGTAGGTCGTGGTGAACGAGAGCGTGCGCCCGTCGAACGGCCGGTCGACCTGGTGTGCCATCCGGACCGGGTCACCAGCAGGCCCGACAGCCTCGACGGCATACTCCGGGGTCCACCTTTGCCATGCGCGTGCCAGCGGGTTGCGGGTCTCGAACGCGAAGCGGCCATCGCCGCGCAAGGCAGCGCGGATCGCGGCGAGCGAGGCCCGGATGTCGTCGCCGGTGACCAGCACCTGAAACGCGTGGCCGGTCATGACGGCCAGGTCGAACTCCTGGTCCCACGCGGCCGACGCAGCCGCGCCGTTCACCCAGCCGATGTCCGTCCGCTGCCGCGCCACCCGCAGCATCCCGTCCGCCGGGTCGAGCCCGCACAGCCGCCCGGCGTGCCCGGCCTGGCGGGCCAGGCGCAGCAGAGCCCCGGTTCCGCAGCCGACGTCGAGCACAGCCTCGGCGCCCATCACAATCGGGAGGTAGAACCCCAAATCGTCGCGTCGCTCCGGCTGGTCCCACACGTCGTACAGATCGGCCAGCCGGGGATCCGCGAAGTGCCGGTCAGCCACGTCGCCAGCGTTCCACGCCGGTGCGCCGCGGGGCGACCGAATAAACGGCGGAGCAACTGCCGAAGTCTGCCCGCAACGCTCTGATCGGCGGCCGGACCGGGCGCTGAACGGGCGGCTTCTTCCGGCTCGCCGGGCGTGGCTCCGGACGCTCGCGGCGCCGCGCTGGTCGCGCCTCCGGACGCCCCGTGCTGCGAGCCGTCGCCCGCGTGGCGCGCGGCGGACGGTTCCAGCGCCTGGCTGTCAGCAGTCTGCCCGGACGCAGGCACAGGGTAGAAGAGCATATGAACGCCGGCGGCAAGCACGCCACCTATGAGTGGCGCGATCAGGAATAGCCAGAGCTGCGACAGCACCGAACCCCCGGCGACTATCGCGGGCCCGAAGCTACGCGCCGGGTTGATAGACGCGCCGTCGAACGGGATGCCGATCATGTTGGCCAGGGCCAGCGCGATGCCGATACCCATCCCGGCGACGGGCAGGGTGGCGCGCTCGCGGGTCAGGCTGAGCACCACCAGCACGAACACGCCAGTGAGCACTACCTCGACCAGGAAGGCCCCGCCACCGCCAACGCGCAGGAACGAGTTCGCGCCATAGCCGTTGGCACCCAGCCCAACCCTCGCCTTGTTGTAGAACGGCGACGTCGCGAGCATCCACCACAGCACAAGCGCGCCGAGGATGGAGCCAATGAGCTGGGCCGCCCAGTAGCCGCCGAGTTCGGCGGCCGTGATCCGCTTGCCCAGGAACGCACCCAGCGTCACTGCGGGGTTGACGTGGCCGCCCGAGATCGGCCCGATCACGTAGACCAGAGCGGCGTAGATCAGCCCGAAGGTCAGGGCAACAGCGACGAGGCCGGCGGCGTAGCTGGAGCCGAAGATGCGGAACCCGAACACCAGCGCTGCGGCACCGGCGCCGAAGAGCACCAGGAGCGCCGTGCCGAGGAGTTCAGCGGCAAACTTCCGGGCCATCGTCCACCCCCAATGTCGTCGCTCAGCCCCCCGGAACGATGACAGTGGGTATGCCCACGCAGCGATTAGCTAACGCTACTGTCGGTAGCTGCTGTGCTCATGGTTCGCGCCGTCATAGCATTCGGTGCCGCATGAGATTCTTTCTGATCATCAGGTGTCAGATCGGTTTCCCTCTATATCCTGACTTCTTCGATGAACGGAAGGCGCGGAGATGGCGACGGCGGCAGGAAGCAGCGGTGGCTTGCAGGTGAACCTGCAGGACCTGCAGCAGGCGGCGCGGCAGCTCACCGAGCTGTCGGCGGCAGTGCGCGACCTGGCGGCCGGGACGTCCGCGGCGTCTTCCGCAGCGGCCTCTGCCTGCCCGATGTGGCGGATCGGTGCGGCGTCGTCGACTGCAGGAGCGCGCTGGCGCCAGGCGGTGACGACCCAGGCAGCCGCGGTGGCTGGCGCCGGTGACCGGCTGGCCGCGTCCGCAGGCATTTACGGGACGGCGGAAACCGCGCTCGTGCAGAAGATTTTTGCCGCCGGCCAGCCGGCCGGGCGCTAGCGGCGAAGCTCGGTGGACCTGGCGACACTGCGGGCAGCCCAGCCTGACCTGCTGCAGAAAGCTGCTGCCGACTGGCAGTCCGCGGCCGGGCAACTCGGGCAGATCTCTCATGACTTCGCGGCGCAGACAAACCCGCTGTTCCTGAGCTCCTGGACCGGGCAGGCGGCCGACGCGGCGAGCACCAGCTTGTCGGCCGTGTCGGGACAGCTCACGGCGACCACCGCGGACATGAACGCGATGGCCGCTGTCTACCGCGACGCTGCCATGGGCATCTCTGGCGCGCAGGCACTGCTGCGGACCGCCCAGGATCTCGCGGCAGGCAATGGCCTGGCGATCGGGCCGGCCGGTGACGTATCGCTGGCCTGGCCAGCACTCTCAGGCCCGCTGGAACGCGCGGCGCAGGAGGAAGAGGCCGCGTTTCTGCAGCTGCCGCCGGCGGCGGGCGAGGTGTGCGGCCTCGTGGCGAAGGCGCTTCAGCTAGCCGAGGAGGTGGACAGCCAGGTCAGCGCGCAGCTCGCCGAACTGCCGGGGCCCGCATCGGCCGTGGCGGCCGCCAGCAACCTGGCCGCGAAGCTGGGACACGAGCTGCTGCCACCAGCGGGCATGTCCCCGAAGGAGATCAACGACTGGTGGACGGCGCTGGATCGCGCGGCCCAGCAGCAGCTCATCCACCAGTTCCCGGCCCAGATCGGGTGGATGAACGGGCTCCCGGCCACCGCGCGGGACCAGGCGAACCGCCTGGAGATGAGCGAGGAACAGGCGAGCCTGGAACGCCAGCTCGCCTGGCTGAAGGCGCATGAGCCGCCCGGTGCTGTCTGGGAGGGCATAAAAGTCGGCTGGGTGTCTAATCCCGCCGCCGAGCAGTGGCTGGCCCAGATCAACCAGATCGGGACCGAACTGGGCGGGATCAACGTGCTGGCGCAGTCCCTGGCGCGCGGCGGCAAAGGCGGCGTGCCCCAGGCCTACCTGCTGGGGTTCAGCACGTCGGGAATCGGGCGGGCGATCGTCGCCTACGGCGACCCCGACACCGCGGCGACCAGTGTCACGTACGTCCCCGGCACCGGCTCCACGCTCGCGACGACCGGCACTGACACCAACAGCGCAATCGTCCTCTGGCAGCAGGCGCACAAGCTTGACCCCGGCCAGAGCCTGTCGTCCATTTACTGGCTGGGCTACAACGCGCCGCAGACGAACGGCATCAGCGCCGACCTGAGCATGGCCAGCACGGCGGACGCGGTCGCAGGGGCCCATTCGCTGGCCGGATTCCAGTCAGGGCTGGCCGCAGCCCATGCAACCGGAACCCCGGGCCGGACGGTGCTGCTCGGCCACAGCTACGGCAGCCTGGTCATCGGCGAGGCCGCCGCCCATGACGGGGTCCGCCCAAGTGACATCGTCGTCGTCGCCAGTCCTGGTCTCGGCGTCAGCAGCGCCGCCCAGCTGGGCATCCCGCCAAGTCACGTGTGGGCCGGTGCCAACGTCAACGACCCAATCCCCGACATCCCGCCGAACGCCGAGTTGCAGCTGCCCAACGTCGCGGAGGGTGCCGTGGTTGGCGGAATCGGCGGGCTGGTGACCCACGGGCTGAGCGGCTTCTTGCCGGGCGTGAAGTCCGGCGCCCTCGCTCCGCTGCTCATGGCGCATGATGAGAACCCAGACGCGGGCTTCTTCGGCACCAACCCGGCCACACCAGCGTTCGGCGCCAACGACTTCAGCGCGGACTACGTCCCGGGCGAGCCGTCATCGTTCGACATGAACTACTTCCTGTCATTCCATGCGCACAGCACGTACTTCAACCAGGGCTCAGCGTCCCTGCGGAACATGGCGGCCATCGTGGCCGGCAAGTACGGCCAGGTCACAACGGCTGGGAGCGGCAGCGGGTGATCCCGGATTTGGTGAGAGCCGGCCAGCCGGGCATGACGCCGCGGCAGGCGGCAACGTACGCGGACGCGATCCTGCACAGCACGGCCAGCGCGCTGGACCCGCAGCCGCGGCTGGAGTTCAGCGCTGAGCTGAGCGACAGCGCGGCCCGGTGCCCAGGCGGCCCGGGCGCGGACAAGATGGTGGTCGTGACTCGCTGCTACTGGCTGCGCGGCATCACCGGGCCACAGTTCGCGGCAATCGGTGAGCAGGTGCTGGCCTACTGGAGACGCCTGGGCTGGGTGATCACAGATACCGCGGGGATCCGGACCAGACGGCCAGTCATCGGGGCGGTGGCCCCGCCGTATGCGTTCAGAGTAAGCCTGGAATGGAGCGCGGCAGGTGGCAGCGGACTGCTGTCGTTCAGCGCCGCATCGGTATGCCTCTGGCCGGAGAGGACCGCCGGCCCGGCAGAATGATGCCGTGCCCACCCACGTCGCCCTGCTCCGCGGAATCAATGTCGGCGGCCGCAACAAGGTCGCAATGGCCGACCTGCGCCAGGTCGTGACCGAGCTTGGCCACGCGGACGTCGCCACCTACATCCAGAGCGGCAACGTGCTGTTCAGCAGCGCGCAGTCCGACCCGGCGGCGCTGGCCGAGGCGCTCGAGCAGGCCATCTCGGCCACGCTCGGCGTCAGCCCCCGCGTGATCGTCCTGTCCCGCGAGGAACTGGCACAGGTGGCGCGCGACAACCCCTACACAGAGGAACCAAACCCCAAAGCCGTTCATGCAATCTTTCTGAACGCTGCGCCGGGTCCCGAGGTGGCGACGGCGGTGACCGAGGCGATCAGCAGGGTTGCGCAGCGGGGCAGCCGCGACACGGCGCAGGTTATCGGCCGCACTATCTTCCTGCACACCCCGGACGGCTTCGGCCGAAGCGACCTCGCCGTGGCGCTCACCCGTCCCAGCCCGCCCGGCGGACCCAGCCTGACCAGCACGGCGCGCAATCTGGCTACCGTCACCAAGCTGCTTGCCCTCTGCGGCGACTAGCCGTCACCCGACCGCTCTCTCAGCTCACGGAACGCTCCGACGAGCTGAGATATCGACCAGTGGGCGTTGAGGCCGCTCGGGTTCGGCAGCACCCACAGCCCGGTGCCGTCCAGCTTGAGGACCTGCGGCCCCACAGCCGCGTGCGGCTGCGCGAACGCGACCCGGTAGGCGGTAACGCCTAGGACAGCCAGCCACCTCGGGCGCAGCCGCGCGGCTTTGGCGCGCAGAAGGTGCCCGCTCGCGGCCAGCTCTTCGGCGGAGAGCTCGTCGGCACGGGCGGTGGCGCGGGCGACGACGTTAGTGATGCCGAGCCCGAGGTCGAGGAGCTGGTCCTGCTCGTCGGGCCGGAACTCGCGGGGAGTGAACCCGGACCTGAAGAGGGCCGGCCAGAAGCGGTTGCCGGGCCGGGCGAAGTGGTGCCCGACGGCGGCCGAGTAGAGGCTGGGGTTGATCCCGCAGAAGAGCACGCGCAGGCCCGGCTTTGCGATGTCAGGGATCGTCTGGTCTCCCGCCGCCGCCAGTTCGGCCGACGTTGGGCGTCGTCGGGCAAGGGACGCTGTCAGCTCCAGATCAGCCACGGACCAACCGTAGCGGTGCGCGTCAGCGCTCGCGCCGTCTGACGGCTGCTCAAGCCCGCTCGCGCTTTGGCGTTCGCGAGGTCGATGCGGCACGGGGACAATGGACAGGTGATCAGGGTTGAGCCGGAGCAGTTCGAGGGCATGGTCGCCGAGGCCCTCGACTCGCTGCCCGAAGGGCTTGGCCGGCTCATGCGCAACGTGGCTGTGACCGTCGAGCACAATGCGGGCCGGCCCGGGCTGCTCGGCCTGTACCAGGGAATACCGCTGACCAGCCGCGACTCGTGGTACGCGGGCGTGCTTCCGGACCGGATCACCATCTACCGCCGGGCGATCTGCGCGATCTGCGACACCGAAGACGAGGTGATCGAGCAGGTGCGCCGGACCGTGATCCATGAGGTCGCCCATCACTTCGGCATCGGCGACGAACGGCTCGCCGAGCTCGGATGGTGAAGCAGCCGCTGGTGCGCTAGTGGGCGGAGGCGCCTGGGGGGCGCCAGAACCGCCAGTCAGGGTGCACGGTGAAGAGCCGCGATGGGCCTGGCGGCAGGACAACCATGCGCTCTCGTGAGGTGAGGGCCAGGCCGGGCGGAACCGGCTCCCACCAGGACTCGCGGGCGAACAGGCGGCTGAACATCTCCTGCCTGCCCGCCGGGCCAAGCACGAGCTCCGCTGGCACCGGCTGGTCAGGCCGCTGCCACCGGAAGTCTCCGGACAGGCGCAGTGCGCCGGCGCGATTGGGCAGCGCGGCGTGCGAGGTAAGGCTGTGGAAGACCAGCGCGTCGCCGGGCCGGTAGCTGGTGGTTGCCCAGCCGTGCTCGCGCGCGCTCAGCACCCGCGGGCGCAGTGGCGGCCCGAGATGACTGCCGGGCAGCACCGCGAGGCCACCCATTCGGACCGGGATGTCGATCAGCGGCACCCACGCCGTGAGCATGTCCTGTACGCCGCCCACGGCATAGTCCTGATGGATGTAGCGGCCGCGCGGAACGCCGGGCGGCCGTTCCGGGAAGACGGCTCGAAGCACCTTCGATGGATAGCAGAATGCGGAATTCCCGAGAATTATCCTGGCGACCTGGCGGATCTCGGTGAGGTAAGGGATCCGGTTGAACGCCGGACTGGCGATGGCCGCACGGAACGCGGGGTCGGTGAGCGCGTCCCGCACGCTAAGTGCGCGCGGCCTGCCCGAGGCCACTCCCCGGTTATCCGCCCACCCGCCCTGGCGCAGCTGGTTGAAGACGCTCACCGCCGCCTGGCCGATCTCGGCGGTCGGCAGCAGGCCGCGGAAGAAGAGGTACCCGTCGGCGGCCAGGCGGCGGCGCAGCGCTTGTTCGTCGCCCAGCAGCGCGCTGGAACAGGCCAGCTCGTCCACGCCGCTTACGATAAGCCGGGCTCCTATGGCGTGCTCTGGGAGAACGCTGTGCAGGACCCGAGAGGATGCACCGTATGAGCTGGGATGCCGCCGGGCGTTACGTCCTCAGGCCGGATCGGTCTGCCGCCGCGTAACTCGACGGGGTCGTCGTCCTCCTCTGGAGGAACGACGACCACTACGCGGTCGGCCGGGTACAGCTTCTCCGGCCAGCCGGGCTCCTCCACGGCGAGCAAGGGCACCCACATTCCAGCCCGTGTCGCTTGCTGCTCCGCGGCCGTTGGCAGCCGCGCCGAGATCCGGGCACCCGGCCGCGCCTTCACCTCAGTGACCGGTTCCACGGTGGCGACGATTGACCCGACGCCTCTTCGGCGCGTGATAAGGCCCTCGTCGGCCAGCATGGCCAGCGCGCGCTGTGCAGTGTCCCTGGACACCGAATACTTGCGGGCCAGCTGCGGCTCGCTAGGTACATGTTCGCCAGGCCCCAGCTGCCCGCTGCGGATCAGCTCCCGCAACAGTTGCGCCAGTTGGGCGGACAGCGGCCATACTGACGCAGGGTCAACGTTCATGCGGGGAGCGTACCGGAATCCACTGCCCACTCGTCCCATGCAAGTGCAGGTGCTGTCGGTGTCGCAGTGTTCCAGCCACCGTGGGCGAATTGCCGGGTTGTCCGGTGAAACGAGTGACCCGTCGGTATCGTATGCCTTGCGCTTTGAAGAAACTACCTCGTGCAGGAGGCATCGACCGGTTCTCCTGCACTGGTGGCCGCGACCGGG
This sequence comes from uncultured Actinomycetota bacterium, assembly GCA_963815375.1. Lineage (GTDB taxonomy): Bacteria > Actinomycetota > Actinomycetes > Streptosporangiales > Streptosporangiaceae > JASHPR01. The sequence goes on along the minus strand of CAWFGX010000012.1, from coordinate 293,324 downwards.
GTGGGGTACAGCCTGTGCGGGACGGGGCACGCAGCTGCTCGCAGGGGTGACCCCCGGCCGCGGCTGCGCAATTGCTTCGCGGAATTGTGACCTGCGATGGTTGACACTCGCTCAGGGAAGTAGCTACGTTCTGTGACGTCTAAAGGTACTGTTCTGCGGCGCCGTCCGGGCAGTGCACCTGACGGCCCGCAGTCGCAGGCTGATCCGTAGCCGATTCCGCGGGGGGGATGGCGTAGTCAGTTGGCAGGCGAGGCCGGGTATCCGCCCGAGGGCCATGGCCGTCCGGTCGATGGCCAGCCGCACGCCGGTCGCACAGGATTCCTGTTCGGCTTACCGGCAATCTGGCTGCGCTACAACTGCCCGTGCTCCAAGTGCCGGGACCCGGCCACAGGAGAGCGCCTGGTAGGCATCACCAGCCTGGCCTCAGAAGTCTCGGTGGTGAGCGCACAGCGGTCGGGCAACGTGATCGAGGTTGTGTTCGGTCCCGACGGCCACCAGGCATCCTTCGATGCGTGGTGGCTGGGCCAGTTCGGGACCGTCGACGGGGGCTCCGCCACCGTCCACCCAGGCCCCGTGACGTCAGGAGCCCCGTCGCAGGCGCGCGGCGGTGACGACAGCCGGACCGAGGACGCCAAGCGGCTGTGGGCAGCGGCCGATATAGCCACCTCGTTCCCGCAGGGCTCCTGGCAGCTGCTGCAGACGGAGGCGGCTCACCGGAAGGCCTGCCTTGAGGCGGTGCTGCGCGACGGCTTCATCGTGCTCCGAGACGTTCCCGCCGAACCAGGAATGCTGCTGACCGTTGCCCGGCGCTTCGGCTTCGTCCGGCAGACCGAGAACGGGCCGCTCGTTGACGTGCGGGTCAGCGCACGACCGTCGTCATCGACGTTCACCAGCCAGGCTATGACGCCCCGCACCGGCGTGGCATTCCGGGATCCCGTGCCGACACTGCAGCTTATGCACTGCCTTGAGCAGGTGGCTGAAGGTGGCGAGAGCGTTGTCGTCGACGGTTTCCACGCCGCAGCCACGCTGCGCGACGAGCGCCCGCGGGCGTTCAGTGTGCTGGCAGGCACCGAGGCCACGTTCGCCTACGCCGACGCGGCGTCCGATCTGCGCGCGACCAGGCCAGTGATCGGCGTCAACTCACGCGGCCGGATCAGGGAGATCCGGGTCGATGCGGGGCTGATGCAGCCCCTGCGGATGCCCGCGGCTGAGGTTGTGGAGTTCTACGACGCCTACCGGGCGTTCGCCGAGCTGATCGCGCGGCCGAGCCAGGCGGCGACCTTCAAGCTGCGCTCCGGGGACTGCGTCGTCCTGGACAACACCCGGATCCTCATCGGGCGGACAGCGTTCACTAGTACTACCCGCCGGCACATGCAGTTGTGCTGGGCGGACCTGGACGGCGTAACCTCCGCGCTGGCTCTGCTGCGCCGCGCCCAGCACAACGGCCATTCGCGCGCGTGAGATCTACAGTTCCAGCTGGCCGGGCTCAGCGTCGGCTGGCGACTGGTCCGCCGTCGCTGGCGCTGTGTCCGCCGCGGCCGGTGCGGCCGCCGCCGGCGGGGCCGGGCGGTCGGCCGGGTCCTGGCTGAAGCACGACGGGCCATACGGTGCCCACGGCGGGTGCGATACCGGGTTCAGCCTGCCGAGAAGGTTCAGCCGGGCGTGCACGGCAGTAATAGCCGAGCGCATGTCGGCGAGCAGCGTGTCACGCTGGACGGCGAAGGACTCGGCATCAACCCGGCCGTGGGCAGCCCGGCTGTGCAGCAGCCCGAGTTCAGTCGCGCCGAGCTGGTACTCGGACATCGCGCGCAGTCCGGTGAGCCCGCCGTGCAGCCGCGCCCACTGCCTGGCCTGACGGCGGTCGGCCAGACTGCCCAGCATCGCGACATCGAGATTTGTGGCCACGCCCGCCGCCTTGTGCTCCGGAACGTAACGGACGATCAGCCTGACGATGCGCCGCCGGTCGGCGATCACCGCGATGAACAGGATGATCAAGATGAGGGCAAAGAAGGCGTACGTCAGCGCGAGTCGGCTCACGGTGGAGCCGAGCGAGTCGTTCCACAGCGCATGCAGCGCCGCCGCGGCGACCCAGCCGGCGCCGACCGCCCACAGACCCCGGCGCAGGCCGAACCTGGCCGCGAACACCACGCCGGCTCCGACCAGCGAGCTGAACAGCACCTGGCACAGGGGCGAGACCACGCCACGCAGGACGAACGTGGTGGCAACCCCGCTGAACCCGTAGTGGGTCGCCTGGGAGTAGTAGAAGAGGTTCTCGATCAGCGCGAAACCGAGGCCGACCATGCTCCCGTAGACGACTCCGTCGTGTACGCCATCGATCTCCTGCGGGCGCCGCAATAGCAGCCCGACAAGCACGGCGCCCTTCAGCGCCTCCTCGAGTACCGCTACTCCGATGATCGCCGCCGTGGTCGAGGTGGCGAAGCCACCCTGCCGCAGCGCCGGCGTAGTGACGAGGTTCTGCCCGGCCAGGGTGCCGACCAGCCCGATCAGGCCCGCGGCTGCCGCCCCGCACAGGAAGATCAGGACCAGGAACCCCGGCGGCTCAGGCTCCAGCCGGTCCAGGTAGACGACCCCGGCCAGCAGCGCGGGGATGGGCAGCAGCGCAAGGGTTAACGCGATCCCGGCTGGCAGTGCGCCGCTCGCGGCGACAACGGCAAGGGCTGCAAGCGCAACGATGCTGCACACGGCGACGCCAGAGATAAAAGCGACACGCGCGTGGCCGCCGCGACGGCGGCCAGCCGCAGACTGCGGGGTGAACGGCGCCACAAAGGCAGCATAACCAGAAAACTGGCGAACTCAGCCGGCCGGTTTTGCAACGGCAGCGCGACGCCGTCGCGTCGCTCACCGGCCGGCCGTGGAACCCCGGAGCGGCGGACGCCGCAACGGGGGTCCAGCCAGCAGGGGCTGGGGGTCTGCGGCGGGGGCCGGCAGCGGGACGGGGGCCTCGGGCTGTCAGCTGCGCTCGATGAGGCCCCGCAGGTAGGCTGCCTGCCCGGCGTGCTGCAGGTCATCGGAGATCACGCTTACCAGGCGGACCCCGAGCGAGACTGGCGGGTCCCACGACTCGTCGACGATCCGGTCGAGGTCGCGCTCTGTCAGCCCGCGCACGTACCTGATCGTCTCCTCGTGCACGGCGTCGTAGTAGCCGGTCAGCAGCTCCCCTGACTTGACCTGGACCGCAGCGACCGCCTCGGGGCCGTGCCCGTAGCCGGTCGCGGAAACCGCGAACGGCAGTCCGAATCGGTCAGCCCAGGACGTGCCGTCGCGTTCGGAGATCCAGACCTGCCCGGTACTGGCTGCGTCGGCGATGTGGTCGTCCTGGATCCGGGCAATATGCCACACCAGCCAGGCGATCGAGTTCGCCTCGCTCTCCGGTCGGAACGCGAGCTGGCCGGGCGTCAGCCCGTCGACGGCCTCGTGAACAACCTCACGCACTCGGCCGAATGCGTCGGCGAGCAGGTCGGCGATGGTCATATGGCGGGACTCCCCTCGGGGCATCTACCAGGGCATGGACGTGCTGGTGAAGTGCGTGAGCGTGCAACGTCGCTCATCTTCCACACATGGCGCGGCGGGGTTTCGAACGTAGTGGCCCGGGCTGCCATCGTCGATACGAACAGCTCGTCGTCGCCGTCCATCACGTAGGAGAGGGCAGTCATCGCCGGGCCATGGTCCTTGCGGGCATAACCGAACACGCAGGTCCGGTGCTCGCGCACAAACTTCCGTCGCTGCTCCCGGTCCACGATCCGAACCCTAACGGGTCGGGTTAACGAGGGCGCACGGGCATCCCACGGGTCGCGGGGGACGATCGTCTCCGGGTCGTAGATGTACATCTCAAACATCGGCCACGGACGGCCCTCGGGATGGTCGTGCTGTACCCAGCAGCACCACCGGCTCTCGTCCCGGAACCATGCGAGCACGACCCCGGCCCGCCACGCGCCGCCAGCCCGGATCCAGACATGCTGATGACCCGCCTCACGCCGCCGGTCCCGCCGCACCCCAGGCCCGGCTCGATCCGCATCGCGATCAAGCCAGCTCACGTGCTAACTATAGAACAAGCCTTCGAATCAGATTATCGCTGGGGGGGCTTCGGCACGGCTGGCACGGACTGCCGGGACGGCCGCTACCGCTCCGGCGCCGGCGACACCGGCCGCGACCAGGCTGCCCCTGGTTCCAATCGTCGTCCATTCGCGGCGCGGTTCCGGCGATCGGCGGTCTCGTTGCTCACCGGTTGTATCTGAGTAGTTACGGCAGGGCCGCCAAGTGTTAAGTGGCCTTTGACACGACCTGCCACCGGGCTCTTGACTGTGACTGAGCCTGGCGGTGGTGCAGGTGGTGCGACAGGGGCTCGGGACAGGGAAGGCGGCGGTCGGTGGCGATTAAGACCTTCGGGCCGAATGCGGTGGACTGGGAGCAGCGGGTGGATCTGGGCCGGCTGCGGGTGGAGCGGCTGGAACGGTTGCGGGCCACGCTGGAGCAGTCGGAGCTGGGGGCGCTGCTGAGCTTCGATTTCGCGAACATCCGCTACATGACGGCGACGCACATCGGGACCTGGGCGATGGACAAGCTGATCCGGTTCGCGGTGCTGCCTCGGGGCGGAGAACCGGTGGTATGGGATTTCGGCTCAGCGGCACGCCATCATCAGCTGTACAACCCGTGGCTGGACCACACGCCCGGGCCGCCCACAGCGGCTGGCGCGGCCGCCAGCGGAGCGCGGGCGGGGATCTCGACGCTGCGCGGCGCCTTCCACCCCGACGCGGGGATCGCGGCCGGGCTGGCCGCTGAGGTAGCGGGGGTGCTGCGGGAGCATGGGCTGGCTGATGCGCCGGTGGGGGTGGATGTGGCGGAGATGCCGGTGCTGGCGGCGCTGGCAGCCGAGGGCCTGACGGTGGTGGACGGGCAGCAGGTATTCCTCGAGGCGCGGCGCGTCAAAACCACTGATGAGATCAGCTTGCTGGCGCAGGCGTGCTCGATGGTGGATGCGGCCTACACGCGGCTGTATGAGTTCCTGGCGCCGGGCGTGCGGGAGAACGAGTGCGTCGGCCTGGTGTCCCAGGTGCTGTACGACCTGGGCAGTGAGTATGTCGAGGGCGTGAACGCGATCAGCGGCGAGCGGTGCTCGCCGCACCCGCACGTGTACTCCGACCGGCTGATCCGCCCCGGCGACCCGGCGTTCTTCGACATCCTGCACTCCCATCTGGGCTACCGCACCTGCTACTACCGCACGTTCGCGGTTGGCAGCGCGTCGGCAGCGCAGCGTGATGCCTACACGCGGTGCCGCGACTATATGGACGCCGCGATCGCGCTGGTGCGGCCAGGCGCGACCACTGCTGACATCGTGTCGCTGTGGCCTCGGGCTGAGGAGTTCGGGTTCCCCAGTGAGATGGCGGCGTTCGCGCTGCAGTACGGCCACGGGGTAGGCCTGTCGATCTGGGAGAAACCGATCTTCAGCCGGCTGGTCTCCCTGGACCACCCCGAAACTCTCGAAGAAGGCATGGTGTTCGCGCTGGAAACCTACTGGCCCGCTGCTGATGGCTGGTCGGCGGCCCGGATCGAGGAAGAAGTCGTCGTCACTGCCGACGGATGCGAGGTCCTCACCAAATTCCCGGCCGAGGAACTCCTCGTCGCCGGCCCCAGGTACTGGACAGCTGGCGGCACTCTCCCCACCGTGCGTGAGAGCCAGTCCCACCGCAACACAGCGGCCGGCCGGGGCGAGACGCTCCCGGCCACGGCGGGAGGTGCGCAGTGACCGCGGTACAGCCCAGCGCCAGCGCTGCGGTCAGCGCGGACGAGTTGCTGGCGCTCTATGAGCAGATGGCGGTGATCCGGCGAACCGAGAAGGCGGCCCAGGACCTGTTCCTGGCGGGCCTGGTCAAGGGGACGACGCACCTGGCAGCCGGGCACGAGGCGGTCGCGGTCGGCGCCAGCGCCGCGCTGCGGCCCGGCGACTATGTCTTCGCCACCTACCGGGGCCATCATCACGCGATGGCGCGGGGAGCGACGCCGGAGGAGTGCCTGGCCGAGCTGATGAGCAGGGGCACCGGGCTGTGCAAGGCCAAGGGCGGGTCGATGCACCTGACCAAGGCATCGGTGGGGATGCTGGGCTCGTACGCGATCGTCGGGGCTCACCTGCCGATGGCGGCCGGGGCTGCCTGGTCGGCCAAGATGCGCGGAAGCGGCCAGCTGGCTGTGGCGTTCTTCGGGGACGGCGCGACTAATATCGGGGCGTTCCATGAGGCGCTGAACCTGTCCTCGGTGTGGGCGCTGCCGGTGCTGTTCATCTGCGAGAACAACCTGTACATGGAGTACACGCCGATCGGCGACGTGACCGGCGTGGCCAACCCGGCGGCGGACCGCGCTCCCGGGTACGGGCTGCCGGCCGAGGTGATCGACGGAAACGACGTGGTCGTCGTCCGCGACACGGTGGCCAGGGCCGCGCAGCGGGCCCGGGACGGCGGCGGGCCGACCGTGATCGAGGCGAAGACCTACCGGCACTTCGGGCACAGCCGCACCGACCCGGCCAGCTACCGGCCGGCCGAGGAGGTGAAGCAGTGGCTGAGCCGCGACCCTCTCGACCTGGCCCGAGCGCGTCTGAGCGACCTGGGCGTGCCCGCAGACCAGGTGACAGCGGTTGACGAGAGGGCGGCCCAGACCGTGGCCGACGCGGTGGCGGCGGCCCGGGCGGCGCCAGGTCCTGATCCCGGGGAAGCGTTCAGTGACGTGTGGGCGGATGGAGGCTCGGCATGGCGGACCTGACACAGGCCAAGGGCGGAGTGGCGGTGGAGGCTGCGGCGGACGGCGACGGGCAGGCGCCGGTCATTTCCTACCGCGACGCGGTCGCCGAGGGGATCGCGCGGGAAATGCGGCGTGACCCATCAGTGGTGTGCCTGGGTGAGGACATCGCTGCGGCCGGCGGAGTGTTCAAGACCACGGTCGGGCTGCTCGCCGAGTTCGGCAAGCAGCGGATCTGGGACACTCCCATCTCCGAGCAGGCCATCGTGGGTATGGCAATGGGCGCGGCGATGACGGGAATGCGCCCGGTGGCCGAGATCATGTTCTCCGACTTCTTTGCCTGCTGCTGGGACTACCTGGCCAACGAGATCCCGAAGATGCGGTACATGACCGGCGGCCAGGTCACGGTCCCGCTCGTGGTCCGGACCGCCAACGGCGGCGGCCTCGGCTTCGGCGCGCAGCACTCCCAGGCCGTGGAGAACTGGGCGCTGGCCATCCCCGGCCTGAAGATCGCCGCGCCGTCAAGCCCGGCCGATGTCATCGGCCTGATGGCTGCCGCGATCCGCAGCGACGACCCGGTGGTGTTCTTCGAGCACAAGGGCCTGTTCGCGAGCAAGGGCCCGACTGCCCCGGACGGCCACGTGGTCGAGCTCGGCAAGGCTGTCATCGCCCGGCCGGGCGCCGACATCACCCTGGTCGCACTGGCCTCGACGGTGCCCATGGCGCTGGCCGCGGCCGAGCGGCTGGCCGGCGAGGGCATCTCCGCCGAGGTCATTGACCTGCGCTGCCTGATCCCGCTGGACATGGCCACCGTGCTGGAGTCCGTCGGGCGCACGTCGCGGTTGCTGATCGTGGAGGAGAACCCCTACCAGGGCGGCTGGGGCGGCACCATCGCCTCGATAGTGGCCGACGAGGGCTTCGAGCTCCTCGACGCCCCGATCCGCCGGGTGGCCGCAGCCTGTGTCCCGCTGCCGTTCGCCGACGCGCTCGAAGACGAGGTCATTCCTACCGTCGACGGCGTGACATCGGCCGTCCGCGCGCTGGCGGCCTACTAACGCCAGCGGTCTGAGCGCTGGGTCAAGCCATGCCGCCGCTGCTGGAGATTTCCGACCTCCGCACCGAGATCCGGCTGCAGAGCGCGACGGTGCACGCGCTGGACGGCGTCAGCCTGGCGGTGAATGCGGGAGAGTGCCTCGGCATCGTGGGCGAGTCGGGCTCGGGCAAGACGATCACCGCGCTGTCGGTTATGCGGCTGCTGCCGCCGGGCGGCCGCGTCACCGGCGGCACGATCACGCTCGGCGGCCAGGAGATCTCCGCTCTGGACGAGCGCGGCATGCGCCGGGTGCGCGGCAACGAGATCGGGATGATCTTCCAGGACCCGATGACCTCACTCGACCCGACGATGACCGTCGGCGCCCAGATTGCCGAGACCGTGCGGCTGCACCGAGGCGCGGACGCGAGGGCTGCGCGGGCCCGCGCGATCGAGGTGCTCGGCCTGGTCGGAATGCCCCGGCCGGCTGAGCGCGTCGGCAGCTACCCGCATCAGCTCTCCGGCGGCATGCGGCAGCGCGTGATGATCGCGATGGCCCTGGCCTGCGAGCCGAGGCTGCTGATCGCCGACGAGCCCACCACCGCGCTTGACGTCACGATCCAGAAGCAGATCCTCGACCTCATCGACGACCTGCGCAGGCGGCTGGGCATGGCGGTGATCCTGGTGACGCACGACCTCGGCGTGATCGCCGGGCGCGCCGACAGGGCAGCGGTCATGTACGCGGGCAGGGTGATGGAGACGACCACGACGCCGCGGCTATTCGCGGCTCCCCGTCACCCCTACACCGAGGCGCTGCTGCGGGCGCTGCCCGAGAACGCCGCCAGCGGCCGCGGCCGGCTGGACGGCATCCCCGGCGGGCCGCCGGACCTCACCAGGCCGCTGACCGGGTGCCGGTTCGCTGGCCGGTGCCGGTATGCGCAAGACGCCTGCCGCGAGGCCGAGCCGCCGCTGGAGGGTGACGGCCCGGACCACGTCTGGCGGTGTTTCTTCCCGGTCGCCGCGCCGGGCGGGCGGGCAGCGGTGGCTGGCGGCAGCTGGGGCGGCAACGGCAGTGGCGGTGATGTGCTGCTGCGGGTCGACGGCCTGGTCAAGAACTATCCCGTCACCGCGGGTGCGGTGCTCCAGCGCCGGGCCGGCGAGGTGAGCGCGGTCGCCGGAGTCAGCTTCTCGCTTCGTCAGGGCCAGACCTTCGGGCTGGTCGGCGAGTCCGGGTGCGGCAAGACGACGATCGGCCGGCTGATCGTCGGCCTGGAACAGGCAACCAGAGGGTCCATCGTGCTGGACGGCGAGGACCGTACCAGGCTCAGCGAGCGCGAGCGGCGGCGCCGCAGCCACCAGATCCAGCTGATGTTCCAGGATTCCTACGCTGCTCTGGACCCCCGGATGCGGGCCGGGGCCATCCTGCGCGAGCCGCTGGCGATCCAGCGGACGGGCAGCAGGCAGCAGCAGCACCGGGCCGTCGCGGCGATGCTGGAGGAGGTGGGCCTGCCGCAGGATGCGGCCAGCCGCTACCCGCATGAGTTCTCCGGCGGCCAGCGGCAGCGGCTCGGGCTCGCGCGGGCGCTGATCCTGCGGCCCCGGCTCGTTGTGGCCGACGAGCCGGTCTCCGCGCTCGACGTATCGGTCCAGGCGCAGATCCTGAACCTGATGCTGGACCTGCAGCGCGACCTCGGACTGAGCTACGTGTTCATCTCCCACGACCTCTCGGTGGTGCGCTACCTGTCGGACATGATCGGCGTGATGTACCTCGGGAAGCTGGTCGAGGTGGGCCCGGCCGACGACGTGTACCGCCGCCCGGTGCACCCCTATACCAGGGGCCTGATCGACACGGTCCCGGTCGCGGACCCTGCCGCAGCGCGGGCCCGGGAGGACAAGGGAGTGGCCGGCGAGCTGCCGTCGGCGATCAGCCCGCCGTCGGGCTGCCGGTTCCGCACCCGCTGCCCGCTGGCCCAGGACGTGTGCGCCGAGCTGGAGCCGCCGCTGCGCCCGTTCACCCCCAGCGGCCACCTGGCCGCCTGCCACTTCCCGCTGCGCCAGCCCGAGTAGCGTGGGGACCGTGACCACCCTGACTGCGCAGGACGTCGGTGCGCCGGTGGCAGGCTACGCGCAGCGACTGCACGCGACTGCCGGTGAGCGGCACCATGTTGCTTCCCCGCTAGGCGCCTGGCTGCTGCTGGCGATGTGCGCGACAGCCAGCGAGGGGGAAAAACGCGAGATCCTGAACGCTACGCTCGGCTGTGACTGCGCCGACGCCGCCGATCTGGCCAGGGCGCTGCTGGCCAGCCCTAACCCGGTCGTCCCCGCAGCCGCGGCCGCTTGGCTGAGCGGCGGGGGGAGCGGATCGGTGGCACGGGAGTGGTACGACGGGCTGCCGCCTGCCATTCAGTCTGGCCGGGTGCCCGGGCAGGCTGAAGTGGATGACTGGGCCCGCCGCCATACTTACGGGCTTATCGAAAGAATGCCGATTCGGCTGGACCCGTCGGTGTGGCTGGTGGTCGCCACTGCGCTTGCGACCCGGGTCTCCTGGGCGAAGCCGTTCGACCTGGCGCCTGCCGCCGCCCTCGGCCCGCTCAGCCCGTGGGCGGGTGGTCTCAGCCAGGTGCTGCGCACACCGGACAGCGAGATCCACAGCGGGTACATCGCCGCTACAGCGGCAGCCGGCGACGTAGCCGTGCACACCGCGTGGGCCACCGGCAGCACGCTGGCGGTCACCTCGGTAGCAGCCGCGCCCGGCATCCCGCCCGGCCAGGTGCTCGCCGCCGCCTATGAACTTGCCCCAGCCGGGGTGCTGCAGCGCCAGGTGCCCCGCCGCTCACTGTTCGACCTGCCGCTCGGTGACGGGCCGCTCTGGTCGATTGCCGAGCGGCGCGCGACGGTCACGTCCGGCTCCGGGCGGGAGGAACACGTCACAGCCGCGCTGCCGGCCTGGTCGGCGCGCAGCGACCACAACCTGGGTGAGCCCGGCCTCGGCTTCGATGCCGCCATGGCGACCCTCGCCCCGGGCGATCCATGGAAGGCCAGGCAGGCGGCCATGGCCAAGTACACCCGGGTTGGGTTCGAGGCGGCCGCGGTAAGCGTCGCCGCGGCGGCCTTGTCCATGCCCATGCCACGGGATGGCGTCGTGCGTACCGCCGAGCTGAGGTTCGGGCACCCATATGCGGTGGTGGCGGTCGCCACGGACTGGTCCGGCCACGGACCCTGGCACGGGCTGCCAGTGTTCTCCGCCTGGGTGGCACAGCCCGACGACGCCGGGCCCGAGTGACCAGGTTCAGCGGTTCGGATCGGCCGGGCCGGCGACGGGCGGCTGGCGTGGCGGTGGGGCTAGCTGTGCTGGGGCCGACTGTATCCAGGCTGGCTGTAGTGAGGCTGTCCGGGACTTCTGGCTGCAGCGGGAAGTGGCAGGCCGCCAGGTGACCGGGGCCGAACAGACGCGGCTGCGGCTCCTCGGTCGCGCACAGTTCGGCCGCCCTGGGGCACCGGGTGCGGAACCGGCAGCCCGACGGCGGGTGCAGCGCCGACGGCAGCTCCCCCTCGATCACAGCGGACTTCTTGGCCCGCTCGTGTCCTGGGTCGGGCACCGGGATGGCCTCGAGCAGGCTCGCCGTGTACGGATGGGCCGGGCGGGAGTAGATCTCCTCAGCGGGGCCGGTCTCGACCAGCTTGCCGAGGTACATCACCCCGATCCGGTCGGCGAGGTACCTGACTACTGACAGGTCATGGGAGATCACGATGTAGGTGAGGCCGAGGTCACCCTGGAGGCCCTTCATCAGGTTGAGGACCTGGGACTGGATCGAGACGTCCAGCGCCGACACAGGCTCGTCGGCCACGATCAGGCGCGGGCTGAGCGCCAGGGCCCGGGCCAGGCCGATCCGCTGGCGCTGGCCGCCGGAGAACTCGTGCGGGTACCGCGCTGCCGCCGACCTCGGCAGGCCTACCTTGTCGAGCAGGTCGTTCACTGTGGCGGTGCGCGTGGCGTGGGTCCCGACGTGCTGGACCAGCAGCGGCTCGCGGATGGACGACCCGACCTGCATCCTCGGGTCGAGGGAGGCGTAGGCGTCCTGGAACATCAGCTGCACGTGCCTGCGGGCCTGGCGGAGCCTGCTGCCCGACAGCGAGCCCAGATCGGTGCCCTCGAAGCGGATCGATCCGGCGTCCGGCCGCTCCAGCGTGGCGATCAGCCGCCCTATCGTGGTCTTGCCGCAGCCCGACTCCCCGACGAGCCCGAACGTCTCACCGGCCGCGACGGTGAACGAGACGCCGGACACCGCCTTCACCGACGCGACCTTCCGCTGCAGGACGCCGGAGTGGACGCCGAACTCCTTGCGCACGCCCGTGAGCTCGAGCAGCGGGCTCTCCGCGCGTTCCTCGGGGCTGTGCTCTTCCCGCGAGGCGGAAGCAGCCGCGGCCTCGCCGCGCTTGGAAGCGAGCTCTGGGCGGGGATGGAAGCAGGCGTAGCTGTGCTCTGAGCCGGGTCCGGTCAGGACCGGGTCGGCGTCCCGGCATTCCTGGGTGGCATAACGGCAGCGGGCAGCGAACCGGCAGCCGGGTGGCGGGCTGGACAGGTCCGGGGGACGGCCGGGGATCACCTGCAGCTGCTGGTCCTTAGCGTGGTCGAGCCTGGGGATCGAGCCGAGCAGCGCCTCGGTGTAGGGATGGCGGGGCGCGGCGAACAGCGCGTCGGTGCCTGCTGTCTCGACGATCCGCCCCGCGTACATGACCAGCACCCGGTCGGCCCGCCCGGCAATCACTCCCATGTCATGCGTGACCAGCAGCATGCCCATGGTGAGGCGCTCGGTGAGTTCACTCAGCAGGTCCAGGATCTGCGCCTGGATCGTGACGTCCAGGGCCGTGGTGGGCTCGTCGGCGATCAGCAGCTTCGGCTCGCAGGCCAGGGCCATGGCGATCATGACGCGCTGGCGCAGCCCGCCGGAGAGCTGATGCGGGTAGTCGCCAAGGCGCTCGTGCGGCCGGGGCACGCCCACCAGGCCGAGCACCTCCTCAGCCCGGCGGATCGCCGCGGCCTGGGAGACGCGCAGGTGCACGCGCACGGGGCCCGCGATCTGCCTCCCGATCGTCATGGTCGGGTTGAGGCTGGTCATCGGGTCCTGGAACACCATCGCCACGTCGTTGCCCCGGACCCGGCGCATATCGCCCTGGCTGAGCGCCACCAGGTCGGTCCCGCGCATCCGGATCGAGCCCGCGGTGATGCGGCCGCCCGGCGGCAGCAGCCGCACGATCGACATCGCGGTCATGGTCTTGCCGCACCCGGACTCGCCAACCAGCCCGACCGTCTCTCCCTGGCGGACGGTGAACGAGACCCCGTCCACGGCGTGCACCGAGTCCTTGCGCCGCCGGATCTCGGTTCGCAGGTCGCGGACTTCCAGCAGTTCGCCGTTCTGTGGTCCGGTCATCGGGCCTGGAGCCTGACGTCGAGCGCCGCGCGCAGCGCGTCGCCGATGAAATTGAAAGCGATGACGGTGAGGACGATGGCCAGCCCGGCCGGGTAGACGAGCCACCACCTGCCCTCGAACATGTAGTTGAGCCCGTTGTTCAGCATGCTGCCCCAGTTCGTTGAGGGCGGCGCCGGGCCGAGCCCGAGGAAGCTGAGCGCCGCGAGCAGCAGGATCGCGTTGGCCACCTCGAAGGTCGCCTGAACGACGATGGTGCCGACCGCGTTCGGGGCGATGTGCCGCAGCACCATCCAGGCATGCCGGCCACCCATCGCCCGGGATGCCTGCACAAACTCCCTCGTGCGCAGTGTGAGCGCCTCGCCGCGGACCAGGCGGGAGGGGATCAGCCAGGCATAGCTGGCGATCACCAGGATCAGGCCGGTCGTCCCTGGCCTGAGCACGGCGGACAGCAGCAGGATGAGGACCAGCGGGGGAATGGACAGTACCGAGTCCACGATCCGCATCATGATCGCGTCGACCGCGCCACCCACGTACCCGGCAATCGCGCCCCACAGCGTGCCGGCGACGGTGGCCAGCAGCGCCGCCGCCAGCCCCACGGTCAGCGACTGCTGGCCGCTCACCATGAGCCGGCCCAGCACGTCGTAGCCGACGTCGTCGGTGCCGAGCAGGTGCGCGCCGCCCGGGGGGTGGTTGGCAATTGACAGGTTCGTGTGGATCTGGTCGGTGTGGTAAAAGACCGGGCCGGCGAAACTGAACAGCACCATCACGACCACGATCGCAACACCAACGGTCGCCAGCCGGCTCTGAATGAAGACCGACCCGATCGTGCGCCAGGCTGAGCCCGCGGCGCGGACCTCGCCGCCCTCGGGCTCGGCTCCAGGTCCAGCGGCGGATGACTCCCCGGCCAGGATCTCTAGGCTCATGAGTACCTGACCCTCGGGTCGGCGACCGCGTAGAGGATGTCGGCTACCAGCGAGCCGATGACCGTGACCGTCGCGAGGACGATCGTCGCGCCGAGAAGCACAGGAAAGTCGTGCGCCGTCGCCGCGTTCCAGATGAGCAGGCCCATCCCCGGGTAGTTGAACACAGACTCCGTCAGCACGGCCCCGGAGATCACCACCGGCAGGCTGAGGCCGATCAGCGTGATAATGGGGCTCAGCGAGTTGCGCAGCAGGTGCCGCAGCAGCACGGTCCGCTCCGGAATGCCCATCGCCCGCGCGGTGCGGATGTAGTCCTGGACCAGGGTTTCGATCGCGCTTGAGCGCATGAACCGGCTGAACGAGGCGATCGTCACCAGCGCCAGGGTCAGCACCGGAAGGATCATGGCCTTCGGGTCGTGCAGCACCGCCGACACCGTCGCTCCCTGCGGGCCCTCGGCTGGCAGCAGCCGCCAGCTGACGGCGAAGCCGAGGATGAGCAGGAGCCCAAGCCAGAAGGTCGGCATGGAATAGGCGATGAACGAGGCGCCGGTGGTGATGTAGTCGGCGGCGGAGTTGCGTCGCAGCGCCTGCATGATCCCCAGGGGGACCGCGATGACAAGCGCGACCGCGTAGGCCAGCGCGACCAGCACCGCCGTCTTGGGCAGGTCATCGGAAAGCAGCGACCCCACGGTCGCGTTGTTGCTGTAGGAGTAGCCGAGGTTGCCGTGCACGGTCTGGTCGATGAACCTCCAGTACTGCACCCACAGCGGCTTGTTGTAGCCGTTCGCCGCGATGAACTGCTGGACCTGCTGCTCGGTCGCCTCGGGTCCGAGCATTCCGCGGGCCGGGCCGCCGGGCAGCGCGTGCAGGATGATGAAGATGATCAGCGTGACCCCGAAGACCACGGCGATCCCCTGCAGCACTCTGCGGACCAGGTACGCGGTCATCGGCAGGCCCGCATGTCAGCGTCCTGCCGCATAGCCCTGCAGGCCGCGCTGCGTGGCCCCGGCAACGAACGTCCCGTCATCTCCGATCCCGGCCGCGGACATGCGGCCGAGCGACCACGGCCCCTCGGTCACGACGTCGTGACCCCTGGCCGCCAGGTCGGCCAGGGTGCCTTCCCCGAGCCGCTCCTCAGCGTGGATCCGCGCTGGGAACGCCTCGCGTGGATAAAAGGACGACGGGAAGTGAGCGCTGTGCCACGCCGGAGCCTCGATAGCGTTCTGAAGATCAAGACTGTGGTGAATGTGGCGCAGGAAGAAGATCAGTGACCACTGATCCTGGCTGTCGCCCCCCGGCGTGCCGAACGCCAGGTACGGAGAGCCGTCGCGCAGGGCCAGCGTGGGCGTCAGCGTGGTCCGCGGCCGCTTGCCCCCGGCCAGCGAGTTGGGCAGGCCGCCGGTCAGCCAGAACATCTGGCCCCTGGTCGTCGGCCCGAACCCGAGGCCTGGAATCACCGGCGAGCTCTGCAGCCAGCCGCCGCTGGGGGTCGCCGTCACCATGTTGCCGAAGCGGTCCACGACATCGAGGTGGCACGTGTCCCCGCTGAGCCTGCCCTCGGCCAGGACCTGCTCGCCGACGCCCGGTGCCGTCGCCGCGCCGGTGCCGTCGCGCCCGAGCACCGCAGGCGGCGCTGGCAGCGGGGGAAGGACCGGCCTGCGGCCGTCCGGGCTGCCTGGCCGCAGCTCCCGGGATGCCTCGGCGCTGACCAGCCGCCGCCGCTGGTCGTTGTACTGCGCTGACAGCAATGCCCGGAGCGGAACGTCGGTGACGTCCGGGTCGCCGTACCAGGCCTCTCGGTCGGCGAACGCGAGCTTCGCGCACTCGGTGACCGTGTGCACCAGCTCCGTTCCGGCCGGGTCGGTGTCGTCCAGGTCGAACCCGGCCAGCAGGGCCAGCTGCTGGCAGAACACGGGCCCCTGGCCCCACGGGCCGGTCTTGCAGACCGTGAGGCCGTGGTAGTCGAACGTCAGCGGCTCCTCGACGCGGGCCCGGTAGCCGGCCAGGTCGTCGGGGGTCAGCAGTCCCCGGTGCGGGATGCCTGAGGTGTCCATGACCTCGGCTCGGGCGAAGTAGCCCGCGAACGCCTCCGCGACGAACCCCTCGTAGAACGCGCGCCGGGCGGCCTCTATCTCGCCGAGGCGGTCTCCCGCTGCGGCCTTCGTCTCATCAAGCACCCGGCGGTAGGTGCTGGCCAGGTCCGGATTGGCGAACCTGGCGCCCGGCCGCGGCGGGCCGCCGCCGCGCAGGTACACCTCGGCCGAGGTCGGCCAGTGCTCGGTGAAGAAGCTCTCCATGGACGCGACCGCGTCCGCCGCCCGGGGCAGGAGCGGGTGGCCGGCCTGTGCGTAGCCGATGGCATAACCCAGGACCTCGGCGATCGTCCTGGTGCCCCAGCGGCCCAGCAGCTCCAGCCAGGCTCCGAAGGCACCGGGCACGCAGGCTGGCAGCAGCCCGGTGCCCGGAACCAGGCCCAGGCCGAGGCCGGCGAAGTGCTCGATCGTTGCGGCCTTCGGCGCCGGGCCCTGGCCGCAGATCACGAACGGCGCCTGGTCGCGGGCGCTGTAGCCGATGATCGGCACCTCGCCCCCCGGGCCGTTGAGATGCGGCTCAACGACCTGGAGCACGAACCCGGCAGCTGTCGCCGCGTCGAAGGCGTTCCCGCCGCCCTCGAGCACGGCCATGCCAGCGGCGGACGCCAGCCAGTGCGTCGACGCCACCATCCCGAACGTCCCAGCGAGCTGCTGGCGGTTGGCGAACGCCCGTGTCACGGGAGTGAAGGAGGTCACTTGACGAAGTACCACTCCTCGGGGGTCATGTTGAACGTGGGCTGCTGCGGCGTGACTCCCTGCAGCTTGTTGGAGACCTCAGTCAGCTGGTAGTCAGCCTTGGGCATGAAGATCGCCGGGAGGTTCGACGCCAGGTAGTTCTCGTCGGTCGGGAGCGTCCCGGGCTGGTGGTCGGTCTGGGCAATGAGGCCGTCGGCTGTGGTGCTGGTGTAGCTGCCGAAGTTGTCGCCGGCTCCGGTGCCGAAGATCAGGTCGCCGTTCGGGAAGTGATCCATGCTGTAGCTCCAGCCGCCGCCCCAGTTGTCCAGCTGCCAGCTGCAGCTTGCCTGCGTCGGCTTGCACGGCACCGAGCTGCTGATCACCGTGTCGAACGGCGCCTCGGAGAGGTTCAGGTCGATCCCGACTTCGGAGAACGTGGACTTCATGGCCTCCATCTCGGCAGTCAGCTCGGTGGAGCCGCTGGCGTACAGCAGGCTGAAGCTGAGCTTCGCGCCCGCTGCTATCCCGGCTCCGCAGTTTGACGACCCGCTACCGGGGCTCGTGCAGGTCGTCACGCCGTTGGGCTGCACACTCCACCCGTGGCTGGTCAGCAGTTTCTTCGCGTCGGACACGCTGAACGGGTAGGGGTTGTTCTTCACGTAGCTGTCGATGTAGGGGTTGGCCGGGGCGTTAGGAACGGGCCCGTACGTCGGGGACGCATAGCCGTCGAAGATCTGGCTGATGAACTGGGGCTGGTTGATCAGGTGCTGGAACGCCTGGCGGATGTACAGTTGCTCGAAGATCATCCCCACCGTCGGGTTGTTGAAGTTGTACGGGAAGTAGTTGATCCCGGCGTCCAGCCATGGGGTGAGCGTGTACCCGTTCTGCGCGATGACGCTCTTCTGGGCGATGTCGGTGACAGGGATGTAGCCGACGCTGAGCTGACCGCTGCTCAGCACGCTCAGCTCGGATGCCTCAGTGGTGAACGGCTCCTCGATGAACTCAGAGAGCTTCGCCTTGACCGGGCCTGAGTACTTCGGGTTCGGCTTGAAGGCGGAGTAGCCGGTCGACTGGTAGCTGGCCAGGTGCCAGGGACCGTCGACCACCTGCCAGATCGGGGAGGTGGTGTACGTGGAAGTCTGCTTGGCCAGGGAGTAGAGGTAGGCCCACACGGCCGGGCAGGACGAGACCGACGTCGCACAGCTTCCTTGGGTGGTGGCCGACGTCATGTCCCACGCCATGGGCAGCGGCGTGATCTGGGACAGCTCGTTGTCAGTGAACCAGTCCGGGCTGTACGCGCTCTTGAGATTCAGAACGATGGTGGACGCGTTGACGATCCGGTAGCCGCTCAGGTTGCCGGGCAGCCCGCCGGGAACGTAGTAGGCCCAGTGCTGCTTGTCAGCGGCGAGCATGTTGAGCCAGAACGCGACGTCCTGCGTTGTGACCGACTCGCCATTGGACCAGCGGTACTTCTTCAGCGTGATCGTCACGCTCTGGTTGCCGTTGCTGTAGACGGGCGGATTGGCGAGGCTCAGGCTGTCGTTCATGACCGGCTCCCCGTTCTCGCCGAACCAGTAGAGCGGCCGGTACATGAGGTAGTCGAACTGGTTGCGGTTGTCGACCGAGCTGTGCGCGCTGTCGATGAACGGGAAGATCCAGTCTGGGACCGCGCCTGCCGGCAGGGCGAACGTGGCCACGCCGCCCGACTCCGGGGCGCCCGCCTTGCTGCTAGGCGAGCTGGTCGCGCTCGAGCAGGCTCCTATGAGCAGAGCGCCGGTCACGATGCCCGACGCGACTGCCATCGAGCGCCCGTACCGGCGCCACACACGCACTGACATCGGGATCCTCGATCCGGGAGAAGGGTAGGGGTGTGGTCATACTGTGCTGCTGTGGAATGTGGTGTCAAGTATGTAGAATGTGATATATCAATGTCCGCAACGCGCTGAGCAGGCAGGACACCCTCCCCTGACGGCCTCTCCCCGCAGGGGCGGGGAGAGGCCGTCAGCGATGCGCCACCCCATTCCGCACCAGGGCCTGAATAGACTGTCCCGGCAGCCCGTGGAGTGCGTAGATACGTGACCGGGGCTGCATGCGCGACGTGGCGCTGGGGAAATGTGGGGGGACACCATCGCAGCAACACAGCCGAGGCAAGGTCGCGCGGCGCGCCGCGGGACACGCAGCCTCATTCTGCCGGCAGTGGCTGTCGAGGCCACCCTCACGTCGCGGGCGTATGACATCCTGCGGCAGGCGATCGCGGACATGCCGATCTACGACGGCAGCGACGATGATCAGAGGCTGGATGAGCGCGCCCTCGCCGAGGGGCTCGGGATCAGCCGGACGCCCGTCCGCGAGGCGCTGCTGCGGCTCGAGCACGAGGGGGTCGTCCGGACCGTGCCTCGCAAGGGCATCTATGTTGTCCGGAAAACCAAGGAAGAGATCATCGAGGTGATCCAGGCGTCGGCTGTGCTCGAGGGCATGGCGGCGCGGCTCGCGGCAGAGCGGGCGACCGACGAGGAGATCGCCGAGCTCGTCGCCTCCTTCCCGCAGTTCAGCAAGCCGACTGGGGGCCGCCGGCCGCCTATCCCGCTGGGCGAGTACTCCGAGCTCAACCTGGAGTTCCATCAGCGGATAGTTGAGCTGGCGCGTTCCGAGCTGTTCTCGCAGCACATCTCACGGCTGCAGATACACATGCGGGCGATCCGCCAGCGCACGATCGGCGATGATGACCGGGCGGCCCATTCTAGTGTTGACCACGCGCACATCATCGAGGCGCTGAAGGCCCGGGACGGCGACCTCGTGGAGGCCCGGGTACGCCAGCACGCGCTGGACCTGGCCGAGCACGTCCGGTTGCACGTCTCGCACCTGAAGTGAGGCCGGATTGCCCGCGCCGCCGCTGCGAGCGCCCGCCGGGCTGCGCTGCCAGGTAAAGTGCCGCGCGTGAGCGAGACCCCGCGGCTTTCGGGACCGGTAGCCGGAACGCCGGGCATCATCATGACGGGCTTCGACCTGGCCAGCGTGGGCTACGTGCTGGAGGAATTCTTTCTCGAGTCGACCGCGACGTCGTTCGAGATGGCCGGCCCGGCCGGGCCCGACGGGCACTGGGACGTCAGGCCGGCCGTCGAGGCGCCATTCGTCACCCGGCTCGTGGTGTGCCGGCCGTCTGATCCGGGCGCTTTCAGCGGCACCGTCATCGTGGAATGGCTCAACGTCAGCGCCGGATTCGACGCGCCGGCGCACTGGATGCTGACCCACCGGCAGGTCGTACGGGCAGGCTGGGCCTGGGTCGGGGTCTCCGCGCAGCGCAGGGGCATCGACGGCGGCGGCGGGATCTTCGACGAAGACAGCGCCGAGCCCGATGCGCCCCAGCGCATGCTGCTGCCAGCCCTCAAGCAGAGCGATCCGGCTCGCTACGGCGCACTGCACCATCCCGGCGACGCGTTCTGTTTCGACATCTTCACCCAGGCTGTGCGCGCGGTTCGCGGCGGTGGGGTGCTGGGGCCCGCCGAGGCCGAGTGCGTGCTTGGCGCCGGCCAGTCTCAGTCAGCGATCCACCTGGTCACCTACGTCAACGCGGTGGTGCCTGCGCTGCCGCCCAAGGCCGGGTGCGATGGCTACCTGATCGGCAGCCGGTCCGGTTCTGCGGCGCCACTGTCGGGGTGGGACGGCCGGATCCGCTCTGGGCCACAGAACGCCCGCATCCGCCCCGATCTGCGCGTTCCGGTGCTGACCGTCCAGACAGAGACCGACGTGACCGGCCTGCTCGCCGGGGTCACCGCCCGGCAGCCGGACAGCGACTGCCTGCGCTGGTGGGAGATCGCGGGTGCCTCGCACGCCGATACCTACATCCTTGGCGCTTCGTTCAGCGATTCCGGCAGCCTGGACCCGGCCGAGATGGTGCGGCTGACAGCACCGACCAGCGCGCCGTTTGGCATGCCCTGCCCCGAGCCGGTGAACTCCGGGCTGCAGCACCACTACGTCGCCCAGGCAGCTGTCGCGCATCTCGAGCAGTGGGCTCGCGGCGGGCCGACTCCGCCGTCGTCGCCCCGGCTCGAGACCGCCCCGGACGACCCGATGCGGCTGGTCACCGACGCCTCTGGCATTGCGCGCGGTGGTATCCGGACTGGCTGGGTGGACGCGCCGGTCGCAGCGCTGTCCGGGCTCACGCCCGCTGGCGCTGAGGGGATCGCCGTCCTGTTCGGCAGCACCCGCGCGTTCGATGAAGCCGAGCTCGCGCGCCGCTACCCGGGGGGTCTTGCGGACTACGCTGCGGCGTTCCGTTCCGCCACAATGCGGGCTGTGGCTGATGGTTTCCTGCTCGCCGAGGACGCGGACGAGATCGTCGCGGTCGCCACCGCCGCCTACTGAAAAATCTCCCCTTTCTCACCACTCGCCAGGCCGGCGCGGGGGTGCTGAATGTAACTGGCAAGGGCGGCTGCTTCTTGCCGGCGGGGAATGGAGCGTGAGAATGGCCAGTGGTACGTACCTGGTTCTTGAGTATCCGCAGGCGGCAACAGCCCTTCTGACTTCTGGATGAGCGGGGGGGGGCAGCTAGCGGCGGCTGCCTGGCCGGTGCGATGCCTAACGCGGCAGTTGGCCGGGTATTCACCTTGCAGACATCCGGGCATAACATCGATTGCTCGCCTCATGACTGGCTGGGTGGCACTGGCCGGGCGAGGCAGGCAGTTCGGGGAGTGAGGTTGAGCGACAGCCAGCCTGGGCCACCGCGCTCTGCGGAGGCGTCAGTGCGCGACCAGGTGCAGCACGCCGCGGTCTCGCTGCGGGCCATCGGCGAGCCGAACTCGTTCGCCCGGCGGTTCGATTTCTGGGACACCAGTTTCGAATGGCGGCGGGTGTTCTCTGAGCTGCTCGGGACCTTCCTGCTGGTGCTGGTCGCGGCGGGCGGCGGCATTGTGAACGCGAGGTTCGGGGGTCATGCCGTCCCGTACACCGCGCTGGTGGTCGCGCCCGGGCTGATGGTGGCAGCGATCATCCTGTTCATGGGCGCAGTGTCCGGCGCTCACCTCAACCCCGCGGTCAGCCTGGCGTTCGCGCTGCGCGGGGACTTCCCGTGGCGCCGGGTCCCTGGCTACATCGTGGTGCAGTTCGCCGGGGCGGTGCTGGCGACCCTGCTGGTGTGGGCGCTGATCGGCAGGCACGGCTCCGCCGGTCTGACCCTTCCGGGCCGGGGCATCTCCACGACGACCGCGATGTTGTGGGAGATCGTGCTGACCACCGGGCTGGTCAGCACGATCCTCGGTGTCTCCTCGGGCGCGCAGCAGGTCGGGCAGTTCGCCGCGATCGGCGTCGGCAGCTACATAGCCCTGGCCGGGCTCTGGGGATCGCCGGTCAGCGGCGCGTCGATGAACCCGGCGCGCTCGCTCGGCCCGGCCCTGGTGCTGGGCGACTGGTCCTCCTGGTGGGCCTACCTTGCCGGGCCCGTGGCCGGGGCGGTGATCGCTGTCGGCATCGCCTATGTCCTGCGTGGCCCCGGTGGCGGGAAGTCCGGCGCCCAGGCCGCCCAGGGAAGCCTCGGCGGCCAGTGGCGGCCCGGCCGGATCGGCCAGCGAATCGACGTCCCTGGCTGGGGTGCCAGGCGGGAACCCGGCAGCAGGACTCAGCGTGGCTAGCGGCGCGGCCGTCAGCGGCGCGCGCCGGGAGTCTGCGGGGCTGCGGGCCGCTCGGCTAGATCCGTCGCCGACGACGCTAACCGCGGCTGAGCGCGCCGCCCGCGGCAAGGCCTTGCGGGCCAAAGTGCCCAGGGAGAACCACGCGGCCTTTGCGCCCGCCGCGGACCGGCCTGACCCGGTGGCCCTGCTGCAGCAGCAGGACGCGTCCCGGGTGCCCGAGCTGCTGCCGATCCGCTATGGCCGGATGCTGACCTCGCCGTTCGCGTTCTTCCGCGGAGCGGCCCTGCTGATGGCCGGCGATCTTGTGGCCACGCCAGCGACCGGGCTCATCGTTCAGGCTTGCGGCGACGCTCACCTGTCGAACTTCGGCATCTTCGCGTCGCCCGAGCGGCGCCTGGTTTTCGACGTGAATGACTTCGACGAGACGCTGCCCGGGCCGTGGGAGTGGGACCTCAAGCGGCTGGCGGCCAGCGCCGACGTCGCGTCGCGCGACAACGGCTTCGGGCGGCCGCAGCGCCGCCAGATCGCGGTCGCCGCAGTCGCCCGGTACCGCAAGGCGATGCGCAGCCTGGCCGGGCTGGGCGAGCTGGATGCCTGGCAGTCGCCGGCTGAGATCGACCGGCTCCGGGAGCGCTACCTGACAGCCCTGGGCCGGCGGGAGCGCCGGCTGGCGGACGCGGACCTCGCGGGTGCCCGGGACCGGGCAGGCCTGCAGGCGCTCGCGCGGCTGACCACCGGCGCCAGCGGCCGGCCCCGGTTCGCGGCCCGGCCTCCGGTGCTGGCACCCATCGCCGACCTGCCGGGTGCGGAGTCCGGGGGCCTTGAATCGCACCTGAACGCCGTCGTCGCCAACTATTCCGGCACGCTGGAACGGGATCGCCGGTTCCTTATCGACCGGTACCGGGTGAGGGACATGGCGCGGCAGGTCGTTGGCGTCGGCAGCCTGGGGATGCGCTGCTGGGTCATCGCGCTGTCCGGCCGTGACGACGAGGACCGGCTGTTCCTGCAGGTGAAGGAAGCGGTGCCGTCGGTCCTGTCCGGGTTCCTCGGCCCGACTCCGTACCCGAGCCAAGGCGAGCGGGTCGTGGCCGGCCAGCAGCTGACCCAGGCGGCCGCCGACGTCTTCCTGGGCTGGCACCGGGCCTCGCGGAGTCCGGGCCGCCCCTACCCAGCCCACGACTACTACGTCCGGCAGCTGCGCGACTGGAAGTTCTCGGTCACCGCGGAGGAGATGGACCCCCCGTCGATGCGGGCCTACGTGCAGCTGTGCGGGCAGACCCTGGCCCGGGCGCACGCCCGCACCGGGGACCGCATCGCGATCGCCGCCTACCTGGGCAAGTCTCCGGTGTTCGATGAGGCCGTAGCGGACTTCGCCGCCGCCTATGGCGACCAGAACGAGCGCGACCACGCACGCCTGGCCGCGGCGGTCAGCTCGGGCACAGTAGCCGCCGAGCCGCGCGTATAGCAGCCGCTCAGCCGGGAGCTAGACCCGGCCGGATTCGCGGTCACACCGCGGCGTCGGGCAGGCTTGAGGCATGTCGGACACTCTCACGCTGATGGCGGTTCACGCGCACCCTGACGACGAGGCATCGAGCACGGGCGGCGTGCTGGCCCTTTATTCGGACTTCGGCATCCGGACCGTGGTCGTGACCTGCACCAACGGTGAATTCGGCGACACGCCGGACGGTATCAAGCCGGGCCAGGATGGCCACGACGAGCAGACCGTCGCGCAGATCAGGCTGGCCGAGCTGCGCGAATCCTGCAAGCACCTGGGCGTCACCGAGCTGGAACTGCTCGGCTACCACGACTCGGGCATGCCCGACTGGGACTACAAGAACCGGCCAGATGCGTTCTGCAACGTGCCGGAGAGCGTGGTAGCCGGCCGCATCGGCACCCTGATCGAGCACTACCGGCCCCAGGTCGTGATCACCTACGACCCCGACGGGGCCTACCAGCATCCTGACCACGTCCACGCGGCCAGGTCCGCGGCGGCCGCCGTGGCCGCGACCGGTATTCCGGACAAGTTCTACCTGACAGCGATGCGCCGCAGTGACTGGCGCAAGCTGTGGGACGCGCTGCGCGAGGCCGGCGTGGAGGTGCCTGACCCGCCCAGCTTCGACGAGGAGACGATGCGCCAGATCGAGGAATCTGAGCGCCGGATCACCACCAACATCGACATCCGGCCGGTGCTGGAACGCAAGCGCGCCGCGCTCATGTCCCATGCCAGCCAGATTCGGGAATCGTGGTTCAGCAAGATCCCGCCCGACATCGGCACTGAGGTGTTCGGCCGGGAGAGCTTCATCCGGGCTGTCGACCGGACAGGCGCACAGGTCCCCGAGGACGACCTGTTCGCTGGGCTCCGCTAAGTACCGCTCAGCGCGGTTAGGTTAGCCGCGTGGGCACCGCACCGGCCGCAGGCAGCGCGGGTCGTCGAGATTCAGGCGCCCTGGATCGTTGACGCGGGATGGCGCACGCGGTAACGATCGAACCAGTGGACTCATTCGCAGGAAAGCTCGCGGCGGTGACCGGAGGCGGCTCGGGCATCGGCCGCGAGCTTGTCCGGCAGCTCGCCGCGCAGGGATCCTCGGTGGCCGCCTGCGACCTGAACGCCGGTACGGTCGCGGAGACCGTGGCCCTGGCCCGTGAGGGCGCCCAGTCCGGCGTGAAGGTCACCGGGCACTCCTGCGACGTGTCACAGGAGACCCAGGTACTGCGCTTCCGCGACGAGGTCGCCCGGCAGCACGCCACCGATCATGTCGACCTGGTCTTCAGCAACGCAGGCGTGGGCGGCGGTGGCAGTTTCATCAACGACTCGCGTGAGGAATGGGAGCGCACGTTCGCCATTGACTGGTGGGGCGTCTACTACTGTGCCCGCGCGTTCCTGCCACTGCTGATGGCCAGCGACGACGCTGTGCTGGTCAACACCAGCAGCGTTAACGGCTTCTGGGCAACGCTCGGCCCGGGCATGCCGTCCACCGCCTACAGCAGCGCCAAGTTCGCTGTGAGGGGTTTCTCCGAAGCGCTGATCGAGGACCTGCGCCTGCACGCCCCGCAGGTCCGGGTCGCAGTCGTGATGCCAGGTCACGTGGGCACAAACATCGTCTCGAACTCCCGGCGGATGCACGGCCACCCGGCAGCGGCTGACATGACCGGCAGCGAGCTCGACGAAGCGCGGGCCGCTCTGGTCCGCCTTGGCGCGCTGGCCGACGGTGCGCCCGCGAGCGAGGTGCGCCAGCGGGTCGCGCA
Source organism: uncultured Actinomycetota bacterium (assembly GCA_963815375.1). GTDB lineage: Bacteria > Actinomycetota > Actinomycetes > Streptosporangiales > Streptosporangiaceae > JASHPR01. The sequence goes on along the minus strand of CAWFGX010000012.1, from coordinate 267,554 downwards.
GATGGCTGACGACTTCCGCGACAAGGCGCCGGTGAGCGCGGCCGAGGCGGCGGGCGTGATCCTCGGCGGTGTGCGCTCCGGGGCCTGGCGGATCCTCATCGGCCAGGATGCCAAGTGGCTCGACGAGCGGGTCCGCGCGATGCCCGAGCACGCCTACGACTTCGCCAAGTTCCTGAGGGCGCCAGCAGACGCAGCCTCGCCGGAACCCGCCTGACAAGCTGGGGGTTATGAGCGGGCGGGAAACAGTGTGAGCCAGCGCATCAGGAAAGCGGTGCGGGTCGAGGGCATCGTCCAGGGGGTCGGCTTCCGGCCGTTCGTGTACGCGCTGGCGACCCGCCTGGGGCTCGGCGGGCTGGTCGGCAACGATGTCGACGGGGTCTTCGCCGAGGTGGAGGGTTCCCCTTCCGCCGTGGATACGTTCCTGGCCTCGCTGGCAGCCGACGCGCCACCGCTGGCCAGGATCGACCGGATCAGCACCGCCGCGATGCCGCCGGACGGCAGCGCTGTGTTCTCGATCGCGCCCAGCCAGCCGGGGCCGCGGCGCCGGACGCTGGTATCCGCGGACACAGCCACCTGCGCCGACTGCCTCGCTGAGCTGGCTGATCCAGATGACCGGCGGCACGGCTATGCGTTCATCAACTGCACCAATTGCGGGCCGCGATTCACGATCGTCCGTGACGTTCCCTACGACCGGCCGCTGACCACGATGGCCTCGTTCGTGATGTGCGAGGCGTGCGCGGGGGAGTACCACGATCCCTCGGACCGGCGGTTCCACGCGCAGCCAACCTGCTGCCCGGCCTGCGGTCCCAGGCTGGCGCTGGCCGACGCGGCCGGAACAGTGCTGCCGGGCGAGCCGCTGGCTGCCGCAGCGGCGCTGCTGCGGGATGGCCAGGTGCTGGCCGTCAAGGGCCTGGGCGGCTACCACCTGGCCGTGGACGCATCCAGCGAGCCGGCCGCCGCCGCGCTGCGGTCGCGCAAGCACCGCGAGGACAAGCCGTTCGCCGTGATGGTCGCTGATGTCGCAACCGCGCGCCTGCTGTGCGGGGTCAACGATGCTGCCGCGGGGCTGCTGGCCAGCGCCCGGCGGCCGATCGTGCTGCTGCCCCGGCGGCCCGGAGCCGGCGTCGCCGAGGCGGTGGCTCCCGGGAACAGGCAGCTCGGGCTGATGCTTCCGTACACGCCGCTGCACCATCTGCTGCTCCGGTCAGCCGGCCGGCCACTGGTCATGACCAGCGGGAACGTCTCTGATGAGCCGATCGTGTACGTGGATGGCGACGCGGGCGAGCGGCTGCACAAGATCGCTGACGCGTTCCTGACCCATGACCGCCCGATCGAGACCCGGACCGACGACTCGGTGGTGCGGGTGTTCCGGGGACGGGAGATGGTCCTGCGCCGGTCCCGCGGTTACGTACCCGAGCCACTGCGGGTGCGCACCACGTTCGCCCAGCCGGTCCTGGCCTGCGGGGCCGAGCTGAAGAACACGTTCTGCCTGGCCAGGGACGACCATGCGTTCGTGTCGCACCACATCGGGGACCTGGAGAACGCCGAGACGCTGCGCTCGTTCACCGAGGGGATCGAGCACTTCCGCCGGCTGTTCGACATCACGCCTGAGGTTGTGGCGCACGACCTGCACCCGGAGTACCTCTCCACGAAGTACGCACTCGAGCTCGACGGGGTGCGGCTTGTCGGCGTCCAGCACCACCACGCGCACGTCGTCTCCTGCCTGGCTGACAACCAGGCGGACGGGCCGGTCATCGGGGTCGCGTTCGACGGGACCGGGTACGGCACGGACGGGACCATCTGGGGCGGTGAGTTCCTGATCGCCGACGCTGGCGGGTTCGAGCGCGCCGCGCACCTGGCAGCTGTGCCGATGCCCGGCGGCGCCGCCGCGATCCGGCAGCCATGGCGCATGGCCGCTGCCTACCTCGACGCCGCCTGCTCGGCTGACCCGGCTGACCCGGCGATGGCGGTCGGCCCGCTTCCCAGACTGGACGTGGCCCGGCGCAATCAGCGTCTCTGGCCTGCGGTGGTCACGATGGCCCGCCGGGGCATCAACTCGCCGCTGACCTCGAGCGCCGGGCGGCTGTTCGATGCGGTAGCCGCGATCCTCGGCGCAGCGGACACGGTCAACTACGAGGGCCAGGCCGCCGTGGAGCTGGAGCAGCTGGCCAACCCGGCCGAGCCTGGCGCCTACCCCGCCACTTTCACCGGGGCGGCCGCCGGAGGGCCGGACAGCACGGGCGGGCAGCCGCTGCGCATCGCTGGCGCCGATCTGGTACGGGGGGTGGCCGAGGACCTCACTGCCGGGACCGACCGCGGCGTCATCGCCGCCCGCTTCCACAACGGGGTCGCGGACCTGATCACTGACTGCTGCCTGCTGCTGCGCGAGCGCCACGGCCTGAGCACGGTGGCGTTGTCCGGCGGCGTGTTCCAGAACCTGCTGCTGCTGCACGCTGCCGTCAGCCGGCTGGAGGCGCACGGGTTCGCCGTCCTGGTGCACTCGCGGGTTCCCTGCAACGACGGCGGCATCAGCCTCGGCCAGGCGGTCGTAGCCGCGGCAGTGATGGCGCGGCCGGGGTCGCCGTCGTAGAGGGCTCGGAGCTGGCCTCGTTCTGTGAAAAAAATCGTTGACCCGGTGTCGAGAACGAGGCGCGCCGTTCGACGCGTGGGCAGAAGACGAGCTGCGCCGGCCGCCGCTGAGCGCCGGCCACACAGAAGGAGAAGATCATGCGATTCTTCGGCTACACGCTGGGAGACCCGTCGGCACCGACGCCGCCGCCGAGCCCGGACATGTACGCCAGGATGGGCGAGTTCGTCGAGGAGGCGACCAAGGCCGGGATCGTCGTGGCGACCGGCGGTTTCGCGCCCCTCGATGAGGCAACCAAGATCAGCCTGGCGGACGGCAAGTACACGGTGACCGACGGGCCGTTTTCCGAGGCGAAGGAACTCATCGGCGGCTGGGCGCTGATGGAGACCAGGGACAAGGACGAGGCGGTCGAGTGGACCAAGCGGTTCCTGGGCGTGCTCGGCTATGGCGAGTGCACTGTGCGTCCGGTCATGTGACGTCCTGGGTCGGCCCGCGCGGCGCCGAACCTCCTGCACGAGGCTCGGCGCCGCGCGGCCGCCGGCTTGCCGCACCCAGCGGCCGGTGGTGTCATCGGGTGTCGTGGCCTCTTCGCAGACGCATGCCGCGATCGAAGCCGTGGTGCGCATCGAGTGGGCGCGGCTGATCGCCGGGCTAGCGAGGTACGCCGGGGACGTCGGGCTCGCCGAGGAACTGGCCCAGGATGCCGTCGTCGCCGCGCTGGAGCAGTGGCCGCAGACGGGAGTTCCTGAGAAACCTGGCGCCTGGCTGATGACTGTGGCCAAGCGCCGGGCGATCGACGAGTTCCGGCGGAACCAGGACCTGCGTAACAAGTACGCCCAGATCGGCCGGGCCCTCGATGCCGAGGGTTCCAGCGTGACACCCGGAGCCGACGAGGCCGCCGGCCGCATTGACGATGACCTGCTGCGGCTGATGTTCACCGCATGTCACCCGGTTCTCCCGGTGCCGGCGCGGGCAGCGCTGACCCTGCGGCTGCTGGGCGGGCTGACGACCACCGAGATCGCGCGCGGCTATCTCGTCCCGGAAACGACGATCGCCCAGCGGATTGTCCGGGCTAAGAGGACCCTCGCGCAGGCGGGGGTGCGGGTCGAGGCGCCCGGGTCCGATGAATGGCCAGGCAGGCTGTCCTCGGTTCTGGAAGTCATCTACCTGATCTTCAATGAGGGGTACTCGGCAACCGCCGGCGATGACTGGATGCGGCCGACGCTCTGCGCAGAAGCACTGCGCCTGGTCCGCGTCCTGGCTCAGCTGGCTCCTCGGGAGCCTGAAGTGCACGGGCTGGCGGCGCTGATGGAGATCCAGGCTTCCAGGTTGCGGGCCCGCGCCGGGCCGTCCGGCGAACCGGTCCTGCTCCTCGACCAGGACCGGCACCGGTGGGACCAGCTGCTCATCCACCGGGGCATCGTCGCGCTGGGCCGGGCCCAGCAGCTCGGCGGCGCCGCGGGTCCCTACGCTCTGCAGGCCGCCATCGCCGCCTGCCATGCCCGCGCGTTCCGGCCCGAGGACACCGACTGGGCCGGTATCGCCACTTTGTATGCGGTCCTGGCCCAGGTGATGCCCTCGCCGGTCGTCGAGCTGAACCGGGCTGTCGCCGTGTCCATGGCCTACGGACCGCAGGCAGGCCTTGACCTGGTGGAGGCGCTGGCGGCCGAGCCCGCGCTGCGCGGCTACCACCTGCTGCCCAGTGTCCGCGGGGACCTGCTGATGAAGCTGGACCGCCCGGCCGAGGCGCAGGCCGAGTTCGAGCGCGCCGCGGAGCTGACCCGGAACCGGCAGGAGCGGGACCTGTCCTTGCGGCGGGCTCAGGAGGCGGCAGCGGCAGCGGGAATGCCCACCGGGACAGATGACCGCTGAAGCCCCGTCAGCCTCTCAGGCCCCACCTACCTCAGGGGCCTGATCGCCGAACCCTGAGAATGCCGATCTAGTGCACGCCCAACGACATCAAGCTTGCATTCATCCGGGTCTGGGGCGGCCCGGCCGGCGGCCGCTGAGCCAGGCGTACCACGCGGGCAGGCCAGCGCCGGTTGTCGCTGAGAGCGGCAGCATCCCGGCGTGCGGGCTGAGCTGCCGCACGTCGGCGGCGTGGCGCTCGGTGTCGAAGGCCAGGTACGGCAGCAGGTCGGTCTTGGTCACCAGCACGAGATCGGCCTGGCGGAATATGTGCGGGTACTTCAGCGGCTTGTCGTCGCCCTCGGTAACCGACGCGAGCACCACCCGGACAGCCTCGCCCAGGTCGAACAGGGCCGGGCAGACGAGGTTGCCGACGTTCTCGATCATGACAACCGAACCCTGCGGGGGGTCGAGCGCCCGCAGCCCGTCGGCGACCATCCCGGCGTCGAGATGGCAGCCGGTCCCGGTGTTGATCTGCACCACCCCGTGGCAGCCAGCGGCCTGGATCCGGTCGGCGTCGAGCGCGCCCGCCTGGTCGCCCTCGACGACCGAGATCGCGACATCGTCGGCCAGATCCCGCACTGTGCGTTCCAGCAGCGTGGTCTTGCCGGCCCCGGGTGAGCTCATCAGGTTGACCGCCAGGATCCCGCGCTGCGCCAGCCAGTCGCGGTTGGCCTCGGCGAGCCTGTCGTTCTTGGCCAGCACCTTCTGCTGGAGCTCCACGGTGTGCCCGTGATCATGGCTGTGGTCACGCCCGTGCTCGTGATGCTCGCGGGAGGCCGGCAGCAGCCGGACGGTCGCCTCACCAGAGCACCCGCAGGTCGCGCACACGGTCAGGCCACCTGAACGGAGGCGATTGTGAACTCCTGCCCGGACAGCACGGCGACGTCCGCGCTCCCGCACGGGCACAGCAGCAGCGCGCCGTCGGGCTCGAACTCGGCACCGCAGGACCGGCACCCGCCCCGGCCGGGGGTGTGGCTGATCTCCAGGCGGGCTCCCTCCAGGCTCGTTCCCTCCGTCACCAGGTCGAAGCAGAACCGGACCGAGTCAGCCACGACCCCGGACAGCGCGCCGATGTCCAGGCGCACGCAGCTGATATTCGCGCCAGGCAGGCGCTCGGTGACCGCCTCGACCACGCTCTCGGTCAGCGCCAGCTCGTGCACGGCCTGCTCACTCAGCAGATTCGCGGGAGCGGGTCGCCGACCAGCAGGTCGACGATCCTGGTGCCGCCGAACGCAGTCTTGATCTGCACGATGCCCGGCTGGTCGGCCACCACCCGGCCGATCACCGCCGCCTGCTCGCCGAGCGGGTGGGCCCGCAGCGCGGCCAGCGCCTGGTCGGCTGCGTCTGCGGCGGTGACCACGACCAGACGGCCTTCGCACGCGACGTACAGCGGGTCGATGCCGAGCAGCTCCGACGCTCCGCGGACCTCGGTGCGCACCGGGATGTCCTTCTCGGTGACCAGCACGCCCACGCTGGCCGACGTGGCGATCTCGTTCAGGATCGTGGCCACGCCACCCCGGGTAGCGTCCCGCAGCGCGTGCACCCCAGAGGTCGCGGCCAGCAGCCGCGCCACCAGCCCGGCCAGCGGCGCCGTGTCCGAGGCCACGTCCGCCTCGATGTCGAGCTCGCCCCGGGCCAGCATGATCGTGACCCCGTGATCACCGATCGGGCCCGAGACAATGATCGCGTCCCCCGGCTGCGCGTGCGCCACACCCAGGTCCAGGTCGTGCGAGATGAGGCCGACCCCGGCTGTGTTGATGTAACAGCCGTCGGCCTTGCCCTTCTCCACGACCTTTGTGTCGCCGGTGACGATCTGGACACCCGCGGCCTCCGCGGCCTCACGCATGGACCTGGCGATCCGGCTCAGGGTCGCGACCTCGAATCCCTCCTCCAGGATGAACCCGGCCGACAGGTACAGCGGCACGGCGCCGGAGGTGGCCAGGTCGTTGACCGTGCCGTTGACCGCGAGATCGCCGATGTTCCCGCCCGGGAAGAACAGCGGGGACACCACGTAGGAGTCCGTGGTGAGGGCGAGCCGCGCCCCGCCCACGGCCACGCGGGCAGCGTCCTCGAGCGGCTCAAGCACCGGGTTGCGGAACTCGTCAAGGAACACCGCCTGAATCAGGGTCTGGGTGGCCTTGCCGCCGGCCCCGTGCGACATCGTGATCCGGTCTTCCCTGACCCGGGGGCGGCTGCGCCGGGCCCGGTCGATTCGCTCGAGCACCAGTTCCTCGCGGACGGTCCCAGGCAGTGGCTGCGGCGAACCGCGCCGTGCCGACCCGGGGGGGCGGCCCCCCGGAGCCCCCGGCAGGGCTGGGGGCTGGTCAGCGGCGGGCGGGTTCAGCGGCAGGGAGCCCTGGCCTAGGCGCTGGCCGGTCATGACAAGGTCGCCTCCCGGACGCGCTGGCGGGTCAGCCGGCCGTAGTTGTAGTAGGCAGCGCAGGCGCCCTCGGGTGACACCATGCACGTACCGATCGGTGTCTCAGGGGTGCACGAGGTGCCGAACACCTTGCACTCCCAGGGCTTGAGCACCCCTTTCAGCACCTCGCCGCACTGGCACGCCTTCGGGTCGGCGACCCGGACGCCCGGCACCGAGAACAGCCGCTCGGCGTCGAAAGCCGCGTACCGGTCGGAGACCCTCAGCGCCGAGTGCGAGATGAACCCAAGCCCGCGCCACTCGAAATACGGCCGCAGTTCCATGGTCTGGCTGATGGCCCGCAGGGCCACGATGTTGCCGTCCCACGGCACCACGCGCGCGTACTGGTTCTCCACCTCTGACCGGCCCTCGGACAGCTGCAGCATCAGCATGTAGATCGACTGCAGGATGTCCAGCGGCTCGAACCCGGCCACGACCACGGGCTTGCCATAGTCATGGGCGATGAACTCGTACGGCCGGCAGCCGATGACCGTGGACACGTGCCCGGGGCCGATGAAGCCGTCGAGGCGCAGGTCCGGCGAGTCCAGGATCGCCTTGATCGCCGGGATGATCGTCACGTGGTTGCAGAAGACCGAGAAGTTCGTCAGGCCCTCGGCCTCGGCGCGCAGCAACGTCATCGCCGTCGACGGAGCCGTCGTCTCGAACCCGATGGCCATGAACACGACCCGTTTGTCAGGGTACTTCCTGGCGATCTTCAGGGAGTCGAGCGGCGAGTACACCATACGAATGTCGGTCCCCAGCGCCTTGGCGTCGAAGAACGACCCGTTGCTGCCCGGAACCCGCATCATGTCCCCGAACGAGGTCATGATCACCTCTGGCTCGGCCGCGAGCGCCATCGCGTCGTCAATACGCCCCATCGGGATCACGCATACGGGGCAGCCCGGGCCATGCACCAGCGTGATCTGCTCCGGCAGGTAGTCCTCGAGCCCGTGCTTGTAGATCGTGTGGGTGTGCCCGCCGCACACCTCCATCAGCTTGTACTGGCGGCCGGGCTCGCACAGGGCCGTGATCTTCGCGGACAGCGCGCGCGCCTTGTCGCTATCCCGGAACTCGTCGACGAAACGCATGACCCGCTCCTCACTCGATCCTGGACTCGGCGAGCGCGGCGATTTCGTCCTCGTACGCCTGGCCGATGCCCTCCAGGAACTGCAGCGCCGCGGCGGCCTCGCCCTCGTCGATCTTTGACAGCGCGAAGCCCACGTGGATCAGCACCCATTCGCCGGGCGTGGGCGGGTCGTCTGCGAGCAGGCCTATATTGATCACCCGCTTGACCCCGCTCACATCGACTCGGGCCAGGTCAGGCTGTTCCGGCAGGATCTCGATTACCTCACCGGGGATGCCGAGGCACATGGGTTCCCCTTCGCTGACTCACCGGCCGCTGTCGGCCGGCTCTTTCTTTGCGGGCGGCTGCCGGTCTGGCCCGGCATGCCGCACGAGATTCAGAACGATGTCGACGGCCCGCCCAACTGCGGCGGCTACCGGCGCGCTCAGCCCAATGCCTTCCTCTGTTCTGGCCGGCTCGCAGCCCACCACGAGCACTCGCCCGGGGTCGGCGCCCAGCATGCCGAGCATGCCGAGCACGACATCGGGCTGCATTCCGTGCGCATCGGCTATGACGCCGCTCGCCGCGGCACCGCTTGTGTCTCCGGTACTGGTCGTACCCGGGGCGTCGACCTCCATCACATACACGGTTCCCGGCTCCCCGCCGCGCGGCGACGCGTCGATGAGGATCGTTGTGTCGTACCCTTCGGCCAGGTCGTAGGCCAGGTGCATGCCGCTTATGCCGTAGTCCGCGACCCGGACCCCGTCCGGGATCTCGGCGTCGGCCAGGCGGCGGGCGACCTCGACCCCGAAGCCGTCGTCGCCGAGGAAGATGTTGCCGATGCCGGCCACCATCACCCGGCTCACGACTGTTCCTCAGCAACGAGGGCAGCGAGCGTGAGCTCCCACAGCACGTGGTAGATCGTGGTCTGCGCCTCCTGGATCCGGTGCACCGATGACGACGGCGCGACGAACAGGTAGTCGAGGCCGTCGATCTCGGCCATCCGGCCGCCCTCGTACCCGGCCAGGCCGATCGTGAGCAGGCCTCGCCTGCTGGCCTCGCCGAACGCGCGCACCAGGTTCTCCGAGTTGCCGCTGGTGGACAGGCCGACAGTGATGTCGCCCCGGCGGCCGAACGCGGCGATCTGCCGGGCGAACACCACCTCGACGCCGATGTCGTTGCACAGCGCGGTGACCACCGAGATGTCGCTGGCCAGGCTGAGCGCGGGCAGCGGCCGCACGCCCCCACCGGGGTTGAGGAACAGGGTGGCCAGTTCCTGCGCGTCGGTGGCGCTGCCGCCGTTGCCGAACGCCAGCAGCCGCCCGCCGCTGGCGAACGCGGCCGCGCAGTCGCGCGCACAGGCCGCCAGGCGGGCGCCGTCCCGCTCGGCGATCAGCCGCCGCAGCTTGGTGATCTCCTCCGCCTTGGCCACCGTGGACCGCCGTACCTGATCGAGGACCGCAGACAGATCGCTCGATCCCTCGTACAGGAACGGGTACAGCGACTGCATAGCGTCGGAACTGGCCCGGCGGGCGGGGCGCGTCATCGTCCCACCACCGCGATCGCCTCGCTGGCGTGCACCAGGACCGTGTCGCCGACGTCGGCGCTGACGAGCGCGACGCTAACCTCCTCCTCGCCGGAGCCTGTGTCGGCGATGGCCAGGCCGTCGTCGAGCAGCCGCACGATCCGAACTTCCACAGCAACGTCCGAGCAGGTGATGCACACCTCGTCGTGACATTCGCGCGGAATCATGCGACGACTCCCGGTTCCAGCACGCCGGGCTGCTCGAAGAACACGTGCACGAGTTCCCAGAGCACGTGATACGCGGTTACCTGAAGTTCCTTGACGATGCGCGGGTCGGCTGACCTGGCCAGAATCACATGCTGGACCGCCGGGCTGGCCGCCAGGGCGCCCTCGTCGCCGTTGGCACGGTCCTCCCCCGGACCGTCGCCGCCCACTAGGGCGATGGTCAGCAGGCCAAGCGCGCGGGCAGTCTCCAGTCCGGCCAGGACGGGCGGGCTGCTCCCGTCGGAGCTGATGCCAAGCGCGATATCGGCGGGCTCGGCCAGGTACCGGATCTGGTGCGCGAACACCTCGTCCAGGCTCTGCTGCGCTGCCACCCCGGTCACGGTAGCGATGTCGGTGGTCAGCGAGATCGCCGGGAGGGCGCGCTTGCCGACGATCACCGGGTGCACGAACTCGACGGCCACGTGCTGTGCGTCGGTGCTCGACCCGCCGGTGCCGAACGCGATCAGCTTGCCGCCCTGGTGGAACGCTGCGGCCATGGCGTGGCACGCACTGGCCACCTGGCCTGCCTGGTCGGCGAGGGCCTGGACAGGCCCGGAGCGCAGCTCGAACAGGTGCCCAGCCCAGTCGTCTGGCTGCATCACGGCTGAGCCCCCGCTTCCGGCGCCGACAGGTCTATGTCCACGTCGACCGCGACGGCGTCGCGCACCTTCAGCGCGCCAAAGAACCCGCGGTAAGGCGTGATCCCGTGAGCCGAGTGCACCACCTCGCCGGTCGCGTGATACCGGTCCGGCCCGGTCTCGCGTACCTGCAGCGACAGCGGCCCCTGCTTGCCGGCCAGCGTCAGCGTCCCGGTGATCAGACCGCTGCCGCCCCCTTCGGGCTTGAACTCCGCCCCCGTGAAGCTGGCCTGGGGATGGCGCTCAGTGCCAAGCACCTTCCGCGCCGACACCGCGATCTCGCGGCGGTCCCTGTCGGTGAGCGGCTTCAGCCCGCCTGTGCCCTCGAGCACAGCCAGCGAGCCCATGTCGACCTGAACGTCGAGGCTTACCGGGCTGAGGTCGTCATTCACCGTGAGCTCACCCGACCACCGCCGCACCTCGATGCTCAGGTCGTGGCCTGCCGTGGCCGCGACCCCTTCACGGGTGGTGTGCAGGATGATCCGGCCGTTACCGGGGCCGAGTTCGTGGCGTCCAGCGTGAACCGCCATGGGAGCACCGTAGGACACTTGTGGGGGGAAATCCAGCCGGCTGACCAGACATGCGTGACTGGGCGCCAGGCTTCCCTAGTGGATCGGCACCTGCCCGAAAACTTCCTGGATCCGCCGCAGATCGCGCATGCGGGGCTCGGTGGCGCCACCCACCCAGCGGCTGACCGTCTTCACCGACACCCCCAGCTGGCGGGCCGCCGCCTCCTGAGTGAGCCCCTCGCGGCGCAGCGCGGTCGACATCCACTCCGCGAACGTCGCCGGCTGGCCGGGCTGCCCGAGCATCACCGGCCCGGCTGGGGTTATCCCGTCTGGCCCGGCCGGCGGAGTCCCGGTGCCTGCCGCCGGGCCAGTCGCCGTGGTGGAAGCGGCGCCCGCGCTGGCGGCCGGGGCGGTCAGGCCGGCCGCTGGCGCGGCAGCCCCGGCTGTAGAACGCGCGGCTGAGCTGGTCGTTGCTGGCGATCCCGCGGTCGGGTGGAAGGCTGACAGATAGGAGGCCGGGCCAGACCGCACCGTCGGCGTGACCGGGCGCTCGCCGTTGCCCTGCGGGACGGGCTGGCGGACCGGGATCTGGTTGTCGGAATGCAGCACGTCAACCTCGACGTGCTCGGGAAAGATACGGAAGGCCACCTGGATCGAGCCTGTCGGCCCGGCCGCGTCGAGCAGCGCGCGGAACACGGTCTCGCCGACCTGGCGGTTGCCCTCGGCGGTCAGCGGCGACTCGGCCAGGCAGCGCCGCACGAAGTACCGGATATCCGGGATCGAGGACGGGCGTGCGGGGAACACCTGCGAGAGCACGACAACGGGTACAACCTCGATCGCATCAGCGCCAGGTTCGTAGGCGGGGTCAGACACCGGTCTCTCCCTCAGCCGTCGGCCGCCGCCTCAGCCGCCGACTTGTCCGTCGGCCAGCCATCCGCTCCTTAAGCCGTCAGCTGCCGTCTCGGCCGCGTGCTGGTTGCCCAGCCAGCGGCTGCCACCTCAGCCAGCGGCTTTACCTCACGGCACCGGGGGGCTCGCCGTGGCGACTCCTTGGTCAGCGTACGTTAAACGGTAGGGAAACGCCGAATCCGCGCCATCCCATACATCGCCTCTGACCGGCCCTTACCGCCCAAGACATGGCTGTCAGATTCCGAGCGCATAGACATTTCTGTCCAGAAAGCTGACTCTTCTGTCTTGTTAGCCCGGTCACCCCCGGTCTAGCATGGCGGCGTTCGCGTGTCGCGTGGGCGGCCGCGGGCCTCGGTCACCAGCCGACTCCGGAACGAGGAGGTGGCCGCCACATGGCCACTGCCACACAGACCAGCGGGGATGCCTCACAGGCCAGCACCGGGCAGGAGCCCGTGGTGCACATTCTCTGGATGAACGGGGGCCTTGGCTGCGACGGCGACTCGGTCGCGCTGACAGCCGCCACCCAGCCGAGTATCGAGGAGATCGCCCTCGGCGCCCTTCCCGGCTTGCCGAAGATCGCGGTGCACTGGCCGCTGATCGACTTCGAGTGCGGGCCCGAGACCGGCGCGGACAATTTCATCGAATGGTGGCACAAGGCCGACCGGGGTGAGCTCGAGCCGTTCGTCCTGGTTGTCGAGGGTTCGATCCCGAACGAGGCAATCAAGAAAGAGGGCTACTGGTGCGGCTTCGGCAACAACCCGGCCACCGGGCAGCCGATGACCACCAGCGAGTGGCTTGACCGGCTAGCGCCCAAGGCAACCGCGATCCTCGCGGTCGGCACCTGCGCCACCTACGGCGGGATCCACGCGATGGCCGGCAACCCGACCGGCGCCATGGGTGTCCCCGACTACCTGGGCTGGGACTGGACTTCAAAGGCGGGCCTGCCGATCGTCTGCGTGCCCGGGTGCCCGATCCACCCGGACAACCTCTCCGAGACCATCCTCTACCTGCTGTACCAGGTGGCCGGCCAGGCGCCGATGATCCCGCTGGACGAGGCGCTGCGCCCCACCTGGCTGTTCAGCGCCACGGTGCACGAGGGGTGCGACCGGGCCGGCTACTACGAGCAGGGCGAGTTCGCCACCGAGTACGGCTCGCCGCAGTGCCTGGTCAAGCTGGGCTGCTGGGGGCCGGTCGTGAAGTGCAACGTGCCCAAGCGGGGATGGATCAACGGCGTCGGCGGGTGCCCGAACGTCGGCGGGATCTGCATCGCGTGCACGATGCCCGGGTTCCCGGACAAGTTCATGCCGTTCATGGACGAGCCGCCAGGAGCGAAGGTGTCAACGAACGCCTCAACGCTCTACGGCACTGTCATCCGGACGCTGCGCGGCTTCACCGCCAGGACAGCGGATGAGGAGCCGAAGTGGCGCAGGAAGGGCGACGAGCTGCTGACCGGATACCAGAAGAGCTGGTGACATGCCCCGCAGGGGCGCCAGCCGCGACGGCCAGCCGGAGGCTGGCCCGAGCGGATGGCACGCCGGGGGTCCGGGGGTCGTCCCCCGGATAAATACAGAAGGGGCAAGCCAATGACGACCGCCGAGGACACCGGCATCGTGGAGATGGCCTGGGACCCGATCACCAGGATCGTGGGCAGCCTGGGCATCTATACCAAGATCGACTTTAAGCAGAAGCGGGTCATCGAGTGCCACAGCACTTCGTCGATCTTCCGCGGATACAGCATCTTCATGAAGGGCAAGGACCCGCGGGACGCGCACTTCATCACCAGCCGCATCTGCGGGATCTGCGGCGACAATCACGCGACCTGCTCGGTCTACAACCAGAACATGGCCTACGGCGTCCAGCCGCCGCACCTCGGCGAGTGGATCATCAACCTCGGCGAGTCCGCTGAGTACATGTTCGACCACAACATCTTCCAGGAGAACCTGGTCGGGGTGGACTTCTGCGAGAGGATGGTCGCCGAGACCAACCCCGGGGTGCTGGAGCTCGCCAACCGCACCGAGGCGCCGCACGCGGCCGATCACGGGTACAAGTACATCGGCGACATCATGCGCTCGCTGAACCCGCTCGAGGGCGAGTTCTACCGCGAGGCGCTCCAGGTGAGCCGTTCCACCCGGGAGATGTTCTGCCTGATGGAGGGGCGGCACGTGCACCCCTCGACGCTCTACCCCGGCGGCGTGGGCACTACAGCGACGGTGCAGCTGTTCACTGACTACCTCACCCGGCTGATGCGGTACGTGGAGTTCATGAAGCGGGTCGTGCCGATGCACGACGACCTGTTCGACTTCTTCTACGAGGCGCTGCCCGGTTACGAGGAGGTCGGCCGCCGCCGCGCCGACATGGTCTGCTGGGGCAGCCTCAACGACCCCGAGTACTGCGACTTCAAGTACGAGAACATGACTAACTGGGGCCGCAAGATGTTCGTCACCCCCGGCGTCATCCGGGACGGCGATCTGCTTACCAACGACCTGGTCGAGATCAACCTCGGGATCCGCATCCTGCTCGGCAGCTCCTACTACGAGGACTGGGAAGACCAGGAGATGTTCGTGACCCGCGACCCGCTGGGCAACCCGGTGGACCGCAGGCACCCGTGGAACCAGCACACGATCCCGCGGCCGGCCAAGCGGGACTTCGACACCAAATACAGCTGGGTCATGTCACCCCGCTGGTTCGACGGGAAGAACTACCTCGCTGCCGACACCGGGGGCGGGCCGATCGCCCGGCTCTGGGCCACGGCGCTCGGCAACCTGGTCGACTTCGGCTACGTGAAGTCGACCGGCAATAGTGTGCTGATCAACCTGCCCCGTACGGTGACCAAGCCCGAGGTAACGTTCGAATGGAAGATCCCGAAGGACGCTCAGGGCAGGCCACTGTCCAACGCCATCGAGCGGGACCGGGCCAGGACCTACTTCCAGGCGTACGCCGCCGCTTGCGCGCTGTACTTCACTGAGAAGGCGCTGGCCGAGATCAGGGCCGGGCGGACAAAGACCTGGGAGCCGTTCAGTGTTCCCGACGAGGCCAACAGCTGCGGCTTCACCGAGGCGGTCCGGGGCGTCCTGTCACACCACATGGTCATCCGCGACGGGAAGATCGCGAACTACCACCCGTACCCGCCGACCCCGTGGAACGCCAGCGTGCGCGACAGCTACGGCACGCCCGGGCCGTACGAGGACGCGGTGCAGAACACGCCGATCTTCGAGGAGAACCCGCCGGAAACGTTCAAGGGCATCGACATCATGCGCGCCGTGCGCAGCTTCGACCCGTGCCTGCCCTGCGGTGTCCATATGTACCTCGGCAACGGCAAGATGCTGGAGAAAGTGCACACTCCGATGACGGTGACGTTGTCGACCTGATGCTCTGGGCCGGCTCCCTCCCGGGCTTCGGGGGCCGGCCCAGATCCTGAGCCCGGCACCGCTGGCAGCGACCAGACGGAGGGTCCGCGAGACAGACGGTGCACCACACAACGGAGGCGAGGCGCGTGACCAGCGGCGTGCGTGACGTCGGCGCGCGGATCGAGGAGCTGCTCTCCGTGCTGCGGTCTGGCGGTGCCGCTGCGTCTGCCCCCGCTGCCGAGGAGCTGGTCTCGCTGCTGGTCGGGCTGTATGGCGACGGGCTGAGCCACATCGTCGCCGCGCTGCGTGAGGGCGGTGAGCCCGGCGTCGCGATGCTGCACCGGCTGGCCGATGATCCGCTGGTGGAGAGCCTGCTGCTGCTGCATGACCTGCATCCCCTGGATGTCGACGCTAGGGTGCAGCGCGCTCTGGACCGGGTGCGGCCCTACCTGGGCTCGCACGCGGGGGGTGTCGAGTACCTGGGCGTGCGCGACGGGGTGGCGCGGCTGCGCCTGGAGGGCAGCTGTCATGGGTGCCCGTCGTCGACAGTTACCGTCCAGCTCGCCATCACCGGGGCGGTCCAGGACGCCGCTCCGGAAATCACCGAGGTCGTGGTGGAGGGCATGACTGAGCCGCCTGGCCCGCAGCTGCTGCAGATCGGGCACCGCCCGGCCGAGCCAGAAGAGCGCGGCGGCGATACCAGCTGGGTGACACTGCCAGGTCTCGGGCCGCCCAGCTCGCGGCCGGTCACCGCCGCCGCTGGCGACGTCAGGGTGCTTGTCTGCTCGGTGCGCGGCACTCTCTACGCCTACCGCGACGCGTGCCCGGCCTGCGGCGGCTCGCTGGCTGACGGAACCCTCGACCGCGAGAAACTCGCCTGCCCCGGGTGCTCCGCGCGCTACGACGTCCGGCTGGCCGGCCGCGGCCTCGACGACCGCGCGCTGCACCTCGACCCGCTGCCGCTGCTCGCGGACAGCTCCGGCGTTCACGTCGCGATCCCGGAAACGGCAGGCCGGTGAGCGAGCGCGCGGCCGCCGGGGGGTCATCCCTGGGCAGCACGGCGACTGGGCTGCGTCGCTTCGCTGCCGGTTCTGCTGCTGGGAGCCTGCCCCCGGCAGCCTCCGAGGTGGCCCCTCAGGCCCCGCCAGATCCCGCGGGCCAGCCCGAAGGACACCCGGCCGCCGAGGATCACTGCGAGTTCTGCGCCACGCCTGTCCCGGGCGAGCACGGCCACGTGGCCGACCTCGAAGGCTCAACGCTGATGTGCGCGTGCCGCGCCTGCTACCTGCTCTTCACCCACTCCGGGGCTGCGATGGGGCCGGAGGCCAGGGAACAAGCAGAGACGGGGCGGCTGGCCGGCCACGCGCATGCGGGCCCCGGAAGGGGCCGCTACGTGTCGATCCCCGACCGCTACCTCAGCGACCCGGCCCGTCAGCTATCGGTAGCGGAGTGGGGTTCCCTCCAGATCCCGGTCGGGCTGGCGTTCTTCCTCCGGACATCTCGCAGCGCTGGAATCACAGCGTTCTATCCGAGCCCGGCCGGAGCGACCGAGTGCGAGCTCAACCTCGAGGCGTGGGCCAGGATCGCCGCGGATCACCCGCTGCTGAGCGCGGCAGCCCCGGACGTCGAGGCCATCCTGATCTCCCGCGGCCCGCTCCTCGAGACAGGCACAGACACCCAGCAGTCAGAATCGGCGGGCAGCCCTGACCAGCCGGCCACCGAAGCGTTCCTGGTCCCGATTGACGCCTGCTACGAGCTGGCCGGACGGATGCGCCTGCTGTGGCGCGGCTTTGACGGCGGTGCCGAGGCGAGGCAGAGCATCGCCGACTTCCTGGGCCGGGTCCGGCAGCGATCCCGTGACCTCGGCAAGGAGCGCAGACATGGCTGAGCTCGCCTTCGACTGCGTCGGCGCGCGAGCCGAGCGGTTCGCCGTGTCCCCGTCGATGTCGTTCATGCTCCGCATCGCCGAGACCAGCGGTCAGCGTGTAGATGCGATCGCGCTGCGCTGCCAGATAAGGATCGAGCCGGCCCGGCGCCGATACTCCAAGGCTGAGGCGCAGCGGCTCAATGACCTCTTCGGCGAGACCGAACGCTGGGCCGACACCCTCAGGCCGCTTCAGGTCACCACCGTGTCCCTCATGGTGCCCGGCTTTACCGGCAGCCGCGACGTGGACCTGCCTGTGCCTCTCAGCTACGACCTGGAGATCGGCTCGACCAGGTACTTCGCCGGCCTCGAGGCCGGGGAGATACCGCTGCTGCTGCTGTTCAGCGGCACCGTGTTCGGCAACGTGGACGGCCGGCTGCAGGTGCAGCAGGTTCCGTGGAGCAAGGAGGCGTCCTACCGGCTCCCGGTCAGCATCTGGCGCGAGGCGATCGACGTGCACTTCCCGGACAGCGCCTGGATCAAGATGAGCGTGCGCACGCTGGACGAGCTGGCACGTTTCAAGGCCAGCCAGGCGCTTCCCACCTGGGACGCGACGATCGAGGCGCTGCTGGCCAGGGCCGCTGACGACGCGGAGCGGCCACGGTGAGGCTGGACCCTGAGCACCTCGCCTGCGCCCGCCAGGTTGCCGACGCGGTGCTGTACGAGGGCTACCTGCTTTACCCGTACCGCGGGTCAGCGCAGAAGAACCAGGCGCGGTTCCAGTTCGGTGTGCTGGTACCCCCGGCCTACGCCGCGGTCGATGCCAGTGAGCGGACCGCTAGCCAGACCGAGTGCCTGGTCGAGTGCTCCGACGAGGCCGAAGTCGGCGTGCTGGTCAGATTCCTCCAGCTGGTGCCCAGGACCGTTCAGGACGCCCGATCGGGCGGCAGCGAGCCGCGCGACGTCGCCGTGCTGAACACCGGCGGCGCCGAGTACCGGCCATGGGATGAGGCAGCAGAACGGGAGCAGTACCTCGACGCCGCCGTCGCTGGGCTGCTGCGCGAGGACAAGGCCCAGGACTTCCACATCGACGCCGGGGAGACCGCCGAGGACATAAGCGACGCAGCGGGCCGGCCCGCCGGGCGGCTGGTCCGGCGCTGGGCCGCGCTCGACGGGATCATCGAGCTGCATGCGGAACGCGTCGCCGGGCCTTACGGGGCGCTGCGGCTGCGGGTGAGGGTGGAGAACCGCACGGCCCCCGCCGTGCAACCGGACACAAGGAACCAGGCCCTCGGCCACTCCCTGATCGCCGCGCACCTGCTCATCGGGGTTCCCGGCGGGAAGTTCCTGTCCATGACCGACCCCCCGGAATGGGCCGCAGCCGAGGTCGGTGTGTGCGCGAACGTCGGGGTCTGGCCAGTGCTTACCGGCCCCGAAGACTGCCAGGACCTGATGCTGTCCACGCCTGTGATCCTTTACGACCATCCCGAGATCGCGGCGGAGAGCGCTGGCGACCTGTTCGACGCCACTGAGATCGACGAGATACTCACGCTGCGGACGCTCGCCCTCACCGACGCCGAGAAGCGCGATGCCCGCTCCACAGACCCGCGCGCCGCCGAGTTGATCGACCGGCTGGACAGCATGCCGCCAGAGATGATCGAGCGCCTGCACGGGGCTATCCGGTACCTGAGGCCCGCGGCTGGAGAAGAGCAGCCCGCAGCCGGAGGTGCGGGGCCGGTTTCTGGCGGAGCCGACGCGTCTGCCCGGCGAGCCAGCGCGCCCGCCGGGGTACCGGAAGCGGCAGGCCTGGCGCCAGCGCCCGGCGTTCCCTGGTGGGACCCGGGTTCCGATGCCTCGGTGTCACCCGAGACCGATCACGTGGTCATTAACGGCGTCCCCGTCGCCCGCGGCAGCAGGGTTGTCTTGCGCCCCGGGACGCGCCCGGGCATTGCCGGGGAGCTGAGGCGGGCCGACGCGCAGGACCTGTTCCTGGCCGGGCGCACGGCACTGGTCGAGGCCGTGCTAAGCGACGTTGACGGCCAGGTGCACGTGGCGGTGAGCCCGGACGACGATCCAGCGTCGGATCTGCGGCGAGACCACGGCCGGTTTCTCTACTTCGCTCCCGACGAGCTAGAGCCCATCGCAACCGCGCAGAGGAGGAAATCATGATCGGCAGGCTCATCAAGGCCGCCCTGGTCGCCGCGGTTCTGGCACTGATCATCCAGTCGCTGCCCGACATTAAGCGCTACCTCGAGATCCGCCAGATGTGACAAAGCGCTAACAGGGTCATTTCTCATCCGACGTGCCACGCGCGCAGAACGCAGGCAGGAAAGCAGGAACCATGGAGACAATCGTGGGTTTCGTGGCTGGGTACCTGGTCGGCACCCGTGAAGGGCGTGAGGGCCTCGCCCGCCTACGCTCGTCGTGGCAGTCGATCAGGACCTCGCCCGAGCTGCGCAGGCTCGCGGGCGAGGCGATAACAGCGGCCGGGGCCACAATCGGCCGGACTTCCGCCGGCCGCCAGGGCTTCGGTCTGCCCAGCCTCAAGGATCTCCGCGACGTCGTGGGCAGCGCCAGCGAGGTTCTGGCACACCAGGCGGCTGCCCCCCGCAAGCGCGCGGCCTAGCCCCGGTCCAGGCGGCGCGCCACAACCTGTGTCGCGTGCCCGCGCTGCGGAACCCGTGCCGCCCGCGGGCGCGCCGGCGCACGGAATCACCGGTCTGGCAGCATGGCCGTGTGGACCGTTACCTCGTCGCGATGGACGGCTCCCCGGCCAGCCCTGATACGGAAACGATCAAGAGCCTGCTTGCCGACGGCAAACTGCTCTGGCTTGACATTAAGGGCGCAGGCCCTGAGACCGTCGCTTTGCTGCGCGATGTATTCGACCTGCATCCGGTGGCCCTCAGGTCGGTCGGCCGGTTCGGTCAGCGCCCGAAGATAGAGCCCTTCGGCGACGTGGTCTATCTGGTGTTCTACGGCGCGCGCGGAATGGGCGAGCACGCGACCGAGGTGCACTCCTTCTACGCCGAGCGCTTCCTGATCACCATCCGCCGCGGTGACGGGCCGTCAGGCAGCCTTGACCAGCTTCGGAAACAGATGGCAGAGGACGGCGGCCCGCTGGCTGACATGGTGGCCGGCAGCCCGCGGCCGGTCCGGCTGATCCTGCTGCATGACATCCTGGAGAACGAGATCGACAGCTTCTTCCCGGCGCTCTCCGACTTCGATGACAAGATCGACCGGCTGCAGCAGGCTATGTTCGCCAAGCCGACCGACGAGCAGCTTCAGGAGCTGTTCTCGATGCAGCGATGGCTGGTGGGGGTGCGCAAGATGGTGAGCCCGGAGCGGGACATGATCGCCTCGCTGGCGTCCGGCATCATCGACCTGCCCGGGAAGGTCCCGGAGAGTGAGCCGTACATCCGGGAGCTCTACGACCACCTGATCCGGATCAACGATCTCGTTGACAGCTACCGTGACCTGATCAGCAACGCGATGTCCGCGTACCTGTCCACCGTGTCCAACCGCCTGAACCAGGTGATGAAGCAGCTCACGATCATCGCCACCGTGTTCCTGCCGCTGTCGTTCCTCACCGGGTTCTTCGGCCAGAACTTCGGCTGGATGGTCAGCCGCCTGGGCAGCCTCGGGGTTTTTCTCGGCCTCGGGATCGGCACCGAGGTGCTCGCCGCGACCGGCCTGTTTATCCTTTTCCGCCGCCGCGGCTGGATGTGACCAGCGCGCCGCCAGCCGCCGGCCCTGCCTCCTGCCGGGCGGTGCGGCGGTTCCGGAGGTGGGCGAGGATCACGGCGATCCCGAGCGCCCCGGCCGGCGGGAGGGTCATGATCGCCGGGAGCTGGTAGCGCCAGGAGTACTCCGGAATGTCGGAGGCGAGCAGCAGCGCGACCGGGGTGATGAAGAACAGGCAGCAGGCGAGCGCGAGGTGGCGGGTCTGGCGGCCGCTCGCCTGGTCCGGGTTCGTCTGGTCTTGGCTAGTTTTGGCTGGGCTCGCCGGGCCGGATTTCGCCTGGCCGGGGTTCCCGCTGTCCTGCTCGGCCCGGCGGTCCTTGCGCCGCCGGACCAGGAAGAGCGTTCCGGCCAGTCCGGCCACGGTCGCGAAGAGGTACAGCGGCCCGGGGGTGTAGCCCCCGTCGAGCTGGTAAGCGCGCAGGAAGCTGGCCAGCGGCCGGATCACCGTGGCCTTGCCGCCCATGGACGGGTCGAGAGGCTGGTAGATGTAATCCGGGGGCGGGTTCTGCACCTTCAGCCCGACGATGATCACGCCGTCGTGGTTGGTGCGGATGTAGTTCTGGTAGCCCGGGTAGTAGCTCTGGAACTGCCAGCGCGAGATCGGGGTGTCTCCGGGGCTGGTAACCCTGGTGACCTCGAACAGCCGCGCGGCGTCCGTGCCGATCGACGACAGTACCTGCAGCGGCTGCTGGGTGATCACAGACCAGGTGAACGACGACACGACGGCCGACTGGTCCAGCCCCGTCGGCGGCTCGTACCCGGTCAGCGGCGACGACGGAGCATGATCAAGGCCGTCCGGGCCGAGCGCCTTCTGAGCGGGGTCCGGGCAGAGCACCCGCTCGTAGGACGGCACGTTCAGCGTCGCGCAGTTGGCTGCCTCCGCTACCCGGCCGTAGAGGGAGGTCGTGCCCGACCGGGACAGCCAGAAGTGCCCGCTGAACACCAGCGACCCCGTCATATAGAGCAGGATCGGCACCGCGAACGCGACGCACATCAGCCCGGCCGCGCGGATCTTGCGCCGCCAGCCGCCGGTGGCGATCATGGCGAACAGCACGGCCGGCAGGATCAGGAACTCACCGCCCTGCCAGACGGTCGCCGACAGCCCGAGCGCCGCCCCGCCGACCGCGATCGCCCGGACCGTGAGCCGGGGCTGCCACAGCAGCACCGCCAGGCCAGCCACCATCAGTGCCTCGAACCACACGTCGGGCATGATGGTCTGCTCCATCTGCAGCTCGTACGCGTCGAGCAAGACCGGCGCGGCGGCCAGCGCCGCCAGCCAGCGCGGCACCCCGCGGCGCAGCAGCAGCGCGTAGACGGCCACGCCCATCGCCAGGCCGACCAGGTGCTGCACGGCGGTTACCACCTGCAGATTGCCGACCAGCAGGATCGCCTGGAGCACGCCTTTGTAGCCGAGCGGGTCAGTGCCCGGCCAGGCGTTGTACAGGTACTTGAGCGAGTCGATGTACAGGAGCGCCGGCCGGTAGGCGATCTGGGAGATCACCCGCAGCACCAGCCCGGCCGTCAGCAGCAGGACCATCAGCCAGTGCTGCCGCGCCGTCGGCGCGGCCAGGCGGGCAAGGCCGCCAGCCCAGCGCAGCCTGGCTGCGGGGCCCTGCCTGGTGACTGGCGCTGGCCCCCCCGCCCCCTCACTGCCCTCTGGCGCGGCTCCCTGGGGCCGCCCGGTGGCTGTCCTAGCCATTCGCATCACGGGCATTCGGTGGGTCGGTCAGTGCTGAGCCGCGTGCTATCACCTGCTTGCCCGCGACATGTCGGCGTTCTAGCTCCACGGATATCGGTGTGCCCGGCTCCGGGCACGGGATCTGCCCAGGTGAGAATACCGGAGCAACGGGGCCGCCCGCATCCAGGTGGCGTCCAGCCTGGCCTCATGCCGTTAACAGGCACGCAGCCTGGCCGCGCCGAAGCCGGAACGTCAGTGACCGCGCGTAGCCTCGCAGTGTGGATGCGCATCCGGATCGCGACACCGCATGGCAGCTCCTGCGCGGCCAGGTCGGCCGCCAGGTACCGCTGCTGAGCGCCCCGCCTCCGCCCGGCTCGATCCTGGAGCCGGGCGAACCAGCACTGCCCCGGGAGGCTCCCCACGGCGGCGGGCTGTGCGCGCTCTGCCGGGGCCCGGCCCGCCCAGGCAGCCGCCACTGCTACCACTGCAGCCGGTACCAGGAATACCTGCCCGGGTTATTACCCGACGTGATCGCGCCGGTCGCTTACGCTGCCAAGGGCGGCCAGCACGCCACCAACCTGTGGCTGTACAAGTCCGCCCGTCCCTCGGCCCGGGCAGCGCGTGCCGCGCTGTCCGCGCTGCTGCTGGTGTTTCTTCGCGACCACGGCGCGTGTGTCTGGCGTCAGGCGGGGATGGCCAGGCCCACCCACGCCGCCGTTGTGCCAAGCCGTCGCGCCCGTCCTGGCCTCCATCCGCTGCGGCAGCTGGCCGGCCCGTACCTGAGGCTGCCCTGGATCCCGCTGCGCCTGGACTGCAGCGAGGATCCGGACTCCTGTGACCCCGATCCCTGCCGATTTACCGCAGAGCGCACAGCGGGCGCCTCGGTCCTGCTGCTCGACGACACCTGGACGTCGGGTGCGAGCGCCACCAGCGCAGCAGCGGCGCTACGGCTGGCAGGCGCCCGGTCGGTCGCCCTCGTCGTGCTTGGCCGCCACCTGGACGCAAGGGCGGCAGGCAGCGACCGGTTCTCGCCCGCCGCGATGCCGTTCCGGCCGTTGCTCTGTGCTGTGCACGCACCCGCTGCCGCTCAATAGTGTGTGAACCGTGACGGAGACTTTGCCCCGGGCGAGAAAGCCCCGTGGGACACAATCACGCACGGCACTGGTGCGGCGCGCCCGGCGCATCGGCCGTGAACTCGCCGCGCTCTACCCCGATGCGCACTGCGAGCTGAATTTCGGATCTTCCCTGGAGTTGCTTGTCGCCACGATCCTGTCGGCGCAGACAACGGACCGGTCAGTAAACCAGGTCACCCCTGTGCTGTTCGCGCGCTACCACACGGCCGCGGATTACGCGGCCGCCGACCGCGCCGAGCTTGAGAAGATCCTCATCCCGACCGGGTTCTTCCGGAGCAAGGCGCGCAGCCTCATCGGTCTTGGGCAGGCGCTGTGTGAACGCTACGGCGGTGAAGTGCCGCACCGGATGACCGACCTTGTCACGCTGCCCGGGGTGGGCCGGAAGACTGCGAACGTCGTGCTCGGCAACGCGTTCGGCGTGCCGGGGATTACCGTCGACACCCACTTCGCCCGGCTCTCCCACCGCTTCGGCTGGACCACCCAGACCGACCCGGACAAGATCGAGCGCGAAGTCGGCTCGCTGTTCCCAAAGCGTGACTGGACATTCCTGTCCCACTGCCTGATCTGGCACGGCAGGCGGATATGTCACGCCCGCAAGCCCGCCTGCGGCGTCTGCACACTCGCCAGCCTGTGCCCGTCATACGGCGAGGGCCCCACGGACCCGGTCATCGCCCGCAAGCTGGTCAAGCCCGGGCCGTTCTCGTGACCGGCGAGGCGGGAGAGAACACCGCAGGCGCCGCCCTGAGCGACGCTAGCGGCGCAGCAGGCTCTGCGGATGACCCAGCCCCGGTCAGCACCCGGGGCGGCGTCAGCGGCGCAGCAGGCTCCAGGGATGCCGCCGTACCGGCCAGAGCTCGGGAAGACGCCAGCAGTGCGACAGGCTCCGGCGATGGCGCCGTGCCGCCCAGCGCTGACGGCGGGGCTGAGGTGCCGCCCTGGCTGGCCCGCCTCGCG
This sequence comes from uncultured Actinomycetota bacterium, assembly GCA_963815375.1. Classification (GTDB taxonomy): domain Bacteria; phylum Actinomycetota; class Actinomycetes; order Streptosporangiales; family Streptosporangiaceae; genus JASHPR01. The sequence continues at coordinate 243,016 of CAWFGX010000012.1, read as the reverse complement.
GAGTCGGCGGCTGGGATGACGGTGCCGCAGCCGCTGCGCCCGCCGCCGGGCGGCGGCCGGCCGTCGGCCGTGCTTGTCCTGTTCGGCGACGGACCTGACGGGCCCGACCTGCTGCTGGTTCAGCGCAGTCTGTCGCTGCGCAGGCACGCGGGCCAGCCCGCGTTCCCCGGCGGCACGATCGACGAGTCCGACAGCGGCCCGGTCGCCGCCGCACTGCGCGAGGCCGCCGAGGAAGCGCAAGTTGACCCGTCGGACGTGCAGGTGCTCACTGTCCTGCCAGAGCTGTACATCGCCAGGAGTGAGTTCTCGGTGACACCCGTGCTGGCCTGGTGGCGCTCTCCCGCGCCGGTGGCGCCGGGCGACCTGACCGAGACCGCCGCGGTCGCCAGGGTTCCGGTCGCCGAGCTGGCCGACCCGGCCAACCGCGCGACCCTCCGCTACCCATCCGGGCACGCCGGGCCCGCCTTCCGGGTCGGCTCCATGCTGGTGTGGGGATTCACCGCGATGGTGGTGGACAGGCTGCTCGCGATGGGCGGCTGGGAACAGCCCTGGGGTGGCGAGCCGCCTCAGGAACTGCCACCCGAGGTGCTGCGGGCAGCGACGGGCGGCATCGACAGGAGCCCGTGAGCAACACAGGAAGGCGGCAGCTGATGCCCAACACGGGCACCGGGTGTAATGGCGCGGGACCCGATGCAATGCCTTGGCAAATGACGGTGGTCCGCCCGTTGTCGCGCCCGCGCACCCGTTGCTGCGCTATACCGTTGGGCTCGTGCCGGGTGATCTGCTGGACCTGATTCTGCTCGTGCTCTTTGCCGCGTTCGCCGTCTCCGGCTACCGCCAGGGATTCATCGTTGGTGTGCTGAGCTTCGCCGGCTTCATCGGGGGCAGCGCCATTGGCGCTGCGTTCGGACCGCGGATCGCACGTGTGGTCAGTCACAGTCAGACTGGGCAGGCCGTGACCGCAGTCGCAGTGCTCGTTGTGATCGCCGTGATCGGCATGGTGCTCGGATCGACCATCGGCGTGGCGGTGCGGTCCCGGGTGACCTGGCGGCCTGCCGCGGTCGTCGACGCGGTGGGCGGCGCGGCCGTAGGCGGAGTCTCGTTCCTGCTGATCGCCTGGTTCGTCGGCTCGGCCGCGGCGTACTCGTCGCTCTCGGCCATCTTCCCGGTCATGTCCCGCCAGGTGAACAACTCGGCTGTACTGCGCGGCGTGGACCGGCTGATGCCGCCGGCAGCGAACGGCATGTTCTCGGATTTCCGCAGCCTGCTGGAGAACGGTCCGTACGCGCAGGTCTTCGGCGCCCTCGGCGCCGAGATCCCGCTGCCGGTTGCGCCGCCGAACAACGCGGTGCTCACATCGGCCGGCCTGGCGGCAGCGCGGGGGAGCATCGTCAAGGTCCTTGGCGTCGCGCCTGGGTGCTCGGAGCGGATCGAGGGCTCCGGCTTCGTGTACGCGCCCGACCACGTCATCACCAACGCCCACGTGGTGGCTGGCGTGACCGAGGGCCCCAGCGTCTTCACCAGCCAGGGCGAGTTTCCCGCCCGGGTGGTGCTCTACGACCCGCAGCGTGACGTCGCCGTCCTGTACGTGCCCGATCTGAGCGCGCCAGCGCTCAGCTTCGCCGGTCCGGCCGGGACCGGCGCTAATGCGATCGTGGCCGGGTACCCCCTGGACGGGCAATTTACCGCGCGGGCCGCCCGGGTCGGCGCGACGGAGAACGCAACCGGCCCGGACATCTACCAGACCGCGCAGGTGACCCGGCAGATCTACGCGATCAGGGCGGTTGTTCAGCCGGGTAACTCCGGCGGCCCGCTGCTTACACCGGGAGGCAGCGTCTACGGTGTCGTGTTCGCCGCCGCCACGTCAGTTCCTGACACGGGGTATGCGCTGACAGCGTCCGAGGTGGCCAGCGACGCCAGCAGCGGCGCGAACGCCACAGTCGGCGTGTCCACTCAGGGCTGCGACTAGGCATCACCGCGGCAGGCTGCGGCGAGACCCTACTCGCGCAGGCGCAGCTGCTGCGCGGCCGCGTTCGCCGCACTCAGGCCGTCGCGCTCGATCGCGTCGGCGAGCCCGGTGGCCCACTCGGCAACCTGCGCGGCGTTGATCTGGTGCGGCGGCGAGGCGGCGTAGCCCGCCACGCGCTGGCCGCCCCGGCGCAGCAGCGCCGCCGCCCCGCGGGCGTTGCCGCGCTGCATGTGCGTCAGGCCTACCGCCACCTGGGCGAGTCCCTGCCACAGCTCGCGCTCGGCCGGGTCCGCTGCCTTCCACGATGCCTCGAGGACCTCGTGGGCGCTGAACGCGCGGCCGGAGTCGATCAGCTGCTGAGCGACGTCGAGCGCGGTATCCGGGGGCAGGGCGGGCTGGTCAGGCAGCTGGTCCTCGCCCTCGGCGTCGTGGCTCAGCGGCCGTCCGAAGGCGTCGCGCGGCCTGGCATTGCGGGGCCGGCCCGCTAGGTCACGGTCCCGGGCTGGCCCCGGCGGCGTCATCGTTCCGGTTCGGGGTCGGCGAGCCAGGAGCACAGTTCGGTGTCGAAGCGCTCGGGAACCTCCTCGTGCGGGAAGTGCCCGGCGCCGTCGATCAGGCGCCACCGGTAGGGCGCCTCCACGTACCTGCCCGAACCCCGCGCCGCGCTGGGCAGCATGCACGTGTCGAGAGCGCCGTGCAGGTGCAGCGTCGGGGCCTGGATCGGGAAGCGCATGCTGCGCGAGTAGCGCCACCCGTCCGGCCGGAAGCGGGACCTGATGAGCCAGCGGTGATACTCAAGGGCGGAGTGGGCCACCGACGGCAGGCACATCGCGTTGCGGTACGTGCGCTCGGTCGTCTGGTCCGGCCAGCCCGGCCCAGACCAGTCGCTGAGCATCTGCCCGACACGCTGAGCGCGGCGGGCGACGAGCCGGCGCTCGGGGAGAAGCGGCAGCTGGAAGCCGACCGCGTACCCGCTGCGCCGTGCCTGGCCGAGCGGGTCGTACAGCACCGCCGTGCGCAGCCGCAATGGGTGCGGCATCGACACGACGGCCAGCCGCCGGACGACTTTGGGCTGGTAGACGGCCATGGTCCAGGCAATAAGGCCGCCCCAGTCGTGCCCGACCACGACCGCGTTCGCCTCGCCGAGCGCCCGGACCAGGCCCGCGGCGTCAGACGCCGCGGTGATGAGGTCGTAGCCGCGGGGTGGCTTGTCGCTGCCGCCGTATCCGCGAAGGTCGACCGCTACCGCGCGGAATCCCGCCTGGGACAGGGACTCCAGCTGCTGCCGCCAGGTCCACCAGAACTCCGGGAAGCCGTGCAGCAGCAGCACCAGCGGCCCGTCCCCGCTCTCGGCCACGTGGAACCGCGTGTTGTTGGCACTTACCGTCCTGTGCGACCAGGGGCCGTCAATGAAGATCGGCGCGTCACGCTCCGTCACCTGACAGTCCGGCTGATCATGCCGACCTAGTCGCCTCGTGAGCCACTGGCGTCCCTTCGTCGCGCTTGAGCAGTGCCAGGTCATCCTGCACCGTCCGGCGGGTCCGGCGCAGGCCGCTGAGCTTGCGGAACCTCATGAGGCCGATGAGCACGGCCAGCCCGGCCAGCACCGCGCACACACCGGCGACGATAAGGAACGCCGCCCACGACCAGATGCCGAGCGTTATCAGGCCGTAGGCGAACGCGAAGCAGAGCAGCACGAGGATCAGGCAGCCTACGAACGCAGCGACGCCGAGCAGCGCCCCCCCGATGCCCAGCCTGGTGACGTCCTTCTTGAGCTCCAGCTTGGCCAGGTCGATCTCGCACTTGACCAGCTGCGAAACATCGCTGACGGCGAGCGAGACCAGGCTGCCTATCGACTGATCATGGGCGCCGTCGGCGTGATGTTTGACTGCGGGTTCGGCCATGTGTGCTTCCCCTTCTCGCTCTATGGCAACAAGTCTCGCTCATGGCCCTTCCCCGCGTTCGCACCGCATCCCGCCTGGCGCGCCGGCCCGAGCGCACGAGCGGCCGCTTTGCGGTCAAACAGCGTGGATGGACCATTACTGCGGCCCCGACAGCATGGTTGGACCATTTACTGCTGTTGTGCGCAGGAGAGGCGCGGGGTCCGCGAGTTGCCTGGCTGGCGCTGGACACGCGAACGGCGCCCCCTGCGGGGCGCCGCCGCCGACACGTCCAACCGGGTTACCAAGCGTGCACCTCTACTCTGCCGGCCGGCCGGCCGGTGCGTTACCGCACCTTGACCTTGCCTGCTCGGCACGCCTCCCGCGGCTGGTCGCGCGTGGGTGCCCGGTTGTCGTGCCCGGACGCTACGTCCGTCCTAACTTCTTTCTACGACGGATCTGTGCGCTTGTGAAGCCCCGTCTGTAACCGATTCGTGATCTCGATGGATCCGCCCGTTCACATGTCGCGAGCTCAGGGCACCTGGGAGCCGGTGATGCCGCGACGACCACCCTAGGCAGCGCGGCTGTGGCCAGGGCGGAAGGGCTGGCCGCCGAAGTCGAGCACAGGCCACTGCCGCTCGCGTGCAATCCTGCGCAGGGCGCGGTCAGGGTTCACCGCGTGCGGGTGGCCGACAGCCTCGAGCATCGGCAGGTCAGTGACTGAGTCGCTGTAGGCATAGCAGTCGGCGAGCCGGTACCCGCGTGCCGACGCCAGCTCGCGCACGCGGCTCGCTTTCGCCTCGCCGTAGGCCCAGAACTCCATCTCGCCGGTGTACCGTCCGTCGGCGACCTGCATCCTGGTCGCGATGACCTCAGACGCGCCCAGCAGGTCCCCGATCGGCCCCACCATCTCCAGGCCCGACGTGCTCACGATGATGACGTCCTGCCCGGCGCTGCCGTGGGCGGCTATCAGCCGGCGTGCCTCGGCGTATACCAGCGGCAGGATGGTCTCGTTCAGGTGCCTGCTAACGATTTCCCTGACCCGGTCCGCCTGCCAGCCCCGGCATAGATCAGCCGCCTGTGCGCGCAGCCGCTCCATCCGGTTGTGGTCGGCGCCGCCCATCATGAACGCAAGCTGCGCCACCGCTGTGCGGAACGCCACACCCCGGCTGATCAGGCCATGCTTGTAGAAGGATGGCCAGAACGCCAGCGTGCTCGACCGCGAGATGATCGTCTTGTCCAGGTCAAAGAAAGCGGCTGCAATTGTGCCATCGCCCTCGACGGAACTGCCCACGTTCCGGCAGCATAGGTTACAGCGTTGAGATCTAAGTTGCCTCTGCATGACTAGCTGGTAACTTTGCCTCACCGCGCGTAGGCTTTCATGGGTGACGGATCCGGCTCTGCCCCCCCGGGGCCGGACCTCACGGCGACCCCCGCTCTCCCCCCCGGCGGGGGTCGCCCCATTTCCTCCGTGAGCACGCAAGCGATTGCGTTGCGCTCCTGGTGGCCGGGCCTTGCGACCTGCGGTGGCGTGGTCGGGTCGGCCCGCGCGCCGGGGGTGCGGCGGGCCCCACCGGGCGCTAAGGCACAGGCTCCGGCTCGCCAAGGAGACACTCGAGCAGCCTGACCGCGCCTTGCTTGGACAGCGGCTCGTTCCCGTTGCCGCACTTGGGTGACTGGATGCAGGACGGGCAGCCAGCGGCGCACTCGCAGGAGGCGATTGCCTGCGCTGTGGCTCTCAGCCAGTCCCGCGCCGCCCGGAAGCCACGCTCGGCGAAGCCCGCGCCCCCGTCGTGGCCGTCGTAGACGAAGACGGTCAGCCGCCCCCCGGTCGCCGGGTGCTGATCGGCTGACACGCCGCCGACGTCCCACCGGTCGCACGCGGCCACCAGCGGCAGCATGCCGATCGACGCGTGCTCGGCTGCGTGCGCGGCGCCTGGAAGGTCCACCCCGGCGCTGGCCAGCGCGGCCCGCTGCCCGGGCGAGATAGTCCACCACACCGCCCGCGTCCGCAGTGTCCGTGGCGGGAGGTCGAGCGGCACCACGCCCGCTGGCTGCCCGGTATCGAGCCGCCGCCGCGCGAACGAGACCACCTGCCGGCGCACCAGGACGTCGCCGAAGCTCACCTCGGCGTCGCCCCAGGCAGCGCTGCGCGCCGTGGCGGCGACCTCCACCTCAGTAAGCTCGCGCGCCGAGGTGGTGTAACCAGGATCACGCGCCTCGACCAGTGCCACCCGGCTTTCCAGGTCCAGGCTCGTGACCAGGTACATCTCGCCCTGGTGCGGGTATACGGCGCCGGTATGCACCAGCATGTGGGCCGACGGCTCGTCAACGGTGCCAACCAGCCTGCCCGTCGAGGCCTCCACGATGCGCACGAGAAGCCCGCCCGTGCCGCGCAGCCCGGTCACCGCGGCCCCGCCCCGGGCCCAGCACCACCGGGTCCCGCCCTCGCCGTTCCTGGCCCGCAGCATGCCCCGGCTGGTCAGGTCGTCGGCGACCGACCGCGCTGCGGGGCCGAACATCGCTATGTCGGATTCGGTCAGCGGCAGCTCGGCCGCTGCCGCGCACAGGTGCGGTCCCAGCACATACGGGTTGCCCGGATCCAGGACCGTCGCCTCGACCGGGCGGTTCAGCAGCGCCTCCGGGTGGTGCACCAGGTAGGTATCGAGCGGGTCGTCGCGCGCGATCAGGACCGCCAGCGAGCCGCGCCCGTCCCGCCCGGCCCGTCCGGCCTGCTGCCACAGGGCGGCCCTGGTTCCCGGCCAGCCAGCGATCAGAACCGCGTCCAGCCCGGCGATGTTGACGCCGAGCTCAAGTGCTGTGGTCGCGGCCAGGCCGGCGATTCCTCCCGCGCGCAGCGATTCTTCTATCGCGCGCCGGTCTTCAGGCAAGTATCCAGAACGGTAGGCGGCCACCTGCTCGGCCAGGTCGGCTGACCCGGCTCCGGCCAGGAGCTTTCTGGCGGTCAGCGCGACGGCCTCGGCTCCGCGGCGGGACCGGACGAACGCCAGCGTGCGGGCACCCCCGGTGACCAGGCCAGCCAGCATTTCGGCCGCCTCGGCGGTAGCGGCGCGCCGTACCGGCGCGCCTCGCTCGCCGCGCATGCCCGACAGCGGCGGCTCCCACAGCCCGACTGTCAGCGGAGCCCGCGGGGCGCTGTCCGCCGTGACCGCGACCGCGTCCAGGCCGGTGAGCAGCCGGGCGCAGGTTTCGGGCTCGCTGATGGTGGCTGAGGCGAGCACGAAGACGGGGAGGCCGCCGTTCGTTCTGAATGATCCGTGGTGTGCGGCGACGCGGCGGAGCCTGCGGAGCACGTGGGCCACGTGCGAGCCGAAGACCCCGCGGTAGGTGTGACACTCGTCAACGATCACGCAGGTCAGCCGGCGGAAGAAGCCGTCCCAGCGGGCATGCCGCGGCAGCAGCGAATGGTGCAGCATGTCCGGAGTCGTGAGCAGGTAGCCGGCGTGTGCCCGGGCCCAGGAGCGTTCCGTGAACGGGGTGTCGCCGTCCACTACGGCCGCGCGGACGCCGGGGATGCCGAGCGAGGCGACCATGCGGAGCTGGTCGGCGGCGAGCGCCCGGGTCGGTGCCAGGTACAGCGCGGTGCCGCCGTCGGCAACCCGGGTCAGCGCGGGCAGCAGATAGCCGAGCGACTTGCCCGACGCGGGGGATGTGGCGATGATCACATTCCGCCCGGCGGCGGCGTGCTCGGCGGCCAGTGCCTGGTGCTCCCAGGGGCCCGGTACCCCGGCTGCTTCGAAAGCGCTGGTGACCTGGGGCGGCACCCAGGCGGGCCAGGTCACGCGGTGGCCTGGGGAGCCAGGGATGTGCTCAAGGTGAGTGAGTTTTCCCGTCCGCGCACCATCGTGAAGGACCACGTCGGCGCCCGGCGGGATCGGGAGCTCGTGTCCGGCGAGCAACGGCACCGCAGGCATAGGGTTTCAGTGTGGCATCCGGCAGCAAGGTGCCCCGAACTCCGATCTGGTATAGACATGACGTCAGAGCGTGATTGAATGCGCGCGGGGGACCATCATGGGTCGTCGGCGTGTGTCCGGATCACGGAGCCCGCTGGCCGCCCCGTTGCCGCACGCTCTTAGACCCAGACCGCATGGCGCAGGAGGATTTGTGGATTTGAAGCTGGGACACCACACCAAGGACGGAATCGAGATCGTCGATGTTGAGGGCGAGATCGACGTCTACACCGCGCCGCGCTTGCGTGAACTTCTGATCGAGCTGGTGAACACGGGGTTCTACCAGCTTGTGGTCAATATGGAGAAGGTCGAGTTCCTCGACTCCACCGGCCTTGGCGTGCTGGTCGGCGGCCTCAAGCGGGTCCGTGCCCATGACGGTTCGCTGGACCTGGTCTGCACGCAGGAGCGGATTCTCAAGATCTTCCGGATCACCGGCCTGACGAAGGTGTTCGGCATTCACGACACCGTCGACGAGGCCATCAAGGCCCGTAAAGCCGAGAAGTAGCCGTCTTCCGGTCCCCGAGACATCGCTAAGACAGCGCAGATGGCCACAGTTGAAGTCAGCTTCACGCCGCTGCCCGCACACGTCCGGACCGCGCGCCTGGTCGCGACCGCGGTGGCCCGGCGCAGCGGTGTTGATGAGGCCCTGCTCGAGGAGGTGCGGCTGGCAGTTGGTGAGGCGTGCTCCAGGGCGGTCGAGGCACACCGCCGGGACTGCCCAGGAGAGCCGGTCAGGATCGCGCTGACCGACATGGCCGGGCGATTCGAGGTAGAAGTCACAGACACGGGGAGGCCAGCGGCGGGCTTCGGCCTCGCGGTCATCGCCGAGCTTGCTGACGATGTGCAGGTCAGCGAGACCCCGGCCGGGACGAGCATCCGGATGAGCTGGCCCTCGACAGGGTTGCGCCCCTGACCGGTTACGGTTGCGCTACGAACTGGTCGCGGCCGGATGACAACCGGGGGCGCATTACCATTCTGCAACCTAGATGCGTAGACTCCCCGGCACTGCCCTCGTGGCGTGCCCCGGCGTGGACCGGCGTGGCTGCGCGCGGCTGCAGAAGGACCCCACCGGGCACCGGCGTCGCCGTTGGCCCGTGTGCCCTGTCAAGGAGGACAGATGTCTAGGCTCAACCTCGCCCAGGCGGGGCCGGATCTGACTGGATCCAACCTCACCTGGGTGATCGTCGTCGGGGTAGTCGCCCTGTGCGCCCTCGGCGTGGCCTTCCTGCTGGTCCGCGAGGTGCTCGCGGCCAGTAAGGGCTCGCCGAAGATGCAGGAGATCGCCCGCGCGGTCCAGGAAGGCGCAAGAGCCTATCTCCAGCGACAATTCCGCACGCTCAGCGTGTTCGTCGTCGCGATCTTCTTCGTGCTGCTGCTGCTCCCGGCGGACACCGGTGGTGTCCGCTGGGGCCGATCGCTGTTCTTCCTGGTAGGCGCACTGTTCTCGGCGCTGACCGGGTTCACCGGCATGTCGCTGACCGTGCGTGGCAACGTACGCGTGGCAGCAGCAGCCAAGGAAGCAGCAGAAGCCCAGGAATCGGGCGAGCACTCGGCAATGCGGATCGCGTTCCGCACCGGCGGCGTGGCCGGCATGTTCACGGTCGGGCTGGGCCTGTTCGGCGCAGCGGCCGTGGTGTTCATCTACAAGGCCAACGCCCCCGAAGTGCTGGAGGGCTTCGGCTTCGGCGCGGCGCTGCTGGCCATGTTCATGCGTGTCGGCGGCGGCATCTACACCAAGGCCGCTGACGTTGGCGCCGACCTGGTCGGCAAGGTCGAGAAGGGCATTCCCGAGGACGACCCGCGGAACGCGGCCACGATCGCTGACAATGTCGGCGACAACGTGGGTGACTGCGCTGGCATGGCCGCGGACCTGTTCGAGTCCTACTCGGTCATGCTGGTGGCGTCGCTGATCCTGGGCAAGGTGGCGTTCGGCAACTTCGGCCTGGTGTTCCCGCTGATCGTCCCGATGATCGGCGTGATCACCGCAGTCATCGGCATATTCGCGGTTGCGCCGCGCCAGCGCGACCGCAGCGGCATGAGCGCGATCAACCGCGGGTTCTTCGTATCCGCGGTGTTCTCGCTGATCCTGGTCATCGGTGCGGCGTTCTGGTACCTGCCAGCGCACTTCAGCCAGCTCACTGGCGTGACCGAGACCAGCATCCTGTCCCACGCCGGGAGCCCGCGCTGGCTCGCGATCGGCGCTGTCGTGATCGGGCTTGTGCTCGCCAGCGCGATCCAGCTTCTGACCGGGTACTTCACCGAGACCAACCGCAGGCCGGTGAAGGACATCGGCAACGCCTCGGAGACCGGGGCGGCGACGGTGATCCTGTCCGGCATCTCGACCGGCATGGAGTCCGCGGTCTACTCGGCGCTGCTGATCGGCGCTGCGGTGTACGGCGCCTTCCTGCTTGGCACCGGCAACGCCACGATCGCCCTGTTCGCCGTAGCTCTGGCTGGCACCGGCCTGCTGACCACGGTCGGCGTGATCGTGTCGATGGACTCCTTCGGCCCGGTCACCGACAACGCGCAGGGCATCGCCGAGATGTCGGGCGAGGTCGAGGGCGAGGCCGCGGAGACCCTGACTCACCTGGACGCGATCGGCAACACCACCAAGGCGATCACCAAGGGCATCGCGATCGCGACCGCCGTACTCGCGGCCACCGCGTTGTTCGGCGCCTTCCGGACCCAGGTAGAGCAGGCGCTCGGCTCGGCGGCCGGCTCATTCAGCCTGTCCATCGACCAGCCCAACGTCCTGGTCGGCCTGATCATCGGCGGCGCGGTCGTGTTCCTGTTCGCCAGCCTGCTGATCATGGCTGTCGGCCGGGCGGCTGGCCGGGTGGTCATGGAGGTGCGGAACCAGTTCCGCATCCACCCGGGGATCATGGACTATACCGAGAAGCCGGACTACGGCGCCGTGGTGGACATCTGCACCCGTGACTCGCTGCGCGAGCTGGCCACACCGGGCCTGCTCGCCGTGCTCACCCCGATCGCTGTCGGCTTCGCGCTCGGGTACGCGCCGCTCGGCGCGTTCCTCGCCGGCGCGATCGGCGTCGGCGTGCTGATGGCGGTGTTCCTCGCCAACTCCGGTGGCGCCTGGGACAACGCCAAGAAGCTGGTCGAGGACGGCTTCCACGGCGGCAAGGGCTCGGAGGCGCACGCCGCGACCGTCATCGGCGACACCGTGGGCGACCCGTTCAAGGACACGGCCGGGCCAGCGATCAACCCGCTGATCAAGGTCATGAACCTGGTCTCGCTGCTGATCGCCACCAGCGTGGTGAAGTACAGCCACAACGACGGGCTGCGCGCGGGCGTGGCCATCGCCGCTGTGGCCGTCATCGTCGCCGCTGTGGTCATCTCCAAGCGCCGTTCCGCCAGCCTCGACGCGGGCCACGGGGAGGAGACCCCCGCCGTCGCCGCGGCTGGCGCCGCCGCAGTTGTCAGCAGCGCTGCTACGCAGCCTGACAGCGAGGTCACCGGCGCCAGCGCTGCCGCAGGGCCCACCCGCGACGCCACGGACGCCAGCACGGCCGACGGGGCTGTCTCCGACCAGGACGGCCAGACAGCCTCCGGCACCAAGGCATCCGGCCCCGCCCGCGGCGCCTCCTAGCGAGGTGAGCCCGGCGGTCCCTCCTGGCGAGGTGCCGGCGGTCCCTCCTGGCGGGGTGAGCCGGCGGCGCGTCCTGGGGGGTGAGCGGCGGCGCCTCGCAGCGAGGCGAGGCAAAGGCACCATCGGTGGGCGGCTCACCGACCTGGGCAGGTTCGGTCCGGCTCGGCAGACAGGACTTCGACCCAGCCCATCCCTGCCGACCAGGCGACCACCGCCAGCTCGAGGTGCTGCATGGGCCAAGCCAGACGCTCTTCGGGCCAGCCCTTAATCGTGTCCGGGCTTGTCCGTAAAAGGCATCTGGCCCACGGGTCTGTCCGATACTGCCTATTTCGGGCACCTTAGGCCTTCTGGACAGCAATCACGACGCCGACCCCGCGACCGCAACCGCCAGAACGCGCTGCTGAGGTGGCCAAAACAGCTAACGTGGTGGATTGATGGTCATATTTTCCATCAATCAACCAAGATCATGAAACTGCGCAGCCACGGCTGCCCCGCATCCGGCTTACGCCGCCAGTCAACCGCCACCATGGCCAGCCCAACCCGAAGACGTGCTGCTTGGCCGCGACTGCTGGCCAGGCGCCGGGACTTGGCCGCCCGCAGCTACTGCCAGGCGCCGGATGCTTGGCCGCGACTGCTGGCCAGGCGCCGGGACTTGGCCGCCCGCAGCTACTGCCAGGCGCCGGATGCTTGGCCGCGACTGCTGGCCAGGCGCCGGGACTTGGCCGCCCGCAACTACTGCCAGGCGCCGGATGCTTGGCCGCAGCTACTGCCAGGCGCCGGGAGCTTGCCCGCAGCTACTGCCAGGCGCTGGGTGCTGGTGCTGGCCAGCGATATGGTCAGTGTCCGCTGGAGAGCGATACTGGATGCAGTCCAGGGTCCTCGGCGTCGGCAGCTTCGACGTCGTCGCGGGAGATCCCGAGCAGGTGCAGGATCGCGTCCAGGTGCGGGACGCTGACTGAGGCGTCGGCGGCGTCCCGGACCGCTGGTTTGGCGTTGAAGGCGATGCCCAGGCCCGCAGTGGCGATCATGTCCAGGTCGTTCGCGCCGTCGCCCACGGCGACCGTCTGGCTCAGCGGGATCCCGGCCGCCGCCGCGAACTCGCGCAGCGCCACTGCCTTGCCGGGCCGGTCGATGATGGTGCCCGCGAGTGAGCCGGTTAGCTTCCCGCCCTGGATATCCAGGGTGTTGGCGGCGGCGAAATCCAGGCCGAGGTCGGCAGCGAGCACGTCGGTGAACTGGGTGAACCCGCCGCTGACGATCCCGCACTTGTAGCCGAGCCGGCGCAGCGTGCGGATCAGGGTCCGCGCCCCGGGAGCGAGCCGGAGTTCGGCCCGCACCTCGTCGATGACCTGGGCGTCCAGGCCGGCCAGCAGGGCGACCCGTTCCCGGAGCGCTGAGGCGAAGTCAAGCTCGCCGCGCATCGCGGCCGCTGTCAGCTCGGCCGCCTTCGCCGCTGCCCCGGCACGGGCCGCAAGCAGGTCGATGGCCTCGCCCGTGATCAGCGTGGAGTCGACATCCATCACGACCAGGCGCATGGCGCGCCGGTGCAGGCCGCCGCGCTGGACCGCCACATCGATGCCACGCTCGGCCGACTCGGCGGCCAGCGCCGCGCGCAGCGCGGCTGGGTCGGCCCCGGAGATGTCGAACTCAATGCAGGTGACCGGGCGGTGCGCGAGCCTGGAGATCCGGTCGATGTTCGCGCCGTTTGCGGCGATCCGTCCAGCGATGCCGGCGATCGCGGCGGGGGTCAGCAGGCTGCCGAGCACGGTCACATGCAGGCTGCCGCGACGGCGGGCAGGCTCGGCCGAGCCAGCAGTGATCTCGGCATCCAGGCCGAGATCTGCGGCGAGCGCGGTGACCTGCCGGTGGATAGCTGTCAGGTCGGGCGAGGCGCCGCAGGACAGCAGCACCCCGAGCACCAGGCGCCCGCGGATCACCACCTGCTCGACGTCGGTCACGCTCAGGTCATGGGCCGCGAGGGCGGAGAAAAGGCGCGAGGTTACACCTGGCCGGTCGCGGCCGGTCACAGTGATAAGCAGCGTCATCTGGGGGCTCGACATGGCGATCCCACGGTATCGGCAGCCAGGCATACTCCGGTCCCCGGGTAATGCTGTGCCGTCCGTGCTCTGGTGCTGACGCCTGCGGCTGCTAGCGGCGCATCGTCCACCTGGGGCCGGTCAGCGCCCAGTCGGATTCCCATGCGGCCAGCCGCCGCCGGTCAAGCACCAGGCGGAGCAACAGGTAGCAGATACACAGCACGATCCCGACCCCGCCCGCCTCTGCGGTCCCGATCACAACCGCCGTGAGCAGCACAGCGGCGGGTCCCGGTGGCGCGGGAACCGGAACGCCCGAGGTGGTCAGCCAGACCGGGACCCGTGTCCCGGGCTGCGACCCCCAGATGCCCGGGGCGGACGCGGTGGTCAGTATGCCCGACATCTCCCGTCCGTCCGGCGCTCGCCACTTGGCGGGCGCGTCGGTGGCTGGAAGCTGGGCGGCGGTGGCCGGTGGAAGGGGTGTGAGCACCGCCAGAGTCGGGTGCAGGCGTGCCGCCTGCGCGTTCTGCGTGTCGCAGAACCGCCAGCCGGCGATCACGGCGATAGCGACAGCGGCCAGGAACGCAGCCGACAGCAGCGCCATCACGGCGCCCTCGATCCGGTCAGAAGGCCTTCGCAGCGTGCTTGGCCCGATCAGCAGCCGAGTCATCCTGCGCAGGAACGTCGGCCCTTTGACCTTACCGGGCATGATCCCTCACCTCGGCTCGCCTTCGGCCAGCTCCTCTCACTATCCAGCCTGCGCCAAGTGAGGCTGCTGGGGAAGGGGTCCGTCGTCCTTTCTGGCGACTGGGCCCGGCCTCGGGCCACGGCCAGCGAGGTGGCAGCACTGACGCTGCATCACGGATCAGCAACAGCCGCATATTCCCGATCGTAGGCCGCGCCCAGGCGCCCGGCGGGCGGCTACCGCCCTAGGGCAGCAGCAGGTGCAGGTCGCCGAACTCGTGCCACAGGTAGCCCTGGTCGATCGCTCCGGCGTAACAGCGGCCCAGCAGATAGGGCTCAGCGAACGCGCCGAGCATCCACAGGTGGGTCGAGCGCGGCTCGTGCAGCCCGGTGAGCAGCCCGTCGACCGCCAGCAGGGGGGTCTGCGGTGTGACCACATGGTCGGTCCACCCGGCGCCAGTGCCGCCCTGCCTGGCTGCCGTCTCCAGCGCCCGGACCACCGTGGTGCCCACAGCGATCACCCTGCCCCCGTGCCGCCTGGTCAGGTCCACCAGCCGGGCGGTCGCCGGCGGTACGTCGTACGGTTCCGGGTACGGCTCCTCATCGCCTTCCAGAGACGAGACGCCGGTGTGCAGCGTGACGGGGGCGAGCGTGATCCCCCGCGCCACGAGCGTGGCGACCACCTCAGGCGTGAACGGGCGGCTTGCGCTCGGCATCTCCGCGCTGCCCGGCCTGGTGCCGAAGACCGTCTGGTACGTCTCGATCGGCCATGGCCGCCGGACGTAGGAGTACCGGATCGGGGTGCCGTGCCGGATCAGGTAGGGGATCACGGCGGTGGATAGCCGGGACCGCCAGAGCCGCTGCGTGAACCGGGAGCCGAGAGTGAGTACCGCCCCGGCCGACAGCACCAGATCCTGTCCTGGCGTGCCCCCGGGGTAGGGACGGGTAGCTGGGCCCTCCGCCGCGCGCAGTTCGACCAGCCACTGGCCGTCCGGCATCGGCGTTGAGAAGTGCACTGCATCAGGTCCCTGACCCGAGTCATGCCTGGCGTCCGGCAGCAGCTCAGGGTGGCTTACAGCGCCCGGCAGGGCTGGTTGGCGCCCGGTCCCCGGCGGAGCGATGACGCGCACAGCGGCGGGCAGGGTGGCCGAGGTGTTGACTACGAGCAGGTCCCCAGGCAGCAGGATCTGGAGCAGGCCGGTGAACCGGTGATGGCTGACCTCGCCAGCGGCCCGGCGGCTGACCATCAGCGCAACGCCGTCCCTGGGCACGCCCCGTGCCTCCGGTGGCTCGTGCGCTTCGCGCTCCGGTGGCAGCGCGAAATCGAGGACGGCTGGAGCCAGGTCGGCCGTCATGACGGCACCTCCGACGGCATCAGGTCGGTGGCGCGGTACCGGCCCGAGGGCAGCCGCTCTGAAATCAGTTTGATGAACGCGGGTACCACCGACTCGGGCAGCGGGCGGTCCGTGATGTCCTCGCCCGGAAAAGCTGCCTGGTGCATCCGGGTGCGGATGTCGCCCGGGTCTGCCCACCAGACCCGCACCACGTTCTCCTCGGCGGCCAGGACATTGCTGGCCTGCTCTAGCGCGGCCTTGGCCGCCCCGTAGCCCCCCCAGCCCGCGTAGGCCTCGACGGCTGCGTCGGAGGTGACCGAGAGCACCGCGCCGCCGCGCCGCCGCAGCGCCGGCAGCATGAGCTGGGTGAGCGCCACCGGCGCCAGGACGTTAACCTCGAACGCAGCCCGCAGCTCAGCGATGGGGTAGTCGGACAGGGCCGGGAGCGGGCTCGTGCCCAGCGTGCCCGCGTTGTTGACCAGCAGGTCCGGCCCGCCAAGATTCGCCATTACATAATCGTTCAGTGCGGCGCGATGCGCCGGGTCGGTGATGTCGCCGGGCAGCGCGGTGACGGTGATGTCGGCTGTGCCGGCTGCGTCGCGGATGCTCGCCGCTGCGGCGTCGAGCGCCTGGCCGTCGCGGGCGTCGATGACCAGCGACCAGCCCTCAGCCACCAGCCCCCGGGCCAGTGCCAGACCGAGTCCGCGCGATGCTCCGGTGATTACCGCGTTCTTTCCGTTGTTCGTCATGCGCCCGAACTTAGGGCTCCGGCGACGGCGCCACATCGGGCGCGCGACCGGGAGGGCCTGGTCCGATGGTCGTAGGACCGGCGGCCGATGCCGGGCCATCCAGGGCGACGACCGCGCCAGAGTGGCTGCCCCGCCGCTAGCGCTGTCGTTACACGCTTCCAGCGGTTTTAGGTGCACGGTTGTTGCGTGCCGCCACGTCCGGCGCATCGGCGAGGCCCACAGCGACGCTCCTGGCGATATCGAACGCACAGCCCTCTTTGCGACGATCACCCTGGCCCCGGTAACCACCTCCTGCGCCTCGGCCCGCTCACAACACCGCCGACATCACCGCCCGCCGTGTAGCCCGCAGATCTGCCGGTCGTGCACGGAATGCGTAGAAATATCCGATATGGGGCGAATCTTGCTTCCCAGGTTTCTAGGGATATTGAATCTTTTATAACTTCTATGGCTTTTTAGAGGGTTTCGTTGGGTACCGTGAAGCACATTCGGTTCCACGAAGCGCCTTCGGCACCGCCTCGTGTGGTCGCACGGCGTTCGGTCTCGGTCGGGGAAGTCGACGTAGAACGGCCCCGCCTCCGGCGCATTAGGGATAAACAATCACGATCGGCATCGTAGATGTCGGTGTTCCGGACGCTGCTGGAGGACGGTGTGTTTGCACCGGCGCCCTGTGCGAGATGTGCATAACATGGGTCAGGTATTCGTCCACGATCTTTCCTATGCCCTTGGTGACAAGAAAACACATGTAACCGAATCAGAGAATGCCGGCTGGCTGTACTCGTCGGCAGCAGACCTCATTTCGGCGGGCTTTGAATGGCATTACATCTGTGAGCCCGGCGCCACCGCGTACGCGCTGGCCAAGGCCGCGGCAACACAGATGGGTGACCACGTCATCGCTGCGGGCGCTGATGCGATCATCTACGCCACCTGCCTGCCGCTGAACGGGAACAACGGCGACGGCGAGGAATGGCGGTCTTCCCGGGACGTCACCCATTTGATGCGTTTCCCGGCGAGTGATCTGCAGCGGGACCTCTCCCTCGGCCAAGCGATCGCGGTCGGCCTGAACCAGCAGGGCTGCACCGGCATGCTGGGTTCGCTCCGTTTGGCCAGAGCTCTGCTTACGGATGAGCCGGACTGGAATCGCGTCCTGTGCGTTACTGCGGACCGGTTCCCGGAAGGCTCGATCTACGAGCAGGCCTACAACCTGGTCTCTGACGCCGCCGCGGCATGCATGGTGACCCGGGAACGTCGCGGCTTCCGGCTGGTCGCGGCGCACCACATCACCAACGGAGGGCTCAGCGAGGCGACTCACGACGAGCGGGTCGGCACCTACTTCTCCTACACGAACCGGCTGGTACAGGAAACGCTCCGGAGGGCTGGCTGCACGCCCTCCGACGTGGACTGGATCGTGCCGCAGAACACTAACCAGAAAGCGTGGCAGATTATGTCTCGCCTCTTGGGCGTCGACGTAGCGCGCGTGTGGCAGTCGTCCATCCGTGACATTGGCCACGCGATCTCCGCGGACAATGTGATCAACCTGACCGCGCTGGTTCAGTCTGGGCAGGTAAAACCGGGGAACCGTGTGTTGCTTCTGATGGCCGGCCACGGGCTCAACTGGCAGTCGGTACTGCTGGAGGCCACGGAGGAGGTCCGGTGACCGGCCCAGCGCGGGAAACGCTGCCTGCCGCGTCGGCTGCATCGGCCGGGCAAGCGGGAGGGGTACTTCGTGAGGCGATCTCGGCGATGTCGGGAACCGTGGAGCGGTTGAGCCAGCTATCCCGCATGAAGTACCAGAACCCCTATCAGGCGATCACGTGGCCGGCGTCTGTCGATCCCGAAGCGCACTGGTTTTTCACCCCGGAGTTCTCCTCACTTCACGGCACGTTGTACTGGTCCGAGCTGGGCGACGCAGCCGCGCGCAAGCTCGCCTTCCACGAGGCGGCCAACTTCTTCAGCCTGAATATTCACGGGGAGAAGTCGCTTATAGCGGGGCTGGCAGACAGGCTCTATCGCCCTGACCTCGCCGACATCGCCGACTATCTTCACCATTTCCTCGACGAGGAGAACAAGCACAGCGTCTACTTCGGCGGGTTCTGCCAGCGCTACGCGCGCGTCTACCGCAGCAGGCACGTGCCGTTCCTCGGTGACTCTGACCGCGAGGTCTCCGACCTGCTCTTCTTCGCCAAGGCGCTGATCTTCGAAGAAATCGCCGACCAGTATAACTTCCTGCAGGCCGGCGACAGCCGGCTGCACGACCTAGCGCGGTTCATCAACCAGGCGCATCATGCTGATGAGTCACGCCATCTCGTCTTCAACCGGGCCATCGTCCAGGCGTTCTGGCAAACCTACGCCGCAGGCTGGAGTGACCAGCGGCTCGCCGAGATCCGCGGTTACCTCGCCCAGTTTTTCACCACCACGTGGCGTGAGTACTACAACCCTGATGTCTACGCGGATTGTGGTTTCGCGGATCCCTGGCAGGTTGCCGAGGACGCATGGGCTTCGCCTGCCCAGCGTGACCACCGGATACGCATATCAGCCAAGTGCATGCGGTTTTTCCTGGCCACCGGGCTATTCATTGAGGAGCCATCCGATGTCATCTGACCTGGACCTGCTGCGGGAGTGGGTAGCTGCCAAGGCAAAGGACCTGCCGGAGGAGGGGCTGACCGACGATACGCCCTTGCTCGAAGGCAGGCACCTCACTTCCCTCCACATCCCGGAGTTGCTGCTGCTGGTCGAGCGCCTGCGCCACTCACCAGTCGATGTCGACAGTCTAAGGCCCGGGGATTTCCACAGTATTCGCACCATTGCGACGCGTTTCCTGACGCCGTCGACGGCCGACAGCGAGCTGCGGAGGTGAGTACAGATCAAGCACACCGCGCTAGTGGCGTCAGCAAAGCATCATCAGGGGCCGGGGAAACGGGCCCGGACTATGCGGCGGAGCTCCTCCCGGTTGGGCTGGGCTGGCACGCCAACGGCCAGGCGGTGCTGTCAGGGCCGCTGTTGCGGCTTCTTAACGCCTGCGACGGCGCTTTCATGGGACTGGGCACGATATGGGACGCCGAGGCCGAGGAGCACCCTCCAATCATAGGCCTGGCCAGTCTGCAGGAGATCGACTACCTGGCGTCGTTTCCGCAGCTGGCGACGTTTCCCGTGTGTCTCGACGCCGACGAAAGGAACCTGCAGGAGTTCGCCGGCCGGGATCCGGTTGACTCCGGCGGCGCGTTGCGGCTCTCACGGACGGCGCCAATCCGCGACTTGCTGACGCCAGCTGCCTGTTACCACGTGTACCCGTACCACCAGGGAACGAGTCTCGACAGTGCCCGCTTCATTACGACCAGAAATACGTGTTTCCGGCGTGAGGCCTACTACCAGCCACTAAGGCGCCAGTGGAGCTTCCGTATGCGAGAGATCATCTGTCTCGGCACACGCGTCGAGGTCAGGGCTTTCCTGGCGCATGCCCAGGCGGCTGTAAGCCTGCTGCTGCGCGAGCTAGACCTTCCGGTGACGTGGGAGGTGGCGACGGACCCGTTCTTCGAGCCAGCCCGCAATCCGAAATACCTGGCGCAGCGACTCCAGCCGACCAAGCAGGAAGCCCAGTTCGGCGACGGACTTGCCATCGCGTCGGTAAACCTGCATGAAGACCATTTCGGTGCCGCCTTTCGCATAACACGAGATGCGCGGCCTGCGGTGAGCGGCTGTGTAGCCTTCGGACTCGAGCGCTGGGTATTCGCGATCACCCGGCGATACGGGCCGGATCCGGAACGCTGGCCGGATGTCACGGCCGCGGCGAGCGTGGCCGCGGGCGTCCCAGCACCCCGGAGCGACATCTTGGCAGACGCCGCAGGCGGCACGGGTCCGACATCATGAGCGGCCGGATCCTGATCACAGGTGCGGACGGGTACCTCGGACGGCGACTTGCCTGGCACCTGCTCGCTGAAACCTCAGACCGCCTGGTGCTGACCGTCCGCGCTGCGGATCGTGCCCAACTGGACACCAAGGCAACGGCGCTGCGCCGCGAGCTTGGCGACGTGGACACCTTGACCAGCCGGCGGGTCGAGGTGACCGCCGCGGATCTGCGAGATGACGACCCGTTCGGCAATGTCGCGGCCTGTGGCATCACGTGCATCGTGCACACGGCGGCCCGTACCGCATTCAATCAGGCGCGCGCCGAGGCGCGTGAGGTCAACGTCCTCGGCACGTTGCGCGTTGGTCAGTTCGCTAACCGCTGTCCGGATCTGGACCGGTTGATGCTCATATCGACGCTGTTTAGTGCGGGACGCCGGACCGGTCAGGTGGCCGAGGCCCCCCATTCCGGAAATGACGGATTCGTGAACCACTATGAGTGGTCTAAGCGCGAAGCGGAAACCGTCCTGGTCGAGACATGCCCTGAGGTTCCGTTGTCGATTGTCCGCCTGCCGACGATCGTGGCCGACGATGACACCGGCACGGTAGGTCAGTACAACGTCTTTCACAACACGCTCAAGCTCTTCTTCTACGGGCTGCTATCGCTGGTACCGGGCGACCCCCGTACCCGGCAGTACTTCGCAACGGCCGAACTGGCTAGCCGGGGAACGATGTACCTCATGCAGCCGGAAGCCGCAGTCGGCTTTTTCCATTTGGCGCCCGGCCCGAATGACGCGATGGAACTCAGCGAAATAATTGACGTAGCCTTCGGCGCGTTCGAATCCGATCCGGGATTCCAGCGCAGGCGGCTGCTGCGGCCGCAGTTCTGTGACATTGAGAGTTTCCGCGACCTGGCTGAGGCCACCCAGCACCTGTCGGCCAGCCCTATGGCCCAGGCATTCAGCTCGATCGTCCCATTCGCTGAGCAAATGTTTCTCGATAAGGCGTTCGATAACCGCCGGCTGGTACAGGCATGGCCGGGTTTCTGCGCACCGAAACAGCGTCAGCTTGTCGAGGCCATCTGCGAGAATCTGGTCAGTACTCGCTGGGGACGGTCGACAACGAAGATCATGACGGAAACCGCACTTTGACGGAGAATCGATGACCCTTAACGAAAACGACTTGTGGCTGCTGAGCTACTACCGCAGTTCTGAGATAAATGCTGCGCTGTTCTTCGGCCGGGTCGCGAGAACCGTCAAGACCGGGAAGCTCCAGGCCGAGGTGACCCATCACTTCGCCGACGAGGCAAATCATGCTCGTTACTGGAACGAATGTATTAATGACCTCGACGCCAGCCCGATCAAGCTGCGCGACTCATACCAGGATGAGTACCTGCAGACTATCGGCATGCCCGCGAACCTGATGGAGGTCATGGCGATCACCCAGGTACTTGAAAAGCGCGTGATAGGGCAATACCGCCAGCACCTGCGGGTACCGGATGTTCACCCGCGGGTACGGCAGACGATCGAAAAGATCATGGTCGACGAGCGGTGGCATATCCAGTACGTGCGGGATGCGCTCCGCGGCATGGAAGCCAGGTACGGCACCGACCACGTCGCGAATACGATCGCCCGATTCACCGAGGGCGACCGTGAGGTCTATGCCAAACGACTAGCCGAGTACGGCGAACGGGTCGAGTTCCTGCGGGACGCGCAGCCGTCATGACCGGGTGCCGATACCGCCGTGTCGGGGTACTGATCGCCATCAGCGACACCCCGCTCAGCGCCATGCAGCTGACCGCCCGCGAGCGCGGCGCCTACGCGAAGCTTGCGAACGACTCCCGCAGGCGGACGTGGCTCCGCGGTCGCCGCGCGCTGCGGAGGGCGCTGGCCACCTGCGGCTACCCTGCAGACACAGGGCTATACCGCTTCCCCAGCTCGGTCGCCTCGGTATCGCATTCGGCGGGGATCTCCGTCGCGGCAGTGGCGGTTGTGCCCAGCCTGCTCGCGGGCGTCGGGATTGACGTCGAGCTGGGCCGATCGGCAGACCCGCGGATCGGCAGGTTCTTCCTGACCGAACCGGAACTTCAGTGGCTGGCGACTGTCCCGCGGACGAACCAGGGACCAGAGGCGCTACGGCTCTGGACCGTCAAAGAGGCACTGTTCAAGGCCGATGCTGCCAACGCTCAGACCACGCTGTCTGACTATGCCACCGCCTTGCCCTCGTGCTGGCGGGGCAGCGCCAACCGCACCCGGCCCGCCGTCTGCGCCACTCCAGCCGTGTTCCGTTACGCCAGCCTCGCGCTACGGCACGGGTTTCTCACCGTAGCTGTGGCGCTTTCCACTTCACGGAGGGTAAATCAAATGCCGAACATCGACTTCGACGACATGGCCAGGCACATCAGCTCGCTCATCTCAGTTCCGGCGGAGCGCCTCACGCCCGCGACCACAATCCGAGATCTCGTACCGGACAGCTTCACGCTGGTCGAGATAGCCGTGGACTTGCAGGAAGAGTACGACCTCATACTCTCCCAGGACGACTTCAAGGATCTGCGCACGCTGGGCGACCTGGCCGCGCTGCTGCGCCGCCCGGCCGTCACGCCCAGACCGCCAAGCCTGTGAACATGAGGTCACTACGGTCATCTAGATGAAAGCAGAAAAGCATGGACGGACCAGTCCTACTGTTGATCTTGTTGAACTTCGGCGCTGTCGGATTGCTGACGAGATTCTTCTTCCGCAGGACGGGCCGTCTGGGCTGGCAGTGGTGGGCGACCGCGACACCCCAGTTGTTGTGCCCGCTTGTGCTCATCGCAGCGTACGCGCTGCGCATCAGCCCGATCGAGCCGTCAAAATGGGCCGGGACCCTCTATCTGGCCGCAGTTGCGTTTAGCGCTGCGTCGATCGCGCTGATGTTCGCCACATGGGGAACGCACCGGATCCCGGTCGCGCTCTTTCATCAGCGTGACGACAAGCCACTCCACCTAGTGACCTACGGCCCCTACAGCCGCATCCGTCATCCCTTCTACACGTCCTACCTGCTGCTGTTCCTCGCCGCGGTCGCGTTGTTTCCGCACTGGGTGACGCTCGGCCTGCTCGGCTACCAGGTGGTGACACTGAACATAACAGCGGCGGGGGAAGAACGTCGGCTGAGCGCTTCAGCGGTCGGCCAGGAGTACCAGAGTTACATGGCACGTACGGGGCGCTTTGTCCCCCGTGTTCGGACTCGACCGGCGCGCACCGTCCCCCCGCGCCAGGACGTCGGCCAGACTGCGGTGGCCGTGCCCGCCGAGGAAGGGTCGCATTTCACGGTAGAGCCCAGCCGGTCAGCCCTTCAGGATTCCGCGTGAGGAGCACGGCTTCCGTTACCGGCCTGGTTTCGGCTTGCTCGCTGGCCGGCATGCTGCGAGAGGCAGCGCTGGAGTCACCTGACCGTACAGCTATCACCGCGATGGACCGGCACGGAAACGCGGTCGCGACCTTGTCTGCCCGGGAACTCGATCTCGCCGCGCGGTCGCTCGCGGCGGAGTTGCTCAGCGTGGCCGGGCATGGGGATCGTGTGATTGTGCCGGCGATGCCTGGACTGCGGTTCCAGGTGGCCTTCATGGCCTGCCTGTACGCCGGGTTGGTGGCGGTCCCAGTGCCACCAGTCTCGGCCGCCCCGCCGTCTGGGTCGGGTGGCGCTCCGCCCAGGCGCGTTGCCCGGCTCCAGGCGATCTGCAGTGACGCTGAGCCTTCGGTTGCGGTCGTGGCCGACGAGGCAGCAGCTGACGTGGCATCCGCATGGGCCGGCACGCAGATTCTGGGTCAGCTCCGCGTTGTGGCTGCGTCCGCCCGCGGCGGGCAGGAATCGGTGCCAGAACCGGAGCTTCCGGTGCCCGGCGACCTCGCTTTCATCCAGTACACGTCGGGCTCCACCGGTGCTCCCCGCGGAGTGATGATCACTCACGAGGCGATGCTCGCCAACCAGTCGGTCATCACCGAGCGCCTGCAGGTAACCCAAGCCACCACGATCGTGAGCTGGCTGCCGTTGTACCACGACATGGGTCTGTGTCTGGGGCTGCTGATGCCGGTGTACACCGGCGCCGCCGCGGTGACGATGGAGCCGGAAACCTTCCTGGCCCACCCTGAGCTGTGGCTTGAAACCATCTCTGCATTCCCTGAGGCAATGTCGGCCGCGCCTGACCTGGGCTACGCCTGGTGTGCCCGGCGGGTCCCGGCAGCGGCCAGAGCCCGTCTCGATCTGGGCGGTTTGCGGGTGGCCGTCAACGGCGCAGAGCCGGTGCGCGCTGACACGCTGCGCGCGTTTCATGCTGCTTTCAGCGAATGCGGGCTGAAGCAAACTGCCATGACGCCCTGTTACGGGCTGGCTGAATCCACGCTGTTCGTCAGCGGCGGCTCGGGGCTGTCCGCTCCAGTCATCCGGCGCTACGACCGGGCCGCTCTCGGCAGCGGGCTGGCGGTCCGGGTAGACGACGCGGCCGATCGCGGGACCGACCTCGCCGGGTGCGGCCAGCCCGGATCGGGCATTCAGATCGCCGTGGTGGATCCCGACACCAGGCGCCGCCTTCCGCAGTGCAAGGTTGGCGAGATCTGGGTGCGGTCGCCGAGCAACGGCGCCGGTTTCTGGGGACGACCGCAAGAGAGCCGCGAGACATTTGGAGCCCTGATCGATGGCGAGCCAGCCGGTCAGGACCGAACCTGGCTGCGTACCGGCGATCTCGGCTTCATCGACGGCGGCGAGCTGTTCGTCACCGGCAGGCGCAAAGACATCATCATCATCCACGGCGCCAACTACTACCCACAGGACTTCGAGCGGCTCGCCGGCAGCGCACACCCTGCCCTCGCCGATGGGCTCGCCGCCGCATTCGACGGCGACGATGCGGACCGGGTGATCATCGTGGCCGAGACGAACCATGTCAGTGGCGAGACCGCACTGGCCGATGCTGCCGAAGCGGCCATCGCGGCAGTCCGTGCGGTGACCGCCGAAATGCCTGTCACGACCGACGTTGTCGTGGTCCCTCGTGGCCGGGTGCCGCGTACCACCAGCGGCAAGGTCAGGAGGCAGGAGTGCGCGCGACGGTTGCGCGAGGGCCAGCTCTTGGTGCTCGCACAATGGCCCCGCGACACGTACGTCAAACCTGGCTGAGCACAGCTGCATGGTCCGCAAGCAGTTCCCCGGGCATGGTCAGGATCACGCCTCACCTGACCCGGTCAGACGGCAATTGAGGAGGCTAGCCATGAATGCACGACGCGCAGTGCTCATCACGGGTTGTTCATCGGGCGTGGGCCAGGCTGCGGCAGCACGTTTCCTGCATGCCGGCTACCCGGTCTACGCGACTGCCCGGCGGCCAGAAACACTGGTCGGCCTGGCCA
The DNA here is from genome assembly GCA_963815375.1 of uncultured Actinomycetota bacterium. GTDB lineage: Bacteria > Actinomycetota > Actinomycetes > Streptosporangiales > Streptosporangiaceae > JASHPR01. The sequence continues at coordinate 217,577 of CAWFGX010000012.1, read as the reverse complement.
CGGCCGGTGCTGTCACTATGGCCGTGGACGTTACCGACGAGGGGTCGATGGCCGCAGCGGTCAAACGCGTCGAGAGCGATCACGGCGCGGTGGGCATCCTGGTCAACAACGCGGCTTACGGCCTGCAGGGCGCGACCGAAATCGTGCCATTGGAACAAGCGCGCGCGCAGTTCGAAACCAACGTATTCGGCCTGATCCGACTCAGCCAGCTTGTGCTGCCGGCAATGCGCACCGCAGGCTGGGGACGCATCGTCAACGTGTCCGCGATGGGCGCCCACTTCTCGCTGCCGGGAACCGGCTTGCTGCACGCGTCGAAGCACGCGGTGAGGGCGATCTCAAACGCGATGCGGCTGGAACTGCGCCCGTTCGGCATTGCGGTAATCATGGTGGAGCCGGGTCCCATACAGACCCGCTTCGCGGCCACAGCGAACGCGTCTCTGGCAGGACAGGGAGATGGCAGCTCAGAGGTTTACGCGAAGTTTCACACGCAGCTCGCCGCCCGCATGGACGCTGCCTACCGGCCCGGAGCTACCTCAATGGTCCTGAGCGCCGACAAGGTAGCCCGTGTTATTGAGCGGTCGGCGCGCAGCAACCATCCCCGCGCGCGCTATCCAGTCGGCGTCATGTGCCGCAGCGTCATCGCGCTGACCCGGGTTCTCCCCGATGCGGCCGTCGATGCCCTCGTCCGCTCGCAGTTTCCGGTGCCACGACCGTCGCCCCTGGTACAAGGCCCCGAGAGCCCGTGAAGGGCAGCATCGACAACCTCTTTCTCGGTAGTTCGGGCACACCGCAGACACCAATGTCCAGGTCGATGAAGTCGCACAGGCAAGAGCCGTCAGATGCCAGGGGCCCGATGTTCGAGAGCTGGGGGCGTGGCATCTACCGGCGCAGACGGCTGGTGCTGGGGCTGGCGCTGATCGTCGTGGCGTTCGCCGCCGTGTGGGGGACCGGGGTGTTCGGCAGGGTGCAGTCCGCGGGCGGATTCACGCCGCCGGATAGCCAGAGCCAGCAAGCGGCCAGCCTGGCGTCCGGGGCGTTCGGCCGGGACGCGGGCGACGTCGTCGTGCTGTACTCCAGCCCCACGCAGAACGTGCGCTCCTCGCCGGCCTTCCGCGAGGCTGTGACCTCGACGCTGGCCAGCGTGCCCAAGAGCGACGTCGAGTCCATCGCCACCTACTGGTCCACTCGCTCGCCGCAGTTCGTCAGCGCTAACGGGCATCAGACCTATGCCGTGCTGGAGATGGAGGGCAACACGGACGACGCCCGACAGCAGAACTATGACGCGATCTCCGGCCAGCTCGGCGCCCCCGGGCTGACAACTCAGGTCGGCGGGACGGTGCCGACCGACGACGCGATCAACCACGAGGTCACCTCGGACATTGGCCGCGCTGAGGCGGTCTCCATGCCGGTGCTCCTGGTCCTCATGCTGGTGATCTTCGGCAGTCTGGTCGCGGCCAGCCTGCCGGTCGCTATCGGCGGCATCGCGATCCTGGGCTCGTTCACTGTGCTGCGGCTGCTGACCCTGGTCACCTCGGTCTCCACGTACTCGATCAACATCACCACGATCCTCGGGCTCGGGCTCGGCATCGACTACGGGCTGTTCCTGGTCAGCAGGTTCCGGGAGGAACTGCACCGGCAGGGTTCTTTCGCCGGTCGTACTGGGGCCATAAAAGCTGGAGGTGCCCCTGGGGCGTATGGCCTCCCGCCGGCGGCAATCGAGGACGCTCTAGCCCGGACGGTGGCCTCCGCCGGGCGCACCGTGGCTGTCTCCGGCATCACTGTGGCACTGGCCGTGGCCAGTCTGACGCTGTTCCCAATGCCGTTCCTGCGCTCAATGGGGTACGGCGGCGTGGCAACGGTGCTGGTCGACATGCTCGCCGCGCTGATCGTCATGCCTGCGCTGCTGGGGGTGCTCGGGCTGCGGGTTAACGCGCTGCGCGTCCGCCGGTCGGTGCACAGACCACCGCACGCGGACGGCTATGGTGCCTGGTACCGGCTGGCGAGCAGCGTCATGCGCCGGCCGGTGCTCTATGCGGTCCCGATCGTTGCCGTCCTGCTGCTGCTCGGCTCGCCGTTCCTGCGCATCACCTGGGGCGGGACCGACGCCACCGTTCTTCCGGCCAGCGCCCCGCAGCGGGTGGTGACCGAGGCGCTGAACCGCGACTTCCCGGGCAACCCCACCACCCCGATCGAGTCCGTAGTCCAGTTCCCTGATCCGGTGGCTGGCTGGCCGAGTCGTGAGGCCGACCTCGCGCTGCTGGTGGTGACCGAGGTGCTGGAGCATGACTCGCCCGGCAACGCCACCACCCCGATCAAGCCGGTGCGCCTTGGTTCCGTGGCCGGCTCGCAGGCCCGCGAGGCCGGGCTCGCGTCGTACGTCAGCCGCCTCAGCCGCGTTCCCGGGGTCAGCGGCGCGCGGCTGACCGGCGTGCGCGGCGGCGTCGCGCGGGTCGACCTGCGTTACGGCCCGGGACCGTATTCGCCGCAGGCGCGCGCGATCGTCGCTCAGGTGAGGCAGGTACCGCCGCCTGCGGGGGCGACCAGATACGTGGGCGGGCAGACCGCAGGTCTGGTGGACGAGCTGTCCACCCTCGGGTCGGTGCTGCCGTGGATGGGTCTGGTGGTCGTGCTGTCCACGTTCGTGCTGCTGTTCCTGGCCTTCGGTTCGGTGGTGCTGCCGGTGAAGGCGATCGTGATGAACGCGGCGTCGCTGTCGGCGATGTACGGGGTGCTGGTCTGGGTCTTCCAGGAGGGCCACCTGTCGGGGCTGCTGCGGTTCACCCCGACCGGCACGATCGACCCGTCGGTGCCAGTCCTGCTGTTCGCGATCATGTTCGGGCTGTCCATGGACTACGAGGTGTTCCTGCTGTCGCGGATCCGCGAGCGCTACGACGTGACCGGTGATAACACAGCAGCTGTCGCGAGCGGGCTGCAGCGCACGGGCGGGCTGATCACCAGCCTGGCGCTGCTGCTGGTGATCGTGGTCGGCGCGTTCTCTGCGTCTGGGATCACGTTCATCAAGCTGCTCGGCGTCGGGATGATTGTCGCGCTGGTCGTGGACGCGACCATCGTGCGGGTGCTGCTGGTGCCCGCGGTGATGCGGCTGCTCGGCCCGGTGAACTGGTGGGCGCCGCGGCCGCTGCGGCGCCTGTACGCGCGCTACGGCATCCACGAGACCGAACCGGAAACTGTCACTCCTCCCCTGAGGCCGGGGCGGCACCGGCGCCGACTCGCTGGCGCAGCAGTCGTGGGAGGGGTTCAGCGCCTCGAAGGACTCCACTGACAGTTCCGCAAGCACCCGGCAAATGCGGCATGGCAATGTTGAGCCGATCATATGGCACGGTCTTGCGGGCACCAGTAGCTACATTGGGAGTCCTGAATACTGAAGAAGAGACGCCGGGTACCGATGCGTCACCAGACACCGCATCCGATACCAGCGGCGCGGCGGCGTACACCGCCGAGCTGGCTGCGCTGGTGCAGCGAGAACTCGGTTCCGTTGTGGCGTTCGACTGGCTGTGCGTGGGTATCACCGACCCGCGCTCCGGCGTGGTGACGATGGCACAGGACTGCACGCCCATCGGGCCGCCCGAGGTGTACATCGCGACCGAATTCCTGATCCCGGACGTGAACCGCATCGCCTGGCTGGCAGCGCAGCCCGATCCGGTCGGCGTGCTATCGCGCGCCACTGGTGGCGACCTGACCAGGAGCTATCGCTACCGGCACGCGTTGCGGCCTGGCGGGATCGAGCACGAGCTGCGCGCAGCCCTGGTGATCGATGGGACCTGCTGGGGATACGTGGTGTTGTTGCGCGCGCTGGACCGGCCGGACTTCTCCAGCGCCGAGGTCGGCCGTGTCCGTGCCGCTGTCCCCGGCCTGGCCGCCCGGCTGCGCTCCGCTCTGCTGGCAACCCCGGTCTCGGCGGCCGCCGAGACCGGGGTTGCCGTGATCGGTGATGACGGCACAGTGGCGGCCTCGAACCAGCGCGCGAGGGAGATATTCAAGCACCTGGCCGCGCAGCACCCGGCTGTGCGGCTGAAGCTGCCAGTACCGGTCGCAGCCGTGGTGGCGGGCCTGCAGGGACCGAGCGCACCGAGGTGCCGGCGGGTCTTGCTGTCCTGCCCTGAAGACGGGTGGCTGGTGCTGGAGGGGAATGGGGTAACCACACCGGAGGGCGGATCACGCGTTGTGGTCACGGTAGCGCCGGCGCGGCCGCTGACGCTGGCGCCGCTGCTGCTGCAGGCGCGAGGGCTGAGCGAGCGCGAGATCGCGGTCGCGCTGTGCGTCCTTCGCGGCATGTCCAACGCAGAGATCGCCGCGCACCTGTACATCTCCGAGTTCACAGTCCAGGACCATCTCAAGGCCGCCTTCACCAAGACCGGCATACGGGGCAGAAGGGCTTTCGTCCAGTCGTTGTTCTCAATATCTGATGTATCTGACCTGTCGTAAAAATCGGCGGTCCCCAACGCTGGCGGCCCGCTGAGGTCCTCGGCGGCCCGCAGCAGCGCGGTTCGGTGTGCCGGGTCGGTGATGTCCCCGGCCAGCGCTGTGACGGTGATGGCGGCTGCGCCGGCTGCGTCGCGAATGCTCGCGGCTGCGCCGTCGAGCGCCTGGCCGTCGCGGGCGTCGATGACCAGCGACCAGCCCTCGGCCGCCAGGCCCCGTGCCAGAGCCAGGCCGAGCCCGCGCGATGCGCCAGTGATCACTGCGTTCTTGCCGTTGTCTGTCATAGACACGACGCTAGGCAGCCGGGGCGGCGGCACATCGGGCGCGCGACCGGCAGGGCCTGGTCCGATGGTCCTAGGGCTGGTGGCCGATTCAGCACGCAAGCGGTCAGCCAACAACGTCAGCCGGACGCATGTCCTTGAGCTATGGGATATCGACGCCCCGGTCGCCCCGGTCGCCCCGGTCGCCCCGGTCGGCTCGCTCGACTGGTCGCGGCTGCCTGGTGCCGGTGCAGTCGGCAGCCCGGGGCCCGGCGGTGCTGGTCACGATGCGAAATCGGGCTATGTTATCCTATAAGTGGACGTTTACTAATAGGTTCTCCAGCCCTGGGCCTGGGCTACTTTCAGGTGGTGGCGATGTCTCGTGCCTGGTTGGGTATCACAACTGCCGCGGCCTTCATGGCCATCCTGGTAGTGCCCTCGTCGTCGGCCGCCTCGGCCGCCTCCGTCCCGCTGCCAGACTCGATGGCCGCCGTGGGCGACTCGGTAACGCAGGCATTCGACGTGAACGTGGCCGGCCTGTTTCAGGAGAACCCGGCCTACTCCTGGGCGACCGGTACCAGCGCGTCGGTCGACAGCGAATACGAGCGGATACTCAAGGCGAACCCGGCCATCCAAGGGCACGAGTACAACGACTCGGTTCCCGGGGCGATGATGGCGGCCCTCGACGGGCAGGTCAAGACCGCGGCCGCGCAGGGCGCCCAGTACCTGACCGTCGAGATAGGCGCCGATGACCTGTGCGTCGACAGCGTGGGGGAGATGACGCCGACGGCCACGTTCCAGTCCGAGTTCGGGCAGGCGCTGACCGACTTCGCCGCAGCTGACCCGGCTGCGCACATCTTCGTGGCGTCGATTCCGAACATCTACCAGGTGTGGCAGGACGGGCGTTCTAGTTTCCTTGCCCAACTGATATGGAACATCTTGCCCTTCTGCCCGGACATGCTGGACGTCAGCGTCACCAGCGCGCAGCGGCAGCAGATAGTCCAGCAGGAGCAGGCTTATAACCAGGTGCTGGGGGATGTCTGCGCTAAGTACTCGCAGTGCCTGTTCGACAACGACGCGGTGTACGACTTCGCGATCAGCTCGGCCGACATCAGCGATGTCGACTACTTCCACCCCAGCGCCGCCGGGCAGGAGGAGCTGGCCTCGACCGCCTGGTCGGCCGGCTTCTGGCCGGGAACGCCCTGACGCCTCAGCTCAAGACGACAGCGCGGGTGCCGGCCCCGGCCCGTGGCTACACGTCCGATTTGTAGGTAAACCAAGATCATCTTAACTGTCATGCAGCTTAGGCGGCCCCGGTCGGGATCGCGGCAGCGAGCCTGGCGCGGACCTTGCCGGCGTCGGGGTGCTGCAGTTGCCTGCGGTGCCGCCGCTGACCGTGCCCGAGTGGGTGAGGTGGCGCTGGCCGGGTGGCGATCATTGGAGTCGTCGCAGTTTTACCAATGCCGGCCAGCGCACCTTCAATGACCGAATCGGGCCAGCCCAGTGGTTTCGGATCATCAATCACGAATTAACGGATGAAAAACCTAATGGGATCAGGCCGGGCCCACCGGTGAGGGATCACACGTCGCGTCTGCGTTCTTGCCGTTGTCTGTCATAGACACGACGCTAGGAAGCTGGCGGTGGCGCCACATCGGGCACGACCGGGAGGGCCTGGTCCGATGATCCTAGGACCAGCGGCCGACGCTCCGGCCGGGCGGTTGCGTCACCATCGTTCCCCGGGCTGGCTGGCACCGATAAAGTACGACAAGCGGCAGCTGCGCCTGCCCGCTCCGAACCGGGTGCCGCCCACGCTGGGCCCGGTGACGAGGACAAGGGTCACTGACTCGCGCATCTCCCCGGAAGTGCTGCTCAGGCGTCCTGACCGCGGAGGTGCGTGGGGCCTTCGCCGGAAGGATGCGCAGTGACCAAGGATCATGCCCGCAAGAACGCTATCCGCGCGCGGATGGCAGCCACCGGGGAACCCTACAGCGTCGCCGCCCGCCGTCTGGGCGGCGCGGGCTACGCCAGCGATACGGAGGCCATCAGCAAGATCGCCGCCTGCGCGAGGAGCACGGTGGCGGCACCGAGCGCCCGGATGCAGGTCCGCAGGGACTGGGAGATCCGCCCCGGCCCGCGCCCTGGGCTCATCGGGAGGCTGGCCAGGCGCGTCGGACGGGCTGCCTGGGACCGTTTCTCATCCGAGATGAGCCTTTCGGAGGCGCGCGAGGTGTTCATGCACCAGGTTGGCCAGGGTTTCCTGGAGCCAGCCGCAGGCCGGTACCAGGTCGTCGTCGACGGCACCTGGGGCGAGATGGCCTTCGACGGGAACCGTTATGCCGGGGGTTCTGGGCGGCCTGTGAGCGACCGTTATCTGGTCAAGGCCGGAGAGCGGCATCCGGGCGACCCGATAGTGATGCTCAGGCAGCTGAACGACGTGACTGATGCCAGGTTTACCGGCGCTGAGACTGTCCGCGGGGTGTCGTGCCAGGTGGCCGACGTCCGTGCGGGCTCTGCCGAGTTCACGGTCTGGACGGGCGGCGGGTACATCCGGCGAGTCCGGTTCGTGGAACGCTCAGCACGCCAGCGGTCACCCGCCATGGTCAGCCGGACGCATGTCCTTGAGCTATGGGATATCGGCGTCCGGGTCGGCTCGCCCGACTGGTCGCGCTTGCCTGGTGCCGGTACAGCCGACAGCCCATGGCCCGGCGCTGCCGCTCACGACGATGCCTAGGTGGCTCGCGAAGCAGCGCTGTTCGGTGCACTGGGCCGGTGATGTCCCTGACGCTCTGGCCTACACTGGCCACGGCGAATGCCGGTCGCTTGCCACCGGCCGGGTCGCATGGCCACGGAGGATTCAGGATGCCGTCGGTCCGTCACTGTCGCCACTGCCTCGGCGACTGCTCTGGTGTGTGCCTGCTGCCAGGCGATCAGGGGCTGTGCATCCACAATCCCGTGCCGCGGCGGTCGGCGCGGGAGTGGTTGTTCCTGATACGCACGCGGCGGTTCTGGCACCGGGTCCTGTTCGGCAAGTAGGCGGCCTCGTCCGATGATCCTGGGACTGGAGGCGGCCGCCGAGCCGTCCAGGCTGAAAGTGGCGAGGCGCGCTGCTGTCCCCAATTCGCGCGTTATTTGTGCCTTATCGGGGTGGCCGGGATGGCCGTATCCACGCCCGGAGTGGGCGCTTCCGTCTCCATCAGACCGTCTGACGGAGCCGGCGCCTCCGTCGGGAAGCCCGCAGTCGGATCGGTTTAAACCCGTATTCGCTTACGGTCATGCCGCCGGCGGGGTGAGTGCCCACCAGGTCCCAGTACCAGAAGATGCAGGCTGGGCGCACGGACACTCCCAGTCAGCGTCGGCCCTGTCAGCCAACGACCTCGACTACGGCAGCGGCATCAACGGGATCGGCGTCACCACCGGCCACGAGAAGGTGTACCTGGACTTATGGGGCTCGGGCTGGAGCACCCCGGGCACCGATTCCAGCGGCGACGTCACATGGCCTATGACTTCGACGGGAGGCCCCGTACGTTCAGGAGTTCCTCAAGGGGCTGGGCACGGAACTTTCGCCGTGCAGACCATCTGGGCCAACGACGGCAGCGGCGGTAGCGGAGCCTGCGAGGGCAGTGACCCGACCGTCACCAACCCTGGCGGTTAACAGGATGACCGGCCGGGCGGGTCCGGAGCGATGGTCCTAGGGCCAATGGTCCTAGGACCCGCGGCCGATGTCCGCCCGGTCACGCCCGGGTAGCGTGCCAGCATGGGCAGCGAGCAGAGCCAGGGCGTGAAGAACAGCTGGCCGGTGCCTGGCAGCCAGGACGACGTGCTGGAACGAGTCAGCGAGGTGGTGCTGGCGGTCGCCAGGCAGCTGTCCGTCCGCGATGTGCTGCAGGTGATCGTCCGGTCGGCGCGCTCGCTGGCCGACGCTCGCTACGCGGCACTTGGCGTGCCCGATGATCACGGAGGGTTCGCCGAGTTCGTCGTCGACGGCGTGTCAGAGCGACAGCAGCGGGAGATCGGCCCGCTGCCGCGTCAGCACGGCATGCTCGGGGTGCTGCTGCGTGAGGGGAAGCCGCTGCGCCTTGACGACATCCGTGCGGACCCGCGGTTTGAGGGCTGGCCCGCTGCCCACCCCGACATGTCCGGCTTCCTGGGCGTCCCGATCCGGGACGGCAGCGACGTGCTCGGCATCATCTTCGCCGCCTGCAAGCGCGCCCCTGGCGGGTTCACGCCGCGCGATGAGCGGCTGCTCGGGCTGTTCGCGTCGCACGCGGCGATCGCGCTGACCAACGCGCGGCTGTATGAACGGGGCAGGGAGCTGTCCGTGCTGGAGGAGCGCGCCCGGCTGGCCCGGGAACTGCACGACGCCGTGTCGCAGAAGCTGTTCAGCATCAGGGTGAAGGCCCGCGGTGCCGAGGTGCTCGTCGGCCGGGATCCAGTCCAGGCTGCGGCGGAGCTGCGGAGCATCGCGGCTCTGGGCGCCGAGGCGCACGCTGAGCTGCGGGCGGTGATCGACGGGCTGGCACCCCCCGACCTCGCAGCCGGCGGGCTCGCCGGGTCGCTGCGAAGCTACGCGGTACTCGCGGGCCGGACACACGGGGTCGACGTGCGGTTCGAGGCGGCGCCGCGGCTGCCGGCGATCGGGGCGCAGCAGGAGACGTCTGTGTACCGGGTGGCCCAGGAGGCGCTGCACAACGCACTGCGGCATTCCGGTGCGGCAGCGGTCTGCGTGTCCCTCTCGACCCGGCGGGGGAAGGTTGTGCTCGAGGTCGCGGACCACGGACGCGGTTTCGATCCGGGCCAGCCGAACGCGGGCCTAGGGCTCGCCTCGATGCACGAGCGCGCCCAGGCAGCGGGGGGAACGCTCACCGTGCGCTCGGCCCCAGGAGACGGAACCCTGGTTCGCCTGGAGGTGCCAGCCCTATGAGCGACGGGATCACGGTGCTGATCGCTGACGACCATCCGGTGGTGCGGCAGGGTCTCGGGGTGCTGCTCGGTGTGCAGGACGATGTCGAGGTCGTCGGCGAGGCTGCGGACGGGCGCGAGGCGCTGGCGCTGACCGCGGAGAAGGACCCGGACGTGATCCTGCTCGACCTCAAGCTGCCGGTCATGGACGGCATCGCGGTGTTGCGGGAGCTGCGCGACCGCGGGCTGAGGGCCCGGGCACTGGTGCTGACTAGCGCCGCTGATGCAGACCTGGTGACACTGGCGATGCGTGCAGGCGCGGCTGGGTACCTGTACAAGGACGTAGACCCGGACGCCCTCGTGCGGGCTGTCCGCTCGGTTCACGACGGGCACACGTTGCTGGCACCCGAGGCCACCGGATCGCTGCTGCGCACGGGCGGAGGTGCGCAGCCTGTTCACGGGATCGGCGCGCTCACCAGCCGCGAGCGTGAGGTGCTGGCGGGGATCGCGGACGGCCGGTCCAACCGGGAGATCGCTAGGCTGCTGCACGTATCGGAGAAGACGGTCAAGACGCATGTCAGTGCGGTCCTTGCCAAGCTCGGCGTCGCGGATCGCACACAGGCAGCGCTGGTTGCCGTGAGGCAGCTTGAGAGATAACCTGCCCCGCGGCCAGCCTGCTGGCATCGTCCCCGGGATGGGGCCAGGAACGCCGTGCGCTGCGGAAGGAGCGGCATGTCGGACGAGGTGCTGCGCCTTCGAGGAGTAGGCGTGCGGCAGTCCAGGTCGATGCTGATCAGGGACGTCGACTGGACGGTACGCAGCAACGAGAGCTGGGCGGTCATCGGGCCGAACGGGGCTGGGAAGACGACCGTGCTGCAGGTTGCGGCGGCGCAGGTGATGCCGGACGAAGGCTCGGCCGAGATCCTCGGCGAGCCCGTCGAGGCGGTGGACCCATCGAGCCTGGCGGACCTGCAGAGCCGGATCGGGTTCGCCAGCGCTGCGGTCGCTGAGCAGGTCCCGGTGTCAGAGAAGGTCATCGACCTGGTGATGACCGCCTCGTACGGGAAGCTGGGCCGCAACGACGAGGACTATGACTCCGCGGACGTTACCCGCGCGGTGGAGCTGCTCGACGCGCTCGGCTGCGCCCACCTGATCCGGCGCCGGTTCGCCACCCTGTCCGAGGGCGAGCGCAAGCGGGTTCAGATAGCCCGCTCGCTCATGCCCGACCCCGAGCTGCTCCTGCTTGACGAGCCCGCGGCCGGGCTGGACCTCGGCGGCCGTGAGGACCTGCTGCGGCGGGTCGCGACGCTGTCGCAGGACCCGCAGGCGCCGGTGATCGTCATGGTGACCCATCATGTCGAGGAGGTGCCTGAGGGCTTCACGCACGCGATGCTGCTGCGCAAGGGCACGGTGCTTGCCGCTGGCCCGCTGCAGGAAGTGTTCACCGAGCGCTACCTCTCCCGGTGCTTCGGCTTCCCTCTGGCGGTTGAGCACCGCGGCGACCGGTGGACCGCCCGCGCGGCAGGCTCGCCCTGAGCCGAGCTGTGACCGCCCAGGGGGTCGTTCACTCCCGCAGGTGGTTGTCAGGTTCCCGTGGTCGGCTGGCAGGGCAGCTTGCCGGTCGGGGCCGGCGCGTTCTGGTCATAGGGGTTGACCGGCGCGCCCTTCGGCGTGACCTTGTCCGCTGGGCCGCTGCGGAACTGCGGGTGCACGAAGCCGTCGTTGACGTTGCACCGCGCGCCTGCTTCGGAGTTGCCGGAAGCCCCCCACCAGGGCTGCAGCGCGCCGCCTGGGTCGGTGTACGTGCCGAAGTCGACGTCGACGTCTTGCCGTTCCACGATCCGCATAAGGGTTGATGACTGGCCGGGGCGCTGTACGGCGTAGACGTACAGGTAGTCCGCGTGGATCTGCAGCACGGCGATGCCGTTGTTTGTGCTGGGCGCGGCCTGCATCGTGCCATGAACCTTGATCACGTTCCCGACGAGCTGGGTGCCTGAAGCGAACGAGGTGACCCAGGTGCGGGTGCTGTTCTCGTTCCCGCTGGCGCTGAGTCCGGTCTTGGCCAGGCCGTCGACGAACTGCGTCCGCTGCTGCGGGATGAGCAGGTCGGCGAAGGCATCCGGGGCACCGCCCGCCAGCGTCGGCGCGTCAAGGTGCGCGGCGACGAGTATCTGCTTGGCACTCTGGTACGCGGCGGCGACCTGTGCGGCGGAGTAGCTGCCCACCGGCTCAGCGGGCGGGATCACGATGCCAGCGGCGCCGTCGGCGTAGTGCTGCGCCGGGGTGCCGAGGAACGGCTGGGCCAGCGTCGGCGACGGCAGGCTGGTCGGCTTCGCTCCGTGGGTCAACGGCGTCAGGTCGCCGAGGTGCTTCTGGCCGGCGAGGCGGGAAAACCCGTACCCGCCTGCTCCCAGGATGACGAGCACGATCAGCACTGTGATCACCTGGCGGCTGCGCCTGGGCCGGGCCGGACGCGGCATTGCGGCTGAGCGCCACGGGTCGGACCGTCGCGCCTTCTGTGCCGTCGGCCTGCGCAGCCTCCCGCCTTTGCGCGCGGCTCGCCGTGCCATGCGGGCGCGCTCGGCTGCCGACGGCTCCTTGAACCTCGCGGGCTTGGCCAGCTCAGCCTCGAGTTCCATGAGCTCGCGGTCGAGGTCGTCCGGCTGTTCTGAAAACCCTGACACACGGGAATTGTTGCACGAGCCGCAGGCCTGAGTGGCCGGCTCGCAGTTCGTCTGGACGTCTGAGGTGCAGGGGCTGGGGGCTACGTCTGGGCAGGGTCTTTGGGCGGGCTGAGAAGGCCATCGCGTACGGCCTCGGCGATCAGGCTCCGGGCGTACCGGCCGAGCTCCGGCGAGCCGTCCTCGATCAGCTCCACCTTGGCGAGCACCTGGTCGGCGGTGACGTGGTGCTCGTGCCAGGTCCCGCCGCCCACCTTGAGGTTCTCCAGCATGGGCTGAAGCCGGTCGATACCGCGGGCGAACCGGGCCTCTTGTGTCCGGCGCTCCTCGAACTCGTCCCACAGGCCACGCAGCCGGGCCGCCTGGTCGGGAGGGAGCAGTGCGAAGATCCGGTCAGCGGCGGCCTGCTCAGCCTGCCGCTGGCTGGCCTGCTGCGCCTCGTCCGCGTACACGAACAGGTCCCCGGCGTCGATCTCGACAAGGTCGTGCACGACCAGCATGGCGATCACCCGGCCGATGTCCGTGCCTGCCGGTGCGTGCTCGGCCAGGGCCAGCGCCATCACCGCGATGTGCCACGAGTGCTCGGCCGAGTTCTCCCGCCGGTCCAGGCCGCCGAGCATCGTCTGCCTCAGCACGCCCTTGAGCAAGCCGACCTCGTTGACAAACCGCATCTGCTGGTTCAGGCGCTCCATGTCCAGCAGGCTAGGCCAGTCGTTCCCGTGGTCCGGTGAGCCCCGTGGTTCAGGCAGCCCCACCGTGGCGTTCCGCGAGCGCCTTGCGGTACTCCTCGACGACGATCTCGGTCAGTTCCTCGACGGACGTGTCGCTGGCCGGTCTGTCCAGCGCGATCTCGCCGTGCTGCAGCAGGTTCACCCGGTCGCATACCTGAAGCACCTGGGCGTAGTTGTGGGCGATGATGATGACCGACACGTCGCCACGGCGCTTCAGGTCCTGCACCAGGTCCAGGATCATCGCGCCTTCCTTGACTCCCATGGCGGCGAGTGGCTCGTCGAGCAGCAGGATCTTCGCGTTCGTGAACACCGCCCGTGCGACCGCGATCGACTGCCGCTGGCCGCCGGACAGGCTCGCCACGGGAACATTGACCGAAGGGATGTGCACGCCCATCTGCACCAAATGCTCCCGGGCAGTGCGGCGCATGGACCCGTTGCTGAGCAGCGGGCCTGCGGTCCGCTCCCGGTTCAGGAACATGTTGTGGTACACGCTGAGCTCGTTGACAAGGGCAAGGTCCTGGTAGACCACGTCGATTCCGAGCGAGCGCGCGTGTACTACGGACTTGAGCGTGACCTCCTGGCCGTTGAGCAGGATCCGTCCGCTGTCGGGTTGCTGGAACCCGCAGATGATCTTCAGCAGGCTCGACTTGCCCGCGCCGTTGTCGCCGATCAGGCCGAGGACCTCGCCGCGGTTCAGCCTGAGGTTGACGTCGCGCAGGGCGGTCACAGCGCCGTACCGCTTGCTGATGTGCTCAGCCCGCAGTACCTCCGGCGAAGCCTGGCTGGCGCCGCCGGGTTCCTCCCGGGCCTGATGCTGGTCTGTCACAGGTTCCTCCCCGCTTGCCGGAGCCTCGCGAGCTGCACGTTCGCGATCATGGCGACGAGGATCGCGCCGCCGAAGATGATGGGCAGGGGGTTCGAGCTGACCCCGATGATGTCGAAGCCATCGGTCAGGGTCGCAAGCACGACCGCGCCGAGGAAGGCACCGAGGATCGTGCCCGAGCCGCCGAGCATCGCCGTGCCGCCGATGACGGCGGCGATCACGGCGTAGAACATCGGCGGGTAACCGCCGGAGGTCGGGTCGACGCTGTTGGTATAGAAAGCGACCTGCAGGCCGACGAATGCCCCCATAAATCCGGTGATCATGAAGTTGCCATACTTGATACGGCCGACATTGATGCCGGCCTCGCGCGCGGCGAGCTGGTTGCCGCCGGTCGAGATCGTGTGCAGGCCCCACCGGGTCCAGACGAGTACCACGTGGAAGATCAGTATCAGCACCACGGTCCAGACGAACGGCAACCACTGCCACGGGTTGCTGGCGGTGCCAAGCCACTTGCCGGCCGAGACGGAACTCGTCGGGATCTCCGACGGCTCGGCGTGCGAGATGACCAGGGTCGCGCCATTCAGGATGAACCCGGTGCCGATCGTGGTGATGAACGACGGGACACCCAGCGTGACCGTGATGAACCCGTTCACCCAGCCGGCGACGACCCCTGTCAGCAGGCCCAGGAGGATCGCCAGCGGCGCTGGCACGTGGTAGTCGACGATCGCGAAGTACATGACGAACGGCGCGAATTGGTAGATGAAACCGACCGACAGGTCGATCTCCCCGCAGATCAGCAGAAACACCTCGCCGATCGCGATGACCGCGATCGGAAACACGTTCTCAGACAGCAGGTCAACGGCATTCGTCTTGGTGACGAACGTTGACATGTGGCTGAGCCCGAAATACAGCAGCAGCGCCACGGCCACGATCGCCACCGTGGCCTCGCGCCACCGGGCGAGAACACCGGCGACCTCCATCAGGGCGTTTCCGGACCCGCCGCTGCCGGCGCGGTTGTACGCACCCGGCGGCGGTGCGCTGGGTGCCGCGCTGTAGGGCTCGGTCTTCGCGCTCAGCGTGGTCTCTGACTGGGCCGCGGTGTCTTCCGGGCTCTCTGACTGGGCCGCGGTGTCTTCCGGGCTCTCTGACTGGGCCACGGTGTCTTCCGGCTCGCTCACTGTGCTGTCTCCCGCCCGCCTACTGGCCTGACCGTTGTACTGCGTAGCGGGAGGCCAGGCCAGCCACGCCGGCCTGGCCTCCCGCCACGATCATCCGCCCGGAGGTCAGGTGCTTGTCGTTGCCAGCGGATTCTGGATAGCGCCGGACGGCCGCGAAAGGTACTTCTGCGCTGTCGTCGAGCCCTGGTACCGGCTGGCCTCGTTGTAGGGGCCGAGGTTGCTGCTGGTGATGAAGCTCAGGCCGGTGTCGGTATCGGACGGGCCGAGCGTGCCGCCGGAGATGTTGTAGAGGTACAGGTACAGCGTGGGCAGGAACCCCTGCAGGTACGGGTCCTGGTAGATGGTGAAGTTGGTTGTTCCCGCTTTGATGTTGGTCAGCGTCTGCGGGACCGTGTCGAAGCCTCCGTTAGGGAGGTGCGACAGGCCAGTCTCACTGAGAGCCTGCGCCAGGTACGAGCTCGACGTCGAGTCCACGGCGAACGCGCCCTTGACGCTGGTGTGCGCGAGCAGGTAAGCCTTCTCGTTCGCGAGTATCTGGTCGGTAACGGTGGTGGTCGTGATCTCTGACACCGAGTAGCCCAGCGGTTCGAGCACCGAGGCCGCGCCGTCGTAGCGCGGCTGGATGTTCCCCTGCCCGGGAGTCTGGATAAAGATCACAACGGGGCCAGGCGTGGGGATCAGCTGCTTGATCCGCTGCCCGAGCTGCTGGCCGGACGTGAACAAAGCCTGGCCGACGTAAGCAAGCCGGTTGCAGCCGATGTTCGGTACGCCGGTCTTGCTGACCAGCCCGTCGGCGTTGTAGCTGATAACCGGGATGCCACCATCCATCGCATTGGCGACCGGGGTGGTGAACGAGCTGGAGTCGGTGAGCGTGGTGGCGATGCCGGCCGCCTTGGCGGAGATGGCGGCGTTGATCTGGGCGACCATCTGCGAGGCGATCGAGTTCTCCGAACCGGTCCACTTAGGACCGGGCAGTCCGAGAAGGGCAGCGGCGTCGGCGAACCCATACTGGGTGGGCACGAAGAAGCTGTTGGTGGTGACGTGGTTGACGAACCAGAACTGCCATGACGGGGTCTTCGGGAAGTTACCAGCGACGGCGGTCGCCGCGCCTGCGGAGGTACTCGAGCCGCTGCACGCTGTGAGCAGCGCGGAGGCGGCTGCCGATGCGCTGACCAAGCCGGTGCCCTTGAGCAGGCGCCTGCGCGTCGGGCTGTCGCTCATGCTGAGCGTATCGATTGCTTCTTCGACCTTGGGGTGGACCTTGCCCATCGGGGGCCTCCAACGGATGTCAGCGTTAACATCTCTGCGCGTCCGAACCTGGCCGACCATAAATAAAAACGCACAGAAAAGCAGCCAGGCTATTGCTGTAGGTGGGTGGATAATGGATTAGGCGCGTGCGCCCAGGGGCTACGGCAGCTCATCCGCATCTTGCGGACACGAGCGCAGCTGTCATAGCTCGTCACGAATCGCGTTGTCATTAACAGCTATCTAAACCCTCAGCGGGCGGCCGGGCAAGAACATGTTCTGTCGATTTGCGACGCATGAGTAACATGCGTACCACAGGCACCTTCAGTCACGCTAGCTCCGAAAGTCATCAACTGTGTAACAGGCAGCACTACTGCGATGGGCCGGCGGCGCTGCGTAACCGGGTCCCGGCGGGCTCCTGGCCCCATTCCTGTCTTCCCGGTACCCCCCCATGCAGCCCCGCGGCCAGGAGCATGCGATCATGCCTGGTGGGGACCCAAAAAGATGATTCGGGGGGACTGGTCATCGGACTCGTCCTGGCCGGGAGTACTCGGCCAGGACGAGCTCCCCGCCCGTGCCGCGGATGAGACGGCCGGGAGCACTGAACTCGCCCTGAGTTCGCTGAGTTCGCCAGCACGTGACAGCACACCACTATCGTCTGCCGCCGCTTGGGGCGCGCCGTGGCCGACGCCAGTTGCGTCGTCGGGCAAGTCCCCGCACGGAGCGCGCGACCCGGGCCGGTTTGGTGGCCGATCAGCGGGGCAGCCGGAACCGTCATCGCGGCCGGGTGTCGCAGGATCCCGGCGACTCCAGTCACGAGGGAGGACACTGCATGACTGACAAGCGGCCGGCTACCACGACGGACGCCGGCATTCCGGTCGAGAGCGACGAGCACTCGCTCACCGTTGGCCCCGATGGCCCGGTCCTCCTGCAAGATCATTACCTGATCGAGCAGATGGCGAACTTCAACCGGGAGCGGATCCCTGAGCGCCAGCCGCACGCCAAGGGCGGCGGAGCGTTCGGCTATTTCGAGGTGACCCACGACGTCAGCGCCTACACCAAGGCCGCTGTGTTCCAGCCGGGCGCCCACACAGACACGCTGACCCGCTTCTCGACGGTCGCGGGCGAGCGGGGCAGCCCCGACACCTGGCGTGACCCGCGGGGCTTCGCGCTGAAGTTCTACACCACCGCAGGCAACTACGACATGGTCGGGAACAACACACCGGTCTTCTTCATGCGTGACCCGATGAAGTTCCAGCACTTCATCCGGTCACAGAAGCGCCGCGCGGACAACAACCTGCGCGACCACGACATGCAGTGGGACTTCTGGACGCTGTCGCCGGAGTCGGCACACCAGGTGACCTGGCTCATGGGCGACCGCGGGATCCCGAAGTCATGGCGGAACATGAACGGGTACGGGTCGCACACCTACATGTGGATCAACGCCGCGGGCGAGAAGTTCTGGGTGAAGTACCACTTCAAGACCGATCAGGGCATCGATTTCCTGACGCAGGAAGACGCCGACCGGCTGGCGGGCACCGACCCCGACTATCACCAGGCCGATCTGTACAGCGCGATCGCGCGGGGCGACTACCCGAGCTGGACGCTGAAGATGCAGATCATGCCGTTCGACGAGGCCAAGACTTACCGGTTCAACCCGTTCGACCTGACCAAGGTGTGGCCGCACGGCGACTTCCCGCTGATCGAGGTGGGCCGGCTGACCCTGAACCGCAACCTGGCCGACTACCACACCGAGATGGAGCAGGCGGCGTTCGAACCGAACAACCTGATCCCAGGCATCGCGCTCAGCCCGGACAAGATGCTGCTCGCCCGCGGGTTCTCCTACGCCGACGCGCACCGTGCCCGGCTCGGCGTCAACTACAAGCAGATCCCGGTCAACGCGCCGAAAGTGCCTGTGCACGCCTACAGCAAGGACGGGTTGATGCGGGTGGTCAACGCCTCCGACCCGGTCTATGCGCCGAACTCCAAAGGCGGGCCGGCCGCTGACACCGCGCACTACCGGCCGGACTACTGGGCCGCCGACGGTGACATGGTCCGCTCCGCCTACACGCTGCGCAAGGAGGACGACGACTTCGGGCAGCCAGGCACCATGGTCCGTGAGGTGCTCGACGACGCGGCCCGGGACCGGCTGGTCAGCAACATCGCTGGCCACCTGCTGGACGGCGTCACCGAGCCGGTCCTGCAGCGTGCCTTCCAGTACTGGCGCAACGTGGACAAGAACCTCGGCGACAGGGTCGAGGCCGCGGTCCGCGCCGGAAACTAGCTAACCGCAGGCTGGCGCCGTCGTCAGCCGGGAGCGGCCATTGCTGGCTGCCTCTGGCTGCCGGCGGTCGCCACCCAGGGCCGGCCCGATGCTGGGCGTCCGGCCGGCGGTACTAGGGTTTCTAGTAGCTGCTGCGGCTGAAGCAGGGCTGTGCAGCAGCGGACGACGAAAGCTGGCGAGACAGCAATGGCCGACACGGGTCAGGACCTGCTCGGATCCATCGGACGCGTCACGGTCTCCATCCCCCAGGGCGGGTTAGGCGAGGTCCTGCTGCCAGTACGCGGGGGATCCGAGGCATTCGCCGCCTCATCGTACGAGCCCATCCCGCGTCATAGCCGCGTCGTTGTCGTCGATTGCCTCTCGGCCCGCTCGGTCGTCGTCGAGCGCCTTCCCTGAATCGGACAAGGAGGTCCGATGTTCTTCTGGCATGTTCCGAACCCCAATGAGGCGCTGCTGATCGCTGGTTCCAGGCGGCGGCACGCGGATACACCGTTCCGGGTCGTCACTGGCCACGGCAGTTTCGTCGTGCCGGTCAAGCAGCGGGCCCGCACCCTGTCCCTGGCGCTGCGGGAAGCCGAGATCGTCGAGGACTGCATCACGAACCAGGGCATCAAGCTGAACGTCCGAGCGGTCGCCGCGTTCAAGGTCGGCGACGACCCGGTGTCGATCGCCAACGCGGCCCGCAGGTTCCTGTCCGGGCAGGACCGGATGGAGACCCAGGTTGGCCGGATCTTCGCCGGGCACCTCCGGTCGATCGTCGGCGGGCTGACCGTTGAGCAGATCATCCGCGAACGAGACCGGGTGGCCCAGGAGGTCAAGGACGGCAGTCACGCCGAGATGGAAAAACTCGGCATCGTTGTGGACGCGCTAGAGATCCAGGAGATCGAGGACGCGTCCGGCTACATCAACAACCTGGCCGCCCCGCACGCGGTAGCCGTGGCCAGCCAGGCCCGCATCGCGCGGGCACAGGCCGACCAGGAGGCCTCCGAGCGAGAGCAGCAGGCCGCGGCGATGAAGGCCCAGTACGAGCGCGACCTGCTCATCAAGCAGGCCGGCTTCCTGGCCGAGACCGAGGAGGCCAAGGCGCGCGCATCCCAGGCTGGCCCGCTAGCCGAGGCCCGGGCTTCCCAGGAGGTCATCGAGCAGCAGACCGCCCTGGCCCAGCGCCAAGCCGACCTGGCAGCTCAGCAGCTGGAGGCCAACGTCCGGCGGCCGGCCGATGCCGAGGCCTACAGGCAGCGCACGCTGGCCGAGGCCGAGCGGGACAAGGCCAAGTTCACTGCCGACGGCGAGGCGTACAAGCAGCGCACACTGGCCGAGGCCGACCGGGACCGGGCCAAGCTGGCGGCCGAGGGTGAGGCCTACCGGCGGACCACGATGGCGAACGCCGAGGCTGAGGCGGCGAAGGTCCAGGCGGACGCCGCCGCTCACGCCGAGCGGGCCACTGCTGAGGCCCAGGCCGATGCCAACCGGGCGCGGGCCGCCTCGCTCGCCGACGGAAACCAGGAACTGATCGCGGCGAACCGGGTTGTTGAGGTCCTGCCCTCGCTGGTCGCATCGGCATCCCAGGGCATCTCAGGCTCCAACCTGACCATCCTGAACGGAAGCGAGGGCGTCAGTCAGGTCGCCGCCGGGCTGGTCGCCCAGGGCCTGTCCATCCTCGACACGCTGCGGAGCTCGACGGCGGCTGTCGCCAGTGACGGTCACGGCCCGGCTCCCGCCGTAGCCGACGGATCGGGACACGGCGACGTTTCGTCAACGCTCGACGTCACTGGCACGGCCACGAGTGGCCGTCCGTCTGCCGGGCGGCCCCGCCGTCCGTAACTGCCGGCAGTGACTGACTAACAGCAATCAGTTCACGGGCGCTGCCGAAGCGGCAGCAGTCGGCCGGCGCCTCCGGCCCACGTCGCCAGCGCCGGCCGGCTCCGTGGGCGCGCCTATCCTTGACGGATGTATCGCAAGGTCCAGCAGCCGAAGGCCGAGCCGCTCACCCGCCGTGACAAGCGCGGGCTGGCGATCGTGGGCGGCGTGATCCTCGCTGTCGGTGCCGGGGTGGGCATCTACGCGGCTGTCAGCCCTGGCAGTTACGGGCAGTCCCGAGACGGATGCGTCACCGTGAACGCCCCAAGCAGCACCGGGGGAGCGCTTCAGCACGCGTGCGGTGCGGCGGCCGTTGCGATGTGCCACAACGCGTATACCCACGATGACCAGCTGTCGCTACTGACCAGGACGCAGTGCCGCCTGGCCGGGATCGACCCGGAGCCCACGCCGAAGCCCTCGGCTACGTGACGCCGCGCAGGCCCGCTATCGACGCTGTCGTGGTGGGCTCCGGGCCGAACGGGCTGGCTGCCGCGCTTACCCTGGCCCGGGCCGGCCTCGGCGTCCAGGTGATCGAGGGGGCGGCGACCCCCGGTGGCGGATGCAGGACCGAGGAACTTACCGTGCCGGGTTTCTGGCACGACGTCTGCTCGGCCGTGCATCCGCTGGCCGCCGCGTCGCCGTTCTTCGCCAGCGTTGACCTGGCCGCCCACGGGGTCCGGCTGCTCGCGCCGGAGGTCGCGTTCGCGCACCCGCTGGACGGAGGGCGGGCCGGAGCACTCTCGGGCTCAGTGGCCGAGACCGCGCGTGGCCTGGGCCCCGACTCCGGCGCCTACCGGCGTCTGCTCGGGCCGCTGGTCCGGGACGCAGACCGTATCCTGCGCACCTTCCTGGCCCCGCTCCGGTCGATTCCCGTCGATCCCGGGGTGCTGCGGTTCGCGCTCGAGGGAGTCCTCCCGGCAGCGGTGCTGGCCCGGTGGTTCCGGACTGCACAGGCGCGAGCGGTCGTGGCCGGGCTAAGCGCTCACGCCAGCCTGCCGCTGAGCCAGCCGGTCACCGGCGGGTACGGGCTGATCCTCGCGATGATCGCGCATACGGCCGGCTGGCCAGTGGTCGAGGGGGGCAGCGCCAGGCTCACCGGCGCCCTGACCGCGGAACTGGCTGCGCTCGGCGGCACAGTGACCACGGGTCAGTGGGTCAGCCGTCTGAGTGAGCTGCCGCGAGCGCGGGTGACACTGCTCGATGTGACGCCGCGCCAGTTCAGCGCGATGGCGCGCGATCAGCTGCCCCGGGGTTACGTTCGGGAAATTGAATGGTTCAGGTACGGGCCAGGGGTCTGCAAGGTCGACTGGGCGCTTGCCGGACCGGTCCCGTGGGCGGCGCCGGCCTGCCGGAAGGCCGGGACGGTGCACGTGGGCGGCACGTTCGCCGAGGTTGCCCGCGCCGAGGCTGACGTGGCGGCGGGGAGGCACCCGCAGCGCCCGTTCTGCATCCTGTCCCAGCCGAGTGTTGCTGACCCGTCGCGCGCCCCGACCGGTCAGCACGTGCTCTGGGGGTACTGTCACGTTCCGGCCGGCTCCGTTGTGAACATGACCGAGCGGATCGAGGAACAGATCGAGCGGTTCGCGCCTGGGTTCCGCGACCTGGTCATCGCCCGGTCCGTCCGGACCGCGGCCGAGGCCGAGCGGCGCAACCCGAACCACATCGGCGGCGACATCAGCGGCGGTGCCGGAACGCTGCGGCAGACGCTGCTGCGGCCCTCTGCCCGGTGGAATCCGTACCGGACCCCGCTGCCTGGGGTCTACCTGTGCTCGTCGTCCACTCCGCCGGGCGGCGGCGTCCACGGAATGTGCGGCGCCTGGGCGGCCCGCACCGCCCTCGCCGACATGGGCCTCGCGGTGCCCAGCCCAGGCCGCCGGTAACTGGTGCACATTGGCAGGCGCATACCGCGTTCGCCTCGGCCGCATTCTTGACGCCGGCCAGGGGGCCATTAGCCGTCAGATTTCGGATACTGATGAACCGTTCTCATCTTTTGATAATAGTGGCGCTTTAACAAGCGCCCGGGATTTTGACCGTTTTCCGTCACCGAAAGGGTGGTTTCGCCAGCCGGCATGGGCCCTTGCCAGGATCTTTCTGGTAATGGGCTCGCCAGGATACTGGAGGGCGACTGCTCATCCGCGACGAGGATCGGCGACTTCCTGGACCGGGGCGACGTTGACGCGGAGTCGGCGAGTGATAATGCCGGGGCGCTGACCCCCATGCCGGGCCGCGTGGGCCCAGTCACCATGGCGCTGCTGCTGCGGCATACAGTCCAGGCCCTGCCGGGCCGCCGCGACCCCAGGCCTGACCAAGGCGCCTTCCACCAGTACGTTCTCGCCCGGCCCAGGGTGTCTTCCGGCAGCACGTTCTCTCCTGGCCGAGGCGTCATCCAGCAGCTGTGCGGGATTCCGGGCCGCCTGGCAGCCGTCGACGCGATTTCCGGCAAGCATTCCGACGGAACCCCCCCGCCCATGTCTTCGTGCTTGATGGGCGAAAGGAGGACGACGAATGGCGAATGACCGAACGGTCGCCGAACTTGAGCAGTTCCTGGCCGAGCGAGCTGACCGGCTGATGCGGACAGCGGTCCTGCTCACCGGCAGCCGCGACACGGGCCAGGACCTGCTGCAGACGGCGCTGGAACGGATCGTGGGGCGCTGGCGGAGATTCGACGGCGACCCCGAAGGATACCTGCGCCGCACGCTCTACAACCTCGCCGCCGACGGCTACCGGCGTCAGGGGCGGCTGCACCGCAAAATGCTCCTGCTCCGGCCGGTAACCGAGCCGTCGGCGGACCCGACAGCCGAGGTGGACCTGCGGGACGCTCTGATTCGCCTGATGCTCCAGCTTCCGCCCAGGCAGCGGGCGGTGCTGGTGCTCCGGTACTGGGAGCAGCTATCCGAGGCCGAGGCCGCAGCGGTGCTCGGCTGGGCGGAAGGCACGGTCAAATCCGCGACATCCCGGGGGCTGCAGCGGCTCCGCGAACTGGCTGAAAGCTGGCAGCAGGCAGAACCAGAAATGGCAGAGACAAAGTTAAGGGGCCAATTCACATGAACACAGATGTCGAGGAACTGCTTCGCGACGGCATGCAGCGGTTCACCACCGGGGTCCAGGCCCCGGACGGTCTGGCCCGGACCGCAAGCCGGCTGCACCGGAGGCGGATGGCCGTTCGCGCCACAGCAGCGTGCGGCGGCCTCGCCGTTGTAGCCGCGGTCGCGGTCGCGGTGACCGTCGTAGCCGGGGGATCCGGATCCGCTGCGCCGGCCACGGCGAGCCCGGCCCAGCAGCGCCAGGCTGCTTACGTGACCAGCCGCGTGGTCAGCGCGCTGTCCAGCCAGAACCTGGTGTCTGTCGAACGCACGTCGGGCGGCGGCGTGCCGTCCGTCACGTGGACGTACGGCACTCGCTGGAACTGGGTGCAGTACTGGCCCACGGCCGATTACAAGGACCGGGTCGTGAACGGGCGGCACCTGTGGGACTTCCCGCCGCAGTACCGTGGCCAGCCGGATACGGCCACAGGAGTTGCGCTCGTCGGCGGCAAGCTCATGGGCGCCTATGTCACCTACGACGACCAGAGGTACAGCCTGACGCCGCCTCCGGCCGGTCCGTACCTGCCGGCGAGCGCGTGCTCGACGACCTCCAGGCTCGAGATGGGCGGCATGCCGGTCCCTGGCGTCAGCTGGTCGGACTTCATCAGCACCACGCTCAAGTGCGGCACAGCGAGTGTGACTGGGAAAGTCCCGGTCAACGGCGTCGAGGCTACGGAGATCACTGGGAAGCCGGTCACGGTCCGGCTGCAGCCGGGCTACGCCAAGACTGTCAGCGAGCAGTGGGCCACTGTCCGCTGGACCCTGTGGGTGAGCTCGGTGACGTTCCTCCCGGTGCAGATGTACGGCTCGACCGAGACGTTCGGCGGCAAGGCAGGCGACCAGGTCTCAGCCGGAACGACCGAGGTGCAGTGGCTTCAGCCGACGTCGGCCAGCATCGCCAAGGCCCTGGTCACGATCCCGCCAGGGTTCCACCTGTACACCGGCGACCCCGGAAATCAGTAACCGGGCCCGACTCCCTGAAACTGGCCCGCCCGCCGCGCCCAGCGCGCCGGGCGGGCTGCTGTCTGCGCTAGGGGTTGCCGTCAGGGCCGGCGGGGCCGCGCAGGCGGATCAGGTGCTCGCGGATGACCTGCTCCATCCGGCCGTAGAACTCCACGATCAGCCGCAGTTCGCCGTCGGTGTACTCGGTCGTCATCGCGAGCCAGTCACGGATCATCGGCTGGAAGACCGGGGCCACCTCCTTGAGCGCCTTGTCGAGTACCAGGCGGATGACCACCCGGCGCCGGTCCTTGGGGTCGCGCTCGCGGCGGACGAAACCGGCCTGCTCCAGCCGGTCCGCGACACCGGTGATCGATGCGGTGGTCAGCCCAGTCGCCCGGGCCAGCTCGCCTGCGGTCATCTCGCGGCTGAAGCTGAGGATGTTCAGGCAGTTGAGGTCGGTCGAGTTGAGGCCGATCCGGTCGGCCGCGGCCTGGCCCATGAGCTGCCACAGGGATCCGGTCCTGCGGGTCGCAGCGCCGAACGCGGCCGCCAGCCGGGCGCGTTCAGGCCGGCCTTCTGTGAACGGCTCAGCCCACGGCAGGTCCCAGGCCTCGTCACCCGCGTCCGGCTCGCCTGACTGACCGTCCTCCGGCTCGCCGTGCTGACCGGCCCCGCGCTCGTCTGGCTGGTCGCCTCGCGGTTCGCCCTGCTGACCTCCGCTGCCCGCCGACGGGACCGCATCGTCCGACATAACCTCGGCTCCCTATTAGTTAGGCTACCTAGACAATAGCTGGTCAAGATGATAGCTTGCTTAAGCGTAACCCTTAGACGGCTTACGATCGGAGATCGACATGACATCCGACGCTCAGATACTGGCACCGCCGGCCGGCCGCGGCGACACTGTGGACTCGCGGCGGTGGCTGACGCTGGCCATCCTGCTGCTGGCCGCGTTCATGAATCTGCTTGATGTCTCCATCGTCAACATCGCGATCCCGTCCATCCAGCGGAACCTGCACGCCAGCTATGCCGACGTGCAATGGGCACTGGCCGGCTACACCCTCGCCTACGCGCTATTGCTGATCACCAGCGGACGGTTTGGTGACACCTACGGGCGCAAGCGGCTGTTCCTGATCGGGGTGACCGGCTTCACGGTCATGTCCGCCCTGTGCGGGGCCGCGCAGAGCCCAGGCATGCTGATCGCCAGCCGGGCGCTGCAGGGTGCCATGGGCGCGATCATGGTGCCGCAGGTGCTCGCCGTGATCCAGGTCATGTTCCCGCCCGCCGAGCGGATCAAGGCGCTGGCCGGCTTCGGGGTGACTGCTGGCCTGGGCACCGTCAGCGGGCCGCTACTGGGCGGGCTGCTCATCCAGCACAACCTGTTCGGCCTGGGCTGGCGCCCGATCTTCCTCATCAACGTCCCGGTCGGCATCCTGGCCGTAGCGGCCTCCGCCGTGCTCGTCCGCGAGTCCCGGGCGCCGCGGCCGCCGAAGCTGGATCCTGTGGGGGTCGTCCTGGTCAGCGCGGCGCTGCTGCTCCTGCTCTACCCGCTGGTGCAGGGGCGCCAGCTTGGCTGGCCCGCGTGGACGTTCGTGTCGATGGCGGTCGCCGTGCCGGTGTTCGCGGCGTTCATCGGCTATGAGCGGATCAAGCAGCACCGCGACGGCTCGCCGCTGGTCCCGCTTAGCCTGTTCCGTGAGCGCGGCTTCAGCGTCGGCATGGGCATCGCGCTGGCTTTCTTCCTCGGCATCGCTTCGTTTGGCCTGGTGCTGACGCTGTTCCTGCAGCTCGGGCTGGGCTTCACTCCGCTGCACGCAGGGCTGACGTTCCTGCCGTTCTCGGCCGGCGTGCTGGTGTCCTCGGGCGCCGCTGCGAGGCTGGCGCCACGGTTCGGGCGCGGGGTGACCATGGCTGGGGCGGTCATCATCGCCGGGGCGATGGTGTGGCTGATCGGGATCGTGCATCACTACGGCGCCGCGGTCACCACCTGGGAACTGGTGCCTGCCCTGGCCGCCGCCGGCCTCGGCCTCGGCGCGGTGATCGCGCCGCTGGCTGACATCGTGCTGTCGCGGGTGCCAACGCAGGAAGCCGGCTCTGCGTCGGGCGTGTTCAACACTGGCCTGCAGCTCGGGAACTCGATCGGCATCGCGCTGATCGGCGTGATCTTCTTCGGGCTGCTGGGCAGCCAGGCCGGGCCAGCAGCCGCCACCGTCGCGCCGCAGCTGCGCAGCGGGCTGGCGGCGGCGAGTGTCCCGGCGCAGTACACCGGGCGGATCGAGAGTCAGTTCGGCACCTGCCTGCACGACCGGCTGGTCGCCGCCGACCCCACCGTGACCCCGCCGTCGTGCCGGCCTGGCGCAGCCGAGCGGGCGCTCCCGGCGGCCGCGGACAAGGCCCTGGCCGGTGCTGGCGGCGCCGCGGTGAGCGACGACTTCGCCGCCTCGGTGGAGCGCACGCTGTGGTTCCAGGTCGGCGCGTTTGGCCTGAGCTTCCTGCTGATGCTGGCGCTGCCCCGGGGCGTCGGCCGGAGGACACAGGAAAGCCAGAACGCCACCGCCACAACCCCCCTGGTCGCCGCGATGGAAGGAGAGTGAGATGCGACTGGCGATACTGGGCGCCACCGGGCGCACCGGGCGCCACCTAGTGACCTGGGCACTCGACAATGGCCACTCGGTCAGCGCGCTCGCCCGCCAAACACGAACTGGCTGGTCAAGGCGATCCTGCCGCGGATCTTCGTCGGCCCGTTCGCCGACGTGCAGGGAATGGAGGACGTGGTCAGGGAAATGGACCTGGACTGGACCCTGGTGCGGGCCACCCGCCTGGTCAACGGGCAGCTCACCGGCCGGTACCGGGTCAGCCCGGACTACCCGCCCCGCGGCGGCGGCAAGATCTCCCGCGCCGACGCGGCCCATTTCATGGCCTCGGTGCTGACCGAGCATGGCTGGGTCCGCTCCGCCCCGGTACTCGCTTACTAGTCCTGCGCCGAGCCCGTCAGCCGCGCCGGTAGAGGAGAACAGCCAGTGGCGTGAAGACGATGAGCAGCAGTGCCGACCATGCCAGTGCCAGGCCGACGTCGCTGCTCGAGCCGACGATCACCGAGCGGACCGCGTCGACCATCGGCGTGATCGGCTGGTACCGCGCGAACGGCTGCAGCCAGCCGGGCATCGTGCTCGCCGGGACGTAGGTGCTGGAGATGAACGCGAACACGAACGCGATCATCGACATCCCTTGCGCGGCCTGGGCATTCGGCGCCACGAGGCCAATCACCATGAACACCACCGTGAACACGACGCCGTAAACCAGGCACAGCCCGAGCGCGGCCAGGCCGTCAGTGACGGTCCCGCCGAGGCGGAACCCGAACAGGAACCCGAACGCGGCGGTGAGCACGATCGACCATGCGTTCGTGAGGATGTCGGCGGCTGCACGGCCCGCCGTGATCGACAGCCGCGGCACCGGCAGGGACAGCAGCCGCCCGGTGAACCCCGCTGCCCGGTCCTCGGCTACGGCTACCGCGATGCCGCCGCCGGTGAACAGCACGATCGTGGCAACGTAGCCGGGCACGAAGAAGGCGGCGTACTTCATCCCCCCGCCCTGGATGTAGCCGCCGAACACGTAGCGGAACGAGAACAGGAACAGCACCGACTGGACGACGCCCATGGCCCACAGACCGGGCGTGCGGAAGTACTTGCGTAGCGCCCGCAGCGTGACCTGGCCACTCGAGCCGATCAGGCCGGGCGGGCCCGCGGGCCGGCTGATGGCGGCGGGGAAGGCCGGGCGGGCCGTGGTGGTGTGGGTGGTCATCGCGTGCTCCCGTTCTGGCTGGTGACGGCCGTCCTGGCGGCGTGATCGCCGGTCAGGACGAGGAAGACCTCATCGAGGGTGGGCCTGCGCAGGCCGATCTCGTCTGTGGCTATCCCGGCGCTGGCCAGGTAGCCGATGACAGCGGCGAGCTCGCTGGCGCCGCCCGCGGCCGGGGCAGTGGCCCGGCGGCTGCCCCGGTCGAGCCGCGGCAGGCTGCTGGTGACGCGCTCCAGGATCTGCCCGGCCTCGTCGAGCCGGGCGGAGTCCGCCACCGCCAGCTCGATCACGTCGCGCCCGACGCTTGCCTTGAGCTCGCCGAGTGTGCCGGACGCGACGGTCCGGCCGTGGTCGATCACCACCACGTGATCGGCGAGCTCGTCGGCTTCATCGAGGTAATGGGTGGTCAGCAGGATGTCGGTGCCCGCTGCCGCCAGGCCGCGAACGGCGTCCCAGACCTCGCTCCGGCCAACCGGGTCCAGCCCGGTCGTCGGCTCGTCCAGCAGCAGCAGCCGCGGTGCCCCGACCAGGCTGGCACCCAGGTCGAGCCTGCGGCGCTGCCCACCGGAGTAGCTGCCCGATCTCCGGTCTGCGACGTCGGCCAGCCCGAGCTGGTCGATAACGGCCGACGCCGCGCGCCGCGCCTCCCCTCGGCCGTGCCCGAACAGCCGCGCTGTCATCTCCAGGTTCTCCCGCCCGGTCATCGTTGGCTCGACCGCGGCGAACTGCCCGGCGAGCCCGATGTCCCGCCGGACGGCCGTCGGGCTGCGGACGACGTCGTTGCCCCGGACCCGAAGCTGCCCGCTGGTCGGATGCTGCAGTGTCGCCACGGTCCGGACGAACGTGGTCTTGCCGGCTCCGTTGGGCCCGAGGATCGCGAGCACCTGCCCGGACGGCGCTGTGAGATCCAGCCCGTCGAGCGCGGTGACCTTGCCGAACCTCACGGTGATGCCGCGTGCCTCCAGCATCGGGGGTTGTTCTTCGCCGCTCATATCCCGTCCTTCCTCAGCCACGCTGGCCGGGTCGCGTCATATCTCGTTCAAGATAGTAGAAAGGAAACTAGTGCAAAGTCAACTCACGGTCCAGAGACTAGTCTTCGGGTTACTAGCTTGCACAGCGTGAGCTACTAGTAACTGGGCAACTAGTAGACTGGGTGGGTGCCCCGGGACAGCCGACCATCGCCGCTGGGCCTGGCCGTGCTGGCCATGCTCATGCCAGGCCCGCTGCACCCGTACGGGATACAGCGCCTGCTCAAGCTCTGGGGCAAGGACCACGTCGTCAACGTCGAGCAGCGGGCGAACCTGTACAAGACGATCCGGCGGCTGCACGAAGCCGGGCTGATCGCGGTGCGGCAGACCGAACGCGACCACCAGTACCCGGAGCGCACGGTCTACGAGCTGACCGAAGCGGGCGCGCAGCAGGCGCGTGATTGGCTAACCGACATGGTGGCGACCGCGCGCAACGAGTTCCCGCAGTTCCCGGCCGCGCTCTCGTTCGCGATGCTGATGCCGCCCGGCGAGCTTCAGGCCGCGCTGGAGCAGCGAGCGGCCGGCCTGCGCAAGAGCCTGGCCGGGCTGGAGCAGGCCCTTGAGTCCCTCGGCAGCCAACTGCCGCGCGTGACGCTGCTAGATGACGACTACCAGCGGGCGCTCACCACCGCCGAGCTGACCTGGATCGACGGCGTGCTCGATGACCTGCGCACCGGGGTTCTGACCTGGGACTGGGAGCAGCTCGCCAGCGTGGCCCGCCGCAGCGTCGCCCCATTGGCGCCCGACCTCACCGAGGAATACATCTCCGGCTACGACCAGCCGTCGCCTGGTTCGGCACCGTCCTAGCGGCAGTGCGCGGTGGCGACCTACGGGCGGGCGATCAGGTCCCGGTACCAGGCGAACGAGGCCTTGGGTGTGCGGCGCTGGGTCGCAAAATCGACGTGCACCAGGCCGAACCGCTGGTGGTAGCCCTCGCTCCATTCGAAATTGTCCATCAGCGACCACACGAAGTACCCGCGAACGTCCACGCCAGCCGTCATCGCGTCGCGGACGGCCCTGATGTGGCCGTCCAGGTAGCTGACCCGCGGCTGGTCGTCCACTGTCCCGTCTGCGGCCACCTCGTCATTCACCGAGCAGCCGTTCTCGGTGATGTACACCGGGGGCAGCCGGTCGCCGTAGCGGTCCTTCAGCATGGTCAGCAGCTCTGTGAGCCCGGCGGGGATCACCGGCCAGCCGAACGCAGTCGTCGGGTACCCGGGGATCGGCTCCATCTGGAACGGCAGTGGTGAGTTCGGCAGAGCCGACAGCCTGGCCGGGGCGTAGTAGTTCACGCCCAGCGCATCCAGCGGCGCTGAGATCACCTCGAGGTCACCGTCGCGGACACAGTCCATCCCGGCCTCGAACGCGGACAGGTCCGGGTACCTGCCGAGCAGCAGCGGGTCCGCGAACATCCGGTTGTGCATCGCGTCGTACGCGTCGGCCGCGGCAACATCTGCGTCGCTGCGGGAGGCCGGCCAGGCGGGGCTGTAGTTGTTCGTGATCGCAACCTGCCTGGCCCCGGCGGCGCGGAGCGCTGATACCGCCAGGCCGTGGCCGAGCAGCTGGTGGTGACCCACCGGCAGCGCATCGAGCATCAGCTCCCGGCCCGGCGCGTGAATGCCGAGCGCGTAGCCGTAGGCGAGGACCACGAACGGCTCGTTCAGGGTGATCCACATCGGGATCCGGTCGGCGAGCCTGTCTGCGGCCAGGCGAGCGTACTCGGCGAACCTCAGCGGCGTGTCCCGGGTCAGCCAGCCGCCCTCGTCCTCCAGCGGCTGCGGCAGGTCCCAGTGGAACAGCGTGGGCACCGGGGTGATCCCGCGGGCCAGCAGCGCGTCGGTCAGCCGGTCGTAGAAGTCCAGTCCGGCCTCGTTGGCCGGGCCCTTCCCGTCCGGCTGCACCCGCGGCCAGGCGATCGAGAACCGGTAGGCGTTCACCCCGAGCTCGGCCATCAGGCTGACGTCCTCAGGCCAGCGGTGGTAATGATCATCGGCGACGTCACCCGTGTGGCCGTCCCTGATCACGCCCGGCTTGCGGCAAAACGTGTCCCACACCGACTCACCGCGCCCGTCCTCGGTGACCGCACCCTCGATCTGGTAGGAGGAGGTGGCGACCCCCCAGACGAAATCACCCGGAAAATAGGGCATCGCGACGTCAGCCATTACGCAATCGTACGCCCGCGCATGATCACAGCCGGTTTGCGCGCCAGCGGGGGAAACCGGCTTCGCCGCCAACCCGATCACGACGTGGTATGCCGGTTTTGCCGGGATTCTGAGGCGCCGGAGCGAGCTTCCAGCAGGGTGATGGGCCCCGTGCCGTGGTTACAGCAACAGTCAGGCGCCCACGACACTGCTCGCGCCGTGCCAGAGGCGGGCAGAAGCGCGGCTGGCGGGGGAGTTTCGGCGGCGCAGCCGCTAGTCGGTGCCCCGGGCCATGGCCTCGGTGACCTCGGCCTGGCGGGCGGAGAGCTCAGCGGCAGCCCGCTTCTCCTGGTCGACCTGCTCGGCGATCTCCTCGTCGCCCCGCATCAGCGCTTCGAGGTCGCTGCTGGCGGCGTCAATGACCCCGAGGTCTGCGAACGCGCGGCGCACCTTCGGCCCCCACAGCCCAATGTCCTTCACGCACGGAACGATGCGCGAGAACAGCAGGGTCCGGAACGCCTGCTGGACGGGGGAGTGGTCGGTGAACTCCAGGCACTCGGCGACGTTGAAGCCCATCCGCTCCCAGACTTCCTGCCCCTGGAACCGGTCGCGCATCAGGTAGCAGCCCTCGACGACGAACTCCTCGCGGTCGGCCAGCTCGGCCTGGGTCAGCCCGGCGTAGTAGTCGCGCAGCGCCAGCCGCCCGAACGCCACATGCCGCGCCTCGTCCTGCATCACGTACGCGAGCAGCTGCTTGACCAGCGGGTTGTTGGTCATGTCGCGGTGCACGCCGAACGCGGCCAGGGCCAGGCCCTCGATCAGCACCTGCATGCCCAGGTACGGCATGTCCCAGCGGGAGTCGCTGAGCGCGTCGGCCAGCAGCGTGGCCAGGTGAGAGCTGACTGGGTAGTACAGGCCAATCTTCTCCCGCATGAACCGCGAGTACAGCTCAACGTGACGGGCCTCGTCCATGGCCTGCGTGGCCGCGTAGAACTTGGAGTCCATGTCCGGGACTGACTCGACGATCCGCGCTGCGACCGTGAGCGCCCCTTGCTCGCCGTGCAGGAACTGGCTGAACAGCCAGGCGGCCAGGTGGTGGCTGACCTCGTCCCGTTCCTCCTGGTTCAGGACGTCCCACTGGCGTGACCCGTAGATCGGGCAGAACTCCTCCCCAATCTCCATCACATTGACCGGGTTGACCGGCAGGTCCCAGTCGATCCGCTTGGCCGCGTCCCACTGCTTGTCCTTGCCGCGCTGGTACAGGTCGAGCAGGCGGCCCCGGCCGCCGTCGTACTCCCAGCTGAACCGGGTGGCCCCGGCCGCCGGAATGTCCCAGGTGCCAGGCTCGACGGGGGTTGTGTAATGCTCGTACGTGGTCACTGCTGGCTCCCCTCGCCCTGCGGCAGACGCCGACAGTTTCATGTTACTAGCCGGTATAGGAGGCCTCCAGAGCCCGGCCAGGCCTTATTCCGACAAAGTCTCCTGAACGTCAGCGGCGTCCGGCCCCGGCACGGAGCTAATCGTGCATAGGACGCTCATGGGCGGAGTGGGCCGCGGGCTCGATCTGGAACGTCGAGTGCTCGACGTCGAAGTGACCACGCACGCAGTCCTGCAGCCGGTCGAGCATGGCCGCGCAGCTTCCGTCGGTGATCACACCGGGGTCCACCACTACGTGCGCCGACAGCACAGGCAGCCCGGAGGTGATCGTCCAGGCGTGCAGGTCGTGCACGTCACGGACACCGGACAGGCTGGTCATGTGGCGCCGAACTTCGCTCAGGTCCATGCCCCGTGGGCTCGCCTCCAGCAGCACGTCGATGACCTCGCGCAGCAGCCGCCAGGTACGGGGCAGGATCAGCAGGCCCACAGCGAGCGAGGCGATGGGGTCCGCGCGGGTGAACCCGGTGATGCTGATCACCACGCCGGTGACGATCACCGCCAGGGCACCAAGGGTGTCCGAGGCGACCTCAAGGAAGGCGCCCCGGAGGTTCAGGCTCTCCGCCTGGTCCCGCCGCAGCAGGAGCAATGAGCCGGCGTTGACGACCAGCGCGATGACGCCGAACACGATGAGCAGCCGTGACTCGACCGCCGGCGGGGACATCAGCCGCCGGATAGCTTCGACCACGATGAACGCGGCCATGCCCAGCAGCAGCACCGAGTTCGCCATTGCTGCCAGGATCTCCGCCCGGGCATAGCCGAACGTGCGCCTAGCCGTGGCCGGCCGGGCGGCGAAGTATGCGGCCAGCAGCGACAGGCCGGTTCCAGCGACGTCGGCGGCCATATGCGCCGCGTCGGCCAGCAGCACCAGCGAGCCGGTGATCACGACGCCGATGACCTCTGCCACCGCGACCAGCGCCGATCCGGCCATGACCGCGGCCAGGACCCGGCGGTGCCGGCCCGTGACCGTGCGGGGGTGGCCGTGCCCGTGGTCGCGCACTGTCCCGGTTCCCTGCTGGGACTGTGGTCCGGTAGCGTCCCGGGACTCTGGCCTGGTCCCGGATTGGGGCTGCGGCCCAGCCCCGGACCGGCGCGGCCCGGTTCCGTTGTGGTTCTCGTGGGCGGTCATGGCCGAGCCGCCCGTCAACTGC
The DNA here is from genome assembly GCA_963815375.1 of uncultured Actinomycetota bacterium. Taxonomy (GTDB): domain Bacteria; phylum Actinomycetota; class Actinomycetes; order Streptosporangiales; family Streptosporangiaceae; genus JASHPR01. The sequence goes on along the minus strand of CAWFGX010000012.1, from coordinate 183,599 downwards.
CCTTGCGGCGGCGCGGCCCGGGGCGGCGCGGCGGCCCGTCGCCTGCCTGCGGCTCCTGCTCGCCGCCGTCCGGCGGGCTGTCCGGTCCGGCCACCGCCGTGCCCGGCGCGACCAGCTCATAGGCAGGATTGATCATGACCGGCCCGTCAGGCCGGATGCCGACCTGGCCCCGGAACCTCACCCGGCTCCCGCACTCCAGGCCGGGGATGTGCGACCGGCCGTAGAACAGGGCAGTCAGCTGGCCGGTCGAGTCGGCCACCTCGGCCGCGAGGACCGTGTTCTGCTCGACCGGGCGGATCTCGACCGCGTAGACCCGCCCCTCGACCGTGGCCCGGCCGGGTCCGGTCAGCGACCCCATGGGCCGGACGCCGGCTGGCGGGGCCGGCCGGTCGTACTGGCTCTCGCCGCGCTCCCGGTTGTCGTCGGCGACCGCGTCGGCCACGGCGGCTTCGCTCTCCCCCATGTGCGCCGCGTCATCCTGCGCCTCGCTGGATATGTCGTTGCTAGCGGCGGCTGGGTCGCGAGCGCCGCCGGCATTACTGGCAGCTGCCGCGCCGACTGGCCGCCCGGAATCCGGCTCGCGTTTCCCTTCGGGCGACCCGACCGCGGCGGGCTTGGCTGGCTCGACGGGCTGGGCGGCGGGGGCGCTCTCGCCTTCGCCAGCCTGCCAGGCGCGCTGGGCAGCGGCCAGGCGGCCGCGTTTCGCGCCGCGGCGGCCGTAGATCTCCTGGAGCCGGCCGCGCACGTCAAACGGCACGATGGTGGCGGCTGCGTGCGGTATCCGGCTCACAGCGACGGCGATCTTGTCAGCGGTGTGGTCATGCAGCAGCCTGCCGAGCACCGGGGAGTAACTGCGGCGGGGCAGGATCGCGGTCACGCCGACCCCGGGAAGCGCGGCCTCAGCGCTGACCAGCTCGGCTGCCGCCCTGACCACCCGCCGGTCAGCGCAGTCGACGAAATCCAGCACGACGCCGGTGTTGGCGCGCACCCAGTCCTGCCGCAAGGTCTCCGCCTGGACGTTGTCGATCACGAAGTGAACCGCGTGCAGGGTGGTGGGCCGGAGGCTGCGCGCGTACCGCAGCGCGGCGACGGTAGCCAGGTCAAACGCGTCTACGAAGACGAAGACCGTGCGCCGGGCGTACGTCGGCGGATCGGGCGGCCTGGCCCGGGTGCCGATCCGTTCCAGGACGCCGGCCTCCATCTGGTACTCCCGGTTGAGCCGGATGAGGGCCGGGACACCAGCCGCGAAGAGGATCACAACCAGCCACGCGCCCTCGGTGAACTTAACCACCACGAAGATCAGCACAACGACCGCGGACGTCACGCCGGCTGAGAAGTTGATCACCAGACGGCGCCGCCAGCCTGGCTCCCTGGTCCTGTGGTGATACTTGGCCATGCCGAAACCGGCCATGGTGAACGCGGTGAACACCCCGATGGCGTAGAACGGCACCAGGTTGTTGACGTTCGCGCCGACGACGGCAAGCAGCGCGCAGGACAGCACGGCGAGCACGACGATGCCGTTGGAGAACACCAGCCGGTGGCCGCGCTTGGTCAGCCAGCGCGGCAGGAACGAGTCCTCGGCGACGAAGCTGGCCAGGAACGGGAAGCCGTTAAAGCTGGTGTTGCCTCCGGTGTAGAGGATCAGCGCGGTGGCGGCCTGGACGAAGATGTACAGCGCGTGGCCGATGACGGAGTAGCCGAAGACGATCCTCGTCTCCTGCGAGATGACCGTCGGGACGCCGCCCACGAACGGCGCGGCGTGGGTGGCGTGGGCCAGCCACGAGATCCCCGCCACGAGCGAGCCAAGGATCAGGCCCTCCATCATCAGCACCCGCCGGGCGTTTATGCCCTCCGGCGGGCGGAACGCGCTGACAGCGTTCGATACTGCCTCGATGCCGGTCAGCGAGGAGCCGCCGTTGGCGAACGCCCGCAGCAGCACGAACACCATGCCCGAATGCGATCAGGCCGCTGGTGGATGAGTGCGCAGTGATCTGGCCAAGGCGCGGGTAGGGGTATCGCGGCAGCGTGCCGCTCGCCTCCCGGATCAGGCCGGTGATGATCATGGCGATCACTGACCCGGCGAACAGGTAGGTGGGCACTGCGAACGCGCGGCCGGCCTCGCGGATGCCGCGGAGGTTGCCGTAGCACATGAGGAGGACGATGCCGACCGAGATCACGGTGATCAGCGTCGCGTGGTTGATGGCGGGGACGGCGGAGGCAACGGCGGCTGTGCCGGCGGCTACCTGCACGGCAACCGTGACGACATAGTCGATGAGCAGGGCGACCGCGGCGATTTGCGCCCACTTGCGCCCGAAGTTTTCCCGTGCGACAACGTACGACCCGCCGGCCCTGGTATAGACCGTCACCACCTCGCGGTACGACAGCACCACCAGGGCCATGACGAAGAGCACAACGCCGGTCAGCGGCAGGATGAGCGTGAACGCGGTGACGGCCAGTCCGCCCCGGAGCAGCTCGATCAGGATCTCCTCGGTGCCGTAGGCCGAGGAGGAGATCCCGTCGGGTGCCAGCACCCCGAGCGCAATGGGCTTGGACAGCCGCTGCTCGCCGAGCTGCTCGTTAATCAGCGGGCGGCCAAGCAGCCGCCTCTTGAGCACGTACCCGAGGCCCTCGGCCATATCGGACTGCCCGCTGAGAAGACCTGTTGCCTTCCGCATGGCCACGCCGCCGTGTCCTCCGATTTCCCTTACACCGCTGACGTGGCCTTCATACCATCGCTGCGGCCTGCCGCAAGAGCCAGGCACTGCCGTGGGCCGGGTGCTGCGGTACTGACTCCCCAGGTTAACCGCCTGTTCATGGTGGACGGCGAGACTGCGGGGCACGGCTGGGGTGCCGGACGGGGCTGCGGGGACGGCTTCTGGAGGCCAAATCCCGCGGACTTATCAGGCGTGGCATGGTGATCGCGGGTAGAAGTACACCAGGCTGGCCTGATCAGGGAGACACGCTCATGACGACGACACCGGCCGCACCGGCACCGCAGACCGAGCCAGCCCGGACACTGCATCTCTCGGAACTGCTGCGGAAGCCGCTGACGGACCGGGGAGGCGAGACGATAGGCCGGCTGTCCGACGTCATCGTGGAGCTCCGCGGTGCCGACCACCCGGTGGTGACCGGGCTGGTCGCGACTGTCGGCGGCCGCGATGTGTACGTGCCCATCGAGAAGGTCGCATCCTTCGACGGCGAGTCGGTCAGGCTGACCAGCGCAAAGCTCGACCTGCGCTCGTTCGAGCGGCGCGAGGGCGAGGTGCTGCTGCGCGCCGACGTGCTCGGCCACAGGCTGATTGACGTGCAGAGCGCCCACCTGATCAAGGCAGGCGACCTGGAGCTCGAGCAGCAGGACGGGCGATGGCTGCTGGCGGGGGTGGACACGCACCGCCGTTCACGGTGGCTCCTCGGTTCCCGGCACGAGGACCAGAGCTTCCATCCGTTCCGCGACTGGGCGATGTTCGAGCCGCTGATCGGGCACAGCGGCAGCGCGCTGCTGCGCGGCCCCTTCGCCAGGATCCGCAGGCTGAAGCCTGCCCAGATCGCCGACTTGCTCGAGGATGCGTCCAAGGACGAGGAAACGGAGATCCTCGGCCAGGTGCACGCCGATCCGGAACTGGAAGCCGACGTCTTCGAGGAGCTCGATGAGGACCGGGCAACCCGGCTGCTCGCCGAGCGTTCCGATACCGAGATCGCCGAGGTGCTGTCGCGGATGCGCGCCGACGACGCCGCCGACGCGATCGCCGAGCTGCCGCAGCGGCGTCGCCAGCCGGTGCTCGACCTGCTTCCGGTGGGTCAGCGCACCAAGGTGCTGACGCTGATGGGCTTCAACCCCACCAGTGCGGGCGGCCTCATGGGAGTCGACTTCCTCACGGTCAGCTGCGACGCCCGGGTCCGTGACGCGATCGACGCGGTCGCCCGTTCCACCAGCCTGCAGCCAGAGGCCCTGACAAGCGTGCACGCGACCGACGAGGAAGGCCGGCTGTGCGGCGTCGTCCGGCTGGTGTCGCTGCTGCAGGCAGATCCGGAATCGCCGATCATGGGGATCTACGACAGCGACCCGGTGCGGGTGGGCGCCGACACTGACGTGGTGGACGTGGCCGTGCTGATGAGCGACTACAACCTGATCACGATCCCGGTCGTGGACGAGCAGCGGTACATGATCGGCGTGATCACGGTCGATGACGTGCTCGAAGTCACGCTGCCCGATGACTGGCGGCGCCGCGAGGCGGCGCAGCCGCCCGACGCGCACCGCGGGAACCACGGGTGAGCGACCCCGGCGACGCTCCCGGCCGGAATGTGGCGGCCGGGTCCGGCCAGTCGGCCGCGCCTGATCCGCCTGCTTCGCCTGGCCCGCCAGACGGCGTCCAGGGCTCCGGCAGCGCCCAGGGCTCTGGGGATTCGCAGGGCGCCCACGGAGCGCAGGGCGCCGGGGGTGCACGGGGCTCGGGCGGTGCGCAGGATTCCGGGGACGCCAAGGGCTCCCGGGATGCGCAGGGCTCCGGCGGTGCGCAGGGCGCCGGGGGTGCGCGGGGCTCGGGCGGTGCGCAGGATTCCGGGGACGCGCGGGGCCCTGATCGCGCCCAGGGCGCCGGAGGGCCGCAGGGCTCCCGGGATGAGCAGGGCTCCCAGGATGCGCAGGGCTCCGGCAACTCGCCGGCCCCTGGCGGCCCCAGCTCCCGGGGAGGCCAGGCTCCGGGTGGCTCGCGCTCACCGGGCCGGACTTCGGCGCCCGGCCGGGCCGGGGCGCCCGGCCGCACCTCGGCGCCCGGCCGCACCGACGCGCGCCGCAGCGCCTCGCTGGGCCGCGCCGCGCCGACCGCGCTGGCACAGCCGAGCGCCGTGCTTGACGATGCGCACCTGGGTGACATCGAGGGCGCGTTCGGCCGGATCCGGGTCGGCGAGGAGCAGCGCGGCGGATGGCGCCGCAAGCTGATCACGTTCCTCGCGATCATCGGCCCCGGGCTGATCGTGATGGTCGGCGACAACGACGCCGGCGGGGTGTCGACCTACGCGCAGGCCGGCCAGGACTACGGCTACAGCCTGCTGTGGGTGCTGCTGCTGCTGATCCCGGTGCTGATCGTGAACCAGGAGATGGTGGTCCGGCTCGGCGCGGTGACCGGCGTCGGCCACGCCCGGCTGATCAACGAGCGGTTCGGCAGGTTCTGGGGCTGGTTCAGCGTCGGCGACCTGTTCATCCTCAACTTCCTGACGATCGTCACCGAGTTCATCGGCGTATCGCTGGCCCTGAGCTACTTCGGCGTCACTCCCTACATCTCCGTGCCCATAGCCGGCCTGCTGCTGGTCCTCATCACCACAAGCGGCAGCTTTCGGCGCTGGGAACGCGCGATGTTCCTGTTCATCATCGTCAGCCTGCTCCTGGTGCCACTGGCTTTCCTGTCCGGGCCCCACTACGGCCCGATCTTTTACCACATGGTCGTGCCCGGCATCCAGGGCGGGGTGAGCTCGACAGCGGTGCTGCTGGTGATCGCGATCGTTGGCACGACGGTCGCCCCGTGGCAGCTGTTCTTCCAGCAGTCCAATGTCATCGACAAGCGGATTACGCCTCGCTTCATCAGCTACGAGCGGGCAGACACTTCGCTCGGCTCGCTAGTCGTCGTCGGCGGCGCCGCGGCCGTGGTGGTCGTGGCGGTCTACGCGGTGCGCGGAACCAAGCTCGTGGGCCACTTCACCGACGCGCTCGGCGTCGCTAACGCACTCGGCGACAAGAACCACGTGCTCGGCGCGCTGTTCGCGATCGTGCTGCTGGACGCCAGCATTCTCGGTGCGGCAGCGGTCACCCTCGCCACCAGCTATGCCTTCGGCGACGTGTTCAACCTCAAGCACTCGCTGCACCGCAGCTTCCGGGAGGCAAAGACCTTCTACGCCACGTACGCCGCGATGATCTTGGTGGCAGCGGGCATCGTGCTCATCCCCGGGGCGCCGCTGGGGCTTCTGACCACCGCAGTGCAGGCCCTGGCCGGGGTGCTGCTGCCCAGCGCCAGCGTGTTCCTGCTGCTGCTGTGCAACGACCCCGAGGTGCTCGGCCCCTGGATGAATGAGCGCTGGCTGAACATCCTCGCCGGGGTGATCGTCAGCCTGCTGCTCGTGCTGTCCGGCACCCTGGTGATCACCACCCTTTTCAGCAAACTGAACGCGGGCCTCACCGCACTCTGCCTGCTAGCCGGCATGGCCGTCGCGGCAATAGTCGCGTTCGGGTGGCTGAGAGCCACCCGAACGCGCCGTCCCCCGGTGCTCCCGCATCCGCGCCGCACCATGTCTCCGGCCGAGCGCCTGAACTGGCGGATGCCGCCGCTGGCGCTGCTCAAACCGGTCCAGTGGACCACCGGGACGAAGCTGGCGATGCTGGCGCTGCGCGCGTACCTGGTGGTCTCGGTGCTGCTGCTGATCGTCAAGGCGGTACAGCTCGGCACCGGCCACTGAACCTTGTGTCGCGAGGGCTACCCGCCCGCGTTGATGATCATCATGGTCGAGTTGGCGGACGCGGCGGCCCTCTGCTCGTTCCGCCGGGCCTGGCCGACGCTCACCTGATGCATCGTAACTACCCGGCCCCCGCTACCGCTGCAGGCCAGGTGCTGCTCTCTGCCGCAGCGCAGCGGCCACCTGCCAGCCATCTGGATCCTGCCCGCCGCCTGCCGTGATCGCGTCGGCCAGCGCGGCCAGTTCCGGCGCTGTCAGCGGGCGGAGTGACAGGCGCGCTGGCTGGCCAGTGACGCCATCGCGGGCAATCAGGGATGGCGCGCCGAGCGATCCGCTGAGGCTAACCGGGACGGCGGAAAGATCGCGGCGCCGGGTGCTGAACAGGCCGCGCACGACGAGCGTCGCGCCCTCCAGCCACGCCCGGTAGCCGAGCACTACGAAGAACAGCAGGCAGGCCCCGAGCAGGACCAGCACCGCGAAGGCAAACGAGACGACCACTTACCCGCCGGACGCCGAGTGACCCTCGCGGCCGATGTAGGCGCCGGTGACTGTCAGCTCTAGCGCGGCGATGACGACCAGCACGCAGCCGAGGACGCCGAGCATGATCCTCGCCGCGCGCGGCAGCACCGTCAGAGTGAGCCTGCCCGATTCCGGAGCGCGGCTACGTGGCTCAGCCATGGACATCCTCCCCGCCACCGTTGGCACCGGATGACGCTAGCCGCGTGAGATGAGGAACCGTTGTGTCCAGGCTGAGCCTGACTGTGCGGTTGCTGAGTGACTGACTTTCCGCGGTTCTGACCGGTGGACGACGCCGGTGCGCGGCGCCTCGCAGCGGGGAGCCCGCTGAGCAGGAGCAGGCGCCAGGATGGAATCGGCCCGCGCCTATCTGTGCTTGGGGCAGGAGGCCGTGATCACGGAATCCTGCCGTCACAGGGCGCACCTGGACTTCCCGGATCAAGGTATGTGCGGGTAAGTGTCCGTGATCATGTGGTGGGCGAGCCGGGCACATGAAGTCCAGTGAGCTGAACGCCCGCGCCTCACGCCGACCCGACTGGCCCGCGTGAGGCAGGTCTCTGGTCCGCCGCCGCTCAGTGAGCCAGCGCGAGCTGGGCGATCTTGACGATCACCAGCGCCATCGCTACCAGCAGGTACAGCCGCAGCGCGGACATGCCTATCTTGCGGGCAGCCGACATCTGTGGTCGGCGGAGCAGTGCCAGCGGCGGCATCCGCCAGTTCTCCTTGTCAGGGCCGCTCGCAACCGGGGCACTTTGCCGGCTGTCTGGTGCGACACCCCGCAGTGTTAGCCCCAGGGACCGACCCACTGGAACCCCCCGGAGGCGCCGGGCCAGCGCGTAGCCAGCTGCAATCGCCCCGGCCGCGCCGCAGCCGACCAGGATGCCGACGATCTCCCGCGCCGTCATCCCGGGGAACAGCATTGAGGCGGTGAGCACGACCGACAGCGTGACCAGGACCGCGATGACCGTCGCGGTGAACGCGTTGGTCCTGCGGCCGTTCACCCATGGCCCGAGGACCTCGCGGTCGTTGCACAGCAGAAGCAGGAACACGGTCGCCGACGGCAGCAGCACGCCGGCCAGGGTCTGCACTCCCTCGGTCAGCAGGCCAAGGGGCGACCCGGGGATGAGTACCACTGTGGCAGCCACGGCGACGATGCCGCCGTAGACCGCGTAGAAGGCCTTGGCACCCCGCACCCCGCGGTGCAGCGAGTGCCGGAGCCCGAGCACGTCGCCGATGGCGTAGGCGGTGGACAGCGACACCGCGAAAGCGCCGATGATCGACGCATCCAGCAGAGCGATTGCGAACAGCGCCCCTGCCGTATGTCCCGCATAGGCCTGCAGGCCCCTGGCCAGCCCTGATGCGTCGGTGAAGTGCCCGGCCGCGGCTGAGTGCCCGAACGCGGCCGCGGTGGCGCCCATCACGACGGCGGCCCCGATCAGGACGATTACGATGCCGATCCGCAGGTCGGTCTTCTCGTAGCGGATGAAGCGCGGCGTGATCCGCTTGTCGATGACGTAGCTCTGCTGGAAGAACAGCTGCCACGGCGCGACCGTGGTGCCTACGATCCCGATCACGAGCAGCATCACGGTGGCAAGCTGGCCGGAGCCGCCGGGAAGCTGCGGCACGGCGAAGCCGCGGGCCATCTCCGAGATGTGCGGGTGGGCCAGGATGTAGACCGGCACCAGCAGCAAACTGCCAGCGCAGAAAGCAATGGCTATCCGCTCGAACCGGCGGAAGCTGCCTGTGAACGACGCGGCGATCACGATGCCAGCGGCGAGGATGACCGAGGGGATCTTCGGCAGGCCGAGATAGCCGGTACCGAGAGTGATCCCTATGAACTCGGTGATGATCGTCAGTGCATTAAGGATGAATAGGTCGATGACGCTGAACGCTCCCCAGAACCGGCCGAAGCGCTCCAGGATCAGCCGGGCGTGCCCAACCCCCGTCACCGCGCCGAGGCGCAGCACCATCTCCTGGTTCACGTACAGCACGGGCACGAGGAGCAGCAGCGTCCACAGCAGCCTCGTGCCGTAGTCCTGGCCAGCCTGGCCGTAGGTCGCGAACGCGCCGGCGTCGTTGTCACCGACCATCACGATCAGGCCGGGGCCGACGACGGCCAGCAGCGTCTTGAGGTAAGCGCCGCGGCCGCGCCGGGATGCTGTGTCGTCCAGCCGGATGGTGCCCAGCGCACCGCGGATGTCGCCGACGTGCTCAGAGTCGAGCACCGCGCTGCGGAGCTGCACTGTGGTGGTCATGGTGATCCTCCCTTCCCCTCCGCCGCTATCTCGGGGGGCGTCTCGGAGTGACTAGGGAGGCGCGCGGCAGCCGCGAGCGGCCTGGGGACTCGCGCCCACGTCGCTCAGAACGCAGCAGGCAGAGTCCCGAAGCTGTGAGCTCGGGGAACTCGGGGATTCAGAGTGCTGTCGGCGGCTTTACCGCGTGCCGGAACAAGGCGAGAACGCTCGGATGCGGGGCCGTTGATGCCCGGGTCTACTATCCATGTCTCGCCTCCTCCAGCCATGACACACGCGGGTGTCCATCTACAGGCAAGGGAAGCGCCGCGGCTGAGCGGCGCGCACCCCAAACTCGTCAGAGCTTTGGCACGACATGACGTAGCGCCGCTGTGTTTGCTTCACGGTGCTTGAAGACGCTGTGCTTGCAAACACCGCCGGCGCAGCCACTTCGGGTCACCCCTTAGGCCGGGGAGACCTGTCCTGACCCTGGGCGTCTCTCGACGTCGTCGGATCAGTGGCCTGTGTTCATGTCGACGCCTCACCGAACGAGGTGCCCGACAAAACCGTGGTCAGCATACCTGAGCTGCGAGTTCACGGCAAACGCTGTGCGGGCGCCTGCCGTGGGCGTGGCCGGGCCGGTGCACTCGGGCTGTTTAGTTGCGGCCACGTAAACAGTTGGGCTGCCCAGTTGCGGCCACGTAAAACAAAGATGGTTCACGCAGCGTTCACGCTACATTTTTCTTACGGCCGCGCGGTCGGCGCTGACCATTTGCCGTGATCACCAAGCCGTTTCACTTGGCTGAAGGGACTTTGGCGATGGTCAGTGAAGGCTATGAGGTTGTGCTCGACGAGCTGCTGGAGGCGGCGAAGGTCTTTAAGGTGCAGGGTGCCGACGTTCAGCAGATGCTTAGGCAATGGCAGCGCGCGGCCGATCTCCCCGGCAGCGCGTTCGGCAACCTGGCCGTGTCCCCGAAGATGGCGACGGGGTACCAGGAGTTCTACAGCCAGGTCACGAAGGACATCACCAAGCTGTTCGACTCGCTGTCGAACGGCTCGGAGAACCTGGTCAAGGCTGCTGGGGAGTACTGGCTCGCTGAGCATCTGGTGACTATGTACCTGCAGTATCTCCGGCAGGTCATGCAGGACAACAGGTATCTCGACCAGGTCGACTCCGGCAAGGAGCCGTGAGCCGCCTTGTCCTTCACGGGAGACCTTGAGGGGCTCCTTCATCCTGGCGGCGACCCGGAGGCCATCTTCGCGGCGGCCACGGCGACCCGGACGCTGGCCGCCGGCTTGCGGGAGACGGCCTCGGCGCTGGACTCGTCCGCTGCGGCGCTGGCGAAGTCCTGGAAAGGTACGGGCGGCCAGGAGAACGAGTCAGGCGCTGCCTCGTTCCAGGCCGCCTGGAGCAAGTTCAGCAAAGCGATCGGGGAGTACGCCCAGCACCTTGACACGGCCAGCGCCAGCATCCAGAGGGAAGGCGAGGCTCTCCAGACCGCGCAGTCGGAGGCCAGGAAGCTGGAGTGGGTCATCGGCATCACCGCCGCCGGCGGCCTCGCCCTGACGATCTTCACTTTCGGGATCTCCGACGCCACCGCCGAGGCCATGGCCGCGACCGACATAGCGGTGGCCGCCGGAGTGATGACCGAGGTCGAGGGGCTCATCGCCAATACGCTCCTGGTGCTCGGCGAGGCGATGGACGCGGCCACGACCGTCGCATCTCAGTTCATGCTGGGTGCGGTCGCCGACACCCTGTCGATAGTGATGGGCAAGGCCCAAGACGGCGAGAATCCGTTCAGCATCACCAACTACACGGCTGACGACGTCTCGAACATCCTGCTCGGTGGCCTGGTGTCCGGGGCACTTGGCGCGGCGTTCAACGGGATCAAGCCGCTCGCCGCGTTCCAGGCCGCGCATCCCATCCTTAGCTCTGCTGTGTGGAACGCCTCGGCCGGCTTCACCTGGGGTGTGCCGTGGCAGTTCTGGATCACTGGTCAGCCGTTCGACCTGCATACCTGGGAACTCCTAGCCGAGAGCACCGGCATCTCTTTTGTCAGTGGAGCCGCGCTCGCCAAGCTGGGTACCACAGATAACCCGCTGGGTCGGCTCCTCGGTGCCGAGGGCGACACCCCCATCCCCGGTGTCACCAAGGCCGATCTGACCAACAACCTCTTCACTGTTCCGATCACCGCGACCAAGTACTACCTAATCAACGGCGGCCCGCAGCCAGTCCCGCTGTCCGCTCCGCAGGCAGGAGAGCAGCCGCCGGCTGTGCCGGTCCCGGATGTCAAGACGCCGAACCTGCCGGGGCTGCCGCCTGGGACATCAGTACCCGGCGTCCCGCCGCACATCGGCGGGGGGACGGAGACCGTCGCTCCCGGTGACAGCCTGTACGGCATCGCGGGGCGGCGTTTGGGCAACCCGAATCTGTATCCGGTGCTCGCTGCCGCCAACCCGCTGACAGTGGGCGCCAACGGGACGATCACGCCCGGACAGAAGCTGCTCATTCCCGTGCTGCCGCCGGTGCCGCCGGGCTCAACCGCACACGTGGTCCAGGCTGGCCAGAGCCTGTCAGAGATCGCTGGCGGGAGCTCGCAGCTGGAGCAGCAGATCGCCCAGCTGAACGGCCTGAGGGATACATCCTTGATCTACCCCGGCCAGGTGCTCCTGGTCCCGCCCGGTGGGTGAAGCAGACGGCCGCTGTGCATTTGCCAGTCGAGGTCGTGCTGAGTGAGCTGGGCGAGGCGGGCGCTGCGTACAAGGCGCAAGCAGCAACGTGCAGCAGGCGCTGGCGCGGTACCGGGCGGCAGCTGACCTTCCCGGGGATGCGTTCGGCAAGCTGGGCTCCATGGGCGGCCCCGTAGGAAGCATCCTCAGCACCGAGGGCGGGAACGCGGCCGGCTGCTCCTGGCCCTGTACCGGTGCCGGAACCTCCGGCACCGCAAGCCGCGGGGCTGCCGCCCGGTTCCGCTACGCGGGTGGTCCAATCCGGCGATACCGTCCTGGGCATCGCCAGTGGAGACCCGGCGCTGGCCGAGCGAATAGCCGAGCTGAAGCACATGGTGGACCCGTCGCTGATCTACCCGGGCCAGGTGCTGCTGGTCCCGCCCGGCAGCTGACCTGTCCGCCGGTCACCCGGCTGCCGCAGGCGGGCGACCAGATGGGTCAAGCGTCGGCGGTTCCGTATGCCTGAAGGGACCCAGTCCCGGTCCTGGCCCTACCTGGTGCTTCCGCGGCAGGTCGTTAAGCTGTAATGTCTGCGACGCAATTTGTTCTTCAAAAATTAAGCTGAATCGATTTACAGCATGGGAATGGCCGCGCCCGGCCTCCGATGCGTTCCGCGCCATATCGATAAGTAGCAGAAATCACCCACTTCCGGTGGGCTAAGCTGGCGCCGACGGGGTGGTGGGACCGTCATGATCTCAATCCGACAGCAAGGCGTCCCGGAGGGTGCGAACCGTGGCCAGTGGGGGGTACGAGGTTACGTTCGGTGAACTGCGCACCGCCGCGACAGCCTACGGGGATGCGGCCGATCAGGTCCAGAAGGCTCTCGATAAATTCCAGTCGGCAGCCAGGCTGTCGAGTGGGGATTTCGGCAGGCTGCCCACGTCAGAACAGATGGATGACCAGTACCAGGAGTTCTACGACCAGGTCGTAGCGCACATGACCGATCTGCACAAGGGATTGGTCACGGGTGGCCTTAAGCTCGCCGCGAGCGAGGGCCTTTACCGTACCGCAGAAGACAAGAACACCATCCGCACGGTCTAGGAGCCCGGTGTCGTTCTTCGGCGAGATCGAGGGAATCTTCGATCCTGGCGGAAATCCCGAGGCCATTCACGGCGCTGCCAACGCCTGCCGGGAGCTGGCTGCAGATCTCAACCAGATCGTCGCATCCCTTAACGGGGCTGCCGTGAACCTGGAGAACTCCTGGAAGGGCAAGCCAGGAAAGAACGGGGAAGACGAGTCCGCCGCGGCCAAGTACCAGACCGCATGGAGCGGTTTCCGGACGGCCATCCAGGACTACGCCCAGAACCTCGAACCGGCAGCGAAGCAGCTCGACACCACAGCCGACGTCATCCAGCAACACGACGAGCAAGCCAGGCGGCTGTGGGAGATGATGATCGCTGCGGTCGCCATCGGCACCGCGATGGCGATCTTCACCTTCGGCGGATCCGAGGCTGCCGCGGACGCGGAGGTGGCGGCTGACACCGCGGAAGCCGGCGTTCTGGCGGCTGAGACAGCCGAATCACTCTCCGCCGCCCAGGCTTTCTTCGCGCAGCTTGGCACGACACTCGCCAACCTGGCCGGCCGGTTTGTACTCGGCGCCGGGGCCGCCTTCATCCAGGACGTTATCGAGAAAGCTCTCAAGGGCGAGAACCCGTTCGACCCGGCGAACTGGTCCGCCAGTGATATCACCGGCATTATCCTCAGCGGCACCGTAGCCATGGTGCTCGGCCCATTTACTATGAGAGACCTTACGGTAAATCCTCTTCTTGGTAAATTGTCGCCGGAGCTGGCCGACTTCGTTACCGGTTCGGCGCGGAACATAAACACGATCCTGAGGGACAGCCCGATACTCGGGAATGCTGGTTACTTTGCCGCCACGAGCCTGGCCTCGAGTTCGATCGGCGAGTTCTGGGTCGACGGCAAGAGCCTCGATGACCCGGGCGCCTGGGAAGCGGTGGCCGCGAGCACCGGCCTGGCGGCCGTCGGTGGCGCGGCGTTCGGCGGGGCCATACAGGGCTTCCGCTGGCTCTCCGGGACATCCGGCGATGGCCCGGCAACGCCCGGCGACGGCCCGGCGGGAGCAACCGAGCTGACTGGCCTGCCGGACACCCCTGAACCGCCAGTTCCCACGGCACCAGAGCCCCCAGCAGGCGACGGTGGCGGCGCCGGAACCGGGGCCACAGGGCAAGAGGTCGTAACGTCCGCGCCGGTTCATGAGGTAACGCCTCTCGCCGACAGCGGTAGCGGGTCAGAGCCTGGCGCCCTGGCGGGCGGCGCCGGGGGAGCGCATCCTGAAGCAGCCGGCGGGGGCGAGGGGCCCGGTGCCGGTGAGGGGCCGGGTGCCAGCCCGGTAGCGGTGCACCCCGGTGGCAGTGACGGGTCGGCTCCGATCACGTCGTCTGGTGACGGGTCGGGCCCCGGTTCGGTCGCCGGGCGTCCCGGTGGCGATGGGCCGGGGCTCGCTGGCGACGGACCTGGGGCCGGGCATCCTAACGTGGTCTCTAACGGGACGCCTGGCCCCGACGGGTCCGTACCTGCTGGTGGCGATGGGCCGGCGGCACCGGTTGCTGCCCGGGCCGGTGCGCCGGGGACGCCTGCGGGGCCTGCTGCTGACGCGCCCGGATCGGCGGCGTCGGCGGCCCTCGGAGACGGGAGCGCCGGGGCGCTGCCCGCGAGCGACGGATCGCCCGTGGCGTCGGTTCCCGACGCCGGAGGGGATGGTGCCGGGACGTCGGCCGGTGGCGACGGGCCGGGGTCCGTTCCGGCGGGCCCGGCCGGCGGGGACGGCGCAGCGGTTGGCGCTGACGGCACCGTGCCAGGCGCTGATGGCCCCACCGGCAGCGATGGCGCAACCCCCGGCGCTGACAGCGCCGATCCTGCCGCCGGGGCGCCCCGCAGCGCCGTCGCGAGCCGCATCGCCAACGCACTGAACGACATCCAGGAAAGCAGGGTGGCCAGGTACGTCAGACTCGGGCCGACAGATGTTGGCCGGGCTGTCACCAAAGTGCCGTTCAACGTGGCCGACAGTTTCGTTTCCAAGACGCCGCCGTCGCCTCACCCGACCGTGCCCCCCGTGCCAGCACCCCCGCCCGCCGTGCCGGTGCCGCAATTCCCCCCGCCGCCTCCCGGGCAGCCGGCACCTCCGCCGGGCACCCCAGCGCCGCCTCCTTCTGTCCCCACGCCAGGGCATCATGTCGGCGGTGGGACCGTCACGGTCAAGCCCGGGGACACCCTGTGGGAGATCGCAAAGGAGCGGCTCGGCAACCCGCTGCTCTGGCCGCTGCTCGAGAAGGCCAACCCGGAGATCGGCCCGAATGCCCTGATCTTCCCTGGCCAGGTGCTGCGCATTCCGGAGATCCCGGCGCCGCCAGCGGACTCCAGCGTCGTGGTGGTGGAGCCAGGGGACACGCTGTGGGGGATCGCTGACGGGAACGAGGCGCTGGTACAGGAGATCGCCGAGATCAACCAGCTCACGGACCCGTCGCTGATCTTCGTCGGCCAGGCACTCGTGGTCCCGCCAGCAACCTGACCGCCTCGGCGCCATCGCTGCCGCGCGGGGCCTGGCGGTTGCGCGCGGTTTATTAATCCGCAGGTCAGATGCCTCTTCGCCGGGCACCCTCGCGGCATTTGGGTAATTTGCGAACGACCCATTTCCTTTGAGTTAAGCTGAAGTTACGCTAGTGGTAGCCAGAAGTGGCGGGAGCGACTCACCGTTATGGCGCGCGACTATCCCTGCCAGCGGACGAGGAGGTCATGCTGTGGCAAGCGGCGGGTTCGAGGTTACGCTCAGTGACCTGTACGGCGCTGGTGACCAGTTCAAGGCTCAGGCCGAGGAAGTTCTGAAGCAGCGGGAGACGTTCGCCTCAGGGGCCGCCCTGCCGGCAAGCGCGTTCGGGAACCTGCCGACGTCCAGTGACATCCACGCGAAGTACCAGGAGTACTACGAGGGCGTCGTGGGCCAGACGGAAGGCCTGACCAAGCTGGCCACGGCGCTTCAGGACGGCATGGCCAAGCTGGCGCTGAGCGCGGTCCTGTACCGCGTCGCTGACGCGCTGGCAGCGGCGCACGCTCAGCTTCCTGGCGAGCAGGCTGAGGCGGTCGCTAAGGCGTTCGGCAGCTGACGGAAGGGCGCCATGTCGTTAATCAGCGATGTCGAGGGGGCCTTCGACCCCGGCGGTGATCCTGCGGCCATCCGCCAGGCGGCCGGTACGGTCAAGGCGCTGGCGTCGTCGCTGCGAGGCGTTTCTTCCACGCTGGATCACGTATCGGACGTCCTGGGGAAGACCTGGAAGGGCAGCGGCGGGGAGAGTTCGCAGGATGTGGCGGCCGCCGAGGCGTTCCAGAAGTCGTGGGCCGACCTCAGCGCCGAGATCAAAAATTACGCCGACAACCACGATGCGGTCTCCAGCGCGCTGCTGCAAATCGCCGACGAGATTGAGAACGCGCAGAAGCAAGCCGCGCACCTGAAGGAAATGGCGCTGATTGCGATCGCAGCCGCTGCCGCCACGGCTTTCTTCAGCTTCGGGATGTCCGAGCTAGCCGCCGCCGCCGAGGTCGCAGCCGACGCCGAAGAGGGAATGAGCTTGCTGGCCGCCCTGGGCGAGGTGCTCAGCGACGGCAGTGCGGTGCTCGACAACATAATCGAGGCGCTCACCAGGGTCGCGGCCCGCTTCATCATGGGCGCGACGTTCTCGTTTGCCTCGGAGGCGTTCACGAAGTGGAAAGAGGGCCTGGATCCATGGAACCCGGCCAACTACAACGCTGACGACATCGGCAATATATTGCTCGGCGGCATGCTGACCGCGGCCATGGGCGAGATCCCCTCGAAGATCCCGGCTCTCGCCAGCTTCCTGAAAAATAGCCCCGTCATAGGCTCCGCCATGTACGGCGCGCTCGGCGGCACCCTCGGCTCCGCTATCTCACAGAAGGTCATCGAGGGCCAGCCAATCGACTGGACGAAAGTCGCAGAGAGCGCAGGTGTCTCTGGCGCAACCGGCGGCCTTATGGGACTCGGTGCGAAGGGCGTAAGCAAGTACATTGGGACCAGTAATAATTTGCCTGACTTGCTGCCCGATCCGCCGAACCCCCTGACCGCCACCACCGGGATTACCGGCGGGGACGTGCTCAGGGGCAGCATCGGCATACCGTCCGGCGCTATCTTCTACTTGCTCAACTTCCCGAAGGCTGGCGCACCCCCCACCATGCCGTCGGTGTCGCAGGAGCCGTTTACGGATCCTGCGGCTGCCGCGCCGCCGACGGTGGTCAAGGTCCATGAAGGAAACACGCTCTGGGGGATCACGGGCGGTAACTGGAAGCTGATAGACAAGATCGCGAAGCTTGACGGGATCAAGGATCCCAACCTGATCAATACCGGCCAAATCATCATCGACCCGCCGTCCTCCGGCTGACCGCGCCTGTCAGCATGCCCGGCAGGCGCGCAACCCGCTTTGGCAAGCCGCCGGTCAATCTGGCCATCGTCCCGGTGCCTGAGGCCTGTGAGGTTGGCCGGCCGGTCACCGTGCGAGTCGTTGTCACCAGTCTGCAGGACTGCAGCATCCGCGAGGCCACGGTGGGCCTGGTGATGAGGGTCTGGCTGCGCAAGCCGGAGGTCGTGGCTGGCCCGTGGGGCGCAGCGCCCCCTTCACGGGCCCCGCAGCGGGTCGTTACCGGCGCGACCAGCCGCCTGAGCCTGGCCGGTGACCTGCGGGCCGGGGCCACGGCCGGATGCGAGGCGGTGCTGCCCAACTGGGCGCAGGCCCCCAGCGGCGGACGGCCCCCGGGGCGGCGGATCGAGTACGCCGTCCGCGCGCAGGTCAAGCTGGCAAGCGGCCGGACTGTGCGGAGTGAGGCGCCGGCCTTGCTGGTCTCCGGGCCAGAGCTGTACCGGGACGTTGAGGGCGCCCACCGCTCGCGCCACTTCCGCCGGTGCGAGATCGAGCTGATCGGGGCGTCACTGCGGGGACGGCCTGGAGAGACCCTGCGCGGGACGGTCCGCGTCGTGCCGCACCACCCCGTGCGTGCGCGGGCAGTGCTGCTGTTCGTCGTCCGCACGCAGACGGTTAGCATGCGTCAGCGTCCCGTGTGGGGCCGGAGGCTAGGACGCGATGTCGAGCTGGGCGGCCCGCAGGAGTTCGCGTTCGAGGCCCCAGTGCCCATCGAGGCACCGACGATCATTGCGCCCTTCTTGTCCGTGCACTGGCACCTGCGGGCTGTCGTGCGCTACAGCGTTCTCTCGGCCGACAGGCTGGACACCGAGGTCAACGTGTACACCGCACCCCGCTGACAGGGATCGGTCCGGCGGCCGCTACCGGTCGTCGCTGGTGAGCAGCAGCGCGAGGGTCGGGCAGAGAGCGACCGCGCGGCGGGCAAGCGGGACCAGCCGGTCGGGCACCGGGCCCGGGGCGATGACCGGGTATCCCCACGGGTCCTCGGAGATCAGCTCGGGCAGCAGCTCGGCGCACAGGCCGTGGGCCTCGCAGGCGATCGGGTTGACACGCAGCCGCACGGTCACTGGCGCCGACCGCCAGAACCGTAGCCAGGAGCGGGCAGCATCGGCCTGCGTCGCGTCCTGGGGCAGGGACCGGACGTACCATGCCTCTTCAGCTCGGCCGAGAAGACTGTCAGTGCGCTGGCAACGAACGCCGCGGTCCCGTCCGGCAAGTTGCATGCGCCCCGCCCGCTGACCAGCGTCATCAGCCGGTCCGCCCAGCCCAGCGCCCTGGCGTCCGGCCGGCCGAACGCGATCTGGCGCAGCGTGCTGGCCAGAGCGGGCAGCCCGTTGCTGCATGGGCCGCACTGGCGCGCGCTCTGGCTGGCCAGATAGCTGGCGATCCAGGCGGTCTCGGCGAGCGGGCAGGCAGACTCCGGCAGCACTACCAGGACCCCGGGCCCCAGCGCCGCGCCTGCGGCCCGCAGCGACTGGTCGGTGAGCGGGACGTTCAGCGCCTTGCCGTAGGGCAGCCATCCGCCGAGGTAACCCCCGGCCAGGACGGCCTGTGGCTGCTCGGACGGGCCGCCGGCCCGGTCCATCAGCTCGCCGAGCAGCATGCCGAGCGCAATCTCGTAAACCCCGGGCCAGCGGACCGCGCCGCTGACTGTGACCAGTGCGGATCCGGCGGCGCCCTGGCCAGGTTGCGCGCCTGCGTATCCGACCTCGCGGAACCAGTCCGCGCCGAACCTGGCGATCAGCGCGATGTGGGCCAGTGTCTCGACGTTGGCCACCAGGGTGGGCCGCCCGTGTGCTCCCTTCTGGAACGGCCGGGGCGGCACGAACGTCGGCTTCGGCTGTCCTCCGTTCAGCTGACTGATCAGGGCCGTCTCCTGGCTCGCCAGGTATCCCGGCATGCCCACCACAACCTCGACTTCTACCCTGTCCAGCCGCGCGCGCTCCCTGATCGCAGCGGCGAGCTGTCGGGCCAGCTTGTCGCCTCCCGGATGCAGGCTGAGGTAGCCGCGGGTCGCACCAACCGCGCCGGCTGCTACCGCGATCCCGTCCAGCACCAGGTGTGGTGCCCGTGACAGCAGCATCCTGTCCTTGGCGCTGGCGGGCTCGGACTCGGAACCGTTCGCGACGATCACGGCCCCGGCCAGGCCCCGGCGTCCGCCGGAGTTCCTGCTGCTGTCCGCGACGGCACGCAGCTTGCGCCCGGCGGGGAAACCCGCGCCTCCGCGCCCCGCCAGCCCAGCCCGCTCCACCTCAGCGATCACGCTGGCAGCGCCAGGCCAGGAGCGCCCTCCGCTCCCGTTGCCCAGCGGCAGCGGGCCGTACCTGTGGAGGTGATCGGCGAGCGGCAGCGGCCCGCCGGGCAGGATGAGCCTGGGCAGTCCCTGCGGTGGCGTCGGATGGGTCACCCGGAACCGCCGCCGGCCGCGGGCGCGGAGCCCGACTTGCCCCGGATCAGGGTGGCCGGCGTGCCCGAGCGCCTGGCCCATCCCGGCTGCAGCGGTCCGGCGTTCAGCCAGATACCGCCTGCGATCAGCGCAAGCACCAGCGCGACCGCACCGGCCACTCTGACAGCCGCGTGCGACGGCCACCCGTAGGCAAGCCGCCAGGCCGTGAGCCCGGCGATCACGGCGACGCAGACCATGGTCACTGCCAGTACCCAGCGCACCGGGGTATCCGTGCCTGTGCCCAGACCGTGCAGCACCGCGACTGGCCAGCACAGGTAGGAGCACCAGTGCACCAGGCGCCAGGTCGGGTAGCTCATCCGGGTCCGCAGCAGGCTGGTGACGGTGAGCGCCAGCATCAGGTCGAAAGCGACAGTTCCGAGGCCGAGCCACAGCGGCCGGTAAACGGAGATGAACGGGATCACCACGTCCTGCACCCGGATCGGGACGTAGCTGTCGGCCAGCGTCGTGACGATGTGGATCCCGGTGAAGACCAGCGCGAGCAGCGAAGTGTTGCGGTGCAGGCCCGCGGTGACGAACCGCGGCCAGGCGGGCCGCTGATACCGGACCGACGACAGCAGGCCAAGCGCCATGCTCGCGGTCAGCAGCACCAGCGCGACCAGGCCGGTGGCCCGCGTCAGGTACCACAGCGGTGTCGAGGACGTGACAACGATCGCGAGTTTCACTGTCGCCTCCTTGCTGGGGGCGACGGGGCGGGCCAGCCGGCGGTTGTCTCGACTGTGCCATCATGCGCGACCAGCCGGGCTGGCAGGCCGGCATCGCGCAGCCAGGGCAGGGCAGCCTCACCCCTGATGATCGCCGCGGTGCTCGCGGTGTTGGCGTCCACGCAGTTCCCGGCGGCCACGCTGACAGTGCGCCAGCACGAGTCAGCGGGCTGTCCGGTCGCTGGGTCGATGATGTGGTGCATGCGCTGGCCGTCCGAGGCCCAGGAACGCACCGTCGTGCTCGACGTGGCCAGGCCACCCGATGAGATCGAGACCGTCTGGCCCGGCGCCTCCGGCCCGGCGGCATGATCGTCGGTGACCCGCACCTGCCATCCCCCAGCGGGTGCCGGCCCGGCCACGGCGATGTCCCCGCCGAGGCTGACCAGCACGCCACAGCCTGCATCCTCGCAGATGAGCTGGGCGCAGCGGTCCGCTGCCCATGCCTTCGCGGTCGCCCCCAGGTCAAGCTGGGCCCCGTCGGCCAGCTGCACAAGCCGCCGGCCGCGGTCGAGCCGGACACTCTGCCACCCGGGGACACGGCCCGGCGCCGGGACCGGTCCGGCTGCCCCAGCCGGGCCACCGGGGAAGCCGGCGGCTTCCTGAATCTCGGCGAAGTCGCGGTCGTAGCCGATCGCCGCGAGGGCGAGCCCGCAGGTTGGGTCGACTGCCCCAGCGGTGAGCCGCGCTGCGCGTAGCGCGGCCTCGATAAGGTCGCAGAACAGCTCGCTTGCTTCGGTGGGCGCGCCGTCGGCAGCGTTCAGGATAGAAAGCTCGGAGTCGGGCCGGAATCGGCTGCACGCCTGATCAACGGCGGCAAGCTCGGAGTCGGCGATGGCACGTGCTGCGCTGAGGCTGCCCGGCTCGGTGACGAGCAGGACAGCCGTTGTGCCGAAGACACGGAACGTTCCGGTGTCAGCGTCGGCCGTCACGACCCTCCCGACGTCACCTTGCCCGCGCCCTGGCCGGGAGCTGGCGGATGCGCCGGAACGCTGATCGACCCACCGCCGTTGCCACCGCCGGTCCCGGATCCCGATGCCTGCGCTGAGGCATGAACGCCGAAGGCCAGGGCGATCAGCCCTGAGCTGAGGACGCCGACCAGGCCTGCCTGCCAGGTGATCTTCCCGACCTTGCGGATGCCGTCGTCACGCGCAGCTGCTGCGAAGCGCACATCGTGGCGCATGGCGCGTCCTCTCTGCCCGCCCCGGTGCCTGACCTCGGGCCCGCTCAAGTCCTGCCGCCCCTGCCTCCTGACAACGGCTGCAACGCCGGTTCGGTTTCATCCAGGGTCGGCCGGGCCATAGGCGACCAGGGCACTGCCTGCTCTCTTTCTACCCTGCCGCCGCTGTTGCTGTGGCCGCTCGCGGCCCTGGCGCGCCGCGGCGGTAGCCGCTCCCGGCCCTGGCGCGGCACTGCCGGGCAGTGGTTGTATTTCCAGACACGCAGGCGTCTTCTGTTCGTCGCCCGGACCTCTCCTGCCAGTTGCGGCGGCCCGGAAGACTCTGCTGGAGCATGGGCGCAGATCACCGTGCGATGCGGAGGGTCATGATGAACGCGGAGCGGGGCAGCGAATCACAAGGTCCGACCAGGCGCGGGCTGCTGAAGGCCGGGTTAGCAGCCGGAGCCGTTGCCGGGACGGGTGCGTGGCGCATGCCGGCCAAGGCGGCCGGCTGGGGGCACCCGCTGCGCCAGCCAGGGTCCCTTCCCTACCCGCAGCTCCCTGCGGGCACTGACACGATCCCGCAGATCGAGCACATCGTCGTGCTGATGATGGAGAACCACTCCTACGACAACAAGCTCGGCATGCTGCGCCGGTTCGGTGCAGACGGGTTCCGGCTCGGCCGCGACGGGCTGCCGCGCAGCACCAACCCGTATGCCAACGGCGACATCCAGCATGCCTTCCGGATGCCGACCACCTGCCAGCTCACCGGCTTCCCCGGTCAGGACTGGCTGGACAGCCATACTCAGTTCGCGGACGGTCGCAACGACGGGTTCGTCGAGTCCGGCAGCGGGCCGGTCTCCATGGGCTACTGGGAACAGGCCGACCAGCCGTTCTACTACTCGCTGGCGTCGGCGTTCCCGATCGCCGACCGGTACTTCTGCTCGGTACTCGGCCAGACCTACCCCAACCGGCGCTATCTGATCGGGGCCACCTCTATCGGCCAGGTCAACGATACGCAGCCGGCCCTGACCGACTACCCGGCGAACGGCACGCTGTTCGACCGCCTCAACTCCTTCGGCATCACGTGGAAGGACTACTACACCAGCTTCCTGGAGGACGACGGCACCACCCTGCCCGCGGCGACCGTGCTGCTGTACCCGCCCGCCTACTTCAACAACCCCGGTAAGACCGTTCCCACAACGCAGTTCTTCGCCGACGCCGCGGCCGGCAACCTGCCGGGCTACTGCATCGTCGAGCCGGACTACAACGTCATGTCGGAGGAGGACCCGCAGAACATCGCCCAGGGCGAGCAGTTCGCTGCGCAGGTCATTAACGCCGTGATGAGCGGGCCCGAGTGGAGCAAGACACTGCTGATCTGGAACTACGACGAGCACGGCGGGTACTACGACCACGTGCCGCCGCCGCCAGCCATCGCCCCCGACGACATCCCGCCGGACGTCCCAGCCGGGGAGTCGGCCTACAACGGCTTCGCGCAGTACGGGTTCCGGGTGCCGTGCGCGGTCGTGTCACCCTGGGCCAGGCCGTTCTACGTGTCGCACCGGGTCTTCGACCACACCAGCATCTGCGCGCTGGTGGAAGCGAAGTGGAACCTGCCCGCCATGACCTACCGGGATGCCAACGCAGCGAACATGCTCGACATGCTCGACCTGCGGCGGCCCGCGTTCCTGCGCCCGCCGAGGCTGGCTGAGCCGCTGCTGGACACCGACCCGAGCGCGCTGTCCTGCAACACCTCAGGCCCGGGCACGATCCCGCCGCCCGGCTCAGTCACTCCGCCTCCTCGCCACCACCGTTAGCGTCGGCGAGACGGGCGAACGCCCGCAGGTTGGCCAGGCTCTCGCCGCGCTTGACCCGCCACGCCCACTCCCGGCGGATCGAGGACGCGAACCCGAGCCGCAGGGCCTGGTCAAAGTTGTCGTCGGAGTAGCTGAGCACACACCCGAGCAGCCGGTCGATCTCCTCGGTGCTGATCGAGGCCAGTGACTGCCGGCCCACCAGGTAGACGTCGCCCGCCGGGTCGAGGGCGAAGTGCACCCCGTACATCCGGCCACCCCGCTCGAGCAGGAACCTGTAGAACGCCGCATGGTTCTCGTCGGGCCGTCGGCAGAAGAACGCCTCCACGTGCAGGCTGTGCGTCCCCGCGATGAGCCAGGTCATCGTCGCGAGCTTGTGCTGGCCCTCGAGCCGCACCAGGTAGGCCCCTGGCCGCGGCGACTCGAACGACAGGCCCAGGTCGGCCAGGGCTGCCTCGACGGCCTCGCTGGCATCGCTGGCCGTCAAGCATCCACCGCCTGAGCGGCTCCGGCCATGACCCCGGCGTAGAGGTTCAGCAGCCGGTCAACGGTCACGGTCCAGCCGAACCGTGACGCATGCTCGCGGGCACCGCTCGCCAGCCTGGCCAGCGTCGCGGGGTGCGTGACCAGGTCGCGGACGACGTGCGCGTAGGCGGCAGGATCGCACGAGTCCACGAGTTTCCCTGAGACGCCGTCAGCCACGGCCGTGCGCAGCCCGCCGACCGCCGCGGCCACCACCGGCGTGCCGCAGGCCTGCGCCTCCATGGCGACCAGGCCGAACGACTCCGAACGGGACGGCACCATCACAAGGGTCGCGGCCCGGTACCACTCGGCCAGCTCCGATTGCGGGCACGGCGGCTCCAGCCGGACCATCCCGGAGATCCCGAGCGCAGCCGCCAGTTCGCTCAGCCCGTCCGGGTCGGCGCGCCCGGTCCCGCTGGGCCCGCCCACGAACGCGACCCTCAGCCGGGAAGCCAGGCCAGGGTCGTCCCGGGCGATCTGGGCCGCCGCCTGCAGCACCACGTGCGGAGCCTTCAGCGGCTGCACCCGCCCGGCGAAGACGAGCACGACTGCGTCGGCTGGCAGGCCGAGCCGGCGCCGGGCCTTGGCCTGAGAGCCGGGCCGGAACACCCCCAGGTCGACACCGGGGTTGATGATCCGCACCCGCTCTGGGTCCGCGTCGTACAGGTTTATGAGCTGTTTGGCCTCGTCGTCGGTGTTCGCCACCAAACGGTCGGCCGCGGCCACGACCTCGGTCTCGCCACGCAGCCGGACCGGCGGCTCTGGTGCGTCACCGTCGGCAAGGGCAGCGTTCTTTACCCTGCCCAGGGTGTGCATGGACTGCACGAACGGGACACCCCACCGTTCTTTGGCCACGGCGCCGACCTGGCCGGATAGCCAGTAGTGCCCGTGCACGACGTCGTACCGGCCTGGCGCGTAGGCCGCCTCGGCCCGCAGCACCTCGAAGGTGAAGTGACAGAGCTGTCCGGGAAGATCGGCTTTGTCCAGGTCCTCGAACGGTCCCGCAGCCAGGTGCCGCACCAGCACGCCAGGAGCTAGCTCGGCCACAGGAGGCACGTCCCTGGACACGGCGCGAGTGAAGATGTCGACCTCGACGCCGCGGGCTGCCAGGCGCCTGGCTACCTCGACGACGTACACGTTCAGGCCGCCAGCATCACCGGTACCCGGCTGCTCAAGCGGTGAAGTATGGACGCTGACGGTCGCGATCCGCCGGGGATAGCGTCGCGGCACAGGCATACACCTCCGGTTGCGTCAACCACCAGCCGCGGCTTCTTGATTCCCGCAGCGCCCCGGCACCGGCCTCCCCCAGCGCGCTGCGGCCACTAGGCTCTTGGACCATGCGGACACTGGTGCTGATCCGGCACGGCGAGAGCGTCTGGAACTCCGAGGGCCTGTTCACGGGGTGGGTGGACGTCGGTCTGTCACCCAAGGGTGTCGACGAGGCGGTGAACAGCGGCAGGCTCCTGGAGGACAGCGGGCTGCGCCCCGATGTGCTGCACACCTCGGTGCTGACCAGGGCCATCCAGACCGCGCACCTCGCGCTCGAGGCGGCGGACCTGCTCTGGCTGCCGGTGCGGCGCTCCTGGCGGCTCAACGAGCGCCACTACGGCGCGCTGCAGGGCAAGAACAAGGCGGAGGTCCGGGAGCAGTACGGCGAGGAGCAGTTCATGCTCTGGCGGCGCTCCTACGACATACCGCCGCCGCCCATCGACGACGACGACCCGTACTCGCAAGCCGCTGACACGCGGTATGCCCTGCTGCCCGCAGATCTGCGGCCGCGGTCAGAGTGCCTTCGTGACGTGCTGGGGCGGATGCTGCCGTACTGGTACGACGAGATCGTCCCTGACCTGGCGGCTGGACGGACCGTGCTGGTCGTCGCGCACGGCAACTCGCTCCGTGCCCTGGTCAAGCACCTGGACGGGATCGGGGACGAGCAGATCTCCGGGCTGGACATCCCGACCGGCATGCCACTGGTTTACGAGCTCGACGACGCGTACTGCCCGCTGACCCCAGGGGGGCGCTACCTTGATCCGCAGGCGGCAGCTGCGGGGGCAGAGGCGGTCCGCAACCAGGGCCGGTAGCGCCGTCGGCGCAGGTAGTGTCGCCGCGCCGATGCAGGCCTAGCCTGCCGATATCGAGTACGTGAACATATTGTTAACAACCTCGCATCTCAAACATCTGGCAGGTGCGCAGGTCATGGCTGCGGCGCTACCATGCAAAGCGTGGGAATGGGGGTCAATGCTGCCTGCGTAACGGGCTTTCCCGGCCCGCGCGCATCACTCCACCGGGGCAGCCGTGGCACTCCCCGGTCCTGGATAGTTCCCGGCAGACCTGCAGCGGAATCCGCTGCCGCATGAAGACGCGGGTGCCATTGAAAGCACAAGCGGAATGGGCGGAGCGGTCAAAGCCTACACGGCTGCCGCCCGGCGTCGCTTCCGTTCTGTCCGTCTTGTCGTCATCAGCCGTAGTCCTCGACAGCCAGGACCGCGTGATCCAGGCCAGCGTTGCCGCGCGAGCGTACGGGCTGGTCAAGGGAGATCAGCTGGCGGCGCAGGAACTTCTCGCCCTGGCTCGCCAGGTCCGCAGGGACGGGGAGATCCGGGAGGGCGAGATGGAGGTGGCGACCAGTGGCACCGGGAGGACGTCGACCTTCGCGGTCCGGGTCGCCCCGCTGGGGGCGGCCGTGGGCGGCGGCGGCCTTGTGCTGCTGCTGGTCGAGGACCAGACCGAGAGCCGCCGGGTCGAGGAGGTCAGAAGGGACTTCGTGGCCAACACGAGCCACGAGCTGAAGACCCCGGTCGGCGCACTCGCGCTGCTCGCCGAGACCGTCGAGGACGCCGCCGACGACCCTGAGGCAGTGCGCCGTTTCGCCGGCCGGATGCGGCAGGAGGCCTCCAGGCTCACGAACCTGGTGCAGGACATGATCACGCTGTCCCGCATTCAGGCTGCCGAGCCGGTTCCCGACCCGGTCCGGGTCGAGGTGGACGCGGTCGTAGCCGAGGCGATCGACCGGTGCCGGATGAAGGCCAGCGTGCGCGGTATCGAGATCGCGGCCAGCGGCCTGCGCGGCCTGACCGTCCTCGGCGACGAGGACCTGCTGATTACCGCGCTGCGCAACCTGCTGGAGAACGCTGTCGCCTACAGCGCGGACAAGACCAAGGTGCATGTGTCGACCAGCAGGGCGGCCCCGGATGCGGTTGAGATCAGCGTCGCCGACCAGGGCATCGGGATTCCCGAGCGGGACCGGGAGCGGATCTTCGAGCGTTTCTACCGGGTTGACCCGGCCCGGTCGCGGGCCACAGGTGGCACTGGCCTGGGTCTCGCCATCGTCAAGCACGTCACCTCCGCCCATGGAGGTGAGGTAACGGTGCTCAGTACCGAGGGCGCCGGATCAACCTTCACCCTTCGCCTTCCGCTGCATTCAACCGATGCCGCCCGCGTGGGCGGTGGCAGTGTACCGACGTTGACGCGATCCAGGAGGAAGTGACGTGACCCGAGTGCTCGTGGTCGAGGACGAGGATTCATTCAGCGACGCGATCTCGTACATGCTCCGCAAGGAGGGCTTTGAGGTCGCTGTCTGCCCGACCGGGCCTGACGCGCTCGAGACCTTCGACCGCAGCGGCGCCGACCTGGTGCTGCTCGACCTGATGCTGCCGGGCCTGCCCGGCAGCGAGGTCTGCCGGACGCTGCGCGAACGTTCTAATGTCCCGGTGATCATGCTGACCGCCAAGGACAGCGAGATCGACAAGGTTGTCGGCCTTGAGCTCGGCGCCGACGACTACGTGACCAAGCCGTTCTCCTCCCGGGAACTGGTCGCCCGGATGCGCGCGGTGCTAAGGCGCCGTGGCGACCAGGAAGAGCCGGCTTCGTCGATCATGGAATCCGGGCCGGTGCGGATGGACGTCGACCGTCACGTTGTGACGGTCCGCAGCGAGCAGGTGCAGCTGCCGCTCAAGGAGTTCGAGCTCCTCGAGGTTTTGCTCCGTAACGCGGGCCGCGTACTCACCCGGATGCAGCTCATCGACCGCGTCTGGGGGGCCGACTACGTCGGAGACACCAAGACGCTCGATGTGCATGTCAAGCGGCTGCGGGCCAAAGTCGAGGCCGACCCGGCGAACCCGACGCACATCCTCACCGTCCGCGGGCTCGGCTACAAGTTCGAGCCCGCAGGCTGACGGGGCTACGGCGTAGCGCTCGGGCTCGGCGACGCGCTTGGGCTCGGCGACGGACTCGCGCTGGCGGACGGGGACGCGCTGGCCCCAGGCGAGGCGGACGCCTTAGCCGAGGCGCTCGGGCTGGGACTCGGCGGAGGCAAGAGCGTCGAGTAGTACTGGGCGCGCGGCATCACCGGGACCTGTATGCCGACGGTGCCGGCGTTCTGGAAGGTCAGGACCAGCCGTATGGTCGAGCCTCCTGCCAGCGGGCGGGTGAGGTCGTTCAGGATGACCTTCGGCGCTGGGCCGGTGAGCAGCACGGTCTGCTGCTTTGCCAGGCTGACCGAGCCGCCCGAGAGGGTCACCGACATAGCTACCCCCGGCGCCGAGATGCTGAGCAGCTTGTCCGGCGAGCCGCTGTTGTTCACCGCCAGGAACACGCTGGCGGAGTCGCCGGGCGCTAGCGTCTGGCCGATGGGGGCGCCAAGCACGAAGACGTTGTTGATGGCAAGGTCGCCGAACATCTTGTCGGTGCCAGCGGTGGGCTGATGCCACTGCTGGGTTGGGGAATTGGTCCCTGCCTCGCATGCGGTCAGTGCCAGCGCGGCAATCGCCAGGACCAGCAGGCGGCGGGGCCCAGCCGCGGCGAGGCTGCTCCGGATCACGGCGTGCTCTCCTTGTGTACGTCCAGCGAGCCACTTGGGAACGCCGCACAGCGTAGCTTCCGCGATGATCAGGGCGCGCACCGGCCCTGGCACTGCTGGTGCAGCCGGTGCTTACTGGCCAGTGCTGGTCGTGCCGAGCTGCCGCACCTCGGCCTGGACTGGCTCCAGGCTCTGCGTCGTCGTCAGGTCACGTGCGATGTAGGCGACGGTCCCGCCTGCGCGCACAAGCAGCGCGGTCAGGCCGACCGGGCGGTAGTCCGCTGTCAGCACGCTAGCCTGGTCGTTCGCTACCTGGCCGGGGCCCTGCCCGGCCTGAGTGGCGAGCTGCGACACCTGACTCATCTCTCCCGGGGTCCCCACCAGGTACAGGCGCACATGCGCTGCGCCGTCCGCGGCGGCCAGCTGCCGCAACGCGGGCACACAGTCGCAGCCTGACGGGACCAGTGCCAGCATCGACGGCCCGTCGGCCGTGACCGTCTGCAATGGCTCGGTACTGCCGCCGACGATCATCTGCGCAGGCGGCAACGGCTGGCCGACCTGCCCGGTCGTGCGCTGGGCGCGAGGCGCTGGCGCCTGGCTGGTCGCTGCGGGCCGGCCGCCTGCTGCCGGGGGCACGCCCGTCTGGTCAGCGGCGAAAATTACCAGGAGGGTGCTGGTGATCAGCGCCACCATGAGGCAGCAGGCCAGCAGCGGGAGCGTGACCCCCTCCCGCGCCGGCCAGCGGCGCGGCCGGGCCAGCGGCCTGCGCAACCGGTCCGAGCGTCGCCTCCGGCGCTGAGCGCGCAGCTCACGGTGGTAGGCCTGGACGTCAGGGTCCAGCTCCCGGGCGTCGTCCGGGATCTCGATGTCGACCGGCGGGAGGCCGAAGTCGTCCCGATCCGGACCGCTGCCAGCATCCACGCAACCCTCCGGCCACAACGCTACCCCTCCCAGTATGAAACTCACCGTGGCCGTCATCACCCCCGGGCCCTGCGCCGGGCCGGCCCGCGGAGTGGCCGTCATCACACTGGGTCACTGCGCCGGAATCCGGCCCGCGGAGTGGCCGTCATCACGCGGGGCCCTGCGCCGGGAGGCCCGCGGAGTGGCTGCCATCACCCAGTGCCCGGCGCCCGGAGCCGCCCCGGGGATATGCCGGAGGACCCACCGGCGTTCCTCGGATATTCTTGAAGGTCCTGCCCCACGACGGCCCGCACGGGGGCACCCAGGGGCCCGTCGCAGCGGCACGCCGGGCAGGGCAGCGAACGCCCGCCCGAGCGCTAGCGATCCGGGCGGCGCGCCGGCCGCGGCAGGCAGCGGGCAATTTGCTAAGCCCGAATTGCGCCATTGACCTGCGAGTTTGCTTCGCAGGACGGCTAATCGCCCGTGTTCGGCGTGGTAACATAGGGGCAGCGGAAGGGGTACGTGCCACATGTCTTTCAAGGTCGGCGACACGGTCGTCTACCCCCATCATGGGGCTGCTCGGATCGAGGAGATCGAGACCCGCTCGATCAAGGGCGAGGACAAGACCTACCTCGTGCTGAAGGTCGACAAGGGCGACCTGACTGTGCGTGTTCCTGCGGACAACGCCGAGCTTGTGGGCGTAAGGGACGTAGTCGGGCAAGAGGGGCTGGAGCGGGTGTTCGAGGTCCTGCGCGCCCCCTATACCGAGGAACCCACCAACTGGTCCCGTCGCTACAAAGCCAACCTCGAGAAACTCGCCTCTGGCGACGTGAACAAGGTGGCCGAGGTCGTCCGGGACCTGTGGCGCAGGGACCGCGAGCGCGGCCTGTCAGCTGGCGAGAAGCGGATGCTGGCCAAGGCGCGGCAGATCCTGGTCAGCGAGCTGGCGCTGGCCGAGAAGACCAACGAGGACAAGGCCGAGGCCCTCCTCGACGAGATCCTCGCGTCCTAACTCTCCTTGCCCACCCTGCACAGTGTTCCCGCAGGTAGGCGTAGGTACGGACGTTCACCCATTCGGTGACGGCAGGCCGCTGTATCTCGCTGGGCTGCTCTGGCCGGGCGAGCCCGGCCTGGCTGGCCATTCCGACGGCGACGTGGCGGCACATGCGATGTGCGATGCCCTGCTAGCCGCAGCCGGGCTCGGTGATCTCGGTGTCCATTTCGGCACCTCGCGGCCGCAGTGGGCGGGCGCGAGGAGCACGGTGCTGCTCGCCGAGACCGCGCGGCTGCTCGCCGACGCCCACTTCACGATCGGGAACGTGTCAGTGCAGGTCATCGGCAACCGGCCCCGGATCGCCACGCGCCGCGACGAGGCACAGGACGTTCTGTCCGGGGCGCTCGGCGGGGCGCGCGTGAGCGTATCCGGGACCACGACCGACGGCCTGGGCCTGACCGGCCGCGGGGAGGGCATAGCCGCGATCGCAACCGCGCTGGTGATTCCCTCGACGCCGCCCGATCCCGGGCCGCCGCTGTAGACCTGGCCTGATCAGGCTTCCGGGGGCACTGGTGAGCTGCGCACCCGGTCGAACTCGAGCGGCGCCGCTGGCTCCTGCGGGGCTTCGGACCCGGGCTCGGCCTCGTCTTCCGGCCCGCCGTCGGGCGCCTCGAACTCGGTTTCGGGCTCAGCCTGGGACACAGTCTCGGCTAGGGTCACCGGTCCCGCGTCAGCAGTACCCGCCGGGAGCGCTGGGGGAGCAGGCGCGAAGCCCAGCGCGGCCAGACCGCTAAGCCCGGCGGGCCGCTCAGCCGCGGCCAGAGCTATCCGGCGCAGTCGTGCATACCGCAGCATCGTCATCAGCAGGCCGAAGCCGATCAGCACGAGGACCGACGGGATGACCGCCACGACAGCGGCGGCCGGCTGGCGTGGCAGCACGACATTCGTCGCGTGCAGGGCGTCGGCGGTGGCGACCGCGGCCAGCAGCACCAGCAGCGCCAGCCAGGCGTAACAGAGGGACGGCAGGCCCGCCCCGCGCAGGGACAGCACCGCCGCGCCCGCCACGACCAGCATCGCGTCGAAGATCAGCGGGTAGATCCGGGCGAGCTGCGGCGTCTCCCCACCAGACAGCGCGACCGCGTGCACACCCCCGTACGACAGAGCGAACGCGCCAGCCGCGAGCAGTACCAGAGCGACACTGGCGGCGACGAACGCGAGCAGCCGGAGGCCTCCATGACCGTCGGCGGGCGGCGGTGTGCTTAAGTCGCTCATGAGTCACCTTCCCAGCGCGACGCGCGGTCGCGCAGCGTTCCTCATCTATAGTCGAGAGGGACCCAGAGGGAGAAGGTAATGCCCTATTACCGCGCGACTGGGGAGATTCCGCGAAAGCGGCACGTACGGTTCCGCCGCCCGGACGGGGGCTTGTACGCCGAGGAGCTGATGGGCGAGGAAGGGTTCACATCCGACTCGTCGCTGCTCTACCACGCACACCCGCCGACGGCGATCGTCAAGAGCGAGGGTCTGGACGACATCGCCGACGCTGCCGTGGCGCCTAACCACCCGCTGCTGCCACGCCACTTCCGGACCCAGGAGCTGCCCGTCGGCGGAGACCTGGTGACCAGAAGGCAGCTGCTGCTCGCGAACGACGACGTCCGCATCTCGTTCGCGGCCGCCGATGCGCCGTCGGAGCTATACCGCAACTCGACCGGGGACGAGACCGTCTACCTGCGCGCCGGGTCGGCGAGGTTTGAGTCGGTGTACGGGTCGATAGAGGCCGCCGCCGGCGACTACGTCGTCGTGCCCCGGGGGACCATCCACCGCTGGGTTCCGCGCGCTGGCCAGCCGGCCGAAGCGCTGATCGTCGAGGCTCGCGGGCACATCAGGCCGCCGCGCCGGTACCTGTCGTCATGCGGCCAGTTCCTCGAGCACGCGCCGTACTGCGAGCGGGACCTGCGCGGCCCGGATGGCCCGCTGACCGCCGAAGGCGAGGACGTGCCGGTGATCGTGCGCAACCGTGCCGGGCTGACGCGCCTGACGTATGCGTTCCATCCCTTCGACGTGGTCGGCTGGGACGGCTACATGTACCCGTACGCGCTCAACATCGCCGACTTTGAGCCGATCGTGAAGCGCACCCACGCGCCGCCGCCTGTGCACCAGACCTTCGAGGGCCCGAACTTCGTCATCTGCTCGTTCTGCCCGAGGCCGCTCGACTTCGACCCGGAGGCAGTCCCGATCCCGTACAACCATCACAACGTGGACTCCGACGAGATGATGTTCTACGTCGCTGGGGACTACACCGCCCGCAGGGGCTCAGGCGTCGGGATCGGGTCGATCACCCTGCACCCGAGCGGCTTCACCCACGGTCCGCAGCCCGGCGCGGTCGAGGCCGCGGTCCAGGGCCTGGCCGAGGGCAAGACGACCACGGACGAGACCGCGGTGATGATCGACACTTTCCGGCCGCTGAACCTCGCCCCGGCCGGCCGCCGCGCCGAGGACCCCGAGTACGCCTGGAGCTGGGCCCGCGCCGCCCGCGGCTAACGCCGCGCCCAGTTCTTAACTGCGGACGGTCCGCTGGACACCTTCTGCCCCGACGTGATCAGCAGCTCAGTCCCACCAGAACGACCAGTCGTTCTTCTGCTGGACTGTTTGTGCCGCGTACTCGCGGATCGGTGAGTGGAGACCCTGGACGACGTTGTCCGGGCAGAATGCGAAGTGCTCGGCCGCTACACGCTCGGCATGCTCGGCTGTGACAGGAGGCCAGGCAACGGTGAGGCTCAGCGTGTCGAAGCCGACCTCGACGACCCGGGCGCCGAACCGCGCTTCCCAGCTGCGCAGTATCGAAGAGAGCAGGGGCATGTCGTTGGTGTAGTTGCAGGGTCCCATCCAGCCCACCGCAGAGATGAGGTCGGCGCTGCGGGCGGCGGGAACCAGCATCACCCGCGACGTGCCGTCGTCGGTTTCGCGCACACGCTGGTCGGCGAACTCGTCGGCCTCCTGCCCGCGGTCTGCCGCGGGTGCGAGGCCAGGCCAGGTGGCGCCAAAGGGCTCGAGCTCGGGGAAGCCGTCACGCGTGTCCAGCTGTATTTCGCCTACCATCTCCCGCGGATCGTCTCCGACCGTCTCCAGCAGGAGATGCTCGCCGCCGACATACGCCCGCCAGAAGCCCTCCATGACCTCGCCTGCCGGAAGCGTGTCAATGCGGGACAGGGGCCGCGGGTGGACGACTTCTCCGTTACCCCAGGGCCGCTCCTCGTCTGACCAGTGCCCTTCGGCGAACACCGGCCACAGGCCAGACCGGGCGTGCGCCCGGCGCAGCCGAACCCACAGGTCCGGACTCGCGGGCCCGTCGCTCAGCCAGTACGCCGGAGGTGTCGCGGGCTCGGCATCCTCGGGTACCACGAGCCGCCCGGGAGGCAGGTCCACATCAAGAACCCGCCCTGCCCCGCCATCGCTGAACAGCTGGTCTAGATCGTGCGGTAGGCCTCCGCCTGACATCGTCATCCTCTCCAGTACGTCGCGTGCGCTTTGAGCAGCGGCTCAGTCCCACCAGAACACCCAGATATCGTCCTGCAGTATTTTCGCGGCGTAGGCCCGGATCGTCCCGGGTCCCTGGACCACGTTGTCTGGGCAGAACGCGAAATGCTCGGCGGCGACGCACCCGCCCGACCCCACCATCGCTGAAGAGCTGGCCTAAATCCTGAGGTAACCCTTCGCCCGACATAGCTGTCCTCCGATCCAAGGTCCTCATGGGGGTTAGCTGGACGCCCGAAGCTCATCTGCCAGCCAGGCCGGCGTCTGGACGGGCGCGGCTGCTCGATCGCCAGTTCGATGCTAGGGGGCGGCTCTGACATTCGCGCTTCCCGGCCCTGAAAAGGCTCCGCCAAGGATCAGCGTGGGGCCCTTGCCGTGGCTCCGGGCCCCCGGCGGGGCGGTCGTGGTACCGAAACTGCTGCTAGAGCAACAGCGCGGGGCCCATCACACTGTTCGGAGCCACGAGGCACGCGTCTTGGAGCTAGGAACTGCGTCTTCGGGTTATGAGCAGCGCGTCTCAGTCGTCGACGGTCTCGGTGAACATCCGCGAGCCGGGCGGGGCGATCTTCTGGTAGTCGGCTGCGGTCTCCTGTCCCTCGGCCGAGGCGAAGGCTGCCTGGAGCGCCGCCTGGTCGGCGAAGTAAAGCTCGGCAACACGGTAGAAAGTCTGCTCGCCGCCATCGAGCGCAGCGTCGAACCGGCCGGTCTCCGCCCGCTGGAGCCCGGGAATGGCCCTGACCAGCGGCATGTGGATGCCGTGATACTGCTGATCGAAGTCGTCCGGGTCGCTCGGTTTGGTGTACAGGACCACGAGTTTTACGGTCACGCTCGGGACATTACAGCTCGCCGGCAGCCACCGCCATAATCCGTGGGGAGCCTGCGGGCGGCATCCCATAGCCTAGGCACCATGACGCTGCACCTGCACGACACCGCCACCCGCGCGGTACGCGAGTTCGTCCCCGTATCGCCGGGGAAGGCCTCGCTGTACCTATGCGGGGCCACGGTTCAGGCGCCGCCGCACATCGGCCACATCAGGTCCGGCGTCAACTTCGACATACTGGTCCGCTGGCTCGCGGCATCGGGCTACCAGGTGACGTTCTGCAGGAACGTGACCGACATCGACGACAAGATCATTGCCGTCGCCGGCCGTGAGGGCGTCCCCTGGTGGGCCGTTGCCGAGCGCAACCAGCGCGCGTTCACCCGCGCGTACGACGTGCTCGGCTGCCTGCCTCCCGACGTCGAGCCCCGGGCCACCGGGCATGTACCCGAGATGATCGTGCTCATGCGGCGGCTGATCGACAGCGGCCACGCCTACGCGGCAGGCGGGGACGTGTACTTCGACGTCCTCACCTACAGCCATTACGGAGAGCTGTCCGGCCAGCGCCTCGACCACATGCGCGCAGCCGAGGATGTCGACAGCGCCCACAAGCGCGACCCGCGTGACTTCGCGCTCTGGAAGGGTGCCAAACCGGGCGAGCCGTCCTGGGATACCCCATGGGGCCCGGGCCGCCCCGGCTGGCACCTGGAATGCTCAGCGATGTCCACCAAGTATCTCGGCTCGACCTTCGACGTCCACGGCGGCGGCCTGGACCTGGTGTTCCCGCACCACGAGAATGAGCTCGCGCAGTCCCGCTCGGTCGGCGACGGCTTTGCCCGGTACTGGGTCCACAACGGGCTGGTCGGCGTGGCCGGCGAGAAGATGAGCAAGTCCCTCGGCAACTCGCTGCTGGTAGACGCGATGATCACCGAGGTCCGGCCGGCGGAACTGCGGTACTACCTGGGTCAGGCGCACTACCGGTCGGAGATCCAGTACTCGCCGGATGCGCTGGCCGAGGCCACAGCTGCCTACCGCAGGATCGAGGGCTTCGTTACCCGTGCGGCCGAGGCTAGCCCTGCTGTCAGGCCCGATGCTCTGCCCCCGCCAAGCACCGCCGCGCTGCCCGCGGCTTTCTCGGCCGCGATGGACAACGACCTGGCGATTCCGCAGGCCCTCGCCGTGGTGCACGAGACAGTGACAGAGGGCAACACCGCGCTGACCGCTGGGGACGTGGCCGGTGCGGCAAAGCAGGCCGCGGACGTCCGGGCGATGATGGCGGTGCTCGGCCTGGATCCGCTCGATCCGCGGTGGGCCAGAACCAGTGCCGACGACGGCCTGCGCACCGTCGTGGACGCGCTGGTGACCGTAGCCCTGCGGCAGCGCCAGGCGGCACGTGACCGCGACGACTACGCCGTGGCTGATGCGATCAGGGACGACCTGCTGGACGCCGGGATCCTGGTCGAGGACACAGGCCGCGGCCCGCGCTGGGAACTCCGCCGGTGAGCGGCAGTCAGGGGCGGCCGGGCCCAGGCGGGCGCGCGAAGTCGGGCAAGCCGCGCCCCGGCACAGGCGGCCGCGGCCGGCGGCGGCTCGAGGGCAAGGGCCCCACCCCGCCCGCGCACCTGCGGCCAGGCCATCCTGCTCAACGCAGGGCGGCGGCTAGCGTTTCGAAGCTTCCGAACGCTTCCCGGCGCGCCGACGTGGCGGGCGAGACTGATCGTTCGCCAACGAGGCCGCGGGATCCTGGCGTGGCCGGGCAGGCTCGCCCGGCCCGGGGGACCGAGGGCCGAGGCGACCGGGCTGGTGCGGCCCGGCCGGCAGGTAGCGCTGGCGGGCGGCCTAGTGGTGGGGCGCGGGGGATGGGCAGCGGCGGGCGCGGGGCTGCCAGCGGCGGCAGCGCGGCTGAGGTGGTCGCTGGCCGGAACGCGGTGCTGGAAGCACTCCGCGCAGCTGTGCCAGCAACCGCACTGCATGTCTGGCCGCGGCTGGATCCCGACGACCGGATCGGCGAGGCTGTCGGGCTGGCGGCCGAGGCGGGGATACCGGTGGTCGAAGCGGGCCGGGCCGAGCTCGACCGGCTCACCGGCGGCGCTTCGCACCAGGGACTGGCGCTGAGGATCCGGCCCTATCGCTACGCGCACCCCGATGACCTGGTCGTGAAGGCGGGCGACGCCGGGGAGCCTGCACTGATCGTCGCGCTGGACGGGATCACCGACCCGAGGAACCTCGGGGCTGTGGCGCGGTCCGCGGCCGCCTTCGGCGGGCATGGCGTGCTGATCCCGGTACGGCGGTCGGCCGGGGTGACCGCCGGGGCCTGGAAGTCGTCAGCCGGCGCGCTGGCCCGGATCCCGGTCGCACAGGCCAGCAACCTCGCCGCGGCCCTGGCCAGTTACCAGGAGGCAGGCCTGTTCACGGTCGGCCTGGCCGCTGAGGGCGACACCGACATCAGCGGGCTGGATCTTGCCGACGGTCCGGTGGTGCTCGTCGTCGGCTCCGAGGGCCGCGGGCTGTCCCGCCTGACCGCGCAGAGGTGCGATGTGCTGGCCCGGATCCCGATGCTCGGCGCGGCCGAGTCGCTGAACGCGGGCGTCGCCGCCGGGATCGCGCTGTACGAGGTCGCCCGGATACGAGCCGCCGGGAGCTGAACGGTCACTGCCGCCGCGACCCCGAGCAGCGAGGGCCGCACCAGCCTGGCAATGGCCGGAACGGCTACGACCTGATCTGGAACGATTCCCCCGTCAACCGGCATACCGACGGCCGCGTCTCATAGCTACAGCCGAGTATGACCCCGGGGGGAACCGGATGCTGGACAGCGCGGCCCAGTTCTGCGTGCGCGCGACGGTTCACCGTCGTGGCCTGATCAGTATGGTGTCCGCGGTCGCACTGCTGGCCGGCGGCGCCGCGGCAGCGGGGGCAACTCCGGCCGGCCTCGCTGCCCCTGTGCTGTCCGGGCCCGTCTCGGCAGGAATCCCGGCGGCTTCCACCCTGACCTCGGCCTCGGCCGCGTCGGCAGCGCCCGCGGCCCCGGCGTTCGTTCAGGCAGCCAGCGCCCACGGGTCTGGCAAGAGCAGCATCACGGTGACCCCGGGCAACAACGTGACCGCCGGAGACCGCCTGATCGTGGAGGTGGGCATCTGGAAGGCGAGCCATCCCACCACGGCCTCGGTCACCGACTCAACCGGTGACCCGTTCACCGAGGTGACGCACTTCACCGCGTCCGACGGCACCGAGGAAAGCATCTGGACCGCGCCGGTCGTCACCGGCGGTACCGCGCCCACCATCACCGCGAAGCCGACCGCCTCCGGTGACATGGCCATCATCGCGCTGGAGTACTCCGGGCTGTCCACGGTGTCGGGCGCCACTGCCGTCGACCAGGTGGCCTCCACTACCGGGTCCACCACGTCTGCGGCCACGGTCGCCTCGCCGGCGACCGCGCCAGCCTCCGCGAACAACGAGCTGGCGGTCGGCTTCTACGCAGACTCCGGCTTCGGCGACACCCTGGCCGGAGGTTCGGGCTACACCGTCCGCGCCAACGTGTCTCCCACCAGCGACATCGAGATGCTGGCCGAGGACCAGCCGGTGTCGCAGGGAGCGACGCCGGCTGCCAGCGTCAAAACCGGGGCCAACACGATCTGGCTGATGGCAACGGTGATCTTCGCGTCCGGGGCGCAGACCGTGCCGGCGGCACCGTCTGGCGTGAACGCCAGCCCCGCGAACGACGGGGCGAACGTGAACTGGACCGCTCCCGAGAGCGGCAACAGCCCCATCACCAGCTACACCGTCACGCCGTACACGGGGGGCACCGCGCTGCCCGCCACGACCGTGACCGGGAGCCCGCCGGCGACGTCGACAACGATCTCCGGGCTCACCAACGGCACGCCGTACACGTTCACGGTCACCGCCACCAACGCGATCGGGACCGGCCCGGCGTCCACGCCGAGCAACCAGACGACCCCCAGTCCCGAGCCGCAGGGCGAGTGGAGCTCGCTGATGAGCTTCCCGATGGTGGCGATCAGCTCGATCCTGATGGACAACGGCAATTTCATCTTCTGGGACGGCTGGCAGCAGCCGGAGCCGACCGAGGTCTGGAACCCGGCCGACCCCACGGTCTTCGACACGATGAACGCCCCGGACAGCGTCTTCTGCGACGGCGCGGCCCAGCTTCCTGACGGTCGGATCATCGTGATCGGCGGTTACGGTGGGCTGTCCACCGGCCAGATCGGGATCGTCGACACCAACATCTTCGACCCGTCCACCAACACCTGGACCCGGGTCGCGAACATGAACCTGCCCCGCTGGTACCCGACGCTCACCGAGCTTGCCGACGGGCGACTACGTCGCGATCAGCGGTAACTCAACGAACGCCAACACCTGGGCCGATACGCCGGAGCTCTACGACCCGACGACGAACACCTGGACCCTGCTGTCGAAGATCTCCACCTCGGAGGTGCACGAGGAGGAGTACCCGTTCTCGTACCTGATCCCCAACGGCAACGTCCTCACGATCGGCCCGTCCGAGGACGTGACCTACGAGATGAACGTCGCCAGCCAGACCTGGACTCCGGTCGGCGGGACCAGAGCGGCGTCGTCAACGGCTCGTCGGTCCAGTACCTTCCCGGCAAGATCCTCTACAGCGGCGGGGCCTCGTCGGTGATCAACACCGAGCCCGCCCAGGCGAATAGCGCTGTCCTGGACACGACGGCGGCCGACCCGCAGTGGCAGCAGACGGCACCGATGAACGACGCGCGCATCTACCACACGCTGACGATGCTGGCCAACGGCCAGGTACTGGCGGTCGGCGGCGGTACCACCAGCGACCAGAGCGCAGATCACAACCGGCGTCCTGCCGACCGAGATCTGGGACCCGACCAGCGAGCAGTGGTCAGCTGGCCGCGCCGATCGCCGCAGCGCGCAACTACCACTCAACCGCGGTGCTGATGCCAGACGGGCAGGTGCTCGTCGCCGGCGGCGGGCACCCGAACGGGCTGAACGACCCGGGCCAGGACTCCGGGCAGATCTACTCCCCGTCGTACCTGTTCAACGGACCCAGGCCGACGATCACCTCGGTGCCGTCGTCGGCCACCTACGGCTCGACGATCTCGGTGTCGACCCCTGACGCCTCCTCGATCACGCAGGTCAACCTGGTGTCCCTGGGCACCGACACCCACCAGATGGACATGAACCAGCACTTCGTGCCGCTGAGCTTCACCGCTGGCAACGGGACCCTCAACGTCACGATGCCGTCGTCAGCGGCGGACGCGCCGCCCGGCCACTACATGCTGTTCATCCTCAACAGCCAGGGCACGCCGTCGATCGCCCCCATCATCGGGCTGAACCAGCCGACCACCCCGATCGCGCCGTCCGCCCCGACCGGCGTGACGCGCCACCGCCGGCGACGGCTCGGCCACCGTTAGCTGGACCGCGCCCGACGACAGCGGCAGCCCGATCACCAGCTACACCATCACTCCCGTACGACGGGCTCCACAGCGCAGACTCCGACCGTGATCACCGGCAACCCGCCGGCGACCAGCACGACGATCAGCGGCCTGACCAACGGCGTGAGCTACACGTTCACCGTGACCGCGACCAACGCGGTGGGTACCGGACCTCCGTCGGCAGCCTCCAACGCGGTGACGCCAACGGCCCCGACCGCCCCGGGCGCGCCCACCGGCGTGACCGCGTACCGCCGGCAACGCATCGGCCACGGTGAGCTGGACCGCGCCCGCGAACGGCGGCAGCCCGATCACCAGCTACACCGTGACCCCGTACCTTGGGGCCACCGCGCAGCCAGCGACCACGGTGACCGGGTCACCGCCGGCCACGAACGCGACGGTCACCGGGCTGACCAACGGGTCTGTCCTACACGTTCACGGTGACCGCGACCAACGCGATCGGGACGTCGGCCGGCCTCGTCGCCCTCAAGCGCGGTGACGCCGACGGCCGCCACCGCGCCCGCGTTCGTGCAGCAGGCGAGTACCCATGCCTCCTCGAAGAGCAGCCTGTCGGTCACCCCGTCAGCACCGCTTGGCAGCGGCAACCGGCTCGTGGTCGAGGTCGGCGTGTGGAGTGCCTCGATCGCGACGACCAGCAGCGTCACCGACTCGGCGGGTGACACGTTCACCGAGGTCAGCCACTTCACCGGTCCGGACAAGACCGAGCAGAGCGTCTGGACGGCCCCGGTCACCGCTGGCGCTGGCACCGAGCCGACTGTGACTGCGAAGTTCTCCTCATCCGCGGACGGGGCGATGACCGCACTGGAGTACAGCGGGCTGTCCGCCGCGGCCGGAGCCGCCGCCGTCGACGTGCAGGCCAGCGCGTCAGGCACCACGACGAGCGCGGCCACAGTGTCCTCGGGGGCGACGCCGGCCACGACCGCCGGCAACGAGCTCGCCGTCGGCCTCTACTCCGACTCCGGGTTCGGTGACACGCTGACCGCCGGGTCGGGCTGGACCTCCCGGACCAGCATCTCCAACGCCGGCGACATGGAGATCCTGGCCGAGGACGAGGTCGTCGGAGCCGGGGCCACACCCGCGGCCACCGCAGGGACCGGGGCGAAGACGGTCTGGGAGATGGCCACCGTGGTGTTCAAGGCGGGCAGCCAGGCCCCGCCGACCGCGCCCGCCGCGCCGTCCGGCGTGACCGCCACGGCCGGGAACCAGTCCGCCCAGGTGACCTGGCTGGCGCCTGCGAACGGCGGCAGCCCGATCACCTCGTACACCATCACCCCGTACGCGGGCCCGACGGCCGGGACCCCGACGGTGATTACCGGCAGCCCGCCAGCGACCAGTGCCACCGTTAGCGGGCTGACAAACGGGACCGCGTACACGTTCACGGTCACCGCAACGAACAGCGTCGGGACCGGGCCGGCGTCCGCGCCGTCCAGCCAGGTCACCCCGGCCGCCCCGACGGTCCCTGGTGCCCCGGCGAGCGTGACAGCGACAGCCGGGAACCAGTCAGCCATGGTGAGCTGGACCGCTCCCGCGAACGGTGGCAGCCCGATCACCCTGTACACGGTCACTCCGTACCTTGGCGGGGTCGCCCAGACGGCCACTCAGGTGGCCGGCACCCCGCCAGCGACGACCGCGACCGTCACCGCGCTGACCAACGGCGACTCGTACACGTTCACGGTCACGGCGACGAACGCGGTCGGCACCGGGCCGGCTTCCGCCCCGTCCGCCACGGTTACGCCGACCGCGACCGCCGCCCCGGCGTTCGTGCAGCAGGTCAGTGCGCACGGGTCAGCCAAGACCAGCATCGCGGTGACAGTGCCGTCCGACGTCACGACCGGCAATCGGCTGGTTGTCGAGGTCGCCGACTGGAGCTCGGGTAAGGCAACGGTCGCGAGCGTCACCGATTCGGCCGGGGACACCTTTACCGAGCTGACGACCGCGACCGGCCCAGACGGCACGCAGCTCACTGTGTGGACCGCGCCGGTCACCCAGAGCGGCGGGACCAAGCCCACGATCACAGCCAAGCCATCGGCCAAGGCGGATATGGGAATCGCGGTGCTGGAGTACTCGGGCCTGTCGGCGGCAGCGGGCACCGCGGCCATCGACCAGATGGCGTCGGCCACCGGCACCACGACGGCCGCCACCTCGGTCAGCTCCTCATCCACGCCGCCCACCACAGCCCCGGGTGAGCTGGCGATCGGCTTCTACTCAGAC
The DNA here is from genome assembly GCA_963815375.1 of uncultured Actinomycetota bacterium. Lineage (GTDB taxonomy): Bacteria > Actinomycetota > Actinomycetes > Streptosporangiales > Streptosporangiaceae > JASHPR01. The sequence goes on along the minus strand of CAWFGX010000012.1, from coordinate 140,870 downwards.
TCCGGGTTCGGCGACACGCTGAGCGCTGGCGCTGGCTACACCAGCCGGGTGAACGTGGCGCCCGACGGCGATATGGAGATGGTCGTCGAGGACAGCGTTGTGGGCCAGGGGGCCCAGCCGGCACCCAGCATCTCTACCGGGGCGGCGACCATCTGGGAGATGGCCGCGGTGGTGTTCAAGACATGAAGGATCCGAACGTGGCATTGCGCGGCTACAGCCTGGCGAGCGTCCTGGTCGCGGTCGCGGCGGCCAGCCTGCTAAGCGCCTGCGGCAGCTCCGGCCCGGCCTCGGCCAGTCAAGGCCTGAGCTGCACCAACTACGCGCTGCACGGCACCGGGCAGTACCACAACGAGGAATCGGTCCGGGTCGAGGTCAGCAACTCCACCGGCCACGCCTCCATCTACGCCGTCGATGTGGCCCTGACCGGCAGCCGCGACGGGAACACCGCGGCATCGTCCACGGTGGTCACGATCAGCGGAGCGGTCGCCTCGCATGCGTCCGGCCTGCTTGGCCGCAAGGTGCTGACCACCGGACCGATCCAGCGCTGCCGGATTACCCACATCACCAGCCAGAGCCAGTCATGACAACCTCCCCGGCGCTGCCCGGGTTCCAGTCGCGCCGGGCGCCGCTGCGCCGATTCCAGGACCACGTGGCCTTGCGGGTATGCCGGGCTTTCCGGGCATCTGCGTTCCGGCTTCTGCGGGAGGGCGCCGTTCCTGGCCGGCGAGGGCTGCAGGTCTGCCTCGGGCTGGTGTGGCTTCTCGACGCCGTGCTGCAGTTCCAGCCGTTCATGTTCGGCCCGTCTTTTGTCACGCAGGTGATCCAGCCCGCTGCCGCTGGCAACCCCGCCGTTATCGCCGGCCCGGCCACGTGGGCTAGCCGGCTGATGCTGCACCACATCGCTGCCTACAACGCGATCTTCGCCATCATCCAGCTGCTGATCGCGGCCGGAATCCTGTACCGCCGCACGGTCCGGCTCGGCCTGGCTGCCTCGGTTGTCTGGGCGCTGTCGGTCTGGTGGTTCGGTGAGAGTCTCGGCGGCATTCTGACCGGCGCCTCACCACTGGCGGGTTTCCCGGGCGGTGTGGTGCTGTATGCGTTCATCGCCATTCTGCTGTGGCCCTCGGCCAGGGCACCGGGCCCAGCGGCGGAATCACCGGCCACGTCCGGGCCGCTCGGGGCCAGGGCCGCCAAGGTCGGATGGCTGCTGCTGTGGGGAAGCTTCAGCTACTTCCTGCTGCTCCCGGCCAACCGGGCGCCCGGCGCGATCGCAGGCCTGTTCGCGTTCACCGACGGCCAGCCGGGCTGGCTCGTGTGGGTCATGAACGGCATGTCCACCCTGGCTCGGCCAGCGCGACGCGGAGATCTCCGTCGTGCTGGCAGCTGCGTGCGCTCTGGTCGCCACCGGGGTCTTCGCCCGGCGGACGATACAGCCGGCGCTGATCGTAGCGGCAGTCCTCGGGCTGCTGTTCTGGCTGGCCGAGGGCCTTGGCGGGATCTTCACCGGGCAGGGCACCGACCCCAACACCGGGCCGCTCCTCATCCTGCTCGCCGCCTGCTTCTGGCCCCGCCGCGTCCCGGAGCTCACTCAGCGCTAGGCTCGCCGCAACAGTCCGTCGCGGCGCTGCCGACCGCGGGATCGGGAGGGACCGTGGACCGTCTGCGCATCGGGACGCTAGGCGCGGCGCGGATCACCCCGTCCGCCCTCATCCGGCCGGCCCGGCGGGTGCCCGAGGTAACGGTCACGGCGGTAGCGGCCAGGGACCCGGCCCGGGCGCGCCAGTTCGCCAGCAAGCACAGCATCCCGGTGACATACGACTCCTACGACGACCTGATCGCCGATCCAGACATCGACGCGGTTTACAACCCGCTTCCGAACTCGCTGCACGCGCCGTGGACGCTGCGCGCGATCGCCGCGGGCAAGCACGTACTGTGCGAGAAGCCGTTCGCCTCCAACGAGGCGGAGGCCGCCGAGGTAGCGGCAGCTGCCAGGACGGCTGGGGTGGTGGTGATGGAGGCGTTCCACTACCGCTACCACCCGCTGGCTCGCCGGATGCAGGACGCGGTCGCCGAACTCGGGGCGCTGCGGCACGTCGAGGCGTCCCTCGGCTTCCCGCTGCCCCGGTTCAGCGACATCCGGTTTCAGTACGAGCTGGCCGGCGGGGCCACGATGGACGCGGGCTGCTACGCGGTCAACTGCATGCGGATGCTCGGGGAGGCCGAGCCGTTCGTCGTCTCGGCGCAGGCAAAGCTGCACAGCCCGGACGTCGACCGGGCCATGGAGGCACACTTCCGCTTTCCCGGCGGTGCCACTGGCCGGATCAAAACGTTCCTGTGGTCCGGTGACGTGCTGCGGATCTCCGCCAGGGCGGTGGGCGAGCGCGGCGAGATGCGGGCCTTCAACTACCTTGCCCCGCACATCTTCAACCTGCTCACGGTGCGTACCACCGCCGGCGTCCGCCGGGAGCGCGTGCGGGGCGAGGCCACCTACACCTATCAGCTCCGCGCATTCGCGGCGGCGGTCCTGCGCGGCGAGCCCGTGATCACAACCGCTGAAGACGCCGTCGCCAACATGCACCAGATCGACGCCGTCTACCGCGCCGCCGGCCTCCCCCTCCGCGGTGCCCGCTAGCCGGACGGATACTCGATAGCCGCCGGCACGAGACGCGGCAAGAATGTGCTCGTGGATCAGGAAGCCGGCGCCAGCATCCGGGCCCAGCTGGATGCTCTGGCCTTCAGGTTCGTTCTGGGACCCTTCGATCCTGATCCTGATCTGGCTATCAGGCTCGCATGCGAACTTATCGTGCGAGGCCTTGATACTCCCGCAACCGTCGACGTAGCCGCGCTGAGCTACGGAACCCCGCTGCGTGACTCAGAACCGCAGATCCGCGAAATGCTGGCCGAACAGCACGCGCCAGTCCCCGACGCCCCGGCCAGCGACTCCGAGTACTTCAGTCTCATCCTGCAGGCATTCGCCACCGGCATTATGCCGATGGAGGAGTTCTTCATGGCCTTCCATAGAGCCGTACACCCGTGGAGCGAGCACACGGAGACCGAAAGAGCTCTTCACCTGCTGTTTGTTGACCTAGATGAGGAAACAAACCCGGCGCGCCAAGCCGAGATCATCGCAGCTATGCGCAAGATCGCCGGTGGCCACGCCAAGAATCCGGCCTGAGCTACGTGAGCAATGCGTCGCGCCGCCCGGGCGCGGAGATAGTTTCTGGGATGAGAACGCACGAGGTGTCCGGTCCGGGCAGCCGCTGAACTTTCAGCGGTGTAGTGGAGGAGTACGACATGACCTTCCGCAATAACGGTTATGTGCCGTCGCCGCGCAGGGTGTTCGGCGCCCAGCTCAGGCGGATCCGTGAGCGGGCGGGGCTGACTCAGGAGCAGTTAGCTGAGCTGATCAGCTACTCCTATTCGACGGTCGCGGCCATCGAGACCGGACGGCGGGCGCCCGCGGCTGGCGCGCCGGAGCAGATGGACGCGGTACTGAAGACCGGCGACCGGTTAGCCGCGCTGGCCGAGGACTTAGGCGAGGGGCTGCGCCTGAGTTCGGTGCTGCATCCGGAATGGTTCCGTGACTGGCAGCGGATGGAGGCCGAAGCCACAGCGATGCGCTGGTACGAGCCCCTGCTTGTTCCGGGGGTGCTGCAGACGCAGGCCTATGCGCGCGCGGTGCTGCGCACCCGGGCCGGGAACACCGACGAGGAGATCGAGGAGATGGTGGCGGCCCGCATAGAAAGCCAGGCGATCCTGGACCGGCCGAAGCCGCCGATTGCCGACTGCCGGGTTCGAGGTGTACTGGCACGCGCGTGTTGTCCTTCGGGGAGCGGTCCAGCTTGCCGGGCCGCGCCTCGGTTTCCACCCACGACCGCGTTCCAGGTGCGTGCCGGGCCGTTCATGGCATCGCACCCCCTCGTGAACCGCTGTCAGAACGTGGCGATCGGGTTGACCGGGCTGCCGGACGTACCGGCGAAGCGGACCGGCGCGACTGCGAGGTGGAAGTCCCACTGGCCGAGCTCGGCAGCCGTTGTCGCGCACACCTCCAGGTCGCAGTTGTCGAGCAGCCACAGACCCATCGCGACGAGACTAACGGCGTGAACCGGCATCAACACGTCTTCGTACCCCGACGGCTGAACGTCCTGGGAGGTGTCAGCGCCGATCAGCGCGACGTCGCGTTCATGTAGCCACGGCAGGCAGGACGCGTGCCAGCCGGCCTGCGTGAAACCGCTGGCCTCACCGGCCTCGTGCCAGACGCGGCCATAGCCGGTCCGCAGTTCGTCTGCGTCGCCCCACCGTCCCCAGTTCGACAGCGTGCTGAAGTACCCGAGCACGTCGTCCTGCGTGGGCATCGGTCGCCCTGCCGTCATCCCCGCATCGACTCCTCCGCTCACGCGGTTCGATTCACATCGTGTGGTGTGAAACGTGTTCACTGGGCGTCAGCCGATCTGCTCCGCCAGCTCGACGATGATCCCTCCGGACCGCGGACGTCGCAGAGGCGGTAGCTGGTCCTCGTGGCGCTCTATCTCCCCGACGAGCTGCTGCCCGAGGGCCACCGGCTGCGGGCCGTGGACCTCGCCGCCGCGGCCGCGGCCAGATCGTCCACGACGATGCCCCACCTGCTCCATCCGCTGGATCGGCATTGCTCGATGGCAGGAAGTGCGGGCGGTCAGGTGTGGCTGCGGGCTGAGCGCAAGTGCCAGAGGCCGAAACCGGCCATGGCGACCCCCACCAGGGCGATGATCGGCCCCAGGATGGCCCACACCGACGTGCCGGACATGAAGCTGCCGCCAATGACGCCGACGCCCTGCAAGGCGAAGATGACCCCGGCGATAGTGACGATCGCGCCAACACCGATAAGCAAACTGCTCTTCATAATCGGTCCCGTGGTTTTCGGATCGGACGAGCCATTTTAGTTATGGACGCGCGGCCATACCGCGGCGACGAGGGTCTTGTCGTCGCCGCTCTGATCGTCAAGCCCGGCAAGGAACCGCTGCACGGCCTCTACGGTGGCGGTGGGCGAGCGAGCGTAGCCAGCCAGGTCCTCGAAGAAGGGCATGAACGGGGTCGCGGCAGCCAGGTCGCCGAGGATCTTGGACCGGAGGCCGTGGGTCGACAGGAACACCGCGTCGACCTCGGCCGCGGGCAGGATGCCGACCCGCAGCCCGTCGAGGGCACCGGGGCCAGTGATGTACCTCGTCTCGTTCGCATACTCGCCGCGGGGAGCAGGCGCGACCGTCTGGTACCCGCCCGCCCTGCCGACTACGGCGATCGTATCGCCGATCTGGCCGATAGAGACCACGTCGCCGGCCAGGATCGCCACTGCCAGAGTGGTTGCGTAGTCGTCGGCGTCGTTCCCGTCCGCCGCGGCCATGGCGGCGATCTGCTCCCGCACGTCCGCGAAGACCAGCCGCAGCGACGCCGCTGGGTCGCCGAAACTCGTCCGGCCACTGCGGCTGGCCGGGTGCAGCGCCACCGCCCGCGCTACCGCCAGGCCTCGTCCGACCGCCAGCGCCGCGCCGCGGCCAGACATGGGCCGGGAGCCTGCCCCATCGGCCACGGCCAGGCAGGTCAGCGCGGGCTCAGTCCGCCAGCCCGAGGCGTCCTCGCAGCCCTTTCCGGCTGCCTCATGCGACCTCCCGGTAACCGAAGCGCCAATGACCTTCCACACGGCCATCCGTCACCACATGCTGTCAGGCGTGGCGGCCTCCACGGTGGTCCGGCTCAGTCGCGGTCTCTGGCTCCGTGCCATCCTGCCCCGGTTCTGGCCCAGAAACCGGTGGCGCATCGCCGAACGCGGCTGGCATGGCGGACGCCGCCTGCATGCGGTGTGCCCGCAGCCGGGCACGCATACGGAACGAGCTGACGATGGTGCCGATCCCGGCGATAACGAACACCACCGCGCCGATGGCTGCGCCGGCCGTAGTGCTGTCGGTGGCGTCAGGCGAGCCCGGCATCTCGGAGTAGCCGGGATCTGCTGGGTCGACGACGACGGAGATCACCTGGCCAGCCTGGTAGTTCACGTTGTTCGGGATGTTGACCACAGTCGCCCGGTGCCCATCGACGGGCGTCCGCAGTGTGGCGGCGACCGTTGCCCAGTAGCTGGTGGACGACCTGCCAGTGGACTGGTAGTTCGACACGCTGTCGACCGTCGCCACATCCTGCACCCCGTTGCTCTGGGTGTAGCTGGATTTGCTCGCCGCTGAGTGCGCTCCGAAAGCGACGACGGCGAAGGCGATGCCGAGCCCGAGCGTCACTACCCCGGTGATCAGCAACGATGTCGGGCTGTACCTGCGGCGCCGGCCTAGCCGCCGCCCGGCGGGCAGGCTTGCCTGCGCCGCGCTCAGCCCCGAGGAGATCCTTCCCGGCGGAGCGCCGCGCAGGCGGTGCTCAAAATGAACAGCCACCCCCGCGCACAGGACCGATATGGCGAAGAACGCCACAGCGATCAGGATCGTCTTCGCGCCGACGGGCTCACTGCTGTCGTGGATGACGCCGATCCCGGCGAGCAGCGCATTGACAGCCGCTCCCATGACCACCACAAACGCCAGTGCCGCGACGATTATCCATCCGATGAACCGCCCCTTGCGGCGAGCCTCCATCCGCCGGGCAAGCCAGTCGTTGCCGTTCATGGCGCTTCCCATCATGACGCGGCCTGCTGCGGGCTCCGGTCTCGGCTAAGCCCCTTGTCGTCGGTGATTATGACGCCTGGTCCGCGTCGGCTAAGTCAATACCGTGCAAACCGCGCTGGACATCTCAGCGGGGCACGTTCCTGCCGCCGTGGTCCGTCAACGGGTTATGCCTCGGCTCATCCACCGGGTGCAAGCGGGATGTGCTCGCGCGCCCCGGCCCGCGCGACCCCGGCGGGACTGTGACAGAGGTCGGCAGCGCGGAGACCGCCGTGCCAGCGTGCGATGGCGAGGACCCGGCTAGGTCGGCCGCAGCGAGCGCCAACAGGAGAGCGCAGGAAACAACGAGCGCTCCTGCGCGGCGGGTATTCGTCAGCATCGTTCCTTCCGATCACAGCCATAGGGCGGAAGTCCAAGCGTCCCACATGATGCGTAAGGTATTTGTCGGATTCGTGGCATAACTGTAACGACCGTCTGCCGGTGCTTGCCGCAGAACCGGGCGACGGAATTGCGTGGCTAGCCTCGGGCGGGCGTTGCGCTAACCGCGAGCCCGGTGTCTAAGCAGCAAACGGGTTTCCGGCTGCCGCCGCGGGGCAGTGCCGGGTCTGGGATACCTTCAGGGGTGATCGGAGGCGCGAGTGTCTGCCACGGGCCATCGACGTGAGGAGAGACCCGTCGTGACCATGTACCAGGGATACGGACGCCCGCGCCGCCGCGGGCGCCGGCTCGGCGTGCTCGTGGGCGTGCTGATCGTGCTGGCCGGCCTCCTGGTCGCGGCAGACTTCGCCGCTCGGGCCTTTGCCGAGAACGAGGTGGCATCGCACATCCAGCAGCAGGGCTTCCCGGCGCGGCCGAGCGTGACCATCGACGGGTTCCCGTTCCTGACCCAGCTCGCCGCCAGGGACTTCCGCGAGATCCAGATGAGCTCAGGCAGCATCACCGAGGGCCCGCTGCAGATTCAGAGCATCAACGCCACCCTGAACCAGGTGACCGTCAATCACTCTCTGAGCAGCGGCACCATTGGCCAGGCCAACGGGAGCGCGGACATCACCTTCGCGGCCCTGGCCAGCGCGATGACCTCGCAGGGTGGCTCTGCTCTGCAGAGCTTGATCAGCGGCGCGCTTACGCTGTCGGCCGCCGGTCCCGACGAGGTCAAGGCCAGCGTGGGTGTAGCAGGGGTCGGCGCGGACGCCGTCTGGCGCGTCAACGTGAGTGCCCCCCGGGTGATCACCATCCAGCCAGTGTCCAGCGGCGGTGTGCTGTCGTCGGTTCTGGGCGCGCTCCCCACGATCAAGCTCACGCTGCCTGCCTTCCCGCTGGCTTTGCGTCTGGCCAGCATCACTGTCAACCCGACGGGAGTGGTAGCGACCGTCACCGGCCAGAACGTGAGCTTCGGCAGCTAAAACCCCACAGTCCCGCGAGCTGAGCCGCACGGCGGGTGAGCCGAAGACGAGTAGGCTTCGGCAATCACATACGCGTCGCAGCGCTGCGCGCGCCGTTTCGTCGGAGGAGCTGCGCAGTGGCCGAGTTTGGCAGTAAAAGGCTGACCATCATCGGTGGCGGCGTCATGGGGCTGATGACCGCGTACTACGCCGCGCCCCAGGCCGCGGAAGTGACGGTGCTGGAGAAGACCCGCGTCGGCGACCCGGCAACGGCGTCGTTCTCGCTGACCCGGTCGGCGCGGAACGACTACCTGGACCCGGAGTACGCGCGGCTGGCGTACGCCGCGCGGCAGCTCTGGCTGGACCTGCAGGCCCGGTCCGGCGAGCGGATGCTGGTCGACTGCGGGTGCCTGAACCTGGCCAAGCGCAGCATCACGCCCGACCTGGAGGGCAGCTATGCGTTCCGCAGCTTCACCGTGCTCGAGCAGCTTGGGCTGCGCCGCGAGGCGCTGACAGCCGAGGACCTGCAGCGGCGGTACCCGCAGTTCAGCGCCGACGCCGGCCGGCTCGACGTCGACGCCGGGTTCGTCAACGTCCCGGCGGTCACCCGGTTCCTGAGCGAGGCGCTGCGTGCCCGCGGGACACGGGTGGTGCAGGACGCGGTGGTGCACGCCATCACCCGGGACGCCGGCGCCTGGTGCGTTGCCACGGACTCCGGCACCGTCACCTCCGACGTACTGGTGATTACCGCGGGCCTGGGCACCAACGAGGTGCTCGGGCTGCTGCCGGGCTGCCCGGTCCGGTTCCCGCTGCGGCCCGACCGGCCGTCGCAGTCGAAGTACTTCATCCCCCGGCCGGGCCAGCGCGGCCAGTTCACCGAACCGGCGCTGCCGGTCTTCGCCTACCTGGACGTCGGGATCTACGGGCACCCCATCTACGACGGGCGGACGCCCGGCGTCAAGATCGGCTTCTACAACCCGCCCGATGTCGACCGCGTACCCAGCAAGATCAGATCCGTCGAGGATTTCGTGAACGAATGCCTGCCTGCCTTGCGTGGCTGCGAGACCGTGGACGTGGCGGCGGCCACCGGAACTGACACCTGCTCGTACGACCTGGTCGACGATGACGAGTTCATCATCGGGCCGGTGCCCGGCGCCGACGGCGTGTTCACCGGGGTCGGCTGGCGCGGCACCGGGTACAAGTTCGCGCCCTGGGCCGGCCAGGTCCTCGCCCAGCTCACCACCGGCCAGGCCGCCGGGTCCGACATCCGCCGCTTCACCCCGGGGAGGTTCGCCGCATGAGCGAGAGGGGGATCGCAGAGCGGCTCAGGGACGGCACAGTCTTCGGGGCCGAAGGGTACGTGTTCGAACTCGAGCGGCGCGGCTACATCAAGGCCGGGCCTTACGTCCCCGAGGTCGTACTCGACTTTCCCGGGGCAGTGGCTGAGCTGCACCGGGAGTTCCTGCGGGCGGGCTCCGAGGTGATGGTTGCGCTCACCTACTACGCGCACCGCGAGAAGCTGCGCGACGTGGGCCGGGAAGGCGACCTGGAGGCGATGAACCGGCAGGCGGTGCGGATCGCCCGGCAGGTCGCTGCCGAGGGAGACGCGCTGGTAGCGGGCAACGTCTGCAACACCTGGGCCTATGATCCCGACGATCCTTCGACCACGGCCACCGTGCGCGCCATGTATGCCGAGCAGCTCGGCTGGGCGGCCGACGAGGGCATCGACTTCGTGATCTCCGAGACCAACGACTACCTCGGCGAGGCGCTGGCCGCGCTGGAGGTCAGCACCAGCCTGGGGCTGCCAGCGATGGTGACGCTGGCCGCGACGCAGCCGCAGACCACCAGGGACGGCTACGACTACGTCGAGGCGTGCCGCATCCTGGCCGCCAACGGCGCCACAATGGTCGGCCTGAACTGCGACCGGGGGCCGGCCACGATGCTGCCGCTTGTGGCGCGAATCCGGGACGCTGTTGACTGCCCGGTCGCCGCTCAGCCGGTGCCTTACCGCACCGACACCGCGTTCCCGACGATGCAGTCACTGCCGCTGGCGCAAGAAGGCGGCGTCGGGCGGGCGTTCCCGCTGGCGCTGGAGCCCTACACCTGTACCCGGTTCGAGATGGCAGACTTCGCGCGGGCAGCACGCGACCTCGGCGTGAACTACGTGGGCATCTGCTGCGGCGCCGGCCCGCACCACGTGCGGGCCATGGCCGAGGCACTCGGCCGCGCGGTCCCGGCCGGCCGCCACTCGCCGGCTCTGGACCTGCACCCGATGTTCCGGGACGCGGTCACTGCGCGCGACGCGAAGTTCCTGCAGGCCTGGAATGCGTGATCGCACGACCGGCGCTGGCCGGGCTGTGCACCGCGGAACGCGCTGAAGCGTCTTAGTAACTAAGGGGCGGCGCCGCCGGCGCCGCAAGCTGGCCACGGTGGGGGCGGCGCTGGCGCCGCGGGGTCGCTCCGCACAGTGGCTGGTGCCGCAGGTCACGGCTTAGGTGCAGCAGCTTATGAAGATCCTAGTAACTGGCGGCGCGGGGTTCATCGGGTCGCACTACGTCCGGACACTGCTCCAGGGCGGCTATCCCGGCTACGGCCACGCGCAGGTGACCGTTCTGGACAAGCTGACGTATGCGGGGAACCTGGCCAACCTGGAGCCGGTGGCCGGCAGCCCGCGGTTCTCTTTCGTGCGTGGCGACATCGCCGACGCCGCACTGCTGGCCTCGGTGGTCCCCGGGCACGACGTGGTGATCAACTTCGCGGCCGAGACGCACGTGGACCGGTCGATTGAGGGTGCATCGGCCTTCGTCGCCACCAACGTGACCGGGACCGCGGCGCTGCTGCAGGCATGCCTGGACGCGCGGGTGCCGCGGGTGGTTCAGGTCTCCACCGACGAGGTGTACGGCAGCATCGCCGACGGGTCGTGGGACGAGGACGCGCCGCTGCAGCCCAGGTCGCCGTACTCGGCTGCGAAGGCCAGCGGCGACCTGCTCGCGCTGGCCTACGCTCGCACCCACGGGCTGGACGTGGTCATCACCCGGTGCTGCAACAACTATGGCCCCTACCAGTACCCGGAGAAGATCATCCCGCTGTTTGTCACCAACCTGATCGACGGGCTGAAGGTTCCGCTGTACGGCGACGGTCAGAACGTCCGCGGCTGGGTTCACGTCGACGACCACTGCCGGGGCATCCAGCTGGTCCTTGAGAAGGGCCAGGCCGGGCGCGTCTACCACATCAACGGCGACGCGGAGCTGTCCAACATTGAGCTCACCCGGGCGCTGCTGGACTGCTTCGGCGCTGGCTGGGACATGGTCGCCTATGTTGAGGACCGCAAGGGCCACGACCGCCGCTACTCGCTGGACGACTCGACGGCGCGCGAGATGGGTTACGCCCCGGAGATCCCGTTCAGCGACGGACTGAAGCAGACCGTGCGGTGGTACCAGGAGAACCCGCGCTGGTGGCAGACGCTGAGGGAACCCGAGCCGGGCACCTCCGGCGACGCGGCCGCCGGATCCCGGGCTGACAGCATGGCCGCACCGGAAGGCCCGCTGGATTCCGGTTTCTCCCGCCCGTACCGTCGGCGCCGGGGGGCCAGGCTGCGCAGGCTCAGATAGCAGCCGCCTGCCCGCTCGCCAGCTGCTGAATGCGCAGCGGCACCGTGCCACCGTCCAGGCACTCGCCGGTCCTTGTGTCCCACTTCCAGTGATGCCGGGGGCACTCGATCACGCCGTCGCAGATTGTCGCGTAGGTCAGGTCCTCGCCAGCGTGCGGGCAGAATCGCTGCACGCGCAGGCCATCCCGGTCGATCGTCTCTGTATTCTCTCGCTCCCGGACCAGCTGCATGGTCTGGGCTGGGTGATTCCCGTAGCGCAGCAGGCTCATCAGGGTCAGGTCGAAGACATCAGGTGACCTGTGCAGCGCGAGCCGCATCGACAGCAGCGCTTCTTCCCACCCGGTCGTGCCGTCGAGCACTGCGCGCAGGATGCGCGGCGGCACGTGCAGGGTGTAGTCGGCGTCCACCGGCTCGTCCTCGAAGACGAATCGCTCGGCCAGCCGGCCCAGCCGGATGCCCCATCCCGTGCCGTCAGCGACCAGGCGAATGTCCTTACGCCAGTCGCGCAGAAACCTGGTATTCCAGCGCTGCAGCCTGCGGAAGTAATCCTCGACTTCGGCCGCTGCTACCGCTGGCACCGGCGCCGCCGCATAGGCCTGCCATTCCTCCCGGCGCCGTTCCCGGTAGCGAGCGATGTAATCACGCTCGCCGGCCGGCAAGGGATCGGAACCTCCGGTGCAGGCTTGCGGTATCGCGCCCGCCTTCACATGATCCAGAACGTCGCCTGGCGCCAGTCGCAGTACCCGCACGCCGGGGCAGGCTGCTGCGAACTCGGCGCTGACGTCGTCCCAGACCGGGAAGATCGTGGCGTCCCGGTCATTGAACCGGTCCAGGGCCGGGTCGAGAAAGCACGCGGGCCCGGCTGACGGCAGGTAGGCGCGGGCGCCGGTGATGCGTACTTTCGCCAGCAGCGTCTCCATGAGGCCGGCCCGGACCGCCGCGACCTTCCCGGCCATCGTGTCGGGAGCGTAGGCGTAGCAGTTGGGGTACCACATAGCGCCGGAGTACTGAGCAGCGAGCAGGTCAACGATGGACGGCAGCTCCGACAGTGCCGTGTTGCAGTCGTTGAGATCGAGGAACGTGAACCCGTCCAGGTCGAGCAGCAGGCCGCTGTCCTCCTTGTGGCTGGTGTCCAGGAGCATGGTCGCGGTGAACCCGTCGGCCAGGGTGTGCTGCTCTCCATGGCCGAGCAGCACCAGGTTCCCGAACCCCACGCTGGCGAGCCGGCGGGCCAGCACCTTGGACCGGTACCTGGGGACCAGCACCTTCACGCTGCGGTCGAGATATCCCAGGAAACGTTCATCGAAATGATCTTCATGAGCGTGCGAAATGTAGAGCGCGTCGAACTGGCCACCAGCGACTTCGGGAAGCAGATCGCGGTTATCAGGGTACGGAAACCACGCATTCAGGAACGCAGGGTAAAACCACGGGTCGATAAGCAGCCGGAGCCCGCGGTGTTCCACGATGAATCCGGCATGGCCGAGATAGCGAATGACGGCGCCGCTCGCGCTTGTCTTCATGGCATTCCCGCCCCATGCCTTCCGTGATGGCCCGGTATCAAGACGCCCTGGTCAGCCGGTGGGTTGACGCTGGAACTCGTCCGGATAAAGGGAAACATGCTGAATGCGGCTTTAGCCCCGCTTCGCAGGGTCTGGCTAAGCCTGGTTATCGCACGGAGTACACCGGGCCGCTTCGTTAGGCGTCGAACAAGCGAGGTTACTGGGGAGGACGCGATGACGATGCGAGACGCGCATGCGTCGGGATCACTGAAGTGGTTCTGGCCGCCACAGCTGCTTCGGCACCTGGAGTCGGCTGTGCCGCAGCGGATGCAGCCGGTGGTCAGGTCCCGGTGGACAGTGATCGTCGCGTCCCTGGTCGCGTTCTGCGGCGTGACGGCCGTCCTGGTGTTCGTGATCGCCGGCGGCTCCGGGCCTGCCTCCTCGGGACCGCGTCCGGTCGCCTATGCCAGCCCCAACCCGGACACCACCGAGCCCGCGCCTGAGTTCCACGTCCCGGCTCCAGTCGCGCCCATCGCTCTGCCGAGCACAGGCGCTGTTCCGATGCCATCCAGCGGCCAGCCCCAGGTCAAGGCTTGGAAGGCCGGGAGCGGCGGAGCCGCGCTCAGCGCCGTCACCAGCGAGGCCGGCGATGTGGCGCAGGCGTCCGGCCTCAAGCAGTACGTCCAGATGAAGCAGGCCTGCGTGCAGCTGGCCTCCGGCGTGTCCACCGCCCAGTCAGACCCGCCGATCCCGGATGCCGCCATGCAGGCGCAGTACCAGAAGGCGCTCTCAGAGCTGGCAAAGGCGGCCTCGAATTGCCAGGCGGCGATATCCGAGCAGCCGGACGGCGACGAGTACGTCGCGACCACCCAGAACGCTGGTGATCTCAGCGCATCGGCATCGGCGCTCGCCTCAGGGTCCACTGACCTGTACAAGGCCACCGGGCAGATCTCTGACCTCGGCCAGGGCCAGTGACCCGCACGCAATGCGCCCCTACGCAGCGACATCAGCAGCCGCGCTGGCGGTAGGCCTGCTGCTGTCCGGGTGCGCTGGCAGCGGCAGCACACCCGGTGCCTTGTCCGCCGGCGGCAACGTGATCACGGTCTCGGCGACGGCCTGCGGAACCGGATGGCGGCACCCCACAGCCGGGCTGCAGACGCTGCAGATCCGCAATGCGGCAACCTCCGCGCTCGAAGTCGAGCTCATCGGCTCCGGCACCGGCGCGGTGTACGCGCGGGTGGAGGGCCTCGGACCGGGCACGAGCCAGCCGATGCAGGTCGACCTCGGTTCCGGCTCGTACGCCTTCGACTGCTCCGACGGTGACTACGACTACGCCGGCAAGATCGGGCCTGCTTACCTGGTTGCCGGGAAAGTCCGCGGCGGCCCCGGGGTCCTCCCGGCCAGCTACAGCCAGACGCTCACGGCGACCGGTCAGGCCCGCGCCTACATCACCAGCGGGCTGGCTACGGTGGCGGGGCAGGTGGCAGCGCTGGCCGCGGACATCCAGTCCGGCGACTTGGCCGCTGCCCGGTCCGCGTGGCTGACCGCCCACATGTCGTGGGAGGAACTCGGCAGCGCCTACGGAATGTTCGGCTCCTACGACGACGAGATCGACGGCCTCCCATTCGGGCTGGCTGGCGGCGTCAGCGACCCGGGGTTCACCGGGTTCTACCGGATCGAGTACGGGCTGTGGCACGGCCAGAGCGCTGCCGAGCTGACCGGGCCCGCGAGCCAGCTGGTCAGCAGTGTGAAGTCGCTGATCACTGCGTACCCGGGCATGGAGCTCCCGCCGCCGCAGACGCTCGGCGATCTCGCGCTGCGCACGCACGAGATTCTCGAGAACGCGATGCGGTTCCAGATCAGCGGGCAGGCTGACTTTGGCAGCGGGACAACGCTGGCCACGACCGCCGCAGGCATCACGGCCACCCTGGCGCAGCTGTCGATGCTGCGCCCGCTGCTGGTCAGCAGGGATCCCGACCTGTCCTCCCTCTACAGCTGGCTGGACCAGCTGCAGGCCCTCATCAGCGCCGAACACACTCCCAGCGGCTGGACGCCAGCAGCCGATCTCACCACGGTGCAGCGCGCGAACATCGACGCCGCCGCCGGCCAGACCCTGGAGCTGCTGTCCGCGATCCCGGTCGTCTTCGAAGCGGACAGGCTCGTGCCATGACTGGACCGGGCAGGCGGTCGTTCCTGCGCGGCATGCTGGGCGCTGGTGCGGCCGGGGTGGCGGCCGGGGCGGCGGGCGGGTACGTGGCCGGCGCGCAGAATCGTTCTGTCCCCTCATCGTCGGGGGCGGTGGCGGCAGACCCGCAGGCCCGGCTCCCGGCGGTGCCGTTCCATGGCCCGCATCAGGCGGGCATCCTGCCCGAGCCGCAGCGGCAGACCGCGGTCCTGTCGTTCTACGTCACAGCGGACGGACGCGGCGAGCTGACGGACCTGTTCCAGACGCTGACGGACCGCGCCCGGTTCCTCACGGCCGGAGGGACGCCACCGCCTGCGGGCGTCAGCGGGACGCCGTCGGACTCCGGCATCCTGGGGCCGGTGGTCGTCCCGGATGGGCTCACCGCCACCGTCGGAGTCGGTGCGTCGCTGTTCGACGGCCGGTTTGGGCTGACAGACGCCAAGCCAGCGCACCTGACATCGATGCAGCCCTTTCCCAACGACGAGCTCGACCCGGCGCAGTGCCAGGGCGACCTGGTGCTGCAGCTGTCCGCGGGCAACGCGGACACGGTGCTGCACGCGATCCGCGACATCACCCGCGCTACCCGCGGCTGGATGCAGCCGCAGTGGCGCATCGACGGGTTCGCCAGCGGGCCGCGCCCGGCCGGCACGACACCCCGGAACCTGATGGGGTTCATGGACGGGATCGCCAATCCCGGCGTGACCGATGCCACCGAGATGGACAGCCTGGTCTGGGTCCAGCCAGGGACGAGCGCCGAGCCAGCCTGGACCGCGGGCGGCAGCTACCTGGTCATCCGGCTGATCCGGATGTTCGTCGAGTTCTGGGACCGGGTCTCGATCATCGAGCAGCAGAACATGTTCGGCCGCCAGCGCGGCAACGGCGCTCCGCTGGACGGCACCAGCGAGTTCTCCGTCCCCGACTACGCCGCCGACCCCCAGGGTGCGGTGATCCCGCTGGAGGCGCACATCCGGCTGGCCAACCCGCGGACACCGAAGACCGCCTCCAGCCGGATCCTGCGGCGCGCCTATAACTACGACCGCGGCATCGACGCTGTAGGCGACCTTGACCAGGGACTGATCTTCACCTGCTTCCAGCAGGACATCAAGCGCCAGTTCGAGGCTGTGCAGACGCGGCTGAACGGCGAGCCGCTGGAGGACTACATCAGCCCGTTCGGCGGCGGCTACTTCTTCGCGCTGCCCGGAGTGACCGATCCGGGCGACTACTACGGCCGCACCTTGCTGGCCTGACACGGGGCTGGCCTGACTGGTGGAGAACAGATGATCAACGGAGTTCCGGCCGTGAATGCCTGCCAGGTGCAGGCGACAGCGGACGTTGACGGGCGGGCCATTATCGGCGCTGGCACGACCGTCTGGCACCTGGCCCAGATCCGTGAGGACGCGCGGCTCGGCCGCGGCTGCATCGTCGGCAGGGGAGCGTATGTCGGGCCGGGCGTCGTCATCGGCGACAACGTCAAGCTGCAGAACTACGCGCTCGTCTACGAGCCAGCGCGGCTCGAGGACGGCGTGTTCATCGGGCCGGCGGCTGTGCTCACCAACGACCTGCACCCCCGCTCGGTCGACGTGACCGGGAAGCTCAAGCACCCGGACGACTGGGACGCAGCCGGGGTGCTCGTGCGCGAGGGCGCCTCGCTCGGCGCGCGGGTCGTGGTCATCGCCGGCCGCACGATCGGGTGCTGGGCGCTTGTCGCCGCCGGTGCTGTCGTGACCCGCGATGTGCCCGACTTCGCGCTGGTAGCGGGTGTGCCCGCCCGGCAGGTCGGCTGGGTCGGCCGCGCGGGCGAGCGGCTCGTTGCGGTGGGCGGCAGCCGCTGGCGCTGCCCGCGGACAGGTGAGCTCTACGAGGAGCGAGGCGGCACCCTCGTTCCTTGCCTGGGCTGAACAAGGAAAAGCAAATTCGTCTGGAAATGCCATCCAGATTGCTGACCAGCGCGTCTAGCTGTCAGAGCGGTTGCTCAGAGGGTGGGGGGAAAGCCATGAGCTGGCGTTTCTTGGGCAGTGCCGTGCGCAGACCGTCCGGCGCCAAACGCCGGGTCCGGATGGGCAGCGGGCTGCGACGGCGGGTTGCCCTGCCAGCTGTGATGATTCTTGCGGGTGGCCTGCTGAGCATGGCCGGCGCGACGCCGGCCGCTGACCCGGCGTCCTGCGCCAACCCGATCGTGTGCGAGAACCAGCTGCCCGGCACCCCCGAGTCCGACTGGGACATGACCGCGGGCGAGGGCACGACCGTCCAGGGCTTCGCCGATCCGTTCAGCGTGCCCATCGGAGGCACCATCAACTTCAAGATCGACTCCTCGGTCAGCAGCTACAAGATCGACATCTACCGGATGGGCTACTACCAAGGGGATGGCGCGCGTCTGATCGCGAGCATCACGCCGAATATGCAGGTGTCGGAGAACCAGCCGCCCTGCAACACCAACACGGTCACCGGCCTGGTCGACTGCGGTAACTGGAGTGTGTCCGCGAGCTGGACGGTCCCGTCCACAGCCGTGTCCGGCGTCTACTTCGCGCACATCTACACAGCGACCGACGATAACCAGATCCCGTTCGTCGTCACGAATCCGTCCAGCACCTCCGACGTCGTCTTCATGACCTCCGACGAGACCTGGCAGGCCTACAACGAGTGGGGTGGCTACAGCCTCTACACGGGAGACGCCACAGGCAGTCCCTGGAACGGCAGCGCGCTGGACCCGGGCCGCGCCGTCCAGGTCAGCTACAACCGCCCGTTCACCACCCGCTGGAACGACAGCACCTACGGCCAGGATTTCTTCTTCGCCGACGAGTTCCCGATGATCGAGTTCCTGGAAGAGAACGGCTACAACGTCACGTACGTGAGCCAGTCCGACGTGTCCCAGTCCGGCGCGGCCTCAATGCTCGAGCAGCACAAGGTCTTCATGACCGCCGGGCACGACGAGTACTACGACGCCGGGGATATGGCTAACATCACCGCGGCCCGGAACGCCGGGGTCAACATGGCGTTTTTCTCGGGCAACCTGATGTGGTGGAAGACCCGGTGGGCCAATAGCCAGTACAACAACGAGCCCGACCGGACGCTCATCACTTACAAGGAGAGCCTGGACAGCACCCAGGACGATCCCGCCGACCCGCCGACCTGGACCGGGGAGTGGTCCGATCCCCGCTTCACAGCATCGGGAGACGACAGCGGTGCAGCCGGCGAACCAGCTCAGCGGCCAGATGTGGACGGTCAACTGCTGCTCGTATGCCGATACCGTGCCAGCTGCCTATTCGCAGCTGGCGATCTGGAAAAACACGTCAGTCGCGAAGCTTTCGGCAGGCCAGACCTACACGATGCCTGCGGAAACCCTCGGCTACGAGTGGGACTCCGACGTCGACAACGGGTTCCGGCCTGCTGGCGAGATCGACATGTCGAAGACCTGCGAGGACGTCTCGCAGATGGATCTGGATCCGCAGGAGGACATCGGGCCTGGCAATGCCTGCAACAGCCTGACGCTGTACCGGGCATCGAGCGGTGCGCTGGTCTTTGACGCAGGCACGGTTCAGTGGGCGTGGGGGCTGAATACCCAGCATGACGGGGACGTCAATGACCCGGTCGATCCCGCGATGCAGCAGGCCACCGTCAACGTACTGGCGATGATGGGGGCGCAGCCCGCGTCGCTGATGTCCGGCCTGGTTGCCGGGACACAGCCGCATGACAGCTCGCCGCCAGTGTCGACGATCACCTCCCCGGCATCGGGCGCGTCGCTCTCCAATGGCCAGACGGTCACGATCACCGGAACCGCAACCGATTCCGGCGGCGGCGTCGTCGCTGGCGTCGAGGTGTCCACCGACGGCGGCTCGACCTGGCATCCGGTCACCACGATGTCGTCCGCCAGCACCAGCGTGACCTGGAGCTACACCTGGTCAGCGGCGGGTGATGGGCCGGTGACGATCCTCTCGCGCGCGACCGACGACGACGGCAACATCCAGGAGCCCGGGTCAGGCGTGTCCGTGACCGTGGGCTGCCCGTGCGGCCTGTTCGGGAACAACTACACGCCGTCGGTCACGTCGACGGACGACTCCACCGCCCTTGAGGTCGGCGTGAAGTTCCAGTCGAGCGTGCCTGGCTGGGTCAACGGCGTTCGCTTCTACAAGGGCTCTGGCAACAGCGGCACGCACACCGGCTCGCTCTGGACGGCGTCCGGCACCCTGCTCGCGACCGGCACGTTCACCAACGAGACGGCCAGCGGCTGGCAGTCGATGACGTTCACGAACCCAGTCCAGATCAACGCGAATACGACCTACGTCGTTTCCTACTGGGATCCGGACGGTCACTATGCCTCCGACGCGGACATGTTCGACTACGCGAGGAACACCCCGCCACTGACCGGGCTGAAGGCCGACTTCACAAGCTCGGGCGGCGGGAACGGCGTGTACGCCGCAGGCGGCCAGACCTTCCCCACGCAGACCTTCGACGCCTCGAACTACGCGGTCGACGTGATCTTCGACACCACCCAGCCGGCCGGGGCTCCGCCGGCGCTGCTCAGCGTCACGCCGTACCCGGGCTCGTCGAGCAACCCGGTCGCCACGGCACCGACGGCGACGTTCTCCAAGTCCATGAACACGTCCACGCTCTCGTTCACGATGAAAGACCCGAACGGGAACAACGTGCCCGGCAGCACGTCATGGAACAGCGGCGGCTCGGTGGCCACGTTCACGCCGACCAGCTCGCTGGCGCCTGACACCACGTACTCGGTCTCCATCAGCGGGGCTCAGGACGACTTCGGTCAGACGGCGCCTGCCTACAGCTACTCGTTCACCAGCAGCCAGTCGTACGGTACCAGCACATGCCCGTGCACGATCTGGCCCGATGTGACGCCGTCGAGCGCGGGCGACGCGGCTGACACGCAGTCGGTCACACTGGGCCTGGACTTCCAGGCCGCTAGCAACGGCCTTATCACCGGCGTCCGGTTCTACAAGGAGCCGGACAACGCCGGCTCCCACACCGGCAGCCTGTGGACAGCGTCCGGGCAGCTGCTCGCCACCGGGACGTTCAGCAACGAGTCCACCGAGGGCTGGCAGGAGCTGGACTTCTCCACCCCGGTTCCGGTCACGGCCGGAACCACGTACGTCGCGTCGTACTCCACGATGACGGGGCATTACGCTGTTACCCCGAGCGCCCTGGCCTCGGCGGTCACGAGCGGGCAGCTGACAGCCCTGGCCAACGGCGGGGTGTACGCGTACGGCTCCGCCAGCACCTTCCCGTCGAACTCGTACAACTCGTCGAACTACTGGGTCGACGTCGTCTACGGGCCCAACAAGACGCCGCCGACGGCGAGCCCGGTCAACCCGGTCAACGGGCAGACCAGCGTGCCCACTGATAGCGGGCTGTCGCTGCGCTTCAGCGAGCCGGTGCAGCCCGCCACGATCAGCTTCACGCTGACCGGGCCGGGTGGCGTGTCCGTGCCGGGCACGGTGTCCTACAACTCGTCCGGCAACACGGCGACGTTTGTCCCGTCGGGCGGGCTCACCGGTAATTCCGGGCCGCTGGCCTCGGACACGGCCTACACAGCGACTGTGTCCGGCGCGCTCAGCGCCGCCTCGTCCACGCCGATGGCCGGCTCTGACTCGTGGAGCTTCACGACCGCGCAGCCGACGCCGCCTGCCGGCCAGTGCCCGTGCTCGGTCTGGCCGGACGCCTCGGAGCCCGTGCTGGCGGATTCCCCTGACACCAGCTCGGTGAACCTCGGCGTCCAGTTCACCCCGAACGTGAACGGGACCATCACCGGGATCAGGTTCTACAAGGGCCCGGGCAATACCGGCACCCATGTCGGAAGCCTGTGGGACTCCAGCGGCGACCTGCTCGGCCAGGTCACGTTCACCAATGAGTCAGTGGCCGGCTGGCAGCAGGCGAACTTCTCGACGCCCATCGCGGTGACCGCGGGCACGACCTACACCGCGTCCTACCTCGCGCCGGGCGGCGGGTACGCGGCCGACGCCGGCGCCCTGGCCTCCGCGGTGACCAACGGGCCACTGACGGTGCCAGCCAGTGGCGGCGTGTATGCCTACGGCACCTCAAGCAAGATCCCTGACAGTACCTTCAACCAGACGAACTACTGGGTGGACGTGGTCTTCGCGCCCGACCAGGCGCAATGCCCGTGCTCGATCTGGCCCTCTTCCGCCCAGCCGGTGCAGGCCTCGTCGCCGGACACAAGCTCTGTCAACCTCGGAGTGCAGTTCAAGGCCGACGAGAACGGCTGGATTTCCGGCATCCGGTTCTACAAGGGCCCGAGCAACACCGGCACGCATGTGGGAAGCCTGTGGGACTCCAGCGGCGACCTCCTCGGGCAGGTGACGTTCACCAATGAGTCGGCGACCGGGTGGCAGGAGGCAGATTTCGCCACGCCGATCGCCGTGACCGCCGGCGAGACATACACGGCGTCCTATCTCGCGCCTGACGGCGGTTACGCGGCCGACGCGGGCGCCCTGGCCTCCCAGCTCGTCAGCGGGCCGCTGATCGTGCCGGCCAGCGGAGGGGTCTACACCTACGGCTCGTCCAGCGCGGATCCAGTTTTCAGCTACAACGCGACGAACTACTGGGTGGACGTCGTCTTCACCACAACGCAGCCATAGGGGATCAGTACATGGTGGGCAGCGGCAAGGAAGGCACGCCAGCGATCGGGCTGGCGGTGATCGGCGCCGGCTACTGGGGGCCGAACCTGGTCAGGACGGCGCTGGCGACACCGGCGCTGCGGCTGGAGTGGCTGTGCGATCTCAACGTGCAGCGGGCCCGGGCAGTTCTCGGCCAGTACACCACTGTGCGGGCGACGGACTCCTACGACCAGATCCTGGGTGACCCAGGGGTCGCTGCCGTCGCGATCGCGACGCCGGCGGCGACGCACTTCGATCTGGTCCGGGCAGCGCTGGAGGCCGGAAAGCACGTGCTGGTCGAGAAGCCGCTGACACCCTCGGTGGCCGAGGGCGAGAAACTCGCGGCCCTCGCCCGTCGAGGCCGGCCTGGTGCTGATGTGCGATCACACCTACTGCTACACCCCCGTGGTCCAGCGGATCAGGGAACTCGTCCGGGGCGGCGACATCGGCGAGATCCAGTTTGTCGACTCGGTGCGCATCAACCTCGGTCTCGTGCAGCCCGACGTCGACGTCCTGTGGGACCTGGCGCCGCACGACCTGTCCATCCTGGACTTTGTGCTGCCCGAGGACGTCGTCCCGGTCGCGGTCGCCGCCCATGTGAACGACCCGATCAGCGCTGGCCGGGCCTGCCTGGGTTACCTGTCGGTGTGGCTGTCGAATGGGGCCCTCGCGCACATCCACGTGAACTGGCTCAGCCCGACGAAGATCAGGACAACCGTGTTCGGCGGTTCGCGCCGCACGATCGTGTGGGACGACACGAACCCGGCCGGACGGCTCGCGGTCCACGACCGCGGGATCGACCGGCTGCACGCGGGCGACCTGCCAGAGGACGAGCGGCGGCAGGCCCTGATTTCCTACCGGACCGGGGACACCCTCGTGCCCGCCCTGCCCGAGCGGGAAGCCCTGATGTCGGTGATGGCCGAGTTCAGCGCTGCGATCACCCAGGGCCGCCAGCCACTGACCGACGCACACGCTGGCCTGCGGGTGCTGGCCCTGCTTGAGGCCGCCTCGCGCAGCGCCGACAACGGCGGAGAACGAGTCATGCTCGGGAAAGGGGACGTGTGAGAGCCGGAACCATAGCCGGGGGCCGCTATCTGGTGACAGGCGGCGCGGGAACCATCGGGTCGACCATCGTTGACCAGCTCGTCGCGTCCGGTGCCGCTGAGGTAGTGGTCCTGGACAACTTCGTCCGCGGGCGGCCGGAGAACCTGAGCGCAGCGCGCGAGAGCGGCACGGTCTCGGTGGTCAGCGGTGACATCAGGGACACCGAGCTGGTCCGGTCGCTGATGAGCGGCATCGACGTCGTGTTCCACCAGGCCGCGATCCGGATCACCCAGTGCGCCAGCGATCCGCGCCTGGCCCTTGAGGTACTGGTCGACGGTACATACGAGGTGGTGGAGGCGGCCGCCGGCGCTCGTGTCCGCAAGGTCGTGGCCGCGTCCTCGGCGTCGGTGTACGGGATGGCGGAGGAGTTCCCGACAACCGAACGCCACCATCCCTACAACAACGACACCCTCTACGGTGCGGCCAAGGTCTTCAACGAGGGACTGCTCCGCAGCTTCCACGCGATGCGCGGGCTGGACTACGTCATGCTCCGTTACTTCAACGTGTACGGGCCGCGCATGGACATCTACGGCCTCTATACCGAGGTCCTGATCCGCTGGATGGAGCGGATCGAGTCGGGCAAGCCCCCGCTGATTCTCGGCGACGGCCAGCAGACCATGGACTTCGTGTTCACCGAGGACATCGCGCGCGCCAACCTGGCGGCCGCCGTGAGCGACGCCACCGACGAGGTCTTCAACATCGCCAGCAGCACAGAGACCAGCCTCGCGGAGCTGGCCGCAGCGCTGCAGCGTGCGATGGGCTCCAGCCTCGAGCCCGAGTTCGGCCCGGCGCGCGGGGTCAACGGCGTGACGCGGCGCCTGGCCGACGTTTCAGCCGCCAGGCAGCGGCTGGGCTGGAAACCCGAGGTTGACCTGGACGAGGGCCTGCGGCGGCTCGTCGCCTGGTGGCGTTCAGAGCGCATTTTTCGCAGCGGGGCCAGCGCCTCATGATCCCGGTCATGCGGCCGTGGCTCGGGGAGGAGGAGGCGGCGGCCGCCGCCGAAGCGGTTGCCTCGGGCTGGGTCGCGCAGGGGCCGCGCGTCGCCCGGTTCGAGGAGGCGTTCGCGGCGGCCATCGGCGCGGACCACGCCGTGGCCGTGTCCTCCTGCACCACGGCGCTGCACCTGGCGCTGATCGCGGCCCGGATCGGGCCCGGCGACGAGGTCGTGGTCCCGTCGCTGTCGTTCATCGCGACCGCCAACGCAGTGCGCTATGTCGGTGCCCGGCCGGTGTTCGCCGATGTGGACCTGGCGACCCAGAACCTCGTCCCCGAGACGGTGGCGCCGCACCTCAGCCCGTGCACCCGCGCCGTGATCCTCGTCGACCAGGCCGGCGTCCCAGCCGACCTGGACGCGATGCGTGCTCTCTGCGATCCGCTCGGCATCACCGTGATTGAGGATGCCGCGTGCGCGGCCGGATCGGCTTACCGTGGGCGGCCAGCCGGCGCCGGCGCTGAGCTCGCCGCGTACTCGTTTCACCCGCGCAAGCTCATCACCACTGGTGAGGGCGGAATGGTCACCACACAGGACCCCGCTGTCGCTGCCCGCATCCGCCGCCTGCGCGAGCACGGCATGGACATCAGCGCCGCCGACAGGCACCGCAGTCGCCAGCCCGTGCTTGAGAGCTACACCGAGGTCGGCTTCAACTTCCGGATGACCGACATTCAGGCTGCGATCGGCCTGGTCCAGCTGCGCAAGCTCGGCGAGATGGTGGTGCGCAGGCGCGAGCTGGCGCAGCGGTACCAGCGTCTGCTCGGCGATATACCGGGGCTGCGCATGGCCCAGGATCCCGGGCACGGCACCACGAACTACCAGTCGTTCTGGATCCTGCTGCCCGGCGACGCGCCAGTCTCCAGGGACAGCATGATGCGCAGCCTGGCCCGGGCAGAGATATCGGCCCGGCGCGGGATCATGGCCGCGCATCTCGAGCCGGCGTACGCGGGGCAACCGCACGGGCCTCTGCCGGTCACCGAGTTGCTGACCGCCCGCTCGCTCATCCTGCCGCTGTTCCACGACATGACCGTCGAGCAGCAGGATGCCGTGGTCTGCGCCGTCCACGCGGGCATGGGCCTGACCGGATCGGGCGCGCGGCCTGCTGCGAGCGTGACGTGATCCCTGCGGTCAGCCGCGATCTGTTCGTGGTCGGCGCTGGCGGGTTCGGCCGGGAGACTGTCGAGGCGATCCGCGCACTGAACGCCAGCCGTGCTCCCGGTGATTCCTGGCGGCTGCTCGGCTACCTCGACGACGACCCGGCCCTGACCGGGACGCTCGTCGACGGGGTACCGGTACTGGGCGGGATCAGCGAGCTGAAGGGCATGCCGGACGCCTGCGTGGTGGTCTGCACCGGGCGCCCGGACAACTACGCCAGCAGGCCGCGGATTGTCCGGGCTCTGGGGCTCCGGCCCGAGCGGTACGCCACGATCATCCACCCGGCCGCATCGGTGTCCGCGTCATCGCGTGTCGGCCCCGGCAGCGTGCTGCTGGCGCATACGACGCTGACGGCCGCGGTCAGCATCGGCTCCCACGTCACCGTCATGCCGCATGTGACTCTCACCCATGACGACGTCATCGAGGACTACGTCACGCTGGCCTCCGGGGCCGGGCTCGGCGGTGGTGTCCGCATCGGCGCCGGCGCCTACATCGGGGCCGGAGCCCTGGTCCGCGAAGGCCGCACGGTCGGCTCCGGAGCACTGGTGGGCATGGGGGCGGTCGTGACGACGGACGTCCCGGCACGCCAGGTCTGGGCTGGCGTCCCAGCACGCTACCTGCGGCCCGCCGGTACCGCCGACGGTGGCCTTACCGAGACGGAGGAACAGTGACGAGTGAGAAGGCGGTCATCCCTCTGGTCGACCTGCAGGCCGCGCAGGCCGAGGTGGCCGGCGAGATCAGTGCCGGATTCGACCGGGTTCTCGCCAGCGGGGCGTTCATCAAGGGACCCGAGGTCGCCGCTTTCGAGCGCGAGTTCGCTGCGGCTTCGGGCACCGCACACTGCGTCGGCGTCGGCAGCGGGACCGACGCGATTGAGCTGGCGCTGCGCGCTGCCGGCGTCCCGCCGGGCGCGGAAGTGATCATGCCTGCGAACACGTTCGTGGCGACAGCCGAGGCGGTCGTGCGGGCAGGCGCCCGGCCGGTGTTCGCCGATGTGGACTCCGACTGCCTGCTGCTGGACCCGGTCGCCGCGGCGAAGGCGGCCGGCCCGGATACTGCGGCACTCGTGCCGGTTCACCTCTACGGCCAGCTCGCGCCGATGACGGCGCTCGCTGACATCGCGGCCGAGCACGAGATCACGCTCATCGAGGACGCCGCGCAGTCCCACGGGGCGACTCACTGCGGCCGCCCGGCCGGGACCGTCGGGCTGGCGGCGGCCGTCAGCTTCTACCCAGGGAAGAACCTCGGCGCCTACGGGGATGCAGGCGCGGTGCTCACCAGCTCCGCGGACCTGGCCCGCTCGGTGCGGCTGCTGGGCGACCACGGCAGCGAGCAGAAGTACGAGCATGCCCGGCTCGGGTTCAACTCGCGGCTCGACTCGCTGCAGGCGGTGGTGCTGCGGGCAAAGCTGCGGCGGCTAGCGGACTGGAACGCCAGGCGCCGCGAGGCCGCCGCTCGCTATGACGAGCTGCTCGGCGGGCTGGACGACGTCGTGCTGCCCCGGACCGCTCCGGGCAACGTGCACGCCTGGCACCTGTACGTCGTTCAGATCCCTCGCCGTGATCACGTGCTGGAGGTCCTGCACAGTCTTGGCGTCCAGGCGGGCATCCACTACCCGGTGCCCGTGCACCTGCAGCCCGCGTTCCGTGAGTACGGCTACGGCCCGGGAGATTTCCCGGTCACCGAGGCGGCCGCAGGCCGGATCCTCTCGCTGCCGCTCTACCCGCACATTTCCCCGGATCAGCAGGTGGCGGTCGCCGCCGCGCTCCGCAGCGCGCTGTGATCACCGGCGCGGTAACGCGTTCAGCTGCGCCATTCTCAAGAGCGGGCGGGCTCGGCCTGCGCGTTATGGCTGCCCGGCAGTTCCGCGCCGGCGACAACGGCCCGCAGCACGGCCGCGTGCTGGGCCAGGCAGGCGCCCGCGCTGAAGCGTGAAGCGGACTCGGCCGCAAGCCGCTCGCGGTTGCCCAGGTAATCGTCGCGGCGCAGGACCAGGTCCCCCATGGCGTGCGCCAGCTCGTCGCGATTGACCTGCGGAGCATACTGGGCCGCGCCCGCCGCGTCCCAGTCCACGCTCAGCGGGTCACCAAGTGGGTTGCGCACCACGTGACCGCGGGCCGGGTCGTCGCCGATCTGCTCGCGGGCGCCGCCGACCTCGCTGAGGACCACGGGCAGCCCCGCGAACAGCGCTTCCATGGACGCAAGGGACCAGCCCTCGAAGAACGAATCGAGAACGAACCCGTCGGCGGCTGCGAGCATCTCTGCTGGGGCCGTCACGTGGTCGCGCAGGTGGATCCGGTCGCGGCCGGGCAGGCTGTCGCGCAGCCGGACCACCTGCCGGTAGTACCGGAGGTCATCTGGCCGTCCCGCGATCACCAGATGGGCGTCGCTGTGGCAGCGGGCCACCTCGGCGAACGCGGCGAGCAGTCCGTAGGGGTTCTTCTGCAGGCAGTAACGGGCGAGCGACACGAACACGTACTCGTCAGCCAGGCCGAGCCTGGACCGGGCAGCGGCCCTGTCACCGCCGGACCGTCGCTGGTCATCGACGCCGTTGGGGATCGTGACGATCCGGGCGGGCGCGAACGCGGGGTTACCGGCCAGGTACTGGTCGGCGACCAGGCTGCTGACCGACACGATCGCGCTGAGCCGGGCGCTGCGCGCAGCCTCCGCGTGCCAGTCCGCCCAGAAGTGCGTATGCATGCCGTGCAGGTTGTCGACGTAGGGGATGCCGAGGCGCTGGGCGATGCCCAGCACCCAGTCCGGTGCTCCGTGCGCTGCGATCACGTCGGGATGCCAGTGCTCGATCCACGCAGCGGCGCGTCCCTCGTCGGCCTCGCGGACCTCGATACCCGCCGACCGGAGCATGTGCCCGAGCCTGCCGCCTGGCTCGCCAGTCGCAGACGGCCGCGATGTGGCGTGCAGTACCGCGGTCTGCATGCCCAGCGCTGGCAGGCGCCGGGCCAGGAAAGCCACGACCTCGTCCATGCCGCCGACGTCGAGCAGGCCGGTCACGACCAGGCAGCGCAGGCGAATTTCCTGGCGGCCGGCATCGTCGCCGGGGTACGGGCTAGCGGTCATCGTGGTGGCGGTGGGCACTGCGCGCGCTGGGGGGCGCGCGGGCTCGACGACAGCCAGCCCGCCGACCGCCGCGTTCGCCCTGACCAGGCCAGCGTGCTCCCTGTCAGCAGCGGCCGCGGCGTCTGCGGGCGCCTCTATCAGGGGCCTGGACCAGTCTTCAATCATCGGCGCGTGACGCCGCCGGTCGGCCCAGACGGCGACGGCCCGGATTCGCGCCCGGGCCGGCTCGGGAAGCAAGCGGTGCAGCCGCCGGGCGGCGTGCGCCGCAGGCGCGCTCAGTGACAAGGAATGCGCTCCTGAGCTGGACAATGAGTGCTCCACATTATCATCCGCGCGAGATCTATGAACACGCCAGGAGCCGGAATCAGTACCGGATCAGAAGCATGATAACGAAACAATAACGGAAGCCCTGGCGATGTCCTCCGGGCGGCGCCCCCGGACGTCTTACATGCGTCAGCGCCGTGCTGTCCGCTGGCTGGAGGCCAGATCGTCGCCGCAGGCCAGGAGGTATGCCGATGCCCTCGGGGGTAGAGCATCGCGTCAGGACCCGCCCGCGTCCGCCGCAGCGAAAGGCGGAAATCGGCGTCCTGGTACCGGTTTTCAACTATGGCCCGTATCTGGAGTCGTGCATTCGGTCCGTCCTCGGCCAGGATGGCGTTGATATAGACATGCTGATCCTGGACGACGCATCGACGGATGACAGTCTCGCCATCGCAGAGAAGATATCGGCTGAAGATTCACGAGTACGCGTGATTGCGCACGCTGCTAATCTCGGGCATATTCCTACGGTCAATGAAGGGATGGCCGCTGTCACCGGCGAATATGTCGTGAAGCTCGATGCCGATGACATGCTCGCCGAAGGATCGCTGCAGCGCAGCGTCGCTCTGCTGCAGGCGTTCCCGTCCGTCGGTTTCGTCTACGGGCTTCCCTGGATCATCGGGGAAGGCCCGGCCCCGGCCGTGCGCAGCCGCGCCCGGAGCTGGACGGTCTGGCCTGGCCGGGACTGGCTGGCGACGCGCGCACGACGGCCGCACAACCCGATTATGCAGCCCGAGGTCGTCATCCGGCTGTCCGCGCTGCGGAAAGCGGGCCCGTACCGCGATGAGCTCCCGCACACATCTGACTTCGAGATGTGGCTGCGCCTGGCCGCCCGTTACGACGTCGGCCGGATCAACGGGGCGTACCAGGGATTCAAGCGCGAGCACGCGGCCAGCATGAGCCGCACGGTCAACGCGGGCCTGCTGAAAGACATCACCGAGCGGGCCCGCGCGGTCGACAGCTTTCTCGCTGATTCCTCGCCTCTGCTGCCCGATCCCGGCCAGACGTCTGAGCAGGCGCACCGCGCCCTGGCTCGGGAAGCACTCGAGCACGCGATCAGCGCTTATGCCCGCGGGACCGCGGACAGCGAGCCGGTCGGCGGATATGTCGCGCTCGCGCGCAGCGTGTGGCCTGAGGCCGCCCGGCTGCCGGACTGGCGGCTTGTGAGCCGTCTGCGTCCCGGGGAGCGGCCGGCGCTCGCCCGCAGCGCTCAGCTGAGAGGGCGCGAGGCGATCCGCGACATCAAGAACCGTCTGCTGTGGAGGCGATGGAAATGGACCGGCACGTGACCGGGGCGAGCTCACCAGCCCCGGTCGGCATCGCGCTGCGGCGCCTCGCGCTAGCCGGCTATGCCAGGGCCCGCATCGAGCAGCCACGCCGCGGGCCTGGGCGGAAGCCGAGAGTCTCGGTCGTCATCCCGTGCTACAACTACGGGCACTACATCCCGCAGTGCGTAGCGAGCGTCCTGGGCCAGCCAGGGGTCGATGTGGACATCCTGATCGTCGACGACGCCTCGCCCGACGCGAGCGCGGAGGCAGTCCGGGCCGTAGCGGCCGCTGACACCCGCGTGCGTGCGATCTACCACGAGCGCAACCGCGGTCACATCGCCACCTACAACGACGGTCTGTCCCAGGTCGACGGCGACTACGTGGTGCTGCTGTCAGCGGACGACCTGCTCGCACCGGGGTCGCTGGCCAGAGCCACGGCCCTGATGGAGGCCAACCGGGCCGTTGGGCTGACCTACGGCCCGGTGGCGGAGTTCAGCGTCAGCCCGCCGGAGCACGATGCTGGCGGCCCGGCGACCTGGACCATCTGGCGTGGTCACGACTGGATCGCAGACCGCTGCCGGACCGGACGGAACGCGCTGCGGTGCCCGGAGGCGATGATGCGAACCTCGGTGCTGCGGGAGGTCGGCGGCTACAACGCTGCCCTGCCGCACGCCGGGGACTTCGAGATGTGGATGCGGGCGGCCAGCGTCGCCGACGTCGGTTACGTCGCCGGGGCCACCCAGGCGTATTACCGAGTGCACACAGCGAACATGCACAACATCGTGTTCGGCGCCGACGACCCCAAGGGCACGCTCACCGACCTGCAGCAGCGCTACGAATGCTTCGTGAGCGTGCTGCAGGACAACGGCCGGCTGCCGGGGGCACAGGCCCTGCTCGGGCGGGCGCGCAGGTCTCTGGCCCGCCAGGCGCTGCTCCTTGCGGTCCGGTGCTACGAGTGGGGGACTGCCGATTCGTGGCCAGTGGCCGAGCTGGCTTCCTTCGCCGAGGAGATCTGCCCGCGTGCTGAGCTCCGGCCGCTGTGGCGGGCCCTGGCGCTGCGCCGGAGGGTGGGCGCCGCACGCGGCCGCAGGCATCCGCTCTTCCTGCCTGGCGAGCAGGTGTTCAAAGTGGCTGACCGGCTCGATCAGTGGCGATGGCGATACGCCGGGCTGTGACTCCCAGGTGAGCTCATCATCACTGTCTGCGGCCGTCCGCCGAGGGGCTCTGTGGAGCATCGCGACGATGGGGATGCTCCGGCTGGCCAACGTGCTGACGACGGCCGTCATCGCGCACATCCTGGTCCCTCGCGACTTCGGGGTCTACGCCGTCGCCCTGACCGTCTACGGCATCGTGAGCGCGATCGGTGAGTTCGGCCTGGGGTCGTGCCTGCTCCGGGCCGATCTCGACGTAGACCACCTGGCGCCGACCCTGGCCACCTTCGCGGTGACCACGAACGCGGTGCAGGCCGGCGCGATGGTTGCGTTCGCGCAGCCGGTTGCTGCGGCACTCGGCTCGGCCGCGGCGGCCGGGCCGATCAGGGTGCTCGCCATCGCCATGCTGGTCGCCGGCATATCCGCCGTGCCGTCCTCGCAGCTGGTCCGCGACTTCCGGCAGGACAAGATATTCCTGGCCAACCTCATCGGCTTCGTCCCGGCCACGGGCCTGCTCATTGTGCTGGCCAGGTCCGGTGACGGGGCGATGGCGTTCGCCTGGTCCATGGTTGCGGGCAGCATCGTCTCGGCAACCGTGATGATCGCCTCGGTGGGCCGCCACTACGCTCCCGGGTTCTCCCGCAGCGCCCTGTCGGTGCTGGTGAAATTCGGCCTTCCCATGGGCGGGGCAAATGTCGTCAACTATGTCCTGCTGAACGCCGACTACGCCCTGGTAGGTCACCTCGTCGGTGCCGTAGCGCTCGGTGCCTACGTGCTTGCGTTCAATGTGGCCTCCTGGCCCTCGAGCCTGCTGGGCTTCATGGTCAACAACGTGTCGATGCCGGCCTTTTCGCGGGTAGGGCAGGACGCGGAACGGCTGAAGGCGGCCATAGCCAGGGCGCTGCGCGCTCTCTCCCTCGTGGTCATGCCGATGAGCGCTCTGACCATGGCGCTCGCCCGCCCGCTCGTGCTGACGCTGTACGGAGCCAAGTGGGCAGGCTCGGCGGACACCCTGACGATCCTGACTGTTTACGGCGCGATCTCGATCATCTGCGTCCTGTTCGCCAACATCCTGGCGGGGCTCGGCCGGGCCAGGTTCATCCTGGTCGTGCAGTTCGTGTGGCTGGCTGGCCTGGTGCCGGCCATCGCACTCGGTGTGCGCAGGTACGGCATCGCTGGTGCCGCCCTTGGCCATATCGCGGTCATCGTGCCGATCGTCCTGCCGCTCTACCTGTGGGGCCTGCGGAAGATGGTCAGCCTGGCCGCTCTGTCCATGGCGGTCCTGCCCGCGCTCCTGGCCGCGTCGGCGGCCGGTCTTGTTGCCGCCGAGGCGGCATCGCTGTTCCGGCTTCCCCCGCTCCAGCTGGTCGCGGGCCTTGCCGCCGGCGGCGTGGCTTACGTTCTGGTAGCGGCTCCCCAGGCCAGCACTCTGCTCACGCCGGAGCAGATCAGCCGGCTGCACCTGTGGCCGGTCTTGCGGCCGTACCGGCTGAGGCATGCCGCCGAGCCGGACACGGCAGGGTCGCTGCTGGCTGCCGACGGCACCAGCCTGGCCGGGACGGCTGCGGCCCAGTCTTTTGCGTCCCAGTCTTTTGCGGCCCAGTTCGCTGCGGCACGGTCCGCCGAGGCGGTGCAGGCCGCGCGAGCTGCGCAGCCGCAGTCGTCAGCTGCGGCAGCCGCCGCGATTGAACTGCTGCTGTCATTCTCCAGGCCCGAGTACGCCGCCCCGATCCCGGCGAGGAGGGCACCGGTGCCGGTGGTCCCCCAGCGATCGCCCTCCGGCCAGGCGCCGCCCATAGCAGCCAGCCAGGTGGCCTGGCTGCCCGACTAGGGGCTCTTTGAGGTGCCGGCAACCTTCTCCCGCATGTGGTCAGCGATGAGCGCACGCATACCCAGTGGTGTGGCTCGCCGCTCCTGCCAGTGCTCCGGCAGATCCGCCGGGGACGCCCCGAGCAGCAGCCAGAATCCGATGCCCGTGTGAAAGCCCAGCACGCGCGGTTCCTCTTCCGGCAGCCGTGAGCTGAGCGTCCTGACGTCAGCGGGGGCCAGATTCGTCAGCAGCAGCCGCGAGCCTGCCCGGAGCCGGCCACCGCTGACAGCACGCTCGCCATGGCCCGGGCTGCTATGGCGATGGTTCCGTCCCGGCGCCGCAGTTCCAGCGGATCCGGTCCGGCGTCCGTGAACCCGCCCTCGCACAGGTTGATGATGTCCAGCCGCCGTCCCGGTGAGGTCGCGATGACGCCGTCGATGTCCTCCCGGATGTTGGCGAGGACCGCAGGCGACAGCGCCGGGCCCGGGTGAGCCCGGCGTACGGTGAGCGATTCGCGGGCCCACCGGTAACGCCACCGGTGCGCAGGGAGCAAGACCCGCCCGCCGCCATTAGCTGTGATGACGCCGCATGTGGTGCGGACCGGAAGCAGCTCCGGGTAAATGGCGGCGACTGCCTGGTGGGCAGCGTCCAGGCGGTCCACGTTCGTGGACAGGCTGTTGTGCGTCAGCGGTATGTCGGCAACCCCGGCCCGCAGGCCCAGCTTCCGGACGCGGAGCCCGTATTCGACCGCGTAGGCATGCCACGCCATCTCGTGAGACTCGGTAAGCGGCTCACGCAGCAGCTGAGCACGGGGTGCCAGGAACAGCACCTCGTCCACGCTGTCCACTTGGGCAGGCTCCATGACCGGGTCACCGAGCAGGACGACCCTGTCCCTGACCCGCCCGATTACCCGGCCGTCAGGATCGATGCCCACCGCGCCCAGCAGCCCGAAGCCGCCCGCAAGCATCTGCGCTGCGGCCTGTTTCAGCGCGGTCAGGGAATGGAGGAACACGTCCTGGTGGACAAAGGCCACGACGTCGTTCCTCGCGACCGATACTCCGTGATTCAGCGCTGCGCCAGCGCTCGGATAAACCCCGTTCACATTGTCGACGGGCAGGTATTCGACATTTCGCGACTGATCGCTCAGGTGGTCAATTGACCGGTCCAGGCATTGCTCGCGGACGGCCGGGTCGTTGTAGACGCAGACCACCGACACCGACACGCGCTCCTCGCTCATGCGGGAAGGCTAGACCATGCCGGGCACCGTAATCATCAGATCGGCTATGGCATGAATCTCCGGCCAGAGCGTAAACCGGGGGAGCCGCTGCGGCGTCCACTCTAAGGAGGTTGTCCTTAGCTGTGCGGTAGCAGACAAGGGGGAGGGTGATCTTCTTCGGCGTGATTCACGCTCGCCGCCCCGCAGCCGACGAGCCCCGTAGATCAAGGAACGGGCTGAGATGACCGCACTGGCAGCTGATCCGATTGTGAGTCAGCGCGTCGCTGTCCGGTCTCAGGCCGTGCTGCTATTGCAGCTATTTGCGGCCACCCTGATGATCTTTCCCGCATACTACGACCTGAAGGCCGTTGGCGGGGATGGCTACGCCGGTGCCCTTTTCGCGTACGCCCTGTTCTTCGGCTGGCTCGCCGTCACGCTTTTCGGCATGCACAACCCGTTCAGCCATCGTTCCCCGGTCCGGGTGGCGCTGTGCGGGATGTGGGTGGTATCGCTCGCGTCGTACGCCCTGATGAACCGGGGGGAGCTGAGCAGCACCCAGCTCACAGGCGCCGACAGGTGGCTGCTCCAGCTTGTCCTCATTTCCGGGGTCATCCTGGGTGCCTCGGAATTCCTGCGCTCACTCGACGACATCCACCGGGTATTGCGTGTCCTGGTATGGGCGGGCGCGCTTGTCGGTTTTATCGCCGCCCTCCAGTACTGGAAGAATATCGACCTCACCCATTACCTGAAACTGCCCGGGTTCTCTCTCAATCAGGCCGCCGGAGTCATCACGATTGGCAGCAGGGGAGGGCACAGCCGGGTCACAGGCACAGCGTCCGACCCCATCGAACTCGGCGTCGCCGCCGGGATGCTGCTCCCACTCGGCGTCTACCTGGCTGTGCATGACGTCGGACGCCCACGGTGGAAGCGCTGGACCCCGATTCTCCTCATCGCGATCTGCATCCCGACGTCGGTTTCCCGGGCGGCGATCCTGGCCGCTGCCATTGGGGTCGGGGTGCTCGTCTGTGCGATGTCCCCAGCCCGCCGGGTAACCGGGCTCGCGGCCTTCCCGGTGGCGCTGGCAGCCATCTTTGTCACCGCACACGGGATCATCGGCACGCTCAAGCAGTTCTTCCTGGCTGGGACCAGCGACGCTTCGATCGCCCACCGCGTGGGCGAGTATCCCTATGTCGAGGCGACGATCCGGCAGGCCCCGTGGTTCGGTCAGGGCGGAGGGACTTACATCGTCACCGAGGTCCACATCCTCGACAACCAGTACCTGACCAGCGCTATCGAGCTCGGGCTAGCCGGGTTGCTCGCCCTGGCCTTCTATCTCATCTGGCCCGCACTGGTCGCGCTGGCCGCCCGGCGGCGGTCCGCTGACCCGCGGCTGCGTGACCTGTGCGCCGCGCTCGCCGGTGCCGAGCTCGCTGCCGTGGTCTGCTCGTACACGTTCGACTCAATGTCGTTCCCCATGTTCGTGGGCGTGCAGGCGCTGGTCGTGGGCCTGATCGGCGCGGCCTGGCTGCTCGCGTCCAGCGAGGAAGAACGTGCACAGGCAGCGGATGGCCAGTGGGGTACGGATGGGCCGCTCAATAGATATCTACACGCTCGCCGTGAAGCGGCCGGGCGGCCGGGAGGCATATAATGGATTTGATCTCGATCATTGAGATACTCTGGCGCCGCAAGATCGTGACTATTCCGCTGATTGTGCTCACCGCGCTGGCGGCCTTTTATGTAGTCAAGGTCAAGCCGCCGATCTATGAGGCGCAGTCGAGCCTGCTGATGGTGCCCCCCACTCCGCCGACGAGCGCGCAGATTGCAGCGGACCCAAGTCTGGCGAAGATTAACCCGAATAATCCCTATGTGAATTACGGGGACTACTCGGTTGTCGCGGATACGCTGATCGATATCGTTACCGATAGCGCCAATCAGCAGGCTCTGATTGCTCAGGGAGCAGATCCTCGGTACACGCTGGCGCTGAGCACTGACTACGGGAACCCACCCATTGTTGACATTACCGGCGTAGGGCGGACCCCGGCGATTGCGATCAAGAGCGCCGAGCTGGTGACCAGGGCGGCCGAGGCCGACCTGGTCACCATGCAGGCCAGCGAGGGCGTCAACGCCGTCTACATGATCAAGTCCACCCAGCTCGTCACTCCTAGTTATGCCAGTCAGTCGGTGTCCTCGAAGCTCAGGACGCTCATCGCTGTGCTCGCCGTGGGTATCCTCATGCTCTTCGTAGCGGTCTCACTGATCGAGGCGGTAGAGAAGCGGCGCAGGGGCAGGAAGTCCGAGGACCCGGCGACGGCCAGAACGCCCGAGAGTGAGCACCCGCGGGCTCCTTTCCTGTCCAGGTATCGCACCCGTCCTGGATGGGCACCCGACGGCGATGAAGGTCGGGCCGCCGCTGTGGCCCGTCCTGCATCGGGCGGTGGCGGTGCAGCCCGCGGGGGTGCGTACACGGCACCGGCTGGACCAGGCGATCGCAGGCCGCCGGTGCCCGCGCCGTCGGCGGCACCTCGCCCCGACCGTGCGCCGGGCGCGGTACCCCGGCCTGACCGTCAGTCGCCGGTACCCGCGCCGTCCGCGGCACCTCGGCCCGACCGTAGGCCGCCGCTGCCCGCCCCGTCCGTCGCACCCCGGCCTGACCGTCGTCTGCCTCCGGTGCCTGACCGTCTGCCTCCGGTGCCTGACCGTCAGCCTCCTCGTCAGCCTCCGGTGCCCACCCCGTCCGCCAGGCCCAGCCCGCTGGATCGCCTGCCCATGGGTCCTGCCGGGTCGCCTGGAGGGTCGGGCTCGCGGAGCCGGTAAGAACCCGGTTTGGCGCGAACACGCCATAATGGCGCGCATGGCTGGTGACGATGACGAGCTCCGCGCGCTGCGGGCGAAGTGCACTCGGTTCCTGAGCGGCCACGGCCCGCAGGATGCCGCGCAGATGCTCGCGACGATCGCGCCAGATACCGACATGGACCGTTACGGCGACGGCGGGGTGGTCTCCGTCTTCGAGGCCGAGGTGGCTGACCTGCTCGGCAAACCTGCCGCGGTGTTCGTGCCGAGCGGGACCATGGCCCAGCAGTCGGTGCTGCGGATTCATGCCGACCGCCGCGGGCGCCGGACGGTCGGGTTCCACCCGGCCTGCCATGTAGACACCCATGAGGGGCGGGGATATGAGCGGCTGCACGGCCTGGCCGGCCGGCCGATCGGCGACCTGAACCGGCTGCTGACCCTCGCCGACCTGGAGACGGTGGCCGAGCCGCTGGGGGCATTGCTGCTCGAGCTGCCGCAGCGCGATCTCGGCGGCCAGCAGCCGGCCTGGGAGGATCTTCAGGCGCAGACAGCCTGGGCGGGCGAGCACGGCGCCGCCGTGCACATGGACGGTGCCCGGCTATGGGAGTCGGCCGCGGGCTACGGCAAGGCGCCGGGCCAGGTCGCGGAACTGTTCGACACTGTCTACGTGTCGTTCTACAAGGCGATCGGCGCGCTGCCGGGCTGCTGTGTGGCGGGCCCGGCCGACGTCATCGCTGAGGTCCGGGAATGGCGCCGCCGCATGGGCGGCACCCTGTTCGGGCTGTGGCCGAACGCGGCGTCGGCGCGGACCTGCCTGGCTCAGCGGCTGCCGCGCATGCCGGCCTACCTGGAGCATGCGGTGGCGATCGCGGAGGCCCTGGCTGGCCTGGACTGCGTCCGGGTTGTCCCCGACCCGCCGCAGGCGCCGATGATGCACGTGCTGCTCCGGACGAGCCAGGAAGCATTCACCGCTGCGGCCCGCAAGCTTGCCGAGGAACGCGGGATCTGGGTGGCGAACCTGAAGCCGCCCGTCACCGCGGATCCGTACACGCTGCGGCTGGAGCTGGGCGTCGGGGACGCGACGTGCGCCCTCGAGCCAGCCGAGATCCGGGCGATCTTCGCTGAGCTGGTCGCCGCTTAGGTCAGCACGCCCAAGCGCCAGGGCTGGCCGTGACCTGTGATGACACCTGTCGGTCACGGTCTTGGCCGCGGCTCAGCAGAAGGCGCCGGTGTGACGGTCGAGCCACTGCGCGAAGGTCTTGGCCGGGCGGCCCAGCATGCGCTCGATCGCGGGCCCGGGCGGGAGGGGATGGACAAGGAATTCGGCTTCGGACCCGCGCTCTGGCGCTTACGGGCCACCCGTCAGCCTCGATGACCGGCCCGCGGCAGTCCCGAGCAGGGCCATCACGGCCACAGAAGCCACATCGTCCTCGTCGACGAAGGGATATGCGGCACCGACGTTAGGTTCCCGGATCACCCCGCCTGGCGGATCGTTGCAGCGGGATCGAGGACAGTGCCCACTATCACCTCGGCGTCCTCTGCCGCCTGGGCGGCACTGCCGTGATCAACGTCGTCACGGCGGCATTCCTACCATGACGCTCTCAGGTCATCGTCAGGGGTTCAGCGGCGCCCCGTTGTCCCAGATGTTGCCGGACCATACGTTGCCGTAGCCATCCGTGCCGGGTGAGCTGGTCGGTGAGTCCCAGCCATACACCGGGCCGTAGAAAGCGCAGTTGCCGTTGGGCCCGTGCTGGAAGACGTTGTCGACGACGGTCATCTGCTCGACGATGCCCGGCTTGGCTGGTGGATCACTCGACGGATAGAGGCAGTACGCGGCGTCCGTCGTCGCGACGAACAGGTTCTTGCTGACGGTCGCCCCGCTGATGTCGCCGTTCGGGATGAACGTGATGTCCCCGGTGCAGCCGCCGACGCAGTAGACGCTGTTGTGCTGCAGGTTGTATGTGTCCCCGCCGGTGCTCAGGAACCCGTTCTGGTGGTCTGACGAGCCGAAGTCGTAGTTGTCGTGCAGCCACGAGTTCTCGATCGTGCAGTTGCTGCCGCAGTAGACCTCGTGCTGGTTGCCATAGAGGCTGGAGTTCATGATCGTCAGGTTGCTGCCGAGGACGGTCTCGGTCTCGGCGCTGCCGCCGTTCATTGTGGTGTTCTCGATCAGCACCGACCCTGACCCGTTGTTGTAGACCTCACCGTTGACCATGCTGTCGTCCAGCGTAAGGTTGCCGGAATTCACGCTCAGGGTGCAGTTCACGGTCTTGCTGCTGATGACGGTGTTCTTCGTCAGAGTGCATGAACCGTTGTAAGCGGACAGGGCGGCGTCGGCCGGCACCCCGGTGTTGCCAGGCCCAGGCCAGCAGCCGCCCCACGGGTCGGCCCCGCCCGGCGTATTAGGAGCAGCGCTGCCGCACTTCGCCGCCGCCGCTGGCGTGATTCCCGCGGACCCAGGTGCTTGGGTCTTGCTCGGGCGCGGGGTGGGCGTGCCCGAGGCGTGCGGCGTGGCCGTCTGGGCATGGCCACTGCCAGCGGCTGCGGTCAGCCCGCCGGGCCCGGCGACGTCGCTCCGGCCGATGTGCGTCATCGTGGCCGCCCGCAGCGCATACGTGCCAGCCGTTATCGCCGTAGCCCCTAGCACAGCGCAGCCGACGATCAGGGCCAGGCGCGATCCAGTGACTCGCGTCCTGCCCGTGGACCTGCGCCGCCGTCCGCGCCCCGGCATGGCAGCTAGTTGTGCGCGTCCACGAACGCGGCGAGCGTGCCCACAGTCTCGAACACGTCGGCCGTGATGTCAGCACCGTCGACGTCGACCCCGAACTTGCTCTCAAGCCCCGCGATCAGCTCCGCGACGGCGAGCGAGTCCAGTTCCGGCATCTCGCCGAGCAGCCTGGTGGAGGCATCCATCGAGCCGAGCCGGTCGCCGATGCCAAGCGTCTCGGCCACGAGGGCCTTGACGTCGTCGAGTGTTGTCGCGGTCGTGTCCATGCGGCTCCCTTGCGTTATACAAATACCTCGTTATACAAACACCGCGTTATACAAGCACCTCAGCGGGCTCCGGGTGGCTCAGAAAGGCGGTCGGGCTCGCTGTGAGCCCATATGCCCCGGCCTGGAACACCACGATCAGGTCCCCGATGTCAGCGGGTGGCAGCATGACCCGGTCGCCCAGCAGGTCGAGCGGGGTGCACAGTCTGCCGACGACGGTCGCCGTCTCCGACGCCTCCTCGTCCATCCGGTTGCCGACCGCAATCGGGTAGTTGCGCCGGATCACCTGCCCGAAGTTGCCCGACGCGGCCAGCTGATGGTGCATTCCCCCGTCGACCACGAGGAACGTGCGCCCGCGCGAGTGCTTGCGGTCCACGACCCGGGTGACGTAGACGCCGCATTCGCCGACGATGTAACGCCCGAGCTCGACAACCACACGGGCCTGCGGTAGTTCAGGCCGGATCCGGGTCTCGAGCAGCTCGGCGAGGCTGTCCCCGACAGCGCCGAGGTCCAGCGGCGAATCCTGGTCGAAGTAGGGGATGCCGAACCCTCCGCCGAGATTGACGTAGCGGACAGGTGCGGGAGCGTCCTGCGTCAGCCGGAGGATGAGGTCGACGGTCTTGCGCTCCGCCTCGGCCAGGACCTCCGCCCGCAGGTTCTGGGATCCGGCGAACACATGAAAGCCCAGCATCTCCACGTCCGCATCGGACAGTTCCTTCAGCAGCGCCGGGACCTGCTCGGCGTCCACGCCGAACTGCTGAGGCCCGCCGCCCATGCGCATCCCCGATCCCTTGATACCGAAGTCGGGATTGACCCGCACCGCCACCCGCGGGCGGATCCCCAGCTGCTCCCCGATCTCGGTCAGCCGCCGCGCCTCGGTGCCGGACTCCATCTCCACCGTCACACCCGAGGCCACGGCCTGCCGCAGCTCGGCGGGTGTCTTGCCCGGCCCGGCGAAGCTGACCAGGTCGGGCGGCATCGTGGTGTTCAGGGCTGTCCGCAGCTCCAAGGCGGACGCCACGTCAAAGGAGTCGACCAGCCCGCTGAGATGGTGTACCACCGCGGGCATCGGGTTGGCCTTGATCGCGTAGCTGACGTCGATGCCAGGCGGCAGCGCGGCGCGCAGCTGCGCCACCCGTCCGCTCAGCAGAGCCCGGTCATAGGCAAAGAACGGGGTCCCGCCAACCCGCTCAGCGAGCAGGTCCACTGCCACACCGCCCACGCACAGGCGCGCGCCGTGGGTGGTGAACGCGGCCATCGTCGGGTGAGGGGTGACGGCACTGCCTCCCGCCGGGTGCGCCGTGACGGAGCGGGGTCCGGCGGAACTGGCCGTCAGCGCGCCGGCCTCCGTGGCGCTGGCGGTCACTGAGCCAGCTCCTCGCGCAGGCGGGCCCGGTCGAACTTCCCGTTGGGCGAGCGCGGGATCTCTGGCCTGACGTCCACCTGCCGGGGCAGCATGTATGCGGGCAGCGCCTTCTTCATCCGGGCGAGCAGCTCGTCAACGTCGACCGCGCCGTGCCCAGCCGGGCTCACGACAAGAAGTACGTACTGCCCGAGCACGGTGTCCGGGATACCCAGGGCGACGGCGTCCCGGACCAGCCCGGTGTCGTAGGCCACTTCCTCGATTTCGCTGGGACTCACCCGGTACCCGGAGGTCTTGATCATCTCGTCCTTGCGGCCGACGAAGTACAGAAAGCCCTCGTCGTCGCGAACGACCATGTCACCCGACCACACGGCAGTCTCGGTGGTGCACAGGCTGGGATCGCGGGCCGGGGCGGGCCGGAAGCGTTCGGCAGTCCGCTCTGGGTCGTTCCAGTACCCCGCCGCGACCAGTGCCCCGCGGTGCACCAGCTCGCCCTCTTCGCCAGGGTCACACAGCGAGCCGTCCGGGCGGACGACGAGGATCTCGGCATTGGGGATCGACTTGCCGATCGAGTCCGGCCGCCGGTCTACCTCGCCCGGGTCCAGGTAGGTGGAGCGGAATGCCTCGGTGAGCCCATACATGAGATAAGGAGCGGCGCCGGGGAACAGCGAGCGCAGCCGGTCCAGCGTGGCCCGGGGCATCCTGCCGCCGGTGTTCGCGAAGTACCGGAGGTGGCGGGTGGCTTCCGCGGGCCAGTCCTGGCCGGCGATCTGAATCCACAGCGGCGGGACGCAGGTGAGGCCGGTGACCTGGTGCCGAGCGCAGAGCCGCACGACGTCCGCTGGCAGCAGGTAGTTCATCAGCACCACCTGAGCCCCGGCGCTGAATGCAGTGGTCAGCTGGCTGAAGCCAGCGTCGAAGCTGAGCGGCAGCGCGGCGAGAATCACGTCGCTGGAGTTGTTGCCGAGATAGCTGCTCACGCTCTCGGCGCCGGCGATGAGATTCCGGTGGCTGAGCACGACGCCCTTGGGTCGGCCGGTGCTGCCCGATGTGTACAGGATCGCGGCCATGTCGGCGTCGGTCGCCCCTGTGTCGGGCGCGGCCCCGGCCCCGGCTTCAGGCCAGGACGTGACCGCGTAGCGCGCCCCGGGCCCGGTTATCTCCGGGGCAGTCATCTGCGGGTCAGTGCCGTGCCCGGCGAGCACCACGTGCTCCAGGGACTTGCACTCGTCGAGTTCTGGGGCCAGGAGGGCGAGCCGGTCCGGGGACGTCACCAGCACCCGGGCATCGCAGTCTCGCAGGATGTAACCGACCTGCCCGGGCCGCAGCAGCGGGTTGACCGGCACGAAGACCCCTCCGCCCGCCGACGTGCCGAACAGAGCGACCACCGTCTCGATCCGCTTGTCGAGGTAAACCGCGACCCGGTCATCGCGCCGCAGTCCCAGGCCGGCCAGGGCCCCGCCGAAGCTACGGACGTCACGCCACAGCTCCCCGTAGCTGACGGTGACGTCCTTGCAGGCGGCGGCCGGGGCGCCCGGCCGCGCGCCCGCCACCTCCGCCACCAGATGGTGGACCTGATAGCGCATGGTGTTACGCCTCTCGCGGTAGGGAATCGCGGGCTACCAGGGAACGCATGCGAGCTCGCTGTAGAGGTCATCGATCTGCCCGGGTGCCAGGCTCGCGCTGCGGTACATCTTGGGACGCGGCGCGGCCAGCATGACCGACAGCCGCGGCCGGTGCCCGACAACACGCAGTTCGGCCAGGGTTGCCAGGGCTCCATGCCGGACCAGCAGGCAGCGCGTGAGCGCCGCGTTGCAGCGGCGGAACACGTCCGGGTTGCTGACGTACAGGATGGCCGCGAACAATGGCAGGCCCTTGCGCCGTACCTTCCGGAACATCACGTAGCAGGAGGCGTGGTCGCGGAGCAGGACGAGGTGACGGGCCGCGGCCGCCGACGCGTGGTCGCGGTAGATGTCCAGCTCCGGGCCGGCCAGCGTCGCCTCGATGACCTCCGGGTCGCTGCTGATCCTCACCCGTCCCGCCGCGGTCGGCCTCGGCAGGTTGGGGACCAGGGCGGTGGCGGTATCCAGCGGCCGGAAGTTCAGCCTGGTGTTGAGCGGCAGAACGTTCCCGCTCGGCGACAAGTCGGTGAAGTGGTAGCCGTCCTGCGCCAGCAGTGCCCGGAGCAGCCGGACGCTGTGCGGCCGGTACTCGGGCCGGACACACCACGCACCGAGGTTGCAGAACCGCTCGGGGTGCCCGCCTACCTGTCGTTCTGAATAAAAAGCCATGTAGACACCGGCCACGGCCCGTCCGTCACGGAGCATGAACCCGTGGTTCGGTGCCGCGGCCTTCCACGGCACTTCCATCGCGCGTGCCCACGGAACGCGGCCATCGAGGTTGGCCTTCAGGAAGGCCGCTACCTCGGCTACGTCAGCGTCCGTGATCGGAGTGAGCGCGACAGGCATCAGCAGGCGCCAGATCCGCGGATGACCGCGGAGAACGTCTTCCACAGGATCTGCAGATCAAGCGCCATCGACCAGTTGTCCACGTAGCGCAGGTCGAGCCGGAACGACTCTTCCCAGGACAGCCCGGACCTGCCGCTGACCTGCCACAGGCCGGTGAGGCCTGGCTTGACTGCCAGCCGGCGCCGCATGTGGTTGCCGTAGCGGGCCACCTCGCGCGGGAGGGCGGGCCGCGGGCCGACCAGGGACATGTCCCCGATGAGCACGTTGAACAGCTGCGGCAGCTCGTCCAGGGACCAGCGCCGCAGCTGGGCGCCGACCTTGGTGACACGCGGGTCCCGGCGCATCTTGAACAGCAGCCCCGACCCCTCGTTGAGCGCCTCGAGCTGCAGTCTGCGCTGCTCAGCGTCGACGACCATGGTCCGGAACTTGAACAAGGTGAAGTTCTGGCCGTCCCGGCCGACCCTCGTCTGCCTGAACAGCACCGGCCCGCTATCGTCCAGGCGGATGGCCACGGCGATGGCTGCGAAGAGGGGTGCGAGCACGATCAGCGCCATGCCGGCGGCGAGCCGGTCGAACATCGTTTTGATGACCTGCTTCCCCCCGGCCAGCTCGGGATGTTCCAGCTGCAGCAGCGGCAGACCGGCAACCGGCCGGATCGTCGTGCGCGGGCCCGCCACGTCCATCAGAGCCGGGGCGACGCAGAGGTCGGTGCCGGTCTCCTCCAGCTCCCAGGCCAGGTCGCGCAAGCGGATGCCGTTCATCTCCGGGCAGGCGAGCACCGCGACGGCATCGGCGGCGAACTGGCTCACAGCGGCCGAGACGCTGCTCAGCTCCCCGAACACAGGGACGCCGGCGATCTCGGCTGGCCTGGTCCGGTCGGCCAGACAGGCGCCCACAACCCTCAGGCCGTTGTACTTGTCCCGTCGCAGCGTCGCCACGAGGTCGGCGACGGCTGGCGCGTGCCCGACGGCCACCACGCGCTGCATACAGGACCCCGCGCGGCGCAGCCGGTGCAGGTGCTTGCGCAGCTGGTACCTGGCGGCCAGGTCGAAGGCGGCCACGCTCGGAAGTGCGATCACGAAGTAGCCGCGGGCGAAATCGATCTTGGCTGC
This sequence comes from uncultured Actinomycetota bacterium, assembly GCA_963815375.1. GTDB lineage: Bacteria > Actinomycetota > Actinomycetes > Streptosporangiales > Streptosporangiaceae > JASHPR01. The sequence goes on along the minus strand of CAWFGX010000012.1, from coordinate 96,121 downwards.
GTACGACATGATCGCGATGCCAGCGGCCAGGCCGACGGCCGCGTTCAGCACCCGGCGGAACTCATCGGAGCCTGCGCCGAAGAGCCGCTGCCCGTAGCCGCCGGCCAGGGCTACCGAACTGCACCACAGGACCGGGAGCGTGATAGCGAAGCCGACATAGGAAGGGGGCAGGTTGCCCTGGCCAGCGAAGCGTACGTAGAGGGCGAGAGCGCCAGCCAGCAGACCGCAGGCACAGTCGGTCAGCGCGGCCCAGCGCAGATAGCTCCTTGTCCATGGCACCGGTTCCCTGATGGCCAGGCGCGGCCTGGCATCGGAAACGACTGCATGGTCAAATACGCTCACGGCAAAGGCCCCCCTTGTACCACGCGGATCCGGCTAAGCAAGGTCGCCGTCCTGCGCGCATAAGGAAGACGCCCCACCGGGCAAAGTGGTTTACGGGGCGCTTGACACGCCGATAGTGCCGGGGGCGAGCTCTAGATTATATAACAAATAGATAACGGACATGGCGTGAAAGACATCGGGCGCGGCGCGCGGAGCGTCACACACGTGGTCGCTGGCGTGAGCTGACCGTGCCGCCAGGTGCAGGGAAGGTGAGCGCTGCCGTCTCTGCCCATGGGGGGACCCGATGCAGTTTGCCCGATTCTGGCCATATAGAAGTGATACTGCCAAGATTGGCCGCATTAACGGTACTGCGCCCGGTAAGGATGCATCCGCGTGAGCAGGCAGGCGGGCGCCCGGGACCGGCTGCGCGTCCTTATTCTGGTCCAGAACCTGCCAGTGCCATTCGACCGGAGAGTATGGCAGGAGGCGCTGGCCCTTGACGCCGCCGGATACGAGGTGCACATTGTCTGTCCGCGCACAAAGGATTACCCGGCCCGCCGTGAGCTGCTGAACGGAATTCACGTTTACCGGTACTCGCCAGGGCCTGAGGCGCGGCGTGCCTCGGGTTACCTGGCCGAGTATGGGATTGCGATCCTGTCGATGCTCCGGCTCGCCCTCGGGATCCGGATCCGCCGCCGTGTCGACGTCGTGCATATATGCAATCCGCCGGATCTGCTATTCCTCGTCGCGCTGCCGCTCGTAGCGCAGGGGGCGCGGCTTATCTATGATCACCACGACGCCACACCGGAGCTTATGATCGCCAAGGGGCAGCCAGAAGGCGGCTTGCTTGTCCGTCTTACGACGCTGTTCGAGCGACTGACATATCGCTGCGCTCATGTGTCGATCGAAACCAATGACAGCTTCCTGGATATCGCGTTGCGCCGTGGCCGGATGCCTGCGACGGACGTCTTCGTGGTGCGGTCAGCCCCGGACGTGCTGCGCTTCGCGGGGGTGAAGCCTGACGAGCGATGGCGGCGCGGACGCAAGCACCTCGTGGCTTACGTCGGGATCATGGGCAGCCAGGACGGCCTGGACTGGCTGGTTGACGCCGCCAGAATGATCGTCCGGGACTGGCGCCGCGATGACATCCAGTTTGTGCTGGTCGGCGCCGGGCCCGAGCTGCCGCGCCTCCGGGAGCGGGTCGCGTCTGCCGGCATCGGCGAGCATGTTGAGTTCACCGGCCTGATCTCATCGGGCAAGGAGCTTGGCAGCGTTCTCCTAACGGCCGACGTGTGTGTCTGCCCCGACGAGGCTAACCGGATGAACGACATTTCCACGATGAATAAGATCATGGAATACATGGCGCTGGGCAGGCCAATCGTCCAGTTCGACTTGCACGAGGGCCGCGTCTCTGCGGGCGGGGCAAGTCTTTATGCCATCCGTAATGACGTGGCATCACTGGCCGAGGGAATCGTCCGGCTGGTCGATGACGCGGAACTCGGCGCCCGGATGGGCCAGATCGGGCGCGAGCGTTTTGCGGCCATGCTGACGTGGGAACAGCAGGTTCCGAAGCTTCTTGCTGCCTACAAGCGAGCGCTGGAAAAAGGCGGGCAGGCGGCCGGTTCTGCTGAGCGGGCGGCTGCGCCGCAGCCGCCTCGTGCTTAAGAGCGCCTATGACACCCCGCGATCTGCCGCTCAGCGGCACGGACGGCGCGACGGTGGCGGTCGTCGTCGTGACCTACAACAGCGAGGGATTGCTGGAAGATCTTCTTGCCTCCCTTGTCGACGGGCTGAAGGGTGTGTCATGGCATCTCACCGTGGCCGACAACGCCTCAGCCGATAACAGCGTGCCGGCCGTGCGGCGCCTGGCGCCCACGGCGGCGATCATCGAGATGGGACGTAACGCCGGGTACGCCGCGGGCATCAACGCCGCCGTGCGGGCGGCAGCCCCGCACTCGGCAATCCTCGTGCTCAATCCCGACGTCCGGCTCATGCCAGGATGCGTCGCCGCGTTGCTCGGCGCGCTGGCCCCAGGCACCGGCATGGCCGTGCCCCGGCTGGCTGACCGCAACGGCAAGCTGATCGAGTCCATGCGCAGGCAGCCGAGCGTCCTGCGCGCCTGGGGTGACGCGCTGCTGGGAGCAGAGCGCGCGGGCCGCTATCCCGCTCTCGGCGAGGTCGTCACCGATCCGCGGCGCTACGACGCCACAGCAGTGACCGACTGGGCCGAAGGCTCGACGCTGCTGATCAGCGCGGAATGCTGGCGGCGCTGCGCACCCTGGGACGAGTCGTTCTTCCTGTACTCCGAGGAGACCGACTTCGCCCTCCGAGCACGTGACGCAGGCCTGGTGACCCGCTACGTGCCGTCGGCCCACGCCGTGCACCTGGAGGGCGGTTCGGCCCAGTCACCGGGGCTGTGGACGCTGCTGATGCTCAACCGGGTCCGGCTCTTCAGGCGCCGTAACGGCACAGTCCGGACTGCGGCCTACTGGACCGCCCTGGTCGTGCGTGAGGCGAGCCGCGCCGTCCTGGGCCGGAAGACCAGCCGGGCCGCTGTAAAGGCGCTTCTGCGCCCCGGCAGGATGCGCGAGCCGCGAGGTCCGCACTGTGTTAGCGAGCACAGGGTTAGCCAGCACGGGGTCAGCTAGCGCAGCCGTTTGGCCAGGCCGACAAGGTTCTGCCTGGCTCTCTGGCGTGGGCCAGGCTTCCGCAGGACCGTGGCGCGCAGCGATTCCGGGGAGTCCTCGGCGCGCACGCTGAACCTGGGCTGCAGCCAGCTGCCCGGTACTGCGGTCCGCCTGTCGCTGGTGTAGACGCGCTCGTAGCCGAGTTCCCGCAGACCGGCAAGCACCCGCCGGTCGTAGCGTCCCATCGGGCAGGCGGCCTCGGTGACTGCACAGCCGCTGGCCTCCTGGATGCGCTGGCGTGCCTCGACAAGTTCGGCCTGCCGCGTCGCCGGGTCCATCCCCCGCCATGAGCGGTGCGACATCCCGTGAGTTCCCACGCTCATGCCGTGGTCCGCCAGCATGCGGACGTCGCTGGCGGCCAGGCTGCCAGGCGAGCCAAGCCGCCCGGCCAGCACGAAAAACCGTGCGGTCAGCCCTCGCTCCAGCAGCCCCGGCAGGCCGGCCTCCACGTCAGAGGCGTTCCCGTCGTCGAAGCTGATCTGTGCCGATGGCCAGGTGGCGATCTCGTCAAGGATCCGCAGGTAGCGATCGCCGGCTACCCAGTAGCCGTCTTCGCCGGGTTCCAGTTCCCGTCCAGGGGTGCCGACGCCGTGAAAGCAGATGTTCAGCAGGTCAGCGCCGCCCATCAAGCGCCTCCGCGTTGCCTGGCTGGTGATCGCCGACGCGTGAGGAGTTGTCGCGGCCCCACGCGCTGGCCGCCTCGACCTGCCGCCTGGCCAGGACGGCGGCCAGCAGAGTGATCGTGGCGTAGCATGCCGCCGCTGGCAGCAGGGCCGGGTTACGCAGCGCCACGTCGCGCAGCCACGACGTCCGCGCCGCGCCGCGGACCCGGCCCTTGGCGCCGCCCGCCCGCGCTCGCAGGGCGGTATTGCCGCGCCTTACCCGGACCAGGCGGCGGACCAGGTCTGCGGTGCGCCTCGGCGCCGCGATCCGGGAGCTCACGGCCTCGACCTCGCGTTTCTCCGCCGCGCGGAACAAGGAGTCAAGGAACAGATCGTCGGCGACGACATCAGGAAACCGGCCAAAACGCGCCCGCCCCTCGGCGGACAGCGCTACGACTCCACGGCCGAACAGCGCGTTCTGGAAAGCCGGCAGGCGAGAGCTGATCGCGTAATAGGCGCGGACGAGCATCGGGCTGCGGCTGAGGTCAAGCTCGCGGCGCGACGTGACGGCCAGCACGGGTGCGGCGGCTGGATCGCCTTCAGATGTGAGCGCGTCGCCCAGGGCCCTGACGCCTTCAGCGGATATGACGATGTCGGCATCGAGGTAGATCCGCGGAAACCCCTCGGCCATGACGTCACCCGCGTTCAGCGCCGGCACTTTGCCTGGTTCCGGCAGAGCGAGCACGCGGACTCCGGGCCGGGCCGCCGCGACCTTCGCGGTGGCGTCGGTGCATCCGTTAGCCACCACGGTCACGTCGAACTCGTCCGGCTCAGCCCCGGCGAGCAGCGTGTCCAGGCAACGCCCGATGACTGTTGCCTCGTTGTGCGCAGCGATGACGATGCTGGTCACGATGGTCCCCCCTGTTCCTGCTCACGGGTAGGTTAACGGCTCTAGCAGGTCCGCTGGACGAACAGCGCCTTGAGGACCGACCCCCCTTCATACTCGACCAGCAGCGGCCACTGCCACATTGGCAGCGGGCTGTTGACCACGTAGACCTTGCCTCCGAAGCAGCGCCCGACCCGGAGCCGGACGACGGTGTCCTGCGGGGTTATGGCGACAACGGCGATCGAGTGCCAGCCGTATCTCGCTGCCAGGCGGCCAGCGAACTCAGCTTCCCCGCGCGTCGTCGCCGGGCTGGGGTCAAAACAGATCACAGTAACCCCGGGAATCTTGGGTGCGCAGACGCTGCCGTGCCCCCAGTAGGCGGAACCGCGGGAGATCACGATCACCGGTGCCCGGTGCCCCCAGGCCAGGTTCAGCGCTGTATTGAGACGGTCGCCAGGCCCGTTCAGCATGACGATCGCGTCAACCCGCGCTGGCATCGCTTGCTGGGGCGGCCAGACAATCCATCGTGCCGTGGCGAAGCTGAGCACCGCGACGACGACGAGCAGCGCGCCGATGCCGTACCGCAGGCGACGCCGGCCGCGGTTACGCGGCTGCGTGCCCCGTGTTCCGCTGGCGGCCCTGGGCTTTATCAACGAGCGCCGACATCAGGTCTTGGCCGCGATCAGGGACTTGACCAGGCCCGCCACGCGCTCGGTCCGCAACGTCGAGTCCGGGAAGTAGGAGGCCATCTCGGCGCGGCCGAGCAGTTCGACACCCATCGCCGCTTGCAAGCCGTCCTCGCGGTCCTGGGACCGCGTATGCGCGAGCGGCCACCGGTGCGATATTTCAGCGCGCACTGGCAGCGGGAGGAACTGAAACCCGGGGAAGAGCCAGTGCGGCTCAATCGGGAAGTAGCGGTAGGGGGTCTGCACCCAATGCCCGTCTGCCAGCTTGTGCACTGCCTCGGCGAAGCGCATCCGCTGTGAGTGCCCTCCCACGTGCTCAATCACCGAGTTCGAGAAGACGACGTCATAATTGCTGTTCCTGATATGTGAGGGCAGGTCGCATGCGTCAGCCTGGTCAGCCCGGATCCACGCTGGGGTATCGCTGGGCCCTGCTTCCAGGTTCACGACGTGTACATGCGCCGGGCGAACCGGAGCGCGCAGCCAGGCTTCGGCGGTTCCGCCAAGATCGACAACAGACATCGACTCGATATCAGGAAAGGCGGCGCGGAACCACTCCCAGCGGCGTTGCCGCATTCGCTGCCCAAGTGATCCAGGATCGTCGACAAAACGATTCCTGATGCTGTGCACGCTCCCCATCGCCCCCCGCCTGATCGCCTGCGGGCGACAGAGTACCCCAGACCAGGGCTGATGTGACAGTGCGGCATGCTGACTGCATGACTATGCCAGGCAGCCGCCGGAAGCCCCGGCTTGGGATTGACATCGGGCGGGTGATCATCGACGGCCCGTCTCATCCTGGCGGCGGCGACACGGCGTTCTTCGAGGGCGACGAGGCCACGATGCAGGCGACCCCGGAGATGGCCGGGGCGGTTGAGTCCATCGCCCGTCTGACGCGTCTGCTGAATGGCCAGGTGTGGCTGGTGTCCAAGTGCGGTCCGCGGGTGCAGGCGCGGACCCTGCGCTGGCTGGACGGCCACGACTTCTACCAGCGCACAGGTCTGCCGCGCGGGCATGTCCGGTTCTGCCTGACCAGGCCGGAGAAGCGTGGCCACTGCCTGGATCTGGGCCTGACCCACTTCGTCGACGACCATCCCGAGGTGCACGCGGCGATTCGCGGCGCAGTCGACCACCAGTACGTCTTCGGGCCGCAGACCCAGCCGGTCCCCGGCTATGCCGCTGCGGCCCCTACCTGGGCCGACGCCGAGCGCCTCATCGAGGACTCACTGGCCGGCTACCGGGCGGAGTCGCTCCCGGCCGGCCGGGCAGAGCCGCCAGCGATTTCGTAGGACCACAGCTCGCTGCTGACCCCGACCGGGGGCGGGGCGTCGCCGCCAGCGCGCTCGGCAGCGGAGCGGTGCCCATGCGAGAACGCGGGGGAGTGCAGCCAGGCGCCGAACGACGCCTCGTCCCGCCAGCGGGTCAGCACCAGCCAGGTCGTCCGCTCGTCGGTCGGCTTGAGCAGCTCGAAGCCCTCGAAGCCATCCTGGTCATCGACCGCGCCCGCCCGGGCCGCGAATCGCCGCGCGAGCTCGTCCCCGCTCTCGGCCGGCACCGTGATCGCGTTGATCTTCACCACAGTCATGTGCCTGATGATGCCAGCCCAGCCAAGCGCTGCGTGAGCCACACCTGCCGGGCTGGCCTCGACGACCACACGGAACAGTCAGGACGGCACCATTGCGGCGCATTATTGCTGCCTCCTCGGGCTTTCGGCGTGCGCCAGAGATATTTGACTAAAGCAATCGAATCCCAGATCTCCATTCTTGCTGAACGAAGCGAACCGAAGCGTGACGTGGGCCCCGGAGCCGGAGAGCTGCGGAAACATGCCAGGTCATAACGCTACCAACTTGTATCCAGACGGTTACACCTCGATGGTAGGTGGCGACGGAGCGGGGTATTACGCCTGTGGCGGTCACCAAGCCGGGGGAGCTATGAAAGGGACTAGGCGCGCCACAATCAGGCACATCAGTTACAAAAGCGGTCCCGATCTCTGGCTGCCATGCGGAACCGCATCAGCTGACGGTGTCAGTAAATTCCGGGGGGAAACTTTAATTTCGCTTCTCGACTTCTGATGTTCATTTTCTGTTAACCAGGCGGTGGCGATAGGCGTCGCGATCCGGATATGTCACGGGCGTTGCGCTTCTTTGCTTATTTAGCCGGCAGATGAGTGACCTCCGTTTTGAACAAAAGGTACAGATCTAGAAGGAGCAACCTCAATATGCGAATTCGGGGCGGAAAGATAGTCGCGGTCGGGGGCGCCGTGCTGACGGCTCTTGCTCTTGCGGCGTGCGGGTCGTCGGGCACCACCGCGACTGGCAGCGGCAGCGGTTCCCTCAGCGGCACGCTCAACGGGAGCGGATCGACGTTCCAGCAGGTCTTCCAGCAGCAGGCCATTTCCAGCTTCAAGTCGGTTCAGCCCAGCATGACCGTCAACTACGGTGCTGGCGGCTCGGGCAAGGGACGTACCGACCTGGCCTCCGGGGTCGTCAACTACGCCGGCTCGGATGCGCCCGTCCCGGCCTCCGAGGCAGCCAACTTCAAGGGCAAGACTGTGCTCTACTTCCCGGTCGTGATCGGCCCGATCACGATGTCCTACAACCTCTCCAGCGTCAGCAAGCTGCAGCTGTCTGCTCCGGTCATCGCGGACATGTTCCAGGGCAAGATCACGAACTGGAACGACCCGGCAATCAAGGCCGACAACCCGGGTGTCAGCCTGCCAAACGAGCCGATCACCCTGGCCGTCCGCTCGGACTCCTCGGGCACCACGCAGAACTTCTCGCTGTTCCTGGAGAAGGCCGCCGGGAGCGCGTGGACTCTCGGCAGCAGCTCGACGATCAGCTGGCCGTCCACTGCCCGCGCTGGCAGTGGCAATGGCGGCGTGGCGCAGATCGTCAAGTCCACCCCCGGTGCGATCGGGTATGTGGACTACGCCGATGCCAAGGCCTCCGGGCTGAAGTTCGCCTCAGTCAAGAACCCGGACGGAAAATTCATCGCGCCCTCGCCGTCGTCAGCATCCGCGGCCGCTGATGGCGTTAGCGTCCAGCCGAACCTGACGTTCTTCTCGGCCTGGGCCCCGGGCGCGAACGCGTACCCCGTCACCTACCAGTCGTGGGTCCTGGTCAGCCAGGCCCAGCCGAACAAGAACGACACGAAGATGCTGCAGGCCTACGTCGGCTACCTGGTTGGGTCAGGCCAGTCGATGCTCAGCCAGCTGGGCTATGCGCCGCTTCCCTCGAAGATCGACTCGATGGCCAAGGCGCAGCTGAGCAAGATCGGTTCGTAGCCGTGAGCCGGCCAGACCGCGACAGCCGGATGGGCTCGGCGTTGTGAGCGCCTGGGCGCGGGCGGACGCGCCCTCCCCGGCCGGGTCCGCCCACCCGCTGGCGCACCGCCGGCCGCTCGGTGACCGCGGCTTCGCAATCCTCGCGCTCGGGGCCGGCCTGCTTGTGCTGGTGATCCTTGTGCTGATCGCCGTGTCGACCAGCCAGCAGGCCTCGTCGTGGTTCGCTACCGAGGGCCTCAGCGGGGTCTTCTCGACGCACTGGAACCCGGCGGCCAACCAGTTCGGCGCGGTGCCGTTCATCTACGGCACGGCCATAACGTCGCTGATCGCGCTCATCTTGTCGGTGCCAGTCAGCGTGGCCATCGCGCTGCTGCTGAACGAAGTCGTGCCATTGCGGTGGGCGCGGCCGATCGTCTACGTGGTCGACCTGCTTGCTGTGGTTCCCTCGGTGGTGTGGGGCCTGTGGGGAATCCTCGTCCTCGCGCCCTGGCTGCAGCACATCTACAGCTCGATCGGCTCGGGGGTTCAGGGCATCCCGGTGCTGGGCTCGCTGTTCGGGCCGCCAGTGAGCGGCGCCTCGTTCTTCACGGCTGGCCTCATCCTCGCGTTCATGATCACCCCGATTGTGACCTCGCTGGCGCGGGAGGTCATCGCGACGGTACCGGCGGACGACAAGGAGGGCGCGTACGCGCTCGGCGCCACCCGGTGGGAGATGATCCGCGGCGTGGTCTGGCCGCACAGCCAGGGCGGCGTCGTCGGGGCGGTGCTGCTCGGACTGGGCCGGGCGATGGGCGAGACGATCGCGGTGGCGCTGGTGATCGGCTCGTCGGCCACGATCACATCGCATCTGTTCGCCACCGGATACAGCATGCCAGCGGTCATCGCGAACCAGTTTGGCGAGTCCTCTGGAGTGTTCCGGGCCGCGCTGATGGGGCTGGGCGTGCTCCTGTTCGCTTTCACGATCATCATCAACGTCATCGCCCGCGGAGTCGTGGAACGCTCCGCCCGGCGCTCGCGGGGGGTCTGATGGCCACACTCGCTGCTCAGCAACAGCAGGTTGATCTGCGCGAGCCGCCGTCCTGGCGGCGGACCAAGAACCGCATTGTGACCGTGGCAATGGTGCTCGCGTTCGTGCTGGTGATCATCCCGCTGGGCTTCGTCCTCTACACGGTGATCGCCAAGGGCGCCTCGGTCATCAGCGGATCGTTCCTGACCAGCCCGATCCCGGTGACCGTGGCGCCAGCCGACGTCGGCGGCATAGGTCCAGCGGTGCTCGGCACGATCGAGATCACGGCCCTGGCCACGGCCATGGCGGTGCCGCTCGGGGTGCTCGGCGCGATTTACGTCAGCGAGTACGGCGGCAAGGGCTTCTTGGCGAAGCTGGTGCGGTTCATGGCCGACGTGATGACCGGCGTGCCGTCGATCATCATGGGCCTGTTCATCTTCTCGATCTGGGTGCTCCATTTCGGGTTCTCTGGCCTGGCCGGCGCCTTCGCCCTGGCCTGCCTGATGCTGCCGGTGGTCATCCGGTCCAGCGAGGAGATGCTGAAGCTGGTGCCAGAGTCGCTGCGCGGGGGGAGCTACGCGCTCGGGGCGACCAAGGCCCGGGTGACGCTGACCGTGGTCCTGCCCGCAGCGATCGGCGGCATCGTCAGCGGGGCCCTGCTTGCCGTCGCCCGGGCCGCGGGTGAGACGGCGCCGCTGCTGTTCACGATCCTCACGGTGACGACAGCGAACCCGGACGTGTTCAGCGGCGCTAACACCTCCCTGCCGTCGCAGATCTTCACGAACGCGACCGAGCCGTACGTGGGCGCCCAGGCCCGTGGCTGGGGCGCGGCGCTCACGCTGATCATCATCGCGTTCATCCTGATGATCGCTGCCCGCATCGTCACCGCACGTTTTGCCAGGTTCTCGCGCTAGGAAGGGTCATGGAACAGTCCGAGCAGAACGTCGCTGTCACCGGCCTGCCGAGGCCGCAGACGGCTGCCAGGCAGCCAGCGCCGACACCGGGGCCGCCCATCTTCGACGTACGGAACGTCTCCATCTGGTACAGCGCGTTCAAGGCTGTCACTGACGTCACGATGTCGGTCTTCGAGAATGAGATCACTGCCTTTATCGGCTCGTCCGGCAGCGGCAAGTCGACGATGCTGCGCGCATTCAACCGGATGAACGACCTCGTGCCCGGGGCCCGGCTGGATGGCGAGATCATCTACCGTGGCTCATCGCTGTACGGCAGCGACGTATCTCCCACAGCCGTGCGCAGGCGCATCGGCATGGTCTTCCAGAAGCCGAACCCGTTCCCGAAGTCGATCTACGACAACGTCGCCTACGGGCCGCGCATCAACGGCGAGCACAACCGGCGCAGGCTGGACGACATCGTCGAGCACTCGCTGCGCCGGGCCGCGCTGTGGGATGAGGTCAAGAACCGGCTGAAGACCTCGGGCATGAGCCTGTCCGGCGGGCAGGCGCAGCGGCTGTGCATCGCGCGGACGATCGCCGTCGAGCCCGACGTCGTGCTGATGGACGAGCCTGCCTCTTCGCTCGACCCAATCGCCACCGGGGCCATCGAGGACCTTATGCACGAGATCAAGTCGAAATACACCATCGTCATCGTCACGCACAACATGCAGCAGGCAACGCGGGTCAGTGACCGTACCGCGTTCTTTTCCGTCCTCACCGAGGCGGACAGCGACACCCGTACCGGCGTGCTCGTCGAGTACGGCCCGACTAAGCAGATCTTCGAGGACCCGCACGACAGCCGGACGCAGGCCTACGTCACAGGCCGGATGGGCTAGCCGGCTGGCTAAATCCGGTTCGGCAGGTCAGCGGATCCGGCCAGGTAGACGACCCGGCGGGCGATGTTGACCGCGTGCGCGCCGAGGCGCTCGTAGGAGCGTGCCACCAGCGTCATCTCCATCGTCACCGGCAGCGACATCCGCCCTGCGGCGAGCTCGGCGATCAGGCTGGAGTGCATCTCGTCCATCTCGTCGTCGCGCTCGGCGAGCGCGGTGGCGGCGGACCGGTCGCGCTTGTACCAGCTGTCAGCCGCCACCCGCCACATAGCGGATGCGATCTCGCCCAGACGCTCGACCAGGCCGCGGCAGCGCGGTGAGAGGTCGTCGCTGAGAATGTGATTGGACTTGCTGGCGATCTGCAGGACCAGGTCGTGGGAGCGCTCGAGTTCCGGGACGATCCGGAGCACGGACAGCAGGAAACGCAGGTCCGAGGCGACCGGGGCCTGCAGCAGGATCTCCTGGTTAGCCAGCTCCTCGATCTCGGGGTAGAGGGCGTCGATGAGCTGCTCGCGTTCCGCCAGCACCCCGAGTACCTGGTTGTCGCCGCTCAGCAGCGCGTGGGTCGCGTTAGGCAGGTCCTCGGCGACCATTGCGAACAGCTCGATCACCTTGGATTCGATCGCCTCGAGCTCGTGCTGAAACGCATGCCGCTGCTCACTCATGGGTTAACCCTAGACAGGGTTCAATCACACAGTGAGTCCGCCCAGTCACACTGCGGCAACGCTGGCGTGATGCTCCGGCTCGCCCGTGGCATCAGCCGCCCCGGCGTGGCGCAGGGCGGCCGCGATGGACTCGCCCAGTGCCCGCGCGACCGGCGGCGGGAAAGCATTCCCGACCTGACGGTAGGCAGCGGTCTTGCGTCCTGGGAGCTGCCACGAGTCGGGAAGCCCCTGCAGCCGCGCCACCATCCGCACCGTCAGCCGGGGCATCGCCGTCACCGGGAAGTCCGGTCCTGGGACGTCGTTCGCGATGCCGAGCCCGTCCACGCCCAGCAACCGCCACTCGGCGCGCGCCCGGGTCGGCCCGAGGTCTGGGCCGCCGTGCTTCTTGCTGCCGCCGACGATTGTCGGGGCGATCCGGCTGGCCCTCTGTGACCAGGCGGCGGCGCCGGGCCATCCGCCCGAGCGCATCAGGTCGGCCAGCACCTCGCCCACGTACGGCGGACGGCCGGGCAGCGGCTGCGGCCAGCGGAACCACGATGCCCACGGCGGCCTGATCGCCACGAGCACGAACCGCGGCCGGAGCTGGGGCAGGCCGTGGTCGCTAGCCTGCACCAGATCCCACCAGGTCTGGTAGCCCAGGCCGCGGAGCCGGGCGAGGACCAGCGCGCGGTAGCCGTCGAAGCGGCGCGTCGCCAGGCCCCGGACGTTCTCCAGCAGCACGGCGCGCGGGCTGGACTCCTCGATCAGGCGCAGGGCCTGCGGGAACAGGTCCCGCTCGTCGTCGTGGCCGAGTTGCTTGCCAGCGATGGAGAACGGCGGGCAGGGCACTCCGCCAGCGACCAGGTCCACGTGCCGGAACGCCCGGCCGTCGACGTTGGCGACGTCGCCTTCGACCACCTTCCAGGCTGAGCCCCGGTTGCGGCGCAGTGTCTCGCACGCGTCGGCGTCGATCTCGACCACGGCTTCGTGGGCGAAGCCGGCCTGTTCCAGGCCAAGCGCCTGGCCCCCGACCCCGGCGCAGATCTCTAGCGACGTCAGCTCGCCCACCCGTGCCTCCCGTTCGTTGGGGGTGATTCTGCCGCCCGGCACCGACAGAAGTCTGGTCCCACGCCGGATCACCACGACGCGAGGGTCACCGCCAGGTGTTCGTAGCTGACAACGCGCCGCTGGGCGGTAACCTCCCGCCACGCATCGGCCTGCTCCGGGTTCGCGTGACGCTGGACGCTCTCGGCCATCGCGTCGTAGGCGATGTGGTAGACCGCGTCGACCTCGCCGGTTCCCCGGGCGATCGACGCCAGGCGGCTCGGCAGCGGCTCCGCGGTCACGGTCACCAGGTGCGGCTGCCTGCCGCGGCGGTGGCGGATCATCTGCAGGCACTCATGCCGGATGTTCTGCACCCGGTCCGAGCGGATCGTCCACTTGCAGGAGATCGCGGCGTGCAGCGGGGGCAGGCCTGATGCGGTCGGGACCATACCGAGGCTCACCGTGACATCCGGCTTGATCAGGTAGTCCATGCCCACGGTGATGCGCAGCTGCGGGTTGGCCCGGACCAGCGCATCCACCTCGCGCAGGTGCACGTACTGGTCGAAGTCGGTGATCACCGTGCCCCTGCTGACCAGCCAGAGCCGGTCGGAGTGCAGCCGGGCAAGCTTTGTGCCCAGGTGGTCGCACACCGCCTGCTCCAGCGGGCCGCCCGGGTCCCTCGGCACGTCCGAGATCACGTCGCGGTCGACCGACAGCGCATCGAGTACCCCGGCAGCGATCGTCATCGACTCCGCGCTGTCCACGTCGGCGAAGTTTGGCGCGAGGGCCCAGCCGAGCTTGTTCTTGCTGCTGGGTTTCCAGCCCAGCAGCGCCGTCGCGAACGGCGCGGTCATGTGCCTCCCGGCGATGTGTCGCAAGACCTCAGCAGCATGGATGGTGCCATTGCTGTTGCCAGACCCGCATGGATGGTCCACTTATGCTGCTGCCGGTGATCTTAGGGGACGAGCGGCGGGCTGGCTGGCTCGTGGCGAGGCGCGGAAGGCCACCGTACGATGGTGCGATCAGCGCTCCGGACGTGAACGACCAGGTCGGCCGGCCCGTGGCCGCGGCGGCCACGCCCCGGCGTGTCACCCATGCCGAAGCAGCGCGCATCCTGGCCGAGCGCGACCCCGTAATCGCCCGACTCGTCGCCGAGACAGGGCTTCCCCGGCTGCGGCGGCCCGCTGAGACGGGTTTCGAGTCACTGGTGCGCGCGATCGTCTACCAGCAGCTCGCGGGCCGGGCGGCAGCCGCCATCCACGGCCGTCTGATAGCGGCGCTCGGCGGCGAAGTCCGGCCCGAACGCCTGGTCACGCTGCCCGCCGACGAGTTCCGCGCAGCCGGGCTGTCCGCGGCCAAGGTCGCCTCCTTGCTGGACCTGGCGGCCAAGGTCCTCGACGGCACTGTCGGCCTGTCGCCCCGGTCACTGTCCCGCGAGTCCGACGAGGAGATCGTTGCGCGGCTCTCGTCGGTGCGCGGCATCGGCCGCTGGACTTCGGAGATGTTCCTGCTCTTCCAGCTTCGCCGCCTCGACGTCTGGCCAACGGGTGACCTCGGCATCCGCCGTGGGTTCGGCCTGGCCTGGAAGATACCGACACCAACCGCCCGCCAGCTCGAGCCACTCGGCGACCCCTACCGGCCGTACCGTTCGGTGGTGGCCTGGTACTGCTGGCGCGCGGCTGAGCTCTACGCCGGAGCTGGTGAGAGCGCGCTCACCCGATGATGGAGGAGCGTGACTCCGGAAGCCAGGTCACGTGCCGAAATCGGTGAAATCGGAATCCTGGTACCAGAGTTCCCTCGGCACGCTGCTGCACTTTGTGGCGACGAGGGTTCCGTGCTGGCTCGTCGTCCCCTTCCTCTGCGACACTCGTGATCACACTGGCGGCCACTACCGCGAACCGTTCGAAAGTGCCATAAATGCATTATGATCCATAGATTACAAATGTCCAGGAGGAGATTGGCTCAGAGTATTGTTTTCGCATGCCGGCCGGAGGATCGGCTACGATGCGTGCGTCCCTGGCCGGTGTAGCTCAGTTGGCAGAGCGGCCGTCTTGTAAACGGCAGGTCAGCGGTTCGAATCCGCTCACCGGCTCCCAGGTCAGAGGCGTCTTTTGCAGATCTTGGTTCTGGCGCGTGGCATGAGTCGTGGTATGTGTCGGCTAGCGGGCTGGCGGTCGTCCCGAGTCCGGTGCGACCGTGGCGACGCTCCTGGATGAGTATGCAGCGATCGCCGAATGGGATGTGTCCACTCGGCAGACGAACGAGGGATTCATCCGGCGCACTATCAAGCCTGCTCTGGGGCACATGGAGGTGCGGAAGGTCTGTGGTCCCGTGCTCGACAAGCTGTACGTGCGGCTGAAGCGCTGCGGCGATCTGACCTGTACCGGCAAGCCGTTCAACGAGCACCGGAACTTCCCCGTCCTGGCGATCTCCCCGACCGACTCGCGCCCCGCATGGCGGCAGGTTGCTGGGATGCTGGCCGACGCCATCCGATCAGGGGCCGTAATCCCTGGTGACGAGCTGCCGTCCATAACCGAGGTGAGCAAACTACATGAGATAGGGACCGGTGTGATCCGGCATGCCCTTGAGACTCTGACCGCCGAGGGGCTGATTGTCGCGCGCCAAGGCCGCAGCACGATCGTCGCCGGGGATCCCGCCGGCGCGGGCGAGCCACGCGCGGGTCTGGTCACGCAACTTGCCTGGCTTGAAGTCCTTGCCGGCCGACGCAAGCCCTTGCACGGCGAAGTAATCGTCGGTGCCGGTGGCCGCGGCAAGCGCGCCCGGCGGATCAACGAATGCAGCCTGCAGGCACTGCCCAGTTAGCGAGTACGCCGCATGCCGGTGCTCAAGATCCCCGAACAGCCATTCTCCCGGTGGCCGCCAGTGCGCGGAATAGACCGACCATTGCACCGGGTCGGCCGGGACCGGGGCGGTTCGGTTTACTGCCCAGTGGGTGCGTGGCGCGTCGCTGCGGCTGCGAGCAGGCGACGCGTCGGCCCTGGACGAGTACCAGCAGCACGGCCGCATCCGTGGCGCCGAGCCCGAGCAGGCGCTGGACGACGCCGCCCGCCGCTACGTCGCGTTTTACCTGGACGGCCAGGATGTGCTGCTGATGATCGCCGACAACGAGCGCTGCCGCGAAGTGTCCCGCCGGGTCCGCGACGACCTCATCCACCTCGGCCCGGTCGGCATCTCGTTCGTGGCCTCAGCACGCCTAACGCGTGATACACGGGTGATCATTTCCATCTATCGTGTTGGCGACCGAGTAATGCTCACCCGTGTATCAGCCGTTTTATGGCCCGAAGGGCTCGGCGATCCTCGATCGCTAACGGCAGCGGCTGTTCACGCGTCCGGTTCAGGCGAGATCAAAGTGAGTACAGCACTCACGCGGCCGTCACGGATCGTGAGGACATCGAGTCCGCGAGCGATTGGCTCGCCGGGCGGCCCGAAACGCCACGCCATCGCGGCGGTGTCGGCGACCTCGTACCTGGGGCCGTCCTCTTCGAAAACGTAGCCTGCCACCAGGCCATCGAGGAGGTGCTGAGCCTGGTCGTTCAGCGCTTGCCAGCCCACAAACTCTCCGTCTGGATCGATGAACGTCACGTCTTCTGTATAGGTTCTGCCGATTGCCGCCCACCGGCGCTCAGGGTTTCGCTCGGAAAAGACCTCGTGCAGGTTGCTGTGAAGCAACTCCTTCGCTTCCCGCATGGGATTGTTCCTCTCTGTTGTGAGTCCGCGGCTGATCGACAACACGCTTCCTGCCCCCTGGGCTGGTCCGCTACCTCCGGTCGCCAGACAGCCTGGCTGGTAGCCGCAGAGACCCTCACCGCATAGCTCCTCCTTATGGCGGCTTAAGCGAGATCATGCTGGTACCCAGGTGGCCCGACTGCTAGGCTCAGGTGATATGTCACGTAACGGCGGCAGCGGCAGGGCACCCGCCGGCGGCTGGCTGGAGGGGGACCAGCAGCGGGCGTGGCTGGCCTATATCCGGGTGCAATTGCGCCTGTCGTATGAGATGAACCGGCAACTGCTCGCTGACAGCGGCATGTCGCTGCCCGATTACGACGTGCTGACGGCGCTGAGCGTTGCCGACGGGGGCCGGATGCAGATCACGGTGCTGGCTGCCCAGATCGGCTGGGAGCGCAGCCGGGTGTCCCATCACGTGCGGCGGATGAGCGACCGGGGCCTGGTGTCGCTCGGCCTGTCCGCCGCTGACAGGCGGGTGACCGAGGTGACCCTGACCAGCCGCGGCCGGCAGGTTCTGAAGGAGGCCGCGCCCAGCCACGTTGACCTTGTGCGGCGCCTGTTCTTCGGCGGGCTGCCGGACGGCCTGGTGGGGCCGCTCGGCGAGGCGCTGGAAAGCGTGTACGCGAACATCATCAAGCTGGGTTCGCTGCCGCCGCCCGTCGACTGGCACCCGGCGGAGGACTGACGAGGCCCGGCCGGACCCTGGTTCGGGCTGGCCGCGAACTGCCGCGTCTGGCTCGTGCACCGGACGCGCCAGCCGGAACTACCGCCGCCGGTTCGGTAGCCCGCCACCTTCGCCCGCCGCGCTCGCGCCAGCCGTCTGCAAGCCGGAATCCGGCGGCGCAGCCCCTTTGACGACATCGCCGGTCTCGGGGCAGGACGACCGCCGGGCCGTCGACCGCCCCCCGCCGGACCGGCCTTGCCGTTACATGACACGTCATGTAAGTTGATAGCTAGAAGCGTTGAGCGGCCCGCCAGGGCCGGAATGAGTAACAACCGCAACGGGGGTGTCTCGAGATGACAAAGCGCGACCGCCATCTTGGGCAGCCGGGGACCAACTCCACCGGCATGGGCGGCCAGCTGACCAGGCCGCCGCTCGCGGCGGCCGCGAGATGGAAAATGGCAATCGCCACCTTCGTCGGCGCCTACATCGTGACCGCGATCGCAATCCCGCGGGAGCTCAGCTGGCTGCCTCACTCCTGGACCTTCTACGAGATCAACATCATCACCAACATCATCATGGCGACGGCGATGACCTGGGCCATCCTGCCTGGCATGAGCCGCCTCCTGCGGCGCTGGCTCTATGGCAGTCACGACGGCACGCCGGTCCCGATCCAGGCCAGGCGACCAAGCCCGGCCTCCCTGGCGATCACACTGCGACCCGGCACGTCGACCGTCCACGTCGCAGCCGCGACCGCTCGTTGGGCCTGGCGCGACCGGTGACGGAACCCGGTGGGGCCTCTGCCCTGTCCGGGCGCCCCCGATGCCTGTTGTCACCTGTCCGCCGTGCAGCGGACGTGGTTCATCGGGTGGCGCCGGCGGTCCTTCGCCTAGGACGCCGATGCGACCGCGCCGGCTGGGCAGGTGATCGCTTTGGGTCTTTCGCCCTGGTGTTCTTCGAAGAGGTCCCGATGGGCCTGCTCACCGAAATCAACCGGCACCTCCGCGTCCCGGTCGCGACCGGCGGGCAAGCGGTAGTCGTGCTGGCGCCAGTATCAGCTTGCCGCCGGCGGGCTCTATCCATCTTCTCCGGGGGCGTGGCCGGGAGGTGACGGCCCTGTCGTGTGCCTGGTCGATGGAGTGGCAAAGCAAGGTGCAGGGAACACGCTGAGGTGCCGTTCGTGGCCCTGACCGGGGCCGCTATCAGGAAGGAGAGCTGCCATGCCTAACGCGATTGTGATGACAGGATACGGGCCGCCCGAGGTGCTGAAGTGGGCCCAGGTTCCACTGCCCGAGCCGGGTGAGGGACAGATCAGGATCAAGGTCAAGGCCGCCGGGGTCAGCCCGACCGATCTCGCCCTGCGGGCCGGCGATCTCAAGGATGCCATCCCGCTGCCGGCTAATGCCGTGCTCGGCTTCGAGGCAGCAGGCCCTGTCGACGCGGTCGGCCCCGGCGTAACCGGCACATCTGTCGGTGACGCCGTCGCGGCGCTGCTGTTTAGCATCGGCGGTTACGCCGAATACGCGATCGCGTCGATCTGGACCGGCAAGCCGGACACCGTGTCGTGGATCGATGCCGCCGCCTTGCCTGCCTCGGCCGAGGCAGCCGCCGGCGTCCTGCGGCAGCTGGACGTCAAGAGCGGCGAGACGCTTTTGCTGTTCGGCGGCGGCGGATCCGTCGGCATCATCGCTATGCAGCTAGCTGTCGCCCGGGGGATCAAGGTGATCAGCGCGGTCGGTCAGCACGACGACGCGCTCGCCCGCGAGCTGGGAGCCACCCCGGTTCGGTACGGCTCAGGCCTGCCCGGCCGAGTGCGCGCGCTAGGCGCAGTGGACGCTGTGTTCGACGCGGCCGGAAAGGGCGTCCTGGCTGACGCGATCGCGCTGGTTGGCGGACCCAAGCGGGTCATCACCCTGTCGGACCCGGCCGCCGCTGACTTCGGTGTCATGCTGTCCCAGCCCACCAGCGACCGCGCTCCCGGTGCCCTCGATGACACAATGCCGTTGCTGGCCGATGGCCGGCTCCGCCTGCGCGCCCGCAAGTCCATGCCCGTCCAGCAGGCCGCCGACGCCCACCGCCAGCTCGAAAGCGGCACCGTGCACGAGCGCATCATCCTCACCCTCCCGTAGCGGGGCGGCGGGCCGGCGGCGAGGTCAGCCGCTCGCCCGCATGCCGCCCCGACCGGCACGGAGGTCCGGCCAGTGACAGCAGATACGGGGGCTCAGCCGGGGGACTTGAGCACGGCTGACACCTCCGGCCTGCGCGAACTGCTCGGGTACCGCTCTGCGCGAGGCCGGTGGGTGCTCATGGCGATGATCTTGGGGCCGTCGGTGGCCGGGGTCGACTCCACGGTGGTCGCTGTCGCCCTGCCCGCGATCGGGCGCAACCTCCACGTCGGCTTCCAGGCCCTGCGGTGGACCGTCACGAGCTACACGCTGACCCTGGCCTCGCTGATCCTGCTGGCCGGCTCGCTCAGCGACCGCTGGGGTCGGCGCCGGGTGTTTCTGGCTGGCCTGGGCTGGTTCACCATGGCCTCGGTGCTCTGCGCGGCCGCGCCCGGCATCGGATGGCTCATCGCCGCGCGCGGCGCAGGGCATCGGAGGCGCGCTGATGACACAGGCCAGCCTGGTAATCATCGAGGCGACCTTCCAGCCCGGCGACCGCACGCACGCGATCGGAACGTGGGCCGGATTCGCCGGGGTGTCCGCCGCGATCGCGCCCTTCCTGGGCGGGTGGCTGCTGCAGGCAGCTGGCGGGCGATCTTCCTTATCAACGTCCCTGTCGCCGCGGTGACCGCATGGACGACACGGCGACACGTTCCCGCGTCCCGCGACACCTCGTTGTCCGGGGGCGCCGACTGGCGCGGGGCGGCTGCCGCAGTCGCCGCGCTGGCCGCGATCACCTACGCGATCATCGTCCTGCCTGCTGCGGGCGTCGCCTCGCCGCAGTTCGCCGGTGCCGCGTTGCTCGCCTTGGTTTCCTCGACCGCCTTCGTTGTCACCGAACGGCGTGCGAGCAATCCTGCAGCTGCGAGTAGGTTCGGGGCAGCCTGGTGAGGCGGAGGTAGATGCGATGGTGACGCCGTTGGCCGGCCGTGTGGTGGCAGCGGTGGTCGGCGGCCTGCTCGTGCTCGTAGCACTGTCCAGCGTCACCGAGACGCTGATCGTGTCACGGCCCGTGAACAGCCGGCTGACGCGGTGGGTGGACCGGATGGTCGACTGGGCTTATGAGCAGATAGCGGTGCGCGTCGGTGATTACCGCCGGAGGGATCAGCTGCGCGCTACCCAGGCGGCGGCAGTGTTGCTGGCCCAGCTCGCGGCGTGGCTTTTTGTGGCGTACGTCGGGTTCGCCCTGCTGTTGTGGCCGTTTGCCCCGAGCGGCGTGGTGTCCGCCTTCGTTGACGCCGGCTCCTCGCTGTTCACCCTCGGCTTCGCCGTGCCCCGCGGGGCGGCGCCGTCGGTGATCGTTTTTCTGGCCGCGGCGACCGGCCTGGTGATCCTCACGCTGCAGATCGCCTACCTGCCGGCCCTGTATTCGGCATTCAACCGCCGGGAGACTCAGGTGGCTTTGCTCAGCGAGCGGGCCGGCGTGCCCTCGTGGGGCCCCGAACTGCTGGCGCGCACCCACTACGCGCTCGGAACCGGGGTGTCGACCCTGGATACGATGCCGGATCTGTACGCGCGGTGGGAAAGCTGGGCCGCTGACGTCGCCGAGAGCCACACCACCTACCCAGTGCTGGTCCGGTTCCGCTCGCCGGAACCCCTGTCGTCCTGGGTCACAGGGTTGCTGGCCGTCCTGGACTCCGCCGCGCTGTTCTTGGCCCTGTCCCCCGAGGCTGCGCCGGTCGTCCCGGCCCGGCTGTGCCTGCGCGGCGGGTTCCGGTGCTTCAACCGTGTGGCCCGAACAATGGGCTTCGACATCCCCGACGAGCCCGACCCGGACGCCAGGACGAGCGTGACTTACGCCGAGTTCCTCGAGGCGGTGGGACGGATGGCCGAAGTCGGGTTCCCGATTGAGCGCGACCCTGCCGAGGCCTGGCCAGATTTCGTCGGATGGCGGGTCAACTACGAGCCAGCGGCCTATGCAGTGGCCGCCGCGGTCTACGCCGTGCCAGCCCTCTGGTCGGGCCCGCGTCGGCACCCGATGTCGCCGATCCCGCCCATCCGGCCTGGGCGCGGCCACCCGCCCAAGTAGTAAGCCGGCCGGGCTGAAACCGGGTCAGCAAGCAAGCGAAGATAGGCGCAAACGATGATCAGGCCGCAATCACACGGCTCGTGGCGGTCGGCAAGTTCAGGCAACAGCACGTGAAGAGCTCCTAGGTGGCTGGTGTAGAACGGCCTTCTCCTGAGCGGGGCCCCGGCAGATACTGACGTCGAGTGGCGTCATGTAGTCGCGTGAGGCCGCCGTTCCGGCGAGGTGGCGGGCTGGGATGGCGTCGGGGCACGGGCTCTGACAGCCTGGGCTGGGCTGGGGTGGCGTGCTGGCCGTGGCGGGCATGTCCTCCTGCTGGGCCTAGCTGGCGGGCACGGCCCAGGTCCCGGCGTGGCGGGCGAGGCCGAGAACGGCGAGCCGGGCGAGGCTGACCGCGGCGGCGAGCAGGGAGAAGTCAGCGGCGACCCTGGCCTGGCCGCGGACCCGAGCTCGGCGGCCGCCGTGGCGGCGGCGCATTAGGTGACCGATCTTCCGCTCGACCTTGGGCCGGGTGGCCTTGTAGTCCGCTTTCCAGGCGGGGTCGGCCTGGCGGGTGCGGGCGCCGGCCAGGCGGGCCTCGTGCGGGCGATGGTGATCGTGCGGCCCTCTCTGGCGGTGGTGCACTGGGCGGCTAGCGGGCAGGCCCGGCAGGCCGCGCCGAACCGGGCTGCCCCGGCGTGGCGCTGCCGGTGGCGCGCACGGGCGCGGTGACGCAGGCCGGGCAGGTGACGGTCTGGGCGTCCAGGTCGATGGCGAAGCGGTCCTTGGGGAAGTGGCCTTTGACCGGGGCCGGCGGCTGGCACTTGATGCCGTTATAGATTCCGGAGCCGTCCAGCCGCCCGATGAGATCACCCGAGCCGTAAGCGGCATCACCGTAGACGGCTGGCTGGCCGCCGCCTGCGGCAGCGGCCGTGCCAGCGCCGGGGCTGCCCGCATCACTCGCGGTCCCGCCCGCGGGAGCTTCCTGATCACCGGGCAGCAGGTCAGCGAGCAGCCCGGCGGCAGCCTCGGCGTCCCCGCTGTTACCGGGCAAGCTTGGATAGTCAAGTCAAGTAATCATGCTCAGCCCGGAGGTTCGGCCTTGTTCCGTCGCCGCTCGGTGCTATGCCCGATTTTTCAGAGCTTGAGGTGTTTGCGACGGCTATCATGCTGGACTGCCACCAGGGCGAATCGCGCAATGAGCACTTGACCTGGGGCGGATGGCCGGACGAGACGATCGGGGCGGGATGAGCGCAACTCAGGTCGCTGAGGCGTGGCTGCGGATCGAGCGATGGCTGGTGGCGAAGGCCCCTCTCACTCGCGCATCACTGCGGGCTGCTGCGGACGCCGCTGAGGTGGCGGATGCGCAGCGGCGGCTCGGCCTGCGTTTCCCGGACGACTTGGTGGCGTTGCTGCAGCGTCACGATGGCTGTGAATGGTCCCGAGGTCACTTCGCTCTGCCTGGCATGTTCCGGCCGGTAGCCGTGGCGGACATGGTGAAAAGTCATCTTGAGACCGAAAAGGTCCTGTCAGAGTTCGAGGGGTACTGGGACCGCCATCTGCTGATGTTCGCCAGAAACAACAGCGGCTGGGGGTTCGTCGTCGACTGCGAGCCGGGGAACGCGCACGGCCGGGTGGGGACATGGATCGACGGCGACGGGGTGAGCTGGACTGAGTGGCCGTCGATCGGCGCATTGCTTTTGGATGTCGCCGATGCTGTCGAGACCAAGCGCGGGATCGACGGATGGGTGCCGGTCGCATTCGGCGGTGAGCTGGACTGGAAGCTTGAAACCGCCCCGGTTGCTTCCGCGCCCCGGTCGGTGCTCGCCCTGGCAGCGGCGGCAAACGAACCGGTGGCGCCGCTGCTCCGGCAGCACGGGCCGTACCGAACGCAACAGGGATGGGCCGACGACTACAGCAACAACTCCTGCCTGACATTCGTGGAGAACATCGACCCGGATGAGCTCCTGCTCCGGTTCGGAGTCGGCGGCCCGGATGTCCCGGTCCGCCGGGAAACCGCGCTGCTGACCGCGGCCGGGGCTCGCGCCGCCGAGCACTCGTGGACGACCGGCCATCTCCCGGTGGTGCGGGCCGGCCGGGCAGGGAACTGGTCGTTCGCGGTCGAGGACAGGCATCACGAGGGCATCAAGCCGCCCGTGCTGCCGCGGCTGTCCGCCGCCACCCGGGCCGTCGCTCTGTTCTTCTGGGGCCCGGAGCTGGTCGTCATGCGGGACGGCGTGGTCGTCGCCACGTTCTGCGGCTTTGACCCCGAACGGCGGGGCGGGCAGGAGCCGGCCGTGCTGGACGGCCCGCTGGTCCGCGAGGGCATCCGCCCGTGGGACCGCTACCGCAGTCTCCAGGAGCACATCTCCGGACTGCTCGCCATCCTGCGCAGCGAGCTGGGCGTCGAGTTCGACCCGGCGATCCTCACCGGACCGCTGCAGGGCGGCCCGTTCCTGGCCGAACTGCCGGACCGCGCGTTCATCACCCGCGGACTCTCGCTCGGCCACGGCGGGCACGTTGCGGCGCTCACGGCATTCGCCGCACCGGACCGGCTGCAGTCGGCGCTGGTGATCCAGGCGCGCGAACTCGCGACCGAGGTCGGGCTGACCGAGTACCCGGAGATCGCCGACGCGCTCGGCCGGCTGGCGGCGGGCCAGACCTGGCAGGTTACCGGCCAATCGCCGCTGGGCATGCGCTTCCGGCTGCTCGCCGCCGAGAACACCGCCGCCAGTGCGGCCACGCCGTGGGAGAACCGGTCCAGAACGCTCACCCGAGAGGACCAAGATGCCTGGCGGAACCGGTTCAGGACCGCCGAAGCAATCATGGAACTGATCAGCGGACCGCCGCGGCGGGCCGCGCGCTTCGTCCTCGCCGAACGCAAGGATCCGGGCTGGCCCGACCAGTTCGCCGCCGACCTGGGTCCTGTCGACATACCCCCCGGCGCCGCGGCCACCATCGCCGAACAGGAAGGACAGGAACACAACCAGGCGCACGGCGGTGGCGCTGGATACCACGTTCCGATCTGGCCGACCCGCAGCACCTCCTGGAACGCCTGACCACAACGGTGGCACTTACCTAGTGTGAGTTCAGCGATGCGTGGCCTGGATACTGCTCACAGGCACGTGGAAGAACTCCGACCAGTCGACGGGCTGTCCTCGCCGTTTCGCCGACCGGCTGTCAGCCGATGGGGTAGGCGTCCTCTAGCTCATGCATGTCGCCCGGCATGGCGATGTCGATCACCAGTACCGGCCGCTCACGCGACCACCGGCCCAGCGTGTCCCCCGGCCACGGTTGCGGGAGAGGCCCGCCATTGCCGAATGGCGCGCGTTTAATGTGCGCATCGTCATGCGTTGATGCGAATACCTACTCACGTCCTGGGCGCCGACCGGCTGCTGACCGGCATCGGGCTAAACCAGACCGGTTGCCTGCGGGGCCGAGCGCAAACGATCTGATTCTGTGTGGATCGCTCTGTGCAGATGACGCAGAGACAATGCCGCTTGCAATTGACCGGAGGCGGATGCGTTGGTTTGGGGTGGCAGGTGGAACCTCGGATGAAGCAGTAGCGACTGGCCGGTTCGAGAGGTCTCGAGGTGGAGGCCCCGGGGACGTCTGTTGTTAGACGAGCGTGCTGATTGCCTTGTGGACTGAGGCGATCGCGCTGGCGCCCTCGCCGGTAGCTGCGGCGATGCGTTTCATCGAGCCGGAGTGGACGTCGCCGACCGCGAACACGCGTGGGATGCTGGTCTCGAACGGAAGCGCCGCCGTTTCAGCGTGGCCCAGGCCGGCCCGAGGTCGTCGTCGTTCAGCTGAACGTCGGTGCGGATGAACCCATCGTCCCTGGTGGCGATCCCGGTAAGCCAGCTCGTGGCGGGTTCGGCGCCGATGAAGCAGAACAAGCCCGAGCACAGCTGGGCTTGCGTGCGCTGTGGCTGGCGCGCAGCCGATCCAGATCATGCGGAGCGGCCCAGGCCACCGGCGGGGCCAGGCCGGCCTGGCTGAACACAGAGCCGCTCCCAGCCCAGGGCGCGGCGCCGGCACGCGACAGTTCATTCATCCCTGTCACGCTTTCAGTTCTCCCTGCCACCTGGTCAAACGTCTTGCAAGGCCAGCTGCCTCCCCACCCGCCCGGCGCGCTGGACCTCGCGGCAGACCGACGGGTCGGGGACGCCATCCGCAAGTTGCGGACGGCAAGGCCGACTAGAGCGAGAAGAAAGTTCAGGATCATGCCCTCTCCGGCGGCCGGGCGTCGTGATGCGAGGCATGCTGGCGGCTGGGGTCGGTCGTGGGGAGAAACCACCCGCAGGAAGGGTCGGTAATGCGGCGTTTGGCGGCCGTGAACATAATGCGCTCCGCAAGGCCCCAGCGGAGTCGATCGCGGCCGTCCTAGCGAGAGTGCCTCCGGGTACCAGTGCCGATCTGGCGGCAACGAGACAGCTTTCTGCCCCACGCGCAGGGTGTACGCGACCTCGGCATCGGCACGTACTGGGCGGCAGGCTGCATAAATATACGTCCATGCCTTGTGCGGGCAATCGCGCTCATGCCGCCGGGCGGCCGCGGTATCTGAAGGGACGTCCTGCACGTCCGCGCCTACTCAACCACGACAGTGCCTTCAGGCCGTTCGATGACGCTGAATTCGAGGCGCTGGTGTCATGCGGACAGACGCTCCCCAGCGCGCCGGGGGTTCTTCCAGGCGCTGATCGCCGGCAATCTCGATATCGGCCGCCCCGCCAATGTCGAGGTCATCTTCAACAGGCACCTCCGCCGCGACAGCCCGGGTGTCTTCCGCACCGGCACGACTAGTGGCGCGAGCCGCGCGACATGAAAGGCTCGGAGCTGGTCGGGCGTCGATGGAGTCGGTCGCACTCACGTTCTGCGTGCGACGCTTGGTTCACCCTGGGCCGTCGCTAGCGCCGCTGCGGTCGCGGTCTCCTGGCCGATCCGCGCACGCCGTTGTCTTGGCGCGGGCGGCCCCCGGGAACTGCGTCAGGCTCCTCCGGCGGCACTGGGTCGGAGGGCTCCGTCGACCACTTGAACTCCAGCTCTACCTCGACCTCGTGACCCTCGACCTCCACCTCGAACTCTGCACGCACGCGATCGGGCACGTGCAAGCTCACGGCGCCTGGCCCGAATGGCAACTCGACGTGGCTACCCTCGGCGAACGCCTCTGCTAGCAGCTTCAGCCAGTCGGCCGCATCCTGGCGGCTGAGCGATTCCTTGCGCTCCACCTTGACGTCGGACATGAGAAGTTCCTTCTATCGGTCGTGCGCGGCGATGGAAAGGCCACGGCCGGTCATGGACCGCCCTGGCCATGCAATAGTGCGGCGGAGATCACGTGGTACGCATCACCTCGGCGGGGTGACCTCTGCCCGTGCCCGCGGGCAGGACGGCTGCCACTCTGGGCCGCCGGTTATGTATGCACAGTGACGGCGTCGCTCTGAGTCGATCACCGGCGGCTGCCCCGTTCCCTTCCGGGACAGCCCGGAAAGGGAACTGGGCCAGGTCACGAGCTGCGGCGGCGTCCTCGCGGGTACTGCGTGACCTCACCACAGGCCGGGAACCAGGCGGTGAGTACGGCTGGCGTACCGCGTGTACTCCGCGCCGAGGGCGGTGGCGAGCTCCACCTCTTCGACGTGGATGCGGACGAGGACTGCGAGCAGCGGGATGAACACGAAGGCTAGGACGCTTAGCCAGCTGTCCAGGGTGATGCCGACACCGAGGAAGGCCACCAGGCCGCCGGTGTAGCTGGGGTGCCGGAGCAGCCGGTACGGGCCCGGTGCCACTACCCGGTGGCCATCCCCGATGACCACGACGAACTTGAACAGGCGGCCGAGGGTCAGGATCTCCCAGGTCCGCAGCGCCACGCCCGCGGCCAGCATGACCAGCCCGGCCGCCACTGGCGCCCAGCCGCCACCGAGGACCGCCGGGTGCACGTGCGCGTCCCGGAATCCGAGGTTGATTCCCGCCGCTACCGCGGCGACGACCAGCCACAAGGTCCAGTCGAAGGTGGTCCGTCCGCCCATGTTGCGCAGCCTGAGGACGACCTCGATGGCGGCCCAGCCGATCAGCATGATCTGCAGCAGCAGATGGGCGTCCCCTGGACGAATGGCGAGCGGTTTCATGGCGTTCCCCCTGCTGAGCAGTAGTGGATTTGTTACGGGAAAGCCTCCGCCGCATCGCCTGCCCCGGTCGTCGTCCGCCGGTGTCGTCCCGGGATGGTGCGAAAGTATGACGTTCGGAGCCGGCTCGGTCGGGAGCTGGCAGCCGGTCAGCCCCGACCTGGTTCCACCAGGCCGCGCTCGTAGGCCAGCACGACGAGCTGTACCCGGTCCCTGACCCCGAGTTTCATGAGTATCCGCCCGACGTGAGTCTTGACCGTGGGCTCGCTGAGATACAGCTCGTTGCGTATCTCGCCGTTGGACAGGCACGGCAGCGAGGATAGAGATCGACGGCTGGTTTTACACGCCGACCGCGTTCCGCGTGATCGCGCGTGACGGCACCGAACTGGAACGCTTCGAAGAACCCTATGAAGGGCGCGGGCTGCGCGGCGAGGCCGCCGAGGTGGGCCGCTGTCTTCGCGCGGGGCTGCTAGAAAGCCCGGCCACTACCCGCCGGAGAAGCTGGGCAAGCCGTTCACCCACTGGAGTCTGCGCAAGCTGGTGGCCTATCTGGCCAGTGGCAGCGCCCGGGTGGTGAGGATCGGGCGTGAGCGGCTGCGCCAGCTCCTGCGTGAGCGGCACATCTCCTTCCAGCGGACCCGGACCTGGAAGGAGTCCACCGACCCGGATAAGCACGCCAAGCTCGATGTGATCGAGGCGGTCACCCGGCGGTTCCCCGGCCGCTGCTTCGCCTTCGACCAGTTCGGGCAGTTATCCATCCGGCCTGGACATGGCAGCGCCTGGGCACCGCGCAAGAAGCCCGCGGCGGCTGCCCGCCACCTACCGCCGCGCCCACGGCATCCGCTACTTCCACGGCTGCTACTCCCTCGGCGACGACCAGCTCTGGGGCGTCACTCGCACGCCGCAAGGGCGGCGATCACATCCTGGCCGCGCTGAAGTCCATCCGCGCGGCCCGGCCTGATGGCGCGCCCATCTACGTGATCCTGGACAACCTGTCCGCGAACAAGACCCCGCCGATCCGTGCCTGGGCCGCGAAGCGCAAAGTCCGGCTGTGCTTCACCCCCACCTACGCGTCCTGGGCCAACCCGATCGAGGCGCAATTCGGGCCCTTGCGGACCTTCGCCATGGGCGGCTCCAGCCACCCGAACCACACCGTGCTGGCCCGCCGCCTGCAGGACTACCTCACCGGGCGCAACGCCAACGCCCGCCACCCCGACATCCTCGCCGCCCAGCGCCGCGAACGAGCCCGCGTCCGCGGCGAACGCCAGCAACGCTGGGGCCACCGAAAGATCAAAGCCGCCAGACCCGGCGAACGTTAGCAGTCAGCGCCAGTCAGACGACCGTCAGCCCGCCGGCTCAGAATCAGCCCAGGGATCTTCGACCACCCCAATGTGCGGCGACAGGTCCTCATCAGCCACCCGGTGCACGTCGCCCCGGCGCATGACCCAGCGATCCCAGCCATCAGAGGCCTCATCGTCGTAGGAGTACAACACGCCATACGAGCCCGGCAGCATGGCAGCGATCGCGCGGAACAGCGTCACGGCACCTGGATCGTGATGATTGTGACAGCCTGCCAGCCAGACGTGCCACTCACCGTTCGCACCACGCAAGTCGGCGGTCTCGTTGAATGAACTGGCCGAGTCAGCAAGAACCGCCCGTACCCCTGAGAGATCCTGCTCGGTGACAACACCAGACTCATCAAAGTCATCCAGGCTCGCCGGACTCCTCCTGAGCGTCGCCCAGCCATGCCACTCGTACATGCTCCAACAGGATGCCACTAGCCAGCGGGCCGCACCGGCCCAGCCCGGCCCAGCCACTCGCCGAGCCAACCGACCCGTTGAACGTTCGTGGTCAACGCACCAGCACTGCAAGCCGCCCAGCCATGGCTCGTGCTGGCCGGCACCGCCAGCTACGCCGCCCAAGCGCACTACCCGCCCCCGGCCCGGAACCTGCTCGACGCCATCCCCCTCAACACCCCACCGCCCAGACAGCTGCCCAGCCACAGCCAGACAGTCAGCGAGCTCTGCCAGCACATCCCCCTGAGCCCGGATGGCCAGGCTGACCTCTCACCGGCCCACTCAAGCGCGCTGCGTTCGTCCTGGTCGCTGATGGCGTCGAGGGACTGGCGCGTTTCCGGGAGCTGGCAGTTCCGGCTGGCGGGGAACTGCACGCGGGTGGCCCAGTGCGGAACAATGCGGGGCATGGGCTTCCTGAGTGACTATTTCTCGGCCCCGTCCGACGAGGCGGCCGCCCGCGCGATCGAGATCGACGTCGACTTGCGCGAACCGCCGTATGACGTGCTTGAGATGAAGAACCTCATCCCGAACTACCACCTGGCGCCGGTGGAAGTTTTCCTCACAGGCCGCAGCGCCGAGGCTGTGCAGGAAAACCCGCGGAACGGCATGCTGCTGGCGCAAGCCGAAAATCAGGGGGTCGTGGTCCTGACGCTGTCGGACGAGTTCACCGCCAGCCTGGCGGAGGCAAGCAGCGAGCGGCTCGCGGAGGCAGCCGAGTCCTGGTCCCACTTTGAGGACTTCCAGGGCACGAACACGTCGGGCCTGGCCGAGGTCCTCGGTGATCTCGCTCGCCTGGCCCGCCGGGCCACGGCCAGGAACGCGCACCTGTACTGCTATCTCTGCGCCTAGGACTGAGGTCGCGGCCGACGCGGTCTTCACAGTCCGCATGTAGGGCACGAGGCCACCTTATGGGCGGCGCCTAGTGCACAAGTTCAGCTTCCACGAACTACAAACCTGCAGGTCAGAACGACGCACTCCTCACGAACCCCCGATCATGAGCCAACTCGGGTTTGACTTCAGTCGCCAGGATGAGCGTGCCGCTATGGGCCACCTGCTTGGCCTGATCGTCGAGCGCAATCGTCCCGCCGCGGGGCTCATGATCTCGTGCCCCGGACAGTGCCGGCGTGCGGACCCCGAGATGCGTGCCAGGCCGCCGCCTCTACCACGCGCCTGTTCATCTAACGCATCCGCACGATATTGCCCGTGATCATCGACGCCTCGGGTGCGCAGAGCAGCAGAATCGCTCCGGCTACATCCTCGGGTCGAGCCACATGGATATGGTCGTCGCTGTGGCTTACGAACTCCCGGACTTCGTCGGTCACCCAGCCTGTATCGGTGACGGGCGGATAGACCATGTTAGCTGTGACCCCAAGGCGTCCCAATTCAACTGACGCCGCCATCGTGTAATTCTCCAAGGCAGCCTTGGCGGCTCCATAACTTAGCTCTCCTGGAAACCCCATAGGTCCGCCGGAGGTCAGGCCGATGATGCGTCCCCAGTCGGCCCGGCGCTCGATATGACGCCGGGCGAACTCAGCGATCATCAGCGCACCGGCCCTGGCATCTACATCAAAGGTCTTGTCGAAGATGTCGGCAGTGAGTTCATCCGGTGACTTATTCCCTGGGTTGCGGCGCGCAGCGAACGAGTCATGAGCGCAGTGGCCAGTTGCGTTGTTGATCAGGATGTCCACGGGGCCGTAGGCCTGTTCAGCCTCTGCAAACAGGCGGGGAATAACAGAGGTATCGAGCAGGTCCGCCTCAACGGCCCGGGCCTTCCCGCCTTCGCTGATGATGCTAGTGGCCGCGTCCTGACCGTCGAGGCGTCGGTGGACTCGATACGCCTCCGGGTACTGGCCGAACGCCTCAGTTCTCAGATAGGTGATGAGGATGGCAGCGCCGTGGCGAGCGAGAAGGCGCGCCGTGGCTGCGCCGATGCCATGATTGGCGCCGGACACAAGAGCTACGTGCCCGGTCAGGTCGGGATGGACAGGCATGATCCAGTTCCTCTCGCATTCAAGCGTCTCCGGCGAAGAACTGCTATTTGCCTGCCATGGCATCGGATGCTGTCACTGACAACGCTGGCCGTCAACCGTTTAGATGGCGCCTTGAACAGCGCTGAGCCGTCGGGGCCTGCAGGAGCGGTCGTCCGCACTGTTCGGCTAGATCCTGGCGACATCGGCCCACAGATCGACCCAATCGGTGTGCTCTCGCTGATGATCGGCTTTGAGTCGTGAGCCGCACCGAACGGCGGCTCAGTGCGCGCAGTCGACGGTTCTCACGCCGGCCCTTCGAGCAGCCTTCTGCCGTTCGCAGTCCAACGAGCTCGCATAAGTATTCGCCGGACTCGGATCGACGAAACGTCCTGTTCTGCCGCTGCGCGGGTGATCGCTTTCAAACCCAACTACTCACGATCACGGCATCCGGCGAAGAGAGTGGCGTTGACGTGCGCCATTGCTTTTGCAGTGACCGGATCAGTGCACTAACCCGAGGCCGTGACCTGGTGCTGGTGCCGCTCGGCGAGTTGCTTGAAGTTGAGCAACTGCCGCCAGGCCATGATCAGATCGCCAATGCGCAGCCCGAGGGCAGCCCAGCGGGTGGTCTGCATGACAACCTTGAACAGCAGACGCGTCACGCTGTGCTCCTGGGCGACCAAGACGTACGACACGAAGGCGCCGATGATGGCGCCCGTCAGCTGCTTCGCGGGATCGACGGAGACGATCCGGCCCACCTCACGACCGCCGACGGCAGTGAAGCGATCCCCGACCCGAGGCTCCGGAAGCCCCACGAGCTGCCGGGGTGAGCAGCGGCCACAGTTATCGATCCAGTCGTAGGAGTATGGCGCAAGTCTCACTTGTGCGACCCACGGCCACACCGCATCGGCAGGCGCCACAACGCGCACGCCCCGCCACGCCCGCACCGTGGGTGAAGCGACGAATTCGTCGCACGGGTAGGAGCGCAAGGTCTCGCGCTCGCTCACACCCCACCGGTCACCGATCACGCGTCCATCTTCCGCCCAAGGTCGCGCCACCGCGTCATCTGGTTGCCCACCACACCCACGCCAGCGCGCGTGAAGCCACGGCCGAGCTAGGTACACACCTGCCAGCCGCTCACGCGACCACCGGCCCAGCGTCTCCCCCGGCCACAGCTGCGGGAGACGCCCGCCATTGCCGATATAAGCGCGTCCCGGCAGGTCGGTACCGGTCGGTATCTTGCTCCTGTGAGGATCAGCCGGTGAATGCATCCGAGTGGAGGAGTCTGGTCGGGCCGCTGCTCCCTGGCTCCGAGCGCTGGGCATTTCGGGGCAAGCTTTGCTACCGACAGCCCCTGACCCATGTGCTGGTCGGCGTCTTGGGTGAGCCCAGCGGGTCCGGCGGCGCCACATACGTCTGGCGGGTCACGATGCCGATATTCGTGCCGAGCGAGACCTTGGTTCTTTCTTGGTCCGAACGCGTCGGTGGTGGTGCCCACAGGATCGACAACGCCGATCCGGAAGGTCTCCGCCTCGCGGTGTCCCGCGCCGTCTCGAACATCCCGGACGAAACGACGATGCTCGGACACATGGTCGCCATGGCGGATGACGGGAGGAACCTGCTCACGGCCGAAGCCGCCGCCTACGCTTTGCTCCTGCTGGGCAACCCTTTGGCAGCTCGGCGGAAGTTCGCCCTAGCCCGGGGACCTCTCGAAGGGCCGCCGTGGATAGCCGAGGTCGCCGATCGCATGCGGGCGATCGATAACTTTCTGGAAGAAGGCGGCGACCGGGACGCCGTCAACCTACTGGGCGACTGGGAGCGCACTACCGCCTCTAATCTACGACTCGCCGGGCCATAGCCAACATCCGCTATGCCGCTGGGCGGGCGTCGGCGAAGGCCGTGCCGACGGCCGTCAGAGGGCTAGCAGCCGACATCCGTCACATGCGGAGCGGATGCAACTAAGGAACGGATCAGGCGACGTAGGTGCCCATGGGCGAGGTGGTCACTAGTCCCTCGTCCCGCAGTGCCTCAATCACCTTCTGGGCGGTGGTCGTGGCCACGCCGTACTCCTGGCTGATCGTGCGGATAGACGGCAGCCTCGACCCCTTCGGCAAATTCCCGGACTCGATCTTGCCCCGGTAGATCTCAGCTATCTGCCGCCACGGCGCTACAGGCCCCTCATGCGCGATCACACCCCCCATGGTGCTGAGGTACCCATCACCGCCCGGAAGGGCCGTACACGGCCGTACACTGCCGTACAGTAAGCATCTGAGGCGCCCCCGGGCAGGCAGTCGAGCTGCCTGGTTCTGGACACCGGGGGCTAACCACCTGCTGGAGGTGGCTGTGATCAACGATAGAGGCAGTCCGGTCATATCTGAGATGTCTACCAAGGACAGAACCGACCTGTTCGACCTGCGCAAGGTGTACGGGGATCGCTATCTCATCCGGGTGCCAGACGGCGGCTGGAAAGCACGGCGTCTGTGTGAGGGTTATGAGAAGAAGTGGCTGACCGAGCCGACAGCGGACAAGCTCGCCCTGATCATTCAGGAGGATCTGGCAGGCTGGCGCGAAGAGTCGCGGAGGCACGAGTGAAGACCTCCGACCGTCGTGGCGTCACGAGGATGAGCGTCACCTACATCGATGACACCGGCCGACTGTGGATCATTGGGCTGGGCCAGATCAGGCAGTTCTGCTCGGCCGAGAAATACGACCAGCTTGTCTTAGTTCTGGCTTCGTCCATCGATGAAGTCGTGGAGAAGAGGTCGAAAGCATGAAACAGCTACCCGAACCTGCAGCACACGGACAAGCAGTCCGGCAAGCTCGCCGGGCTCGGCTGTCCGTCGGTGGTCCTGGGCTTCTTCGGCTTTGTCTTCACCTGCTTCGCGCTGCTCGGGATGATCTACTCCCTGGCCGAGCACGACTACCTAGCGGCGGAGGTGGTCGTGATCATCGGGGCAATCATGGCCGTGGGGGTGTTCTTCGTCCTGCGGGCAGAGGTCAGGCGAGCCGAGCAGAGAAGATCCACAGGGATGATCGTGTGACCTGGCCGCACCCAGCCCATGCCCCGGGCCTCAGTGCCCGGGATTTCTTTATGCCCTCGACCAGGCCGCGCGTTCGAGGCAGGCGCCCGGGGCGCTGAAGATGTGAACAGCCTGACTTGATCAGGTCATTGTCGGCGCATGCCACCCGGACGCCGGGGTCTATCTGCTGGGCGACCTCATGAACGTTGCCAGCCAGGCAGTCCAGCTCCTGCGATCGCACCTGCACCGCCTTCGACCAGGGATACCAGGACAGCGCCCGTCGGGGATGCCGGTCCGATGAGGGCCTGCAAGATGCCGACAATGAGCCGTGGCAGGCAACGACAGCACCCCCTCCCGACGATCCACGATCTATGCTCAGCGTCGCCCAGACTGCGGCCCTGCTTGGCATCTCCCGGATGACTGTCATCCGCAAAGCCGACACGGGGGAGTTGCCCTGCGTCGTAGTCAGCCGTGGCACTCATCAGAAGCTGCGTCGCTTTCCTAGGGCCATGATCGAATACCTTGTCGCGGGCGGCGGCGCCGACACCGACCTCAAAGATTGCGCCGCCCGATGGCTCGCCTCTGTCGCGAGCCGCAGAGGCACGGCCTAGCCGCGGCAAGCGCCAGACCGCTCGCCGCGCACGCTGCACCCTCGTAGGTGATCAGGGTAGGAAGCTGCGCAGTAGCTGCATTGTCGCGTGCTGCTGGGTGTCGATACCCGTCGGTTAGCCAGTCCTGACAAGTCAGCACGTCCGGTGGCGCGCGTACTCACCGCGGGCCGCAAGGCTGTCCGGGCTAAAACTGCCTGCAGCTCCGCGAGATCCACGTACCGGGCCAGCTCATCGACGGTGCTTACGTCCGTAATGGCGCAGTCGGATATCAGAACTCTCGGAATGAGTCTGCGGCTTGTCGGCCTGGTCCTGAACGAGACGTCGCGGCAGGGCTATGGCTACCAGTACGGGTACGGCAGCTGCATGTCCGAGGTTCCGTCGCTGCCCGCCGTTCCGGCAATATCCGCACTGCTCAACGGCTCGGCCCCGGCGGACCACCGCGCCAAGTAGCCGCGTTACGAGTTCGTGCCCGGGCTGACCGACGTGAACGGCACTCACGCGTAAGCTATGGCCTCATGACTGGGCGGGCAGACGAGCAGGTGCTCTCCTCGTGGGACTGGGTGGAGGAGGAATTCCCGAACGGGACCCGGCTGCTGTTCGTGCGCGACATACCGCCCGAGCAGATCATGACAGCGCTCGGGGCGGACCCGGCCCACGCCGAGTTGCTGACGCTGGATGTCACCTTCGAGACGCTGATTCAGCCATTTGCCAGAGTCGGCCGCACCGGCGAGTGGGCATTCTGCATCGACAACTGCGCCTTTAACGTGGGCGAGTTTTCGCCGACGGCGCAGGAGCTATCAGCGGGGACCGAGCTCGCATTGCTGGACACGTACGTGCCCACCTCGGGCTACTTCTGGTACTTCGCCGACGGCGCCGAGGTGACGTCGTTCGAGCCCTTGCTGTCGCCGTGGCGGGATGGCAGCGACCCGGACCGGTTCGTGCCGCAGATGCGGCAGGTGGGACTCGATCGTCGAACCGCCCCCCGACGACGCCCCCCTCTCTGACATCGACCCCAACGCCGCGCTGCTGAGCATGCTGACGCTCGCGTTCGGCATCCGGCTGTCTCGCGATGTGGCCACCGGACCGCTGACTACCGTGCGGCCCGGAGTGGGAAGCTTGCAGGACGCCAGTTAGGCCGCTTGGCCCACATGCCGCGGGTG
Source organism: uncultured Actinomycetota bacterium (assembly GCA_963815375.1). GTDB lineage: Bacteria > Actinomycetota > Actinomycetes > Streptosporangiales > Streptosporangiaceae > JASHPR01. The sequence continues at coordinate 59,931 of CAWFGX010000012.1, read as the reverse complement.
TCGTAGACGACCTTGCCGGTGAGCTGGTCTTCTTGATGGACCGGAAGCAGCTGTGGTCGACCAGCAGCCCGATCACGTCGGGCTCAGCCACGGAGTGCATGGCGTCGGCGAGCATGACATTGCGCCTCCACCATCGCATCCTCCCGTCGCAACTGCGCAACACCCGAAACAAGCTCCGTGCACGCCGCGCTGGGCCAGACCAGCCCTCCGCTGAGCCAAGATCACTATCCCTTCTGACGCAGGAATCCCGCATCAGAAGGGATGACTTCGCAAATGCCCTGCTTAGTACGGCGACGATAAACCAGCCAATCCCCGGCAAGATCAGCATCGCGACGCCTGACCTGCAGACACTGACTCATCTGCTGCAATAGCCGAGCATTCGATGTGGACACCCCAGCGGCAGATCCGCAGCCACTCGCCGTCGCGCCCGGTTCCGGTGAGGCTCAGCCGGATGACGTCGATAACCCGCTCGCCATCGCACTTCCTTACCCTCACACCCCAACTGTCACACAGTGCTCACCTGCACTTCAACACCGGGCATCTGCTGGCCCCGGGGCCTACAGCCATTCATGCCAAGCTCGCCGACTTCTTGGCCGGGCCTGGTGCTGGATGCCGCACGGTGCACCCATACAGAGCCGTTCCAGCAGTGATGGGACATGGGTAGGTGCCCCAGTTGCTATCGGATCCGTTCGGCGGCATCTAAAAGAACGGACCCATCAGCGTCCGCTGCCTTCATGGCACGCCGAAGGTCAACGGCGCCGCGATGGTGGCGCGCCGGGACCGAGTCGCGACCCTTACTCCTGGAGCAGGCCTGTAGCCGCAAACGCCCGCCGGTAGATATCCCGGATGACCTGCTGTTTGCGGGCGTTGTACTGCATGACGTGCTCTCCGGCCTCGCTGGCTTCGGAGGCGGCCTGGCGTTTGGCGGCGGCGTAGCGGTCTCGGTCGTCCGGGTTGCCCCGTAGCCAGTCACGGAAAATCCGGTTCTTCACGAGTTCGGGGCTGTCGAATCCGAAGACGTGCAGATTGCAGAGCGGCTGGCCGGCCCGCAGCATCCGGTGGCCGTACCACCACGGTTCCCTGACCTTCAGCCGGAACCCGATCGCCTCCAGCGCGGGGATGTAATCCTGCTCGCGCCCAGGATCGGCCACCGTCAGGTCGATATCGATGATCGGCTTGGCCGGAAGTCCCGCGACTGAGGTGGAGCCCACGTGCTCAAGCTGCAGCACCCGCCAGCCCAGGGCATCGCGGATCTGCCCAGCGAGGTCGTCGTAATGCTGAGGCCAGTCAGAGTCGGGATCGACCAACTCGATGCTGGTGTCCGGGGCGGCGCCGGGCACCCAAGGATCGACTCCCGGAGGCGGCGGGCAGTCATCGAATGACACGATCTCGGCTCGGCTGGGCATCGGCGCAGTTTATAGCCCGCTCATCGGCTACCGGGCGGCCATAGCTGGCTGTGGTCACGCCTGCGATATGAGGCGAACCTTGCCGGTCACGGCACTAGCGGGACTCGAACCCGCGACCCGCTGCTTGCAAAGCAACCTTGAGGCGCCCTACACGTGCCTGATCTGCGGATCACGCGGCTTCGCATGTCCGCTGGCGTCCGCGAGAGTACGGACGATTGTGGCGTGGTTGTCGCCCAGTTCGTCACTCATTCGATCCGAGCCGACCGCCCGGAGTGCAGCTTCGACGGCCTGGCAGGTCTGTTCGACGGTGAGCCGCTCGCAGTCAATAACTGAGTGCGGCTGCCTGTCAGTTGTAAATTGGGTGACCTGTGCATGGAGCTTCCGCAGGAAGTCCCGGCCGCCGTTCTCGTCGATGACCTTGCTGACGACATCCTGGCGTGGATCACCCCCCTTCGCCCGCTCCATGCAGCGATCGACTGCTGACTCGACATCCGCTATCAGCAGTATCTGGCAGTAGTCGGCTTTGGCCGCTGCTGCGGCAGACTCGAAGTCTGCAAATTCCAACGCGTTTACGTTCGTCATCATTTGCGGCATGATCACGTCGTGGCCATTGGCGAGGTGGACCCGCGCCATCGCTGCCGCCAGAAGTGTCCCAGCCTCGAACGTGTCCGAGAACCTTTCTCTCCAGCCGCCGATCATGGCGGCTACCCTGTCGATATCGAGGTTGAGGACACCGGGATGCCGGTCAGCGAAGGCGCTCGCTATCGTCGATTTCCCGATGCCGGGCGGCCCGTTTAGGTGAATGAGTCGCGCCACCTGAGAGATCCTACCTTCGGCAGCTCTCCCGTCCTCCTGATAGGTGCCGAAGTCTTGCCGGGAAAGCAATCCTGAGGAGCCCTACACGTGGCCTGATCTGCGGATCACGCGGCTTCGCATGTCCCCTGGCGTCCGCAGAACAGCATCGGCGCCTGCCATGGAGACGCACACCAGCGGTTTTCAAGACTCGTGACCAAGTGGCTGTGACCTGTATAAACGCTATCCCGCGTCTAACGGACTTTTATCGGATTAGTGCGTACCTGGTTTGTTCCATGAGATGTGACCGCGCGGCGGTCCAGTGTTGTCCGGTCTGGGGTCAGGCTGGCCGATTCCTGGCTCGGCTACGGCCGATCGGGCTGTGGGAGGATCGAGTTCCATGACGTCGCCGCCCACTCTGTCCGCTGCTGTCATCGAGTCGGATCGGCTGGTGCTGCGCAAGGCGCGGGCGTCTGACCGCGAGGGAATCGTCGAGGTACTTACCGATCCCGAGGTCAGGTCGTTTCTGGGCGGCCCCCGCTCCCGCGAGGGCGTCGAGCAGTTCCTCGACCAGGCCGGGGTGTCCCGGACCACCGCGGCGGCGGGCAGTTACGTTATCGCGGATAGGCAGACGGACCGGTTCGTCGGCGTCCTGGAACTCGGACGCCGCGCGGTCGACCGTCCCGGGCATGTCAGTGACGGCGGCGAGGAACTGGAGCTGTCCTATGTGTTGCGACGCGACGCATGGGGCGGCGGGCTGGCGTTCGAGGCCGCGACAGCCGCGTTGCGCGCTGCCGCCGGGGAACTGCCCGACCAGCCGGTCTTGGTCGTAACCCAGACCGCCAACCACCGCGCGCGGCAGCTGGCCAACCGGCTGGGCTTTCAGGAGGTCGGCGCCTTCGAGGAGTACGGCGCCCAGCAGACTCTCGCCGTCGCCTCGCTGGGCGCGTTCTGGGCCTCATGACCGGCGAGCGCCCTCCATCGGGCAACGTCTGCTGAGACAAGACATCTGACTAGCAAATGCGAAGCATCACCAGCAAAACCGCCCGGGCCGAAGCCCCCGGTTAGTGCGCAGACCCACCAGTCTCTGGGCGGCCGTTCCTGTTCGGCGTGGCAAGTGTGCTGCCTGCGCCGAGCGAATCGCCTGCGTCCCTGTCGGCCGGTCCTCGCGGTGGTCGAGCGTCCGCGTCGGCAGTCACTGTCCGTTACTATGACTCGGGTCACCGGAGGGACGCTCCCGGGTAGCTCCGTGGCATGACTCGTGGCATGAACGCCGTGGGCATCCTGTGCGTATTGCGCGTCCTGAGCGTTTTCGCTGAGCTGTCTGTGCTGGTAGCGGCTATGGGGTGACCGGGCGGGCTACTTGTAAACGGCAGGTCAGCGGTTCAATCCCCTCACCAGCCCCCAGACCAGGCAAAGTTTCCAGCCCTCTCACCTGCGATAACGCAGGAGGAGAGGGATCTGTCATGGCGCAGGCAGCAGTCGCCCAGACCAAGATCAACACAGAGTAACGCAGCTGGCCCCCGGCCCCGGCTCCCGCCACCTCGCGTGGTCCGCGAACGGCGGGCGATCTTCACCGAGAACGGGCAGCGCAGGTTCAGGCAGGGCGCGACCGAGGCTGTGCCCCTGTCCGGTCAGCTCGAAGGTGAACCTGCAGTTAGGCGTTCAGCCGCCGGTCTTGCGGCGAAACGAACGCCGACTCCGGGCCAGCCCGCGGGCGCCGTGGACCTTCCCGGCGTCCTTGCCGCCGCGGGCAGCGCTCGCGTCCGCATTCTTGGCCCGCTTGCGCTCTAGCGCCTCGCGAAACTTGCGCTTGACCTCATCCTCGGAATCTTCAGGCTCCAGCGCAGCGTCAGTCATCCAGACCTCCTGCCCGGGACGGCGATATCCACAGCTTCGCACATGTGATATCGGCATGGCGCCTGGCAGGGTATCTGGTGGTGATCGGCTGCGCCGCCGAACGCGCTGTCATGCCGTATCGACGCCAGGGCGGGGCCGCATCGAGCTGCAGCTGGCCGGAACGGACACGCTGGCTGATGCGGCAGGAACGGTTTGGCCGCCCTCTGGGTGGGATGAGTGTCATCACGCCATTACCGTGCGTTCTATGCCGGTTGAGTTTTTGACGGATGATGAGGCGGCGGCGTACGGCCGGTTCACGGAGGATCCGTCTCAGGCGGAGCTGGAGCGGTGTTCTTCCTCGACCACGGCGGAAAGGCGGCCCGGCCAGTGAGCGGGAATCCGCACGAATCTCCGCGACCGCTGGCGATGCGTTCGCAGGACGACCGCGGCCCGGCGTACGCCGCGGCGGTGGAACGGTCCGAGGCCGCTTTCGCCGCTGTGCGAGGCGTGCTCGGCGACCGCCCGCGCCTGGCTGGCACGGCGGGCGAGCTCGCCGAGCGGCCGATCACGCCCGTGCGCGACAACGCCGGGCGTGAGTATGACGTGCTGGCACCTGCCGTGGAGCTCGGCACGTTCCTGCTGCGTGGTCCGGACGCGCAGGCTCCGGAGGACACCGAGGCCAGCGGCTACTACGGCCACGCCATCGAGGCGCTGGAAATGGACGGCCCCGGCGTCAGCCTGGCCGCCGTGGCCGCGCTCATCGAGCACATCGTCGGCCTGGTCGACGGCGACAACTCGCCCGCCTGCTACCTGCCTGACGAGAGCCGGGTAGCAGGAGGCATCCGGGCCGAGGCACGGAAACTGCGGCTGGTCGCCGTCCGGCTCGCCGAACTCGGCCAGGCCGCTGCGGCCGAAAAGGACGCCGCCGACGATAACGAGGCCGGGCAGTGACCGGCTGGCATCTGTGGCTGGGCTCGGGGGTGAAGCGTCCTCGGTGCGTGGTCTGCGGAACGCGGTGGTCCGTTCTGCGGTACACGAACGGGGACCTGGACGTCTGGGTCTGCCGGCGTCACCGGCACGTAGTCCCGGGAAAGGCTGAACGGTGAGCACCGACTGCCCGACGTGCGGTGGCCAAATACAGCGGCGCTGGCAGGGTCGGCCCGCAGTGTACTGCGGGACACCATGCCGCCAAGCCGCGCACCGTGCGCCTGGCCGCCGCCTGGGCCGCCGAGATGGCGCGGTGGCTGCGCGCGGACATGGGTAGGTCCCGGCCGGCGTCAGCGTTTCCTCCCCGCCCTTCGTACTTGATGTTGACAGGACGGAGGGACGGATGGCGGATCACGGGCGCGACGCCCGGCTCGAGCAGTTCCTGGCCAAGCGCGGCGCGCATCTGCTGCGAACGGCGATGCTGCTCACCGGCAGCAAAGAAGCGGGCGAGGACCTGCTGCAGGCAGCGCTTGAGCGGCTGCTGCGACGCTGGCGCACCATCGACGGCGACCCCGAGGGCTACCTTCGCCGCACCATATACAACCTGGCCGCCGACGGCTGGCGCCGCACCGGCAGATGGCGCGCCAGGCTGACGTTGCTTCACGGCACCGACGACGGAATCGCGCCCGACCGCAGCGCACAGGTGGAGCAGCGGGACGAACTCGTCCGGCTGCTGCTCCGGCTGCCGCCGGGGCAGCGGGCCGCGATCGTGCTGCGCTACTGGGAGGACCTGAGCGAGGCCCAGGCCGCCGAAGTGCTGGGCTGCTCGGCCAGCACAGTCAGGTCCGCGACCTCGCGAGGGCTGCACCGTCTCCGTGAGCTCAGCGGCACCATGCCGATCGTCACCGATCAAGGAGGAAGAACACGATGATCAGCAGCGACTTCGAGGACCGGCTCCGGGAGGAGATGCGTCAGGCCACCGCCGGGGTATCGCCGCCATCCGGCCTGGTCCGCCAGGCCCGCCGGGCCCGCCAGGCGGCGCGGCGGCGGCTCACGATCGGTGCGGCGGCCACAGCCGCCACCGCCGCGGCGGTAGCTGTCGCCGTGGTCGTGACCACCGGGGCCGTAGGAGCGCCTAAGGACGCGGGGATCTACACGACCGCGTACGTCGTCAAGCACGTCGAATCCGCCCTCGGCACGGCCGCCACGGTGGACGACATTGAATACCTGCATGCCACAGACGGTTACAGCAACAGCTGGCTCTACAACGGGCCGCAGGGCGTGCTGATGCGGACAAGCGTCTCGTCGTCACCGCAAGGTCAGCCCATTGCGGAACTCGGGATAAGCCAGACGTCCGCTGGGACCACCGTCACTACGGTCGACTACCAACCGAAGACCTGGGTGCGGCGAACAGGAACAGCCCCGGCAGCGATCAGGCCGCCGGCCTCTTGCGGCGGCGCCATGTTCACGATCATCGGCTACAACAACAACGGCCTGGTCAACGCGCAGCCCTTCATCCCGATGAACTGGCGCTCATACTTCCTGCCGGGGTCGGACTCGAACATCCTGCCGCTGCTGACCGAGAACATCCGCCAGGCGTTCGCCTGCGGCCAGCTCATCAACGAGGGCACCGAGCACGTCAATGGGGTAGACGCCATCAAGCTCGTCTCGGTGCGCACCTCGCCGGTGTTGTACCCCAATGGCCCGACGGTCACCATGATCGCCACGCTCTGGGTGGATCCCGTTACTTACCTGCCGGTACGGTGGAAGTTCGTGAGCGACATTTCGCACCAACCGGCGACCCAAGGTGGGACGTTCGACATCACGTGGCTCGCGCCGACCAGTGCCAACCTGGCTCTGCTGACGGTCCAGATCCCGCCCGGGTTCACCCAGCTCTTCCCGCCGCGCTGAGCGGTGCGTGCCCACCGGAGTGGCCGCGGTCCACGCTGATCACGTCGTCGGCGGCCGCGGCCACTGCCGCGTCATGAGTGATGACGATCGTGGTCCGGCCACGACCGGCACCAGCAGCCCCATCACCAGCCGGGCGCCTGGCCGGACTGAGCCCGGCGGTGGGCTCGTCCAGGACCAGCACCGGTGCGTCGCGCAGGATCGCGCGGGCGATGGCGATCCGCCGCCGCATCATGCTCGTTTGCGCCTGGTGGCACGTCCGTTTACGGCACCGTTACTGGTCCAGCATCGTTGGCGGCGCTGGAACCTGGTCCTCCACGATCATCCAGGCGTCGGAGCCGACGGATTCAGCCACGTCGTAGGCGGGGTGGCCGTCGTGAACTGGGCGGTCCAGGGTTCGGGGCTTAGAGGTCGTGTTTCTTGTTCCAGATCTGGTGGATGAGGCCACTAGGCGAGGTAACCGATTCGAGGGTGAAGCGGTCTTCGAAGCCGCTTGATCCGTCCCAGAGGGATACGCCGTGCCCGAGGGTGACCGGCACGATCACCAGGTGCATGAAGTCGACCAGGTCGGCCTGAAGGAACTGGCGCACTGTTGAGGGTCCTCCGCCGAGACGGACGTCGCGGCCGTCGGCGGCCTCCTGAGCTAGGCGGAGCACCTCGTGTGGTGGCCCGTCGACGAAGTGGAAGCTCGTCCCGTTGGCAAAGTTTATTGCCGGGTGCGGGTGGTGGGTCATGACGAACACCGGTGTCTGGAACGGTGGCTCGTCGCCCCACCAGCCCCGCCACCCGTCGTCGGGCCAATCGCCAGCCTGGGGGCCGAACTTGCGGCGTCCCATGATCTCGGCGCCGATGCCCTGGCTCCACATGCTGGTCAGGGCGCGGTCCAGCGTGATGGGCGCATCCACCTTGTCGACCCCATGGATAACCCGGCCATCGAACCAGGTGAACAGCCGCTCGGCACCGCCGATCGGGGCGTCGAACGTCACATGCTCGCCGGCCGCGTAACCGTCGAGGGAGATGTTCATGTTGTGGACCCGGGTGCGGGGCATGGCGGCTCCTTGAGTGACCGGATGAACCGAATACCACATGCTGACCGGCGGGGACGGCCGGACTCATCGCTCATCGCTGACAGATCGTGTCCCGATGGCCGAACCCTAACCGGACACCTCCCATGCGAGCCGACGTGCGACAATCGGCACATGCCGGAGCGACTCGAAGTGCAGCGAGCTGTGGCCGCACCGGCCGGCGAGATCTTCGCGGTGCTCAGGGACCCACGAGGGCACGTTGCCATCGACAGCTCCGGCATGCTGATGGAGGCTAGCGGCGACATTATCGCAAAGGCGGGAGACACCTTCGTCGTCCACATGGACCGGGAAGCACTCAACGACTATCCGCTCGGTCTCTACGACGTCACAGTCGAGATCGTCACGTTCGAGCCTGACCAGGAAATTGCCTGGACGGTCCACGGCCAGCTAGACCTCGGCCATGTGTACGGCTACCGACTGGAGCCAATCGAGGAAGGCACGCTCGTGACGTCCTACTACGACTGGTCAGGGGCCGAGCAGAGCTGGAAGGACGCCGCCATCTTCCCGGTGATCCCCGAGAGCGCCCTGCGGGCAACACTCGGGATCCTGGCCCGCACTGTCGCCCCCGGCAAACCGCGCCCTGCCGCTGCAGTCCGGTGACCGGTCGGCTGTAACATCCCCGGCCATCGGCTACGCGCCGGGCAGGCTCAAGCGCTGATCCTCCCCAGCCACCGCTGACCGGCCTGCCAGCCAGACCCGCATGGGTCTGATAATGACGCAAGGCTGCCGCAAACCGCCCACCACAGAATGCTCGATCTGTCTGCGCCGTCGCCGAATTGCGGTTAGAGCGGCGCACCGGCGGTGTGCCGGGAATCCATCGCCCGTCGAACCAGGCGTCCGCCAGCTCGTCCGAGGCACACACGCCATTGGTCACGAGCTCGCTAAGGACCAACTCCACCTGGGCCCGCCGTCACGAGTTGGAGACTGTCACAGTTTCGGGTGGTGCCTTGTCTTGAAGGGAAGGCGACCACCCAGAAGGAAAAGTCATGCGAGTCTTCGTCACGGGAGCGACCGAGGCACTGGGAGCACACCTGGTTCCAGGGCAGGTCGCGGCGGGTCACGAGATCACCGTCACCACGTGGACGCGCGGGAATGTGGCGCTGTTGCGCGAGGCGGGCGCGGAGCATGTGCTCCTCGACGGGCTGGATCGCGCGGCGGTGAGCGCGCGGGCTGATTTGCGGAGCCTCCGCAAGGTCAACCTGAGTTGGCCGACGCGAACGAACTCCGGACCCAGGGCACCGGCAATATGGCCGGTGGCGCGGGCGGGTACCCGCCAGGTCATCGCACAAGGCCACATCACCGTGTACGAGTCTCCCGGCGGCCCGGTGAAGACTGACCAAGATCCGCTCGACTCGCGGCTCATCCCGTCCGCAGCGCGGATGGTAGCTGACCATATCTGGCGGTATGCGAACGGGCAGGAGGGGTTCCGTGCCTGGGTCAGCGGATGAGACAGGCACGGCCGGGTACCGGCCGCTGCTGTTTTCCATCGCCTACGGGATGACCGGATCGGTGGGCGACGCCGAGGACATCGTGCAGGACGCGTTCGTCGGCCTGGCCCGGGCGCGTCAGGCCGGGACTGTGATCGCTGATCCGAAGGCGTACCTGACGACTGCGGTGACGCGGCTGGGAATCAATTACCTGGGTTCGGCGCGGGTGCGCCGGGAGCGGTATGTGGGTGACTGGCTGCCCGAGCCTGTTGTGGTGCCCACTGACGTTCCCGGGCCCGCCGAGCATGCCGAGCTGGCTGACTCGCTGTCGATGGCATTCCTGGTGCTGCTCGAGGACCTCGCGCCGGTGGAGCGGGCGGTGTTCATGCTGCGGGAGGTATTCGGGTACGGCTACCCGGATATCGCGAGGATCACCGGCAAGACCGAGGTCAACTGCCGGCAGATCTTCGGCCGCGCCCGGCAGCGCATCGCTGCCGGCGGGCAGGCACGCGACAGCACGCCGTCGCCGGCACGGCGGGCGGAAGGCGAGCAACTCGCCCGCAAGTTCTTCGAAGCCTCCGCCGGCGGCGACATGAACGCGCTGCTTGGCATGCTCGCGCCCGACGTGGTGCTGCACGGGGATGGGGGCGGCAACGCGCAGACAATCACCAGGCCGCTGGCCGGGCGGCAGCGCGTGGTGGAGCTGCTCGCCGGCCTGCTTCGCCGTGGGCGGCTCCGCGACACCTCCCTTCACCTGGCCTGGGTCAACGGCCAGCCCGGCGCCGTGATGTACGACGCCGAAGGTCGCGTGGTCAGCGTGATCGAGCTCGACGTCGCCGTCAGCGTCGTCCAGACGATCCGCGTCGTGGCTAATCCCGACAAGCTTCGCCATATCGGACGGGTGCCTGATCTGGTGCGACCGCAGGAGAAGGAATCAGCACCAGTGAACCCTGCCGCTCCGCGGGGCCCGGGAAAGCGCTCCGGGGAACCGCCAGCCGGGGGGCACAGCAACACAGACCCAACACGGGCCGGTGAACGACCTTCAGCCGATCGCTGACCGCGCCGAGATCGAGGCCCTGCGCGGCGAGGCCACCCACGCGACGGCGGCGCGCAGACGCAGTCCACTACCCGAGGTAGGGAGCCCGGATGTCTGAGAAGAGGGTGCCTGCGGTCGCGGCACCAGAAACGGGAACAGGGCCGGCGGCCCGGGACCCGCGGCGCTGGCTGATTTTGGCAACCGTCAGCCTCGCCCAGCTCATGATCGTGCTCGACCTGACGGTCGTGAACATCGCGCTGCCGTCTGCGCAGCGTTCGCTGCACTTCGCTGCTGTCGACAGGCAGTGGGTTGTAACAGCCTACGCACTGGCGTTCGGCAGTCTGCTGCTGCTCGGCGGGCGGCTCGCCGACCTCCTCGGCCGCAAGATCACCTTCATGGTCGGCCTGGCCGGGTTTGCCGCCGCATCCGCGGTCGGCGGCGCGGCCAGCGGCTTCGCCATGCTGGTGATCGCCCGCGCCTGTCAGGGTGGCTTCGCGGCGGTGATGGCACCATCGGCGCTGTCGGTCCTGACGAACACATTCCAGGATCCGAGGGACCGTGGCAAGGCGTTCGGAGTGTTCGGGGCGATCGCCGGGGTTGGCGGCGCGGTGGGTCTGCTGCTTGGTGGCGCGCTGACCGAGTACCTGTCATGGCGGTGGACCCTTTACGTCAACCTGCTCTTCGCAGGCGCGGCGCTCGCAGGCGCGGCCCTGTTGCTCAAGCGGCAGTCGGCCCGCCGCAGTCAGCGGCTGGATCTGCCCGGCGCAATGCTCGTCGGCGGGGCGATGTTCTGCCTGGTTTACGGCTTCTCCAATGCCGGGACTCATAATTGGCACACTCCGTCAACCTACGGTTTCCTCGCCGCCGGCGCCGCCGCACTGGCCGCGTTCGCCGCCTGGCAGGCCCGCGCCAAAGCGCCGCTGCTGCCACCGCGGGTGGTGGCGGACCGCAACCGGGGTGGCGCCTACCTGGCGATGCTGTTCGCCGGCGCTGGCATGTTCGGGATCTTCCTGTTCCTCACCTACTACCTGCAGACCACCCTCGGATACTCCCCTATCGTCACCGGCCTCGCGTTTTTGCCGATGGTGGCCGCGCTCATGGTGTCCGCCACCGCCGGGCAGATCGTGCTGATGCCGCGGACAGGCCCCAAGCCTCTGGTGGGGGCCGGCATGCTGATCGCAGCGGCAGGCATGGTCTGGCTCACCCGGATCGGCATCCATTCCGGATACGCCTCAGCCATCCTCGGGCCGCTGCTGACGGTCTCCCTCGGTCTGGGCCAGGTACTTGCCCCCGTCGTGAACACCGGCACTTATGGCGTCAAGGCGTCAGACGCGGGCGTGGCCTCGGCTACCGTCAACGTCGCCCAGCAGCTCGGCGGCTCGATCGGGACAGCACTACTCAGCACTATGGTGGCCAGCGCCACCACCAGCTACCTCAGCTCCCACCTGAACCCCGCGACCATCACCGCCGGCCATCCCAGCGCGGAACTCGTCCGGCAGTCACTGGTGCACGGCTACACCGTTGGCTTCTGGTGGACCGCCGGCATCTTCGCGGCCGGCGCCATGGTATGCGGCTCGCTCCTGCGGCGCGGACCCCTCTACCCCAGACAAGCCCGTACCGCCACAACGGCCACAGCCACAGAGCCGGCCCTCGCTGGCGACATGGCACCACCCCACAGCTGAGGCTTCCAGCTCGGAGCGCCGACGGTCATCCGCCCGGCATATGACTGGCTCGAACGCCGGGTCTTCGGCGGTGGCCAGGTTCACCCATGACACCCGCCAGTCCGAAGAGGCGGACTCTCATCACAACCAGGAGGAACCAGAAATGATAGAGAGCTACCCGGATGCAGCTCATCGCCCACGACGCAGCCGCTGAGACGGGGCCGGCCTAGAGACCTGGCTGCTCCCAGAGCCGGGCAAGCCCCGGATGCGTCTTGACGCCCTGCCGTCCGTGCACAGCCCATACCGCGGCGACCGCAGCGAGAGGGCTCCCGAAACCTCCGAGCCTGATCGGCACCGTGTCCGGGAAGTCCATAACCAGGCTCCAGTTCTCCGCTTCGGGGTATACCGCCGTTGCACGGCTGTAGTAGAAACTCAGCCACCGGCCATCGGCCATAAGGCACAAGAGCCGGTCGCTCGTCACCAGGACACGAACTCCCTGAAACTCTCGCCACTGGGTTTGTGCGGCCGCCCGGGCAGCACGCCGCCGCGACGCGTTTCCGAGCGCAGTCAGCCCGTATCCCAGTGCCATGAAGCCCATCGGGCCGTAATAGAAACCACTGACGTGCGTGTATGTGTCGTCAGTGCGGTAGTAACGCGAGTATTCGGCCGGTGCATCGGCCATTATCCGCTCGCCGTCCCGCAGGACGACGCCCCAGACCTTCTCAATGTCCGGCACATGCCCGGCGGCCAGGCTGTGTGCGAGTGCGACCGCCCCGATCCAGCACTTGTCAGCCTCCTTCACGCGTGCGGCAGCCGCCATCTCGGACTTGTTGTAACGGCCACGAGACCGCTGGTAGGCGCGCCTGACAGCCCTGGCCTTGATTGAAGTCACGACAATGCAGGCGACGAAGAAAAGCGCGACGAGCAGGAAGGCCAGTGCGGTCCACACGAGCGCCTGCGAGTGCTTCGGAAGGGTGGATCCGTGGTCGTTTAGCGCAACCAAGCCCAGAAACGACACGATCGCTCCGAGCGCCGGGATAACCCATGGCCGATGGCGCGCCCAACGCCCGCTCGGCCATTCCCGTAACCCGGGCAGCCCGCGCAGTTCCTCCCGAGCCATAATTCACCTCGTCCCGAGCTACTGCGAGAGCGATAGTGGCGTCCGGAATCCAGCGTAAATTGGCAGGCACGGTTCGGTGTTCCATGGTCATGTTACGCGGCTTACGGACACTCCCACCAGCGGAAATCTTCGCGCGCAGGTCTGAAGTTTCAGCTCGGGTCGCGCGGCACTGCGTGGCTAGAGAGTGCACTCGCTGCCGCACGCGCGCACCTTCTGCTGGCGTGCTGAGGTGGGAGACAGCGCGGCACTTTGGGCACCACATCCCCCCAGCACGGACGAACGCGCACCAGTCAACGGCTCGGCGAGGGGCTCGAAGGGACGCTCCCGGTCGCCGGAGGCGGCCCGGCCGGGCCCGAGGGCTGGGATGACGGTGCGGCGCTGGGCGCCGACCAGGTATCTACGAGCGTAAGCGCCAGGCATACAGCCCCGACGGCGACGAACGCCACCATGATCAGCAATCGCGGACGGCGCCAGGCAAGGAGCAAGCCTGCGGCGCACAGGCACAGCACCAGGCCCAGCGCCAGCAGGAAGAGCCTGGCGGAGTACGCGCCGCCCCACAGGTAAGCGCTGCGCGTTCCTGGCTGCAGGACCGCGCTCACCTGTTCCCCGCGGTTATGGTGACGCGGGTCATTCGCGAGAGCGATGTTGGTGGTGACACCGTCGCCGTTCGCCATCGGGTCGGCGTAGGCATAGCTGCCCTGGCAGTGCCAGTCAGCCGGAAGGAAGGCACGGGTACACCCGGTCACCATGACGTACCCGCTAGGCGCGTCCCCGGTTACCGCGGCCTGCGCTCTGGCGCTCGCCCACGCGTACGGGAGAGCTGGTACGACCGCGACCACGGCCCCTAACGCGATGACGGCCACAGCCCATCGCGGCCACCGTTCCCGCCGGCCACCGCCCGGCTGCGGGCTCTGCGCGGTCACAACGGGAGCTGCCGGCTGCACCGCGTCATGGTATGCCCATTCTGGACAAAAACAGGCGCCGATGTCCGTCTGATGAAGCACTGCCGCTGAGGTCGAGACAGTGGGTTGATGGGAGAGAGCTTCGAGTGGTCACGATTGACCGGCTGATGCGTGTTGTCCGAGCGTCGCCGCATTCACAGAGGCGGGCTAATGTGTGTCGAGCCGTCGGCGAGCGTGATCATCAGGAGGATCGCAGTGCAATACGGTGTGTCGCGGGTCGTCGCCGGTCCCTTCCTGCACCTGCTGTGGCGCCCGGAGATCACCGGCGCCAAAAACATCCCTGCGTCCGGCGGCGCGATCCTGGCCTCGAACCATCTGTCGTTCGTTGACTCGATCTTCCTGCCGCTGATGGTGCCGCGCGGGGTGACGTTCGTCGCCAAGTCCGACTACTTCACCGGCACCAGGCCCATGCAGCGGGTTGCCGCGGCGTACTTGCGCGCCACCAAGCAGCTGTCGGTTGACCGGGAGACAGCCGGTTCCGCGATGGCGATGCTGGAGGCGGCGCTGCGCCTGCTGCGCGACGGCAAGCTGTTCGGCATCTATCCCGAGGGGACGCGATCACCGGACGGGCGCCTGTACCGGGGCCGGTCGGGCATCGGCTGGCTGGCGCTGAACTCCGGGCTGCCCGTGATACCGGTCGCGATGTCGGGGACCGACCGCGTGCTCGCCCCAGGGCACGTGGTTCCCAGCTTCGCCAAGATCAGGATCGCTGTCGGCGAGCCGATCACGTTCGAGGCCTACAAGGACCAGCCCGTGGGCGCCAAGCAGCGGCGCGAGGTCACCGATCAGGTGATGCGGTCCATTCAGGCCCTGTCTGGCCAGGAGTACGTGCCGATGTATGCGTCGGACCGCAAGCGCGAGCTGGCTGCGAGCAACGGGGCAGCCAAGCCGACGGCGAGCTAGAACCGCCCGTCGGGGGCGTGGAGGTCTTCGTCGCCGGGCGTGATTGCGGAGTCGCGGTAGCCAGAATCCTCGGGATATACACCGGAGTCAGACGGGCCGTTGCTGTAGGTCGGCACGCCGTCATCATCCCCGTACGCAGCCAGGTCCCGGTCGGCGTAGGTGCCTGTGTCCTGGCCGCCGTAGGCAGGCGGTTCGCTCTCCTGGTAAGCCGGCAGATCGCCGTCGCTGTAGTCGGGCCCGTCCCGGTCGATGTATGCGGCGGCGTTCTCGTCGCCGTAGGCGGGCGGCACGGGGTTGCTGTACCCGGCGAGGTCCTGGTCAGGTGAGGCGGGCGGGCCAGAGTTGCTGTACCCGGCGAGGTCCTGGTCAGGTGAGGCGGGCGGCCCGGAGTAGCTGTACCCGGCGAGGTCCTGGTCGGGGTAGGCGGCGCTGTCCTCGTCGCGGTAAGCGGGCGGGCCAGCGTTGCGGTAGGCGGTCAGATCGTCGGGGTCGCTGTACCCAGCTGGCTCCGTCTCGCCGTGAGCGGGATCGTCGCCGAAGGCGGGCGGGTCGTCGTAGTGGTAGGCGGTAGCGTCACGGTCTTCGGCCGGGTCGTTGCGGTAGTGGGCACCGCTTTCGCCCAGGCCAGCAGATGATTCCTCGTTGCCGTTCGTGGCGGCATCCTCGGCACCGCGACCCGGCAAGCCCTCCGCCGCCGAATCGGGGTTCCAGACGTAGAGCCTTGCGCCGATCTCTGCACTGGCGGCGCCGGAGTCCGCAGCCTGCTCCTCCTCCAGCGCACTGTCCGCCGACTCCGCCCTCCGCTTGCCTGCGGTGGGCGCGGGGATGAGGTGGGCAGGCACGTTCCTCCTGGGTCGGGACGGCCGTGACCTGCCCATCCATGGCAGTTCCCCGTCCGGCTTGGGCGCCGGGCCCCACGGCGGCGCACCGGCCACCTCAGGTGGGCGGGCGACGGTCAGCCGGTTCGCTGCAATCACTGACCGGGCCAGCAGCCCGCTGGGCGCGGTGCCCACGGCCGCGCCGCCGCCGCTGCGCACATAGCCGGGAGCCTCAGAATCACCCACGATCGGGGAGAAGTACTCACTCATCAGGTCGACATCAGCCGCCGCGTTGTGCGCGTACGGCACCCGCGATGCCGCGCCAAGCTCAGCGCGTGCCTGGGCGATGGCCCGTACGCGCCGGCGTACCATCACCCCGTAGGCCAGGGTGGGCAGCAGAAGTACGGCCAGGATGATCAGGCTGATGATGCCGTCGCGGCGGAGCTTCGCCGTCGTTGCGTCGGAGATCACTGGCGGCGCTGGGGCGGCGGGCATCGGGTTGGAAACGGCTCCGGCGCCAGCCCGCGGCGGGCCGGGCGTGGCTATGGTGCCAGCTTCCGCGAGCGCCCGGGCGGCGTCCGCGGTCCCGAATCCCGAACCGTCCTCGGTGCCGTTTGCCGGACGGATCACGGTGCTTTTCGTCAGGGCCTGGCTGACCTGGGCCGGAGCCAGTTCCGGGTACTGCGACTTGATCAGCGCCGCGATGCCGGTGACGATCGCGCTCGCCGCGCTGGTGCTGCTGACCGTGGTGTAGCCACCCGACGGGACGGCGGCGATCACGCCGTTGCCTGCGGCTGTCAGCGTCACATAGTGCTGGTGGCTGGAGAACGGTGCCTTGAAGAAGTTGCTGTTGAACGCGCCCACCGAGATCACGCCCGGGTAGGACGCAGGGAAGTTCGCGGCATCGGTCGTCGTGTTGTTATCGCCGCCGGGCGCGACCAGGATCACGCCCTTGCTGAGCGCGTACTGCACAGCCGACTGCTCGGCGGAGCTGCCGCCCGCAGCGGCGGCAGCAGCCGTTTCCGCTGGGGTCGGCGTGCCCAGCGCGGGCGCCATGGGGGCTGGAGTAGCCGTAAGGGCCGAGAGGTTCTGCCCTGGGTCCAGCGGGAGATCGATCACCTGAGCGCCGTTGTTGACCGCGTACCTGATTCCGGCCGCGATCGCGGCCGGAAGCGCGGAGGTGGCGGACGACTCCGACAGCAGCGGGTCGCCGGCGTCAAGGACCACCCTGACCGACAGCAGCTTGGCGTCGGGCGCCACGCCGGCCACCCCGTCAAGGTCGCCGTTGCCGTGTCCGTGGCCGACGATGAGGCTCGCCATCGCGGTGCCGTGGATACCGAAGAACTGGCCGCCGAGCTTCTCATCGGAGTTCGTGAAGTCAGTCCCGGTGATCACCGACCCGGCGAGGTCGGGCTGGGCCGGGTCCACTCCGGTGTCGAGCAGCGCGATCGTCACGCCCGCGCCCTTGGTGGTCTGCCACGCCTGCGTGACGTGCAGCGCGTTGAGCCACCACTCCTGCTGACGCACCTGATCGGCAGTCCTGGCTGGACGCGCGGTGCCAGCCAGGGCCGGAACGCTGCCGACCGCGGCCCAGACGACGGCCAGGCCGATCGCTACGCCGCTCATTATCGGCCGGGGGAACCTCAACGGCACGCCTTCCATGCGGGTACCGGCATTCTGCCATGTAGACCCTGGTTAGGTACCGTGTGCGCAAATTCCGGATGACCTAAACCTGGCCGGGAATGCCTGGCCAGGCTCACGACGGGCGGGCTCAGACTCACGACGGGCGGGCTCAGACTCAGGAAGGGCGGGCTACCGACAGCCGGACGTGCGCCCCAGGCGGCAGGCCAAGCTGCTGGGCCGCATCGCCGGCGTTGACCGCCAGGGAGATCAGCCCAGCGCTGTCGGCGAACGCGACGATCTCGCCTGGCGCCACCGACGCGAACGTCTCCAGGAACGGGACCGTGAGCTGGCGCAGGCGGCCCGGACCACCAGCGGCGAGCCGTAGCCGACGCCGAGCTGCCCCACATCCGAGGCCTCGATGGACAGCTGCACGTTGCCGAACCTGTCGACAGACATGACCTCGCCCTCGGCCTCGCCGTCGCGTACCCGGCTGGTCGGCGCGGGCAGCGTCACAAGGTCGGCCAGGTCGATCTGCTCCCCGGCATCGGCCAGGTCTCGCCCTGTGGCCAGGTGCGCGGCCACGGGCATGAAGATGTCCCGGCCGTGAAACGTTGGCGACACCGGGTGCAGCCACAGGTCGCCGTTGGTGAGCTGAACCGCACCGGTGGCGCCGCCAAGCGCGGCGATCGTCCAGGACAGCAGCCCGTTGTCGGGCCCGACCAGGATGCAGTCGCCCGCCTGGACAGCGATCCCCCGGCGGGCGGTACCAACGCCGGGGTCCACGACGGCGACGTGTACGGAGGGCGGGAGGTAAGGGACTGTCTGTGCGAGTACTGCGGCTCCCCGCCGCATGTCTCCCGGCTGGACCAGGTGCGTGATGTCAATGACGCGGACGGCGGGTGCGATCCTGGCCGCGACGCCGTGACATGCGGCGACGAAGCCGTCTTCCAGTCCGTAATCCGTCATGAACGTTATGGAGTCGAAGGAAGCCACGAACGGTGAGCGTACGTCTCTTGGGCGCTGCCGCATAGGGGCCTACGATCGATGGCTACGGACGCGTCATGGAGGCCGGGATGGCAGAGCTCTCTGAGCTGGACAAGCGGATTCTGGCCTTTGAGCAGAGCTGGTGGCGCTACCCGGGTGCTAAGGAGCGAGAGATCATCGATACCTTCGGCGTCCCGGTGACCCGCTACTACCAGCTGCTGAACGCGCTGATCGACCGGCCGGAGGCAACGCAGTACGACCCGGTGCTGGTCGCCCGGCTGCGCCGGCAGCGCAGCCGGAGGGGCGGGATCCGCGCAGCTCGCCAGGACTCGGCCTGACGATGTCGGCAGCGGGTACCGAGGGCCCTGCAGAGAGCCTGCCAGCTCCCCGGACCGAGGCGGGCCGGGCCGGCCTCGCCGCCCTGTTGCAGGCACCGCGGCGCGCGCTGATCGCTCTCGACTACGACGGCACGCTGGCCCCGATCGTGGCCGACCCGGCCGCCGCCCGCGCGCATCCCGGTGCGGCAGCGGCCCTCAGCCGCCTCGCGCCGCTCGTCGGGACCCTGGCGGTGATCACTGGCCGGCGGCTCCCCTGGCCGTTGAGCTCGGCGGCCTCGGCGTGGTGCCCGAAGTGATCGTTCTGGGGCAATACGGCAGACAGCGCTGGGAATCGGGCACGCTCACGTCGCCCCCGGCCCCGCCGGGCGTCCGGGAGGCCTGGGCGGAGCTGCCAGCGGTGCTCGTCGCCGCCGGGGCGCCCGACGGCACGTTCCTCGAGGACAAAGGCGACGCAGTGGCCGTGCACACCCGCCGCACTGCTGAACCCGGGCCCGCACTTGACCGGCTCCGCGGCCCCCTGGCCGAACTGGCCAAGCGGACCGGTCTGGTCACAGAACCGGGCCGGATGGTGATCGAGCTGCGCCCGGCCGGCTCGGACAAGGGACAGGCCCTCAAGAATTTGGTTACAGAACGAAACCCGAGCGCCGTCCTGTACACCGGAGACGACCTCGGGGACCGGCCAGCGTTCCTGGCCGTTGCCGAGCTGCGCGACGCCGGCACGCCGGGCCTGACGGTCTGCAGCGGCAGCACCGAGGTGACCGCGCTCACCGAGATGGCCGACCTGATGGTGGACGGTCCCGCTGGCCTGGTCGCGCTGCTCGACTCCCTGGCCGCCGCGATAACAGCCTCCGCCTGCAGCCGGCCTGGGCCGGACGTTACGGGCCGGTGCTGGCAGGCTGGTCCAGGGCGGCGAGCTGGTCGGCGAACCACTGTGTCGGCGGCAAGGCCGATGAGGCTTTGGCGAGCGATGAGGCGCGTCGCTTACGTTCTGAATCCGGCATTTCAAGGGCCTTATGCAGGGCATCAGCCGTAGCGGAGACGTCGAAGGGGTTGATCATGAGCGCGTCCGGGGCGAGCTCGGCCGCGGCGCCGGTCTCCCAGGAGAGCACCAGCGCGCAGCCTGCGTCGGACAGGATCGGCCCCTCCTTGGCGACCAGGTTCATGCCGTCCCGGATCGGGTTCACCAGCAGCACATCGGCCAGCCGGTAGGCGGCGAGCGAGCGCGCGTAGTCGTCGTCGACCTGGAGGATCAGGGGATCCCAGTCCTCGGTGCCGAACTCCTCAGAGATCTCCTTGGCCATCCGCTGCACTCTGGCGGTGTACTCGCGGTACTCGGGCAGGTCGTGCCGTGACGGGTAGGCAGAGGCCACGTGGATCACTGACCCGCGCCACTCGGGGTGCGCCAGGAGCAGCTCTCGGTACGCGGCGAGGCCGCGGACGATGTTCTTCGACAATTCGGTGCGGTCGATCCGGACGATCAGCTTCCGGCCCTGGGCGGTCTCGGACAGGGCCGCGATCCTGGCGAGTACGTCCGGCTGGGACGCACGGCTGGTCAGCGCCTCTGCGTCGACGCCAAGCGCGTGCACGCCTATCCCTGTGACGTGGCCCCGGTAGGTCACCCGCCGCCGTGACCGGTCCACCTCGGCGCCGAGGAATGCCTCACAGCAGTCACAGAACGCGTCAGCCCATCGCTCGGACAGGAAACCTGCGTGGTCGGCGCCGAGAATCCCCTCCAGAACCTGCCCGCCCACGTCGTCGGGCAGCATCCGGAAATACTCCGGAGGTGCCCACGGTGTATGCGAGAAGTGGGCAATCCTGGTGGCCGGGCGCAAGTCGGCGAGCATCCGTGGGACCAGGGCCAGGTGGTAGTCCTGCACCATGGCCTTGACTGTGCTTGTCCGGGGGGACGGCCCCTCCTGTCCGCCCGTGGTGCCGGTGCCGTTTTCGGCGAGTGCCGCCGCCTCCTCCGCCAGGGCTTCGGCGAACGCCCGGTTGTAGGCGCGGAAAGACTCCCACTCCCGCCGGAAGGCCATCCCGAAGATCGGCTGGTTGGGCCTGTCGTAGAGCATGTGGTGCACGAACCACAGGGTGGAGTTCGCCACTGCGTTGTAGGCGCGCTGGAAGGTTGCAGGGGGGATGTCGAGCAGCCGCACCGCCGAGCCGCCCGGCTCCCCGTCCAGGCTGAAGTGACCGTTCGGCGCGGCGCGCGCCGCAGCCCGGTCGGCGTCGCTGAGCGCGGCACAGACCCACAGGGACTTCCGGTGGTCGGCCACTGACGACAGACCGGACACCAGGCCGCCGCCACCCCGCCGGGTCGACAGCCGCCCGTCGTTGTCCAGGCTGAACGACACTGGCCCGCGGTTGGATGCGATGAGTACTGGCTCGCCGGCCGATCGCTGGCCCATGTCTGCCCACGCTATCGGGCTGGGTCCCGGCTGGCCTGCACCGGCCTGGCCGGGTTACAGTGCGGGTACAACTGCATAACGCGCATTCCAACGCGCTCATCAAGAGGGGTGGAGGGACCGGCCCGTCGAAGCCCCGGCAACCATCACGGTGACACGTCTGCGCCAGGAACGCGAGGCTCCCGTCGGCCGGATACCGACGCCGCGGGATAGCTGAGCGGTCTTCACGGCGAGGCCATACCGGGACAGGTGCCAACTCCGGCCCGCGGTCAGTCGACCGCCGGGAAAGATGAGGAGAAAGGCCTCGCCATAGTGAGCACTTCTGGATCCGCCCAGAAACCCACCCCCGCTACCTCTGCCACCTCACCCGCTGCCGCATCCGCGGTCCCGGCAGCCACCTCTGGGACCTCGGCCGCATCCGCCCTGCCCGGCCGGTTCGGCTACGCGAACAGGCTTTCCTGTCGCGAGTGCGGGGAGACCGCCGAGCTCGGCGCACAGTACTCCTGCTCCTGGTGCTTCGGCCCACTCGAGGTCGGCTATGACTACCCGCGGCTGACCCGAGAGTCGATAGAGGCAGGGCCACCGAACATCTGGCGGTACGCGAGCCTGCTGCCGGTTCCAGCTGACGTCGCCACCCGGCCGAACACCGAGCCTGGCTTCACCCGGCTCATCCGCGCGGACCGGCTGGCCAGTGTCCTGGGCATGCGCACGGTCTGGGTCAAGGACGACCGGGGCAACCCCACGCACTCGTTCAAGGACCGGGTGGTCGCCGTTGCCCTCGCCGCCGCGCAGGAGATGGGCTTCAAGGTTCTGGCCTGCCCGTCCACCGGGAACCTGGCCAATGCCGTGGCCGCGGCCGCGGCCCGGGCAGGAATCCAGTCGGTGGTGCTGATCCCGGCCGACCTCGAGCCGCAGAAGATCATCGGAACCGCGGTGTTCGGCGGGACCCTGGTCGCGGTCGACGGCAGCTACGACGACGTGAACAAGCTCGCGTCCGAGCTGGCTGACGACCGCGAGGACTGGGCGTTCGTCAACGTCAACGTGCGGCCGTACTACGCCGAGGGTTCTAAGACCATCGGCTTCGAGATCGCAGAGCAGCTCGGGTGGCGGCTGCCGCAGCAGGTCGTCGTGCCTGTGGCGTCAGGAGCGCAGCTTGTCAAGATCGACAAGGCGTTCCGTGAGCTCGCCACGCTCGGCCTCGTGGAGGAGACGCCGTACCGGGTGTTCGGTGCCCAGGCCAGTGGCTGTGCGCCGGTCGCCATGGCTTTCCGGGCCGGCCAGGACGTGGTGCAGCCGGTCCGGCCCAACACGGTCGCCAAGTCACTCGCGATAGGGAACCCGGCTGACGGCCCTTACGTGCTCGACACCGTGCGGCGTACCGGCGGCAGCGTCGGCGACGTGCCCGATGACGAGATCGTGGAGGCGATCCGGCTGCTCGCCACCACCGAGGGCATCTTCGGCGAGACAGCGGTCGGGGTGACCCTGGCCACAGCGCGCAGGCTGCTGGAATCCGGTCAGCTCGACCCCGATGCCGAGACCGTCATCATCAACTCCGGCGACGGGCTCAAGACGCTCGATGCCGTGGCCGGGTCGCTACCCGGAGTCAGGCCGATCCGTCCCACGCTGGAGGCGTTCGCTGAGCTGGAGTCGTCGGCCAGGTGACCGCTCAGCATCACGCCCCGCAGTCCAAAGAGCCAGAATCCCCCCGAGCCCAGAAAGGCAGTCCTCGCATGAGCGTGTCGGTCCGAATTCCTACCATCCTTCGCTCGTATACAGGCGGTGTAGCGGAGGTCACCGCCGAAGGAGGAACTCTGCGCGATGTCATCGCCGGGCTGGATGCCGCGTATCCCGGCATCGGCGGCAGGCTTCTCGACGAGGCCGGGAAGCTGCGGCGCTTTGTCAACGTCTATATCGGCGAGGAAGACGTGCGCCTGGCCCAGGGGCTCGATACACAGGTTCCTCCTGGCATCAAGGTATCGGTGATCCCTGCGGTGGCTGGCGGCTGAGCAGGGACTGTACGTGACTTCCTTGCTGCTGTGCCCCGTTTCGGGCCCGAGCGGATTAGGGGAGCAACTGGGCGCGAGGGCGGACGGCACGGGGTAAAGTCAGGTCCGGTCGCTGTCGGTACGGCGAGAACGGCAAGCAAAGCTTGTGCAGCACGTCCAGCCCGCGCCGCGATCGACGGGTTTCGCGGTTGCAAGGGCGGAACCCGAAGCCCGAGCATAGTTAGGGAGTTGTTGGGAATGGCTCAGGGCACCGTCAAGTGGTTCAACGCGGACAAGGGCTACGGCTTCATCGCGGTCGACGGTGGTAGGGACGTGTTTGTCCACTTCTCGGCTATCCAGTCGGATGGCTACCGCACCCTCGAAGAGGGCCAGCGGGTCGAGTTCGAGATCACGCAGAGCGACCGCGGACCGCAGGCTGAGGCGGTCCGTACGGTGTAAGCCTCTTCTGTCGGCATCCGGCTGCAGAGAAAGCCGGTGACGCGAGTAGGCGCGGGAAGGCCCCGCTCCCAGCAAGGGGGCCGGGCCTTCTGCCATCAAGGACCAGGCTGACCTGGGCCGCCTCGTCAATGACCGCCGCTGGCTTGCACTCTCACCATGAGAGTGCTAAACAGGGCGTTGGCACTCTCGGGGTGAGAGTGATAACGCAGCGGCGAGATCGGGCGATGAGGCCGATTCTGCGGCAGGCAGGGACTGACCGCGGGGAGGCTGTCCGTCGCGGGCGTCGGCCGGTCGGCGCGCTGGGCACAAAAGTTCCGGGAGGACTGGAGCCTATGGCAGCGAAGATGATCGCGTTCAATGAGGAGGCCCGACGTGGCCTTGAGCGCGGTATGAACCAGCTCGCTGACGCCGTGAAGGTAACCCTTGGCCCTAAGGGCCGCAATGTGGTGCTGGAGAAGAAGTGGGGAGCCCCCACGATCACTAACGATGGTGTGTCCATCGCTAAGGAGATCGAGCTCGAGGACCCGTGGGAGAAGATCGGCGCGGAGCTGGTTAAGGAAGTAGCGAAGAAGACTGACGACGTCGCGGGTGATGGTACGACCACGGCGACGGTTCTGGCTCAGGCGCTGGTTCGTGAGGGCCTGCGGAATGTGGCGGCGGGCGCGAACCCGATGTCGCTGAAGCGGGGCATTGAGGCGGCGGTGGAGCGGGTGAGTGAGGAGCTGTCCAAGCTCGCCAAGGATGTGGAGACCAAGGAGCAGATCGCGTCGACGGCGTCGATCTCGGCTGGTGACACCGCTATCGGCGAGATGATCGCTGAGGCGATGGACAAGGTCGGCAAGGAAGGTGTGATCACGGTCGAGGAGAGCAATACCTTCGGCCTGGAGCTGGAGCTCACCGAGGGCATGCGCTTCGACAAGGGCTACATCTCGCACTACTTCGTGACCGACCCCGAGCGCATGGAGGCGGTCCTCGAGGAGCCCTACATCCTGATCGTCAACTCCAAGGTGTCGGCGAACAAGGACGTCATCCCTCTCTTCGACAAGGTGGTGCAGACGGGCAACAGGCCGCTCGTGGTCATCGCCGAGGACGTGGAGGGCGAGGCCCTGGCGACCATGGTCGTCAACAAGATCCGCGGCATGTTCAAGTCGGTCGCGGTGAAGGCGCCTGGGTTTGGTGACCGGCGCAAGGCGATGCTCGGCGACATCGCGATCCTGACCGGTGGTCAGGTCATCAGCGAGGAAGTCGGGCTGAAGCTGGAGAACGCCGACCTGGACCTGCTGGGCAAGGCGCGCAAGGTCGTGGTCACCAAGGATGAGACGACGATCGTGGATGGCGCTGGTGACGCCGAGCAGATCGCGGGCCGGGTGAACCAGATCCGGGCTGAGATCGAGAACACCGACTCGGACTATGACCGGGAGAAGCTGCAGGAGCGGCTGGCCAAGCTGGCGGGCGGCGTTGCGGTGATCAAGGCCGGGGCGGCGACCGAGGTCGAGCTGAAGGAGCGCAAGCACCGCATCGAGGACGCGGTGCGCAACGCCAAGGCAGCGGTCGAGGAGGGTGTCGTCGCCGGTGGCGGCGTGGCCCTGCTGCAGGCCGGCCAGAACGCGTTCAAGAAGCTCGAGCTGACCGGCGACGAGGCGACCGGTGCGCAGATCGTGCGCCGCTCGCTGGAGGAGCCGCTGAAGCAGATCGCGATCAACGCCGGCCTCGAGGGCGGCGTGGTGGCCGAGAAGGTCAGGGGCCTGTCCGCGGGCCATGGCCTCAACGCCGCCGACGGCGAGTACGTCGACATGTTCAAGGCCGGGATCATCGACCCGGCGAAGGTGACGCGCTCTGCGCTGCAGAACGCTGCCTCCATCGCCGGGCTGTTCCTCACCACCGAGGCAGTCATCGCCGAGAAGCCCGAGAAGGAGAAGGCACCTGCCGCTCCGGGCGGCGGCGGTGACATGGACTTCTAGTCCAGTTCTGCTGCAAGGAGGCGGTTCCCGCTGGGCGGGGCCGCCTCCTCGCATGTAACCTGACTTGGCTCACGATCAAGGACTTCGGGTGCTGGAGAGGCGGGAGCGGCGCCGACGTCAGGCTGGAACCACGCCGACCAGATTGCCTTCCGAGTCCTACCAGACGTCTTCATAACGGGATGGTAGGGCGTCCGGCCGGCCACTGCGCTCCCGGTCCGCGAGTCCCGTCATGCCTGCCTCAGCAGCCGGAGCCGGAGGCGGTTCCCGCTGGGGGGCCGCCTCCTCGCCTGTAACAGTAGGTGACCACGCGGGGCTCCCTGCTGAGTTCTCCGAGCGTCGGCGGCCTACGGCCCAGGGCCGGCGGCCACAGCGCGCCGAATCCGGCTACAGAGAGTTGGCGCGCCGGCTCCACAAGACCGCGTTCATGAGGGATCATCGGCGCATGGAGCCCATTGCCCGGCGCCCACGTGCCGCCCGGGAAAATGGCCGCGCACGGCTGGCTGCGCAGCAAGGAGGGCATGACGGATTAGCATCCCCCGCCGGCGGTGGCGAGCCAGCCCGCGGGAAAGTCCTCCGCGTGCGGGCGCGCCTGCCGCGGGTGCGGCCCGGGCGGCTGGCCCAGAGCATCGCGGGGGGTACCGCGCGTCTGCAGCCGGGCAGGCTCGCCCGTGGCATCAGCGGCGGGGCCGCGCGTCTGCAGCCGGGCCGCCTGGGCCGTGGCCTGGCCGGCCGGACGGCGTGGCTGCAGCGGGTGCGGCCGGGCCGGCTGACCCAGGGCATCGCGGCCGGCACCGCGCGGTTGCAGCGGGTGCGGCCGCGCTGGGTGGACGGGGGCAAGGCACGCGGGAACGCCCGCGTGCGGCCGGGGCGGCTGGCCCATGGGATCACCCGGGGAGCGGAGGGCTTCTGGCGCCGGCACCCGCGGGAGGCGACCGCGATCATCCTGATGGCGCTGGCCGGGGTTGCGTACCCAGTTCCGTTCTGGTGGCTCGACTTCGCGGTCTGGCTGGCCGGCGCCGGCATCGCGGCGTCGTCCCGTCTCTGGGATCTCCGCGACAAATGGGTCGCAGTGGTTGGACCCGTGGCTTTCGCCATCGTCGGCACGTCCATCGCGCTGGCGATTGGCGGAACTCGGGGCAGCATGTCCGGTTACGTTCACGAGGCGCTGGCAGAGTCGCTGTACATGATCAAGTTTGGCTCCCTGGCCGGTGCCGGGTACCTGATCTGGCGGGTTTACCGGGGCCGCCGGAGCCCGCGCAGGCCGCCGTGGCAGCGCTGGCGCGCGTGATTGCCGGCCCGGCGGACCGGGTATCAGCACAGTGCGGTGCCGCTGCTAGGCGGGGAGCCGACCGGCCACCCGCTGTTTCCCGGCCTCGCACGCGATCCCGTCCCAGCACCATCGACAGTGTGAGGCCGTGGAAAGGCGTGGTCCTGGCCCCGAGGCCGGGGCCACGTCGTTCTGCAGCCGCCCGGTGCCTCAGCAGAGGCGCTGGGGGCCACGGCACACCATATTCTCCGTGGTACCTATAGCCTTGAGTGACGCGCCTCAGGCAGGCGCATCACCATAGTTCCTCTTCGCGTAAGGTCTCGTTCGTGCCAACTGGCAAGGTCAAGTGGTATGACGCCGACAAAGGGTTCGGCTTCCTCACCCGTGATGACGGCGGCGAGGTGTTTGTGCACTCGACCGCCCTGCAAAGCGCCGGTACCGTGCTGCGGCCCGG
Source organism: uncultured Actinomycetota bacterium (assembly GCA_963815375.1). Lineage (GTDB taxonomy): Bacteria > Actinomycetota > Actinomycetes > Streptosporangiales > Streptosporangiaceae > JASHPR01. Next base: position 32,574 of record CAWFGX010000012.1, on the reverse strand, counting down.
GCAGCGCGTCGAGTTCGGCGTGGCCGAAGGCCGCCGGGGTACGCAGGCGCTCCAGGTGCGAACGCTGGAGCCGCCGCCCACCGTGGCCAAGGCCAGCAGGAAGAGCCCCGACGAGATGACAGTCATGGTCGAAGACCTGATCAAGCTCCTGGACGGCGTGTCGAACACATACCGGCGTGGCAAGCATCCCGATGCGCGCGACTCTAAGAAGATCGCCTCAGTGCTCCGCGCCGTTGCTTCGGATCTCGAGGCCTGACGCGGGGGCGGAGGTGGCCCGGTAGGCCCTCCGGCGGCCCGGGCAGTGCCTGCGGCGCCCAAGGTTGAACGTTCATGGCGTTCCTGCGCCGCCAGAGCCACTCTCATCGGCGGCGGAGGGCTGGCTGGCGCGGCAGGACGCCCCGGCTACGACGTCTTTGGCGCAGGCGGGCGGCGGCGGGCGGTTGCTGCCGCGGCGGTGGCCACGTCGCCGGGGTAGCGGCGGCTGGCTGCGAAGAGGAAGACGGCGGAAGCGGTCAGGGGGGCCATCATGACGACGAAGGTCCAGCGCAGGCCGCTGTTGCCGCCGCCGAAGACGTACTGCGAGACGGCGCCGAAGAGAACGGGGGCTAGGGCCTGGGCGCCGGTGCGGACTAGGTTGCGGATGCCTTCGGCGCGGCCCCAGAGCCATGGGGGCATGATGTCGAGGCGGGCGGCGTCGATTGGCGGGTTCTGCGCCGAGAGGGCGGCTGCGGCCAGGACCACGTACGGGAGCGCTGTGACCGCGCTGTGGGTGAGGAGCGCTGGGACGAACAGCAGCACGGTCAGTGCCGCGGCAACAGCTGCGACGAGGACGCGGCCGTTGATTCTGCCGCGGTGCAGCAGCCGGTCCCCTAGCGGCCCGCCTGCGAGGACGCCGACGACGGCGCCTGCCCCGACGACGAGCAGCAGGAAGTTGGCCAGCACCTGGCCGACGCCGTACTGGCCGCGGACGAACTCGACACCGAAAGTTTGCACCCCGGCGAGGAAGTAGTAGCCGAGCGCGCCCGAGACGATCAGGGCCACGTTCGTGCGTACCCGCATCACATACCGGACGGCCATGCCCAACCGCATTCGTGGCCTGGTCGCCAGCCGCACCAGTTCGGGGTCGGGCGGGATCCCGCGTTCTTCGGCCAGCCGCTGCGCGTCGGTCGGCTCATGCTCGCCGTGGCTATCTCGCTGCCGTGACCCGTCGTGCTCAGGAGCACGAACGGGCCGCTCGTAGCCGGGCTCAGGGGCAAGCGCCCCCTGGCCGCCCCGGGCGGGCTCGGGAAGCCTGAAAACCAGCCATGCGAGAGCGAACGCGGGGAGCGCGAGGATGATGAACGCCAAGCGCCAGGAGAGCGCCGCGATGTCGCCGGTAACTGCGAATCCGACGCCCGCTCCGGCCAGCTCCCCGGTCAGGATGTAGCCGTAGATCTTTCCGCGTTCCTCTGCCGGGAACCAGTCGCCGACGAGCGACGCGGCGATGGGACCTGTCGAGGCGGTCACCGCACCCAGGAAGATCCGGTCGAACAGCAGCTGGCTGAACGAGGTCGCGGTGGCTCCCCAGATCATCGCGGCACCCCAGACCAGGATGCAGAACGCAAGGATCCAGGTCCGCCGCGCGCGGTCGGCCAGGACGCCGAACGGCACCGAGAACACAGCCCCGACCAGGGATGTCACCGCGACGAGAAGCCCGATGTCGGTATTGCCTATGTCCAGCGCGTGCCGCAGCTGGACCGCCGCGGCCCCGACCGTCGACGCGTCCGCGCTCGACAGGCCAAGCACGCTGCCGAGGACGAGCACGATCCGGGTGCGCGCCGGCCCCCCGGAAGCCGCGATCAGCTGCCGTCTGGCTGCCTGCCCGCCCCGGCGGACGGCCGCGTAAGCAGTGCTGAAAGCTCCCGGGCGTGCCGCCTGGCCCTCTATGCTCCGCACTCGACCTCGTTCTCCACGGGCGCCGGTTGAGGCTTACCGCAGGGTCGGCCGGCGCGTGATGATGGTGACAAGCCCTCCAGGATCTCTATGCCCGTCTCGCAGACGTCCCCGCCTTGCTCATAGCCCAAGTATTCTTCCTCAAGATGGATGCCACGAGTTTCCTCGGCCACCGAATCGCCGGCAGCCGGGCATCCAGATGTGTGGTTACTGTCGAATGAGGAACAATTACTCAACGTGAGCCACGTTAGCCCGCAGCGTACCCGGACCAGGGATCTCGATGAGGCCTGCGCGGCCGCCGTCGACCTCGCACGCTCGGCCGCCGAAGAGGAGGCAGGCCAAGGACGTGTGGGTGACTACCTGGGCGCAACGGCCGAGGCTGAGCGGGTCGTCACACACCTGTTCGTGTGCCTGGATCCCGCCTACGTGGGCTGGCAGTGGGCCGTCACGGTCGCCCGGGCTTCGCGGGCCAAGACGGTCACGGTCAGCGAGTGCGTGCTGCTGCCCAGTCCCGAGGCCCTGCTGGCACCCGACTGGGTGCCGTGGCGCGACCGGGTCCTGCCCGGTGACCTGGGCGTGGGTGACCTCCTGCCTGCCCAGGCCGACGATGAGCGGCTGGTGCCCGCCGTCGTGCTCGAAGGCGATGACGGGATGCTGGACTGGGATGCCGCGCCCTGGCGCGTGTGGGAAACCTGGGGCAGCCCTGCTGACTGGTCTACCGGGGAGCCACGACTCGAGCAGGCGGCCGCGGGCACTGGTGAGGCAGCGGGTGAACCTGGGGACCCGGAGGCGCTCCCGTCGGCTGATGCCAGTCCGGCTGACGAGGTGACCCGGTATGACGTGGCGCCGACCGTCAAGCGCTCTCGCATCCTGTCCGCGATCGGCCGGGACGAGGCCGCCCTGCGCTGGTACACCGGCGACCACGGACCGCGGAGCGCGCTGGCGTACGCGGCTCCCGGGCCGTGCATGACCTGTGGCTTTGTGGTCCGGCTTTGCGACCCGCTCGGGCGTGTCTTCGGTGTGTGCGCTAACGAGTACGCGCCGGACGACGGGCGCGTCGTGTCCCTGGACCATGGCTGCGGGGCTCACTCAGAGGCGATCATCCCCGCTGGTGCCCGCGAGGCGGCGTCGCCGGTCATCGACGAACTCGGGTACGACCTCGTCGATGCACCCGGGACCTCGATGGACGAGACCGTCTTCGAGTCACTCGATCACGGCTGAGCCGGTGACCCTGGGCTGGCGGACCCCGGGTCGGCAGCCGCGCGCCTCCGGGCGGCGCGAGCGCGGGCACGCTTGAGGTAGGGCACGTACACCATCCCGAACAGCCCAAGCCCCAGCCCGGTCACGCACGTCCAGATCCACCAGCGATCGGACGCGGGCAGGTCTCTCCGGACCGCCAGCAGCGTGATCAGCGCAATCGCCCAGCCAGCCGAGATCACCGCGGCGACCATCTGGTCGTTGGCCTCCAGCGGCGGCGGGGCTGGGCGGCGACGGCTGCTGCTCATCTCTCCACGGTAGCCCGCTCCGGGCTGAACAGCGCCAGTGCGCCAGACGGTGATCCTGAACGGTACTGCTGTGCCGTGCGTGGTGTACTTGGGGTGGGCACGCCAAACTGCGCATGCCCGTTCATCTCGCTAGCGGCTCAAGGAATGCCACCGGCACGGCAGTCGTTAGCAAAGATAATGACGCAGGCTAATCAATATGACGACAACACCACCAGAGACCATGTCCGACGCGGGCCTGGCCTCAGCGCTCAGGATCTCGGTGAGCCGGCTCGCGCGCAGGCTCCGTGCCGAGAGGGCGGCGCATGGGCTCCAGCCCGAGCTGTCCGACACCCAGCTGGGTGCCCTGGCGACGCTGGAGCGCAAGGGCGCGATGACGCCCGGCGAGCTGGCCGACCACGAGAAGGTGCAGCCGCCGTCGATGACCCGGGTCATCGCCGTCCTGGAGCAGCGCGGCCTCGTGATGCGGGCGGCGCACGCGACGGACAAGCGGCAGGTGGTGCTCACCGTGAGCGACGAGGGCCGGGACGTCGTGCACCAGTCACGCAGGCTCAGGGAAGCCTGGCTGGCGAGGCGGCTGCGGGAGCTGACCCCGCAGGAGAAAGCGAAGCTGCGCGCTGCGGCGCCGATTCTGGAGAAGCTCAGCCAGTCCTAGCAACCCGGTTCCGCCTGGCCCGGCCAGCCGAGATCAGGGCTTCCCTGTCCAGGCAGGCGCACCGCACCTTCGGGTCACTCGGCACCCGCAACTACCGGCTCTTCGCGACCGGTCAGGTGATCTCCAACACCGGCAGCTGGATGCAGCGGGTGGCGCAGGACTGGCTGGTCCTCGAGCTCACCCATAACAACGCGGCGGCGCTCGGCATAACCACCGGGCTGCAGTTCGCGCCGATGCTGTTCAGCCCGTGGGGCGGGATGATCGCCGACCGGTACTCCAAGCGCCGGATACTGATGGCGACCCAGACGGCGATGGGCGCGCTAGCTCTCATCCTCGGCGTGCTCGCGCTGACGCACACGGTGCAGATCTGGCAGATTTACGCGCTCGCGCTCGGGCTCGGCCTGGCAACCGTGGTCGACAACCCGACCAGGCAGGCCTTCGCTACTGAGATGGTCGGGCGCGACGGGCTGGCCAACGCGATCGCGCTCAACAGCGCAGTGTTCAACCTCGCCCGGATCGTCGGCCCCGCCGTGGCCGGGCTGGTCATCGCCACGGTCGGCACCCCGGCCGCGTTCTTGGTGAATGCCGCGTCCTACGGCGCTGTACTGATCGGCCTCAAGCTCATGCGGCCGTCGGAGCTGAACGTTGCCGAGCGCGCACCGCGGGCGAGAGGGCAGCTGCGCGAGGCAGTGAGATACGTGAGGGCGCGCCCGTCGCTGTGGCTGCCGATGGTCCTGGTCTTCTTCGTTTCCACGTTCGCCATGAACTTCCAGGTGACCAACCCGCTGATGTCCCGCGAGGTGTTCCACACCGGGGCCGGCGCCTTCGGTCTGGCGTCCGCGATGTTCGCGGCTGGGGCGCTTGGCGGGGCGCTGCTGGCTGCTCGCCGGGCAAGGCCCACAACGACTCTGCTGGTGGCGACCGCGATGGCGTTCAGCGTGCTCGAACTGATCACCGCGATGATGCCGTCGTTCTGGTTGTTCCTGATCATGCTGGTGCCGACCGGCCTTGCCGTGCTGACGTTCACGACCGCGGCGAACTCCGCCACCCAGCTCGGCACCTCGGCCGAGATGCGCGGCCGGGTGATGGGCCTGTACATGCTGCTGTTCCTCGGCGGCACGCCGATCGGCTCGCCGCTGGCCGGCTGGATCGCCGAGGTCTTCGGGGCACGGATGAGCATGGTCGCCGGGGCCGCGGTCTCCGGCGTGGCCACGCTGGTGATAGCGGGTCTGCTCGCCCGCAGCACCGACGCGAGCATCCGCGAGCGGTTGCTCAGGTGGCGCGTGGCGGCTGGCGGCGGAGTGCTTCCCGACGAGCAGGCTGCCCAGACCTGACGGCTCACCAGCAAGTGGAGTAATGGGTTGCCTCTGGGGAGAGCCGGCGTCAGGATCAGCGTGTCCTTGTCCCAGCCCACAGGAGCGTGCGCGTGCCCGTTGTCGACCGCCTGGTCTCGGTGCCCGATGTTGCCCCGCCGCCGGGGTTCGCTCACGCCGTCACGGTCTCCGGCCGGCTGGCGTTCGTGTCCGGCCAGGTCGCGCTCGATGCTGACGGTGAGGTTGTCGGGCCGGGAGACCTCGCCGCGCAGACTGCACAGGCGCTGCGTAACCTGCACAGCATCCTGCGCGGGCTCGGAGCGGACTGGCCGGACGTCGTCCGTTTGGGCTGGTACATACTCGACGCGGCCTCGGTCCAGGTGATCCGGGACGTGCGTGATGAGTTCATCCGTCCCTCGCTCGGTGACCTGCCCAACCCTGCGAGCACGCTGGTGCAGGTCGCGGCCCTGGTCCGGCCGGAGTTCCTGGTAGAGGTCGAAGCGGTAGCGGCGCTGCCTGGCTAGCAGCTGCTCGCGACCGGGTCAGCCCGGACGCCGGGTGTGTCCGGCGCCGTTGCCGCGCTGCCGGCTAGGAAAGCGTCATGAGGCTGTTCGTCGCGATTACACCGCCCGCTGCGGTCCTGAAGGACCTGGAGGTCAGGATCGCGCCACTGCGGGCGCAGCGGCCTGGCCTGCGCTGGGCCGGCCCGGAAGCCTGGCACCTGACGCTCGCCTTTCTCGGCGAGGTGAGCGAGAAGAATGCGGCAGCGCTCGGGCCTCGGCTGGAGCGGGCGGCGCACCGGCATCCGACCCTGTCGCTGTCGCTTGGTCCTGGCGGCGCCTTCCCGGCTCCAGCCCGGGCCCGGGTGCTGTGGGCCGGGATCGAGGGTGACCGCACAGCGCTGACCGCCCTCGCCAGGTCAGTCGCGGCCGGGGCCAGGCGCGCCGGAGCGCCGCCGCCGGACGAAGGCCGGAAGTTCCGGCCGCACGTGACCCTGGCCCGTTGCAAGGAGCCCGCCGACGTACGTCCCCTGGTCGCGTCGATGGCCGGGTACTCGGGCGCGCGCTGGGATGCGGCCGAGATCCACCTGATCCGCAGCTACCTGGGCGACGGCCCGCCACGCTATGAGACGGAAGGCACCTGGCCGCTGTCAGGCGGCTAGTCGGCTGACAGCGGCCGAGCCATAACCGCTTCCGAGGGCGCCGACGGCGGCTGATCCGGTATCGCAGGGAACATGACCTCGATGTCCATGCCACCGCCAGTTCGGGCGTAAGCGGTGATCGCGGCGCTGTGGGCGGCGGCGATGGCATGGACGATGGACAGGCCGAGGCCGTGCCCGCGGCCATGACGTACCTGGCGTCCGTCGAGCCGCAGGAAGGGCTGAAACAGCCGGCCGACCGCCCGGGGCGGAACGGTCGGTCCAGTGTTGGCCACCGTCAGCACCGCGCAGCCGTCCCTGACCGCGGTGCTGACCGTAATTTTCCCTTTGGTGACGTTGTGGCGCACGGCGTTGCCAACCAGGTTGGCCACCAGCCGCTCGGCCATCAGCTTGTCGCCCAGCAGAGGTGCTGGCCTGGTGACGGCATCCACGGACAGGCCACGGCGGACAGCCTCGGGCCGGGCGGCTCGCAGGACCTCCCCGGTGACGGTCGCGAGGTCAACGGGCTCGCGCCGCTCCAGGCCGCCCTCGCCGGTGGCCAGGGTGAGCAGCGCTTCGATGAGGCTTTCCTGCTCACCGTTGGAGGCGAGCACCTCGCGGGCAACGGAGCGCCAGGTCTGGGCGGTGGTGCCTGGGTCGTCCAGCGCGACTTGCAGCATGCTGCGTTCCCGGGTGATGGGCGTGCGCAGTTCGTGCGATGCGTTGGCTACGAAGTGCCGCTGCGCCTCGAAGGAGGCTTCGAGGCGCGCGAACAGGTCGTCAAGGGTGTCGCCGAGGGCCTTGAGCTCGTCGTCGGGACCGCGCAGCGCCAGCCGCTGGTTCAGGTTGCTGGCCGAGATGCGGCGGGCGGCGGCGGTGATCACGGCCAGCGGGCGCAGGATCCGGCCGGCCACGAGCCAGCCGAGCGCGAGCGCGACCATGGTGACGATCGCCAGGGCGACAGGCGCATCGATCAGCACCTGCCGCAGGTCACTCGTTGTTATCTCCTTGCCAAGCGTGAGCATCAGCAAGGAAACCTGGTTAGGGGAGAGAGCCTGGGAACCCGGGCGGACCGTGATGAGGCCGGGAGGCACCTGTATCTGGGCGAAGGCCGTTTGGTTGACCTCCCCTCCGGGGGCGATGGCCTGCTCGGCGAGCAGGTAGGTGACCGCGAGCAGGATCGCCCCGCAGGCCAGGAACAGACCGCCGTACAGAGCGGTCAGCCGCATACGGGCAGTGCCGCGCGGCCGCCGCAGCCAGCCGCGGGCCTGGCTCGGCGCGACGGGGACGGCCATCATGACCCTCCGATGCGGTAGCCGCTGTCGCGGACGGTCTCGATCACCGGAGGGTCGCCGATTTTGGACCGTAGCCGGCCGATAGTGGTCTTGACGGTGGTGGTGAACGGGTCGGCGGCCTCGTCCCACACACGCCGCAACAGTTCCTCGGCCGGGACCGGCCGCCCGTCGGCGGCCAGCAGGCACTCCAGCACGGCGAACTCCTTCGGGGTCAGCGTCAGTTTCCGCCCGGCGCGAGTCGCCACCCGCCGCTGCGGATCCAGGGCCAGCTCTCGGAAGCCGAGCCCGGTCGGCGGCGGGGCGCCAGGGCGGCGGGCCAGCGCCTGGATGCGAGCAACGAGCTCGGTGAAGTCGAACGGCTTGGGCAGATAGTCATCGGCGCCCAGGCCAAGACCCTCAACTCGGTCTGTGACCGAACGTGCGGCGGTGAGCATCAGGATCCGGCTCGCCGACCGGTCCGCCGCCAGGCGCCGGCAGATCTCGTCGCCGTGCACGCCTGGCAGGTCCCGGTCCAGCACCACCACGTCATAAGCGCTCACCGCCAGCTTGTCGAGGGCCTTGCCGCCGTCGAGGGCCACGTCGGCGGTCATCCCGCGGCGGCGCAGCCCGGCCGCGACCGCCAGCGCCAGCCGGTCATCGTCTTCGGCTATCAGGACTCTCATCAGCTCACCGGTTCGAGCATGGCAGGTATCTGCCGGGCGGCCATCGAAGGTGACAGCCAGGTGACAACTGTCACCTTCTTGTCACCCACCATCCCCTACACCTCATTCCTGACGGATTACCGCCGTAGGGGAGACAGCAGGTGAGACAGATCAATGTGGACAGAGTCCAGTTCCGGCCGGGCATTCTCCTGGCCGCCCTCGTGGCCGTCACGGCTCTGGGTGCTGCCGCGTGCGGGAGCGGGAGTTCCACCTCGCTGGCCGCGTCTGACGGGTCGCGGGCCGCAGAGTACGCGAAGCTGATCGCTTATTCGCGCTGCATGCGCTCGCATGGCGTACCTAACTACCCGGATCCCGTCAGCAACGAGACAGGAATTTCCGTCGAGCTGCCCGATTCCAGCTCGCCGCAGTTCCAGGCCGCCCAGCAAGCCTGCCGGTCACTCGCCCCACCTCCGCCGACCGCTGCTCAGCAGGCTCAGAATCTGGCCCGGGCACTGAATTTCGCCCGGTGCATGCGTGCTCACGGGGAGCCGAACTTTCCCGACCCGCAGCCGAACGGCGACTTGAATCTCTCCGGCACGGGGGTCGCCAAGGGGTCCCCTCAGTTCGACCAGGCAATGCAGGCTTGCCAGTCCGATCTGGATTCCGGCCGGCCGTAGCCGTAGCCGCAGGCGCCGTAGCAGGCAGAGGAAAGGTGGCATGAGGTTATGAGCAACCGGCGGTGGGTGGCGGCTGTGGTGATGCTCGTGGTGGCGGGTGCCGGCACGGGCGCAGTCCTTGCGACTGGGGCGCTGCTCGCCCATGGCCCGTCGGGTTCAGACAGTGACACGTACACGACCTCGACGCAGGCGGTGACCCGCCAGTCGCTGACCGAGCAGACGCAGGTGGACGGGACGCTGCAGGACGCCGGGTCGTGGACGGTGCTGGTGCCGCCGTGGGCTTCGTCCTCCGGTTCTGGCTCGGGCCCGGGTTCTGGCTCGGGGTCGCAGACGTTCACCTGGCTGCCCGCTGCCGGTCAGAAGGTGCGCCAGGGCCAGGCCATCTACGACGTATCCGGCAGCCCGGTGGTGCTGCTGTACGGGGAGGTCCCGGCCTACCGGACGCTGTCCGAAGGGATGACCGGAGCTGACGTGACCCAGCTCAACCACGATCTTGTGAGCCTGGGCTACGCCAGCAGCGCCGACATCGCCGCGCTTGGCTGGGATTACTTCTCCTGGAAGACCAGGTCGGCGGTGGCGCAGCTGCAGTCCGCGCTGGGGATCGCCAGCCCGACCGGGACGCTGGCCCTGGGCTCGGCGGTGTTCCTGCCCGGCCCGGCGCTGATCACCGGCCTGGGCAGCTCGGCTGTGCTGGGTGGCCCGGCCAGCGCCGGGACGACAGTGGCGACGGCGTCGTCGACCACACCGGTGGTCACCATCGACCTGGACGCCTCGCTGCAGTCGGAGGTACGGGACGGCGACGCGGTCAGCATCACGCTGCCCGGCGGGGCGACCACGCCGGGAACGATCTCGCAGATCGCCACGGTGGCCAGTTCCTCGTCAGGCAGTAACTCCAGCGGCGGCTCGGGCAGCAACTCGGGTAGTTCCGGCAACTCGCCGGGCACAGCGACGATCACCGTGCTGGCATCGCTGAAGAACCCCGCGGCAGCTGGGTCGCTGAATCAGGCCCCGGTCACGGTGATGATTAGCACCGGCTCGGCCCCCGATGCTCTCGTGGTGCCGGTCGACGCGCTGCTGGCCCAGCCCGGTGGCGGTTACGCGGTTGAGGTGACCGGGCCGCACAGCCATCAGCTGGTCGCAGTCACGCCCGGGCTGTTCGATGACGCCGCTGGCCTGGTGCAGGTCACCGGCGAGCTGGCACAGGGCCAGCGTGTCGTGGTACCAGGCTCATGAGCGCCGGGGCGACCGCGAGCGGCGGGCCGGTACTAGAGCTGGAGGCGGTGTCTAAGACGTACCCCGGCACGCCGCCGGTTGCCGCGCTGCGCGGGGTGAGCCTGGCTGTGGCCGCCGGCGAACTGACCGCCGTTGTCGGCCCCTCAGGGTCCGGGAAGACGACGCTGCTGCACCTGGCCGGCACGCTGGACCGGCCGACCGCAGGCACGGTCCGGATCGCCGGCCTGGACGTCGCCGGGTTCGCCGACAGGCAGCTGTCGGGTCTGCGGGCGGCATCGATCGGTTTCGTGTTCCAGCAATTTTTCCTGAACGAGCACGCCAGCGCGCTGGACAACGTCGCTGACGCGCTGCTCTACGCAGGGGTCAGCCGCAGCGACCGGAGGCTGCGAGCGGCCGAGGCGCTGGGCCGGGTGGGGCTGGGCCGCAAGCTGTACTCCCGGGCCACTCAGCTGTCGGGCGGTGAGCGGCAGCGCGTCGCCATCGCTCGGGCCGTGGCTGGGCGGCCGGCGATTGTGCTGGCAGACGAGCCCACCGGCAACCTCGACCAGGCCACCGGCCAGTCCATCCTGGCCTTGCTCGATGACCTCAGCGCTGACGGCGCCACGATCGTCGTAATCACCCACGACCAGGCCATCGCCGCCCGGATGCCGCGCCAGATAAGCATGCTCGACGGCCGTGTGGCGGGCGATTCTGGCCAGTACCTCCCGACCCTGCAGGAGCCCCAGCTGTGACTGTGACAACGATCCCGGAACGTCCGCCGCTCTCGCCCCGGCTGCGCCCGGCTGACCTGGCTCGGCTGGCGGCCACCGGGCTGCGGGCCCGCAAACTGCGCGCGGCGCTGTCCGCGCTCGGCGTCACTATCGGCGTGGCCGCGATCGTCGCGGTGCTCGGCCTGTCCCGCTCCTCGCAGAACGGGCTGCTGACCGAGATCGCGCAGCTTGGCACCAACTTGCTGACCGTCCAGCCCGGGCAGGACTTCTCCGGCGGCACGGCAGAGCTCCCAGCGGAGGCTCCTGTCATGGTCAGCCGTCTGCCCGGAGTGCTCAGCGTGCAGTCGACCGGGACGGTGACCAATGTCAACGCCTACCGGACCCTGCTGATCCCGAGCGTGAACTCGGGCGGCCTGTCGGTCGACGCGGCGACCCCGGGCCTGCCAGCCACATCCGGCACCTCGCTGGACCAGGGCAGCTTCCTGAACGCGGCCACAGCCCGCCAGCCGGTCTGCGTGCTCGGCGCCGCGGCAGCGGCGTTCCTGGGTATCGACCGGGTCTGGCCGGGGGAGCGGGTCTGGATCAGCCAGAGCGGCGGCGGTATGTGGTTCTACGTGGCCGGGATCCTGAACACCGATGTCCTGGCCGGGCAGATCGACTCCTCGGTGCTGGTGGGCTACCCGGCTGCCGAGCGCTACCTGGGCTTCGACGGCCACCCGTCGACGATCTACGTGCGTGCGGCTACCAGCCAGGTCGCCGCCGTCGACAACCTCCTCGCCGCGCAGGCCAACCCGGAAAACCCGCAGCAGGTCTCGGTTTCCCAGCCGTCATCGGCCCTGACCGCCCAGGCCGACGCCGCAGGAGCGTTCAATGGCCTGTTCCTCGGGCTGGGTGCGGTCGCCCTGCTGGTCGGCGCGGTCGGGGTAGCCAACATCATGGTCATCGCGGTGCTGGAGCGCCGCTCGGAGATCGGCCTCCGCCGGGCGCTCGGTGCCACGCGCGGCCAGATCCGCGTCCAGTTCCTGTCCGAGGCGATCCTGCTGGCCCTGGCTGGCGGGGCCACCGGTGTCGCCGCCGGAGCCGCGGCCACCGCGATCTACGCCCGCGTCCGCGGCTGGCAAGCCGTGATCCCGGTCGAGGCATGGGCGGGCGGCCTGGCCGCAGCCGTGATCATCGGCGCCCTGGCCGGGCTGCTGCCCGCGCTCAAGGCCTCCCGCCTGTCACCTACCCAGGCCCTGTGGAGCATCTGATCACGATGAAGCGAGCTCGGCCTCGGCGCGTTCGAGCACGGTGCTCAGCACCCGGCTGGCGGCGGCCAGGTCTGTGGCTGGCAGATCGCCCCAGAGACGCTGGGTGATCTGGCCGGTCCGCGCACGGATGCGGCCGACCAGCCGCTCGCCCGCCTCAGTGAGCGTGACAGCCGAGCCTGCCTGGTGCGCCAGGCCCGTGGCGGTAAGCTGCCGGATTTGGTCCGTGGCGGTGTCCTGGTCTGTCTTCAGCGCGTGAGCCACCCGAGCGGTGAGCTGGTCGCTTCCGGCCGACCCGGCGCCCCCCGCGATCAGGACGAGCGCTACCCACTGAGGTTCGGTGACGCTTCCGGCGAGCTGCTGTTCCAGGATGGCGTTCATAGTCTTCTCGGTCTGCCCGATGAGCTGCTCGAACGGGCGGGTCGCTGTGGTCATCCGCTCTCTCCTTATCGTTGACCTAGCCAACGTTGGCATCACCAACGTTAAGAAAAATCGTTGGGTAAGTCAACCTTGGTGATACCAACGATTAGAATCCGTGATCATGACAGAAGGCACCGGCGACGAGCACGCCGGCTATGACCCACCGCAGCGATTGCGGCAGCTTCCGACCTGGCTCACCGCTCAGGTGGCCCTCAGGGGCAGTGGCCTGGTCGCCTCGTCCCTGGCACAGAACGGCGCGCGCAGGCAGCACTTCACGCTGCTCACCTCGCTATCGGAGCAGGGGCCAGCGAGCCAGGCGGAGCTAGGCCGGCGGCTGTGGATCGATCGCAGCGACCTGCACGCGCTGCTGGCCGAGCTAGAGCACGAGGGGCTGGTGTCCCGGGTTCGCGACGGGCGCGACCGTCGTCGCAACGTGGTCACGTTGACCCGGGCTGGCAAGACCGCCCTGGCGCGGCTCGACCAGCGGATCGACGCGGCCCAGGAAGCGCTGCTTGAACCGCTGTCAGCCGCCGAGCGCCAGGATCTGATCCGCCTGCTGCGCAAGCTCCTGGACTCCCGCTGAGCAGAGTGGGCCCGGGCCTGGCCGATCATCTGGCTGGCCCGGGCTGATCGCCGGCCGGGTCTAGTGGCTGGTCGCGCCGGCGGGCGACGTGAAGGACCGCGCCCCAGTGCCGCCGGAGGGTCCCGCCCGGGCGCTGTCGCAGCCGTCCGCGGATCTCGCCGTACAGCCGCTCCCGCTTCCAGTCCTCCATCGCGATGTGACCGGAGAACGTTTCCAGCAGCGCGATGTAACCCTCGGCGTCGTAGAGCCGCTCCCAGTCGAAGTGCCGCACGTGTGTCACCGTGAACAGCCCGCGCGCCTCGATCTCAGCACTGTGCGTCGGCTGCTCGCCTGGCCGGGGCCAGTCCTCGTCAGTCGGCTTGCCTTCGCCGATCTCGTCGTACACGTCCTGGATCTCGCGGAAGAAGGGATCACCGCCGTCCGGGAACACGTGGCCCGCACCCCAGACCGCCAGGTGACCGCCGGGCCGCAGTGCTTCCCACGCGCGCTGGTAACGGACAGCGGGATCGACCCAGTGCCAGGCGGTCGCGGCGAAGACCAGGTCGAACCGCTCCCCGGCGTGGGGCCGCCAGTCCTCGAACCGTGCGTGAACGACGTCAGCGGGCAGGCCGGCCAGGTTGCGCCGGGCAGCCGCGGCCAGGTCCGCTCCGGGCTCGACGCAGCTGACCCGGAAGCCGCGCCGCACCAGCGGCAGGGTGGCTTTCCCTGTGGCGGAGCCCACCTCCAGCAGCCGCGCACCCGGCTGAAGCCCGGCTGCTGTGACCAGGTCGTCGAACAGCTCTGCCGGGTACTCCGGCCGCGCCTGCTGGTAGGAGTCCGCGACCGCGTTGAACGTCAAACGCAGCCGCTCACGATCGGAATCGTGAGCGTCGCTGGTCATCGCCTAGAAGTAGCCGGTGGTGCCGTCGATGCGCTCGCGGAGCAGGTCGGCGTGGCCGTTGTGCCGGGCGTATTCCTCGATCATGTGGGTGACGATCCAGCGCAGCGAGAACTGCTCTCCGGTCCGCTGGGACGTCTTCTTGCTGAGGGCGTCGAGGTCAGGGGCTGCGGCTACGATCTTCCGTGCGGCAGCGCACTCCCGCTCGAAAGCGCTGAACGCCTCAGCGGGGTCCGCGCCCTCGGCAAAGTTGAAGTCCGCGTCCTCATCTTCTGACCTGTCGTACACGTCCGGCACGTCCTCGCCGAGGAACACCTGGCGGAACCAGCCGCGCTCGACGTCAGCCATGTGACGGACCAGCCCCAGCAGGGAGAGCGTGGACGGCGGGATCGCGCGTTCCCGGAGCTGCTCGTCGCTGAGGCCCTCGCACTTCCACAGCAAGATCGCCCGGTGATGGTCCATCCAGCCGGCCAGCATCTCCCGCTCGCCCGCCTGCAGCGCGGGCCGGGCCTTCTGCGCCGTGGCGCTATGAGCCTCTGCCATGCGGCGACCCTCTCACGCCCTGACCTGACGCCGCCACCCGGTTTCAGCGCGCTCGCCAGCGTTCGTCAGTCGCCGGTGACGCCATCGATGCGCTCGCGCAGAAGGTCGGCGTGGCCGTTGTGGCGGGCATACTCCTCGATCATGTGCACCAGGATCCACCGCAGCGTGAACCGGTGCAGCATGCCATCCCGCCTGCGCTCGGCCCGGGAGAAGGCGTCGAGGTCAGGGGCTGAGGCTACAGCCTGCCGCGCCAGCTCCCATTCTTCTTCGAAGATACGGAACGCTTCACTGGCGTCAGCCGTGTCGACGTCACTGAACTCGGTTTCCGAATAGATCTCAGGCACGTCCTCGCCCAGCAGGCAATTGCGGAACCAGCCGCGCTCTACCTCGGCCATGTGCCGGACCAGCCCCAGCAGGGAGAGGTCTGATGGCGGGACCGACCGCTGCCGCAGCTGATCGTCGGTCAGCGCCTGGCATTTCAGCAGCAGGGTGGCCCGGTGGAAGTCCAGCCACGCCGTGAGCATTTCCAGCTCGCCAGCGGCAAAGGGCGGCTCGGCTCGCTCTTGGCCGGTTCTTTCGGTCGTCACCCAGTCATCATCTCGTGACCGCGGAGACTCAAGGGCTAGAGGCGCTCGACGACGTAGTCAATGCAGGCTGTCAGGGCCTGCACGTCGGAAGGTTCGATAGCCGGGAACATGCCGATCCGCAGCTGGTTGCGGCCGAGCTTGCGGTAGGAGTCGGTATCGACGATGCCGTTGGCGCGCAGCGCAGCCGACAGCGCGGTCGCCTTGATCGCGTCGTCGAAGTCGATGGTGCCGACCACCTGGGAGCGCTGCAGCGGGTCGGCGACGAACGGGGTTGCGAACGGCGCCCGCTCGGCCCACTCGTACAGGGTCGCCGAGGATTGCGCTGTCCGGGCCGTGGCCCACTCCAGCCCGCCCTGCCCCAGCAGCCACTCCACCTGGTCGGCCAGCAGGAAGAGCGTGGCGACCGCAGGGGTGTTGTAGGTCTGCTGCAGCTTGGAGTTGTCGATCGCTACCTGCAGCGACAGGAACTCCGGGATGTAGCGGCCGCTGGCGGTGATCTTGCCGACCCGGTCCAGCGCTGCCGGGGACATCAGTGCTATCCACAGCCCGCCGTCAGACCCGAACGACTTCTGCGGCGCGAAGTAGTACACGTCGATCTCGCTGGCCCGCACCGGCAGGCCGCCGGCGCCACTGGTGGCGTCCACGATTACCAGCGCGTCGTCGTCACAGTCGGCCACCCGGCCCACCGGCATCGCCACCCCGGTCGAGGTCTCGTTGTGGGTGAGCGCGTAGGTGTCGATGCCCTCCTCCGAACGCGGCAGCGGGTGGGTACCGGTCGGCGACTCGATCACCGTCGGCGCGTCCAGCCATGGCGCTGCCGCTGTGACCTTGGCGAACTTCGACGAGAACTCGCCGAACGACAGGTGCTGAGCCTTGTGGTCGATGAGCCCGAAGGCAGCTATCTCCCAGAAGGCTGTCGTGCCTCCGTTCCCGAGGACCACCGCGTAATCGTTCGGAATAGAAAAAAGATCTGCCATGCCCTCCCGGATCCGCTGCACAAGCGAGCGGACCGGCGCCTGCCGGTGCGAGGTGCCGAGGTACGCCGCGCCCGAGCTGGCCAGAGCCGCAAGCTGCTCGGGCCGGATCTTGGATGGGCCGCAGCCGAAGCGGCCGTCGGCAGGGCGCAGTTCTTCCGGGATGACGATCTCTGCCATGTAGTAAGACTTCCTTATCGCGGACATTTGGAGCATGCTCGCCGCTGAGCTGTGCCGGAACAGCGTAGCGCGGCGAGGTTCAGCGCCAGGCGGGCGAGGTCGGAAGGCGATTGCGCCCGCAGCCGATGACGAAGCGAGGGCGCCCAGATCGCCAGGGATCTGGGCGCCCTCACATTCCTGGCCGGATCCCTAGGGGCGGGGCTCCGGGGCTGGCGGCCGGTGCGTCAGCGGTCACAGGCGACTCAGGGCGCGTAGTAGATCCGCCCGATGGCGAAGGGTTCTCTGGACACTGCCGGGCTTCCCAGTGTGGCCGCCGTGCCGATCGCCCAGGTCTCGCTGGTGCCAGGGACACTCACCAGCTGGGAGTTGAGGAACCAGACGGTGTCGCTTGGCGAGGCGGGCCCGTAGTCCGGCGTCCAGCTGCCACCCGAATCCTGCAGCCACGGCGGATCGCCACTGCCCGCCTCACAGCTGATCCATTCGGGCTGCCCGGACTGACTGCCCGAGATGCTCTCGATGCTGAAGTCGTAGGTTTCGGTCACGGAGGGAATCGCGACTGTTGCCCACGATGACCCGTTCCATTGCGCGAGCCAGCTCTCCGGCTGGCCAGACTGATCGTACGAGCCGGTCGCCCACACCCCTGCCGACGTGACCAGGACGGACTGGAGCTGGCTGTCGTTGCCGCCGCTGGGCGCGGCTGGTGCCTTCACCTTGTGCCAGGCGGTCCCGTTCCAGTGCAGCACCACCGGCAGCGCGTCGCTGTTGCCGACCGCCCAGCCATCCTTGCTGCCGTGAAAACTCAGCGCGCTGATGCCAGAAGAGTAAGGATCCGCCTTCGCCCCGGTGTTGTAGACCTGCCATGTCTTCCCGGTCCATCGGGCCAGCTCGTTCGCGGGGCTGCCGATAGCCCACACCTGCCCGCCGGGCCCGCTGGTCACCTTGGGCTCGTTCATGCCAGCAGGCAGTGGCACGCTCACCCATGCAGTCCCGCTGCTGCGGTAGATATGGCCAGCTGAGAACGCGGGCTGGGGTGTGGGCGAGGGCGAGGGCAGGCTTGAGGGCGAAGGCAGGGGTGTGGGTGAGGGCAGGGGAGTGGGTGCCGATGTGGGCGAGGGTACGGGCGACGGCGAAGGCAAGGGGCTGTCCGGACTCAGCCCGCTGACCCAGACCCCGTGCGCCGAAGCCGCCACGCCCGTCAGCTCGACGCCGGCGATGCCGGCTGTCCGCTTCTTCGTCCACGCGGTCCCGTTCCAGTTCAGGATCAAGGGATGGAAGGTGGACGAGATGAGCGCAGGCTGCGTATAGCCGACCGCCCACACGTCATTCTTGCTGACCGCGGTGCCCGCATTCAGGGTGGACGGCGTCTGACTGGACAGCACCCCCGAGAGGTTCTCCGCCTGCCAGACGGACGGTCCGGAGGCGGTGACCGCGAGAGCCGGGCTGGACATGGCGGCAAGGCTCACGGCGGCCATCCCGGTGATGACGGCTCCGTGCATGGTAAATCGCATCTCTGCTCCGAGATCGTGTCTGCTGGACAGGCTGGAAGACGTGGCCGTTTCTGCGCAGCGCCCTAGGCATGCGTCAGTGAATATACGCCGAAATCATGATCTGACTCGCATACATGGACAGAGGCGGACAGTTAGCCCTAACCCGACGGTGACCCGCCGCAGTTTAAGTTACCGACCAGGGGTTTCGGCGAGATTCAGACTTCCTTATCGAGGACGTCAGCCGCGCCGGGGACCTCGCGGACTGAGCGGGCCCTGGGGCCCACGTAGCGCGCGCTCGGCCGGATCAGGCGGCCAGCATGCTTCTGCTCCATGATGTGCGCGGCCCAGCCCGCGGTGCGCGCGCAGGTGAACATGGAGGTGAACATGTGCAGCGGTACCTGCGCGAAGTCGAGGACGACGGCGGACCAGAACTCGACGTTCGTGGCCAGGACCCGGTCTGGCCTGCGTGCGTGCAGTTCGGCCAGTGCGGCCTTCTCCAGCGCCTCGGCCACCTCGAACCTGGGCGCCCCCAGCTCCCTGGCGGTCCGGCGCAGCACCCGGGCGCGCGGGTCCTCGGCCCGGTACACCCGGTGGCCGAAGCCCATCAGCCGGTCGCCACGGTCCAGCGCCGCCTTGACCCAGGCCTCGGCGTTGCCGCTCTGCTCGACCTCCTGGATCATGCTCAGCACCCGGGCGGGAGCGCCGCCGTGCAGCGGGCCGGAGAGCGCGCCCACCGCCCCGGACAGCGAGGCGGCTACGTCCGCTCCGGTGGAGGCGATCACCCGGGCGGTGAACGTCGAGGCGTTCATGCCGTGCTCGGCCGCTGAGACCCAGTAGGAGTCGATGGCCTTCACGTGCTTGGGGTCCGGCTCACCCTGCCAGCGGATCATGAACCGCTCGGTGATCGTCTTCGCCTCGTCCACGCGCTTCTGCGGGACCATCGGCAGGCCGAGGCCACGCGCTGACTGGGCGACGAAGGACAGCGCCATCACCGAGGCCCGGGCCAGGTCGTCGCGTGCCTCCTCGTCGCTGATATCCAGGAGCTGATGCATGCCCCACGCTGGGGCCAGCATCGCCAGGGCGCTCTGGACGTCCACGCGGATGTCGCCGGAGTGCACCGGGATCGGGTAGGGCTCAGCCGGTGGCAGGCCAGGCTCGAACGAGTTGTCGACGAGCAGGCCCCAGACGTGCCCGTAGGACACGTGCCCCACTAGCTCTTCGATGTCCACACCCCGATACCGCAGCGCGCTGCCTTCCCGGTCCGGCTCTGCGATTTCAGTCTCGAACGCGACGACACCCTCTAGGCCAGGCGTGAAGTCGGACATCTCGGGTTCCTCCGTCTCTCGGTCACCCGCTGCGGCCTGGCAGGCCCGGCAGTGATCGCCGGCAGGAGTTTATGGGCTCCGCACCTCGGGCGAGCCAGCATCTGGGCGGCTAGCCGGAACAATTCAACCTCGCTGGGGGCAGATCGGGTAACCCGACCCCGGGGCCGCTTCAGAGCTGGCGGCTGGGGGGCCATTGCGAGAGGATCACTACCCGTGGACGACATGAGCCACGCCCCGGATGAGCCGGTCCTCACCCAGGCGATGCTCGCCGGCGACCCGATGACCCAGTTCAGCGCGTGGATGGCCGACGCGGTCGCCGCGCCTCTGCCCGAGCCCACGGCCATGGTGCTGGCCACGGTGTCGGCCGCGGGCCGGCCGCGGGCCCGGACCGTCCTGCTGAAGAGCCACGACTCCAGCGGGTTCGTCTTCTACACCAACCGCACCTCGCGCAAGGGCTCCGACCTGGCCGAGGTACCGCGGGCGTGCCTGCTGTTCCCCTGGCACCCGATGCAGCGGCAGGTCATCATCGAGGGGCCGGTCACCGCGCTGACCGCGGAGCAGAGCGAGCCCTACTACCGGTCCCGGCCGCGCGGCTCCCAGCTCGGCGCCTGGGCCAGCAGGCAGTCATCCGTGATCGGCTCCCGCGCCGAGCTCGACCAGCGTTATGCCGAGCTGACCCGGCGCTGGCCTGAGGGCACTCAGGTGCCGATGCCGGAGTTCTGGGGTGGATACCGGGTGATTCCGGAAATGGTGGAGTTTTGGCAGGGCAGGCCGAACCGGATGCACGACCGCCTCAGGTACCGGCTGGACGCCGGCTGCTGGGTGATTGAGCGCCTGGCGCCGTGAACAGGCGGCGGTGATCCCTCGAGGACAGGCCGATTTCCGGGGCCGGCCGCCTCCCGATCGGGCTCTCAATCGCCTGTTGCCGGAAATTCTCCGGTTCGCCCTTGCGGTGCAGCGGCATAGCATCGTCGGAGAAGGGAGGGCCTTTGACGGCGCACGGGCTGATCGATACCACCGAGATGTACCTTCGCACAGTATTCGAGCTGGAAGAGGAAGGTATCGTCCCGCTGCGTGCCCGCATTGCCGAGCGGCTCTCCCAGAGCGGCCCGACCGTCAGCCAGACCGTGGCCCGGATGGAGCGCGATGGCCTTGTGCGCGTCGAAGGTGACCGGCAGCTCGCGCTGACCCAGACCGGCAGGACGCTGGCTATGCGCGTGATGCGCAAGCACCGGCTGGCCGAGTGCCTTCTCGTCGACGTGATCCGGCTGCCGTGGGAAGACGTGCACATTGAGGCCTGCCGCTGGGAGCACGTAATATCCGACAGTGTTGAGCGCAGGCTGGTCGAGTTGCTCGGTTATCCGGTTCGCTGCCCGCACGGGAATATCATTCCCGGACTCGGGGAACTGGGAGTTCCCGACGATCCAAGCAGGCAGGCGGCAGATGCCAGCGGTGATCACGCCGTGGCCATGACGAGAATCGCCTCGTCACGCGCCGAGCCGGTGGTGGTGCAGCGGATCAGCGAACAAGTGCAAAGCGACGCAGAGCTGATGCTTACACTCAAGAAGATCGGAATACAGCCGGGGCGCGAGATCACCCTCATAGTGAGCGACGATGGTGTACGGGTGTGGAGCGAGAATGGGGGCGGCGGCGATGAGACCGAGTTGCCGCGCCATGTTGCCGAGCACGTGTTCGTCACCAGATCGTGACCGGCGCCGCGTCGGGCCTGGCCCCGGCGCCGGCCGCACCGGGCGCCCTGCTCGCCCGCAGCGGGCGGCTCTATGACGGTCCGCGCCCTGCTCAGCCCAGCCGACATCCTCGACCAGGTCGAGAACGCCATCGTGGTTACCGACGCCAACGGCGGCCTGATGTATGCGAACGCCTTTGCCGTGTCGCTGTTCGGGTTCCCCGACGACGCCGAGCAGCTGATCGGCCGGTCGCTGACATCGCTGGGATTCGAGAACGGGGATGCGCGCCGGCTCAAGGAGCTCGGAACGCAGGTGATGCAGGGCCGGACCTGGGAAGGGACGTTCGCCACCCATCAGGCGGATGGCTCCCGCATTTACGTCAGGGCGGTCGCGATGCCGCTGCGCCCGGCTCCCGGCATGGTCCATGCCATTGCCATCATGGCCCGCCCGATGTCGCTGCCTGCCCGGCAGCGGGAGCGGGACCGGATCCGGCTGCTGGAGCGGATCGGCGAGCGGCTGTCGCACTCGCTTGAGCTGGACGTGACCCTGCGGCACGTCGCGCAGACGCTGGTGCCGCAGTTCGCCGACCACTGCCTGATCGACCTGTTCCAGGGCAGCAAGCTGGTACGGCGGGCGCAGCTGCACGCCCGGGGCTGGATGCCGCCGCCGGGAACCTGGGCAATGCTGGGCGAGGAGATCAGCTACCCGTACGGGCACTTCTGCCAGCAGGCTATGTCCCGCAGGGACACCGTGCTGGTCGCTGACATGGCGGCGCAGGAGTATCCGGCGCCGAGCGCGGCGAGCCTGGATACGGGCATGAACGTCGGGATCACCTCGATCCTCGCCGCGCCGCTTGTCGCACGCGGCGAGTTGCTCGGCGTCATGAGCATGGCGCTGTCCGGGCTGACCGAGCGCGGGGAAGAGCACTACGAACCCGACGACAGAGACTTCCTCGGCGCGATCGGCAGCAGGGTCGCGATCGCTATCGACAACGCGATGCTGTTCGAGGAGGAGCGCCGGACGGCTCTGGCGTTCCAGACCAGCCTGCTGCCCCAATCCCTGCCGAAGGTCGACGGCCTGGATGTCGCCTACAAGTACGTCCCGGCCAAGCCGCTGGAGAGCCACGGGCAGGGGATCCAGACGCAGGTGGGCGGCGACTGGTACGACATCATCCCGCTGTCTGCCGGGCGGGTCGGCATCGTCATCGGCGACGTTGTGGGCCGTGGCGCGCGCGCAGCGGCGATCATGGGCCAGCTCCGCGCCGCGCTGCGCGCGTACGCCCAGGACGACAAGCCGCCAGCGGAGATCCTCCGCAAACTGGACGAGTGGTGCCAGGCGATCGATCTGGGTGCGGCGGAATCGGACTACGCTGCCAGCGACCCGCCGATCGTGAGCTGCACGTATCTGGTCTACGACGCCTGGTGCCGGACCTTGTCCTTCGCCAACGCCGGCCATGACGCCCCGCTGCTTGTCATCGGTGACGAGGTCGGGCAGATGGAGATTGAGCACAAGGGCCTGCTGCTGGGCGTGCGCGGAAAGGGGATCCCGGGCCTCCCGGCCTACCGCGAGGAGACACGCCGGCTGCCCCCTGGCTCAGCCCTGGTGCTCTACACCGACGGCCTGACCGACCGGCGCCAGCGGGCGGACGGCAGCGGCCACTACACCGAGACCGAGGTCCAGGACCTCCTCCGCCGTGCAGTCCGGGAGGCGGCCGGCGGCACCGTGGAAGCCATCGCAGAGGCCGCCGAGCGGGCAGTGCCGGGGGAGATCGACGACGACATGGCGATCCTCGTCGTCCGCACGTCCACCAAGGACCTGGCCTCTACCGAGCGGAGCTTCCCCGCAGATCCGATCAGGGTCTCCGAGGCGCGGCGGCTGGCCCAGCAGACGTTCGAGAACTGGGGCATGGACTCTGGCCAGTGCGAGCTTGCCTGCCTGCTCGTATCCGAAGTGGTGACAAACGTCGTCCTGCACGCGGCCGCGCCGTCGCGCCCCGACCGCGAGCTCCGTCCGCGGCGGGAGTTCACCATCCGGCTGCGCCGTGGCGATTCCGCCGTGTGGGTCGAGGTCGGCGACCGGGACCTGCGGCTGCCCCGGCTCAGGAGTGCGGGCGAGAACGACGAGGGGGGCCGCGGGCTCTACCTGGTGGACCAACTGGCCACGCGGTGGGGGTCGCGGCCAACCCAGGGCGGCAAGCTGGTCTGGTTCGAGATCCCGGTCAGGAGCAGCGCCGGCCCGTGCTGACGGCCCGCGCCCGTACCTGGGCCACGCTCACGCCGAGCTAGGGCAGGCTCACTTCGACGGCCACGAAGCGACCCACAGCACCAGGCCGAGTATGAAGGCCCATACGATGACCATCAGCCAGGTCCTGCTGGTCGACGCGAGACCTAGCCGGCGCCGGACCCGGAACGTGAACGCAGCGGCAAGAACCGCGAGGAACGCCAGCAGGATCAGCCCATCGGTCATCGCGGTCTCCCCGGAATCTCGCCTGTGTTGAGCATAAGCCGCAAACGGTCAGGCTGCCCCGTCACCACGCTCCCGCATTTGCGGCACGCTCCCAGCCAGGGCGCTGCCGTCCAGGGCGGTGTCCGCGGCCGCAGTGCCAGCCAGCCCGGAGGCAGCCAGCCCGGAGGCAGCCAGCCCGGAGGCAGCCAGCCCGGAGGCAGCTGGCGCGGAGGCAGGCAGCCCGGAGGCAGCTGGCG
This sequence comes from uncultured Actinomycetota bacterium, assembly GCA_963815375.1. Classification (GTDB taxonomy): domain Bacteria; phylum Actinomycetota; class Actinomycetes; order Streptosporangiales; family Streptosporangiaceae; genus JASHPR01. The sequence goes on along the minus strand of CAWFGX010000012.1, from coordinate 8,865 downwards.
CGGAGGCAGCTGGTCGGCTGCCGGTCGGCCCAGTGCCAGCCAGCGCTGCCGCTGTCTGGCGCAGATCCAGCCCGAGCAGTGCGGGAGCCCCGGCCGCCGCGCCGGGATCCCGGACCGAGTCCCGCAGCCGGCACAGCATGGCGACCTGGCGGCCGAGCGCGCTGATCCGCTCCTCCACCATCCGCGCCGCCAGGTCTCGCTGGCCCGCGCTGACCGAGCGGCCGAGCGCCACCCTGGTCAGAGGCTTGATCTCGTCCAGCCGGAAGCCCAGGTCCTTCAGCGCGAGCGCGATGTCGATGTAGCTGCGGTACTCGCGCGGGTACTTCCGGGTGCCACCAGGGGACCGGCGCGGCTCGGGCAGGATTCCCAGCTCCTCGTAGTACCGGATCGTGCGGCTGCTGACTCCGGCGGCCCGCGCCAGCTGCCCGATGCTCAGCAGCCCCGTCGTGTCCTCGGCGATCTTCGCTGTCATTCCCGTCCCCTGTGCGATGCCGACTGATCACGGATGGTAGTCGCATAAACACTCTGAGGCATGGAAGTCGGCCCGGAATCCCGGAAGCCCGGAATCCCGGCACCGCCGGATCTACCCTCGCGGGCACTGGGAGGTCGCGTGACTGGAGGGTAACCTCGTTGCTGGGGAGGGGGCCGGGCGCAGCACCCCGGGGCAAGCCGGGGATGCGCGTGGCCGTCCTTGTCAGGCTGCGGCTACGCGAGTGAAGGGCTGGGCACGCGAGTGGAGGCATACATCGTCGGGGCGGTGCGGACCCCCGTCGGCAGGAAGAAGGGCGGCCTGTCGGCAGTGCACCCGGTCGACCTGGCAGCGCACGTCCTCACCGAGATCATCGCCAGGACCGGTGTTGATCCAAGCGCCGTGGACGACGTGGTCATGGGCTGCGTCTCCCAGGTCGGGCCGCAGACCTTTGACATCGGCCGCAACGCCTGGCTGTCGGCTGGCCTGCCGGAGAGTGTCCCCGGCGTCACCATCGACCGGCAGTGCGGATCCTCGCAGCAGGCCATCCACTTCGCCGCCCAAGGCGTCATGTCCGGCACCCAGGACCTGGTCATTGCCGCCGGTGTCGAGAGCATGAGCATGGTGCCCATGGGCTCGAGCATCGTGCCGGGCCTGGCGCTCCCGTTCGGGCAAGGGTGGCGCGACCGGTACGGCGACCAGGAGATCAGCCAGTTCCGCGGCGCGCAGCTGATGTGCGAGAAGTGGGGCCTGAAGCGGTCCCAGCTGGAGGAGTACGCGCTCGCGAGCCACACCAAGGCGCTGAACGCCATCGACGAAGGCCGGTTTGACCGGCAGATAACTCCGGTCGGCGGCCTGACCAAGGACGAAGGGCCGCGCCGGGACACAACGCTGGAGAAGATGGCCGAGCTCAAGCCGCTGCGCGAGGGCTGGGAGCTGACAGCGGCGACCGCGTCGCAGATCTCGGACGGTTCTGCGGCCGTACTGATCGCCTCCGAGCAGGCGGTCAAGAGCCACGGTTTCACTCCCCGTGCGCGGATCCACACGCTCGCAGTGACCGGCGCGGACCCGGTGTTCATGCTCACGGCCCCCATCCCAGCGACCGAGCAGGCGCTGGCCCGGGCTCACCTGTCCGTCGACGACATCGACGTGTTCGAGATCAACGAGGCCTTCGCCCCAGTGCTGCTTGCCTGGTCGGCCGACACCGGCGCCTCGCTGGAGAAGACCAACCCCAACGGCGGCGCGATCGCCCTCGGCCACCCGCTCGGCGCCACCGGCGCCATCCTGATGACCAAGCTGCTGCACGAGCTCGAGCGCACCGGCGGCCGCTACGGTCTGCAGGCAATGTGCGAGGGCGGCGGCCAGGCCAACGCCACGATCATCGAGCGCCTCGGCTAAAACACCGGTCAGCTGACCAGAACACGGCGCCTAGTACCCCGAAGTGCTCTCACAACCGGGGCAATCCGGACGTAAGTGTGCATGATCAAATCAGCGGGGTCACTTATCGGGGTCTGGCTCACATCTCGTGATGGTTGTGAGGTGGGTTAGGTCAGCAGGACGCGTTTGCGGAGCAGGTTGAAGCTGGCGCTTCAGTCACCGCTCTGGCCCGCTCTGGCCGGCCCTAGCGCCCGGGACTGTCGCTTCCTGGGGCCAGCTCCGCTGAGCAACCCGACCGGAGACCCAGGCAGGACCACTCGCTGAGCTTTCTTCGGCCTGGAGGAAATATCTAATCTAAGTTGTAGGTTCTTACTCGGTAAGAATAGAGGTTACCTGGATCGTCAGACTCAGGAACCTTCACCAGGAGGTGAAGAGCAGTGCTGCTGACAACGTTTGATCCCTTTGCGTACGACCGGCTCGCCCGCCGGGCGTTCGGCTCCATCGGTAGCGACAGCAGGCTCGCCCGGATGGACGCCATCCGGCGCGACAACGAGGTTGAGCTGCGGTTCGACCTGCCTGGCTTCGACCGGGACAGCATCGACGTCACCGTGGACCGCGGCGTTCTGACCGTGAGCGCCAACAGGTCTGAGGAGCACGCCGAGGGCGAGAAGCCGTTCATCCGCGAGCGCATGATGGGCTCCTACACTCGCCGGGTGCGTCTCTCCGACGCCGTCGACGCGGAGAAGATCGAGGCTGGCTACTCCGACGGCGTGCTGACTGTGCACGTTCCCGTCGCGGAGCAGGCCAAGCCGCGCAAGATCGAAGTCGCTGACGCCAAGGCGATTGCCGCCTGACGCAGAGGTACGCTGTCCGGGCCCGTGCGGTAACTTCCGCGCGGGCCCGGAGTTTTCCCGGAGCATTTCATGCCGTCCTTGCCACTTGATGACGAGAACCGGCCGCTGTTCACCGTCGGCCAGGTCTCGGAGATGCTTGAGCTCCAGCAGGCCTTCCTGCGCAGGCTGGACGATTTTGGCGTGGTCAGCCCGTCCCGCTCTGCTGGCCGCCAGCGCCGGTACACGCTGCGCGAGATCACCGTCGTCCGTTATGTGGCCAACCTCGTGGACGAGGGCATGACGCTGACCGCCATCCGCCGTGTGCTCGAGCTGGAGCAGCGCGTCCGGGAACTGGAGCAGCAAGTGAAGGAGCTGGAGGCGCACCGCGATGCCGTTCAGGCCGAGCGCGACGACCTTCAGGCCGAGCGCAACGCCCTGCGTGCGGCCGTCGCCCAGCACGATGCCCGGCTTGCCCGGTTCATCACGGATTCCGGCTGATCCCACGGTCGCCGGCGCTGACCCACGGCCGATGAATGTGGGTCCGCTGCACTCGGGCGGGCTGTTGCAGAATTGGCTGACCTGCATCGGCGTGGTTTTCCTCCGCGTTTGTGATCTTCTGCGAAGATTGATGTATGGCGAAGGGGTACCGGCCGGTGCGGCGGGATCAGCTGTTCCTGCTGCCGCCGGACATGCGGGAGTGGCTGCCGGCTGATCACCCGGTGTGGCTGGTGATCGCGGCGGTGCGGGATCACCTGGATACTTCGGCGGCGCACGCGGCGCGCCGTACTGGCGGGGCGGGGACGGCAGGTTATGACCCGGACATGCTGGTGACGCTGCTGATCTGGGCGTATGCGAGCGGGGTGACCAGCTCGCGGCAGATAGAGGCGGCCTGCCGCACTGATGTGGCCTTCCGGGTGATCTGCGCCGGGGATGTGCCTGATCATGTGACCGTCGCGCGGTTCCGGGCGGCGTTCCCGCAGCTGGCGGCGCAGCTGTTCACCCAGGTGCTGGTGCTGTGCGCGCGGCTGGGCATGGGGAAGGTCGGTGTGGTGGCACTGGATGGCACCAAGATCGCCGCGAGCGCGTCGAAGTCGGCGAACCGGGCCGAGGAGGCGCTGGCACGGCTGGCCGCGCAGGCCGTCGCGGAGCACGGCGAGGCGGACGCGGCTGAGGACGCGCTGTTCGGCCAGGACCGCCGGGGGGATGAGGTTCCTGAGGATGCCTGGCATCCGCGGCGGCGTGACGAGCGGATCGCTGCGGCGCTGGCCGGGCTGCGGGCTGAGCGCCAGGCTGCGGAGCAAGCCGCCGGGCAGGCGGTGGAGGGCAAAACCCAGGCCCACCGTCAGCGGCGGCGTTCGGGGCGGCGACCCGGGCCGCCGCCCGCGGCCAGCGCGGTAGCGCTGGCTGAGGAGAACCTGGCGCAGGTGCGGGCTGAGCGGGCCGCCCAGCTCGCCGGGCTTGAAGACAAGTACGCCGCGGGGCAGGTGCGGCGGGGCCGCAAACGCGGGGTCGATGACTACTGCCGGGTCAGGCAGGCTGCCGCCGCCGTGGAGGCAGCCCGCGCCCGCCAGGGCAAGGCCGCCGCCCGGGCCGCCCGCAAAAAGGCCAGCCGCAAAGGCCCAGGGCCGGTCCGCAACATCACCGACCCCGGCTCCCGGCTGATGCCCATCCGCGGTGGCGGGTTCATCCAGGGCTACAACGCCCAGAACCTCACCAGCGAAGACCTGCTGATCATCGCCACCCGCCTCACCCAGGACCCCACCGGCATGGCCTGGCTGGAACCCATGATGACCGCCGCCCAGCACGCCGCCGCGCTCATCACCGCCGCCCAGCCCCCCGCCACCGCAGACACCGCCAGCACCAGCACCAGCCCTGTCGGGCTGCTGCTCGCCGACGCCGGCTACCTGTCCGAGCACAACCTCACCCTCCCCGGCCCCGACCGCCTCATCGCCACCGGCAAACGCCGCCGCCTCGAAAAAGCCGCCCGCGGCACCACCCCCCGCACCACCAGCCCCGCCAGACCGGCCACCACCGCCATGGCCGCCCGCCTGGCCACCCCCGCCGGCATCGCCGCCTACCGCCGCCGCGGCCACATCGCCGAGACCCCCCACGGCCACATCAAGCACAACATGCGCTTCCGCCAGCTCACCATGCGCGGCACAACCAAAGCCGCCGCCGAATGGACCTTCACCGCCACCGTCCACAACCTGCTCAAAGCCATCAGCACCGGCCACCTCACCACCACAGCCCTCGCCACCCTGGCCAGCTGACCACCACCCCAGCCACAACCTGGCCAGCCGCCCCCAAAGCCCCACCACACCCCTCAGACGCCACACCCATTCGGCAACAGCCCGCGGGTGTGCCCTAAACCCACATTCATGAGCTGGGACCGGCCCTGGAGCGCGCGTCAGCCTATATGACGGTGCACGCTCTCGTACTTGGACGGCCCTGGCACCGCCTCGGCTACCCAAGGGCCAGGGGTCGACGGGTCGATGATCCCTTGCTCGTGCCAGGTGTAGCGGCCGGACAGCACCCGGCGGGCCAGCGCGGTGTCGCCCGCGTCGGTGTTCTTCCAGAGCTGGCCGAACAGGGCGTCGCAGCGTAGCCGGGACTGCGCGCAGAACGCCGCGGCCAGCTCGAACCCAGTAGAGCCGCGCCCGCCGTCGGCGCCGTCGGCAGCATCCATCTGGGCTCGCACGCAGACCGCGCTCATCGCGAAAAGTTCTGCGCCGATGTCGACGAGCCTGCCGAGGAAGCCCTGCCGGCGTTCCAGCTTGCCCTGCCACCGGGCCATCCCGTAGAACGTCGCCCGCGCCAGCTTGCGGCTTGCCCGCTCGACATACCGCAAGTGCGTGGCGAGCGGGCCGAACTCGGCGTAGGACGTGGGCAGTTGGCCCTCGCCGGCCACCAGGGTGGGCAGCCACCGGCTGTAGAACCGCCCGGCCTTGGCTGCGGCTCGGGCCCGGCGCGCCGGCGGCAGCCCCGGCTCGATCATCTCGCCGGCTGCGCTAAGGTGCGCGTCCACCGCCTCCCGGGCGATGAACAGCCGCATGATCTCCGATGAGCCCTCGAAGATCCGGTTGATACGCCCGTCGCGGAGCATCTGCTCCGCGGGAACGCCCCGCTCACCCCGCGCGGCCAGCGAGGTCGCTGTCTCGTATCCGCGCCCGCCGCGGATCTGGACCAGCTCGTCCGCGATCTTGTATCCCATTTCGGAGCAGAAGAGCTTGGCCAGCGCTGCCTCGATGCGGATGTCGCGTCGCTTGTCGTCGGCCATCTGGCTGGACAGCTCGACGATCGCCTCGATCGCGTAGCTGGTAGCGGCGATGAACGCGATCTTGGTGGCAACCGCCTCGTGCTCGCCGACCGGCCTGCCCCATTGCACCCGCTCGCCGGACCACTCCCGTGCGACCTTGAGCGCCAGTTTGCCAGTAGCCGCGCAGCTGGCCGGGAGCGAGAGCCTGCCGGTGTTGAGGGTGGTGAGGGCGATCTTCAGGCCCTGACCCTCCCCGCCGATCCGGTCAGATGCCGGAACGCGGACCTGGTGGAACCGGGTCACTCCGTTCTCCAGGCCACGGAGGCCCATGAAAGCGTTCCGATTCTCGACCGTGATCCCGTCCGAGCCTGCCTCGACAACGAATGCGGTGATACCCCCCCTGTGTCCCTCGCTCTTAGGGACGCGCGCCATGACCACGAGAAGGTCGGCGACCACGCCGTTGGTGGTCCACAGCTTCACTCCGTCGAGTACGTACTCACTGCCGTCCTCCGACGGGGTAGCCGTGGTCGACAGGCGAGCTGGGTCGGACCCGACGTCCGGCTCGGTTAGCAGGAACGCGCTGATCTCGCCGCGCGCGCACCTGGGCAGGTAGCGTTCCTTCTGCTCGTCGGTCCCGAACAGCGCCAGCGGCTGCGGCACGCCGATTGACTGGTGCGCCGACAGCAACGCGGCGACCGCTGGCGAGACCGACCCGACGATGATCAGCGCCCGGTTGTAGTAGAGGTGGGACAGGCCAAGGCCGCCGTAGGCTGGCGGGATTTTCATTCCGAACGCCCCGAGCACCGCAAGCCCCTTGACGGTCTCGTCCGGGATGCGGGCTTCACGTTCGATCAGCGGGCCGTTCACCGACACGTCGCAGAAGTCACGCAGGCGGTCGCAGAACTCCTCGCCGCGACGCCGTTCTTCCTCGTCCTGGCGCGGATGGGGGTGGATCAAGCCGAGCTGGAAGTCGCCGAGGAACAGCTGCCTGCCGAAGCTCGGCAGGGCCCACTCGGCCTCCCTGGCCTGTTCGGCGACCTCACGGGCCTGGGCTTCGCTGACCTGCACGCCATGTTCGCTCACGGCTCTGCCCCTTCCCTTTCGCCGGCTCCTAACCAGTTACTGCCCGGTAGTGCCTGTCGTAACACCGAAGGGAGCGGAATCGGGCGAAGTCAGTTCATACGCCGTACCGGGAGCGTGGCCGGTCCGGCTCGCCCGCCGACTCCGACTCCGGCATTTCCACGCGGCTCACGAAGACCTGAGGGCTGATCTCGTGGAGTGCGGAGAGCACCGTGGCCAGCCCGTCGTCCTGCGGCAGATCGACTACGATCTCGCTGGTCGTCGAGTTCGCGGGCCGGCCAGGCAGTACCCGTAGCCCGGACACCGGCTGGCCTGCCAGCGCACTGGTGAGCGCGCCGCGACTGCGGGGGTCATCCGGCACGGCGACCCGGATTCTCCACAGGGTCATCGAGAAGCCCTTCTGTCCTAAGCGCTTGTCCGTCGACTGTCCATGCGGACAGTTGCGGTCCTGATTCCGGGTCGTAACGACAGTGTGAATTTGTGATCAGACGTCGGCCCGGTAAAAGCTGATGTGGGATCGCGACGGGGTAGGCCCGCGCTGATCCTGGTACCTGGAACCGTACAGCGGCGACCCATATGGATGCTCGGCTGGCGAGCTAGTCCGGAACAGGCACAGCTGCCCGATCTTCATACCCGGCCAGAGCTTGATCGGCAGTGTCGCCACATTAGACAGTTCCAGCGTTACGTGCCCGGAAAACCCAGGGTCGATCCAGCCTGCCGTGGAGTGGGTCAGAAGGCCCAGCCGGCCGAGGCTCGACTTGCCCTCGAGCCGCCCCGCGATGTCGTCCGGCAGGCTCACCACCTCGTACGTGGAGGCCAGCACGAACTCCCCGGGGTGCAGCACGAACGGCTCGCTGCCAGCGGGCTCGACGAGCCTGGTCAGCTCGGGCTGCTCCACCGCCGGGTCGATGTGCGGGTAGCGGTGGTTCTCGAACACCCGGAAGTATCGGTCCAGCCGCACGTCGATGCTGGCCGGCTGGATGAGCTCGGGCGTGTACGGTTCGAGCTTCACCCGGCCGGACTCGATTTCCTTCCTGATATCCCGGTCAGAGAGCAGCACCCTGGCAACCTACCCGTTCCGGTACCATGTCGGGGCAGGCTCAGTCAGGCTCCTCCAGCGCTGGCTCGCCGCGCGGGTGTAGTTCAATGGCAGAACGTCAGCTTCCCAAGCTGATAGTGCGAGTTCGATTCTCGTCACCCGCTCCACATGTTCCCGCCCAGCTCAGGGCCGGAACCCTGTGTTTGTAACTTCGCCTCGTCCTGGCTGTTGTTGATCTTCCGGGCCATTAGCGGGCCATTAGCCCACCGGGGCGAGCGCGCCCGCCTCGCCGTCGTCATCGTCGCTGTCCCGCTCACCGTGGCCCTGCTCGGCCTGGACGTGCGTGTCGATCGCGTCCGTGATCGTCCTGTCTGCACCACGCGCCTCATGCTGGTAGATCAGAGCCGCGCGCTGCTGTCGTGACCCATCCGCGCCATCAGGTCGCGCAGGCCCGCTCCGCTGGACGCGGCGAAGTGGTTCCCTGTGTGCCGGAGATCATGGAAATGCAGGCCCTCGGCGCCGATTGACCTCACCGCGTACGGCCACGCCGACATCCGGTTGAAGTTGCCGCGCCGCAGCGGGCCGCCCATCACGCCGGGGAACACCAGCGCTCCGAGCTTGTCCTTGACGAAGATCGACAGATGCTCGCTCAGGACCGGGATGATCGCCTGGGGGACGCCGACCACCCGCCGCGCGGCCTTGGACTTGGGCGGCCCAAGCAAGATCTCGCCAGTTGACCGCTCCACGAAGGCAGCGCGCACGCGGACTGTCCCCGCCGACAGATCAAGCGGCGCCGCTGCTCGGCGCCGGG
>CAWFGX010000011.1:0-17075 GCA_963815375.1 uncultured Actinomycetota bacterium | reverse complement strand
GCGGCGGTCGCTGCGGTGGCCTCACATGAGCATGCTTACTCCTGGTGCGGCGCACGGTGAGACCGGGTGTGACCTGCAGGACACCCAACGATGACCCACGCACAGTGTCGCGACCGCGCTGGAGAGGGGAGCATAGCCCACGCACATTGTGGCTGGTCCGGTCCATCACCTGCGGCTCACGGTCACTGACATCCAGCGCGGCCGCCAGTTCTACACCAGCCTGCTCGGCTTCCAGGTCGCGGTGGGGGTCGTCCCCAATGGATACGCGACTTGGCTCGGCCTGCAGGACTTCCTCGGCGCCCTGCTCGATGAGGGCAGCTATCCGTCCCGCCCGGGTTCAGGTCTTAGTTAATCCGAACGGGCGCGGCTGTCTCTCGCGCGGATTATGACCCTGAGAATTGTTACAGACGGCCCCATCTCCCGCAGAATGGCCGGTATGAGCGAGCGGGGGCAAGCGGGACCGGACGATCGTCCGGAGGAAACGCCAGTCGACTTCTTCATCGCGCACGCCAGTGAGGACACCGACTACGCGGAACGCCTCTACGCGCTACTCGAGCCGCGGTCACGCCCCTTTCTGGACTCGCGGTCGCTGTTCCCCGGCCAGCTGTGGCGTGACCAGCTTGAAGCAGCCCTCGGGCGCGCTCGTATCACAGTGGCGCTCCTGTCCCGGCACACGGAAGAGGCGTTTTACCAGAAGGTGGAAATCGCGGAGGCGATCGACCGGGCAACAGAGGGTTCGCACTTGGTGGTACCGGTTTTTCTCGACGGGCAGGCGCCGCAACTCTACGGCCTGCGCCTGTTCGAGGGAATCAAGGCGGGATCTGGGATGTCCGTCGAGGACGTCGCCGAACGACTGCTCGGCATGCTCGGCGGCGCATGGACCGGCGCCAGGCAGGAATACCGCCAGGCCCGGCCCTACGAGCGGCTCACTCGCGGGGTCACCACCGCCCTGATGCAACTCGATGGGTTCCTCCGCGCCTACCTAGGGACGGCAGATAACCCTGAACCGTTCGAGGGGCGTGCTGCGGTGCTGGCCCAGCTCGACGCCTGGCACGCTCAGGACCAGTCGTTCGCGCTGGTCACCGCGCCCGCGGGACGCGGCAAGTCTGCGTTGTTGACCCGTTGGGCGATGAACATCGCCGAACGAGGTGAGGTGGACGTGGTCTTCGTCCCCATCAGCCTTGGCTTCCAGACGACTCAGCCGATGGATGTACTTGGCCTTCTAGGGGAGCGGCTGGCCTGGGTAGTGAGCGGCGTCGAGGAAAGCGAGCCGCCGGACACGGTGCCCGGCTGGCGACGGCGGATCACGCGGATCCTAACCGACCTGACCGGCGGCCGTCAGCGGCCGCTCTTGATCGTGGTCGACGGGATGGACGAGATGGCCGGCTGGCACGACGAACGTCTGCCGCTCCCGCTGGTGCCCAATCCTGGGGTGAAGGTCCTCGTCGGCGCGCGGCTGCTGGCTGATCGCGACGCCGTCGGCTGGCGCGACTGGCTGAACTGGCCGGGCGAGGCGACCGTTTCCATCGGGCTGGCTCCGCTCGACGAGCCCTCGATAGGCGCACTGGTCCGCGATCGGTTGCCGACGGTGCCCGCCGGGACCGCGGCCGCGATCAGCCACCGCCTTACCGTGCTGACCGAAGGCGACGCGCTGACCCTACGTCTGTACCTCGACGATCTGCGCGAGCGGAGCATGCGAGGCGCCGAGGTCACCGCGGCCTCCCTCAACGCGGAGGTGCCAGGGCTGGCCGGCTACTTCAAGCGCTGGTGGGCCGAGCAGGAGCGGCAGTGGGAGGCCGACGGGGAAAACCCGATCGGGGAAAGCGCGGACGCTGAGGCCATCCTGGGCCTGTGCGCGGCGGCGTTCGGCCCGTTGCTCGAAGGTGAGATCTCGGCCCTTGTCCGAGGCCGGGTCGCCCAGTCGCTGTACCTCCGGCGCAAGCTGCACGAGCTCACTCGTCTGCTGGTCACTATCGAGACCCCGCGGGGGAGCGGGTACAGCCTCGCCCATCCGCGGCTGGCCATATACTTCGACGGCGCCGCCCGTCACTGGCGGGACCCGCTCATCGCGTATTGCCGCCGGGGCCGGGAGGCGATCGAGAACGGCGCGGACGCGCGCGAGTGGAACTACGTGGTGCACCACTACGCCGCGCACCTGCAGGCGAACCGCCAGCTCCAGGATGACTGGCAAGCGCTCGTGACCCCCGCCTGGCGAGACGCCTGGCTGGCGCTCGAGGGCAGCGATGAGCGATTTCTGGCCGACCTGGCACAGGCGTGGCAGGCCGCCGATCAGATGATGGCCGACGGATCGCCCGCGCTCGCCGTTGGAGCCCAGCTGGGCTGCGCCATGGCCTCGGCCTCGATCCACGGCATCGCTAACGCCATCTCTGAGCGGCTGATGCTGGCGCTGGTCCGCGAGGGCGAGTGGAGTGCGGAAAAAACGTTTGACCGGGCGCGCCGCGTGGCGATCCTTCCCAGGCGGGTGCGCGCCCTAGTCGAAATCGCTCCGTACCTGACCGACCGTGACCTGGGCCGTGGCGCGCAAGACCTGCTGATAGCGCAGGACGCCGCGGAGGGACTGCGCGGCGTGCCTGCGCTCGCGCGCCGCCTCCCGCCCGGTGCAGCCCGCCCGATCCTGGATGAGGTCATCAGGCACGCCGCGACCGTGGACGACGGCTGGGACCGTGGCGTGATCCTAGCGGAGTGCGTCCGAGGCCTGGCCATCATCGGTGATCATGCCGCCGCCTTGCAGCTGGCCAGGTCCGTCGACACGGCCTGGGCCAAGCCGCTATGCCTCGTCGAGTGCCTGGCCGCCGACGACACCGCGACCGCGGCGATGCTGGCCGAAGTTGAGGCGGCCGCTGAAGAGCTGCCTGTGGAATCCGGTTACTGGGCCGCCTGGGCCCTGGCGGGGCTCGCCGCGGCGAGCCCTGACGGCGACGCGGTGCGCCTGCTGAACCTGGCCGCGAGCCGCGGTCGTGTGCTGGAAGATCCCCGGCACGCGCGCCGGGTGACGATCGGCGTGGCCCTGCGCGCGCACCGGATGGGGTTTGCCGGCCTGGCCGGCGAGATATGGGCCACAGCTAAGGCACTGCCCAAGTGGGTCATGGGCGAGATGGCTACGGAGAACAACGCGAAGGAATGGCTCACCGACTGGGGAGACTCGGAATGGGGAGCGACGGCGGAGCTCGTCTCGTCGAGACCCTCGCCGGCCCGCGAGGAAGCGCTCGGCCGGATGATCGACGATCTCCTGGCGCTCGATGGACGCGGTCGGCACACGGCCCTTGTCTCGATGGTTCCGTGGCTGCACGGCCTGCCGTCAGGGACACTGCAGCGTGTGCTCGACGCGCTCGCCGAGCAAAGGAACCGATTCGAGCGCGGCGAGGCTCTAGCCGCCCTCTCAGCCGTTCTCCCTCGCGATCAGCGGAGGCCCGTCCTGCGCACGGCGCTCGCCCCGCTCGAAGTAATCCAGGACGAAGGCAAACGTGCTGTGGTGTTGGCGTCTCTCGCGGAGCAGATGGGAGACACGGAACGCCGGCGATGGGCGGCCCGGGCCGTCGCAGTCGCCCGCGGGCCGCGTGACCACCTGAGCGCCCAGAGCCCGGTCGCGGTGGCAGCAGCGCTCGATGACGACGAAATCCTGCGCCTGCTGGCCGAAGCGCTGGCTAGCGACCCCAGCGCGACCAGGCAGGTCGCGCAGGCGTACGCCCGGCGCGGCTTCCTTAGCGAGGCGGTGAACGCGCAGGCCAAGCTCGGCACGAACGAGGAGCTCGTGGTGCAGCTGGCGGCCGTGGCGCCAAGCCTGGACCCAGCTCACCTGCGCTGGACAACGGTCGCCGCGGATGTCCTTACCGGCCCCGCCCGCGGTCAGGTCATCGTCGCGCCGATTGTCGAGCTGCGGGAGGCGTCCCGGCTCGGTGAGGCGCGTGCGCTGGCACGCTTGCTCGCGCGCCATTACGGCGTGCACACGGTCGCGTCCTGGGTTCCGGCCGAGCTCGGGAGCGAGCTGACCGACCTCGCGGTCGACCAGGTGCGCGAAGCACGCGATCTCATCGGGATCGTCCGCATATTTCCCTACCTACCCGCCGACGAACTGGCGGCAGCCAGGCAGCGTGTAATCGACATGGTGACGGCTGATCTCCGGACCTTCTCCTCCAGCGAGCAGGACGAGCGGTTCTGGGAGTTCATCCCCGAGGATTTCGCAGCCGAGATCGCCAGGTCCGCGGAAGCCATCGAGAACCCGCGCCAACAGGGTCGCGTCCTGGCCAGCGTGCTGCCGCGGCTGGACGGCGGCCTGCGCACGCATGCCATCCAGACCGCGCGTGCGGCGCTCGAGATGGTCAAGCCCGATTTCGTGCGGGTCGCAGAAACCGCCGGATTCGTCGCCGCCCTGGGGGCCGATATCGACTTCGCCGAGCTGCAGTCGGTGACCGCAGCGGTTTGCGATCTGGAGTTCATCCGCGAAGCACCGCTGCGTGACGTCACATCCGCGGCCCTGCAGCTGTCTGACTCGCAGCTCGCCCGATGGTGGAACGCCCTAGTGCCCAGGCTCGCGCGTCGGCCCAGGGAAGGGCTGCTTGAGGATCTCATGACGCTCATCCCGGTCATCGCCAGGCTGGCGGGCGAGCCTGGGCTGGTCCAGGCCGCGCAGGCGATCGAGGGCGCCAGCCGCTGGTTCGCAGCGCTGGCAGCGGATGCCGCAGGCGCGGGCTAGCCTTAGGCCTCAGCTCTGTGACGGGCTGGATGTAACCCCCGCGAGTTCGACGACCATGATGGGTCGCGCGCTGCATGTCACCAGTTCGGTCGCTTGCACGGCTGATCTAGACCCATCCGCAAGGGTACACAAGTGAACTGAGTCGCAACTGCGCCGGTAAGGCGCGTGGAGAAAGTGAGATCTTCGGGCGCGGCTGGGGGTTCTTCCGCGAGGACCGACTGCACCAAAAAACCAATGCTTGCTGACTTGCGAGTTTGTCTTGGACGGCGTTGGTGGTGCGCGGTGACCACTGCGGAACCTGTCATCAGGTGGTCTACCGCAGGTGTGGTGGTCGGCATTGCGGTGGCGTCGTATGAGCATGCTTACGCCTTGGTCCGTGCGCACGGTGAGGCAGGGTGGGTGGACGGGACGCCTGGTGCCGCTGACGGCAGACGGGCTGACCTACGCGAGTTCGATGGTGATGCTGGCCTCGGTAGGCCGTCAGGCGTCGTTCCGGCTCTGGCGCGGTGGCTCCTTGGCCTCGGCATCGCGGCGACGCCCGCGGCCAACGTGACCAGCGGTCGCACTGGTCGGCTCCTAGGGCTGCGCCATGGCCGCGCCGGCCCGCGCTACCGCCGGGTTGAGCACGTGCTCCTCGATCGTGACGGTCCTCATCCTGCCTCCTCCGTCCGGCCTGGTGCGCCGGCGGCCGGGACGCCGGCGCACCACACTGCCGCGATCTTGCTGACCGCGCTGATGTCCGCCAGCGGGTCACCGTCGATGAGCACCAGGTCGGCCCGCTTGCCCAAGGCGATGGCGCCCCGGTCGGCCAGCCCGAAGTACCGGGCCGCGAGAATCGTCGCTGACCGGAGCGCATCGACGGCGGACAGGCCCGCGCCGACCAGCAGCTGCAGCTCGTGGTGCAGGCTGGTGCCGTACGGCGGGGACGCGGGCGCGAACGGTGCCTGGTTGGCGTCGGTTCCGGCGAGGACCGTGACCCCCGCCCGGTACCAGTCACCGACAACGGCGCGTGCGACATCGTAAGAAACGGGGGCGATGCCGCGCAGCCGCTCGGCGGTCCCCTCCATCATCGTCAGGGTCGGTACCACCACCTCCCCGGATGTCCGCGTACGCCGCACGGCGGCGTCCTCCAAGGACCGGTCGAGTGGCGCGTGGGTGAGCACGTCGACGCCGGCTGCCTGCGCGAGCAGCACGGCGTCGCTGGTGGCGGCGTGGGCGATCGTGCGCAGGCGGTGCGCGTGTGCGGCTTCGACGAGCGCCCTGACCGTGGGCTCGTCGAAGCCGGGGAGATCGACGATGATCTTGATGTAGTCCACGCCCTCGGCGACGCGCCGGGCAACGTAGGCCGTCGCCTCGTCCGGATCGGCGACCAGGCCTGATGCACGTCCCATCCGCTTGGCGTGCGCGCTGGCCGGGGAGGTAGCACTGGCGCCGCTCGAGCGGACGTCGGTGACGCCGGGCCGGCCGCGGAGCGACGCGACCAGCTCGGGTGACTCGGTTCCCATGTCGAGCGCGGTGGTGACGCCGTTGCGGGCCAGGGCCGTTAGCGTCGCGTCGTCGGTGAGATGGATGTGGCAGTCGATCAGGCCGGGCAGCAGCACGCCGCCGCCACCGTCCCAGGTGCGGGCGCCTGTCTGGTCGCCGCCGATGCGGTCGCCGTCGATGACGACCGTCGTCGGCTCGAGCAGCCGCTCGCCGTCGAATACCCGCACGTTGGTCAGCGCGATCTTGTCCATGTCGTCTCAACTCCTTACCGGCCGCAGAGCATGGCCATTGTCCTGTCGAGAAATCCGGTCTCACCGTGTTGTTCAGCGGCCGGCGCCGTCCAGACGGCCGAGACCACCTGATCGGGCCGGACGATGACCAGTTCCGCGCCCAGGCGGCGCATGAGCGGCTGCTCGAGCCACGTCACCGTGGCTGGGAGGCCCGCAGCCGCGGCGGCGCGGCCGGCGCGCGCTCCCAGCCCGCCGTCGGCCGTCAGGACCAGGTGCCTGCCGTTCACCAGGTCCAGCGTGGAGACCTGGGGAGACACCCACAGGTGGGGCAGGCGCCGGCCGGACGCGGCGCAGCTCGTCCAGGGTCCTGGTGCGTGCGGTGACGCCTGCAGCACGGGGGAGTCTTCATAGCGGTGGCCGAGCACCAGGTCGATGCTGAAGTATTCGGCCCGCTTGGTCTGGGTGATGCGGCGGGCCGCGGCTGCCCGGGCCCGGTCACCATCCGGACCGGGTTCGTCGAGGCCGTCGTCGAGCAGTTCCGGCGCCAGGGTGGCCATGTTCGTGCTTGCCTCGTCGATCACCCGCCGGTGCAGCGGCCGGCGTTCCGCTTCGTAGGAATCGAGCAGTCGCGGACCTGCCCAGCCTGCCAGGCTGGCGGCGAGCTTCCAGCCCAGATCGACTGCGTCGCCGATGCCGGTGTTGAGGCCGTGGCCGCCGAACGGCGGGTTGAGGTGGGCGGCGTCCCCGATGAGGAACACCCGCTCGCTGCGGCAACGGTCGACCAGTTCCATCCGCGCCGTCCACGGGTCGGTACTGACGACCTCGACCGGAAGCTCGCGTCCGAGGGCTCCGCTGATCAGCCGCCGGGCGTCGAAATCGGCCGAGCGGCCGTCGACGCCGAAGGCGATCAGCCACCACAGACCGTGCCGGTCGATCGGTCCCATCATCCCGGGAGTTTGACGGTTGAGCAGCCACGTCTGGACGGCGGGCGGGTGCGGCGCGGCAGTGACGAGTTCCTGGCTGCGGAACACCACGCCGGTGTTGGGACGCAGCCCGGTTGCCCCGACGTACCGGGCGCCGATCTGCTCGCGGACGACGCTGCGCGCACCGTCGGCCCCCGCCACATACTCGGCCGTTACCGGGACCGCGTTCCCGGCCGGGTCGCAGAGGGTGGCACGGACCGGACCCGGCCCGGTCGCGTCAAGGCTCTGCAGCCGCCAGCCGAGCCGCAGGTCCACCCCCGGAAGCTTGGTCACGACGTCGCGCAGTACCTCTTCGAGAACATACTGCGGCATCTGCTGCCCACGTTCCGGGGAGTCGCCGTCGTCCGCTAGTCCCAGCACCCCGGCGAACCGGGTGATCTCCTTTCCCAGGAAGGTGGTGCAGAAGGAGACATCCTGCGACCAGGAGACCGGCAGCGGCGCCGCCGCGCGCAGCCGTTCCGCCAGCCCCCACCGCCGGGCATGCTCCATGGTGCGCGTGTTCAGCGTCTTGGCCCGCGGCCGCAGCCGGGTCGGCTGCGGCCGCGGCTCGACCACCAGGCACTCGACTCCACGCAGGCCCAGCTCGACCGCCAGCGCGAGACCGACCGGGCCCGCGCCGGCGATCAGCACCGGCGTGTCGCGGGTACTCGACGGCAGTGTCATGCGACGGGGGCAGCCTGACCACGCAGTGCCATGCACTCCTGAGCGAATCCCAGCTGCATCAGGTCCAGGGCCGCCCCCATCAGGTGGTGGTCGATCGAATGGCCGGTGCCGCGCAGGACCGGGGCGGACGCAGGAGCGGTGAAACGGCTCTCGTAGTCGGCGCGTGCCTCCGCCGAGGAATCCCACAGCGCGTCATGGGCGGCGAGCACCGTAAGCACCGGCACCTCCACCGCCGCCGCGACGGCACTCAGCCGGTCGGCGGCCCAGACCGGAGCGCGCACCAGCTCGACGAACGGGGTGGGGGCGTAGGAGCCGTGCGCCGCGTTCCTGGCGGCTTCGGTGAAGGAACCGGCGGGACCGAACATCACCCCGTCGCGCTCAGCGACCGGAAGATCGACCACGCCTGACAGCGGCAGGCTGCCGAGCGCCTCGGCGGCGCCCCCGGCCGGAATCCGTGCACCGTTACCGCTGGTGGCCACGCCGAGCAGCGGCCAGTGCGGGTGCCGGGCGGCGATCTCGAGGCTGATCATGCCGCCGATCGAGTGACCGACCAGGACGACGCCCGGTGCTGGCCAGACGTCGAGCGCCTCGGCGATGACGCCGTCCAGGATCTCGGCTTGGCGGGCGAAGGTGTTCTCCTCCTCCGCGAGCAAGGTGCTCCCCCCGTATCCCGGCCGGTCGACGGTGAGCACGGCGAACCCGTTGCGCCCGGCGATGTCGAGGAACGAGCCTGACGGGCCGCCCGCGACACTGAAGTACTCGCTGGTGTAGGTGCCGCCGTGCAGGGCTACCAGCAGCGGCAGTCCCGGGATGTCGGCCGCCGGGGCGTGGTAGGACACGGCCACCTGGCCACTGCCGGCAGCTATAAGTCTGCTATCCATGGGTCCTTCTTTCCTGGAGGCGGGCTAGCGACCCGCGATGGTCAGTGCGGCGTCGACGATTGAGCCGGTGTCGATCTGATGGATGCGGTAGGCGTCATCGAGGGCGGAGGACTGTCCGAACTCGGTCACGCCGAGGCAGCGGATAGGGTCGCCGCGTACGCCGGCCAGGAAGGCGAGCGTGTGCGGATGACCGTCGAGCACGGTGACCAGCGGCGCGGGATGGCTGGCGGGGAGGAGTTCGCCGGCGATGCTGCCGCCGACTCCTGTCTCCCGCCGGCCGCGCTGCTGGAAGGACCGGAAAACTAGGTCCGGGCTTGTCAGGCAGACAACGCCCGCGTTGACGCCCTCGGCCGCCAGCACCGCGGCGGCGCCGACTACTTCCGGCATGATCGCGCCCATCCCGATCAGGGTGACGTCCTCTTCCGCCGCGGGGTGCCCGGCAGGCAGCCGGTAGCCGCCCGCTACTGCCTGATGCCTCCGGCGTTCCGCCAGCGCGGGCTCGGCGGGCACCTGAGCCAGAGCGGGGTCGACCGGGCGAGTGCTCAGCCGGAAGTAGGACGACGTTCCGCCGGGTACCCCGACGCGTTCCATGGCGTATAGCAGGCACCACTCCAGGTCCTGGGCGAAGGCGGGCTCCCAGGCGATGCAGCCGGGCTGTTCGAGCCCGATCGAGGGGGTGCTGATCGACTGGTGTGCTCCGCCCTCCGGCGCGAGGCTGACGCCGGATGGCGTACCGACGAGGATCGACTGGCCACCTGAGTAGATGCCGTAGGACCACGGCTCGAGCGCGCGGGAGACGAACGGGTCATACAGCGTGGCGATCGGGATGAGGCGCTTGCCCCACCGGGACCAGGTGGCGCCGAGTTCGCCGAGCAGCGACACCAGGTTGATTTCGGCGATGCCCAGTTCGATGTGCTGGCCGTTGCTGACCTCGCGCCAGCGCAGCACCCGTTCGGAGTCATCGGCGAACCAGTCATGCCGGTCCCGCACCGACCAAACGCCGGTTTTGTTGATCCAGCCGCCGAGGTTGGTCGAGGAGGCGACATCAGGGCTGCAGGTGACTACGCGCTTGGCCGCTTCGGGGGCGTCGTGGGCAAGGTCGGCGAGGAGGCGGCCCAGGGCCGCCTGGGTGGAGACCGGTTTGCGGTGCGGATGGCCCAGCGATGCCGGGATGCTGACCGGGCCGGACGGCGCCACCGGGTCCCGGTGCAGCTGCCGCGCCCGGCGCGCGCACAGCTGCCCGGCGGGTGTGCCGGGGTCGAAGCGCTGCCAGGGCCGGGCGGTGTCCATCCCGCTGGCGTCGGCCAGGGCCTGCATCTGCGCGGCGGTCAGCAGCGCGGAGTGGTTGTTGGGGTGTCCCTCGGTCGGCAGCCCGCGGCCCTTGATCGTGTAGGCGAACACGATCGTGGGGCGGCTGGAGTCGATGCCGCGGAAGGTGTCAACCAGCAGACCCAGGTCATGGCCGCCCAGGTCGCGGATCGCCGCGGCCAGATCGGCTGGCTCGATGGTGGACAGCAAAGACCGGAGTTGCTCGCTTCCGTTCGTTCCGATAATGCGATCGGCGATCTCGGACGGGCGCACCCGCAGCATCCGCTGGTATTCCTCGTTGGGCATGGTCTCGAGCCGGGCGCGCAGCTCTGCTCCGCCCGGGCGCTGGAAGAGCCCGCTGATCAGGCGCCCCCACTTCACCGTCACGACCTGCCAGCCGGCCGCGGCGAACATGCCCTGCAGCCGTTCGATCTGAATGTCGGGCACCACCCGGTCGAGGGACTGCCGGTTAAGGTCCACCACCCACAGCAGTTCCCCCAACTGGGCCACCGCCGGATCGGCGACCGCCTCCCAGATGGCGCCCTCGTCGAGCTCGGCATCGCCGAGCAGGCTGATGAAGCGGCCGGCCGGCGGAGAGCCGGGAAACTGGGAGGCGATGTAGCGGTGCGCCACCGCCGCCCACAGCGCGGCGGTCGCGCCGATGCCGACCGAACCGGTGGAAAAGTCGACAGTGTCGGGGTCCTTGAGCCGGGAGGGATAGGACTGCAGGCCGCCCTGGGCGCGCAAGGTCGGCAGGTAGGACTCGTCGAGATCGCCGAGCAGGTAGTTGACAGCATGCAGCACCGGGGAGGCGTGCGGCTTGACCGAGACCCGGTCCAGGGCCGTGAGCTCGGCGAACCAGAGCGCGGTCATGATGTCGACCATCGAAGCGCTCGACGCCTGGTGGCCGCCCACCTTGACCCCCGAGTGGTTGGCCCGGCCAGCGTTGGCGGCATCGACGATCGCCGCCGAGAGCCACAGCACGCGGCGGGCGATCTCGCGCAGCACGCCCTGGTCGTAGGCCGGGCCTGCCGCCGCCGGAGTGGCGGGATCAGCGCTGGTGGTCATCGGGTTCCTTTGGTTCAACGTGCGGCCGTGGTCAGCGCACGGCGGCGTGCTCGCGGCCGCGGACTATCTCCTCGTACGCGAGCCTGACGTCCCCGGCCAGGGCCTGCGCGGTCGGGACGTCGCGGCCCTCGGCCAGCAGTTGCAGCAGCCCCCATCCGCGCAACTCCGGCGGCACCTGCTCGCCGCGCGCGGCGGCCAGGGCGTGGAAGTGACGGTAGTTTTCCCCGAACGACAGCAGGTAGACAGCGGGTGCGCCGGTGACCTGCTCGACGGCGCTGACCAGATCGTGCGCGTGACGGCCCAATGTGGCGGTCTCGGCCTCGTCGAGGCCGGTGAGCTTCTCCGCGTGGCGGCGCGAGCGCAGGAAGAACCAGCCGGGCACCTCGAAGCCAGGGGCAACCTCGGCCGCCCACAGCTCATCGAGGAAAACCCGCGAAGCGGGGTCAGACCCTTCCATCGAGCAGATCAGGCATTCACTGTCAGGCATGTTTACTCCAGGGTCGCTCGCGAGCTGTACCGGCAGCGGGCAGCACTGCCTCGTGCGGGTGGTGTCAGATGAACGGTCCGGGCGTCAGCCGCCCATCAGCACCCCGAGCGGGTTGGGAAGATCTGCCTTGAGCGCCCAAGACCGGTCCGACAGCTCCTCGACGCTCGCTCCCGCGCGGCGAGCGGCCAGCAACTCCTCGGGATCGAATGCGGGGCCGACCGAGTCGGCGGCGTACTCGGCCCCGTTCATGTAGGCGGTGGCCTGGTCGGGCTCGGCGAACCGGTCGATCTGCAGCTCGACGAAGTTGCGGTCCGGGTCCTGGTAGTACATCGAGGTGGTCACGCCGTGGGCGATGCACACCGCGGGGGTGATCCCTTTGTCCCGCAGCATCGTGTAGCGCTCGAGCAGCGTGTCGATGCTGTCGAAGGTGTAGGCCGAGTGGTGCAGCGATGCGGTGCTGGCCGTCTTGGCCTGGAACTCGACCGGCGGGTGCAGCAGCGCGACCCGGTGGTGCTCGTCGTCGAAGGTCAGGAAGGTCAAGGTGGCGTCCTCGTACACGACGTGGGCGTCGAGGACGGTGCAGTACCAGTCGCGCATGGCCTCGTGGTTGGCGGTCTGGAAGACGTTGTGGGCGAACTTGGGCTTGGACATATCGGTCTCCTTCGGCTCTGGCGGCGGGCTCAGGCGGCGGTGAACGTGATGGTCATCTCGCCGATGACCTCGGCGTGGGTGACCAGACGGTCGCCTGGGCGGAGCACGACCTTGGGGTCACGGGCCCAGCCGATCCCCGAGGGGGTGCCGGTGAAGATCAGGTCGCCGGGCAGCAGCGGGACGACGGCGGACAGCGACTCGATCAGCTGGGGGACGGTGAAGATGAGGTCATCGGTCCGGCCCTTTTGCATCTGCTGCCCGTTGAGGGTGCAGCCGATCTCGATGTTGTCAGGGTCGGCGAATTCGTCCGGGGTGGCCAGCACCGGCCCGATGGGGGAGAAGCCGGGGAAGGACTTGCCCAGCGAGAACTGCGGGGTGGGTCCGCGGAACTGCACCAGCCGCTCGGACAGGTCCTGGCCGAGGGTCAGGCCGGCGACGCGGGTCCATGCGTCCTGGCGGGTGGTGCGGTGGGCGCGTTCGCCGATCACCACCACCAGCTCGGCCTCGTAGTCCACGGCGTCAGACGGCAGCTCCACTACCGCCGTGGGACCGGTAACCGAGGACGGGAACTTGGCGAACACCACCGGGTCGGACTCGGGCGTGCCCAGGCCGGCCTCGGCGGCGTGCGCGCGGTAGTTCATCCCGATGGCGAATACCTGCCGCGGCCGCGGAACCGGTGCGCCCAGTTCGTCCGCGCCGTAGGGCGTTGCCTCAGCCGCCGCGATCGTCGCCGGGCTCGCCGCGTACCAGGCGGTGAACTGGGCCCACTGCTGGTAGATGGCCTGCGGGTCGGGCGAGAAGAGGCCCGCGCTCACCGCTGCGACGTCGATGGCGCCGCGCTGGTCGACCAGCGCGAGACGGCTGTTGATGACGGCCAGTCGCATGCTGTACCCCCTCGTCGGGTTCCGGCGTGCTGTGGCTCACACCGTAAGCCTGATATGTGATAACAGTCAACGGACTGATATTTTTGATATCGTCGCGAAACAGCCTTGAGCCTCGACATGCAACGGGAGCGGGACATGACGATCGCGTCGGCCAGTTCCGGATCGGTCCGTCCCATCGAGTCCCGCTCGCTGTCGGAGCAGGTGACCAACGAGATCCGCCGCTCCATCCTGGCCGGCGGCCTGCCGCCCGGGCAGAGCCTGTCGTTGCGGAAGCTCGCCGAACAGCTCGACGTCAGCTTCATCCCGGTCCGCGATGCGCTGCGCGTGCTCGAGGCCGAGGGCCTGGTGGTGAATCCCCCCGGGCGCAGCGCGACCGTGGCCCCGCTGGATCTCGAAGAGTTCCACGCGATCTACCGCGTCCGGCGGCTGATCGAGCCCGACCTTGCCCGCCGCGCGGTGCCGCTACTCGAGGATGCCGAACTCGACCGGCTCTACCAGGCTGCAGCGGAATTCGGCGGCGCCGAGCGCAGCATGGATGACATCTACGGCGACCACCGCGCGTTTCACCTGGCCTTGGTCGCGCCGGCCGCCTCGGCCTGGGACATCCGCATCCTGATGATGAGCGAGCGGGCGACCGAACGGTACGTGCGGATCGGTTTCGGGCTGCTCGACCCGGACCCGGGCGAGCATGACCGGCGCCGCGAAGCGCATCAGCTGCTAATCGATGAGTTCCGCAAGCGCGACCCCGAGAACGCCGCCCGGGCCCTGGACGAGCACCTGGCACGCAACGAGGACCTGGCCCACAACGCACTGTCCGGATCGGTGACCCAGTGACCGCGGCGAGTAGACCAGTCCTCGAGGTCGTGTCGGCCGGTTCCCGACCCTGCCGGGTCGGGAACCGGCACAACGCTCAGTACGAGCATCTGCTTGCCGTCCAGCCTGAACTGGCCATCATCGACATCGCTGGAGCGACCGGGCCGTCGTCGGCGCGGCTATCGCCGCCTTCGCCGCGGGGTTCGGGCAGTTCGGCGTCGTGGCGGCCCTCGGCGACGTGGCCCGGGGGTTCGGCCAGGCGGACAATGGCGGGACTCTCGTCGCCCAGGCCGGGCTGTCGGGCACCGACCTGGGCATCGGGCTCGCCATCATGCGCCTGGCTTCGCTCGGCGCGCTTCCGGTCATTGGCCTTGCCGACCGCTTCGGCCGCCGGACGCTGCTGCTCGCCACGGTCGGCATAGGGCTGGCCCTGACGGTGGTGGCCGCGGCAAGCCCCACCTACTGGTGGTTCGTGGCCATCAAGTCCGGTCCGGTTAGGGCGGCTTTTTACGTTCCGCAACCTGGATCCGACTTGAATCCCCATGGTTCTGGCCTGCGGAAACAGCCAGTACCTGACGCTGGCGAATGCCTCCCCCATAACATATCCGCAGCTCAGGCGCTCATGATGATGTGTCCGAGGGGGGACTGCACCAAAAAGCCCATGGCTGCTTTCTGCGGAGTTCTCGCTGGTGGAATAACGGTGAGTAGACGGGCAAGACGGTGGAGCGGAGTCGCCCGCCTGCCATTGAATGCAAGTGAAGGGTGACTTGCCTGGGCAAGTCAGGGTCCGAGGCTGCTCACGTCGGTGATGTGGGCCTGCTGACGGCGGCTGACCGCACCATTCTGGAGGACGTGGCGGCCAACAATCTGGTGATAGTTTTCGCTGACACCGACTTCGGCGAGATGCTCTGCTTCGCAGACACGATCTTCGGCCAGACGCCGGGGAGCTGGCGGGTGACTCACGGCCGCCATGGCCTTCCGGCGGTCGCGCGGGGGCGAGTAGGTTAGTGTCATGGCGAGCCGGATCGTGCTGTACGGCGCCACCGGCTACACGGGCACGCTGACCGCGCAGGCGCTGGTCGCCGACGGGGTGCGGTTGGTCCTGGCGGGCCGCGACCAAGGGCGGCTGTCGGCGCTGGCCGCCCGGCTGGCGCAGGCGGACGGCGTGACCGAGCCTGAGACGGCGGTCGTCGACGCCGAACGGCCCGGGCCGCTGCGGGACCTGCTCGAGCCCGGGTATGCCTTCCGCGGCGGGCGCATCGTGTCCGAGCGCACCTCGGCCCACGTCGCCTCGTTCACCATCGATGGCAAGGCGCGAGAGGCGGTGTCGCTGGGCGCGGCCGAGCATTTCGCGCTGCCCAGGCTTCGGCCGATGGCGGGGGCCGGCGAGGGCCAGGGGATCACTGACGTTGACGTCTACCTCGGCTGGTTCGGCCGTGCGAGCAGAGCCGTCAGCTACGCCTCCGTGTTCAACGCGCCGATGGGCCGCCTGCCCGGCGCGCGCGGGGCGCTTGCAGCCGCGGCCCGGCGGGTGCAGCGCGGCCGGGTCGCGCCTGGCAATCCCAGCCCTATCGGCTCGGACGTGGTGGCCGTCGCGGCCGATGCCGATGGCGAGGAGTTGGCCGCGATCCGTCTGACCGGCGCGGATCCGTACTCGTTCACGGGCCGGATACTGGCCTGGGCGGCGGGCAAGGCGGCCGCCGACGGCGTTCGCTCCGCCGACGGCACCCCGCTTGCGGGCGCGCTCGGGCCGGTTGAAGCCTTCGGCGTCGCCCCGCTCGAAGCGGCCTGCGCCGAGGCCGGATTCCGGCGCGGGCGGGCCGGCGAAGAGCCCGTCGCCGGGACGGAACAGCAGGTCAGCAGCGGACGCGGGGGCTTAACTGTGCGGACCGACACGCACCTTAACTACATGACCGGCGTTGCCCTGACCGCGGAGTTTTCGCTTGCTGCTGGCGGTGTGCGATGAGCGGTGCGGATCGGGTCGTCAGGTGGTCCACCGCGGGGGCTGTGCTCGGCGTCGCGGCGGTGGCTGCGGTCGCGTTATACGAGCACTCCTGCGATCTCGTGCGACGCACGGTGAGTCTGGCTGGACGGCTCACATAGTTCCGCTCACGGTGGACGTGCTGATCTACGCGAATTCGATGGTGATGCTGGACTCGGCGCGCCGAAAGACACCGGTTCCGGCGCTGGCACGGTGGCTCCTCGGCCTGGGCGTCGCGGCGACGCTCGCGGCCAACGTGGCGCACGGCCTGGGTCACGGCCTCATCGGTGATGGTGATCCGCGGTTCCCGGGCGACATAACCGACAGCGCCGAAAACCCGGGACCCGCTCGGTGATCGAGCAGCCGAGGTATTCGTCGCTCAGCTGGCAGCCGATCGCGTTCCTTCAATCCGCGCGCAGCTCCACGTGGGCCAGGCTCGGGCGCAGCGGCGGCGGGGCTACCTCGCTAGAGGACCTGCAAGGCGGGTGGAAAGTCTCGCTGCATGTGCAACTTGCGCTGGAGGGCCTCAAGCCATGGCCGATGCTCGAGGAGCGGTCCGGGCGGCACCACGCGGTGGATCCCCGCAGGCCCGACGATCCAGCCAACGTGCGTGGTGATCTTGTCACGGACATGCCTGGCCTGCACGGTCTCTGGCTCCGGGCGAAAATATTTCTCCTATCAACGATAGGCTCTTGAACTCCTATCGACGATAGGCTAATCTCCTATCAGCGATAGGAACTCTGAAGGGGGACCGAGATGGTACCCATCTACATGGCTCGCGGACTGGCGGACGGACGGCGCCAGGAACTGCTCGCCGAGGCGGAGCGCCGCCGGCTGGTCGCGGCACTGCCCGCCGGGCCCGGCGCGATCCAACGGTTCGCCCTGCGGGTGGCCGACTGGGGACGCCGCCCGGCGGTAGTCCGCCGG
>CAWFGX010000010.1:0-22055 GCA_963815375.1 uncultured Actinomycetota bacterium | reverse complement strand
GCGCCTGACCATGCGGCGCGGAGCAGGCGTTCCAGGTCGGCGACGGTTACCGGGCGGGGGTTGCCCGGCGGGACGGCGGGCAGGATCGCCTCGGCCGCTGCGGGAATCGCGTCCTCGGCGAAGCCGTAGTCGCGCAGCGCGTGCGGCGCGCCGAGCTCGCGGCGCAGGTCTTCCAGGCCGTCGATCGCCCGGTTGGTGCCGAACGCGGCGGCGATCCTGTGCTCGGCGTCCGGTGCCGCGGGCCCGTTGAAGGCGAGCACGTACGGCAGCACGATGGCATGCGTCTGGGCGTGCGGCAGGTTGTAGGCGCCGCCGAGCACGTGGCAGATCTTGTGGTGCAGCGCCGAGCCGGCGGACGCGAACGCCACGGCCGACAGGTACGCGGCGTACAGGGCGTGCTCGCGGCCGTCGATGCCGGACGGGTCGCTGACGACCTTCGGCAGGCCTTCGGCCAGCGCGCGGATTCCTTCGGCGGCGAGGGCGGCGTTGATCGGGTCGGCCTTGGGTGCCCACATGGCGTCGACGCAGTGCGCGAGCGCGTTCAGGCCGGAGGCGACGCTGATCGGGACCGGGAGGGTGAGGGTGAGGGTGGCGTCGTAGACGATGACCTTCGGCAGCACGCGCGGGTCGGTGCCGGTGGTCTTGCGGTTGCCCTCGGTCAGGCCCCACACCGCGGTCGCCTCAGAGCCCGCGTAGGTGGTGGGCACCGCGATGACCGGCAGGCCGGTGGTCAGGGCGATCGCCTTCGCCAGGCCGGTGGTGGAGCCGCCGCCGACGCTGACGATCGCGTCCACGTTGTGTGTTGCGGCGGCTTCACGGGCGCGGGCGGCCACTTCGACCGGGACGTGCATCACCACGTCGTCGTACCGGAGCAGGACGCGCAGGTTCCCGGTAAGGGTGCTGGCGGTGTCCATCTCCCGCTTGGACGCGATCACCATGACCCTGCTGGCGCCGAGTTCGGCGACCTCGCGCTCGAGGCTGGCGGCGGCCTCGCCGGAGCCGAAGCTGACCCGCTGCGGAAGGGTGTCGTGGACGAAGCGCATGTTCTCTATCTTCTCGCTCAGCCGATCAGCTCGAAATCGATCTCCAGTGCGCGATATGTTTCGGCCGCCCTGCGGTCTCGCGTGGCGAGGGCTATTCCGTGTTCGGCGGCGGCGGCGGCCACGAGCGCGTCATAGACGGCGCCACCAGCGATGCCGAGTTCCGCGAGCCTGGCGTGGAGTCGCTCAGAGCCCTGAGCGCTGAGGAATCGCGAGCCGGGGAAGTCATGCGCAAGCAGCCGGGCGACCGCGTTCGGAGTGCGGCGGTTGGGCGGCGGCATTCGGGTGAGCACCGAGAACGTCTCGAACGCCGCATGGCCGCTGAGACCGCAACTGCGATCCCCGACAGCTTTCCTTGTCGCCTGGTGATGCTCGTGACCGGCAGCGACGAGGGCTACGGCGACGCTGGTGTCGATCAGGAGCTGCGGATCATCACCGCTGGCCGGCATCGCGGAGCGTCCGTACTGACTCGTCGCTGATCGGCGCGTCGGCCGGGATGACGAGGAAGCCGTCCTCGTCCGACAGATAGTCGTTCGCCAGGGGCTCCACGTGCAACCCGGCGCCGTCAGGAGTCACTTCAACTTCACCGGGCACTAGGCCGAGACTGTCCCGCAGCGCCTTCGGAATGACCAGCCGGCCTGCCTTATCGATGGCTGCGCGCATACCATAAACGATACCATAAAAATGGTTACGCTTATCGCGCCGACAGCCGCCAGGATGAGTACTGAACCAAGCAGTAGCCCAATGGCAGGGTGTGGGCTGTATCAGTTAACGTGTGGCCGGGTCCGGTGGCGTCTGGCCTGGCGCCGCATGTGCCGTATCGGAGCGAGCAGATGACTGACCACGCGAGGCACTACGCATTCCCGCACGCTGGCGCGGATGAGCGCCGCCGGCTGGAGCTGTTCGCGGAACGTCTCGACCCGCTTACGGTGCGCAGGATCAAGGCGCTCGACCTGCCTACTGGCGCACGGTGCCTGGAAGCTGGCGGCGGACGCGGCTCAATTGCGCGCTGGTTGTGTGAGTATGTCGGCCCGGCTGGCAGGGTTACGGCGACCGACCTGGAGACCGGCTTCCTGTCCGAGCTATCGCTGCCGAATCTCGACGTTCTCCGTCACGACGTGACCAGCGACGAGTTCCCGGACAAGTCCTTTGACCTGGTGCACGTGCGCGCTGTGCTCATGCACATTCCTGACCGGATGGCCGTGCTGCGGCGGATGGTCTCCTGGCTGGCACCCGGTGGCTGGCTGCTGGCGGAGGATTGCGACTTCGGCATGTGGCTGGCCGATTTCGATCCGATCTGGGCCGCGCATCCTGGTGCCTGGCATGAGGCATTCCCGAACGGTTCGCTGGCGCAAGGCAGGGCGGTTCTCCGGCAGATCCACCAGCTGGGGCTCGAGGATATCGGCGCCGACGCCGAGCTCGACATCGTGCGGCCGGGGACCGCGCTATCGGAGTTCTACCAGCTCAGCATTGCAGCCATGGCAGGGCCGCTGATCTCCTCGGGAGTGATGACTGCCGCGGAGGAAGCCAGGCTCGAGGCCAGGCTGGATGATCCAGATTTCCTCGGCTGCGGCTTCGCGTTCATCGGCGCCTGGGGACGCCGCCCGGCTGAGCCGCACTAAATGAGCCAAGCCGGGAATGGAGGCAACGATGAAGGCAGTCCGCTTCAGCCAGTTCGGAGGCCCGGAGGTTCTCGAGATCGTGGATCTGCCCGATCCGCATCCGGGTCCCGGGCAGGTCCGGATCGCGGTGCGCGCGGCCGGCGTCAACCCGAGCGACTGGAAGAAGCGCCAGGGCCTGATGGATCCCGACCTCCCGCAGACCCTGGGCCACGAAGCGGCGGGCGCCGTCGACGAGCTCGGCGAGGGCGTTGCGGACGTGGCCGTCGGCGATCGCGTGTTCGGCCTGTCCGCCGAGGGGGCGGCCCAGGCCGAGCTGGCGGTGCTGTCTTACTATGCGCCGATCCCGCCGTCGCTTGACTTCCCCGCCGCTGCGGCGCTGCCTGCCGCCACCGAGACGGCCACGCGGGCGCTTGACCAGCTCGGCGTGGGGAGCGGCAGCACGCTGCTGGTCAACGGCGCTTCCGGGAGCGTCGGCAGCGCCGCGGTTCAGCTCGCTGTGGCGCGGGGCGCGCATGTGATCGGCACCGCCAGTCCCGCCAACCACGACTACCTGCGCTCGCTGGGGGCCGAGCCCGTCGCCTATGGCGAGGGCCTCACCCAGCAGGTCCGCGCACTTGCGCCCGGCGGTGTCGACGTCGCGTTGGATGTCGCCGGGAGCGGGGTGCTGCCCGAGCTCATCGAGCTCGCCGGCGGCGCCGGGCACGTCGTCACGCTCGCCGACTTCGTGGGCACCCTGGAGCACGGGGTGAGGTTCAGCAGCGGCGACGCCGGCCGGGCGGTCTACGCGCTCGGCGAGATCGGCGAGCTGATCGAATCCGGACGCTTCTCGCTCCCGGTCGCGCAGACCTTCCCCCTCGCGGAGGTTGCCCAGGCGCACCGGGTCGGCGAGCAGGGCCACGTGCGCGGGAAGCTCGTGCTGCTGGCCGGCTGAGCGCCTGACTTGCGTACTAGGCTTCGGTCGTCACATGTCACCGCCTGGGAGGCAACGATGCCGCTGTTTTCAAACCAGCCGAACCAGAATGCGGCGGTGTGGGAGCCGCAGGCAGCCGACACCCGGCTCGCGAAGACGGCAGGTGCCAGTCCGGCGGGGGTCTTCACCTCTGACCTGTCGGTATCGGAGTACGTGCTGCTCGGCGAAGCCGGATTCGAGCCGCTCGGCTTCGTCGTCGGCTCCTCGATCTACCACGTCGGCCTGCAGGTCAGCCGGTGGGGCAAGAACACCGAGCTCCAGGTCCTCACGCAGGCCATGTACAACGCCAGGGAACTGGCCATGGCCAGGATGCGCGCCGAAGCCGACCACCTGGCGGCCGACGGTATCGTCGGCGTCCAGCTGCGATTGCAGATGTACGCCTGGGGCCAGAATTGCCTCGAGTTCGTGGCCACCGGTACCGCGGTCCGTCACCTGGCCGGCCATGGCGCGCACCGGGCGCCTGACGGCCGTGCGTTCACCTCCGACCTGTCAGCGCAGGACTTCTTCCGGCTGCTGGCGGCGGGCGCGGTGCCGGTCGCCTTCGTGCTCGGCACCTGCGTGTACCACGTAGCGCACCAGGGCGTCATGCAGTCGCTGCGCCAGGTTGGCCAGAATCAGGAGATGCTGCAGTTCACCCAAGGCGTCTACGAGGCCCGTGAGCTTGCGCTGACGCGCATGCAGGTCGAGGCGGCAGCTGCTCAGTCGTCTGGCGTTGTCGGCGTGACGGTGGAGGTAAAGAACCACGTCTGGGGCGAGCACGCGACCGAGTTCCTGGCCACCGGCACGGCGGTCCGGCGGCTCGCCGATGAGCACAAGCTGCCGGAAACCTCCCCCAAGCCGACGTTCACGCTCGGCCTGGACAACTAGACGTTACGGGTCACGGCCTCTGTCCGGTTTTCAGGCAGGCTTAAGAGACCGCTCCGGCCCGAATACGATCCGGGCCGGAGCAACGACATTCTCAGCCGCGCCAGTCAGCCATGACGCGGCCCGCCTGCTATTTCACCGTGGTGGTGAATGTGCTCGTGTTGTTGGCGGTGTTGGGATCGGGATTGGCCGCCTGAACGGAGGCGGTCAGGCTGTTGGCGCCCTTGGTGGTCAGAATGATGGAAACCTTCAGGTTCGAGTGGGAGCCGGAAGCGATCTTCGCAACGGTCCAGGTCACCACCCCGTTGGCGTATGTGCCGCCGTTCTGCGCCGAGACGAAGGACGCGCCGGGCGGCAGCGTAAGCGTGGCCGTGACCTGGCTCGCGGCAGCGGGCCCGAGGTCGGAGGCGGTTACCGTGTAGACCACCGTCGAGCCCGACGTCGCCGACGCGGGGCCGGTGATTCCGGCCGACATGTCGGTCGCCGCGGGCGGGGCATTGACAGTGAGCTTGAAGGACTGGGTGACGCTGTTCGCCCCGCCGTTGCTGGCGGTGATCGTGATCGGGTAGCTGCCCTGCTGGCCAACGGCGGGCGTGCCCGCCAGGGTGGCGGTCCCGTTACCGTTGTCGGTGAAGGTAACTCCGCTGGGTAGGGCACCGGTCTCACTGAGGGACGGTGCCGGGGAGCCCGCCGTCGTCACCGTGAACGAGAACGGGGAGCCTGCGGTGGCGGTCGCGCTGGCCGCACTGGTGATTGCCAGCCCGCCGAGCGTGAACGCCTCGAGCGTGCCGTTGCCAACCGGTTGGAACACCATCCCGTTGGCCACGACGGCGCTCGCCCCAGTCGGGACGTTGGCGCCGAGCGGTGCGGACCACAGGAGAGCGCCCGTCGAGGCGTTAAGCGCCAGGAGTATGCCTCCGTAGGAGGCCACGAAGACGATGCCGCCGACGACGACGGGAGAGTTGGGGCCGCCGTTCGTCGTGTACGACCAAACCAGGGAGCCGGTGGATTCATCGAGCGCGTAGACCTTTTTGGCGCCGATGCTCTCGAAGATCACCAGCCCGTTGTAGAGGGCGCTGCTGCTGTAGATACCGAAGTCGCCAGAGAACCCAGTGTTGTACTGCCAGTTGACGGCTCCGGTCGCGGCCGAGATCGAGAAGAAGATCCCGTCCTTGCCCCCGAAGTAAAGGTTGCCGTTGTCGTAGGTCGGCGCGGTCGCCACGTCATCGTCACCGCTGAAGTCGGGGGTCTGAATGAGGGTGGTGTAGGCGCCCGTGGCGAGGTTCACCGACAGGATCTGGCCCGAGCATGGCGGGTTGTCAGCGGGACCGGTCCCGCTGCACGGGTTGCCAGTAGCCTGGTAGAAAGACTGGCCGCCGGGGTCGAGCGTCGGGGGGGCCCAGACCCCCTCGTGGGTGTTGTCCATCCAGACCTGCGCGCCCGTCAGGGCGTCATAGGCGATGATTCCCCCGGATACCCCCTCGCGGTTGGCCATGGGGAAGACGACCTCGCCGCCTGCGACGAGGGGTGTGGCCCAGTCACCGCCGTTCGGGAGCGGGTCAGCCCAGATGAGCGCGCCGGTCTGGGCGTTCAGGGCGATGGCGTAGTTGCCGGCCTGGGACTCTTGCGGCTCGTTGGTCGTGCCGAGGTAGGCGATGCCGCCCGCGATGACGGGCGAGGCGTAGATGGGCCCGCGCGCCTGGTACGACCACAGCAGCGCTCCGGTGGTCTCGTTATACGCGCTGAGCAGCCCGTGAGTCGAGGCGATGTAGACGATGCCGTTAGCCACGGTCGGTGAAGCCTGGTATTTGTCGGGCCCGGTGATCGACGCCTGCCAGGCCACCCCGAGCGTGCCGATGTTCGACGTGCTGAACGCGGTCTCCGCGGTGTTGACCCGGTGCTGTTGCGGATCGAAGCCCCAGTTCGGCCAGTCATCGGAGCCCGGGGCCGGCCCAGTTGGCGTCGCGCCCACGGTCACCGTGGCGGACGTGGTGACGCCGCTAGTGACGCCGGTCGCGCTGACTGTATACGATCCGTCCGCGGTGCCCGACGGAATGGTGAAGGTCTTCCCCGAGAAGGATCCTTTAGCGTCAGTGGAGGCCTGTACGGCCAGCGTCCCCGACCAGTTGACGTTGACCGCCTCGCGTGCCCCGAACCCCCAGCCGGCGAACGTGAGCGTGGCCCCGGAGGGCGCGATGGCCGCGCCGGTGTCGATGCGCGCGACGACGGTGAACGACGCGGTGTCGACGACACCGCTGGTCAGCCCGACGAGAGAGATCGTGCCCGCGCCGCTCGACACGGTCGGCACGAACAGGTCGGCATTCGCTGTCCCGTTCGAGCCGGCGGTGACGATCGGGTTGTAGAGGTAGAAGCTCTTCTGCGCTAGCGCGCTGGTCGTGCCGTAGTCCCAGTACGGCTGGACCGACTCGCCGGGCGTGAAGCCGCTTCCGGACAGCAGGACGCGCTGGCCGGCCGAGCCGGAGGCGGTGGACAGCGTGAGCGGGCCGGTCGCCGCCGACGCGGGCGTCCCGGCGAGCAACAGCGGCAGCGCGGTCAGCGCCACGACAGGAGCCATGCCTAGGCGCGCCAGGCGCCACCACCCCCCACGCCGTGGCCCGGCATGCCTAGGCTCGGCATGCCCGGGGGCATAGAAACGTACGATACGACGCGAAATTGTGCCCATTGGTGCCCTCCCCTTATGTAAATCGCACCCGGGCCTGGAATGGCCCAAATGGATAAAATCCGTGCCCCATTTCTAATGCTCTTTTAGGTGTAACAAGGTCAATCGCACTAGCTGAGAAGCCAGGCTTTCTCCGGCGATGCCCATTGCTTCCGAGGTGACCCAGTCCTCCTGGACATTCGTGCGGCCGGGGCCGTTGTGGGACTGGTAGACGGTAAAACCCGGAGTTACGCGGTAGGGATAACCGTTAATACTGAGCTGCCATAGCCTGTCGCGTACCACGGGCAGCATCTCCTGCTCTTTCGCAGCCCATATCCCGCCGTCTTCGATGCGCGCCAGATGCTGAAGCAACGGCAGCATCCAGGCCTGCCGGCTCTCTTTGTAGTGGGCATTCAGGGACTGGCCGTCAGCATCGACTGAGAAAAAAAAGCCATCATTCGCCCGGTCCCAAAGGCCGATCGCGGGGCTGTAGAGCGAGTTGACTGCTTCGAGGGCAGCGTCCAGGTAGCTCTTGTTCCCTGTGAGGTCGTAAGCGTCGAGGAAAGAATTGAGGAGCTGGGCCTCCTCGCCTATGGTCAGCTGTGACTGCACGACCGTGTCCCGCCCCGGGCCGACCATCATCTGCAGCGGGAACAAATGCGTGCCGGGATTCTGCGCCTGCTTTATGAGGCGGGTGAGCGTCGAGTTGCCGGCGCTGACCCACGCCGCGTCGTGCTCCTGCTGGCCGGCGTCGATGAGCATCGCGCCGCACTCGGCCGCGTAGTCGGTCCGGTAGATGCCGCCATGCCGCGGGTCGGCGACCGTACCTGCCTGGCTGTCGTAGTAATGCTGGTAGACGCCGGCCGCGAAGCGAGTGGCGAGGGCATCCCAGCCCTGGGCGGGCTGCAGGCTGCCGAGATCGCGGAGCTGAAAGTACACCCAGCACCGGTAGTAGCCCTCATTGGCGTATTCCTGCCGCACGATCGGTTCCATCCGCGCCACGTCCGGCGCGAATTCCCGGTCATCGGGGTTGATGGCCTGGTAGGCGTAAAGATTGACGAGGTAGGTGAGGTCGGTGAGCGGATCATGGCGCGGTGCGCTGCGCGCCTGCTGATCGGACAGGCCGGTTTCCTGGATGTTCGTGTTGGCGGGTGCGGTCGCCTGCTTGCCCGACCAGGTTCCCCGCCAGTTGATGAACAGGCCGCCGGGCTGCCGGGCCCCGCTGACCGGGGGCGCCTGCGGGTTGAAGCCGTCGGCGCTGATGTCCAGGAGAATGTCCCGGATTCGCGCGTTCGTGGCCGGTTCGGCCGCGACGGTGCTCCCTGGAGAGGACGCAGGCACGCGAGGCGACGGGTGCGGGGCCTGGCTAGTGCAGGCCGCCACCAGCAGTGCAAGAGCGGACGCCGCGGCCATGCGACGCGGCAGTCGGTGCCTCAGCTGCCAGCGCATAAGCTCCCCCTCAAGTAGAGGGCGGTCTGGGAATTCCCTGCGACCTCGGTGAACTGCGCGCGAATCAGTTCTGTCATGTTGACGGGCACGCTGTCAAAGTAGGGACCTTGGTCAGTCATCAGCCAGATGCGGCGATGGCTGACGATGACCTGCTCGAGGTCTCCGGCGGAGAGAATGACCGGCTTGCCGTAGTAGACATCGATGACGATGCCGTTTTTCTCGGTCAGGTAGAGCAGCTTGTTGGGGTGGGGCTGGATCACCATGTCCGGCGCTCGGCCGGCGTAGAACGCGGCCGCAGTGGTGGACGTGAGGGTAATGAATAGGTCGCCAGGCTGCTCATGCGCCTTCATGTACGCGGCCACCATGCTGTAGTCGGGCTGCTGCTGCGCATACGGGACGCCGGCCAGCCGGGAGGCGGCAAGGCCGTAGTCCTGGACGCGGGCAGGAAGTCAGCCGGCGAGCCAGATGAAGCCGGGTACGGTCGCGGCCAGGATCAGGCCGGCGGCCAGGCGGGGCTGCCGCCCCTCGCCCGCCACGAAGAGCGCGCGCAGCCAGCCCAGGATGTCGAGAGCGCCTAGCCCCGCCAGCACGAACAGCGCCGGCAGCATGATGAGGATGTAGCGTTCGGCGTAGGCGCTGAACACGGTGCTGAGCACCAGGATGGGGACCCAGGTGAACGCGCTGAGGTAGACACGGGTGAAGTCGCGGCGCGCTGCCCCGGCGACACCGGCTACCACGGCCAGGCTGGTGATCAGGTAGAGCGTCCCGTTCCCGCTTCCGGCGGGGACCCCGCCGCTGCCGCCGGGAACGGCGAGCAGGTAGTGGGCGAGGTAGTAGTAGAACTGGCTGGGATCGTAATCGATGTACGGCTTGTTGCTGCGGTCATAGCCGAGCACCGGCATCTTCGTGACGATGGTCAGGCAGTACTGGAGCGCGATTATCGCGGTCGCGGGCAGCCCCCATTTGAGCCATCGCCGGTCGCGCGACCAGCGCAGCCCGAGGCCGCCGAGCAGGACAACAGGGATCGCCGGGAGCACGATGAAGCTCTCCTCGAGGGAGAGGTACATCGCGACCACGGTGATAGCGGACAGCGGGATTGACCAGCGGGTGAGGAGCGCCCACAGGCGGCCTTCGGGCGCCGGGGGCAGTTCCTCGAGCCCGGCCGCGGTCCGGCCGGCGCGCAGCGACAGCAGGAAGAACGAGGCGAAGAGGACCGCGAATAGCTGCTCCTGCTGGTACATGCGCACCAGCTGGGGTTCGAGCAGTTCCATGGGCGCGGTCGCGAACAGCAGGGTCAGTACCACCTGCGCGAGCCGGTGCCTGCCGCGCAGCACGACCGGAAGGAGCAGCAGGCCGAACGCGAGCACGGTGGCCCCGTAGGTAAGGATCGTGGGCAGCCGGTCAGCCACCGGCCCCTGGCCGAAGATCCCGGTGTACAGGGCCAGCGGGTATTCGTACAGCTCCCCCTTCAGGTACAGCAAGCCGGAGGGAAAGCGAGGCAACAGGTGGGCGCGGATGGACTGCGCCGCGAGCAGGCTCACGGTTTCGTCACCTGAGTACGGCTCGTAGCCGAGACCGTAGGCGAGCTGTCCGGTGCCGGCCAGCGCGATCATGATGACGCAGCCGTTAACCCAGGTGCTGCGGGAGGCGAGCCGGGAGAAAAGCCGGCGTCCCGGACCCGGGAGCAAACCGGTGCGGCCCGCCCGCAGCCGTTCGGCCGGCCGCCAGACTGGCTTCGTGTCCACTCGGAGGAGGAATGCCGCGCCGGCCTGCACTGCCTCTCCCGCCATGGCGAGTCGCGGCAGGAGGGCGAGCCGGGCCAGCGCCACCGTCAGCGGGGAGGGCTGCCGCCGTACGGCGTGGCGGCCTATCGCGACCGGTGCCGACAGGGGCGCGGGAACGCGCCGTCGGTGCCGTGGCATCCACGCCGGCCAGCCGGGCCATCCAGGGGATATCGCCGCCGAGCCCTGGAAGGCGCTGAGCTTGCCCGCGGCCAGGATCGCCACCACCAGCCAGAAGACGGCGGGGACATACGGCCAGGGCGGCACCCAGTTGGGCAGCCGGGCGACGGTAGCCACGGCGCCGGCCGCGGCCAGTGCGGGCAGGTGGCCGGCGGCATCGACGAGAAGAGCAGGCCCGAGCGGGCGCTGCGCCAGGCGGGCGGCCGCGAGGCCAGACCACAGCCACAGCACTACTACGAACGCTATGCCGACCAGGGCGTAGTCAGCACTGACAGCGCCTGGGACCTCAGGAAGCACCGCGGCCAGCGTCTGGGACTGCTGGCCCGCCGCGCCGACGGCTGCGCTGGCCCCCTGACCGAGGGCTCCGTCGGCTCGCGTGAGCCCGCCAGGCCAGACGCGGTTGAGCGGGCCAAGCACGAACGCAGGCGCCGCGGCCGGCTGGCCGGCGGTGGTCAGGGCGGTGGCGGCGGCATGCCAGCCTGGACCACTCGCGAGGTCGACTGGTCCCGCGGAGCTCTCCATGGTGCCGTCGAGGTAGAGCGCGGCGGCATGATCACCGTAGACGTGGATAAGCACCAGGTCACGGCCGGCGCGCAGATAGCGGCCGATGTCATAGATGCCAAGCGCGTGCGATAGCCGCTGCGAACCGGGGCCGACGGGGAAGTAGGCCGCTGCCTGGCTGGCGACCACGTGCCCGTCCACCGAGAGGCTGTACGGATCCGAGGCGACGACCCGCAGCCATGCGCCGCTGACGCCCGGTGGCACCTGCAGCACGTCACTGGCGAGCATGTCGGAGCTGGCGCCCGCGGAGATGACCTCGCCGGTTAGCGGGCCCGCTACTACTGCGGGCGGCATGAGCGACGCCGGCTGCGCCGGCGACCTGGGCATCGGCGTGGCAGCGGGCCACTGGCCCGCGTCGAACGAGACTGCCGAGAAGCTGGCGTCCTTCGTGTTGCTGCCAGCGAAGCGGACCTGCTGGACTCCGGAGGCCGCCTGCCAGCCCGTGGCTGATGTCACGTAGTTGACCTGCTTGCCGCCGAAGTCCAGGCTTAGCTTGGCGCGAAACGCCGCCGGGCCGTGGTCGTTGTTGATGACCTCGACCCCGATGGCGTTCTGTCCCTCGCGCAGCCGTGAGGACAGGTCGACAGGGTCGGCGAGCGGTGGCAGGCCGGCTTTAGTCGGCGGCAGGGTGCTGGCGATGTCGTTGTCGTCCGCGTATACCCGGTACTGCTGGTCGGCCGTGATCCACAGAGTGGCCAGGTCTGGTGCGGCGGGCAGGTCGAGCGACAGGCGGAAGTAGGCGTGCTGCGGGCCGCCCGCGGCCTCGATCCATGCGGCGCTGCCCAGGCCGGCCGGGTAAGTCTGCGGGATATTCCGTGAGAAGGTGCTGGCTGCGACGCCGGCCAGCAGCCAGCCGGTAGAGAGTACGACGAGCAGGGCACCGAAGATTCGCCACCGCATCACGCGTCTCCCGACTTCGTGCTGATGTAAAGGCCGACCAGCAGGGAGCGCGCCAGGGTGTTGTTGTAGCTGGTGTCCGCCCTGACCGCACGCAGCAGGTCGAGCCGCGCCTGGCCGGCCCGGCCGAGCTTCAGCTCGGAAAGCGCGATGTAGGTATAGGCAGACGAGATGACGTTGCCGTCCCCGGTCATCCTGAGAACCTGCTGGAAGCACGGCAATGCGGCCGAGTAGTCGGCTCGCGCGTAGCGGACCCGGCCTTGGGTGTACACGTCGGCCACGGTGGGATGGCTCAGCGCTTGTAGTGGTCCAGGGTTCTTATCGGTCACCGCGAGAACCTGACTTGCCTGGTCGAGCTGTTGCAGGAGAACGGGATTCGCCGGGTCAAGCGCCACTGCGTTGTGCAGCTCGGTGACTTGTCCCCGGATGTCGCCCACGGCGCCGCTCGCGTAAGCGTCGGCGAACATCGCCAGCGGCTGCCCGTCGCCGCCGTCGCCAAGCAGCGCCTGCCCCAGCGTCAGCTCGTAGGCGGTGCTGCTTGTCAGCAGCGGGTCGAGGTGGCTGGCGTCGGCCAGGCTGGCCCTGGCCGCCTGGTAATCGCCGGCTTGCACCGCGGCGGCGCCCTGCTCGGCCAGGTAATCGGCGATGACCCCGCGGACGAGAACGCCGGCGACGATCAGGACGGCGAGCGCTGACAGCACGATCCCGCGCCGCTGGATCCGGCGGACCCGCCAGGCCAGGCTCGGGGCGCCGCTCGCGAACAGCACCAGGCCGCCAGCGGCGGTGCAGAACCAGCCGAGCCGCAGCGCTCCGCCGAGCAGCGCCCAGCTGCCGGTGACCGGCGTCACCAGCATCAGGCTCGGTGTCTGGCCCGGCACCCCGTAGCCGAACTGTCCGACGATCGCGGACTGTTCAGCGGCCTGGTCCTCGAGCCGCTGCAGCAGCGGCCAGTCGGCGGTGATCGACGCCACCACGAAAGCAAGCGAGACGACCAGGACCGCCGCGCCGACTGCCGCGGTCGCCGCGCCCGCCCGGCCCCGCGAGCGCGCCGCGATCAGCAGCCCGGAAACCAGGCAGGCAGCGAGGACGGCGCCGTAGCTGATCCAGGACACGGGAGGGATGCCGGCGAGCACCACCGGCAGCGACCAGGAGGACAGACTCGGCTGGAGCGGGATCGCGAACCACGGCAGCGCCAGGCCCAGAATCAGCAGCAGCAGGCCCAGCAGCGGCCACCTCAGCCAGGAACGGTACGCAGCGCGCCTGTCGGCGGACCAGGCTCGCCGGGCCGCGGACAAGATCTCATCGAACGTACGCGGCAACGCCGGCACGTTTGCGAAGAAGGGCGGGACTTTCCGGTGGGTGACTCGAGGCACCCCGATCCCCTCCATCACCCGGAATTCGCGCGGGCGCTGGTGACGTGGACGCGGGCGCCATTGGCCAGGTTCTCGTTGCCGACCAGCACGTATTGCTCGCCGGGATGGATGCCGCTGGTGATCTGGACGTCCGACCCGTCCTCGGCGCCAACCTGCACCTGGCGAAGCTGGACCACATTCCCCTCGACGACGAACATGCTCGGGGCAAGGCCGATGTTAAGTACCGCGATCCGGCGGACAACCGTGCCCGCCGGGCTCTGGTATGCCACCTGCATATAAGCCTGGTAGCCGGGGTGCACAGCCTGACCGGAGGTATTGCGGGCGTCCACGATCACCTGGAAGCCAGTGCCGGAGTTGACCGACCCAGGTGAGACGCCGCTGATGGTGCCGGTGATCGCCAAGCCAGGCACTTCCGCGAAGGTGAGTCGCGCGGGAGCTCCCGGTTTCACCTCGCCCTGAACCGATACTGGCAGCTCGGCAGTGACGGTGATCCGGTCGTAGTTGACGATCTCCACGAGCGTGGCGCCCGGTTTCGCGACCTGGCCGGCTTGCACGTTAACCGCCAGCACCTCCCCGTCGATCGGCGAGGTCACCGTGCTGCTCTGGCCTTGCGCGGCCGCCAGCAACTGGCCGTACACGCTGGCCTGGCTTTGCAGGGTCTGCTCTTGGTCCACGATGGCCGGCACCAGTGCCGCGGGTACCCGTCCGTCGGCCAGATCGGTCTGCGCGCGTATCAGGTCAGTGTTCGTGCGCTGCAGGTGCGACCGGAGCTGCGCCACGATAGCGAGCAGCGGCTGCTGGTCGACGGTCAGCAGCGGCTGACCCTTCCTGACCTGCTGGCCCAGCCCCACGTTGACAGCGTCCACGCGATCGAGGACGCCGAGGGCGATCGGCACATCGACGCCCGCTGCCACCGTCCCCAGCCCGCCGGCGTCGGTCGCGATTGTGCCGCTGGCGGCTGTCGCCACTGTCACGTCGCTGGACGATCCGCCGGAGCACCCGGCGAGCGCCAGCGCGGTAAGGCACAAGGCGCCACCTATTCCAGTGACGCGGCGGTATCGCACTGCGCAACCTCCCCCTAGGCCGTGCACCGGACCTCAGTGATCCGTCTGAGGCTAGAGCGCGACACCGCCGCCGGGCATCGTGCAGATGCAGGAGTTTTCCTCATCCTGCTGACGTACGTTCTCGGCTGCCTTCCCCTGACGCAAAAGGATCGACGGAAATCCTCCATGAGCATGAGTCATTGTGGCTGACAAAAACGCATTATTTCTCATGCAAATAATTCCCGATGCCTCCGTCGATTTCTACCTGGCATCTACTTGCGACGACGCGGTAAATTTCCTCGCAGCTAAATAACAATTGAAGGGGAAGTCGGACGCCTCACAACGTCGCACCCCCGGGGGCGGGAAAGAGAGTGGCATAGATGCCGGAACAGAAGGCATATATGCAAGAGACGGCAGAGCAGGACGGCTGTGTCACGATCGTCGGCGGCGGGTACGTGGGCCTCGCGTTGGCCGCGCATCTGGTGACGAACGGGCG
The DNA here is from genome assembly GCA_963815375.1 of uncultured Actinomycetota bacterium. Lineage (GTDB taxonomy): Bacteria > Actinomycetota > Actinomycetes > Streptosporangiales > Streptosporangiaceae > JASHPR01. The sequence continues at coordinate 7,120 of CAWFGX010000010.1, read as the reverse complement.
CTCGGTGGTCCTGGTCGAAGTTGACTCTGCGCGCCGCGACGCTCTCGCCCGCGGCGAGATGCCGATCTATGAGGTCGGGGTAGATTCCGTGATCGCCCAGGCGGTGCGGGACTCAGCCGTCACGGTCACCGGCGACCTTGGGCGCGCGCTCGACGAAACCCGGATGGTCTTCGTCGCCGTGGGCACACCGTCCGCGGCAGACGGTCATCCCGACCTGAGCGCGGTCAATTCGGTCGTCGGCGAGCTTCGCATCCACGCCAAGCCGGGAACAGTGGTGGTGCTGAAGAGCACTGTCCCTCCCGGTACCACTCGCCGGGTTCAGGAGCAGCTCCAGGGAGCGCCGTTCCGGCTTCCTGTCGTCTGCTGCCCGGAGTTCCTGCGCGAAGGCTCGGCGCTGCGCGACATGCGCTCGGCGGCGCGTCACATCGTCGGCGGTGCCGATGCCGAGTCCATGGCGCGGGTCGCGGAGGTGGTCGGCACCCCGGGAACGCCGGTCATCATGACCGACTCGACCAGCGCGGAGCTGATCAAGTACGGCAGCAACTCATTCCTGGCACTCAAGATCTCCTTCGCCAACGAGCTGGCGCGCTTCGCCGACCAAGTCGGCGCCGACATCGTGCAGGTCGTCCAGGGGATGGGCCTGGACCCGAGGATCGGGATGGAAGGACTGCGCGCCGGCGTGGGCTTTGGCGGCTGCTGCCTTCCGAAGGACGTACGCGCCCTGATAAGCGCCGCCACCGACCACGACACGCCGTTCGCGACCCTCACGGCGGCCATGCGGGTCAATTCCGGCCAGCGGGAGTTGCTCGCGGACAAGATCCGGCACGCACTGGGCGGACGGCTAGACGGCTGCCGCGTGGCGGTCCTCGGCCTTGCCTTCAAGGCGGGTACCGACGATGTGCGGGAAGCGCCCAGCCTGGACGTCATCAGGCACCTCCTCGCGCAGGGCGCCGACGTTACTGCCCATGACCCGTGCGCGACCGACAATGCCGCGGCATCGCTGCCTCCGCAGGTGCGGCTGGCGGGCGACCCGTACGAATGCCTGACCGGGGCGGACGCCGTCGCGATCCTCACCGAATGGCCGGATTACCTGCGTCTCGACTGGGACCGGGCCCGGCGGACGATGCGGCAACCGGTCCTGGTCGACGGTCGTAACTGTCTCGACCCCGCGGCAATCGCGCGGCTCGGTTTCCGCTATCACGCGGTCGGACGGCCGCCCGTCCACAGCCCGCACCAGCCCTCGGCGATCGCGCCGGGGCAGGCCGGGCAGGTCTGAGAGGAACCAGTGCGCAAGAAAATCCTGCTGACCGGGGCCGCCGGCTTCATCGGCAGCCACGTGGCCGAGGCACTGCTCGCGCGCGGCGACGAGGTTGTCGGCCTGGATAATTTCGAGGCCTTCTATTCCCCGGACGTCAAGCGCCGCAACCTGCGGGCCGCGCTCGCCCATGACCGTTTCACGCTCGCGGAAAGCGATCTGAGGAACCCCGTTTCCGTCGAGCGGGCCTTCGGGATAGGCCCCTTCGATGCTGTCATCCACCTCGCCGGCAAGGCCGGCGTCCGCCCCTCACTGAATGACCCCGCCGGCTACACCGAGACGAACATATCCGGAACGGCACATGTGCTCGAGGCCGCGCGCAAGCATGGCGTGGGGCACGTCGTCTACGCCTCCTCGTCCTCGGTCTACGGCGCCCGTTCCGTGGCGCCGTTCCGGGAGGCCGACCCGGTTGACGAGCCGGTATCCCCCTACGCCGCGACCAAGCGGGCGGGCGAAATCCTGGCCAGCACGTTCCACCATCTGTACGGCCTGCCGGTGACCTGCCTGCGCTTCTTCACGGTCTACGGGCCCCGGCAGCGGCCGGATATGGCCATCCACCGGTTCACCCGGCTGATCGACCAGGGACGGGAAGTCGAGCTATACGGGTACGGCCAGAGCGAGCGGGACTACACGTTCATCGACGATGTTGTGGACGGCGTGGTCCGCGCGCTCGACCGGCCGTCCGGTTACCGGATCTTCAACCTCGGCACGAACCGCACCATCCAGCTGACCGAGTTGATCGAGTTGATCAGCGCGGCACTCGACCAGACGCCCAGGATTGTCCGGCTGCCCCACCAGCCAGGGGATGTGTCGCTCACCTATGCCGACATCACGCTGGCGCGATCCGAGCTGGGCTACGACCCCGCGACCAAGCTCGATGACGGTATCGCGGCATTCATCGACTGGTACCGGAAGGAATCGGCATGCATGACTCCGGCTCAGTAGCCAACGGTACCGAGGTCGTAACCGCTCTGCCTGCCGAGGCGCCGGTGCCCGACCTCAGCGTGGTGGTCCCGCTTTACGACGAGGAGGAGAACGTCGACCCCACGATGCGTGAGCTCCTCGACGTGCTGGACGGCCTGGCGCTGAGCAGCGAGGTGGTGCTGGTCGACGACGGCAGCCGGGATCAGACAGCGGCGCTAGCGCGACGCTGGTGCGAGCTTGACCCGCGCGTCCGCCTTATCGAGTTCCGGCGGAACTTCGGGCAGACTGCCGCGCTCGTCGCCGGCTTCGACCATGCCCGCGGACGAGCGGTCGTAGCGATGGACGGAGACCAGCAGAACGACCCGCGCGATATCTCCAGGCTGCTGGCGAAGCTGGACGAGGGCTACGACGTCGTGAGCGGCTGGCGGCGTGACCGGCAGGACGCCCTGCTGCTGCGCAAGGTACCGTCCATGGCCGCCAACCGGCTGATCTCGAGGGTCACCGGGACCAGGCTGCACGATTACGGCTGCACGCTCAAGGCCTACCGCGGAGACATGGTCCGCCACCTTCACCTCTACGGCGACCAGCACCGCTTCATACCCGCCCTGTCGCAGATCGTCGGGGCGCGGGTGACCGAGCTGCCCGTCAACCACCGGCCCCGGGTCAGGGGACACTCCAAATACGGCATCTCGCGGACCGTGCGGGTCATGCTCGACCTGCTCACGGTCAAGTTCCTGATCAGTTACTTCGGCCGGCCGATGCGGCTGTTCGGCAGCATCGGGTTCGCGTGCGTGGCGCTGGGCAGCCTCATCCTGCTCTACCTGCTTGGCGAAAAAGTGATGCTCGGCCACGCGCTCGGGGACCGTCCGCTGCTGATGCTGGGGATGCTGGTGATGGTGGTCGGTGTCCAGTTCCTTTCCTTGGGAATCCTGGGCGAGCTGATCATCCGCGTTTACCACGAGGGGGGACGGCATTCGTACCTGGTCAGGCAGCCGGCCGTCGGCGATCCTGTAATGGTCAACGGAACAGCGGCCCGCGGTCTCCAGGAGCGGATCACGAACGGCGCCGTCTGGCCGGTCAGCGACGCGGTTCCGGTGCCTCGCGGAGCGCACGCTAACGGTGCTGGAACGCAGGCGTGACTGCGGCAAAGCCGAGCCATGGGTGGCGCAAACCGCTCACCACGGCCCTGAAGATCGCTTTTTCCTGCGGGCTGATCGTGTGGGTTCTGCATAAGACCAATCTCCACTCGATCGGGCAGTCGCTGCTCAGCGCCAGCCCGGCGTGGCTGGCGCTGGCGCTGGCGCTGGGAATCGCGGGAACGCTTGTCCAGGCTAAGCAGTGGCACAGCCTGCTGATAGCGGTGGGCCTTGACCGCACCATCGCCCGCTGCCTGCGCATCGTTTTCGTGGGTAACACCTTCAACGCGATATTGCCGAGCTCTATCGGCGGTGACGCTTCACGGGCGGTGTACATAGCCGAACGTCCAGGTGAGCGGGCCCCGGGCGCCGCGGCCGTGGCGCTGCAGCGGCTGCTCAACTTCCCGGGCATGGTCCTGCTGATGGGGATCGGGCTGATATTCACCGCCACCAGCGCCGACGCCGCCCGGGTACGGCCGGTAGCGCTGGTGGGAGCGGCGCTCGGGCTGGCCATCGTCGGGATAACGCTGAGCCCGCTGATCGGCCAGCTCGCCGCGAGCCGCAGGCTCGCCAGGCTGCCAGGCTGGAAGCCGCTTTCCACCAGCCTGCAGGTGCTCGACGGCTTCCGCTCGCAGCGCCCCGAACTCGCCGCGGCCACTGCCCGCGGCGCCCTGTTCTGGTCACTGACGGTCCTTAACCAGTGGGCCTACATCCGGGCGATGGGGATCCACCCTTCGCTCGGGTACACCGCGCTGGCGGTGACGCTCGTGAACCTGGCTACCATGCTGCCGCTTTCGATCAACGGCTTCGGGGCGCGGGAAGGCGGTTACATCGCCCTGCTGGCAGGAACGGGGCTGGCCACCACCGCCCAGGCCGCGTCGGTGGGGCTGCTGATCAGCGGCCAGAGCCTGCTCTTCGGCCTGATCGGCGCCGGCTGCCTGCTTACCATGCGCAGCGCTGCGCCGTGGGCGCGGCGGGTGGACGCCGTGACCATGACGGTCATCACGCCGCTGTACGCCGCGGCCGGATGGCTGAGTCCGCGGACCCTGCTGACGGCTTTCGGTATCGGCGAGCCCGCCAGACAGTCCCGGCCGGAGCAGCCTCCTGTACCGGACGAGATACCGGGATGACAACGAAGGAAGAGCGACCGTGCGCATCATGATGCTGGCCCCCGAGCCGATCCTCACCCCTCGCGGCACGCCGATCGCCGTCCTGAACCGCTGCCGGGCGCTGACCGCCCTTGGCCAGCAGGTCGATCTTGTGACCTACCCGATAGGGGAGGACGTGGCCGTGCCCGGCCTGCGGTTCATCCGCACCGCACGGGTGCCAGGCCTGCGCAGGATCAAGATCGGCCCGTCGCTGGCCAAGCTGCCGCTGGACGCCCTGCTGCTCTGGGAGGCGGCCCGCCAGCTCCGGCGGTGCCGCTACGACCTGATCCAGACGGTGGAAGAGGCAGGCGCGATCGGCTGGCTGCTGCACGCGATCTTCAGGGTGCCGTACGTGCACGATGTGCACAGCGATCTGACCACGGTGCTCCGGGATTACGGTTTTGGCCGGCGCAACCCGGTGACACTGCTGGCGCGCTGGCTGGAGCGGCGCGTCCTGACAGGTGCCGAGGTGATCATCGTTAACTTTCCCGGACTGGTGCCGTTGGCGACGGCCCAGGCCCCGGGCAAGGCAGTGCATGTGATCAACTGCTGGCCGCTCGGCCGCCGTGCGGATCCCGTCCTCAGCGACAAGCTGCGCGGTGAGTGGGGCGAGGACAGGCCGGTGATCCTTTACACGGGCAGTTTCGAGCCCTACCAGGGGCTTCCGCTGCTGCTCGAGGCTATGACATTGATACGGGACTCGTTCCCTAAAGCCCGTCTTGTCATGGTCGGCGGGCGGCCGGAACAGGTTGCTGAGGTGACACAGCAGGCCGAGCGGCTCGGCCTAGGCGACATCATCATCTGCACCGGGTTGCGCCTGCCTGATGAGGTCCCTTCCTATCTCGCGGCGGCCGACATCTTGGTGTCGCCGCGACGCGTCGGCATCAACACTCCGCTCAAGGTGTACGACTACCTGCGGGCAGGCAAGCCGATCGTCGCGACGCGCACCGCCAGCCACTTGGATGTCTTGAACGACAAGTGCGCCGTGCTGACTGAGCCAACGCCGCAGGCGTTCGCCGAGGCCTTGTGCACCGTACTCAGCGACCCTGCGCTTGCCAGCCGGCTGACCGCGGCGGCGACTGAACGGGCAGGTGACTTCGGCGGCGGCACCTTCCTTAGGCAGACTGCGGCCGTCTACCGGGAGATGGGGATGCCCGCGCCATCAGAGCAGGCCGTGCGGAACCTTCTGGAATCCGTCGGAGAGGTGACCTGACGCGCCAGAATCCGCCCTCAGGGCTCGCTGGTCCCTGCGCCGTGAGCCGCGCCGACCGCGAGCTCGTACTGGTTGGCCAGCACCGCTGCCTGCAGCCTGGAATGAAGGTCCAGCTTGGCCAGCACGTGCTGAACGTGGCTTCGTACCGTGGCCACGCTCACAAACAACTTCTCGGCGATCATGCGATTGTCGAGGCCGGATCCCACCAGCGCCAGGACCTCCAGCTCCCGGTCGGTCAGGCGCTGGATCACGTCGGCCCGTCGCCGTTGCCGCACAAACTCCACTCGCTGGTGCCGGATGATCCGCCGCAGCGTATCCGCGGATAGCAGGAATTCCCCCCCGGCAGCGCGGTGCAGCGCGGACACTAGCGCAGCGAATCCATCTACCTGGAGGTTCACCAGCCCGAGTGCGCCTGCTGTCACGAAGTCGTGCAGGCTCTCATCGTCGGCGTGGTGCGTCAAGATCACGACGCGCGCATCTGGATTGCGCGCCACGATCTGCTCGACCACCCATGGTTCAATATCGCCGGCCTCGCCACAGGCAAGAATCACGTCAGGCTGTGCGTCGACCAGCAGGCGCTCGGTTTCCGCGAGATCCCGCCCGATGCCCATGACCCTGACACCCGTCTCGGTCGCCAGGGCACGCTGCAAGGCTTCCCCCACCACGAGCGGCTTGCCCACGATTAGGACCTTGATGGCGAACGACGCGCAGTCTTGCATAGCTTCCCCCAAGGATAGAACCCGCTTTCCGACACGCCTTAGCTGTAAGTGGCAAAGCGCAACTAGAACTTGCGATGCGCAACTACAAATGACAAAACGCACGGTGACGGCGTGGGTAGTTTTCGTGGCTATGTCAAGCCGACAGTCTGTGAGCGGCTAGTTGAAAATTCACTACGACGCAGTAAGCAAACTTCATCGACTTGGGCAGCTTCAGGCCTAAGTGCCCCGCCATGAGTATCCTCCCGCTATCTCTGAACCCCATGCGGATCGTACAACAAATCATCTCAGCACGTATAGAGAGAAACCTGGACAGGACTTGAACGTTTGCTTAATGATCACATACAGTAATTAATCTTATACTTTTCGTTTATCAGTGCACGTAGAGCTCGCGCAGAGCTTGCATAGAGCTATTGCCGACTGCCAATCGTGTCACCCGGACAATGCCCGGATTTGTCGATATATATATCGCCGGAATAGGCGACCGGACGTGACTGCGATATCTTAAGATTTCCTAAAGAATTTAACTAGGATTTTTTACTTCGTACTACGAACTGATTAAGTCCTATTATGTCTCGATTGCCCTTCGAAAAGGTTATCCTCCCGCTATCGGCTGAGGATGCGGGTGAGGGCCTGGCGCAGGGTTTGTTCTGGGTCGCGGAGGGAGG
>CAWFGX010000009.1:0-5477 GCA_963815375.1 uncultured Actinomycetota bacterium | reverse complement strand
CGACCTCCTGCCCGCCGACGAACGCTAATACCGGGCGTCCCGGCGCCTGACCTGCGAGGCCTGCGATGCAGGCCGCCGCGGCATTCGGGGCCGGGAGGATGTCACTTGTCGCGTTGACGAGCGATGATGGGACAGTGAACGGCCAGGGGGGAGACCTTGCCTTCGTGCGCGTACTGGGCCCGGTCCAGGTCGTGACCACCTCGCAGCGGTCACTCGATCTTCCCAGTGCGAGCCAGCGGCGGCTGGTGGCGCTGCTGGCCACGGAGGCGCCCCGGTCCCTTCGCGCGGATTGGCTCTGCGACGTATTGGCTGTTTCTCCGAGCGCGCTGCGGACAACGGTCTCACGCGCCCGCAGGACCGTTGGTGACGGCGCGATCGCTGGGTCGCAAGGCCGTTACCGGCTCGCGGTTCCGGTCGACGCCGCGTTGTTTACCAGCGCGCTTTCTCAGGTTAGTTCGCGTGAAGACCGTACCGAGGCGCTCGAACGGGCGCTGGCCATGTGGACCGGGCCACCGTTCGACGAATTTTCCGCCGAAGCCTGGGCCGGACCTGAGGTGGTCCGGCTCACCGAGTTGCACGCGGCGGCGGTCGAGGACCACGCGATCGAGCTGATCGCGGCGCGCCGGTGGGCAGAGGCGGTCGCCGAGCTTCAGGCGCATGTCGCGGTCCATCCGCTGCGGGACAGGCCGCGGGGCCTGTTGCTCCAGGCGCTCGCCGGCGCGGGCCGCCAGGCCGACGCTCTGGGCGCGTTCCGGGCCTATCGGGCCTACCTGGTCGACTCGGTCGGGACCGAGCCCTCGGCCGAGGTGCGCCGCCTCGATCGCCGGGTCGCGTCGGGATGGGACGGAACGGCGACGACAGCCGGATCGTCGGGGGACGCCCGGCGCCCGGCACGATGGCTACCGCTTACCGCCGAGCTGGCGCGGGGATCGAGATTGATCGGGCGCGGCCGCGAACTCGCCCGGCTGGCATCCGACCTGGCGCTGGTGAGCGGGACGGGGTCCAGGACAGTCATCCTGGAGGGCGAAGCAGGGATCGGCAAGACGACGTTGCTCGGCGGGTTCGCTCGCGCCGTCCGGGACAGCGGTTCGGCGGCGGTGCTGCACGGATTCTGCCAGGGCGGGCCGGCGGTGCCCTCGGAGCCGTTTCGCTCCTTGCTCGAGCACCTCATCGAGCACGTCCCGGCCGACGTGCTCCAGGCCCACGCCTCGCGCTGCGGAGGGCAGCTGACGCGGATCGCGCCACGCCTGGCCGACCGGGTCGAGATCCCCGGCACGGTCGTGAGCGACGACGCCACCGAACGCCACCTGATGTTCGAGGCCGTGGCCGATGTGCTGAGGCGGGTGGCGGACATCGGCTCTGTGGTCGTCCTGCTCGATGATCTCCAATGGGCCGAGCCGACTGGGCTGGATCTGCTTCGCCATCTCGGCCGCGCCCTGGCCGATGCGCCGGTGCTGTGGGTCCTCAGCGTCCGCGACACGGACGAACGCCCGCTGGCCGCGCTACGAACGGTGCTCGCCGACCTCGAACGCCGCCCGTCGCGGCGCATACGCTTGAGCGGGTTCGGCGACGACGAGCTGGCCGACCTGACGGGGTCGCTCGTGGCGGTGGACGGGGCTGCGGTGACCTCGGCGGTTTTGGCCCGGCTGCGTGAGCAGACCGCCGGGAACCCGTTGTATGCCACTCAGCTAGTGCGGCACTGGGCCGAATCGGGGCGTCTGGTCCTCGACACCCGGGTCGAGCTGGCCGGCGACGAGTCAGGCGAGGAAGTACCGGCGAACCTGCGTGATCTCCTGTGGAGCCGGGTGACGGCACTCGGAAACGACGTCCTGGTGGTGCTCTCGGCGGCCGCCGTGCTGGGCACGGAGTTCGCCGAGGACGCGCTGATCGACATGGTCGAGATCCCCGAGCACGTTGCCATGGACGCGCTTGACCTGGCTGAGCGGGCCCGGCTGGTGGTCGACGTCGAACCGCAGGCCAGAACGATGCGGTTCGTGCACGCTCTGGTCGCTAGCGCGGTGTACTCCGAGCTGCCCGGCCGACGGCGCAGGCGACTGCACGCGCGCGCCGCCCAGGTACTCGAGAAGCGGTCAGACGCGCCTGCAACCAACCTGGCCGCCCAGCTGGCGCGGCACTATGCCCTGGGCGGGCTGCTCGCCGAGGCTCTGCGCTGGGCGAGGCTGGCCGGCGACCACGCCGCCGACCGCCTGTCCCCGGCCGAAGCGGCCCGGTGGTACCGGACAGCCCTCGAGCACACCGTCATCGTGGAGGTTGCCGATCACGAACGCGCCGATCTGCTCGCCCGGCTGGGGCGGGCACAGCACCAGATCAACGATCCGGCGGCACTGGCGACGCTGACCGAAGCGGCGGCGCTGGCTCGCCGCTGCGGCGCAACCCCGATCGTGGTGCAGGCGGCCCTGCCCACCGACCGCGGGTTCTTGCACCTGGGCTCGGTGCCCTCCGCGCAGGTCGCGATCATCGAGTCTGCTCTGGAGGTCATCGGCGAGGGCGATGCCGCCACGCGAGCCCGGCTCCTGGCCTTGCTGGCCGAGGCGCTCCCCCAGAACACACCCGGCACCCGGCGAGCCGCACTCGCCCGCGAGGCCATCGCGCTGGCCGATGCCAGCCCGGACCCGGCGCTGCTGGCCCGCATCGGCTCGTCAGCGCTCTTCGCCCTGTGGGGTCCGAGCCATGACGCGACACGGTTGCGGGCCGACGTCGCCCGCAGGTCGATCGCCGCGGCCGAGGCCGTCGGCGACCCGCACCTTGAGTTCGCCGTCCACGCCGCGGCCTACACCGTGGCCATCCAGCTCGCCGATCCCCCCGCGGCAGCGCGCAGCCTCGAGCGGCTGCACGCCATCGCCGATCAGATCGGCGCCCCGCGGATGATCTGGACCGTGAGCTACTACGACGCCTTCGTCGCCACGATGGAGGCGCGCTTCGCCGACGCCGAGGAGCTGATGCACAAGGCCGCGGACGTCGCCGTGGCCATGGGCGCGGCCGACAGTTTCGCCGTCTTCGCCGGGCAGGCCGCCGCACTGGCCACCATCGCCGGTCACCTCTCCGAACTTCCGCCCAATGTCGCGCAGGCGATCGACGCCGGCCCGGTCCAGCCGACGGCGGCTCTCGCGCACGCCATCATCAGCGTCGCCAACGGACCCAAGGAGATCGCCAGCGATCTCCTCGACGCGGCCATGGCCACTGGGTTCCGAGGCGTTCCACCCGACGTCATGTGGATGACATCGATGCTGGGCTACGCCATCTTGGCGATCGAGCTTTCCGACCTCGACGCGGCCGCGCAGCTGCTCGCGATCATCGAGCCGTACGCCGGCGAGATAGCCACCAACCTGGGCCCGGTCGCCGCCTACGCCGGCAGGCTGGCCTCCCTCCTCGGCCACCATGATCTCGCCGAACGGCACCTGAGCTCAGCACTGGAGATCGTCGAGACATTTGGCTGGGACTATCACCGGGCATCGGTGCTCATCGTCCTCGCCGGCTGCCGGCGCCGACGGTTCGGCGAGCTCGATACCCAGGCGCACGCCGCACTCGACGAGGCCGCGCGCATCTGCGCGGCGCACGGCTTGTCGAAACTACTCGCCACCATCGATGAGATGCGCCAAGTGAGGCGCGGATGACGCGGGCCTGAGACCGGCCCTGTGCCACGATCGTCCGGACCGGGACCGCCTGCGGGGATTTGAGGAAGCTCCCGAAGAAGGCGCGCAGCCGCCCGGCTGGGGAGGAAACACAACCATGTCATACCTGCAGATCCATTTCTGGCCGGGCGGGACCGAGGAGCAGTACCGGGCGGTGCTCAAGGCCGTGCATCCCGAGTCGGGCCTGCCCGAGGGCCAGCGGTCCCACACCGCTGGCCCGGCCGAAGGTGGCTACCTGATCTCGGTCATCTGGGATTCCAGGGAGCAGAGCGAGGCGTTCATGCAGAACACGCTGATGCCCGCGCTGCCAGTGCCAGGCGGATTCGCCGGCCTGCCGGATGAGCACACCGCCGATGTGACCCACCACGCCACAGTCTGACCAAAATACCTGTCAGGAGACAACATGGCCACGTATCTAGCTTTTCATGAGGTCGGCGACGTCGATCACTGGCTCAAGTCCACAAAGCGCGAAGAGTTTTTCGGACCGCACGGCATTACGGCCCGAACCTTCCGCGACCCGAACGGATCCAACCGGGTCGGCATGATCGTCGAGATCCCCGACTTCGCCGTCTTCGAGAAGCTCATGCAGACCGAGGAGGCCGCGGAAGCGATGAAGTACGACGGCGTCCGCCCCGAAACGCTGCTGATTCTCAGCGGGGAATGAGCCTGCGAGAGGGAGGGACAGGTGCTCGGCCCGCTGATGGCACCGCCGCCCGGGGCACGGGCCTAAACGGCTCACGAGAGCCGGCGCGGGGCGGAGGCTAGGCTGCTGCGGTGTGAGCGAAGGCGAGCCGCTGACCGGGGATGGTGTCACCCAGGGGATCGTGCGGATCGGGGACACTGTGCGGCGGCCGCTGCGGCCGTTCAGCCTGACCGTGCAGGCGTACCTGGCTCACCTGCGCGACGCCGGGTTCACCGGCGCGCCGCTTCCGCTCGAGGTCGACGAGCAGGGGCGCGAGGTGCTGTCGTTCGTCCCCGGTGACGTGCCGCGCAACCCGCTGCCGGCGGAGACGGCGGGCGACGACGTGCTCGTCGCCCTGGCCCGGCTGATCCGAGCGCTGCACGAGGCGTCGGCCGGGTGGGCGCCGCCGCCCGGCGCGGTGTGGGGCGGGACGCCGGCCAACACGGGACGGATCACCGAGCGGGCCGAGCTGGTCAGCCACCGCGACTACACCCCGGGCAACGTGGTCTTCCGCGACGGGCTGCCCGCCGCGCTGATCGACTTCGACCTGGCCAAGCCGACCACCCGGCTCTACGACATCGCGAACGCGCTGTGGTGCTGGGCGCCGCTGCGCGATCCGCGGGACCGATCACCCGCGTTCGCCGACGCCGACATCCCGCACCGGGTCGCGGTGTTCGCGGACGCCTACGGCATGACGGCGCGGCATCGCGCGGAGCTGGCGCCGTTCGCCGTCGACATGGCGCGCCGCTATCACGAGGGTTCCCGCGCCTCGGCCGAGCTGGATCCGGTGTTCCGCAAGTTGTGGGAGGACGGTGCCAAGGACAAGCTGCCGCGCGCCGAGGCGTGGCTGCGTGAGGCGGCCCCGGCGATCACCGCTCGCCTCGGCCAGCCGGGCTAGGCCAGGCCCCGCCGCCCGGGCCGTCACCACGCGCTACGACAAGCTGGCCGTCCGGTACGAGGCCACCGTCCACATCGCCGCGATCAACGAATGGCTCCTACCTTGCGGCTAGGTGGGGTACTCGGTGGGATTGGTGGCGTAGGTGCGGCCCGACGGGGTGTGCCAGATCAGCACGCTCTGGTTCGGGTTGCTCGAGGTGCCAGCCTTGGGTCTGTTTACACCAGTGATGATGTCGGCATAAGGG
>CAWFGX010000008.1:0-27835 GCA_963815375.1 uncultured Actinomycetota bacterium | reverse complement strand
GAGAATGTCGTCGACCGGGCGCCGGGGGGTGGCGGCCCCGGGCGGCCCGTAACCGAGCCGGATGATGATCTGCGGGCATTCTGGCCACGGCCACCACCCTTCCCCGCGGCCGTCCATGTCAGCCAGCTCGATGGGCTGGTACAGCAAGGAGGTGGCCAGGCCGTTCACGGTGGCCGCCAGCAGGACGCGCTGCAGCGCCTGCCCGGCCCGGAGCCAGTCCGCTGCCTCGTCGGTCGCGGTGGACAGCACCGCCAGCTGCGGCAGGGTCTCGTAGCTGGTCACCGGGAGCCTGATCATCGGTGCGGCATGGCCGAGGTCCCGGACCGGCGCGGGAGCGGCGTCTGGCCGGCAGCCAAGGCCGCTGGCCGGGATGCCGTCGTCTCCCGAGGTCCCGACCCACTGGCTCAACTCGACGCGGTGCGCAGGATCGGCCGCCAGCGTCCTGTCCGCTGCCGCGGTGAGTTCCAGTACCAATTCCGCGCCGTCGGCGCTGAGCATCCGCAGGAACGCGCACTCCAGTTCGGCCTGTTTCTCCAGTGCCATCTGCACCGGGCCGGGGATCCGGCTGTCAGAGAAAGGTGCGCGAGTGCTGTGGCGCCGGCGGATCACCTCGTACATCTCGCGCTCGCTCGATGTTGCCGGGCGTCCCTCCCGCGTCTGGACCGCAGCCAGCAGCGTCGGCGCGCCGCGAGGATCGGGAAGCGGCCAGACGAGCGGATTGGCGCCAAGCATCCGGATCGCGAGCCTGAGGTTGAACAACGCGGCGCCGCAGCTCAGGTGAAGGGCACGGCCCCGGGGGTCGGCGACCCAGAGCATCAGGCCTGGGTTGCCGTGCACCTCGATGACGTCGCCGCTGACCCGGAACCGCCACGGCTGGGTGTTGTGGATGGAAGGCGCGGCCCCGGCAGCGCCGATCAGCTCGCGAACAGTAGTTTCGCTTGCCAGCAGCTGATCCATGTCCTGCCTCCTTCGTCTCCGCTCGCCGCGGCTGTCTGTCGGTGGCCGACGGCTAGAGCTGGCCGCCGACGATGGCTGCCAGGTCGGCCAGCCTGGCAGGTGTAGGCCCATTCGTTGTCGTACCAGCCGAAGACCTTGGCGAGGCTGCCCGCGGCCTGGGTCAGGCCGGAGTCGAAGACGCATGAGGCGGGGTCGCCGATGATGTCGCGGGAGACCAGCGGGTCTGTGCTGTAGCGCAGGATGCCGGCCACCGGGCCAGCCGCCGCCCGCTGGAACGCGCCGTTGACCTCATCAGCTGTCACGTTCTGGCGGAGCACAACGGTCAGGTCGGTCAGCGACCCGTCTTCCACCGGGACGCGCACAGCGACGCCGTCCAGCCGCCCGGCCAGCTCGGGGATGACCTCTCCGGTGGTCCTGGCCGCCCCGGTGCTGGTGGGCACGATGCTGACCGCGGCGCTGCGGGCGCGCCGCAGGTCCTTGTGCGGCCCGTCCAGCAGCATCTGGTCTGCGGTGTAGGCGTGCACGGTGGTCATAAACCCCTGGGCGATGCCGAACTCCTCGTTCAGGACCTTGGCCATCGGCGCTACGCAGTTGGTCGTGCAAGACGCGTTCGAGATCACGTCGTGTCGTACTGGGTCGTACTCGCCGTCATTGACGCCGACCACGATGGTCGCGTCAGCGCCCTTGCCCGGCGCGGACAGCAGCACCTTCCGCGCGCCGCGCTTGAGGTGCAGCGCCGCCTGGTCGCGGGCGCGGAACTTCCCGGTGGACTCGATCACGACCGTCACGCCCATCTCGCCCCAGTCGATGTCAGCGGGGTCGCGGGTGGACAGGACCCGGACGGGGGTGCCGTTGATGACGATCGAGTCGTCGGTGTGGGTGATGCTGGCACCCAGGCGGCCGTAGGTCGAGTCGAACTCCAGCAGGTGCGCGAGCGTCCGCGCGTCCGTGATGTCGTTGACGGCGACGACCTCCAGGCCGGGCACCTCAAGCGCCCGGCGCACGAACGCACGCCCGACGCGCCCGAAGCCGTTGATTCCGATGCGGACGGTCATGGCATGTTCCCCCGTTTCCTAGTGCCGGCCCACGGCGACCGAGCAGGCAGCGTGACTGACGACCTGCGAGCTGACCGAGCCCACCAGCAGGTCGGCGAACCCGCCGCTGCCGCGCGAGCCGACGACCATCAGGTCCGCGTCCTTGGACGCCTCGATCAGGGCCTGCGCAGGCCATCCGCTGATCGCCTGCTGACCGCTGCTCGATCCGTCGGTACCGACCACGACTCCAGGCATCTTCTGCCTCCTTCTGCCGCGGCTGCCGTCTGCGGCGGCCGCCTCCTGATACCTAGCCTTGGAAACCGCCGACGATCGGGCCAGGGTCGTTGGTCCCCGGCGGGCAGGCCGTCGGGGACCAACGTGGCGCTGGGATAAGGGCTAGGCTGCGCGGCTCAGCACGACCTTGAGCGCGCCGGTGTCGGCTGGGCGGGAGAAGGTGTCGTAGGCCTCCCCGAACTCCTCCAGCGCGAACCGGTGGGTGATGAACTTTCCCGCGTCGATCTGCCCGCTGGTGACCAGCCGCAGCAGTGTGGGGGTGGAGTACGCGTCCACGAGGCCAGTGGTGATCGTGATGTTGCGGATCCACTGCTCCTCGAGGTGCAGAGTGGCCGGCTCGCCGTGCACGCCGATGTTGGCGATGCGCCCGCCCGGCCGCGACAGCGCCACGGCCAGCTCGAAGGCGGCGGGCACGCCGACGGCCTCGATCGTCACGTCGGCCCCGAGTCCGCCGGTCAGCGAGCCGACCACCTCCACCGGGTCCTGTATCCCGCTGTTGATGACGATGTCGGCTCCGAACTGCTTGGCCGCCTCGAGCCTGGCGTCGGCCAGGTCGATCGCGACGATGTGCGCCGGGCTGAACAGCCGGGCGCCGGTGATCGCGGACAGGCCGACTGGCCCGGATCCGACGATGGCGACCACGTCGCCTGGCCGCACGCCGCCGTTGAGGACGCCGACCTCGTAGGCGGTCGGCAGGATGTCAGCCAGCATCAGGATGTTCTCGTCGGGGACACCCGGCGGCACGGGGTAGGTGGAGGTGTCGGCGAACGGCACGCGGACGTAATCGGCCTGGGTTCCGTCGATCTTGTAGCCGAGGATCCAGCCACCGCCACCCAGGCACTGCCCGGGATGCCCTTCGCGGCAGTACCGGCAGGTGCCGCACACCGAGACACACGAGACCAGGACGTGGTCGCCGGGCTTGACCGTCTTCACGCCGTGGCCGACGTCGTCGACGATTCCGACTGCCTCGTGGCCGAGGATCCGCCCGTCGGTGACGACCGGGACGTCCCCCTTGAGGATGTGCAGGTCAGTGCCGCAGATCGTGGTCGTGTCGACCCGGACGATGGCGTCGGTGTCAGCGACGATCTCCGGCTTCGGTACTTCTTCCCAGGCCTTCCTGCCTGGCCCGTGGTAGACGAGGGCTCGCATGGCCGTCTCCGTTCTGTAGTGCCTCCGCATCACGGTGCTCTGCGGCAGCTCTCCCGGTCAGGGTCAAAGGTCCCGCGCCCGCCAGACGACCGTCTGCCCCGCGGCCGGACGAACAGCCTGCGGATATCCGCCGTCCGTCCCTGGCAGCGCACAACCGGGCGCGGTGGACTTGAACTGGCGAGAGGGACCAGATGAGATGACGCGGAGTTACGGGCCTGGCCCTCCTTGGGCCCGCACACCGCGCAATCGGGATCCGCGAGAAGCCGGATTGGTCCCCCTCGCCGCAACCTCCCGGTTCGGGAGCACACGAAGCGCCGCCCGCCAAGCCGGGGAGTTCGCCCGGGGCGGGCGGCGCTCGCCGCCTGACCGTATCTACGGGGCGGCTACGCCGGCGGTGACCGGCTGTCCGCCGCCTGGCGCATCAGCGTGAGAGATCTGCATCCGGCGAGCCTGCGCCTTCGGCGCGGCCGGGATGGTCACATGCAGGACGCGTCGGCGTAATCGGCGCTCAGGCGTTCGGTATCCGCGCCCTCGCCCAGGGCGAGCTGCCTGGTGAACGAGCCCTGCGGCCGGTCGGCGGCGATCACCTAAACTTTCTCGCCGTAGCGCAGCGGCGCGCTCGGCCCTGATCGTCAGCGTGTTGAGTGCCGTCTGCACTGGCTGCGGCCCTGCCTGAGTCCCCAGCTCGCATCGGGTTTGGCACTGCTCGCGAGGTACGCGGGCGTGAGTGGCCGACCGGGCAGTGCCCCGGTCAAGTCCTTGACTATGTGTCCGCACGGTGCTTGGCCACGAGCCGCTTTCCCGCAGCCGCTAGCTGCCTGGCTGGGATGCACCAGGTGCACGCGGCCAGGAGGGGATGGCTGAGGGACTGGTTCTGGTCCGTGATCCCGTCCATTTCGACTCTTCCACCTTGCGCGCTTCCTGCTTGCCTGGGCTCCCATCTGGGGTAGTCAGGACAGGGCTGGGTCACCTGATTCGCCGTCGTCGACCGCGTCCACGTTGAGGAGGACCAGCCCAAGGGCTTCGATGCGCTTGATCAGCGCGTATAGCGTTGCTGTGTCGGCCCCGCCGTTTCGCAGGCAGAAAACGCCCGGCGCCTCCCACAGGTCGACGTCGTCGAACTCGGCCAGTACGGCGTCGCTTGGGATTCCACGGATCTTGACCTCGTATGCGCGGCGACGGTTGGTCACTTCACCAGCTCAGCTCGGGCCCGGCAGGCGGCGCGGCCAGGAGCGCCGTTACAGCAGGACTTCTTCGGCTGGGCGTCGTGTGCTCGTGGTGACCGTGTCGGTGGCGCCGAAGCGCAGCAGGATCTGCGGGCAGGCCCCGCGGCTGAGCCGGATGCGGATGAACTCGCGCAGTTCTGGCATCTCCAGCGGCTGGCTGTGCAGGGCAGCGGCGACACCACTGGCGTTCGCTGCCAGCAGCACCCGCTGCAGCGCCTGTCCGGAGCGGATCCAGTCGGCAGGCTGGTCGGCGCTGGTGATCAGCAGGGCCACCACGCCAGCAGAGCGGTGCAGCGGCGCCATCATGCCCGGCGGGAGCCCCCACCCGTGACCATGGGCGAAGTCGCGGCCGGGGAAGTCCGGCTCGCTGCGCGCTGGCCTGGCCGGGTACCCGGTTGCCGGGACGCCATCACGGCGAGGGCTGTCCGGAGGCCGGGACCAGCGCGCCAGTTCCCTGGCACGCCCGCCGTCGAGGCGGGCGGCGTGCTCAGCGGCTGTGACCACGGCCGCAAGCGCGGCACGCTCGTCGCTGCTGTCCGCGATGTGCAAAATAGCGCCTTCCCTGGCGGCCTCCTCACCCAGAGCCTCCAGCACCCGGGCTGGCGGCGGGTCAGGCAGGAACGCGCTGCGGTGGGTATGCCGCCGCCCGATCGCGCTGTACAGCCGGTCTTCGTAGTCGACGGCGCCGGCCTGCCCGTCCCACCTGACACGCGCCACCAGGCCTGGCCGGTCCGGGTCAGGCAGAATGCTGGCTGCGGGCACATACCCCAGGTGCCGCAGCGCCACCCTGATGTTGAACAGCGCCGCACCGCAGCTGATCAGCATCTCGCGGCCGGCCGGATCGGCCACCTCCAGCCGCCGCTCAATATCCGCGTGCACGCTGACCTCATGGCCCTCCTGACTGAACCACCACGGCTGGGTGTTGTGCACCGACGGCGCCAGAACTGCCGCAGCGACCGCCTGCCGGGTGACCTCCTCCGCCACACGCTGCTCACCGGCAGCGCCAGTCTCATATTCCCTTGAGGCGTTCATGGCCTTATCCCCCCTGCGGACCGAAGCCAGCTTCAATGTGACCAGGAGACCGCAGTCAGCGACCCTCCCTTTCATCGTCACCGGGTTTCCAGGCATGCGGCAGGGGCGTAGGCCCCGTGGGAAAGTGACCTTGGTCGGTCCTCGCTGGGCGAGCCCTGCGGGCCGTTCCAGAAGACCGTGTTAACACTGGCCAGCCTGGCCGCGAACAGCTTCGCGGACTCGGGCCCGCTACCATCGCGCCCGCTGCGGCAGAGGTTCAGGACGCGCTGGCCCTGGCGCTGGGAGATCTTCGTCCCCATTCCACGGCAGCGGGCGTTCCTTCTTCGTGGCCAGCGGGCACGCCAACGCTGGCGGCCCTCCTGTGGGAGGGCCGCCAGCTGGTGTGAGGTGCGTGGCGCCGGGACGGACTGGCCGGTCACGATGCCGTGGCGGCGGTCTTCTCGGGGTGGCGGCCAAGGAGAACCTCAGCGGTTGCCGAGGTCCAGCGGGCGTGCATGAAGCCGAGGCCGGACAGGATGAGCAGCAGGCCGGCTCCGGCGGAGGAGACGATCGCTCCCCACAGGGCGATGACGCCGATCGGTGTGGTGCCCTTGAACACGGTGCTGACCAGGGCGGCGAGTTTGCTGCCTGTGGTGGGGAAGACGATCTTCTGGGCGGACAGTTGGGTGGACACCTGGCTGTCGGTGAACGAGTGGCCCCACAGCAGCAGCCCTCCGGCTGCGGCCAGGACGATGACCAGCACCAGACCGGCCACCGACGCTAGCAGGTCGAATGTGTGCGCCATGCTTCTGCCCGGTGGTCGTGATTCGGAACCGGACGTGATCATCCTTCGCGGATGATGCTGACCGTGCAGGGCGCGTAGTGCAGGACAGCGAAGCTGACCGACCCGAGCCTCATCTCCGGCAGGCCGCCCCGGCCGCGTGCCCCTATGACCAGCAACTGGGCACGCGCCGCCGCCTCCAGCAGAGCACCACGCGGGGCGCCCTGCGCTGCGCTGCGCTGGACCTCGACCTCTGGGTAGTCGGGTTCGTACTTGGCGAGCGCCTGGTCGAAGTCTTCCTCGACCTGTCGCGCGGTGCCGAGCACACCCGCGGTATCCGCCAGGGCGCATACCGCGACCAGCGGCGCAGCGTAACCGGCGGCCTGCTCGAACGCGAATGCCACCGCGGCCTGGGCGGGTTCCGAGCCGTCCACGCCCACCACGACCGGACTTGCCGCCTTGCCAGGCACTGACTGCCAGTGCCCTCGCACGACGGTCACCGGGCCGAGGGCGTACGCGGCTACCTGGAAGCTCACCGACCCGAGCACTGCCCGGGCAAGACCGCCGCGGCCGCGCGTGCCGACCACCAGCATCACAGCGTCGTTGCTCAGCTCGCACAGCACCTGGCCCGGCGGCCCGGAAATCAGCAGCGGCTGGATATCGGCACACCCCAGCCCGGCGTGCGCCCGACGTATGGCATCGTCCAGGAGTTGCTGGCCGGAACGCCGGGCGACGTTGGCTGTTCTGTCGGCAAAGACTGGGCCAGGTGTCCATGCGTGGCATACGGTCAGGCCCGTCTTGTGCAGCCGTGCCTCCCGGACGGCCCAGTCCAGCGCCTGCACGCTGTCAGGCGAGCCGTCATAACCGGCCACGATCTGCTTCGCTGTGCTGATCATGAGTACCACCTCCCTAGGTCAGAGCAGCCCTGGTCATCGTCCGCGTGGCTGGCGCTGCCGCGCCGCTCGTGCCGACGATCACGACGGGACACCGGGAATGCGCCAGGCAAGCACGGACGACCGGCCCTGCAGGCCATCCTTCGTGACCACTCACGCTGGACGCACCGAGCACCAGCAGGTCGGTGTCAGCGGAGCGGTCAACGAGCACGCGTTCAGCCACGCCCTCGGCGAGCTCGACGGTGACACAGGCCGGCACGTGCAGGCCGAACGCGCCGAGGACAGCGTCAGCTAGGTCCTCCCGAGCAAAGGCCAGGCCTTCGTCGCCAGTCGGCGTTACGCCGACGGGAGCGTACGGCGCCGCATGCCGTGCGGGGTCCCACGCCCGTACGGCGAGCAGCGAGGCCTTGCGCAGCCTGGCCTCGCGTGCCGCCCACTTGAGTGCGGCCCGCGCAGCCGCAGACCCTTTGACACCGACCACGATGCGCTGCTCCCAGTTCTCATCCATCACATGCTCCTTCGTCCCTTTCAACCCTCCCGCCGCGCTGCCGGGTCGGGCAGAGGCGGAAGTCCCGGGTCCGCGGGAAATGCGCTGGTGGGAAGCCCGCGGATACGGACGAAGGTCCCTGCGGATGGGTCGTTAGCCCCTCCTGGCGGCGGCTGGCGGCAGGTGGAATGAAGTAGGGGGACGGTGGCCCTCAGAGAGAGGGAGGGACAGGCAATGACTCGCAGTGACAAGCATTTCGACGCGATGCTCCGGCAGCTGGGAGGCGCGTACTATCAGACCATTCACGGCAACGCGTCGGCCTCGGACGTGGCGCGGGCACTGGGTTCGGCCGAGGCAGCCGACGGCAAGTCGGGATGATCTATTCCGGGTTCGGCGGCCAGACCGACTTCGTGGTCGGCGCCCTGCATTCCCCCGGCGGCCGGGCGATCATTGCCCTGCCTTCCTGGCACCCTAAGGCCGATGCGTCCACCGTGGTGCCCCGCCTGGCCGGGCTGGTGACGTCGTTCCAGCACAGCTTCATCGTCAGCGAGCAGGGCACCGCTGCAATCTGGGGACACGACGCCTCCGCGCAGGCCAAGCAGATCATCGGCCAGGTCGCGCATCCCTCGGTCCGCGACGAGCTGCGGCAGGCTGGCCGCGAGCTCGGTTTCCGGCTGCCGGCCTCCGCTGCGGCTACGCCTCCCGCAGCAACTGCCAGAGATGGCTAGTCCGCAGCGAATCGCCGAGCCAGACGGCGACGTCGCCACCCAGCGCACACATTGCCGCTTCCGCACCCCGGCGGTGCGCCGCAAAGCACAGCCCGCCCATGGCCACTGCGAGGCCCACCGCTGTGCGCACCTGACGGGCGATCTCGATGTCCTCCCTGGCGGCGATGACTAGGGTGCGCACGGCTGCTGGCGATACTGAGATGTCGGCGTCGGCGGCCGCGTCGGCGTTGCGGGCCTCGTCGATCGCCGCGCCGAGGAAGCTGGAGCAGCCACACCAGCAGGCTGGGGCGCCGGTCATCCTGTCGGCAGGGGCACTGGGGAGGCAGGGGGGTCGTCGTCGCTGGACGGCACGGTCATGGCTGCGTTGCGGCGCTGCGCCAGGTCCAGTTGCTGACCTCGGGCAGGTCCTCGCCGTGCTCGCGGACCCAGGCGTGGTGGCGGGCGCGGGTGTCCACCATCTGCTGGCGCAGCCATGCGGCTGAGTTACCCAGGCCAGGGACCCGGTCGATGACGTCCATGACCAGGTGGAAACGGTCCATGTCGTTCATTACGACCATGTCGAACGGCGTGGTGGTCGTGCCTTCTTCCTTGTACCCGCGGACGTGGATGTTGTGGTGGCCGTCCCGGCTGTAGGTCAGCCGGTGGATCAGCCATGGGTACCCGTGGTAGGCGAAGATCACCGGCCGGTCAGTGGTGAACAGTGCGTTGAACTCGGCGTCGTCCATCCCGTGCGGGTGCTCCGAGGCCGGCTGGAGGCGCATAAGGTCGACCACGTTGACCACGCGGACCCGCAGGTCTGGCAGGTTCTCGCGCAGGATGCCGGTGGCCGCGAGCACCTCGAGCGTCGGCACGTCGCCGGCGCAGGCGAGCACTACGTCTGGCTCGGTGCCCGGCCTGTCGCTGCTGGCCCATTCCCAGATCCCGGCGCCGCGGGTGCAGTGCAGGACCGCGGAGTCCATGTCCAGCCAGTCCGGGGAGGGCTGCTTGCCCGAGACGATCACGTTGACGTAGTCGCGGCTGCGGAGGCAGTGGTCGGCGACTGACAGCAGGGTGTTGGCGTCCGGGGGCAGGTAGACCCGGATGACCTCGGCCTTCTTGTTCATCACGTGGTCGATGAAACCGGGGTCCTGGTGGGAGAACCCGTTGTGGTCCTGCCGCCAGACGTGTGAGGTGAGCAGGTAGTTCAGCGACGCGACGGGGCGCCGCCAGGGCAGCGTCCGGCTGACCTTCAGCCACTTGGCGTGCTGGTTGAACATCGAGTCGACGATGTGGATGAACGCCTCGTAGCAGGAGAACAGGCCGTGCCTGCCGGTCAGCAGGTAGCCCTCCAGCCAGCCCTGGCAGGCGTGCTCAGACAGGATTTCCATCACCCGCCCGTCGGGGGCGAGGTGCTGGTCTACGTCGATCGTCCGCTCTTCCCAGGTCTTCCCGGTGACCTCGAGCAGCGCGTTCAGCCGGTTGGACTCGGTCTCGTCCGGGCCGAAGACGCGGAAGTTCTGCTGCGCCTCGTTCAGCGTCATCACGTCGCGGAGCATGCCGCCGAGTACCCGGGTCGGCTCCGACGTGTGCGCCCCCGGGGCCGGCACCGGCACCGCGTAGTCGCGGAAGTCCGGCGTCACCAGGTCGCGCAGCAGCACACCGCCGTTCGCGTGCGGGTTCGCGCCCAGCCGCTGGCCGCGGTGCGGCACCAGGCCGAGCAGGCCCTCCCGGGGGCTGCCGTCGGCGCCGAACAGCTCGGCTGGCCGGTAGGACCGCATCCACTCCTCCAGCTGCCGCAGGTGCTCGGGATTGGTCCGGACCTCGGCCAGCGGCACCTGATGCGCCCGCCAGGTGCCCTCGACCGGCAGGCCGTCCACCACGGCGGGCCCGGTCCAGCCCTTGGGGGTGCGCAGCACGATCACCGGCCAGCGGGCCGACTGGCCAGCCTGCGGCCGTGGCATACCTGGCGGTCTTGCTGATCGCGCTTCGTGCTGGATTCCGCGGATCCTGGCGATGGCATCATCGAGCGCCGCGGCCATCTCCTGGTGCACCGCGGCCGGCTCGTGGCCGGTCACGTAAATGGGGTGGTAGCCGTAGCCGCGCAGCAGCGCGTCGAGCTGATCATCAGGGATGCGCGCCAGAACCGCCGGGTTCGCGATCTTCCACCCGTTCAGGTGCAGGATCGGCAGCACCGCGCCGTCGCGGGCCGGGTCAAGGAACCGGTGTGAATGCCAGCTCGTGGCGAGCGGGCCGGTCTCGGCCTCCCCGTCGCCGACCGCGCACACCACGACCAGGTCCGGGTTGTCGAACGCGGCACCGTGGGCGTGCGCGAGCGAGTAGCCAAGCTCGCCGCCCTCGTGGATCGACCCCGGGGTCTGCGGCGCCACATGGCTGGGCACCCCGCCGGGGAACGAGAACTGGCGGAACAGCGTCCGCATGCCGGCCCCGTCACGGGGCACGCTCGGGTACACCTCGCTGTAGCTGCCCTCCAGCCACGTGTTCGCCAGCGCGGCCGGGCCGCCGTGACCAGGGCCGATGACGAAGATCATGGACTGGCTGTGGGCAACGATCGCCCGGTTGAGGTGCGCCCAGATGAGATTCAGCCCCGGCGACGTTCCCCAGTGGCCCAGCAGCCGCGGCTTGATGTGCTCAGGCCGCAGTGGTTCGGTCAGCAGCGGGTTGTCGAGCAGGTAAATCTGGCCCACCGAGAGATAGTTGGCTGCCCGCCAGTAGCTGTCCAGCATCCTGGCCTCGGCGTCGGTCAGCACGCCTGCCTGCGTCGTCGTCATCTGGCTCCCGGTCCATTCGCTGCTCGGCTTCGCTCGCACACCATCCAACCAACCGGCTGCAGCCCGGTGCAGAGTCGTTGGTCCCGGTGCCCGCTGGAATCCGCCGAAACTTAACCCACCGCCCTGGGTGTGCGGACCGGGCACATGTCACGCGCCGCAGTCAGGCGTCCAGGAGGCCGGCGTTGCTTGGTGTGACCCGGGCGACGTTAGTCTCGAGGAAAGCCTGGTCACGTCGCGACGCACGAGGCGGGCGCCCGGGTCTGGCGGGCGATCCCGATATCCCCGGGCGCGGCAGCCCACGGTAGGGAACTGCCTGGGATGACGGCTACCGGGCACTGTGCGTGGTGCAGCATGGCAGTCGTTACCGGGCCCAGGCCCACGTTCGATGCCATGCCCCGGCCGGCGCCGACCACGATGAGGTCAGCGCTCTGCGAAGCGAGAGTCAGGGCCCGCTTGGCATCTCCCCGGACCGGGCTCTCGGTGACGATCACCTCGGGGTACCTGCGGCGCCACGGACCGACCTGCCCGGACAGGACAGCCGCCGTGTGCTTATCGAGCCGGCAAAAGGGTTCAGGGTCACCGCCGCCCCAGTACCTTCGTCCCGCTTTATCAAAGACGCACTGGCCGCGCTGCGGGTCCTAGCCTCAGAAGGGAAGTGGTCCGGCAACGTCAACGGCTCGGCCGCGGAATGCCCTGCGGCAGTCGTGTCCCGGATCGTGCCGGGAGCTCTGTGCTCTCCGTCAGCCGGGTCCTCCATGCTTCGACGCTGCCGTGAAGCACAGCCAGCTCGTCGCATCCAGCGGGCACGATAGTGCTGGCGGCCTCCGGGGTGGGAGGCCGCCGGCTTGGGGTGCGGCGCGTGGCGCCGGCTGTTACGAGGCTGTGACAGGGAGCTTCTCGGGGTGGCGGGCGGGCAGGATCTCGGCGGTTGCGGAGGTCCAGCGGGCGTGCATGAAGCCGAGGCCGGACAGGATGAGCAGCAGGCCGGCTCCGATGAAGGAGACGATCGCTCCCCACAGGGCGATGACGCCGATCTGCCAGAAGGCGTAGGCGTTGAGGAGCATGCCGCGCAGTGTGGTGCCCTTGAACACGGTGTTAACAAGGGCGGCGAGTTTGGCGTTGTTGGGCTGGGCGATGGACTGGGCTGACAGCTGGGAGTAGGTGCCGCCCATCTTGGACAGGTGGTAGGCGATGAAGTTGTCGGCGTAGACCTTGGCCTGGGCGCCGGTGGTCATCTGCTGCCCGGCGTACTGGGCCATCGCGGCCTGGTCGGCGGGGGGCAGGGCCTTGAACTCGGGGTTGCTGGTGGCGGGGAAGACGATCTTCTGGGCGGACAGCTGGGTGGAGACCTGGCTGTCGGTGAATGAGTGGCCCCACAGCAGCAGCCCTCCGGCTGCGGCCAGGACGATGACCAGCACCAGCCCTGCTACGGACGCTAGCAGGTCGAATGTCCTTCTGCGCATCTGAGATCCCTCCTTGGGTCTGGCCGGACCCCGCTGGCGCCGGCATTTCTCTTTGTGCGTCTGGCTTCATGGTTCCGCCGGCCAGGCAGGGCCTGGCAGGGTAGCTTGACCCGGTCGGGCAGGACTTCGGTCACCTTGTCCCGGCCCGCAGGCCCCCCGGACGGGCGCTGGCCGGCGCATGGGCATGGCGTTACCGTTACGACGCTCATCACGGGCGCTGGGCCGGCCAGCAGCGTTGGGCACTGGCTCGGGGGCCCTTGGTCCCTGGTCCCGGCCGGAGCCGCGGCGCATAGTGGGTAGCTGCCGCAGCGTGCTCGTCAGAGCGATCCCAGGGGGCGCCGTGAATCCCGGACCACACCGGCTGGATCTGACGCCGCTCGCCGACCTGGCCACGGGTATCTCCCGCGCCGGGCCCGCCCGCACCCGGCGGCCGGTCTACGTCGACCTGCTGCCGCCCTGCAACGCTGGCTGCCCGGCGGGCGAGAACATCCAGGCGTGGCTCGCGCACGTCCAGGCGGGCCGTCACGAGCAGGCATGGCACCAACTGGTTGCCGACAACCCGCTGCCCGCGATCTGCGGCCGGGTCTGCTACCACCCGTGCGAGACCGCCTGCAACCGGGCCAGTCTGGACAGCGCAGTGTCGATCCACGCGGTCGAGCGCTTCCTCGGCGACCAGGCGCTGGAGCGCGGCTGGCGTCTTGCCGCTGAGCGGCCGGCCAGTGGCAAGCGGGTGCTGGTCGTCGGCGCGGGGCCGAGCGGGCTGTCCGCTGCCTGCCACCTGGCCAGGCTCGGTCATCAGGTCGAGATCCGGGACGCGGGGGAGGAGCCCGGCGGGATGATGCGCTACGGCATCCCGGCCTACCGGATGCCACGCGGCGTGCTGGACGCCGAGATCGCCCAGATCACAGCGCTCGGCGTAAAGATCACCTGCGGCCACCGGGTCACCGACCTGGACGCCGAGCGGCGCGACGGCGGCTTCGACGCGGTGTTCGCCGCGGTCGGCGCCCACCTGTCCAAGCGCGTGGACATCCCGGCGAAAGACACGGGCCGGATCGTGGACGCGCTGTCATTCCTGCGCAGCGTCGCCTCGGGGGAGCGGCCGGTGATCGGCCGCCGGGTCGCTGTCTACGGCGGCGGCAACACCGCGATGGACGCCGCCAGGACCGCCCGCCGCCTCGGCGCGAACGACGCGCTGATCGTCTACCGGCGCACCCACGCCCAGATGCCGGCCCACGAGGAAGAGGCAGAGGAAGCGGAACGCGAGGGTGTGCAGATCAACTGGCTGCGAACGATCACCGCGTTCGACGGCCCGGAGCTCACCGTCGAGGCCATGGAGCTGGATGACAGCGGCTTCCCCCGACCGACCGGCCGGCTCGAAACCCTGGCAGCGGACACAGTGATCCTGGCCCTAGGCCAGGACACAGACACCGCGTTCCTGCGCCGCGTGCCCGGCGTTGAGTTCGAGCGCGACGGCACCGTCCGCGTGTCGCCAACGATGATGACCGGCTGCCCCGGTGTGTTCGCCGGCGGTGACATGGTCCCGGCCGAGCGCACCGTGACCGTCGGCATCGGGCACGGCAAAAAGGCCGCCAGGCACATCGACGCCTGGCTGCGAGGCCCCGGCTCCGAGGGGGGCGGGCCGGAAAGTGGTGCGCCGCACGGTGCGCCCGCCGGCGGCGTGGCTGGAAACACAGTGGTGGTTCGAAATACAGCAGCGCCGTCCGCGCCCAAGCACCCGGTCGTCGAGTTCAGGCAGCTCAACTTGTGGTATTTCGGCGACGCGGCGCAGCGGCAGCAGCCGCAGGTCCCGCCGGAGCAGGCGGTGGCCGGCTTCGCCGAGGTGCTTGGCGGCCTGTCCGAGCGTGAGGCGGTGTATGAGGCTGGGCGGTGCCTGTCGTGCGGCAACTGCTGCGAGTGCGACGGCTGCCTCGGCTCCTGCCCTGAGGATGCGGTGATCAAGCTCGGCGAGGGGCACCGGTACCGGTTCGACTACGGCCGCTGCACCGGCTGCGGCGCATGCTACGAGCAGTGCCCGGTGCACGCGATCGAGATGATCCCGGAGGAGAACTCATGACCCGCGCCACGGTCGACGGCAACGAGGCAGCCGTGTCTGTCGCTTACCGGCTCAGCGAGGTGTGCTGCATCTACCCGATCACGCCCAGCTCGCCGATGGCCGAGCTGGCCGATGAGTGGTCGAGCCAGGGGCGGCCGAACCTGTGGGGCGGCCTCCCGTCGGTGGTGGAGATGCAGAGCGAGGGCGGAGCGGCCGGAGCGCTGCACGGGTCGCTGCAGGGCGGGGCGCTGGCGACCACGTTTACCGCGTCACAGGGCCTGCTGCTGATGATCCCGAACATGTACAAGATCGCCGGAGAGCTGACCCCGGCGGTGCTGCATGTCGCCGCGCGGTCGATCGCCGCACAGGGATTGTCGATCTTCGGCGACCACTCCGATGTGATGGCGGTGCGGCAGACCGGCTTCGCCCTGCTCGCCTCGGCTTCGGTGCAGGAGGCGCACGACCTCGCACTGGTGGCGCACGCGGCCACGCTGGCCACGCGGGTACCGTTCGTGCACTTTTTCGACGGTTTCCGGACCTCGCACGAGCTGAACACGATCGACCTGCTGGACGACGCCGACCTGCGCGCGCTGGTGCCCGACAGCCTGGTCCGGGCGCACCGGGACCGGGCACTGTCGCCGGAGCGGCCGTTCATCCGCGGCACCGCGCAGAACCCGGACACCTACTTCCAGGCCCGGGAGACCGTCAACCCGTTCTACGCCGCAGTGTCCGGCGCGGTGCAGCATGCCATGGACACCCTGGCCGGGCGCACCGGCCGCCGCTACTCAGTAGTGGAGTACTTCGGTCATCCGCAAGCCGAGCGGGTGATCGTGGTGATGGGCTCGGCCGGGCAGACCGTCGCGGAGACTGTCGCGCACCTGACTGCGCGGGGAGAGAGGGTCGGGATGGCGCAACTGCGGCTATACCGGCCGTTCCCGGCCCGGGAACTCGTGGACGCGCTGCCGCCGACCACCTCCCGGATCGCCGTGCTCGACCGGACCAAGGAGCCCGGGTCGGCCGGGGAGCCTCTCTTCCTGGACGTGACCGCCGCGCTCGCTGACTCCTTTTTCGATTCAGAACGGCGTGTTCTCCCACTGATGATCGGCGGGCGCTACGGCCTGTCGTCGAAAGAATTCACCCCGGGGATGGCCGCAGGTATCTTCGCCGAGCTGGCCGCAGGGAAACCGCGGCGCCGGTTCACGGTAGGGATCACCGACGACGTGTCCGGCACTAGCCTCCGGTACGATCCGGCGCTGGACATCGAGCCGCCGGGCACGGTCCGGGCGGTGTTCTTCGGCCTGGGCTCGGACGGCACCGTCGGCGCGAACAAGAACACAATCAAGATCCTCGGCGCTGAGCCGAACCTCCACGCACAGGGCTACTTCGTTTACGACTCCAAGAAGTCAGGGTCGCAGACCGTGTCGCACCTGCGGTTCGGGCCGACGCCAATCCGTGCCCCGTTCCTGGTTCGGCAGGCCAGCTTCGTCGGCTGCCACCAGTTCGGGCTGCTGGAGCGCGCCGACGTGCTCAGCGTGGCGGCACCGGGAGCGACGCTTTTGCTCAACTGCCCGCACCCGGTCGAGGAGGTCTGGGACGCGCTGCCGCGCCCGGTGCAGGAGCAGATCCTGGCCAAGCGGATCGAGCTGTACGCGATCGACGCCGGGCAGATCGCCCGTGACGTCGGCCTTAGCGGGCGGACCAACACGGTCCTGCAGACCTGCTTCTTCGCGATCTCAGGGGTGCTGCCCCGCGATGAGGCGATCGCCAGGATCAAGGCGGCGATCGGCAAGACATACGGGCGGCGCGGTGCCGAGATCGTAGCCCGCAACACTGAGGCCGTCGACCGGGCCCTGGACGGGCTACACCAGATCAAGATCCCGGGGCAGGTGACTTCCGCCAGGGAGCTGCCGCCGGTGGTGCCGGCGGGCGCGCCGGAGTTCGTTCGGACGGTGACTGCAGCGATGATGGCCGGCCGGGGCGACGATCTGCCGGTCAGCGCGCTGCCAGCGGATGGGACCTACCCGGTCGGCACCGCGGCCTTCGAGAAGCGCAACATCTCCGACCTGGTCGCGCAGTGGGACCCGGACTTGTGCATCCAGTGCGGCAACTGCAGCTTCGTCTGCCCGCACAGCGTGATCCGGTCTACCTACTACGACCAGGCGCTGCTGGACGGGGCGCCGGAAGGCTTCCGTTCCGCCCCGCTTGATGCCCGCGGGCTGCCCGGCACTGAGTTCACACTGCAGGTTTACGTGGAGGACTGCACCGGCTGCGAGCTGTGCGTGCAGGCCTGCCCGGTCACAGATCCAGTCAGCACGGGCCTTGGCCAGCCCGGCCACAAGGCGATCAATCTGGCGCCTCGTGAGCCGGTGCTCGACGCCGAGCGGGCGAACATAGCGTTCTTCGAGACTCTGCCGGTGGCCGACCGGGCCAGGGTGGATTTCGGCACGGTGCGCGGCGCCCAGTTCCTGCAGCCGCTGTTCGAGTTCTCCGGCGCCTGCGCCGGGTGCGGCGAGACCCCGTACCTCAAGCTGCTGTCGCAGCTCTTCGGCGACCGGCTGGTGGTGGCCAACGCGACCGGCTGCTCGTCGATCTACGGCGGGAACCTGCCGACCACGCCGTGGACGGCCGGTCCTGACGGGCGCGGCCCTGCCTGGTCGAACTCCCTGTTCGAGGACAACGCTGAGTTCGGGCTCGGGTTCCGGCTGGCCGCCGACCGGCAAGCCGATACCGCCCGCCGCCGGCTGACCGAACTGCGCGAGCAGGTCGGTGCCGACCTCGTGGATGGGATCCTGGGCGCGTCACAGCTACGCGAGTCCGAGCTGGCGGCGCAGCGGGAGCGGGTAGCCGAGCTGAAGCGCCGGCTGGCTGAGCTTGATGGCGGTGCCGCTGTCGCGGACCTGCTGAGCGTGGCTGATCACCTGGTGCGGCGCAGCGTGTGGATCGTCGGCGGGGACGGCTGGGCCTACGACATCGGGGCTGGCGGGCTCGACCATGTGCTGGCCACCGGGCGGAACGTGAACGTGCTGGTGCTCGACACCGAGGTGTACTCCAACACCGGCGGACAGGCGTCCAAGGCGACGCCGCTGGGCGCGGTGGCCAAGTTCGCGGCGTCCGGCAAGACCACCCCGAAGAAGGACCTGGCGCTGCAGGCAATCGCCTACGGCTACGTGTACGTGGCGCGGGTCGCGATGGGCGCCGACCCGCAGCAGACGCTGCGCGCTTTCCGCGAGGCCGAGGCCTACGGCGGGCCGTCGCTGATCATCGCCTACAGCCACTGCATCGCGCACGGCATCGAGATGCGCGACGGCATGGGCCAGCAGTACCGCGCCGTGGCCAGCGGCTACTGGCCGCTGACCCGCTACGACCCGGTCCTGCGCTCCTCCGGTGGCAACCCGTTCCTGCTGGACTCGCCGCGGCCGCGGATCCCGCTGTCTGATTACACCCGCCGGGAACTCCGCTACCGGGCGCTCGGAAGTACCGACCCGGCCGAGGCCGAGCGGCTGGCCGCCCTGGCCCAGCAAGCGGTGGACCGCCAGTGGGACACCTACGAGGAGATGGCCACCCGCGGGCCAGGTCACTTCCCGCCCGACGCGCGCAAGGCCGCCCCCAGCGCCCCGGCCACCGGGCCCGGCGCCACCAACGTGGAGGAGGACCACTGATGGACTTGTCAACCCGCTACCTCGGCCTGGACCTGCGCAACCCTCTGGTCGCGTCAGCGTCGCCGCTGTCGGGTACCGCCATCGGAGTCCGGCGGCTGGCCGACGCGGGAGTCGGCGCCGTCGTGCTCCGTTCCCTGTTCGAGGAGGAGCTTCGCCGCGACGCGGCTCGCAGCGCCGCGCGGGCGGACGCGGGGACAGAGAGCTTCGCCGAGTCCCTGTCCTACTTCCCGCCAGGTACCGGCGACGACATGGGGCCTCGCGAGTACCTGAGCCTGGTCGAGCGCTCGGTGGCTCTGGTGGACATCCCGGTGATCGCGAGCCTCAACGGCTCCACGACCGGCGGGTGGACTGATTACGCGAGGGCTCTGGAGGAGGCGGGTGCTGCGGCAATCGAGCTGAACATCTACTACCTTCCCGGCGACGCGCTGTTCCCCGGCCGCGACGTGGAGCAGCGCCACGTGGAGATCCTGACCACGGTCAAGGCGGTGACCAGGGTGCCGGTGGCGGTGAAGCTCAGCCCGTACTTCAGCTCCACCGGTGAGATGGCGCTGCGGCTCGACCGGGCGGGCGCCGACGGCCTGGTGCTGTTCAACCGGTTCTTGCAGCCCGACATCGACCCCGAGACGCTGACCGTGACCACAGGGTTCGGGCTGTCCCGCCCGGCCGAGGCGCGGCTGCCGCGGGCCTGGATCGCCCTGCTGGCCGGGCGGGTGGGTGCGTCGCTGGCCGCGACGACAGGCGTAGAGGACGCGGCCGACGTGGCTAGGTACCTGCTGGCAGGGGCCGATGTAGTGATGACTGCCTCGGCGCTGATCCGGCACGGCGAAGGCTATGCCAGCGCGCTGCTGGATGGCCTGTCGCAGTGGATGGCACGCAAGGGGTTCGCTGGCTTGTCCGAGGTCCGCGGGCTGCTGTCGGTCCCGCCCGGCACCGACGGCCCGGCCTGGGAGCGTTCCGGCTACGTCCACGTCATGCAGGAGGCCAATGCAGGCCATGGGCCCTGGTGATCGGCGCTCGCCAGAGCGCGTCAGATATCTGCCCTGTACCGGCGCCGTCACCCGGGCGGGATGGCCAGGGCGGCGGCCAGCGCCTGGCGGACGCTGGCGCGGCGCTCGTCGTCCCACTCGACGGCCGGATCAGGCTCCAGCAACGCCGAGGCGACCGCGCCCAGGCCCAGGGCCGGCAGTGACCACTCCTCGCTGCCCGGCGCTCCGAACGGGCTCGCCAGGACCCGGCCGGTGCCGATGCCGGGCTTGGAAAGGGCCATCAGGACCAGGCCGCGCATAGTGGCGCTGAGCAGCGTCGCGATCGTCTCGAACGTGGCCCCGGACCCGGGCCGCAGCCGGTAGCCGAGCAGAGGCGTAAGCCGCTGCCAGGCCTCCGCGATCCGGGCCATGTGCTCCTCCTCGGACGCGGCAAGCGCCGACTGCACCTGGTCGCGCAGCTCACCGTCGGCAATGCTCAGGAACGTCGCGTGCAGGGCGAGGTAGGTCCGCCACCCCGGGGAGCCGTAGAGGGTCTCGAAGTCAAGCAGCGACAGCCGCCGGAACAGCTCGGTGACCAGGCGGTGCCGCAGCTCTTGTGTGTCGAGCCAGTCGGGGCGCTCCGCTACCACGCGCCGGATAAGGTCGAGCTCGTCGCTGACGATCGTCGGCGTGGCTGTGGCGGCCAGCTCCTTCACCAGGTCGCTGAAGAACAGGTCCTTGTGCGGCCAGCGGCGGTAGACGGCGCTCCGCGATACGTCCGCGTCACGGATCACCTCCTCGAAGCTGATGTGGTCCAGGCTCACCGTCAGTCCGCTGCTGTGCACCATCGCCATGGCCGCCTGGAGCATCCGCTGCTGCGTCTCGTGGTCGGACAGCCGGCGTGCCCGCCGGGCAAGGCCCGTCGGCGCCTGTGAGCTGATCATCGACCGCACCCCCCTCGGACCGGGACCGCCCCGGCGGTCACGCCCAAACATAGACCTTGGGACTTAGGACTCTGTGTTTCAAGTTTTGTATCTCCCACTCTCGTACCCGAAGACGAAGGCACGGCCAGGCTGCATTGCCGGCCGCTGAACCAGGAGGAAGTAATGGGCGTGATCATCTCTGATGACAGCCTCCGGGCGATGTACCCCGGGGGCAGGGCCGACGCGACCGCGCGCCGGCTCTCGAAGCTGTGGGCTGCCGTGTTCCAGCTCGGGCTGATGCCGAGCCGGTGGGTGACCCTGGAGGTCGCCGGGCGCCGGTCGGGGCGCGTGACCCGCTTCCCGCTAGGGATGGCCGACTGGAACGGGCAGCACTACCTCGTGCCGATGCTCGGCGAGCGCTGCAACTGGGTCCAGAACGTCCGCGTGGCTGGCGGTATGGCGACGCTCCGCCGCCGGCGCGCCGTCCGGTGCAGGCTCGTTGAGGTTCCGGTAAGCGAACGTCCCCCGATCATCAAGCGCTACCTGGACCAAGTGCCAGGCGGTCGCCCCCACATCCCCGTCGACTGGCGCGCGCCAGTGGCCGACTTCGCGGCCATCGCCCAGCACTACCCCGTCTTCCGCGTGCTCCCGGCCGCATCGGCGCCTGGCAGCGCCACCTCAGCCCAGCGCCGCGCTCCCGTCGGGGGCGCCCGCAGGCGGCACTGGTGGCGCTGGATACTGGGGGGTGCCGCCGTGCTGGTCGCGCTCATCGTGGCGGCCACAGGCCTCATATTCAAGCTGCAGCCGAGCGCCGCCCCGCTGACGCTGCCTGCGGGCGCCGCCGCTGCGACCGCCGGCCCGCTGGACGGAACCTGGGACGTTGCGCCGGGCTCGCTGGCGGGGTTCCGCGTCCGTGAAACCGCCCTCGGCATGACTAACGACACCGTAGGCCGCACCAGCGTCGTCACCGGCACCGTCGTGATCTCCGGCGACACCGTGACCAGCGCGACGTTCCGCGTCAACCTTGCCACTGTGAAAGTCGGGGGTAAGCAGCAGCCGCAGTTCGCCAGGAGCCTCGGCACCGCCGGCCATCCATTCGCGGTGCTGACGCTCGCGCGGCCGGTTAGCCTCAGCCCAGCATTCGCCTCCGGCGCGACCATCACCGCGACGGCCGCTGCTGACTTCGCGATGCATGGAGCGTCGCGCCCGGTGACAGTCACGCTCTCTGCCCGGCGCGATGGGACAGCGATGCAGGCCGCCGGCTCGATCCCGGTCGCGTTCTCCACGTGGGGCTTGCGCGGACCGGCAGGGTTCGGCTTCGTCGCCTCGCTCGCCAGCCATGGCTCGGCGGAGTTCTTCCTCGTCCTGCACCGCCGCTGACCAGGCTGCCGCACCGGCGGGACCTTGGTCGCCCTGCTGACGCCCAACGACCCTGCCCGGTGCGGGTCCGGGCCGGGGACGGTGGCCAGTGAGGAAGGTGAGGAACATGACCAGCAGGACCGAACGTGAGGCACCACAGATCCCTGCCGAGGCAGATTCCGGGCAGGCCCCGCCGATCCCGGCAGACCAGGCCGGGTACCTGATCGCGACAGCGGCACGCGCGCCTTCGGTGCACAACACCCAGCCGTGGCTGTTCCGGCGCAATGGCAGCACGATGGAGCTGCTCGCCGACCCGCGGCGCAAGCTCCGAGTCGACCCAGATGGCCGGGAGATGCTGATCAGCTGCGGCGCCGCCCTGTTCGGGCTACGGCTCGGGGTGCGGTCGCTCGGATACCTGCCAGCAGTCGAGCTGCTCCCTGACCGGCGCCGGCCGCGGCTGCTCGCACGGGTGAGCCTGGGCACCCCGGCGCCGATCACCAGGCCCGAGCTGCTGATGCTGGAAGCGCTGCCGCACCGGCATACCCACCGCGGCCCGTTCGCCGCCGGGCCGCTGCCGGACGGGCTGCTGGCGGGGCTGCAGCACGACGCGCTTGTTGAGGGGGCCACGCTGGCGCTGGTCGATGCGGCCGGCGCCTACGCGCACCTGGCCGACCTCGTCAAGGCGGCGGAACGCAGCCAGGACCTCGACCCCATCTTCCGGGCCGAGGTGCGCCGGTGGCGCCGGCCGCCGGGCAGCGACGCGCGAGACGGCGTCCCGGCGCAGGCGTTCGCGGCCGGCGCGTTCCCCGACTGGGCCGGCGGCGGGCGCGGCCGGCTGCGCCAGCGCGACTTCGACCAGGG
Source organism: uncultured Actinomycetota bacterium (assembly GCA_963815375.1). Classification (GTDB taxonomy): domain Bacteria; phylum Actinomycetota; class Actinomycetes; order Streptosporangiales; family Streptosporangiaceae; genus JASHPR01. The sequence continues at coordinate 5,224 of CAWFGX010000008.1, read as the reverse complement.
TCGCGGGCTGGGCATGCTCACCGCCGATGGCCCCCCGGCCGCTGCCACCGCGGTGCTGGTCACCAGGGGAGACACACCGGCCGACTGGCTGCGGGCCGGTCAGGCGCTGCACCGCCTGCTCGCGCACGCCGCCAGCCGCTGGGTGTTCGCCAGCCTGTACACCCAGCCGACCGAGGCCGCGGAGATCCGCGCCCAGATGCGGGCGCGCCTCGCCGTGCCGGGCGTGCCGCAGGTGGTGCTGCAGCTCGGCACTGTCCGGATCACCCAGGCGACCGCCCGGCGCCCGGCGGCCGACCTGACCGAGCCGCCTAGCCGCCGGCACCACTAGCAGCGCCAGATGCAGGCAAGCGTCTCGGATGTCAGGCTGTAGGGTCATGCCTGACATCCCGGTCGGCTGGTGCTGGCCAGTGCTGGGAGAAGGCTTCGTTCTGAATCTAAGCAAGCCAAACACAAGAAGGGGGTCAGCCATGTCTGAGGGGAAGAGCCCGGCCCCTGCGGGGACCAGCAGGGTGCTTGAGGAACTCGACGACGCGGAGTGCATCCGGCTGATCTCGCCTGGCGGCGTCGGGCGGCTGGGGTTCACCGGCCGGTACGGCCCGACGGTGCTGCCGGTCAACTACACGATGTTCCAGGGATCGGTTGTTTTCCGCACCGCGCATGACAGCGCGACCGACGAGGACCTGCGCACCGGGATCCAGAACGCCGAATACCGTGTCGCCTTCGAAGTCGATCACTTCGACAGCGCGGCGCGCGAAGGCTGGAGCGTCCTCATCCAGGGCGCGGCACATCACGTGGACTCCGAGGACGAGCGTACTGCGGTGCGCCGGGCAGGCCTGGAGTCGTGGGCGCCCGGCGAGCGGGACCTGTTCATGCGCATCACCCCGTCCCGCTTCACCGGCCGGCGGATCCACCAGAAGTAGAACGCACCGCTGGCGTAGCGCGGCGCGGCGGCGTGGCGCAGGTCCGCAGGACTAAGGTCCTGCCGCCACAGGCCCATGGCTACTGACAGCCCTGGCCTCGTGCCGACAGTCTGGGGGTGAGGGCACAAGACCCCGGAGGTGGCCACGATGGCAGGCGAGGGCGAAGGCAGCGGAACAGGCGGGAGCGCGGGAACATACCGGCGGGTAGTGGTCGGTGTCGATGACTCAGCGGGCGGCCTGGCCGCATTGCGGTGCGCGGTCAGCATGGCCCGAACCAGTCATTCGCAGCTGCTCGCGGTCCGGTCGTGGGACCTCGGGCTGCCCAGGCATGGCGGCCGCCGGCGCCGCAGCCACCACACAGCGGTCCTGCTCTGCTACAACGGCGTTCAGCAGCGCATCGAATCAGACAACCTGGTCCGCCAGACCTTCCAGGCTGCGGTCGGCGGCGTTCCTGACAACGTCGCCGTGACCATCGAAACACCTGAGGGCGACCCTGGCGTGGTGCTGACCTGCATCGCCGAAGCGGGGGGAGGTGTCCTGGTGGTCGGCACGGAGCCCGGGCATATCGCGAGACGTCTTGTGCGCGGGTCGGTGAGCCGCTACTGCCTCAGCCACGCTAACTGCCCTGTCATAGTCGTGCCCGCACCTGCAGGACTGCCGATGACGGCGCACGCTGGGGGCCGGCGGTGAGCGCAGGCGCAACCGGGGGCGGGACGTACGCGCTGCTGACCGACGGCAGCACGATCGAGATCAGGCCTGCCCGTGCTGAGGACGCCGGGGCGGTGCGCGAGATGCACGCCGCGATGTCACCGGACAACATCTACCTGCGCTTTTTCAGCATGAGCCCGCACGCAGGCGAGCAGGAAGCGGTGCGTGTCACCCGCGAGCCGGACCCCGACCACGGCGCGCTGCTGGCGTGGCTGGGTGACCGTCTTGTCGGCGTGGCCAGCTACGAGGCCACCGGGAAGCCAGGTGTCGCTGAGATATCGTTCTCAGTCCCTGATGACATGCACAGACACGGGATCGCCACGCTGCTGCTGGAGCACCTGGTGTCGCTGGCGCGGCTGCGCGGGCTGCACGCTTTCACCGCCGAGACTCTGGCGGAGAACGCGGCCATGCTGCGCGTGTTCGCCGACGCCGGGCTGCCGGTGCAGCGGCACTCGGCCGACGGCGTGGTCGATCTGATCTTCCCGCTGCCCGGCGGCGAGGCGGACCGGACCCTGGACGCCTACCTGGATTCGGTCGCGGCCAGGGAAAGCCGGGCGGACGTGGTCAGTCTCCGCCATCTGCTGAACCCGGCATCGGTCGCGGTGGTGGGTGCGAGCCGGCAGCCGGGCACCGTCGGCCGCGCGATCTTGCACAACATTGTGAGCGGCGGGTTCGGCGGCACCCTCTACGCGGTCAACCCGCACGCCCGCTCGCTGGAGGGGGTCCCGTGCGTGCCGTCGGTCGCCGATCTGCCCGACCCGCCGGACCTCGCCGTGATCGCGGTGCCACCGGACGCGGTGCCTGGGGTGGCCGCCGAGTGCGGCACCCGCGGAGTGCGCGTTCTCACGGTGATCACCTCGGGGCTTGGCGGCCACGGCACCGACTTGCTGTCGATCTGCCGCAGGCACGGTATGCGGCTGGTCGGCCCGAACTGCTTTGGCGTCGCGGTCCCGCCGTTGGGGCTGAACGCTACATTCGCCGCCGCCCAGCCGGCGCCTGGTGTGGCCGGGCTTGTGGTGCAGTCCGGTGGGGTGGGGGTCAGTCTGCTGGGGCACTTGTCCCGGCTGGGCATTGGGGTGTCGTCGTTCGTGTCGGTGGGTGATAAGTACGACGTGTCCAGCAATGACATGCTGACCTGGTGGGCGCAGGACGGTGTGACCCGTTTGGCGGTCCTGTACGTGGAGTCGTTCGGCAGCCCGCGCAAGTTCGCCCGCACCGCGCGCCGGGTCGGGCAGTATCTGCCCGTGCTGACCGTGCTGGCGGGCCGGTCAGCAGCCGGCCAGCAAGCGGCGGCGTCGCATACCGCTGCGGCGGCCACTGCGCAGGTCACCCAGGAGGCGCTGTTCGGGCAGGCGGGCATCGTCGTGGCCGGCAGCCTCGGTGAGCTGGTCGAGGCCGCGGTGCTGATCGCCTCCCAGCCGCTGCCCTGCGGCAACCGGGTAGCGATCGTCTCCAACGCCGGCGGTGCCGGGGTGCTGGCGGCCGACGCGTGCGCCGACAGCGGCCTGCAGGTGGTGCAGCTGTCCGGCGCCACCCAGCGGCGGCTGCGCAGGGTGCTCCCGGACGGCGCGGCAGTGGATGGGCCGGTGGACACTACAGCAGCTGTGCCCGGCAGCGCCTTCCGGGCCTGCGTGGAGGAGGCAGCGGCCGACGACGGGGTCGACGCTGTGCTCGCCGTGGCCGTCCCCACTGCTGTCAGCGACGTGCGCGCGGCGGTCATTGAGGCAGCGGTCAGCAAGCCGCTCGCGGTCGTGCTGCTCGACCAGGCAGAATCGGTGAGACTTTTGAGCCAGCCGGCATCCGCGCAGCCCGTCCGGGCAGCTGAAGCCCCGCCGGCGGGGCCGGCGCCCCCAGCCCGGTGCCAGGAGCCGTACGGCCGGCCGTCGCCGGGGTTCCGGCGTACGCCTTCCCTGAGGGCGCCGCCCGCGCGCTGGGCCACGCGGCCAGGTACCGTGCCTGGCGCGACCGGCAGCTGGGCAGTGTCCCCGAGCTCACCGGCCTGCGCACGGACGATGCGCGCAGCCTGATCAGGCGGTTCCTGGCGGGCCACGGCGACGGCGGGTGGCTGCCCGCGGATCAGGCCGCGGAGCTGCTGTCGTGCTACCAGATCCCGCTGATCACCACGCTGACCGCAGGCAGCGAGGAGGAGGCAGTCGCCGCCGCGGCCAGGCTGGGCGGCAGGGTGGTGCTGAAGGCCGAGGCCGAGGGGCTGGTGCACAAGAGCGACGCCGGCGCCGTCAAGCTCGACCTGCGCACACCGCAGGAGGTCGCCAGCGCCTACGGCGCGCTGGCGGCCAGCCTCGGCGCCCGGCTGCGCCGCGTCCTGGTCCAGCCGATGATCGCCGGCGGGGTCGAGGTGCTCATCGGCGTGGTGCAGGAGCCGGTGTTCGGGCCGCTAGTCGTGTTCGGGCTCGGCGGGGTGGCCACCGACGTCCTTGGTGACCATGCGGCCCGGCTCAGCCCGCTCACCGACACAGACGCCGAGGAGCTGATCCACTCGGTGCAGGCCGCGCCGCTGCTGCTCGGCCACCGCGGCAGCCCCCCGGCTGACACCGCCGCGCTGGCCGACACGCTGCTGCGGGTGTCCAGGCTCGCCGATGATCTTCCTGAGGTCGCGGAGCTGGACCTCAACCCGGTCATGGCCCGCCCGGACGGCGTCACAGCGGCCGACGTGCGGGTGCGGGTCAGCCCGGCCGAGCCGCATGACCCGTTCCTGCGCCGGCTTCGCTGACCGCACGCGCTAGCCGCGAATCGCCATTTGATCAGCTTGTGGAAGCCGCGGCTGTGCTCGAGTTTCTTGCAGGCTGCGGAGGTGGTGGCCTGGCGGGGGATCGCGACGGTCGGGATGCCAAGTTCGTGCAGGTCACGTTCGACGGCGGCCTGGCCGCGGTCGGCGGTGACCGCGCGGGGCACGCGGCCCGCCCCGTTCGCCAGCCGTGCCGCCGCGCTGGAGAAGGTCGCCAAACAGCACGCCAGCACCCGCATCACCCCTGGAGGCGACGATGCCCGCCGGTGAGCGCCGTGAGATCGAAGCCGCCATGGACAGGCTCCTGAACGGCACCCCGCTGCGGTCGGACGGCAAGCTCATCGTCGTGTCCCCAGCCGTGGAGGCATGGCGTCAAGCGGCACGCCCTCACCCACAAGCACACCGACCTCAAAGACCTCTTCAACGCCCGCGTCAAGGCGCAGCACTCGGTCCCCGCCAGCGAGACCGCGCTGCGCGAGCAGAACGGAGGAACTGCTGCTGCGGCGGCAACTGCCTCCAGATGGCGTGCACCTGCGGCGGAAGCTAGTCCGTCTAGGCGCTGGTGTCGAGCATCCGGGCCCGGGTGGCCTGCAGCCTGCGCACCAGCACGGCGGAGAACCGGCGGCACAGCGCGTAGCCGAGCACTGGATCATCGTCGCAGGCGGCCCGCACTGCCCTGGCGTCGAACTCGAATGCCTGCATGAACTGGGTCGCCACGGCGCCGAAACGCCACTGGAACGGCGGCAGCAGCCACGACAGGCCGAGAACATCCCCGCGGCCAAGGGTGTCGATGATCAGCCGGCCGCCGCCGGGCACGCTTGCGTCGACCGTGACCTGGCCGGCGTCAATG
>CAWFGX010000007.1:0-28251 GCA_963815375.1 uncultured Actinomycetota bacterium | reverse complement strand
TCGGCCGCCGGCACGATCCGCTCTCGCATCATCGTCGGGGTCGTCCTGATGTAGCAGAACCGGTCGGCGAGCGCGAGCAGCCGGACCGCGTCGTGTGCGGGCGCGGTCCGGCGCAGCAGCCCCCAGGTCCCGAGTGCGGATAGCAGCAGCCCGACGGCCGGATAGTCGAGCTGTGTGCCTCCGGCGCTGAGCACCCGGAGCGCGCTCGCGCGGCAGGACAGGTACAGCGCCCGCCCGTGCGCCACGTCGTCGCCCGTCGCGTAGAAGGCGTGCGCGCCGAGCGCCATCGACTCGCCGAACAAGGCCCATGGCTCCAGTTCCGTCTTGGGGATTCCAGGGAGCTGTATCTCGCGCATGCGGACCGCGCATTCGCGGTGGATGCGCAGCCCGGTGGCGTAGTCACCTCGGACGAGCGCCAGTTCGGCACGGCAGATCTGACCGAAGATGTCCCCGCCGAACGTGACCCGGCTGCGGTCCACCCGGTCCAGCCGGCCGAGTTCGTCCTCCGCGTCCGCGAGCCGGTCGTCGGCGATGGCGCACAACGCGAGCAGCGCCCTGAGCTGGATCTCGTCATCGCTGGCACCGAGCCGCTCGAGCACCGGCAGGACGGCGCTGGCGTGCTCGATCGCGGCAGCGCGGTCGCCCATGTTCATGCTCAGCTGCGCCAGCATGGTCCGGGGCGTCACCGCGGTCCACGGGCCGTCGTCGTCCAGGGCGAGCGCGAGCGCGCGCCGGGCGGCGTCGATCGCGCCAGCCGTGTCGCCGGCGTTCTCGCGCAGGTGGCAGAGCCATTGAGTGGCGGTGAGCGCGGTGTGACGGTTGTCGTCGTCCGCGAGCTGCTCGAGCCGGCGCGCTGACTCGCCGGCGTCGGCCGGATCGAATTCGAGCAGCACCCGCGCCAGTCCCGACACGCGCTCGTCGCCACCAGAATCCGGGGCCAGCCGCTGCAGGACGTCACGCAGCCGCCCGGCGTTCGCCGTGTTGCCCATCAGCGTGTTGGCCAGCGTGATAGCCACCGCCGCGCGAGCCGTGTCCGCCACTTCCCGCGGCGGCCGCCAGTCGAGAACCGCGTCGGTGACCGCATCGGCCATGACGAGCAGGCGAATGTGCTCGCCGCGTATCGTCCAGAACAACCCGAGCGCGGCAAGCAGCCGGACCAGAGAGCAGCGGTCTTCGTCGGCGATGGCGCCGCGCAGTTCGTCGGCCAGGTTGGTCTCCTCGGCGGCCAGCGCGTCGATGGCCGCGAACTGGTCGCGGCCCGTGAGCATGTCGATGTGCGCGTCCGCGTAGCCAGCCGCCCACCGGCGCTGGGCAGCCCGCGCCGCGGAGTCCTCGCCAGCCTCCGCGAGCCGCATCAGGCCGAACTCCCTGACGGTTTCCAGCATCCGGTACCGCGCCCCGAAACGGGTTTCCCTGACGCTGAGCAGCGACTGGTCGACAAGGCCCTGAACCGCCTCGATCGCGTCGCTGCCGAGCACCGCCTCCGCCGCGTCGAGCGTGAACCCGTCCTGGAACAGCGCCAGCCTGCGCAGCGCCTGCCGCTCGGCGGCGTTCAGCAGGTTCCACGACCAGTCGATGACGGCCAGCAGGGTCTGGTGCCGGTCAGGCGCGCTGCGGTCGCCGCCGCGCAGCAGTGCGAACCGGTCTTCCAGCCGGCGGTCGATCTCCTCGAGCGACATCGCCCGCACCTTGGCCGCGGCGAGCTCGATCGCCAGCGGCAGCCCGTCAAGCCGGGCGACGATGCTGGTCACGACCTGCTCGGGAAGGCGAACATTGGGCCGTGCGGCCACGGCCCGCTCCCTGAAGAGCCGCACGGCGTCTGCGGCCTCCAGCTCGCCGAGCAGGTAGACGCGCTCAGCGGCGATCGCGAGCGGAGCCCGGCTGGTGGTGAGCACCCGCAGGTCGGCCGTCACCGAGACGAGGAACGCCACCAGGTCGGCCACCGCCCCGATCAGGTGCTCGCAGTTGTCCAGCACCAGCAGGGTCGGCGACTGCCCGAGCAGCTGCGCGATCCGCGTCCGGACGTCGGCCCGCTGTTCCGCGGTGAGGACCCCGCGGCCGCTGACCGAGTCGCGGACGCCGAGCGCGGACCCGATCTCGCCGACGACATCCTCCGCCGACGTGACACCGGCCAGCTCGACCACGTGCACGACCGGCTCGGCCGCGTCACGCGCGAGGGCCTGCGCCAGCCGGGTCTTGCCAAGCCCGCCGGCACCGACGATGGACACCACCCGGGAGGCGGCCATCAGCGCCCGCAGCCGGTCCAGGTCGTCGTCGCGGCCGATCAGGGCGGTCGCGTCGTACCTGACGCCCTGCCGGACCGGCCTGTCGAGCGCCAGCAGGCCGCGCTGTATGCGCTGGAGCTGCTCACCAGAGTCGATGCCCAGCTCGTCGCGCAGCTCCCGCCGGTAGCGCTCGAATCGCTCGAGCGCGGCCGCCGGGCCACGGACGGCAGCCTCGCTGCGCAGCAGGTCCGCCAGCAGCGGTTCGTCGCGCGGCAGCTCCGCCTGCGCCGCCTCGAGCACGGGCAGCGCGTCCGCGTGCGCGCCCATCCGGCTGGAGGCCCGCGCCAGGATCAGGCGGGCGCTTGACGCTTCCGCGACTGCCGTCCTGCGGACCTCGGCCAGCGGGCCTGCGTCCCCGTTGCTGACCCCGGGCAGGCCGTCGGTGAGCGCCAGGGCTTCGCGCGCGAGCGCGGCGGCCGCGGCCGCGTCCCTGTCGAGCGCGGCCGTGGCGTCACGCACGAGCCGCGAGAGCCGCGCGCTGTCGACCTCGCCAGGCGCGGCACCGAGCCGGTACCCGCCGCCGTCGCGGACGATCGCGTCGGGACCGCACACGTTGCGCGCCCGCGCGACGAGAACCTGCAGGCTTTTCATGCCGTTGAGCGGCGCCTCGTCGCCCCAGACGAGGTCGATCAGCTGCTCAGCCCGCACGGAGCGGCCGCCGCCGGCCGCCAGGGCCGCCAGCAGCGCCTGCGGCCGATCGCCCGCGACAGGTTTTCCCCGCCAGCGCACGTCGGCGAGCAGGTTCAGGGCGATGGTCACTCTGCCAGTCTAAGAATCCGGCGAGCCCGCTAACCAGGATCGCGACCAGCGCGCCGCCGAGCATGAACGGCCCGAAGCAGATCGAGTCTCGCAGCCTGATCCGGCGCGCCGCCAGCAGCCCCAGGCTGACCAGCGCGGACAGCACGAAGGCGAGGGCCGCCCCAAGGATCAGGACCGGCCAGCCGAGCCAGCCGAGCGCCAGCCCGGTCAGCCCCGCGAGCTTGACGTCACCGGCACCGAGCTGACCGGGCCGCAGCACTGCCAGCAGGAAATACGCGCACGTCAGGGCCACGCCGCCGAGCAGCGCCCGCAGCAGCGCCGCGCCGGAATGACCGACCACGGCGGCGATGCCGAGCAAGAGGATCAGCACCGGATACGCGGGCAGCGTGAGCTTGTCCGGCAGCCGGTGGACCGCGATGTCGATGCCGCTGAGCGCCACGCCGAGCAGGCCAAGGAACCCGAACGGCCAGCGCGCCGAGCACGGCGCCCGCCGCCGCCCAGGCGAGGCTCATGTTCCCCACCGTAGGGGTGACAACCGCCTGAACACCGATCATTCGGAACGTACGCGGCCGGCTCTACGAGGCCGTTGCTGCGGGGGCGGTGCCGTTCTGGGGACTCCTGGACATCTGCGGTTCTGAGACGAACATGCCGTACTCGACCGCGGCCATCAGCGCCTGCGCCCGGTTGGTGGCGCCCAGCTTCTGGTACAGCCTGGCGACGTAGGTCTTCGCCGTGGAGTAGCTGATGTACATCTGCCGGGCGATCGCCGGCACGGACAGCCCGTCACGGAGCAGGCCGAGCACCTCCATCTCCCTGGCGCTGAGCAACAGCCGGTCGCCGGTTTCGCGGCGGCGGGTGAGCGCGGTCGCCAGCCCGGAAGCCGTGAAAGAAGAAGCCGCGACGGCGGAGTGCCGTACCGCCGCAAGCACCTCCTCGACAGGCGCGGATTTCGCGACGAATGCCGACGCTCCCGTCTCCAGGGCGCGGAACAGCACGTCATCTTCATCCCTTCCGGTCAGGATGACGATGCCGAGGTCGGCGCGACCGTCACGGAGCTCGCGGGCCAGCCGCAGCCCGTCTCCGTCCGGCAGGCTGACGGCCAGGGTGACCACGTTCGGGCTGCGCCAGGTTCAGCTTCCGGGTGGCCTCGGCCGCCGACGTGCACTCGGCCACGACCTCGATGTCGGGCTGCAGGCTCACCAGCTCGCGCAGGCCATACCGCACCAGGGTGTGGTTGTCAACTATGGCAAGGCGAATTGTCATGACGGTCCCCCCTCGAGTCCGCGCACGAACCACAACTCGCGTTCGGGCAATTAAGCCGCATAAATACTCGCAGGTCAAACGTGGTAGCTAAACGTTACGGACCCCTCTGCGAATCAGAAGTATCGCGAGCAGCGCGCCATCGAGCACCCACGCGGAGGTTCGTGCTCGCACCGTAGGCGGATGGCCTGTGAACTGCGGCTTCATCGCATCAGAATAGGCCGTTCGGCGGTCAGGCGCTGGCTGATCGGCTACGCCTATGTCGGCCAATCGTAGGACATGTCGGTCAAGAAGTCAGTTTTCGTATTCGAACGGCTGATTCTGTGACGAAATTAAATCTCATCACGGTTGTTATCGGAGTGATCGCCGCCCCTAGGCGATCGGCTATGTACATGTCGGCTGTTCGGCGGACATGTCGGTCAAACCGTCAGTTTTTCGTACTCGAACGGCCGATTCCGTGACGAGTTCGAACCTCGCCAAAGTAACTCCGTAGTGTCGCCGCCGCCACATCCGGCGGCTGACGTACGGGGAGAGGCCAGTGTCCACCTTCTGCGATGCCGCGGCGGGGCCCGCCGCAGAGGGTGAGATCATCACGCTCTTCGCGCCCAAAGGCGGGGCAGGCACGACCACGCTCGCGACGAACCTGGGCGTGGTCCTCGCGCGCGCAGGTCACCGGGTGTGCGTCGTCGACCTGGACATCGCGGCGGGGGACATCGCGATCAGCCTGCTGCTCAACCCAGTCCGCACTCTCGCCGATGCGGTGCCGATGGCCGGGAACCTGGACGCCGCCTGCGCCGCCTCCCTGCTCACCCAGTACCGGCCTGGCCTGCACATGCTGCTCGCACCGGCCACCCCTGGCGATGCGGACAAGGTGAATGCCGGCCTGGTCAGCGAGCTGCTCGGGGTGCTGCGGAAAATGTTCCGCTATGTAGTCGTGGACACCGCCGCACGGCTGAGCGAGCTAGTGCTCGCGGCGATCGACGTATCCGCCAGGCTGGTGCTGATCGCGACCCCGGACCGGCCCTCGCTGAAGAGCCTCCGCGCGACCCAGAACACGCTTGACCTGCTGTCGTTTCCCAAGGCGGCCAGGTCGATCGTGCTCAACAGGTCGGACTCCAACCTGGGGCTGAGCCAGGAGGACGTCCTCCGGGTGCTGCGCGCCCCGATCGCCGCCCGCATCCCCTACAGCCGCGCGGTGCCGCGATCGATCAACAACTACTTGCCGATCACGCTCTGGAGCCGCCGGAACCAGGTGAGCAAGGCCATCGCCGGGTTCGCTCAAGAGCACCTGCTCAGCGCGCCGCCGGTGAGCCTGCCGGGCGGCGCTCGTGGCGACGCCTCGCCATGCCCGCTTGGCCGCCTTCGCGACCGGTGGAAAACAGCATGACCAGCCTGGCCGACCAGCGAGCAGGCGTCGCGGCACTGGTCTCTCTCGCGCAGCGCCAGCTTGCCCGCCGGATGGACACCGGGGCGCTCGACCTGCAGGTCCGGCGGCTTTCCCGCGGGCTGGTCGCGAAGGCGACCAGGTACGGTCCGGTCATCTCCCCGGCGAGGCCGTACCGGAGACTGCGCAAGAGCACGTTTTCGACAGCGCTGAGCGTCGCGGACAGGCGTGTCATCCGCGTCCTGTCCGTGTGCTGGCTGGTGCTACTGGTGAATTTCTGGGTCTGGTGGCTGGAGCCCGCGCACCGGACCAACCTGTTCGGCACCATCGCCAACAGCATCGTGCTGCTATACCTGACCTGCTATCCGATCTTCTACGTCGTGGCCGTGAACCGGCTGCGGGACGTGAATCCGGCGGTCTCCGTCCCCATGCTCCGCGTGGCGTTCATCGTCACCAGGGCGCCGTCGGAGCCGTGGGCCGTGGCGAAGGCGACGCTCACCGCCATGCTTTGGCAGGATTTCCCGCTGCCGTACGACGTCTGGCTCGCGGACGAGAAGCCGACCGCGGAGATCCTCCGCTGGTGCTCGGCGTATGGCGTCCTCGTCTCGAGCCGCAACGGCATCGAGGAGTATCACCGGGCGACGTGGCCGCGCCGGACCAAGTGCAAAGAGGGGAACCTCGCCTACTTCTACGACCACTGGGGCTACCGCAATTACGACGTGGTGGCGCAACTCGACTGCGACCACAAGCCGTCGCCGACGTATCTCGCCGAGGTGGTTCGTCCGTTCTCCGACCCGTCGGTCGGGTACGTCGCCGCGCCCAGCGTGTGCGACACGAACGCGGCCGACTCGTGGTCGGCTCGCGGGCGCCTGCACCGGGAGGCCACCTTCCACGGAGCGTTCCAGCTCGGCCATAGCGCCGGGTGGTCGCCGGCCTGCATCGGCTCGCACTACGCGGTGCGGACGGCCGCGCTTCGTGACATCGGCGGCCTCGGCCCCGAGCTCGCCGAGGACTTCTCCACCAGCTTCCTGCTCAGCTCGGCGGGCTGGCACGGCGCTTTCGCGATCAACGCCGAGGCGCACGGCGACGGGCCGACCACGGTGGCCGCGATGCTGGTCCAGGAATTCCAGTGGTCCAAGAGCCTGACCGTCCTGTTCCTCAAGATGGTGCCGCCCAACCTCCGGCGCCTGTCCTGGTCACTGCGGATCCGCTTCCTGTACCACCTGTTCTTCTACTCGTTGCTCGTGACCAGCACCCTGGGCGGCGTACTGCTCGCCCCTGCCGCCGCGATTACCGGCACGGAATGGGTCAGCGTCAACTACGCCGCTTTCCTCGTGCACTGGTGGTCGCTCTCACTGTGCCTGATCCTGCTGACCTACCTGCTGCGCCGCCGGGGTCTGCTCCGGCCGCCGGACGCCAAGATCGTCAGCTGGGAGAACTGGCTTTACACGCTGGCCCGCTGGCCGTACATCGCGCGCGGCATCTGCTCGGCCATCGTTTACTCGATACGGCCGCGCGCGGTGACATTCAAGGTGACGCCCAAGGGCAAAGGCGGCCTTCAGTCCCTTCCGGTCAGCCTGATCGTCCCCTACCTGATTGTCAGCTGCGCCTACTCGGCGGCCGCGCTGATCGGCGAGGGGAGAAGCAACGCTGTCGGCTACGTCTTTCTCTGCGTCCTCGGCGGCCTGGTGTACGCCTTCGTCTGCTCGCTCATCCCGTTGCTGCACGCCAGGGAGATGGGGACGCGGACCGGCCTCGGCACCGGGGCGGCCTTGCGGCGGACGAGCCTGGTGCCGCTGATCCTCGGGGTGCTATCCGCGCTCCCGGCGCTGTACGCGGCGGCCCGTTACCCCGCCTTCGCGGAACACGTCGTGCGGTGGCACTGGCAGTGGCGAACGCTGCCGTCCAGCGTGAACTGGCGGTCACTGCTATAGCACGCCCCGTCTCGTTACGCCACGCCATCGAAATCCGACCTAGAGGGGGAAGCGCTTGTCTGTCCTGGTTACTGGCGGTGCCGGTTTCATCGGCAGCCACACCTGCGTCGAGTTGCTGCGACGCGGCTACGACGTCATAGTCGCCGACAACTACAGCAACAGTTCGCCGGAGGCACTCGCCGCCGTCCGCCGCGTGTCAGGCAGGGACCTGGCAGTTCACGAGGCGGACCTGCGAGACGAGCACGCGCTCGGCGAGATCATGTCGGTGCACGACATCGAGGCGGTCATCCACTTCGCGGCCAGGAAGTCGGTCAGGGAATCGACGCGGATACCGCTCGAGTACTACGGCAACAACCTCGGCGGCACAGTCGCGCTACTCGCCGCCATGACGCGGCATGGCGTCCGCAGACTGGTGTTCTCCGGGTCTTGCTCCATCTACGGCGGTCAGTACGCCGACCCGATCGCGGAGGATTACGCCCCAGGGCCGACGAACCCGTACGCCAGCACCAAGCTGATGTGCGAGCGGATCCTGGCCGACGCGTGCCAGCGGTGGCCGGAACTGTCTGTTGTCTCGCTCCGCTACTTCAACCCGGTCGGCGCCCACCCGGGCGGTGCGCTCGGCGAGGACCCCAAGGGCATCCCTGGCAACATCCTGCCCTACATGATGCAGGTCGCGGTGGGGCGGCTGGAGAAGCTGCAGGTGTTCGGCGGCGACTGGGAGACGCCGGACGGCAGCGCGGTCAGGGACTACATCCACGTGATGGACGTGGCCGAAGCGCATTGCGTCGCGATGGAGCACCTTGATGACGAGCCGGGAATGCGGGCACTCAACCTGGGTGCCGGCCTGGGCGTCTCGGTCCTCGAACTGCTCGCCGCGGTCCAGGAAGTCAGCGGAACGACCATCCCCTACGAGGTCATCGGCAGGCAGCCAGGCGATGTCGCCACCCTGATCGCCGACTCAAGCAGGATCGAGAAGACCTGGGGCTGGCGCGCCAGCCGGGATCTGCGCGCGATGTGCGCCGACGCCTGGCGATTCCAGAGCCTGCACCCCAAGGGTTACGAGGGATAGCGATGCGCATATCTGTCATCGGCACCGGTTACCTGGGCGCGGTGCACGCCGCGTGCATGGCGGAACTAGGTCACGAGGTGCTAGGCGTCGATACCGATAAGCGGAAGACCCGCGCGCTCGCCGAGGGGAAAGCCCCGTTCTACGAGCCTGGCCTGGCCGACATGCTGGTCGCCACGGTCGGCTCGGGGAAGCTGCGGTTCAGCACGTCCGTGGCCGAAGCGGCTGGTTTCGGGGACGTGCATTTCATCTGCGTTGGGACGCCGCAACTGCCCGGCGAGCTCGGCGCCGACCTCAGCTACCTGCGGGCGGCGCTCGACACGCTGGCGGCGAACCTGACCAGGGACTGCCTGGTCGTAGGGAAGTCCACCGTGCCGGTCGGAACGGCGGCGAGGCTGGCCGCCCGGCTCGCCGGGCTGGCGCCAGCCGGCATCAGGGCGCGCCTCGCGTGGAACCCGGAGTTCCTGCGTGAGGGCTTTGCGGTGCAGGACACGCTGCGGCCTGACCGGCTGGTCGTCGGCGTGACCTCGGATGACGACGATGCCGTGCTGCGGAATGTGTACGCGTCGCTGCTGGCAGCGGGGACGCCGTACGTCTCGACCGACCTCGCCACGGCCGAGCTGGCAAAGGTGGCGGCGAACTCGTTCCTCGCCACCAAGATCTCCTTCATCAACGCGATGGCGAACATATGCGAGGTAGCGGGCGCGGATGTGGTGACGCTGGCGGAAGCGCTCGGGCACGATACCCGAATCGGCCGGCGTTTCCTGTCCGCCGGGCTTGGCTTCGGCGGCGGTTGCCTCGGTAAGGACATCCGCGCGTTCATCGCCAGGGCCGGCGAGCTCGGCGTCGCTGACTCCGTCCGCTTCCTGCAGGACGTGGACGACATCAACAACGGCCGGCGCAGGCGCGCGGCCGATATCGCCAGAGAACTGGCAGGCGGCACTCTCGCGGGAAAGAACGTCGCGGTCCTCGGCGCGGCCTTCAAGCCGGAAACCGACGACGTGCGCGACTCACCCGCGCTCGGCGTGGCCGCCGCTGTCAGCGCCGAAGGCGCGGCGGTCCGCGTGCACGATCCGAAGGCGCTCGACAATGCCAGGCTGGCGTATCCGGACCTGGACTACGCCGTCGACGTGGCAAAGGCATGCGAGGGCGCGGACGTGGTCCTGCACCTGACGGAATGGCAGGAATACCGGGTCTTGGACCCGGCAGCGCTGCGCGGCGTGGTGCGCGCACCGCGGATCCTCGACGCGCGCAATGTCCTCGCGCTGGATCAATGGCGAGCTGCCGGCTGGACGGTGCGGTCCATGGGCATGCAGCCGGTGACCGAGGCCGTCTAGACGGCGCCGATGTCCGGGTGCTGAACGGACTGAACGCGGCCGGTGTAGCCGGCCGCGTTCGGGTGCAGGCCCAGGCTGGCCAGGTCAAGTCCGGTGCCGATCAGCGGCGAGCCCGGTCTTGGCCCGAAGCCCGCGGCCGCGGCGGGAGCTTCCGGGCTGCTCAGCGACAGGCCCAGCACCGGACCGACCATCTCCGGGTTGGCGTCCAGCCCGGTCGGCTGGCCGTTCATGGTCTCCTGCGCTGTTCCGGCCTGCCACCCCGGGAGCGAGTTGTAGACCGTCTGGCCCCAGAACACCTGCCACGGGCCGAGAACCGAGAAGTAGTCGTTGCCCTGCAGCAGCACCGCGGATTGCGCTGGCGCACTGCTCACGGCGATGATCGGGCCGGATTCTGTGGAGAACAGGTTATTCCGGATGGAAACGCCGCGCACATAGGGCCCGAGCCGGAGCAATGGCGGCGCGCCGGTCTGCGCCGGGGTCATTATCACGGTGTTCTGGTAAACGGCCGCGTTATATACGTAGCCGATGACGCTCATGCCGCCGTAGAACGAGTTTCCGTCTCGTCCGTCATCGCTGCTGATGTTGTCCCTGACGACGTTGTTGCGCTGCAAGCCGTTGGACAGCGCGCTATAGACGAGGTATCCCGTGCCGTCATTTCCGTAAGAGATGTTGTACTCGAGCACAGAGTTCGAGGTGTTCTGGTCTAGGCCGAAGCCGTTGCCGTCTACCTTGTTCGGCGTCTTGTTGCCGTGGGACAGGTTGTGCTCGATATCCACGTGCGTAGAGTCGTACGTCCAGATGCCGGCGGGCCCTAGCGCGGCGGCACCAAGGCCGCCATTGTCGTTGGCCGTTGACCCGCTGACAATGCCGCCATCGACGCTGCCCAAGACGATTCCGTTCCCGGTATCGGTCTTGTGGTCGTGCGGATTCCCGCGGTTCGCCGAGGCCTGCACGTGGGAAACGACGACGTTCTGGTTCGCGTAGGACGGCGTGTGCGGGTCGAATACCGACCCGTAAGTGAGGAGGCCAGCGTCGATATTGTCGTGCAGGTCGGCGTTGCTGACCGATACGCCACTGAAGCCGGCGCCCTTGTTCAGCCCGCCTAGCGTTATGCCGTAAAGGAAGCCGGAGGCGGCCACGTTGCTGATGGCGATATGGTCCAGGCGGTGACCGGCCGGCAGGTCGCTGTAGACGTTGATCCCGTCGCCATGCCCGGAGTTCGCCTTGCCGGTCAGTTGCAAGTCCGATATGTCGATACCGCCGGTGTCGTGCACATAAATGCCGGAACCGCTGGTCGAGGAGATCCTCGCCTCACCATCGCCGTACGAGCCGATCACCACCGGGTCCGACGCGTTGCCCCCGTCGTCCGGCCCCAGGGTCAGCTGGCCGGTGAACACCTGGCCTGCCTGCAGCAGCAGCTTGCTGCCTGGCAGCAGCTTCACGGAACTGGCCTTGGCCAGCGTTCGCCAGGCCGTCACCGCCGACGTGCCCGCCGCGCCGTCGTTGCCGGTTGGGCTGAGGTAGTACGTCGCCGGAGAACTGCTGGTATCGCTCGACCCCTTTATGCACCCCGCCAGGAGAACGGCCGCAGCAGCGAGCAGCAGTGCCATCGCACCATGGCGCACCTGATCTGCCCGTATCCTCACGGCCGCACAGTAGGCGCGCCATCGCTGGCCTGCTGCTTCCTTGCCGCAGAACGAGCCGATCGGCCAATGTGCATGTCGGCTGTTCAGCCGACATGTCAATCGATTGTGGGAAATTCCCACCCGAACGGTTGATTACGCCGTGGCCCGCGATGCCGCAACAGTTAACTCCCGCGGTGTCTCCGGCAGGCTCCAGCACCAACTCGACCTCGCGGGCAACCCGGACCGCTGGAACACCGACCGCATCCTCGCGACCAAGGGCCTCTCGCTCGTGGTGTTCGCCTTGATCGGCATGCTCTTCGGCGCGCATCACTCCCTGCTGCTTGTCGTCTTCGCGATCATCCTCGGCGCCGTCGGGTTCTTCCTGCCGGACCTGCTGCTGTACAACTCAGGCCTCAAGCGGCAGACGCTCATCAGGTCCCAGCTGCCGGACGCGATGGACATGCTCACGGTCTGCGTCGAGGCGGGACTCGGGTTCGACGCCGCGCTCGCCCAGGTCGCCAGGAACACCACAGGCCCGCTGGCGGCGGAACTGGCCCGCGCGCTTCAGGAGATGCAGATCGGCAAGACCCGCACCGAGGCGATGGGCCCCGGCGTGATCACCGTGTTCAACCTCTTCTACCACCACACCCCGTAAGCCCGGATCCGGAGCCATGGGACGGGTGTAGAGACGGCGGCTTACGTTCCGGATGATGGTGTTAAAAGGCCGCCCTGGGATCAGCGCCTGACCATGCGGCGCGGAGCAGGCGTTCCAGGTCGGCGACGGTTACCGGGCGGGGGTTGCCCGGCGGGACGGCGGGCAGGATCGCCTCGGCCGCTGCGGGGATCGCGTCCTCGGCGAAGCCGTAGTCGCGCAGCGCGTGCGGCGCGCCGAGCTCGCGGCGCAGGTCTTCCAGGCCGTCGATCGCCCGGTTGGTGCCGAACGCGGCGGCGATCCTGTGCTCGGCGTCCGGTGCCGCGGGCCCGTTGAAGGCGAGCACGTACGGCAGCACGATGGCATGCGTCTGGGCGTGCGGCAGGTTGTAGGCGCCGCCGAGCACGTGGCAGATCTTGTGGTGCAGCGCCGAGCCGGCGGACGCGAACGCCACGGCCGACAGGTACGCGGCGTACAGGGCGTGCTCGCGGCCGTCGATGCCGGACGGGTCGCTGACGACCTTCGGCAGGCCCTCGGCCAGCGCGCGGATGCCTTCGGCGGCGAGGGCGGCGTTGATCGGGTCGGCCTTGGGCGCCCACATCGCGTCGACGCAGTGCGCGAGCGCGTTCAGGCCCGAGGCGACGCTGATCGGGACCGGGAGGGTGAGGGTGAGGGTGGCGTCGTAGACGATGACCTTCGGCAGCACGCGCGGGTCGGTGCCGGTGGTCTTGCGGTTGCCCTCGGTCAGGCCCCACACCGCGGTCGCCTCAGAGCCCGCGTAGGTGGTGGGCACCGCGATGACCGGCAGGCCGGTGGTCAGGGCGATCGCCTTCGCCAGGCCGGTGGTGGAGCCGCCGCCGACGCTGACGATCGCGTCCACGTTGTGTGTTGCGGCGGCTTCGCGGGCGCGGGCGGCCACTTCGACCGGGACGTGCATCACCACGTCGTCGTAGCGGAGCAGGACGCGCAGGTTCCCGGTAAGGGTGCCGGCGGTGTCCATCTCCCGCTTGGACGCGATCACCATGACCCGGCTGGCGCCGAGTTCGGCGACCTCGCGCTCGAGGCTGGCGGCGGCCTCGCCGGAGCCGAAGCTGACCCGCTGCGGAAGGGTGTCGTGGACGAAGCGCATGTTCTCTATCTTCTCGCTCAGCCGATCAGCTCGAAATCGATCTCCAGTGCGCGATATGTTTCGGCCGCCCTGCGGTCTCGCGTGGCGAGGGTGATTCCGTGTTCGGCGGCGGCCGCGGCCACGAGCGCGTCATAGACGGCGCCGCCAGCGATGCCGAGTTCCGCGAGCCTGGCGTGGAGTCGCTCAGAGCCCTGAGCGCTGAGGAATCGCGAGCCGGGGAAGTCATGCGCGAGCAGCCGGGCGACCGCGTTCGGGGTGCGGCGGTTGGGCGGCGGCATTCGGGTGAGCACCGAGAACGTCTCGAACGCCGCATGGCCGCTGAGACCGCAACTGCGATCCCCGACAGCTTTCCTTGTCGCCTGGTGATGCTCGTGACCGGCAGCGACGAGGGCTACGGCGACGCTGGTGTCGATCAGGAGCTGCGGATCATCACCGCTGGCCGGCATCGCGGAGCGTCCGTACTGACTCGTCGCTGATCGGCGCGTCGGCCGGGATGACGAGGAAGCCGTCCTCGTCCGCCAGATAGTCGTTCGCCAGGGGCTCCACGTGCAACCCGGCGCCGTCAGGAGTCACTTCAACTTCACCGGGCACTAGGCCGAGACTGTCCCGCAGTGCCTTCGGAATGACCAGCCGACCTGCCTTATCGATGGCTGCGCGCATACCATAAACGATACCATAAAAATGGTTACGCTTATCGCGCCGACAGCCGCCAGGATGAGTGCTGAACCAAGCAGTAGGCCAATGGCAGGGCGTGGGCTGTATCAGTTAACGTGTGGCCGGGTCCGGTGGCGTCTGGCCTGGCGCCGCATGTGCCGTATCGGAGCGAGCAGATGACTGACCACCCGAGGCACTACGCATTCCCGCACGCTGGCGCGGATGAGCGCCGCCGGCTGGAGCTGTTCGCGGAACGTCTCGACCCGCTTACGGTGCGCAGGATCAAGGCGCTCGACCTGCCTACTGGCGCACGGTGCCTGGAAGCTGGCGGCGGACGCGGCTCAATTGCGCGCTGGTTGTGTGAGCATGTCGGCCCGGCTGGCAGGGTTACGGCGACCGACCTGGAGACCGGCTTCCTGTCCGAGCTATCGCTGCCGAATCTCGACGTTCTCCGTCACGACGTGACCAGCGACGAGTTCCCGGACAAGTCCTTTGACCTGGTGCACGTGCGCGCTGTGCTCATGCACATTCCTGACCGGATGGCCGTGCTGCGGCGGATGGTCTCCTGGCTGGCACCCGGTGGCTGGCTGCTGGCGGAGGATTGCGACTTCGGCATGTGGCTGGCCGATTTCGATCCGATCTGGGCCGCGCATCCTGGTGCCTGGCATGAGGCATTCCCGAACGGTTCGCTGGCGCAAGGCAGGGCGGTTCTCCGGCAGATCCACCAGCTGGGGCTCGAGGATATCGGCGCCGACGCCGAGCTCGACATCGTGCGGCCGGGGACCGCGCTATCGGAGTTCTACCAGCTCAGCATTGCAGCCATGGCAGGGCCGCTGATCTCCTCGGGAGTGATGACTGCCGCGGAGGAAGCCAGGCTCGAGGCCAGGCTGGATGATCCAGATTTCCTAGGCTGCGGCTTCGCGTTCATCGGCACCTGGGGACGCCGCCCGGCTGAGCCGTCCGGATAAGGAGGCAACGATGAAGGCAGTCCGCTTCAGCCAGTTCGGAGGCCCGGAGGTTCTCGAGATCGTGGATCTGCCCGATCCGCATCCGGGTCCCGGGCAGGTCCGGATCGCGGTGCGCGCGGCCGGCGTCAACCCGAGCGACTGGAAGAAGCGCCAGGGCCTGATGGATCCCGACCTCCCGCAGACCCTGGGCCACGAAGCGGCGGGCGCCGTCGACGAGCTCGGCGAGGGCGTTGCGGACGTGGCCCTCGGCGACCGAGTGTTCGGCTTGTCCGCCGAGGGGGCGGCCCAGGCCGAGCTGGCGGTGCTGTCTTACTATGCGCTGATCCCGCCGTCGCTTGACTTCCCCGCCGCTGCGGCGCTGCCTGCCGCCACCGAGACGGCCACGCGGGCGCTTGACCAGCTCGGCGTGGGGAGCGGCAGCACGCTGCTGGTCAACGGCGCTTCCGGGAGTGTCGGCAGCGCCGCGGTTCAGCTGGCCGTTGTGCGCGGCGCGCATGTGATCGGCACCGCCAGTCCCGCCAACCACGACTACCTGCGCTCGCTGGGGGCCGAGCCCGTCGCCCATGGCGAGGGCCTCACCCAGCAGGTCCGCGCACTTGCGCCCGGCGGTGTCGACGTCGCGTTGGATGTCGCCGGGAGCGGGGTGCTGCCCGAGCTCATCGAGCTCGCCGGCGGCGCCGGGCACGTCGTCACGCTCGCCGACTCCGTGGGCGCCCTGGAGCACGGGGTGAGGTTCAGCAGCGGCGACACCGGCCGGGCGGTCTACGCGCTCGGCGAGATCGGCGAGCTGATCGAATCCGGACGCTTCTCGCTCCCGGTCGCGCAGACCTTCCCCCTCGCGGAGGTTGCCCAGGCGCACCGGGTCGGCGAGCAGGGCCACGTGCGCGGGAAGCTCGTGCTGCTGTCCGGCTGAGCGCCTGACTTGCGTACTAGGCTTCGGTCGTCACATGTCACCGCCTGGGAGGCAACGATGCCGCTGTTTTCAAACCAGCCGAACCAGAATGCGGCGGTGTGGGAGCCGCAGGCAGCCGACACCCGGCTCGCGAAGACGGCAGGTGCCAGTCCGGCGGGGGTCTTCACCTCTGACCTGTCGGTATCGGAGTACGTGCTGCTCGGCGAAGCCGGATTCGAGCCGCTCGGCTTCGTCGTCGGCTCCTCGATCTACCACGTCGGCCTGCAGGTTAGCCGGTGGGGCAAGAACACCGAGCTCCAGGTCCTCACGCAGGCCATGTACAACGCCAGGGAACTGGCCATGGCCAGGATGCGCGCCGAAGCCGACCACCTGGCGGCCGACGGTATCGTCGGCGTCCAGCTGCGATTGCAGATGTACGCCTGGGGCCAGAATTGCCTCGAGTTCGTGGCCACCGGTACCGCGGTCCGTCACCTGGCCGGCCATGGCGCGCACCGGGCGCCTGACGGCCGTGCGTTCACCTCCGACCTGTCAGCGCAGGACTTCTTCCGGCTGCTGGCGGCGGGCGCGGTGCCGGTCGCCTTCGTGCTCGGCACCTGCGTGTACCACGTAGCGCACCAGGGCGTCATGCAGTCGCTGCGCCAGGTTGGCCAGAATCAGGAGATGCTGCAGTTCACCCAAGGCGTCTACGAGGCCCGTGAGCTTGCGCTGACGCGCATGCAGGTCGAGGCGGCAGCTGCCCAGTCGTCTGGCGTTGTCGGCGTGACGGTGGAGGTAAAGAACCACGTCTGGGGCGAGCACGCGACCGAGTTCCTGGCCACCGGCACGGCGGTCCGGCGACTCGCCGATGAGCACAAACTGCCGGAAACCTCCCCCAAGCCGACGTTCACGCTCGGCCTGGACAACTAGACGTTACGGGTCACGGCCTCTGTCCGGTTTTCAGGCAGGCTTTAAGAGACCGCTCCGGCCCGAATACGATCCGGGCCGGAGCAACGACATTCTCAGCCGCGCCAGTCAGCCATGACGCGGCCCGCCTGCTATTTCACCGTGGTGGTGAATGTGCTCGTGTTGTTGGCGGTGTTGGGATCGGGATTGGCCGCCTGAACGGAGGCGGTCAGGCTGTTGGCGCCCTTGGTGGTCAGAATGATGGAAACCTTCAGGTTCGAGTGGGAGCCGGAAGCGATCTTCGCGACGGTCCAGGTCACCACCCCGTTGGCGTATGTGCCGCCGTTCTGCGCCGAGACGAAGGACGCGCCGGGCGGCAGCGTAAGCGTGGCCGTGACCTGGCTCGCGGCAGCGGGCCCGAGGTCGGAGGCGGTTACCGTGTAGACCACCGTCGAGCCCGACGTCGCCGACGCGGGGCCGGTGATTCCGGCCGACATGTCGGTCGCCGCGGGCGGGGCATTGACAGTGAGCTTGAAGGACTGGGTGACGCTGTTCGCCCCGCCGTTGCTGGCGGTGATCGTGATCGGGTAGCTGCCCTGCTGGCCAACGGCGGGCGTGCCCGCCAGGGTGGCGGTCCCGTTACCGTTGTCGGTGAAGGTAACTCCGCTGGGTAGGGCACCGGTCTCACTGAGGGACGGTGCCGGGGAGCCCGCCGTCGTCACCGTGAACGAGAACGGGGAGCCTGCGGTGGCGGTCGCGCTGGCCGCACTGGTGATTGCCAGCCCGCCGAGCGTGAACGCCTCGAGCGCGCCGTTGCCCACCGGTTGGAACACCATCCCGTTGGCCACGACGGCGCTCGCCCCAGTCGGGACGTTGGCGCCGAGCGGTGCGGACCACAGGAGAGCGCCCGTCGAGGCGTTAAGCGCCAGGAGTATGCCTCCGTAGGAGGCCACGAAGACGATGCCGCCGACGACGACGGGAGAGTTGGGGCCGCCGTTCGTCGTGTACGACCAAACCAGGGAGCCGGTGGATTCATCGAGCGCGTAGACCTTTTTGGCGCCGATGCTCTCGAAGATCACCAGCCCGTTGTAGAGGGCGCTGCTGCTGTAGATACCGAAGTCGCCAGAGAACCCAGTGTTGTACTGCCAGTTGACGGCTCCGGTCGCGGCCGAGATCGAGAAGAAGATCCCGTCCTTGCCCCCGAAGTAAAGGTTGCCGTTGTCGTAGGTCGGCGCGGTCGCCACGTCATCGTCACCGCTGAAGTCGGGGGTCTGAATGAGGGTGGTGTAGGCGCCCGTGGCGAGGTTCACCGACAGGATCTGGCCCGAGCATGGCGGGTTGTCAGCGGGACCGGTCCCGCTGCACGGGTTGCCAGTAGCCTGGTAGAAAGACTGGCCGCCGGGGTCGAGCGTCGGGGGGGCCCAGACCCCCTCGTGGGTGTTGTCCATCCAGACCTGCGCGCCCGTCAGGGCGTCATAGGCGATGATTCCCCCGGATACCCCCTCGCGGTTGGCCATGGGGAAGACGACCTCGCCGCCGGCGACGAGGGGTGTGGCCCAGTCACCGCCGTTCGGGAGCGGGTCAGCCCAGATGAGCGCGCCGGTCTGGGCGTTCAGGGCGATGGCGTAGTTGCCGGCCTGGGACTCTTGCGGCTCGTTGGTCGTGCCGAGGTAGGCGATGCCGCCCGCGATGACGGGCGAGGCGTAGATGGGCCCGCGCGCCTGGTACGACCACAGCAGCGCTCCGGTGGTC
Organism: uncultured Actinomycetota bacterium; assembly: GCA_963815375.1. Taxonomy (GTDB): domain Bacteria; phylum Actinomycetota; class Actinomycetes; order Streptosporangiales; family Streptosporangiaceae; genus JASHPR01. The sequence continues at coordinate 9,651 of CAWFGX010000007.1, read as the reverse complement.
TCGTTATACGCGCTGAGCAGCCCGTGAGTCGAGGCGATGTAGACGATGCCGTTAGCCACGGTCGGTGAAGCCTGGTATTTGTCGGGCCCGGTGATCGACGCCTGCCAGGCCACCCCGAGCGTGCCGATGTTCGACGTGCTGAACGCGGTCTCCGCGGTGTTGACCCGGTGCTGTTGCGGATCGAAGCCCCAGTTCGGCCAGTCATCGGAGCCCGGGGCCGGCCCAGTTGGCGTCGCGCCCACGGTCACCGTGGCGGACGTGGTGACGCCGCTAGTGACGCCGGTCGCGCTGACTGTATACGATCCGTCCGCGGTGCCCGACGGAATGGTGAAGGTCTTCCCCGAGAAGGATCCTTTAGCGTCAGTGGAGGCCTGTACGGCTAGCGTCCCCGACCAGTTGACGTTGACCGCCTCGTGTGCCCCGAACCCCCAGCCGGCGAACGTGAGCGTGGCCCCGGAGGGCGCGATCGCCGCGCCGGTGTCGATGCGCGCGACGACGGTGAACGACGCGGTGTCGACGACACCGCTGGTCAGCCCGACGAGAGAGATCGTGCCCGCGCCGCTCGACACGGTTGGCACGAACAGGTCGGCATTCGCTGCCCCGTTCGAGCCGGCGGTGACGATCGGGTTGTAGAGGTAGAAGCTCTTCTGCGCCAGCGCGCTGGTCGTACCGTAGTCCCAGTATGGCTGGACCGACTCGCCGGGCGTGAAGCCGCTTCCGGACAGCAGGACGCGCTGGCCGGCCGAGCCGGAGGCGGTGGACAGCGTGAGCGGGCCGGTCGCCGCCGACGCCGGCGTCCCGGCGAGCAACAGCGGCAGCGAGGCCAGCGCCACGACAGGACCCAGGCCCAGACGCGCCAGGCGCCACCACCATGCCGCACGCCGTGGCGCGGCATGTCTAGGCTCGGCATGCCCGGGGGCATAGAAACGTATGATACGACGCAAAATCGTGCCCATTGGTGCCCTCCCCTATGTAAATCGCACCCGGGCCTGGAATGGCCCACATGCATAAAATCCGTGTCCCATGTCTAATGTTCTTCAGGCATAAAAAGGTCAACTGCACCAGCTGAGAAGCCAGGCTTTCTCCGGCGATGCCCATTGCTTCCGAGGTGACCCAGTCCTCCTGGACATTCGTGCGGCCGGGGCCGTTGTGGGACTGGTAGACGGTGAAATCTGGGCTTTCGCGGTAGGGATAACCGTTAATGCTCGGCTGCCATAGCTTGTCGCGTACCACGGTCAGCATCTCCTGCTCTCTCCCAGTCCACCCGCCGCCGCCTTCGATGCGCGCCAGATGTTGAAGCAACGGCAGCATCCAGGCCTGCCGGCTTCTTTGTAATGGGCATTCAGGGACTGGCCGTCAGCATCGGCTGAGAAGAAGAAGCCATCATTCGCCCGGTCCCAAAGGCCGATCGCGGGACTGTAGAGCGAGTTGACCGCCTCGAGGGCAGCGTTCAGGTAGCTCTTGTTCGCTGTGAGGTCGTAGGCGTCGAGGAGAGAATTGAGGAGCTGGGCCTCCTCGCCTATCGTCAGCTGCGACTGCACGACCGTGTCCCGTGCCGGGCCGACCAGCATCTGCAGCGGGAACAAATGCGTGCCGGGATTCTGCGCCTGCTTTATGAGGCGAGTGAGCGTCGAGTTGCCGGCGCTGATCCACGCCGCGTCGTGCTCCCGCTGGCCGGCGTCGATGAGCATCGCGCCGCACTCGGCCGCGTAGTCGGTCCGGTAGATGCCGCCATGCCGCGGGTCGGCGACCGTACCTGCCTGGCTGTCGTAGTAATGCTGGTAGACGCCGGCCGCGAAGCGAGTGGCGAGGGCATCCCAGCCCTGGGCGGGCTGCAGGCTGCCGAGATCGCGGAGCTGAAAGTACACCCAGCACCGGTAGTAGCCCTCATTGGCGTACTCCTGCCGCACGATCGGTTCCATCCGCGCCACGTCCGGCGCGAATTCCCGGTCATCGGGGTTGATGGCCTGGTAGGCGTAAAGATTGACGAGGTAGGTGAGGTCGGTGAGCGGATCATGGCGCGGTGCGCTGCGCGCCTGCTGATCGGACAGGCCGGTTTCCTGGATGTTCGTGTTGGCGGGTGCGGTCGCCTGCTTGCCCGACCAGGTTCCCCGCCAGTTGATGAACAGGCCGCCGGGCTGCCGGGCCCCGCTGACCGGGGGCGCCTGCGGGTTGAAGCCGTCGGCGCTGATGTCCAGGAGAATGTCCCGGATTCGCGCGTTCGTGGCCGGTTCGGCCGCGACGGTGCTCCCTGGAGAGGCCGCAGGCACGCGAGGCGACGGGTGCGGGGCCTGGCTAGTGCAGGCCGCCACCAGCAGCGCAAGAGCGGACGCCGCGGCCATGCGACGCGGCAGTCGGTGCCTCAGCTGCCAGCGCATAAGCTCCCCCTCAAGTAGAGGGCGGTCTGGGAATTCCCTGCGACCTCGGTGAACTGCGCGCGAATCAGTTCTGTCATGTTGACGGGCACGCTGTCAAAGTAGGGACCTTGGTCGGTCATCAGCCAGATGCGGCGATGGCTGGCGATGACCTGCTCGAGGTCTCCGGCGGAGAGAATGACCGGCTTGCCGTAGTAGACATCGATGACGATGCCGTTTTTCTCGGTCAGGTAGAGCAGCTTGTTGGGGTGGGGCTGGATCACCATGTCCGGCGCTCGGCCGGCGTAGAACGCGGCCGCGGTGGTGGACGTGAGAGTAATGAATAGGTCGCCAGGCTGCTCATGCGCCTTCATGTACGCGGCCACCATGCTGTAGTCGGGCTGCTGCTGCGCATACGGGACGCCGGCCAGCCGGGAGGCGGCAAGGCCGTAGTCCTGGACGCGGGCAGGAAGTGAGCCGGCGAGCCAGATGAAGCCGGGTACCGTCGCGGCCAGGATCAGGCCGGCGGCCAGGCGGGGCTGCCGCCCCTCGCCCGCCACGAAGAGCGTGCGCAGCCAGCCCAGGATGTCGAGAGCGCCTAGCCCCGCCAGCACGAAGAGCGCCGGCAGCATGATGAGGATGTAGCGTTCGGCGTAGGCGCTGAACACGGTGCTGAGCACCAGGATGGGGACCCAGGTGAACGCGCTGAGGTAGACACGGGTGAAGTCGCGGCGCGCTGCCCCGGCGACACCGGCTACCACGGCCAGGCTCGTGATCAGGTAGAGCGTCCCGTTCCCGCTTCCGGCGGGGACCCCGCCGCTGCCGCCGGGAACGGCGAGCAGGTAGTGGGCGAGGTAGTAGTAGAACTGGCTGGGATCGTAATCGATGTACGGCTTGTTGCTGCGGTCATAGCCGAGCACCGGCATCTTCGTGACGATGGTCAGGCAGTACTGGAGCGCGATTATCGCGGCCGCGGGCAGCCCCCATTTGAGCCATCGCCGGTCGCGCGACCAGCGCAGCCCGAGGCCGCCGAGCAGGACAACAGGGATTGCCGGGAGCACGATGAAGCTCTCCTCGAGGGAGAGGTACATCGCGACCACGGTGATAGCGGACAGCGGGATTGACCAGCGGGTGAGGAGCGCCCACAGGCGGCCTTCGGGCGCCGGGGGCAGTTCCTCGAGCCCGGCCGCGGTCCGGCCGGCGCGCAGCGACAGCAGGAAGAACGAGGCGAAGAGGACCGCGAATAGCTGCTCCTGCTGGTACATGCGCACCAGCTGGGGTTCGAGCAGTTCCATGGGCGCGGTCGCGAACAGCAGGGTCAGTACCACCTGCGCGAGCCGGTGCCTGCCGCGCAGCACGACCGGAAGGAGCAGCAGGCCGAACGCGAGCACGGTGGCCCCGTAGGTAAGGATCGTGGGCAGCCGGTCAGCCACCGGCCCCTGGCCGAAGATCCCGGTGTACAGGGCCAGCGGGTATTCGTACAGCTCCCCCTTCAGGTACAGCAAGCCGGAGGGAAAGCGAGGCAACAGGTGGGCGCGGATGGACTGCGCCGCGAGCAGGCTCACGGTTTCGTCACCTGAGTACGGCTCGTAGCCGAGACCGTAGGCGAGCTGTCCGGTGCCGGCCAGCGCGATCATGATGACGCAGCCGTTAACCCAGGTGCTGCGGGAGGCGAGCCGGGAGAAAAGCCGGCGTCCCGGACCCGGGAGCAAACCGGTGCGGCCCGCCCGCAGCCGTTCGGCCGGCCGCCAGACTGGCTTCGTGTCCACTCGGAGGAGGAATGCCGCGCCGGCCTGCACTGCCTCTCCCGCCATGGCGAGTCGCGGCAGGAGGGCGAGCCGGGCCAGCGCCACCGTCAGCGGGGAGGGCTGCCGCCGTACGGCGTGGCGGCCTATCGCGACCGGTGCCGACAGGGGCACGGGAACGCGCCGTCGGTGCCGTGGCATCCACGCCGGCCAGCCGGGCCATCCAGGGGATATCGCCGCCGAGCCCTGGAAGGCGCTGAGCTTGCCCGCGGCCAGGATCGCCACCACCAGCCAGAAGACGGCGGGGACATACGGCCAGGGCGGCACCCAGTTGGGCAGCCGGGCGACGGTAGCCACGGCGCCGGCCGCGGCCAGTGCGGGCAGGTGGCCGGCGGCATCGACGAGAAGAGCAGGCCCGAGCGGGCGCTGCGCCAGGCGGGCGGCCGCGAGGCCAGACGACAGCCACAGCACTACTACGAACGCTATGCCGACCAGGGCGTAGTCAGCACTGACAGCGCCTGGGACCTCAGGAAGCACCGCGGCCAGCGTCTGGGACTGCTGGCCCGCCGCGCCGACGGCTGCGCTGGCCCCCTGACCGAGGGCTCCGTCGGCTCGCGTGAGCCCGCCAGGCCAGACGCGGTTGAGCGGGCCAAGCACGAACGCAGGCGCCGCGGCCGGTGGTGGCGGTGGTCAGGGCGGTGGCGGCGGCATGCCAGCCTGGACCACTCGCGAGGTCGACTGGTCCCGCGGAGCTCTCCATGGTGCCGTCGAGGTAGAGCGCGGCGGCATGATCACCGTAGACGTGGATAAGCACCAGGTCACGGCCGGCGCGCAGATAGCGGCCGATGTCATAGATGCCAAGCGCGTGCGATAGCCGCTGCGAACCGGGGCCGACGGGGAAGTAGGCCGCTGCCTGGCTGGCGACCACGTGCCCGTCCACCGAGAGGCTGTACGGATCCGAGGCGACGACCCGCAGCCATGCGCCGCTGACGCCCGGTGGCACCTGCAGCACGTCACTGGCGAGCATGTCGGAGCTGGCGCCCGCGGAGATGACCTCGCCGGTTAGCGGGCCCGCTACTACTGCGGGCGGCATGAGCGACGCCGGCTGCGCCGGCGACCTGGGCATCGGCGTGGCAGCGGGCCACTGGCCCGCGTCGAACGAGACTGCCGAGAAGCTGGCGTCCTTCGTGTTGCTGCCAGCGAAGCGGACCTGCTGGACTCCGGAGGCCGCCTGCCAGCCCGTGGCTGATGTCACGTAGTTGACCTGCTTGCCGCCGAAGTCCAGGCTTAGCTTGGCGCGAAACGCCGCCGGGCCGTGGTCGTTGTTGATGACCTCGACCCCGATGGCGTTCTGTCCCTCGCGCAGCCGTGAGGACAGGTCGACAGGGTTGGCGAGCGGTGGCAGGCCGGCTTTAGTCGGCGGCAGGGTGCTGGCGATGTCGTTGTCGTCCGCGTATACCCGGTACTGCTGGTCGGCCGTGATCCACAGAGTGGCCAGGTCTGGTGCGGCGGGCAGGTCGAGCGACAGGCGGAAGTAGGCGTGCTGCGGGCCGCCCGCGGCCTCGATCCATGCGGCGCTGCCCAGGCCGGCCGGGTAAGTCTGCGGGATATTCCGTGAGAAGGTGCTGGCTGCGACGCCGGCCAGCAGCCAGCCGGTAGAGAGTACGACGAGCAGGGCACCGAAGATTCGCCACCGCATCACGCGTCTCCCGACTTCGTGCTGATGTAAAGGCCGACCAGCAGGGAGCGCGCCAGGGTGTTGTTGTAGCTGGTGTCCGCCCTGACCGCACGCAGCAGGTCGAGCCGCGCCTGGCCGGCCCGGCCGAGCTTCAGCTCGGAAAGCGCGATGTAGGTATAGGCAGACGAGATGACGTTGCCGTCCCCGGTCATCCTGAGAACCTGCTGGAAGCACGGCAATGCGGCCGAGTAGTCGGCTCGCGCGTAGCGGACCCGGCCTTGGGTGTACACGTCGGCCACGGTGGGATGGCTCAGCGCTTGTAGTGGTCCAGGGTTCTTATCGGTCACCGCGAGAACCTGACTTGCCTGGTCGAGCTGTTGCAGGAGAACGGGATTCGCCGGGTCAAGCGCCACTGCGTTGTGCAGCTCGGTGACTTGTCCCCGGATGTCGCCCACGGCGCCGCTCGCGTAAGCGTCGGCGAACATCGCCAGCGGCTGCCCGTCGCCGCCGTCGCCAAGCAGCGCCTGCCCCAGCGTCAGCTCGTAGGCGGTGCTGCTTGTCAGCAGCGGGTCGAGGTGGCTGGCGTCGGCCAGGCTGGCCCTGGCCGCCTGGTAATCGCCGGCTTGCACCGCGGCGGCGCCCTGCTCGGCCAGGTAATCGGCGATGACCCCGCGGACGAGAACGCCGGCGACGATCAGGACGGCGAGCGCTGACAGCACGATCCCGCGCCGCTGGATCCGGCGGACCCGCCAGGCCAGGCTCGGGGCGCCGCTCGCGAACAGCACCAGGCCGCCAGCGGCGGTGCAGAACCAGCCGAGCCGCAGCGCTCCGCCGAGCAGCGCCCAGCTGCCGGTGACCGGCGTCACCAGCATCAGGCTCGGTGTCTGGCCCGGCACCCCGTAGCCGAACTGTCCGACGATCGCGGACTGTTCAGCGGCCTGGTCCTCGAGCCGCTGCAGCAGCGGCCAGTCGGCGGTGATCGACGCCACCACGAAAGCAAGCGAGACGACCAGGACCGCCGCGCCGACTGCCGCGGTCGCCGCGCCCGCCCGGCCCCGCGAGCGCGCCGCGATCAGCAGCCCGGAAACCAGGCAGGCAGCGAGGACGGCGCCGTAGCTGATCCAGGACACGGGAGGGATGCCGGCGAGCACCACCGGCAGCGACCAGGAGGACAGACTCGGCTGGAGCGGGATCGCGAACCACGGCAGCGCTAGGCCCAGAATCAGCAGCAGCAGGCCCAGCAGCGGCCACCTCAGCCAGGAACGGTACGCAGCGCGCCTGTCGGCGGACCAGGCTCGCCGGGCCGCGGACAAGATCTCATCGAACATACGCGGCAACGCCGGCACGTTTGCGAAGAAGGGCGGGACTTTCCGGTGGGTGACTCGAGGCACCCCGATCCCCTCCATCACCCGGAATTCGCGCGGGCGCTGGTGACGTGGACGCGGGCGCCATTGGCCAGGTTCTCGTTGCCGACCAGCACGTATTGCTCGCCGGGATGGATGCCGCTGGTGATCTGGACGTCCGACCCGTCCTCGGCGCCAACCTGCACCTGGCGAAGCTGGACCACATTCCCCTCGACGACGAACATGCTCGGGGCAAGGCCGATGTTAAGTACCGCAATCCGGCGGACAACCGTGCCCGCCGGGCTCTGGTATGCCACCTGCATATAAGCCTGGTAGCCGGGGTGCACAGCCTGACCGGAGGTATTGCGGGCGTCCACGATCACCTGGAAGCCAGTGCCGGAGTTGACCGACCCAGGTGAGACGCCGCTGATGGTGCCGGTGATCGCCAAGCCAGGCACTTCCGCGAAGGTGAGTCGCGCGGGAGCTCCCGGTTTCACCTCGCCCTGAACCGATACTGGCAGCTCGGCAGTGACGGTGATCCGGTCGTAGTTGACGATCTCCACGAGCGTGGCGCCCGGTTTCGCGACCTGGCCGGGTTGCACGTTAACCGCCAGCACCTCCCCGTCGATCGGCGAGGTCACCGTGCTGCTCTGGCCTTGCGCGGCCGCCAGCAACTGGCCGTACACGCTGGCCTGGCTTTGCAGGGTCTGCTCTTGGTCGACGATGGCCGGCACCAGTGCGGCGGGTACCCGTCCGTCGGCCAGATCGGTCTGCGCGCGTATCAGGTCAGTGTTCGTGCGCTGCAGGTGCGACCGGAGCTGCGCCACGATAGCGAGCAGCGGCTGCTGGTCGACGGTTAGCAGCGGCTGACCCTTCCTGACCTGCTGGCCCAGTCTCACGTTGACAGCGTCCACGCGATCGAGGACGCCGAGGGCGATCGGCACATCGACGCCCGCTGCCACCGTCCCCAGCCCGCCGGCGTCGGTCGCGATTGTGCCGCTGGCGGCTGTCGCCACTGTCACGTCGCTGGACGATCCGCCGGAGCACCCGGCGAGCGCCAGCGCGGTAAGGCACAAGGCGCCACCTATTCCAGTGACGCGGCGGTATCGCACTGCGCAACCTCCCCCTAGGCCGTGCACCGGACCTCAGTGATCCGTCTGAGGCTAGAGCGCGACACCGCCGCCGGGCATCGTGCAGATGCAGGAGTTTTCCTCATCCTGCTGACGTACGTCTCGGCCGCCTTCCCCTGACGCAAAAGGATCGACGGAAATCCTCCATGAGCATGAGTCATTGTGGCTGACAAAAACGCATTATTTCTCATGCAAATAATTCCCGATGCCTCCGTCGATTCGACCTGGCATCTACTTGCGACGACGCGGTAAATTTCCTCTGCAGCTAAATAACAATTGAAGGGGAAGTCGGACGCCTCACACGTATCGCACCCCCGGGGGCGGAAAGAGAGCGGCATATGACGCCGGAACAGAAGGCATATATGCAAGAGATGGCAGAGCAGGACGGCTCGTCACGATCGTCGGTGGCGGTACGTGGGCCTCGCGTTGGCCGCGCATCTGGTGACGAACGGGCGCTCGGTGGTCCTGGTCGAAGTTGACTCTGCGCGCCGCGACGCTCTCGCCCGCGGCGAGATGCCGATCTATGAGGTCGGGGTAGATTCCTGATCGCCCAGGCGGTGCGGCACGAGCGGTTACGGTCACCGGCGATCTTGGGCGCGCGCTCGACGAAATCGGATGGTCTTCGTCGCCGTGGGCACACCGTCCGCGGCAGACGTTATCCCGACCTGAGCGCGGTCAATTCGGTCGCGCGAGCTTCCCATCTATGCCAAGCCGGCGAACAGTGGTGGTGCCGAAGAGCATCGTCCCTCCCGGTACCACTCGCCGGGTTCAGGAGCAGCTCCAGGGAGCGCCGTTCCGGTTCCTGTCGTCTGCTGCCCGGAGTTCCTGGGCGAAGGCTCGGCGCTGCGCGACATGCGCTCGGCGGCGCGTCACATCGTCGGCGGTGCCGATGCCGAGTCCATGGCCCGGGTCGCGGAGGTGGTCGGCACCCCGGGAACGCCGGTCATCATGACCGACTCGACCAGCGCGGAGCGGATCAAGCACGGCAGCAACTCATTTCGGGGATCGAAGATCTCCTTCGCCAACGAGTTGGGCGCGCTTCGCCGACGAGTTGGCGCCGACATCGTGCAGGTCGTCCAGGGGATGGGCCTGGACCGAGGATCGGGATGGTTGGACGGCGCGCCGGCGTGGGGCTTTGGCGGCCGCTGCCTTCCGAAAGCTTACGCGCCGAGAGAAGCGCCGCCACCGACCACGACACGCCGTTCGCGACCCTCAGCGGCGATGGGGTTCATTTCTGGCCGAGCGCAAGTCGCTCGCGGCAATCCGGTACGCACTGGGGCGACGGCTAGACGCTGCCCTGCGCCCTGGCCGTCCTTCGAGGCGGGTACCGACGATGTACTGGAAGCGCCCAGCCTGGACGTCATCAGGCACCTCCTCTTTGCGCACAGGGCGCCGACGTTA
>CAWFGX010000006.1:0-18462 GCA_963815375.1 uncultured Actinomycetota bacterium | reverse complement strand
GCCGATGCGCTGAAAGAGTAGGTCTTTGCTCCTGCCGGGTGCTGGACAGGCCCAGACCTACCCCCAGGTCGTCTCGATGGCCCTGAGGATCAGGCTGGCGGCGATGTCGGGGGGGCGATGAAGGCGGCGTGCGATCCTCCGCTCACGGACTCGACGTTGGCGCTCATCCGCTTGGCCATGAACCGCTCGCAGTCGGGCGGGATGGCATTGTCCTGCTCGGAGACCATGTACCAGGTCGGCAGGTCCTTCCAGCCCGCAACGGTGGCCTTCTCCGTCAGGGCTGCCGCGCTGAGCGGCCGCTGGCTTACCGCCATCGGCGCCGCCACCTCGGCGGGAAGATCCGCGCAGAACGTCTGGTGGAACTCCGCGATCTTGATGAACAGGTCGGGGCCGCCGTGGCGCGCCGGGAGCGTCGTAGGGGCTGGACACGCTGGTTGATACCAGCAGCGACGGCGGGAACGGCTCCTGGATGCTGGCGCAGCTCTCGCCCTTGTCGAGCGCGAACGCCGAGAGGAACACGAGCGCGACGACATCATTGACCACGGGGGCCGCCTGGGAAATCACGGCGCCGCCGAAGGATGCCCGACGAGGATGATCGGCCCGTCGATGGTGGTGGTGTAACGAGCGATGGCGTCGGCGTCGAACGCGAGGCTGCGCAGCGGGTTCATCGGCGCCCGGACCTCCACCGCTTGGGATTGAAGCTCGCGGATCACCCCCGCGTATCCGGAGGCGTCGGCGAAGGCGCCGTGCACCAGAACGACAGTTGGCGTTGATACCATCCCTGCTCCTTGGGCAGGTCGCTGTGCTTTCGAGGGGTGACGACCGTCGGCCCGCGGCCGCATCGCTGATCGGGCCATGTCTTTTCGTACTGGCAGAGGGCTGCGGGCAGGGTGCCGACTATGAGGCGGTGCGCGCGCTGGCGGCTCAGTCGGTGCGCCGGGGTCGTGGCGCCCCGGCCATTCTGGTCAGGGAGACCCGGGAGTTGACGCCGAGCTTGTCGAAGATGTGACGCAGATGGCTGTTCACTGTGTGCGGCGAGATGAACAGCGTCTCGGCGATCTCGCGGTTGGTTTTGCCTTCCGAGGCCAGCTGGGCGACGGCCGCTTCCGCGGTGGTCAGAGCTTCCCAGCCGGTGGCAGGACGCTGCGAAATGATGATCCGGCGCCGGACGCCCAGCCGTCGGAGGCGGCGGCGTACCCTCGCCGCGTCCCAGCTGGCGCCCGGTGCACGTTGATCGCGAGGGCCCGATCGAGCGAGGCGGTTGCGTCATCGGTGGCGCCCTCGGACGCCTGCGAGCGTCCGAGGTCTTCGAGTGCCGACGCCGTCGCTAGCGGGCGCGGCCCGGTCTCGAACAGCGAGGCAGCGGTCCGCAGGTCGTCCGCCGAGCCCTGCCATAGACCCCTGGCGTGCGCGGCCGCTGCCTTGAAGGAGACGACGCCGGGGTTGAACTCACAGCGACGTTCTGCCTGCTCGACGACATGCCCGGCGAGTTGCCCGTCGCCGGACGCGACCGCGATCCGGACCAGCTGCGGATCGTCTGCTATCTCCAAGGGGAACAGGGGGAACAGCCCCTGGCGATCGGCGTGATCGCAGGCGCCGAGCCAGCTGTGGGCCTCGTCAGCGTTGCCTTGACACATCGCGTGCAGTGCCAGGTACCAGGCGCCGTGGCGCTGGACGATTGGCGCGCCGGCCGTGAGCATCAGCTTGGCGATCTCCGCGACCTCGCGGGCGCCGGCGTTGTCGCCGCCGGGGATCTTCAGCTTGCCCAGCGCGACCACGTTAGGCCTCCCTTCGATGACCCGGTCGGCATCCTCCAGGCTGAAGCGGCCCTCGAGCGCCACCGCCGCCTCCGCCAGGCGCCCCCTTTGCAGCAGTTGACGGCCTTTCCAGGACTCGAACATCCGCAGCGCCCAGTTCTGTCGGTCTTTCTGGGCCCCGGCGATCGCGTTGTCGGCAACGTGAAACGCCTCATCGAACCGGTCGAGCGCCGCGAGGAACGACGCCCTGAAGTTGTCCGCCATCCGTGCCCTGGCGTCATCGTGGCCGGGGACCAGCTGCCGTCGAGCCGCCTCAAGGATCTCAAAGCCCCCGGTGACGTCCGAATCTGGTACCGAAGCCCGGCCCGGGCCACCTCAGGGTGAACCAGGCGGCCCCCTGGCGGCTGTCGGGCACGGCCTCCCGTGCCTTGGGGAGCAGGCCGGCCGCCTCTTCGGCTCGCCCGGCCACCACCACGTTGTGGAATAGGGAGGCCCAGAGCAGGGCGCGGGTGTCGGCCGAGAGGCCGGGCAGCGCCAGCGCCGCGCGGGCGTTGTCTGCCCGCACGTCAGAAGACAGGTCAAATATGCCAGCTACCGCCAGACGGACCCTGGCCTCTTCCTCGGCGGGCAGTACCTGCCGCAGAGCCGAAGCGGCGAATCGCGTCGCCTCCTCAAGCAGGCCCGCAGCGAACAGGGAAACCGCGCGCCGCGCGACAAGGGGACCTCGGAGTGCATGCCGCGGGGGCGCCAGTTCGAGCGCTCGCCCGGCGAGTCCGGCGGAACTGGCCGGGTCGCTCGAACCGAGAATGCCCGCTGCCTCAAGCAAGGTGGCGATGGCGGCTTCGTCGCCCGGCTCGGCGCAGTCGGCGAGCTGCTGCGCCACCTCGACGGGAAGCGCGCCCCGGGCCACCAGGACGTCGGCCGCCTGACGGTCGAGCGCCCGGCGAACCGGGACGGGGGAACTCGCCCGCACTGCCTCGCGGATCAAGTCGTGTCCGAATGCCAGCCGGTCGCCGCTCTCGATGAAGATGTCAGCCTGGGCAAGTTCCTGGACCGGATCCAGCAGCTCCGTGACCGCCACCCCGGCCATCTGGGCCAGCTCTGGACGGAGAACGCCTGCCCAGCGCCGACGCGAGCGTCGCCAGGCGGTTCGCGGCCGGGGACATGCGCAGCAGCCGGGCCCGCATGCTGTCGCTGACGCGCCGCGGCAGGCGGTCCTCGACGAGCCTCGCCCGGCCGGCTTCGACTGCCACGAGGCGCTCGTCCTGGAGACCGCGGAAGAACTCGATCAGGAGGAACGGGTTTCCCCGGACCTGATCGGCTTTGCGCAAAAGATCATCATCGGGTTCAGCGCCCAGAACGTCCACGGCGACCTGCGTGACGGCCTCGCGCCCGAGCGGGCCGAGCCTGACCACCTCGGCTCCCGCGTCTTCCAGCTGGCCCGTGGTGCTTTGCAGTACGGCAAGCCCCTGGTTCGGGCGGTACGCCATCACCCATGCCACGGGCAGGGAGGCGAGCTGCTGCGGAAGCTGCCGCATCGCCATGGCGCAGCCCTCGCCGACCAGGTGAAGGTCATCAAGGCAGATGAGCAACGGACCTTGCAGTGCTTCCGCTTCGATCAGCGCCTGGATGTCCTGAAGGAGCCAGAACCTCTGTTCCGGCGACGCGTGCAGGTCGCTGAGGGCGTTGCGCGCGAGGAGGGGCTTGTCGCCGCCGAAGAGCGCATCGAAGAGCACGTCGAGCCCGGCCGCCCGCCGGTGAGGCTCCGCCACTCCGCGCCCCACCCGGAACGAACGCTCGGCAGCCATTGACGCGCACGCGTCCAGCAGCCGGGTCTTGCCCAGCCCGGCCCGTCCCTCGACGATGATGACCGAGCCGACCCCGGACCGGACCTCATCGAGGCGGGCGCCGACGGCGGCGAGCTCTGCCGTACGGCCGCGCAGCGGACGCCCCCGGGTGCCTCTTGGCATCTGGGCCACGTCGGGAGTGTACGTCGGCCCTGTTTTGTAAGCGAGAGGCGGAGTCGCGGGCAAAGCCGTCCCGCCTGATCCTCAGGGCTGACCACGGACGGCTGGAGCGCATCCGCCGCCCGGCGTCCATAAGAGATGGCTCGCTCAAGTGATTCCGTGACGACCTGCAGGACGAACAATCTCCGCAAAGAGATCAAGCCGGTCCGGTTACCTCAGGACCGAGACGACAGGAAGGAAAGCGTCATGCCGCAGACCAAGCCGAGCATCGTGTTCTGCCACGGGATCTGGGCCGATGGCTCGTGCTTCAACAAGCTGATCGCGCCGCTTCAGGCGGAGGGCTACGAGGTGGTCTCCGCCCAGTACGGCCTTAACTCCAACGTCGAGGATGTCGCCCGAGCGGTGCGCACTTCGGGCAGGTCAGCAACCCGATAATCCTGGTCGGCCACTCCTACGGCGGCGCGGTCATCACCGCCGCGGGTACCGATGACCGCGTCGCCGGGCTGGTCTACATCTCGGCCCTGGGACCGGATGAGACCGAGACCTCACAGAGCGAGCAGGACAAGTTCCCGGTCACCCCGGCCTTCACCCAAGCCGTCGTCGCCGACGGGCGCGTCTGGATGAAGCCGTCGGCCATCGGGTGCTTCTGCGGCGACCTGCCCGACGAAGAGCAGAAAATCGTCTGGGCGACAGCCAACCCCCCGGCCGCGACCTTGTTCGGCCACAACGCCCCCGGCGTGGCCTGGAGAACCAAGCCGTCCTGGTACATCGTGGCCAACCACGACCAGGCCGTCCACCCGGAACTCGAGCGGGCGGCGGCCAAGCGGATGGGCGCCACCACCTACGACATCGACAGCAGCCATGTCCCCATGCTGTCCCATCCCGACTACGTCCTCGACGTCATCCGCGCCGCCGCAGCAGGCGTTTGAGCCCGCGCCCTTTCTAGTCCCTGCTCCTCGATCGCGGGAAGCGGGGCTCGGAAGGAGCAAGGTCACAGAGGAGAAGCCGTGGCATCAGAGCAAGTGCTCGACATACCCGTCCGTCGCCACGTGCTCACTAGCGAACCGCCGTTTCAGGTCGTCCCGGACGCCTCGATCACCATCCTCATCCAGGAGCTGCCCGGCGGCGGAACTCAGGTGGCCTACGACACCGTCGCCAGCGCCATCGCGCCCAACGGTGACGCCGCGGCCTCCCAGGTCGCCGAGCGGCTGGACACCGAAGTCCTGAGCCTCCTGCACCACGCGACCGGCACACCGGCAACCGCAACCGCAGCACGCCGGACCCGGAGAACGCCCTAGCAGCCGCAGACCACCCTGGCGGTCACCGCCGAGGCGGCGGCACCTTCGTACTGGTCCTGGCCATCACCAGCACCGCCGTCGCGGCGGCCTTACAGGTAGCTGACCTCGACGCCGCGGGGCTCGTGGTCGACGAGGTGGTCGCAGGTCGGGCAGTACCAGCGGGCCTCGAGAGGAGTGCCGCACGCAGTGTGCCGGGTGGCTTCGGCCAGATCGGCGTGCCTGGCTCCCCAGCGCGCCAGCAGGCGTAGCGCCCCAGCGAGCTCGGCGCCCTCGGCGGTCAGCTGGTAGGCGGCCCGGGGCGGCCGCTCCGAGTAGGGCCTGGCAATCAGCAGCCCTTCCCGCTCCAGCCGCTTGAGGCGTTCGGAGAGGATGTTCGCGGCGATCCCGGGGATCTGGCCGAGCAGGTCATTGAACCGCTGCGGCCCGCCGAGCAGCGCCTCGACCACCAGCAGCGTCCACCGGTCACCGACGCTGGCCAGCGCCTCGGCAAGCGGGGACGAGCCGTTCTCCTGTTCCGCCATGAGCTGATCCTAGTGCCAGGCACTGACCTCCGTCCGGAGTTAGTAGTAGTTTGCAAGTTACTAGCAACTGGAGGCGCAACAGCGATGACAATCCTTGACGAGATTCAGACAAGCATCAGGCAGATGGCGGAGAACACTGGCTCCTCGACGGTGGGTGTCGGGCAACGGTGGGGCGTCGGCTCGGGCATCGTCGTGGCCGAGGGCCGGGTACTGACCAACGCGCACAACGTGCGCGGCGATCAGGTCACGGTCACCTTCGCCGACGGACGGACGGCCGAGGGCAGCGTGGCCGGGCAGGACATCGACGGCGACCTCGCCGTCATCGAGGTCGACACCGGTGACGCTCCGGCGCTGGAGTGGGCCGTCGGCGCGTCCGCCGCGATCGGGACGCCGGTGTTCGCCCTGTCCAACCCCGGTGGGCGCGGGCTGCGCGTGACGGTCGGGTTCGTCTCCGGCGTGGACCGTACGTTCCGCGGCCCACGCGGCCACCGCATCACCGGCAGCCTCGAGCACACCGCGCCGCTGCTGCCCGGCTCTTCCGGCGGCCCCGTCGTCGACGCCGAGGGGCGACTGCTCGGCATCAACACGAACCGCCTTGGCGATGGCTTTTATCTGGCCATACCCGCCGACGAGGCGCTGCGGACCCAGGCCGACACACTCGCCAGCGGTGAGTCAGCGGCGTCGCCGCAGCTTGGCGTCGCCCTCGCCCCCCGTCGAGTGGCCAGGCGGCTGCGCCGCGCTGTCGGCCTGCCCGACATCGAAGGGCTGCTCATCCAGCAGGTGGTCGAGGACAGCCCAGCCGCTCGCGCTGGGCTCTCTTCGGGCGACCTGATCGTGGCGGCCGCGGGCCAGCCCGTCGGCGGCGTCGACGACCTGTTCGACGCACTCCAGAGGGCGCAGGGCGGCACCCTCGAACTCCGCGTCGTGCGTGGCACCGACGAGCGGACCGTGCAGGTGGTGTTCACCCCAGAAACCGAAGACAAGTAACACGACAGCACCGCGTCTCCCACGCAGGCTCAGGTAGCGCGGCACATCATCCAGCTGGTTCCGGCCGCCCGGAACCAGCGGGAACGTGTTCGCCATAACCTGAGAGAACGCCGGCTCACCCAGCGCTGGTCGAGGTCGCCCTGACCCCGGCCAGCCAATCCCCGGAAAGAGCGGTGGAGCGAGTTACGGGAATTGCACGGGAGTATTGGGCGTCTCGGAAGATCTTCCCGCCGCCGCACCTGTGCGCCCTGGCCGGGCAGAGCCGGCAAGGACGGGCTGCCGCGGCGACGGCGGTTCGGTCCTCAGTCCTGCTGTCAGTCCCGGGCTGCTGTGCCGCGGGCTGCTGTGCCGCGGGCTGCGGTGCCGCCTCTTGCGGCTCGGGCGCGGCGCCGGCCAGATCCTGGCGGCGGACCCGGATGGTGGCGATCGCGATGAGCAGGGCGACCAGCCCGATCGCGGCGGCAACAAGGAACGCACGGGAAAAGCCGACCGTCAGCGCGTGATGGTAGATCGACGTAGGCGGGGGGGTGCCCGGCTTCGGCAATGGCCTGCCTCGCGGCGGCCGCCGCCGCGTGCGCGACCTGAGTCCGGACGCTGTCCGCGACGGTCGTCCAGGCGACGGTGCCGAGCAGCGCGAGCCCGATCGCGCCGCCGACCTGCTGGGCGGTGTTGAGCAGGCTGGAGGCGACACCGGAGTCCTGCTCGGCCACCTTGTACAGGGCGACCAGGGCCAGCGGGACGAACACCAGGCCAAGCCCGAACGAGCTCACGATCTGCGGGCCGAGCAGCTGGCTGGCGTAGCCGGCGTGCTCGGTCAGCCGGGAAAACCAGAACATCCCGCCCGCGACCATGGCGGCGCCGGCCACGATCAGCGGCCGTGGGCCGATCCGCGCCACCAGCTGCGAGGCCAGCGCGGAGCCGATCACGACCCCGACGGCGAACGGCAGAAAGGCGATGCCCGCCCGGATCGGGCTGTAGCCGAGGACGGTCTGTATGAACAGGGTGAGGAAGAAGAACACGCCGAACAGCCCGGTGGCGATGCACAGCATGATCAGCAAGGCACCCGACCTGTTGCGGTCGGCCAGCACCCGCATCGGGAGCAGCGGGTGCGAGCTGCGCATTTCGATCAGCACGAACGAGACGAGCAGCACCACGGCCGTCGTCAGCGACGCCAGCACCTGCGCGTCGCCCCAGTGCGATACGCCGTCAGCCCCGGTGGCGGCCTTGGACAGGCCGTAGACCAGCAGCGCGACGCCGCCGCAGCCGGTGACCGCGCCGGCCACGTCGATCCGGCCCGGCAGGCGGGGCGATTCGGCCAGCACGCGCGGCGCCGCGGCCGCCACCAGGATTCCGATCGGGACGTTGACGAAGAGCACCCACCGCCACGACGCGTAGGTGGTCAGCACCCCGCCGAGCACCAGGCCCGTCGCGCCGCCGGCGCCGGCCATCGCCGCGTAGACGCCGAACGCCCTGTTGCGTTCCTGGCCTTGGGGGAAGTTGGTGCTGATCAGCGCCAGCGCGGTCGGCGCGATCACCGCGCCGCCGACGCCCTGCACCGCCCTCGCGGTCAGCAGCCACCACTGGGTGGTGGCGAACCCGCCGAACAGCGACGCTGCGGAAAACAGCAGCAGCCCGAACACGAACACCCGCCGCCGGCCAAGAATGTCACCGGCGCGGCCGCCGAGCAGCAGCAGGCCGCCGAAGGTGACCGCGTAGGCGTTCACCACCCACTCCAGTCCGCTGCCGGAGAAGCCGAGCGCCTGCTGGATGTGCGGGAGGGCGACGTTCACGATGGTCCCGTCGAGCACGACCATGAGCTGGGCGGTGGCGATGACCAGCAGCGCCAGACCGAGGCGGCGGCTGCCGCCGCCGGCCGTGGCGGCGGGTGCGGCCGCACGCCCGGTCTCGGATTGCGCCGACCGGGTGATGGGCGCGTAGTCGGGCAGGTCGGAGGCGCTGCCCGCGCCGGAGGCTGGCGAGGTCACGGTATCTCCCTTGAAGCTCGAGCTTTCGCGACGGGTCCAGGCTCGCCGCCAGCCATGTGAGAGGCCATCACCGGATCCCGGTGATCCTGGGCACTGGGAAACGCCGTGACGGGATCAGATCGGTTCGCGTGTCGTTGACAGCACGCGCGCCGGCCTGCTGACCGAGGGCCGGAAGGTGCTCGGGCGTAAATATCAAGGCAGGTCTTTGACGGTGGCTCCAGCAACACACCGGCTGATTAACCGGGATGATCTTCTCGCTGCCCTGGATCGCGCGGCGGCGCGGAAGGTCACGATCATCTCGGCTCCGGCTGGCAGCGGGAAGACGTCGCTGCTACGCGCCTGGGCCAGCAGGCCGGGTCAACCGCGCCGGCTCGCCCTCGTGCAGGTGCAGCGCGGCCAGCGCGACGCCCAGCAGTTCTGGCTGGCCCTGCTCGGCGCGATCCGTCACGCCACCGGTGCATCCAGCGGCGAGGAACTGCCAGCAGCGACACCCGGCTTCAACGCACCGGCGATGGTCGACCGGGTGCTGTCGGAGCTCGCCGACGCCCCCAGCGACATCACGCTGGTTATTGATGATCTCCACGAGCTGACCTCGCCAGCCGCACTCTCTCAGCTCACCCGGCTGCTGATCAGCCTTCCCCCGCACGCGCACGCGATCCTGACCACCCGTCACGATCTGCGGCTGGGGCTGCATCAGCTGCGCCTGGCCGACGAGCTAGCCGAGATCCGCGCCGCCGACCTGCGCTTCACCGAGCGCGAGACCCGCGAGCTGCTCGACGCCTCGGGCATCGCGCTGTCCGCGGCCGGGGCAGCGCTGCTGCACCAGCGGACCGAGGGCTGGGCCGCGGGCCTGCGGCTCGCGGCGATCTCCCTGGCCGGCCACCCCGACCCGGAGCGGTTCGTCGCGGAGTTCTCCGGCAGCGACCGCACGGTCGCCGAGTACCTGCTCGCCGAGATGCTCGACCGCCAGCCGCCCGACGTCCAGGATCTGCTGCTGCGCACCTCGCTGCTCGACCGGGTCAACGGCGAGCTGGCAGACCTGCTGACCGGCCGCCCTGGCTCGGAACGGATCCTGCTGGAACTGGAGGACGCGAACGCGTTCGTCGAATCGCTCGACCCTGAGCGCGCCTGGTTCCGCTACCACCACCTGTTCGGGGACATGCTCCGGCTGCAGCTGCGCAGGACGCTGCCCGCGGAAGTACCCGCGCTGCACCGTCGCGCCGCCCGATGGTTCACCTCGCAGGGCCAGGAGGCCGAGGCGATCCGGCACACCCAGGCGGCCGGCGACTGGCCGGAGGCGGCCCAGCTGCTCGCCGACCATTCGTTCAGCCTGACCCTCGACGGGCAGGCGCAGACCATGCAGGCGCTGGCTGCGGGCCTTCCCGCCAGGCACGGACCACCCCGGGCTGGCCCTGGTGCGCGCGATGGGTGACCTTGCCCAGGGGCGCCTGGACGAGGCGGCCGCCCACCTGGCGGTCGCCGAGACGTACGCCAAGACGACGCCGCCAGGTCGCCAGCGCCGCCTCCAGATGGCGATCGCGTCGCTGAAGCTGTCGCTGGCCAGACGGCGCGGTCACCTGGCCGGCGTCATCGAGCAGGCCCGATTCCTGGCCTCCCCGGTGACCGGGCCGTCCGACGAAGACATCGCCTTGGGCAGCGACCTGCGCGCGGTGGCGCTGATGAATCTGGGGACCGTCGAGGCGTGGTCCCTGGGGCTGCCAGACGCCGAACGCCACCTGCGGGAGGGCGCCGTCCTGGCCCGGGAGATCGGCAGGCCGTACCTGGAAGTCGGCTGCCTCGCGCAGCTCAGTTTCGCCTATATCTTCCATGGTGCTGCGACGCCGGAGGTCGATGCGTTCGCCGCGACCCAGCGGCGCTGCCGCGAGGCGATCGCGCTCGCCGAACGGTACGGCTGGGGCACCGAACCGGTGATCGCGCCCGCGCTGATGACGCTCGCCGGCACGATGGTGTGGCTGGGCGAGTTCGACGAGGGCGAGCGGTGGCTGCGGCGCACCGAACGGGCCCTGCAAACAGACACCGGGCCGGACATCATGCTGCTGCTGCACCAGACGGCCGGGATGCTGCACGCCGGCCGCGGCCGATGCCGCGAGGCGCTCGAGGAGTTCCGCGCGGCCGAGGAACTGGCAGCGCAGCTGGAAGGATCGCAGGCACTGGCGAGCCAGGTGACCGGCTGGCTGCTGGCCACCCAAGCCCGCCTCGGGCGGCCCGGCGAAGCCCGCGCCGCCCTCGCGGCGCTCGATGACGAGCGGGCCAGTTCCGGCGAGATACGTAATGCCCGCGCGGTGATCTGCCTCGCCGACGGCGATCCGGCCGGAGCCCTGGGCGCGTTGCACCATGTTCTCGACGGCACGGCACCGGTCCTTGGTTACGTCACGGTCGTTGAGGCGGACCTGATCGCCGGGCTCGCCCATCGTGAGCTCGGTGACCAGCGCGCGGCGAACCAGGCGGCTGAACGCGCACTGGCCCTGGCGGAGTCGGACCGGCTGGTCCTGCCGTTCGCGATGACCGGCTCAGCGGAGCTGCTCGAGGCGCTGCCCCGGCACCAGACCGCGCACGCCGCGCTGCTCGCCGACATCCTCGACGTCCTGCACGGCTCATCCCCGGCGGCCAAAGAGCAGTCCTCGTTGCCGCCGGCGGAGGAGCTCAGCCCTGGCGAGCTCAGGGTGCTGCGATACCTGCCGACCAACCTGTCCCGGCCCGAGATCGCCGGCGAACTGTCCGTCTCGCTGAACACCGTCAGCACGCACCTGCGCAGCATCTACGCCAAGCTCCAGGTCCGTGACCGGTCCTCGGCCGTGCAGCGCGCCAGGGAACTGCGGCTGCTGGCCGCCGGCCGCACGCGCTAGCCCGGCGGCCACCGGATCCCGGTGATCCGGGGTCACCTGCCCGCCCTTGACCATGGCGTCATGGACCCGGCACCCGCCCCGTACCTGATCCGGATCAACGGGCACCTCGGCGCGACCGTGCTGTCGGCGTTCCCGGCGCTGGCGCCGCAGCATCACGGCGCGCACACCGTGCTCACCGGCCTGCTGGACCGGTCGGCACTGTTCGGCGTGCTGGCCGAGATCGAGGCGCTCGGCCTGGACCTGCTCGAGATCCAGAAGCTCACCCCGGACCGCAAATCACCGGAACCAGGTGACCGCCGCTCACCTTGATGGCCACTAGCTTCGGGTGCACTCGATCAGCCAGTTAGCTGCCGGGGACCCCGGGTTCCCGGCGCGATCCGCATCAAGGAGGACCAGCCGTGAGCACGACTGCCACCCCTGACCGCTTTCACCTCGCTGCCGGATGAGCATGCGCTGGCGGCGACTGTCGTGGCGCTGGAGGAGCACGGGTTCAGTGTCGAGGTCGTCGATGATCTCGATGCCGCGCGGGCAGGCGGTGCTGGCCCGTGTCCCGGACGGCTCGTCGGTGATGACCAACACCTCGGTGACCCTGGCCGAGACCGGGATCGCGGACGCGATCAACGACGGCGACGGCCGGTGGGAATCGGCGCGGAACAAGATGTTCGCGCTGGACTTCGCGACCCAGGCGCAGGAAATGAAGGCGATCGGCGGCCAGCCTGACTACGCGCTGGGCAGCGTGCACGCGGTCACCGCCGACGGCACCCTGGTGATCGCCTCGGCGTCGGGCAGCCAGCTCGCCTCGTACGCCTGGGGCGCGGCCAACGTGATCTTCGTGGTCGGCGCCCAGAAGCTCGTGCCCACCCTGGAAGCCGCGCACCAGCGGATCTACCAGCACAGCCTGCCGCTGGAGGACGCCCGCGCGCAGGCCGCCTACGGGCAGCACAGCTCAGGTCGGCGAAGGTCCTCGAGATCCACCAGGAACTGCCCGGCCGCATCCACCTCGTCCTCATCCGCCAGCAGGTCGGTTTCTGAGACCGCCGAGCCAGCTGGCCCTGGTGCCGCTGGAGGAGAAAGCCGATCACGTCCGCGGCGCGCCCGGCGGCCCGCTGATCCTCGAGTACGGCGACTACGAGTGCCCGTATTCGCGGCAGGCGTTCCACGCGATCGAGCAGATCGAACATCAGCAGGACGGGAACCTCCAGTTCGCCTTCCGGCACTTCCCGCTGGCCAGCATCCGGCCTGGCCTCGGGCCAGGTGCTCGGCACTCCCACCTTGTTCATCGGCGGCGTGGTGTACCGCGGCGGCTACGATCCGCCCACTCTGCTGGCCGCGCTGACGTCTCAGCGGGCACTCCGGAACCCCGGGTTACGGGGAGTACCTCCCGCACGACAACGCCGTAGGCGCCCGGCCGGGCACCTACGGCGTCGATGTTCCTTGGGTCGGGGGACGTCGGGGAGGATCAGGCGTGGATCTGGGAATCGACGCCAAGGTCGAGGCGGATCGACTCGAGGAGGACAAACGTGGTGCTAGCCGTGTAGACGTCGGCCGCGGCCAGAACGCCGGTGTACTTCTTGATGACCGGTGCGGCCGCGTAGCTGACCTGCGCCGCCTGGTACTGCTGGACAGCGGCCCATGAGTTGTTGCCGTACTTGGCGAAGAACGGGGTCGGGTCGACCGCCCACCAGGGCCTGCTTCACGCCCGCGATGATGTCGTCGACGTACCGCTGGTACACGGCCAGGTCGTTTCGCGTTCCGAGGCGCCCCATGTGACCGCCGATGAAGTGCGTCCACGGGTAGGCCATCGCCGTGGCCGGGGCGGCGATGGAGGCTTGGACGTCCTCGTTCAGGTTGAAGCTGTCGTAACGGCACCCATCCGGGCAGGCAGATGTCGACCAGCATGAGCGTGTCGTGGTCAGGGAAGTGGATGTAGCTGTTGTCTGAGGTGTGGTTGGTGCCGCGCCAGGCCAGTTCGATCCGCTCCCCGCCGACGCGCAGCGTGTAGCTGGTGGTCGAAGGTGATGTCAGGCACGAGGCCGGGTCGGGTCGTTATCCTGGGCGAGCAAGCGCCTTGGTCTCAGCCTGGCCGATCCGGGTCACGCCCCAGCCGAATAGGCCGAGGCGCCCAGGTGGTCGGCGTGGTGGTGCGAGTAGACGATGTGGGTCACCTTGTTGGACACGCCGTTGGCCGAGGCGATCTCGTTGATGGCACGCTGCAGGTTGTGCCCGATGCTCGGGGGTGCATCGAACAGCGCCACCCCCGTCCCGGGTAGTCAGGAAGGCGGCCTGGTAAGTGGCATCGGTGACCCAGTACAGGTTCTTCTCCACTCGCCCGACGTAGTAGCCCTGCGCGTTGACGGCAGGCCCCAGCGCGGACGGCGGTATCGGCGCGAAGTCGGGCAGGGTGCCGGCCGACGCCCGGTTCGGTGAGGGTGCTCCCCGGCCAGGGCGGCGACCGCGGGAACGGCGGCCACCGCCGCGCTCCGGGCCAGGAACTTGCGGCGACTCGGGCCTGGTGAGGATGACATGGCGTCCTTTCCTAGGTGGTGGAGGGGAGGCGCTCAGCCGCCAGCTTCACCGCCGGGAAGGTCGGCGGACGCCACCGGATTGTGGTGATTGCTGGCGATCCACGGTGGATATCCCGATCACCGAACCCTGGGCGGATAACGGAGGGTGTCATCGATTGCTCTCCATCTGTTTCTGGTGATGCGGGTGCGGCTCAAGCTGGCGAACCTCGAGCAAGTCCAGGCCGAGTGCGTCGATCTCGGCTAGCGCCCCGTAAAGCGTCGATCGGTCCAGCAGCCCGGTGAGCACGGTCTCCGCGCCCTGGAACTGCGGGACCATGGCCGGGAACGCGGACAGCATCATGGCGCCGAGGTGCCCGTTGATCCGGATCATGTACAGGGCAGGAGCCGGGGCCATACGGCCATGGTGGGCAGCGGTCAGGTGAGCTCGCATCACCGGGATCCAGCGATGCGGGCTCACCTAACTGGTGGTGATCGTGGGCCTATGGCCGGTAACCGGTACCGAGCTCAGGGAGGGCACCAAGGTGGCAGGTCGGCTGGACAAGAGGTCGCCAGCGTGCCGCTGTTCCTGGCGTCCGACGAGAGCTCATACGTGACGGGCATCGACCTCGTAGTCGACGGCGGCATGAAGGTCTGGTAATCCGGCCGGCTCGAAGGTGGCGGAGAACAGGTAGCTGGTCGCCAGGCTGCGATAGGGCCGCCACTTCTCGGCGATGGCCAGGACCTCCTGCTGGGCGGGGAGGTGATCGAGCTGATAGGCGGCCTGGACGGCCTTGCGAAGCGCGCAGGTCGCCCGGCAGCACGACGTCTTCCCGCTGCAGCGCGACGATGAGAGCGCCCTGGACGGTCCACGGGCCGATTCCCGGAATGGCGGTGAGCTCGGCTATCAGTTCATTGTCCGGCAACCCGCTCAGCACGTCCGGGTCCGCCGGCCGTCCGACATCCGCTCGGCGAGGTCCCGGAGCGTGCTGACCTTCCGCCACGAAAGTCCGGCCGCGCGGAGCTGGTCGGGGTCCACGGCTCAGCAGCTCGGCGGCGAGCCGGGAGGTGCCCCCCGAACATGGCCTCGACGCGCCCAGGGTCCTCCGGGTCGCCGCTACGGACAACTGCTGGCCAGCGACCTGGAATAGCAGGGCGCCGTACAGATCCATCGGAGGCAGCTGCGCGATCCACGCCCTGGGATCGAAATCCGGCCGTTCGTCGATGAGCCGCGCCAGCACCGGATCTACGCTGCGCAGATGGGAGCGCGCCTCCGGCAGCCACGCGCGCGGCTGGAATCCTCGGTCACTGAGCCCGCTCCTTTCTCCAGCCGGGTTCGCCCGGCATCGCACTCATGATGGCCGGCCGTCCGGTGAGCGGTTATCACCTGATTCTGATGAATCACCGTGATCCGGTGAGGCCTGCTCACCTTCCGGGCGGCAAGCCTGGCAGTACCCGCCCACCGAATGGAGATCCTTCGTGAGCATCGAGCAGCGCGAGACCCTGGACGCCATCTTGCGGCAGTCCGCCTTCCCGGCCGGCAGCGACGTCGACGAGCAACGGCGGCAACTCCGGGACCTGCTGTCAGCGCAGCCGCTGCCCGCCGAGGTCACCGTGACCCGAGCCGTTCTGGGCGGCGTCCCGACCGCCGAGATCACCGTCGACGGAGTCGAACCTCGCCATGTCGTCCTGTACTTCCATGGCGGGGTGTACGTCATGGGGGACGCCTTCCTGGCCGCTGACCTGGCTTCGCAGGTCGGCCGGCGGACGCAGGCCAAGGTCATCTCCGTCGACTACCGGCTCGCCCCTGAGCACCCGTATCCGGCCGCGGTCGACGACGCTCTGGCCGCCTACCAGGCTCTCCTGGGCAACGGCACAGACCCCTCCGACATCGTCTTCGCAGGCGAGTCCGCCGGCGGCGGACTCGCCGTCGCCACCCTGGTCAACGCCCGCGACCACGGGCTGCCCCTGCCTGCGGCGGCCTTCGTCATGTCTCCGTACGCCGACCTCACCCTGGCCGGGACGACCATGGAAACCAAGCGCAAGGCCGACCCGCTGCTCAGCCCGGAGAGCCTGGCGGCCCGGGTCCCCGACTACACGTCGGGACAAGACGCGGCTCTCGGCCTCATCAGCCCCATCTTCGCCAACCTGACTGGCTTGCCGCCCCTGATCATCCAGGCTGGAACGCACGAGGTTCTCCTCGACGACGCCGTCCGCCTGGCCCAGCGCGCCGCCACCGCCGACGTCGAGGTCACTCTCGATGTCACCCCCGGGGTGCCCCACGTCTTCCAGGCCTACTACCCGATCCTCGATGAAGCGGCCGCTGCCCTGGACCGAGCCGGACAGCTCCTGTCAGCCCATCTCGCCAGCGCCGAACGCGTCACCGCCTAGCGGGAAGCAGCCGTGCCCGCTGCGTGCCCGTGATTTCCCCTGCCTATTCTCCGCACGCCCGGTGATTCGCTGGACTAGCTGGGCCAGCGCTAGTTCGATGCGTCAGAACGCTCTGGCTCGAACACCTGACGGATCTCGATCTCGCCCTCGGCTCCGTACTCGCCGGGGTAGATGCGGGAAAGCGCCTCGAACGGGGCACGCTTGGCCCATTCCACAGCGTCGTCCATCGACGTCACCTGGAGGATCCAGTAGCCCGCGGTCAGCTTCTTCGGCTCTTCGAACGGCCCGTTGATGACGGCGCGGCTTTCCCGGGAGTACGTGACACGTCGCCCTTTGGCGCTCGGGAGAAGCCCGGCGAGGTCGACGAGCACCCCGGCCTGCTTGAGCTCGTCGTTGTACCGGCCCATCGCGGCGAGGAGTTCCTCGCTGGGGACCGCGGCGGGCTCCGGGTCCCCCTTGATCATCAACATCACCCGCATAGCGGGCCTCCTTCCGAATCAGGGCGTCCGCGGGGTTAACCCGCGGGGACGAGGTCGGGCCGCTGGGCGGCGGCGAGTACCGCGCTGCCGGCGGCCATTGAGTTGCCGGTCGCGATGGCGGGGGCGAGGAAGCGGTAAGCGCCTCGCAGGTCCCCCAGGCCAGGCGCGAGCACGATCAGAGAGGGCCGGCCCCGGCGATTTCGTAGGCGACTCCGTCCTTCGAGGCGGAACCCGCGGCTTCCCGGGGCCGGGCGTGACCGCCGCTGCCCACCGGCGCAGACGAGGCACGGGATCCACTCGCCGGCGGCGGGGTCCAAAGGGGCCGGAAGCCGGTCATGGGGCCGTCAGCCAGAAAAGACGCTCGGCTTCTTGCAGACGACGTTCTCGGCGGTCGAACTCCGCTGGCCTTCCTCAGGTATGAGTATCCAAGCCGCCAGATAGGCCAAGACGCCCGTGCCCCCGGTGAGGACGGCGGCGACAGCCCAGATCACCCGGACGAGGGTCACATCCAAGCCGAGGTAGCCCGCGAATCCCGCGCACACCCCGCCCAGCACCCGGCCGTTCCGGCTGCGCACCAGGACCTTGTTCTCGGTCCGGTCTTTCATGTGAACCATCTCCTGCGGTGGCCCGGAGAAGCTGACCGCCCACCGGCGGCCGATCCCGGCGCCTAGCCTCAGGTTATTCTGAAACAGAAAACAAGCAATACTTTTCTAGAATTATTCGTCTATAGTTAACGAATGGGTCACAGGCATCGATGTCCTGGCCATTGGCGGGCCATTAACCCCGGACGGGACAGTTTCCCAAGCTGACAGTGCGGGTTCGATTCCCGTCACCCGCTCTCATCGGTAAGCGTCCAGCTCACGGTTAGGGTTCACCGGCTGTCTCGCTTCGCCTGCCGACGGTCACCCAAGGCACGGGTGCCTGCCCGGCGCTTCTCGCTGGCGGGCGTGCGCAGGGCCCGGCCACCGGTGGGTTCTGCCGTGCCAGTCGGCTCCTTGTGGCTCGCGTTGGGCGCCGCTCCCTGCGCACCGGGCCGTTGGCCTCGTTTCGCGGCCCTGGCCGCCTCGAGCCGCTCTGCGCGCAGTTCCGCCGCGGACTCCCGGGCCAGCACCGCCACTCGGCGGCTCACCCGGGACAGGGCTTCTTCGAACGCCTCGGCCTTCAGGGCAGCTCGCTGGTTTTCCGGTCGTGCTTTGCCACGTCCGCCCTGGTCAACCACACGGGCACTAGCGCCCCTGCGGTACTGGCTGATGTATTTGTTCCGCGCGCGCCTGATCCGGGCTTCGAGCTCGATGGCTGCGTCTTCGTCGAGCGTGGCGAGTTCGGCCGCCTCGGTCTCGGCAACCAGCAACCGCTCAGCATCGCTGAGGACCGCTATCAGGGACGCATTCATCTGTCTTCCTCGATTCCACCCCTGGAGAGCTCCGACTTATTCAGGTCTTCCCGAACGACCGCGCGATCGAACCTGCAAAGACTTTGCGGGCGCGCAAGTTTCTCGGCGTTATTAATGGCTGACGTACGCGACACCCATCGACCGGTTCTGCAGGCGGTTCAACGTGGCGGGTTGCATCGGTCATGGTCTGTCCTTGGCGATCCGGGCGGCTGGTCACGCCGACAGGATCCTGAGCGTCAGCCATGGCATGCGATGGGGGCGCGCGCCGGCCATGCGGCAGCCGGCGACGAGCCAGTCGCCGGCAGGAGATGAGGTA
>CAWFGX010000005.1:0-1719856 GCA_963815375.1 uncultured Actinomycetota bacterium | reverse complement strand
TGGCTTGTTCCCATTTCATGATATCGCGGCCTTTTATCCAGTACTATGGGGCAAGTGGCAGCAGCTGACGGCTGGTTCGAGGTCCACGAATCAGCGCTTGAGCAATTCGCTAAGACATCAGACTCGCGGTGCCGGCAACTTGAGCAGTACCTCGAGCAGGCCAACCAGCTTGCGGTCAGCCCCGACGCGTTTGGTCACATCCCCTTCATCGGGTCAAGGGTCTACCAGGCCTACTCCGAACACGTCACTCAGTCCATCGACGGCCTGTCCGCCGCAGCCGTGGTAATGGCGCTGAATAGCCTAGCGATCATTACCGCTGTGGCGAAGTACCAGAAGGCTGAGGACCACATACTCCACCTGGAGCACCTGGCCCACGAGCGCCACCTGGAACATGGACTCCATCTAGGGACCGCGGGGACGGAAGGCCCAGCGACGCCGGGATCGCAAGCGTGAGCAAGGCTGACGAGTACAGCAACTCCCTTGAGCGGATGTTCGCGAGCCTGCCCGGATGGCTGCAGGCCCCGCTGAAACCCGCGTACGACGAGATCGACGGGCTGCTGCGCCAGGTGGCGGGGAACCCGCAGGAACTGCTCCACGCGGGCGACCTGTACGCCTCGCTGGCCACCAAGATCGAGCAGATGGCCGAGGAGCAGGCCGCCGATCGCGCCAGGCTGATATCCGGCCACTGGCATGGCCAGGCCTACGAGTCGTTCAGCACCATGACGGCCGGGGTGGAGACGCAGCTCCAGACCTTCGCGAAGGCGATGGGGAACACCAAGGAGGTGCTGACCAGCGCGGCCCAGGCTTGCACCGAGGGCGCGGACGCGATCTGCCAGATCGTAGAAACCCTGATCACGTGGCTGATCAGCAGTTTCGTCGTCAACGTGGCGCTGGCTTTCTTTACCTTCGGGATCAGCCTGGCGGCGGAGGCGGCGGAGGCGCTGGCCGGCGCGGCGGAGTCCCTGGCACAGATCAGTCAGGTGGTGGACCGGGTCGCCACGCTCCTGGAGAAGATCGCATCGGTTCTGAAGAAGATCGCCGAGATCATGCGGACGGTGCAGAAGGGGCTGCTGGTGCTGCTTCGCGGCGTCGACAGGGAAGCGCAGGCGTACAACGACAGCGTCAATGTCGTCAAGCTGCTGTACAGCAAGACCAACCTCGTCGATGCCGTCTTCCCGGGCGGAGCTGGCGACTTCCCGAAGCTGGCCTTCGCGGGCATCCGCTTCATCTCCAGCATCAGTGAGATAGCCGTAGCACGGGAGGTCATCGACCGGGCCACGCTGGACTCGCTGCACCTGCCGCAAACGTTGTCTGAAGGGGAGCACACGACCGGCTCCTTCGTCGGGATGGTGGAGGACGCGCATGACGCCGAGCATGAGGCCGCCACCCCCTGAACGGGCGCTGGGCCGTGTGCTCCTGCTGGCCTCAGGAGCCGGCTGGGCCGCCGGTTTCGCCACCGCGATCGGATAGCCGGCCCGCGAGCCTGGTCATGTCCGACATAGCCCCCTCGACCAGCCGGTCGAGATCACGGTCGATCTGGTCCAGGTTGCCAAGCAGCTCGTCCACCCGGCTGCTGAAGCTGGCGAGGGCCGCTGCGCCTGCCGACCGCGCGTCGCCTGGCGCCGGCGCTGGCCCGGCTGGGCCCGGCTGGGCCCGGTGCAGCGACCCAGCTTCCTTGAGTGCTGCGTTCATGGCTTCGGCCGCGGACGCCCCGAGCCTGGCGCGCCCGTCCCTGCCGATCCGCACGGCGGTCGGCGACACCGTGATCGAGGTGAGCGCGCCCAGCCCGCTGGCTTTAGCAGCGACGCTGCCATCGGCCGACCTTCCGGTCACCGACCGGGCGCCCGCCTCCTCGCGTGCGGTGGTGCCCGGAAGGTCAGCAGCCGCGGCGACCGCCCCGCGAAGCAGGGCACTGCTTCCCGGGCCGGCCGCGTCGAGCATCGAGTCGGTTGTGCCCTGCCGCGCGGCCTCCAGCGCTCTGTTCACGGCAACGGTGAGGCTGGCCGCTACCCGGTCGGGACCGGACCTGATCGCATGCTCCCCGATGTGGACGCTGGCCACCCGGCCGCCACCGTCCACCGTGACCGTCACCGCACCGTCATCGGACCGGGCCTCGTACTGCCGGATCATGACCCCAGCCGCGATGCCGTTCAGGCTGGAGGCAGCGCGCCGGAACTCGGCGGCGAGCGGGCTGAGCTCGCTGGCCTGGCTGGCCAGCCCAGCCGCCGTGGCGGCCTCGAGCGCAGGCTGGCGTTGTGACGCCATGGACACCGAGCTTGATCCCGTGGCCCACGGGGGCGCAGGGGGCGGGGCGGCTGTTGTCCTCACGCCCTGATGGCCGTGATCGGGACGTCTGTGCCTACCCACTGGCATGGCTCCGCATAGCGGGATCCTACCGATCCGCGTGCCGCCTGCTGCCTAGACACCGAGGCTGCGGCCGATGATCTCCTTCATGATCTCGGTGGTGCCGCCGAAGATCGTCTGCACCCTGCTGTCCAGGTACGCGCGTGCCACTGGGTATTCACGCATGTAGCCGTAGCCGCCGTGCAGCTGCACGCACCGGTCCACGACCCGGTTGCACAGCTCGGTGTCCCACCACTTGACCATGGACGCGTCCTCAGTGGACAGGCGCCCCGCGTTGTGCTCGGTGACCGCCCGGTCGGTGAACGCGCGGGCTACGGCAAGCTCGGTCGCCATCTCGGCCAGCACGAACCGGTTGTGCTGGAACCTGCCAATCGGCCGCCCGAAAGCCTGTCGGTGCTTGCAGTACTCCAGCGTGTCCTCGAACACCTTCTCCGCCCCCGCGAGCGCGGTGGCCCCGATCGCGACCCGCTCCCTGGGCAGGTTCTGCATCAGCGCGATGAAGCCGCCGCCCTCGTCGCCGAGCAGGTTGTCGGCTGGAACCCGCACATCGGTGAAGAACAGCTCTGAGGTGTCCTGCGCGTGCATGCCAAGCTTGTCCAGGTTCCGGCCGCGCTCGAAGCCGGGCAGGCCGCGCTCGACCACGATCAGGCTGATGCCCCGGTAGCCCGCGTCCAGGTCGGTCCGCACAACGACGATCACCAGGTCGGCCAGCTGGCCGTTGGAAATGAAGGTCTTCTGCCCGTTGAGCACGTAGTGATCGCCGTCACGCACCGCCGAGGTCCGGATGCCCTGCAGGTCGCTGCCTGCCTCGGGCTCGCTCATCGCGATCGCGGTGATGATCTCCCCGGAACAGTAGCCAGGCAGCCAGCGCTCGCACTGCTCCGGGGTGGCCAGCCGCAGCAGGTACTGGCCGTTGATGTCGTTGTGCACCGCGAACCCTGGGCCGTGCGTGCCAGCCCGGGCGAGCTCTTCGTCGAGGATCAGGTAATAGCGGTAGTCGGGGTTGCCGCCGCCGCCGTACTTCTCGTCGACGTCGATTCCAAGCAGCCCGGCCCGGCCCGCCGCCAGCCATACGTCCCGCGAGACCACGCCGTCGCGCTCCCACTGGTCGTGGTAGGGCGTGATCTCCTTCGCGATGAACGACCGCACCATGTCGCGGAACGCATCGTGCTCGTCGGTGAAGATGTCCCGCCGCATTCGCCCGGTCTCCCCTCTGGCGCCCGGTCTGCCCCGTCACGGTGACCGTAGCATCCCTGCCCCCGGCGGCCACTCGCCGCAGTTGCGAAGCATCCCTTTCACAACTACCATTTCGCAGCATGTCTTTCATGATTTTGAACGGGGTCCGCCGGTGACCCCGGCACCGGAGCGCCCCGGGCATGCGGGTGCGGGCGATGGGAATCCGGGGCAGGAGGCCGCGCGCGCGGCCAGTCAGGCCGCCGCCGTCGGCACGCCAGCGAACCCGCTGGAAATCAGGGACCCGCGCGCGATGCGGGCCCTGGCGCACCCAGCGCGGATCGCGATCCTGCAGCACCTGCAGATCGAGGGACCGGCCACGGCCACCGAGTGCGCCGAGGTAGCGAGGCTCTCCCCGTCGGCGTGCAGCTACCACCTGCGGGCACTTGCCAGTCACGGCCTCGTCGAGGAAGACCTGTCCAGCGCCGCCGACGGCAGGCACCGGCCGTGGCGGGCCCGCGCCATCATGTTCTCCTTTTCGGACGATCCTGGCCAGCCGACGGCGGTCCGCGCGGCGGGCCAGATGCTGAAGCAGAGCATCGAGGCACACATCGAGGAAATCCGCGACCAGTACCGCGACCGCCATGACGACTACCCGGCGGAGTGGAGCGCAGCATGCGGTCTCACCCAGGATGTTGTCCACATCACGCCAGAGGAGCTGACCTCGCTGCGGACCGAGCTTCAGGCTCTTCTCGGGCCCTACCGCCGGCTCGACCCGGCCGAGCGGCCATCCGGTGCCCAGCGCGTACTCGCGCTGCAGGAGTTCGTGCCGTGGTTCGACCCGGACGGTGACCGGTGACTGCGACGGCTCGCGTGCGGGCCGTACAGGCGTTTACAGCACGGGTGTTGGCAGCACGGGTGTTGGCAGCACGGGTGTTGGCAGCACGGGGGAACGGACCTCTGTCGGTCCGCAGCCTCCGGCTGCTGGCGGCGGGCCAGCTCACGTCGACGGTCGGGGACTACTGCTACGCGGTCGCGCTGCCGTGGCTGGTGCTGTCGGCTCATGGCGGCACCGTGCTGCTCGGCACGGTTCTGGCCTGCTACGGCGTGCCGCGGACCGTCCTGATCCCAGTCGGCGGGATGCTCGCCGACCGGATCGGGACGCGGACGGTCATGCTCACGGCCGACGCCGCGCGGTGCTGCCTGGTCGCAGGCCTTGCCGCCGTCGCGTCCGGGCACGTCACATCGCTTGCGCTGCTTGGTCCGATCGCAGCGGCGCTCGGCGCCGGAGAGGGGCTGTTCATCCCCGCCTCGTTCGCGATCGTGCCCTCATTGCTCGAGCCGGAGCAGCTTCAGTCCGGCAACGCCATCAACTCGGCATCCGTTCAGGCAGGCAGCATCATCGGCCCTGTGCTCGGCGGCGTGCTGGTCGCCTGGGCCGGCCCGGCGCCCGCGTTCGCGGTCGATGCGGCCTCGTTCGCGGTCTCGGCGCTGACCCTGGTGCTGATCCGGCCGCGGCCGCTTGCATCCGCCGACAGCCGCACGGCCACCAGCCCGGCCCCGCCGGGCGGCGCCCCCGCCGCCAGGGTCACCGACGACAGCATCTGGTCACTACTGCGGCGGGAACGGCTGCTCCAGGTCCTGATCGTTGTGGTCATCGCGGCGAACCTGGCGTCCGGCGGAACCTTCAGCGTCGCCCTTCCCGCGCTGGCTCACGCCCGCTTCGGTCCTGGCGGCTACGGCGCGCTGATGGCGTGTCTCGGCGCCGGGGCGGTCGCTGGCACGCTGGCAGCGGCCAGCGGCGGCAAGCTGCCACGCCCGGCGCTTGTCGCCGCTGGGTGCTTCGTGACCGAGGCACTCGCCATAGCGCTGATCCCGTTCCTCGGCGGCCTGCCTGGAGCAGCTGCGGCGACGCTCGTCCTTGGGGCCGGGAACGGCCTGGGCAACGTCATCATGCTGACCCTGGTCCAGCGGTGGGCCCCGCCCCGGCTGCTTGGCCGGGTGATGAGCGTGGTCATGCTCTGTGGCATGGGCAGCTTCCCGCTGTCAGTAGCGGTGTCCGGGGTGCTGGTCCGGCACCTGGGGCCGTCCCCGTTCTTCCCCGTGGCCGGCGCGACGGTGGCCGTCGCGCTGCTCGGCGCCCTCTCGCAGCGGGAGTTCCGCGACTTCGGAACGGTGCCGGAGCCAGCCGTCGAGGCAGCGTGAGCGAGCCTGGTTCCGAGCCCGAGTCACTGGGGTGGCACGGTGAAATCCGGATTCGGGGGCAGCGGCGCCACCGAGTTCCACTGCACTATCTTGGCGACCTCTGAACACGCTCCTGAGCAGCCCTGAGGCAAAGAGACCGTAACCTCGTATCCCGACTCGGGCTGGGTCATGAACGGCACCATTGCGCTCTGGACGCGCTGGGCGAAAGCGAGATCGTAGCTGCCGAGAACCTCATGACTGGTGGAGCGGCTCGTTCCTGTCCAGTACTCGGCCACTGGTGACGGGGCGAAGTCCAGCGAGTAAAAACCCTGGCCTTGGCTTGACGGGCCGGAGGTGCCCTGCCAGGTCTCCGGCTCGAAAAGGATGTCGCCGGAGCCGTTAAGCTGCAGATCCTCGTACAGCACAGTGCCGAAGTAGGTGCCGGATGGGAGGCTCAGGGCACTGGCAGAAGTTGCCTGCGCTCTGGCCGGCGAGTTGGCACTCAGCACGACGCAAGCGCTGGGTGACGTGATCCCCCACACGGCCATGAGATCGGCCGGCAGTGCCCCTGGGCAGGGAAATGGCTCTCCGCCAACGCGGGCCGTCCAAGCCTGCTCGCCGTGGCGGGAGAAGACACCGATGTTGCCGCCGTCCTGCATGTCGACCTGGGCCTGGAAAGGTGCCGAGGAGGTCAGGCCGAAATGGGCGAACGCCCAGTACGTGCCGGTAGCACTGACGATGCCGTAGTACAGGGTCCCTGGCAGCGGCCCGCTCACCTCGCCGGTGGGCAGTCCCTTCTCTGCCGCGAAAGCTGTGAGAAGCGCTGCCTTGACGCTGCTGCTTGCCACCAGGTTCTGGGCACCAGCCCCGGACGGAGATGCTGACGCTGCCGCAGAACTGCCCGTTGCCGGGGACTTCGGCGGTGACGGCGGGCTGAATGGGCGGCGCTGGCACACCCGGCCAGCGCGAGTGTGACCAGCACGCCGAGCAAGGCCCGGCGCCCCCCGCGCCAATCAGCAAATCTTCCGGACATGGTTGTCTCCTGGCGTTCAGCTGGCTTGCAGCCCCGTTGGTTGTGGCCCGTCGGTTTGTGGCACCGTGGCGTGGCGCACGGCGACGAGTCTGCGTTACCGATATTTCGGGATCAAGGGGAGATCTCCCCATATCGCCTGATTAGGCAAGCGAGCGGCACAGGCGCAGGAGAGCCCGCCGAGCTGTCCGTGATGAGCCGCGGCCTGCTAGGCGGCGGTGGACTCCAGGTACGCGGCCCACTGCGGGTCACCGTCATTGACCGCGCCGATCAGGCGCCAGTGCGCGCCGCGCGGGACTGCAGGAACGCAGCGCATAGTCCAGCCGAGCTCGTCGATCAGGCGGTCGGCCTTGCGATGGTTGCAGCGCATGCAGGAAGCGACACAGTTCTCCCATGTATGCGGGCCGCCGCGGCTGCGAGGCACCACGTGGTCGATGGTCTCGGCCTTGGTCCCGCAGTACGCGCACAGGTAGTTGTCCCTGCGCATGAGCGCCGCCCTGGTCAGCGGGACCCGGCTGCGGTGCGGCACCCGGATGTAGCGCCGGAGCCTGATCACCGACGGCGTCGCGATCATGACCGATGCGGAGTGCAGCTTTGAGCCGCCGGTGTCGTCGTGGACAACGTCGGCCTTCTCGCCGAGGACCAGGCAGACCGCACGATGCAGGCCGACCGTGGTGAGCGGCTCATACGTGATGTTGAGCAGCAATACCCGACGCACTTGCACCTCCAGGGCAGGTGCGCCGCCTGTAGTCTCGGGGCACCCGTGACCAGTCTGGTTGCCTGATGGCCCGTCCGCCAACTCCAATAGCGTAACTTGGCGCGGCGGCGGCCGGTGCACAGCACGCGGACACGGCGCCGCGATCCTTGCCAGCATGGACGGGCCAGGCCAGCATCAGCCGGTCAGCAGGGCCTCGCGGTACTCCCGCAGCGCCGGAAGGCCGCCATGGCGCTCGGCGGCCGAGCGGCCTAGCTGCCGGGCTGTCCGCAGGACGAGCTGGGGCCGGTGCTCACGCGGGAGTGCGAGAAGAGCGTCCCGGCTGAGGCTGAGCGCCTGCTCTGGCTCGCCCTCCTCAAGCAGGCAGCGGGCCAGGACGAGGGTGACGAGCACGCGGTCAAGGAGCTCCCCCGGCGGGTACAGCCGGAGCGCCCGGGTCAGAGCCCGCTCGGCGCGCTGGCAGTCGCCCAGCGTGACGAGCGCGTCGCCTTCGTAGAAACACAGCTGACGCTCCGTGAAGCCGAACGCGGTGTCGGCTCGGTCCGCCTCCGGCAGGCCATCGAGCCCGTCGTGAGCACGGTCGAGCATCCGGATGCCCTGCTCCAGGGCGTCGCGCCTGCCTCGCCCGGCCATCCTGGCCAGCGCCCGCGCTGCCACGGCAGGCGCCATGACGCTGGCCACGCACGAGTTGCGCCCGGCAAGGTCGACCGCTGAGCCTGCCAGCGTCAGCGCCTCCCCCGGGTCCCCGTAGTAGAGCGGGACCAGCGCCTCGCGGGCGGCAACCCAGGCCCGGAGCCTCCGGTCCCCGGTCTCGTCCACAGCCGTGCGCGCGGTGCGGAAGAACGACCTCGCCAGCCGCTGGTCGCCAAGGTCGATCATGATGATCCCGGCCAGGCCCGAGAACCGGCCGGCCAGGCCGCACAGCCGCTCGGCTGACTCCACTGGCTGGCGCTCCGCGCACATCCGGCGGACGTCGCTGAAGTCAAGCAGGGTGTCGCAGAGCAGCCGCAGCGGCGATGCGGTCATGTACTGCCTCGCGTAACCGGCGGCGGTCTCCTCCCACCGGTCGATCAGCGTGGCAGACACCTTGCCGGCGAGCAGGGCGTCATCCATCCGGCGCCGGATGCGGTCGACGGCTCCGAGGAACCCGCTGTCCATGTCCGCGTGGGGGCGGGCGAGCAGCCCGGCGAGCATCCGGCGCAGCACGTCGTCGTCCTTCTCGCCGTCTGGCCCCGCACTGGTCGACAGAGTGCTGTCCAGCACGAGGCCAGCCGTCAGAGTGCGGCCCAGCATGCGGGTGGCCGACGCCGTGCTGGTCAGTCCTTTCCTGGCCGGCCCTGGCCCGGACGGTCTCGTGCCTGCCTCCGGCGGGAGCCCCCGGTCCTGCGGCGATTCACCGCGCGGAGGCGGCGGCCCGGCGGCCTGGTCGGGTGCCGCCCGGGCCGGCGTCTCGCCCCAGCCCGCGGCGCGGTGCCCGGCACCGCACAGGCACCGTCCGGGGTAACCAAGATCCTCTGGATCCGCCCGGTACACGGCGCACAGATAATGCAGGTACTCGGGACCGGGCCGCTTCTGCCCGCTTTCATAGGCGGACAGCAGCGTCTCGCTGAACCGGGGCAGCCGCCGTCCCTCGGCCTGATACCAGGCCTGGACCTGCGCGACCACGTCTGCCAGCGCGATTCCTAGTGCCAGGCGATATGACCTGATCGATGTCGTGCCGAACGCGGACCCGCACTCGGCGTGGATCTTTGCGGCGATCCGCTCAGGGGTAGTTCCGGCCACCAGCTCGCGCGCCCGCACCTGGCGGGCGAGGGTCAGATCCCGCCCGGAGGCCGAGGTCGCCTCGAGACTGCGGCGCTGTCCTGGCACTGGCTCCGGTCCCTGGCCGCCCATTGCCGTAATTGGCCCTTCCCCCGGGTGCTGGCCATTACTTATAACGCATTGTAACTTAGCCGTCGCATTACGTCGATGACCTCTGCGCGGAGGTTTCCCTGACACCGGCGCCGGCCGGCGATCATGGGAGGGGCGCCCGTCACGAACGGAGGTCGTCGTGCATTCCCTGGTCCTTGTCCCCGGTCCCAACCCGCCGCCGGTCCCCGCCTTCGGCGGCACGCTGGCCACTGCCTGTGGCAGCAATCCGGGCATCGCATGCCGCCTGGCCTGGGATCTGACGCACAGCCTCAGGGTGGCCAATCTGACCAGCGTCTTCTTTGCTGGTCCGGCCCACCTTCTGCTCCGGATCGCCTTTGTGATCCTGGTCGCCCTGGTCATCCGCCTCGCCGCCCACCGCGCCATACGCAAGATCACGGCCCGTGCGGCAAGAGACATGCCCGAGGCACCAGATCACACTCCGATGCTGTTCCGCGAGCGGCGGCAGCAGCGGGCGACAGCGCTCGGCTCGGTGCTCAGCAACGCCGCGTCTCTGACAATCGTGGGAATCGCCGCGGTCATGATCCTCGGCGACCTGGGCCTGAACCTGGCGCCGCTGCTGGCCAGCGCTGGCGTCCTCGGCGTTGCCCTCGGCTTCGGTGCGCAAAACCTGGTGCAGGACTTCCTCGCCGGGGTCTTCATGCTGGTCGAGGACCAGTACGGGGTGGGTGACGTGGTCACCGTGGACGGCACGACCGGGACGGTCGAGCAGGTGAGCCTGCGGATCACCCGCCTGAGGGACATCAATGGCGTTGTCTGGAACATCCGCAACGGCACGATCAAACAGGCCGGAAACGAGTCCCACGGCTGGGCGCGGGCAGTTGTCGACTTCCCCGTTCCGTACCGTCAGGAGATTCCGCTGGTACGCGAGGTGATGACGCGCACGGTCGACACCATGTGGCAGGAGCCCGCCTGGCGCGAGATCCTCCTCGAGGAACCCAAGGTCTGGGGCGTGCAGTCACTGTCCAGCGACGAAGTCGTCATGCGGGTGGCCGCACGCACGGCGCCGCTGCGGCAGTGGGAGGTGCAGCGGGAACTCGCCGAGCGGCTCAAGGACGCGCTCGACGCGTCCGGCGCCGCCGTCGAGCCGGCCGGTGTCACCGCGGCCGCGCCGGGCATGGCCGAAAGCGACGGCAACGGCAACGGCAGCCCGTGAGTCTCCGGCCCCGCCCGGGCGCATACCCTGGGGTCCGTCATGACCGAGACCAGTTTCTATGAGGCGGTCGGCGGCGAGGAGACATTCCGCCGCCTGGTGGCCAGGTTCTACCAGCTCGCCGCCGACGACCCAGTGCTGCGGCCGGTATACCCCAGCCGCGACCTCAGCGCGGCCGAGGAGCACCTGCGGCTGTTCCTGATCCAGTACTGGGGCGGCCCGGCCACCTACAACGAGCTGCGCGGCCATCCCAGGCTGCGGATGCGGCACGCGCGCTTCAGAATCGGGGAAGCGGAACGCGATGCCTGGCTGCGCAACATGCGCACCGCGCTGGACGAGGTCGGTCTGGACGAGGCCCGCGACGCCCAGCTGTGGGACTACCTGGTGATGGCAGCCCACAGCCTGATCAACCAGCCGACCAGGACCGGCGGCGGCCCGGACCTCGGGCTGACCTCCGCCTGACCGCCGTCACTCGCGGGTGAGCCTGCGGTAGGTGACTCGGTGCGGGCGCGCCGCCTCGGGGCCAAGGCGGTCGATCTTGTTCTTCTCGTAGGCCTCGAAGTTGCCCTCGAACCAGAACCAGCTCGACCCGCCCTCCCAGGCCAGGATGTGCGTGCAGATCCGGTCCAGGAACCAGCGGTCGTGGCTCGTGATCACCGCGCATCCGGGAAACTCGAGCAGCGCGTTCTCCAGCGACGACAGCGTCTCCACGTCAAGGTCGTTCGCTGGCTCGTCGAGCAGCAGCAGGTTCCCGCCCTGCTTCAGGGTCAGCGCGAGGTTGACCCGGCCGCGCTCGCCACCGGACAGGAGCCCGGCAGGCTTCTGCTGGTCCGGCCCCTTGAAGCCGAACGCGGCGACGTACGCGCGGCTGGGGATCTCGGTCTTGCCGACCCGGATCGAGCTTTCGCCGTCGGAGATGGCCTCCCAGACGTTCTTGTCCGGGTCGATGCCGGACCGCAGCTGGTCAACGTAGGCGATCTTGACGGTCTCGCCGA
Source organism: uncultured Actinomycetota bacterium (assembly GCA_963815375.1). Taxonomy (GTDB): domain Bacteria; phylum Actinomycetota; class Actinomycetes; order Streptosporangiales; family Streptosporangiaceae; genus JASHPR01. Next base: position 1,708,313 of record CAWFGX010000005.1, on the reverse strand, counting down.
TCCGGATCGAACCGTGGTCCGGCTTTTCCTCGCCGATAATCATCCGGAACAGTGTGGTCTTGCCGACTCCGTTCGGCCCGATGACGCCGACCAGGCCGTTCGGCGGAAGGCTGAAGCTGAGGTCCTCGATCAGCACCCGCTCACCGAAGCTCTTGGACACGTCGCTGACCTCGACGACCAGGCTGCCCAGGCGGGGGCCCGGCGGGATCTGGATCTCCTCGAAGTCCAGCTTGCGGTTGGCGTCGGCCTCGGTAGCCATCTCCTCGTAACGCTGCAGCCTGGCACGGCTCTTCGCCATCCTGGCCCGTGGGCTGGAACGCACCCACTCCAGCTCGTCCTCCAGCCGCTTGCGCCGCTTGACGTCCTTCTGGCCCTCGACCTTGATCCGCGCCGCCTTGGTCTCCAGGTAGGTGGAGTAGTTGCCCTCGTAGGGGAAGGCGTGGCCGCGGTCGAGCTCGAGGATCCAGCCGGCCACGTTGTCAAGGAAGTACCGGTCGTGGGTGACGGCAACAACCGTGCCCGGATACTTCTCCAGGTGCTGCTCCAGCCACTGAACGCTCTCAGCGTCCAGGTGGTTCGTCGGCTCGTCGAGCAGCAGCAGGTCAGGCTGCTGCAGCAGCAGCTTGCACAGCGCCACCCTGCGGCGCTCGCCGCCAGACAGCACGCTCACGGCAGCGTCCGGCGGCGGGCAGCGCAGGGCATCCATCGCCTGCTCCAGCTGGCTGTCCAGATCCCAGGCGTCAGCGTGGTCCAGCTGCTCGCCCAGCTTGCCCATCTCCTCGAGCAGGGCTTCGGAGTAGTCCGTCTCCATCTGCACGGTGATCTCGTTGTACCGGTCGAGCAGCGCCTTGGTCTCCGCGACGCCGTCCTCGACGTTGCCCAGCACCGTCTTGCTCTCATCGAGCCTGGGCTCCTGGTCCAGCAGGCCGACGGTGAACCCGGGCATGAGCCGGGCGTCCCCGTTCGAGGGCTGCTCCAGCCCCGCCATCATCCGCAGCAGCGACGATTTGCCGGTTCCGTTGGGCCCGACAACGCCTATTTTCGCGCCCGGCAGGAAGGCGAGCGTCACGTTTTCGAGCACGACCTTGTCACCGTAGGACTTACGGACGGCCTGCATCTGGTAGATGAACTCCGGCATGTACTCAAGGGTACGGGGAGGCCGCGGCCACTCAGAACGGCGCGGCCGTGCTCTCAGCGTCCTTGGCCAGAGCCTCGATCGCGCTGTCATCGAACATGTCGTCTTCCCCGCCCGTCCCGCCCGGCGCGGCCGCCAGGGCAGCGTCGTCTGCCGGGGCGGCCTCAGACCCGGGCTCGCCCGCTGCGGTCTTGGCCGGCGTGTTCAGGATCCTCTGGAAGCCTGCCACTCCGCGGCGCAGGTCGTGCGCGAGGAAGTCCGCTTCCACGTCGACCGACGTCCTAAGCTGGCCATCCTTGCCGGTGAACTCGCGTACCTGCAGCTTTCCCCGGAGCACGACAGGGTCGCCCTTGTGCAGGCAGATCTGCAGGTTCTTGGCGAGGTTGCGCCAGCAGGTCACGGAGATCCAGGACGTGTTGGTGTCGGCCCACTCGCCGCTCTCGGTGTCCTTGCGTCGCGTGTTCCAGCACACGCGCACTCTCAGCCTCGGGATGCCATCGCCAACCAGGGCGTAGTCAGGCTCAGCGGCTACGTTACCGATCACGCTGAAATACGCGTCGTTGTACATCTCGATCCTCCTAAAGCTGTGCGGCGTCGACGCGCCGGTCGCACGTGGCTGCCGCGCTGCACACCAAGATCGCCCATAGCGCCGCGGCGCACAGCCTCGCCGGCTGAGCCTGTGCACAGATCCGCTCCGCGCGCCGTGTCTGTGGACAGCGGCCCGCAACTGACGGAGCCGTATGGGATGATCCGCCCCGGCTGAATCGTGAACCGGTTGACTTTGCGCAGGTCGTGGGCGGCCGCCGTCCCCACCATCTGCGTCACCTAAAGGCGAAGCCGACCCCTGCTTTCACGAGGAGGCCTGCGTATGCCGCGTGCTGTTTGGTCAGCCGCTGGACGTGTTCTCCAGATTGTCACCTGCGAGGATCATGGCCTGGCCCTATCTGCGGCCGTGCGGACCCCGTCGCTCGCCGGTGCTCAGCCAGCTCAGACAGCCACGTGCGGTCCAAGCGCTGCGTCCGCGAATTGAGCCGCATCTGGCGATAGGCCGCAGCCAGCTCGTCCGGAGTAGACGCCGGTAGTTCGTCGCCGCGGTAGACGCCGCCGCCACCGATCTGGCTGACGTAGTCTTCCCAGCTCACGTTGGCGATGCTCAGGTTGTTCTGCACATCCCATAGCGCGGACGGGATGCACCGGAACGGTGTCCGGGAGGCGATCTCGGGAAACTCCGCAACAGAAAGAAACTTGTCGCTGAGGTCCACGACCAAGATCGGATGCTCTGCCGACGCAAACGTGATGCTGTCGGCGATGAACAGCACGCACGACCCCCTGACCCCCACCGGGGCCGCGGCCTTTACGGCTCCCCAGGTCGCGTCGACCCACTGGGGATCGCTGACCGGCTCGACGGATGCGCAGAATCCGTGCGGTCCGTAAGCCTGCGTCGCACCGTTTCGCACCTGATCCCAGGCGTCATCATCGGTGAAGTCCGTGCGCACGAGAAGCGCGCCCATTTCCGGCAACGTCGGCATGCACGGCAGTATCCCATCGCCGAGACACGCCCGGCCGTCGGCGATGACGGACCTGGCCAGGCAAGGAATGGATTGCGGAGGTTTGTCAGCGCTATGCGCTGAGAGGGCTCCACGTACTGAAAGGGCTCCAGCATCCCGCGTTCAGGCGCGGGCAAGCTCCGCGGGCTCGGCAATCACGTCAACCAGAGCGCTGTTGCGCATGACGGTGATCGCCAGCGGCCGCCCGATCGCGTCGTCGAACATCAGCCGCTGCAGGTCCTGCGCCTTCTGCACTGGCCGCCCGCCCGCGGTGATCAGCAGGTCCCCTGTACGCAGGCCAGCGTGCGCGGCCGGCGATCCCGGCACGACCTCGACCACACGCACGCCGCTCGGCCGGCCGAACCGCTCGGCCAGCGCCGCTGGCAGCGGCATGGGCGCGCTGACGATGCCGAGGTAGGCACGGCGGACCCGGCCGTGCTGCATCAAGGCCGAGATAATCCGCCGGCTCGTCGCGTTGATCGGGACCGCAAGGCCGACACCTATGCCAGCGACCGCGGTGTTGATGCCGACGACGCGGGACCTCGAGTCGGCCAGTGCCCCGCCCGAGTTGCCCGGATTGAGGGCCGCGTCGGTCTGGATCACGTCCTCGATCACCCGCCCCCGCGTCGGCAGGGACCTGCCGACCGCGCTCACCACGCCTGCGGTAACCGACCCGGCCAGGCCCAGCGGGCTGCCCACTGCTACTACGAGCTGGCCGACGACCAGTTTGTCGGCTTCGCCGAGCTCGGCTGGTGGCGGAGTGGTCCGGTCGGCGCGGAGCACTGCGAGGTCGGAGAGCGGATCAGAGCCGACCACTGTGAACGCCGCACTGGTCCCGTCCGAGAACAGCGCGGTCCCGCCCGAGCGGTCCCCCACCACGTGAGCGTTGGTCAGGAGGAAGCCGTCCGCAGTGAAGATCACGGCGGAGCCCATGCTCTCACCGCCGCGTGCGCCCGTCTGCGGTACCCGGACGCTCGCGACCCTAGGGGTCAGCTCAGCGGCGACACCAGCGACCACCCGCGAGTACGCATCCAGCGGCTCATCAGCAGTCATCGCCCCTCCGTTCCTGCTCGATTACAACATTACACATGAACGCAAGCTGCGTGGCCAGCGTCAGCGGTTGCGGCCCGGGCGGTCTATGAGGATCTGTAGCATTCGGGCATGCCAGCCAGCACCCCTACGATCCTCGCGACCTCAGGCGGCCTGCGTCGCGGGCTGCGCACCAGCATCGAGTTCGCCCCGCTCCTGCGGTACGCGGTCGAGCTGTCCGGTGTCGAGGGACGCGCTCCGCGGGTCTGTCATATCGGAACAGCGAATGGGGACCAGCGGTGGTACAACGCGCTGTTCAGCGAAGCTGGCGAGGCCGCGGGGATGACGGTCAGCCACCTGAACCTGTTCCCGATGCCGAATACCGCTGATCCTGCGGCACTGCTGCTCAGCCAGGACGTCGTCTGGGTCGGCGGCGGCAGCGTAGCCAACCTGCTCACGCTCTGGCGGCTGCATGGCCTCGACAAGGCTGTGCTCCAGGCCTGGGAAGCGGGTGTAGTGCTGGCCGGGGTCTCGGCCGGGTCGATCTGCTGGCATGTCGGCGGCAGCACAGACTCATTCGGTCCTGACCTGCAGGCGGTCACCAACGGGCTGGGCTTCCTGCCGTACTCGGCTGGCGTCCATTACGACTCCGAGGAACAGCGGCGCCCGCTGTACCACAGACTCGTCGGCTCAGGGGTGCTGCCGCCTGGCTACGCGACCGACGATGGCGTCGGTGTGGTCTACCGCGGAACGGACTTCGCCGAGGCGGTGTCGGAGGTACCCGGCAAGGGTGCGTACCACGTGACCGTGCAGGCGGGACAGGCACAGGAGGAGCGGATCGAGCCGCGGCTGCTGCCCGGCGCCAGCTGACCGCGCGGGTGCCGCGGGCTCTCAGGAGCCTGTCGCGACCGCCAGCTCATCCCTGAAGCGCCGGTACTCGGCGAGTTCCTGTTCCACGGGCACGATGACCATGCCCTGGGCTACGTCCCCGATGCTCGCTCGCATCGTGTCCTGTATTCGCTGACGTTCCCGCTGAACCCCGGTACGCACCATGTTCATGGTGCCCGATGCGATCACCCAGCCCAGCAGCAGGAACGCTGCGATCAGGATGACGCCCCAGGGCAGCAGGTGCGCGTCACTCAGCAGCCATGGCACGTTGCTGGCCACATGGAAGACACCGAACGCGAGCAGCGCGCCGATCCACAGCAAGCTCAGGAACATGCAGGCGAGCAGCACCCCCTGCAGTGCCCCGATCAGCCGCCACCACAGCGCGATCTTGTCCTCTGCCGGAACCGACCTGCTCACCGACATCGCAAGCGCGGTCGGAATCTGTTCCGCCCTTGACCGCACGGCCGACCGGGTCGTCTGCGACCACGGCTTCGGCAGCGGCTGGCTGACCTCGTCGGCCAGCTTGGTGAGGGCGCTGTCGATCTCAGCCTGCTGAGCGCCCGACGGTCCAGCGGCCATCCCCTTGACTTCCTCCCAGAGCCGGCCGAGCCGGGCCCTGCGGATGGGGTCGCGGCCGGTCATCCGCTCAACTGGCCAGGTGACCGGCCAGCCGACGAAGTCGACGGCCCGCAGCTCGTGGGCGCTGGCCACGGCATCACCGACAGCTGAGACACCGGCCGCCCGCGAGAACGCCCGCGCGAGTTCTTCGCCGCTGCCGGGCGGCAGGGCGACGTCGTCCTGACCGTCTGCCCCTTCGGGGCGCTCCTGCGCGTACACCGCGAATTGCGCTGCGATGGCGTCCACGTCGGCTGATAGCCGGGCACTGGCGGCGCGGCGCTCGGTCACCGCGTCCGCCAGCAGCGTGCGCAGCTGGTCGACCCCGTCGCCGGTCTTTGCCGACGTCACCAGCACCCGGGCGTCATGCAGGCCTTCCGAGTCGAGCAGCCGGCGCAGGTCCCCGACGCAGTCCTCGATCTCGCCGTCGCTGAGCAGGTCCGACTGGTTCAGCACGATCGCGATCACTTCGGAATGGCCAGCGAGCGGGACGAGGTACTTGCGGTGGACGGCTCCGTCCGCGTATTTCTGCGGGTCGAGCACCCACACCATGAGATCGGCCATCCCGACGAGCTTGTCGACCTGGCCGGACGGTCCGGCCGCGACCGAGTCGTGGTCCGGCAGGTCCAGCAGGATGAGGCCGTTGAGGGACGACTCTTCCCGCTCAAGCGCGCTCCCGCGCGTGTAACGGAACCTGCGCGGCACACCGAGCCATTCCAGCAGCGGCCCCGAGCCTTCTGCTCCCCAGACACACGCGTGCGGGTCCCTGGTTACTGGCCTGGTCACTCCGACGGGAGACAGATTGGCGCTGGCCAGCCTGTTGAACAGCGACGACTTGCCGCTGCCGGTGCCGCCGGCGAGAGCGACCACGGTGTGGTTAGCCGAGAGCCGGAGGCGCTCGCCAGCCCGGTCCAGAAGTTGCTCCGCGTTCTCGAGCAGGTCCTCGCTGAAGCCCTCGACCGAGCGGGATTGGCCGATCTGGACGAGCCGCGCGAGCGCTGTCAGCCTCGCGGACAGCCCCGGTCTTGGCACGGTGGCCGGGGGCCCGCCTGCTGCCGACGAGACGCCTCGCGGCCCCGGTCCGGCCGCACCGCCAGCCGCTGAGGCACCACGCGGCGCGGACCCGGGCGCAACGCCCGCGGCCGGGGCGCCCTGCGGTCCGGATCCCGGTGCCTCCGCCGCAAGCGTGGCACCCCGCGACCCGCCCGCCGGCACGCTGGCCGCGGCCGCCGAGTATGCCTCAGCTGCGCCGGCATTGGACTCGGGAACGGACTCCGGCTGCCGTGGCTGCCTGGGCTCGGCAGCCGGCTCCTCCGCGTCCTCGGGCTCGCCCGGCTGCGATCCCGGGCCGGGCGCGCTTGTGATGACCGTTCCGGTTATCACCGGTGCTGCAGCTGACGATGCCTCGGCCGCCGGGCTCACCGTGGCCGTGGCTGCCGCGGCCGGCACTCCCGCCACGGGCTCCGGCAAGTCGCGGTCAAGGTCGCGGCCATCGGCACCGGCATCCTTTCCGGCCTTCCCGGTGTCGGTCTCGGCTGCCTCAGGCTCCTGTGTCCCGGGGCCGTAGATCTGCCACGGCGGCCCGCCTTTGGTCATCGTGCCGCCTCGAGCGCGTAGCTGGCCTGGTGCAACCGCGCCGCCGCCCAGTCGTCTGGCGCGCCAGCCGCGTTGACGATCTGCGCGAACCGCAGCATGTCCTCCTCGAGCAGGAGACTGACCTTGTCATGGAGGTCCTGGCGTGCCTTGGCGCTGAGATCGCGCAGCAGCCCGGCGCCGAGCAGCGAGGTAAGCAGGCGGTGGGGGACGTCCCCCGGGCTCTCGGTGGCCGGCGCGTCCTGCGCATTTTCCCCGAGCAGGCTGATCGCGAGCACGAGCGCGAGTGACTCCTCGTCGAACGACACGACGCGGGCGACTGACCGCTTCGTCACGTTTTCTACCCGGACCAGCTGCATCACATGATCTTGCCACGCGCTCACAGCCCGTGCCGCCCGCGTGGCCAGGCCCGGCGATGCTTTCCCCAGCGCCGCGTTGTCCGCTGGCGCCTGCGTCTTCCGGGGCGGGATGAAGTCAAGCCCCGCGATCAGCTTGAGTTCGGAAACGCCGGGCTCGCTCGTCGTGGCCTCGGTGGCGACGTCGCGGAGCAGCTCGGCGCCTGCCTCGTGCTGCTGCCACGTGGCCACGGCGCCCTCGGCCGCGCGGTCGGCGAGAGTGGTGACAAGCGTCTCCAGGCTTGTCCGCAGCGCCGCTTTCAGCGCGCCGGCCGAGCCGGCATGCCCCGCTTGCGCGGACGGCTCGCAGGCCGGGAGCCACGGCGCACCTGCAGCATCTTCAGCAGGTCCCCGGTCCCGGCAAAGTCCTGCCAGCGGGCCAGGATCTCACCGCGCAGCAGCGAGCCGTTCCTTGTCACCTCGTCGAACTCGGCGAGCATGGCTGCGTAGCAGCTGTTGACCTCCGCGAGCAGCTCAGAGCGCAGGCTCACCTGCGATTCCACGTGCGCAGCCAGAGCAGGGACCCTGGTACGGAACGTGTCGAGCACTCCCGACATTGTCTTCGTCAGAACCGCGACCCGCCGTTCCTGCCTGGCGGCTGTCTCCTCGAGCCACTGCCTGACCGGGGCGGAGACCTCGGGCGGCAGCCGGCCCCGGAGACGACCGTCTCAGGGATCATGAACCGCCGTACCTGGCCGAGGCCGTTGGCGTCGAGCATCGAGTCGAAATGGGCACCGAGCTGCCGCGCGGACGCGGGGGGAACCCGGGACAGCACGATGGCCAGCGAGGCATCCCTGTCCTTTGCCTGCTGCAACAGCTCCCACACAGCTGCGTCGGCGTAGCGGCTCGCGCTGGTCATGAACAGCCAGAGGTCTGACGCATCAAGGAACTGATGGGCGAACTCGCGGTGCGCCTGGACGACGGAGTCGATATCCGGGGTGTCCAGCAGCGCGATGCCCTTCGGCACGCCCTCGCTTTCGGCCAGCACGAGCAGCCCGTCGCGGCCGGGCATGGCCAGACCGTGCTGCCGGACCCGCGGGAGCGTTGGCAGGAAGACGTTCTCAGCGAACCACCTTGTGTCGCTGGGATGACAGGCGAGCACTGGGCTGTTGGTCGTGGGGCGCCGCGTGCCCGTGCTGCTGACCTGCTTGCCGACCAGGCTGTTCAGAAGCGTGGACTTGCCCGCTCCGGTGGATCCGACGACGGCCACCAGGACCGGCGCGCCCGACTGGCGCACCCGCGGAAGCAGGTAATCATCGATCTGGCTGAGCAGCTTCCTGCGCTCCGCACGTGCCTCCTGGGCGCCAGGGGCCTCGAGTCGAAGCGGCACCTCGACGATCGGATGCCTGAGCGCGAGCAGCGCTGACTCGAGCCTGCGCCCGTCTACCCGGGCATGCGGCTCGTCATCCTCGCTGGTCTCCTCAGGCCCAGCCGTGCCAGTCTCCTCCGGCGTGGCTGAGCTGGCCTCGTCTGGTGCGTCCTGGCTGCTCTCACCGGAACCGGCCGGGCTGGCTTCGTCCGGTTCGTCCGGGCTGGCGTCCTCAGGCGCGGCCGGACTGGCGTCCTCAGATGCGGCCGGACTGGCGTCCTCAGGCGCGGCCGGACTGGCGTCCTCAGATGCGGCCGCACTGGCGTCCTCAGATGCGGCCGGACTGGCGTCCTCAGGCGCGGCCGCACTGGCGTCCTCAGATGCGGCCGGACCGGCGCTCTCGGACGCTGCCGGGCCTGCCGGCGCGATGGCCTCGTCGGACATGACTGGAGCATCAGCCGCCGCGGGCGACTGACCTGCCTCCGGTCTGACTGCCGCATCATCAGACGCGGCGCTGGTGCCAGCGGACGGCACCGATGCCGCCGCTGTGCCCTGTCCCTCAGTCATTCCCCGCAGCTCCCGGATTCAGCGCTGTGCCGGTCCCGGGGCCTTCCTCCCTGTCAGCTCCACTACCCCGCGAAGAGGCCATCCGGTGCCCGTGGTGGCCATCGGGCACGAACGTTCCCCAGGGCGCGGCGGCTGCCAGACCGCCGCAAAGCTCGGAGATCTGTTCGGAGACGGTCACGACCTCACCCACCACCACGATTGCTGGGGGCCCGATAGCCGCACGGACGACATCGCGGGCAACAGTATCGAGTCTTGTGCTAATTGTGCGCCGCGTAGGCAGAGTACCGTCCGCGATAACCGAAACGGGAGTCCGCGCCTCACGTCCGTGCTGCATGAGGATGTCTGCGATCGCGCCTAGTTGCTCGGTCGCCATCAGCAGGACGAGTGTCCCGGGTGATGAGGCGAGCGCCCGCCAGTCGACGGTTGACCGCTGGTCGCCCGGCGCGACGTGCCCGGCTGCCACGTGAAACTCCTGGGCAATCCCGCGGTGGGTCAGCGGGATGCCCGCCGAGGCCGGCACGGCCGCCACGCTCGACACGCCAGGGACAACGGTTACCGCGATTCCCGCCCGCAGGCAGGCGAGCACCTCTTCAGCGCCCCGGCCGAACACAAACGGGTCGCCACCCTTCAGCCTGACCACAAACCGGCCCTCGCGTGCGTTCGCCACAAGCACCGAGTTGATGTGCTCCTGCGCCATCGCAGCTCCACGCGGGTTCTTGGCCGCGTCGATGATCTCCACGTCGCCGCGAAGCTCGGCCAGCAGCGACCGCGGCGCTAGCCGGTCGGCTATGACAATGTCGGCCTGGGCCAGGAGCTGGCGTCCCCGGACGGTAATCAGCCCTGGGTCGCCGGGACCGCCACCTATCAGGGCCACGGTGCCGCGGAGCTGTTCGGCCTGGGATCCACGCTCGTGGCGGGCAGTGATCGCACCGGACTCCAGGCCACCGACGATCGCATCCCTCAGTCCGGCGCTGTGCCTGGGGTCTCCGCTTACCACCGCGACGTGGGCGCCGGCGGCGTGTCCCGAGGCCGGAGTCCAGGCTCTGGACGCAGCCGCGTCATCGGCGCGGACGCACCAGACGCCAGCAGCGTCCGCTTCAGCCGCGGCCGCCGCGTTGACCTCGGGATCGCTGGTCCAGGCGCCAACGAGCCAGGCGCCCTCGCAGTCGCCGCGGGCATAGCCGCGCCTGGTCCAGGTGATCAGGCCGGCCGCGGCGAGCTCGGCCAGCGCTCCGTTAACCTCCGGCGATATCACAGTCACGGTGGCGCCAGACTCCAGCAGCGCGGGAATCCTGCGGGCGGCCACCGCTCCGCCGCCGATGATCGTGACCTGTCGGCCTGCCAGCCGGAGCGCCAGGAGGTACGGCGCGTTATCGGTCGCGGTCATGGGTGTCCGCTCCTTGCGATGATGACAGCCAGCCGGCCTGCAGCGGCGCGACGGTCCTGCCCCGCCCGGGTCCGGTCCTGGCGGACGGGTCAGCCCTTGTCGGTCACTCCGGCCGAGTCGAACGTCGCGACCTCCCGCAACGCGCGCACCGCGCTCGCTGTGATCGGCAGCGCGAGGAGCGCCCCGGTCCCCTCGCCCAGCCGCAACTCGAGGTCGATGAGCGGCCGCAGCTTCAGGTGATCAAGCGTAGCCGCATGCCCGGGTTCAGCGCTGCGGTGCCCGGCGACGCAGCAGTCCGTCGCGCCCGGAACGAGCGCAGCTGCAGCCAGGGCCGCGGCGCCCGCGATCAGGCCGTCCAGGATCACGGGCGTGCGCAGCGCGGCCGCGCCCAGGATGAAGCCGGCCAGGGCGGCGTGCTCGAACCCGCCGAACGCGGCGAGCACTCCGACCGGATCGGCGGGATCCGGGTGGTGAGCGGCCAGCCCGCGTTGCACCACGTCCACCTTGCGGGCGTAGGTGGGGTCATCGATTCCGGTGCCGCGGCCGGTCACCTCGGCCGGGTCGCGGCCAGTGAACGCGCTGACGAGCGCCGCCGAGGCCGTGGTGTTGGCTATCCCCATGTCGCCGGTGAGCAGGCACCTGTTGCCGGCAGCGACCAGGTCGCGGGCGACCTCGGCACCCACCGTGATCGCAGCCTCTGCCTGCGCCCGTGTCATCGCGGGGCCGGTGGTGAAGTCCGCCGTGCCCGCTGCGATCTTGCGCGGCAGCAGTCCGGGGACGTGATCGAGCTGCGCGCGGACGCCGACGTCCACCACCAGGACCTCGGCTCCGGCCTGAGCCGCGAACGCGTTGACGACCGCTCCCCCGGCCAGGAAGTTGCCGACCATCTGGCCGGTCACCTCCTGCGGCCACGGCGTGACACCCTGCGCGTGCACACCATGATCGGCCGCGAAGATCGCCACAGCTGCTGGCTCCGGCATGGGCGGGGGGCAGCAGCCCGCCAGGCCGGACAGCCGGATCGACACGTCCTCAAGGGCGCCGAGCGATCCCTGCGGCTTGGTCATCAGGTCGAGCCGCTCCCGCGCTGCGGCCATCGCGTCAGTATCCAGCGGGACAATCGCGGCACGCAGTTCGTCCAGCAGGCCCTGTGCCTCCGCGCCGGGCATCCCCCGGTGCCCGTACTCCTCCGTGTGCACAGCCCAGGCGAGCGGCCGCCTGCGGGCCCAGCCAGCGGTCGCAAGCTCGGGCTCGGGCCCGAACTCGGTGACGTAGCCGACGCACAGGTAGGCGACCACCTCCAGGTACGCGGGCAGGCCAAGCTCGGCGGCCAGCTCGCGCTCGTCGAAGAAGCTCACCCAGCCGACACCGAGCCCCTCGGCCCGCGCGGCCAGCCACAGGTTCGCGACCGCGAGCACGCTGGAATACGCCGCGGTCTGCGGCTGGGTCTGCCGGCCGAGAGTGTGGCGCCCACCGCGGGTCGGGTCGCACGTCACCACGATGTTGACCGGGGTCTCCAGGATCGCCTCGGTCTTGAGCCGGCGCAGCGCCAGGGCCCGGGCAGCCGGGAGCGACGCCGCGTAACCGGCTGCGGCGCGGTCCGCCAGCGCCTTGATGCGCTCCCGTTTCGCCCGGCTGCTGATCACGATGAAGTCCCACGGCTGAGAAAAGCCGACTGAGGGAGCCTGGTGCGCGGCACCGACCACCCGAGCCAGGACCTCAGGCGGGACCGGATCGGGCAGGAAGCCGCGGCGTACGTCCCTGCGCTCCTCGATGACCCGGTAGACGGCAGCCCGCTGCTCGTCGGAATACGAATTCATCCCATGCTCCGTCTGTCAGATCACCTGGCCGGGCCGTGGAGCCGTCACTGCCTGCGCTCCGGCCGGAGAGCGGCCACCCGCCGCGCCCCAGCCCGCCCGTGACCCGGGAACTGCCACCGCCGAGCGGAGCAGCGCGTCGAGCGCGGCCGCTGCGACAGCCGCACCGCCTTTCTCGGACACGTTACTCAGCGAGCCGATCCCGCTGGCCCGCAGCGCCTCCTTAGCCTCGGCCGCGCCGACGAACCCGGCCGGCATGCCGATGACAAAGGCAGGCTCCACCCTCCTGGTAAGGATCTCGGTGAGTGCCGTGGCCGCGCAGCCCACCACCCAGACCGCGCCCGGTCCGGCCTCCCCGAACGCCAGCCGGATCGCCGCGGCAGCGGCTGATATGCCCGCTGTCCGCGCCAGCCGCCCAGTCAGCGGCTCGTCGATCTTGCAGACCACCGGGGACCCGGTGATGCCCGCGGCGACCATAGCGTGGTCCACAATGACCGGTGCACCGGCTGCGAGCGCGGCGACGGCCGCCGTCAGCTCCTCCTCGTCGCAGACCAGGTCGGCGGCGTAGTCAAAGTCGGCACTGGAGTAGATGACCCGTTCGGTGACATCCCGGCTGTGCTTGGGCAGGCGGGACAAGTCAAGGCGGGAGCGGATCACCCGGTACGCCTGCGCTTCGGCCTTGTCCGGTTCGCCGGGCCACGTCACGACGTCATCACCTCCTGGCCAGGGCTCGGCCGCGGCAGATGATCGGCCCTCGCCAGCCCCCGCTGGAACGAGCCAATCACGCGCAGCACACGCGTGTCCGCCATCTGCCCCGCGAGCCGGCCGCGCGAGTCCCGGGCGGCGGACGCCAACCAGGGCAAAGACGACACGACGTTTCCTTGCTGACACGGCCAGACCCACCGATACACTAGCCAGGCGCGCTGGGGTGGCCCGACCAGCACACAGCCGAGCCGTAGACCCAGCCCCGCAGGCAAGCCGCAGACCCAGCCCGGCAGCGAGCCGCCAGACCCAGCCCGACCCCGGGAGACGTTCAGCGTTCCTGAATCTCTCTTTCAGGATCGTCGCATGCCGGACCGCTACACATATCCGGACGGCAAGCGGCTGTTGGGGCTTGATGTGAGCAAGGTGACACATTGGCACGTGATGTGAACGGACCGGCTATGGACGACGACGCTATCGACAGCGCCGCCATCAAGGCATTCACCGACGAGTTCGACCTGGCCACGAGCCTGCCCCCGGTCGCGATCGTGATCGCCGCCTTCAACGAGGAGGGAGCGATCGGCCCGGTCGTGTCGGCTATCCCGGGTACCTTTGCCGGGCTGGGCGCCGCGACCATTGTCGTCTCCGACGGCGCGATGGACGCCACGGCCAAAGAAGCCAGGGAGGCCGGTGCCCTGGTCTGCGAGGTACCCGTCAACCGGGGTCAGGGTGCCGCGCTCCGGCTGGGCTACAGGCTCGCCCGCGAAGGCGGGGCGCGCTACATCGTGACCACTGACGGCGACGGCCAGTACAACGCTGCCGAGATTGAGAGCCTGCTCACCCCGATCCTGGCCGACCAGGCGGACTTCGTCACCGGGTCGCGGGCGCTCGGCAGCGAGGAGACCAGGGATCCGGTTCGCAAGCTGGGTGTGCGGGTCTTCGCGCTACTGATCAGCATGCTGACCGGGCAGCGGATCACCGACACGACATTCGGGCTCCGGGCGATGCGCGCGGAGGTGACGGGGGCAGTCCGCCTGGAGCAGCCGCAGTATCAGGCATCCGAGCTGCTGATCGGCGTGATCACCCACGGGTACCGGGTCGCCGAGCTGCCGGCGACGATCCATCGCCGCCGGGTCGGCAAGAGCAAGAAGGGCAACAACGCGTTCTACGCGTTGAGCTTCGTCCGGGTGGTGCTCGGTACCTGGCTGCGCGAGCGTAAGCGCCGGGCGCGGGAGGTACGCGAGGCGGACGGGTCGGCGACCGTGGGGGCCATGGCCAGCGGCCCGGCGGAAGGGACAGCAGCACCAGGGACAGCGGTGCCAGAGTCCGCGGCCGGGTCGGAGCGCGACGGGCTGTCGGTCCCGGACGCTCCCGCCGCTGCGGATCCGCGGTCCGCGAAGAGCACGTAGTGGAAGATCAGGAACCTGATCATGAAGGTCACGCAGTTAGCCGCAAGGTAGAACGCCTGGGCGAAGGCCACTTTCTCGAAGCCGTGCAGCCCGAGGACCCGCGCTTCATAGCCAGCGAACTTGCTCGCCCCGGTCAGGGCGATGCCGACGCACACCGATATGACGACGAACGGCAGCGTCTCCTTCAGCAGGTGCGGCCTGCCCTTGCGCTCCCACGCCCACCTGCTGACCACGTAGCTCACCGCAGCTCCGGCGAACCATCCGGCCGCGCCGGCCTTGCCGGCAGTGACGTTCAGCAGCTGGCAGATGAGGTAGGTGAGCTGGGTAGCGGCCAGCGCCAGCAGAGCGGCGGGCGCGAAGCGGATCAGCCGCCTGCCGCCCTGGGTGCGCACCAGCTTCCGCACTGGCCCAGGGATCACCCGCCAGAAGCTGTCACCGATCGCGGGCGAGTCCCGGACTGGGGCGGCGCGATGCATGCACGTCCTCGGGTGATTCAGGCATTCGGGTCGGTAAGACACGGTATACAGTACGGGAACCTCTGGCGGCCTGGTAAACGCCGGATCCCCAGGCAATCCGCAGCCCACCCCCAGCTTCCGCGAAGTCGTCCCAGTGCACCGAATCCCGCATTACCTAGTCCGGGGTATAAAACAACGATAGTCACGGACAAGGCAGGAGCACGATCATGAAAGTCCTGGTACTGGGCGGAGACGGCTACCTAGGCTGGCCGACAGCGCTCCATCTGTCGCAGGCCGGCCACGAAGTCGCGGTCGCGGACAACTTCGCGCGCCGCGGATACGACTTCGAGATGGGCGTGGACAGCCTGGTGCCGATCGAGTCACTGCAGACGCGCGCGGCCGTCTGGCAGGAGCTGACCGGTAAGACCATCGGCGTTTACATCGGTGACCTGTGCGACGCCGACTTCACGTATCACATTGTGCGGGACTTCGCGCCGGAAGCGATTGTCCATTACGCCGAGCAGCGCGCGGCTCCGTACTCGATGGCGGACCGCAAGCACGCCGTTTACACCCAGACCAACAACGTAGTCGGCAACCTCAACGTGCTCTACGCCATAGCCGAGATCAACCCCGACATCCACCTCGTGAAACTCGGCACGATGGGTGAGTACGGCACTCCCAATATCGACATCGAGGAGGGCTGGCTCGACGTCGAGCACAAGGGCCGCAAAGACCGGGTCCTGTTCCCCAAGCGACCCGGATCGTTCTATCACCTGTCGAAGGTCCACGACAGCCACAACATCGAGTTCGCCTGCCGGATCTGGGGCCTGCGGGCCACCGACCTCAACCAGGGCGTTGTCTACGGCCAGCAGACACCGGAGACAGCCATGGACGACCGGCTGGCGACCAGGTTCGACTACGACGCGGTGTTCGGCACGGTGCTCAACCGCTTCGTCATTCAGGCAGTCCTGGGCAAGCCGCTGACCATCTACGGCGCGGGCGGGCAGACCCGCGGGTTCATCGAGATCAGGGACACCGTCCGGTGTATCCAGCTCGCCTGCGAGAACCCTGCCGACCGGGGCCAGTTCCGCGTGTTCAACCAGATCACCGAGTTCATGTCGCTGCAGCAGGTCGCGGACACGATCGCGGCGGCGAGCCCGGATGCGGTCCGGATCGAGCATGTGGACAACCCGCGCGTCGAGGCCGAGAACCATCACTACAACGTGGTGCACACCGGGCTGGTCGAACTCGGGCTGGAGCCGCATCTGCTGTCGGACACCCTGATCGAGTCGCTGTTCGAGATCACCAAGCGGTACGCGCACCGGGTGCGTCCCGAGGCCATGCTGCCCACGATCGACTGGCGCAAGCCGTCCAGCGCCATCAGCAACTGACCGCTAGGACGACGGCGCGGTGCAGCTCGGCTGTCAAATCCCAGCCCGGTGTGGTTCTCGTTCTGGGCAGGAATCAGCGGGTCGTCCGCCGCTGCCAGCGGGACCGCTCCCGCGGCGAGCAGTTGCGGCGCCTGCGCGTGCGGCGTGACCGGGTCCTGGACGGACGCGCTGAGCACGGGGACGTTCGGGTCTGGGGCATCGATGACCGGGAGGGGCAGCGACGCCCGCTGCAGGAACCGGTAGATCTGGCCTGGGTGCCAGTCATACGTGCCCGTGATCCGGATCCCCGGCGCCGTCACCGTGATCTTGCGGGCCACCGGGTCCTCCACCGAGGACACGGCGAGCGCCCGCCGTGCCGGCTGTACCAGCACCGCCTCGGTGCTTCCGGTCATCAGACCCGGACAGTACTGGATGTGGACGGTGCGCCCCAGGTAGAGCGCATTCCGGTTGAACCGGACGCACGCATGGGGCCTGAGCGCCAATTTCGGGCGCACCGAGCGAAGCACAACGGGTTCCAGCGCCCTGGAGGCGAGCGAGGCGAAAAATGGGCCGGGCCGGGCTGTGCTAGTCCGGGGGGACGACCCCCCGGACCCCCTGAAAGCCCGACAGCCCGACCCTGAAAACCGGGCCGGGCTGTCGGGTTACGAAGCCGGCGACCAGCCCGGCACGGGGAATGCTGCCAGCAGTTCCCGGACCTCGGCCGCGATCCGCTCGATGACCTGCTCGTCGCCCTTCGCAGCGGCGGTAATCGCCTCGTCCATCCACGCCGCGACCTGTGTCATGTGCTGCTCGGTCAGGCCTCGCGTGGTGATCGCGGGCGTGCCGATCCGCAGCCCGGACGGGTCGAAAGGCTTGCGCTGGTCGAACGGGACCGTGTTGAAGTTCGTCTCAAGGCCTGCCCGGTCCAGGGCTTTCGCGGCCGGCTTGCCACCGATGCCCTGGGGCGTCAGGTCGATCAGGATCAGGTGGTTGTCTGTGCCGCCGGAGATGAGGCTGTAACCGCGGTCGAGCAGCGCGGCCGCCAGTGCCTTGCTGTTCGCCACCACCTGCTCGGCATAGGCGCGGAACGCGGGCTGCGCCGCCTCGCGCAGGGCCACGGCGATCGCAGCGGTCGTGTGGTTGTGCGGACCGCCCTGAAGAGCCGGAAAGATGGCCCTGTCCACGGCAGTCGCGTGCTCCGCGGTGGACATGATCATGGCACCACGCGGGCCGCGCAGCGTCTTGTGGGTAGTGGTAGTGATCACCGGAGCGTGGCCGACCGGGCTGGGGTGAGCTCCGCCGGCTATCAGACCCGCGATGTGGGCGATATCGGCCACAAGCACCGCGCCAGCCTCGGCGGCGATCTCCGCGAAGGCAGGGAAGTCGATCGTGCGCGGGATAGCCGTGCCGCCGCAGAAGATCACCTTCGGCCGCTCGGCCAGCGCCAGATCCCGAACCTGGTCCAGGTCCACCCGCCCGGTGTCGGCGCGGACGCCATACTGCACAGAACGGAACCACTTGCCGCTGGCCGATACGCCCGCGCCATGGCTCAGGTGCCCGCCCATGGGCAGTGACATCCCCATCACGGTGTCTCCGGGCTGAGCGAACGCCATGTAGACGGCGAGGTTCGCTGGCGTTCCCGAGTACGGCTGCACGTTCGCGTGATCGACGCCGAAGAGTGCCTCGGCCCGGCGGACGGCCAGGCTCTCCAGCGGGTCGATGACCTGCTGGCCCTCGTAGTACCGGCGGCCCGGATACCCCTCTGAGTACTTGTTCGTCAGCACGGTGCCTGAGGCTTCGAGAACCGCTAGAGAGACATAGTTCTCCGACGGGATCAGCCGGATCTTGTCGTGCTGGCGCTGAGCCTCGGCGTTGATCAGCTCGGCGACCTCGGGGTCTTCGGCCGCGATGTGCGGGATAGGTGGCTGGTGCACGGGATGCCCTCCTCCGGGTGCTGTCTCCATCATGCCGAACGCGATCATGCCCGCGCACCCCGACCGGCGCTTAGTACCGGCGCGTCCGGGACGTGGCTGGTCGCGCGCCGCCCGAGCAGAGTGCGCTCCAGTGCGGCCCATGCGGTCGTGGTCAGCAGGTACAGGCCTGCCGCGAGCGGCATGACTGCGGCAAACGCCAGTGTCGCGTACGGGACCACCCGGGTCAGAACGCCAGCGGTCCGCGTGGCCTGGCCGGTCGGTGCCGGACCTGACCGCCGCGCGGCGCGAGCCGCGAGCCAGCATGCGCCGGCCAGCAGCGCGAACAGCCCGAGGAATACGGCACCCTCGACGCTGACGGGGCCTGGCCCGGTCAGCCAGTGGCTGCCGAGTGGCGCGCCGAGCAGGTCGTGCCCGAGCAGGCCGTTGGCATGGCCGGCGACGGTCGCGGACCGGAACAGCGTGTACATGACGCTTAGGAACGGCAGCTGCAGCAGCAGCGGCAGGCAGCCAACGAGCATCCCGGCACCCTCGCGCTGGTAGAGCGCGGCCAGCTCGCGCTGCTGCCGGTCCGGCTGCCTGGCGTGCCGCTCGCGCAGCGCCTGGGCCTGCGCGGCCACCCGGGCCTGGCTGGCCTGGCCGCGCATGGCGTAGTAGCTCAGCGGCAGCAGGAGCAGCCGCACTGCCATCGTGAACAGGATGATCGCGGCGCTGGTGGCCATACCCCCGGTGACCGGCGCCAGCAGCTGGGCAAGAAAGGAGACGAAATGATAGGCGGCGCCCACGGCGACGCCGAGAAGAGCAAGCATGACGGTGACCTCCAGCAGGTTCAGGTGTGTTGACAGCTGGAGACGGCCGGCAGATCAAGCACCGCATACCGCGGGCCCGCGTGGTGCCACGCGGGAATCAGGCAGCTGACGGGTTAGCGCCGGGGATGATCAGGCGGCCGCCGGGACCGCCGAAGGTGCTCTGGGCCGGGCGCGGCCGGCCGCGTCGGGGTTGAGCTGCCGCTGGAACACCGCTGACCAGGACTTCTCACGCAGCGCTGCGGCCAGGCTGGTCAGCGGCCGCGCCATCACGGCCGCAGCGATCCTGGCGCCGCGGGAGAGAACCCCGACCAGCATGATCGTCAGCGCGATCGCGGCCACGGCAACCAGGTCCGAGCCGGACGCGGCGTGGCCAGCGGGCAGCAGGTATCCGGCTGGCAGCGTCAGCATGCCGACAAGCCAGGCGACCATCATGGCCTCCGCGGACTACCCTGCACAGCCCCATAAGGGGGCTGCGGCACAAGGCAAGTGTAAAGCCCAGGCCCGGCTGAGGCGGCAGCCAGTCGCCGCAGACACGTATGGCAAGCTGGCCCAATGGACCTGTCTTTCCTGCGGCAGCTCTACGACGAGTTCGGCGATTACGTGTCCGTGTACCTGGACACCGAGCGGGTGCACGAGAACGCCAGGGAGGCTGTCGCGCTGCGGTGGCGAAACGCCAGGGAGCGGCTGACCGGGGCGGGCGCAAGCCAGGCGACGCTGGACGCAATAGCAGACGTCCTGGCCGACCCAGATGAGGCGTCGCCGGGCCGGGCAGCGTTTGCCCGGGACGGTGCCGTGGTCTTCAGTGGGGCGCTGGACGCACCGCCGCGCCGCGAGATCGCGCGGCTGGCGCCGCTGCCGCACGTGATGCCGCTGCTGGCGCAGCACCGTCCGCCAGTCCCGCACGTTCGGGTCAGTGCCACCAAGGCCGGGGGTGAGGTTGTCGCGGTCGGGGGCACTGGTGAGGGATGGCGGGACTGGGTCGCGGGCCGGGCGTGGCCAGTGCACAAGACATCGGTGGGCGGCTGGTCGCAGGACAGGTACCAGCGCAGCGTCGAGGAGGCGTGGGCCGAGAACGCCAAGACGCTGGCCGCTGAGGTGATCGAGGCTGCCAGGCGGGTCAGCGCCCGGCACGTGATCGTCAGCGGCGACGTCCGGGCCCGGACGCTGCTGCTGGGCGACCTGCCGAAGGCGCTGCAGGAGTCTGCTGCAGTGCTGGAAGAGGAAGTGACGGCGGACAGTCAGGCAATGGCCGAGGCCGCCGGCCGGGCATTGTCGAGGTGGGAAGACGCCCTCGTCCGGGAGCGCTTCGACGACTGGCAGGCGCAGCTGGCGCATGGGCGCGGCGCGCAGGGCCTGGCGCAAACGCTGGCCGCGTTCGAGGAAGGCCAGGTATCCGACCTGTTCGTGGTCGACGACCCTTCGTCAACCGCGACCGTGTGGGTCGGACCCGGCGGCGCCGATGTCGCGGCAACCCGCGAAGAGTTCTCTGAGCGCCTAACCGGGTCGCCGATCGCCGATCGCGCTGACTCAGCCATCGTGCGAGCTGTCGCCACCAACGACGCCGAGCTGTACTTCCTTCCGGACGACCTGGCACAGCGCGGTGACCCCGCAGCGTTCGGCGGCATCGCCCGGCCGCATGACGGAGTGTGCGCGACGCTCCGCTTCTCGCTGCAGAGCAGCTAACCAGGCTGCTGCCTGCATGCGCCTTGGCCATATCGTCATAGACGGCGCGCCGCTGCGCGAGAGCCGTGACTTCCGCCGGCTCTACACCGGCATCATCCTTGAGTCGGCCGGGAGCAGGGTCACGATCACCGGGGCCAGCTGGCAGGTCTACGCGCTCACCCACTCCCCGCTCGCGGTCGGGCTGCTGAGCCTGACCACCGGCGTCGGGGGGCTGGTCAGCCAGCTGACCGGGGGAATGCTCGCCGACCGCTACGACCGGCGCACGCTGCTAGTGGTCACGGGGCTGCCGCAGGCGCTGCTGGCAGGCGGGCTGGTGGCGAACAGCCAGCTCACGCACCCTGGCCTGTGGGCGATCTACGTGATCATGCTGGCGATCGGGATGCTGGCCGGCGTCGGGGCGCCCGCGTCCACGGCTGCGGTACCGGCTCTGGTCGGGCAGTCCCGGCTGCCCGCCGCAGCGGCGCTGAACGGCATGGGCAACCAGCTCGGCAATCTCGTAGGGCCCGCGCTGGCCGGCCTCCTGATCGCCGGGCCCGGCCTGGCCGCCTGCTACGGCCTCAGCGCGGCCTGCTGCGTCGCGTTCAGCCTCGCGGTGCTGCTCGTGCGCCCGCTGCCGCCTGCGGTTCGGGCGCAGCCGCCAGGGCTGGGCTCGCTGGCCGAGGGATTCCGGTACGTACGCCGCAGTGGCGTTATCGGCGGCATGCTGCTCGTCGATACCAACGCGATGTTGTTCGGCATGCCCGCTGGGCTGTTCCCCGCGATCGCCAGCCAGCACTTCCATGGCGGCTCGGCCACGTTCGGCCTGATTGCGGCGGCCCCGGCGCTCGGCGCGATCCTCGGGGCGGCGAGCAGCGGGTGGACCGGCCGCGTGCGGCGGCCTGGAATGGTGGTCATCGGCGCGGGCATCGTCTGGGGGCTGGCCATCGTCGGCTTCGGGCTGACTCGCATCCTGGCCGTCGCCCTGGCGTTCCTGGCGGCCGCCGGGATGGCCGACATGATCTCCGAGATCCTGCGCAACGCGCTGCTGCAGATCTACGCGCCCGACGAGCTGCGGGGCCGGCTGAGCGGCCTGTACCTGGCCCAGGTGAGCACGGCCCCGGCACTCGGGAACACCGAGGCCGGGATCGTAGCCCAGCTGTTCTCGCTCACGATCTCGGTGGTAAGCGGCGGCCTCGCCTGCGTCGGCGGGGCACTCCTGCTCGGCGGGCTGATCCCGGCGCTCCGCAACGCCAGCCTGGCGGGCCCGGTACGGGAGGACAGCACCGCTGCAGCGATCCCGGAAGCCGCCGACTAAGGCAGAGTGCTGGCCCCCCGGTCAGCTGGTGGCGCGGATGATCAGCGTGGGGGTGAGCCTGACCTGCTGCACTGCCCGGCTGGTCTCGTCGAGCAGACCGAGGAGCAGCCCGGCCGCGATGCGCCCGGTCTCGGCGAATGGCTGCTCGACCGTTGTCAGCTCCAGGGCTTCGGCCAGCTCTGTGCCGTCATACCCGACGACCGCTATGTCGCCAGGCACGCCGCAGTCGGCAGCACGGAATCCGGCGAGCAGCCCTGCTGCCAGCCCGTCGTGGTGAGCGACGACCGCAGCGGGCAGGCCCACCTCCTCCAGGATGGCCGCGGCCGCCTCGCGGCCGCCAGGCATGTCATTGGCCGGGACTATCCAGTGCGCCACGGCGTCCTCCGTGAGCCCGGCTTCGCGCAGGGCGCGGACCATGCCCTGCATCCGCAGCTGTGCTGGCGAGGTGTACTCGGTGGAGCGCTGACCCTGGCTGGCGTACACGAGCCTGGAGTGGCCGCGCTCGATCAGGTGCCTGCCGATCTGGTACCCGCCGGCCTCGTCATCGACGTTCACCCAGTTCAGGTCCTTGTGCAGGCTGTCGACCAGAACCGTGGCCAGCTTGCGCCGTGCCAGCCGGCGCGCCATAGCGTCCTCTAGCGGGACGCCCATGATCAGCAGGCCGTCGAGCCTGCCACTCACAGGCAGCGTGCGCAGCAGCGGCGACATCGCTGCCGCGACCGACGGCACGTCAAAGACCACCACGTCCACGTTGCGGGCGGAGCAGGCTTCCAGCACGCCGGTGAGGCGGGTCGCGTAGGACGCGTAGGAGGTAAACGGGGCCACGACCCCAATACGCCCGACGCCCCGTCGTGCCAGCGAGACAGCGGCGGGCTTGGGAGTGAAGCCCAGCTCGTCCACGACGTCGAGGACCCGCGAGCGCGTGCTGGCTCCGACGCGGTCTGGGCGGTTCAGCACGTGTGACACGGTGGCGATGGAGACCCCGGCCCGCTCAGCGACTTCGTAGATTGTGACCGGAGCGGAATCCGCTCGCTTCTGGCGTCTGTTCACCATGGCAGCCTGCCTGCTCCTGGGGCGCGCTCGTGCGAGCGCCGGATGGCGGCAGCCGCGTCGCGCTGCCAGTCCTGGGCTGGCTGCCACACCCTGGTGAGGAAGCTCGTGCCGTGAATCGCCCCCTCGTGCCGGGTCAGCGTCACCGGTACGCCAGCCTGCGCGAGACGGTGAGCGTAGCGCTCGCCCTCGTCGCGCAGCGGGTCGTACTCGGCGGTCATGACCTCGGCTGGCGGGAGGTCGGAGAGATCATCGGCGTGCACCGGCGAGGCTATCGGCAGCAGGGCGTCGGCCGGGTCGCGCAGATAGTGGCGCAGCGGCGTCTCGAACTCGCCGATATGGCGGGCGAGCGGAGCGAGTTCCTCGCTCGCCAGGGCCGCACGCATGGTATCCCCGGTCAGGTCCAGGGCGGGCACCTCCAGCAGCTGGAACACCAGCTCAGGGCCTTCGCGGTCGCGGGCGAGGATGGTCGCAGCCGCGGCGAGGTTGGCACCTGCGGAGGTGCCGCCGACAGACAGCCGGCCCGGGTCGATGCCGAGTTCAGTGGCGTGGCTGGCGATCCAGGTCAGCGCGGCATAGACGTCGTTGACAGCCGCAGGGAACGGGTGCTCAGGGGCGAGGCGGTACTCGACCGCGAACACGACGCAGTGCGCGTGCACGCACCGGTACCGGCAGATCGCCTCGTTAACATGCTCGTCGATCGACCCAAGCCACCAGCCGCCGCCGTGCAGCTCCACGTGGCCAGGCAGTCGTGCCTGCGTGCTCGGGTGGTAGGCGCGGACGGTGATCTCCGCGCCGTCGACAGGCACCCGGTAGTCGGCTGAGACGCAGGCGGGTTCCGGCTGCAGGCCGTACCGGTGGTAGTTCAAGTCGCTGAGCTCGCGTATCCGCTGCCGCTGCTGGCGGACCGTCAGGTGGTCGATGGACTCGGCCGGCGCGTCCAGGAACTCCTGCACCTGCGGTGCGAGCCTCATCTGCTCTCCATAGGGGTGACCGCGCCGGTGGCTGCGGCGCTCCGCCGGGCACGCTGCCCAGCCGGGTCGGGGACGGGCGCGGCCGCAAGCAGCGCCCGCGTGTATGGGTGGGCGGGAGCGGTGCTGACCTGGCTGGCCGACCCGGTCTCCACCAGCTGGCCGCGCCGCAGCACTGCGACGCGGTGGGCGATGTGCGGGACGACGGCCAGGTCGTGGGTGATGAACAGGTAGCTGACACCCAGGTCGCGCTGCAGTGACGTGAGCAGGTTGACGACCTGGGCCTGGACGGACAGGTCGAGGGCGCTGAGCGGCTCGTCGCAGATGACCAGCCGGGGTGACAGCATGAGCGCCCTGGCGATCGCGATGCGCTGGCGCTGCCCGCCGGAGAACTGAGCCGGGTACCGCGCGGCGGCAGCCGCGCTCAGCCCCACCCGCTCCAGCGCGGACCGGACAGCTATGCCCGCCGCCTTGCGGCCCACCCGGTGATCGCGGGCGAGCAGCGGCTCGGAGAGCGTCTGCCCGATCGTCCGCACCGGGTTCAGCGACCCGTACGGGTCCTGGAACACGGCCTGGATGTCCGTGGCCAGGGAGCGCCGCATGCGCGGGCTGGCTCGGGTGATGTCCGTTCCGGCGAAGACGATTGTGCCCGAGTCGGCGGGCACCAGCCCGAGGATGGCGTTGCCAAGCGTCGACTTGCCAGAACCGCTCTCGCCGACCAGCGCCACGGTCTCCCCCGGGCCGATCGTGAGGGTCACCTCACGCAGCGCCTCAAGCTGCGCCTTGCCGCGCCCGCGGTGGTAGCGGACGGTGAGACTCCGTACGTCCAGCAGGCGCGCGGTGTCGTTCACCTCGGGGTCGGTCATCGCTGGCCGGCCATCGTGTCGGCGTGGATGCACCTGGTCAGCCGGCCGGGCACGGTAGCCGCCAGCGGGATGGGTGCGGCGCCACATTCATCGGTCGCATAACGGCACCGCGGGCTGAAGCGGCACCCGGCTGGCCACGCCGAGGGCGGAGGCACGGTGCCGGGTATCGCGGGAAGCTCGCACCCAACCGGGGCCAGATGCGGGTTGGCCGCGAGCAGGCCCTCGGTGTAGGGGTGGCGCGGCGACCGGTAGAGGTCCTCGACGCTGGCCGACTCGACGACCTGGCCGGCGTACATCACCACGGCCCGGTCGCACAGGTCCGCGAGCACGCCCCAGTCGTGAGTGATCAGGATGATTGCCATTCCCAGCCGCTGGCGCAGGTCGGCGAGCAGCCCGAGGATTCCGGCCGCCGTCGTGACGTCGAGCGCGGTCGTAGGCTCGTCGGCAATCAGCAGCCGCGGGTTCCCGGCCAGCGCCAGCGCGATCGATACCCGCTGGGCCATCCCGCCGGAGAGTTCATGCGGATATCTCGACAGCAGCTCGCGCGGTTCCGGCAGCTGCACCATCTCCAGCAGCTCGGCCGCCCGAAGCCGTGCCTGCCGCCGGGAGACGCCGCTGTGCCGCCGGACCACCTCAGCCAGCTGACTGCCGATCCGGAACGACGGGTCAAGGCTGCTCACCGGCTCCTGCGATATCAGCGCGACCGAGGTGCCGCGGATCTGGCTGAGCTCCCGCTCGGTCATGACGGTGAGGTCCCGGCCGTCGAGGACTGCGGACCCGCCGGTGACGTGGCCACCGCCGGGCAGCAGGCCAAGCAGGGCGCGGGCGGTGACGGTCTTGCCGCACCCGGACTCCCCCACGATTCCCAGTGCCTCGCCGGGTGCCAGTTCGAGGCTGACGTCGCTGACCACGGTGACGTCGCCGCGTCCGGCTGGGAAGGCGA
Organism: uncultured Actinomycetota bacterium; assembly: GCA_963815375.1. Classification (GTDB taxonomy): domain Bacteria; phylum Actinomycetota; class Actinomycetes; order Streptosporangiales; family Streptosporangiaceae; genus JASHPR01. The sequence continues at coordinate 1,682,551 of CAWFGX010000005.1, read as the reverse complement.
TCGTCAGCCCGCGCACCGACAGCAGCTGCTCTGGGGTCTCGGCCCGGGCCGGCGCCATCGGGCTGGGCTCCACACGGCCGCGGCGCCCTGCGGGGCTGCGGCCACGCCGTACCGGGGCCTGCCCAAGATGCCGGCCGGCCGTGACATCACGCAGGGCGTCGCCGAGCAGGCCGAGCGCCAGGACCGTCAGCACGATTGCACCGCCGGTCGGGACCAGCAGCCACGGGTCCTGGCTGACCACGTCCGACGCCTCGGTCACCATGTTGCCCCAGCTCGGGCCCTGGGTTTCCGGGGCGGCGAGGCCCAGGAACGACAGTGCGCTCTGGGCCAGTACCGCCGTCGCGGCGAACAGGGAGAGCTGCACGATGACCGGGCCGGCCAGCCTCGGCAGCACGTGCCGCAGCATGATCCGCGTGCTGGTCAGCCCGGACACCCGGGCGGCCGTGATGTAGGGCTCACCGCGGATCGCAACCGCGCATCCGCGGACCACGCGCAGCAGTACCGGGCAGCTGATCAGCCCCAGGGCGATCATGGCGGCCACCTGGTTTCCGGGCAGCACCGCGAGCACCATCAGCAGCACGATGATGCCCGGCATCGCCAGCATCAGGTCGCCGAGCCGCGCGATAACGCGGTCGGCCCACCCGCCGAGGTAGCCGGCGACCAGGCCAAGGCTGATGCCAAGGACAGCGAACACGGCCACGGCCTCTGCGACCCCGAGCAGCGTCACCCTGCCGCCGAGCATCAGCCGGCTGAGTACGTCACGGCCGAGCCTGTCGGTTCCGAGCCAGTGTGCCGTGCTGGGACCGGAGAGCACGTGAGCCAGATCCTGCGCCTGCGGGTTGTAAGGGGCCAGCCATCCGGCCCCGGCAGCCACCAGAACCAGGGCAGCCAGGTAGACAGCCGCAGCCACGGCCAGCGGCCGCTTCGCCAGGTCCCGAACTGCCCGGGCGCGGCCGGCCGGGGTGGCGTCCAGCTGGTCCTGCTGTCCACGGGCGGACGGGCGCGACGAGGTGGCCAGGCTCATGACGCACGCGTCCCGCGCTGCCGGCTGACCCGGCTGCCCCCGCGGACTCGCGGGTCCAGCAGCGCATAGCTCACATCGACGAGCAGGTTCGCTGCTACCACGATCACGGTGAAGCAGAACGCCACGCCCTCGATAACTGGCAGGTCGTGGCTGCCAGCCGCGGTCACAGCCTCTTGGCCGAGCCCCGGGATCGCGAACACGTCCTCGATCAGCACCGTGCCACCCAGCAAGGTGACGAACAGGAGCCCGAGTACGGTGATCACGGGGATAGCCGCGTTACGCAAACCATGCTTGAGCACGATTGAGTGCCGCGACAGCCCCCGGGCGCGCAGCATCACGATGAAATCCCGTGACATCACCTCCGACATCGAGTCCCGGGTCTGCTTGGCGACGAACGCCACGCCGCCCGCTGACAGGGCCAGGACCGGCAACGCGATACTGCGCAGCCATGGGCCAGGGCCGGCACCCAGTGGCGCGTAGCCCGTAGCCGGGAACAGGCGGACCTGGACTGCCAGCAGTTCCGCGAGCACCAGGGCGAGCCAGAAGCTGGGGAGTGAAAGGCCGGCCAGGGATACGACATCGACGAGCCGGCCGAGCGCGCCGCCGCGCAGGGCGCTGACGATCCCCAGGCCGACGCCAACCAGGCCGGAGACGATGACGGTTCCCAGGATGATCGACAGGCTCGGCCCGAGCCGGGCGCCAAGTTCCTGTGTGACTGGCTGGCTGCTGAACAGGTCGGTGCCCAGGCTCCCGTGCAGCGCGCCGTCCAGCCAGTGCCAGTACTGCACCGGCAGCGGCTGGTCGATGCCCAGGGCGTGGCGCATCTGCTGGTACTGCTGTGCCGTGTAGCTCCCGCTCTGGCTGCTCAGGATCGCCTTGGCAGCATCGCCGGGAGCCATCGAGGCCAGCACGAAGGTCAGAGCGGTGATCACAAACAGCAGCAGCAGCGACGTGACCAGCCACCGCGCGACGTGCCGGAGCATCGGCTCTTCCTCCTGCTCCTGGTCAGCCCGCTGGCTGCACTTGGTAGAGCTCCAGCAGCGCTGCCCGGGCGGACGTGGCCGTGCCGGTGACCGCCTTGGTCGCATAGTAGGGCAGCCCGATAGTCACCACAGGGACGAACCAGGCCTGGTTCACCAGGTACGCCTCGATCTGCTGGTCGAGTCTTGCCTGCTGTGTCCCTGACGAGCGTGACTCCTGTACATACAGCGCGGCCAGCGGCGCGGACGCGGTATGGAACGGGTTGTACGACGCGGGCGGGAGGAACAGCGACGGGCCCTCGATCCAGGTCGGGATCTGGCCGAACACCGTCATGAAGGCCGGGAACTTCGCACCGAACGCGGCCGCGTAGTACTGGTTTGAGTTCGCGTAATCGGTGACCTGGAGATTGATCCCCGCCTGCTTCCACTGCTGCGACAGTGCCTCAGCCACCAGGTTCATACCGCCGTACTCACCGGTCACGATCTGCATCGTGAACCCGTGCGGGTATCCAGCCGCGGCGAGCAGCTCCTTGGCCCTGCTGATGTCATACGGGTAGGCGTTGGTCAGAGACGCCTCGTAGCCGTACCCTCCCGGGACGATGAGCTGGCTGGTCGGAGTTCCTGTGCCTGGGAACAGTGCGCTGGATATCGCTGAGCGCCCGGTGGCGTAGTTCAGTGCCTGGCGGACCTGCAGGTCGGCGAGCGGCTTCGCGAGCGAGCCGCCGCGGTCGGCGAGGGTCACGCCCAGCCACAGGTCCGGGGTGTTCGTCACGGTCAGCCCGGCCTTAGTCGCCGCGCCGATCGTGGTGGGATCGCCGTTCGCCACCTGTACCTGCCCGGTGGTCAGCGCGCTGAGCATCGACTGCGGATCGGTGATCACCTTGATGACCACCTTCTTCCAGTGCACGGCGGCCTTGTCGTAGTACCGCGGATTAGGCACGTAGGTGTACTGACTGCCGGTGACCGTCTGGGACAGGTCGAGCATGTAGGGGCCAGCTCCGAACGTGCGGGTGCCGAGCAGCGACGCGGAGTGCAGGCCGGTCTCACTGATCACGTCGCCGATGACGTCGTCCTGGGTCAGCATCTCCGGGAAGTCCGGGTTCGGCTCGGCCGCCTTGATCGTCACCGTCAGCGGGCCGGTTGCGGTGAACGTATCGCCGCTGAGGAACGAGGACATCTGCCCGGCCGACGATGTGGCATAACGGAGGTCGTCGACAACACCCTGCGCGGTGAGCGAACTCCCGTCAGAGAACTTCACGCCGGGCCGCAGGTGCAGCACGAACTGGGTGTTGCCGATCCCGGCGTAGGACCAGGACGTGGCCAGGCCCGGCGCCAGGCTGCCGCTCGAGAGCTGAACGATCAGGGGCTCGTAGGCAAGTTCCTCGAACCAGGCGTAGTTCTGCGGTGCCAGGGCCGGGTTCAGGGTCTCCGGCGCCTGGATGCCGAAGCCGACCGTCAGCACGTCCCCGGTCTTCCCGGTGCTGGCCGTCTGGCTGGAGATGGCCTGTCCCCCGCACGCCGCCAGGGCGAGCGAAGCGACGACAGTTATGGCCGCCATAGCGATCAGCCGGGACGGCCTACCGCGGGTGGCTGATCGTGGGTGTCTGCGGAGACGGAACCGGCACATCGCGGACCTCCTTTGGCCCATCCCCGGGGGTTCGCGCCCGGGTCGCCCGATGACGTGTCCGGCCAGCTCGCCGACTGTGGCGGTACCGGCCCGTGTGCCAAGTGAAGATGCGGGAGGACTGCCCTGTCAAGAGTTTTATGTAAAGCACTTTACAGAGGTCGCCGCTCGGCACTGCCGTGCATGCAGTGGTCTTCCCTGCCTCAGGAGGACCACGGGCCTCGACTGCGACCAAGCTCTCGACCTGGGACGTAGAGTGCTGCCGAGCAGTTCGCGAGTGGGCCTATGCTCGGCCGAATGCGACCAAGCTGTAGCCCATGTGTGACCTTGGTCACCGAAACTTTAAGATCTGGCGCCTGTAGCTCAGCCGGATAGAGCAGCTGCCTTCTAAGCAGCCGGCCGGGGGTTCGAGTCCCTCCAGGCGCGCCAGCCAAACACTGCGTCAGGCCAAAAGGTCGCCAGCATCCGGCAGTGGGCACCCGTCGTCGGGCCCTGAAAGCAGCTGCCGACTCCGGGCCGGCATGACTTGCCGCGTCCTATGCAGACGGCAAGACGCGATGTATCTTGAGTGCACTGGGGGTGAGGCTGGCGCTTCGAAAGGCGGAACGGGCATGTTTGAGCGGCTAACCGACCGGGCGCGGCGCGTGATCGAGCTCGCCCAAGAAGAAGCCAGGATGCTCAGCCACAACTACATCGGCACCGAGCACCTGCTGCTGGGCCTGATCCATGAGGGCGAGGGCGTGGCTGCAGAAGTACTGGAGTCGCTCGGGATCGGCCTGGGGGCGGCGCGACTGCGGATCGAGGAGATCATCGGGCAGGGACAGCAGCCGCCATCCGGGCACATCCCGTTCACCCCGCGGGCCAAGAAGGTGCTGCAGCTGGCACGGCGCGAGGCCCTGGCGATGGGCCACAGCTACACCGGCACCGAGCACATCCTGCTCGGCCTGGTCCGTGAGGGTCGGGGTGTGGCCGCGCAGGTGCTGGCGGACCTTGGCCTGGACCTGAACCAGGTTCGCCACCAAGTGATCCGGCTCCTGGCCGACCGCCAGGGCGAGGACGGACGCGCTGCGCGGCGCTTCGTCAAAGCGGGCGGGCAACAGCCTAGGCTGCTGCCTGAGATGCTGGAACGCGTCGATTCGATCGACTCACAGTTGTCGGCCATCGGGCAGCGCCTGGGTGCCGGGCCGGACACAGGTGACCTCGACCAGCAGATCTCGCAGGCCCGCCGGGGCAAGGAAGCTGCCGCTGGCGAGGAAGACTATGAGAGCGCGGCTGCGCTGCGCGACAGGGAACGGCAGTTGCTCACCGACAAGACGGCCCGCCAGCAGGAGTGGGCTGCCGCGCATCTGGACCTGGCATCTTTGACCGCGCAGCTGCATGGACTGGGTGAAGAGGTCGGACAGCTGCGGGATCTTCTCCGCCAGCAGGGCATCGACCCGCAAGCCGGCGCCGCCTGATCGGCGTCCCGGCACGGAACCTCGTTCAGCCGGGGTGCCCCGCCACAGGCAGGAGGACTGGGCCGGGCCTGACATGATCAGCAGCGTGATCGGACGCCTGCACCATGTCGTCCTGGACTGCCCGGACCCCGCCGCCCTCGCCGCGTTCTACTCCACGCTGCTCGGGCTGCCGGTGACATACCGTGACGACGACTGGGTCGTCGTCGCCGCCAACGACACCTCCTCCGGCCTGGCATTCCAGCGCGCTCCGGGAAACCAGCCGCCAACCTGGCCCGACCCCGCGATACCCCAGCAGATCCACCTCGACATCATGGTCGAGGATGTCGCAGCCGCGGGCCCGCGAGTCCTGGCACTGGGCGCAGTAAGGCTCGACGGCCCGGACGTATACGCCGACCCTGCAGGTCACCCGTTCTGCCTAATCCGCCGGCCTCGCTGGGCGCCATGCATTCCCGAGGACGCCTGAACCCGGTAATTGCCTAACGCAAAGAATCCACGGAACCTGAATGGTAACTGGATAGGTTCGTGGTTTAGCTCGGGTGGCGGGGATGCTGTCTCCGGCTTGGAGTCAAGGGAATTCTCGTGGTCGAGCAGGTTCGGGCGGGCTGCGTTAGCCTGCCGCGGGCCTGGCGGGTTCCGGCCCAAGGTAGACGTATTCGTCGAGGGAGTGTCCGTCCCTGAACCTGACGGTTACCATTCCGGCGCGGACCCAGCCGCTGCTTTCGTATAGGGCGATGGCTGGAGCGAGATTCGTGTCGACGTCGAGGACTGGCCACAGTCCGCGCAAGACCGCCTCGGCGGTCGCGGTGGCCAGCAGGCGGCGGCCGGTCCCTTTGCCTCGGGCCTGCGGGGATACGAACAGGCGGGCGATCACGGCGAGCTGGTCTGCGGGCCTGTCCAGCGCACTGCTCGCGATCTGCAGGGCAGATGGCACGCCGCGCGGGAGCAGCGCGACATGGCCGGCGACCTCCCCGCTGCGGTCGGCGACCCAGCAGCCGTAGGCGCCGGGCGGGTCGAGAAACGATCTGAGGTCCTCGGGCAGGAAGCGGGGATACCGGTCCAGGGCGTGAACCTCGCGGGCCAGTGCGGCGCAGGCGGCGATGTCGCTGTCGCGGCGCGGGCGTATCAGCACGCGCCTATTCTCGCGTGCCAGCGGCGCGCGGGGTCGTAGGTTATGTGGTGCCGGGGATCCAGGGGATGCCTTCGGCGGCGCGGGTGAGGGCATCGAGCCAGCTGATGCCGTGCCGGGTGGCGGTGGCCAGGTAGGAACGGATGGCGCAGAAGGCCTCGGCTCCGTGCACGGAGCGCATGCATCCGGAGACCTTGATGCGCAGCTTGCTCATCCTGATGACCTGCTCGGCCGCGTTGTTGTCGAAGGGAACCCGCAGGTCACGGGCGAACCGCAGGTAATCGTCGCGGCGGTCTCGCATCCGGGTTGCGAGGGCGTGGCGTTTCTTCTGCAGTTTGCTGCGGCGGGCGGCGTTGAGGAGGATCCCCGCGTCGGCCGCCTCGCGGAACCAGCGGGCCTGCTTGTCCAGGACTTCGGGGTCGATCGCGCCGCATCCGGCGGCGCGGGCGTGTCGGTGGCCTCCTTGAGCGCCAGCAGGGCGTCGCAAGCCGCACTGCCAGAGCCGGCCCTCAGCGATCAACGCGACACGCTAAGTCCACAGACAGAAGGCCTCAAAAGCGCGCTGGTCCCCGACCAACTCGGTCAGGCACAGACCTATCGAGTTACCCTGAATGTTTACGCCTAAGGCTGGCTCATTTGTTCCGCGGATCGTCGTGCGGGTCTACGTATTCAAGGCTGATCGGGCCGATTGCCGTTACCTGAGTTACATACTCACCGGACTTTGCCCAGTGGAAGTGACGGGTGCCGCCCGGCAGCACCACGACGGCGCCCGGCGGGTAGGCCTGTAGCTTCTCTTCCTCGAACTCATCGCCCAGGCCGATATAGAAAACACCGGAGATGACGGTATAGACCCGGTCCTCGTGATGCCAGTGCGGCATGAGCGTCACGCCGGACGGCACCTTTACGCGGACCACGTACGGGCTGGGCTCTTGCGTATGACCCACAACGACGGCGAGGCGAGCCGACGGAGGGAACGCCGGGAACGGCTGCCAGTCGATATCCTCGGCCAGTACCGACCTGAAGGCGGCCTCATCCGGTTGGTGGGTGGGCATAGCCATTGACCTCGATTCGGTGACCGACTGACCCGATTGATGACGGTAGCGCCGCAGCACCGTCCGGCGCGCCCGTAGGATCCCTGGCCTCAGTCCCTGGCCCCACCGGCGACGTGCGCGCGAACGCGGCCGAGCGTCAGGCAACTGCGGCGGCGTGTAGCCAGGGTCCCGAGTCAGCGATGAGCTGCCAGCTTCAAGAGAGCGCCTGCGGCGTGTCGGACTCGACCGGGCGGGGCTCAGCCTCGTTAGGCTGTGCTGCTCGTTCGCCGCGCGCTCGCTGCCATCGGCCGTAAAGAAGTGTCCACCCCATCACCAACGCTGCGACCACGATCGGCATGACGTTGGAGGTTGTCTTGGCGGCATTGATGGAGGCGTACTCGATGATCGTGATCTGGGCGCCGGTCTCGGCGATGAAGGCCACCCCCCACACCACCGTGATGACCGCAAAGAAGTGCCGGAAGGGGCGGTACTGCCACAGGTTTACGAACTCCCGGCCTTGCGCTGATTCCGGACCGACGAACTGGAGTGACACACGGAACATCAGCGGCCGTGAGGTAAGGAGCGACCCGAAGCACACCAGCCCGAGCACACCGGTCGGCACCGTGCCATCGATCAGCACTAGCCGGGCGCTCCCGCTGACCAGCCCAACGACGGCTCCCACGAGGATGCCGATGAGTACGACGACGCCGATCGCATCGACGCGTCGGTGCCTACGCGCGTTCAGGCCGATGCCGATGGTCGGCGGCAGACCGCTCACAACAAGCGCAACCACCGTCGAGAAACCGGCTGCTCGCAGCGAATAGTAGACGGCTAGCGGGCCTCCGACGTCGAAGATGGCCAGTGACAGAAGCGACGTCCGGCGCCCCCCAGTTGTTGCGGCGGGTGCGGGGCGGCTTTCGTCCGCCGCTGCCTCATCCGGGACGGCCATCTCGCGCTCCTCGACTCACACAGCTATCGTCGGCCACGCCAGTGACCCAACCGACCCCACTATAGATCGAATCGACCTATCGCATAAGCACAAGCCCAGTGACCACACACGGTAGACGCCCAGCGATCAACGCTGGGGCTCTTGTGGAGTCAACGTGTCGATCCGGACGGTCACGTTTATGCAGGAAGTAGGTAGCGGGCGCGCTTCATGACAGCCTCTGACAGCGCGGCCGCCGCCCTAGGCGGCTTGGGTTGGGGGTCCGTGGCTGTGCAGGATGCGTGTGTTGTCGGGGCTGGTGGCGGTGACGGTGCCGTCGGGGTGCAGGGCGATGCCCCATCCCCACCGGTGGACCGCGATCAAATGGTGGAAGGTGCACAGCAGCATCATGCTGGTCAGGCTGGTCGGGCCGCTCTGGGACCGGGGGATGATGTGATGCGGCTGGCAGGCGGCAGCCGGCTGGCCGCAGCCGGGGAAGCGGCAGTGCTGGTCGCGGGTGGTGACGGCGCGGCGCAGGTGGGCGGGGACGATCTCGGCGGCGGCGCCGATGTCGAGGGGGAGGCTGACGGTGGCGATGAGCCGGTCGCTGACGCCGTTGCGCAGGTAGGCAGCCAGGCCGCCGGGTCCCGACAGCAGGTCGGCGGCGCGGCTGGCCAGCATCTGGCGGACGGTCTGCTCCGGCAGCTGCCGCCGCTGCGGGTCAGCACCGGTGCCGCTGGTGCTGCTGGCGGGGGGGTGGCAGGAGCCTGGCCGGCCCGGGGTGCCGGGCCCGCTGCCGGCAGCCGCGGCGTCCAGCCACCTCTGGCTGGTGTCCTGGCCGTGGCTGTCCTGGCGGCGGCTGGTGTGCTGGCTGTGGTCGAGGGTGGTGAGCAGGTCGTGGGTGAGCTGGTCGAGGATGTCGGCGTCGATGCGGCCACAGACGATGGGGATGATGGTGGCGTCGCAGTCATACCCGGGCCCGGCCTGGGCACCAGCCCAGGCGGCTTCAGCAGCGTCAGCGCCGGGCTGGCGGCGGAGCTGGCCGAGGGTCAGGTGCAGCATGATCTGGGTCGGCTGCCCGGCGCGCTCGGGCAGCCCCCCGGCGGCGATGAGCCGCCGGCACGCTTCTTCGAGCGCGTCGTGGCGCCGCTGGGCGGCGGTGCGCCGGTCCTCAGGCCCGGCACGCTTGCCCAGGGACTCCAGCACTGCCTGGACCGCGGCGGCGCACTGCGGGGTCAGGTCACCGCGCAGCACCCCCGCACCGCCGAACGTGGCGGACAGGCTGAGGTAGCGGTCGGTGAACCCGTCATCATTGTCATCGGGGCTGGGGGTGGCGGTGCGCTCGCGGATCTGCTCCGCCAGGTCAGACAGGCCCTCCAGGTCCGCCCCGGCCGCTGCAGCGGCGAGCAGGATCGTGTCCGCATCCGCGCGGACCGAATCGGGCAGCAGGTCAGTCCAGGTGCAGATCTCCCGCGCCCACGACTGTGACACCACACCCTGCGCTAACGCCCGGGCGACCCCGGGGTGGGCGGCTAGCCGCCGCATCCACCCGACGGCGCCGGCGGCGGCACCGGTAGTGACCCGGGTCCGCCACACCAGCCACGACCGCACCGTCGGATGCCCGTCATCCTCATGCCCGCCGCCAGCATCAAACGCCGCCATCACCTTCGACCGCGCGGCGGTGTGCACCGACTCCGCCTGCCCTAACCCGCGCAGGCACTCAGCCTGCTCACCAGTGGTCAGCGTCGTCGCATCCGCCGCCGCCAGCCAGCCCAGCCCAGCGTTCACCATCGCGACGGCCTGAGCGGCGGTCGCAGGAACCGGTAGCTGGGCGGGTGCGCACATGATCCTGGCGGTCTCCCTCAGCTCGGGGAACGCTGTCTGGTTTCTAGTTCGATCCTAGAGTGACCCTCTGACATTCCTGGGCTCAGATGTTCGATGACCACAACTTTTTCGAGATCTTTGCGGGGTTCGCCTTGATCTTCCGGCGGCTCACCTTGATGTGGCGACGCCCACGTGTCGATCCGGCCGGAACACGTTCGTTCAGGGAGCGGGCCGCGGCAGCTGCTCTTTCCCGGGCGGGCGACCGCTTTGAGCGGGTTGATGAGTACGGGCGGGAATTCAGTGACGAAGAGGCGGAACTGGAAGAGGAGATGGTGCTGTCCGAGCTGAAGGGGTTCTCGTATACACCGAACCACGTCTTCGGGGTACGTATGGCACCTCGCGGTCCGTGGTGCAAAGTGGACTGCAAGGGTTTTATCCCTCCGCCGATGCGCGAGCGGATGATCGCGGTCCTGATCGAGGAACTGGAGCGCGCAGGTGTGAGCGCCCGTGTTGAGGTGCCCTTGCCCGGCGAGTGCAGCTGGAGCGACGTGCCAGAGTTCGGCCCCTAGGCGAAGGTGCCTAGCTGCTCCCGCGATCCGGGGCGGGCGATCTCGGGGATGGCGCTGCAGGGCCTGGGTCTTTGCCGCCAGGCCGGCCAGCAGGCCCCTGCCTGTCAGGAATCGAGTTTGAGGTTGTAGACGCGGCAGGCGTTGCCTGCCAGGACTAGGGCGGTCGTCTCTTCGTCTGGGCAGAGCGAAGCGACCGCGCGGGCGTTTACAGCGATGCCGGGGACGCCGGGCCAGTCGGTTGCGAAGATCATCCGCCGGACCAGACGTCTCCAGTTGTGCCGCGCGTAATAGTCGCGCAACCGGGATGGTGGCAGCCCGGACAGCTCGATCCAGACCCGCTCGTTCGAGAGCGCCATGAACGCAGCCGCGTCGTACCACCAGCCGCGCCCGCCGTGTGCGAGAACGACGGTGAGCTGGCGGAAGTCGCGCAGCACGTCGTCCAGCAGCACCGGGTCGGCGAATTTGTTGGACGAGCCGGGAAACGTGGACGTGCCGCAGTGCACGACAAGAGGAATCCCGGCGGCCTGGCAGGCCTCGTAGGCCGGGTACATTTCGCGGTCGTTGGCTGCGAACCCGGCGTGCACTGGGTGGATCTTGAGAGCGACCGCGCCCAGGTCGAGCTGGCGGCGCACCTCCTCGTCCACCGGGTAGTGCAGGTGCGGGTTGACGTTAGCGACGATCTTCATCCGGTCCGGGTTGTGCGCCGCCAGCGGCAGCAGGTCCTCGATCACCTGCATTCCAGTCACCTTGGGGCTGTACTCGGAGAACAGCAGGGCGACGTCCACGCCCTGGCCCGCGAGGTAGGCGTCGAACTCGGCTGGCAGCACCGTGCCGGAGGCGTCGTAGACCCGGCCGAGAACCGAGGCGTCCCCGAACCCCTGCGCCCAGTCCGTCCACGCGGACTTGAGCGTCGGACGCCGGGCCGCGTGCATGTGCACGTCGATGAGCGGGTGACCGTCCAGCATCAGGCGTTCTCCGGCTGCGTGCCCTTGACCAGCACCGTAGCGGCCATCTCGCGCAGTTCCACCCGCCGCACCTTCCCGGTCGCCGTCGTGGGGAAGCCGTCGGTGAACACGATCGCGCGCGGTCGCTTGAACGACGGCAGCCCCGCGCGGCAGAACTCGATCAGCTCCGCCTCGGTCACCGGCTTGGCGTCGGGCGAGAGAATCACGTACGCGACCGGCTTTTCCAGCCCGTCGGCGTCGTGCGTCCCGACCACGACCGCCTGAGCGACAGCCGGGTGCGCGAGCAGCCGGGTCTCCACCTCCATCGGCGACACCCAGATGCCGCTTGCCTTGAGCATGTCACCGGTACGGCCGAGGCACTCGTAGTACCCGTCGGCGTCGCGCAGGTAGGTGTCGCCGGTGCGCAGCCACTCGCCCTGGAAGACCAGCCTGGACGCGTCGTAACGCGCCCAGTAGCCGGTGGCGGTGGAGTCGCCGCGCACGTACAGCGTGCCAGGCGCACCTGTCCCGGCGATCTCCGAGCCGCTGTCCTCGTCGACCAGCCGGAGGCCGTAACCGGGCACGGCCACACCAGTCGTGCCCGGCTTGACCTCCCCTGGACGGTTGGAAAGGAAGATATGCAGCATCTCGGTCATGCCGATGCCGTCGAGGATGTCCACTCCGAAGTGCGACGTCCAGCGCCGATACAGCGCGGCGGGCAGAGCCTCGCCCGCAGAGGCGGCCAGCCGCACCCCGGCCAGGGCCTCCGGCGGCAGCCCAGCGCGCAGCATGCCAGCAAAGAACGTCGGCCCGGCAAAGAACAGAGTCGCTCCGTACCCGGCCGCAACCTCGGCCATGACGTCCGGCCGTGACGGCACCCGGGACAGGATCGCCGCAGCCCCCACCGACAGCGGGAACAGCACCGAATTGCCGAGCCCGTAGGCGAAGAACGCCTTGGCAGCGGACAGGCAGCGGTCGCGGCGCTGTATGCCAAGCACCTGCGCGCCGTAGGTCTCGCAGACCACGCGGACGGAGGCGTGCCGGTGCATCGCGCCCTTCGGCATCCCGGTGGTGCCCGACGTGTACAGCCAGAACGCCGGGGAGTCCGGGGAGCTGTCATAGACGCGGTCGTCAGGCGCACCAGCGGCCAGCGTGTCCAGGTCGTGCACGGGGATATCGGCGGGAAGCGGGGAATCAGAGAGGATGCCCGAGACTTCCGGAGCCGCCGCTGCCGCCGTGACCCCAGCAGCGGCGAACTCACGGCTGACAGCGAGGAACGTCGCCCGGGAGTCGCGCAGCAGCTCGGCGATGCCCTCAGCGTGCAGCATCGTGGACACCGGAACCGGGACGGCGCCGATACGCATCGCGGCCAGGTAGACGACCACGAACTCCGGCGAGTCTGCCATCACCATCAGCACCCGCTGCTCGGGCCGCAGCCCGATCTCGCGCAGCCCGGCTGCGACGGCGCAGACCCTGTGGTGCAGGTGCGCATAGCTGACTGCGCCCCCCGGCCCAGTCAGCGCGGTCCGCTGCCCGTCCCCAGCGGCCAGCCTGCGGTCCAGCAAGTACTCACACGCGTTGAACAGCTGCGCCATCGCGACCGCCCATGTTGTCAGGTCAGGTGTACATAGTCATAGTCGAACGGCCTGCCGTTGATGCCGTTACGCGGCGGGGCGATCCAGGCAGCGATCTTGCCGCGCTCGAGCACCGGCTGCATGAGCGACCGGACATACGTCCTGTCCACGTCGGTGGGCAGCCACTCGCCCTCTCGCCTCTGCCACTCCTCGGCGCTGAGCACCTCCCCCGCCGGCGTGGCCTCGATGGCGGCAAACGCGCCGACCTTCCGGTTGAACGCCCCGTGCGGCAGGCTGAGCCGCTGCGGCAGCCCAGCCGACTGGAGGATCTTGTTCCACCGGCTGACGCCGGTCTGGCAGTCGGCGATGTACTCCCGCCGCAGATCCGTGTTCAGCCCGGTCAGCGCGGCCACCTCGGCCCGGGCGACCTCGCCGTCAACGAGAGCGTCAACCATAATCGAGTCGTCGGCGAGCTTGTGGTCGTCCTTGCGCCGGTCCTCCAGCCAGCGGCCCTTGAGCCCGGCGGTGTAGTAGTTCGCCACGTTCGTCGAGGTCTCGCCGCCGAACAGGTCCAGCGACACCGAGTAGTGGAAGTTCAGGTACTTCTGGATCACTGGCAGACCGATCGCTCCGAGCGCGGTCACGTCGTCGGTGTCGTTTTCGACCATCACCTGCGCGGTCCGCTCCACGATCCGGTCCACCCCAGTCGTGCCCACCATCATGTGATGAGCCTCTTCCTTGAGCATGAACTCGCAGGTGCGGCTCAGCGGGTCGAAGGCAGACTCCTTCAGCGTGCCGAGCTGGTACTTCCCGTCCCGGTCGGTGAAGTAGGTGAACATAAAGAACGACAGCCAGTCCGGGGTCTCCTCGTTGAACGCTCCCAGGATCCGGGGCGCGTCCTGGCTGCCGGAATTGCGGCGCAGCAGAGCGACAGCTTCCTCGCGGCCCTGCCGGCCGAAGTGGGCGTGCAGCAGGTACACCATCGCCCAGAGGTGACGGCCCTCCTCCACATTGACCTGGAACAGGTTCCGCAGGTCATACAGGCTCGGCGCGATCGCGCCCAGATTGCGCTGCTGCTCCACCGACGCCGGCTCGGTGTCGCCCTGAATCACGATCAGCCGCTGCAGGTCGGCCCGGTACTCTCCTGGCACCTGCTGCCAGGCCGGCTCCCCCTTGTGCTCCCCGAACCCGATCACCCGCCCCGGGTCGCGCTCGGCCAGGAAGATCCCCCACCTGTAGTCCCGCATCGGGACATGAGCGAAATGCGCCCAGCCCTCCCGGCCGACGTTCACGGCGGTGCGCAGGTAGACATCGCGGGTCGGCAGCGCCGGGCCCATGGAATCCCACCAGGACAGGAAGTCCGGCTGCCACGATTCCAGTGCCCGCTGCAGCCGCCGGTCCTCAGCCAGGCCGACATTGTTCGGGATCTTCTCGTCATAGTCAGGTGCCGTCGTCATGTGATCACACTCGCTTCCGGTCGAAGACGGCGCGCTGGCCGGTGCCGTAGCGGCGCAGGGCCCCGTCCGGTCCCGAGGCGTTCGGACGGTAGAAAATCCAGTTCTGCCAGGCCGAGAGCCGCCCGAAGATCTTCGTCTCCATGGTCTCCGGCCCGGCGAACCGGTAGTTGGCCTCCAGGCCGGTCAGCGCGTCCGGGCTGAAGCTGGCCCGCTCCTCCACCGCGATCCGCACCTCTTCGGCCCAGTCGATGTCATCGGGGGCAAATGTCACCAGCCCCAGCTGCTCCGCATCGTCGGCCGCCAGCGCCTCGCCGACCCGCTTCTCCACCGCGGTCAGGCCGGCCTCGTCACCCCAGAACCGGGTCTGCAGCCGGGTCAGCCCGTTGCCCATCGGCAGCGGCCCCAGGTTCATCGGGCCGATGATCACTTCAGCCGGTGCCGCATCCGGGTCGGTGTCCTCGAACACGCCGGACAGCATGTACGAGCGGTCCGCTGCCAGCGCCAGCTCCAGCAGCGACCCGGCGAAGCAGCTTCCCGGCTCGATCAGCGCGATCAGGCTGCGGCTGGTCACATCCAGCCGCTTGAGCGTCCGCTTCAGGTACAGCACGATCTCGTTCGCAAGCCAGTCATCGTGGTGACGCACCAGAAAATCGTCATTATCCAGAACGAGGCCAGCGTCTCCCCTGGTACGCAGTACCCACGTGCCGAGTTCCGGCTCGTTGGTCCTCAGGTCGAGGATCAGGTCGTCGAGCTCCCTGGTCATGGCCAGCGTCCAGAACGCCGGCCCCTGCCCGTGCAGGCCAGCAGCATCGGCTGGCGGGGCGTCGCCGGGGCCGCTGACCGTGATCTCGGCAGCACCCTGCTCGCGGTTCAGCCGGGCGGTCACCCAGGAGTAGCGGATCTCGTCGCCGGTTCGGCTCTTCTGCAGCGGGGTCAGCTCGATCCCCTGGACGCCGGATGGCCGGCCGGACCGGGCGGCGAGCTCCCTGACCCGTTCTGAAACAGAATTTTCCCAGCCTGCACGCGGGACAGCCTCGTCTACCAGGCGCCAGGCGACCGCCTTGCGCCCGCTGACCCCCTCGGGCCTGGTGGCGAAGTAGTCGGCGCGGTCGCGGCGCACGTGCCGCTTGTCGGTCAGCCGGGTCAGCCCGCCAGTGCCGGGCAGCACCCCGAGCAGCGGCAGCTCCGGCAGCGACACCGCCGAGGACCGGTCGTCGATGAGCATGATGTGGTCGCACGCCAGCGCGAGCTCGTACCCGCCGCCCGACGCGGTGCCGTTCACCGCGGCGACGTAGACCTGGCCGGAGTTGCTCGTGGCATCCTCGATGGCGCCCCGGGTCTCGTTGGTGAACTTGCAGAAGTTCACTTTCCACTCGTGCGGTGAGGCGGCGAGCATCCGGATGTTCGCCCCCGCGGAGAACACCTTGTCCTTGCCGCTGGTGATCACCACGACCCTGACACCTGGGTGCTCGAACCGCAGCCGCTGCACCGCGTCATGCAGCTCGATGTCCACGCCCAGGTCGTAGGAGTTGAGCTTCAGCTCGTAACCAGGCACCAGGCCGCCCTGCTCGGCAACGTCCATGGTCAGCGTCGCAACGTCGCCGTCAACGGCGACGTGCCAGTGCCGGTACTGCCCTGGCGCGGTCCGGAAGTCCACGACCGGCATAGTTAGATCCTCTACGATTCGCTATCGCGCCGTCAAGACTCAGTAGCATTTAGTCGGGTCCAGTCGCGGCGGGCTTCCGGCGACCACTGCTTGTGACGCATCGCAAACAGCTCGGCTGCGGTCGTCCCGCTCCACCGGGGCGGCAGGAGCTCGCGAGGCAGGGCCGGGTCGATGGCCGGGAACTTGCGCCAGGCATGCACGAGCTCGATCTGGCCGGCCAGGATGTCGCTGGGTATGCGGCCGCCGAACTGAGCGATGAACTGCTCGTAGGACTCCTCGATCGCGGTCAGGTCCCATGCGGACGCCACCATCGCCCGCACATCGCCAAGTCCCGAGCGAGTCGCCGCGAAGATGTGCGCGTCGTTGGCTAGCCTTGCGTCCCGGAGCACGCGGGTCGCCTCGGCCTCGCGCTCCGGGTGCGGGCTGATCCACAGGCCTGCGCCGAGCGACCCGAACCCCGCCCAGTTCAGCCGGGTGCGGATGACGTGGCGAGCCCTCCGGTTGCTTTCCGGCACCCGTACCGAGATGAGCAGCCAGCGGCCGTCCCACTCCTTGACCGGCCCGGTGAACGAGTAGATACGCTCGGCGCCCTCCGACAGCAGATGCCGCCCGCTCGCGGAGAGCCGCCACCGGACGCGGCGGCCTGCTTTCTCTGCCTGTATCCAGCCCGCGGCCGCTGTGCGCATCAGCGCCTGCCGGGTGGCTTTCTCCTCGACGCCCAGGCGCGCGAAGGCGTTCAGCACAGCGGAGGTCCATGCCGTGCCGTCACTGGGCAGCACGAACTCGCCGAGCACGGTCAGCAGCAGGCCGCGCGCGCTGGGCGCGCCTGCATCAGGCCGCCGGGACAACGCTGGCGCCGCCGCTTTCACCGTTCCTGCTCCCTTGCCGTGGCCGTGGGCTCAGCCGCCGTCATTCGACAAATTACGCCAGGATGTGACCCGTGACGCCTCGGCGAAAGACGGAATCGGTACGCAAGGACGCCGTTGCCGCCCGCACGGCGATGACCCGCCTGGCCCGCGCCGTCCGGGCCGCGCACGGTGGCGCAGGCCCGCCGCCGACGCAGCACCGCGAGCAGCACCGTCAGACGAACTGGCTGCGGGATGTGATCCTGGGTGGCCAGGACGGACTGGTCAACATCCTGGGAATTGTCCTTGGCGTGATCGCCGGCGGCGGATCCAAGACCGTGCTGCTGGCCACCGGGTTTGCCGCCGCGATCACCGAGTCCATCTCGATGGGCGCTGTCGGCTGGACGTCGGCGCTGTCTGAGCGCGACTACTACCAGGCCGAGCGGCAGCGGGAGTCCGCAGAGATCGAGTCAACCCCCGAAGCCGAGCGGGCCGAGATCCGCGACATCTACGCGTCCAAGGGATTCGCCGGCGAACTGCTCGACCGGGTCGTCGAAACGATCACGGTCAACCGCGAGGCCTGGCTGGCCACGATGATGGACGAGGAACTGCACCTGCAGCCGGTCGAGTCGCCCGACATCTTCCGCAGCGCGATCGTGATCACGATCGCGACGCTGGTTGGCCATATGATCCCGCTGCTCCCGTTCGTCTGGCTGCCGCGGACGACGGCTCTGATCCTGGCCATTGTGCTCAGCGCGCTGGTGCTGTTCGGCGTCGGCGTCTACGAGGCAGTGTCGCTGGTGGGCGACTGGCGCCGGAAAGGGCTGCAGATGGTCGCGATCGGCCTGGGCGCAGCCGCCATCGGTTTCCTCATCGGCCACCTCTTTCACGCTGCCGGGGCGTGAATTCATCCTCGACGCGTCCAAAGAGCAAGCGGTCACGGCTCTCAGCGGTCGTCCTCCAGCGAGACGGTGGCCAGCGGGCCCAGCGCGACTTCTTCGGGGAGCCGGATGCCCAGCGCGAGAGTCATCAGGTTCAGGGTTGCGATGAGAACGTTGTCAGGCCCTTCCGCCTCATCGTCAGCCTCGGTGACCATTCCCAGCAGCCGCATCTCGTCAAGGAACCGGTCCGGTTTGCTGCCGTCCCGATCACAGACCCGGTAGGGCTCGAACCGCGTCGCCAGGGTGCCATCAGCCCAGTACTCGAAAGTTTCGGTCGGCTTCGCGGTCCACTCAATGACAACGGCCTCCGTCCCGGCTGACAGGCGCTCGCCAACGTTCCGGCCATGTATGGCCAGATGGAGGGATTCCATCGACTCGTCAATCGCGAATGTCCATGTACCCAGCCGTCCCACCCGTATCCGGCGGTCCTCCGGGTCGAATTCCCAGTCCTCCATGTGGGCGGACGACGGGTCGACGCCGAACGCGCCGAACACCTGGTCCTGGGCGACGTCGCGCGCGAAGATCAGCGCACACCCGATGCGCAGCGGGCTCTCTTCCAGCCAGTCCCACTCGCCACTTGCCTGAACGTCATCGTTAGCCATTCCTGTCCCTCCAGCATGTGACCCTTGACCCGGTTCCGGCGAGCAATCTAGTGCCCGCTGCCGACATTTCGGGCAGGCGGAGAGAAGCTGGGTGACGCTGCTTAGACTGCGGATCCGCCGGTGGCCAGGCGCATGAGGTCGGAGTTGAGGTCGATGCCGTCGCCGTCAGATCGGGCGGCTGCGCTTCCGAATTCGTGCTGGTAGCTCTCCCAGGACTGGTCCCGGACTTTTTCGGCGAAGCGGCTTTCCATCAGCAGCACCAGCTCCAGCGCGGCACGGTCGATGCGCCTGCCGAAGGCCGTGTCGGCCCAGTCCTCCGGGGCGGCGAACAGGGACGTTGGCACCGTCATCGCGCGCAGGTAGGCGAACAGCGAGCGCATCTGCTCGTCTGCGACGAGGGCGTGCCTGGCGGTGCCGGCGGTCGCGGCGAGCAGTACCGGCTTTGCGATGAGCAGGTCGTCGTCGAGCACCTGGAAGAACGACGTGAACAGGCCGCTGGGGCCAGCCTTGTAGACCGGGGCGGCTGCGACTATGCCGTCGGCCTGGCGGAGCACGTCAATGGCCTGCTGCAGCCGGGGGCTTATCAGCTGAGACACCAGTGCGCTGGACACGTCGGTGGCGATCTCGCGCAGGTCTATCACGCTGACCGCCAGCGTGTTCTCGTGCCCGGCGGCCAGGGCCGAGGCCCGTTCGGCGACGCGGTCGGCCAGCATCCTGGTCGACGACGGGTCACTGGTCCCGGCGCTGACGACCACGAGCTTGCACGTCTCCAGGTCGTGCGGGGTCTTCATGGGCCTGTGTCCTCATTTCCTGTGTTTGGCGGCTGGACGGCTGACCAGCTTCCGGCATATGGTCTCCAGCTGGCCGAGCTCGGCGCCGCTCAGCTCGGCGGTCAGCGCATGGGCGACGCTGCGGGCATGGCGTCGCCCTATCTCCCGCTGCACATCCCGTCCGGCCTCGGTGAGCGACAGCAGAACCCCGCGCCCGTCGGCAGGATCTGCTTTCCGCTCGATAAGCCCTCGCTCGGCCAGCCGGTCCACCATGCGCGACAGGGCAGGCTGGCTGAGCAGGACGTTCCGGTTCAGCTCGCCGAGGCGCAGCGGCCCGTCACATTTGGACAGGGTGTAGAGCACGTCGTACTCGCGCATGGAGGCGCCCTGCCAGATGGGCTCGGCCGCGAACTCCCTGATCAGCGTGGCGTGCGCGGAGAGCAGCGCCTCCCATGCGTTGTTGGCCAGATGCCTGGTGCCGGCCATCAGATGCTCGGGTAAGCGGCCTCAAACTCCGGGGCCGTGTCCTGGTAGGGGGAGCCGCCGGTGACGTTGTCGCCGCGGTTGGCGTTCGGCCGCGGCTGCCGCGCGGCCTGGTCGCCGTACTTCGCGCGGACCAGGCTCGCGTGTGTCGGGGCCTCGGGCGTCTCCGGATCCTGTCGCGCGGCGGTCTCCTTGCGCAGGACCGGCACGACCTCGCCGCCCAGCAGCTCAATCTGGTTCAGCACGGTCTTCAGCGGCAGCCCGGCGTGGTCCATCAGGAATAGCTGGCGCTGGTAGTCGCCGAAGTGCTCGCGGAAGGTCAGTGTCTTGTCGATGACTTCCTGCGGGCTCCCTACCGACAAGGGTGTCATCTCCATAAAGTCCTCCATCGACGGCCCATGCCCGTACACGGGGGCCTCGGCGAAGTAGGGGCGGAACTCCCGCTTGGCGTCCTGCGAGTTCGCGGCGATGTACGCCTGGCCGCCAAGCCCGACGATCGCCTGCTTCTTCGGGCCGTGGCCGTAGTGCTCGTAGCGTTCCCGGTAGAACCGGATCAGCCGGATGTAGTGCTCCTTGGGCCAGAAGATGTTGTTGGCGAAGAACCCGTCCCCGTAGAACGCGGCCTGCTCAGCGATCTCGGGCGTGCGGATGGAGCCGTGCCACACGAACGGCGGCACGTCGTCCAGCGGCCGCGGGATCGAGGTGAAGCCCTGCAGTGGCGTGCGGAACTTGCCCTGCCAGTCCACGACGTCCTCGCGCCACAGCCGGTGCAGCAGGTTGTAGTTCTCCAGCGCCAGCGGCAGGCTCTGCCGGATGTCCTGGCCGAACCACGGGTACACCGGCGCGGTGTTACCGCGCCCGAGCATCAGGTCCATCCGCCCCTTCGACAGGTGCTGCAGCATGGCGTACTCCTCCGCGATCCGCACCGGGTCGTTGGTGGTGATCAGCGTTGTTGCCGTGCTGAGGACCAGTCTCTCGGTAGCTGCCGCGATGAACGCCAGCAGCGTGGTCGGCGAGGAAGAGAAGAACGGGGGGTTGTGGTGCTCGCCGATCGCGAACACGTCCAGCCCGACCTCCTCGGTCTTCTTGGCGATCTGAACGATTGCGTCGATCCGTTCTGCCTCGCTCGGTGTCTCTCCTGACACCGGGTCCCTGGTGATGTCACTCACCGAGAAGATCCCGATCTGCATGCTGTGCCTCCCTGGCCTGGCCGCGCCGCCGCACCAGGTGACCGGCGCAAGTCCTGGGCGGGTTCTCAGGTATATGCGTTTGCATCTATCTCAACAACGTGGCGCGGGAACTATTCCGTCGGCGCCCGCCCCGGAAACCGGCTAACGCGGTGCCCAGCGGCCCGGTCCGCGCTCCGTGAGAAGATCGCTCCAGGCGAGCCGGGGCGTGATGCCAGCACCCGGGCGGCCCAGCCTGCAGGCGACGGTGTCCCTGAGCGCAAGGGAGAACTCGGATGGTCCTGTTCCGGCGCGGCATGCACTTCGGGTCCTATGGCCGGATTGACGACGGCCCCGGCGTGTTCGACCGGCTGCTGGAGTCGGTGCTGGCCGCGGAGGCGTCCGGTTTCGACGCCCTGTCAGTGCCCGACCACCTGCAGCAGAACCAGGTCGGCGGCGGGCCCGCCTCCCCCATGTTCGAGGCGTACACGCTGCTCGGGGCGCTGGCGCTGCGGACCACGTCGGTGCGGCTGTTCGCGCTGGTGAGTCCGGTGACCCTGCGGAGCCCCGGGCTGCTGGCCAAGGCGGTGACGACCGTGGACGTGCTCTCGCGCGGGCGGGCTGTGCTTGGCGTGGGCGCGGGGTGGGATGCCGCCGAGCATGAGGCGTACGGGATTCCCTTCCCCGGGACCGGCGAGCGCATGGACCGTCTCGACGACGAACTGGCTGTGTGCAGTGCCCTGCTCGCTGGCCAGCCCGCTACGTTCACCGGCATCCACTACAGCGTCCGCGAGGCGTGGTGCTCACCGCGGCCGGTCACCGACAGGATCCCGGTCCTGGTGGCAGGCGGCGGGGAGCGCCGCACGCTCGACCTGGCGGCCCGGTACGGCGACGCCTGCAATGTCTTTGCTGGCGACCCTGAGGTGATGCGGCACAAGTTCGAGGTCCTGGAAGGGCACTGTCGCAGGATCGGCAGGGAACCGGCCGAGATCACCAAGACGGTCTTCGGCTTCGCACCCGACAACATGACTGAGTTCGCATCGGTCGCGCGCGCCGCCGCAGGCGCGGGCGCGGACGGCATGATCGTCATTGCCCCCGAGGACCCAGCCAGGATCCCAGCGATCGGCCAGGTTCTCGCCGAAGTCTTTCCCGAGTGACGAGGCAAAACTGGCAGTTGCCCCAGAACGCCGTGCCGGTACTGCCACAGATGCTTCTTCATCGTGGATGCCTGATACCGTTAAGTAACTATTTATTATGACACGGGAAATCCTTCATGACCGAAAACCCTGACGAAACGCGCAGCGAGCCAGTCGGTCTAGGTACGCTCCAGCGTCCGCCGACAGCCCCTTCGGCAATGCAGGACCGCCTGGCCGTTCATCTCATATGGGAAGGCGTACTCCTCATCACCGCTGCCGTGCTTGTCATCGCGGCTCTTGCGACCACGCCCGGGGCACACTTTGCCGACGTCATCCGCCCTGTCGGGTACGCCGGGCTGATAGCAAGCGGGCTCGCGCTGTCGCTACGAACCGGTACCCCGAACCTCGCGGTCGGCTACATAGCCATGACTACAGGAGCACTCGGCGCTCACCTCGCCTCCACGAACGGGTGGTCGCTATGGGTCGCGATGACGCTGGCTGTGCTGCTCGCTGGGCTAGGCGGACTCGTCACCGGGCTGGTCACCGCCGCACTGTCGGTTCCGGCCTGGGCGGTCACGCTTGGGGTCGCTATCTTCCTTCAGTCGGTGGCTCTCGGGATCTCGGGCAACAACGTCTTCACGGTCACTACTTCCGGCTCCTATTCAACCGCTCAGTGGCTGGCGATATTCGTGGTCGTCTCCGTGGGAGGCGGCGCACTATGGCTGATCCCATCAGTCCGTACGAGGCTCAGCATGGCAAGGAATGCTCGAGAGCCCGGCGAGCGGGCCGACCTGCGTGCGGGGCGTGGCGTCGTCGCTGGACTGGCGGGATCGAGCCTGCTTGCCGGGGTTGGCGGTGTCTCTATGACGCTCTACGAGGGTGGGGCCAATGTAGCCTCAGGAGCGGACACCCTGACGATCATCTCGCTCGGCGCTGTTCTCGTCGGCGGCGTCAGCGTATTCGGCCGGCGCGCAGGCCTGCTGGGAACGATGTTCGGGGTGGTCATCGCCGAGGCAATACAGTTCATTGCGGTTGCGGACATCCCTCAGAATGGCCCTTCTGGCGCATGGATCGAGGTGCCTATCGGAGGTCTGGTCGTGCTCGGGCTTTGCGTCAGCCGTGCACTGGAAAGCATCAACGGCGCCCTGGACAGGCGGCCCAAGCCGCGGCAGATCGTCCCCCCTGGCTTTCCCGTCCCGGGTCCCATCCCGCAGCCGGGTTCCGCTCCGTCCCAGTAAGCCAGAGGCCAGGCTGATGGGCCAGGACGTCGCGGCCTCATCCTGCGGCTGACTGCTGGCAGTTTCTCCGGCCACAGGCACAGCAGGCAGCCAGCGGCAGCGTCATACGTTGTGTGCTCGAAAACGACGCGATGCCTGGCGGATGGGCGAACTGACCATGTCTAGAGACTCCGCTGACGAGCTGATGCCCCGACAGGCTCCCGGCTGGAGAGCAGCCGATCTGGTCAGCGACTTGTACCGGGTTCATGCCTTAGGGCTGATTCGCCTCGCGCTGCTGATAGTTGGCGACCGGGCGACCGCGGAAGACGTGGTCCAGGAGGCGTTCTCAGGGCTGCACCGCCGAACGAACCATTTGCGCGATCCGGCCAAGGCCCTGCCCTACCTGCGGGCCTCGGTGATGAACGGCTCCCGCTCCGTACTGCGCTCCCGCGGTCGCGCACGGCTGGCACTGGTACAGCATGAGGTGCCGGTCTGGTCGGCGGAGTCTGCGGCGATCGCGGGGGAAGAACGGCGCGAGGTGCTGGCCGCGGTGGCCAGGCTGTCCGGGCGCCATCGCGAGGTGCTCGTGCTCCGCTACTACTCGGGCCTTAGTGATCAGGAAATCGCGCGGAGTGCTCGGGATCAGCCGCAGTGGCGTCGCTGCCTACGCGTCGCGCGCTCTGGCCGTCCTGGCACACGAGCTGAAAGAGGAACCGTGAACCGCCTGGAGAACCGACTGCTCGACGCATTCAGCGCCGCAGCCGACACCATCACTCCCGAGAGCGTCCCCGGCCTGCGCGAGCGATCGCGCCGCCACTCATGGCAGCGTATCGTCGCGCCGCCCGCCGCCGCCGCAGCCGTGATAGTGGTCGCAGCAGCTGCCGTCATCGTCCCGCTGATCCTGACCAGGCATGCGGGCAAGGAGGTGACTCCTCCGGCAGCATCGCCTTCCGCCTCGGCCTCGCAGTCGGCCCCTTTGCCCACACCAACTTTGTACGTCGTGCGCGCAGGCTTGGTGATCCCGGTCAATACGGCTACGAACGCCGAGGGAAAGCCGGTCCAGATTGGGTGTGGGGCTGACGCAATCGCCGTAGCACCCAACGGGAAGACCGCGTATGTCTTCTGCCAGGCAGAGATCGTGCCGATTAATACGGCCACTAACATCGCCGGGCAGCCGATCCAGATCACAGCCGACTGGTCACGCGTCGTGATCTCCCCCGATGGAAGGACGGTCTACCTCCTCGTCGCCAACCAGGGCGGAACGAGCACAGTGACGCCGGTCGATCTCGCCACCGGCTCAGCCGGGAATCCGATCGATCTTGGCCGTACAGCAGCGCTTGACCCGATCGAGCTCGCCCCTACATCAGGGATTGAGCGGTTCGGCATGGCCGTGACGCCGGACGGGAAGACGATCTACGTACTTGGCGGCATATACCCGATCACCGATCAGGGTCTGCTCGGCGGCTACAGCAATGTGACGGCGATCAGCACGGCCACCAACAGAGTCAAGAAGACGATCAAGGTCGGTAATGAGCCCACCTTGATTGCCATAACGCCGGATGGGCGAACCGCCTACGTCGCCAGCAACGGCGCGAACATCGTGACACCGATCAACACTGCCACCAACAAAGCTGGGCAACCGATCGATCTCCCGGGCGAACCTCTAGACATGGCAATCACGCCGGATGGGAAGACCGTATACGTCGTCGACAGCGTGGGCTCGGTGGTGCCGATCAACACGGCCAGCAACCGGGCCGGAACGCCCATTCGGGCCGGGGCGGCGCCTCAGCAGATCGCGATCACACCCGACAGGAAGACGGCCTACGTAGCGAATGACTATCCAAACAACGTAATACCGATCAACATCGCGAAGAACACGCCCGGCAATCCAATTGCGCTCGAAAGCAGCGGAATTCCTAATTTGCCTCCATTCCCGGGCGCCATTATCATTACGCCGGACGGGAAGACCGCGTACGTCGCCACTACGGCGCTGGGTACGGTGACGCCGATCACGATCGCTACCAACACACGCCAGCCTGCGATCAGCTTCGGAAGTGGCCTCTACGAATTCCAGTTCGCCATCGCGCCCTGACGTCGGGTCAGAGGCTCGCTCGCTCCAGCTTCCACTCGAACTGGGCCGCTGCCTGCGCGTCCTTGGCACAGCCCAGCGCAAGGCCCGTCGGCGGCGCGAGGCCGCCGTATCCCTCGACGAGGCCGTCGCGACGTTCGGAAGCCTCGGAGCGGCGCGCTGGCAGGGTCTCGCCGAGAAGGGGGCGGCGGGTCGGCCAAAGCTGCGCAGTCGGCGGGCGCCCCGCCGCCTGGCGGGCCGGGAGCCACGGAGGGCAGTGCACATCAACTAACCTCGAGTTTCCGGCCGACCCGTCGACTAGCACGGCCCTCGCTCGGATCTACTGGACGCGCAGACGGGACGCTGCATGACCGTGGCCACTGTGGTCAGCGCGTTCGCTGCTGGACGTGGTGACGACGCTGCTGCTCTGGTCTTCGACTACATGGCCGCCACCCTCGCCGAGACGGGGAGGGTGACAGCGCCCGCCGGGATCGGCGAGCTGCCCACCACGCTTCAGCGTGAGTGCCGCAACCTGCCGGTTGTTTACCGGCCGCCAGGGGCGCTGCTGATAGCTGATCACCTCGGGCAGCCGGCCGGCTGCGTCGGCATCGCGTCCTGCCCTGCGGGGCGCACCGCCGAGGTGAAACGGCTCTACGTCAGGCCCGCCTGCCGCGGAAACGGGATCGCCCGCGCCCTGATGAACCACGCCCACAGCCACGCGGCGCGCCACGGTGTGAACCGGCTCATCCTCGACGTACTGCCATCCCGGACGGCGGTCATCGCCTTCTACCGCCGCATCGGCTACGCCGAAACCAGTCCGCACGCCGCTGAATCACCGGTCCCGATGATGTACATGGACCGGGCCGTCACAGCCGACGACATCCTTTAGACGCACGCTCGCGAGGAAGGTGCACATCCTCCACACACCGCCAGCGTGAACGACCGAGCCAGCCCGGTCACATGACGAGGACGCCGCGGATGTTCTTGCCGTCGCGGAGATCCTGGTAGCCCCGGTTGATGTCGGCGAGGGGGTACGTGCGGGTCACCATGCCGTCCAGGTCGAGCGTGCCGTCGCGGTAGAAGCCGAGTAGCCGGGGGATGTCGGCGCGGGAGTTGACCGAGCCGAAGATGCAGCCGGCGATCTGCTTCTCCCAGTGCGCGAGGTCGAGCAGGCTGAGCGCCGGACGGTCGTCAGCGACCGGGTGGATGTTGGTCACCACCACCCGGCCCCGCTTGGCGGCCAGCGCCATGATGTCAGCCATCAGGTCGCCGCGGCCCACGCCCATCGTGGCCACGACGACGTTGCACATCCGGCCCCAGGTGACCTCCCGGATCAGCGGCAGCGCCGAGGCCACGTCGGCGGCTGCGTGGGTTGCCCCGAACGAGCGGGCCTTCTCCAGCTTGAACGGCACCGGGTCGATCGCGAAGATCCGCCGCGCACCAGCCATCCGGGCACCCTGGACCGCAGCCGAGCCGAGACCCCCGACGCCGATCACGGCCACGTCGTCGCCGGGTCTCGCGCCGCCGGTGTGGACGACGCTGCCCCACCCGGTCGGCACCCCGCACCCGACCAGGCAGGCCACCTCCGGCCGGATGTCCGGGTCGATCCGCACAACCGACGCCTCGTTCACCACCGTGTGGTGTGCATAGCACCCGACCAGGCAGGTGATCGTCAGGTCGGTCCCGCCTGTGTGATGCCGCGACGTACGGTCCAGCAACTGCAGCCCGCCGGCGATGCCGGCGGCACGGTCACACAGGTTCTGCTGGCCAACAGCGCAGGACGGGCAGCGGCCGCAGTTGGGGATCGACGAGAACACGATGTGGTCACCAGGTGCGGCCAGGGTGACGGCGGGGCCGACCGCCTCGACCACGCCAGCGCCCTCGTGCCCGCCGATCATCGGCGCGGCGAACGGCACGTCCCCGGTGACGTGATGCTCCTCGGAGTGGCACAGCCCGGCAGCCTGAACACGGACCAGCACCTCCCCCTCGCGGGGCGCGTCGAGCTCGACCTGCTCGATCTTCCAGGCCGACCCGCTCTCCCAGAGCACGGCTGCCTCGGTCAGCACCGGGTCCTCCTCAGCACTTGAGCGCGTTGCCAGCGTCCACCGGGAGTGTGACGCCGGTGACGTACCGGGCCTGGTCGGAGGCCAGCCACGCGATGGCGGCGGACACGTCAGCCGGGTCTACCCATGGGATCGGCAGGAGGTTCTTCGACTGGAACTCGCCGGCCACGTCGTCGCGGCCCGGATTGGTGAGCTCCGGCCGGAACGCGCGGTAGAGGCTGTCGTTCTGGATCATGGGTGTATCAACCGCCGTCGGGCAGATCGCGTTCACCCGGATGAAGTGCGGCGCTAGCTCATAGGCGAGCGTCCGGGTCAGGCTGAGCAGCGCCGCCTTGGTTGCCGAGTACCCGCCGAGCATGGCGCTGGAGATCAGCGCGGCCCCGGAGCTGGTCAGGGCGATCGACCCGCCGTTGCCGGCCTCGATCATGTGCGGCACCGCCGCCTTGACCGTGATGAACACTCCGGTGAGGTTCACGTCGACGACCTCGCGCCACTGGTCCAGGTCGAGTTCCCAGGTCAGGCCCATCGGGGGGATGATGCCGGCGTTGGCGCAGACGATGTCGAGCCGGCCCAGTTCGGCGACTCCTCCGGCGACGGCGGCCTGCATGCCGGCCAGGTCGCGCACGTCGGCCTGCCGGGCCACGACGCGCCTGTTCTCCTTCTGCACCAGATCAGCGGTCTCGCGCAGGTCCTCTTGTGTGGCCAGCTGGTAGGTCAGCCAGTCGTCGGACTCGCACCGGTCCACGGCAATGATGTCGGCGCCCTCTCGCGCCAGCCGCTGCGCGTGCGACCGGCCCTGCCCGCGCGCGGCCCCGGTGACCAGCGCCACCTTCCGGTCAAGCAGTCCCATCGTGTTCGCTCCTCATCGCTACCGGCCCGTGGTCACAGCGGCGAACTGGGGCAGCGTGACCTCCGGGGTGACTTCCTCGAACACCACCCGCACCGGCATGCCGACGCGGACCTCGCCCGGGCCGGTGCCGCGGATGCCTGTTACCACCCGCGGCCCCTCGGCCAGCTCGACGATCGCTACGACGTAGGGCACCTGGTCGCTGAGCGCGGCGTGGGTTGCGTGGTGCACGACCGTGTAGCTGTAGACGATGCCCTCGCCGCTGGCCTGCCGCCAGCCGGTGTCGGTCCCGTGGCAGTGCGGGCACCGGGGCAGCGGCGGGTGCCAGATCCGGCCGCAGCCATGGCAGTGCTGCAGCACCAGCCGGCCCGCGCGGGCCTGCTCCCAGTAGTGCCGGGTCAGCTCGCCCGGGTCAGGGATGATGGCCATCGCTTACCGCGCCAGGATCACGGCGCTGCCCGACGGCGCGCCGACCAGGGCGACGTCAGCGCCTGGCACCTGGTTGCTCGCCGTCCCGCGCAGCTGCCTGACCGCTTCGTTGAGGCCGTTCATGCCGTGGATATAGCCTTCCGACAGATGGCCGCCGTGCGTGTTGACCGGCAGCGGGCTGTCCGTTCCGATCCCCTGCTCGACGACGTATCGCCAGCCTTGCCCGTCCTTAGCGAACCCGTAGGATTCAAGACCTTTCATGGTCATGAACGAGGTCGCGTCGTACAGTTCAGCAACCTTGATCTGGCTGGGGGTGACACCAGCGTTCCGGTACAGCCGGGCTGCAGCATCGGGCGGGAACAGCTCGATGAGGTCGTCGGTGTAGATGCCCATCGGCTCGCGGTACGGCGACAGCGACTGCGTCGCAGCCAGCACGTAGACCGGGTCGTCGCGCAGCGCGGCTGCCCGCTCCGCAGTGGTGAGCACGACCGCGCAGGCGCCGTCGTTCTCCAGGCACAGGTCGAACAGGCGCAGCGGTGAGCTGATGATCCGCGCGCTGCGGTAGGTGTCCCAGTCCAGCGGGCGGTCGTGCATCAGCGCCGCCGGGTTGCTGTTCGCGTAGCGGCGCTGGGTGATCGCGACCGTGCCCAGCGCCGTGGTCAGGTCGTCCTCGGTCAGCCCGTGCACGTGGGCGTACCTGGTCGCCCACAGCGCGAACAGCTGGCCCGGCGACACGAGGCCGTAGGGCCAGTGGAAGCAGCGGTTGTCCTCCTCGCCGACGCGGACGTGCTCGCCTGGCTGCGCTGGGCTGCCTGACGAGCCAGGGCCAGAACGGTTGTCGGCACGGCCGAACCGGCCGGTGCGGCTCTGGCTCAGCCCTCGGTAGCAGACCACAACGCTGGCCTGTCCGGCCGCGATCGCGGCCGCTGCGTGCGAGATCACGGCGCCGAGCGCCTCTCCGCCGAGCGGGGACTCGGCGAAGAACGCCAGCTCCCTGATGCCCAGCGCCCTGACCACCATGGGCTCGCTGACCTGCTCGAACGGTGGCGCGAACCGGCAGATCCCGTCGACGTCCGCCGGGTGGATCCTGCCATCGGCGAGCGCGCCGAGGATCGCCTCCAGCGCGAGCTCCCAGGCCGTTTGCGGCAGCGCCTTGGCGAACTCGGTCTGGCCGATGCCCACCACCACCGCTGCCCGGCGCATAACGGCTACTCCCCCGCCGTCGCAGTGCTGGGCTCAGAGCCGCCCAGCCACTCTTTGAGGACAGCGTCGGTGTGCTCGCCGGGCTGCGGCGGCGCGATCACCCGTGGGGTCGACCGCGACATCCGCACCGGCCAGCCAGGGACCATGATCTCGCCGTGCACCGGGTGCTCGACCGGGACGAAGATACCTCGGCGGCGGAGGTCCTCGTCGTGCATCACCTCGGTGGTGGTCCGGACTGCGCCAGCCGGAACCCCGGCGGCGCCGAGCAGCCGCATCGCCGTCATCTTGTCCACGGTGGCGGTCCACTGCCTGACCGCCTCGTCGACCTCGGCCCTGTGCTCGCCGCGGCTGGCGACGGTGGCGAAGCGCGGGTCCGTCAGCAGGTCTTCCCGGCCGATCGCGCGGGCCATCCGCTGCCACTGGCGGTCGCTGCCGCAGTGGATGTGCACGTAGTCGTTGCGCCCGAACGGCGGGCACGGGTAGATGTCCGACGGGGCTGTCGGATGCAGGAACGGTGGCCCGTTGCCGAACCGCGGTGTGTCAATGCCGCGCTCGACCGGCCAGCCGTAATGGATCCGCAGGAACGTCGCCACGTGGTCGGACATAGACAGCTCGACGTGCTGGCCGAGTCCGTCTTTCTCCCGCTGGTACAGCGCGGCCAGGATCCCGGTGACGGCAGCCATGCCCGATCCGGTGTCAGCCACGTCGGGGCCCGGCTTCATTGGCAGGCCGTCCGGCTCGCCAGTGATGCTGGACCCGCCGGAAAAGGCCTGCGCTATCGGGTCGAAGCACGGGAAATCCGCGTAGGGAGAGCCGCGGGCGAACCCCTTCACCTGGACGTAGACCAGCCGCGGGTTGATCTCGCTGAGCACGTCGTAGCCGAGCCCTAGCCGCTCAATCGTCCCGGGCCCGAAGTTCTCGACGAAGACGTCGGCTTTGGCCGCGAGGTGAAGCGCCGTCTCCAGCCCGTCCGCCGATTTCAGGTCCAGCTCGACGGACCTCTTGCTGGCGTTGTTCAGGTAGAACGGGATCGCGTCAAAGCTGTCCCTGCTGCCAGGCGCCACAACCTTGACCACCTCGGCGCCCATGAACGCCAGCAGCATAGTGGCCGACGGCCCGGCCACCTGGTGGGTGAGATCGAGAACCCGCACGCCGCTGAGGGCCGCAGAACGCATAACCCCCAGACTCACGTTCTGCAAATAAGGGCGTCAAGGCGCTGCCCGCCAGGCGGCAGGCCCGCTCAGGGCTGGTGTTAGCCCATGGGAGGGCACTCCTCATGGGCCCAGCCGCCGTCCGCCCGGAGGCGGACATGCTGGCCGGTGACGATGAGCGCACCGCAGCGCCGGCAGGTCTGGCCCTCGGGCGCACTGGCCTCATTGCTCTCGGCATCGATGCGCAGAAGGTCC
The DNA here is from genome assembly GCA_963815375.1 of uncultured Actinomycetota bacterium. Taxonomy (GTDB): domain Bacteria; phylum Actinomycetota; class Actinomycetes; order Streptosporangiales; family Streptosporangiaceae; genus JASHPR01. The sequence goes on along the minus strand of CAWFGX010000005.1, from coordinate 1,651,174 downwards.
CGTTCCTGGCGTTCGTGCTCGGCGATCTCACGCTCGGAAGCGTCCTGAGGCTCCTCCGTCTGCAGCTTCCACAGCTTCTCGCGCCGCTCGGTCACGGCGAGGCGGCGTGCTTGTTCCGCTACCTCGTTGCGGCCGCCCATCCCGCCAGTCGTCCCGCCAGCCATCGTGCTAGCCTCCCGCGCCTGGGTCGCAGTGGTGTCTGGGTGGGCATCCCGCCAGTGCCCGGCAGCATAGCGGCCGGCTGCCGGTGGCCGGGTCAGCGGGAAGAATGAAGTTGCGCAGCGCTATATCTTCGGGGGGCAGACCTCATGGACCCAGCCGCCGTCCGCCCGCATCCGGGCGTCCTGGCCGCTGGTGATGACCTGGCCGCATCGTTCACAGATCTGGCCCGCTGGAGCGTGCGCCTCGTTGGCCTCCGCATCGAGGAAGAACGCTTCCCGCTCCTGCTGCTTCTGCTCGGTTATCTCCAGCTCGGGAGTGTCCCTGCGATCATCCGGCCGGATGCCCTCAGACCGCTCCTTCAGCTGCTCGACCTCCTGGTGTAGCCGTTCTTCGTCTCCGTACTCGGGCGAAAGGCTCATCGTGACCTGCCTCCTGTGTCCGCGATCGGCGTTCATCCCAGCTATTAGCTTGGCACCGGCGGCGCGCTGGACAATAGAGATCGGCATGTGCGGAGGGCGGTGCTATGCCCGGCGGAGACAGGCCGCGGCTCGACCTTGGACAGAACTTCCTCGTGGATAAGGCCAGCCTGGACGCTGAGATCAGCTACGCCGGTGTCACAGCCGGGGACACGGTGCTGGAGGTCGGCGCGGGGACTGGCAACCTGACCGAGCGGCTGGCCACGCGAGCCGGGCGGGTTGTCGCGATCGAGTACGACCGGCAGTTCCGGGCGAGGCTGGAGAGCATCGCGAACGCGGCCGGGAACGTCACTCTGGTCTGGGGGGACGCGCTCACGGTGGGGCTGCCCGCGTTCAGCAAGGTGGTCGCGAACCTGCCGTACCGGGTGGCGCTGCCGGTCATCATGCGTCTGCTGGATCAGCCGTTCGACAGCGCTGTTCTTATCGTCCAGAAGGACATGGCGCAGAAGATCTGCGCTGGGCCTGGCGAAGCGGGCTACGGGAGAGTCAGCGTGACGGTGCAGCGGCTGGCCCGGGCCGAACTGCTCGATACCGTGCCGCGCTCGGCGTTCTCGCCGCCGCCGAGCGTAGACAGCGCGATGCTGCGGCTGACACCGGTCAGCGATCCGTTCCCGGTGGGCTCGCCGGAAGCGTTCCGGCGCCTGCTGGACAACCTGTTCCTGCGCCGCGGCGGGAAGCTGGCAGATGGGCTGCCGGGACTGGCCGAGGTGACGGCGCTCCTGCCGGGCAGGCTGCGCGGCAAGCAGGTATCCCAGCTCACTCCCGGGGAGTTCGGCGAGGTCAGCAGGTTCCTCGACTCGCACAAGGTGCGGCTGCCCGCGGTCAGGAACTCAGCCAAGCGGACCGCCCAGGCCACACGTCGCGGTACACGCTAGGCGCCACCGGCCGCCACCGCCTCTCCGGCCGCGACGCCGATCCCGTCCCGTCTCCGGCCGCGACAGCGATCCCGCCCTGGATCCCCGCCGAGCCGTCGCATTCTCGTATGATACTCAGTATCATCTCTTGCATGCTACGAGGTGTGCGCCGCGGGGACGGGAACACGCTGAGGTACGGCGGCGCCGAGGGCAATGAGCGGCTGACCGCGATGACGGGCGCGGTGCTGCTGATCCTGCTGGCGGTCGAGTGCTACACGATCTTGCGGATAGGCCGCCTGCTCACGCTGCACGTATTTCTCGGCATGCTGCTCCTTGGTCCGCTCACCCTCAAGGCCGCCGCCGTCCTCTACCGGTTCGTCCGCTACTACACCGGGAGCACACAGTACCGGCGCAAGGGGCCGCCCGCGCTATTGCTGCGGCTGATAGGGCCGGTCATCATGCTGAGCACGGCGTGCGTCTTCGGCTCTGGCATCATGCTTGCCGTCACGGGCCCCAGCTTCGGGCCGCCGAGCGGGTGGCTCGTGGTGCACAGGATCTCGTTCATCGTCTGGGCCTTCTTTATCGTCATCCACGTGCTCGCCCACGTGCCGCGCCTGCCACGGCTGCTGGCCGCCGAGACACGCGGGCAGGCCGGGGCCGGGCGGCAGGGCGGCCGGGTTATGGAAGTCCTCGGCAACCGGGGCACGCGGCTGGCCCTGCTGATCGCCTCGCTCCTGGCCGGCCTGGTGATCGCTCTGCTCACCGTGCACCTCGCCGGCAAGTGGGAACCATTCAGCTAGCTAACAGGTGGTGCGCTGGACGGGCCTCCGCTGGCCGCGGTCCGCTCGGCGGAACTGAGCTGCTGGAGCAGCGGGGCTGAAGCCGTGCGCAGCCGCCTGACCGCGTCGTCCAGCCGGGCACCCTGGTCAGTCGCCGCCGTGTCCTTCCCCTTGGCTGACGCCGTCATGGATCGCGCCAGTTCTGCTGCCAGGTGCTGTGCCTGCTCCAGGAAATTCCTCGAGATCCGGTCGTCGATCAGCACCGGCGCTCCGACCAGCAGCATCATCATGTAGGTCCGCATCTCGTCCGATGCTGCTTCGCGGTCACCTGAGCTGTCCAGCGCCGCCTTCACTGAGCGAGCGGAGCGCTCGGCCTGGGCCAGCATGATGGCCGACTGAGCGGCGACCGCCCGAGACCTGCCGCGGGCCTGCCGCCTGCGGACCACCTGGTCCGCAACCAGGACGGTGATCAAGAGCACAAGCAGGCCCGTCAGCGTGCTCGTGGTCAGCGGGCGAGCCGCCCACCAGCGCCGGAACCCGGTATCGCTGAGGTCAGCGATCACCAGACCCACGGCCACCACGGTGACAGCGGCCGCAGACGCCCAGCGGCGCCAGAGGGTCAGCGGCACCGGCTGGTCCGGGCGCTGGCCGTCCCGGTGGCGGGTGCCTGATGCTGCCATGGCTACTCCTCCGCTCCGCGGGCGTCTGTTCCCGCGCTGCCGGCCGCGCCCCCTATGGTTGACGCATGGCCCTGTCCCTGGCGACGCACATCCCCAGCCCCCCGGCCAACGGGTTCCACGTCGGCCCCCTGTACATCCACTTCTACGGCCTGATGTACGTGGTGGGCATCGCGCTGGCGATCATCATCGCCCGGCGGCGCTGGCGTGCCGTCGGCGGGGACCCGTCGCTGGTCACCGACTTGGCCGTCTGGGTGGTTCCAGCGGGCATCATCGGCGGGCGGATCTACTTTGATATCACCACGCCGTTCGACATCAGGCCGCATGTCTGGTGGGGGGTGTTCGCGGTATGGAACGGCGGGCTGGGCATCTGGGGCGGCGTCGCAGCAGGGGTCGCCGTCGGGATCTGGCGGGTGCACCGGTCCGGGGCTGACTGGCGGGCCATGTCCGACGCGGTCGCCCCGGCGCTGCTGGTCGCCCAGGCCATCGGGCGGATCGGCAACTACTTCAACCAGGAGCTGTTCGGGAAGCCGACAGGCCTGCCCTGGGGACTGGAGATCTCCCAGGCTGCCCGGCTGAACTCGGGCATCCCTGCTGCTGACATGAAGTACACCACGTTCCAGCCGTCGTTCCTGTACGAGCTGATCTTCGACCTGCTGCTCGCCGCGTTCCTGGTCTGGCTCGGCCACCACCGGAAGATCAGGCCACCGGGCCTCATGGCGCTCTACGTTGCCGGGTACTCGGCCTACCGGATCTTCGAGGAGACCATCCGGATCGACTCGTCCGCGCACTTCTTCGGCCTCCGGCTCAACCTGTACATCGCGATCATTGGGACCCTCGCTGGCCTCTCCTGGTTCGTCTTCAGCCAGCGCGGTCGCGGCGCCCCTGAACCAGTTCGCGCTGGCGACGGGGCTGCCGTGGATGCGGCCGGGACTGTCGTCGACCGGGACGACGCCATCACCAAGCCCGGCCGTGCCATCGGCGAGTCCGCTGACGCCGACGACAAGCCCGCGGACGCCAGCGATGAGCCGGGCAGCGCCAGCGACGGGCCGGCCAGCACAGGTGATCAGCCTGGCAGCTCAAGTGACGAGGCGGCTCATGACGGCGACGAGCCGGGCGACGCCGAGAAAGTAGCCGCGACCGCTGCCGACGTGCCCAGCCGCGGCCCGGACGCGCCGAACTCAGCAACCGACTGAATCGTGAATGCGGCTGCCGTGGCGTCCTTACGCCAGCGCAGCTTCAACCACGGCCCCAAATGACCTGCGACAGGGCCCCTGAGCGATCCAGCGACCTGGGCTGAACTGGGCAAAGTGATATGTACTCCGCGACAGCCACGTTCAATGCCAGCCCCGACGCTGTGCTGGCAGCCGCCTTCTACGTCTTCCGTAATGACTATGGCAAGACGCCGGAGCAGGGGCCACGCGGGGTCAGCACGTCAACCTTGCTTACGCCCTTCGGCACAGCCGGAGCCGAGAACGTCACCCTGTCTGTGACGGGTGTCGGGCCCGAGGGCACGACGGTGACCGTGCGCAGCCAGTCAGCGCCGTTTGTCCTCATGGCCGGGCGCAGGAACCGGCGCAACGTCGAGCGCACGATCAGCCGGGTTGGCGAGAAGCTGGCATCAGACCAGGCGCGCCGCGATTTGCGATGATCTGGGTGAGCAAGCACGCGCGGCGAGCGTGGGCACCGCGGTTCTTCGCAGCAGGGTGAGGAGCGCGTTTGGCCAGGAAGTACTCAGAGACTGTCACGTTCAGTGCCAGCCCGGACGTGGTGCTGGCCTGCGTGGCCGACGTCTTCGTGCATGGCTTTCATGTCCAGCCCCGGCGCGGTCCGCGCGGGATTGCCGCGAGTACCAAACCGTCCGTGTCGAGCTGGGGCGAAAGCATCACGGCGATCATCGAAGCCGTTCAGCCCGACGGCACGATCGTGACGATTTACAGCGAATCGGCCAACCCGCTCGGCCTTCTCGACTGGGGCAGGAACAGGCACAACGTGCAGATGCTGATCACTCAGGTTGGCTGGCGGCTTGCGCCGGGTGGTCCGCCAATGGCGGGCGGACCACCGGGCCCAGGCGGACCACCAGGCCAAGGCGGCTGACCTGGTCGGCTTCGGGCCTGGTGGCGGATTCGGGCCGGGCATAAATGTCAGTGGCCTCGGTTACTGTTGCGGAGATGCTTGAGTCATTCCACCCAGCAGTGCGGACCTGGTTCGCCCGGCGGTTCCCGGCCGGGCCGACGGCACCGCAGGCTGACGGCTGGCGCGAGATCGCTGCCGGGAACCACACGCTGATCGCCGCGCCGACCGGATCCGGCAAGACGCTGGCCGCGTTCCTTGTCTGCATAGACCGGATCTACCGGGCGCACGAAGCTGGCGGGGAGCCTGCCGCAGGCCCGCAGGTGGTGTACGTGTCGCCGCTGAAGGCGCTGGCCGTGGACATCCAGCTCAACCTGGAACGGCCGCTGGCCGAGATCGCCGAGGTCGCGGGCGAGCTGGGGATGAGCGCGCCGGACATCAGGGTGGCGGCGAGGACCGGGGACACCACACCTGCTGACCGCGCGGCGATGCTGAAGCGCCCTCCGGATTTCCTTGTCACAACGCCTGAGTCGCTGTACCTGATGGTGACCGCTGAGCGCAGCCGGGCGTTGATGGCGCGTACCCGGACCGTGATCGTGGACGAGATCCACGCGGTGGCGGGAAACAAGCGCGGCTCCCACCTGGCGCTGACGCTGGAGCGGCTGGAGTACCTGGCGGCCGCTCAGGGCACAGCGGCGCTGCAGCGGGTCGGGCTTTCGGCCACCCAGCGGCCGATCGAGACCGTGGCCCGGCTGCTGGTCGGCGCCGGCGAGGACCGCTCGAACCCTGACGGCTCGCCCAAGTGCGCGATCGTGGATGCCGGGCACCGCCGCGACCTCGACCTGGCCCTGGAGCTGCCCAGCGACGAGCTCGGGGCCGTTGCGACGACCGAGCAGATGGCCGAGATCCTGGACCTGATTGCCGGGCACGTGCAGCAGCACCGGACCACCCTGGTGTTCGTCAACACGCGCCGGATGTCAGAACGTGTTGCGCACATGCTCGGCGGCCGGCTCGGGGACGGTCAGGTCGCCGCGCATCATGGCAGCCTGTCCAAGGAACGGCGGCTGCGGGTAGAAACCCGCCTTCGCTCCGGCGACCTGCGGGCCCTGGTCGCAACCGCGTCGCTGGAACTCGGTATCGACATCGGCCCGGTGGAGCTGGTCTGCCAGATCGGCTCGCCGCGCAGCTTTGCCACGCTGCTGCAGCGGGTGGGCCGGTCGAACCACACCCGGGGCGGGACACCGGCGGGCCGGCTGTACCCGACCTCGCGCGACGAGCTCGTCGAGTGCGCTGCCCTGCTTCGCGGGCTTCGGCACGGCAGGCTGGACGCGCTGCAGGTGCCGACCGGACCGCTGGACATCCTGGCCCAGCAGGCAGTGGCCGAGTGCGCGGCCGCGGACTGGCCCGAGGCAGACCTGCTGGCGCTGGCCCGGCGAGCGGCTCCGTACGCGGAGCTGTCGCAGGAGGACTTTGATCAGGTCGCCGAGCTGGTCTCGGAGGGGATCCGGACTGGCCGCGGCCGCCGCGCCGCCTACCTGCACCGCGATCAGGTCGCCGGGCGGCTGCGCGGCAGGCGAGGGGCACGGATCGCCGCGCTCACCTCCGGCGGGGCCATTCCGGAACTGGGCGACTTCCGGGTGCTGGCTGAGCCGGACGAGACCCTGGTCGGGACCGTGAATGAGGACTGGGCGGTCGAGTCGATGGCGGGGGACGTGTTCCTGCTCGGCACTCACTCGTGGCGGATCCGCAAGGTGGAGCCTGGCGTCGTCCGGGTCGTGGATGCGCAGGGCGCGCCGCCTTCGGTGCCGTTCTGGCTTGGCGAGGCCCCCGGCCGCACCCGCGAGCTGTCCGAGGAGGTCAGCGCGATCCGGGCGGCGGTGGCGGGCAAGCTGACAGAGTCCGGACGCGAAGCTGCTATCGCCTGGCTGGAGGCTGAGTGCGGGGTCGCTGGCCCAGCCGCCGAGACGATCGTGGACTACCTGGCGGCCGGGCTGGCGCAGCTCGGGGTGCTGCCGACGATGGACACGATCGTGCTGGAGCGGTTCTTCGACGACGCCGGGGGCATGCAGCTCGTCGGGCACGCACCGTTCGGGGCCCGGGTGAACCGCGCGCTGGGGCTGGGGCTGCGCAAGCGGTTCTGTGTCACGTTCGACTTTGAGCTGCAGGCGGCGGCCAGCGACGACGCGATCCTGCTGTCGCTCGGGCCGCAGCACAGCTTTCCGCTGGAACGGGTGCCGAAGTTCCTGGCCTCCCGGACCGTCGAGGATGTGGTCCGTCAGGCGGTCCTGACCTCGCCGATGTTCGCCTCCCGGTGGCGGTGGAACCTGAACCGGTCGCTGGCGGTGCTGCGGATGCGCGGCGGCCGCAAGAACCCGCCGCAGATCCAGCGGATGGAGGCCGACGACCTGATGGCGGCGGTGTTCCCGACGCTGGCCGCGTGCCAGGAGAACGTGGCCCCCGGCCCGCTGGAGATCCCCGACCATGTGCTCGTGCGCCAGACGCTGGAGGACTGCCTGCGCGAGGCCATGGACATCGACGGGCTCAAGGAACTGCTGGCAGGCATCGAGTCCGGCGAGGTGGCGGTCGTGGTGCGCGACACCACCGAGCCGTCTGTGCTCGCGCACGAGATACTGAACGGCCGCCCGTTCACCTACCTGGACGACGCTCCACTCGAGGAGCGCCGCAGCCGCGCGGTGTCGCTGCCGCGCGGCCTCCCGGTGGCCGCCAGCGAGCTCGGCAAGCTTGACCCGGCAGCGATCGAGCGGGTCGCGGCTCAGGTCCGGCCTGACCCTCGCGACGCTGATGAGCTGCACGACCTGCTGATGACGGTCATGGTGCTGCGTCCGCTGGCGGACTGGCAGCCGCTGTTCGAGGAGCTGGTGGCCGGGCAGCGCGCAGCCGCGGTACGCGGTCCGTCTGTCGACTTGTGGTGTGCGGTTGAGCGCCGGCCAGCAGTCGAGGTGCTGTTCCCCGACGCCGCTATCGTGCCAGATCATCCCTGCCCTGTCAGGCCAGAAGAACCGCCCGACGAGGACACGGCAGCAGCGGACCTGCTGCGCGGCCACCTGGACTGCCGCGGGCCGTCGACGGTGGCGGACCTGGCTGAGGCGACCGCGCTGTCGCAGGCGGTGGTGGTGCGCGGGCTGGCCCGGCTGGAGGAGGAAGGCTTCGCCATCCGCGGCCGGTTCTCCGCACCCGACGCCGCAGAGGAGTTCTGCGCCCGGCGGCTGCTCGCCCGGATCCACACCTACACCCGGCAGCGGCTGCGGGCCGAGATCGAGGCCGTCACCGCCAGGGACTTCATGCGGTTCCTGCTGCGGTGGCAGCACGTGGAGCCGGGTACCAGGCGCGAGGGGCGGTTCGGCGTGCTGGCCGTCGTCGAGCAGCTCCAGGGCTTCGAGCTCGCGGCCGGGGCGTGGGAGAGCGCCGTGCTGGCCGCGCGGGTCGAGGGGTACCGGCGCGAGTGGCTGGACGAGCTGTGCCTTTCCGGCCAGGTCGCATGGGGGCGGCTGTCGGTGCGCGACAGCCAGCCTGACCCTGTCCCCCGGCGCAGCGGCCTGACTCCCTCCCGTACCACTCCGATAACGCTGACGATCCGTGACGACCTGCCCTGGCTGCTGCGCGCCGCCCGCGGGGAGCTGGCTCCGGCCCTGCCCGGGCCTGGCCGCACCCGCGACATCCTCGATGCGCTCGACGAGCACGGCGCTATGTTCCGCCCCGACCTCGCCACCGTTACCGGGCGGCTGCCCGCCGAGGTGGAAGAGGCGCTGTGGGACGGCGTGGCCCGGGGCCTGGTCACCGCTGACGGGTTCCGCGCGGTCCGGTCACTGCTCCAGCGCGGGGCCGGATCCTCCGGGCTGCGGCCCCGGCGAGGCCTGCGCCGCGGCCTCGGCGCGGCCGGGGCGCTGGGCTCGGCCGGCCGGTGGTGCCTGCTGCCCACCGCGCCTATCGCAGCGGACCGGGACGAGCTCGCCGAGGCCGTCGCCGAGCAGCTGGTAGCCCGCTGGGGCGTGATCTTCCGTGACCTGGCCACCCGGGAGAGCCTCGCCGTGCCCTGGCGTGACATCCTGTGGGCGCTGCGGCGCATGGAGGCCCGGGGGACGATCCGCGGCGGCAGGTTCGTCGCCGGGTTCAGCGGCGAGCAGTTCGCTCACCCCGACGCGATCGACGTGCTGCGAACGGTCCGCAGGCAGCGCCCCACCGGTCAGCCGGTCCGGCTGTCGGCCGCCGACCCGCTCAACCTCACCGCGGTCGTGCTGCCCGGCCCGCGGGTGCCCGCGATCCCGACCAACACCGTGACCTATGTCGACGGTGCTATTGCCGGCGGGACCGTGGGCGGCCGCAGCGCGGCCGTCGACGCCGCAGACCAGCCCGCCTGACGTCCGCCGGTCAGGCTGGCTGGTAACTGTAGTGGTCGACCGCGCGCGCCCAGACCTGCTTGAACGCACGAGAGCAGAGCCGGACCACGGCCGGGTCCTCATTCACTTCGGTACCCGACTGCTCACCGTTGCCGTCGAAATGATGGAAACGGACCAGCCGGCCATCGAACACCCAGAAGTCGTTCCCTGGCAGTAACAGGTCCGATGCCTGCTGGCGCGGCAGCCAGCGCACGCGCTCCCCGGCCGCGATGTTCAGTGCCCGGGTCACGTCATACTCGAACCGGACGTAATCGGAGAAAGGTTCCGACACGACGCGAGCACGGCGTACCTTCACGCCCCGCCCAACGGCCCCGCTGATCAAGGCGTACCAGTCGCGGTAGGCCTGGCACGTGTCCACCGGGCGGCCGGCCCTCCATTCCTCGTACATCGGGTCGCCGTACCGGTCCCGCATCTCCAGGTGGGATGCTGACCGTTCACATCCTCTGAGCAGCTCACAGAACGACACCGTGTGCGCCAACTGAGTCCTCCTGCCCCCCGGCGTCAGGCGGACGCGCGCGGCCCCGTCCAGCGACTGTCCGCGACGCCATTCAAGAACGCCAACGGCGCCCTATATATCCGCCTAAATGAGTTTCGAAACGTCGGCTTCGCACCCGACGAGTATTGGGCGCACAATCAGGCAGTACTGGTCAACCGAAATCCGCGCCTCGCCGCCAGTACACGACCGTCGCGTCGTCCCGGGTCTTGTTGCGGGGCCAGCGCTCACAGCCGGGGTCGGCGTCCTCGGCCGCCCGGACCTGGCGGATCAGCGCTGTAGGGCCCTGATCGCGGACGATCTCGATAACTGCGGGCCAGTCCAGTACGTGATACTTGTCGGCGATGCGCGTGGCGCCGTCGCTGAAGAGGGCCACGCCATGCAACCCGGCGGGTGGGATGCTGCCGGTGGCGGCCACGCGGGCGGCGGCTGGATCCGCCCCGGCAGCCCGGTGCGTGTCGGTGATGACCTGCGGCGGCTTTGTGCCGCCGAAATCGGCCACGATGCTGGAGTCCGACAGCGCGAGGTAGCTGATGCCGTCGGGCTCGGCGCGGACGGCGGTGACCGTGGCGGCCGGGGTGGCCCGGGCTGTCAGGTCGCAGGTGCCCTCGTGCAGCTTGCGTACCTGGTCGATCGCTGCCTCCAGCGCGCTGCCCAGCGGAACGCGGGGCTCGGCGGTGATCGCGGTGAGCAGGAGGGTCCCGAGCGTGCGTGCGTACCAGGCGACACCGTGGACGCACCCGGTGTCCGCCCCGTGGGGCGTTGTCGTGCATCCGTCCAGCAGCACCGCGGCACCTGGAGCGACGGTGGCGAAGTCCTCGTTCGGCCAGCCGGGAGTACCGGGGTCGGTAGCAAGCTCGAACGTGGGCACCGGCCTCATCCGGGCTCGCTGACGAGCCAGGCACCGGGAACCTCGCGGGCCTCGCCCTCACCCGGCCAGGGCGGCATGGTCACCGCGACCGCCGCGAGCGGCGTTTCGCCGGTGGACCGGAACTGGAAATGGGTCCCGGCGGGAATCGACAGGGAGGTACCTGGCTCCAGGGTCACCGTCTCCTGCCGTTCACCGTCGCGGCGCCACATCTGACCGCGGCCCTGCAGGATGTACCAGAGCTCAGCGACACGGCGGTGAGCCACTGCCCGGGAGGTCCGCCCAGCGGCGAGCTCGAAGTGCGCCATGCTCCCGCCGGCAAGGTGGAGCAGCACGCGCACATCCGAGCCGTCGGGAGCGACCACGTCGCGGGCGCCCGGCAGCCGCATGGTGTCGAAACGCTCGCTCGTGCTGGGCTCCTCAGCGCGGTCGGGCACCTCCGCCTTGCTGCTCACTGTAACGGCCGGCGTTTGGGACCCGCAGGCGGGACCCCGCGAGTTCCGGCCGGTGTGAATCGGGACGCCGCCTGTTCGTGTGGGTAGTGGAGCCAGCACAGCGCTGGCCAGACAGGAGAGGAGCACGACGTGTCACGGATTGTGCTGACTGAGTTCATCTCGCTCGACGGCGTCATGGAAGAGCCCCGGTGGACGTTCCAGTTCGACCGCGGCCCTGAGGGCACGAACTTCAAGAGCGAGGAGCTGTTCTCCAGCGACGCACTGCTGCTGGGGCGCCTGACCTATCAGGGTTTCGCGCAAGCCTGGCCGTCGATGGGCACCGACGAGTTCGGCCAGAGGATGAACAGCATTCCGAAGTATGTCGTCTCGTCGACGCTCGCCGACGCCGATGCGACCTGGGGTCCCACCACCGTGCTCCGGGGTGATCCAGTAGCCGAGATCACCAGACTGAAGGATCAGCCCGGCGGGGACCTGCTCGCCGAGGGGAGCTGCCAGCTCGCCCAGACCCTCATCAGCCACGGCCTGGTCGACGAGTACCGGCTTATGGTGTTCCCGATCGTGCTCGGCGAGGGCAAGCGGCTCTTCCCGGAGGCGGTGCAGGAGCCGGCCAGGCTGACGCTGACCGAGGCTAAGCCTGACCGCGACGGAGTCATGCTCTTCAGGTACCAGCCGGCGAAGGGCACGGCCTGAGCAGTACCTGCTCAGCGTGCACATGGTTGACGACACACCGCCGCCGGCGGCCGAGGGATGCAGGCGATATATCAGCGATGAACGAGCTGAATGCCGAGCTGCAGGGGCCGGCGTGTGGGTGTTCGCCGGCGGGCTGCACCCGCCGAGCACCGCCACCGTTGTACGGGTTCACGATGGCGAGACGCTGCTCACCGACGGGCCGTTCGCCGAGGGCAAGGAGCACGTCGGCGGCTTCTGGGTCATCAAGGCCCCGGACCTCGACGCAGCACTCGCGTGGGCAGCGCAAGGCAACCGTTGCCTGCGGCGCAGCCCGTCGAGGTGCGCCCGTTCCAGGAGCGAACCCGAGGACTGACTGCCGGGGATGGCTGCTGTCGACGAGGCCGAGATCGAGCGGGTCTTCCGCGAGCGAGTACGGGCGCGCGGTGGCTGTGCTCATCCGCGTCGTCCGGTGACATCGACATCGCCGAGGAGTCCGTCCAGGACGCGTTCGCCGCGGCGGTGCAGCGATGGCCGTCGGCCGGGACTGCCGCCGAGTCCGGCCGGCTGGATCATCACTACCGCCCGGAACCGGGCGATCGACCGGCTCCGCCGCGAGGCCACCCGCGACGACCGGCATGCGCAGGCAGCGTTGCTGTATTGCGAGGCAGTGAGCCACCGGAGCGACAGGGCCGTGCCCGACGACCGGCTCCGCCTGATCTTCACCTGCTGCCACCCGGCGCTCGGCGCCGGCCGCGCAGGTCGCCCTGACCCTGCGGCTGCTCGGCGGGCTGACCGACCGCCGGAGATCGCGCGGGCCTTCCTCGTGCCGGAGCCAACCATGGCCCAGCGGCTGGTGCGGGCCAAGGGCAAGATCCGCGCCGCCCGGATCCCCTACCGCGTGCCTGGCGAGCGCCGAGCTGCCCGGACCGCCTGCACGCCGGTGCTCGCGGTCGTCTACCTGATCTTCAACGAGGGGTACGCGGCGAGCTCTGGTGACGCGGCTCGATTCGCGACGGACCTGTGCGCCGAGGCCATCCGGCTGGCGCGGCTGCTGGCCCAGCTGATGCCCGACGAGCCTGAGGTGCATGGGCCTGCTCGCGCTCATGCTGCTGATCCAGTCACGCCGCGCCGCGCGCACCGCGGCCAGATGGGGCGCTCGTGCTCCTCGCCGACCAGGACCGCGCGCTGTGGGACCGCGGCGCTCATCGCCGAGGGCCAGGCGATCGTCCGGGCAGTGCCTGCGGCGCAACCAGCCCGGGCCTTACCAGATCCAGGCCGCCATCAACGCCGTGCACAGCGACGCCCCGACTGCCGCCGACACCGACTGGCGCCAGATCCTGCAGCTCTATGACCAGCCGCTGACGTCGCACCGACCCCGGTGGTCGCGCTACCGGGCAGTTGCCGTGGCCGAGGTCGATGGGCCGCAGGCTGGGCTGGCCGCCGTCGAAGGCCTCGACCTGGACGGCTATTACCTATTCCACGCGATCCGGGCTGACTTCCTCCGGCGGCTCAACCGCCCTGCCGACGCGGCGGAAGCCTATGACGCGGCCATCATCCGCACAGGCAACGCTGCCGAGCGTACTTTTCTGCCGCGCCGCCGGGACTGTCTCTAGCTGGTGCGGGTGAGGTCGATGGAATCACCGTTGGTCGCGAAGAGCTGCAGCGAGTTGCCGGAGCACACATACCGGTCCGGTTCAATGTTCTCTGCTAGCGGCCCGCTGTTGCTAAATGCCCCGTTCTCGTACAGCGTCCAGGTGCCGCTCTGCACAAGGTCGCTGCTGAGCAGCATCCCGTCCTGAGTCGTGTAGTTCACGGTGGCGGTGCCGTTCTCCACCTGCGTCCAGCTATTGCCATTTTCTTGGGCCGTGTACGTCGCATTGCTGTACTGCAGCGTGTTGACTCCGGCGGCCGTAAATACCTGGATGACCCCCGAGCCGCCGGACAGTGTCACCGGGATGCCATCAAGGGTGTCCGGGAGCTGCTCCAGAGTCTGCCGCCAGGTGCCGATGAGGCACTGGTCCAGAGTGGACGACGGGCTCGGCTTCGGGCTGGCCGAGGCGCTGGCCTTGGGCGTCGGCCGGGGGCGGTGACTCGGACCGTGCTGGCCGGGGTCCGTGATGTTGTGGCTGGTGTGGCCGCGGTTGGTCAGGGCCACGACTCCGTAGGCGGCCAGCCCGACCAGAACCACCGCCGCGGCGATCGCGGCGATCGCGGCGTGCCGGGAGAAGCCCCGGGCTGGACCGCCTGGAGCCGGAATTGCGGCGGGCAGGGGCAACGGAGGAGGAGGAGGAGGAGGAGGAGGAGGGAGGAGGAGGAGGAGGCTGCGGGCTGCCGGGCGATGGCGGCCCGGGCGGCGCGGTCCCGGCCACAGAGATGGCAGGAGGCGGGCTGCCGGGCGGAAGGGTCGCGGCCAGCGGCGACCAGGTGCCGACGGCCCAGGCGACCTGGTCCCGGCAGCAGGACAGGACGGGCGCGACCCACGACGGGGCCGCGGCGGGCACGGTACAGCCCCTGCCGAGGCCTCGGCCCGGCACCACTGCATCACCTGCTCCAGCGACGGCCGCGCCGCTGGGTCCTTGGCCAGGCACGCCCAGATCACCCCGGTCAGCTCTGCCGGGCAGCCACCGAGATCCGGGTCCCCCTGCAGCATCTGGTAGAGCACCTCGACTTCGCTCCTGCCGCCAAACGGAGGCCGCCCGGTTGCCGCGAAGCACGCCAGCGCGCCCAGTGCCCACACATCGGCTGCTGGTGTCACCTCATCGCCGCGCGCCTGCTCGGGCGGCATGAAGCGGGTCGACCCCAGCCGTACGCCAGTCCGGGTCACCGCCGCGGACCCGGCCGCCCGCGCGATCCCGAAGTCGATCACCCGCGGGCCGTCCTCGGCGAGCAGCACGTTCGACGGCTTCAGGTCCCTGTGGATGACCCCGGTCACATGAATCGCCGCGAGGGCGTCGGCCACCCCGCTCACCAGCGATAGTGCTTTCGGCACTGGCAAGGGCCCGTGAGTGGCCACCGCCTGCGCCAGCGATGGCCCGGCCACGTACGCGGTCGCCAGCCACGGGGGTGACGCCTCTGGGTCTGCGTCCACTACCTGAGCGATGTAGCGGCCACTGACCCGGCGGGTTGCCGCGATCTCCCGCTGGAACCGCGCTCGGAACTCGGGATCATCACCTAGTTCCGGCCTGACTACCTTCAGGGCCACCGGCTCACCGAGCGCCGTCAACGCCAGGTACACCACGCCCATCCCGCCGGCTCCCAGCCGCCCTCGCAACTGGTAGCCAGCCACCTGCACCGGATCACCGCTAGCCAATGGATGTACCGGCACCCGTTCACCCCGCTTATCCGTTACCGCACCTCGCATGTCGCTCGGTACGGTTATGTCCTACTGACGTAACGGACGGCGGGCCACTGACGCTCACCCGGCTCGTATCTTTGATTATCCTGTCTGAACGCCAGTGATACGCGCAGCCTGGGCTGGACTGCTCCCCGCAATGGGCCCGGGGCGAAGGGAGAGATGCGGGGCTATGGTGACGCAGGCCAGCAGACTTCAGGACGTCCGCTACGACATCCGCGGCCCGGTGCTGCGCCGGGCGCGGCAACTCGAGGCCGAGGGTCACGAGATAGTCAAGCTCAACATCGGCAACCCGGCACCCTTTGGTCTTTACGCTCCAGACGATGTAATGCGCGAAGTCACGGCCAGCATCGGGAGCGCCCAGGGCTACAGCGACGCCAGGGGCATCTACCCCGCCAGGCTCGCGGTCGCGGAATCGTTCGGGCGCAAGGGCGTTTCCGGCGTCGGTCCCGATGACGTGTTCCTTGGCAACGGCGTGTCCGAGCTGATCGTGATGGCCCTGCAGGCACTGCTGGACACGGGCGACGAGGTGCTGGTCCCCAGTCCCGACTACCCGCTGTGGACCGGGGCCGTCGGGCTCTGCAGCGGCCGCGCTGTGCACTACCGCTGCGACGAGAACGCTGGCTGGGCGCCTGACCTCGATCATGTCGCCAGCCAGATCAGCGACCGCACCCGGGCGCTGGTGATCATCAACCCCAACAACCCGACCGGTGCCGTGTACTCCCCCGACATCCTCCTCGGCCTGCTGGAGCTTGCGCGGCAGCACGGGCTGCTGGTGCTGAGCGACGAGATCTACGACCAGATCCTTTATGACGGCGCGACACACCAGTGCGCGGCAGCGCTAGCCCCCGACCTGCTGGTGCTGACCCTCGGCGGGCTGTCGAAGACATACCGGCTGGCCGGCTTCCGGTCCGGCTGGCTGGTGATTACCGGTCCGCGCCAGGATGCAGGCGAGTACCTCGAGGGCCTCGAACTGCTCGCGAACATGCGGATGTGCCCGAACGTCCCGGCGCAGCACGCGGTCGCCCCGGCGCTCAGCGGCAAGCACAGCATCGCCCACCTGCTGCAGCCGGGCGGGCGGCTGCGCGAGCAGCGCGACCGGGCATGGCAGCAGATGAACGAGATCCCCGGCGTGGACTGCGTCAAGCCGGCAGGCGCGCTTTACCTCTTCCCCCGCCTGGACGCGGATGTCTACAAGATCTCCGACGACGAGCGGATGGTCATCGACCTGCTGGAGCAGCAGCACCTGCTGGTCACGCACGGCACCGGGTTCAACCTTCCGACCACCGACCATCTGCGGCTGGTGTTCCTTGCTCCCGTCGACGTGCTGGAAGACGCCATCGGCCGGCTCGCCACTTTCTTGCGGGGCTATCACCAGTAGGGGGCTGCGGAGAGCTGTCCCGGGCCGCCTGTGAGCGGGCGACCACCACGACGCCACAGCACACCACGACCGCACCGGCGACCTGAGTGAGGCTGGGCCGTTCGCCGAGCACGATGGCCGCAAGAACCATCGCCGCGGCTGGCTGCAGCAGCAGGGTCAGGGCGGAGATCGCCGCCGGCAGCCTCGGCAGCGACGAGGTGATCAGCAGCCAGCCGATCGTCTGGCTGGTCAGCGACAGCAGCAGCAGCCACCCGAACGAAGTCCCGCCCACCTTCAGATCCAGGCCGCCGAAGGCAGCCCCGAGCAGCAGCGAGCTGACCGCGGCGCCTGCCGTAGCCTCGGCCAGCGGACCAGCGATGGCACCTGAAGACGCGCGGCGCATGATGAGCAGGAACACCGCGTAGGCGATGGACGTGCTGACCCCGAACCCGATCCCGGCGAGCGGGTGGATCCCCTCCATAGAGGTGCCGAACAGGCCAGACACCAGGATGACGCCGCCCATCACGACCGGGAGCACGGCCAGGACCCTGCGGTCCGGGCGCTCTCGCAGCACCGCCCAGGCGATGAAGGTCACGAATACGACCTGCAGGTTGCCGAGCACGGTGGCGATCCCGGCCCCGACCTCGGCGATGGCGTGGTTCCACAGCACCAGGTCGATACCGAGGAACAGGCCGGCCACCCAGGCGCCACTGTGGGAGGCGAGGCTGCGCGGGCCGCGGCGCCGTCGCTCCAGCAGTGCCAGCGCGCCCAGCGCCGGCAGCGCGAGGAAGCAGCGATAGAAGGCTGCGGTGGCCGGGCCGGTATCGGCCAGCTTCACCAGGATCCCCGAGGCCGAGATGCACGCAGCGCCCAGGGCAGCGAGCAGAAGCGGGCTGCGGTCAGCACCCCCTGCTTTCCGGCCGTTGTCTGTAATGACCGTACTCGCATATGGTGCTGACATGATGGCAACACTACGGGAGCGTGCTGACAGGAGTCAAAGCAGTTTTGGTGCTGACGTTGCCGAAGCGCTCACCGCGTGCGCCGAGCTGATCAATACTGGCCGCGGCGTCGCAGGCGACAGGCTGACCGCTGTAGCTGACGTCCAGGCCTTCGGCGATCGGTACGCTTTTCACGGTGCGGCTGCAGGCCCCGCTGACGGGCCACGGCTGCGCGCCCACCGCTCCCGGCTGGACACCATCGCCGATGCGTGCGAGCGGGGTGACGACGACGCCGCCATCGGGATGCTGAACTCCCTGCTGACGCAGACCGGGGCCGTCCCGCAGATCGTCGCGCATGACGGGCGTGGCCCGCACATTCACGTGTCCCGTCCGGCCGCGCCGCTGGCCGACCGGATAGCAGCGCATCTCGCGATGGGACTCGCGCAGCTCGTCGTCGCCGGGCAGAGCAGCCGAATCCGCAGTTGCGCGTCGCCGACCTGCCGGAATGTGTTCGTGGACGAGTCCAGGAACCAGTCACGGCGCTACTGCGACAGCCGCACCTGCGGCAACAGGCAGCACGTTGCCGCGTACCGGGCCCGCAGGTCCGCCGCCAGCTAGCCTCGGGGTTCCACTCCCGGCGCATCCAGCCGGCGGCCCGATGCTAAATTGTGACCCGGGGGAAAGCACGTCCCCCGATCGGAGGTCTCGATGGGTCTTCCCGTCAAGCAGCGCAGGATCCTGGACCGGACCGAGTGCGCTCTGCGGGGCTCTGACCCGCGCCTCGCCGCCCTGTTTTCAATCTTCACCCGGCTGAACCTGGACGAGGACATGCCGCGCATCGAGCAGGTGCGCGCCCGCGCGACACTGCTGGCATTCCGGCTGTTCGGCCGTCCCGCCCGTACGCTCAGCAGGCTTGTCCGGTGGCTGCACGCTCCGCGCCGGGCCCGGCTGCGGACCGCGCTGTGGTTCCCTGTCGCCCTCGGGCTGGTCGCCGCTGCTGTCCTGGTCGGGTCGAGTTTCCCCAGCACGAACCGGTGCTCGGCCGCTCAGCGCACCGGCCGCACGACTCAAGCCGCCCGGCTGAAGACCCGCCCGAAGACCTGCCCGGTCATCGTCAACCCGGTCGTCGTCGGCCGGTAACCCCGACCCCGCAGTCACGCATACCCCTATCAGGAGGACTGCAATGCCCGCACGCGCACCGCTGCCGTACGAGTTCCTGCCCGAGGTGCCATCGTTCACTGTCGAGAGCGATGACGTCAGCGACGACACACAGATGAGCAGCAAGCACGTCTACAACAGCTTCGGGATGACCGGCGAGAACCTGTCACCGCACCTGCGCTGGCACGGCTTCCCCGCCGAGACCAGCGGCTTCGCGGTGACCTGCTACGACCCCGACGCACCGACTGGATCCGGGTTCTGGCACTGGATCGTGCTTGACATCCCGGCGTCGGTCACCGAGCTGCCTGCGGGCGCGGGGAACAGCGATGGCCGGGGCCTGCCAGCCGGGGCGTTCCAGGTCCGGAACGACTACGGGACCAAGGACTTCGGCGGCGCCGCACCGCCCGCAGGCGAGCCGCCACACCGCTACGTCTTCGCTGTGCATGCCCTCGACACAGACAAGCTCGGCATCGACTCCGACGTCACGCCCGCTATAGCCGGGTTCAACCTCCGCTTCCACACGATCGCGCGGGGGATGATCATTCCGGTCTTCGGTCTTTGAGCTGTCAAAGGTGCAGCTGGGAGGACAGAGCACATGCCGCTCGACGAGGACACCGTGCGCCTGGCCCACGGCAAGAACCTGGCGACAGTTGTGACGCTGATGCCCGACGGCCAGCCTCAGGCGCTGCTGACCTGGGTGGACAGCGACGGCGAGTACCTGCTGGTGAACACAGAGCCACAGCGTCAGCGCGCGAAGAACGTCAGCAGGGACCCGAGGATCACGGTGCTGATCCACTCCGCTTCCGACCCCTGGGACTGGTCTGAGGTGCGCGGCCGGGTCGTGGAGCAGGTGAACGGCAGCGAGGCGCGCGAGCACATCGACAAGCTGTCGCGCAAATACGTTGGCACCGATTACCGGAACCAGATCGGCCCGAAGGGACGCGTCATCCTCAAGATCGCCGCCGACAAGGTGAACACGCCGCGGTCACTTGGCCGCCGGTAGGGTCGCTATGTGCTCGCCGCACCGGCCCGGGTCGTACCCGGGCAGGCTCGCGAGCTGGTCCAGCAGCCATCGTGAGGAGAGCACCCTGATCAGGGACTGGACCTCGCGCGAGCCCTGGATTCCGGCGGGGATCACCAGGTCGAAGTGCTCGGCGGTCAGGGGGACGAAGGCCAGGCCGTAGGCCAGGGCAGCGGGCTCGCTGACGACGCCGACGTCGGCGAGGCCCGCGGCGATGGCAGCGGCGGCCTGCAGGTGCCCGGTCGCGCGGGTGCCGTAACCGGGGAGCCGGCTCGCGCCGGCAGTGTCGACCCCCGCGCGGGCCAGCTCGCGGTCAAGCACGCTGCGCGCCTCAGAGCCTGGTTCGCGGTTCACCAGGCGCAGGCCGCGCCGGGCCACGTCGCCCAGGCCAGCAACGTCGTCACCGAACTCGGGCCGCAGCGCAAGCCCCTCCCGCCAGGAGCAGAACCCGATTACCTCGCTCCCCTGCGGCAGCAGGTCGGCGGCGGGGCCGGTGTTGTAGTCGCCAGAGGGCCCGCGCAGATGCGCGCCGGCGACATGCACCAGTCCCCCGGCCGCCAGGCGGAGCGCTTCGGCGCTCGGGCACTCCCACCAGCTCAGCGCTACCGGCGGATCGAGGAGGCCAAGCGGCGTCTCAAGCAGCGGGATCGCCGGATCGCAGCCGGCCACCACGAGGGTCGGGCGCGGCGGGGCGATCGGTCGCACGCGCCGCTCGCCGACTGACATCCTGTTGCTGTCCGCACTCCCGCAGGCAAGACCGTCAGCGGGCAGGAACCCGGCCCGGCTGGCCGAGGTGCCGGCCAGCGGCAGCGCGACGAGGTCGTCCCCGACTGGCGCGAGCGAAACCCTCGCCTCCCGGCCACCGAGTGGCGCTACCAGGCGGGCAGTGACCGGGGAAACCACGTTGCCCGGCCCGAACAGCTCCTCGACCGTCAGGCCCAGAGCCCTGGCCAGGGCGAGCGCCACGCGCAGCGACGGGTCAGACAGCCCGGACTCCACAGCCGAGACCGCCTGGCGTGACACGCCCGCCATCCCGGCAAGCTGCTGCTGTGAGAACCCGCGGGCCTGACGGGCAAGGCGGAGCCGCGTGCCGTCCCCGCCGGCACCCTGGTCGGTCATCGGCCCGCCTCTTCCCGGCCTGCGAGCCGGCTGCCGGCAGGCGCTCCGCCCGGCGGAGCGATCGCCGCGCCTCCAGGCCCGAACCACGGCGGATCCAGCACTGTGACGACCATATCGCCGCCTGCCGCAGCCGGCCGGTCGGCAAGGCGGCAGGTGACCGTGGCGGCCCCGATCGCCAGGTCAGCCTCCCACCCGGCGCCGGCAGGCCTGCAGGCTGTGACAATGCCCGTCAGCACGAGGCCGCGGCCGGCCTGCGCGCCGGCGACGACCCGCTCTGGGTGGACGCCGACGACCGTGCCGTCCTGCACTCTGCCGTCCCCTCCGGTGTCCTGCTGAACGGGCGGTGACACAAAGCCCTGATAGCCGACGAGCTCGGCGACCCGCCGGGAGGCCGGGTCTAGCACCACCTCGTCCGGAAGGCCGACTTGCAGCACAGACCCATGGTCGAGGATGGCCAGGCGGCTTGCGAACGCCTGTGCCTCGGTCAGCTCATGCGCGACCAGCACCGCAGGCACCGAGCGCTCCTGCACCAGGCCGGCCACCAGCTCGGTCAGCGACCGCCGGAGGCTCGCGTCCAGGCCGGTGTAGGGCTCGTCGAGCAGCAGCGCGTCGCAGCGCGCGAGCAGCAGCCGCCCGAGCGCCACCCGGTGGGCCTGGCCGCCGGACAGCCGGGCAGGCATCGCCGAGAGCAGACCGGAGATGCCCAGGGCTTCGGCAACTTGCGCCAGCTCGCCAGGCGAGCGGCCCGAGCGCCGGCCCGTGTGCCAGGCGTAGCGCAAGTTGTCCCGCACCGACAGGTGCGGGAACAGCGCCGGGTCCTGGCGGAGCAGGCCGACCCGCCGCTGCCACGGCGGGACGTGGATCTTCGGCGGCTCGGTCGAGGTCAGCACCCGCCCGTTCAGCTGCACCTGTCCGCGAACGGGCCGCACCAGCCCGGCGATCGCCTCGAGAACCGTCGTCTTGCCCGCACCGGATGGCCCGAACAGCGCCAGCCGGTCCCCCGGAGCCACCTGTACCGCGGCGCGGACGGTGAACTCCCGGCGGTCAACCTCGACGTCGGCGTCGAGCATGAGCGCTCCAGCTAAAGGCGGCCAGCGGCAGGGGCAACGCGATTACCAGCAGGACGAGCGCGTACGGCAGCGCAGAGGGCAGCCCAGTCTCCTGCAGGGTGTTATAGATCTGCAACGGCAGGCCGTATGGGTGGTAGGCGATGATGATCACGGCGCCGAACGCGCCCATGGCCCGGGCCCACGCCACCGACAGCGCGACGCCCAGGCTCGGGGCGGCGAGCGGCAGCGTTACCCGCCGAAACACCCGCAGCGGCCGGTCGCCGAGCAGCGCCGCCTGCTCCTCCACCCTCCGGTCGACGTCGGAGAACGCGGCCTGCGCGCCGACCACGTAATACGGTGCCGACTCGTAGACCTCCGCGATCACCAGGGCCAGGAACGTGTTTGTCGCTGACAGGTGCCAGGGCGTGGCGTTCAGCAGCTCACCGAGCGGCGTGTACGGGCCGACGAAGAAGATCAGCAGCAAGCCGATCACGAGCGGCGGGAGCAGGAGGCTGCACAGCACGCCCGCCTCCCAGACCCTCGGGAACGGGAGCGTGCCGCGGGCCAGCTTCCAGGCCAGCGGCGTGCCGAACACCAGCAGGACCGCCAGCGTCACGGCGCCGGATGCCAGCGAGGTGACGAGCGGGTCAAGGTCGCCCGGCCCGGTGAGCGCGCTGACGATCTCGCTTCCGGACAGGTGCGTGAGCAGCGCGATGACTGGGCCCAGCAGCGCGAGCCAGATCAGCAGCGCGCCGATGACCGAGGCCAGGGCCGATGCGGATCGGTACTGCCGCAGCGCTGCCACGCTTGTACCGGGCCGGCGGCGTTGCCCGGACTGGTCCCCGGATGGGGGATCGGTGCCCGCCGCAGCGCCGCCGGCGACGGCTGCCGGGCTAACTCCCCAGCTCACTCTTTATCGCTGCAGGTATTGAGCTGCGGTCACCGGTCACCGTCGGCGTGATCAGCGTGAACCCGCCCTTCTTGTACAGGTTCAGTCCGGCCTGGGACAGCGTGTACTTGACGAACGCGATCCCGGCCGGTGTCGGCTTGCCGATCAGCGTGATGTCGATCACCTGCGGCGAGCCAGACTTGGTCGTCGGCTGGCCGTTGCTCGTGATCGTGACCGTCGCTGTCTTGTACTGGGCAGCCATCGACTGGTCGCCCAGATTGATGGCAGACGGCAGCGGGATGTAGTCCAGGTGCAGCTCGATTGCCTGGGTGATGAACGCGCTCGAAGCATCCAGCTGGCCCGACTGGAGCGTCGCGTCCAGCGAGGACTCGGCGTAGATCTGCGACGACGATGCCGACCCGAAGTCTGAGGTGCCGAGGATCTTGGCGACCGTGTCAGACGGCAGGTGATAGTAGGACTGGGCCAGCTCGAGCATGTAGATGAAGTCCCGGCCCTGCGGGTCGATGTTCGGGTCGGTCCGGCCGAGCTTCAGTCCTGGTGTCTGCAGCAGCGTGCTGAACAGCCCGCTTAGCGGCTGCGAGCCATCCGCGTAGGCCTTGAACTGGCTCGCGTACTTGCTGTTCGGGTTGTAGGCGACCACCATCGACGTCCCAGCGTACTGGACGTACCAGTTGGTAGATTTCGGCTCCAGCGGCGTGATGTTGTCACCACCGACGCTCTCGAACACGTTCGGGGAGATCTCGCCCGAGGCGATGTCCGCCTCGAGGTCGCCGGACGCGTTGTAGGTGCCAGAGTACTTATAGCCCTCGGCCTTGGTGAACGCCGGGCTGATGGAGTGCTCGCTGAGGTAGGAGAGTGAGGACGCCGCGGCGACGTTGGCCGTGCCCGTGGGCTTTGCCGCGGTCGACGAGGTGGTGGAGCTGCCGCAGCCTGCCGCGGCGAGCCCGATGCATGCGATAAGGATCAGCCCGCGGACGCCCGCGCGGCTGCTGGTTCTCCGAAGAGCGGTCATCGCACGAACATAGCCAGCGTTACTTGCGCTGTGCAAGAAGCCCTGACATAAGCCGCTGCCCGGCATTGTGAGAGCCCGCATTCAGCGGGCGCTCAGACTCGTGAGCTTCGCTGTGGGGGCTAACTCCATCGCCTCGCCGGTCTTAGCATGGTGTCGGGCGGTGCAGTGCGGGCGGATGCACGGTTGGTGCCGTCGTCGGGTCAGCGATTCCTACCGGTTAGGGCAGGACAGGCATGAGCAAGGCCACCAGGATCAGACAGCAGAACGCGAGGGAGCGGATAGCTCAGCAGCGGGCAGCAGCCCGCCGGGCCGAGGTCCGCAACCAGATCCTGATCGTCGCCGGCAGCATCGTCGGGGTTATAGCGATCGTGGCTGCGATCGTGCTGTACGCGGTCAACCGCAACTCCCCCAGTAGCAGCGGGTCGACCAGCACAACCGGTACCGCTCTCCCGGCCAGCGTGATGAGGAACATTACGACCGTGCCCGACAGCACGCTGAACAGCGTGGGCATCGGCTCGGCCGTGCTGACCTACACCAATAACTCGCCGATCGAAAAAATCTCGGACAAACCGCTGACCAGCAACGGCAAGCCGGAGATGCTTTACATCGGGGCTGAGTTCTGCCCCTACTGCGGGGCCGAGCGCTGGGCGATGGCGGTCGCACTGAGCCGGTTCGGCACATTCTCCCCACTGCGCGGCATTCACTCCTCGAGCACTGACACTGACCCGAACACGCCGACGCTGACGTTCTACAAGTCCACGTACACCAGCAAGTACCTGGTGTTCACGCCGGTGGAGAACGAGACGATCAGCGAGGCGCCGCTGCAGAAAACTACCGCGGCACAGCAGGCGCTCTGGGTGAAGTACGACACGACTAACGATAACGGGACAAGTTCGCAGGGCTACCCGTTCATCGACTTCGGCAACAAGTATGTGATCAAGGTCCCGTCGTATGACCCCGGCACCCTGGCTGGCATGACATGGGAGCAGGTCGCCTCGGCGCTGCACAACCCGTCGAGCGCCGTCGCACAGGGCGCCGTCGGGACCGCGAACCTCATCACCGCTGCTATCTGCAAGATGACCGGCGGCCAGCCCGGGAACGTCTGCACTTCCGCTGGCGTCGAGACCGCGAGCGCGCACCTCTGATGGCCAGCCAGAAGCAGGCCCGGTCGGCATCCGGGCGCAGCCGCAGCGGTGCGGCGACGCGCGCTGGAGCTGGCACTTCCACCGGCGGCGGCAACCGTGGCCGGGGACAAAACGCCGGCGGCCAGAACACTCAGGCCCGCGGCGGCACGGCAGGCGGCAGTCAGCGCAGCCGGGACGGGCGCAGCCAGGGCGGTCAGGCAGCCAGCACCCGGGCCGGGCAGGGACGGCCGACGGCCACCCAGGCCAGGCCCGCCGCGCAGGCGGCCGTGCCGTCAGCGAGCCGGGCAGCAGCGCCAGCGGTGGGCCGCGTGCCGCTCTGGTTCCAGATCACGACGCTGGTGCTCTCACTGGGCGGCCTCGGGGCGTCGATCTACCTGACGATCGCGCACTACACGTCTTCGTCGATCCTGGCCTGCTCTGACAGCGGTGTGGTCAACTGCGCGAAAGTCACAACGAGCGCGGAGTCGGTCGTCTTCGGGATCTTCCCGGTGGCCGTGCTCGGGCTGGCCTTCTACGTGTTCATGACCGCGATCAACACCCCATGGGCGTGGCGTGCCCCTCTTCCGTGGATCGCGTGGCTGCGCACGGCGGCGATCATTTCCGGTATCTGCTTCGTGCTCTACCTGATCTACGCCGAGGTCATCGAGATCGGGAACATCTGCCTCTGGTGCACGACCGTTCATGTGATCACGTTCCTGCTGTTCGTGCTGCTGATGTCGGTGGCCCCGTTCGGCGCCAAGGCCAAGGCCGCGCGGGCCAGGCTGGGCTGACGGAGCTGCGGCGGTCAGGGAGTCTCGAACTCGAAGCCCTCGTGCAGCAGCTGCGGCAGGACGATCTTCAGTGCCGCAACGGTCTGCGACCGGTCGCCCCCCCCGTCGTGCTCAAGGATGATCGACCCGGGCCGGGTGTTCTTCATAATGTTGCTGACGATGCTGGCCACTCCGGGCCGCGACCAGTCTCTCGGGTCGACTGACCAGTCCAGCGGGATCATCTTCTGCTGCTCGCACTCCGCGATCACCGTTGGCGACCACGCGCCGAAAGGGGCGCGGAACATGGCGGGCTGCAAGCCGATCGCGGTGCTGATCGCGTCGGTGGCCCGGGCCATCTCGTCGTGAACGGCCGGGGCCTTGAGAGTGGGCAGGTCGGCGTGCGTCCAGGTGTGGTTGGCGATCCGGTGGCCGGCCGCGGCAACGGACTGCGCCAGATGCGGGTAGGCATTTACGTGGATGCCGATCATCGAGAACGTCGCTGTTATGTGATAGCGCTCGAGTACCTGCAGCACCTGCGGCGTGTAGACCGGATCGGGGCCGTCGTCGATCGTCAGCGCGATTGCTTTGTCAGAGTCGTCGATGTAGAAGAGCGGCTTGTCCAGCGGATACGGGAAGCCCGCGTGGCCGGGCACCTCACGGGCAAAGGCCACGGAGCGGTCCGCGGCGGTCGCGGTCCGCTGCTCTTCGGCGGCAGCCATGGCCGGGTCGGCCCCGGGGAAACGCCGGGGGCGAGGCGGCGCCGACGCCTGGGTCAGCCCGACGCCGGCCGCAGCTCCGGCGGCCAGCACGATCCCGCCGCCGATCGTCGCGAGCACCCGCCGCCGATTCACACGGTCAGCAGGCATGGCGCCCTGGCCGGGCGCGGGATCCGTCATGGGTGCCACCGGGTGTCGAGGCTGGGGGTTACGTGCGTAGCGGGCCCGGAATGCAAGCCAAGAAAGGGCGGGGTGCGCAAGCCGGGCGAGCCCCGCACTCGATCCGGCTTACTAACGACATGCTATGTAACGTCCGCGATGTTATCGCCAGTTTGACTGAGATCGGTAGATCTCGGGGCGCCAGGGCACCGTTCAGAATCTTGTTAGAATAACGAACTATGAGACTGTCGTACCAAGCGGCGGCTCCCCGGCGCATCAGCGGGCGGGCACAGTGAGCCAGGACGCCCCGGGCCTGACCAGCCAGCACAGCCTCGACCAGCCGGCACAGCAGCGGGCCACGGAGGCGGTGCTGACGCTGCTGCGGCTGTACCGTTCGCTGGAACGGGTCAGCCCCGAGCTCACCCCGCAGCAGTACCGCATCCTGAAGCTGGCCGGTGCGTGCGGCGAGCGTTCCGCGCGGCTGGCCGAGCGGCTGGCCGTCGCCAAGCCGACGCTGACCGCGATCGCGGATGGCCTGGTCGCAGCGGGATTCGCCCGGCGCGACGCGGAGCCAGGTGACCGGCGCGTGGTCCGGCTCTGCCTGACCGAGGCCGGCCGGGCCGCCGTTGACCGGGCCGACGGGGCCTACGAACGCTGGCTGGACCAGTTGCTCGCGCAGGTCGGTGACCCGGACGGGGTGCTGGACGCGCTCGACCTCCTCGGCCAGGCCATGGGCGGGCTCCGCGACCACGCCTCAGTGAGGCCCGTGTGAGGGCGCCCTTCCGTGGCCGGACCGCGGCGGCGGTCCCGGCCGGGGCCGGCTACGGCCAGGGCTGGATGCGCAGGCTGGCCGGGTACTGCTGGCGTTACCCGCGGGGAGTCCTGCTGGCGCTGGGCGGCGCGCTGCTCGGCACCGTGATGACTGCCACGATCCCGCTCATCCAGCGCGACATCGTGGACAACGTGATCTTCAGCCACCGGCAGCCGATCTGGCCCGGCGCCACCCTGCTGCTCATCGTGGCGCTGATCAACTTCGGTGCCGTGTACCTGCGGCGCTACCGGGGCGGCCGGGTGTCCCTGGACGTGCAGCATGACCTGCGCACCGAGCTGTTCGGCTCGCTGACCAGGCTGGACGGTGCGCGCCAGGACCAGCTGCACACCGGGCAGATCGTCAGCCGCTCGATCTCCGACCTGAACATGATCCAGGCGCTCCTCAGCATGGTGCCGTTGCTGCTGGGCAGCGGGGTGCTCTTCATCCTGTCCGTCGTGATCATGGCCTTCCTCTCCCCGCTGCTGACGGTCATCGCACTGGCGGTCGGGCCCGCTCTGTGGCTGATCTCTGTCAAATCACGGCGCTCGCTGTTCCCGGCGAGCTGGGATGCGCAGCAGAAGGCCGGAAACGTCGCCGGGGTGGTGGACGGCGCGGTCACCGGGGTCCGGGTGGTCAAGGGCTTCGGGCAGGAGGAGCAGGAGATCGAGCGGGTGGAGGAGGCCAGCGGCCTGCTCTACGCCGCGCGGGTGCGCGCAGTCAGGCTGATGGCGCGGTTCAACCCGGCGCTGCAGGCGGTGCCAGCGCTTGGCCAGGTCGGCGTCCTCGCGCTCGGCGGCTGGCTCGCGATCAGGCATCAGATATCGATCGGCACCTTCTTCGCGTTCTCGGCCTACCTCGCCCAGATGGTCGGCCCGGTCCGGGCGCTGGCCGGAATGATCACGATCGGCCAGGAGGCCCGGGCCAGTGTGATCCGGGTCTTCGAGGTGATCGACTCCCGGCCGGTGCTGACCGAGAAGCCGGACGCCGTCGCGCTGCCCGCGGGCATCCCGGACGTCCAGCTCGACAATGTCAGTTTCGGCTACGTGCCATCGCAGCCGGTGCTGCGCGGGCTGTCGCTGCGGGTAAGCCCGGGCGAGACGCTCGCTGTCGTCGGCACGTCCGGCTCGGGCAAGTCCACGATCTCGATGCTGCTCCCCCGGTTCTACGACGTGCGGGGCGGGGCGGTGCGGGTCGGCGGCTATGACGTCCGCGACCTTACCCTGGACTCGCTGCGGGCCTCGATCGGCCTGGTGATGGAGGAGAGCTTCCTGTTCTCCGACACCGTGCGCGCGAACATCGCGTACGGCAGGCCCGATGCCACACAGGAGCAGGTCATTGCCGCGGCCCGGGCGGCTGAGGCTGATGAGTTCATCAGCGGGCTGCGGGACGGCTACGACACCGTGATCGGGGAGCAGGGCCTGACGCTGTCCGGCGGGCAGCGGCAGCGGGTGGCGCTCGCCCGGGCGCTGATCACTGACCCGGCGATCCTGGTGCTGGACGACGCGACCTCAGCGATCGACGCCCGGGTCGAGGCGCAGATCCACGCCACCCTGCGCCGGGTCATGGCCGGGCGGACCACGCTGCTGATCGCGCACCGCCGTTCCACGCTGCAGCTCGCGGACCGGATCGCGGTGCTGGACGAGGGCCGTCTGGTGGACACAGGCACCCACGAGGAGCTGACAGCCCGGTGCCCGTTGTACCGGCTGCTGCTGGCCGGGCCCGGCGACGACGCCGAGGGAGTCGATGCCGGCGAGCTCGCCTGCTACTGCGACGACGCCGACCGGCGGGCCGCGGATGTCGCGCTGGGCCGCCCGCCGGAGCGGGCAGCGGCCGGTTCTGCCCGCAAGCCTGGCGTGACGCCGTCGCTGTGGGTGAAGGACGGCGGCGAGGGCAACGGCAGTCCCAGCGCGCAGAGCACCGGGTACGGTGCCGGGACGCGGGCCAGCGTGCGCGGCGGCAGCCGCGTGGCCGTGACCAGCATGCTGGCTGACATCCCGGCCACGCCAGAGCTGCTGGCCCGGGTGGACGCGCTGCCGCCAGCGACCGACGAGCCGAAGGTCAGCCGCACCTGGTCCCGGGCCGCCGACTCGCACTTCACGCTGCGCCGCCTGCTGAAGCCGTTCGCGCTCGCACTGGCCATCGGCCTGGCCCTGGACGGCCTGGACGCACTGGCCAGCATCCTTATGCCGCTGCTGGTCCGTAACGGGATCGACAACGGCGTACTGACCGGCGCGGTGCACGCGATCATCCTGATCGCGCTGGCCGCGCTGGCGATCGTTGTTGCCGACTGGGTGGTGAACACGGCGCAGACCGTAGTCGTCGGCCGGAACGGGGAACGACTGCTGTACTCGCTGCGGGTCAAGATCTTCTCGCAGCTGCAGCGGCTCGGGCTCGACTTCTACGAACGCGAGCTGACCGGGCGGATCATGACGCGGATGACCACCGATGTGGACGCCTTGTCCTCGTTCCTGCAGACGGGGCTGATCACCATGGTCAACTCGGTCCTGTCGTTCGTCGGCGTCCTGATCGCGATGCTGGTCATCAACCTCAGGCTCGGCCTCACCCTGTTCGCCATCATCCCGGTACTTATCGCAGCGACCGTGGTGTTCCGGGCGAAGTCGTCGAGGGCGTACCGCGAGGCCAGGGAGAAGGTCAGCGCGGTCAACGCCGACCTGCAGGAGAACGTGGCGGGCCTGCGCGTGGCCCAGGCCTACCGGCGCGAGCAGGTGAACCGGGACCACTTCGCCGGCCTGAGCGGCTCCTACCTGACCTCAAGGATGCGCGCCCAGCGCTACATCGCCCTGTACTTCCCGTTCGTCCAGGCCCTGTCGACGATCGGCGGCGCGCTGGTGCTGTTCGTGGCGGCTGGCCAGGTGCACAGCGGGGCGCTGACCGCGGGCTCGCTCATCGCCTACCTGCTGTTCATCGACCTGCTGTTCTCGCCGGTGCAGCAGCTGTCCCAGGTCTTCGACGGCTACCAGCAGGCGAACGTGGGGCTACAGCGGATCAAGGCCCTGCTGCGCACGCCCACGTCCACGCCCGAGCCCGCGTCGCCGGTGCAGCCGGGCCGCCTGCGCGGCCGGATCGACCTGCGCGACGTGCACTTCACCTACCCCGGCCAGCGCGACGAAGCGATCGGCGGGGTCAGCCTCTCGGTGGCAGCGGGCGAAACGGTCGCGCTCGTGGGCCAGACCGGGGCGGGCAAGTCGACACTGGTCAAGCTCATCGCACGGTTCTACGACGTCAGCTCGGGCAGCGTGGAAGTCGACGGGACCGATGTGCGGGACTATGACCTGCCCGGCTACCGCCACCAGCTCGGGGTCGTCCCGCAGGAACCGTACCTGTTCGCTGGCACGGTCCGTGACGCGATCGCCTACGGCCGCCCCGACGCCACCGACGCCGAGGTCGAGGCGGCTGCTCGGGGGGTTGGCGCGATCGAGATGATCGCCCGGCTGCCCGGCGGGTTCCGGCATGAAGTTTCAGAACGCGGCCGCAACCTCTCCTCCGGGCAGCGGCAGCTGATCGCGCTGGCCCGGGCCTACCTTGTGGATCCCGCCATCCTGCTGCTTGACGAGGCGACGGCGGCCCTGGACCTGGCCGCCGAAGCCGAGGTGAACCGGGCCACCGAGCAGCTCGCAGCACGGCGCACGACCCTGGTGGTCGCGCACCGGCTGACCACCGCGTCACGGGCCAACCGGATCATCGTGATGGACATGGGCCGGATCGCTGAGACCGGTACGCACGACGAGCTGCTGGCAGCCGACGGCACCTACGCCGCGATGTGGGCAGCATTCACCGGCGAAGCCGAGCTCGTCCGCTGACAGAGCGCCATGCCAGATCATCCCGCGGGCGCTGAACGCCGCCCGCGGGATGATCTGACACGACCCTGGGACTGGCCCCGTCGCCGCCCGGAGACCTTCCGGGCAGGACTGTGTTACCAGGCGGCGTCGTTGATGCCGCCCGCGGCCGGCGAGATGTTGCTGCTCCACGGAATGTCGTGGACCCTGCCGCCCTGGAGGACAAAGACCGGGCCGTCCAGGGTGCCGATCAGCGATGAGCCGTCAGTCCAGAACACCTCCTGGCGCACCCCCCAGTGGCTGCGATCGACTGTTGGGTCGATGATCGTGATGAACCGGCCAGTGGCAGCCGAGTACTGGCCGAAGCCGTAAGTTGTCGTGTCGACGGTCAGTGTGGGCCATAGCTGACCCGCGCACGTGAGCGTCGTACCGTCGGGACTGGGGATGAGCACATCGACGCAGAGGAAATGGCCGCCGACGGGAACCGGGGAAATGCTGAAGATCGCCCGGCTGTCGGCTAGCAGGCTGCCGCCGGGCTGGCTGGTGTCGAGCAGGCGCACCTCCGAAACGCTGCCATTGGGGCCGGCCCAGTCAAAGGCCAGGGTCTGCCCGTCGGGCCGCCACGACAGGGTGTCCATTCCGCCCCCGCCGTTGGCGCCGAAAAAGCCCCCGCTGGCCTCCGCAGCAGACAGCGACCAGGTGCGCACGCCGCCACCGGCGAGCGAGTACACGTCTAGGTCCAGCTCGCCGGAGCTGCCCTCAGTCGCCACTGCCAGACGAGTACCGTCGGGAGACAGCGCCACGCCATCCAGATCGCTCAGAGAGACCTTCGGACCGGGCAGCGGGCCGAACGAGACCGCGTGCGTCGCCGGGTCGAAGTGCAGCATCAGCAACGTGACCGGCGCGCTGTCGTTGTTGCTGGTGTAATGCGAGTTGGACACTGGCTGCCAGGGCTGGGCGCCGACGACGAACTCGTCGTCGTTCTGACCGGGCGCGACCATACCGAAAGTGCCGTACCCGGACGGCGGGGCGACCGTCGCCAGAACGCTGCCGGTCATGGTGGATCGGATAGTGATGTCAAACGGGTGTTCGACCCACGGCTGGGTGATCCCGGTAAGGGCCGCGTAGTAAACCGGAACTGTTCCTGGTGATGCCGACGACGCATTCCCGGACGACCCGGGGCCGGCGCTGTTGGACGCCACAGCGACACCGAGACCCAAGTGGAGCGCCACCAGCAGGCCGATGACAGCGGTCACCGCGCCCGCCGCGGCGAGCGGCCCGGCCAGCTTCGAGTGATGGCGCGGGCCTCGGGCCGCCCGGTAGCTTCCGTCGCGGCGGCGGGGGGCGGCCAGCGTCGCCGGGTCGAACGGCGTGATCGAGTCAGGGTGGATCTCTGCCGCCGCCCGTTTCGTGGCCGCACGGAGCAGGTCTTCGGTTCTTGTCATGGCAGGTCCCTGGCGAGTTGTCGTTCGAGGGCGGCGAGGCCGCGGTGGATGGTCGACCGGACAGTCGATTCGCCGACGGACATAGCCGCCGCGATCTCGATATCGGGCAGGTCGAGGTAGTAGCGGAGCACGAGGGCCTCCCGCTGCCGGTCCGGCAGCCGCCGCAGCCCGGCCAGCACGGCGTCTCTGGCCTGGCTGGCCAGCAGCGCCGACTCGGCGTCCGGAGCGTGCTCAACGGTCTGGATTAACGGAGCGCGTCTGGTACGGCGCAGCGCTGACCGGCACCCGTTGAGGACTGCGGAACGCAGATAAGCCTGTGCACGGCCGGTGTCGTCCAGCTGTGCCCAGCGACGGTACAGCCCGCAGAACGCATCGTGCACCACATCCTCGGCAGCGGCCCGGTCGCCAAGCACCACCTGAGCGAGCCGGGTCAGCCCAAGCGCGTGCGCGGCATACAGAGCGGTCACGGCATCCGCCGCAGCTCGGCCCGCAGCCGGTTTTCGTGCGGTAAGCAGATTCATGAGACAGAGACGCCAGAACTCCCGTAACGCTGCTCCACCCGGTCAATGTATTTCGGGCTCGCTAACCGGATCGCTGCCACCGCCTGGACGGTGACGTCACTGGTAGGAGATCATCACGGGCTGCGGGGTGGTCGCCATCGTCTGCGACGGGGTCAGCATTGGCTGGTCCTTGACGTAGAAGTTCTTCCAGCCGAACGGGACGCCCGGCGGGGCAGTCGCGGTGACGGCATCCCAGGTCTGCTGCTTCGTCGCCGGGGCGCCCTGGCCGTCCATGTCCAGGACGATCGCCACATTGTCGCTGCTGGTGTCGAGATGCTGCTCGTCCGCGATCTCGCCGATCTTGAACTGATGCAGCACAAGCAGCTTCTGCGGGAGCCGGTACTGCGCAGTGAGCTGAGCGAGCCAGCTGACCACGGTGTTCACCTCGCTGATGCTGACGCTGCCGATCTGCTGCAGCGGCAGCTGCCCTGGCTGCAGCTTCCACTCCGGGTCCAGGGCCAGACCGACGTTCGGCAGCCTGAGCAGGGGCTGGTATTCCCTGGCCTGTGTCAGGAAGCTTTCCCGGCCCGGCTGCAGGTCCAGGATCACGTACATCCCGGCAGCGGACGCCGCCCGCACCCAGGGCGTGAGCGCGGCCACGGGGGTCTGGGACGAGTAGCTGCCGTCTGCCCCGGGTGCCGCCGTCGCCACCGTGGCGATGATCTCGAAGGCGGGGACGACCGGTACCGTGCTCAGCGCTCTGTAAGGCGCTGCCACCTGCTCGGCCCTGGTGATGCTGGCCTGCAGGCCCTGCTCGCCCAGGGCCCCGAGGGCCGGGGTTCCCGGGTGCCCGTAGATCGCGACAATCCGGTGCGTGGGCACGATGAGCTGGCCGCCTCCAGGAAGCTGTACCCCGGTCATGACGACAGCGAGCCGCGAGGCTAGCCGGCTCGCCGGGCCGAACCCGGCTCCCACGGCGATCACCTGCCGCGGCCTGGCTGCGTCCAGGGCAGCGATCGCGGCCTGGTCGCCTCGCGGGTCATAGCCGTTGACCGCCACCACCGTGGCGCCGACCGCCTCAGCGGTAGCCGATGCCGCCATGGCGGCGGGCGACTGGCCGGCGGGCACCAGCACGACCACGTGCTTCAGCGGCGCGGGCCGGGACATGGCCGGAAGCCCGGTTAGGTCGTCAGTTACTGACGCCCCCGGCAGCTCAGCCCCCAGATCGCCCGCCGTAAGGCCGACCGCGAGTACATTTCTCGGGTGCAGGGCGCTAATCTCCTGGACCGCGGCAGTGCTCTCGGCGTCCGTGAGCTGGGCCTGCCGTGTGCCTGCCGCCCCGCGCGACGCCGTGGCCAGCAGAGAGGACAGCAGCAGCGGTGCGTGGTCCTGCTCGGCCACCGTGACGGCCGTGGCCACATCGGCCCGGCTGCTGGCGTTGGCAACGACCACAGCCGGGGCGCAGTCCAGCAGCGCGCCGGCAACGTCCGCGGCAAGCTCATCCGGGGCCCCGGACAGCACGGACGTCTCCGAGGCCGGGTGGTGCACGCACACGGCGGCCGGGTCTGTGTGGTTCAGAACGTGCCCGAGAAAGGTCCCCGACATGGTGCAGGCAACGACTGCCACAGCAGTGGCGACCATGATCGCCGTTCGGCGCGAGACCTGCCCGAATCGGTCATGCCATAGTCCAGGCAT
Organism: uncultured Actinomycetota bacterium; assembly: GCA_963815375.1. Taxonomy (GTDB): domain Bacteria; phylum Actinomycetota; class Actinomycetes; order Streptosporangiales; family Streptosporangiaceae; genus JASHPR01. Next base: position 1,616,314 of record CAWFGX010000005.1, on the reverse strand, counting down.
GCGGCATTTCCCCCCTGGTAGCGCGGCGCCAGCCAAATACCCGCATTGCCTCCCCAATTGGCTGGCGGGCTGCCACCTTTGGCAGCAGTAGCTACATCACCAGGCGCGCTGAAACGTAAACATTCGAGCTCAGTGCCGTTTTTGATTGGTGCTGTTAAAGCGCGAGTAAAGGCGGCTTCTCGGCGGCACCCTGCTCAGCCAGGGCTTGCGGCTTCTCCCCTCCACCCGGCCAGCCGCAGCAGGCGACGGAGATGGGCACGGTATGTACGGAACAATGCGCGGACGAGCAGAGCCTGGAACGTCACCGAGACAATGAGCACTCCGGTCGAGTCGGCAACCAGGGTAAGCCGCGATGAGGACAAGCCGTGGGCAAGCTCACGTATCGCGCGCAGGTAGACGCCGATCTCAATCGGGAGCCCGTAGAAGGCGGACAACGGCACCAGTGCCGCGCAGCCCGCTACCACAAAGGCCGAGTAAAGCCGCACCGGACGGCGCTCCGCAGGCGGAAGGTCGTTGACTGGATTGGGCCGGCCCTTGCCTGAGCTGCGAGTGAGTCTTCCGGTTAGGTAGCGCAGGTTATCGGTCGCGTCGCCGAACAGGTTCTTGCAGCCGGTCAGTTCCTGGACGACCAGGTAGACGTCGGTGCGCATGAAGAAGAGGAATTGCGTGCTGGTGCTGGTGGACAATGCCTGCTCGGCGGAGCAGGTCCGGCCGCTGCTTCCGGGTACGCCAGGCTGCGCTGCGGTAGTGACGAGCCGGGATGCGCTGGCCGGCCTGGTGGCCCGGAACGACGCTCAGAGGGTGGAACTGAAGACTCTGCCCCTGGATGATGCAGCCGGGCTGCGGCTGGCCGACCAGCGAACCCGGCTGGACCAGCTCGACGCCGGCGGAGACTCCCGGACAGCCGTGCGGACGGTGCTGTCCTGGTCCTGCCGGCACCTGGACGCTGCCGCTGCGCGCACGTTCCGGCTGCTGGGCCTGCATCCCGGCGGCGACTTCGAGCCCTACGCGGTGGCGGCCCTCACTAGCTCGGGCGTCGAGGACGCGCGCCGGATGCTGGACACCCTGGCCCGCGCCTATTTGATCCAGCCCACCACAGCCGGCCACCACGGCCTGCATGACCTGCTGAAGGCCTATGCGGCTGAGCAGGCCGCCGCCCACAACGCCGAGCCGGAGCGGCGCGCGGCTATCGTCCGGCTGCTCGACCACTACCTGCACACAACCTACGCAGCCGTGAAGCTGCTGAACCCGGCCCTGGACTCGCCGGGGCTGGCGTCACCCGGGCCTGAGATCACGGTTGCTCCCATGGCGACCCGTGACGACGCGATGACGTGGGCCGAGGCTGAGAACCCGGCGCTGCACGCGGCGATCCGGCAGGCAGCCGCGATCCACCTGCCTGCTCATGCCTGGCAGCTGGCCAGGCTGCTAGCGGCCGTTCTCGTCCGGTGCGGATACCGACCAGAATCGATGGAGGTCCTTCGCACGGCGCTCGCGGCCGCACAAGACGGCGGGGACGAGGCCGGCCAGGCGCATATCGCCCGCGAACTGGGCGGGGCGCTGCTCCTGGCCGGCCGTGAGCAAGAGGCTGACAAGTACCTGCGGCAGGCCATGCGGCTGCATCAGCGGCTCGGCGATCAGGCTGGTCAGGCCCGGGCCCATCACTACCTGGCCGTCCTGCCGGAACGGAATGGCCGGTACCAGGAGGCTCTCGCTCACGCCCGGCGAGCGCGGGATCAGCGTCCACCCCAGACGCCTCCCCGGTGTGAGCTACGCCGCGATGTCAGCGGCGTCCACCATAGATTCCGAGCCCACACGCTGGGGCTCAGCAGGTTGGCTTACCGGTCCCGCGCGCATCTGCCGGACGTCACGCGGGATCAGCGCGAGCAGCGACACGACGACAATGAGCGCCGCGGCGCCGTACTGGGTGGCCGGGACCCCTATCGCGGCGGCCAGCGGCCCGGCGATTAGCGCGCCGGCGGGCATCGCCATGACCGAGCCGAGCGCGTCGTAGGAGGACACCCGGGCGAGTTTGCCCGGCGGGATATTCCGGGCGAGGGCCACCGTCCACTGGACCATCATGATCTCGATCGCCAGGCCGAGCCCGAAAGCGGCGCAGCAGATGAGCGGCAGCGGCCAGAGCATCGCCAGCGACAGCGGCGAGATCGCGATCGCGGCGCCGCTCAGGACGACGAACAGCATCGGCCGCCTCGGCGTGAACCGCAGCGAGAGGATGCCTCCGGCGATGTAGCCGAACGACTCGGCAGCGGTGATCGCGCCCCAGGCCGACGCGCCGCCGAGATGAGCCCTGGCGACGACCGGCCCGAGGATCTGGAACCCGCCGTACCACGCCATCAGCACCACGCCGAACTGGGCGACGATCGCCCACAGCCAGGTGTGCGACCGGAATTCCGACCAGCCGTCCCGCAGGTCGCGCAGCATGCTGGTGGTGGCCTGTACCACGCCGGTCCGGGCCCGGATGCTCAGCAGCATGGGCACCGAGACGAGGACGCCGCCGCCGCACACGGCCAGCGCCCAGCCGGGCCCGAACGCCGCTACGCACAAGCCAGCGACGACGGCGCCGGCCATCTGGCCCGCGTTCATCGCAAGACGGCTGATGGCGCTGGCCTGCTGCAGCAGACTGCCAGGCACCAGCCGGGGAAGCAGTGCCTGCGACGCCGGGTAGAAAAGCGCCATGCCGGTGCCGGTGACGGTCTCCAGCGCGATCATCTGCCAGAGCCCCGGGTGCCCGGTCAGCACCAGGACGCCGAACGTCCCCTCGCCGAGCGCGATCATGGCATTGGCCGCGATGATTACCCACTGTGGCGGGATGCGGTCAGCGACAACCCCGCCGACCACGGTGAAGACCAGCGACGGCGCGATCTGCGCGGCCAGCACGTAGGAGAGGTCAGCCGTGGAGCCGGTCGCGTCCAGGACAGCGAATGAGACACCAACGATTGAGAACGCGAACGCGGCCGGGGCCAGCAGCCGGTCGGCGAGCAGCAGCCGGAAATCGCGCCAGCCAAGCACTGGGAGTCGGCGCACGAGTGCACGCGCAAGCATGACTGACGTCCGATCTCAACTCGGGGCTAGGCTTCAGCACTCTATCTGCGCACCTCAGCCGGGCCAACCGAGTTTCCAGCGGACGCCAGCCACCAGGCCAGCTCGCGATTAGATCTCACCGGGGGAACCCGGTGACCGCGAAAGAGCAAGAACAGAAACTCCGGCTCGCGGCGGAGACAAACCGTCCGATGTTCAAGTGTATATACCAGGCAATAGTACCCGTGGAGGCTTCCGTGGACAGCACGCATCCGACGTTCGACCTCGACCCGTTCTCCGACGAGCTGCTAGATCATCCGTACGACTACTACCGCACCCTCCGCGACGCCGGCCCTGTGTTCCGGCTGGACAAGTACGGTGCCTGGGGTACGGCTCGGTTCGACACGGTACGCACCGTCTTCGAGAACTGGAGGGACTTCAGCTCAGCTGAGGGTCCGGCATTCAGCCCGATGATGAACAGCGATGCCGGACTTCGCCAGACGGTGCTCTGCAAGGAGCCTCCGGAACACGCCGGGGTGAGGAAAATGCTCGTGGAACACCTCAGGCTGACCCGGATCGAGAAGTACGTACCCGTCGCGGAACAGATGGCTGACGAGATGATCGGCCGGTTCCTGGAACAGGGCCGGTTCGACGGAATGACAGATCTAGCCAGGCCGTTCGTCATCACGTTCGTCGGGCACGTACTCGGCCTCCCTGAGGAGCTTCTTGTCCTGGGCGCCGATGCTAGCTTCGCTGCGTTCCAGGCCATCGGGCCGGACAACGAGCGGGCTCGTGAGTCCGCTCACCTTGTGGAGAGGTTCTTTGGTGCACTGGCGAACCTGACACAGCAGGACGTGACCCCCGACAGCGTAGCGTGGGATCTCCTGGGTGCCCGCGCACGAGGGGAGATACCCCACGATGAGCCACTCGGACTCATTCTGAACTTTGCCGGACCAGCGTTCGATACGACGATTCACTCCATCGGCAACACGTTGTGGTTGCTGGCGACCCATCCCGAACAGTGGGAGGTCCTGCGAGGGAATCCGGACCCGAAGCTCGTCCAGTCCGCAATCAACGAGGCGATCCGGCTGGAGTCCCCTCTGCAGATCTGGAGCAGGGTAACCCGGAACGACACCGGCATCGACGGGGTAGGTATTCCTGGGGGTACCCGCGTAGCACTCTTCATTGGCGCAGCGAACCGCGACGAGAGACACTTCACCGACCCGGCGAGGTTCGACGTCCACCGTAATCCGTACCAACTGGACTTCGGGCACGGGATCCATACCTGCGTCGGGGCACCGCTAGCCCGCGTCGAGCTGACCGCCATCCTCGCCGCCATGTGTGAGCGGGTACGGGAGGTTCGGCTAGACGGTGTCCCGCAGCGGCGTCTGAACAACATCATCCGCGGGTTCGGCTCCCTCCCGCTCTCCGTCTCGTAGCCTGTTGTCGCCGCTGTGACTTGGTCCGGCTGCGGGCCAGCATCATCGAGGCGCGCCGGTCGCGCTCCAAGCCCGACCGCGGCCTGGTACCCGAGCCACACCACCGTCCGCCCGGTTTGACCTGGGGTGGCGCTGCGGGGCACGATCATGCTGAGATGCGCCTGCAGTCGCCAGCCGGCCTCATCCCGGCCACAGGGCGCCACGAGGAACACCGCAGCGCGGTCGGCCAGCCGTTTCGCGGTGGCCGGCGCCAGGGTCGAGGGGAGCTGAATCGCCTGTGAGCATTCTGGGCACGCGCGTGCTGCGCACCGAGGACCCCAAGTTCCTGACCACCGGCGGCGTCTACACCGAGGACGTCGTGGACGAGCGCCTCGACCGGGCCTGCCACGTGTTCTTCATCCGGTCGCCAGTCGCGCACGCAAGGCTCCTGTCGGTCGACGTCAGTGCCGCGCTGGAGGCTCCGGGAGTGGTTGCGGCCTTCACCGCTGCTGACATCAGCGAGCTTGCTCCGGCCCGGCCGATGCCGGGGATGAACAAGCAGATGGCACGGACGCTGCTGGCGTCGGACAAGGCGCGGTACGTCGGCGACCCGGTGGCCATCGTGGTCACCGAGCAGGCGTACCAGGGCGAGGACGCTGCTGAGCTCGTCGAGGTCGATTACGAGATACTTCCCGCGGTCATCGGCCTTGCCGGTGCACTGTCGGGCGAGGTGCTGCTCTACCAGGAAGCGGGCACCAACGTCGCCGCTACCTTCGGCGACGCCAGCAAACTCGACGAGCACCTGTTCGACGAGTGCGAGGTCGTCACGTCCCGGACGATCATGAACCAGCGGGTGGCGCCCGCCCCGATGGAGACCCGAGCCGCCGCAGCCTCGTGGGGCGAGGACGGGCGGCTGACCGCATGGATACCGAACCAGGGAGCGCAGGGCACTCAGGGTGGCCTGGCCCGGATGCTCGGCGTGCCGATCGAGCAGGTGCGGGTCATCACGCCCGACGTCGGCGGCGCGTTTGGCGCCAAGTTCGGCACCGATCCCGAGCACGCGCTGGTCGCCTGGGTGGCACGGCGACTGGGCCGCCCGGCACGGTGGAACGAGACCAGGTACGAGAACCTGATCGCAATGACCCATGGGCGGGCCCAGCAGCAGACGGTCACGATCGGCGGGCGGCGCGACGGGACCGTCCTGGCCTACCGGCTGGAGATCGTCCAGGATTCCGGGTCGTCTCCCAAGATCGGCGCGATCCTGCCCACGCTGACGATCCTGATGACCGTCGGCCCGTACGCGATACCCAGGGCCGAGGCCGTTGCCACGAGCGTGGTCACCAGCACTACCCCCCTCGGTGCTTACCGGGGTGCTGGCAGGCCCGAGGCAACGGCCGCGATCGAACGGGCCATAGACCTGTTCGCCGCCGAGATTGGCATGGACCCGGCCGACGTGCGGCGGCGCAACCTCCTGCCGCCGTTCACCGAGCCGCACCGGACCGCGTTCGGGGCCCTCTATGACACCGGCGACTACACGGCGGCACTGGACAAGGCGCTGGCCGCGGCAGGCTACGACCAGCTGCGCAAGGAGCAGGCAGAGCGCCGCGCCGGCGGCGACACGGTCCAGATGGGGATCGGCCTGGCCAGCTACGTCGAGATCACCGGAGGCGGGGACGGTGAGGACTCGCCGCCCAAGGAGAACGCCACCGTCGAGGTGCACCCCGACGGAACCGCGACGATCCTGACCGGCACCTCCCCGCACGGCCAGGGCCACGCCACCGCCTGGGCAATGCTGGCCAGCGAGGAGCTCGGCATCCCGGTGGACAAGATCACGCTGAAGTGGGGCGACACCGACCTGATCCCCGAGGGCGGCGGCACCGGCGGCTCGCGCAGCCTGCAGCAGGGCGGGTCGGCGGTGAAGCAGGCCGCCCAGGAGCTGATCGAGGTCGCCCGGGAGCGCGCCGCCAAAGAACTCGAGGCCAGCCCGGGCGACCTGCGATTCAGCACGGAGCTCAGCGCGTTCGAGGTGGCCGGTGACCCGGACGCCTCGGTGCCGCTGGCCAGCCTGGCCACCGGCGAGCGGCTGCTCGTACGGACCGTGTTCACGCAGCCGGGAGCGACGTTCCCGTTCGGGACCCACGTCGCGGTCGTCGATGTGGACACCGAGACCGGCAAGGTGGTGCTGCGCCGGATGGTGACCGTGGACGACGCCGGGATTGTGCTCAACCCGCTGCTGGCCGAGGGCCAGCGGCATGGCGGCATCGCTCAGGGTGCGGCGCAGGCGTTCCTCGAGGAAGTGGTCTACGACGCCGACGGCAACCCGCTGACCGCGAGCTTCGCCGACTACCCGTTCCTGTCGGCCACCGAGGTGCCCAGCTTCGAACTGGCTGACATGCAGACGCCGACCACCTACAACCCGCTCGGTGCCAAGGGAATCGGCGAGGCCGGGACGATCGGGGCCACGCCCGCTGTGCAGAACGCGGTCGTCGACGCGCTCGCGCATCTCGGCGTCCGGCACATCGACATGCCCACCTCGCCGCAGCGGGTGTGGCAGGCGATCCAGTCAGCTGCTGGTCAGAAGGAGAACGCGTAAATGCAGGTCGAGCTCACCGTCAACGGCAACCGGCGTTCCGACGACGTCGAGCCCCGACTGCTGCTCGTGCACTACCTGCGGGAGGTGTGCGGGCTGCGGGCCGCCAACGTCGGCTGCGACACCACCTCGTGTGGTGCCTGCACCGTTCTGCTGAACGGATCTTCGGTGAAGTCGTGCACGGTGCTGACGGTTCAGGCCGCCGGTCAGGAAATCACGACTGCGGAAGGGCTGGCGCCCGACGGCGACCTGCATCCAGTGCAGGCGGCGTTCCGGGCTGAGCACGGCCTGCAGTGCGGCTTCTGCACGCCGGGGATGGTCATGGCAGCCGTCGGGCTTCTGTCGGAGAACCCGCATCCCAGCGAGGCCGACGTCCGGGAGGGCCTGGAAGGCAACTTCTGCCGGTGCACCGGTTATCACAACATCGTCCGGGCCGTGCTGGCCGCGGCCGAGGGCCCTGCGGGCGCATCCGGAAACACGGGCAGCGAGCGAGCGGAGGTGCCAGCGTGATTCCGGCGCCGTTCGATTACATCGCCGCCGGCTCCCCGCAGCACGCGGTCGAGCTGCTCGAGCGCCACGCCGACGAAGACGCCAAGCTGCTGGCCGGCGGGCATTCTCTGCTGCCGATGATGAAGCTGCGCCTGGCCACGCCCTCGGTGCTCATCGACATCGGCAGGCTGAGCGATCTGCGCGGGATCCGGCTCGACGGCGACGAGATCGTGATCGGCGCGGCGACGCCGCACGCTGTGCTGGCCGACTCAGACGTGGTCAGGGCTGAGGTGCCGCTGCTCGCTCACTCCGCTGCGCAGGTCGGCGACCCGCAGATCCGGCACCGCGGCACGATCGGCGGCTCGCTGGCGCACGCGGATCCAGCGGCCGACCTTCCGATGGCGCTGCTGGCCCTCGGCGGCTCGGTCGAGGTGCTCGGCAGCGACGGCGGCCGCAGCGTCACGGCCGACGATTTCTTCACCGGGTTCTTTGAGACCAGCCTGGAGCCGGGCGAGCTGATCGTGTCGGTCCGCGTTCCGCGCAGCCCGGGCGCGGCATGGGGCTACCAGAAGTTCGTGCGGCGGGCGAATGACTGGGCGATCGTCGGTGCCGCAGCCATCGGCGGCCGCATCGCGCTGGCCAACATGGGCCCGACGCCGCTGCGGGCCCGCGCCGCTGAGCGCGCCCTGGCCGGCGGTGCTGGCGCGGCTGAGGCGGCCGAGCTCGCGGCCGAGGGCACTGAGCCGGGCGAGGACGTGCACGCCGACCGCGACTACCGCAGGCACCTAGCCCGCGTGCTGGTCCGCCGCGCCCTCGAGAACCGCACCTGACGCTGTCCGCGCTCACATCCTGACTGCCTGAGATATGTCAGGGACCCGGGCCACCTCGCGCGCAGGTGCCGCGCGGCCACTTGTCTAGACATCGGATGGCCAGAACTTTAACGTGAGTTTATCGGTCGTTTTTCCAGAAATTCTGGGCGCTGTGGGCTGGTCGATCACTTGCAGGCGGGTTAGCTGTTTGCTCGCGATGCCTATGTTGCTCGTTGTCTGCCCTGTGAATGGCGACCGCTAAACGCCAGGAGGGCAGCATGAACCCCATCCGCCGCACCGCCCGTGCGCTGGAACACCACCTCTACGGTGCATGGCACCGGGCATGCTTACGGCAGGCGGAGCAGCTCAACTGCAACCCTCTCGGGATCATCGTCGGTCTCGCCGTCATGGTCGGCACCATTGAAATATGGAATCACAGCGGCTATGCCGTGATGTGGATCTTCCTGCTCGCAGCTCCTGCGGCCATCGCCCTGATAACGCTGACTATTGTCAGGCTCCTCCAGCCCCTGGCTGTAGTGAGCTCGCCCGGTCTCCATCAGCGATCCACAGCTCAGAAGCGGCCGGTCGCCGTGCCACCGGCACCGCCCGAGCACAACGGCGTCCTCATGCCCGAGACTGACCGCGCGGAGAGCCCACGAGAACCGGAGCGCATTGAGGAGCCAGTGTGAATCCGGTCATCTGGGGAATCACCGCGGCCGCGGCCGCAGCGACGGCGTGGCACGCGGTAACTGAGCATCACGTGCACCGGCGTATTCTCCGGCATTTCCGTCCAGGCACCGTGGTGCCAGAAACGAGCCATGACACCTGGTGGCACAGTCTTCCGAAGAGTCACCGGGTCACCGTGCAGGCTGGGCTGGCCACAATCGGCCTTGCCGCCGGAATTGCCTATGAAACTGCTCGTGCGGTGACGATAGCGGTTTTAGGTGGGCTCGTGGCAGCGGCAACCGTGCTCCTGATAATCAGGGGACTACTGGCACTGCGCTGAGCCATGCGAGAGCTTAGCTGCGGGCCGGGCTGTGCACAGGAACGCCACCTCTACGCGCAGGCCGCCCTCGGACTGCGGGTGAGCTGTGATCGTCGCGTGGTGGGCGCTGGCTATGGCCTGGACGATGGACAGGCCCAGGCCAAGCCCGCCACCTGCGCTCGTGCGGTCTGCGGCAAGACGCTGGAATGGCTGAAAAAGCCGGTCGAGCGTGGCTGGCGGGATTGGCGGCCCGGTGTTGGCGACGGTCAGGACCGACCGCGAGTCCCTGATCTGAGTCGTGACCTCGACGCGGCCACCGGGCAGGTTGTGGCACAGCGCGTTGCTGATGAGGTTGGCGGTCAGGCGCTCGGCCAGCTGCTGGCTTCCGGCGGCTGGCGACGGGTCAAGCGCCACGTGCAGCGTCACGTTCTGGCACTCCACGTCGGCCTGGAGGTTGCCCAGGATCTTGCGGGCCAGCTCGGCCAGGTCAAAGGGCTCCAGCTCGTTCAGTCCGGCCTGGCCGCGGGCCAGCGTAAGCAGCGCGCTGACGAGCTGCTGCTGCTGCGCGCCCGATGCCAGGACCCGCTCGTGAGCGGCACGCAGCGATTCGATCGTGGCGGCGGGATCGGCCAGGGCGACCTGGCTGATGACTCGCTGCCGCGCCAGCGGAGTACGCAGTTCGTGCGCGGCGTTGGCGATGAACTGGCGCTGCGCGTTAAAGGCCCCCTCAAGACGTGCTAGCAGACTGTCGAAGGTATCGGCGAGTTCTGTGAGCTCGTCGCGCGGCGCGCCGAGGGCCAGGCGCTGGCTCAGGCTGGTGGCGGAGATCTCGCGGGCGGTCGTCGTGATCACACGCAGCGGCCGCAGCGCCCGGCCGGCGATGAACCAGCCGAGCGCCACCGACAGCACGGCCACCAGAACGAGAGCCAGGGCTGAGCGCGAGGCCAGTTCACCCAGGACCGTGGCGTACTCCCGCGTCCCGATCGCCCGTGCCTGCTGGCTGCCGATGGCCTGGCAGCCGGCGCCCGGTGCCTGGCAGACGGCGTTGCCGGCCGAGTTCCCGACAAAGGCCTGGACGACCAGGCCGTAGGTGACCGCGAGCAGCACGGCGCCGGACAGCAGGAACAGGCCGCCGTACCAGGCGGTCAGGCGAAGCCGAATCGTGCGCCGCGGGCGCCGGGCGCGCGTGACGATCGCAGGAATCGGCCGGGCTGTCATGGCTGTTCCCTGATCCGGTACCCGGACCTGGGCACGGTGTCGATCAATGGCGGGTCGCCGAGCTTGGCCCGCAGGCGGCCGACTGTGATCTTCACGCTGGCGGTGAAGGGGTCGGCGTTCTCATCCCAGACCCGTTCAAGCAGCTCCTCCGCTGAGACGGCCCGGCCCTCGGACGCGAGCAGCAGCTCCAGCACCCCGAACTCTTTCGGCGCCAGGCCGAGCGGCCGGTCTGCGCGCCACGCGAACCGCCGCCCGGTGTCGAGCACCAGGTCGCCGCATCGTAGTACCGGCGGTATGGCGGGCTGGGCCCGGCGGAACAGTGCGCCGATCCGGGCCACCAGCACCGGGAAGTCAAACGGCTTGGGAAGATAATCGTCGGCGCCCAGACCGAGTCCTTCCACGAGATCCTCGGTCGTGTCAGCGGCAGTTAGCATGATCACCCGGCTGCGGCACCCGGCCCTCACCAGTCTGCAGCACACCTCATCGCCGTGCAGGCCGGGCAAGTCCCGGTCCAGCACAATCACGTCGTAGTCGTTGATCACGGCCCGTTCAAGCCCAGACTGGCCATCCAGTGCCACGTCCACGGCCATTCGCTCACGCCGCAGCCCGACGGCGACGGTCTCGGCCATCTCCCGGTCGTCTTCGATTACCAGCACCCGCACGGCCGCTCCTTCTGCCGCCTGTCTCACCCCAAGCATGCGCCGGCGCGAGGTATCAGCGCGGTATCAAAGACAGGCCAGCCTGAACGCTGGCAGTTCCGGCCCTCGGAGCTCCCGGCCGCCGATACGTCCCCGATACCTCTGGCCGCCTACACCTGTAGGCCACGAGCCCAGAGGACTACGGGAGGAACCGTGAACGAGGTCGTCGGCAGTGGCAGGCAGCCGTGCGTCAGGGCCGCCGTGGCCGCGGCCGTTGCCGGGATCACCGCGCTGGCAGCCGCGTGCGCAGGCGGCACGGCGCCGCCAAGCGGCCAGACGCCGTACCAGCAGTCGCTGTCCTACGCACAGTGCATGCGCAGCCATGGCGATCCGGGATTTCCCGACCCGGGCAGCCACGGGCTGTTCCAGCATCCGGCCGGGCCTCCGTACCAGTCAGCCGCCAGCGCCTGCGGTCACCTGCTCCCGGCCCAGCCGATGACCGCCTCGCAGGGAGCGGCCCAGGTACCGGGCAGATGACTAGCGGCGGAACGCCATGACCAGCTGACTGACCAGCTCCCTCACGGCAGCCGGGGCAGGCGAGGCATCCGAGGCATTCGCGGCAGCCTGAGGGCCGGCAGCACCGGTGCGGATCCCTCGAACGGCCGCCCCGGGCGCCCCGGACGGGCCGGGCGTGGCGGCCGAGGGGGGCGCGGCGGGAGCCCGGGCCAGTCGTCCTCGTCCGGGTCGCCGCCGAAGGCAGTGCCCGGGAAGTGGCTGAACTCCGGTTCGCCCTCCTCCTCGGCGATGCCGCGGAACGCCTCTGCCCCGAGCCTCTCGTCCAGCTGCAACAGCTGCCCGGCGGCCTCCATCCGGAGTCCGGTACCGACTCCCTCGTCCGCCGCAAGGTCACGGAACGCCTCGACAGCTAGCCGTATGTCCAGGCCAGGCACACGCAGCGCCGCCTCATATCTCAGGGCGTCCTCGACGCTTTCATCAGCGGCGATATCACAGAACGCCCGCGCGGCGAGCCGGTCGTCCAGGCCCGGGAGACGAAGGGCCGCTTCGTAGCGCAGCGCATCTTCGACGCTCTCGTCCCGGGCTATGTCGCGCAACGCCTCGGCGGCCAGGCGACGGTCGAGCAGCGATAGCCGCTCAGCCGCTTCCAGGCGGACCGGATCCTCGACTCCCTCGTCGGTGGCGATGTCGTGGAACGCCTCCGCCGCTGCCGCCCCGTCGACGCTACTTAGCCCTTCGGCTGCCGCGATCCGTTCTTCATCGTCGTCTTCGTACATGACGGTGCCGACCTTCTCTGCCTAGGATAACCGTTAGCCGTAGCGCCCAACGTACAGCCAGGTGTAATCACAAGTCAAGATACATCTTGATTGCGGCAATCGCCCGTCTACCGCGCCTGCGCAAACCTGTGGCAGACTCGCCCGGTGCCCGACGACTCCCCGCAACGGCCGCCAGACCCGCCGACCGAGCCGGTTGAGCTCAGGCCGGTCGCCCGCTGCGACCGGGCGGTGCTCGAGAATCTCGGCCAGCTGTACCGGCACGACCTGTCCGAGGCCTACCGGCACCTTCCCAATCCCGACGGCACGTTCAACAACAACCGACTCGACCTGTTCCTCGCCGGAGCGGACCTGCGAGTGCGGGCCTGGCTGATCATCGTGGCCGGCGCGCTCGGCGGGTTTGTCATGACCGGACCGGCTCCTGATGGCGGCACGTCGATCCGCGACTTCTTCGTCGTACGAGCACTCCGCCGCACCGGGGTCGGCCGGGAAGCGGCCCGCCAGGCGATCGCGATGACTCCGGGCCGGTGGAGCATCGGTTTCCAGACCTACAATGCCGGGGTGCAGCAGTTCTGGTCGCACGTGGCATCCGACGCCGCCGGGGGCACGTGGTCCACACACGACGACCCGCCGGTCGAAGGCCGGCCCCCGGACACCTGGATCACCTTCCAGACCTGAAGCGGTCGTCAAGACTGCCATTGACGAATACGTGAGAGCGCAATCGTCTCATAACGGACCTAACTAAAGATCGTCCGTAATGCTTTATCACAATATGGATCAGAACAGGGTGTTGGGCAGCGCCGTGACCCTCAGTCGGTTATTTTGACCGTGTTACCACGGGGAGCGAGACAGAGGATTCTCACGATCATGGGCTATGGCAACGTGCCGGGGGGCTACGGCGGGCCGGGCTACGGCGGGCCGGGTTATGGCGCCCCGGGTTATCCTGGGCCGGGCTACGGAGGTCCACCCCCGAGCAGCTACCTGGTCTGGGCGATCCTGGCCACCCTGTTCTGCTGCCTGCCCTTCGGAATCGTGTCGATCGTGTTCGCGGCCCAGGTGAACTCGAAGTGGACCGCAGGCGACTTCCAGGGCGCGATGGACTACTCAAGCAAGGCGAGGACCTGGACCATTGTCTCGGCAGTTCTGGGCGTCATCGGCATCATCATCATCGTCATCATCCGGGCCAGCGCGGCGAACAATGGTGTCTCAACGCCATAACGGTCATCATCCGGGCCCGTCCGCCCTGGGTAGCGTGACTGCGCTTGCGGGCCGCTGGTTCCAGGCGGCGCGCGCGCGGGTCAATCCGGTGGTCTGGCCAGTCCTGGTAGCCGGGATGGCCGCTGTGGCGGTCGGCTATGTCGCTGAGGTCGACCCTGGTGTACCCGGGCACTATCCGACCTGCCCGTTCTACGCGCTGACGGGGTATTACTGCCCCGGATGCGGCACGCTGCGGGCCATTCATGCGCTGGTCCATGGTCACCCCGGCGAGGCATTCGGCTACAACGCGCTCAGCATGTCGATGCTGCCCGTGCTCGGGTACTTCTGGGTCACATGGCTTATCCGTTCAGTGCGGGGGCAGCCCCGGCGTCAGCCTGCCCACCCGGCCTGGATCTGGGGGCTCTCCGCGGTCATCATCGTCTTCTGGGTGCTCAGGAACCTGCCGTTCGGTCATTTCCTCGCGCCCACCGGCCGGATCTGAAGCACGGGCCGCACCGCGGTTCACGCCGGCAGATGGGGGTAGGCCGGTACGGCCAGGAGAGCGTGTCCGGCCGCGCGGAATCGTAACCGTGAGGAGACGAAGATGCCTGCCGCAGACAGCACCATCCGCCCGTTTCAGGTTGGTTTTCCAGAAGCAGAGCTCACCGAGCTGCGCAGACGCGTCAACGCGACCAGGTGGCCTGACCCGGAGACAGTCAGCGACGACTCGCAGGGGGTCCGGCTCGCGCTAATGCAGGAGCTCGCGCGCCACTGGGGGAACGACTACGACTGGAGCGAGTGCGAGGCGAAACTGAACGATCTGCCGCACTTCGTGACCGAGATCGACGGGCTTGACATTCATTTCATTCACGTCCGCTCCCAGCACGAGGACGCGCTGCCGCTGATCGTCACGCACGGGTGGCCTGGCTCGATCATCGAGCAGCTGAAGATCATCGACCCGCTCACCAATCCCACGGCGCACGGCGGGAGCGCGGCGGACGCGTTCCACCTGGTTATTCCCTCGCTGCCGGGTTACGGGTTCTCCGCCAAGCCGACCACCACTGGCTGGGATCCGGCTCGCATCGCCGGGGCCTGGGTCGCGCTCATGGGGCGCCTGGGTTACAACCGGTTTGTCGCGCAGGGCGGCGATTGGGGCGCAGCCGTCACAGAGGCGATGGGTGAACAGGGAGCGCCGGAGCTGATCGGCATTCACTCCAACATGGCTGGTACCGCACCAGCCGACGTCAACAAGGCGGTAAAGCGCGGCGACCCGCCGCCATCGGACCTGTCAGCCGAGGAGCGACGTGCCTACGAGCAGCTGAGCAGGTTCTACGCCAACCACGTGGCCTACGCGCTGATGATGAACACGCGTCCAGAAACGATGTACGGGCTAGCGGATTCACCTGTCAGCCTCGCGGCGTTCATGCTTGACCACGGCGACGGCACCGGCCAGCCGGGGCTCGTAGAACAGGCCCTGGAGGGGCACCTGGAAAGCTCCCTGACACGAGACGACATCCTCGACAACATCACCTTTTACTGGCTGACGAACACCGGGGTTTCCTCGGCCCGCCTCTACTGGGAGAACAAGGCGGATTTCTTCGACGCCAAGGACATCTCCATTCCGTTTGCCATAAGCGTCTTCCCCGATGAGATCTATCAGGCCCCGCGGAGCTGGGCGGAGCGCGCGTACCCCAGTAACCTGATCTATTACAACAAGCTCGACCGGGGCGGCCACTTCGCGGCGTGGGAACAGCCGGACCTGTTCGCCGCGGAAATGCGGGCCGCGTTCCAGCCACTGCGCTAGGCGTGCGGAGGCAGACGGCCGGGACACACAGCCAGGGAAGGCATCGTCATGAACGCAGGCTGGCGTGCGCCCGCCGGACTGCATACGGGGTCGGCCCGGCTGCCGGTTGAGGGCGAACTCCCGTCGTTCGGCGGCGCGACCGGGTGGCTCGGTTCGCCGCCGCTCACACCAGAAGGCCTGCAGGGAAGTCCCGTCCTGGTGAGCTTCTGGACCTATACCTGCATCAACTGGCTGCGTCAGCTTCCCTATCTCCGCGCCTGGGCCGGGAAATACTCCGGCCACGGGCTGGCAGTGATCGGCGTGCACACGCCCGAGTTCGCCTTCGAGCACAACCGCGGCAACGTCCGCTGGGCCGCTGAGGATATGGGAATCGCCTACCCGGTCGCCCTCGACAACGACTACGCGGTGTGGCGTGCCTTCGACAACCACTACTGGCCCGCCCTCTACTTCGCCGACTCAGGGGGGCAGATCCGCCATCACTACTTCGGTGAAGGCGGATACCAGCAGTCGGAAATGGTCATTCAGCAACTGCTGGCCGAGGCCGGCTCCGGTGACATCGGGCCGGAACTGGTCTCCGTCGATGCCCGCGGCGTCGAAGCGCCCGCCGAGTGGGCCGACCTGAGATCACCCGAGAACTACACCGGCTACGAGCGCACAGAGAACTTCGCCTCGCCCGGTGGCTTCCTGCCGGGCCAGCGGCACAACTACACGGTGCCCGAGCAGCTGGGACTGGGCGACTGGGCACTGTCCGGGGACTGGACAATCGATGAACAGGCAACCACGCTGAACACGGCCAACGGACGGATCGTTTGCCGTTTCCATGCCCGCGATCTTCATCTCGTCATGGGACCGGCAGGACAGGGAACTTCCGTGCGGTTCCGCGTGCTCATCGACGGTCAGCCACCGGGCGCGGACCACGGAACCGATGTCGACGATCAAGGCCATGGCGTAGTCATCAGGCAGCGGCTGTACCAGCTCATCCGGCAGCGCGGCCCCATCACCGCCCGCACCTTCGAGATCGCCTTCGCCGACCCGGGAGCCCAGGCATACGCCTTCACCTTCGGTTAACTCAGCCGGGCGGTCTGCTAGCAAACGAGGTCGATACGGTGCTGGGTGATCGGGTAGCCAGCTTTCGCGAAGGTGGCTGCCATCGGGGTGTTGGTGGCGTCGGTGCTTGCGACGATCCGGTCGGCACCGCTGGCGACGAGCAGATGGGTGGCTTCGGCGAGGAGGTCGCAGGCGTAGCCGTGCCCGCGCTGCTCCGGCACGACAGCGATATAGCCAATGACGGGATCGCTGTAGTTGCGGCAGGGCACGGCGAGGCCGACCAGGTCGCCGCCGGCAGTGTAGGCCAGCCTCCACCACTCGCGCGGGCTGGGCATCCAGCGCAGCAAATCCAGGTCTTTCTGGGCGGCGGCGTCGAGCCCGGATGCGGCGATGACCAGGCGGGCGTGTGCGTCGAGGGTGCTCCGGTGGACGCGCCGGAAGACGTCGAGGATCAGGTCATCGTCGGGTTCCGCGCGGAATTCCAGCCGCCCGGGCTGGGCCGGAAGGCCGCATTCAGGTGTCCACCGGTAGCGGTAGCGCTCGACCAGGAACGTTAGGCCGGCTGCCTGGGCCGCTGCGATCCGGGCGCGGGCAGCCTGCGAGACCGCGTGGTCGTCCCGCCAGCCGACAGGCAACTTCAGTGAGTATTCGGTGCGGTGCGGCGCGGTGCGCAGCAGTTGCACGGCAGCCTCAGGGTCGGTGAAGTCGAACCAGTCCAGTGCGACAGGGGCCTCGTCGTCGGGGCCACCCCACCAGGCTGCACGGGCGACCACGGTCCCGTCGCGCAGTGCTATCCACGTCCATTCGGGGCGGTACTCGCCGCGGGCGGCCATGTCGCTGTAGCGGTCGCCGAAGGCTCCGAAGCCAACGAGGGCCGGGTCGGCCAGGGATTCAAACAGCGGTTCTTCGCCCTCGGTCAGCGGGCGGATGACCAGACCGGTCATGAGGGGCAGTCCTTCCGGAGAGCGGCGCGCTCCCGGTTCAGAACCCCGGCACTCTCATCACGAGGAGGGAGCACGTGGATGTCGAGGCCACCGTTCCCACCTCCTCGCTGTGCTGAGAGTGCGGCCGCAGCATAGCGACAACCCCGGATGCCCGGCAATCGCGCACCAGACAGTGTCGTGGGCCCCGGGCTGTTGCTCTAGCAACGGCGCGGGCACCACGACCGGCCTGCCAGCAGCCGGCAACCACAGCAGGGGCCCCACGGCGGGGTTGCTTGCGCCCCGGCAACCACAGCAGGGGCCCCACGCCGGGACTACTCGCGCCCCGGCAACCACAGCAGGGGCTCTACGGCGGGGCTGCGAGCGCCTGCTTTGGGTGCTGCTCGACGGCTTGCGGCTTTCTGCTGGTTGCAACACCGTGCGGCCTGCGGCGGCGGGTGAGCTGCTGGGGCGCCCGAAGGCGGACACTATAGATGGACGGCGTGTATCGACACTCTGGTCTCGTCGGCGGGAGGTGCCGTGGTCAACGTGGTGATCACCGGCGGGTCGGGGTTCCTGGGCTCGCGGCTGGCGCGGGCACTGCTGGCGGCGGTGTCACTGGACCTGGCCGGCGGCGGCGAGCAGCCGGTGTCGCGGGTCACGCTGGCCGACCAGGCGCCGGCTCCCGCGGACCTGGCGGCGGACGAGCGCGTCGCTGTGGCTGCCGGTGACCTGAGCGACCCGGCCACGGCAGACGCGCTGGCCGGGGCCGACGTGATCTTCCATCTCGCCGCTGCGGTCAGCGGGGAATGCGAGGCAGACTTCGACCTCGGCCTGCGATCGAACCTGCGCGGCACGCAGGCGCTGCTGGCCGCGTGCCGCGCGCTCGGTACGAGCCCGGTGATTGTGTTCGCCAGCTCAATCGCCGTATTCGGCGGGTCGCCCGATCACCCGCTCCCGCCGGTCATCGAGGACCACACAATGCCGAACCCGCAGACGAGCTACGGCGCGCAGAAGGTCGTCGGAGAGGTGCTGCTGGCTGATTACACCCGCAAGGGGTTCCTGCGCGGGCGCGCGGTGCGGCTGCCGACCGTGAGCGTACGGCCGGGCCGGCCGAACGGCGCGGCGTCGGGTTTCCTGTCCGGCATCATCCGCGAGCCGCTCGCGGGTGAGCGGGCCGAGTGCCCAGTCGCCCCGGGCGTCGAGGCCGCGCTGATCTCCCCGGCCCGCGCGGTCGAGGGACTGCTCCGCGCCGCCACGGCCTCCGGCGACGACTGGGGCGGGCGCAGTGCGGTCAACCTGCCAGCGCTCACCGTAAGTGTCGGGGACATGGTCGCAGCGCTGGAACAGTCCGTCGGCCCGCAGGCCAGCGCTCTGATCGACTGGGTACCTGACCCGGTTGTGACCGGGATGATGCGGGGCTGGCCCGCCCGGATCCGCGCCGACCGGGCAGGACGGCTCGGCCTCACCCCCGACCCTGACATAGCGTCGATCATCGCCAGGCACCGTGCCGAAACCGGGCGGCCTCAGGATTGACCCTCGCGCGTCCGGCTGCCACGCTTCGTACCTAGCTGCCGCGGCGGCGATGATCCGCGACACCGTCAACGGAGGCTGGCTATGACCGGTACCGATGCGCCGGCTGCCGACAGCAGCGCCAGCGAAGGCCCAGGCACCGGCAATCCCGACGGCGATGCGCTGGCATCCGGACCCGTCGTCCTGACCGCGGAGGAACGGGCCAGGCGGATCAGCGAGGCCGCACCGGATGCCCGGCGGCTGGGCGACGCTGACGTCTCGGCTGTCGCACTGTGCTGGGTCGACAACGCCGGCATCACGCGGGTCAAGACCGTCCCGCTGAACAGGTTCGAGCGCACGGCCGGGTGGGGCGTCGGGATGACCCCGGTGTTCGATGTCTTCCTCGTCAACGACGACATCACCACGAGCAAGCACATCAGCGGCCCAGCAGGCGACCTGCGCCTGATTCCGGACCTCGGCCGGCTCACCGTGCTCGCCGGGCAGCCCGGGTGGGCCTTCGCCCCGGTCGACCGGTACACCCAGCAGGGCCGGGTCTACGCCGCCTGCCAGCGCTCGTTTGCCCGCCGCATGTCCGAGGCAGCCCGTGAGCAGGGCCTTGAGCTGCAGATGAGCTTCGAGGTGGAGTGGGCGCTCGGGACCGAGGAGCACAGGGAGTTCCAGCCCGCCTGCACTGGACCCGCCTACGGCATGACCCGGGTGATCGAGCTCTCCGACTACAGCCGCGACCTGATACAGGCGCTGGAGAACCAGGGAATCGCGGTCGAGCAATACCATCCGGAGTACGCCGCGGGCCAGCTCGAGATCTCGGTGGCCGCCTCGGACCCGGTCGGCGCCGCTGACGACAGCGTCCTTGTCCGGCAGACCATCCGGGCGGTGTCAGCGCAGCACGGGCTGCAGGCATCGTTCGCGCCGTCGGTCGTCGCCCGGACCGTCGGCAACGGCGGCCACGTCCACCTCAGCCTCTGGCGCGACGGGCGGAACCTGCTGGCGGGCGGGCCGGGGCGGCATGGACTGACAGCGGAAGGGGAGGCGTTCGCCAGCGGCATCCTGGCGGAACTCCCCGCGCTCTGCGCCGTCGGGGCGCCCAGCGTCGCCAGTTACCAGCGCCTGGTGCCGTCACACTGGGCCGGCGCCTACCAGTGCTGGGGCCTGGAAAACCGGGAGGCCGCGCTGCGCCTGGTCACGGGCTCGGAGGGAGAGCAGGGCAAGCGGGCAAACATCGAGATCAAGTGCTTTGACCTGGCAGCCAACCCGTACCTGGTGGTCGGCGCGCTGATCGCCACCGGGCTGGCGGGGCTGCGGTCCGGCGCGACGCTGCCGCCCGAGACCACGGGCGACCCGGCCGGCCTGGCACCGGAGGAACTCGACCGCCTCAGTGCCAGGCGGCTGCCGCAGTCGCTGCCGGAGGCGTCCAGGCACCTGGAGCACAGCGCGGTCCTGCGCGAAGCGATGGGCGATCCGCTGGCCGAGTCGTTCCTCGCGGTGCGCCGGGCCGAAGCCGAACTGTTCGCCGACGTCAGCGCCGAGGAAGTCGTCGCCCAGACCCGCTGGCGGTGGTGATCTCATCACACCTCTCATCGACCATCACTGTCACGGGGCGGCTGCCGGGGCACTCGACGGGCTAGGGGTCGAGGCCCTGCTCACCGAGAGTCCGTACCCGGCCCCGCCCGGCACGCGAGCGTTCGACAGCCAGCTTGGCTTCGCTGTTCGCCGCTGGTGCTCGCCGCTGCTGGGTCTCGAGCCGTCCGCGCCGGCAGCCCGGTACCTGCAGCGCCGCACCGAACTCGGGCCGCAGGAGGTGACCCGCCGCCTGCTGCGGGCGGCAGAGGTCGAGGCGTGGCTGTTGGACACCGGGTTCCGTACGGGTGAGCTGCTCACCCCGGCGCAGCTCGCGGAGCTGAGCGGGGCCCCAGCACATGAGGTGGTCCGGCTGGAGGCTGTGGCCGAGGAGGTGGCCGCCAGCGGCGGCATAACTGCCGCCGGCTATGCAGCGGCAGTTGAGAGCGAGATCGCGGCCCGGGCCGAAGCCGCCGTAGCGTTCAAATCCATCGCCGCATACCGGTACGGACTCGATTTCGTCCCCAGGCGTCCTTCAGCCGCCGAAGTCGCGGCGGCAGCTACGCACTGGCTGCGCGCGCTCGACGCTGATCCCGCGGACAGGCTCAGCGACCCGGTCCTGCTCAGGCACGCGATCTGGGCCGGGCTGGACACCGGGCTGCCGCTGCAGTTCCACACCGGCTTTGGCGACCCGGACGCGCGGCTGCACCGCGCCGACCCGTCACTGCTGCACGACTTCCTGATCGCCACCCGGCCTGCCGGGACGCCGGTCATGCTGCTGCACTGTTACCCGTTCCACCGTCAGGCTGGCTACCTGGCGCAGGCGTTCCCGCATGTGTACATGGACGTCGGCCAGGCGCTGAACCACGTCGGCGCGCGCAGCGCAGCGGTGCTGGCTGAGGCGCTGGAGCTGGCGCCGTTCCACAAGGTGCTGTACTCCTCCGACGCGTTCGGCCTGCCCGAGCTGCACTATCTGGGCGCGGACGGGTTCCGCCGCGACCTGGCCAGGGTCACCGGGGCGTTCGTCGCCGACGGTGCCTGGTCAGCCGCTGACGCCGAGCGAGTCAGCGGCATGATCGGCGCTGGCAACGCCCGCCGCGTGTACCACCTCCCTCCCCCGTAGCCGGCCGGTCAGTCATCGAGGACCGCCAGGTCGAGGTTGCGCAGCCGCTCGGGGTCGGACAGCGCGTCGATCTGGGCGATCTTGCCGGCGTTCACAGTGAAGGCCATGACTGAGTACGGCCGCCCGTGCGGCGCTACCACGACGCCAGCGGCCCCATTGATCAGTGCAGGCCGGACATACGGGGTAAGGCGCGCGAACATGAGGGCCTGCGCGGCCACGGCCCGCGCACCCCGGAGCAGAACGTTGCTGTGCGGGCGCATGGTGCCGCCGTCGGCTCGCAGGACGACATCGGGATCCAGCACCGCGACCAGGGCGTCGAAGTCGCCCTGCCGGGCAGCGGCGAAGAACGCGTTCACGACCTCCCGCTGCCGGCCAACGTCAGCATCGGGGGGCGGGGCCTCGCCCTGCCTTGGCGACGGGCGCGGCTGGCGAGCTGCCGGGCCGCGGCCGGGGTGCGGCCCACCATCGGGGCAATTTCCTCGAATGGCACGGCGAACATGTCGTGCCGGACGAACGCGAGACGCTCGTCGGGAGTGAGCATCTCCAGCACGACAAGCAGGGCCAGCCCGACCGAGTCCGCCAGCAGAGCCTGGCTCTCCGGGTCAGTGCCGTCAGAGCGGTTCACTACCGGGTCGGGCATGTGCACGCCCAGCGGCTGCTCATCGCGGGACCGCCGGGCTCGCAGCATGTGCAGGCAGACCCGGCCGACAACGGTGGTCAGCCAGCCGCCCAGGCTGGCCACGCCGCTGGTGTCGGACCGGCTGAGCAGCAGCCAGGCCTCCTGCACCGCGTCGTCCGCCTCGGTCAGCGACCCGAGCATCCGGTAGGCCACCGCACGAAGGTGGCCGCGGTGCTCCTCGAACCGCTGCGCGAGCCAGTCCTCCTCGGTCATCGGTCACATTCCTTTCTCCTGATGGCTCATAACACTGATCCCCGGGAACCCACTCATGTGACCAGCGGCAGCTGCGAATCAGGAGAACGATGATCATGCAAGAACACCGAAAGATAGCCGTTGCAGGCGCGACCGGCCCCTCGCCAGAGCAGCAGGCCGCAACCGAGTTCTTTACCACCGCCACGCGCAACCTGCACCAGGCGGGCCAGCAGGCGGGGGTGCAGCGGATGGTCGTCGTATCGATCATCGGCTGCGACCAGTTCACGCTCGGCTACAACGCCGCGAAGGTCGCGCACGAGCGAGCTCACGCCGCTGGCGGTATCCCGGTCCAGATTCTGCGCGCAGCGCAGTTCCATGAGTTCGTCCCGCTGCTTGCCGAGTGGGGCCGGCAGGGCGACGTGTGCTATATCCCCAGGATGCGCACTCAGCTCATCGCGGCCAGGAGCGTAGGCGAAGAAGCGCTGGCTGACCTCGCCACCGGCTCCGCAGCGCCGGCAGCTCCTGGCTCCTCAGGCGCACCGACGTCCGAGATCGCCGGACCGCGGGCGGAGGACGTCATCGAGATGGCCAGGCTGCTGCTGGCCAGTCGCGGTGACCAGGTGAAGATCGAAGGAGTAAGCGACCCTGCCGACCCCGACGGCCTGTACGAGAACGGCGGGCTGCTGCCAGGACCGGACGCAGTGCTGGCAGGCCCGACGTTCGAGGAATGGCTCAGCGCTGGGCTGGGATGACGATCGTGGTGAGGGACGTCGGCGGCGCCTGCAGACCTGCTCCGGCGGCCTCAGGTGTCAGCGAGTCTGCCTCGTCGGTGAGGTACGCGGACGCACCAGCCAGATTGACCCCCTGCACCGAGATTGGCTGCGCTGTCGCCGAGTTGTTGAGGACCTCGACGACCAGCGAGCCGTCGTCGTTACGGAACGCCGAGACCTGGAGGCTGCTGTCTGAGCTCGACGCGCCGACCCTGATCGCGCCCGGCCGGATATACCTGCCGAACGCGGCGAACGCCCAGTACCGCTTGGACAGGCTGATCGTCGAGCCTTCAACCTGGACCAGCCCGGAGTTGGCCGTGCTGGCCGACGCGCCCCACCAGTAGAAGAACGCGTCGACGTTGCCCTGGGTGAGCGCGGTC
The DNA here is from genome assembly GCA_963815375.1 of uncultured Actinomycetota bacterium. Taxonomy (GTDB): domain Bacteria; phylum Actinomycetota; class Actinomycetes; order Streptosporangiales; family Streptosporangiaceae; genus JASHPR01. The sequence goes on along the minus strand of CAWFGX010000005.1, from coordinate 1,592,640 downwards.
TGGATGTCCTGGGCCCAGGTCAGCCCGTCGCCGTTCGTTCCGTCGTTCCACGCCGGGTCCCAGGGGCTGAAGTCTGCCCACTCGCTCTCCCATACCGGCCGCTGGCTGGTGAGCGGCACCGTGGGCGCTGAGGTGTAGCCGTGGCTGGTGATCACGCCGATGTACCGGGCCGCCTGCGGGTCGCTGAGCACCGCCTGGGTGTAGGCCTGCGCGCCATCGAAGCCACTCGCGTTGAGCCAGCCCTCGGCGTCGCAGCATGCGACCTTGGTGGGCAGGTGCAGGGCCGCGAGTGCCTTGCCCAGGTAAGGAACGAAGTCGGCCGCTTGCTCAGGGGTCATGTACATGCTCGCGTAAGCAGGGCCGATCTCGGGCTCGTTGACGAAGTCGACGGCCTCCAGCGGAATCCCCTGCTCGGCGAAGCCCTGTGCCTCCGCCGCCAGCCAATCGGCGTAGGCCTGACGGAAGTCGCCGTCGACGCAGGTCTCGCCAGGCACGCCACACAGGTAGCCGCCGTTGTCCAGCGACTGGTTGGTCTTGAACACACCCGGGGCGCTCCAGGCGTCGGCGTAGAACTGGTGCACACCGAACTGCTCCGCGAGCTGGCCAAGCCACACCTGGTCGGCGACATCGCCGGGGCCCTGGATCGGGTCGCCCGGGTCGGTCGCACCGCCGAGCCCGAACCGGACGATGCTCATCCCCGCTCCGTCGCTGGTGCTGAACAGGTCCGAGCCGATCTGCTGAATCTCCGCCTGCGGCAGCGACGCGATCACGGGCTCCCGGAACGCCTCAGCGAACCCGAAGCCGTTGATCACCTGGTCCCGCTGCCCCGGGCTGATGGTGACGTCGGATGTCCCGCTGCCCGCCCCCGCGGTGGCGACGGTCGCGGCCCGGGGAGCGGCCGGCACCGCGCCGGACGGGGCGGCCGTCGCCGCCGCGGCCAGTAATGCGGCCAGGATCGCGGCCGCGCTTGCGATGAGACGTTTGCGTCGGTGCATCACTCTCTCCTTCAGGTGTGCGAATGAGGGTGCGCCGTGGCTCAGGCGCCGCTGAGGGCCCCGGCGGCGAGGCCCTGCACCAGGTACCGCTGGAACGCCAGGTACAGGACCACCACCGGGATCGCGCTGACCAGTGCGGCGGCCATCAGGTCGCCGTACAGCGGCTGGGCCCCGATGGTCTCGCTCTGGCCGAGGCCGAACTGCTGCAGCGTGATCGCCACCGTCTGGGTCCCGCTGTTGGTCAGCGCACTGGCGAACAGCACGTCGTTCCACCCGACGAGGAACGCGAACACCCCGCTTACCACCAGGGCCGGGGCCATCAGCGGGACGATCACCCGGCGCAGTGCGCTCAGCCTGGTGCAGCCGTCCACCAGGGCGGCGTCCTCCAGGTCCCTCGGCATGCCGCGCAGGTACACGAAGCAGACCACCGTGGCCAGTGGCAGCCCGAACGTCATGTAGACGGCGATGATCGCGGGGTAGGAGCCGATCAGGTGGATGCTCAGGATCCCCTGGATGCCCGCGAGCATGATGTACAGCGGGAGCAGCAGCGCGATCCCTGGGATGGACTGGCTGCCGAGCAGCGAGTACAGCAGCGGCCGCCGGGCCCAGAAGCTGAGCCTGGCCAGCGGGTACGCGGCAGCCGCGCCGAGGATGACGGCGAGCACCGCCGCGATGCCTGCGATGACCACGCTGTTGATCAGGCCGTGCAGCAGTCCCGTCGCCGACCACATCGTGGAAAAATTGCTGAACGTAAGGCGCGACAGGCCGTTGCCGCCAAGGGCGACCGTGGTGTTCGGGCTCAATGCCAGCTCGATCAGGTAGAGCACGGGCACGGCGATGAAGACCAGCAGCACCGCTGTACCGGCCCGGGACAGGCCAGGCGGGAGCAGCCGGTCGGGTGCGTGCCGCGCGGGGCGTGCCGTCCGCGATACCACTAGCGGTCTCCCTTCCTCATCGCACCGGCCTGGCCGCGCGCAGGGCCGCAGCGGCCTGACGGGCCGGGCGCAGCCGGGCCACCCACAGGTAGACCGCTGCCGGGACGGCCAGCAGCAGCACGTTGAAGATCGCGGTTGCCGAGGCGAGCCCGAAGTCGAACCCGCGGAACGCGCGGAAATAGATGTTGAGCGGCAGCACGTCTACCGACGGGGGTGGCGTGTTGCCGAACATCACGAACGGCAGCGTGAAGTTCCCGAAGTGGAACAGCGTCGACAGGAAGAACGCCAGCGCGTACAAGCCCCGCAGCTGCGGCAGCACGATGTACCGCAGTCTTCCCCACCAGCCCGCGCCGTCGATGGCGGCCGCCTCCAGCTGCTCTTTCGGGATCGCCTGCAGCCCCGCGAGCAGCAGCAGGTAGATGTACGGCCATACCTCCCAGGTCTCGGTGATCGTCATGGCCCAGAACGACTTCGGGCCGCCGATCAGCCAGTAGGTGTTGACCGAGGCGATGTGCAGCGCGCCGAGCAGCCGGTCAACCGGCCCGTAGGTGTTGAGGAAGCCGATCTGGGACAGCAGCGCGATCACGTACCCGGGGATCACGTAGGGCAGCAGGTAGATCGAGCGCAGCAGCCCCCGTCCGCGGAACTTGTGGTGCACGCTCAGCGCGGCGAACAGCGCGATCGGGGTGGACAGCACGGTCGCGAAGACCGAGAACTGCAAGCTGATCCACACCGACTGCACTGCCGACACGCCGAGCACGTTGGGCCCGGTCAGTGCGGCCGGGTAGTTGCTCAGCCCCGCGAACGGGGCGGTCGCCCAGTGCGCGATGTTGCTGATGTCGATGTGCAGCAGGCTGGTCCAGGCCACGATGACCAGCGGTATCCCGACCAGGATGAGGAAGAAGAACGCGCCAGGCGCGGCCAGCCACACGGCCGGCTCGCGCCTCCGGCGGGGACGGCCAGAGCCCTGGGGCTGCCCGGGGGGCCCCGGCGCAGGAGGGTGCGCCGGGGCCCGGGTGGCCACCGCAGGGCCGCTAGCGGCCTGCGGCTCGTTGCTCACGAACCGCTCAGGTGAGACTGCACGACGGCGTTCTCAGCCTGCAGCTGGCTCAGCGCGTACGAGCTGCTGTACGGCTGGCCGCTGGCCAGCTGCTGGGCGATGTGACCGATCACTGCCAGCACGCCGGTCTCGATGTCGCTCCACGCGGGTGTGTAGTCGGTCGGCGTGGAGTTCTGCTCGGCCTGGATGAACGGGACGGTCGCGGGGTAGGCCTTCTCGACCCCCTTGATCCCGGCCTGGGTGACCGGCATCCACCCCATGACCTTGAACTGCTCGAGCTGCGCCGCTGGCGAGGTGCTCGCCTTGATGAAGGCCAGCGCCAGCGGGAGGTTCTTGTAGTACGTGGCGACGTCGTAGTAGTTGCCCGAGACGATGGACTCGGCCGGCTGGCCGCCGGACGGCCGCTTGGACATCCCGTAGGGAACGTTTGGCATCGGCGCGAAAGCGACGTCACTCGCGACCGGCGTTCCCCGCGCCTCCTGGATCAGGCTGTAGGCGGCGTCCATCATCATGCCGGTCTTGCCCGCCAGGAAAGCGGACGTCTCCTGCGAGCCCTGCCAGGTCAGGTCGGCCGACGGGATCACGTGATACTGATCCTCAAGCCCGAAATAGAACTTCAGCGCGGCCTGCAGCTGAGGTGAGTCGAGGGTGGCTGTGGTGCCTGCGTGGTTCAGGAAGTCGCCGCCGTCCTGCTCCATGTACGACCACACCGGCTTCCACGGGCCGTACGGGTCAGCGGGCGAGAAACCAGCGCCGCTGACGCCCGCGCTCGCCTTCTGGATCGCCTGGGCATCCGAGACGAACTGCGACCAGGTCTTGGGCGGTGAAGAGATGCCTGCCGCACTGAACAGTGCGGTGTTGTAGGCCAGCACGAACGGGATCGACTCGAACGGGACCCCGACATCGGCATTGTTGTTCGGCCCGGACATGGTGAGCTGCTTCGGAACGAACTCCGACTGGCCGCCGAACGAGCTCCAGTCGCTCGGCTTGATGATGTAGAACTCCTTCAGCGCCGAAGCCGTGCCATTGAACGACGAGCCAATGCTCCAGACGTCAGGGCCGCCACCGGTGGCAGCTGCCTGCTCTAGCTCCTGGGAGAGTGAGACGGCGCTGGAGGAGTAGACCCAGCTGATCTTCGAGCCTGTCGCCTTGTGGAATGCGTTAGCGATGTAGGCGTAGTACTGCTGGTAGTCCTTGAGCTGGGTGCCGTAGGGCGCCTGGGTGTAGACCGTGAGTGTCTGCCCCGACAGCTTGGCGGTGCCTGCCGAGCTGCTCGAACCGCTGCTGCACGCGGCCAGGCTGCCAACGGCCAGCACCAGAGCGGCCGCGATCAAGGCCCGGCCGGTGCTTCTGCCTCTTAGTCCAGACCCACCGATGCGCATACCTGCTCCTCCGCATCCCCCCACCCCTGAAGTTCCTTGGAAACGTGGCGGCCCGCAGGCCGCCGGCTGCTTGGCGGTCGCGCCGAAGCCGCAACCCGAGATTTTTTCCGAAATCTCTCCGAAAACTCTGGTGAGGGAAGCGTAACTGCTGCCTCCTCCGGCGACAAGACTCCTCTCGCGACACGGAAAGCTGCCGCCGAGTCCGGTTCAGCCGCTGTATGCCGGGTAATGCCCAGGATGCCTCTGGCGTATGGCGAACCTTGACGGCACACGCGGTGCTTTCTAGAATGTCGCCGCTCTCGAAAACTTTCTACGCGCGTTCGGAGAAATGGCAGCACATCGGGTCGTCCGGATAGCGATGAACGGTGTCACCGGCCGGATGGGGTACCGCCAGCATCTGGTCCGGTCCATCCTCGCGATCCGCGAGCGCGGCGGTCTGCCGCTGCCGGGTGGCGACGTGATCTGGCCGGAGCCGGTCCTGGTTGGCCGTGACGCCGAGCGGCTCCGGGCGATCGCCGAACGGCACCACCTCACCGAGTGGACTACCTCGCTGGACAAGGCCCTTGCCGACCCGGACACGCAGGTGTACTTCGACGCTCAGGCCACGCCGGTGCGGGCGGCGGCCATACGCCAGGCCATCGCTGCCGGGAAGCACATCTATGCGGAGAAGCCGCTGGCTGGCTCGCTGGCCGATGCCCTGGACCTGGTGCGCCTCGCCCGCGAGGCCGGCGTCTGCGGCGGTGTGGTAGCCGACAAGCTGTTCCTGCCGGGAATGCTCAAGCTGAAGCGGCTGGCTGACAGCGGGTTCTTCGGCCGCATCCTGTCGGTGCGCGGGGAGTTCGGCTACTGGGTCTTTGACGGCCGCTGGGAGGCCGCGCAGCGGCCGTCGTGGAACTACCGGAGCGATCTGGGGGGAGGAATCGTTCTGGATATGTTTCCGCATTGGCGGTACCTGCTGGAGGAGCTCGTCGGCCCGGTGCGGTCGGTGTACGCCACAGCTGCCACGCACATCCCGGTGCGCAGGGACGAGTCGGGGACCGAGTTCGCTGTCACAGCCGACGATGCCGCGTACGCAATTTTCGAGCTCGACGGCGGAGCGGTCGCGCAGGTCAACTCCTCGTGGGCGGTCCGGGTAAACCGTGACGAGCTCGCCGAGTTCCAGCTGGACGGCACCGAGGGCAGCGCGGTCGCCGGCCTGCACCGCTGCCGGGCCCAGCCCCTCGGCACCACCCCACGGCCGGTCTGGGACCCGGACAACCCGACAACGCAGCAGTTCCGGTCCCAGTGGCTGGAGGTGCCAGACAACCGGGTGTTCGACAACTGCTTCCTGGCCCAGTGGGCGCTGTTCCTCTCCGGCGTCGTGACCGGTTCGCCCGGCCGCCACGACCTGCTCGCCGGCGCCCGGGGCGTCCAGCTGGCCGAGCTGGGCATGGCGTCGTGGGAGCAGCAGCGCCGGCTCGGTGTCCCGGCGCTGGAGGTGTGAACATGACTGGCAGCCGGGTGGCGTTAGCCGCCGCTCACGTCGTGGCCGACCCGTTCGAGCAGCCCGGGCCGGGCCGGCCCGCGCGGGTTGACTGGGACGCCACGATGGCGTTCCGGCACTATCTGTGGAGCCTCGGGCTCGGGGTGGCCGACGCCATGGACACCGCTCAGCGGGGTAAGGGACTGGACTGGCTGGCGGCGCGGGAGCTGATCACCCGGTCCGGCCGCGAGGCCAGGGCGGCCGGGGGCCGCCTCGCGTGCGGTGCCGGGACGGACCAGCTGGGCACGGACGTTCTGCTGGCCACTGGCGGGCTCCCGCTGGCAGCGATCCGCGCCGCCTACTGTGAGCAGGCTGAGGTCGTCGAGGCCGCGGGAGCCCAGGTGGTACTGCTGGCCAGCCGGGCGCTGGCGGTAACTGCCCGCGGAGCCGACGACTACGCGGCCGTGTACGGGCCGCTGCTGGACCAGGTGAGCCGCCCGGCCATCATCCACTGGCTCGGGCCGATGTTCGACCCTGCCCTGGAGGGCTACTGGGGGTCGCAGGACACCGGCGCTGCCGCCGGCGTGCTGCTGTCGATCATCGCCGACCACCGGGACAAGGTGGACGGGGTCAAGGTCTCGCTGCTGGACGCCGAGCGCGAGATCGCACTGCGCCGGGCGCTGCCGCCTGGCATCCGCGTCTACACCGGCGACGACTACAACTACCTGGAGCTCATCCGCGGCGACGATCTCGGGCACAGTGACGCGCTGCTCGGCATACTCGACCCGATTGCGGCGGTGGCAGCCGCGGCGCTGCGCGCGCTGGCCGCCGGCGACGTGCGCCGCTACGAAGAGCTGCTGGCGCCAACGCTCCCGCTGGCCAGGCACTTGTTCGCGCGGCCGGTGCGGCACTACGCCACCGGCATCGTGTTCCTGGCCTGGCTGTCCGGCCACCAGGACCAGTTCGTGATGCTCGGCGGCCAGCAGACGGCGCGCAGCCGCCCGTACCTCCGGCGGCTGGCGCGCGTGGCGTGCGCTGCCGGGGTGCTGCCCGACCCTGACCTGGCCAGCCGCCGCCTGGCTGAGTTCGCTGGCGCGGCGGGCGCCCGGGCCTGATTTCCGGAGCCTCATGAGAGAGGACAGATGGCGCAGATCACTGTCGCGATCGTCGGCACTGGCAACATCGCACGGTTGCACGCCGAGGCACTGCAGGCCCTGGCCGACCAGGCCGAGCTTGTCGCAGCGGCCGACATCGACACGACCAGCCTGCGGGAGTTCTGCTCCAAGTACCACGTGGCCGCGGCCCATGGCACCCTGGCCGGCCTGCTCGCCGCGGGCCCGCCAGACCTGGTGCACGTGTGCACGCCGCCAGGCGCGCACGCCGACCTCGCCCTGTCGTGCCTGGAAGCAGGCTCGTCGGTTTTAGTGGAGAAGCCACCGTCGCTCAGCCTGGCCGGGATGCACGCGATGACAGCGGCACAGGGCACAGACGGGCCGTGGTTCGCCACAGTCTTCCAGCAGCGGTTCGGCTCCGGGGCGCAGCGGCTGCACGCGATGATCCGCAGCGGGGTGCTCGGCCTGCCGCTGCTCGCGGTCTGCCACACCGTCTGGTACCGGGACCAGGAGTACTTCGACGTGCCGTGGCGGGGCCGCTGGGACACCGAGGGCGGCGGTCCCACGATGGGCCACGGAATCCACCAGATGGACCTGCTCGGCTATCTCCTCGGAGAGTGGACCGAGGTGTCGGCGGTCGCCCGCCGCCAGGAGCGCCGGATGGACACCGAGGACCTGTCACTCGCGCACGTGACGTTCGCGAGCGGGGCGGTCGCCAGCGTGATCAACAGCGTTCTGTCCTCGCGGCAGGAGAGCTACCTGCGGTTCGACTTCGAGCGGGCCACGGTCGAGCTGAGCCACCTGTACGGGTACGGCGATGACGACTGGCGGATCACCCCGGCGCCCGGGCACGAGGCCGAGGTGGAAGCTGCCTGGGCCGCGGGCGAGCAGGGCGAGCGCAGCAGCCACCGGGCCCAGTTCGCCGCCGTTCTGCGCAGCCTGCGTGAGGGCAGCCCGCCGCCGGTGACGGCCGCCGAGGCGCTGCGGACGATGCAGCTCGTTGCCGGCATCTACGCGTCCGCGTTCCTCGGGCGGCCGGTACGGCCCGGTGACCTGGGCCCGGACTCGTTCTTCTACCACCGGATGAACGGAAGTGGTGCGCCATGGCAATGACGCTGGAACAGGGCCAGGACTGGGTCGGCGGCCGCTGGCAGGACACCGAGCTGTTCCGGTACAACTACCGCCCGCCGGTGCCGTCTCTTGAGTCGCCGCGGCCGTACTTCCACCCGGTCCGCACCCTCGCCGGCGACCTGGTGAGCCTGTACCGGCCGCACGATCACCGGTGGCACCTCGGCATCAGCTGGGGGCTGTCCAACGTAGGTGAGGAGAACTTCTGGGGCGGCGCGACGTACCAGCGCGACGTCGGCTACCAGCAGCTCGACAACAACGGGCGGATGGACCACGAGGGCTTCGACGTCCTCGACGTCACCGATGACGTGCTGCGTTTCGCTGAGCGGCTGACCTGGGTGACGCACGACGGCGAGAGCTGGATCGAGGAACTGCGCCAGGCCTGCGTCAGCGTCCTGCCCGACGGCATCGCGTGGCGGCTGAGCTTCGCGACTTCCATGCATAACGTCAGCGGCCGCCTCATCCCGATCGGAAGCCCGACGACCGAGGGGCGCCCCGACGCCGGTTACAGCGGCCTGTTCTGGCGCGGGCCGCGCTCGTTCTCCGGCAGCAGCCTCCCCGGCGGCACCGTGCTGACCCCCGACGGCCCGGGCGGGGACGAGCTGATGGGCTGGCGCGGCCAGTGGCTCGGCTATGCCGGCAAGCACGACGGGCCTGGCAGCCGCGCGTCCACGCTGGTGTTCTGCGACCGCCCAGGCAACCTCTCCTACCCGTGCCAGTGGTTCGTCCGCACCGGCATCTATGGCTGTGTGGGCCCGGCGCCGTTCTTCAGCCAGGAGTACGAGCTGGAAGACGGCCAGTCACTCGCGCTCGGCTACGACATCCTGGTCGCCGACGGCGCGCTCGACGTCGCCCGATGCACCCAGCTCGCCGACAGCGCCCGAGCGCCGCACGGCATGGCCGGGCCGGAGCCGCAGGAGGCGCGGCAATGACCGGGGGGCTGGACCTCGCTCGGCTGTTCCCGGCCGGGACCGCGGTGTCGTTCCTGACGGTCTACGACTGGACTGGCCCGGAGGGCATCGCCGGCGGATCCGCGCACGTTCACCTGGCCTGCACCGAGGGCTATGTGGTGCTGCGCGGCCAGGGCAGGCTGCAGACGCTCGGCCCGGACGGTTACGCCGAGACCACGCTGACCCCGATGACCGTCGCCTGGTTCTCCCCGGGCGTCATCCACCGCCTCATCAACGACGGTGACCTGCAGATCCTGGTCGTGATGCAGAACGCCGGCCTGCCCGAGGCCGGCGACAGCGTGCTCACGTTCCCGCCCGGGCACCTCGCCGACCCAGCCAATTACCGCGCGCTGGCCTCTCTGCCAGATCCCGCGGCCGCCGCCCCCGGCTCCCCCGCCGGCGCGGCGCGCCGCCGCAAGGACCTGGCCGTCGAGGGGTTCATCCAGCTGCGGGAGCAGGTAGCCGAGATCGGCCCGAAGGCGCTGGACGAGTTCTACGCCGCCGCGGCAGAGCTGGTTCGCGACACGGTCCCGGCATGGCGCGAGCGCTGGGCAGCCGGGCCGCTCGCGGCGGCGGTCAGGACCGGCGAGCAGCTTGACCAGCTCACCCAGGGCCACCTGGACTACCTGCAGCAGGGCAGGCTGACCGTTCTCTCCCCGCCAGCCGAACGCGGCTATGGCATGTGCGGCCGCCTAGCCGCCTACCCGCCGTACCTCGGCCCGGGCCCGGCCAGGCCCAGTTGACGCGGCCGGCGAACATAGTGGGTCTATATAGCCGAGCTTATGCTTGGGGCCATGACCGGCCAGGACGAGCGCTTGGAGACCGGCTCCGAGAGCAGGGACGCGATCGGGGAGGCGCTGTACGGGCTGGTCACGCTGGCTGTCCGGCATGGTCCCAGGGAGATCAGCCTGACGGCCGCTTCGACCATGTCGACACTGGACCGCACGGGTCCCCGGCGCCTCACCGACCTGGCTGTGATCGAGGGAGTGACTCAGCCGTCGATGAGCGTGCTTGTCACGGGGCTGGAGCGGGCGGGGCTGGCCGAGCGGCGGCAGGACCCGGCTGACAAGCGCATCGTGCTGGTCGGGCTGACCGCGGCCGGGTCCGAGTACATCCACGCCCGGCGCCGGGCCGGTGCCAGGACGTTCGCCGACCTGATCGACAAGCTGCCTGAGGTCGAGGCAGCCGCGCTCGCCGCGGCGGTGCCGGCGATGAACCGGCTGCGCGACCTGGACAGCGACCGCAGGACGGCGGCCGCGGCTATGAGACCGTCTCGGCGCTGAGGACCTCAGCCTGTCCGGCGTCGGCCGGCTGCTCCTCAGGACGCTGGGAAGCCTTGCCGGCCTTGCCGCGCCGGCCCGCGGGACGCTGAGGAGCCTTCCCCGCTTCGCCGGTTTGCTCCCCGGGACGCTGGGCGGCCTGGCCAGCCTGGCCAGGCCGCTCTCCGGGACCATCGCCCGCCGGCCCAGCTTCGCCAGGGCGATCTTCGGAACGCTGAGCGGCCCTCCCGGCCTTGCCTGGCCCGCGACCGGGATGCTGCGCAGTCTTCGCGGCCGGGCCTGGCCGCCAGCGGGAGCCCAGGACGCCGGCGAGGTTGCTCCGGCTGTTCAGAGTGTCGGGGTGGTCGGGGCCAAGGACCTGGGTCCTGGACTCGAGGACGGCGCGGTTCTCAGCCTCGGCCTCCTCCAGCCGGCCCAGGGCGCGCAGGGTCAGGGCAAGGTTGCCGCGGCTGGCCAGTGTGTCGGGGTGGTCCGAACCGAGCACGCGGCTCATCGCATCGGCCACCGTGCGCTGCTCGGCTTCGGCCTCCTCCAGCAGGCCCCGCGCATAGAGCACCATCGCAAGGTTGGCCCGGCTGGCCAGGGCATCGGGATGATCAGTGCCGACAACCCGGCCGATCACCTCAGCAACGGCTTGGTACTCCGCCTGGGCTTCCTCCAGCCGGCCCCGGGCATAGAGCACCAGGCCGAGGCTACGTCGGCTGCTCACCGTGTCCGGATGATCAGTGCCAAGAACGGCCACAGACTTGTCGAGGACCGACCGGTACTCAGCCTCGGCCTGTTCCAGCCGACCCCTTGCGCGCAGCACAGCGGCGAGATCGCGGCGGCTGGCCAGCACGTCGGGATGATCAGGGCCGAGTACCCGGTTCATCCCATCGGCTACCACCCGGTACTGCGCCTCGGCCTCCTCCAGCCGGCCCAGGTCGCGCAGGACACTGGCGAGGTTTCCGCGGCTGGTCAGGGTGTCGGGATGTTCTGGGCCGAGCACCCTAGCGCAGGCTTCGAGCTCTGCGCGGTGCTCGGCCTCGGCCTCTTCCAGCCGGCCCAGGTCGTACAGGACGCTGGCCAGGTTATTGCGGGCGGTCAGCGTCTCCGGATCATCTGGGCCTAGCACCCGGGTCATCGCGTCGGCTACCGCCCGGTACTCGGCCTCGGCCTCCTCCAGCCGCCCCTGGGCGTGCAGCAGGCTGGCGATATTGCCGCGGGTAGTCAGCGCGTCCAGGTGATCCGGACCCAGCACCCACGTCATGACCTCGAGCATGGCCCGGTGCTCAGCCTCGGCTTCCTCCAGCTTGCCCGAGTCGGCCAGCAGGCTCGCGAGGCTGCCTCGCCCGAGCAGCGTGTCAGGGTAGTCCGGGCCGAGTACCCGGGTCATGGCCTCAACCACCGCCCGGTGCTCGGCCTCGGCCTCGTCCAGCTGTCCCGAGGCGCGCAGTGCCAGGGCGAGGTTGCTGCGGGTGGCGAGGGTGTCCGCATGATCCGGGCCCAGCCGCGCATCGCTCGCCCGCTGCTCGTATACCCTCCGCCACGCATACTCGGCCAGGTCGTAGCGCCCCTCCCCGTAGGCGGCGGCCGCGATCGAGTCGGCGTCGGCCGGGCCGGCCAGCTTGATCGCCGCCCGCAGGACCGGCTCCGGCACATCGCCGAGGCAGCCTGCCCGGCGCTGGACAGCATCCACGAGATAGTCGAAGACCTCCACGGCGTCCCGGCCGGACAGGCGCAGCAGGGCGGTGCCGGACAGGCGCCGCGAGGTGGCCCAGGCCCAGGCGTCATGCGCGGCCTCCTGCGGCGGCCCGTCGAGGTAGTGCTCACGGACGCGGTCGATGAGCGCGCGGGGCAGCGGCGAGCTGTACCCGGCGCGGCGGATGTCGACCGCCGCCGAAACCAGCGCTGCGCCGAGGATTGCGCCGCGCCCGGACAGCGCCAGGTCTGGCTGCCCTTCGCCAGCTGGCGTTCCGTGCGTTTCCCCGGCCGTGCGGGCGTCATCCCAGACTTGCAGCAGCTCGGGGCCTGCGGCGAGATGCTCGGCGATGCCGCGCGAGCTCGCGTTGCCCAGGGCGTCCGCGATCCGGGGATCCCAGGCCCTGGCCCGCGCTCGTCTCAGCTCACTTGGCGTGAACGCCCGGGCTACCCGGATCGGGTGCGCCAGGTACAGCACCTGACGGGCATCCCGGGAGACCTGCAGCCCGGCGTGCTCGTCCGGAGCGGTAGCGGTGAGGCGAGCGTGCTCCGCCCGGCGGATCGTCGCCACGATCACCAGGTGCCGGCCGTCCTGGCCGGGCCGGTCGTCAGGCGCGGGCAGTTTGCCGTCGGTGGCCGCCGGATTGCTGTCCGCGCCGGGCGGCTGGCCGCCCGCGCCCAGCAGCCACGCGACCTGCTCCGCCGTCAGCCCGCCAGCGCCGAGGTACCGCTCCAGGTTGTCGAGCCACAGCACGCACCGGCGCTGCGCCGCGGCGACCCTGACCGCCGCGGCGATAGCGTTCCGGTCCGCCGGGCAGATCAGCGTGTGGCCGGGGAGCGTCGAGATGATCGCCTCGAACGCTGCGCGGCTCTTCCCCGTGGCCGAGTCGCCGACCAGCAGCACGAACCCGCCAGCCGCGACCCGCTCGGCCAGCTCGCCGTCGAAGCTGCGGGGCACGTAGGCGGGCGGGCCAGGGTAGAGGTCGGCAATAGGGCCGTCGCCGTCCGTGGTCACCATGGCCGCGCTCGGTGCGGCCCGGTGAACACCCAGCATCACCGGGCTTGTGACATCGCGGACCGTCGGCAGCTGCCCGTCCGGCCTGACCAGGCAGCCGTCCTGGACGCCGAACGGGTGCCCAGCGTCGCGGTCCGATGCCCGCCGGTGCCACTTTCCGGGTACTAAACCGCGGCCGCTCAGTGCCGCGACAGCAGCGAGGAACGCTGCCCGGATCCGGTGGATCATCCGCGCCATACGCGCCATTCCGCCCTCCCACCGCCTCAGGCTGCTCCGCCACATCGGCGGCGTCCGCAGTCCGCGCACGATCATGCGACAGGATCCGGCCAGCGCGCATGCGAACCGGTGATCCCAGGCCCTCCTTGCTACCCCGGAACCCGGAGGGCGAATCATGGGAGATGGTGCCAGCAGACCCAGCTGTGCCAGAGTCAGCTAATGAGCCGCGTAACAGTGGAGGCATCCCGTGGAAACACCTCTGACTCCCATTGACTTTGCCCGGCGGACCCGCCGCCTGCACGGCTTCAGGCCAGCGGTTGTCGACGGAAACGTCCGGCTCTCCTATGAGCAGTTCTTCGAGCGGTGCGACCGGTGGTCGTCGGCCCTGCTGGGTCTGGGCGTCGAGCAGGGGGACCGGGTCGCGACAATCGCCCCGAACACCCATGCGCAGCTCGAGTCCTTCTACGCGGTCCCGCAGATCGGTGCGGTTCTCGTGCCGGTCAACTACCGGCTGACGCCCGATGACTTCGTCTACATCGTGAACCACTCAGGTACCAGCGTGCTCTGCGCGCACAGCGACTATCTCGAGGCCATCGACGGCGTCCGCGACCAGATGCCCGGTGTCAGGCACTTCGTGGCACTTGAGGGAGCCAGGGACGGCTGGCTCGACTACGAGGCCGCGATCGCGGCGGCCAGCCCGGACTTCGCCCACCCGGAGATCGGGGAGCGGGACCTGCTGACGATCAACTACACCAGCGGGACCACGGCCCGCCCCAAGGGAGTGATGATCACTCACCGGAACGCGGCCGTGAACGTCATCGGCACCCTGCTGCACATGCCGATGGCGGTCGGCGACCATTACCTGTGGACGCTGCCGATGTTCCACGCGAACGGCTGGACCTTCACCTGGGCCGTGACAGCAGCCGGCGGCACCCACGTGTGTCTGCGCAAGGTCGAGCCTGCCGAGGTGTTCCGGCTGATCCGCGACGAGCACGTGCGGTGGCTGTGCGCGGCGCCCACGGTGCTGATCTCGCTGGCGAACGCGCCAGCGGAGGCGCGTGGCGAGGTCCCGCCGGGCGTGCACGTGGTCACCGCCGGGGCCCCGCCGGCCGCGGCGACGATCGAGCGGCTGGAGGGAGAATTCGGCTGGGACGTCACGCATGTCTACGGCCTGACGGAGACGGCCCCCTTCATCCTGGTCTGCGCTCCCCTGCCGGAACACAAGCGGCTGACTGCACGGCACCGGGCAGAGATCAAGGCGCGTCAGGGTGTCGAGCTGATTACCTCGGGCGAGCTGCTCGTGGTCGACGAGGAGGGCAACGAGGTGCCTGCCAACGGGCAGGTGCTCGGTGAGATTGTGGTCCGCGGGAACGTGGTGATGGACGGCTACTACAACGACCCGGACGCGACTAAGCGGGCGATGGGCGACGGCTGGTTCCACACCGGCGACGCCGCGATCCTCCATCCTGACGGCTACGTCGAGATCCGGGACCGGCTGAAGGACGTGATCATCAGCGGCGGGGAGAACATCTCGTCGGTCGAGGTAGAGGGGACGCTGCTGCGCCACCCGGCTGTCCAGGAGGCCGCGATCGTCGGGCTGCCGGACGAGAAGTGGGGTGAGGCACCGGCTGCGTTCGTGGTGCTCCGTGACGGGACCAGCGCGACCGAGGACGAGCTGATCGCGTTCGCCCGCGACAACCTGGCGCACTTCAAGGCGCCGCATCAGGTCACGTTCGTGACCGAGCTGCCGAAGACGGCAACCGGCAAGATCCAGAAATACGTCCTGCGCACCGGCGCGCCCAACCTGGCTCGCCAGTAATCCCCAACCTGCCGTCAGATGACCGGTGACCCGGTGCTGCGCTGGCCCTCCTGTCGGGCTAGGGACTCGAGGGAGCTGCGGATCCGGGCCGCGTAGGAGTCGAGAGGCGGGCCGTAAAGGGACAGCGCTCTGGTCCAGGCCTCCCGCGCCTGGTCGGGTCGGCCGCTGTCGGCGTAGGCCTGCCCGAGGTACCTGAAGGCTGCCGCCTCGTTCAGCCTGGTTCCGGTCCGGTGCTCGACGCTGGCCGCCTCGCTGAGGATATCGATCGCCTCCTCCAGACGTCCGTTGGCGCGCAGCAGGTCGCCGACCATGGTGAGGGAGTTGGCCTGCAGCCGCTCGTCTTCCGTCTGCCGGGACACAGCCAGTCCTTGCTCGGCATGACGGAGCGCCGCCGCGAACCGGGCCCTTTCACGATGCGTCATCGCGAGATTGCTCAGTGTCATGGCCTGGCCATGCACGTCGCCGGTCCGCCGGCGGATGGCCAGGGCCCGCTCCAGGTAGCGGTCGCCGCGGCCGAAGTCCCCAAGCTGGGCATGGACGATGCCGAGGGAGTTGAGGGTGTTCGCGTGGCCCTCGTTCTGACCCACCTGCTTATGGAGCGCGGAAGCTTGCCGCAGATGGATGATGGCCTCGGCCGGGCGCTCGAGCAGGACCAGCGCGGCTCCCAGTGAGCTGCGGAGCCACGCCTGGCCGGCGAGGTCACCGGCGCGGCGCGCGGCCTCAAGGCCGGTCTCATGCGTCGTGATCCAGTCCCCGAAATCCGCACGCAGCTCGAAATACACATGCAGGTATGCCGGAAGCTGCCAGGCTGCGGCGTGCGGGCCGAAACTGGCCGCGGCCGTCACAGCCGTGACGAGATTCTCACGTTCGGAGTCGAGCCACTCCAGCGCTGCTGTTGCTGACGGGAACGCCAGCGGGCGGCTGCCGCCCCGGTCTGGTGGCGCCGGCAGGTTCGAGCGCCGCGGGGTGATGGCGTGTATAGCGGCGATCACGGTGTGCAGGTACCAGGTCAAGAGCCTGTCTGTGGCATCGGTGAGCGCCTCACGCCGTTCCTGCGCCGCCGCGCGCTCGCTGGCGTAGGCACGCAGCAGATCGTGAAAGCGGTAGCGGTCTGGGCCAGCGGACTCGATCAGGTGGACATCGACAAGTTCCTCGACCGGCGTCGCGACCGCGCGCGGCGGCAGCCCCAGCATCGCCGCGGCGCCATCGAGGCTCAGCCCGGGCCCGGGCCATGTGCCGAGAACCCTGAACACGCGGGCCGCGCTGATCTCATGACGGTCCGGCGACTGCGGCAGGTCCTCGTAACTCACAGCGAAGCTTCCGCGGACCGCACGGTCACCTGACCGCAGCTCGTCCAGCCAGCTTCGCTGGTCGGCCAGCCGGTCCGCGAACGAGCTGAGGGGCCAGTCGGGGCGGGAGGCGAGGCGTGCCGCCGCGATCCGGATGGCCAGCGGCAGGCCGGCACAGGCGTGCAGCACGTCCCGGGCTGCCTGCGGCTCCGCCGCCACCCGGTCCGGCCCGAGGATCCGGCGCAGCAACGCGAGCGCATCGGCCTCGTCGAGCATTCCCAGCTCGAGGATTCGCGCGCCGTCGAGGCCGACGAGCCGACTGCGGCTTGTGACCAGCACAGCGCAGTCCGCCGTTCCCGGCAGCAGCGGCCTGACCTGACGTGCGTCACGGGCATTGTCGAGCACGATCAGCATGCGGCGGCCCGCCAGCAGGCTCCGGTACGCCGCCTGGAGCTCTTCCTGGGCGCCGGGTGCGGCCGGAATGACGCGACGCTCAGCATCGAGGTCCCGGACGAAACGAGCGAGGACGTCGCCGCTGTCGGCGTGGCGAGCGTGGCCGCCTCGAAGATCGGCGTGCAACTGCCCGTCCGGAAACTGCTCGCTGAGCCGGTGCGCCACATGGATGGCCAGCGCCGTCTTCCCTACTCCCCCGGGCCCGGTCACAGCGGCAATACGCACCTGTCCTGGATGGCTCCCTTCCGGCTGCGTGAGCCACGCGACGAGCTCAGCGCTCTGGCTGATCCTTCCGGTGAAGTCGGCGAGATCACCCGGAAGCTGGGCCACCGGCGATGCCGTCGGCGGCCGGGACGGCCGAATCTCACCCGCTCCTGCCCACTGTGGCCGCTGGCCGTGGTCATGAAGTGCCGGATCGGCGGCGATGATCCGCTGGTGCAGCTCCTGCAGCGCCCGTCCGGGCTCGATGCCCAGCTCGCCGACAATGATCTGTCGCGCTTCCCGGTATACCGACAGTGCCTCAGCCTGCCGTCCGGACCGTACCAGCGCGAGCATGAGCTGCTCGTGGAAGCGTTCCCGGAACGGGTGCATCGATGTGACCCGGCGCAGCTCCGCGATGGTCTCCTCATGCCGGCCCAGGCAGAGGTCGGCATCGATCCGCCACTCCAGGGTCTGGAGCCCCATCTCGGCCAGCCTCGGTACGTCGGGCAGATGGAGCCCGGGCACATCTACCGCGGCCAGCGCCGGCCCGCCGCCGAACAGCTCGAGCGCCTCGGTCAGGCTGCCGACTGCTGCCTCCCATTCGCCGCGGCGGGCGGCGGCACGCCCGCTGTCCCGCAGCCGGGTAAACCGCTGCAGGTCCAGCTCACCTTCACGCACATCGACGACGTAACCAGGCGACACGGTCCTGATCCGCCCGCCGACACAGGGGCCAAGCTGCCGGCGGAGCCGCATGACGTGATTCTGTAAAGCCGTGGCCGCAGTGACCGGTGGCTGCGTACCCCAGAGAATCTCAGCTAGCGTCCCGGCCGAGACCACCTCGTTCGCCCGCAGCAGCAGGGCCGCGAGCACTGCCCGCGGCTTGGGCGACGGCAGCGGGAGCCAGGCATTACCGTGGCGGATCGCGAACCGGCTCAGGACCTCAAAGGCCACATGGGGCTGACGGCTGCTGGCCGCGTCGCACTCCCCCGCCTCCTGGGTCATGACGTGATTTTAGTGACCTGTTGGCGGCCTCTTAGCAGCCTGCGCTGGCCAGCTCAGGCGAATCGGCGCTCGCCACTGCTTATTTCCCGGAGAGTCACTGAGCGAAGAAGTGCAAGCCGATCCAGGCCCAGGCGACCAGGACGCCGACGCGGCCGGTGCGGGTGCGCATGATCCGGCTGAGGATGGTGCCGAGCGTCGGGACCGGTGCTTTCCTGCGCAGGCCGATGATCTGGAGGGTCACGAACGCGGCCAGGACGACAAGGTAGCCGCCCACAGCCAGGTCGCGGCTGTTCATCGGCGCACCAGATACCAGCCGAGGAGCAGCCAGACGCCGAGGGCCAGGCTGCGGCCGGGGTGGCTGGCCAGCAGCGGGTCCGTCAGCGCGCTGATCGTCGGGTGCGCCCAGGATGTGGTGTCCAGGCTGGGCTGCTGCGAGAGAGACCAGAGCTCCCACATCCCGCCGGCCACCAGCGTCCCGCCCCACAGGCCTGCACCCAGCCGGGGCAGCGAGCCGGAGGCAGGCCGGCGGCGCAGCGGCCCGTGCCACCCGATCGCGATCGCCCCCGCACCGACGCCGACCACTGCGGCGGTCGCGGGCCAGGAGAAGCGGATGAACGAGCCTACGACCACCACGTAGAGGATGGCGGCTGCGAGCAGAGCGAGAGACACCAGCAGCCCGAGTCTGCCGTAGCTGCCCGGCCAGGAGCGGCCACCCTCGGGCGGCTCGGCCGCGGTCGCGCCGGGACGCAGCCTGGCGTCCCAGGCAAGACCGGCCGCCACGCACAGCATGAGCAGGCCGTCCAGGGGCTTCCCGGAGATCGCGGAGAAGAACGCGATCAGGAGCAGGACGATGACGACCGGCTGCCGCAGCCCGGACATGGCCAGCAAGAGGTCGCGCCGTCCCGCACTCGGGGCATGCTCGTGTTCGCCATGGGGGGCAGACGTCACGAACGACACGCTAGTGCACAAGCTCGCAGGTGAAAATGACAAGCCCGCCCCAGCTCAGCAGCAGTACTTGCTATGAACATCAGTTCATGAAATATTGTTCATGAACCAATGTTCGTTAACGTCTATCGTGACTCAACCAAGTGAGGGCAGCCTGTGGAGCTAGAAGTGCGCGGCCTGACCAAGACGTTCGGCCGGGTAACCGCGGTGCGCGACGTCTCGTTTACCGCTCCAGCCGGGAAGGTCACCGGCCTGCTGGGGCCCAACGGATCCGGGAAGACCACGACGCTGCGCGTAGCGCTAGGGCTAGTACGCCCGACCTCTGGCGCCGCGCTGATCGGCGGCGTTGGCTACCCGAGCCTGACCACGCCGCGGCGCGCGGTCGGAGCCGTGCTCGATTCTGCGGGCTTCCACCCGGGCCGGCGCGCTCGCGACCACTTGCGCGTGCTCGCTGCCGCCAGCGGCGCGCCCGGCCAGCGGGTGGACGAGGTGCTGGACCAGGTCGGGCTGGCCTCTTCGGCAGGCCGGCGGGTGCGCGGGTTCTCCCTTGGTATGCGGCAGCGTCTCGGCCTGGCCGCAGCGCTGCTTCCAGACCCGGAGCTGCTGCTGCTCGACGAGCCAGCCAACGGCCTCGACCCGGCGGGCGTCGTCTGGCTCCGCGGGCTGCTCCGGGACCTCGCCGCCCAGGGCCGGACGATCCTCGTCGCCAGCCACGGGCTCGCAGAGGTCGCCCAGACAGTAGACCGCGTCGTGATCCTCAGCGCCGGGCGGCTGCGTTTCGCCGGGCCGCTGGCCGAGCTCGGCCCGGGCGGCGGTGCGCTGGAGTCGGCGTTCCTGAAGATGACGGAGGCGCCGGCATGACTGGCCAGCTGATGGCGCTGAACAGCGAGCTTCGCAAGATCACGACCATCCGGGCGCCGTGGCTGCTGCTGGCCGGGGGACCGCTGATCGTTGTGGCTGGCATCAGCGGCCTGGTGGAGTCCGGCGGGAACGTCCACGATCCGGCCACCCAGGCCAAGGCACTCTCGCATGTGGGGCTCGCCGCGATCATCACGCTTGTCTTCGGCATCGTCGCTGTGGCCGGCGAGTACCGGCATGGCACGATTACCGACAGCTATCTCAGCTTTCCCGGCCGGCGCCAGGTGATCGGGGCCAAGCTGGCCGTCTACGGTGTGGCCGGAGCCGCGGCCGGGCTGGTGTCGTCGGCGGTGGCACTGGCGGTCATCGCAGCGTGGTGGTCAGCAAAGGGCAGCGCGCTGCACCTGTCGGCGGCCGGCACCTGGCAGGCCCTGGTTGGAGGCGTCGCCGCCAACGTCGGCTTCGCCGTGGTTGGCGTCGGCCTCGGGGCTCTCATCCGCAACCTCGCCGCGGCCATCACGGTCGCGCTCGCGTGGATCGCACTGGTCGAGGGCATCGTCGGCCAGCTCGTCGGGTCTGGGCTCGCCCGCTGGCTCCCGCTGAACGCCAGCGAGGCGCTGGACCGCGCCAGCCTGTTCGGCTCGTCGCCACTCCTGTCGCAGTGGGCCGGGGGGCTCGTGCTGCTCGCCTACGCCGCTGTCTTCGCAGTCGCGGCCGTGGTCACTACACTCAGGCGCGATGTCACCTAGGAAGCCGGCTGCTCTGCGCGGTGACGACGCCCAGAACCTGCGCGAGCACCTCATCGCGACGGCAGCCCGGCTGATCAGGGAGCGGGGCAGCGCCGGGCTGGCCGTCCGCGACATCGCCCGGGAGGCCCGGGTCGCCGACGGAGTCCTCTACAACTACTTCGAGGACAAGGACGATCTGCTGGCGCAGGCCCTGCTGGCGCACGTCGGCGAGGTCATGGCCGCGAGGGCCGCGATCCCGCCGGCCGGCACCGGCACGGTCGCACAGAACCTGCGGCTGTTCATCGAGAGCGGCATGGCGACTCTGGCCCGCGTAGCACCAGCGTTCGCCGGGCTTGTGTCACAGCCGGGTGTCCTCACCAGGTTCCACGCCATGGTCGGCGGCCACGCCGCGTTCGGCGCGGGCGACCCGGGAACCGCGAGCGGCGGCTCAGCCAAGGGCGGGGCCAGCCCGGGTGAGGCAGCCCCGGCCGGTCGTGAGAGCAGCCCGGGCGGCGAGCATGCCGGAACGGGCGGTGGC
The DNA here is from genome assembly GCA_963815375.1 of uncultured Actinomycetota bacterium. Lineage (GTDB taxonomy): Bacteria > Actinomycetota > Actinomycetes > Streptosporangiales > Streptosporangiaceae > JASHPR01. Next base: position 1,571,592 of record CAWFGX010000005.1, on the reverse strand, counting down.
GAGACGGATGACCGGGATTCCAGCGGCCGCGGGCTGCCCGACATCCTGCGCGGGTACCTGCGGGCCGAGCAGCGGGCGGGCCGTATCGATGAGGGCGCCGACATCGAGGCTGCGGTGGCACTCGTTGTCGGCGCGATCCACGGCGAGGTCCTGCCGCGGGTCATGTTCAGCGTGCCCGGCAGCACGGTCACGACCCCGCCGGACCTGCCCGGCCGCATCGCGGAGACGATCCTGGCCGGCATCGCCCCCCGCCCGCCGGCTGCGGCCGCCGCAGGCCTGCCCGGCAGCGCAGACGACCATGAGGACGTCCGTTAATCACCGCGAACTCTGACCGCAATAGCCACACGGCCCGCCCGCTGTCCGGAACCACCCAATTCCGGACAGCACTCCGGTATCGGCCTGGCCTGACACACCCAACCCGGCTCCCCAAACCACCCCCCACCCGCGGTTCAGCGACCGAAATCAATAAGTTGGTCGATTGAGTGCCACATCCGCACAGAATCAACCAAGATCATGAAAATCGGCGGATGGGGGTGGGCGGGGTTAGCGGATGGGGTGGGCGGGGTTAGCGGATGGGGTGGGCGGGGTTCGGCGTGCGTGTGGGCGGGGTTCGGCGGGCGGCGGGTCAGGTGAGGTTCTTGCCGAAGAAGCCGAAGATCTTGGCCCAGCCGTCCATTGCGGCCTCAGGGCGGTACATGGGGGCGTGGTAGTAGAAGAAGCCATGGCCGGCGCCGTCATAGCGGTGGAACTCGTACTCCTTGCCGCGCCGCTGTAGCTCCGCCTCGTGCTGGTTGACCTGATCCGGGGTCGGGTGCTTGTCGTCGTTGCCGAACAGGCCGAGCAGCGGCGCGCTGAGGCCGGCGGTGTAGTCGATCGGTGCGACCGGGCGGGCATCGGACAGCTCCTCCTTCGACATGACGACGCCGCCTCCCCACAGATCGGCGACAGCGTCGAAGCCGGATACCCGGGACGCGGTCAGCAGCGCATGACGGCCGCCCGAGCAGGTGCCGATGATGCCGATCTTGCCATTGCTGCCCGGCTGCGCCCTCAGCCACTTGGCCGCGGCCTCGCAGTCGGCCACCACTGAGTCGTCGCGCACGCCGCCCTCGGAGCGCACCTTCGCCGTGATGTCGTCGGGGGTCCCGTGGCCGAACCGGTCGTACAGGTTCGGGCAGATGACGAAAAAGCCGTGGCGCGCGAGCCGCTCGGAGAACTCCCGGTAGAACTCGTCCCAGCCCGGCATGTGGTGGACGGCCACGACCCCGGGCGCTGGATCGTCCGAGATCGGCCTCGCGACATAGGCGGTGATCTCGTCCCCGTTGCCGCCGGGATAAGCGATCACCTCCGCCGTGATGCCGGCCCGGTCGTCAGTCCTGAACGAGTTCCACATGGTGATCATCCAGCCATCCATTCGCTCGGCTAACGAAAGAAGCGTTCCAACCGTAACGAACGGCCGCCGGGCGGGTCGGGCGAACCCCTGGGAACGCCGGAGGGTCGAGGCGGGATGATTGCATGCCGGCGGTGGTAAACCTGACCCCACCAACCCGAGGAGGCTACGGTGGCACAACATCCCGTGATCGGCTACATCGTGTGGGGAGTGCTCTTCGGCGCTCTGTTCGCGTGGGAAGGGCTCGCGCTCAGCCACGTCAGCGGGGTACCCACTCTCAGCGACGCCTTCCGGAATATCATGCGCTACCCGTTCGGCCGGTGGGCACTGTTCGCGCTGTGGCTCTGGTTTGGCTGGCACATTTTCATCCGCGGCTGGCACTTCCTGCTCCGGGCATAGGGAAGACCGGGCATGAGAAGAGGCAGGGCCTGAGATGTCGTCCCTGGTGATCCGGCAGGCCCTGATCCCGATGGTGGTCTTTTACGTCGTGATCATGGTGGTCCTCGCTGTCGGCCTGCGGCTGTCGCGGCGCCAGCCGACCGGTTCGCCGCCTGCGGCGGGGCAGCCATCGGGTCCGGCCACACGGGCCACGCCGGCGGCTCTCTGGCCCCACAGCCTGCGGCCGCTCGGAGCGCGGGGGCCCGGCTGGCTCCGCGTGGTCACGCAGTACCTCTACACGGCGCTGGGCGGTTACCTGCTGCTGATGCTGGTTGTGGTCATCTACTACTTCGGCGTGGCCCGGGTCGGCGGCAATTTCATCGAGAGCGCGGTCACCGGCTGTGCCCTGTTGCTGGGGCTGAGCACACCGGTGTTCCTGGTGATGTCGTGGCTGGCGAAGCGCAGGAACTGACGGAGGCTGCGATCACCGCCAGGCTGCGAGCGGCCGGCTGTGTCTTCGCCGAGGATGAGGCACGGCTGCTCATCGGGGCCGCGGCCGCCCAGGCTGACCTGGCCGCTATGGTGGACCGCCGCGCCGCTGGCCTGCCGCTGGAGCACGTCCTGGGCTGGGCGGAGTTCTGCGGCCTGCGGATAGCGGTTGGCCCGGGGGTCTTCGTGCCCCGCCGGCGTACCGAGTTCCTGGTCCGCGAGGCGGTGTCCCTCGCCGTCCACGGCTCGGCGCCGCCGCCCATCGTCGTCCTCGACTTGTGCTGCGGCTCCGGCGCGGTGGGTGCCGCGCTGGCGGCCGCGCTGGGCGATGCTGAGGTGCACGCGGTGGACATAGACCCCGCAGCGGTGGCGTGCGCACGCCGCAATCTCGCCGAGGGCCGCTCCGGCCTGGCTAGCGGCAGCCAGGTGTACGAGGGTGACCTGTACGGCCCGCTGCCCGCAGGGCTGCGTGGCCGGGCCACGATCCTGGCCGCCAACGTGCCCTATGTGCCCTCCGCGGAGGTCGGGCTGCTTCCCGCCGAAGCCCGCGTGCACGAGCCGCTGACAGCGGTCGACGGCGGCTCGGATGGGCTGGACGTGCTGCGCCGGGTGGCGGCCGGCGCGCCGCAGTGGCTGGCGCCAGGCGGCCACCTGCTGGTAGAGACCAGCGAGCGACAGGCCCAGCCCGCCGCCGAGGCATTCGCCGCCGCCGGCCTCACACCTCGCGTAGCGGCCTGCGACGAGCTGAGCGCCATAGTCGTCATCGGAGAACAGGCGGCGCGGGGCAGCAGCTAGTTCTCCAGCCCCCGCCATGACACGATAAGTGCCGACATCACCTGCTGCCTGGAACTGGGGAGAACGAGTTGCGTCATCAAGGCCTCGCTGAATGACCGTGGAGCTGCGGATCGGTGGCGTCCGCGTGGAACGTTCCGCTCCCGCCACACAGAGCACGGATAATCACCGCCCGCCGTTGCTGCTGGTGCACGGCGGCTCACACGGCAGCTGGTGCTGGGCGAATTACCTGTCCTGCTTCAGTGACGCCGGGTGGGACACCCTGGCACTCAACTGGTACGGGCACGGCGGCTCTGAGGATCTTGCCCCCGAGGCGCTCGTGAACCGCAGCATCTGCGACGTCACCGAGGAGATCGGGCTGGTCGCCGCGACGCTGCCGCGGCCGCCGGTCGTGGTGGGTCACAGTATGGGCGGGCTGGCGGCCCAGGTATACGCCGAGCGCAACGAGGTCGCCGGTCTGGTGCTCATCGCGTCCGTTGTCCCGGAAGAGGTCGGTGGCCCGGTGAACGAGATCCCCGTCGATTTCTCGGCCCCGTTTCCCGTGCTGCCATTTGAGGTTGCCTGGCATATGTTCTTCCAGGGCGTGCCTGAGGCGGATGCTCGTGAGCTTTACGCGCTGCTGGTCCCGGAGTCGCCGCGTGCGGTCTGGGAGGCCAGCAGGTGGACGGTCAGTGTGGACCGCTCAAGGATCTCCTGCCCCGTGCTGGTAATCGGCGGTGAGACCGACATGCTGTGCCCGGCCGAGATCACCAGGAACCTGGCTGCTCACTACGATGCCGAGTACATCCAGGTGCCGGGCCGAGGCCACAGCATCATGCTGGAGCCTCGCTGGCGCGAGACGGCCGATCAGATCGCTGACTGGCTCGGCCGTCTCAAGGCGCCCTCGGAATCCTTATCCAGGAACGCCGGTCGTGATCAGCGACGTGCTGCCGCCCGGCGGGGTGCGAACCGTTCCCGGAGCAGGATCCACAGCGCCTCGACGCCGTCACGCCAGGTCAGCTTCTTCCCAGCTTCGCGGGACCGCGCTTTGTAGCTGATAGGGACCTCATAAGGGCGGATGCCGCGGCGCAGCAGTTTCCCGGTGAGCTCGGCTTCCATGCCGAACCCTGTCTCCTTGGCCCGCAGGTCGCGGTACAGCGGGGCCGGCATGAGCTTGAAACAGGTCTCAAGGTCGCTGATGTAGCAGTTGAACAGCACGTTCGCGAACGTGGTCACGGCCTTGTTGCCGAGCACGTACGTGTAGGAATAGGCGTTGTGGCTGCCGAACGTCCTGGTCCCGTACACGACCTCGGCATCGCCTGCCAGCACTGGCGCGAGCAGCGCCGGGATCTCGGCTGGCGAGTATTCCAGATCAGCGTCGCACATGATCACGTAATCGCCGGTGGCCACGGTGGAGGCGGTGCGGATCGCAGCGCCCTTGCCCTGGTTCCGGTCGTGCATGTGGATGCGCACACGGGAATCGTTCTCGAAAGCCGGGTAGAGCTCACGGGTGCCGTCGTTGCTCCCGTCATCGACAATTACCAGCTCAACGTCACAGGGAAAGCTGACGTTGAGGACATCCTTGATCGCGGAGGACAGCGTGGCGTGCTCGTTGTACACGGGCATCAGGATCGACAGCTTCACGGCCGGCAAGCATATGTGGTCCGGGGGATCAACGCCAGACAAAGGCCAGGCAAGCAGATAGATTGCAGCCGCACAGGCTGGTTTGCCCGGTACCAGCCAGGCTCGGGAAGGAGAATGCGTGAGCCCGAACTCGACGCCAGGCCGTCCGGCGGTGCTGCCGGACGAGCCCAGGAGGATCCTGGTGACCGGAGGATCCGGCTTCATCGGATCGCACCTGTGCCGGCGCCTGCTCGCGCAGGGACACGACGTGCTCGTCGTGGACAACTTCTATTCAAGCAGCAGGCACAACGTCATCGACCTGCTGGACGAGCCGCGCTTCGAGCTGATGCGCCACGATGTGACGTTCCCGCTGTACGTCGAGGTTGATCAGATCTACCACCTCGCCTGCCCGGCGTCGCCGGTCTACTACCAGCGTGACCCGGTGCAGACCACGAAGACCTGCGTGCACGGGTCGATCAACATGCTCGGGCTGGCGAAGCGCATCGGGGCGAGCATCCTCCTCGCGTCGACGTCGGAGGTGTACGGCGACCCGGCTGTGCACCCGCAGCCGGAGTCGTACTGGGGGAACGTCAACCCCATCGGGGTCCGGTCCTGCTACGACGAGGGCAAGCGGTGCGCGGAGACCCTGTTCTTCGACTATTACCGTCAGCACCGGCTGCCGATCAAGGTCGCGCGGATCTTCAACACGTACGGCCCGAACATGCTGCCTAACGACGGCCGCGTGGTCTCGAGCTTTATCGTCCAGGCCCTGCGCGGGCAGGCGGTGACGGTCTTCGGGGACGGGTCGCAGACGCGGTCGTTCTGTTACGTCGACGATCTGGTCGACGGGCTGATCCGGCTGATGAACTCGCCGAGGGAACTGACCGGGCCGGTGAACCTCGGCAACCCGGGTGAGTTCACCGTGCTGGAACTGGCCAAGAAAGTCCTGGCTCTGGCGGGCAGCGACTGCCCGATCGAGCACCGCCCGCTGCCTTCCGACGACCCGGTGCGCCGCAAGCCTGACATCAGCCTCGCCCGTGAGCTGCTGGACTGGCAGCCGACAGTGCAGCTGGACGAGGGGCTGACAGCCACCGTTAAGTACTTCCGGCGCGCCCTGGGTGAGTGAGACCGGCGCAGCCGACGCCCGCCGCCTGCTTACGGCCTTCGTACTCGGCGGCGGGGGCGTGCTGGGCGCACACGAGGTCGGGATGCTCCGGGCGCTGGCGGAGGCCGGGATCCGCCCCGACGTGGTTGTCGGGACGTCGGTCGGCGCGGTCAACGGCGCTCTCGTGGCGGCCGACCCGGCGGCCGCCACAGGCCGTCTCGCGGCGATGTGGCAGGGCGATGAGTTGCGGCAGGCGTTCAGTGAGAATCTCTGGGGCCGGGCGGTGCGCCTGGCCCGCTCCGGGACACACCTGCACTCAATCGAGCCGCTCCGGCGCATGCTGGAGGACGCGCTTCCCGGCGACGACTTCGCCGACCTGCAGTTGCCGTTCCACTGCGTCGCGGCCAGCATCGAGCACGCCAGCGCGCGCTGGTTCAGCAGCGGGCAGGTCGTTCCCGCCGTTCTGGCCTCGTGTGCCGTGCCCGGGCTGCTGCCGCCGGTCGAGGTCGGCGGCGAGCACTACTTTGACGGCGGGCTTGTGCACTCCATACCTGTCGGCCGCGCCGTCGCGCTGGGCGCCCGGACTGTGTATGTCCTGCACGTAGGGCGGATCGAGCGGCCGCTGACGGTGCCACGCAGGCCGTGGGAGGTGGGCCTCGTCGCCTTTGAGATAGCCCGGCAGCACCGGTTCCACGAGGAGATGGCCTCGCTGCCCGCTGACGTGCAGGTACACGTGCTGCCGGCGGGCGCGAACGGGTCACAGACGGACCTCGCGCAGTTCCGCTACCGGGACCGGACCAGGGTCGCTGGCAGCATCGAGCGGGCCTACGCCGCGTCGGCGAGCTATCTCGCCGGGCTTGCCTCGGGCTGACCCGGCGGCCGGCGTCAGGAGACGATGATGCTGCCACCGAGACTGGTGCGCCGGCTTGTTCTTGCCCCTCTTGGCGTCGTCGTCGCGGTCGCTGTAGTTGTCCTGTTCCCGCTGCTGGCCGTGCTGACGTTCGCGCTCAGCCTGGCCGGGCTGTCGTGGCCCCGGCGCTTGCGGGCGCTGCGGCTGCTAAGTTTCGCGCTCACCTGGGCGGCCGCGGATGCCGCTGCGCTGTTCATGTCCCTTGCGCTGTGGATCGCGAGCGGATTCGGCGGGCGGCTGCACACCGAGCCCTACCAGAGCCGTCACTACGCGATCATGCACTGGTTCCTCGATGTGGTGTACCGGGCGGCTGTCCGGCTGTTCGGGCTGCGGATCGATGTCGCCGGCCCAGAGCCGTCGTCCGGGGAGGAGAAGGAGAGCCCGGTCCGCCCGGTGATCGTGCTGAGCCGCCACGCCGGGCCCGGGGACTCGCTCCTGCTGGTGCGCTATCTGCTGACCGCCTGCGGCCGGCGCCCGCGCGTCGTCATGAACGCCGCTATGCAGTTCGACCCGGCCGTGGATGTCGTCGCCAACCGCGTGCCCAACGTGTTCATCCGCCAGGGCCGGACCGGGAGTCGCCTGTTCGTTGAGCAGATCGAGCGCCTGGCCCGGGGGCTCGAGGCCAGCGGCGCACTGGTGATCTTCCCGGAGGGCGGCAACTGGACGCCGGGCCGGTGGCAGCGCCGCATCCGGCGGCTGGAGCAGGCAGGCCACGCTGACCTGGCCGCCCGGGCGCGCCGCATGCCTCACCTGCTCGCGCCGCGGACAGGCGGAGCGCTGGCGGCCATCGCCGCGTGCCCCGGCGCAGATGTGATCTTCGTGGCGCACGCCGGGCTGGACAAGCTCGTCAGCGCCGGCGACATCTGGCGCAGCCTCCCGATGGACCACGCGGTGTGCGCGAGATGGTGGCTGGTCCCGGCCGGCGAGGTACCGCGCCACGAAGACCACGACAGCCAGGTCCGCTGGATCTACGACTGGTGGCAGCGCATGGACACCTGGATATCCGGCGACCGCTGAGAGCACCGCTAGGGCGCGCCAGCAGGCATCGCTGCGAGGGACTCGCCGTCCAGTCGTCCGCCGGGGACCGGCCGGCCGGTTAGCGCCAGCACAAGGTCGGCAGCGGGGCCGCGCAGGGCAGCGCCTGAGCCGTAGGACCAGTCCAGGTCTGTGGCCTCCAGGACGCGGCCGTCGACGCTGATGCCGAAGTGGGCGTGAACGTCGCCCTGGGTCAGGTCGTCGAGGACGGCGCGGATGGCCTCGTCAGTGCAGCAGCGCGGCGCGCCGAGTGGCACAGACACGTCCAGGCCATGAATCACAACGTGGCTGAGGGCGCCGTGGTAGCTGCCCCCCGGCGGGGCCCAGTGCCCCATCACGTCCGACCTCAGGTTGGCCACGAGCTCGGCGGCTGGCAGGCCAGCGTCCCGGGCTGCGACCTCGTTCGAGAACCGGGTGAAGTCGAAGCCGCACTGCTGCAGCCCGGCCATGAACTCCTGCTCGGAGTAGCGAGCGGCCATCGTCATGTGCGCGACCACCTCGCGGACCCGCCAGCCCGCGCACAGCGACGGGGTGTCCCACTGCCGCTCGGACGTGCCTTCCAGGAGGCCGGCCAGAGTCAGGAACGTGTCAGCTACCACAGGCTGAAGCTGGGTGTCATCGGTCATGGTCATGGTCATCTCCTGTTGGTCGGCCCGGCAGCAACCGTGCCGAGATAGGCGGCGAAACGGTCGAGCGAGGTCAGGAAGCCCTGCTGCGCCTCTGGACGGCGCATCGGCTCAGGCACATTCACCTGATGGATCCGGACCTCCGTGCGGGCGCCGAGGTCGGTGAACGTCGACGTCGTCCTCATCCCGGTGTCCTGGTCGGTCCATACCAGCCGTTCCGGCCGGGCGACCTCATCAAAAACCGCGCGCATCCGGTACTGGCTGCCGTCGGCGTCGTTGACCATGACGGTGTCGAACACCCCACCCGGGCGCGGGTCCACCTTGATGTGCTCAATCGGAGTGCTGACGCCGGCTGGGCCCCAGAAATGGGTCAGGTGCTCCGGCTGGGTCATGCACCGGAAGACGAGCTCCCTCGGGGCTTCGAAGACCCGGGTGAAGTTCAGCTCACCCGGCGGCGGCGCAGTCTCACTCATCTGGCTCGCGGCTTGTGTGCCCGGTTCCCGGGACGTCACCGCTTCCCTCCCCTGTGGTGTCTGGGCTGCTCCCGGCAGCCGCCCGCTGGATGTCGCGCAGGTGCTCGTCGAGCTTGTCGAACCGCTCCGCCCAGACCCGCCGGGCCTCCTCGATCCAGTCAGCGGCTACGTCCAATGCCACCCGCTCCAGGTGGCACGGCCGGAACTGCGCGCGCCGGGTGCGCGAGATCAGCCCGCACCTCTCGAGCACTTTCAGGTGCTTGGAGATGCCGGGCAGGGTCATGTCGAACGGCGCGGCCAGCTCGTTCACAGTGGCGTCCCCCGTGGCCAGCCGGGCGATGATCGCCCGGCGGGTCGGGTCCGCCAGCGCGGTGAAGGTGGCGTCGAGCTGGTTCACCCTTTTACTTCACCACTCGTTTAATTAGCTGTCAAGTTAACTTAGAACGCCCGCTGCGCTGCGCAGGCCCAGAGCCCCCCCAGAGCCCCCCGGCCAGAGCCCCCCGCCAGAGCCCCCCGCCGGAGCCGCCACTCCGGGGTCCTCGCCCCCGGTATGAATGTGGGACTTGGTGTAGTCAGGCGGGCTGTTGCCGAATGGGTGTGGCGTCTGAGGGGTGTGGTGGGGCTTTGGGGGCGGCTGGCCAGGTTGTGGCTGGGGTGGTGGTCAGCTGGCCAGGGTGGCGAGGGCTGTGGTGGTGAGGTGGCCGGTGCTGATGGCTTTGAGCAGGTTGTGGACGGTGGCGGTGAAGGTCCATTCGGCGGCGGCTTTGGTTGTGCCGCGCATGGTGAGCTGGCGGAAGCGCATGTTGTGCTTGATGTGGCCGTGGGGGGTCTCGGCGATGTGGCCGCGGCGGCGGTAGGCGGCGATGCCGGCGGGGGTGGCCAGGCGGGCGGCCATGGCGGTGGTGGCCGGTCTGGCGGGGCTGGTGGTGCGGGGGGTGGTGCCGCGGGCGGCTTTTTCGAGGCGGCGGCGTTTGCCGGTGGCGATGAGGCGGTCGGGGCCGGGGAGGGTGAGGTTGTGCTCGGACAGGTAGCCGGCGTCGGCGAGCAGCAGCCCGACAGGGCTGGTGCTGGTGCTGGCGGTGTCTGCGGTGGCGGGGGGCTGGGCGGCGGTGATGAGCGCGGCGGCGTGCTGGGCGGCGGTCATCATGGGTTCCAGCCAGGCCATGCCGGTGGGGTCCTGGGTGAGGCGGGTGGCGATGATCAGCAGGTCTTCGCTGGTGAGGTTCTGGGCGTTGTAGCCCTGGATGAACCCGCCACCGCGGATGGGCATCAGCCGGGAGCCGGGGTCGGTGATGTTGCGGACCGGCCCTGGGCCTTTGCGGCTGGCCTTTTTGCGGGCGGCCCGGGCGGCGGCCTTGCCCTGGCGGGCGCGGGCTGCCTCCACGGCGGCGGCAGCCTGCCTGACCCGGCAGTAGTCATCGACCCCGCGTTTGCGGCCCCGCCGCACCTGCCCCGCGGCGTACTTGTCTTCAAGCCCGGCGAGCTGGGCGGCCCGCTCAGCCCGCACCTGCGCCAGGTTCTCCTCAGCCAGCGCTACCGCGCTGGCCGCGGGCGGCGGCCCGGGTCGCCGCCCCGAACGCCGCCGCTGACGGTGGGCCTGGGTTTTGCCCTCCACCGCCTGCCCGGCGGCTTGCTCCGCAGCCTGGCGCTCAGCCCGCAGCCCGGCCAGCGCCGCAGCGATCCGCTCGTCACGCCGCCGCGGATGCCAGGCATCCTCAGGAACCTCATCCCCCCGGCGGTCCTGGCCGAACAGCGCGTCCTCAGCCGCGTCCGCCTCGCCGTGCTCCGCGACGGCCTGCGCGGCCAGCCGTGCCAGCGCCTCCTCGGCCCGGTTCGCCGACTTCGACGCGCTCGCGGCGATCTTGGTGCCATCCAGTGCCACCACACCGACCTTCCCCATGCCCAGCCGCGCGCACAGCACCAGCACCTGGGTGAACAGCTGCGCCGCCAGCTGCGGGAACGCCGCCCGGAACCGCGCGACGGTCACATGATCAGGCACATCCCCGGCGCAGATCACCCGGAAGGCCACATCAGTGCGGCAGGCCGCCTCTATCTGCCGCGAGCTGGTCACCCCGCTCGCATACGCCCAGATCAGCAGCGTCACCAGCATGTCCGGGTCATAACCTGCCGTCCCCGCCCCGCCAGTACGGCGCGCCGCGTGCGCCGCCGAAGTATCCAGGTGATCCCGCACCGCCGCGATCACCAGCCACACCGGGTGATCAGCCGGCAGCCACTCCCGCATGTCCGGCGGCAGCAGGAACAGCTGATCCCGCCGCACCGGCCGGTACCCCTTCGCCATACATCAATCTTCCCAGAAGATCACAAACGCGGAGGAAAACCACGCCGATGCAGGTCAGCCAATTCTGCAACAGCCCGCAGGTGTGCATCAGATCAACATCCATCAGGCTGCTGCCTCAGCGGTGAGTGGAAGTTTGTCGGCTTTGTTGCTGATCGTCCCTGCGGAGGCCAGGGCTGCGGAGGGCCCGGGGGACTTCCCCACGGGCCCTCCCGACGGCTCGGCCTGGTCAGGACTCAGGACCCTCCGCCGCCATGGCGCGCAGCATGCGCGAGCAGGGGGACGAGGACCTGGGCGTCGGGGCTGCCCCAGCCGGTGACCGGGTCCCAGCCGGGTCCTGCCTGGTAGCCGTTAAAGACACTGGTCGTCCCGAACACCGAGTTGTCGCCGGTGACCACGTCGTGGAACGCGCTGTGGTAGGCCGGGCTCCTGGCGATGCTGTAAATGGCCGGGTTGACCAGGCCAAGGTGCTGGCCGGCCTCCTGGTCGGCCAGGGCGACCACGCCCGCCCAGACCGGGGTGGCTGCGCTGGTGCCCTGGGCCGGGATCAGGACGCCGCCGGTGAACGTCAGCGCCATAGCTGTGGTCGAGTCGGCATTGGCGGCGACGTCAGGCACGCCCCGCATCGCGCCGACCCGCGGGACGCCGTCCTGGTAGGAGGGCCGGCGGAACAGGATGCTGTAACCGCCACCGGAAGCGTCGGTGTCCTGGTTCCACGCCATCTCGCCGAAGTACTGGCCGGTCTTGAAGAACGCGTTCAGGGCGGTGCCGCCGACGCCCAGCACCAGCGGGTCGGAGGCGGGCAGGCTGACCTCCACCGGCGGGCCGTTGTCACTGATGGCGCCGCTGTCACCGGAGGAGGCCACGACCGTGACATGCCGGGCCGCGGCCTGCTGCAGCGCCGCATGGAGGCGGGCCACCTGGATCGGGGTGAAGTAGTGCTCGCCGCCGCTGGCACTGATCGAGATCACCGAGGCGCCCTGCGCGGTGCCAGACTGCACGACATCCGTCACAGCTGTGGCGAAGTTCGCCACGCTGGAAGTGGCATCGCTCGGCACCAGGACCACGTCCAGGGTGGCGCCGGGCGCGATCGCGTGCACCATCTCGGTGTCCTCGACCTCCTCGGTGCCCGCGACGTAGGGGGCGCTGGCCCCGGCGAAGGTGGTCGTGACCTTGAGCGTGGCCGCAGGGAGCCCGAATTCGCTGTCGAACGCGGCCAGATCCTGGCGGATGTCGGTGAAGTTAGGCCCAGGCGCGTTAGCGAGTTCAGGGAACACCACGGTCTCGCCGCTGCCGTTGATCCCGCTGCTGAGCAGCGGCGCCACGCCGTAGGCCACCTCGAACTGGGCGGGGCTGTAGCAGGGGATGAAGTAGTGCGGTGGCCCGCACGAGAGGTGCTGAATCGGAGGGTCGGTGCTCATCGGTGCTGGGCGGGCGGCTGCAGCCGGCGCAGCCGTGGCGGTAAGGTATGCCGCCACGCTCGCCACCAGCGCCGTCGCTGTGAGAAAGGCCCATGAGCGTCGCCTGCGCATTAACGACCAGGGAGCGTTCAGTTGATCAAGCGTCTTCCTGTTTTCGGGCATGATGTATCCCTTTCTGCGTCGGGTGAGATGGGCTGGTGTGTGTCAGGCGTCGCGAAGGCGGAGCATCAGGCCGCCGGCCAGCAGGGCACCAGCCGTCCACAGGGCCAGTACGCCCAGGCCCGGCCAGGGGCCGATCGGCAGCGTCTTAAGGTCCCTGGTGGCCTGGATCGCCAGGCCGGCGGTCATCGGCCCCCACTCCTGCAGGCGATGCTCCCAGCGCGGGTCAAGCGTTCCCAGGTCGGTGAGCAGCGGGACGATGTAGAGCAAACCGAGCATGACCGCGATCGAGGCGCCTGAGTCCCGCAGGGCAGTGGCCAGGCCCAGGCTGAACAGCGCGATCAGGGCCAGGTACAGCACCGAGCCGCCAGCCGCACGCAGCGTCGACCCGGCGGTCAGCGAAAGCATCTCGGAGTGGTACGCCCCGGTGAACCCGTTGCCGGGCAGGATGTACCGGCCGGCCACGACCGACCCGGCGGTCGCGACGGCCCCCGACGCCAGCACAACGCCGGTCACAACGATCGCCTTGGCGGCCAGGGTGGTGAGCCGGCGGGGCATCGCGGTGAGCGTGATCCGGATCATGCCGCTGCTGTACTCGCCGCTCATTACAAGCACGGCGAGGACGGCGACCGCGGCCTGGCCGAGCAGGATGCCGGTGAGGCTGAGCTTGGTGGTGTCCTCGCTGCACGTTGCCGGGCACTTCACCACCGCGGTGGCCAGGGTGCCCACGCCGGCGGTCAGCACCATCAGGGTGAGCAGCAGCCACCCAGTGCTTTGCACCGTCCGCAGCTTGGTCCACTCCGCATGCACCGATTCGAGGAGGGAGCTCACGCGTCTCTCCTTCGGAGCAGGTAGACGGCCAGACCGAGGGCGGCTGCAGCCCAGGCGCAGGACACCGCGAAGCCGGTCCAGGGGGCCAGCGGGAAGCATCCGTTGTACGGCATGCAGGCGCGCATGACCTGCGAGTACTGCGGTGTCCCCTGCTGCACCCCGAACGCGGCGGCCGGGGTCAGCCGGAGCAGCCAGTCGGCGGGCCCCTGGGGCAGGATGACGGACAGGATGACCGGGACGATCAGGAGCACGACCACGGCGGCGATGGCGCCGGCGCTGCGGCGCAGCACCGCCCCGGCGGACAGGGCCAGGATCGCGGCCACCGCGAGCAGCCCGGCCGTGCCCACGACAATCTGCACCCCGTGGGCGCTCGTCAGCGACCAGACGGGGAAGACCGACGACACCCACCCGCCAGAGTTCAGTTTGCGCTCGGCGATCGGTACCGCGACGGCGGCCCCGACCAGGGCGGCGACAAACGTCACCACCCCGATCACGATGGCCTTGGCTGCCAGCACCCGGCCCCGGCGTGGGCTGGCCGATAGCGTAATGCGGATCAGCCCGCGCCGGTACTCGGCGGTGATGAACAGCGCGCCGAGAGCGATGACCGCGATCAGCCCGATGACGGTGCCCTTGAGGACCGTCCCTAGCGGGTCGACGTTGGTCACGTACGGCGCGATGTCACCGCCGTAATCTCGCACTTTGAACGTGCCGCCGGACCTGGTCAGACCGCCAGCTGACTCAAGGTGCTTCCCAACACAGATACTGCCCTGCTGCTCCTGCGGGCAGCCAGGACCGGTGGGGCTTTGCGGGACTTGCGAGACGGACAGGCCGCCGACATAGCCCGCGCTCCACCTGGCGCTGGGCTGCTCGCCGGACAGGCTGACGCGGTCGAATACGCCAGCCGCCTGCGTGTTCAACGGGGCGAAGTCGTTGTTGGCGAAGCTCTGCGCGGCCGAAACGTACTGCGGCGAGGCGACGAACAGGCCCGCCTGCGCGGTAGACGGCAGCCCGGCCAGCGTGGCGGTGCCGATTTCGGACCAGTGACTGCCGTCAGCGGAGTCGTACCCGGTGATCGTGTCGCCGGAACGGGTCAGCCGCAGCCACCGCGGCGACGCCGCGGACACCGCGCCTGGCAGCCCGGCGGTGTCGTTGGTGTAGTTCCACTGCATGCGGACGCCGTGGCCAGGGGTGGCCATGACAGCGGCGTAGGCCGACCCCGGCTTGGTGCTGGCCTTGATGATGACCCCGGCCTTAGTCCACGGCTGGGCACCCCGCGGCGGCGTCTCCCCGGGGGGCACCTGCCCGGGCAGCACGGAGCCAGTGAGCGAGGTGACCCGGGCGGTGATGCTGCCGTTCCCGTCCAGCGACTGGTGCACGAAGTAGAAGCTGTCGGTAACCGCCTCGCCGCCCGGGCCGGTGACGTTCGTCGGGTCAGCCCCCGGGTTCCCCTTCCCGCCAGCGGTGCCCGCCAGGGCCACTACGGCCAGGGCGGTCAGCACCACCGCGCCGATCATGGCGATCACCCAGCCGCGCACGCTGCGGAACTTGGTCCACTCGGACAGCAGCAGGTGCCTGAAGTCGTCGCGCCCCGGCTGCTGCGAGGACTGGTAGGGCGTGATCGTTCCGGTGCTCATCGGACGGTCTCCTCGGTATCAGACCGCTCCCCAGACGGCAGGGCCGTGGGTGCGGCGCCGGGTGCTGCCGCCCGGAACTCGACCACGTCCCGGGTGAGTTCCATGTAGGCCTCTTCGAGAGTGGCCCGGTGCGCGGAGATCTCCGAGAACGGCACCCCCTGGCCGCTGAGCAGGGCCACGATGCGCTCGGTCGGAAGCCCGGACACGGTGAGCGTGTCGCGCTCGGTGACGGCCACGGTGGCGCCGGCGCCGGTCAGCGCCGCGGTTGCCTCCGGCCGCGCGGTGGTGCGCAGAGTGACCCGGTCGCCGGACGCTGAGGCGATCAGCTCGGCCACGGTCGTGTCGGCGATGACCCTGCCCCGGCCGACCACGACCAGATGGTCGGCGGACCCCTCCAGCTCGCTCATCAGGTGGCTGGAGACCAGGACCGCCCGGCCCTCGTTGGCGAGCGACCGCAGGAACCCGCGCATCCACACGATGCCCTCGGGGTCCATGCCGTTGAACGGCTCGTCGAACATGAGCACCGGCGGGTCACCCAGCAACGCCGCCGCTATGCCCAGCCGCTGCCGCATGCCCAGCGAGAAACCGCCGGCGCTGCGCCGGGCTGCCGTGTCCAGGCCGGCCTGCTCAATCACTTCCTTGACCCGGCGGGTCTTCAGGCCCTGGGAATGAGCCAGCCATAGCAGGTGGTTGCGGGCACTGCGGCTGGGCTGCAGCGCGGAGGCGTCCAGCAGCGAGCCGACGTGGCTCAGCGGGTGCCGGAGGCTCTGGTATCGCTGCCCGCCGATCAGGGCACTGCCTGAGTCGGGCGCGTCCAGGCCGAGGATCACCCGCATTGTGGTGGACTTCCCTGCACCGTTCGGGCCGACGAATCCGGTTACTTCCCCTGGCGTGACGGTGAATGTCATCCCGTCCAGCGCCACGGTCGCGCCGAAGCGCTTGCGCAGATTGGTGACTTCGATGGTTGCTTCCACGTCCGACAGGTTAGGAAGGCAGGGCCTGCCGGGTCGTCACGCCACGGAGCCGTCTTCAAGACCCCTGCCACGAGGGACCCTGGTCGCGGCGCATCCCCCGCACGAGGGACGCCACGATGACCGCCTGAGAGGGACGCATACACACCAGCCAGCGACGACAATGACAGGGTGGGTCCAGGCGATGACCAGCACGGCCGGCAGGCCGGCACGCTCCGGCGGCTGGCGGCGGCGCCTCACGCACCCTCAGTAGCCGGGGGGCTGCTCACAGTCGCCGCGGTCGCCCAGGCGCTCATATGGCCGGCCAGCAGCAACGGGACCGACTCCGCGTTCGAGTTCGGTTTCGTGCTGCTCACGCTGTGTACGGTGCTGCCAGCCTGGCTGCTGGAACGGTACCCGGCTGCGGCTGGCCTGGCGGCCTGCCCAGCGTGCCTGCTGTCGCTCCTGGGATTCCGCGCGCTGACCGTGGCCGGAATGCTTGCGCAGCTTGTGATCCTGTACCGGCTGGGCCGACAAGGCCGGCAGCTTCTGGCGGCGGGCCTGGCCCTGCCGTTCTTCGTCTTGGTGCTCGCCTTGCTGGTCGTGTCGATGAACGGATCGCCAGCCATGGTCCCGGCCGTGCTGCTGGCCTCGCTGTGCCCGGCAGCGGCATGGGCCGGCGCGTCGCTGCGCGCCCGCGCAGAGGCTGCCGAGCACACTGCTGCCCGGCAGTTCATCGCCGGCTCGCTGCTCGAGCACACAGTCCGCGGCGAGCGCGCCCGGGTCTCCCGCGAGCTGCACGACGTCGTGGCCCACCACATTTCCATGATCGCTGTGCAGGCAGAAACGGCCCGGCTGACCACGCCGGGTATGCCAGTGGCCGGAGCGCAGCGGCTGTCAGCGATCGGCGACACCGCGCGCGCCGCGCTGACCGAGATGCGGCGGCTGCTCGGCGTGCTGCGCGAGGACACCCGCACCGACGTTGGGCAGCGGCGGCCTCAGCCGGGCCTGGCGCAGCTGAACGAACTCCTCGATGAGGCGCGGGATGCGTCGGGGTCGGGCATCCGCCTCATCGTCCGCGGCCCCATGACCACGCTCGACCCCGGCGTCGAGCTCGCCGCCTACCGCATCGTCCAGGAGGCGCTCACCAATGCCCGCCGCCATGCCGACGGCGCTGCCGTCGACGTGCAGCTGACCTACACTCCCGACGCGCTGCGGCTGCGAATCCGCGACAACGGGCCAGGTCCCCCGCCTGAGGCACTCGCCGGCGGCCACGGTCTGCTCGGCATGCGCGAGCGCGCGGCAGCCGTCGGCGGGTCATTGCGCGCCGGCGCCGCCGCCGGCGGCGGCGGTTTCGTTGTTGAGGCCACGCTCCCCACCGCAGCCGAGGAAGCCGCATGACGTCCCCGCCACCCATCAAGATCGTCGTTGCCGATGACCATCAGGTGGTCCGCAGCGGGTTCGCGGCGCTGCTCGGAACGCAGCCGGACTTCACCGTGGTCGGCACGGCATCCGACGGGGCCGAGGCTGTCCGCATCAGCCGCGAGCTGAACCCCGACGTCGTCCTGATGGATGTGCGGATGCCGGGCACCGACGGGATCGAGGCCACCCGGCTGCTGGCCGGGACGCCGGACGTCGGACCACGCATCCTTATTCTCACCACCTTCGACCTGGACCAGTACGTCTACGACGCGCTGTGCGCTGGCGCCAGTGGCTTTCTGCTCAAGGACGTCACCGCCGAGCGGCTGTTCGACGCGGTCCGGGTGGTGGCGGCCGGCGACGCACTGCTCGCGCCCGCGGTCACCCGCCGGCTGATCAGCGAGTTCGCGCGGCTGCGGCCACGTGAGGAAGACCGGCCAGCGCCCGAGCTTGACACGCTGACCGCACGGGAGACGCAGGTGCTGCGGCTGGTCGCCGAGGGCCTGTCCAACCCGGAGATCGCAAAGCGGCTCGTGGTCACCGAGGAGACCGTGAAGACGCACGTCAGCCGGGTGCTGACCAAGCTGGGGCTGCGGGACCGGACACAGGCGGTCGTCGCGGCCTACGAGTCAGGACTTGTCGTTCCCCGCTCAGGAAGGGCGTCCTGAGTTCTCACCGGTCAATGGGCCGGCAGGCGTTGCTGCCGTTTCGGATCTGATGACGCGGGCAGAGGCAGGCGAACTCTAGACATCACAATCCGGAGGCAACATGTCGGGCGGAGCCATCATCGCCATCATCGTTATCGCCGTGATCATCGTCGGGATTGCGGGCGCCGCCGCCGTTTATGGCATTCGGCAGCAGCAGCTGCGCAGGCGTTTCGGCCCTGAATATGACCGGCTCGTGGAGGAGTATCACAGCAGGCGGAAGGCTGAGGCCGAGCTCACCGCACGGCAGCGGCATGTGCGCGATCTCGACATCAGGCCCCTCGAACCAGCCGCACGAGCCCGCTACGCGGAGGAGTGGGTCGGGGTGCAGGAATGGTTCGTGGACTCGCCGCAGCGGGCAGTCGCTGACGCTCAGCGGCTGGTCATGACTGTCATGAACGAGCGCGGGTATCCGACGGAGCAAGACAGCCAGATGCTGGCGGACCTCTCGGTCGACCACGCCGCCGTTCTGGATCATTACCGCGCGGCTTCCGCTATCAGCAAGCAGGCCGTGGCAGGAACCGCATCGACGGAGGACTTGCGGCAGGCGCTCATCCATTACCGCGCTCTGTTCCAGGAGCTGCTCGGAGAGGTTCCCGAGACCGGGGTTCCGGTTCCGCCGGAGGACGCGGCGCCCATCACAGCGGAGGACACGTCCCCAGACGCAGTCGCTCCCGTCACGGCGGACGAGACGGCCCACGCTCCGCCGCCAGACACGGCCCCGGCCGCTCCGGAGGACGGGACGCCGGCCGAGGCCGAGCGGAACGGCGAGCGGCGCCGCCCGGCGAGGACGGTGCAGGAGTAGCACTGGGGGTCTGGGCCTCTTCAGCAGGCTGCACTAAGTTTTTGGCCATGCCCGGCACGCTTCGGCCGGGCATGGCCTTCGGCCGCCACCGGCTTGCACCGTCACCTGAGGAGAGTCATGCCCGAGATTCCCGCGTCCCACCGCGACCTGCTCGACGGCCAGTTCGCCACGCTGGCCACGATCGGCAAGGACGGCCGCCCGCAGCTGTCGGAGGTCTGGTTCCTCGCTGAGGGCGACACCGTCGGCCTCTCGCTCAACACTTCCCGGCAGAAGACCAAGAACCTCACAGAGAACCCGGCGGTCAACCTGTTCCTCCTCGACCTGGCGTCGGCCGCCAAGTACCTGGAGCTGCGGGGGGACGCCGAGGTTACCCCGGATGACGACTACGAGTACGCGGACAAGGTGAGCGCGAAGTACAACGCGGACCTGCGTTCTCGCGACCTGCCAGGCGATAAGCGGGTCAAGGTCACGATCCGGCCGACCCGCATCAACGCGATCGACATGCGCGGCTGACGCGATGCGCATCGGCACGATGCTTACCGAGCCGGCCGGGCCCGAGGCACTCGGCCGGCTCGCCGACGCGCTGCGCGAGGCGGCCGACGACGGGTTCTCGTCCGCTTGGATGTCGAACATCTTCGGGCTTGACGCGCTCACCGCGCTGGCGGTCGCCGGCAGTCAGGTGCCAGGAATCGAGCTCGGCACGGCTGTCGTGCCGACCTACCCGCGCCACCCGGCGGTGCTGGCGCAGCAGGCGCTCACGACGGCCACCGCCGTCGGCGGGCGGCTGACTCTCGGCATCGGCCTGTCCCACAAGATCGTCATCGAGGACATGTACGGCTACAGCTTCGACCGGCCAGCTCGGCACATGCGCGAGTACCTGTCGGTGCTGCTGCCGCTGCTCGATGGCCAGGCCGCGGCCTTTGACGGCGATACCCTCCGCGCCGGGATCACGCTGACGACCCCGCGGCCGGGCCGGGTGCCGGTGCTGCTGGCGGCGCTCGCGCCGCAGATGCTGAGCCTGGCCGGGCAGCGGACCGACGGGACGATTCTGTGGATGACCGGGCCGCTCACCGTCCGCGATCACATAGTGCCGGCGATCACGAAGGCCGCAGCCGAGGCCGGGCGGCCCGCTCCGCGGGTCGCGTGCATGCTGCCGGTCTGCGTCACCAGTGACCCGGACGCTGCCCGCGCCCGGGCGAACCGGGCCTTCGCCATCTACGGCCAGCTTCCGTCCTACCGGGCGATGCTCGACCGGGAAGGCGCCGCTGGGCCCGGGGACGTCGTGCTGGCCGGGGACGAGGCGTCGGTCGCGGCCCAGGTCGAGGCGCTAGCGCAGGCTGGCGTGACCGACTTGATCGCGGCAGAGTACTCCCGAGGCGAGGACCAGCTGCGCACCCGCGCGCTGCTGAAAGCCCTGAATGCCTGAACGCACACCGGGGCCGGCCAGGAAGCGGCTCAGGCTAAGCGGCCGGCCAAGCCTGCGAGCAGCGAGGGGAGCTGCCGGTCCTCGGTGACCGCCCGGCCGTGGGCGTGCATCAGCTCGGCCAGCCGCGGGTCCCACGGGCTCTCTGCAGCCGGGCCACGCAGCGGCTCGGAGCACGTGCCCGCAGCCGCCTCATAGTCACCCGCGCTCATAACCCAGGGCGTGGCGCCCAGGCGTGAGATCGCCGCCGTGGTCTGCCGCAGCCCGGCCCAGTCCACGTCGCTGTGCCAGTGGATCCGGGTTCCGGTCGCGATGGCGGTCTGCAGCAGCCGGCGGCAGGCCACCGACGGCTCGCCCTCGGTGCAGACCAGCGGCGCGCTTGCTGCGCCCAGCTGACTGGCTGCTGCCTGCACCACGGCGGCGTTCTGGCACACATACAGGTCGATGGCCAGTGGCAGGATCGACATGACTGACAGCTGATGCAGGGTGACCCGGAACGGCTCTCCGGCCTCGGCGGCCTCGGTCAGCCAGCTCCCGAGCCGCTCACCGCCAGCCCGCACGTTGAGCACCAGAACCTGGCTGCTCAGGTCGTCGGTGACGACGCCAGCCGCCGTCCACAGGGCGCGCTCCGCCTGGCGGCCAGCCGGCATCGGCACTCCCTCCCGCAGCGCCAGCGCCCGGAGCACCAGGGTCGCAAGCGGCGTAGCGTTCAGCGCCCCGGCATCGCCTGTGACCGCCTCGGCCAGCGCGGGGAGCAGCACCGCCGACTCGCTGGCGCCGTCCGGCAGGCGCTCAAGCACCGCTGTCGCCTCGGCGAGCAGGTGTCCTTGCCCCTGCCGCACCATCCGGATAAGGCTGGAGTCCTTGGTGATCTCGTCCAGCCAGGTAGCGTGCCACTCCGCCCCTCTCAGGTGGCTGCGCCGCGCTGCGTCCAGCGCCCCATGGAAGCGCTCGATCTCGGCGGCCCGCTCTGCCTGGGGGTTCCGGACTGGGCGTCCCGCCAGGGTCTCGACCGCGCCGCGCAGCCCGGACGTGATCCCGGCCCGGCGCAGCGCCGCCTCCACCTCCGGCAGCGGGACGCTGAGCGAGGTTCCGCGCCCGAGCCGGTGGCCGACCAGCCGGGCCGCAGCCTTGCGCTGCTCTGGGGTGGCGCCGACCAGCGTGACCGTGCCGTCGACGGGCTCACCGCGTTCCAGCCTGATCCGGATCCGGTCCACCAGCCAGCCGAGTTCCGGCGCGCCGAGCAGGCGCCGCAGCTTTTCCGGATCGATGACTGGCGCATCGCTTACCAAGCCCACGCCGCCATCATTCCGTGCGATCAGCGGCCTATCAAGGCGTGTCCCCCGGGGTGTCCGGGGGCTCAGATCGTGCCCGTGCTCGGGCGCGCGCCTGCAGCGCGCGCAGCAGGTGCCAGCCGTGCGGTGCCAGGGCGATAGCGAGCAGCACCAGGGCGGAGATCAGCGCGTAACGCGACACCAGGTTGGCGACGGCTACCCCGCTCGGCCCGAGCTGGTACCCGAGCACTGCGAGCAGGATCGCCCACGCTGTCGAGCCGATCGTGTCGAAGATCAGGAACGCGACTGGTCCCAGGCCGACCGAGCCAACCGCCGCATAGATCAGTGGCGTTGGCGCGATAGGCAGGAAGGAGGACAGCGCCACGATGGGGCCCGCGAACCGTGGTCCGCGCCGCTCGA
This sequence comes from uncultured Actinomycetota bacterium, assembly GCA_963815375.1. GTDB lineage: Bacteria > Actinomycetota > Actinomycetes > Streptosporangiales > Streptosporangiaceae > JASHPR01. The sequence continues at coordinate 1,549,459 of CAWFGX010000005.1, read as the reverse complement.
GCACGCTGACCGTATCTGCCTTGCGGTCGCCGTGGGTGCCGAACCACATCAAGGCACGGCGCCCCCAGAGCACCCCAGCCCACCAGTAGAACAGGTCGAACTTCATCAGGCCTGGCAGTGCCGCGGCGACGACGACGGTCATCTGGACCTTACTGTCGATGTCGGAGAACGCCCCGGCCGCGACGATCGATGACGTGGAGCCGGACAGCAGCTCGAGCAGCACCGGGTGCGTGGCAATCAGCAGTGGTGTGAGCGGGATCATCGCGAAGTAGTAGATACCGCTCACAGCGAGTCCGGCGATACAGACAACATCAGCTGCCCGCAGCCGTTCCGGCCACGGCCACCGTCGTATCCGCAGAGCAGGCGGTCTGGCCGCTGACGCGGGCCGCCCGGCGCTCCCGGGCCCGTCGGGCTGCTCCGAGGGACCTGTATTGTCTCCAGCCGCGTCCGGCTCTCCGTCCCCGGGAGCACCTGGCAGCTGTCTCGACACCAACGTGACCGCCGAATCCCTTCGCTTCCAGTCTCCGCGCTGGCCACCCCAGCCGCAAACACGGCCCGCCCCGCCCGTCGGTCCTCTACCCGCGCTGACACAGGTCAACAGCCGTGCGGAGATGAACCTGCTTTGCGGGACAGCGATGAGCGGGGAGGTCCTCGTCAGCCGAAGCGGCCGTGGACGTAGTCGGCGGTGCGGGGGTCTTTCGGGTCGCTGAACAGCTGCTGGACGCGCGAAGCGTCAGGGTGCGCCGAGGCCGCAGGCCTTGTGCAGGTGGGCACGGCTGGGCAGCTTGACCCGTGCGCCGCGGCCGAGGGATGCGGCGAGCTCCTGCTCAGCGGATTCGATCCGCAGCCAGTCGTCGTAGCTGACCGGCCGGATCCCTCGGGTGGCCAGAAGCTCGCTGAACGAGTCCGCGCCTGGTTCCCCGCCTGGGCGGCCGTTCGCCGTGGCCTGCGGGAAGCGCAGCATCCCGGCCCGGGGGATCTGGACGTCGTCGGGGCCGGGCCCGCCCGCCAGGTCCTGGAGCAGCGCGCGGACGGTCTGCGCGGCATCGGACTTGTTGGTGCCGATCACTCCGGTCGGCCCGCGCTTGAGCCAGCCGGCGACGTATTCCCCCGGGAGCGGCGCGCCGTCCGGCCCGAGTACGCGGCCACCCTCGTTCGGGACAACGCAGGACCGTTCGTCGAACGGGACGCCGAGCAGCGGCACGCTCTGGTACCCGACGCTGCGCAGCACCAGTTGCGCATCAAGCGTCTCGGTCGAGCCGGTGCCGGTGAACTTGCCACTGGAGTCCAGCCGGGTGCGCTCCAGGGTCAGACCCGTAACACGCTGCGGCCCGTGAATCTCAACCGGCCGCAGCCAGAAGCGCACGGTCAGCCTGCGCGCGCTGCCTGCCGGCTGCTGCGCGGCCCACTTGCTGATCACCTGGTAGTTGCCGCGCACGTGCCGGTCTGACTGCGCCAGCCGCGCGCTCTCGCCAGTCGGGTCGAAGGCGTCCAGGTCGGCCTCGCCCTCGCCGACTACCACGTCCACGCCGGGCAGATCGCCGAGCTCGCGCAGCTCCTTGGTGGTGAACTTGGCCTGGGCCGGGCCGCGCCGGCCGATCATGTGGACCTCGCGGACCTTGCTGGCCATCAGCGCGTCTAGCACCGGCTGGGATACGTCGGTCTCGCGCAGCTCCTCGGGATCACGGGCCAGGATCCTGGCCACGTCCACGGCCACGTTGCCGACGCCGATGACCGCGACGGACTCAGCGTCGAGCGTGAACGCGCCCGGGTCAACGTCGGGGTGGCCGCAGTACCAGTTGACGAAGTCAGTGGCGGCGACGCTGCCGGGCAGGTCCTCGCCGGGGATGCCCATGCGCCGGTCGCGCATCGCACCAGTCGCATAGACGACAGCGTCGTAGCTGGCGAGCAGGTCCTCGCGGGTCACGTCGTCACCAAGGTGCACACCGCCGACGAAGCTGACGCGGTCATGTTCCAGAACGTTGCGCAGCACGTCGGCGATCGACTTGATCGACTTGTGGTCTGGCGCTACGCCGTATCTGACCAGACCGTAAGGTGTGGGCAGCCGGTCGAGGACGTCGACCCATATGTCGGCGGGCGGGTCGAGCGCGGCGGCCTGCTTGATCAGCGCCTCGGCCGTGTAGAGGCCGGCTGGCCCAGAGCCTACGACGGCAACCTCGAACCTGTTCATGTCTCTCGATTGTCCACCACGCGGGCTGGGTCGCGGGCAGGGTCCGCGGAACGGCTGGCCACCGCCTCGGTGATCGCCCGGGCGAGAGGCTGCGGAGCCAGGCCGAGGTCGTCCAGGATCTGGCCGCGCTCGCCGTGGTCGAGAAACGCCTGGGGGATCCCGAAGGTCTTCACAGGGGTGTCCACGTCGTGGTCGCGCAGCATCCGGCAAACCGCGTCACCGAAGCCGCCTGCCCTGCCGTTGTCCTCGACCGTCACTACGAGCCGGTGCTGGCGGGCCGCGTCCAGAAGGGCGCCGTCGAGCGGCTTGACCCAGCGCGGGTCGACAACCGTCACGCCGATGCCCTGGTCGGCGAGGCGATCAGCAGCGGCGACGGCGACGACCGCCATCGGCCCGGCCCCCAGCAGCAGCACATCGCTGGCGGCCACGCTGGCCGGCCGGGCCAGCACGTCCATGCCGCCGAGCTTGCCGATGGCCTCGGCCTCGGGGCCGATCGTGCCCTTCGGGTAGCGGACGAGGGTCGGGCCGTCGGTCACCGCCACCGCCTCGCTCAGCAGCTCGGCGATGCGGCTGGCATCCCTCGGCGCGGCGATCCGCAGCCCAGGCACGACCTGCAGGATCGACCCGTCCCACATGCCATGGTGGCTGGCCCCGTCCGGGCCGGTCACCCCGGCCCGGTCCAGCGCGATCGTGACCGGCAGGTGGTGCAGCGCCACGTCCATCAGCAGCTGGTCGAAGGCCCGGTTCAGGAACGTCGCGTACAGGGCGACCACCGGGTGCAGGCCGCCCATGGCCAGGCCGGCGGCGCTGGTCATCGCGTGCTGCTCGGCGATGCCGACATCGAAGACCCGGTCAGGGAACGCCCGCTGGAACGCGCCAAGCCCGGTCGGGTGCAGCATCGCGGCGGTGATCGCCACGACGTCCGGGCGCTGAGCGCCGATCTCCGCCAGCGCGTCGCCGAAAACCTCCGACCAGGTCCGCTTGGGTACGGCCGGGGCCGACCGTGGCTTTTCGTTTTGTGAATGTCCCACGGGGACCTGGTGCAGGCAGTCTTCCTCGTTCTGCTCCGCCAGCGGGTAGCCGAACCCCTTCCTCGTGATCACGTGCACGATCACCGGGCGGCCATAATCCCCGGCACGGCGCAGCGCGTACTCGAGCACCTGCTCGTCGTGGCCGTCGATCGGGCCGAGGTACTTCAGACCCAGGTCCTCGAACAGAACCTGCGGCTGCAGTACATCCTTGATGCCCTTCTTGATCCCGTGCAGCGCCCCGTACACCGGCGGCCCGACCAGCGGCGTGTGCGCCAGCGTCGTCTTGATGTACTCGAGCACCTGCTCATAGCGCTGGGACACCCGGATCGTGGCGAGGTGGTCGGCTAGGCCGCCGATCGTCGGCTGATAGGAGCGGCCGTTGTCGTTGACCACGATCACGATCCGGCTGTCGTGGGCCACGGCGATGTTGTTCAGTGCCTCCCAGGCCATGCCGCCGGTCAGCGCGCCGTCGCCGACAACGCAGACCACGACCCGGTCGGTCTCGCCCCGCAGCTTGTACGCCTTGGCCAGGCCGTCGGCGTAGGCCAGGCCGGTGGATGCGTGCGAGTTCTCCACCAGGTCGTGCTCGGACTCGGCCCGGTTCGGGTACCCGGATACCCCGCCGAGCTGGCGCAGTGTGCCGAACTGGGTGTTCCTGCCTGTGAGGAGTTTGTGAACGTAGGCCTGGTGGCCCACGTCGAAGACGATCTTGTCGACGGGTGAGTCGAACACCCGGTGCAGGGCGATCGTGAGCTCAACGACGCCGAGGTTCGGCCCAAGGTGGCCGCCGGTCCGGGAGACCGTCTCGATCAGCACGTCGCGGATCTCGCTCGCCAGCCGCGGAAGCTGGTCCGCGCTGAGCTTCTTGAGATCCCGCGGACCTGAGATGGTCTCCAGCAGCGTCACCGGTCATGCACCTCCGTCGTCGGGCCGCAGCGGTTAGCTGCCCGGCGGTCCCGCGGCGCAGGCCAAGCCGACCCGGGCATAGCATCCGAGTCTAGTTCCGCACGGCAAGGCCACCTCACCTCCGGCCGGCCGCTCGTAGCCTAAGGCCGTGAAGCACGCAATCGACGTAGGACTGTTCGGTGAGCTGTCCGACCCGCGGGTGGTGGCTGAGCTCGCTTCAGCAGCGGAGGAACGGGGCTGGGACGGGTTCTTTGTCTGGGACCACATCGCGTACCGGGCCCCGGTCCGGGCCGTGGCCGACCCGTGGGTGACGCTCGCGGCCGTGGCGAGCGCCACGAGCAGAGTGCGGATCGGGCCGCTGGTCACACCGCTGTCCCGGCGGCGGGTGCACAAGGTGGCCAGGGAGACCGTCACCCTGGACCGGCTGAGCTCGGGCCGCCTGACGTTCGGCGTCGGGCTGGGCAGCTCCAGGAACAACGAGCTCGAGCCGTTCGGTGAGGTGGTCGACCCGCGGGAGCGGGCCCGGCTGCTCGACCAGGGCCTAGCCGACCTGAGCAGGTACTGGGCCGGTGAGTTCGAGCCGCTTCCGGTGCAGCAGCCGCGGATCCCGGTGTGGGTCGCGGGCGAGTGGCCGCACCGGCGGCCGGTGCGGCGGGCACTGCAGTGGGACGGCCTGTTCCCGATCGGGATGCCCGGCCCCGATGAGCTCGCTGAGCTGGTCAGCGAGGTCCGCCAGGCGCGCCCGGCTGGAGCGCCGTTCGATGTGATCGTGGAGATCCCGCCGGAGGACGACCCGGAGCGGTGGGCGCGGGCCGGCGCCACCTGGCGAGTCACGTTCTTCGGGCTCGAGCCCACCAAGGCCGGGGTGCGCCGGGTGATCGAAGCGGGCCCGGCTGAGCGGTCATAACCCGAGGATGCGGGCCCGGCTGGCCAGCAGGCCGGCCCAGAACTGGAGGCCGACGGTGCCGAGCAGCGCCAGCACCGGAACCGTCCAGCCGCCGGTTGCGGTGTGCAGGAACCCGACGGCCAGCGGTCCCGTCGTCGCCAGCAGGTAGCCGGCGGCCTGGGCGAACCCGGACAGCGACGCGGCGGTGACCGGGTCGGGTGCCCTGGCCATCGTGAAGAAGATCGCCAGGCCGAGCGAGGAGCCCTGTCCGAGACCGAGCAGGAAGATCCACCCTGCTGCGCTGCCGACCGGGGCGACCAGCACCCCGGTAAGGCCGATGGCCGTCGCGACCACGGTCACGGCCACCAGCAGGCGCTGGTTGCGTGCGCGATGCGCGAGCATGGGGATGAGCAGACCGGTGACTACGTTGCCGACGTTCATGAGCGCGAGCAGGCCGCCGGCACCCGCGGCGCTGACCCCGCGGTCCCGCAGCAGCGTGGGCAGCCAGGACAGCGTGGCGTAGTAGGTCAGGCTCTGCAGCCCCATGTACGCGGCAACCTGCCAGGACAGTGCGTGCCGCGGTACCGCGATGCGGCCGGTTCCCCGGCCGTCCCCGCGTGCCTGGCCACCCGCCGGGGGTCCGGCACTGACCGGGCGGGTGCGGTACCGGGCCTGTGGCAGCCACACAGCGGCCGCGGCCAGCGCTGGCAGGGCCCAGAGCCCCAGTGTGATCTTCACCGGCCAGCCCGCTCCTCCGGCCGTTCCTCCAGCGGCATGAAAGAGGGGCACAGCTATCAGTGAACCAACCACTGCGCCCAGTGAGAGCATCAGCAGATAGGCGCCGATCAACAGCCCGGCACGGTCTGGGCTGCGGCGCTTGACCAGGCTGGGCAGCAGCACGTTCATCAGAGCGATCGCGCCGCCCGCAAGGATGGTTCCGGGGAACAGCATCGACCCCGGTGCGGCGCCGCGCAGCAGCAGCCCGCCGGCCAGCAGCAGCAGGGCCGCCAGCAGCACGCGTTCCTCGCCGAAGGCGCGGCTGAGCGGGCCGCCGAGGCCGGAGAACACGCCGAAGCAGGCAACCGGGGTCGCCGCCAGGATCGCGACCGATCCCGAGGACAGCCGCAGCGCCGAGGACAGCTCCGGGAAGACCGGGGGGAGGCTGGTGATCGCGGCGCGCAGGTTGAGCGCGAGCACCATGATGCCGACCGCGAGCAGGACCATTTCCGGCCGCCAGCGCCGGTCCGGCGGCGGGATCGGGCCCGCAGGCGGCACTGCCCGGCTTCGCTGCGCACTCACCCCCCGAGTCTAGATACGAGCTTCCTGCGGGGGCCGATACCGTTGCTGGGGTGACCAAGCAGCATGCAGACGTGGCCAGCCTGCGGCAGGGCCTTGACGAGGTCGATATCGAGATCGTCCAGCTCATCGCCAGGCGGCGCGGGCTCATCGACGCCATAGCCCAGGTAAAGGAACAGGGAACCGCGGGGATCCAGGACCCCGGCCGGGAGCAGGAGGTACTGGACCGTGTCAGCGCCGCAGCGAGTGAGCTGGGCGTCTCGGCCAGCCTGGCCCGCACGATCTTCCGCGAGCTGATCAGCGACTCGGTCGCGCAGCAAGCCAGGCACCTGAACGGGGACGGTGGCGGGCGGGCCCGGGTGGCTTTTCAGGGCGCCGAGCACTCTTACAGCCATGCGGCAGCGCAGAAATACCTGGCCAGCCGCGGGACGCGGGGTGAGGAGACCGGTCACCGGACGTTCCGTGACGCGGCAGGCGCGCTCCTGGCCGGCGACGCCGACCTGGCGGTGCTGCCGATCGAGAACACCACGGCCGGGAGCATCAACGAGGTCTACGCGCTGCTGCGGGAGCAGCCGCTCTACATCGTCGGCGAGGAGACCTGGAAGGTCGACCACTGCCTTGCGGCAGCAGCCGAGGTCCCGCTCTCCTCGCTGAGCCGGATCCTCTCGCACCCGCAGGGGCTGGAGCAATGCAGCCAGTTCCTGCAGTCGCTGCCGAACGCCACGCCGACGACCTACTTTGACACCGCCGGAGCCATGCAGGCGGTGGCGGCATCCGGCGATGCCACCGTGGCGGCGATCGCCTCGCCGGAAGCCGCTGCTATGAACGGCCTCGTGGTGCTCCGGCGGGGCATAGCGGACATCGACGACAACTACACCCGGTTCGTGGTTCTGTCCGCCACCCCGGTCACCGTGGACCTCCGGGTCCCGTGCAAGACCAGCCTCATCCTGGTCACCGGGCACGAGGAGGGCGACCTGCTGCGGTGCCTGGAGGTGCTGTCGGGCAGCGGCCATTCGATGACCAAGCTGGAGTCCCGGCCCCGGCCCGGACGGCCCTGGGAGTATATGTTCTTCATCGACTTCGAGGGCAACGCCGCCGACCCCCGGACGGCGGCCGCTCTCGACGAGATGCGGTCGGCGGCGCTGTTCGTCAAGGTCCTGGGCAGCTACCCGGCCAAGGCGCTTCGGGCGCCGGCCCGGCCCGGTGACGTCCCGAGCCAGCCCAGCCCGGCCGGGGAAGACCGGGCAGAGATGCTGGAGGCGGTGGCCGCGGCCCCGCGGCCGGTCACGCCGAGGTCGCGCCAGTACAAGCTGGTCGACCGGGCCGCGAAGGAGGGCGACACCGTGATCCGCGTCGGTGACGTGCTCGTCGGCGGCGACGGCTTCGTGGTGATGGCCGGGCCGTGCTCCGTAGAGAGCCGTGAACAGATCGACGCCACGGCGAGGTTCGTCCGCGAGCACGGGGCGCACGTGCTGCGCGGCGGCGTGTTCAAGCCACGGACCTCGCCGTACTCGTTCCAGGGCCTCGGCTGGGAAGGGCTGGACCTGCTGCTGGCGGCTGGACGGGCGGCCGGGCTTCCGGTCATTACCGAGGTGATGGCCGTCGACCAGGTGCGGCGGATGGCGGAGACCGCCGACATCCTCCAGGTCGGAGCGCGCAACATGCAGAACTTCGACCTGCTCCGCGAGGTCGGCAAGGTGGACCGGCCGGTGCTGCTCAAGCGCGGGCTGTCGAGCACTGTCGAGGAGTGGCTTGCCGCTGCCGAGTATGTGGTGGCGCAGGGCAACCAGCAGGTGATCCTCTGCGAGCGCGGCATCCGGACCTTTGAGAGCGCCACCCGCAACACCCTGGACCTGTCGGCCGTGGCCGTGGTCCGTGAGCGGTCGCACCTGCCTGTGATCGTCGACCCCAGCCACGGCACCGGCCAGCGCCGTTACGTCGCGCCGATGGCCTGGGCGGCCCGCGCGGCCGGAGCCCACGGCCTGCTCATCGAGGTCCACCCGGACCCGGACAAGGCCCTGTCCGACGCCGACCAGAGCCTGACGTTCGCCCAGTTCGCCGATCTGATGCGTGGCCTGGCCGCGATCCCGGGCGCACCCCGCACGCACGCCGTCACCCAGTAGCACAGCGGAACGCGGATCCCTCTCCTCAACGCAGCGGCTCGGGGCTGGGCCCTCCGGGTGATGATCAAATGCTACGGGCGTGATACGGGCCCGAACGAGACTTGCTCCTGCACGACCGGCGCGAAAGCGGCCATCTGAAATCACCGAAGCAGGAGCAGCCATGACAAGCGATGCGCCACAGGAAATCCGCGGGCTCACCAGGCGGGCGGTGGTGAGGAATGGCCTGATGGTGGGCTTGGGCACGGCCGCGGTCGTCGCGGCTTCAGCGCCGCTGGCAGGCCGTGCGCGCGCAGGCGCTTCCATTCCGGCCTCACTCGCATCGCCCAGCACCACTGCCCAGACGCAGGAGAACTGGTACTGGTGCGACGTGTGCCAGGGAATGTGGTACGGCGGCTATAAGGACAGCAATGGAAATATCAAGGGCGGGGTCTGCCCCTACGGGGACGGTGTACCGCACGCCGGCCTCAACGCCTACACCACTTCCAATTACTACTTCTACTATGGCGCTGTGGCAAACAGCAACTGGCAGGGAAACTGGTGGTGGTGCGGCAATTGCTACATCATGTACTGGGGTGGAACGTCCGCCGGCGTCTGCCCGGCAAATGGCGGCGCACACACCGGCCCCAGTAGCAGGGAATCGTATGTGACCTGGATCGGCAACGGCACCAACGGCGGTCAAACCGGCTGGCGATACTGCAGGAATTGCCACAGCATGTTCTGGGCGGGTACAAGCGGTACAAATACCAGCAACACGTACTGCCCTGATGGCGGCAACCATACCCTCGCGGGCAGCCATAATTATCCGATCCCCTCTGTCGGAACCGTCTATCTGATCCCGCTCTAGTTAACGCCCGCAACGGATTCATCGCCGAGACTGGACTCACCCAAAGCTCGGAGGGTGCAATGGAAATGACCAGGCCTCGCATCAAGCCGGAACACCTGCCGTTCCGTATTGACGGCGGCCTGATCCGGATCGGCGGCATGGTCGGCGGTCTGGCGAGCGAGATCGAGGATCCGACGGGGTCCGTGTGGTCAGTGCTGGAGTGCATGAACGGCACCAGGACCACCGACCAGATCGTGCGGGACGTCATCGCGCAGCATCCCGGTGAGACCGTGGATGACGTCCGGGACGCGATAGAGGCCATGATCGGCTCGGGCTATGTCGAAGATGCCGGCAGCTCCGACCCCGCCGAACTCACTGACCGGGAAAAGGAACGCTACAGCCGCGGCCGGAACTACTTCCGCTGGGTGGACCTTGTTCCGAGGGCCAGCACCTGGGAGCCACAAGTCGCCCTTCGCCGGGCGAGGGTAACCGTGGTCGGACTTGGCGGTACCGGAGGCTTCGCCGCGATGGTTCTGGCGGCTAGCGGTGTCGGGAACCTGCACTGCGTGGACAGCGACAGGGTCGAGCTGTCGAACCTCAACCGCCAGGTGCTCTTCGACGAGAGCGATATCGGCACCGCAAAGGCTGACGCCGGGGTCCGGCAGCTGCAGCGACTCAACAGCGACATCAGCGTCACCGGCGAGCGCGTTCTCCTGCGGTGCCAGGAGGACATGATGCCGCTCGCCAAGGACTGCGACGCGCTGCTGCTCGCGGCGGACACCCCGGCTGAGCTGATCATCTGGGCAAACCGGGCCTGCCTGGCTGCTGCGACGCCGTGGGTAGACGCCGGTTATCACGGCCCGCAGGCGACCGTGGGCACCTACGTTCCGGGCGGCAGCGCCTGCTATGAATGCGTCAGCACGACCGACCGGGAGCGGCAAGGGCCGCTGGCCGTCAACCTCGCCGATGCCGCCCGGCGCCCGGCGGAGAACGCCGTTAGCGCCGCCTCAGCTGGGCTTTCCGGGATCCTGGCCGCCCACGCAGTGATCGGCCTGCTGACCGGCGTGCCTCCCGTGGCGGCGGGCCAGGTCCAGGCGATCAACCTCGTGCAGCTCAACTCACCGTTTGTGCTCACCAGCGAGCGGCGGCCGGACTGCCCTGGCTGCGGGTCTGGGCTGGCATGACCGCAGCTGGCGAGAAGATGAGCGCAGGCGACCCGGCCGTGCCTTCTGGCGATCGGGGGCCCGCCGGCCGCCCCCATGTCACCGCGGAGAGCACTATCCGCGTCCACCCGCTCAGCGTGCGCGCCGACCATGGCTCCTGGATCATCGGCCGGGCCGACACCGGCGACTTCGTCCAGGTTCCCGACATCGCGCACCGGATTCTCGTGCTGCTGAGCGGTCAGCGCACGGTAGGACAGGTCAGCGAAACGCTCCGGAGCGAGGGGAACGAGCCGGTCGACATCGCCGATTTCATCGAGAACCTGGCCGATCTCGACTTCATCGATGCCATTGACGATCACCCGCTCCCCCAGCCCGAACCGCCCCGAGCGAGCCTGCGCTGGCTGAAACCGGCCTATACCCGTTGGACGCTGCACCCCGTGACAGCTCTCACAGCATTCGCGATCATCGTGGCCGGGATCGGATGCCTGGCGTCTCACGCGCAGCTTGTGCCCACGTACCGGAGCCTGATCTGGTCGCGGTGGGGCGGGATCGTGCTGGCCGGCGACCTGTCCATCGCCTGGACGCTGACCTTCGTGCACGAGCTGGCCCATCTGGCGACCGCTCGGGCGGCTGGGGTTCCCGCCCGGCTGAGCCTCGGCACCCGGCTGCAGTTCCCTGCGGCGCAGACGGACGTGACGGGCGTGTGGACCCAGTCCCGCCGGACACGACTCACGGTCTACCTGGCCGGGATGGCGCTTGACCTGGTCATCGCCGCGCTCGGCCTGATCCTGCTGGCTGCCGCAGGCGGGGGCATGCCCGCGGTCGCGGATCAGCTTATCGAGGCCACGATCCTGCTCGCCGTGCTCTACCTGCCGCTGGAACTGCTCGTCTTCATGCGGACTGACATCTATTTCGTGCTGCAGGACCTAACCGGCTGCCTCAGCCTGTACGCCGATGGCAGCGCTTACTTCTGGTACCTGGCCAGAAGCGCGACGCGCCTGGTGCGCCTGCGGGCCGGCAGGCCTGCCGATCCAAGCCTCGGGCTGGGCAAGAGGGAACGGTCTGCCGTTCGGGTCTACGGTGTCGTGCTCGGTTTCGGCACAGCGGCCTGCCTGGCCGTAGCCGTTACGACCGAACTGCCCGCAGCGGTCCTGGTACTGGGCCGCGCATTCAGCGACCTGACCGGAAGCCCCTCCCTGGCCAGGCTCGGCAACGGAACCGCGGTCATCGCTGCCACCGCAGGGACGCTGACCCTCTGGATTCGTGCCTGGTGGCGGCGCCACGGTCACCGGGTGCGGTGCCTGCTGCAAGGCCCGCGCCCACAGCCGGAAGGAGGTGACACATCGTGAAGATCAAGATCCGCAAGCTGGAGAAGGTCGAGACCACCTACCTGTGCATTCCGCTCAGGTAATGCGTCTCGCCTGTGGCCTGGCCCGGGCAACGGGCCAGGCCACAGCACCCAGTCTGGCTGCGGGCACGCGGCCACAGCCGTATGGCCTCTGGAAAGCGCTGTTAGCTGTTTGTTGCCGGGGTAACGTCCGGGTGGCACGCATGTTAGCGGGCTGGTACGGGGTCGCGGCAGACTCGGGATCCTATGGGGGCGATGGAGTTCTGCCTGCTCGGGCCGCTTGTGGTGCGTTCCGGGGGCACGGTAGTCCCGGTGCGCCGGGGCAGCCAGCGGGCGCTGCTCGCGACACTGCTGCTGGACGCCAACCACACGGTCTCGATGGACGCGATAACCGAGAACTTGTGGGGTAGCGATCCTCCGCCGTCAGCCGAGGTGACCATACGCAACTACGTAAGCCGGCTGCGCCAGGCGCTCGGTGACGCCGGCCGTTCGCGGGTCAGCGCCCAGCCCAGCGGATACGTGATCAGCGTGGACTCCCGCGAGCTCGACGTCTCCCGGTTCGAGGATCTCTTAGCGGCCGCACGCGCCGCGGCACGGAGCGCTCGCTGGGATCAGGCGGCCGCTCATGCCGGCGCGGCGCTGTCACTGTGGCGCGGCGAGCCGCTGGCGGACGTCCAGTCGGTGGCGCTGACGCAACGGGAGGTCCCCCGGCTCGCCGAGATGCGGCTGCGGGCACTGGAGACGCGCATCGACGCCGACCTGCGCCTCGGCAGGCACGCCGACGTGATCGCCGAGCTGCAGCGCCTGGCCCGGGCCCATCCCTTGCGCGAGTCGCTGCACACCCTGCTGATGCTCGCCCTGTTCCGTGACAGCCGCCAGGGCGAGGCGCTTGCCGCTTATCGGCATGCCCGCCGGGTGCTGGTCGACGAACTCGGCACCGAGCCAGGTGCCCAGCTGCGCGAACTGCACCAGCGGATGCTCGCCGGCGATCCCGCACTGGCCGGCCCGGAGCCCGCACCGACCGCCATGGGGCCGGCGCCAGTCGTGCCACAGGAGCTGCCGGGCACGGTAAGGCATTTTGTCGGCCGTAGCCGCGAGCTGACGGAGCTGACCAGAATGCTCGGCCAGGCCGAGCGTGAGCCAGGGACTGTGGCGATCTGCGTCGTCGCCGGGACACCCGGGGTAGGCAAGACAGCTCTGGCCGTGCACTGGGCCCACCAGGTCGCGCAGCGCTTTCCCGACGGTCAGCTGTACATGAACCTGCGTGGCTACGACCTCGCCCAGGCTTTGCCGTCGTCCGATGCGCTGGCCGGCTTGCTGAGCACACTGGGCATGCGCGGAGAGGACATCCCTTTCGATGCGGATGAACGTGCTGCGAGGTACCGCAGCCTGCTGGCCGGCCTGCGGGTGCTGCTGGTACTGGACAACGCCCGTTCAGTAGAGCAGGTCCGGCCGCTGCTGCCTGGCACCGAAACCTGCATGACGGTGGTGACCAGCCGCGACTCGCTGTCTGGCCTGGTCGCGAGGGACGGCGCGGTCCGGCTCGACCTCGACGTGCTGCCACTCGATGAAGCCGTCACGCTGCTGGGGACACTGATCGGCACCCGCGTGACCGGCGAGCGAACCGCAGCGGCCGAGCTGGCAGCTCAGTGCTCACGGCTGCCGCTGACGCTGCGAGTGGCAGCCGAGCTTGCCGCCGCCCGCCCGGCCGTCCTGCTCGCCGACCTGGTGAGCGAGCTTTCCGACCGGGAGCGGCGGCTGGACCGCCTGGCCGTGGGCGGCGACCCCTACAGCTCGGCGCGAACCGTCTTCTCCTGGTCCTGTCAGCACCTGGATGCGGATTCGGCCAGGGCTTTCCGGCTGGCGAGCCTGCACCCAGGCACCGATCTGGACGCCTGCGCGCTGGCCGCTCTTACCGCGACCACGGCCGAGCAGAGCGAGCGCATGCTCGAGGTGCTGCGGCAAGCTCATCTCGTCCAGCCGACCCGGCCGGGCCGCTACGCGGCGCACGACCTGTTACGGGCCTATGCCAGCGAACTCACGGCAGCGCGGGAGACGCAGGACCAGCAGAGCGAGGCAGTTACCCGGTTGCTTGACTACTACCTGCATACAACGGCAGCGATGATGGACAGCCTGATGCCTGCGGAGCGTCACCGCCGGCCCCGCCTCCCGATGCCGGTTGCTCCCCCACTGACGGCGAGCGGTCCGGGGGCGGCACTGGAGTGGCTGGACACCGAGCGGGCGAACCTGGTCGCGATCGTCACGTACGCGGCATCAAGTGACTGGCCCGGCCACGCGGCCCGGCTGTCAGCAACACTGTCGCGTTACCTCGAAACGGGCGGCCATGCTCCGGAGGCGATGATCATTCACGGCCACGCCCGGGACGCCGCCCGCCGCAGTGGCGATCTTGCCGGCGAGGGCACTGCGCTCACCAGCCTCGCTCTCGTCGACTGGAAGCAGGGCCGCGTGCAGCAGGCCGCCGTCGGCCTAAGGCACGCCCTGGCCCTGTTCCGCAAATCCAGCGATCACACCGGCGAGGCCCGCGCCCTGGCCAACCTCGGCATGATCGACGGCCAGCAGGGCCGGCACCAGGAAGCAGCGAGGAACCTCCGGCAGGCCCTGACCGCTTTCAGCAAGGCCGGCGACCAGACCGGCGAGGCCCGCGCCCTGATCAACCTAGGCATGATCGACTATCAGCAAGGGCGCTACCCAGACGCCACCGGCCACTTCGGGCGGGCACTGGCACTGTTCCGCGAGGCAGGCGACAGGCCCGGCGAGGCATACGCGCTTGCCAACCTCGGCATCGTCTGCCGTTGCCAGGGCCGCTACGACGAGGCGGCCAGGAATTTCACCTGCGCCCTGGCCCTGCACAGCGAGACGGGCAGCAGGTCTGGGCGGGCCCAGCTTCTGGCCGCCCTGGGTGACCTCGACCTCCAGCAGGGCCGGTACGAACGGGCAACTGCTTACTTCGAGCGGGCACTGGCGCTGTGCCGCGAGACCGGCGACGAGTCCGGGGAGGCCACGGCGCTCAACGGCCTCGGCGAAGCATCCCTGTCGACCGGTAAGCCCGATCAGGCCCTCGCCCACCATTCCGCCGCGCTCGGCCTCGCCGCGAAGATTGGGGAGAAATACCAGCAGGCGAGAGCCCACGACGGTCTCGGCCGGAGTCACCGGGCGGTCGGCGACGGCGGCGAGGCCCGTTATCACTGGCAGCAGGCCCTGGTTCTGTACCACGACCTCGGCGCTCCCGAAGCTGAGCAGGTTCGCCTCGCGATCGCGGATACCGCGGAACCGTTCCCGGTCAGCTAGCCGATCCCGAGGACGGCTGGATAACCCCGGCGACGGCCAGCCCGACGACCACGCCGACGACGATCAGCACGATCACCAGGGCGATCAGGAGCCCAAGAGCCGCTGGGTGCTGCCAGGCCCAGGGCACGGATCCGGGGTAGTCCTGGCTCAGCTGCCCGAGTTCCTGCTGCTCCTTCCTGACGTCTACTGGAACCTGCAGGCCTGCCGCGAACGTGAGCACGTCCTCCCAGGGGATGCTGCCTCCGCTCAGGCGCAGCAGACAGCCCCCGTCGCTTCCGATCGCCAGCATCAGCGGCACTGCGGACCCCCTGGGCTGCCTGGCCTGGAGCAGGGCGACGCGCGCGACCAGGCGGCGCGGCACGGTGCGGCGGCGGCCGTACCAGGTCGGGATGACCAGCTTGGTATCGGTCAGGATCGCGGCGCCATGGCGGACCCTGAGCTCGTAGAGGCTCAGGATGATCAGGAGGATGACCGCAACCGAGACCGCGACCGCGATCAGGCCGGTCCAGCCCGTGGTCATGAACTCGCGCGCGATCAAGATCATCGCAAACGGGAGGGCAGCTGCCGAGCCGCGGTGCCAGCCCCGGACGCGTACCCGCTGCGGGCGCAGGACCAGCGTGCCGTCCGGCTGTACCGTGAGGCAGGGGGTCGACTGGTACTGCCCGCTCTGCAGCCTTTGCCGGAGGTCGGCAATCTCAGCGATGGACCTCGTGTCTGTCTGCAAGCCGGGCATCTGCGGTCCCGTCCTGGTCACTGCTAGCTGCTTCGCGCGCGCAGCCGCGATCTCGGAGGCAGCCACGGCCTTCAGCCGGTGACCTGCAACCAGCCGGGCAGCCAGCACCGCGAGCGTGACAGCCAGGGCGATGATCGCGGGCATCAGCGTGGCTATGGAGACGCCGTAGGACGGAGAGGCAAGGAACAGGACAACACCAAGTACCGCCCCGGCTGCGACTGTGATCGTCAGCAGCGAGCACAGCAGGCTCAGGCGCCGCGCCTGGACGCCGGCGAACCGGCGGCGGGTCAGCCACCAGACCAGAAGACAGCCAAGGCCTGCCAGTACGGCGACCGCAGCGCCGACGGCGTGCTGGCCGATGACTCCGTACAGGCCTGCGGGGATCGCTATCAGAGCTACGAAGAACATCACGCCGCGGAGCGCCGTTCGCTGTTCCCGCTCCGGAGCCGTTTCGATCGCCATTACTTCCTCCTGCCGGCACCTCATTTTGCCCGCAATCGAGTTTTCAGGCCCGACGTAGCATGCCTGTAGCGCAGAGGTAGCACACTGACGCGGCCCCGCTGGGAGAAGTCCTGTGACGGCGGCAGGCTCTGGTCTACTGCCAGCAAGCCATGACCATGTTCTCCGAACTCGGCAACAAGCACGCTCAGGCCTATACCTGGGACAGCCTGGCAGCAGGCCCTGGCGATCCTCGACGACCTGCGCCACCAGTCCGCCGACGATCTCCGCGCCAAGCTCACGATCGCGGCCAGCGATCTGCCTCCCGATCACGTGGTGGCGGCGTCAATCCCGCGCCAGCGGTAACCGGCCAGGGAGCTGCGAAAGGCGCTACCAGGCCGGATACCCGAGTTCGGCGTGCAGGACGGTAACGCGCTCCCGCAGTGGCTGAGGGATCAGGTCAGCGGGCACCGCTGGTTCGGCCGACGAGAACTGCGGGCCTGCTGCCTCCAGAAGTTCTGTGCGCTCACGGTGCGCGGTGCCCGAGGCTGAACTGCCCAGCCCTAGCCACGTCCTCAGGGCGCCAAGTGCACGAGCCGCATCGCCGACCCGGGCGTCACGGCAGTCCGTAAGATCCTCGTAACGGACGCGGCGAGCTGAGCCGGGGTTTGTTCGCTCGAACACGACCAGCTTCTCTGCTGAGCGGGCCCAGTAGGCAGCTAGGGCGGCCACGGTATTGCCGCGGTAGCACAGCAGATAGGGCGCCAGTTCCTGGCGCTGCAGGAGCCACGGGTCAGCCCGCGCTCCGGTGCGGATAAATTCCTGGCAGCAGCGGTGCACGCACACGAAAGTGGCGTCGGGAAACACCCTGAGGAAAGCCTGGGCCGCGTCGGCTGACGCGGTTGCCAGCCCACACCAGCGGCTCTTGCCTGCTGCAGCCACGATAGCCATCACCTGTGCCCGTATCCCGGCCGCCGAACGCGACACCCCCAGCCACGGCGGTGTCGGCCCCTCCTGGTCCTCCGCCCGCTGACTGGCCTCCGCCGCGCCCGCGCACTGCAGCATTATCCCGGTGCCGGAGGTGCACGCCAGGTCGGCACCTGCGGCGAGCATTTCCTGGATACGGCGGTCACCGGCATGGGCATACGACAGCACCACGACCGGGCCGCTCCCGGCAGGGCCGCCGGAACGGCGGCTGTCATCGCCCGTGCGCTGGCCGCCCGCAGGCTGAGAAGCGCCCGCAGCCATGACCGTACGTCGTGACGCCACCACGGTCCGTCGTTCCATCGTGGAGCAATACCTGCCTGTGGACGAGCAAATCCAGCGTTGTCCTCTGCTGAGCGCAGGACTGTCTCTCACCAGAGTGCTGCAGGCGGCTCGCATGTCTCTAACATCGCGCTAACACCAGCCGTAGTGGCGGCGCAATACTGGGCAATAGGTGATTCCGCGCCTGGCAAGCGTTGGCGACGGCGGCCAGGTGATCACGGGGAGGAAGCGTGCCGACGGTGATGGAGTTCTGTCTCCTCGGGCCGTTACTAGTGCGGCGGGACGGTGTGACGGTTCCGCTTTCTTCGGGGAAACAGCGTGCACTACTTGTAGCCCTGCTGCTGAACGCCAACCAGGCCGTTCCGACGGAGCAGCTGGCCGGGGTGCTCTGGGGACCTAGCCCGCCGACGTCAGCCCGGGCCAGCCTGCACAACCATGTGATGCGGCTGCGCAGGACACTCGCCGATGCCGATCATTCAAGGCTCGCCGGGCTGAATGACGGCTACCTGATCAACGTCCGGGCTGGTGAGCTGGACCTGGAACGCTTCGAGGCGCTGGTGTCCGCGGCGCGGGAGGCAGCTCGCAAGAGATCATGGGCTGATGCGGCGGAGTTGCTGCGGACGGCGCTGACACTATGGCGCGGGCAGCCGTTGTCCGGTGTGCCATCGGCAACGCTGATGCTGCAGGAGGCGCCGAGGCTGGCCGAGATGCGGCTGCAGGCACTGGAGGCCCGCATCGAAGCCGACCTGCACCTGGGCCGCGCCGCGGACGTCATCGCTGAGCTGGGGCTCCTGACCGCAGCCAACCCGCTGCGCGAGCACATGCACGCTCTGCTCATGCTCGCCTTGTACCGTTGCGGCCGCCAGGCAGAGGCACTGGCTGCTTACCAGAACGCGCGCAAAGTGCTGGTCGATGAAGTCGGCGTCGAACCCGGCAATGAGCTCCGCGAGCTGCACCAGCGGGTACTGGCCGACGACGCAGAACTAAGAGAGCCGACGTGGCCGGCCAGCCCAGCCACGCTGTCCAGCGTGGGCGATACGCCTGATGACCATGCGGCAGTGACGGCGGGCGAGCCCGCCATAGTCGTGCCGCGCGAGCTGCCAGGCTCCGCGCCATATTTCGTGGGCAGGCACGGCGAGCTGGCAACGCTGACTGAAGAGCTTGATCAGGCCGGCAGGCACGCACCGGGAACCGTGATAATTTCCGCGATCGGCGGGATGGCCGGTGTGGGCAAAACCGCCTTGGCTGTGCACTGGGCGCACCAGAATGCCGGGCGGTTCCCGGACGGCCAGCTGTATGTGAACCTGCGCGGGTTCGACGCCTCCGGCACGCCGGTCACGCCCGCGGAGGCGATCCGGGGGTTCCTCGATGTGATAGGGGTACCGCCGGACCGGATCCCCCCGGGCCTTGCTGGGCAGGCAGGGCTGTACCGCAGCCTGCTAGCCGGACGGCGAATGCTGATCTTGCTGGACAACGCGCAGGACGAACAGCAGGTCCGGCCGCTGCTGCCGGCTGGCCCGGGCTGCCTCGTGATCGTCACAAGCCGCCGAAAGCTGGCGGGCCTTGCCGCTGCTGAGGGAGCCCGGCTGCTTACCCTTGGCGTGCTGAGCGACTCCGAGGCCCGCCAGGTGCTGTCCGCGCGGATCAGCGCCGAGCGGGCCGCCGCCGAGCCGGAGGCACTCGCTGATGTCGTGAGCTTGTGCGGGTATCTGCCCCTAGCGCTCGCGGTGGCCGCCGCACGGGCTGCTGCGAGCCCCGGGCTGTCCCTCGCCGGCCTGGCCAAGGAGC
This sequence comes from uncultured Actinomycetota bacterium, assembly GCA_963815375.1. Lineage (GTDB taxonomy): Bacteria > Actinomycetota > Actinomycetes > Streptosporangiales > Streptosporangiaceae > JASHPR01. The sequence continues at coordinate 1,530,158 of CAWFGX010000005.1, read as the reverse complement.
TGCGCGGCGTCCGCAACCGGCTGGAAGCGCTGCAGACCGGTGATCCTGCGGCCAATGTGCAGGCCGTCTTTTCCTGGTCTTACCAGCAGCTCAACCCCGCGGCGGCGCGGATGTTCCGGCTCCTGGGGCTGCACCCCGGCCCCGACATCTCCGCCCCGGCCGCGGCCAGCCTCGTCGGCTGCTCGCCCGCCGAGGCCGTTAAGGCACTCGGGGAGCTGGCCCGCGTCCACCTGGTCACCGAGCACTTCCCCGGGCGGTACAGCTTCCACGACCTGCTGCGCTCTTACGCAGCTGAGCAAGCAGGGGTGCACGACAGCCGCGAGGCGCGCCATATCGCCATCCGCCGGATTCTCGACCACTACCTGCATACTGCCTACGCCGTCGGGCCGACGCTGATGCTGCTCGACCCGGTATCCATGGCACCGCCAGCGCCCGGAGTCACGCCTGAGCCGCTGGCCAGCACGCCGCAAGCGCTTGCCTGGTTCGAGGCCGAGCACCGCGTCGTGCTCGCGGCCGTTTCCGTCGCCGCCGAGAATGGTTTCGACACCCACGCCTGGCAGCTGCCCTGGGCGCTGTCCAGATTCCTCGACCGGCGAGGTCACTGGCACCAGTGGGCCGGCGTCGAGCGCATCGCCCTGGCCGCTGCCACCCGCCTTGGCGACGGCCAGGCGCAGGTCATTTCCGGGCGCATGCTGGCATGCGCGTGCGCCCGTCTCGGCGACTATGAGCAGACCGATGCGCTCCTGGCCCAATGCCTGCTGGTCAGTGAGCAAACAGGTGACATCAACGGCCAGTGCCGTATTTACGAATGCCTGTCCTGGATCGCAGGAACTTTGCAGGACCGCTACGCCGACGCCCTCGCCCACGCAGAGCGCGCCCTGGCCCTATCCCAGGCGGCTGGTAACAAGACCGCGCAGGCCGAGAACCTCAACGCCGTCGGCTGGAACCACGCCATGCTGGGTCACTACGAGCAAGCCCTTACGTTCTGCCAGCAGGCCCTGGACCTGAACCGCGAACTCGGCAACCGCATGATCGAGGCCTACACCTTGGACAGTCTCGGCTACGTGCACCACCACCTCGGGCAGTACGCCGAGGCTGCCAGCTGCTTCTCCCGCGCCCTGAGCATGCTGCGAGAGATAGGCGACCGCTTCAACGAAGCCGAGATCCTCTCCCGCCTGGGGGATACCTATGACGCCACAGGCGACCGCAGCCAGGCCCGCCGTCACTGGCAGCAAGCCCTGCCGATCCTGAGCGACCTGCACCATCCCCACGCCCGCCAGGTCCACGCCAAGCTCGCCGACAGCGAGGATCATCAGGTGCCTGAAGCCGCTGCGCCCAGGGCGGTCTCACGCTGAATCCCGGGTAAGCCGGCCGCCCCGGGTCAACCTAGGCGATGTCACTGCTGGCCTGGCCGCCAGGCCGGTCGAGTTCTCCCACGGGATCCTCAGGCACGCCAGCACGATCACTAGGGCACAGACAGAATCCGGCTGTGCCCGCCCCTCAGCCAGTGCCGTCGGCACAGTACGGATCCGGGCTACGTCATGGATCTTCATGGAGGACTCTCCCCTGGAGGTTCCGCTCGCTTTGCGGGCAAGAGTCTTTCTTGCGCCGGTAGCATCCGCGTAGGGCGATGTAGCACGGGTGTAGGTCCCGTAACTGAGGCAGCGCTCCGGCAGGAACGCGGGATGGCGGGGATGGAGTTCGGGTTACTCGGTCCACTGGTGGTCCGCAGCCCTGACACGGCCGTCGCGGTGCAGCGAGGCAAGGAGCGGGCTGTGCTCGCGGTGCTGCTGCTCGCAGCCAACCGCGTGGTGGCGGTGGAAGAGATCGCCGAGATCTTGTGGGGTCCGCAGCCGCCGACGTCGGCGGCAGTAACCATCCGCAATTACGTCAAGCGGCTGCGCCAGGTGCTGGGCGAGACCGGACGGGAGCGCATCAGTACCCGCCAGCACGGCTACATGATCACCGCTGCCGAAGATGAGCTTGATCTCGCACGTTTTGAGGGTTTGCTGGCCTCAGCGCGGGCGGCGGCGCAGGTGGGGTCGTGGGACCAGGCGGCCGATGATGCGCGCTCGGCGCTGGCGCTGTGGCGCGGTGAGCCTCTGGCGGACGTGGACTGTGACGCACTGGCGATGCGGGAGGTCCCCCGGCTGGCCGAGCTGCGGCTGGAGGCCCAGGAGGTGGGCATCAATGCCGACCTGCGGCTCGGCCGGCACGCCGATGTGCTGCCCGAGGCGCAACGGCTCGCCACCGCGCACCCGCTGCGTGAGCACCTGCACACGCTGCTGATGCTGGCCCTGTACCGCAGCGGCAGGCAGGCCGAAGCGCTTGCTGCCTATCAGCACGCCCGCAGCGTCCTGATAGAGGAACTGGGCATCGAGCCCGGGACCGAACTGCGCACACTGCACCAGCAGATCCTGGCCGCCGACCCCGTTCTCGACCTCCCCCACCACTCGGCACTCAACGGAGTGGGCAGGCCGGGCGCAGACGACGTGGCCGAAGCGCGCGGCGCGGACCGTACAGGCGTGGCCGACGTGGCTGGTGGGACCCGTCGCCAGCGACTGCAGGTGCCGCGGCAGCTTCTGGCGGCCCCAGCGCATTTCACCGGACGCGCAGCCGAGCTCGCAGCGCTGGATCAGATGCTGGACGCGCCCGGTACCGGCCTTCCGGGGACGGTGATGATCAGCGCGATCGGCGGAACCGCCGGTGTCGGCAAGACCGCCCTGGCGCTGCGGTTCGCCCACAAGGTCGCTGACCGGTTCGCTGACGGGCAACTCTATGTGAACCTGCGCGGGTTCGATCCTGAGGCTCCGGTCACGCCGGCTGAAGCCATCCACGGGTTCCTCGAGGCCCTGGGCGTGCCCCCGGACCGCATTCCGCCGTCCCAATCAGCCCGCGAAAGCCTGTACCGCAGCCTGCTGGCGGACCGCCAGATGCTGATCGTTCTGGACAATGCTCGCGATGAGCAGCAGGTCCGCCCGCTGCTGCCGGCCACTCCTGCCAGCCTGGTGATCGTCACCAGCCGCAACCAGCTGTCCGGCCTGGCCGCAGCCGAAGGCGCCAGCCTGCTTACCCTCGACGTCCTCACCCGCCACGACGCCAGCCAGATGCTTGCCGCCAGACTCGGCTCCAGAGCCACAGCCGAACCTGCCGCCCTGGTCAAGATCGCCGCTCAATGCTCATGCCTGCCGCTGGCGCTCGCGGTTGCCGCAGCCCGTGCCGCCGCTCGCCCCGGCTTCTCCCTCACGACCCTGGCCGATGAACTCGGCGACACTGCCCGCCGCCTGGACGCCCTCGACAGCGGTGACCCAGCCGCCAGCGTGCGGGCGGTGTTCTCCTGGTCCTGCCAGCAGCTCAGCCCCGCAACCACGCGGATGTTCCGGCTGCTGGGACTGCATGCGGGCCCCGACATCACGGCTGCGGCCGCCGCCAGCCTGGCGGCCATCGGCGAGCTCGAAGCCCGCCGCCTGCTGAACGATCTCTCCCGAGCTCATTTGATCACGGAGCACGTCCCCGGCCGGTACACCTTCCACGACCTGCTGCGCGCGTACGCCGCCGACCAGGCCTGCACCACCGACACCTACGCCGACATGCAGGAGGCTGTCGGCCGGGTCCTTGACCACTACCTGCACACGGCCCGCACCGGCGCGATACTGATCAACCGGTCACTCGACCCGATCGTCCTCCCCTCGGCCCGGCCCGGGGTAGCGCAGGAGCAGCTGGCCGACCATACGCAGGCGCTGGCCTGGTTCAAGGCCGAGCATCAGGTCCTGCTCGCCGCTGTCACTCTCGCCGACAGCGCCGGGTTCGACGGCCACGCCTGGCAGATCCCCTCAACGATGGGCGACTTCCTGAACCGGAACGGCCAGTGGAACCAGAAAGCCACCATCCTGCGCATCGCCGTGGCGGCCGCTGCGCGCCAGGGCGATATGGCCGGGCAGGCGTTGTGCCATCGCATCCTGGGAAACGCATGCTCACGACTTGGCGACTACGACCAGGCCGCGTCTCACTACGCGGCCGGCCTCAGGCTCTGTCAGCAGCTTGGCGACCGCCTCGGTGAGGCCCACGCGCAAGGTTTTCTCGGCATGACCGCCGAGGCCCAGGCTCGCTACTCCGATGCCCTCGCTCACTCCGAGCAGGCGCTGCGCCTCTTCCAGGCCGTCGGTCACAGGCCGGGAGAGGCCTACGCGCTCAAGAACGTTGGCTGGCATTGTGCCCTGCTCGGCGACTACCAGCAGGCCCGCATGTTCTGCCAATGGGCACTCGGCCTGGCCGCTGAGCTTGGCCTGCGCGATGTCGAGTCATATGCCTGGGACAGCCTCGGTTACGCCGAGCACCACCTCGGCAATCTCGCCGAATCGGCCTCCTGTTATCGCCGCGCGCTTCCCCTCATCCGGGAATTCGGTGACCGCCCCCAGGAGGCTGACATCCTGATCCACCTCGGCGACACCCACCAGGCTGCCGGCGAGCTGTCTGAGGCACGGGACGCCTGGCGACAGGCTCTTGACATCCTTGACGATCTGCAGCATCCCGACACCGATAAGGTCCGCGCCCGGCTCGCTGCCCCCGGTCCCGGGGTCATTCCCAGGGGAGGGCTGCGTAGCCGAGTTCGCTGAGTAGTTCATTGGCCTGCGCGAGCATCGTCGGCGGGATCAGGCCGACAGGCATGCCCGCGTCTGGGTCAGGGCTCTCGGGTTCTGGCGGCGTGTCGCTGCCCAGGGTGAGCGCTGGGCCGCCGTCGGTGCTGGTGACGCTGAGGAACGACAGGACAGCCTGCCCGGTGCTGTGCTCAGCCGCGGCCAGGTCCTCGAACCTGATGCGCAACGCTGCCTCCGGGTGTGACCGCTCGAAGGCGAGAAGGCTCCCGGTAAAAGCGACCCAGTAGGCGGTCAGGGCGGCAATGGTGCTGGCCGGGTAGGCCCTGCTGAACGGGGCGAATACTGCATCGGCTATCCCCCAGGGGCTTGCGTCCAGGGCGGCTCTGATGACGCCGGGACATGCGCGGTACAGGCACAGGAACCTTGCCCGCGGGTAGAGCCGCAGGAAGGTTTCCGCAATATCAGGGACTGCGGAAACGACTTCGCACCAGCGTCGTTTTCCTTCCCGGGCCAGCACCGAGGTGATGACCGTGTCGGTCAGCGCCCGGGTGGACGCAAGGGCCAGCCCGGACGGTGAAGAGCCAGGCCGGCGCTCAGCGCTGCGCCATACCGCCATGGCCTGTTCACACAAAGGAAGCATGCCGGTGCCTGCGGTGCAGGCCAGGTCCGGATGGCGGTCCAGCAGCGAGCGCAGCTGGCCGGCCCCGGAATACGCAGTGGCCAGCACCACTACCGGGGAATGACCGGCCGGAGTTACAGCCATCACGGCACTGCCACAGGTACGGCTGTCGCCGTCTGCTGTCCGGCCCGGTCCCATGACACCAGGCCAAGCAGCTCGGTAAGCATCGCAACCCGCTGGTGGCTGTCCTGCGGGCTCTCCTCGCCCGCCGGGCAATAGCGCAGGTCGTTGCGCCGCAACGCTGCCTGCAGGTTCACCTGGCCGGCCACTACAGCTTCCCAGGCCTTCGGAGAGCCAAGGATGCTCCAGCTAACGTCATCAGCTGCCTCGCCAGTGCCCGGGTCACTGGCGCCGTCGGCCCGCTCGTCCTCTGCCGTGACCGCCCGCGCGGCGACATCAACCACCCACTGCGCCTCGGCATCAGTGCCGCCCGCCACGACTCGCGATACCACCAGGAACTTTTCCCCCGCGCACGACTTCCACCTGCTCGCGAACCGCTCACTGATGCCCTCCACCCGGGACCGCAAGAACTTCAGCAGCTCTTCGGCCCCGGGCACAGCCTCATCCGCCGATCGCCGAGCGGGCGGCGGGACCGGGCTGCGGATGGTGTCAGGCAACCGTGGGTCAGCCGGGCTGCCCGGAGTCCCCCAGCTTTCGTCCACCGGCACGTACCCCAGCTTGGCCACCAGTTCGTTGATCGAGGCAGCAACCTGGGGCGCTATCAGCGCGGCCGGAACCGATTCTCCACTGCCCACCGAATCCCCGCTGACAGCCGACGTCGCCCATATCTTGTGATCCGACGGCCCGAAACGCTCCCGCTCACCGCTGAAGGCTGCCTGCGCCACCCCCGGTGCCGTCCCCACACCGATGAACGAACAGACGTCCGCCATCACGCCTTCAGGGTCGGCGACCAGGTCCTCATACCTCACCCGGGTGCACCGGTCCGGAAGCGCCTCCTCCACTCCCGCGATCAGCGTGGCGTTGTCAAGCCAGTACCGCGCGAGCGCCAGCACCGAGTTGCCGGGCGAGCCCACGATGTACTGATCGAACCCATAACCGGTCAGCCCAAACGGACAGGCATCGAGACCCGACCGGATCACGTCCATAGGGTGCCGGTACAAGCAGACGAACTTAGCGCCCGGGTAGATCTGCACCAGCAGATCCGCGGCCCGCGCCGATCCCAGGCTCTTGTCGCAGAGCACGTTCTTGCCCCGGCGCGCCAGATAGGACCCGGTCATTTCGTCCAGCATCCGCCGGATGCCAGCCAGCGCTGCCTCCGGAACCTGCGGCGGTGCGGAATCGCGTTCTGCGGCCAGCGGCGCGCCCTCAATCAGCGACCACACCGTCGCCAGCTGCCCGCAGAGCGCTGGCAGGCTCGTCTCCGGCGGGCACGCCAGCTCGGGATGCGCATCCAGCATGAATCGCAGCAGCGTCGACCCGGACCGCCCCATGCACAAGACGAACACCGGATCACGCCGGGACGTCCCGGCGCCGTCGGCTAGATCGCGAGAAGGCACGTCGCTAGCTGCCAGGACACGTATCGCTGCCGGTGTGGCCGGTAATAGATAGCGATTCGACGGGGAGATTGCCGGCCGCCCTGTACCCCGGGCTGAAAGAAAAGTAAGTACCTACGATATTGATCCAGCCGTAATTATTGCCTGCGCAGAACCTTGAGTACTCGGTTCCGCCGAAGTAGCGGTAGCCATTGTAGCCTGCGCATTGTGGCCCGTGCTTCTTCGACGGGGGGAAGTAGAGATGGACGAAGTGCGACTCGCCTGTAGTGCAGTTGTTAAAGACGATGTCTGCTGGCCTGTCAGGGACCGCAGTCGCAGCGCCGGCCGCTGGCGCGAACGCGGCAGCACCGGCGGCGGCGCCAGCGAAGACGGCTGCCACCCGGAATGCTCTTCTCATCGGTTCCTCCTTGTGACGGTGCTTGCAGGTAAAGCTCGCGATCCATTCTGCGCCACATCCCGTAGTATCTAAGTAGCGCCATGTAGCACCAAAGCAGACATCCGGTAGCGCGGAAGTAGCGCTGGTACCAGATCACAGCGAATAGACAACATGACTGCTAGAACTGGCAGCCGCGTTTGATCGAGCGCTGCCAACGTGTCTCATGCAGGAGTTTGTATGGAGTTTGCGCTGCTTGGACCCTTGGTGGTCTGCTCTGGCGGGAGCGTGCTGCCAGTCACGCGGGGCAACCAGCGAGTGCTGCTCGCCGTGCTGCTCCTGGGTGCGGGCCGCGTCGTGCCAGTGGACGACATCGCCGAGACGCTGTGGGGGGCAGTGCCGCCGCCGTCGGCTCCGGTGACCATCCGCAACTATGTCAGGCGGCTGCGTCAGTCCCTGAGCGCGGGCGACCCGAACCTGATCACGGCCCGCCAGCACGGGTACCTGATCAAGGCGAGCGAGGACGAGCTCGACATACGCCGGTTCGAGGGCTTGGCGGCTCGTTCCCGGACGGCCTCACGCACCGGCGCGTGGGACCAGGCAGCAACGCTCGCGCAGGATGCGCTGTCGCTGTGGCGCGGCGAGCCGCTGGCCGACATTACGTGCGACGCGCTGGCGATGCGGGAACGACCACGCCTGACCGACCTGCGGCTGCAGGCACTGGAGACACGGGCAGAGGCCGGCCTGCGGCTGGGACACCATAGCGAGGTACTGGCCGAGCTGCAGCCACTGACAGCTGACCATCCGCTGCGCGAGCACCTTCAGGCGCTGCTGATGGTGACCTTGTACCGGTGCGGCCGGAGGGCCGACGCCCTGGCAGCCTTCCACCACGTACGCGCGGTGGTCGTCGATGAGCTAGGCGTCGAGCCCAGCCGCGAGCTGCGGAAGCTGCAGCAGCAGATCCTCGCCGCCGACCCCGCCCTGGACTTCCCCGAGCACGAGGGCGCCGGCGAGGCGGGCGCACCGACCACCCCAGCGAGGCTGTCGGCAGAGGCTGCCGTAACCGGGCCGGGCCCAGACGCCGCGCCGGCGATGAAGCCGGTCCCACGGCAGCTTCCACCCGTCGTCGCGCACTTCACTGGCCGCGAGAGCGAGCTGACCACCCTGACGGGGGTCGCGGAGAAGGCTGGCGGCGTGACGCCGGGCACAACCGTGATCACTGCCCTGAGTGGGCCCGCCGGGGTGGGCAAGACCGGGCTGGCCATTTTCTGGGCCCACCAGGTCGCGAAGCGGTTCCCTGACGGGCAGCTCTATGCCAACCTGCGCGGCTTCGACGAGTCTGGCTTGCCAGCCAATCCCGCGGAGGTGGTTCGCGAGTTCCTCGATGCCTTTGGCGTCGCGCCAGAACGGATCCCACGCGGCCCGGATGCCCAGGCTGGACTGCTGCGCACCCTGCTGGCCGGTCGGCGGATGCTGATCGTGCTCGACAATGCGCACGATGAGCAGCAAGTCCGCCCGCTGCTGCCAGCCAGCCCCGGGAGCCTGGTCCTGATCACCAGCCGTCATCAGCTCACCGGCCTAGCCGCAGCCAACGGTGCCCAGCTGCTGACGCTCGACATCCTCTCTGCCGCCGAAGCCACCCAGATGCTCACCGTCCGGCTCGGTACTGCCCGCGCCACCGCCGAGCCGGACGCGCTGCTCGATGTCGCCGAGCTGTGCTCCCGGCTTCCGCTGGCGCTTGCCGTGGCCGCTGCCCGCGCTGCCGCCCGCCCGGGATTCCGCCTCGCTGCTCTGGCCGCCGAGCTGCGCGACAGCAGCAGCAGGCTTGACGCCCTCGACACCGGGGACCCGGCCGTCAGCGTCCGGGCTGTGTTCTCTTGGTCCTACCAGCGGCTCAGCCCAGGGGCTATGAGGCTGTTCCGGCTGCTTGGCCTGCACACGGGCCTGGACATCTCCGCATCCGCAGTCGTCAGCCTGGCCAGCATCAGCCAGCCCAAGGCCGGCCGCCTGCTCTCCGAGCTCACCCGCGCCCACCTCATCGCCGAGCACCGGCCAGACCGGTATGCCTTCCACGACTTGCTCCGCGCCTACGCCACCAGCCAGGCCCACGCCACCGACGGCGACACCGAGCGCCGTGACGCCATTGGCCGGCTACTCGACCACTATCTGCACACCGCTTCCTCTGCCGCCCGCCTGCTGCGCCCGTCACTAGAACCGGTCGTCCTCGCCTGGCCCCGGCGCGGTGCCCTTCCCGGGCAGCCCGCCGATTATTCTCAGGCTCTGGCCTGGTTCGAGGAAGAGCACCAGAACCTGCTGGCTGCGGTTACCCTCGCCGCCGAATCCGGGTTCGACATCCAGGCGTGGCAGCTCCCGTGGGCCATGACACCGTTCCTGAGTAACCGGGGGCACTGGCAGGAACGGGGCGCCATCCAGCGCACGGCGCTGACCGCCGCCACACGCCTGGGTGACACCACAGCGCAGGCCCTGTCTGGTCGCCTCCTGGCCAACGCCTGCACCGACCTTGGCCACTATGAACAGGCTCGCAGCCACTACGCCAGCAGCCTCACGCTGTACCAAGCGCTCGGCAACCGCCTAGGCGAGGCCAAGACGCACCAGGGTCTCTCCGAGATAGCCGAGCGTCAGGATCGTTACGCTGACGCGCTCGCGCACGCCGAGCAGGCGCTGCAGCTGTACCAGGTCAGTGGCGACAAGGCGCTCGAGGCCGACACCCTCAACGCAGTTGGCTGGTGCCACGGCCTCCTGGGCGACTTCCAGCAGGCTCGCGAATTCTGCCGCCAGGCACTCACCCTGGGCGCGGAAGCTGGCAACCACAGCCACGAGGGACATGCCTGGGACAGCCTGGGATACGCCGAGCAACACCTGGGCAACCTCGCTGAAGCCGCCGCCTGTTACCTGCGTGCGCTCCCGCTGCATCGGGAGTTCGGCGACCGTTTCCATGAAGCTGACACTCTCACCCACCTCGGCGACACCCGCCACGCCGCCGGCCAACTGCCCCAGGCGCTGGATGCCTGGCAGCGCGCCCTGAACATCCTCAACGACCTGCGGCATCCCGACGCCGACAAGGTCCGAGCCAGGCTCGCCGCCGCGGGCCACGGAGTCATTGCTCCCGCGCAAGCAGCGACCGCGCGTTCTGCAAAATGACGCCGGACCCGCCGGGAAGGCCACCCAAGCCCCGCACGCGCAAGCCCGCCCCATGCGGGCTGCGCGACCCGGTCAGCCTGCCCCTCCGCGAACGGTAGATAGTGCCACCGGCCCACAGAAAAGAACCGATGGAACCATCCACCCACTGCCGATGTACGGGGAAAGCCGAGTTAAACGGTCATTGTGACTATACAGGCGTGTACCCGAACCACAGGAAGTCGTCCGAGGTAAACGACATCAGCACTCGCGCTGAAAGCGAGGCAACCACCGTTTGAGGCGAATATTTCGACGATGCTGCTCTTGGGAGCGATCTTTGCCTGGCAAAATAGGGTTCCCACAGTGCCGCTGAAGTACAGATCGCCATTGCTATCGATGTGGCCGCGTGCCACATCGTCGTAGCGGTAGAGGCCAAAAGCCGGGCAGCTCGACGACGGGGAGATGCTGTCAGCCGGCTGAACCGGCCGGGACTGCGTGGCGGCTTGTGCAGCGCCGGAAGCCGAGCTTGCAACGTGTATGTAGCACGCTGTTAGCGTCATGTAGCGCGAGCAGCCAGTACTATCAGGCTCGCCGCCTCGCAAGGGGCGCCGGCAGTCCTGCCGTTTGTCCTGGTCACCATTCCGGCGGTTACGCCAGCGAAGTGCTGTCCGGCGTCAATAACATGCCCCCAGCGTGGTGTAGCGCCGACCAGAACCCGTCTCGCTCAAGGATTGCCATGGAGTTCGCGCTTCTCGGGCCGTTAGTGGGGCACTCAGGTACCGCCGTCGGCTCCGGTGACCATCCGCAACTATGTCAAGCGGCTGCGCCGCGCACTGGGCGAGGCCGGGCTAGGCCGTATCACCGCGCGCCAGGGCGGATACCTCATCAGCGTCGGTGAGGACGAGCTCGATGTGCGCCGTTTCGCGAATCTGGTGGCGGCTGCCCGGGCGGCGGTGCGGATCAGGTCCTGGGACCAGGCAGCAGCCCGGGCACAAGAGGGGCTGACGCTATGGCGCGGCGAGCCACTGGCCGACATTGGGTCAGACACGCTAACGCGGCGCGAGGGCCCGCGGCTGGCCGAGCTGCGGCTGCAGGCGCTGGAGACCCGGACCGAAGCCGACCTGCGACTAGGCCGCCACCGGGAGGTGCTGGTCGAACTGCAAAGGCTGGCCGCTGACCATCCGCTGCGCGAGCACCTGCGCGCGTTGCTGATGCTCGCCCTGTACCGCTGCGGGCGCAGGGCTGACGCCCGGGCCACTTTCCGCCAGGCGCGGTCCATGGTCGTCGGTGAGCTCGGTGTCGAGCCCAACCGCGAACTCCAGAAACTGCACGAGCAGATCCTCGCCGACGATGCTGCCCTGGACCTCCCGGAGCATGCAGGCGATCAGGCGAGCAGTGACGGCAAACGCGCCACACTGGGCGTGAAGGCCAGCAGCATCGCGCCAGGCACGGAAGTCGCTGATGCGGCGCCGCCGGTGCCCCAGCAGCTTCCGCCGGCGGCTGCCGGGTTCGCTGGCCGGTCCCCTGAGCTGGAAACGCGCACCAGTGGGGTGGTTCCCGCACGGGATTTGGGGAGCTGTACCCATTTCGTCACTATGACGGGTTAAGTCCTGTGCTGCACGGTAAGAACCGCGTAGCGTGTTCTAGGAACCAGCGGGGTGGTTCTCGCACGGGGGCGTGGTGTGGCATCACGGGGGACGTGATGGAATTTGGGCTGCTCGGGCCGTTAGTGGTGCGCTGCGGCGAGACGGTACTGCGGGTACCGCAGGGTAACCAGCGGGCGCTGCTGGCGGTACTGCTGGTTGACGCCAACAGGGTCGTGACGGTCGATGACATCGCCGAGACATTATGGGAGACCGGGCCGCCGCCGTCAGCTGCGGCAACCATCCGCAATTACGTCAAGCGGCTGCGACAGGCTCTGGGCGAGGCGGGCCGGGACCGGATCAGCTTCCGCCAGGGCGGGTATGTGATCAGCGTCGCCGACGACGAGCTCGACGTCACCAGTTCGCGAGCTTGCTGGGCTCAGCCCGCGGCGGCGCGGGTCGGCTCGTGGGACAAGGCAGCCGCGATGGCCGGCCGAGGCGCTGTCGCTGTGGCGCGGTGAGCCGCTAGCCGACGTCGACTCCGACGTGCTGGCGCTACGGGAGGAGCCGCGACTGACGGAGCTGCGGCTGCAGGCGGCAGAAACCTGCGCTGAAGCCGAACTGCAGCTGGGCCGCCAGGCCGAGGTGCTGACCGAGTTGCAACGGCTGGCAGCCGAGCACCCGCTGCGTGAGCATCTGCAGGCGCTGCTGATGCTGGCGCTGTACCGGTGCGGACGCCAGGCCGAGGCACTGACCGCCTACCACCAAGCCCGCACCGTACTGATCGACGATTTGGGCATCGAGCCCGCCGCCGAACTGCGCGACCTGCAGCGCCAGATCCTGACCAGCGATCCCGCCCTGGACCTCCCCGAGTGCACAGGCGTGTCGGGCTGGGCGAGCGGCGGCGCAGCTGACGGGGTGGGCCCAAACGCGGCCGATGAGCCTGGTGCTGGCGGGGTGGCTGCCGACGCGGCCGGCGGCCGGGCACCGGACGTACCACGGCAGCTGCCGGCGGCGGTGGCAGATTTCACTGGCCGCGCCGCCGAGCTTGCGGCGCTGACCCAGATCCTGGACCAGGCCAGCGCGTCTGCACCGGGGACGGTTGTGATCAGTGCGATCGGCGGGATGGCAGGGGTGGGTAAGACCGCGCTTGCGCTGCACTGGGCCCACCAAGTCGCCAGCCGGTTCGCCGACGGTCAGCTGTATGTGAATCTGCGCGGCTTTGACCCCTCCGCCGAACCGGTGACCGCCCCGGAGGCGGTCCGCGGTTTCCTGGACGCCCTGGGCGTGGTCCCCGAGCGGGTGCCGCCGAGCTCAGAGGCGCAGGCGGGCCTGTATCGCAGCCTGCTCGCCGACAAGCAGATGCTGATTCTCCTGGACAACGCCCGCGACGAGCAGCAGGTGCGGCCGCTGCTGCCGGCCAGCCCGACCAGCCTGGTCCTGGTTACCAGCCGCAACCAGCTGGCTGGCCTGGCCGCGGCCGACGGCGCCCGGCTGATATCCCTCGACGTCCTCACCCCCGATGAGGCCACGCAGCTGCTGTCGTCCCGTCTCGGGCGCACCAGGGCCGCTGCCGAGTCTGACGCCATAAGCGAGATCGCCAGCCTGTGTGCGTGCCTGCCCCTGGCCTTGGCCATCGCCGCCGCTCGGGCCGCCGCCCGGCCCCGTCTCCCACTGGCGGCGCTTACCACCGAGCTGCACGACTCCCCGGGCAGGCTCGACGCTCTCGAGGCCGGCGACCCTGCGGCCAGCGTGCGTGCGGTGTTTTCCTGGTCCACTGCGCAGCTCAGTCCGAGGGCGGCGCGGATGTTCTGGCTTTTGGGTGTGCACCCGGGTCCCGACATCACCGTTCCTGCCGCGGCCAGCCTGGCCGGCGTTGCTTCGGCGCGGGCCCGTCAGGACCTTGATGAGCTGGCCCGGGCTCACCTGATCGGCGAGCAGATCCCCGGCCGGTATGCCTGTCATGATCTTCTCCGCGTCTACGCCGCCCGTCAGGCCGCCGCCCAGGACGAGCAGGCGCGGCTGGCGGCGGTCGGCCGGGTGGCTGACCATTACCTGCACAGCGCCCACGCCGCTGTCGAGCTCACCGGCCGGTCCATCGATATGATCATGATCGGCCCGGCCCGGCCTGGTGTCACGCCCGAGCACCCTGAGAGCTATCAGCAGGCAACTGCCTGGTTCGAGGCTGAGCATCAAGTCCTGCTGGCCGTCATCACGCTGGCAGCGAGTACCGGGTTCGACACGCACGCGTGGCAGATCCCGTTTTGCATCAGTGACTTCCTGGAACGGCGGGGCCACTGGCAACAGTGGGTACAGATCCTGGACGTCGCGGTGGTCACAGCTGCGCGCGCGGGTGACACGACCGGGCAGGCGCAGGCCCTGCGCCTCCTGGCATGGGCCTGCGCACACCTCGGCGATCAGGACCAGGCCCTGGTCCACTGCGCCGCCAGCCTCAGGCTCTGCGAGCAGACAGGCGATCGTCTCGGCGAAGCACACGCACACCAGTTCCTGGCTGGCTACCAGCTCTCGGGTGCCTCAGCCATCACCGACGGCGGTGACGCCGACGCGCTCGGCCACGCCGAGCAGGCGCTGCGTCTCTACCGGGCCACCGGCCACCGGCCGGCACAGATCAGCACACTGCTCATCGTCGCCTGGTGTCACGCCGGGTTCGGCGACTACCAGCAGGCCCGGGGGTTCTGCCAGCAGGCACTGACCCTGACCGCTGAGCTGGGCCAGGCCGCAGAGCTGGCCCAAGCCTGGCACAGCCTCGGCTATGCCGAATACCACCTGGGCAACCTCGCCGAAGCCACCGCCTGCTACCAGCGCGCGCTAAACCTCACCCGCGAATTCGGCGACCTGGCTCTGAAAGCGGACATTTTCGCTAACCTTGGCGACACGCACGACGCCGCCGGCCAGCAGCAGCAGGCACGCGACGCCTGGCGGCAGGCCCTGCCAATCCTCGACGAATTGCACCGTCCCGATGCCGACCGGGTCCGCGCCAAGCTCGCCAGCATCAGCTACCCGGAGTCGCCACGTGCAAGAGGACGAGGTACTAAGCGCCCAGAGCACCTTGTGCCCGCGGAGGGCAGTCAGTTTGCTGAGCCCGCGGACAGGGCGGGGTAGCCGAGCTGGCGGAGCAGGTCATTGGCCTGCGCCAGTATCGCGGGCGGGATCAGGTCGACCGGAGGGCCCGCCTCGGAGCCGGTGCCGTCCGACTCTGGCTGGGAGTGGCTGTCCTCGGTGGCCGCTGCCTGGCACTCGAAGCCGACAATGCCGAGGAAGGACGATATTCGTTCCGCAGTCTCGTGCTGAGCCCTCGTCAGGTCCTCGAAACGGACGCGCAGGCTTTGCTGCGGGTGTGATTGCTCGAAGGCGAGCAACTGGCCGGTGCGCGCTGCCCAGCAGGCGGTCAGGGCTGCGGCGGTGCTAGCCGGATACGCACTGATAAAAGGTGCGAACGCGGCGTCGGCTATGCCCCAGGGGCTGGCGTCCAGCGTGGCGCGGACGACACCAGGACAGGCGCGGTGCAGGCAGAGAACCTTGGTGCCGGGATAGAGACGCAGGAACGTTTCCGCGGCCTGGCTGTTCGCGGCACTGACCTCGCACCAGCGCCACTTGCCTTCCCGCGCCAGCAGAGAGGTGATGATGCTGCTGGCCAGTGCCCGGGTGGCGGTGACGGCCAGCCGGGAGGGTGACCTGGCGGCCTGACCGTCGGCGCTGCGCCAGGCGGCCATTGCTTGGTCACACAGCGGGAGGATGCCAGTGCCCGAAGTGCAGGCCAGGTCCGGATGACCGTCGAGCAGCGAGCGCAGCCGCCGGCCCCGGAGTACGCCGAGGCCAGCACGATCACCGGTCCCTGGGCCGCGGGGTCGCTGGGTTTAGCAGCGGCCAGAGCCTCCTCGCGCAAGGCCTGCGTGCCGCCGAGTGCCCGCCCGCCTCCTCGGGCCACGGCCATCACCAGACCGCCGTGGCCATCGGAGTTAGCGCAGTATCGCCGGGCGCAGAACCGCCGCCGACCTGGCTGGCCGTGGCCGCCTGTGGCCAGGAGCCCAGGCCGAACAGGTCAGCGAGCATCGCCACCCGCGTCTGGGTAGCCAGCGGGCCGTCCTCGCCTGTCGAGCAGTAGCGCAGGTCGTTGCGGCGCAAGGCAGCGTGCAGGTTAACCTGCCCGCCCAGCACCGCCTGCCAGGTCTCGGGAGCGCCCAGAATGCTCCACGTGGCATCGTCATCATCGTCAGCCTGCCCGTCAGCCGTGGTGACGGTCCCGGCGGCCAGGTCGACCAGCCACTGCACCTGGCTGCCACCCGAGACGGTTCGCGACACCACCAGGAACTTGTCTGCAGCGCACGACTCCCACTGGCTCGCAAACCGCTCACTGGCGTGTTCAACCCGGGACCGCAGCGAGTCCTCCAGCGGCCCAGCCCAGGACACCGGCCCGTCGCCGGAAGCCGGCACAGCGCCGCGGATCGTATCCGGAACCCGCGGGTCAGCGGGCCGGCCTGGCGTGCCCCACTCGGCATCCACCGGCAGATAACCCAGCTTGCCCACCAGTTCATTTATCGCCCGGGCAATTGGCGGTGCGATCATCCCCGCCGGAACCGACTCTCCCGTACCCACCGAATCGGTGCTGATCGCCGACGTCGCCCAGATCTTGTAATCGGCCGGCCCGAAACGCTCCCGCTCACTGCTGAAGCATGCCCCTGCTACTCCGGGCGCCGACCCCACCCCGACAAACGCATACACGTTCCCCATGACACCCTCGGGATCTGCCACCAGATCCTCATACCGCACCCGGCGACACCGGTCCGGATACCGCTCCTCGACCCCGGAGATAAGCGTCGCGTTATCAAGCCAGTACCGGGCCAGCGCCAGCACCGCATTTCCGGGCGAGCCGACGATGTACTGATCAAATCCGTACCCGTTCAGTCCCCATGGGCAGGCATCAAGACCCGACCGGATCACGTCCATCGGATGCCGGTAAAGGCATATGAACTTGGTGCCCGGGTAAATCTGCACGAGCAGATCCGCGGCCCGCGCCGACCCCAGGCTCTTATCGCAGAACAGCTTCTTGCCCCGGCGCGCCAGGTACGACCCGGTCATCTCATCCACCATCCGCCGGATCCCGGCCACGGCCGCATCGGGCACCCGGGGCGGCGCCGCGTCGCGCTCGGCCGACAGCGGCGCCCCCTCGATCAGCGACCACACCACCGCCAGCTGGCCGCACAACGCCGGCAAGCTCGTCTCCGGCGGGCACGCCAGCTCCGGATGCGCATCCAGCAAGAACCGCAGCAGCGTCGACCCCGACCGCCCCATGCACAGCACAAACACCGGATCACCCCGCCGCGTCGCGCCAGCAGCGGAGCCACCGGACAGCCCGTCGCTATCAGGCGCGCCTGCCACAGCAATCACCCCAACCCGCTTCCATCACATGCCATTGAGGGCTCCTGTCCTGATCGACCTAGAAAAATGCAGAGCAACCTGCATTGTGCCAGTAGGTGCCGCGGAATCCGTGCGAATAGTCGACACCACACAAGGCGCTCCATGTGTTGAAGCTCGTTACAGAGCCGCCTGATAGGAAATACCATTTATTGAACGCGTAAACGTCGCTCGCCGTTTTAGGCCCATAGTAGCCGTCGGTCGAGAGGTGCTGGTTGGGACCGAGATCGAGATGATGGCTTTTCCCGTAGTACCAGAGGTCGTTCAGCAGCACCTGCTCGTCTGCTACGCATGCCCGGTACACGCCGAGTCGCCCGAATGTCTGTTCTATACACGGCGTAGCCGCTGCAGCCGCAGCGAAGTGACCGGGATTGGCGGTCGCCATCGTGGCGCCTAATGTGGCGGGCTCGGCTGTGGCCGCTGGTGCGAATGCGGCGGCGCAGGCGGCGGCACCGGTGAATACGGTTGTCACACAGAAAGACTTCTTCATGCCATTCCTCCTTGGTCTGTCGGCTGCGTGCAGGACGTCCTGCTTGCCGGGATGAGGCCCAGCATGTCCGGTGCCGGTAGCGGCCGAGTAGCGCAAAGTAGCGCCCGGTCCAGTCGAGGTGACTGGCCCGGGCGCTCGGGAGGACCAGGAGCGGGAACTTACGGCATCACCGCGGGTCAGGCGCGGGCGAGCAGGGAGCGCAGGACGTACTGCATGATGCCGCCGTGGCGGTAATACTCGGCTTCGCCGGGGGTGTCGATGCGGACCACGGCCTGGAACTCCTTGCCGTCGGCGCGCACCGTGACCTCCCGCGGGGACGGGCCGGAGTTGATCGCCTCGATCCCGGTCACGTCGAAGACCTCGTGCCCGGTCAGGCCGAGCGACTCGGCGGACTCCCCTGGCTTGTACTGCAGCGGCAGCACGCCCATGCCGATCAGGTTGGACCGGTGGATCCGCTCGAACGACTCGGCCAGCACGGCGCGCGCGCCCAGCAGCACGGTGCCCTTGGCCGCCCAGTCGCGTGACGAGCCCGAGCCGTACTCCTTGCCCGCCAGCACCAGCAGCGGAGTGCCTTCGGCCAGGTAAGCGCGCGACGCCTCGTAAATTGACGTCTGGGTGCCCTCGGGCAGCTTGACCGTGACGCCGCCCTCCGTTCCGGGGGCAAGCTGGTTACGCAGCCGGATGTTGGCGAACGTGCCGCGGATCATGACCTCATGGTTGCCGCGCCGTGAGCCGTAGGTGTTGAAGTCGCGCCGCAGCACCCCATGCGAGGTCAGGTACTTCCCAGCCGGGCCGTCGGTCTTGATCGCCCCGGCGGGCGAGATGTGGTCAGTGGTCACCGAGTCGCCAAGCAGCGCGAGCACGCGCGCCCCGTGGATGTCGGTCACCGGCTCCGGCTCGGCAGGCATACCGTCGAAGTACGGCGGCCGTCGCACGTAGGTCGATTCCGGATCCCAGGCGAACGTGTCACCCGGCGGAACCGGGAGTGCCCGCCACCTGTCGTCTCCGGAGAACACGTCCGCGTAGTCGCGCGTGAACATCTCCGCCGCAACAGAGTTCTCAATGACCCGAGAGATCTCGGCGGGCGCTGGCCACAGGTCGGCCAGGTAGACCGGCTTGCCGTCGGAGCCTGTGCCGAGCGGCTCGCTGGTCAGGTCGATGTCCATGGTTCCGGCAAGCGCGTAGGCGACCACCAGCGGCGGGGACGCGAGGTAGTTCATCTTCACGTCCGGGTTGATCCGGCCCTCGAAGTTCCGGTTGCCCGACAGCACCGAGACCACGGCCAGGTCGGCGTCGGCGACCGCGGCGCTGATCGCCTCGGGGAGCGGGCCGGAGTTGCCGATGCACGTGGTGCAGCCGTAGCCGACCAGGTTGAAGCCGAGCTTCTCCAGGTACGGCGTGAGCCCGGCGCGCTCGTAGTAGTCCATGACCACCTTCGAGCCGGGCGCCAGCGTGGTCTTCACCCACGGCTTGCGCTCAAGCCCGGCCTCGACCGCCTTCCTGGCCAGCAGCGCCGCGCCGATCATGACCGAGGGGTTGGAGGTGTTGGTGCACGAGGTGATAGCGGCGATCACCACCGAGCCGTGGTCGACCGTGGTCGTGGTCCCGTCATCCAGGGTCACCTCGACCGGAGCGAACGACTGCCGGGCGCTGGCGGGCGGCCTGGGCTCGGCCTCTGCCAGCCGGTCGCCGGCGTAGACACCGTTGGCTTCCTCGGCCGACACCGGGTCGGACGCGGGGAACGTGTCGGCGATGTCGGTGTCCAGGCTGTCCAGCTGCACATAAGACCCGAGCGCTTCGCGGAACGCTGTCTTGGCGTCGGTCAGCGCAACTCTGTCCTGTGGCCGCTTCGGACCGGCCAGTGACGGGACCACTGTGGACAGGTCGAGCTCGAGTTCCTCGGAGTAGCGCGCCGGACTGCCCGGCTCGTGCCACAGGCCCTGCTCCTTGGCGTACGCCTCGACCAGCGCGACCTGCTTGGCGGGGCGGCCGGTGAGCCGCAGGTAGGACAGGGTTTCCACGTCGATCGGGAAGATCGCGCAGGTGGAGCCGAACTCAGGGCTCATGTTGCCGATCGTGGCCCGGTTAGGGACCGGGACAGCGGCCACGCCATCGCCGGTGAACTCGACGAACTTGCCGACGACACCGTGCCGGCGCAGCAGCTCGGTGATCGTGAGCACCAGGTCGGTGGCCGTGGCGCCAGACGGCAGCTCCCCAGTAAGCCTGAACCCGACCACATTTGGGATCAGCATCGACACCGCCTGACCGAGCATCGCTGCCTCCGCCTCGATGCCGCCTACTCCCCACCCGAGGACGCCCAGCCCGTTCTGCATCGTGGTGTGAGAGTCGGTGCCGAGGCAGGTGTCGGGATACGCAGCGGGCGCGCGGCCGGTGTCCTGGGACTGCTGGGTCATGATCACGCGGGCCAGATGCTCGATGTTGACCTGGTGCACGATCCCGGTGCCCGGCGGCACCACCCGGAACTGGCGCAGCGCCTCCTGCCCCCAGCGCAGGAAGCCGAACCGCTCGGCGTTGCGCTCGAACTCGAACTCCACATTGCGCTCGAATGCGTCCGGCCGCCCGAAGACGTCCGCGATCACCGAGTGGTCGATCACAAGCTCGGCCGGGACCAGCGGGTTGATCTTTGCCGGGTCGCCGCCCAGGTCGCGCATTGCCTCGCGCATGGTGGCCAGGTCGACCACCGCGGGCACGCCGGTGAGGTCCTGCAAGATCACGCGCGCGGGACTGAACGGGATCTCGACAGAGGGCGCGGCCTTCGGGTCCCACTGAGCGAGCGCTGTCACGTGGTCGGCGGTGACGTTCACGCCGTCCTCGGTCCGCAGCAGGTTCTCCAGCAGGATTTTGAGGCTGAACGGAAGGTCGGCAGAACCCTTGGCGGCATCCAGCCGGTTTAGCTCATAGCTGGCCTCGCCGACCCGCATCGTGGCCCGGCTGCCGAAGCTGTTCTCACTCATCTCGTGTGGCCTCCTTGCCCCTGCATGCCCTCTCGGCTGCGCAACCGCATCCTCGCAATATCTCGACATCAAGAGACATGCGGGTCCCAGCGTAGTCATGACTTATCTTGACGTCAAGCTACTTGGTATCTGTCCGAGATTGTGCCGGCCACTCAGCGGCCAGCCCGGAGGCGTCTGACCCGGGAATAGAAGAAGTGGCTCGCGGCCAGCCGGCCGCGAGCCACTAACTCGACCTTGAGGATGTTGCAGCGCTGCGATCAGCTCCAAACAATATTGCGCATAGCGAGCCCTCCTTTCCAGCCTTTAAAAGACACTCACTGAGGTGATCTCAGCGAAATAGGCCCGGGTAGCGGGGCATCTCAATGTCCGAAGTCAAGCGGCGGCCGTTGACCGGCGCGCTGCCGGCACCATCGCATGACGGGGTGGCTTGCTTTCTCCGGGACTGTGCCGCGATGTCAGACGCGGGTACTACCGTGCGGGTCGTGATCGGGTGCGACGAGGCCAGGCTGATCGAATATGTGGCCAGTCATGGTGACAGTGCGCGGCTGGCACTGCGAGATGTGCCTGACGTGGGTGCGGCGCTTGTCGCCCTGCAACGGGCCGCTGCGGCGATTTGCGAGATTCCGCATCCTGATGAGCTCAGCGCGGCGCTGCCGAACTGGTGCGATGCGTTCCTGGTCGAGGGCGAGCCGGTGCTGCACCTGGATGTCCAGGACTGGGGCGAGGCCTATGCTGCGCAGATCATCGGCACGGTCGTGCGGAGCCTGAGCACTGCCGACCTCGATGGCCGGCTGGAGCCTTTCCCGCGGCCAGGCCCGCCGTTTGAGTACGCCGCGGGAGCTGACATCTTGTACGGGGACTTTTTGTGGGAACTCGGCGAGCGCGGTCTGCCACCGGGGTTTCCCGGCGGGTTCCCGGTGCCAGGAGGATGCCCGATGGTGATCGCCCAGCGGGGCTCCGGCGATAGCTGGGAGCATGCCGCATGGCAGCGGGAAGCCAGCCAGCCCCCGTTCGAGGGCTATCTGGATGATCTTCGCCGTTTTGGCTGTGTGCTGGAACGTGTACCAGGGCAGCGAAGCCAGAGCAAGGGAGGGACGTACGGATACCGGTTCACCCACCCCCTTGGTCACGGATCGGTCTGGCTGCACCATCAGTGGCCCGGCGAAGTGCGCGGTGGCGTGCCCGCCTGGTATGTGAACGTGGTGTGGCAGCGGGCTGGCACCGGCAGTGGCGAGCCGCTGCCCGAGCCGTTCCTGGGGTTGTGATGTCGGCGGCGCCGCGGACCTGGCGGCGCGCCAGCCATACGGCCAGCCGCCTGGCTCCGATCCGCCGCAGCGCCGAAGGCCTGTGGAACCCGGTCAGTAACATCAGGGCCGGCCGGGATCTGTACTCGAATTCGCGCTAGCTCACTGACCCGCTCAGCGGAGGCGGTCAGCGGCCCGAGCCGCCCGCATCCGCGCGGTGTCCGCGATGACCTGAGCGTCTTTGGCGTCGGTCTTGCCCTCGCCGGCGAATGCCCCGGCCATGCGGTTCACCGTCCGGCCGGGAACGTAGGCCACCTGCTGGCGACGATCTGGCAGCAGCGCCAGCAGGCGTCCACCGGCCGTCGCACCTCACCGGCTCCTTTGGTCAGGTCCAGGATCGCGTCCTCATCATTGGCGACCTTGCGCGACATCAAGCCGCGGCCTTCGGGGTCCACAACCACCGCCCAGTGATGCGCCTTCCACACGTCGATCCCGACCCATATGCGCTCAGCCATGCCCGAACGGGACGTTCGGGCAGACGCGCAGACGGACCGGACGATGCCGGAAATGGGCGCGGAGTCCAGTAGAAGAGGTCTCACCACAAGATCAGCTTCTGCTGAAGGACTCCACGTGATCGCCTATCGTGCCACCCTTGACGTCCCCGCAGAACTTGCCTGGTTCGTCGCCCGCCTATTGCTCGCCGAGCGACGCCGCAGGGGCACGCCGCGCGGGAGCCGGGCGCTGACCTGCTTCTGGCAGGCGGTGCTGGGGCTGCGATGGTTCCGGGACCGGGCCGCGATCGGTGCCCTGGCCCGTGACCACCAGATCTCGCGGGCGACCGCGTACCGGTACGTCGACGAGGTGATCACGGTGCTGGCGGCCGAGGCCCCCGGCTTGCCGCAGGCGCTGGCCCGGGCCCGGGCTGAAGGCGAGGTGTTCGTGATCCTGGACGGCAAGGTCATTCCCTCAGACCGGTGCCGCGAGAAGACCATCAGTGTCAAGGGCCAGGCCATCGACGTGTGGTACTCGGGAAAGGCTCACCACCACGGCGGCAACGTCCAGGCTGTCACCAGGCCAGACGGGTTCCCGCTCTGGATCTCACCAGCTGAGCCCGGCTCGGTCCACGACATCACCGCTGCCCGCATCCACGCCCTGCCCGCCCTCTCCGCGCCGCCGCTGACGGCACGCCCGCTCTGGCCGACCCCGGATACGACGGCGCGGGAATCGGCATCCAGATCCCGGTGAAACAACCACCAGACGGCCCTGACCTCGACCTCGGCAACCGCACCAGAAACGCGCTCCAGCGATCCCTTCGCTGCCTCGGCGAACGCGGATTCGCCCTGCTCACCCAGCGCTGGCGGACGCTCCAGCACATCACCGCCAGCCCGAGCAAGATCACCGGAATAGCCCAGGCAGCCCTCGTCCTCACCCAATTCGAGCACGGTTACATCAAATGATCCGCTGTTTCGTTGAGATCACTTCACTGGCCCGCCTACTGGGGGCAGCTCTTGCCCTGGGTCCAGTGCGAAATAGATACTTCCGTGACGATCAGAACATGGTTCTTGTACGGGAAATGGTAGATCCCCGTTCCCGGGCCGACGTTGACCAGTTCAGGAACACCACTCTGGGTGAACCCTGAGATCGTGCCGTAATTGTCACCGCCGCATACTCCCGACCACGAGACGCTTTGCACAAGCGTCGGGCCTGCGAAGCCGAAACAGGTAGGGCCGTGCTTCTTCGACGCCGGCCAGTACAGGTGCATCCATTGCTTGGTACCCGAAGTGCAGTTTTCCACCGTGATGTCTGGCTTCGCCTCATGGGTCGCCGCCTCAGGCCTCGCCACCGCCGCGTCAGCCGCTGGCGCGAACGCGGTAGCGCAGGCAGCGGCGCCGGCGAAGGCCGTCGCTACACGGAAAGCTCTCCTCATCTATCCTCCTTGTGGTGGCGCTTCCACGCCGCTCCCAGCCGACCATTGTGTGCCGAACCGGTAGGACGTCCGTAGCGCGGTGTAGCGCGGTGTAGCGGCCATCCAGGCATGTATGTAACTGCAGCACCGTGACCGGGTGCCGCTACGACGGCGGGGCGCGACTGGCTGATAGCGTCGGCGTCCTCCGAGCGGACGAGAACCGGAGGCACACGTGGCGGAAGCGGCGGGGTGGCTGGAGGTCCCCCCGGGGCACCCGTTCGGATTGCAAACGCTGCCGTACGGGTCGTTCACGGCCGCGGGACGGCTGAACAGGCCGCGCGTGGGGGTGGCCATCGGCGACCAGGTTCTGGACCTCACCTCTGCCACCGACCGGCTGCTCACCAGCCGCGCTGACCTGTTCATGGGCGGGCGGCTCGACCCTCTGCTGGATGCCGGGGACCGGGCCTGGGCCCAGATCCGGACCGCGGTCACCGCCTGGCTCAGCCGCGACGAGTACCGCGATGCGATCGAGGACCTGCTGGTCCCCGCGGCCAATGTCACACTGCAGCTGCCGTTCACGGTCCACGACTATGTCGACTTCTTCGCCTCAGAGCACCACGCAAGCAACGCCGGCCGGATCATCCGGCCCAGCAGTGAGCCTCTGGCTGCCAACTGGCGGCACCTGCCGGTCGGCTACCACGGCCGGTCCGGGACCGTGGTGGTGTCCGGCACCCCGGTACGGCGGCCGTACGGCCAGTTCCGGCGCGCTGACGGTACCGGGCCCGGGTTCGGGCCCTCGGCCAAGCTGGACTTCGAGGCCGAGCTGGGATTCGTCGTCGGCGTCGAGTCGATGCTGTGCGAACCGGTCCCAGTGAGCCGGTTCCCCGAGCATGTGTTCGGTGTGTGCCTGGTCAACGACTGGTCAGCCCGCGACATCCAGTTCTGGGAGTCGGCACCGCTCGGGCCGTTCCTCGGCAAGTCGTTCGGCACCACGGTCTCGCCCTGGGTGGTGCCGCTGGCCGCGCTCGAGGACGCCCGGATCCGGCCGCCTTCGCACGATAACGAGCTGCTGCCGTACCTGACCGAGTCTGAGGCCTGGGGCCTGGACATCGAGTTCGAGGTCAGACTGAACGGGCACGTGATCTCACGCCCGCCGTACGCGGAGATGTACTGGACCCCGGCGCAGATGCTGGCTCACATGACCGTGAACGGGGCGTCGCTGCGGACCGGGGACCTGTACGCATCGGGCACCGTCAGCGGCGCCCAGCCAGACCAGAGTGGCTGCATGCTGGAGCTGACCTGGGGCGGCACGAAACCGCTCACGCTCCCGGACGGCTCAACCCGTGCCTGGCTGGAAGACAGCGACGAGCTGGTCATCACCGCCACCGCGGCCGGGCCGGACGGCACCCGGGTGGGACTCGGCGAGGCCCGGGGCCAGATCCTCCCGCCGCAAAACCCGACCGCACTCTGAATGAGTATCCGTGGCGGTTGAGGACGTCCTCCAGCGGGCTCGGATCCTTGGCGACCTGGGCCGGCTGGACGACGCTGACCGCCTGCTGGCCCAGGCGCTGGCCGAGGACCCGGACAACGAGGACGCTGTCGCTGTACGGACTTGGTAGCCAGGCGGCGGTACGACGACGTGCAAGCCGCCCTGCGCACGATGTCAGCGCCGCCGGACTCGGATTTCGTTCGTGTCATCCAGGATTTCGAGGCACTTCAGTCTGGCGTTCTCGGTGACCAGTGACTCAGGCCACCGGGGTTGCGGGCGGTCCATGCCAGGAAGCCCGCGTGGTCGGCGACTCCCTCGTCTAGCACCGCCCGGTACAACCACGATGCCCTGGAGCCGACCAGGTGCACCTCGCCGTGCTCCGCCCAGCGGCTGACCAGGCCAGGTCATCGAGTACTTCCAGGGTAGCCTGCCGTCGCCGGGCGGCGCGGCGCTGCAGATCCGACGTCACCGATCAACGGTAGGCCTCCAGCTCCGCATCAATGGCGGAGAACCTCTGCGGGATTTCAGGTAACGGTCAGCCCCGTCGTGATTACTGGATTGGACGGCTTGAGGGCAGAGGGGATGGCGCCATGCAGGCAGGTCAGAGCGGCAGCGAGAACCAGCCCCAAGACGCCGGCCTATGGTCGCAGCCCGGTCCGCCAGCATATTTCCCCCCGGCAGGCGGATATGGCCAGCCCGGCGGGTACGGCCCAGGCGGATACCTCGGTCAGCGGCCGCCGCAGCCGCCACGGCCGCCGGGCCGGGCCAGCGGCTTCCTCGTCTACATTGGCGTGGCTGCCGTGGCTGCCGCGATCGGTGCGGGACTTGTCGCGGTGCTGAACCGTGGCCCCTCGTCTCCGAGCGCCAACTCGCCGGTGAACACTTCCAGCCCCGGCGGCAGTGCCGGCTCAGACACAGGCGGGCTCACCACCTCGCAGGCGCAGGCGATCGCCAACCGTGTGGAGCCGGGCGTCGTCGACATTTCAAGCAACCTCGGGTACGCAGGAGATACAGGCCAGGCCACTGGCATGGTGATCAGCAGCTCCGGCCTGGTGCTGACCAACAATCACGTCATTGAGGACACCACCGGGCTGACCGCGACGCTGGTCTCTGACGGGCGGACGTTCAAGGCTCAGTGGCTCGGATACGACGCGGACGACGACGTGTCTGTCATCAAGCTGGAGGATGCCTCGGGGCTGGCCACGGTGCGGCTGGGTAACTCCTCCGCCGTCAAGTCGGGCGACAAGGTGGTGGCTATCGGCAACGCCGGCGGGCTTGGCGGCAGACCCTCGGTCGTGACCGGCTCGATCACCGGCCTGAACCAGACGATCTCTGCGTCCCTCGGCGACATCGGCGGCACCGAGACCCTCGCTGGCACGCTGCAGACCAACGCGGACATCGTCGAGGGTGACTCGGGCGGGCCGCTGGTGAACGCTTCCGGCGACGTGATCGGCATGGACACGGCGTCATCCACCGCCAGTTTCACCAGCCAGGGCCCGACCACAGGTTTCGCGATCCCGATCAACAAGGCGATGTCGATCGCCAACCAGATCACTGGCGGCAAGAGCAGCTCGAAGGTCAAGATCGGCGCGTCCGGGTTCCTGGGCGTGCTGGTAACCAACGGCAGCGGCACCAGCGAAAGCAGCCCGGGACAGCAGCGGCAATCAGAACTTAGCCAGATCGGCAGCGGCCAGCAGCCGGGAGCCAGCCAGTCGTGTGTGACGAACAATGAGAGTTCTGGAGTCCCTGCGGCAATCGCCCCGGTCAGCAGCGGCACGCTGATCCTCGGCGACCTGTGCGGCACGCCAGCCAGCGCCGCTGGCATTACGGCAGGCGACGTGATCACGGCCATCGACGGTCACGCGATCGGCTCGCCACAGTCGCTGACGGCCATTCTGGGGAATTACCACGCGGGCAACACGGTGACGGTCACCTGGGTGGACACTTCCGGCACGCAGCACACCAGCAACCTCGGCCTGCTGGCGGCGCCGCCCCAGTAGCTGGCGAGGCGGCACGGCTTTCATCGCGCCACCGGTTGTTGATCGTGATCGTAATAGCGCTTGCCAGTAAGTGAGCCGCTCACTTACTATGACGGCTGTGCCACAGCGGAGTGCCCGGGAGCGGCTGCCTGAGCTTGTCGAAGCAGCTATCCGGGTGTTTGGCCGCAGCGGCTTCCGGGCTGCTCAGATGGCGGACATCGCCCGCGAGATGGGAGTGTCCGAGGCCGCGCTGTACCGGTACGTCGACGGCAAGGAAGGGCTGTTCGGGCTGGTGGTCAGGCACGCACTGTTCCTGGAGGACCTGCCCGAGGGCGAGCTGCCTCTGGCGTCGCCGCCCTTGCGGGACACCGTCGTGCAGCTCAGGGAGCTTCTGACGCCCGCGGCCATACCCCCGACGCTCGGCCAGGCGCTGGCACGAGACCGGGTCAGCGATCCGCGCGCCGAGCTTGAGGGCATCGTCCGGGAGCTGTTCTCGCTCATGGCGCTGACCGGCCCGGCCATGGACATGATCGAGCGCTCGGCCCGGGAGATGCCAGAGCTGGCGCAACTGTTCACCGTCGACCTGCGGCGGCCGCTGCTGTCCGCGCTCACCGGCTACCTGGAGCGGCGAGCGGATAGGGGCCAGCTCCGGCGGACGCCGCACCCGGAGGCAGCAGCCAGGCTGGTGATCGAAACGATCGCCTGGTTCTCCCGGCACCGGATGTCTGACCCGGACGGCGCGGCGATCCCGGCGGCGGCCGCCGAGCAGACCTTGGCCGACGCGCTGCTGCACATGCTGGAGGCGAGATCGTGACCAGGCTGGCCATTGAGGCACGCGGAGTCCGTAAGAGATACGGCGCAAAGGAGGTGCTGCGCGGGGTCGACCTGGATGTCCGGGGTGGCGAGGTGCTGTGCCTGCTCGGCCCGAACGGGACAGGCAAGACCACGACGGTCGAGATCCTGGAGGGCTTCACCTCGCCCTCCGCCGGGACCGTGCGGGTACTCGGGTTCGATCCGGCGGGCAGGCCCCCAGCCCTGCTGCAGCGCATCGGCGTGGTGCTGCAGGAGTGCGGCTTTCCGCGGCACCTGCGAGTTGCCGAGCTCGTGGACGCCTGGCGCGGCTACTACCCGGCGCCGCGGCCGCTTGACGAGCTCCTGGAGATCGCCGAACTCGGCGAGGAGCGGACCACGCTGGTGCGCCGCCTGTCTGGTGGGCAGCGCCGGCGCCTGGACTTCGCGCTGGCCCTCGCGGGTGACCCCGATGTGATCTTTCTCGACGAGCCGACAACGGGGTTCGACGTGGACGCGCGGCGCCGCTGCTGGAATGTGATCGGCAACCTCCGCGCGCTCGGCAAGACGATCCTCCTCACCACGCATCAGCTGGATGAAGCCGAGCGGCTGTGCGACCGGGTCGCGATCCTCACCGGTGGCCGGATCGCCCTGACCGGGACCCCGCGGGCACTGGCACGCCAGGCGGGCGCGGCAACGCGGATCTCCTTCTCCGTTCCCTGGCCGCTGCCGCCCGCGGCCAGCAGCCTGCCTCAGGACATGATTCTGAACGTAGCTGACGGCCTGGTCACCGCACACACGGCCGACGCGTCGAGTGCTCTTCGCATGCTGCTGGCGTGGGCAGCCGATGAGGGCATCGGCGAGCTGGACGATTTGACGGTGACGCCGCCCGGCCTGGAACAGGCGTACCTGGCCGTCGTGGGCACAGTAGCTGCAAGCAGTGACGGATCGGATGACCTGTGAGCAGCGCCGGGCTGTCCGCGCGGCCGGACGCGCCTGCGCGCCGGGCCTCAGGCGAGCGCCACGGGGGCACAGCGCGACTGGTAGCGCACCAGGCCCGGCTTGAGCAGCGAGCGTTCTGGCGCAATCCCGAGTACGCCGGGCTCACGTTCGCAATGCCGCTGGTCGTGCTGCTGGGACTCGGGGCCACGATCGCCGGCCACGTCCAGCCGGGCAGCAGCCTGCAGGAGACCACGCTGTTCGTGCCGGGAATGCTGGCGTTCGGCCTGATCGTCGCTGCCTACGTGAACCTCGCGTCCAAGATCGCAGTGCTGCGCAGCACCGGCGTGCTCAAGCGGATCGCCGCCACTCCGCTGCCGGCCGGGGCGTACCTGGCCAGCCAGCTCGCGAGCACGTTCCTCACCACGGTGCTGATCGCGGTAGCGACCATGGTGGTGGGGGGCGCCGTGTTCAGTGCCGTTCCCAGGGCTGACGGTGTGCTGCCGCTGCTGCTGGGCCTGTGCCTGGGCACCGCTTGCTTCACCGCGCTCGCGGTCGCGGTGAGCGCGGTGATCCCGAACGCCGAGGCTGCCGGGCCGGTCACGCTGGCCAGCTACCTGCCCTTCGCGATCCTCTCGGGGGTGTTCAGCACCACGCTCGGGTTGCCCGGCTGGCTGTCCAGCGGTCTGGCAGCGTTCCCGGTCAAGGCGCTGGTGGCAGTCCTGCGGGCCGGTTACGCCCCAGGTCCTTTCCCGTGGGCCAGCGCCGGCGTGCTGGCCGCGTGGACCCTGGCCGGCACTGCGCTGGCGTGGCGGTTCTTCCGCTGGCAGCCCTGACCTCAGAGGTCAGGCCGGGCGGTCTGGAAGACCGGCCAGCCGATCTCGGTCCGCCATTGCGAAGAGTCGCCGGTGTCGCGCTGGCTGACGAGGAAGTACTCGCGGATAGCACCGTCGACGCCGAGGGCGTGGCGCGCGACGTAGGCGGCCAGCGTGCCATAGGCGCGGTCGACGTCAGAAGGCGGTCCCTGGTACTCGATGACCGCCAGCTCGGCGGCCGGGATGTGCTCGGGCGTGACCCGGCCGGTCGGCCGGACCGGCCCGGAGCTCGGAACGAAGATGATCACCTGGCCGTGGTGCTGGGCAAACACGTCGTCGGTGAAGATGCCGCCCGCAGATCCGCTGACGGCTACGTTCTGGGCTGTCATGGTCGCGTACAGCTCGCCGAGCGCGCCCTGCACCCAGGCCGAGGCGTCTGCGGCGTCGATGACGGCGGTGACAGCGGCCACGGCCACCGCAGGCGCGCTGCGCAGCTCGATGCGGGCCGGAACGTCCCCGGGAGCGGGCGGCGCCAGCAGGTCACGCAGTGAGGTTATGGCCCACTGCGTCCGGCCAAGCTCTTCCTCGAGGCGGGTCAGGTGGGCGGCGATCCGCTCGTTGCGGGCTGCCAGGTCCGGCGCGGAAAGCACCCGCTGGATCTCCTCCAGCGGCATGCCCAGGTTACGGAAGCGGCGGATGACCTGGGCGGTGGGGATCTGGTCGGCGGTGTAGCGCCGGTAGCCGGTGTGCGGGTCCACGTCGGCCGGCTCGAGCAGGCCGATCTGGTGGTAGTGGCGCAGCGTCTTCACGGTCATGTGGGTGGCTCGCGAGAAGTCGCCGATGGACAGGTAGACGAGCACGCCGCTCATTATCCGGTCTCCCCTCGGGGGAGAGTCTTGCCCCGGATCCGGCTTGACCCTTCCGCAACGGCAGAGCCGAGCGTGGCATCGACACCGCACTTGCTGACCGACAGAGGAGAGACAGGCAATGAGCCAGATGACAGAGCCGGCGACGCGTGAGATCGCAAACCGGTACATGGCCGTGTGGAGCCAGCCGGATCCCGGAGCCCGCCGCGCAGCCGTCGAGGGCCTGTGGGCACCTAACGGCGTGGAGTTTCTCGACGGCGGCACGCAGTTCCGGGGGTATGAAGAACTCGACGCCAGGGTCGCCCGCGCCTACGACGAGTTCGTGGGCAGCGGCCGGTATGCGATCACGGCCGCCGATGACGTAACCCGCCATGGCGACATCATCACCCTCACCGCCCAGCTGACCAGGCCCGACGGCGGTACCGACTGGGAGGCGCGGGTGTTCCTGCTGGTTGGCGACGACGGCCGGATTCAGGAGGACTATCACCTCACTGTGAAGCCGCTGCCGGCCTAGCAGGGTCAGCCCTGGCCGACCGCGCCGGCCCGGGTGACAGTTCCTGGCCCGGCGCGGTCGGCCGGTGCTGCGCGGACGCCAGTGCCGGCCCGGGCAGTGCTGGCCCGGCTGGCGGCCGACCGGAGCGGGGTCGCGGGCGGGCTCAGCGCGGTGAGCAGCGCGGCCACCGCGAGTACGCCAGCGAGCCCTGCGCATTCCAACTTGGTGGCACGTGCCGGGCCGGCTCCTGGCCGCGGGTGGCTGCGCAGCCAGATGCGCCCCGCCACCGCCAGGCCTGCGACGACGGCGACCAGCGCGGCCTTCACGATCAGCACGATCCCGTATGTGGTCGTCAGCAGCGAGCTCAGCGGCACGAGCACCAGCGCCGAGATGACCCCGCTGACCACGATAGTGGCAAACAGCCACGCAGCGGCCGTCGCGTATAGCCGCATCAGCCCGCGCATGTCCTCGGGGTGGTCGCGCCAGGCGATCGCCACGCGCAGCGTGTACAGCAGCATTCCGGCCCACATGACAGCGGGTATCAGGTGGCAGTAGGTGATGAGGGCCCCGACGACCGGGATGATCGTCTCCGGATGTGCCCGTATCCCCTCGGCAGCCAGCACCGCCGTCAGCGGCAGCCAGCTCCGGCCTGGCTGGCGCAGCCGCAGCAGCGCGGCCGCGAGCAGGAACGCGATCAGCTCAACCGCGGCCACCGCGGACTGCGTGCCAGAGAACAGCTTCCCCGGGTGGGCGAACCCGGCCAGGAAGTCGGCACCGCCGAGCGCGATCAGCGCGAGCCAGGCGCTGGCAGCCGCGCCGAGCAGCGAGCCGCGCAGCGCCCACGGGCCCGGCAGCGGAACCGGGAAGTTGCCCTTGTACTGGCGGGCCAGCCCGCGGCCGGACAGCCCTCCCACCGCAGCCGACAGGCCCGCGAGCATCAGCCAGCGGGCCACGCCGGTCTCCCACACGACAGCCATCGACAGCCTCGCGGGCGCCGCGGCGGCCGTGGCCAGCAGGTTCATCACCGAAGAGACAGTAGCGCCTAACTCGTCCGTTAGGCGCGGTGGATGTGCCTACCGATCACGGAACGGGCGGGCGCGACGGGGTGGTCTCCTGGGACGGCATCGAGTTGCGGTGTCGTGACCCGCAGGTAACATCTCGCCGACACCCCTGGAATGGCGCCAGCCAATCGCCAGCAACCACTGCAGATCCTGAACGCAACGCCAGCCGCGGCCGCACGCCGCCTGGCCGGACCTGCTGAAGCCCGGAGGTAGCCACGATGACCGAGCATGACGAGACCGCGACAGCCGATTGGGCCTGGTTCCGGGAGGAATATGAGGACCTGCCGCCGCGCCTTATCTTCGTGCGCGGGGTCACGCCCGAGCGGATCATCCAGGGCTTCGGAGCGGACCCGGCCGCCGCGCGGCTGCTGTCTGCCGATACGGCCCACGAGGGAGAGCCAGTGGCCTATCCCTGGATCCGGGTCGGGCGCGTGGACGAGTGGGCCTTCGCCATCGATACCAGCATCCAGGACGCACTCAAGCGGATAGCGCCGGATCTGTCGTCGGGAACCGACCTGGCGATGGTGGAATCGAACCCGAAGGGAATGGACTTCTTCAATTACCTGGTCGACGGCACCGAGGTGACGTCGTTCGAGGGTCTGATGGCGGACGACCGGGACGGCACCGATCCCGATCGGTTCCTGGCGCAGATGCGGCAGGCGGGGCTGGAGGTAGACCCGCTCCCTGATGATGACGACTCGGACGCGCCGGACATTATGGAGTGCTTGCTTGCGCTGCTGACGCTGGCGCTCGGCATTCGGCTGCCGCGTGACATGGGTCTCGGGCCGCTCCTTACCGTACAGGTGACGGAGCGGCGGCCCGCTCACCCAGACGCTTCTTGAGCCTGCCGGAACCCGCACAGGAGAGCCGACCGCTCCCAAAGCTCACGGGCCAGGTCCGCGTCGTCGGCACCCGGGCTGGCGGTGGCTGGCTTGCGGTCAGCGAAGTACCCGCCGCTGTCCCAGTCCTTGCCAGGAACGCTGGCCGACAACCACACCAGCGTGTCCGCTCCGCGCTCGGGGGATCTCATGACGAGCCGCAGCGGAGAGTAGAAGGCGACCAGCCGGACGGCAAAGGAACCCGACCGTCCAAACTCTGACCGCACCATGCCGGGATGCACGGCTGCGGCGCTCACCCCCAGCGGCCCCCACCGGCGGGCCAGCTCGCGGGTGAACAGGACGTTCGCCAGCTTGGTCGCCCTGTATGCGCGCCCGAAGCCATAGCCTTCAGCCATGTCCAGGTCGTCCACGACGACTCTCGCATTCCGCGCGGCCCCGGCCACGCTCGATGTCGTGATCACCCTTCCCCGCGCGCCGGCCAGCTGGTCTTTGAGAAGAACGGTCAGCAAGAACGGGGCCAGGTGGTTCACCTGGAACGTCAGCTCATGCCCGTCAGCGGTGAGAACACGCTGGGCGCCAGCGATCAGCCCGGCGTTGTTGATCAGGACGTCGATCCGCGGGTACCGGACCTGCAGCGCGGCCGCCAGGCCGCGAACCTGATCGAGATGAGTGAAGTCGGCGACGTGATAGTCCGCGCCGATATCAGCGGCGACCGCCCGCGTCTTAGCGGGCGATCTGCCCACCACCACGACGGTGTCTCCCCGGCTCGTCAAGGTCCGCGCGGCGGCGGCGCCGATCCCGTCGCTGGCCCCAGTCACGACCACGATCCTGCGCTCATCAGCTGCGTTGCTCATGCTGGGACCATAAACTGTGGTCCATAGTCAACAGTCAAGGAGTGCGTCCTGCTGATCGGCGAGGTCGCCCGCGAAGCCGGGGTCACCCGGGACACTGTGCGCCTTTACACCCGCCTTGGGCTGGTGCCGTGTGCCTCCCGCCGGGCCGGGTCACGTTCTTACGCCGAATACGACGAGAGCACGGTCGAGCTGATCAAGGGCATCAAGATCGCCAAGTCGATCGGCTTCACGCTCTCCGAACTCGGCCCGATCGCCGCCGCCTACCTTGGTGGCTCCCTCGACGAGGCCCGGCAACGCGAACTGCTGGCAGCCAAGCTGGACGAGATCCAGGACAAACGGCGGCAGCTAGATCAGATGACAGAGTTCCTCGGCGCCAAGCTAGAGAAGCTCTATGCAGCTGAGGTCTGCTGATACGTTCAGCCGCGGGCTCGCAGGAAACCCTCCTCGCCTCAGCCCACCAGCTCGGCGAAGATCGCGCGGATCTCGGCTGTCTGCAGGGCACAGGTCGCGTCGCCCACACTGAGCTCGAGCAGCAGCGTGTCCGGGTCGGCAGTGCTGGCGGGTTTCCCGCGGGCCACCCAGATCCGGCTTTCCTGGGCGAGCTCAAGCAGGCTGCTGACCGCCGAGGTCGCGCTGCGGCAGTTCGAGCACCAACGCCGCCAGCGGCTCAGCCACTGCCTCCAGGTCGCCGAGGGTCAGCAGCCGGTTCGGGTCGCCGATCGGCCGACCGGTCAGGGCTTGCAGCCGCTCATATCCGCGCCCTTCGTGGCGGTCCACGTGGAAGCCCACGGTCCGCAACCCGCGCCGGTCTGCATGGACGCGCAGCACCGATTGCTGGGCCATCGTCCCGCTGGGCACGAACACCGCGGCCGACTTGCCGAGCAACTCGGCCACCTCGGCCTCCACGACGGCAACGACGCCGCCTTCGCCGTAACGGTCCAGTTCGGTATCCGCAGGGATCGTCGCGAGCATCTGCGGGCCATGCCCGCTCAGGAAGCGAGTGCATCTCGCCCGCAGTGCATCGAGCTCATCGTCGTCGCTGGCCATGCACGGCATTGTGCAGTCACCGCGCCCAGCGCGCTCCCGTCATCGGGCAGCCCGACCGCCTGACTCAGCTGTCGGCGCGCAGGAACGCCTGGGCGATGACCTGGTACCCAGCCGTGTCGGCGTGCACGTTCGGGCCGCGTGGGGCTGGCGCGCACTCCCAGGTCCAGCGGCAGATGTCCGCCACATTGGGCGGGATGGTGCCGATCCCGGGCAGCGTCACGCTGCCGGAGAAATCCGTGCTGTGGAAAGCGCCGAACACGTCAGCCACTCGCGCGCCGTACTTCGTGTAGACGCCGGCCAGCATCTGGCCGTAGGTCTGCACGACCTCCTCGCTTTCACGCGCCTGCGCCTGGCCAGTCGGCCCCTGGGTCCACTGCGCCAGCATCGGGTCGTAGTAGGTCATGCCGATGATGCGGACCTGTGTGCCAGCGGCTCCGAGCAGCGTCGTCAGGATCTTCGCCAGGTTGGCCAGAGCGGGCGGAACGCTGGCCCTGAGGCAGGCGGCGAACTCACCGAAGCTAGAGCTCGTCTGGCAGTCAGCGACATAGGCGGTGAGGTCATTTGAGCCGATGTCGATGGTGATCAGCGTGACCTGCCCCACGTGCGCGCGCAGGAAGCCGGCCGCCGCGGCCAGCTGCGAGCCCCCTGCGTACCGGCAGAGTCCTCCCTTGATCATCGTGCTGGTGGTCTCGCCGGGACAGCCGAGCTTGACCAGTTTCAGCCCGGGGTCACGGCGCCGCAGCGCCGTGTGGAGCTGATCGGCGTAACCGTCGCTGGTCCGGACACCGGTCCCGCCCGGATCCGGCTGCACGCCCTGCGAAAGCGAGTCCCCGAGCGAGACGTAGTAACTGGTGCCGTGTCCCGGGTCGGGCGCGGACGCGCCAGACGCACAGCCCGCTAGCACAGGTAATGCTGTCAGTGCGAGCACAGCCGTCGTCGCTGCCGCACCACGGCAGGCCGCTGCGATGCTGGCGATGCGGTCCACGTGGCCTCCTGTGGCAACGGGGTGCCGCCGATTATAGGAGCGCGACGGTTACGGCCGCAGCACCTGCAGGAAGCCGGTGAGGCCGCCGATGGCCTGCGGATCCCCGTTGAGGCGCAGGTCGGCGGACTCGACCGTGCCGCCGATGGACCGGCTGCCGACCGCCACGGCGTGGAGTGTGTCAGCGTCGGTTGTGACGGTTGCGCCTTACCCAGCACTGTCAGCCACCGTGTTCCAGCGGGAAAGCCCGCCGGCACTGCTCTCCCAGGTGCTGGCCGCCCGTGGTGCGCTGACGATACTCGCGACCCCGCTCGGGACCGCACTCGGCGGCCCGCTCACGACATGGCTCGGCGCCCAGCACACCCTGCTGGCCTCGGCAGCAGCCACGATTGCAACCGGCCTGGTCGCCACCGCGCTCCTCATCGCCCGCCGCAGGGAACAGGCTGGCCAGGCGTCGAGCGTCAGAACCAGTACGCAGTCGGCTTGAGGCCACTGGGCCGCGGCGCCCCGTCCGGCGTTCGGCCAGCACACTGGGGAAGACTCATCGTATGGACAACTCGGTCGTACTGATCACCGGTGCTAACACAGGCATCGGCAAGGAAATCGCCCGCCAGCTAGCTGCCGAAGGCCTGACCGTCTACGTCGGATCGCGCGACGCCGGGCGCGGAAAGGCCGCCGTCGAAGAGATCGGCGGGGACACCCGGCTGCTGCAGCTTGACGTGACCGACGCGGCGAGCATCGCCGCGGCCGCGCGCGAGATCGCTGTGCTGGACATCCTGGTGAACAACGCCGGGATCTCCCTGGAAGCCAAGGCACCCGACCAGCAGGACGTCGACGAATTCCGCCGGGTATACGAGACGAACGTGTTCGGGGTCGTGGCAGTGACCAACGCCTTTGTGCCGGCGCTTCGCCGCTCTGCCCACCCCCGCATCGTGAACATCTCCAGCAGCACCGGGTCGCTGGCTGTCGCGGCCGAGCACGGATCGTCGGCCTTCGCCGCGTACCGCTCGTCCAAGACAGCGCTGAACATGCTCACGGTGCTGTACGCCAACGCGCTCGCCGCTGATGGCATTCTGGTGAACGCGACCGCTCCTGGCCTTCGCCGCACCGGGCTCAACGCCCGTGCCGCCGCTGACGGCGG
Source organism: uncultured Actinomycetota bacterium (assembly GCA_963815375.1). GTDB lineage: Bacteria > Actinomycetota > Actinomycetes > Streptosporangiales > Streptosporangiaceae > JASHPR01. The sequence continues at coordinate 1,492,928 of CAWFGX010000005.1, read as the reverse complement.
TGACCCGGCCGAGGGCGCAGCGGGCGCGGTCCGGCTGGCCCTGCTGCCCGACGACGGGCCCTCCGGCGAGTTCCTCTCCTGGGACGGGACCAGGGTCCCATGGTAGGCACGGCCGGCCCGACCGATGAGTTAGCTGCTAGCGAATCGTTCTGTCATAAAGAACGACAGCCGACGACGACGGAGGAAGCGATGCCTAGCAAGGAACTCACTACCTGCCTGTGGTTCGACACTCAGGGCGAGGAGGCGGCACGGTTCTACGTCAGCCTCTTCCCTGGCTCCAGCATCGGCAGGATCAGCCGCTACACCGAGGCTGGGCCTGGGCCTGCCGGCTCGGTGCTGACCGTCGAGTTCGAGGTGCTCGGGCAGAAGTTCCTCGCCCTCAACGGCGGTCCTGCGCACAAGCTGAGCGAGGCCTTCTCGCTGGTCATCCCGTGCTCGGACCAGGACGAGGTTGACTACTACTGGTACCGGCTCGCCGACGGAGGCGAGGAGAACGTCTGCGGCTGGGTGAAGGACAGGTTCGGGCTGTCCTGGCAGGTGGTCCCGACCGTGTTCATGGAGATGATCAGCGACCCGGATCCGGAGAAGGTCCGCCGTGTCACCGAGGCGATGTTCACGATGAGGAAGTTCGACATCGCCACGCTGCAGAAGGCGTACCAGACGCCGTAACTGGGGCTACAGGCAGTCCTCCGCCCGGGCCCGCGGCCGGTTTACCGCACCCCGTAGAGCCACTCCAGGGCCAGCTGGTCGAGCCGCTCGAACGCCATGCCGCGCGCCGCAAGCGCGTTGATGTCCGGCGTGTAGCCGCGGATGTCGCGCCAGGTCTCACCGTCGGCGAGGGTCGGCAGCGACAGGTCTGGCACCCGGGCGGCCCGCAACGCCTCGAGCACCTTGGGGTCGCGGCGGAAAGCGCGAACCTTCTCCCGCAGGATGAGGTAGTTGCGCATGCACGCGGCGGCCGACTCCCAGACGCCGTCGTCGTCCTCGGTCCGCGGCGGCTTGTAGTCGAAGTGCACCGGCCCGTCGTAGCCGCCCGCCTCCAGCGCGTCGACCACCCAGAACGCTCCCCTGGCGTTCCCGGCCCCAAAACGCAGGTCCTGGTCGTAGCGCGGGCCGTTCTGGCCGTTGAGATCGATGTGGAACAGCTTCCCGTGCCACAGCGCCTGGCTGATCCCGTGGGCGTAGTTGAGCCCGGACATCTCCTCGTGGCCGACCTCGGGGTTCAGGCCGACCAGCTCGGGATGCTCAAGCTCGTTGATGAACGCCAGCGCGTGCCCGGCCGTGGGCAGCAGGATGTCGCCGCGCGGCTCGTTCGGCTTCGGCTCGATCGCGAACCGCAGCGCGTACCCCTGGTCGATGACGTACTGGCCCAGGATGTCGAACGCCTCCTTGTAGCGGTCGAGAGCCGCGCGCACGTCCTTGCTGGCCCCGGATTCCGCTCCTTCCCGGCCGCCCCAGCACACGTAGATCCGCGCGCCGAGCTCGGCGGCGAGGTCGAGATTGCGCATGACCTTGGCGATCGCGAACCGGCGCACGTCCCGGTCGTTGGCGGTGAACGCGCCTTCCTTGAAGATCGGGTGCCCGAACAGGTTCGTGGTCGCGGTGGTCACAACCAGGCCGGTCTCGTCGAGGGCCTTGCGGAAGGCGGCGATCCGCTCCTCCCGCTCTTCGGCTGAGTCGTCGAAGCCGAACACGTCGTTGTCGTGGAAGTTCACGCCGTAGGCGCCGAGTTCGGCCAGCTTGCGCACGGCGCGCTCGGCGGGCATCGGCGGGCGCACCGCCGAGCCGAAAACGTCCACCCCCTGCCAGCCCACGGTCCAGATGCCGAACGAGAAGTGGTCCTCCGGCGTGGGCTGATACTGGTCAGTGCTCACGTGCTCGCTCCTTCCTTCCAGGTGGCGGTGTCTTCGCGGAGCGCCGCGTGGCGCTCGCGGATCTGCGGCTGGGGCTCGCCGTCGTGGGTGGTCGCGGGCCGGGGCGGCCAGGGCGGCGGTTCCGTAGTCCCGGCCAGCGACCACGCGGCCTGGCGGGCCGCGCCGAGGGCCACGTACTCCTCTGGCTCGGGCACGCTGACCTGGCAGCCGAAGATACCCGGGGCGATCTGGCGCACGGCAGGCGATCTCGCCCCGCCGCCGATCAGCAGCACGCGGCGGGACGTGGCGGCCGATGCTCCGTGAGCGGCCAGCAGGCCGGCGGCGTCGGCCAGGGACGCGAGCACGGCCTCGACCGTGGCCCGGGCCAGGTTTTCCCTGGTCGCGTTGTGCGTGGTCAGGCCGCGCAGCACGCCGGTCGCGTCCGGGCGGTCCGGGGTACGCTCGCCGTCCAGGTACGGCAGAAGGGTGAGCCCGCCAGCGCCAGGCTGAGCCGCCAGCGCCAGCGCGTCGAATCCGGCTAGGTCGGTGCCGAGCAGCGTCGCTACAGCGGACAGCACCAGGCCCGCGTTGATCGTGCAGACCAGTGGCAGGAACCGGCCGGTGGCGTCCGCGAACCCGGCCACCGCCCCGGACGGGTCGGCTGCGGGCACCTCGCTGACCGCGAACGCGGTCCCCGACGTCCCGATCGATACGGCCACATCGCCAGGCCCGAGGCCGAGGCCGAGCGCGGCGCCCATGTTGTCGCCCGTCCCCGCGGACACAGCCGCGCCCCACGAGGTCTCGCCGACCACCTCGGCCGGCCCGGCCACCCGCGGCAGCCGCAGCGGATGGCCGATGGCGGCTTTCACGAGGTCAGGCAGCCATTCCCCGGAGGCGGGCGAGAAGTAACCAGTTCCGGACGCGTCGCCGCGGTCGGTCACGAGCGGTGTCTGGGTCTCTGGCCCGGCCCGCTGGGCCCGGTCCGGGTGGCCAGCAAGATCTGCGCGCCTCCTCTGGCCGGTACCGCGCAGCCACCATGTCAGCCAGTCGTGCGGCAACGCCGCGGCCGCGACACGGCGGGCGCTGTCCGGCTCGTGCTCGGCCAGCCAGCGCAGCTTAGTGACCGTGAACGACGCGGTGGGGACGCTGCCGGTGTTAGAGGCCCACCACTGCGGGCCGCCCATCTCGCCGGTCAGCTCGGCTGCCGCGGCTGCCGAACGCAGGTCGTTCCACAACAGCGCGGGCCGGATCACCTCGCCGTCGTCGTCCAAAACGACCATGCCGTGCTGCTGGGCAGCGACGCCGACAGCAGCGGCGCGCTGCAGCAGCCCGTCACCTGCCTGCTGCAGCGCCGCCCACCACGCGGCCGGGTCGGCCTCCGTGCCGTCCGGGTGTGGCGCACTGCCGCGCGCGACCACCGTGCCGTCTTCGGCCTGGCACAGCACCACCTTGCATGACTGGGTCGACGAGTCGACGCCGGCCACTAGCATGACCGCCCCTTCCGACGACGTTCGCTGTCCTGCCCCCTTCTGTCATAGCCACCGGCGACCGGGCAGGGAAGGGCGTTCACAACTGCGAACCTCTGGCGCCACGCGCCCGGGCCCGTTCGCCTGCCACGAGTGCCGGTCCGAAAACGTTCGGAAACTTTCAAGAAACTAATCCTGGCAAGAGACGCCGCAACGTGCAAGACATCGGCCCGGCAAACCGGGCCGCAAGCTCCACAGCCAGCTTCCGGCCGATAAGCCCATACTTGGCCGGAGCATGCTCAGCGGTAGCTTTTCCATGACCTGGGCTGCCGGACTGCAAATAGAACGGCCGGGCCGCCCAGATCATCGAATACGTAGTTACGGCGGGACAGGACCGTGGCCTGGCTCAGGCCAGAACGGACACCGAGCCGCTGTGAGTGTCCTTAATCCCCTTCCGGGGGAAGGGGACCTTCCACAGTGACTGGCGTAGTGAGAACCCGGTCCGAGCCGACAGTTCGCTGCGGGCCGACCAGCTCCAGAGAGCCGTGCAGCCGCACATCCTGCGAGGACGAGCCGATGGCGACCTCGATGACGCCCGGCTCGACTACCAGCCCGCCGTCGACGCCAGCGAACGCGGTCCGGTCGGCGTGCAGCAGGAACAGCACCTGGCGGGCCTCACCCGGCTGCAGTCCGACCCGCGCGAAGCCGGCCAGGTAACGCAGCGGCCGGGCCACCTGAGCAACCGGGTCGCTCAGGTACAGCTGGACCACCTCGTCACCGGCCAGGTCGCCAGAGTTGCGGACCGTGCAGGCGATCTCCGCTGCGCCCGCTGTCGCGACCTGGGGCCCGCGGCCAGGGGTGGTCCCCGCCGCCTCACTCTCGGCTCCAGCGGGCCGGATGACCAGGTCCGAGTACTCGAAGCTGGTGTACGACAGCCCGTGCCCGAACGGGAACAGCGGCGTCGGGTCCACCGAGGTGACCTCGGTACGGGCGGCCAGCCGGGTGGCGAGATAGCCCGCTGGCTGCGAGCCGGCCAGGGCGGGCAGCTCGAGCGGGAGCTTGCCGCTCGGCACTACCCGGCCAGACAGAACACCAGCGATCGCGGCGGCGGCCTCCTGGCCGGGGAAGTACGTCTGCAGCGCGGCGGCGAGCTGTGCCGCGGACGGCCCGATAGCGTACGGCCTGCCGGTGACGAGCACGAGGACCACCGGCTTGCCGGCCGCGATCAGCTGCTCTAGCAGGTCGCCCTGGGGCCCGGGCAGGGAAAGGTCGCCGGCGTCGCAGCCCTCGCCCGAGCTGCCCCGGCCGAAATGGCCAGCCTCGTCCCCGAGCAGGGCGATCACCACGTCCGCGCCGCGGGCGCAGTCCACGGCGGCGGCGATCCCGGAGCGCTCCGGTGACCGCACCCCGCATCCGGGAGCGAACTCCACCGTGGCCCGCGGGAACTCGGCGCGCAGGGCGTCCAGCGCGGTCTGGGCGACCAGCCCGACGCCGTCACCAGCGGGCTCGCCCCGGTCGGCCGCGCCGTCCCGGTCGGCCAGCCCGCCCAGGTGCCGGGGGAACGTGTAACCGCCAAAGAACGCCAGCGGGTCGTCGGCCAGCGGCCCGACAACGGCCAGCCGCACGTCCGGGGTGAGCGGCAGCACGCCGTCGTTGGCGAGCAGCACGACCGACTCCTCGGCCAGGCGCCGGGCCAGGTCGCGGTGCGTCGGAGGGTTCAGGTCGATGTGCGGCTCGTGTGTGCTTGCCTGCGGGGGGACGACGGAGCCATCCGGGGCCGGGTCCAGCAGCCCGAGCTCGAACTTCTGCCGCAGGACGCGGGCGGCCGAGCGGTCGACCAGATCCTCAGGGACCTGGCCAGCCAGGATCTGGTCGGCCAGGGGCAGTCCGTAGCAGCGCACGTTGGGGAGTTCCATGTCCACGCCAGCGCGCAGCGCGATCGCGCCCGCCTCGGCCGGGGAAGCGGCCACGCCGTGCAGGGTCTCCAGGAACGAGATCCCGAAGTAATCGGCGACGACCACGCCGTCGAACCCGAGCTGCTCGCGCAGGATGTCCGTCAGCAGCACCCGGCCAGCGTGCGCTGGGATTCCGTCGACGGCCACATAGGAGGCCATGACCGAGCCCGCCTGGCCCTCGCGGATCGCCATCTCGAACGGCGGCAGGAACACGTCTGCGAGCTCGCGCGGCCCGACGCTCACCGGCGCCATGTTCCGCCCGGCCCGCGAGGCCGAGTACGCGGCGAAGTGCTTGAGAGTCGCCACCACGCCCGTGGACTGCAGGCCGCGCACGTAGGCGGTGCCGATGATCCCCACCAGGTAAGGATCCTCGCCGATGGTCTCCTCGACCCGGCCCCAGCGCGCGTCCCTGGCCACGTCGAGCACTGGGGCCAGGCCCTGGCGCGCCCCAACCGCGCGCATGCTCCAGCCGATCGCAGCGGCCATCTCCTCGACCAGGGCCGGATCGAACGACGCGCCCCAGGCAGGCGGCGCCGGAAACACCGTCGCGCTCCAGGCCATGAGCCCGGTGAGGCATTCCTCGTGCACCAGGGCGGGGATGCCGAACCGGCTCGCGCCTGAGATCTGTGCCTGCAGCGCGGCCAGCGCCTGAACACCGCCTGCGGGAGTCACCGGGCGGGTCCCGAACACCCGCGTGAGCTGCCCGAGGCCGTCGCGGATCAGCTCGGCGAACATCGGCGAGTCGTCGGTGAAGTCGCCCTGCAAAGGCGCTACCTGGCCGCTGTCGGCCGGGTCGTTCAGCCACGCGGCCGAAAGCTGCGCCAGCTTCTCAGCGAGCGTCATCCGGCCGAGGAGGTCGCTGACGCGTTCTGGCACCGGCCGGGCCGGGTCGCGCCACAGCTCCGTCCCGCCCGTGTCCAGGCCAGCCGGTGCACTTCCCGGCAGCAGGTCAGCGGACACGGCCGAGCCGTCGGCGGCGGCCGGAGGTGGATCTCCGGTGACGCTGGTGTCGCCGGGGGTCGCCTGCCGGTGCACGTTCATCAATGGGCCCTCATCCCTTTTCTCGCTGGTCGGAAGCTGCCGCGCCAGGCCGCGGCATCAGGTGGCCCTGCGCGCCGTGGACTCGCGCACGATCAGCTCGGTGGCTAGCTCGACGCGTCGGGTCCGCGGCTGCATGCCCTCGATCAGCTCGCCCAGCATCTGCGCTGCCACCTGGCCCATCTCCGACAGTGGCTGCCGCACGGTCGTCAGCGGTGGCGACACCCACCGGGCGGCGGGCAGGTCGTCGAAGCCGACGACGCTCAGGTCCTGCGGGATGCGCAGCCCCCGGCGGCGTGCCGCCTCGTAGACGCCTAGCGCCTGCTGGTCGCTCCCGGCGAAGATCGCGGTCACGTCGCCCAGGTCGAGCAGCTCGTTACCGTGCTCGAAGCCGCCCTCGTGGTAGAAGTTCCCGTGGCGCACCAGCGCCGGGTCGTAGGGAATGCCAGCCCGCTCCAGTGCCGAGCGATACCCGGCCAGCCGCGCCCTGCTGCACAGGTAGTCGGCCGGGCCGGTGATCACGCCGACGCGCCTGTGGCCCTGGCTGACCAGATGATCAGCTGCTGCCATACCGCCCGCCCAGTTCGTCGCGCCGACGCTCGGCAGGTCCGGATCGGGAAGGTTCACCGGGTCGACCACGACCAGCGGGATCCCCTCGCTCCTGAGCTGCCGCAGCTGGGGCATGGTCAGCTCAGAGGTGACCAGGATGACGCCGTCGGTGTCGTGCCTGGCCAGCGCCCCGGTCCAGCTGGCTGGCCGGGCGCTGCCATGACGCACGGCCGAGACAGCGGCTCCCATCTGCTGGCTCGCGCACCATTCCTCGATGCCGCGCAGGATCTCGACCGCCCAGGGGCTGTCCAGCCCGTTGAAGACAACGTCGACCAGGCCAGCCCGGTTCCGTCCCCGGCGCGAGCCCGGCCGCTGGTACTTGAGCTCGCCCAGCAGGTGCTCGACCCGCATCCGGGTCTCAGGGGCCACGTCGGGATGTCCGTTGACGACTTTAGAGACCGTGGGCAGAGACACCCCAGCCTGAGCGGCAACGGTGGCCAGAGTCGGTCGCCGTGCCGGGCGCGACCCCCCCGGGTCCTGCGCACTCAGCGGTGCCTGCCTGCCACGGCGCCCCACGCTGCGGGTAATGCGCCCGTTGCCGTCGCCAGAGTTCGGCGGCGCCTCTATGCCAGGCACAGCCTCACCGTCCTTCCCCCCTGAAGAGCCCGGCAGCCGTGTCACCGCCGGAAGCGCGTTTCCGAAAGCATTCGATTCCGGTATCGTAACGTATCTACAAAGCATGCCGAATGTTTCGAGGTCACGGCAGCGTGACAGCGGTCACCTCGGCCGGACTTGCCGCATCAGTGACCACCAGCATCGCGCGCTTGTTTCGCGCGCGGTGCGCAGGACCAGTGGGTCAGATAAGAGTGCCGCTCAGCGGCGGCGGGCAGCCGCGGCGGGCAGCCCAGAAGAGCCCGTGCCAGATCAGGGTGCCGCTTAGCTTTAGCCGCTTAGCTTCAGCCGCGGCGTGGAGCCCAGGAGAACCGCAGCACGGCGATGATCAGCCCGGCGACGCCCCAGGCGAGCACGACCAGGACCGGGACCACCGCAAACCGGGCGCCGTGATTAGTCGCCGGCACGAAGGCGGCCTGGAGCGCCACGGCCAGGGGCCGCACCGGCAGCACCCCGGCAATGTCGAGCACCCACCGCGGCAGCACGTTGTCAGGAATGTAAATGCCAGAGATGAAGTACACAGGCAGCGTCGCGAACTGTGTCATCGGCCCGGCGGAGTCAGCGTTGCCGACGATCGTGCTTACCGCGTACGCGAGGCAGCAGAACGAGGCTGAGCCGATTACGCACACCACGAGCGTCACGCCGATCGCCGGCCCGCTCAGGTGCACGCCGTAGCCCAGCGAGCCGATCGCTACCAGGATCGCCACGACAACCAGGCCGGACACAATGCTGGTCACCGCGTCGGCGGCGATCAGCACCCACGCGGGAACCGGCGTCGCCCTGCGCCGCTTCAGCGAGCCCGACTCGCGCTTCGCGACCACCGAGATCAGCAGGTTGACCAGGGCGGCACCGACGATCGCCATCGCCGCGATGTGGGGTACGTAGTACTCGCCGATCTTGAGCTTCTGGCCACCAGCCGACACGTTGCCGTTCTTGCCGAACAGCAGGACCAGGAGCACCAGGAGCACGACCGGCACGGCCACCGTGAAGATGCGAGCGCGGGTATTGCGCCAGTACGCCCGCATCTCGTAGCGGATCTGGTGACCAACCAGCGGCAGCGCGTTCACGCGTGCGCTTGTCTCCAGCGTGGTCATGAACTCTCCCGGGTCAGCCGGAGGTAGATCTCTTCAAGCGTCGGCCGGTGCACGCTGAGGTCGCCGAGCGAATACGCGCGCTGCAATGCCCACGTGGTGAGTGGCTGAAGCACCCGCACCGGGTCTTCGTGAACGATTTCCGCAGCTCTGTCGCTGCCCGCGGTCACCGGCGCGGGCAGGGCCGGCAGGTCGGCGACCGTCAGCCCTTCTGGAATCCGGAACGTTATCGTGCTGGCGTCCGTGGCCCGGCCGCCGATTGTGGCTGGGGTGCCGGACGCCACGATCCGCCCGGCAGCGATGATCACGATGCGGTCGGCTAGAATCTCGGCCTCTTCCATGTAGTGGGTCGTCAGGAAGATCGTCTTGCCAAGGTCACGCAGGCCGGAGATCACGTCCCAGGCTGCGCGGCGGGCCGACGGGTCGAATCCGGTGGTCGGCTCGTCCAGGAAGATCAGCTCGGGGTCGCCGATCAGCGCCAGGGCCATGTCGAGACGGCGCAGTTGTCCTCCGGAGAGCCGGTCACAGCGACTGCCTGCCTTGTCCGTCAGCCCCACCAGTTCCAGGGCCCGGGCGACCCGCAGTGGCCGGGGGTAGTACCCCGCGTACATGGACAGGCACTCGGAAACGGTGAGCCACGCCTCCGGCGCCGACTCCTGGAGCACAACCCCCACCCGGGCGCGCCAGTCCGCCCCGGCGTGTGCCGGGTCGGCACCGAGCACCTGGACCTCGCCTCCGGTGCGCTTGCGGAACCCCTCGAGGATCTCGACCGTGGTGGTCTTGCCCGCCCCGTTGGGCCCGAGGAACGCCAGGATCTCGCCGCGGCTCACGTCCAGGTCGATGCCCCGGACCGCTTCGTAGTTCCCGTACTTCATCCGCAGCCCGCGCACGGTCACGACGTCCGCCCGCCCGGTGGAGGGAGTGGCGACAGAAACGCCGACCGGGGAGGAGTCGCTGACCGCCGACCCGGCGGGGTCAGGCATCATCCTGGAATTCCTTGTAACCGCCGATCGCCTCTGCCACCTGGCGCGCGATGCCTCGTTCGTTGACTAGCCGCATCGTCAGCATCCACAGCGGGAACGCCGCGCCAGCGGCCCCGCTGACGTTGAACACCGTGCCGCCCGGTTCATCGGTCAGGCTTACCTTCGCCTGGGCGAAGTAGCTCTTCTTGACGCGCACCTCTGTATCGCCGACAGGGCTGATCTCCACTCCGTCGCCCAGGCTGCTGCGGATCGCAGCGGCGGCCTGCTCGGCCGAAATGTTGCGGCGTCTGACCTTGACCAGGGGCATGACGTCTCCTTGACAGCGTTTGTGCACTGACTGCTACCTGGAGGCGAGCCAACTAGCCCCGCCGTCTATCGATTCGACCTAGTGGAACGCAACTATGCCGAGAGCCCCCAGGCGCCACTCGGGTGTGCTGATGGTAACCCAGGCGAGGAGCTTTCTCCAGAGTTCGCCGACTCTGCCCCGGTTCGGGTTAGCTGTTAGCTGGCAGAACATAGATCGGTTCGACCTAATGGGCGACGCGCCGAAGGCGTTAGGCTGACACCATGCCGGCACGACGTCTGACCGACTTTGAGCAGGTGCTTCTCGGGCTGATCGCCGCCTCGCCGTCGACCGGCTATGACCTGAAGCAGCAGTTCGCGCTCACTCCCCTGGGCGTGTACCAGCCGAGTTCCGGGGCGCTCTATCCGGCGTTGCGCCGCCTGGAACTTCGCGGCCTGCTCCGGGCCGAGCGCGGCGGCAACGGACACGCGCGCCGCCGTTTCGTTTACAACATCACTGAACAGGGCCGCGCGGCCCACGCTGCCTGGGTGCGGCAGCCTGTCAACCCGGCGACCATCGGCGGCGACCTCCCGCTGCACCTGATGCGGTTCGTGATGATGGAGCCGCTGCTGCCCCGGGTGGAGGTACTCGGGTTCCTCTCCGACCTAAGGGACGCGCTGGCCGCGTTCCTCGACCAGCTTGAGACCTACGCAGCCGAAGCAGCCCCGGAACTCGGCGGCCATCACCCCGCACTCGCTCTGGACCACGGGATATCGGCACACGCAGCGACCCTGGCGTGGACCAAGCGGACCATCAACGTCCTCGCAGGCCAGGATTCTGGGCTCAGCGCTCGTCTGGCACAGCCATCTCGCCGAGAAGCGACCAGCCACCCTGTGGCACCGTGACATTGACGATCCGCGGCGTCTGCGCGAGGTGCTGCGGCAGCGTCCGCTGGGCGTTCTTGAAGTGCTCCGACTGAACGTGCGCGGCGCCGGCCGCGTCGTCGCGGAACGCCTCGAGCAGGACGTACTCAGCCGGGTCGTTCAGGCTTCGTGACCAGTCGAACCACATGCAGCCCGGCTCGGCCCGGGTGGCCTGGGTGAACTCGGCGCTGATGTCGGGCCACCGGTCAGCGTCCTCCGGCTTTATCTGGAACTTGGCGGTGATGAAGATCATGGCCTGCGGCTCCCAGGTATTCGCTCCCTCGCGCAGGCATCATCCTCCCCTACGATCGCGCGCGGAACCCGTGATCGTGATGACTTGCCAGTGCTATGCGACGAAGAGTCTCCCCGCGTCTGCGCGGTCGGAAGGTCTCCGCGATCACGAGCTGCGCGGCCTCGCTCCTATGCTGAGCGGGTGCGGGTGGTTTCGCTGCTGCCGTCGGCGACCGAGATCGTGTACGCGCTTGGCCTGGGTGACGACCTGGTCGGGGTGACGTTCGAGTGTGACGAGCCCCCGTCCGCCCGAGCCGACAAGACCGTGGTCGTCGGCGGCCGGGACACCCGCGGGATGAGTCCCGGCGAGATCGACAGTTACGTCCGCGCCCAGCTGGCTGCCGGCCGCGACCTCTACACCCTCCACGCCGACGCCTTGTCCGCACTCCAGCCCGACTTGATCCTGACCCAGGACCTGTGCCGCGTGTGTGCACTGCCATCCGGCCATGTCGAGGATGCCCTCGGCTACCTGGGGTGTCGTGCCGACGTTCTGTCCCTTGATCCGCATTCGCTCAATGCCGTGCTGGACTCCTTCCTCGCGGTTGGGCAGCGGACCGGCGTACCGGACCGCGCCGAGCGCCTGGTAGCAGGCCTGAGTGCGCGGCTTGACCGGGTTGCCGCCGCAGTGGCCAGGCGGGGTCGTCCTCGGGTCGCTGTGGTCGAGTGGGTGGATCCGCCGTTCACGGCCGGGCACTGGGTGCCCGATCTGGTTCGCGCGGCCGGCGGAGAACCGGTCGCGGCCCGGCCCGGTGAGCCGTCCGTGCAGACGAGCTGGTCGGCGATCGCCGCGGCGGCGCCGGAGTACGTCGTGGTCGCCCCGTGCGGGTATCACCTGGCTGGCGCCGCTGAGCAGGCACGATCCGTGGTCCGGGCCCTGCCGGGAGTGCCGGTCTGGGCGATCGACGCCGACGGGATCGTTGTACGCCCCGGTCCCCGCCTGGTGGACGGCGTCGAGGCCATCGCCTCGATACTCCATCCTGATGCGCGGCAGGCTGGCCGCCCGGCGGCGCCGTCAGCAGCCGTGCAGCTAGTCACTCTCGCGAGCTGACATGACCATGCTCGCGGCGGCTACGATGACCGAGTCGCCAAACGCGCGGGAGATAGCGGGATGCCAGGGGCGCAGGAGCGGTCGGACCAGCTCACTGAGCCCAGCGCGGGCGGCCGCGACACGTATGTACCTCCCGATCTCCCACGTGACGCCGAGCGCGGCCCGCTCGCGGATCTGCGGCGCCGGCTGGACCGACTCCCGGCAGGTCATCCGTCGTCTCCGTTCAACGACGATCTGACTCGCAAGCCCCCAGTCGTCCGGCTGAAGGACCTGGAGCTGCCGATGCAGGGCGGCGAGCGCGGCGCCCCGGTGGCCGACCCCGCGCAGGCAGGGAACTCTGCGCAGGCGGCCGCCCCCGCGCAGGCAGCCGCCGCCGCGGACGCAGCGGACTCCGCGCAGGCAGCCGCCCCCGCGCAGGCAGCCGCCCCCGCGGACGCAGCGGACTCCGCGCAGGCAGCGCCCCGCGCAGGAGCCGCCGCCGCGCAGGCAGCAGCCGCCGCGGACGCAGCGGACTCCGCGCAGGCAGTGAACTCCGGGCAGGCAGCAGCCGCCGCGGACGACGTGGTTCCCGCACAGGCGGCGAGCCCGGCTCTGGCTGGCAACTCGGCTCAAGCCGCCAACCCCACGCAGGCCGCCAACCCCACGCAGGCCGCAGCCGCAGCGGGCGACGTGGTTCCCGCACAGGCGGCGAGCCCGGCTCTGGCTGGCAACTCGGCTCAGGCCGCGAACCTGGTGCAGGCCGAAGATTTCTCGGTGGCCGAGGACTCGGCGCTGGACGGGAACCCTCCGCAGGCGAACGATCCGGCACTCGCCGCCGCCAGTGAATGGCATGAGCCAGCCGACGGCGCGTTCGTGGCAGCGGCTCCCGAGCCTGCGAGCCGGAACGGTTCAGGAAGCCGGGACCAGGGTGCTGGCGGGATCAGCACAGCTGGCTGGACGACCAACGGGTATGCCTCGCCCTATCCGGACCCTCCCCAGAACGGCAGTCTCGCCCAGGCCCACTGCGGCCGCCCACCCCAATCCAGCCCAGCCCGCCCTGGCCCACCCCAATCCAGCCCAGCCCGCCCTGAACCGCCCCGCTCCAGGTCAGCCCGCTCCGAACCGGCTCGGCCCGACGCAGCGCAACCCTCCCCCACCCGACGCAGCGCACTCAGGCCCGGCCCGACCCGACGCAGCCCGCTCCAACCGTCCCCCGCCCGACGCAGCCCGCTCAGGCCCGGCCCGACCTGACCGGGTACCCGTCGGCCCGGCAGACAGCAGCACGAACGGCCGCCGAGCGGGGGACATGACCAGGAACGGCAGCGTCATTGCCGACGGCCGCGCAGCGGCGGGGGCCACCGCGAGCAACGGCGGGGGCACCGTCGACTCCCGCAGCGTTCCTGACCGAGACGGAGCTCTAGGGCGCAACAGCACGGCACGCGGCAGTAGACCGGCTTCGCCACGGCAACGGCCGACCTCCGGTTTTGCCGAGCAAGACGTCGCCGCCACGCGCCCCGAAACCCCTAGCCAGACGTCCGCTCCAGGGCAGGATGGCTCCTGGGAATCGAATGGCAGGTATCTGGATCTGATGCAATGCCGGATTGCCGATGACGCGCTGACCCGGTATCGCAAAGCTGAGGGCAGGAACGTATTCGGAACGTACGGCCACAGTGGACTGACCGCCGCAATGCGGCGCATTGAGGCGCTTCTCGAGCGTGGCCAGCTCGTGCCCCACACCGAGGCTGAAGCGCTCAAGTCGGCGGACCGTTTCAAGGAAAAGTTCGCCGACCTGATCATGCGCCATCCTGACAAGTCGGCCGAAGAACTAGCTCACGAAGTGCACGACGCCGTCCGCTACGCCTTCCTCGTCGACACTGCGCATTACACAGAGGCAACGCTGCAGGTCCACAGCCGACTCAAGGGTCAGGGATTCGAACTTGAGGCCAGACGGAATTGCTGGGAGAACACCGAGTACAAGGGCATCAACACTCGCTGGCGGGACCCGGCACACGACCTAGCCTTTGAAGTTCAGTTCCATACCACGTCGAGCTGGGACGTCAGGCAGCGGGCACAGGCCCTGTACCAGAAAATCACTGACCCAGGCACGTCACCGGGCGACCGGGTACGGCTGCGCGGGGTCCGGGCGGATATGTCAGCGAAGATTCTGGTTCCGCCGGGGTCCACGACCATTCCCGACTTCCGCAAGGAAGGCCAGTAGGACTGTGGCCGTCGACGTCAGGTATTACGCAATCGTCGGTGTCGGCCGGACAGCCGATACGCCCTCCGGGCTCGTGCGCCGCAGAAGCAGGTCGGACGGCCCGGTGGATGAAGCCCTGTGTCGCGACCTTACCTGGCATCCCGACTCGGCGATCATCGAATGGGAGTACGGGGAAGTCGGTTCGGACCTTATCGAGATCAGCGATACCGCTGCCGGGCAGTTGATCGCGAAGTTCCGCGCCGCTTGGGAGGAGCAGTCCTGACGGACGTGGTCCTGACGGACGTGGTCCTGACCGACGTGGTCCTGACCACCGACGGGCACTAGTCAGCAGCCAGATCGTCTAGCAGACCTTCCTGGCAACTCTGAGCATCGAAAATCAGTTTGCTATCAATCGTCGACTTGGTACGATAAGGAACATCAGCTGCCGAGCCCGGAAGGGAGGCAGTGCGCATGACCGCAACCCCCAGCGATCACCAGTCCGAGCAGCCTGCCAACCCCGCGGCTGGGCCGGGTTTGCCGTCCGGGGCGGTTCCGCTGGGCTGGCCTGATGATGCCGACTGCCTGACCGCCGAGCAGGTCGCTGAGCTGGCCCGCGAAGAGTGGGACCTGTGCTGCCCCGACCCGGACGACCCCGAATATGCCGAGGACCCTGAATACGGGCCGCCGGAATGGCTGCCGTACTCCGCCGCCGACGAGGAGCGGATGCTGGCCGACGAGGACCAGCGGGCCCGGCGTGAGGTGGCCGAGGCCATTGACGCCGGGTTCACTCACAGCGCCGGGGGCAACGGCACCGGGTTCGCTGCCGGCGGCCCGCTGGATGTGATGCTGCCGGGATCGGATCTGGGCTGGCATGTGATCTGGGGGTGCCGCCGCGGCCTGGACACCCTCACCGACGATCAGCTCATCGGGCTGACCTGTGCCAACCGCCGCCAGAAGAGTCTGCACGAGGCCATCGAGACCGACCTGGCCGCCGAGCTCGACCGCCGCCGCACCAATGCTGACGGCACCCCCGGCGACCATGTAAGCCAGGAACTCGCCGCCGCGCTGACCCTGACCGGTTGGTCAGCCGAGGCGCTGCTGAGCCTGGCCCGCGACCTGCAGCGGCTGCCCAAAACCTGCGCCCTGCTGGCCGCGGGCATCATCGACATCCGCCGCGCCGCCGTCATCGCCCGCCACACCGCCGTCCTGTCCGACACCGACGCCGCCAAAGTGGAAGACATGATCTTGCCCCGCGCGGCGGCGATGACCACCGGTGAGCTCAGCAGCGCCTGCCTGCGCGCCGTCATCAAAGTCGACCCGCAGGCGGCGCGCAACCGCAAGGAGAAGGCGCTCAAGGACGCCCGGGTCGAGGCCTGGGTCGAAGACTCCGGCACCGCCGCCCTCGCCGGCCGTGACCTGCCCCCCGCTGACGTCATCGCCGCCGACAAGCGCATCGACGCCATCGCCCGCTGGCTCAAAGCCCACGGCACCAAAGGCACCCTCGACCAAATCCGCGCCAAGGTCTACCTCGCCCTGCTCAACGACCAGCCCCTCCAATCCCTGCTCCCCGGCCCCGCCGGCGCCACCGGCGCCCCGCGCCCGGGAACCCCAGACACCAGTGCCGCCGAGACCGCCGACGCCAGCGGCGGCCCAGCCACGGACCAGGCAAGCACCGGCACCGCGGCCACCGACGCCGTCGGGACCGCGGGGACCGCCGATGCCACCAGCAGCGTGCCAGCCGACGGCAGGCCAGCAGCCGACCACGCCAGCAGCGGCAGTGCCGGCAGCGACAGCGCAGCAGCGGACCACGCAGCAGCGGACCACGCAGGCACCGGCTGCCACGCCGCTGGCGGCGCAGGCACCGGCGACGCGGGTGTCTTCGGACCCGCAGCCGAGGGCCCCGGGGCCAGCCTGGGCGCCTTGGGCGGCACGGTGCACCTGACCATGCCCTACGACACCTGGGCCGGACGGTCCGACAACCCCGGCGACATCGCCGGCTACGGCGCCGCCGACGCCGACACCTGCCGCGACATCGCCACCCGCATCACCGCCGCCGGGCCCACGGCCCGATGGTGCATCACCCTCACCGACGGCAACGGCCAGCCCACCGCCCACGGCTGCGCCCGCGCCGGACCCGGACCACCCGGCACAACGAGGGACCCCGGCTCCTGGCTCGCCACCGTCACGATCCGCCCGATCGAGACCAGCACCTGCGACCACACCCGGGAGTCAGCCGGGTACCAGCCCTCCCCCACACTGCGCCACCTGATCAAAACCCGCAGCCCGCGATGCGGATCCCCCGGCTGCCGACGACCCGCCGTCAGCTGCGACGACGACCACACGATTCCCTACCACCTCGGCGGCCGCACCTGCGAGTGCAATTTGTACCCGCTGTGCCGACGCCACCACAAATGCAAACAAGCCCCCGGATGGCACCTCAGCCAGCCCCAACCCGGGGAACTCATCTGGACCACACCCAGCGGACGCACCTACACCAAAATCAGCGAACCGTACCCCGTCTGACTATCGCACCGCACGCCAGGACTTCAGCTGGCCATTCGTTGCCACGGTCGGCAGAGCGAGGACGCGCCATCCTAAGGCCGCGCGTCGCCAGGCGCAGTCGACGGCCCGGACGGGTGGAGCCCACGATGGCTGAAATACTCGCTGATCAGGGATCGCTGCCTCTGGCTTAGCTCGTCGAAATGCTTGCCGAGCGCGTCTTCGCCGATAGCCTCGGCCGTCAGGTAGAGATCCTTAAGTTGGTCGAGCTTCGCCTGCGCCGCCGCGTTTTGCCCTGGTACAGCGAGGTCAAGCTGATGATCTGCGCTGCCCGTTGGACCCCCAGGCTCAGGGCCGGGCTCAGGAACCCGCTCGTGTCTTGCAAAAGGAGCTGACGTGGCCCGCTCGGCGCTCGCACGCGCTTGCTCGGGCGGCCAGATCTGGCCACTGTGGAACGATTCCTCGGCCGCGCCGCGGGTGTCGAGAACTATCGGCAGCGGCGATGTGTCGTCCGAGGCGGTCCCGGCTTCGCGGGCACCCGCGAACTGGGGACCCGCTGGGCCCGAGTAGGCGCGGTAACTCGGATCTGTGGCGCCCTCATACGGCGCCGTGGCGTGCGGCGGCAGCGACTCTCTTAGATGCGCGGGCTGCGGGCCGGTCGCCCGGCTGGTCCGGTCGGCCGCGAATCGGGCGGACGGGCCGTGCTCAGGCGCTGGGCGGAACGGACGCCGGTCGGCGTATCCGCCGTGGTCCCGGTCGTCCTGCACGGGAGAACTCCAGACATCTTGGGGGCCGGAACTCCCCGAGCCGAGGTCGGACTGCCAGTCGTCGTCCTGGGGAGGCCGCGTTCGATCGTGGATCGCGCTGTGCCCAGTTTCCTGACCTGGGCCATACCTCAGGTCACGGCGTCGACCACGCTCCGCGTAGGGCCTGGGCCCGTAACCCACTGTCGGCCCCGCGTCGTATCCGGGACCGTGGCCCACGGTCGGCAGTTGGCCCTCGTTCATGCTTGGCTGCGCGGGGCGCTTGGCATAAGACGAATGAGACGGCCCCGTTGGACTGGACTCTGACCACGACGTGCCACGGTCCAGCTCCGGCCTCGCGGCGCGGCGGTCGAACTCGGGGCGCGGCGGACGAGAGGACAGCTCGGGCCGCAGTGGGCGGGAAGATTGCTCACGCGGCAGACGGCGGTCCAGTTCCGGCCGCGGGAGGCTGAGGTCTGGGTCAGGTCTGGATGGGCGGGGGATCGGCTCTGGCAGCAGCGGACGGGGGATCGGCTCCGACCAAGAAGAATGGTCGTTCATTTCCGGCCTCGACTGACGGCCGTTCGGATCCAGCCGATATGGGCGAACCATCGGCCCCGGCCGCCGCTGACGACCGTTCGCCTCCGACCCGGAAGGATGAGGGCCTGACTCCGGCCGGGATGGGCGAGGAACAGACCCCGGCCAGGACGGACGGTCGTGCGGCTCCGGCGGCAATTGGCGGTCGCTAATGGCGGGCGGCAACTGGCGGTGGTTCAGTTCCGGCCTGGGCGGGCGGCGGTCCAGGTCCGGCCAGGACGGACGGCCGTCCGGCTCTGACGGCAGCTGGCGGTCATTCATCGCTATGCCCAGCTGACGATCGTTCATCGCTGGTGGCAGCTGGCGGTCGTTCATCGCTGGTGGCAGCTGACCGTGGTTCGGTTCCGGCCGGGTCTGCTGGCGGTCCAGGTCCGGCCACGGCGGACGGCCGTTCGACTCCGGTCGCGGCGGGCGAGGGGCCGAATCTGGCGGAGGCTGGCGGCGGGGCGGCTGTGTCCGCAGCGGGCGGCCATTCAGCTCGGGTACCGGCGCGCGAGGAGCCGATTCCGGCCGTTGCTCGCCAGTATTGAATTCCGGCCGCGCCCCGCGCCAGTCCTGTTCTGGCCGTGGCGTGCGGCGACTCGGCTCAGGCAGCGGGGGGCGGCGGTCCAAGTCGGGCTGCGGTGGCCGGCGGTCAAGGTCCGGCCGTGACAGCCGACGCTCCGCGTCAGGGTGCGGGGAGCGGCGGTCGAAGTCCGGCTGCGGCGGCCGACGGTCGAGGTCTGCCCGTGGCGGCCGACGGTCCATGTCGGGCTGCGGGGAACGGCGGTCCATACCCGGCTGCGGGGAACGGCGGTCCATGCCCGGCTGCGGGGAGCGGCGGTCGAGGTCTGCCCGTGGCGGCCGACGCTCCATGTCGGGCTGCGCGGGGCGGCGGTCAAGGTCGGGCCAAGGCGGCCGACGCTCCATGTCGGGCTGCGGGGGGCGGCGGTCAAGGTCCGGCCAAGGCGGCCGACGCTCCACGTCAGGCTGCGCGGGGCGCCCGTCCGGGTCCGGCTGCGGACGGGCGTATCGCGGGGCCGGTCCTGCCTGCAAAGAACGGAGCGGGCTGAGCCAGTTTTCGGGTGTGTCGCTGCCTGGGCTAGCCGGCTCACTCCCCTTGCCAGGTCTGCGCCTCACAGCATCAGCCTCGTTTCTGCCCGAACCAGCCCAGCTCTCATTCGCACCCAGCTGCCGACGGCGGCGTGTGCGGGAAACCAGGCTGGCGGTGAGCGCAACGATAAGCGTAAGGCCCACCCCTAGCGCGCCGACGATGAACTCGCCCGTCTGCACGGTCCCGTCCCCCAAACCCCGATCTCCCTGGCCAACCTTCGCACGCAGGGCGCTGCGGCGGCAAGCGAACCACAACCACAGCAACCGTCCTGCAATGCAAGCCATACCGCCTGCGGTTATCGGCCGCCCTGTGCCCTTTCCTCCCGCCCCTTCCTCCCGCCTCAGCCCTCCGCTACGGTTGCCGTCATCGGTTCGCCTTGTTCGGCAACTCCTGGGGGATGTGACCATGGAACGCCGGGTCGACTGATGTCATCTACCGCAGATGCGCCTGAGCCGCAGCTGCCCGATCCGGCGAAGCCGGCCGGCACCGACTTGCTGCCGCAGATCCGGCACATCGTCGTGCTGATGATGGAGAACCACTCCTTCGACAGCTATCTCGGCATGCTCGCGGGCCGCGGTGACGGGTTAACGCTGGGCAGCGACGGCCAGCCCGACGCTGCCAACAAGCGGCTGGATGGCGAGCCCGTGCAGCTGCGGCGCGCACCTGGCCCCGTTCAGGAAACAGCGACTCCTACGCAGAGCTGGCACGCGAGTCACCTCCAATGGGACGACGGCGCATGTGACGGGTTCGTGCGCAGCGTCGAGGTCACCGAACCGGGCCGCGACCCCACCGCGCCGATGCGCTATTGGACCGAGGCTGACCTGCCGTTCTACTACGGGCTGGCCAAGACGTTTCCGGTCGCCGACCGGTGGTTCTGCTCCTGTCTAGGGCCGACGTTCCCGAACCGCCGTTTCCTTATCGCCGGAACCGCTCACGGGCTGATCGACGACATGCCATTCAGCATGGTCGACTATCCGCCGGCCGGGACAATCTTCGACCTGCTCGACAAGTTCGGGATTTCCTGGGTCAACTACCATAACGTCTCCCCCGCGGGCGTGATTCTGAAGCGCCTGCTCGGCCGGCCAGGGCTGATCGCGATGCGGCGGCTGGCGTCCGTGGCCCGGTGGCTGCCCCCGATCGTGAACGCGGTCAAGGGCAACAAGTCGTTCACCGCCGACCTTTACCCACTCGGGCTGGTTCGGTGCCTACGGCACCTGCGCACCGCGCAACAGTTCTTCGCCGACGCCGACAACGGAACGCTCCCTGCGTTCAGCATCGTCGACCCGGATTTCGACGCGTTCTCCGAGGAGAACCCGCAGGACGTCCGCAAGGGTGAGAGCTTCGCCGCGGAGGTGATCAAGCGCGTCATGCACGGCAAGGGGTGGCCGCACACGCTGCTCATCTGGAGCTACGACGAGCACGGCGGCTACTACGACCACGTGCCACCACCGGCGGCGGTGCCTCCGGACGACATCGAGGGCCGCAGCATCCTGTACATGCCAGCGTGGCTGCGGGCGATTCTGCGGCCGTTCTTCGCCAACTACGTCGCCGAGATCGAGGCCTGCGACGCTGGCCCTCGCGGCTACGACCGCTACGGGTTCCGGGTGCCCGCAGTGATCGTCTCGCCGTACTCGCGGCCAGGGCATGTGTGCAGCGAGACCCTTGACCACACCTCCGTGCTGCGGCTGGTCGAGCGGAAGTGGAACCTGCCGCCGCTGACCCGGCGCGACGCGGCGGCCGCGACGCCCCTGTCTGCCCTCGACTTCGACAGCCCGCCCGCGTTCGCCGATCCACCGGAACTGCCTGCTCCAAGCCTCACCTGGGGCTCCTGGTAGTCACTGGCTCGCATTGCCACCCTTGGCGTAAATAGGCCGCAAAGTCACGCGTGCGATTCTCGGCATTCTCGATACCATTTTCTGATGCTGACAGCCTGCGATGCGATTTGCGGAGAATTCGTTGATTTGTCAGGACAGCCCGAGAATGGCGGCTCGCATGCCGCGCCAGATGCTCTTCAACATTGGTTCGCTGCCGGGCGGGCCGGAGCGGAGAGGAGAGAGCAATGCACCGAGGTTTAATGCGCCTATTCTGGACGCGCCGCAGGCTCTGGGCACTGGCGGTGGTACCAGCCATGGCCATCGCGGTCGTCTTCCAGCTCGGCGTTGCGGGTGTGGCCACGGCGAGCACGACCCAGGCCAGCGTCGCACCGAACAGCACCAACGAGCTCGACTGCAATGCATGGAGCGCGGCCTACAAGTCGGTCAAGCCCGGCGAAAGGGACCTGTGCACCGACCCGATCAAGATCAGAAATGGGAAAGCATCCCGGTTCACCGATAACGGCTGGTACGTCGGGCATGACGAGCCGAGCGTGAAGTTCATCTCGAGTCAGCCCGGCTCCGGCAACAACATGACCTACTTCATGAAGCTGCCAGTGGACCCGTCAAGTAAGCCCACGGCCACGGGCAGCGTGACCGATTACGGAGAGCTGAGCCCAGCGCCATGGTTCGGCCTGCCGATCTGCGACCCGCAGTCCTACCCGCAGAACGCCTGCAAGCCGGACAGCGACAGCAACCTTGGCTCGATCAGCAACCCGGCCGACGCTGGCTCGGCCTTCCTGGAGCTGCAGCTCTACCCGCCGGGCTTCGGCTCGTTCGTGGACTCTCTCAGCTGCAGCCAGAGCAAGTGGTGTGGCGCGCTCACGATCGACAGCCTGGAGTGCAACTTCAACTTCGCCACCTGCAACCCCAACTGCGAGGAGCCGGTCAACTTCTCCTACCTGCAGACGAACGGGATCCCGAGCGGCCCGCCGAGCCCGCAGCTATCCGACGTTGACACCCTGCTGCCCAACTCCCGCACGCTGGAGATGAACAGCGGGGACGTCCTCGCGATCTCCATCTTCGACCCGCCGCAGGGGCTGACGGCAGTCATAACAGACCTGACAACCCATCAGACCGGGTACATGATCGCCAGCGCCAAGAACGGCTTCATGGACACCAACATGGCGAACTGTGACGGGCAGCCGTTCACCTTCCACGCCGAGTACAACACCGCGAAGCAGCAGAACCAGGTGCCGTGGGCAGCGCTCGAGGGCGGCGTGCTCATGGAGCAGGAGACCGGCCACTTCGAGACCTGCAACTCGCTCACCAGCAAGGATGGGTTCTCGACCACGGATGCCAACGGTGAGTCGTACACCGACCCCGACGTCTACCAGACCTGTGTCGGCGGCTCGGAGGGGCCACACGAGACTGGTGAGGGCCCGTGCAACCCGACGACGTTCATCTGCCAGAACGCGGAGACCCAGGGCCCGACAGGCCCGATAGCCTGCCCGAGCGACAACGCCGCCAGCGGCCAGCTGTGTGAGTACTCCGACGGGTACTGCTTCAGCAAGGGGTCGCGGCCTGTCACCATCAACGGAGCGGCCGCCAAGGAAACCTGGCCGGTTTCAGGGTGTCTCGACAACCAGTACCAGAACGGTGACCTGGACTTCGACGGGATCCCGTACCAGCCGAACACCTGGCCCAACGGATCCCCGAACTCGCCGACATCGGCAAACTACATCGGCCCGTTCACCGGCGGCAGAGCGTACCCGACGATCCAGTTCGAGACCGACATCGGCGGGTCGTCGTTCCAGTGCAACATTGCCACCGGCGCGGGCTGCACGGCCCCGCCGCTCAGTGCAAAATTCTATCCATTCTGGACAATGAACGATTCCCAGCACCTCAACCCGCTGCCAACCGTCCCGGGCACGTGCGTCTGGAACTTCGGCAACGTGCTGCCGAACGTGACCACACAGGCGTTTGGCAAGGATGCCGAGTACGGCACGCCGGACGTCGCGCGGTACGGCGGCACGATCATCAGCCCGGTGCTGCCTAACCCGGAGTTCAGCGGAGCCTGCCGCCCAGTGTGAGTAAGACAGTCTGAGGCGTTCGCCGCGCGTCGGGCCCCGGCCAGCACCTGCTGGCGGGGGCCCGACGGTTTCCGGCCAGCGTCAGATTGCGGACAGGATCTGACCGCAACGGCTCCTAGCGTGCTGGTTGTAAGCACAACCACCGACAGGAGGGTTGCGACATGGGCGACGCGCAGGTCTACCCGTTCCGCATCGACATACCTCAGGCCGACCTCGACGACCTGCGGGACCGGCTGACCCGCACCCGCTGGCCGGACGAGCTGCACGGCACTGGCTGGTCCTATGGTGTCCCGCTCGGCTACGTGCGGGACCTGGCAGAGCACTGGAGCTCCGGTTATGACTGGCGCGGGCACGAGCGCGCCCTGAACGAATTCCCGCAGTACACAACGACGATCGATGGCCAGAACGTGCACTTCCTGCATGTCCGCTCGCCCGAGCCGGGCGCGCTGCCGCTGATCATCACGCACGGCTGGCCGGGATCAGTAGCCGAGTTCACCAGCATCATCGGCCCGCTCACCGACCCGCGCGGCCACGGCGGCGACCCGGCCGAGGCTTTCCATGTGGTGGCCCCGTCGATCCCCGGGTTCGCGTTCTCCGGGCCGACCCGCGAGGCCGGGTGGGACGTCAACCGCATCGCCCGTGCCTGGGCCGAGCTCATGCGCCGCCTCGGCTACCAGCGGTACGGCGCCCAGGGCGGCGACTGGGGATCGATCATCTCGCCCGAGCTGGCGCGGACCGAGCCGGACAAGGTTGCCGGCGTCCACGTCAACGGGCTGACAACGCTGGGCTCTGGCAGTCCTTCGGATGCTGAGGGGCTAAGTGAGGCCGAGCAGGCCCGGCTGTCGTTCATCGGGCGCTGGTACCGGGAACGGTCTGGCTACTCGGCGATCCAGTCCACCAGGCCGCAGACGGTCAGCTACGGCCTGGCCGACTCCCCCGCCGGCCAGCTCGCCTGGAACGCCGAGTGGTTCGCTGGTTACGGCGACAAGGTCGGGGCCCTTGACCGGGACGCCATCCTGACCAACGTGTCGGTCTACTGGCTGACCAACACGGCGGCCTCGGCGGCTCGCCTCTACAAGGAGGCCGCTTCGGTATGGGTGGCCCCGGCCAAGAACTCTGGCGTGCCAACCGGGGTGGCGGTATTCCCCGGAGACGCCTCGATCAGGCGCTTCGCCGAACAAGACCATAACGTCACGCACTGGTCAGAGTTCGACAGCGGCGGCCACTTCGCCGCCATGGAAGCACCGGACCTGCTGACAACCGATGTACAGGAGTTCTTCCGCCCGCTGCGCTGATACTGGCCCGGCCCGGATATCCGGCCCTGGCTCGGCGGCAGCCTGCGCTGGGAGAATGCCGGCAATGAGCATTCGACTCCGGCGCCCGCCGCGCCCGGCCAGGCCGGCCCGGGCCAGTGCTTCGGACGATCCGCACGCTCCAGCCGCCGCGCCCGGCCCGTCCGCGCCAGGGGCCTGGCTGCGGCTGCGCGCTAGCGCCGGAATGGCCGGGCCGGCGGCGTTCACCGCCGCCTGGGTTACGTCGTCGCTGCTGCAGACCGGCCACTCCGCGGCCGAAGTGCAGATCAGCGGGCTGGCCGCGCCTGATGCCCGGTACCCGTGGATCATGATCACGGGATTCGTCGCGCTGGGCGGATGCTCGGTCGCGTTCGGCTCAGCGCTGCAGGAGGCGCTTGGCGGGACCGGCCGGGCCGGGCCGGCGCCGCGGCTTATCCAGGCGGCCGGCCTGCTGACCGTGGCGGCCGGGCTGCTCCGCCGGGACGACATGCTGCTGGGTGCCCCGGCCGGCGAGTCCTGGCACAACCGGGCGCACGACGTGATCAGCATCCCGGTCTATCTGGCGCTGGTCGCCATCCCGCTGCTGCTGGCGCGCCGGATGCGCGGCGACCGCCGGTTCCGGGCGCTGCGGGTCCCGCTGGTCGCGAGCGCGGTGGCGTCGGCAGCGGTGCTGGGGGTGTTCGCCTCATCCGCGATTCCATCCTGGGACGCTGTGCTGCAGAGGGCAGCCGTGACCCTCCCGCTCGCCGCGACTGCCGCGGTCAGCTTGCGTCTTACAACACGGGGCCTGACAACACGCGGCTCCGCGCGGTTATCGTGGCGGCATGGCCGCTCGGAAGGAGATCCTGCAGGTCGCGGGGCGGGAGGTTGCAATCACCAACCCGGACAAGGTCTACTTCCCGCGAACTGGACACACAAAGCTTGACCTGGTCAGGTACTACCTGAGCGTTGCCGACGGGGCACTGCGCGGGGTCTTCGCCCGGCCGATGATCCTCAAGCGGTTCGTGCACGGAGCCGAGGAGGAGGCGTTCTTCCAGAAGCGCGCACCGTCGTCGCGGCCGGAGTGGATCGAGACCGCCGAGCTGAGCTTCCCGTCGGGCCGGACCGCTGACGAGGTCGTGGTCCGGGATGCGGCTGGCCTGGCGTGGATCGTGAACCTCGGCTGCATCGATCTCAACCCGCATCCGGTGCGCGCCGACGACCTTGATCATCCCGATGAGCTGCGTGTCGATCTTGACCCGGTGCCTGGGGTGGAGTGGGAGCAGATCGTCCGGGTGGCGTTTGTAGCGCGGGAGGTGCTGGCGGATTTTGGCCTCACCGGCTGGCCGAAGACGTCCGGCTCACGAGGGATGCACGTTTACGCGCGGATCGAGACGCGGTGGACGTTCCCGGAGGTTCGCAGCGCAGCCGTGGCGCTTGCGCGGGAGGTCGAGCGGCGGGCGCCAGATGCCGCAACATCGCGGTGGTGGAAGGAGGAGCGGCACGGCGTCTTCGTGGATTACAACCAGAACGCCAAGGACCGTACCGTCGCGTCGGCGTACTCGGTCAGGCCAACACCGGACGCGAGGGTGTCGACGCCGCTGACCTGGGATGAGGTCCCGGACTGCCGTCCAGAGGCATTTACGATCGATACCGTTCCCGGCCTGTATGAGCAGCTGGGCGATCCGGGCGAAGGCATCGACTCCTCTGCGGGCTCGCTCAGGCCGTTGCTCGAGCTTGCCGCGAAAGACGAGGCCGCCGGCCTGCCTGACGCTCCGTGGCCGCCGCATTTTGACAAGCAGGCGGGCGAGGAGCCGAGAGTCCAGCCGTCCAAGCGCCGCGCCTCGCGACCGCAGCCAGCGCCTGGTGCGGATCCGGGCGTGCCGCCCGCGCCAGCACCCGGCCAGGCCAGCGGGCCGACCGGCCGCCGGCGCTCGTCGATGCCGCTGATCGAGGTGGCCCGGGCAGCCACCAAGGACGAGGCCATGCAGGGCCTGGGCCGGTGGAGACAGCGCCACCCGGAGGTCTGGGTACTGCTCGAGCCCGCTGACATCCTCGTGGACTCCATGCGCGGGCGCTCGTCAACCTGGACCCGGATCCGCCTGAACCTGCGCCACGTCCCGGAAAACGAGCGCCCCCCGCAGGAGGCACTCGAGGTGGACTACAACCCCTGGGCGCCGGGCGGCTGACCGGGCTCGAAGGCTCGCCGCTTCAGCGGCTCAGAAGATCGTGTCCCAGACATGCTCGACCGTGTGGCTCACGTCCTTGGTGAGGCCAACGAAGTCTTGACCGGTCTGGATTGCGCTGTCGCCGATGCCGTACTGCATGCCGTTGACCAACCCATAGGTGTGAACGTCCGTGCCCCAGTCCTGGTGCAGCAGCTTGTCGGTGAAGTCGCCAACGCCGAAGGCGACGACAACGGCGGCGCCGGCGGCCACCGCACCGCCGACATGGCCGCCGCCGACGGCGGTCATCAGAGCGCCTCCGACGATCGACCCAGCCGCCACGCCGGCGACGTTCGCCGCCTCCTCCTCGGGCAGCGCCGTCGCCTCATCGTTATGCGGGCGCGGCCGGGCAGCGAGACCGCTGGCGCTACGAGTGCGCGAGCTTCAGCAGGAATTCGAGCACACCGTGGTTCTGGGTCGTCACGAAGCCGGTGAAGCTGGGATTGGGGATGTCCCAGTCCGCGAACAGTATCGGGATCGATCCGGACAGGTCGATCTCACCGCCGGTGAGCTCAGCAGACAGCGGGAACGTCACCGGCCGGGTGACCCCGTGAAGCGTGAGATCAGCCGACGCCGTGAATGTACGGGCGACGTCCGTGCCTGGCAGAGGTGCGAGCGCGATCGGCCTGGTCAGTGTGAGCGTCCCGGTCGGGTACGCCGCAGTGTCCATGATGCGGCCACGGAACTGCACGTCGCGCTGGCTTTCGTTGCTGGTGATCGTGGCCATCTGCACGGTGAAGCTGGCCGCGGTCACGGCCGTGCCTGTGATCGTGATGTGGCCGGCGATCGCGCTGGTGCGTCCGACCGCGACCTGGCTCTGCCCGACCAACACCTCCTGGACCCGGTAACCCACGACAGAGCCGGGTGCGATGGTCCACGGCCCGGCGACCGAGGCCGGAGCGGAGAGTCCGCCCGGGGCCGGGCTCGCGGCGCCCGACGGTGACTTCGTGGGTTTCAGGGTCAGCGGCGCTGGGGCCGGGCCCGAGATCACGTGGATATACAGGAACGCCCCGCCGACGGCAGCCACCGCGACCACCACCACGGCGCCGCCCAGCCAGAACGCCCACCGGCGCCATCTCAGCAGTCTCATCTGCGCGCCCGCCTAGAAACGGGGCAGCACTTCGGCTGCGATCAATTCCAGGTGGTCCAGGTCGTGAAGGTCCATCACCTGCAGGTAGAAGTGCTCGGCGCCGATGCCGGCGAACTTCGCGATCTTCGCCGAGATCTCGTCAGGGCTGCCCGCGAGGGCGTGCTCAGCAAGCTCGTCAGCCGAGCGGCCGATAGCCGCCGCACGGCGCTCAACCTCGGCCCTGGTCCGGCCGCAGCACACCGTATGGGCCGCGGAGTAGATCATCGACGTCTCATGCCGCCCGGCAGCAGCACATGCCTCCCGGACCCGTCCGAACGCCGCCGCCGTATCGTCGACGCTCGCGAACGGGATGTTGTACTCATCAGCGAAGGTCGCGGCCAGGCGCGGCGTCCGGCGCGGCCCGGCCCCTCCGACGATCACCGGGGGCCTCGGCCGCTGCGCCGGCTTGGGCAGTGCCGGGGAGTCGGTCACCGTGTAGTACTTGCCGCTGAACGAGAACGTGCCGCCATCAGGCACGTCCCACAGACCGGTGATCACCGCGAGCTGCTCCTCATACCGGTCGAAGCGCTCGCCCCGGTCAGGAAACGGGATGCCGTAGGCCGTGTGCTCGGCCTCATACCAGCCTGTCCCGAAGCCGAGCTCCACCCGCCCGCCGCTCATCTGGTCGACCTGAGCGACTGTGATCGCCAGCGGGCCCGGGTAGCGGAACGTCGCGGGGCTCACCAGCGTGCCGAGCCGGATCGTGGTGGTCTCGCGGGCCAGGCCGGCCAGGGTAGCCCAGGCGTCCGTCGGACCGGGCAGGCCGCTGACATCACCCATCTTCAGGTAGTGCTCGGAACGGAAGAACCCGTCGAAGCCAAGGTCTTCCGCTGACCTGGCCACATGCAGCAGGGTGTCGTAGCTCGCGCCCTGCTGGGGCTCGGTGAAGATTCGCAGTCGCATGGCGTCCATACTGGCGCATGCCGGGTACGTAGATCGAGGTCTTGTGTGCCCGCGCGGACGTCGCGCAGGATGATGGAAGCCTGAACCCTGACACCTCCCGGGAATGAGGAGACATCATGACGGCCGAAGCTTCTGGCCAGATCCCTGCCGGCTACATCGCAGGCACCTGGGACATCGACCCGGTTCACTCTCACATCGGGCTCATCGCCAGGCACCTGATGGTCAGCAAGGTCCGCGGTAGCTTCACCAAGTTCGAGGGTCAGATCGTCACAGCGGATGATCCGCTGCAGTCGTCGGCTACGGCGACCATCGACATGACGTCGTTCGAAAGCAACAACGAGCAGCGCAATTCTGACATCAAGGGCGAGGGTTTCCTCGATGTGGCCAACCACCCGCAGATGACCTTCCGGTCCACCGGGGTCCGCCCCGAGGACGAC
Organism: uncultured Actinomycetota bacterium; assembly: GCA_963815375.1. GTDB lineage: Bacteria > Actinomycetota > Actinomycetes > Streptosporangiales > Streptosporangiaceae > JASHPR01. The sequence goes on along the minus strand of CAWFGX010000005.1, from coordinate 1,463,799 downwards.
GGCAACTTCATCGTGGACGGCGAGCTGACGATCAAGGGCATCACGCGCCCGGTCGAGCTGACGGTCGAGGTCAACGGGTTCGGCCCGGATCCGTTTGGCGGTACCCGCGTCGGGTTCTCAGCCACAGGCGAGATCAACCGGACCGACTACGGCATCACCGCCAACATGCCCCTGCCGACCGGCGGCGTCATGGTCAGCGAGAAGATCCAGCTGACGATCGAGGTCGAGGCGACGCTGAAGAAGGATTAGCCTGCACTCTGGCCGCTTGCCAACGCGCGGCAGGTACAGCCGTGGTCGGGCAGCCTCGTCGCGGGAAGGATGGCCGTGCACATCGTGATCATGGGATGCGGGCGCGTCGGCTCGACAATCGCTCACATCCTGGAGGCCCAGGAGCACTCGGTCGCAGTGATCGACCAGGATCCTGACGCGTTCCGGAAGCTGCATGCCGGCTTCAAAGGCAGCAAGATCACCGGAATCGGCTTCGACCGCGACGTCATGATCGAGGCAGGGATCGAGCGGGCCGACGCGTTCGCGGCTGTGAGCAGCGGCGACAACTCCAACGTGATCGCGGCGCGGGTGGCCCGCGAGTCGTTCGGGATACGCCGGGTGGTGGCGCGGATCTACGATCCCCGCCGCGCCGAGGTCTACCAGCGGCTGGGCATCCCCACCGTGGCCACCGTGCGCTGGACAGCAGATCAGATGCTGCGCAAGCTGCTGCCGGAAGGAGCGCTGCCGCTCTGGCGCGACCCTACGGGCGCCATCGTTCTCGCCGAGGTCGCTTACTCCGATCACTGGCTCGGTGAAAAGGTGACAGCGCTGGAGGAGACCGCCCGGGTCAGGATCTCGTTCATCGCGAGGCTGGGCGAGACGATCCTGCCTGGCCCGAGCACGATCTTGCAGGAGGGCGACGTACTGCACGTGATCGCCGAGGAGCCCGAGCTCGACCGGATTGCCGCGGTGCTGGCCAAGCCGGCGGCGCCGGGGAAGGGGGGTCACTGATGCGGGTCGCTATCGCCGGAGCCGGAGCGGTCGGCCGGTCCATCGCCAAGGAGCTGCTCGGGAACGGGCACGAGGTGCTGCTGATCGACAAGGACCCGCGCAAGATCAAGGTATACAGCGTGCCCAGCGCCGAGTGGCTGCTTGCCGACGCGTGCGAGATCAGCTCGCTTGAGGACGCGGCGCTGGAGCGCTGCAACGTCGTGATCGCCGCGACCGGGGACGACAAGGTCAACCTCGTGGTATCGCTGCTGGCCAAGACCGAGTACGGGGTTCCCCGCGTGGTGGCGCGGATCAACCATCCGAACAACGAATGGCTGTTCAACGAGTCGTGGGGGGTTGACGTCGCCGTGTCGACCCCGAGGCTGCTGTCGGCCCTGGTCGAGGAGGCGGTCAGCGTCGGCGACCTGGTCCGGCTGATGACGTTCCGGCAGAGCGAGGCCAGCCTGGTCGAGCTGACGATGCCTGACGACGCGCCGCTGGCGGGTCAGCGGATCGGCGGGATCGAGTGGCCTGCTGACACCGCCCTGGTCGCGATCCTGCGCGACGGGCGGGTGATCGTGCCGAACAGCGACGACCCTCTGGAGGCCGGCGACGAGCTGCTGTTCGTCACCAGCGAGGACGTCGAGGAGGAACTGGGGGCACTGCTGGCCCGCGGTCGCTGAGCCGGCCCGGCCCGCCTGGCTACCTCGGCTCGGCGGCCCCCAGGCCTTCCCCGAACCCGGCCGGGCCTGCTGGCCCATTCTCAAGCTGCTCGGCGAGGGCCTGGCGCGCGTCTTCGGGAAGCTGCAGCGGCAGCAGCTCCCTTGGCGGCACCGGATGATCACCGCGCACGACCACGACATCGCCAAACGCGTCCTCCAGCGGCCTGGCCTGCTCCGGGTGGCTCGCCGCCGGGCCCCGGATCACGCCGCGCAGGAACCACCGCGGGCCGTCCACGCCGAGGAAACGCTGCGGCTCGAGCTGCTGGCGCCCGCCAGCGGCGGCAACGCTGACCATCGCGCGCAGCTCGGTGCCGTACGGGCCTCCAACCTCCTCGCTGTGACCGCCCGACTTCGCTACTTCGTCGGCGATCTCGTGGCGCACCTCGTCCCACAGCCCGCTGCTCTTGGGTGCGGCGAAGGCCTGCAACTGCAGGAAGCTGCCCCCGTGCAGTATCTCTCCGCGCACAACGTCAACCGAGACGCCGGTGACCGCATCGGCCATGTTGATCTGTATCTTCAGGCCCTCGAGCACCGGCACGAGGAGGCTGACGAAGTCCACCCGGTCACCCGCCGGGTACCTCTCGGCGCCGTCCCACGGACCTGAGCCCAGGGCTCCAGGCTCAGCCAGCTCCGGCTGGTAGCCGGTGTCGGCCTCGTCGAGGTCGTCCTCGGAGTCCGGCTCATACGGTTCGCCACCCCGGTCCAGATCGCGTTCTCCGCTCCTGTAGCTGCGTTCGAGCCAGTCCGCTTGCTGTTCCGCCCCGCGGAACCGTCGGAACACCACCCCGCACTCTCCTAACTGCTGTCTTTGCCGGCCGCGCCCGCCGGGGCCGCCGCAGCGTAGCCCCCGGTGGACCCGAACCCGCCGTCCCCCCGTGCCGACCCCGGCAGCGTGTCCACCTCGTGGAATACCGGGCGCTCCACCCGCTGCACCACGAGCTGGGCTATCCGGTCACCGCGCTGGAACCGCACCGAAGCCTGCGTATCCGTGTTGAGCAGAGTTACCCGTATCTCGCCACGGTACCCCGCGTCGACAGTGCCGGGCGCATTCACGATCGTGACGCCGTGACGCGCCCCCAGACCGGACCGCGGGTGCACGAACGCCGCGTAGCCGTCGGGCAAGGCGATCGCCACCCCAGTGGGCACGACGGCGCGCTGCCCCGGAGCGAGCTCGGCGTCCGCGGCAGCGAACAGGTCCACGCCCGCATCCCCAGGGTGGGCGCGCCCGGGCAGCGGGAGATCCGGGTCGAGCCGCTTGATGAGGACCTCGACACGGTCAGGTTCCCGGCTCACGCAGGTGACCTTACTCCTGGCCGCTGCCCTGACTGGCGTGCTGGCTGCTGTCAGCACCGCCATTGCCGTCGCCGTCCGGCGGCGCGCGCTGGCTCCTCAGGTGGGGCCATGCGTAGCTGAGGGCGGCAGCGGCTGGGACGGCCACGATCGCGCCTGCCACTCCCGCGACGATCGCCCCGACGGCCAGGACCAGGATGATCGCGAGCGGGTGCAGCCGCACGATCCGACCGACGACCTGCGGTTGCAGCAGGTGACCCTCAAGCTGGTTCTCGACAAGGAAGATCCCGAGCAGGATCACAGCTGCGATCCAGCCCTTTGTGCCGAGCGTCACCAGGATCGCAAGTGCCCCCGCCACGAGTATCCCGACCAGCGGCACGTAGGCCGCGATGAAGACAAGGATGATCAGGGGAACCATGAGCGGTACGCCGAGCAGCCACAACGCCGTGCCGATGACGATGGCATGGATGGCCGCGACCACCGTGGTTCCCCGGATGTAGTTGACCACCGCTGTCCAGGCCGCAGCCCCGGCCCTGTCCGCGCGGTCGCGAGCCTGCTGCGGAAGCATCCCGACCAGCCAGCGCCAGATCTTGCTGCCGTCCTTCAGCAGGAAGAACGTCACGAACATCATCAGCACCAGGCCCGTGAGCAGCTCGATGACGATCCGCCCGCCGGTGACCACGGTGCCCGCGATCATCGACTGGTGCTGGGACAGGAAATGCAGAACCTGGTCGGTGTACTGGTCAAGACGAACCGAGCTGAGATGGAAGGGCGCACCGGCCAGCGATCTCTGAATGTCGTGGGCGGTGTGCTTCACCTCGGTCTGCAGCCGCGGGTAGTCGGCGCTGACGCGGTTGGTGGCCAGGACCACGATCCCGGCAAGCACCGCGGCCGCCGCGAGGAAGGTGCACCAGGTCGCAGCGAGCGGGCGCAGCCCGGCCCGGCGCAGCCGCCCGGTCAGCGGCTGCAGCAGCGCGGTCAGCAGCAGAGCCGCGATGCACGGCAGCACTACCAGGCGCAGTGCGACCGCTACCCGGAACGCCACGTAGATCAGCAGAGCGACCAGGAGCAGGCGCCACGCCCAGGCAGCAGCCCGCGCCAGGAAAGCCGGGACAGGAGGCTCCCGTGGCAGGCGGCTGACGGCGGCGACCTTCAGCCTGCCCGGAACCCCGTTGGAGGCCTCGCCGGCCGCCCCGTTGGGCCCGGGCTGGTCCTGGTCTTCGGCTGCACGCTCGCCGGTACCAGCCTGCGCTTCCTCCTGGGTGCGCAGCCGGGTGCGTGCGGTCGGCGGCCGGTCCCCCTCGCCGGAGTCGCTGGAGTTGCCGCGCCGGGCCGACCGGCCAGTCATGTCCTCCATGTAACCAACTAACGTAGTCGGATGCGCAGCTACACCGAACACCTCCGGGCGCCCGCCTCGTGGTGGTTTCTTGGCATGCTCTCCGCGGCGATCTTTGCCAGCACCGCCTGGGCCGGGTTCAGCGCACTCGTGGCCGTCGCGTCTTATCTGCTGATCTGCGGCGGGACTGCCGGGACGCTGCTGATCTGGGGCAACGCCAGGGTTGAGGTGTCCGGTGGCGAGCTGCGCGCTGGGAAGACCACGCTGCCGCTGGCCTTCGCTGGCCAGGTGGCCGCCCTGGACGAGGCCCAGGCCCGCGCGCTCCGTGGCCCATGGGCCGACCCGGCCGCGTTCATGCTGATCCGGCCGTACCTGAAACTTGCGGTGTACATCGAGATCCCGGGGGAAGATTCCGACCGGCCCTACTGGCTGATCGGCACAAGGCGGCCAGCCGAGCTCGCCGCCGCTATCGAGAGGTCGCGACCGCAGGCTCGGGCCGACGGTGCCGCCGTGGGATGATCAGCGGACCGAGCGAGGAAACACAGCGGCCGGAGGAAGGATCACCGATGTCAGATAAGCGCGCCAGCGGCGGCAGCCGGGTAATGGTCGGCGTGGTCGGCTTCGCCGCCGCCTTCGTCGCGCGGAAGGTGATTCAGTTCGCCTGGAAGAAGATCACAGGCAAGGAGCCGCCCGAGCCAGAGGACCCGCAGGTGGCCCTCGGCGAGGCGGTGGCCTGGGCCCTGCTGACCGCGGTGAGCGTCCAGCTGGCCCGGATGCTCGCCACCCGCGCGTTGTCCCGCCGCTCTATCGAGCCCCCTGAGCCCGAGTGAGCCGGCGCTCCGTCACGAACCCGAGTTCCGGAACGCCCGGCCACCGGGCCTGACATCCCCCGCATGCCCTGACATCCTGGAACTCAGGAGGTGAGGGATGGCATCGCCTCGGGTACTCGGCATCGTTCTGGCCGGCGGGGAAGGCAAGCGACTGCAGCCGCTCACCGCCGACCGCGCCAAGCCCGCTGTTCCGTTCGGCGGCCTCTACCGGCTGGTCGACTTCGCCCTGTCGAACCTGGTCAATTCGGGGATCTTCCGCATCTGCGTTCTGACCCAGTACAAGAGCCACAGCCTGGACCGGCACGTCTCCACCACATGGCGTATGAGCGCCCTGACCGGCAACTATGTCACCCCGGTCCCCGCGCAGCAGCGTCTCGGCCCGTACTGGTACACCGGCTCAGCCGACGCGATCTACCAGTCGCTGAACCTGATCTTCGACGAGCAGCCTGACATCGTGATCGTGTTCGGCGCCGATCACGTGTTCCGGATGGACGCGACGCAGATGATCGACCAGCACGTCGCGTCGGGAGCAGGCGTCACTGTCGCGGCCCTTCCGGTGCCCCGGCAGGAGGCGACAGCTTTCGGCGTCATCGAGACAGCCCAGGACGGGCGCGCCATCGCCGCGTTCCTGGAGAAGCCGGCCGACCCGCCTGCCCGGCCCGGCTACCCCGACGAGGCGTACGCGTCAATGGGTAACTACGTCTTCACCAGTGATGTGCTCGTCGATGCGCTGCGCAAGGATGCGGCGGACGAGGCGAGCCACCACGACATGGGACGCGACATCATCCCGATGCTGGTGCGCGAGCGCGCGGCCGAGGTCTACAACTTCCTGGACAACGAGGTGCCTGGCGCCGAGCCCAGGGACTCCGGGTACTGGCGCGACGTCGGGACGCTCGACTCCTACTACGACGCCCACATGGACCTGTGCGCGGTGCACCCGGTATTCAACCTGTACAACGAGAAGTGGCCGATCCTCACGCTGGTGCCCTCGCAGCCGCCAGCCAAGTTCGTGCACGATCATGATGACCGGGTCGGGCGCGCAATCAACAGCATCGTCAGCAACGGCGTCATCGTCTCCGGGGGGCTGGTCCGCAGCTCGGTGCTGTCACCCGGGGTGCGCGTGAACAGCTGGTCCCGGGTCGAGCGCTCGGTGCTGCTGCACAACACCACGGTCGGCCGGCACGCCGTGGTGCAGGACGCGATCCTGGACAAGAACGTGACCGTCCCTGAGGGAGCACAGGTCGGGGTCGACAAGGACCACGACCGGGCCCGGGGGTTCACCGTCTCCCCCAGCGGCATCACGGTGATCGGTAAGGGCCAGACGGTGCTGCCGTGACCGCGGGGCCAGCGCGCCGGCTCAGCGTGGCGCTGCTGACCAGGGAGTACCCGCCAGAGGTCTACGGTGGGGCCGGAGTGCACGTGGAGTACCTGGCCAGGGAACTCGCGCGCCTGGTCGACCTCACCGTGCACTGCCAGGGCGCGGACCGGCCGGGCGCGGTCGCGCACCGGCCCTGCGCCAGCCTCGCCGGGGCGAACCAGGCGCTGCAGACGATCTCCGCTGACCTGTCGATGACGGCAGCGGCAGGCTCGGCGGACCTGGTGCATTCCCACACCTGGTACGCGAACCTGGCTGGCCACCTGGCCTCGATGATGTACGCCATCCCGCACGTGGTGACGGTCCACTCGCTCGAGCCGCTGCGGCCGTGGAAGGCCGAGCAGCTCGGCGGGGGCTACGCCCTGTCCTCGTGGTGCGAGCAGACTGCCGTCGAGGCCGCCGCTGCGGTCATCGCGGTGTCCGGCGCCATGCGCGATGACCTCCTCGCCGTGTACCCGCACGTCCTCCCGGAGCGGGCGCGGGTCATCCGCAACGGCATCGACACCGCCGAGTACTCCCCCGACCCGGCCACTGATGTCCTCAGCGGCTACGGCATCGACCCACAGAAGCCGTCGGTGATCTTCATCGGCCGGGTGACCCGGCAGAAGGGGCTGCCGGTGCTGCTGCGGGCAGCCGCCGGCCTCGACCCGGCGGCGCAGGTAGTGATCTGCGCCGGCCAGGCCGACACACCGGAGATCGACGCTGAGGTCACCGGCCTCACGCGCGAACTGCAGGCGAGCCGGGCCGGGGTGTTCTGGCTGCAGGGGATGCTGCAGCGGCGCGAGGTGATCCAGCTGCTCACACACGCCACCGTCTTCGCCTGCCCGTCCCTGTACGAGCCGCTGGGCATCGTGAACCTGGAGGCGATGGCCTGCGGCACCGCCGTGGCCGGATCCCGTACCGGCGGCATACCCGAGGTGGTGGCGGACGGCGTCACCGGCCTGCTGGTCCCGCCCGGTGACCCCGCGGCCCTCACCCGCGCCCTGAACGAGCTGGTCAGCGACCCGAAGCGGGCCGCGGAAATGGGCCGGCTCGGGCGCGAGCGGGCCGTGGCCGAGTTCGGCTGGAACCGCGTCGCCGAGCAGACGGCCGCCCTGTACACCGAGCTGACGGGCAGCGGCTGAGGCCCGCCCGCGGACGACAGGCCGCCATGGACTCCCGCGGACCGCAGTGCACCGGAGACTAGTGCGCCAAACACCAGTCCTATGGTTAAGATATGTCTCGACCTGAGAGGCAGAGGAGGCCCCCAATGTCAGCAGCCGAGCCCGAGCCGCGGCCGGACGCGGCCTCCCAGACACGGCAACCGGACGCGCCCTCCCAGACACGGCAACCGGACGCGCCCTCCCGGACGCGGCCAGAGGCGCCCTCCGGGACGCGCCGCGAAACGGCCGGTGAGGCGACCGCGGCACCGGCGATGCGCGTTGGGGACGCCGAGAGGGAGGCCGTAGCCCAGCGACTGCAGCAGGCGTTCGCCGAGCGCAGGCTGGACGACGACGAGTTCGATGAGCGGATGCGGGCCGCGCTCACCGCACGGACAAGCACGGACCTGGACAAGCTCACCGCCGACCTGCCCGCGACAACGCCCGCGGGCGCCCCGCCCCGCCCGGCCACTGCACCATCCACGGGCGGCTGGGTAATGGCGTACAAGAACTCGGTCTGCCGGGCCGGCCGCTGGCGCGTTCCTGAGCACCTGACCACGGTGATCTACAAAGGCACCGGCCATATCGACCTGCGGGCGGCAGAGCTGACAGCAGCGCTCACCACTATGACCGTCGTCGCTTACAAGTCGCGGGTCGACGTCCTGGTCCCGCCCGGCGTCCGGGTGGAGATGGACGGCTTCGGGGTCAGCAAGGGCTGGTCCGAGCATGAGGACAGCGAGATCGCGCTGCCAGCAAGCGCGCCAACGGTCCGGATCCGCGGCGTTGCCTACAAGGGGACTATCGAGAGCCGCACCAGGCCGGCCGGGCCTGGCTCCCAGCCCGCGGTCAGGTGACCGAGCCGGCGGCCGCGCCGGTGACCCGGTCGCCCCAGCGGGCGATCTCGCCCTCCAGGTCGAGCGGCAGGATCATCTCGCCGCCAGAGAGTTCGGCGTCCCAGTTCTCCGGGGGAACCCGCCACATCACCTCGAACTCGATCCCACTGGGGTCCTTGGCATAGAGCGACTTGGAGACCCGGTGGTCGCTCGCGCCCACCAGTGCCCCGCGCTCGGCGAGCCTGTCACGGATCTCAGCAAGCTCGGTGAGCGTGCCGACCTCCCAGGCCAGGTGGTACAGCCCCACATAGACACCACGTGGCCGGGGAGCGTCCCCCACCTCGAACAGGCCGAGGTCGTGATCGTTGGCTGATTCCGGCGACCGCAGGAACGCTGCCTGCCCCGGGATGTGCATGCGCAGCTCAAGGCCGAGCGCGTCACGGTAGAAGTCAACGGCCCGGTCCAGGCCGCTGACGTAGAGAACTGCATGATTGAGACGGCGTACTGCCATGGCTAGCTCCCAGACTCGTTCTGTAAAACGAAAATGCCGCGCAGTGCGATCTGATTCCCGCTGGCGCTAAGCGGACGCGGGCGCGGCTTGCGGGCCGGTGTACACGCCGCGCGGGCGGATCGGCGTGGCCCGCGCGTACTCCTCCAGCGCATGGGCCAGCCAGCCCGCCGTCCGGGCGACGCCGAAGATAGCCTCACCAGCTCCGGGAACCATCCCGGCCACCGAGGCCAGCACGGCCAGCGCCAGCTCGATGTTCGGAGCCGGCAGCGCCCGCCGCCGGGCCTCGTCCAGCACGGCGTCGGCGACGGCCAGGCGGTCCGATCCGGGGGCCGCCTTCCTGATCAGGTCAAGAAGCAGAACGGCACGCGGGTCCCCACCCTCGTAGACAAAGTGACCCAGCCCGGGCACGCGTTCCCCGCGGCGGAGCAGCTCGCCCACCACCCGCGGCGCGTCGGCAGGACCGTGGGCCGACGCCAGCATCATCTCCGCCCCCAGCGACGCCCCGCCGTGCAGCGCCCCGCTCATAGTGCCCAGGCCGGTGCCGACCACCGCGTACGGGTCGGCCCGGACCGAGGCTGCCACGCGGGCTGCGAACGTCGACGCGGCGAGCTCGTGATCAGCGGCAAGGACAAGAGCCGCACGCAGAGCGCCGGTCAGGCTGGGCTCGGGCGGCCGCAGGCAGAGCCTGGCCGCCAGCCGCCCGGCGATGCTGTCATCGCTTTCGTGCGTCGCGGGCCCCGGGAGGCAGTCGGTCATAGCAGCGATCAGGGACCGGGCCGCCGCGATGACCGCCGGCGGGTCCAGGTGCAGCCGGAGCCGGTCTGTGGCCGCGACCGCTGGGACAATCACCTGCAGCCGCTCCAGCGGGTAGGTGCCGTCTGGGAGGGCGGCCTGGGCTGCCGTGCCCGCGGCGATCGCCTCAGCGGTGGCCCGCCATGGCCCGGCTGCTGCCGCGTCACCGAGCGATCCGGTCCACAGCAGCGCCGCCACCTCCTCGAAACTCCGGCTGGTCGCGAGCACCGTCGCGTCATAGCCGCGGAACCTCAGCTGGTCGTCAGAGATCTCGGTCAGCTTGGTCTCGATGACCAGTTCACTCTGGCCCGCCGTGCGGCGAGGCCGGCCACGCCCCGCGAGGCCAGCGATCTGAGCGGCGTCGAACAGGCTGGTCCGGCCGTCGGGCCCGCGCCGCGGTGTCAGCACGCCGCGGCTCACGTACGAGTACAGGCTGGCCGACTTGATACCCAGCCGCTGCGCTGCCTCCGCTGCCCCGATCCACTCGGTCATGTCCCTGCCCTCCTGCCCGTAGCGGCACCCGCCCTGCAGCGGCCTGCCGCGCTGCACCCCCCGGCCGGCAACGGCCCGCCGTGCAGCGGCCCGCCGTGCGGGACGCCCACCTGCAGCGGCCCGCTCCGGCAACGGGCCCCGTGCAGCACCCCCGCCTGCAGCGGGCCGCCCCGGCAACGGACCCCGTGCAGCACTCCAGGCCCCGTAATGGCATCCGGCGTGTGGCGCTCCCTGGCCCCACGTGAAGCATTATGTTGATTTTAATCAATATTGACAATAGTGGATACGATGGTGCCGTCAGCGTCGGGTCGAAGGAGATCACAATGCCAGCTACCGGGCAGGCCGTGGGCAACGGCAGCGGGGACGCTCCCGCCGGGCTCGAGGGAGTAGTTGTCGCGCGTACCGGGATCGGGGATGTCCGCGGCCTCGAAGGCTTCTACCACTACCGGCAGTATGACGCGATCGAGCTGAACCGGCGCCGGTCACTCGAGGACGTGTGGCATCTGCTGTTCCGCGGCCACCTGCCGGACCAGGCGGAACTGGCCGAGTTCCGGCGCGAGATCGCCGGGCACCGGGAGCTGCCAGACGACCTGATCGCGTTCCTGCAGATGCTGGCCCGTACGGAGCCTTACGATGCGATGACTGCGCTGCGCACCGCGATCTCCTTCGACGCCCAGCGCTCCGGCTTCCGCTCCTGGCTCGACATCACCCCCGACGAGCTCTACGACAACGCCCTGCATCTCTCGGCGCAGACGCCGGTACTTATCGCAGCGCTGCACCGGCTGCGCGCCGGGCACCAGCCAGTGCCGCCAGACCCTGAGCTGTCGGCGGCGGCCGACTTCCTCTACATGTTCAGCGGCGAGAAGCCAGATGACCAGCGCGCCTGGGCACTGGAGCGGTACCTGATCGCCACGATCGACCATGGCTTCAACAACTCGACGTTCACCGCGCGTGTGATCGCGTCGACGGGCGCCGACATCGGCGCGGCCGTGACCGGTGCGGTCGGCGCCCTCTCCGGCCCGCTGCACGGCGGTGCACCGGCCCGGGTGCTGGAGATGCTCGACGACATCGGGAGCCCGGATAAGGCCGAGGCCTGGGTGCGCGCAGCGGTCGGCCGTGGCGAGCGGATCATGGGTTTCGGCCACCGCGTGTACAAGGGCAAGGACCCGCGGTCGGAGTTGCTGCGTGAGGTCGCCGGCACACTCGGCGGGCCGACCGCTGAGTTCGCGATGGCAGTTGAGGACACGATCGTGCGTGTGCTCGGCGAGGAGAAGCCTGGCCGCCACCTCAACGCCAACGTGGAGTTCTACGGCGGTGTCGTGATGGACGCCTGCGGGATCCAGCGGCAGGAGTTCACGCCCACGTTCGCGTCCAGCCGGGTCATCGGCTGGTGCACCCATGTGCTCGAACAGGTGTCGGGGAACCGGCTGATCCGGCCGGCCGCCCGTTACGACGGCGAGGCGCCACCGCAGCCGGTCCCAGCGGGGTGACTTAGGGCATCCCGGCAGCTGCCCGGCTTTCAGCCCGCAGTATGCAGCCGCTGCCCCGGCCCGCCGGCCCTCCCGGCCACCGGCCCTCCCGGCCACCGGCTTCCTGGCCGTCGGCGCCCCGTCGTGGGCGCCGAACTGTTGCTGTTGGACCCTGTTGGCTTATTCAGGCGGCTTGTGTGAGGGCGAGCCGCTGGAGGTGTGTGGTGCGGGTGCGGTCGAGGGGTTTGCCGGTCCACCAGGCGTCGAGGCGGATGAGGTTGATGGCGGCTGCGGCGACGTTGTGCTCGAGGGTGGTCTTGGCCAGGCCGTGGTAACGGCCGCGGCGGATGCCGGTGACGTGGGTGGCCTGCCACATGGTGCCCTCAACGCCGGCGCGGATGGCGTAGCGGGCTTTCCACTGGGGGGTGGTCTGCTCGGCGCGGGCGGCGGCGGCGGCCTCGTGGATCTCGCGGGGCCGCAGCCACAGCGCGCGGCCGGTTTTGCCGATGGAGGGTGCGCACAGGTCCCGGGCCGGGCAGGGGCGGCAGGCGGAGACTGGCCAGGCGACCTGGATTGCCTGGCCGACCTTGCGGGTGGTGGTGCTCCACTGGGTGCTGGGGATGCCCTGGGGGCAGGTCAGCTGGCGGTGGTCCCAGCCGATGGTGAACATCTCGGTGGTGTAGCCGCCGGGGATGGCGGCCTGGCGGGTCGCGGTGGTGCGCAGCGGGCCGGTCAGGGTGATGCCGCGGGCGCGGGCATCAGCCAGCAGGCCGGCTGAGACGTACCCGCCGTCGAGGGCGTGCTCGGCCGGGGTCAGCCCGGCGGCCTGCAGCATGTCGTGGACCGGCCCGGTCATCGTGACGTCAGGCTCGCTGGCCGCGGTCGTGGCCACGTTCGTGATCAGGTTCGGGATTCGCGTCTGGTCGCCGCCGCCGGGCGGGCTGCAGGTCTCGCTGAGATGAACCTTGTACCCCACCCAGCCCTTGCCCCGTTTCTCGCCGTAGCGGGCGGCGGTGTCATACGGGGAGCTGATCATCGCTCTGCCCGGCGGCAGGCCATGTTCTCTGGCCTCCCGCCGGACCACCTTCTCCCCGTGCTCATCGATCACCCGGTAGTACTGCTGGACCCAGACCCGCCGCAGCGTCTGCGCGGCAGGCAGCTCCCGCGCCCACGCAGGCGCCCCGGCTGAGTACACCGCCTCCAGCAGCCGGTATCCATCCCGGCCGTAGGTCACCGCCAGGTCTTTACGCCTGGCCTCGGTGGCCGGCAGCCGGATCTGGTCGATCCGCTGCCCGTACCTCTGCTGCCAGGACGCATCAATCACCGTGGCCAGCCACTCCGGCGCCACCGCTGCCAGCGCCTCCAGCGCCGCCCGCAGGCTCTCCCCGGCCAGTTCCAGCCGGCGCAGGCTGCGGATCGCCGCCAGCACATGCGTCGAGTCCGTGCGCTGCCGCCCGCCCGCACCCACCAGCCCCAGCTCCCCCAGCCGGCCAAGCAGCCGGTCCAGAATCTCCCGCTCAAGGCCCGCCGCGACCAGCCGGCCCCGGAACTCACTGAGCACCGAGAAATCAAACCCCTGATCCTCTAACGCCAGGCCCAGGCAGTACTTCCAGTCCAGCCGCCCCCGCACCGCATCAGCCGCCTGCCGGTCCGTCAGATTCTCAGCGAACTGCAGCACCGTCACCACCGCCAGCTGCGCTGGGGAAACCCCCGGCGCCCCCCGCACCCCATACGCCGCCGAAAACGCCTCATCATCACACCAGGCACCCAGCTGATCACGAACCCGGATCGCCAGCACCCCCTTCGGGAACGCGCTCCTGGCCACCCTGGCCGTATCCCCCGGGACCTCCGGCCACGGCCGCGGCTGCATCGACATAACGACCCGATTCTGCAGCCGGGACGGGGAAGAAAGGAGCCGGCCGCAGAAACGATCATGAACCACATCGCCGCATCACGCCGAAAGCCACACCACATGCCGCTCAATAAACCAACAGGGTCCTCACAACCACAGCGCGGGCCCCACGCCGCGCCTACCAGCGCCTCACAACCACAGCGCGGGCCCCACGCCGCGCCTGCCGACGCCCCCGCGACCCCAGCTCGCCGAACGTCGCTTAGCTGTTCACCAGGTCCGGGCGGGTGGCGGTGACACGTGGCGCCAGACCTGCATGAGCTGCACGTCCGGCGTTGAACCCAGGCCCTGGGCTTCATGAACGCCCATCGGCGCGTGCTCGGTAGCGCGTAGGCCCGATCGGTGACCTGCTGGAGGCCGCGCTGGAGCTGACGCCGGGGCAGGGGGAGCCGCACGCATCCGGCTGTGCGAAGCCGGTGTTGCCCGAGATTGAGTATGCCGGATATTATGCCGGACATGATGTCAGGCATGGTGAAGTCGTGAGCGTCCCGCACGCGCTGCTGGCGCTGCTGTCGGAGGGGCCGAAGTACGGGCTGCAGCTGCGCGAGGAGTTCGAGGCAGGGACCGGCGAGGTGTGGCCGCTGAACGTCGGCCAGGTGTACAAGACGCTGGGTCGGCTGGAGCGTGACGGGCTGGCTGAATCTGACGGGACCGGGCAGGAGGGGCCGCAGAAGCGGTTCAGGATCACGGACGAGGGCCGGCAGGCGCTGGCCGCCTGGCTGCGGACGCCGCCGGACCTGACCTCCCCGCCCCGTGACGAGCTGGTGATGAAGGTGCTGGTGGCGGCGCGGGTGCCGGGCACCGACGCGCATGAGGTGATCCAGGCGCACCGCGTGTACCTGCTGGAGCTGATGCAGCAGTGGACCCGGCTGAAGGAGGGCGAGGCCCGCGATGACCTGGGCCTGGCCCTGGTGGTCGATGCCGAGCTGTTCCGGCTGGACGCGGTGATCCGGTGGCTGGACGCCGCGGAAGTACGCCTGGCGCGGGCCGCCGCCGAGCCGCCCCGGCCCGCTTCCGCCCCGGTTCCGGTTCCGGTTCTTCGCCGGCTGGGGGCACGGCGATGAGCCGGCCGGAACGGGGCGGGGACGGCCAGAGCGCGGTGAGCGTGCTGGAACTGCGCGGCGTGTCCAAGACCTACGGCCAGGAGCCGGCCACGGTGCGCGCGCTTGCCGGGGTCGACCTGTCAGTGCGGGCCGGGGAGATGGTGGCGGTGATGGGGCCCAGCGGGTCGGGCAAGTCCACGCTGCTGACAATCGCCGGAAGCCTGGAGGAACCCACCAGCGGGGAGGTGCTGGTCTGCGGCATTCCCCTGGCGGGGATGCCGCCGGCGCGCAAGGCCCGGCTGCGGCGCCGGGTGATCGGGTACGTGTTCCAGGACTTCAACCTGCTGCCCGGGCTGACCGCGGCCGAGAACGCCGCCTTGCCGCTGGAACTGGACGGCGTCCCGGTGGCGAAGGCGCGCGCGGCCACGCTGGCCGCGCTGAGCGCGCTCGGGGTGGCCGACCAGGCGGGCCGGTTCCCCGATCAGCTGTCCGGCGGCGAGCGGCAGCGAGTGGCGATCGCCCGCGCGGTGGTGGGGGATCACCGGCTGCTGCTGGCCGACGAGCCATCCGGCGCCCTGGACTCCGTGAACGCCGGTGAGGTGATGCGGCTGCTGCACGAGGTATGCCAGCGGGGCGTAGCCGCGGTGGTGGTGACCCACGACGCCCAGCTGGCCGCCTGGGCCGACCGGATAGTGCTCCTGCGCGACGGGCGGATGACCGGCACGACGACCCGGCCGCCCGGCCCTGAATCCCTCCTCATCCCCGGGCCGACCCGGTGAGCACCGCGCTGCGCGAACCCCCCGACCTCGACGCGGGCCCGGGCAGCGGCATCGTCGCCCGCCGCGCGGTGATCCGCTGGGGCTGGCGGCTGTTCCGCCGCGAATGGCGCCAGCAGTTGCTCGTGCTCGGCCTGCTCACCGTGGCAGTCGCGGCGACGATCTGGGGCACCAGCGTCATCACGAACGTGCAGCTCGCCAACGCGAACTACGCCACGTACGGCACCGCTGCCGCGCAAGTCACGCTGCCAGGCACCGACCCGCACCTGGCCGCCGACATCACCGCCATCCAGGACCGGTGGGGTCCAGCTGACGTTATCGAGAATCAGAAAATCGCTACTGGCACTACGCAGTCTGTGCAACTCCGCGCCGAGAGTCCGCACGGGCACTACAACGCCCCGCTGCTCAGCCTGGTCAGCGGCACATACCCGGCCGGGCGCGGCGAGGTCGCGCTGACCAGCCAGGTGGCGACCCTGTACGGCACGCATGTGGGCGGCACCTGGCAGGCCGCCGGCGCGAATTGGCGGGTGACCGGCATTGTGCAGGACCCGAGCAACCTGCCGGATGAGTTCGCTCTGGTCGCTCCGGGCCAGGTCGCCCACCCCAGCCAGGTGATCATGCTGCTCGGCTCCCCCGCCGTCCAGCAGGCGATCAGCAACAGCAACGCAACGCTGCCCGGTATCCCGGCGGCGACTGTCTCCGTTCCCTCTGGCCTCGCGGGCGGAGCCTCTCCGGCGGTGCTCGTCCTGGTGGTGGAGGCCCTCGGTCTGGCGTTCATCGGCATGGTGTCGGTGGCCGCCTTCTCCGTGATGGCCCAGCGCAGGCTCCGTGCCCTCGGCATGCTCAGCGCGGTCGGCGCGACCGAACGCAACCTCCGCCTGGTCATGATCGCGGGCGGCCTGGTCGTAGGCGTGGTCAGCGCGCTTGCCGGGGCGGTGCTGGGCCTCGCCGCCTGGTTCGCCTACGTGCCGACGCTGCAGTCGGCCGTCGGCCACGTGGTCGACGCGGCCCACCTGCCGTGGTGGGCGTTCGCCATCGGCGTCGTGTTCGCGGTCGCGACGCCGGTACTCGCCGCCCGCGGCCCGGCGAAGACGATCGCCCAGGTGCCGGTGGTGACCGCGCTGTCCGGCCGCCCCGCGCCGCCGAAGCCCGTGCACCGCTCCGCCCTGCCCGGCATCATCGTGTTCGCTGGCGGCCTCGCGTGCCTGACGTTCACCGGAGGCGTAACTGAGGTGGTGCGCGAAGGGCACGCGCTGCTCCTGCTGGCCGGTCTGGTCGCCACCATCTCCGGGATCTTCCTGCTCGCCCCGCTGGCCATCAGTGTGCTGGCAGCCGGGGCGAGACTGCGGCTGCCGGTCGCGATCCGGATCGCGCTGCGCGACTTGGTCCGCTACCGGGCCCGGTCGGGTGCCGCGCTGGCGGCGACCACATTCGCCGTTTTCTTGGCCATGGCGATCGGCATCGTCGCCAGCATGAAGTTCGACAATCCGCTCAACTGGTCCGGCCCCAACCTGTCTAGCAGCCAGCTGATCGTCTACACGTATTACCAGAACGGCGGCATGATGACGCAGCTCAGCAACGCCCAAGTCGCGAGCCTGGGCGGGCGGGTGAACAATCTCGCCGCCAGCCTGCACGCACAGTCCGCCCTGCCACTGGAAACCGCGGGCATGCTGTCCCAGGTGGGCGCGCAGGCCCACAACAACTTCACCGGCACCGTGTACGTGGCCACCCCGCAGTTGCTCGCCACCTACGGGATCCTTGCCAGCCGGATCGCTCCCGGCACCGACATCCTCACCATGCGGCCAGGGCTGGCGGGCCTGCCGCACATGGAGATGGCCTGGGGCGGCTATGGCGGGTGCAGTGGCACTTGCATCGCCGGAAACGAGCCCGCCAAGCCTCCCTGCACGCTAAGCAATCACTGCCTGGCCAACCCCGTGATGCAGACAGTCAGCAACCTGCCCGGCGGCACCTCCGAGCCAAACACGGTGATCACCGAATACGCGGTGAGCAAGTACCAGCTGCAGCCCAGCCTGAACGGCTGGCTGATCCAGGCACCGGCCCCGCTTACCGCCACGCAGCTCCACGCCGCGCGCCAGTTCGCGCTCGCCTACAAGGTGACGGTCGAGACCAAGGCCAGCGGACCGAGTCTCGGCGAGATCGCCGACGGGGGCACCGCACTGGGCATCGTGATCGCACTTGGCGTGCTGGCCGCGTCGGTCGGCCTGATCCGCAGCGAGACCGCGCGGGACCTGCGGACGCTCACCGCGGTCGGCGCCAGCGGCGGGACGCGGCGGGTGATCACCGCGGCGACTGTCGCGGCGGTCGGCCTGCTCGGCGCGGTCCTCGGCATGGCAGGCGCGCTGGTCGCCGGGCTGGCCTTTGCACACGGCAGCCTGTCCGCCATGTTCGGCGACCTCCCGCTGACCGACGTGCTCATCCTGCTGGCTGGGCTGCCGCTGATCGCCGCGGCCAGCGGCTGGCTATTCGCCGGGCGTGAGCCGCCAGCGGTCGCCAGGCAGCCGATGGAGTAAGACCTGCTCGCGAGTCATGCCGCCGACCTATGCAGGACGTGAAGGCGCAGCTCACAAGTGCCCGCATCCGGAAACCCCTTGGAACTGATCGTCTAGGGGATCACTCGCTTCTGGCTGTCTCCGGGCCGGTGATGCGGGCCAGCAGCGGGAAGGTGGCCGCGATGATGCCGAGCGCCGCCACGATCCCGGCACAGGTCAGGAGGTAATACGCGGTACCGGGCGCCACCATAGGGTGCTGGATCTCCACGGAGGCGTACATCGCGGCAGCGCCGAACCCGGTGCCGATCGAGACGGCAGCGACGGCGAGCAGCGGGACGGCGCTTTCCAGGGCGACGACGCGGCGCAGCGTGGCAAGCCGGGCGCCGGTGAGGCGCAGCACGCTGAAGGGCCGCTTGCGGTCGGCGATCCCGGCCGCGATCCCCGCGGCGAGCGTGCAGCCGGCGATCGGCAGGCTGACCAGGATCACCGAGTTCGCGAGCTGCTGGGCGCTGCTGTCGGTGGAATTCGACTGGCCGATCAGCTCGCCGACAGTAAACGCCACTTCGGCGCCGGGATATGCGCGTGCGTTCTCCAGCACCGTCCTCGCGTGCTCGACAGCTGGCACGGAGCCGTTCGTCGCCACGTCAATGGCGTCCACTGCGAGGCTGTCCAGCCGTGCGGCCGGGACGGTCGCCGCAGGCCAGGTGATCATGGTGGCGTCCACGCCGAACAGTGAGCCGTTGAACCCGTCTGCGGGGAGCTCCACCGCTGTCGCCCCGGGCGGGCAGCGGCCAAGGGCGGGAACGGTCGCGAGCTGGGCGCAAGAGACTACGCCTGCCGGAACCGGACCGCTGCTGCCGAGCTGACTGCTGCCGAGGTTGTGAAATGTTCCGGGGATGGTCAGCCCCGGGTCCGCACGGACCACGACCACCCCCTGGACGCCCGGAATACCGCGCAGCCGCGCTGCGAGCGGCGCGGCGGACGCGCCCGGTCCCGGGCTCCCCTGCGACCCGGAGCTGGGCTGCTGACCCGCCAGCTGGTCCGTCAGCACCTTCGCTTCCGCGGCACTGCTCCAACGCCAGAGGTCCGTGGCGTTCCACGTGGTGATGCCCGCTACGGCCACGGTAATGATGAACAGGGCGAGCACCAGGCCGCTGACGGCGCGGAAGGCGGCCCTGGGGTCGTCGGCGAGACGGCGGGCCGCGATCAGCGTGCCGGCGCGGCTGGTCAGCCGCGCCATTGCTCTGGCCGCGGCCATGGTGAACCACGGACCCGCGATGACCAGGCCGACGACGATGAGCAGGAAGCTGGGAACGAACATCAGGACCTGCCCACCAATGGAGGCCGGGCGGCCGTGCACGGCGAAGAACCCGAGTTCGGCGAAACCAACCAGCACCGGCAGCACCCGCCAGGACCGCGGCGGCGGCGGCGTGACCCGGCGGGCGACGCCGAGCGGGGAGATGCGCATCCGGCGCATCGCCAGCAGCGCCGCCACGGCGGCGGCCACGGGCACGCCGATCGCGACCTCGAGGACCTCCCGCGGGCTCAGCGACAGCTCGGCGGGGAAGAACGGCTGGCCGGTGAACGAGATGCCCGCAGCCGGGATCCGCAGCAGGAAGAAGATCCCGGACCCTGCCGCCACCCCCAGGACTCCTGCCACCGTGGATTCTGTGGCGGCGAGCCAGGAGACCTGTCTGCGGGTCGCTCCGACCAGGCGCATCGCCGCGAACCGCTGCTCGCGGCGGGCGGCCGACAGCCGGGTCGCGGTGGCGATGAAGATCAGTACCGGCGTCAGTATCGCCAGCGCCACGACGAGGAGCATGAGGTCGACGGCGCCATTCCCGCCTCCGGAGTCGGCAGGGACGTAGTCCAGCCCCTTTCGGTTCGCCTCTTCCGGACCGCTGGCGGGCACCGCCGTGGCGATCGATGTCACCTGCACGCTGCCAGGCGTGTGCGCCAGCTGCTGCGGAGTGTGCCCGATGATGATGACCAGCGAGTTAGGGGACGGCAGCGCCGCGTCGCCAATCACCCCGGCCAGGTGGCCGGGATAGCGGTCAGCCAGCTGGTCCGCCGGGATGGACCGCAGCAGTCCGGCCAGCGCGGGCGAGGCGTAGTACTGACCCGGTCCCGGATCATGAGAGATGCCCGGCGGCACTGGCGAAGAGGCTCCAGTGGCGGCCACGTCGAACCTGCTGATCGTCTGGCCGTCGAAGGTGTCGCCGCTGGGATGCCACCACAGCGGGGCGATGCCCGCTGCCGGGCCCGAAGGCACGGACGCAGTGCCGGTCCAGAACCACCCGTGGCGGCTGTTCCAAGTGATGACCCCGCTGGTCGCGGCCACGGCGGTCAGCAGCAGGCCGGCGCCAAGGCCAACCGCCACAGCCACAACGACCAGCCGGGCAATCGCCTCGCGGCCGCCGCTGACCACCAGCCGCAGCCCGAGCCCGATCACGGCTGCGCCCCGGTGAGCGCGGCGACCTTGCTATCACGGGCTATGACCGGAATGCTCTTATCCGAGTGCATACACTCAGAGTATACTTGTCGCAAATATAAGAGGAAAAAGCTGCTTGGACGATCGGATCGCGGCCGCAAGGCACTGCACCGCGACCTTACGTGCCTCTATGGGCCGAACGGTTCAACGGCGCGCAGCCAGTGCCTGCGACGCGGACTGGTGGCTCAGGGGCCTAGCTGGCCACGGCGGCGCATCTGGATGATCCGGCGGCGGTTGGACGAGCCGAGCGCGGCCCATGCCACGACGGGGATAGCGAGGGAGGCAGCGATGACCAGCACCGGCACCCACCACGGCAGGAAGCCAAACAGAATGAGCCCGATGATGACCCCGCCGATGCCGAACCACATGTGACGCGACATGCCCGTCTCCCTTCCGGCGGGACAACTGCTCCCGTCTACTGAAACGCCAGGTTATCCCCTCGGGGTTCCACTGCGGACCTCCCGGCGCTCCAGGCACCTGGCTCGTCGCGCAGGGCTTCCCCGGCCAGGGTGCGCATTCCGCTGCCGGTGAACGGCCGCGCCTGACAGCGGCATCGATTGCTGTATCGTTGTCACATGGATACAGATAAAGAGGTCAGCGCCAGGGCGGCCGGGGCCGTGTCGCCGATCGAGTTCCGGCTGGATCCCGGCTCCGGCGTGCCGACCTACCTGCAGCTTGTACACCAGGTCGAGCACGCGCTGCGGCTGGGCTACCTCAAGCCAGGCGATCAGCTTCCGAAGGTCCGGGACGCGGTCGGCGCGCTGGCGATCCACCCGAACACCGTGCTGAAGGCTTACAAGGAGCTGGAGATCAAGGGCCTGACAGCCGGGCGGCCTGGCCAGGGCACGTTCGTCCAGGCCACGCTCACCCAGGTCGCGCTGCCGGAACTGACCACGCTCCGCCGCTCCCTGTCGGGCTGGCTGACCGCCGCGGACGAGGCCGGGCTGGACGAGGACGGGATCGTGGCGCTGTTCACCAGCGCGCTGCGGGACTTCTATGAGCGCCGGGGCGGGCCACGCACCCGCGGCGGCCCGCGCAGCCGGGGCGGCGCGGCCAGCGGCGAGACGGAGGTCGTGGCATGAACGTCGTCGAGGCAAGCGGCCTTGGGAAGCGCTACGGCAGCTCCTGGGCGCTGCGCGAGTGCACGCTAGCGGTCCCCGCCGGGCACGTGACCGCGCTGGTCGGCCCGAACGGCGCGGGCAAGACCACGCTGCTGAACATGGCGGTCGGCCTGGTGGCGCCGTCCGCGGGCACCGTGACCGTGCTCGGCGGCCGGCCGCCCGGGTCGCCGGGCGCGCTGGACGGCATCGCGTTCGTCGCCCAGGACACGCCGGTGTACAAGAACCTGTCCGTCCGGGACATGCTGCACCTGACGGCCAACCTGAACCGCCGCTTCGACCAGCCCTATGCGGAAACCCGGCTGGGCGAGCTGGGCATCCCGCTGAAGCGGAAGGCGGGCAGGCTGTCGGGTGGCCAGCAGGCACAGCTCGCGCTGACCATGGCGCTGGCCCGCCGACCGAAGCTGCTGGTGCTGGATGAGCCGGTGGCGATGCTCGACCCGGTCGCCCGGCATGACTTCATGGCCTCGGTGCTGATGGCGGCCGCCGACGACGGGGTCTCGGTGCTGTTGTCCTCACACGTGCTCGCCGAGCTGGAACGGGTGGCCAGCTACCTCATCCTGCTCTCGCGGGGCCGGATGCAGGTGGCCGGAGAGGTCGATGACCTGCTCGCCACCCACCGCATACTGACAGGCCCGGCCGCCGAGGCAGATAGATACGCGCAGCGGCCGGTAGTGCACATCCGCCGCGGTGGGGCCCAGGCCCACCTGCTGGTCCGGGCGACCGTGGACGACCCGGTCCCGCCGGGCTGGGAGGCGCACCCGGTCGGCCTGGAGGAACTTGCCCTGGCCTACCTGCGCGAGCCCGCCGCCGCGGCACTGCCCGGCCCGGCCCGCAGCCGCCCTCTGCCGCATGAAACTGGCCAGCCGTCGGAGGTAACCAGATGACCGCCCTGACCGTGCCCGCCCGTCACGAAGAGGACGCGAGCCTGCGGCCGGTGCCATGGCGGAAGATGGCCTGGGTCATCTGGCGGCAGCACCGAATCGCGCTGGCCGGAGCGGCCACACTGCTCGGCGTGCTGGCGATCTACCTGTGGCTCGCCGGGCTTCAGGTCCATCACGCCTACGCCGTCGTAACCGCCTGCCACCCGGCAAGCTCAAATGCCTGTCTCGACATCAGCAGCAACTTCAATAACAGCTACAAGACAACGTCGAACCTGGTCCCGGCCATGCTGCAGGTCGTGCCCGCGCTGATCGGGGCGTTCATCGGGGCGCCGATGCTGGCCCGGGAGCTGGAGACCGGCACATTCCGGTACGCCTGGACCCAGGGCATCGGCCGGTGGCGCTGGGTTCTCGCCAAGCTGGTGCCGCTCGCGATCACGGTGGCTGCCGCCGCCGGGGCATTCAGCCTGCTGCTGTCCTGGTTCTACCAGCCGTTCTTCGCCGACGGCAGCCAGACCCAGCTCTCTCCCACCGTGTTCGACCTGCGCGGGGTCGCGTTCGCCGCCTGGACACTGGCTGCCTTCGCGATCGGCGCCCTAGCCGGCATGCTCATTCGCCGGGTAGTCCCCGCGATCGCCGCCACCCTGGCCGTCTACACCGGCCTTGCCATTGCGGCCGGGCTGTACCTGCGCGAGCACTACATAACGCCGCTGGTCACCAGCAACCCGAACGTGCCTGGCTCATACCTGGGCACCAGCCCGAACGTGCCCAACTCCGTGTGGATCCTCAGCGAGCAATGGCAGACCAGGGGCGGCCAGCCAGTCAGCCAGTCCGCGGTCGCCCAGGTTCTCCAGCAGGGGGACCCACAGCTCGGCGGCGGCGGGAAAGGCGGGATCCCGCAGTCCTACCTCGTGACGCAGTACCTCACGCACCACGGGTACACGCTCTGGACGACCTACCAGCCGGCCAGCCGTTTCTGGCCGTTCCAGTGGATCGAAGGCAGCTGGCTGCTCGCACTGGCAGCGCTGCTCATCGCCGCGAGCATCTGGCTGGTCCGCCGCCGGCCGACCTGAACCGCTGCTCGGCGGGCGCATTACCTGGATATGCGGTATGCGCAACGGGGCGGGTACACGCCCGCCGAGAAGCAGCGGGCTGCGGAAGTAACTGACGATAATGAGACGAAACGCGCCGCGCTGCAAACTTCGGTTTCTGTGATTCACGGCACAGTCTTTAGAATAAGAGCGCAGGCAGGGGCTAGGGATACTCGCCATGAAAGGCCAAAGGTAAAGAGGGCCGGGTCGCGGAGGCGGCTGAGGCGGCACGCAGGCCGGCTGGCAGGGAGTGGTACCGGCTATCCAGGGGTTAGGCGGGCGTGGTCTGGCAGGCCGCCTGGGCGAAGCTGCAGATGATCGTCGAGGCTGCGCGGATCGCCAGCCAGCGCGTCTGGAAGCAGGCCGAGTGATCTGAGGGCTCGTGGTCGGCGTTGGCCCGATCCGAGGGTTCTGCGTGAGCCCTTTACCGCTTGACGGCAACGAAATACAGGCGGCTGGAATCCTCGCACGGCGAGCAGCCGGACTGGTCCTCCTCCAACAGCGTTTTGTGACGTCTGAGCCTTCGGGCGTAATGGGACTTGCGGGCGGCTGCTTGGTGGCGGCATCGCCAATCTGACCAGTGTTCGCGGAGCGTATGGCCTCCGACTTAGCCTCCCGTCCGCCGCCCCAGGCTGCTCGTCGCGCTAACAGCGCGCTAGTGCGGCCTGGAAGACTTCCGTCGGAGCGAGCCGAATGGATTGAGTCGGCTGATCCAGAGGCGTTGGTGGCTCGCGGCCAGCTGACCGCGAGGCACTTCTTGTCCATTCCCGAGTGACACGGCAGAACAAGCGGCGGCCTGTGAATAGTGCGGTGACGACAGTTGCTCCGGCGAGGGCGACGTTCCGTGACGTGTTCGCGATAGCGGAGTTTCGCGCTCTGTGGATGGCGCAGGTGCTGTCGGTGACCGGTGATCAGCTCGCGCGGGTGGCGCTGACTGTACTGGTGTATGACCGGACCCGGTCGCCGCTGCTGTCTGCTGTGACGTTCGCGGCCAGCGTGGTGCCGACGTTTGTCGGCGGGGTGGCCCTGTCCGGGCTCGCTGACCGGCTGCCGCGACGGCGGGTGATGGTGGGTGCCGACCTGGCCAGCGGCGTCCTGGTTGCGGCGATGGTGGTGCCGGGCACGCCGCTGGCTGTGCTGATCATCATGCTGGCTGCAGTCACCATGATCGGTGCACTGTTTCTGGCGGCGAGGTCGGCCACCTACCCGGAGGTCCTGGACGGCGACCGGTATGCCGTCGGCTCGGCCATAACCATGACCACCACCATGTCAGCTCAGGTCGCCGGATTTGCTGCCGGGGGGCTCATGGTGGCCTTCCTGGGTGTGCGCGTCTCGCTGATCGCCGATGCGGCAACATTCGGCGCCTCGGCGCTGATCATCCGGACGTGCGTGCGCGTCCGGCCAGTGCCCCTAGCCGCGCCGCCCGCCGCACCGCAACGCCGGGCCGCCGCACGAAGACCCAGGCGCGGCCGGCACGCGAAGCCCGGCCCGGTGTCTGGGATAATGGCGGGCGTGCGGCTGGTCTTCGGCAGCCGCTCCCTGCGCACACCTATGCTTTTCGGCTGGCTGTGCGCGTTCTACGATCTCCCCGAAGGCGTCGCCACACCGCTGGCCACAGCCGTGGGCGGCGGCGCAGTCACGGTAGGCCTGATCCTGGCGGCCCAGGCGCTCGGTTCGGCGGCCGGCGCTCTAGGCTTCAGCCGCCTCGTCAATGCTGCCCGGCGAGCCAGGTGGACCGGGCCGCTGGCCATCGCAGCCTGTGTGACGCTCATCCTCTTCTGGGCCGACCCCGGCGTGGCCGTCATGCTGCTACTTCTGACAGCTTCGGGTGTGTTCAGCTGCTACCAGATCGCAGCCAACGCCTCGTTCGTCCAGGCCACCCCGGCCGACCAGCGCAGCCAGGCGTTCGGCATCGCCCAGGGCGGCATAAGCCTCGGCCAGGGCGTTGCGATCGTCATCGCAGGCGCCGCCGCAGAGCACGCCACCCCCTCTTTGATTATCGCAGCCGCCGGGGGGACCGGCGCGCTCTGCGCCCTGGCACTAACACTCACAACAGCGCGCGCTGAACGCCAGCCGTACAGGCGACGCATATATCACCACTAGTCATCGGGCACACTGGTCGTACTCCGCCCTCCGGACAAATGACTTTGCCGGAGCCCTGACGTATAAACGGACACCTGGAACGCCAGGTCAAATAACGCCGAAACGGCTGTACACGTTACCGAAAAGGAGTATGCTATTCGCACTGCGTGGGTCTCAAGCGCGCTGCCATATCCTTTAGGTCGAGCATCGTGAGGAAGGATGCCGGGATGCGTAATACTGTTTGGCACTGACCGCGCCGCTGCCAAATCCTTTAGGCTAACTATCGCCGTAAGGAAGCGTGCTACACGTTCTGCTCTTGGTGCGTAGTAGCCCGCGCGAACAGAGTGTTTCTATGCGTGACTAAATGGATCTAAGTCGGCTGAGTCCAAGCATCGGTGGCTCGCGGCCAACAAGCCGCGAGCCACTACTCGTCCATTCCCGGATGACACGGCAGAATAAGCGGCCTGCGTGAGTGTCGGCAGAGAATCCAGATTGATCCAATAATAACTCGGGCGGGGTGACGATCGGGGCCGTGCCCTGTCGGCCGGCCAGGTAGTACTGCCGGAGCTGCCGGACTGTGCTGGTCAGGGGGTCGTCCGGGCTGAGTGCGTGTTCACAGTCGCGGAGCGCCCGGTCGAAATGCGCGCTTGCTCGTTTGAGCTGGCCAACCGCGTGGTACGCGTGGGCCAGGTTCGCGCGGGATGCCAGGGTCTCCGGGTGGCCGGTGCCCAGCGCCTGCTCGCAGTCGGCGAGCGTGGCCTGTCCAAGCTCGATTGCCTCGGGGAGCCGCCTGGCTTTGTGGTAGGCGGCGGCCATATTCCGCCGGGTACGGAGGGTCTGCGGGTGGGCGGGGCCGCGGACCTGCTCGAGATCTGCTAGCTGGCTGTGGTAGAGCTGGATTGCCTGGTTTAGGCGGCCGGTCAGGCAGTAGATAGCAGCCAGGTTCGCCCGGGCGGTGATGGTGCTCGCGGGACCACTCCCCGGAACGCGGCGCCATTCAGCGAGAGCTTGCTCGAACGCAGCCGCTGCCTCATCCGTCTGCCCAGCGTGGTAGTACGCGATTGCCAGGTGCTCCCGTGCGGTGACCGCATCGCGATGCGTAGTTCCGACGGCGTTCTCAACCTGAGCTAGCGCCCGCTGGTAGAGCCTCAGCGCCTCGTTACCTTGGCTGGCCTGGCGATATGCCTCTGCCAGCTGGTGCCTCGTGGAGACTGTCTCGCCATGCATGATGCCAAGCGTCTTGGCGCGCAGGGTCAGGCAGCGCTGGAACACTCCGATCGCCTCGCGGTAGTGCCCGGCGTCGGAGTATGCGCTGCCCAGCTCACACAGGCTCGCTGTTGTCTGCGCGTGGGCGGGCCCGAGTACCTGCTCGCTGTCGGCTCCGACCCGGCTGCCTAGCGAGATTGCGTCGCTGAGCCGACCCGCGGTCCGCAAGAGCCGGGCCAGGCTCGCCCGGGAGGCGATCGCCTGCGGGTGGTCTGGACCTGCTACCTCGTCAATGTCAGCGGTCAGCTCTTCGCGGAGGCCGATCGCCTCATCGGTGGGCCCCGTCACCGCCGCGGCGCTGGCGAGTCGCTCCCGAAGCTGGAAAGTCAGCAAAGAGCGGGCACCGTGGTACTTGGCGGAGCGCCCGGCGAGGTCGCGCCACCAGGTGAGGGCAGCCTCCGCCATCCGCGCGTCCTCGAGGCTCTGGCCGACCCGGACCATCAGCGGATGGCAGTCCGGATTCCACAGCGTCAGGTCGTCGCATCGGCTGAGGCTGGCCGCGCACTCCCGGAGCGCCTGCTCCAAATCGGCATCTGACGGGGATCCGCTGCCGGGCCAGGACTGGTATACCGCGTCAGCTGCGGCGTGTACGGCCTGCCGCAGTTCGGCCGGGCTCATCGCCTGCCGGACGGAAGACTGCAGCGCAGCTGGCATACGCAGGGTGCGGACCTCGTCTTCTGGCTCAATGGTTACCAGGCCGAGCCGCTCCAGGTTGCTGAACGCGTCCCGCACGCTGGCCTTATCACCCCAGGTCACCGCCTGCCGCCCGGTGAGGTAGGCGCATGCCGCGGAACTGGTCACGACCGCACCCGGAACCCCGGCCGGACCCAGCACTGCGGCCAGCCTGAGCGCCGGCCAGGCCAGCTCCGCCGGCGCGAGCTGCCTGGCCCGGTCGACGGCCAGCGCCCAGGCCGGGGCCAGCGGGTCGCTGGCAATCCCCTCAGCCCGGTCCCGCCGGTACTTCTCATACTCCAGCCGGTACCTGCCACAGTCATGCCCGCTGTCCAGCATGTATGCCACAGCCAGAGTCAGCCCCGCCGGCAGCAGATCCATGGCGATGGCCAGATCCAGCGAACCCGAGGCCTGGTAGGGGTCGTAATTGAGCCGACCGGACAGGTACTCTATGGCCTCCCGCTGGCTGAACGGGCTCACACCGACCGAGAGCTGCTCCCGGGGCCGGGAGCCTGACGCCCGCACGACCAGGCCAGGCCTGGCCATACTGAGCCTCAGCCGGGCCAGGCTGGTCGTGACCAGTGTCTGACCGCCCGGCCCCTGCGGCCACAGTCCCTCCGCGTCAGCCGAATCGGCCAGGCCATCCAGCACCACAAGCCACCGCCTGCCGGTCTCGGCCAGCCAGCCCAGGAATCGGGACGCGGCCGCTTCCGGCCTCCCCACAGGAGCAGCAACCCTGATATCAGCCAGCGCCCGCGCATAGCCCATCACGATGCTGTCCCGGCTGCCCGCCTCCACCCACACCAAGAGGTCGAGCTCGGCGGACGCCCAGAGCTTCCGCGCGAACGCGACTGCCAGCTGGGTCTTCCCGGTTCCGCCGGGGCACACCGCCGGTGATCTCGGATCTGTGCCAGGACCCAGGATGACCGTCAGGCCCGGGTGCAGAGCTTCCCACGGTCCGTGCCCGGTCTCGGGCCGCCGGGTAAAGCCTTCTGCGAGCGACGGAATAGTCCCTGACAGGACGGGCCAGGCTTTTGGCTGCGACTGCATAGAGGACTCCCGCAATAGGGAAGTTCGGTAGTGGCGCTACGCGAGCGTCTATGTGACGGCCGGCAATATACTCATCAGAAATGGCTGAATTCCGGCGCGTTCATTCATCGAGTAGCTCCATTTCGAGCTGCGTATCGTCGGCCTGGGAACGGATCGCGATCACAGTGATCAGAGCGGCCAGGAGCGCAGCAGCCCCACTGAGAATGAACGTGAGCGAATACGCATGGCTAAGCGCGTCGAAGGCGACCTGCTTAAGCGGGTTGAGCGGTACTGTCTGGCCGCTGGGCAGGGTCGTGGTGGCGGGGACCGCGTTGGCTCCTAACGGACCTGACTGGACCGCATGCACGGCGGCTTGCAGGGCTGGGCGCTGAGCGGCAGGGGCGCGGGCCGGGGATGCGATGAACGCTGACAGTGCCTGGCGCAGCGCCGGGCTGACACCGAGCTGCTGCCGGATCTGGGCTGTGGCCTGGCTGAGCGCGACCGCACCGATGACCGCGGGGCCCAACGTGAAGCCGAGGTCGCGGAGCATGCTCGTGGTGCCGCTGGCCATGCCGGCCAGATGGGTAGGCGGCGTGCTTACTGCAATCACCGACAGTGCCGACAGGGCCAGGGCGAAACCAAGCCCAACGAAAATGAACGCAGGGATGACGGGGACCAGGGACATGTCGGTGGCCGGGACGGCGGCTACCCATAGGGCGCCGCAGCCCATCAGAACCAGCCCGCCGCTCAGCGTCCACTTGGGGCTGTACTGGCGCAGCAGCCGGATGGTGACTGGCAGCTGGACTACGGCCATGCCGTTGAAGCACACGAACGCCATCGCGGTCTTCAGCGGGGTGAATCCCTGGATCGCTGACAGCCGGATGCTGGTGGAATCGGCAATGCCGAGGAAGGCAAACATGCCGATGACGGTGACGATAGAGGTCACCGCGAGATTCCGGTTGCGGAAGAAATCAAGTCGCAGCAGCGGAGCCGCTGACCTCCGTTCCACTAGGATAAACACGATCAGAAAAATAGCCCCGACAATGAAGCCGCCAACTATATTCCAGCTCTGCCATCCACTGGTAGGGCCTTGCACGACGGCATACATCAGCGCGAACAGCGCTACCGCGATCGTCAGCTGCCCCGGCCAGTCCAGAGACCGCCCTTCGGGTGAGGAGGAATCCACCGCAGCCACCCGCGACACTGCGGCGCTGATCAGGGCAAGAGCCATGATCACCAGGAACGCCCATCGCCAGCCAGCCAGCGGGTCTGAGCCAAACCGGAGTTTCGCGGCCAGACCACCCACGATCGGCATGGCGCCATTGCCAGCCGACAGCACCGCCGCCCATATCGAGACTGACCGGACCCGGTCCCTGGTGGTATGCGTGCCCGCGGTGATCATAGCCAGGCTGGTCGGAAAAATAGCAGCAGCGCCGACGCCGACAATTGCCAGGCTGGCCCACAGCACCGGCAGCACCGGCACCCGGGTGCCGGACGGCAGCGAGGCACCCGGGATCAGTACCGACATGGCCTGGCCGACCGCGATCAGCAGCGCGCCCCCTACCAGAAGCCGCTTGCGGCCGAACAGGTCGCCCAGCACCCCGAAGGTGAGCTCCAGCATGCAGACCGGAATCAGGAACGCGTCTGAGATCCAG
The DNA here is from genome assembly GCA_963815375.1 of uncultured Actinomycetota bacterium. Taxonomy (GTDB): domain Bacteria; phylum Actinomycetota; class Actinomycetes; order Streptosporangiales; family Streptosporangiaceae; genus JASHPR01. The sequence continues at coordinate 1,433,509 of CAWFGX010000005.1, read as the reverse complement.
GTGAGCTGAGCTGAACTCGTACCGAGATCCTGCTGGAACAGGCCATTGAGCACAGCTGGCGCGGCCATAGCCATCTGCGCCGTGCACACGCCGAGCAGCGCGGCAACCAGAGTCCCGGGCTGCAGAACATTTATGCCTGTAGGCGTATATGTCCGTCTTGTAGCTATTTTTAGATCAAAGTCCATATCTTCCATAACATATCCCAGCGAAAAGGCCTAACTGGATGTAACCGATTATTCAGGACATACTTTAGGGCTCCGCGACCGGCCAGGCCAGGCTGAGGATGACGATTATTTGGGTTCGGCCCGCCCCCCGTCGTGGGCCAGACAAAGCGGCGGGCGGGCGCGGGGCGGACGGTCACGCCAGGCTGGGTCAGCGCGCTCAGGTGCCTGGGCGCCGGCCGCGTATTTACTCCATGTGCTGCGGCCAGCAGGTGCCGCTGGAGAAGGCGTTCAGCTGATAAAAGCACCGGCCCGAGGCAGCTTAGAGGCGTGACGTCGATGTGGCAGCGGGCGGTTCGGGTGACTAAGCCCGCCGTCACGGACCGGCTGACAGCGGCCATTCCGCAGTGGCTGCTCGCTGCTACCCGTACGCGGCGCACGCCGGTCCCGTGGGCGCAGATGCTGCGCGCGGCGATAGCTATCTGTGTGCCGATGTCGGCCGGGATCGCGGCCGGCCAGCGCGAGGTGGGTCTGCTGACCGCCATGGGCGGTCTGCTCGGCACCGTTGTCGACAGCGGTGGCGCCTACGTGGCGCGTCTACAGCGGGTGGGCACATCCGCTGTGTTCGGCGGTGCGGTTGGCATCACGATTGGATCGCTGCTGCACGGCCGCGGCTGGATCGCCGTGCTCGTGCTGGTGGCGGTGGCCGGAGTGTCCGCGCTGCTCAGCTCGATCAGCGACATCGGGTCGGTGACCGGGCTGCAGCTGCTGATCTACAGCTCGCTTGGCCTGGGCCCGATCGGCGGGCTGCGGCCCTGGTGGCACACTGCACTGGGTTTCGTGCTCGGCGCCGCGTGGGCGCTGCTCCTCACGGTGCCTGGCTGGCTGCTGTCCCCACGCGCGGCCGAGCAGCGAAGCATTTCCACGGCCTACCGCGCGCTCGCCCGGGTGCTCGACGCGATCGGGACCCCCGGATTCCCCGAGGCCCGGACCAGCGCCACAGCGGCAATGAACGCCGCCTACGACCTGCTGCTCACGGCCCGGTCGACCGCGGGCGGCCGAAGCCGGCGGCTGCAGCGCCTGGTGGCCATCCTTAACCAGGCCAACCTCATCGCCGAGGCAACTGCGACGCTCAGCCGGGAGCAGAACCGGCCGCCTGCTCCGGTTATCGAGGTGGTCGCGCGGCTCGCTGACAGTGTCGGCAGCGGCACGGATCCCCCCGCCATCCCCGCGCTCCCTGGCAGCAGCCCGGGCATGACCGAGCTCCGCGACGCCCTGACCGCGCTGGCCGGTGTTCTGTCGGGGAGCTGGGCCCCGCCGTCGGCGGGCAGGCGGCACAGGCCACCGGCGGCACAGCGGCTCCGCGCGGTGGCCGAGCGGGTTGACGGCAGGTTCACCCGGAACTACGTGCTGCGTCTCATGGTGTGCGTGGGCGTGGCCGCCGTGACGAGCGAGGTGCTGCCGCTGCAGCGGTCGTACTGGGTCGTGCTCACGGTCGCGATCGTGCTCAAACCGGACCTCGGCTCGGTGTTCGCCCGCGCCGTTCAGCGGGGCATTGGCACGATCATCGGGGCCGTGCTCGGCGCCGTGATCCTGATCCTGGTGCCGTACGGGCCGTGGCTGCTGCTGCCGTTCGGCGTTCTGGCGGCGCTGCTGCCGTACGGGCGGAGCCGGAACTTCGGCCTGATGGCGGTGTTCCTGACGCCGCTGGTGGTCGTGCTCATCGACCTGCTCGTACCGGGTGGCTGGCATCTTGCGCTGGACCGGCTGCTGGACACCGTGCTCGGCTGCGCAGTCGCGCTGCTGTTCGGGTACGCGCCATGGCCGGCCAGCTGGCAGGCTCACCTGCCTGTCCAGTTCGCCGAGACGATCAGGGACGTCTGCCAGTACGCGCGAGAGGCGCTGGTAACCGCGCCGGCCGCTGTCCCGGGAGCCAGGCCGACTGCCGGACCTGGCGACGGGAACCTGCCGAAGCGGTCACGGCTGCGGCGGCGCGCCTACCGGGCCCTGTCCGACCTCCGGGCGGAGTTCGAGCGGACGATGGCCGAGCCACCAGCGGTCAGCCGACAAGCGACCGCCTGGTTTCCGGCTCTCGTCGGGCTCGAAGAGCTCATAGACGCGGTGACCGCTACAGCCGTGGCCGTTAGCCACGGGGCGCCAGCACCCTCCCCCGATGCGCTGCGGCAGGTCACGGCAGCGCTTGGGGCAGTAGCCGATGCGGTGCAGGCTGGCCAGACCCCGCCCGCCGTCGAGCTGCCGTCCGATGAGCCGCTGAAGCCGGTGACCGACGCAGTCCGTTCTGTCCTCAGCGTTATCGCCAGCCCGAAGCAGAGCGCCCGCCAGGGCCCTGAATCCGTCCGGTAAGGATTTCGCGGACCGGACGGTGCGCTGAGGGCCGGCGCCGCGTCTCTTTACTGTGTATCCCACTATGCCGGATATAGCCGACGTGGACGGCGGCGACTGCGGGACGGGCATGCGCCCGGCCGGCCGCGCCGAAGGCACGCCGTCGGCGCTGGCTGACTTGTTCCGCGAGCATCACCTGGAGCTCGTTCACCTGGCGGTGCTGATGGTCGGAGACCTGGCCACGGCCGAGGACGTGGTACAGGACGCGTTCGAGGGGCTGCACCGCGGCTGGCACGGCCTGCGCGAGCCGTCGAACGGCCTGGCCTACGTGCGGTCCAGCGTGCTCAACCGCTGCCGGTCGGTGCACCGGCGCGCCGCTGTCGCGCGCAAGCACGCCCCCCGGCTGGCCGGGCCGCCGACCCAGCCGGACGAGTTGCCGGCTGCCGCCGAACGCGGCGAGGTGGCACGGGCACTGCGGCTGCTGCCACGCCGCCAGCGCGAGGTGCTGGTACTCCGCTACTACCTGGACCTGGATGCGGCAGAGATCGCGGCGACGCTGCAGATCACCCAGGGCGCCGTCCGCACCACTGTCAGCCGGGGGCTTGCGGCGCTTGCCCGCCAGCTCAGGGAGGACTGACCGATGGCCAGCCTTGAAGACCGGCTGCGCAGCGAACTGCGGCACATCGTTGACGGCATAGAAGAGGAGTCGATCCGGTCGCTGCGGGCACCCGCACGACGGCGCAAACGGGGCCTGGTGCGCTGGCTGGCGCCGGTCGCGGCCATGGCCGCCGTGGTCGGTGTGATCACCGTGGCGACGCTAGCCCGCTCGCCCGCGCCACGGCACTCCACTGCGGCCATTACTGGCATGCCGCCTTACTACGTCACGGTCGACAACGTCACCGTGGACCACGCCGAGGAAGCGACGGCGACCGTCCATGCCTCGGCGACCGGCAGGGCGCTGTCCAGCGCGCGGCTGCCGGCAGCCCGCGATGTTCCCACCGGGCAGTTGTTCTTCTGGTCGATCAGCGCGACGGCCGACGACCAGACCTTCCTCATTCAGCAGGTCCGGCAGCTGTTCGTGCTGCGCGTCAGCGCTGATGGCCAGTCGGCCAAGCTGAGCGAGCTGCCGGTCCGCCTGTCGCCGACGGCCAGCGTGGCCCTGTCCCCTGACGGGTCCACCGCCGCCATCGAGAGCATGTCATCTTGCAAGACGACGAAAGTCAGCGCTGGTTACGATGCGCCCGCCTGCACGAGTACTGAGATCCAGCTGATCTCGCTGGCTACTGGCGCCACGACGAGGACCTGGAGCACAGCAGCGCTTACCGGGCAGAGCACGTGGATCTCGTGGACCCGCGCCAGCCAGATCCTCTTCCTGTGGCCCGGCACCGCGGCGGCATCCGCGCAGCCTGGCAGTTTGCGGCTGCTGGACGTCAGCGCCCCCGGCAGCGACCTGCTGGCGGCGCGGGCGCTGCCGATTCAGGGTGACGACGAGCCGTCGTCCCCGGTGCCGTATGCCTTCCTCACGCCGGACGGGAGCACGGTCATCTTCTCGGCCGTGGCCGATGGCTCCAGCGTCGGAATCCAGGCCGCGTCAGCGCGCACCGGCAGCCTGCTGCCCCAGCACACCTGGGCTGAGGCGGCTGACTGCGGCAATGTGCTGTCGCTGGGACCCGCGGGTCTGCACGCGCTCGTCTTGTGCGGAGGCCCGTCTGTCTTCCTCGGCCGGGTGGATAACGGCCGGTTCACCCGGCTGCCCGGGATAACGGACTCGTGGGGAGTAGCCGCCTGGTGACTCCATGAGTGTCATTCACCAAACAACCACTAGTACAAGAGGAAATTGGCTATGTCATGTGACAGAACAGGCAGCCTGCACCGAGGCGCAGCGCTGCACCATCGGGGTCTGGCCCACGGCCGACGCTCAGCGCTCGCCGTGCTCGCCGTCGCCGGGCTGCTGGCCACAGCGGCGTGCAGCTCGTCGAACTCCACCCCGCCACCGGCCGGATCCGGGCACGGCACGCCGGCATCCGGCTCCAGTCAGGGCGGCACCTCATCGCCAGCCGCGGAGCCAGGTATCGTCGCGGTGACCACCAGCGGCGCGCTCGTCGTTCTCGACCCGTCGACCGGCGCCGTGACCAGGACGCTGGTCTCGTCCGGGGTGGCGGTTTCGTCCGGTGGGCCGCAAGGCGAAGACGAGATCTCGGTGTCACCCAATGGCGGCACGGTCTACTTCACCGGCCGCGCGAACTGCAGCGACAGCGTCGAGTCGGTGCCGGCAGCCGGCGGTACCCCCACGGTCGTCACCACAGGACAGCTCCCGGCGATCAGCCCCAGCGGCTCCAAACTTGCCTTCACCCAGCAGGATGAGGGGGACTGCACCGGCAGCCAGGACTGGGCGCAGAACTATTCCGTGGTTATCCGGACCCTCAGCACCGGAAGCCAGGTCACCTACCCGATGGCACCGAATGACGCGGGCCAGATCCTGCCCGACCCCATCACGCACCTGTCCTGGGCCCCGGGCGGTGGCGACCTGGCGGTGTCAATCGGATCGTTCCAGGACAACCTCGGATATAGCCTGCGCGTCCTCAACCCGTCGGCCGCGCAGTTCTATTCAACTGGGCCGGGGACCACCACCATCCCGGTCACCAGCTCGCCCACCGGCAGCTATTACAACGAGGCTGTATACCTGCCAGACGGCAACCTGTTCGTCAACCGGAACTGCTGCATGGGGGTCCCAGTGACCCACCCGGCCGACTCCAACCTGATGCAGGAAATCAGCACGTCAGGCAGCCTGGTCCGGACCGTCGCCATCGGTATCCCGACAGATGACCACACCAGCCTCTCTGTCGACCCGGGCGGCAACTGGCTGCTCTACATAGCGGGCACACACGGGTACATCACTGCTGACGGGACCGTTCCCTCAACCGGCACCCTGTACGTGTCGCAGGACGGGGCCAAGCCGACGCAGGTCGCGACCGGCATACTCGCCGCTGCCTGGCTGTGACCGCGGCTGAGCCAGGACGCCCGGCCAGCTCGGGGCGTCCTGGCTCAGGCCGTTTGCTCAGGCCGCGTCCTCACCAGGCGGCAGTCGCGATGGTGGTGCCGCCGAGGTAGGGGATGCCGGGCAGGGCCGTGAATCGGCCATCATCGACTCTGCCGAAGACAGTCTGGTTGAGGGTGGTGCACTCGATCAGCGCGTGCATGCCCCCTGGCCCTAGCGCAAGGACGTTGCAGCCCTCATCCCCGGCCAGTGTTACCGAGTCGGTCTCGCCCTGGTTCGCCTGAAACAGCACCCGGACTAGCTTGCCTGAACTCAGAGACAGCTCGATGACCTGCAGGATCTTAGTGCCGCTGTCCGGGTCGACGACTGTGAATGTCGAGGTGATGACGTGGCTCTCGTCTGGCGTGACAAAGGCAGACTGGCTGTAGGTAATGGGGCCGTAAGTGGGCAGCGGCGGCAAAGACAGCAACTGGGAGTCCAGCAGGTTCTGGCCGCCGGCCGCCATGTTCAGCAGCCGGTAGCCGCTCGCCTGCGGCCCAGAGAGGCTGGCGTTCGCCCACGAGAACAGCAAGTGATCGTTGCCATCCCAGGACATCACCATGCCCACTTGCCAGTACGCCTGCGTGCTCCAGGTTCTTGTCGCGCCGGTCGCCAGCGAAACGAGCCGGATCGTATTCTTGCGGCAGCCAGACCTGTCGGCACCTGGGTTAAACGCCACCGGGGCGCAGGATGACTGGCTTGCGATCGCGACCATTGTGCCGTCCGGGGAGAGGGCCGCGGTTTCTTGTGAGGCGAATTGGAAGGATTGGCCGGATCGGTGAGCTTGGAGCGGGGCCAGCCTCAGCACGAGCCGGGTTAGTTTCGCCGACCGGCCATTGGCCGCCAGGTGGAGCAGGTAGAGGACTTCGCCGTCGGTGATAAGGAACGTCCGGCCGTCGGCGGCGGCACTGATCGCCAGCGAGGAAGCAGCAGAGTCGGGATTGGGAAGCCGCATGTTGCTGATTCGCCCCGGTCGTCGGCGGCCGCCGACGCGTCCGGGTCGCTGCCGTCTGGCGGGTCGGCCAGCTCGGGCGCATGCTTCCTGGCTACTGCGGCGCGACGGTGCACCGACCGGCAGCCGTTCAGCACGCAGGACCGGACGTAAGCCAGGCTGCTGGAGGGCTGGCGCAGGCCATGCCAGCCGCGGTGCAGCCGCGCGAACGCATCCTGCACTACGTCCTCAGCGGTGCCCATGTCGCCGACCATCACTAAGGCCAGCCGGACTAGCTCCAGGTGGTGATCACGGAACAAATCCGTCACCGCCGTCGTAGCCCCGCCGTGGGTCGCGCCAGCGGACCCGGCTCCACCGTCGTAGCCGGACTCGCTGGCCATGCCCGCCGTCATCGGACTCACGCTAGAGAGACGTTGACGCCCCCGCTAGCGCTGCGGCGCGACGCGGCTGGTGTGCGCTCAGACCGCGTCACCCTTGAGCGAGAACTCCGATAGTCGACGGGTGGCGAGGACCAGGGCGATGACGGTGACAATCGCGCCCATGATCACCGCGGTGCGGAGGTTCAGGTTAGCGTTCAGCGCCGAGTCGCGGGCGATCGAGTTAGCCACGCCCAGCGAGTACTGCTCGACCGACAGCAGCCGGGCGCCGCTGACGAAGTTGCCGAGCACGATCTCCCAGACCAGCACGTAGAGCAGGCCGACGGCGATGGCCCGGGTGGTGAGCACGGAGACCATGACGAACAGCGCGTTGTAGATCACCGAGCCAGCGAGCGCACCGACGAACACGCCGATCGCGAACCGGCCTGCGCCGCCGCTGGCGATCACAGCGGCGATCAGCTCGGGCACAGCCGCGAATGCGATCGTCAGCGCCACGGCCACGGTGAACTTGGTCACGATCATTGACGAGCGGCGTACGGGCGTGGCCAGCAGGTGCACGATGCTCCCGTCGTCGATCTCCGCTCCGAGCACGCTGGTGCCGATGATCAGCGCGGTGAGCGGGAGGATGACCGAGAAGCCGAACTGGCCCAGGACGTGGCCAGGCCACCCGTTGCCGCCCTGCGGGTGCGACGCCTTCAGAGCCACCGTGATCAGGATCAGCACCAGCGGCGGCAGCACGAACACGATGGCGCGCCGGCGGCCGAAGACCGCCCGCAGCGTGATCGAGGCCACAGTGCCGTTGAACAGATCCATGGGCCTCCTTCAGGACTCGATGAGGTAGGCGAAGACGCTTTCCAGCGACTCGTCCTCGGGGAGCAGTTCGCGCAGCCGGATGCCGCGGTCACGGGCGACCCCGGCGATCTCCCGGCTGAACGCGCCGTAGTCGCTGGCCCGCACCTGCAGCCCGCGGCCGGTCAGTTCGACCCCGGTGACGGCCGGGCTGCCGATCAGCGCCGAGCCGAGCAACCGGTCGTCGGAGGTGCGCACAAGGAACACGTGCGGCCGGCTGGTCATCAGCCGCCGGATCGCGCGGAAGTCGCCGGACGCCGCGAGCCGCCCGGACACGATCACCTGGATGGTGCCGGCCAGGCGCTCGACCTCCTCCAGGATGTGCGAGCTGAGCAGGATCGTGCGCCCTTCAGCGCCGAGCTTGCTCAGCAGGTCCATCATGTGCAGTCGCTGACGCGGGTCCATGCCATTGAACGGCTCGTCCAGCAGCAGCACCTCGGGGTCGTGCACCAGCGCGGCCGCCACCTTGATCCGCTGCCGCATCCCCTTCGAGTACGTCGAGATCCTGCGGTCCTGCGCGGCCGCCATGTCCACGATCCCGATCGCGCGCGTGGTCGCCGCGTCCGGGTCTGCCAGCTTGTGCAGGCGCGCGGTCGCGCGCACGAACTCGGCCCCGGTCAGGAACGCGTAAACCGAGTCACGCTCCGGAACCAGGCCGACGGTCTTGTAGATGTCAGGGTGACGCCAGCTCGGGGTGCCGCCGACAGTCAGTGCGCCGCGTGACGGCGGCAGGAAGCCGGCGATCAGGTGCAGCACTGTCGACTTGCCCGCGCCGTTCGGGCCTAGCAGCCCGGTTACCCCCGGGCCGATAGTCATCGTGATGTCGTTGACGGCGACTACGTTGCCGTACCACCTGGAAACGTTCTGAAGCTCGATTGTCGTGCTCATGCCACGCCGGCCTTCCGGTAGCGGACGGCCAGGCCACCGAGGCTGGCCGCCAGGAGGACCAGCAGTGCTATCCCGTAGAGGGCACCGTAGCTGCCGACGCCGGGGAGCGGGCTTGGCGAGGTGCCGCCGAGCCACTGCCGCACGCCGTCCAGGATCGTGAACGGGCTCGCCAGGCCGGACAGGTGCGCGGCGTTGGTCGGCACCTGGGTGACTATCTGCGACGAGCCGATGTTCCCGGGTCCAGGGCCGGGGCCGGGGCCCGCGCCCGGGGGCACGCGCACCGCGCGCACGACGTTGCGCGTGTTCACCGAGATCAGGATCCCGGCGAGGATCCAGGTGAGGAAGAAGAAGATCGCGATCGCACCGGTCGCGTAAGCGCGGCGGCCGCTCAGCGACGCGAGGACGAGCCCGATCGCGGCGAGCAGCACGGCCCACATCACCCCGACCAGCAGGCCGGGAACCAGTGCCCTCGTCTGGTGCCAGATCGCGCTGCCGCCGTGCGACTGGGCGATCGTGCCCAGGTAAAGGATCAGCAGCGGGACCTCGATCATGATCAGGCATGCGGTGATGAACGCGGCCAGTTTGGCCAGCGGGTAGTCCAGGCGCCGCAGCGGGCGGCAGAAGTACAGGGGCAGCACGTGGCTGCGCAGGTCCCGGGAGACGAGTTCGGGCGCCTGGGCCGCGATATAGATGATCATGACGACGACGCGCAGCTGGAACGCGTACGTGTCATAGGGGACGATGCGCGCGCTGCCGCGGGCCACGGCGACAGCGTTCGCTACGGCGGGCAGGCAGATGACCACGAACGTGAGCACCGGGATGATCTTCGCCTTGGCTCCGCGGCCAATCCCGAACGCCGACCGCAGGCTGTGCCAGTACAGCGCGCGGATGATCCCGGCCCGGCCCAGCCGCTTCCCGGTGTAGCGGCGGTAGCCGATGTCGTGGATAACCCCTGTGGTGGCTGCGTCAGCTGACATGGGACGCCTCCAGGGGCTCGCCGCCCGCTTCTTGCTGACCCGGAGCGGCCCCCGCTGCGCCCGGGTCATCGCGGAACAGTTCTTCAACGTGGCGGCGCTGCTGCTCCAGCCGGTTCAGCGGCAGGTGCAGGCCGGCGACTGCGTCGCGCACGGCGTCGTAGGTGGCGTCGCCGTCCAGGCGGACGAGGAGCGACCGCTCATAGGGCCTGGGCTGGAGGCCGCGCCGGGTGAGCTCGGCCCGCAGTTCCTCGGCACCCTCGTCAACCTCGATCATCAGGACCTGGCTGACCTCGGTCATGCTGGTCATCGTGTCGGCGCGCAGCAGCCGGCCGCCGTCGATCGCCACCAGGTGATCGCAGATCCGCTCGATCTCGCCGAGCAGGTGCGAGGCGACGACAATCGAGATGCCGAACTCAGCGCCGATCCGGCTGATCAGTTCCAGCATCGAGCTGCGGCCGGCCGGGTCCAGGCCCACGGTCGGCTCGTCGAGCAGCAGCAGCCGGGGGTCGCCGACAAGCGCCTGCGCGAGCTTGACGCGCTGCTTCATGCCCGTGGAGTAGGTGCCGATCAGCCGGTAGCGCTCCTCATAGAGGCCGACGTGGCGCAGCGACTCCGCTGCCCGCTCCTTGGCCGCGGTCGCGGGGAGGCCGGACATCCGGCCGAGGTGAGTGACGAACTCGGTGGCAGTGACGTCGGGCGGAAGGCAGTCGTGCTCTGGCATGTAGCCGGTCAGCGCCCGGATCTGCTCGCTGTCGCGCTGGCAGTCCTTGCCCAGCACGCTGGCCTTGCCACTTGTCGGCTCGATCAACCCGAGCAGGAGCTTGATCAGCGTCGACTTGCCAGCGCCGTTGGCGCCGACAAGCCCGGTAATGCCCGGTGCGACACTCACTGTGAGCTCGTCCAGCGCGGTAATCGTGCCCGGGTACCGCTTGGTCAGCGCGCTGGTCTCGATCACCGGCGCCCGCTGGTCTGGTCCCGCGGGCTCAGCGTCCAGCTGTCCCTGGTTTTGCACGCTCCTAGGGTGCCGCCCGGCAGCGCGCGATGTCGTCACCCAAAAGGCTGATCCCCGCGTCACCCCACAGCGCTAGAACGCATGATCCCGGAAGCCTGACCGTGACCACCGGGCCTGGATACCGGCGTTTTCTGCTGCAGACGGTCGCCCGTAGCACAGATGCTGGGAGTGGACGGGGAAACGGTCCTGACGTATTGGCATTCCGGGCCGATCCCTAACCAGTTTCGGGCGAAGGCCGGTTTGCGGTCAGTGACTGGCGCCTTTTTGTGCCAAGAAAAGCAGTCCGTAATGGGCGTGGCCGGGCCGGACGTCGTGATCACGGATTCTGCCCGTCGCTGGGCGCACCTGGACTTCCGTGATCAGGACATGCGCACGTAAGTATCCGCGATCAAAGTTTTGCCGGGGCTCGGCGCCACACCATCCCAGGTTCATCGCGTGCTATCCGGGGCCAACGTAGGTCACGCCGCCGGGGGTGATCCACCATCTGGGCGCGGTGCCGCCTCCCGCCAAAGGGGCGCGGTGCCGCGTTGTACTGAGGAGGGAGGGAGCCTTGCGACCGAGCGACGAGGGAAACGCGGCGCCCAAAAGCGCCCCGGAGGCGCAAAACTAGCACTGTGCGGATGGCGGAGCAGGGTGCGCCGGCTACAAGTCGGCAGGGCGGCGGCTGGAGGCAGAGCGCCGGGCGCCTTGCTGTGGCCGGGTGCCTGCTCGTTCTGATGGCGGTCGGGCTCCGGGCGAGCGTGCCAGTGGCCCGGCTGGACGGGCCGTTGCGCCACGATGGGCTGGCGGTAGGCGCGACGCTTGAGGCGGTGCTCGCCTGCCTGGCGATTGCGCTCGTGGTACGGCACAGGCGGGCACCCAGCGATGCTGTGCTGGCGGCCCGGCTGCGGGGGGTGCTCGCCTATGTTGTCGGGGCCGGGCTCATCGCGATCCCTGTGCTGTACCTGCTGAACAGACAGCAGCCGAACGGGACGCTCCGGCCGGTGACGGCGACGCCGCGGCCCTTGGCGTCTGCCACCCAGGCCCACGTTGCGCATCCTGGCAGTCCGCCGGCTGCCCTGGTTATCGTTGTGGCCATTCTCGTGGCTTTGTTCCTGGCGGGGGCGGTCTACGGGATCGTGCTGTTCCTGCGCAGCCTCCTCGGGCGGTGGCCTGGCCGCCGCGGCCGGGTCCCCCGCTTCCCAGTGCAGGCGTCCGCCGGCGAAGACGAGCCAGGGCTCCGAGAGGCTGTCGAGTCCGGGTACAGCGCGATGCGCGGGCTCGATGATGCCCGCGCCGCGATCATCGCGTGCTACCTGGCCATGGAGGACAGCCTCGGCCGGGCTGGAACGCCCCGGGGCGCGGCGGACACCCCGGACGAGCTGCTCGCCAGGGCGGCTGGCCAGGGCCTCGTGCGGGGTGGGGCCGCGGCCCGGCTGACCGCGCTGTTCTACGAGGCACGCTTCTCCAGCCACCCGATGCGGCGGGCAGACCGCGACGACGCGGAGCAGGCGCTCGCTGAGCTCGCGGCCCGGCTCGGCGCAAGGGCACCAGCGGGAGTCGCGGCCACGCCGGATGGCCCGGACGGAGCGGGAGGGTGAGCGACCAGCCGGAGCGTCGGCCTCGTGGCGAGTGGGCGGCAGCGGCTCCCGAGATCTGCATCGCGGCCATCGTGGTCGCGTGCGCCGCCGTCGCCGGCTACGCCGCGGCCGGGCTCCCCGGCATCGCGGTGGTCATGACGGTCGCCTCCGTTGCCGCGCTCGCCGCGCTGCGCGTCATCGGGCCTGCGCAGGCCGCCGTTCCTGGTGACGGCCAGCTGAGCGACAGCGATACCGAGGCGATCCCGGGCACGTTCGCTGGCTACTGGCGCAGGCGCTCTGGGCTTGCTGACGCCACGCAGTCCCTGGCCGCCTACGACAGCGGGCTGCGGGCAACGCTGCAGCACCTGCTGGCCGCGCGCCTGGCTGAGCGCCACGGTGTCAGCCTGCAGGATGATCCCGCCACAGCCCGGCGGCTGCTGTGCCCGCGCCCGCGTGACCAGAGCCTGTGGTACTGGGTTGACCCGGCGCGGCCGCCCGCGGCGGCGCAGAACCAGCGCGGCATCCCGCCGCGGACGCTGGCCCAGCTCATCGACCGACTGGAGCGACTATGACTGACCTGGAGCCTGGTGACACTGCCGAGCGGTGCGCCGCCGTGCTTGATGAGATCGAGCGGGCCGTCGTCGGGAACCGCCGGGCACTCGAGCTGGTGATGATCGGCATCCTGGCCGGAGGTCACATTCTGCTCGAGGACCTTCCCGGGCTGGGCAAGACTCTGATCGCGCGGTCGTTCGCGCGGTCGCTCGGCCTGGACTTCGCCAGGATCCAGTTCACGCCCGACCTGCTCCCCTCGGACGTGGTCGGCGCGCCCCTGTACGACCAGCGGTCCGGCCAGATGGTGTTCCGCCCCGGGCCTGTCTTCACCCAGCTGCTGCTCGCGGACGAGATCAACCGGACGCCGCCGAAGACGCAGGCCGCGCTGCTCGAGGCGATGGGCGAGGGACAGGTGAGCATCGACGGCGAGACCAGGCAGCTACCGCAGCCGTTCGTCGTGCTGGCCACCGACAACCCGATCGAGTACGAGGGGACCTATGAGCTGCCCGAGGCCCAGCTCGACCGTTTCCTGATCCGGCTGCGGCTTGGCTACCTGCAGGCAGCCGACGAGGTGGCGATGCTGCAGCGACGGCTGGACCGGGGCACCGAAACGACCCAGCTCAGCCAGGTCACCGACGCGGTCCAGCTGATCGCCATGCGCCGGTCGCTGGAGCAGGTCGAGGTCTCGGGGGACCTGCTCGAGTATGTGGTCGCGATCATCCGGGCGACCCGGCAGCACCCGCAGATCCAGGTGGGCGCGAGCCCCCGGGGAGCGCTCGCGCTGGTCCAGCTCGCACGCGGACAGGCACTGCTAAACCGGCGGGACTACGTGGTCCCTGACGACATCAAGAGCGTCGTGGTTCCGGCGCTGGCGCACCGGATCACGCTGCGTCCGGAGCTGTGGGTACGGCAGGTCAGCTCCGACGAGGTGGTGGCCACTGTGCTGGCGAACGTTCCGACCCCGCGGACCGACCCGTCCGCGCCGGGGCCGGCAGCTCTCGCACACCACTCCGCCCGGCCGGGAGCCTGAGTGCCCGCGAACGCACCGGGCGGTCGGGCCGCTGGCGCTAACCGGGCGCGGCCGGTCCGGCCGGTGTGGTCGCGTTCTGCGCACTTCTACCGGCTGGCAACCCTCGCGGTTACCGGGCTGATCATCGCGGTCATCACCAGGCGGCCCGAGTTCGCGGGCGTCGCGGCCCCGGCGGTGCTGCTGCTCGTGGTCAGGGCGCCGAAGCGGCCCGAGGTGATCCACATCAGTGCCCGTCCCAGCGTGACAGCGCTGACCGAAGGCGAGGAAGCACGGCTCGACGTTTCGGTCACCGGGTGTCCGGATCACTTCGTGGACCTGGTCATGCTGCCGCGGTTCGCTGTCGTGCCCGGGCCTGCCGGCTTTCACGCCGGGCTGCCCTTCCACGTGACCCGGTCCGGGCGCAGGCGCCTGGGAATGCTGCAGATCACGCTCTGGGACCGGTGGCGGCTGAGCCAGGCCCGCGTCGTGGTCAGCCTGCCGGCCATCGACTGCTACCCGAGGGCCGCTGCGCTTAACAGCAGGGTCGTGCTCAGCCGCCTTCCCAGCCGGCTTGGCGAGCATGCGTCCCGCGCTGCAGGCGAGGGTATGGAGTTCACCGGCATCCGCGAGTTCGTTCCCGGCGACCGGCAGCGCCGGATCAACTGGCCAGCGAGCACCAGGCGCGGCCGGATGCAGCTGAACACGTTCGCGGCCGAGCGCACCCTGAACGTCGTCATCATCGCTGACGTCAGCGCCGACGTCGGTGAGCCGGGCTTCGCCCCGGCAGATCTCGCCCTGCGCGGCGCTGCCGCAGCCGCGCGCGCCTACCTGCAGGTGCGGGACCGCGTCGGCTTCGTCCGGTACGGCGGCGGCGCGAGATGGGTACCGCCGGGGACCGGCCCGCGCCAGCACTACCGGATCCTCGACATGATGCTGGCCTCTCAGGGATCCGCGGACCTGATCCCCCGGGGCACGGTCATCACCCGGCTGCCACGGGCGGCTCTGCCGCCGGGCTCGCTGATCCTGGTGTTCAGCCCGCTGCTGGACCGCCGGATAGTGGAGACCGTGCGGGACCTGCGCGAGCGAGGTTTCGCCATCCTGATCATCGACGTGCTGAACACGGAGCCGCAGCAGACCGACCGTCTTGGCGCGCTTGCCCGCCGGATCTGGCGGCTGGATCAGGAGGCAATCAGGTTCTCGCTCCGCGAGCTCGGCATCCCGCTCGTGCGGTGGGACGGCGTGCAGAGCCTGGACGAGCCGCTCGCCCCCTACACAAGGAGAGTCATGGTGACGCGCCGATGACGGCGTTCAGCGCTTCAGCAGGGCGCGGTGCCACAACGGCACGCGCCTTGTCGGCCGGACTGCTGGGAGCGGCCTGCGTGGCCTGGGCCGCGGTCCCGCTGGGTGGCACCGGCGGGATCGGGACCGCACTCGTGGTCGCCGCAGCGGCGTGCGCCGTCCTGGCCACGGTGCGGCTCCTGCTCGGAGCGCCCGCTGCGCATCCCGACTACCTGAGCCCGGTAGAACGGGGTGGGCGCGTGCTGGCCGACGTGGCGCGCGCAGCCTCGTGGGCGGAGGGTCTGGTCGTCGCGGTCCTAGTGCTGGAGGCGCTGCACCGCTCCCCGCCGTGGCACACCGGCATGCTCGGCGCGGTACTGCTCGCGTATCTGCTCGCTGTGCACCTTGGTGAGTCGCGGGCACGGCTGGCCGTGCTGCGGCCGCAGGTGCCGCTGCTCGCTGCGGGCCTGGGACTGCTGGTTCTCGCTGTGGGCGCGGCCAACCTCCCGTCTGCTGTTGGCTCAGCCGCCAGCCTGATCGCGGTGCTCGCCGCGCTAGCCGCGGTCGCAGTCGGTGCCCTGGCACTCCGGACGTGATCTGCTGCGCCGCAGCTAGCGGCCGGCGGCGTAGCCCTGCATGCCGCGCGGGTTCGCGCCCGCGTACAGGAACCCGCGGTCCCTGGCGACGGCGCTGATCCGGCCGAGCGACCACGGCGGCATGACCGTGACCTGGTGCCCGCGACGGCGCAGGTCGGCGAGCACCGGCTCGGGGAGCCTCGCCTCGGCCGCCAGCGACCGCGGCGCCGAGGACCGCGGATAGAACGACGACGGGAAGTGGTCGGTGTGGAACGCTGGCGCGTCGATCGCCTGCTGCAGGTTCATGCCGAACAAGACGTGGTTGAGGAAGAAGCCGAGCGGCCACTGATCCTGCTGATCGCCACCGGGGGTGCCGAACGCCAGGTAAGGCTCGCCGTCGCGCAGCGCCAGGCTCGGGGACAGCGTGGTGCGCGGCCGCCTGCCCGGCGCCAGGGTGCTCGCCAGGCCCGGGGTCAGCGTGAACATCTGCGCCCGGGTGCCCAGGCAGAAGCCGAGGCCGGGGATGACAGGCGAGCTCTGCAGCCACCCGCCGCTCGGCGTGGCCGACACCATGTTGCCGAACCGGTCCGCCACGTCAAGGTGGCAGGTGTCCCCTGGCCCGAGCTCGGGCTGTGACACGCCCGCGGCCGGGCCGGCAAGGGTCTCGCCCGCGCCATGGCCACGATGGATGCGGTCGGCAGGCACGGGCCCTGTCCCGGCGGCACCATCCGCCCCGCCAAACCAGGCCTCCGCGTACCCCGGCAGCCGCGGCTTGGCACCGCCCGGTGACCCCGGGATCAGCTCGGCCGAGGCGACCGGTCCCACAAGGCCGCGGCGCTGCGCCGCGTACTCCGGCGACAGCAGCACGCCGAGCGGCACATCCGTGTACCGGGGATCGCCGTACCAGGCCTCCCGGTCGGCGAACGCGAGCTTGGCGCACTCGGTCACGGTGTGGATCAGGTCGGCGCTGCCGGGCCCCATCGCCTTCAGGTCAAAGCCGTCCAGCAGGGCAAGCTGCTGCAGCAGCACGGGGCCCTGGCCCCACGGACCGGTCTTGCAGACTGTCAGCCCCTGGTACTCAGTCGTGACGGGTGTCTCCACTGACGCATGCCAGGCAGCCAGGTCATCGGCGGTGAGCAAGCCCCGGTGCGGGCTGCCGGTGACGTCCATCACCTCGGCGCGCTCGAGATAGCCGGCGATGGCCTCGGCCACGAATCCCTGGTAGAACGCGGCCCGCGCGGCCTCGATCTGAGCCTCGCGGCCGCTGCCCGCCGCCTCAGCCTCGTCCAGAATCCGGCTGTAGGCGGCGGCAACACCGGGATTGGCGAACCGCTCACCGGGGGCGGGCCCCGCTCCTCCGTTCAGGTAGACCTCGGCGGAAGCCGGCCAGTGCTCGCGGAACATCCCGGCGACGGCAGCGATCGCCGCGCTCGCCGACGCCAGCATCGGGTACCCGCTGCTGGCGTAGCCGATCGCGTAGTCCATCACGTCCCGCAGCCGGAGGGTGCCGTAGCGCTCGAGCAGAAGCATCCAGGTGCCGAACGCCGCGGGCACGCACGCGGCGAGCAGGCCGGTGCCTGGCACCAGGTCAAGCCCGACCGCGGCGAAGGCTTCGAGGGTTGCCGCGGCGGGTGCTGGTCCCTGCCCGTCCAGCACGAACACCTCGCCGCCCGAGCTGTCGAACCCGATCACGGGAACCTCGCCGCCAGGCCCGTTCAGGTGCGGTTCCACAACCTGGAGCACCAGCCCAGTGGCCACGGCGGCGTCAAAAGCGTTGCCGCCTTTCTCCAGCACCGCCATGCCCGCCGCAGACGCCAGCCAGTGCGTGGATGCCACCATGCCGAAGGTTCCGGCCAGCTCGGGCCTGGTGGTGAACGAATCGGAGCCGGGCACCTGCACCTCCGCGAAGACCGAGAGTCCCTTGTTCTGTGATATTCGCCCAGATAGTGGATCGCAACCTGCGATGCCTTCAGCGGTGCGGCGGACGACGCAACCAATCCGCCCCAAAGGCAGTCGTATGCGCTATATGTCGCACGGTCAATGCCCGGGATCCACCACCAGAAGGGACTCTCATGCCAACTTCCAGCAGGCAGACCGCCAGGCTGCTCGCCGCGGCCGGGGCGGCATGCTGCGCTGTCCTCGCCGCAGCCTGCAGCAGCGCGGCGACCAGCTCGGCGCCGCCTCAGGCCACGAGTTCGTCGCCGCAGCAGGCGACCAGCTCGGTGCCGGGTACCAACACGGCCACTTTGTCAGCCGGTTCCGCTTCTGGTTCTGGTTCGTCTTCGCGGGCCTGCGCGACCTCGGCGCTGCGCGGAAGCCTGCCCGCCATCGGCGACGCTGCCTCTGGCCATTTCTACTATCCGCTCGGCCTGACGAATGACTCGACCGCGTCGTGCACCCTGTACGGCTACCCGGGCGTGTCGTTCGTCACCGGCCCCGGCGGCAGCCAGATCGGCGCCGCAGCAACCCGGGCCACCTCGGCCTATGTATTCCAGGCTCAGCCCCCGCAGACCGTGACGCTGGGTCCGGGCCAGACAGCCCAGGCCGGCCTGCAACTCGTCACGTACGGAGACTTCCCGGCGTCAGAGTGTGGCGTGGTCACCGCACACTGGCTGCGGGTCTACCCGCCGGACCAGACCGCGCCGCTCTACATCAATTTCACCGCGCAGACCTGCTCCAAGGGCTCCGGCCTGCTGACGGTGTCGCCGGTCCAGCCGGTCGGCTCGCCGGTCCAGCCGTAGCGCCCCGCAGAAGTGCCGTTCAACTCGCCGCAACCATCGCGCGCGGACCGCCGTCGTAGGTGTAGTTATTCCTCATCGCCGCCGGGCCACAGGGCCCGCCGCGGGAAGGGGGACACAATGAGGTCGTCGGCATGGGCCGCCCGCTGGGTGATGGCCGTCGCGGCCGCCGGCTTCGCAGCTGCTGCGGCCACGGGCTGCGGGGCTACGGGGAGCACGACAGCCTCGCCCGGGTCGGCCGCTACGGCGGGCTCGCCGCCATCATCGGCGGCCACCGCACCGGCCGGCACGGGATCAAGTTCGGGCGCACCGTCGTCCGGGCCGCCGGCGTGCGCGACCTCGGCACTGCGGGCAACAGTGGGAGCAACCGACGGCGCCGCTGCGGGCAGCGCCTACTACCCGGTCCAGTTCGACAACATCTCCAGTGCCACGTGCAATCTGTACGGCTATCCCGGGGTGTCGTTCGTCACCGGAGCCGGGGGCAGCCAGATCGGCGTCCCGGCGACCGAGAACCCGGTCCATGCCCGGCAGTTCATCGACCTGGCACCGGGTCAGACCGCCCATGCCGAGCTGCAGGTCGTTGACGCGAACAACTTCCCGGCGGCTGACTGCGGCATGGTCACCGCGTCCTGGCTGCGGATATACCCGCCGAACCAGAACGCGCCGCTGTATGCCAGCTTCACCGCGCCGACCTGCTCGAAGCCCAAGCAGGTGCTGACGGTCGAAACCGTCCGGGCCGGTGCGACCGGGCCCTAGCACACCAGCGCCTGCCGCCGGGCGATAGCGTTCCGCCATGGACGACCTGACTCTGCGGCTTCGCGCCGTCTGTGATCTGGATGTAGCCACGGCGCGCGAGCAAAGCGGCCGGCACGAATACGACGGCCTGATCCAGGATCTGTCGGCCAGCGGGGTCCGGGCCGGGCTCAGCAAGCTGGGCAACGGTGACGAGCGGCTCGAGGACACCCACGACGAGGCACACCTGAGCGCGTTCGAGGCCGCGGCCCGGACCTTCTTCGGCGATCTGGAACTGCACCGCCGCAATCCCCTGCCGCACCTCGGTGCGCTCGACCTCGCCTGCTACGACAGGGACTACGCCCCGCAGGAGCAGCGGGATGCCGCCCGCCTTGCCCACCTCGCCCAGTGGCCGCAGGCAGTCGACACGGCCATCGAGACCCTGGACCAGCTCAGCGCTCCGGTCGCCGAATCGCTCGGCGACGCGATCCGCGGGCTCGCCGCTGGCATCCCGGCGACGGCAGACGAGGACGTGCGGGAGGCGGCGGAAGCGGCACACGCTCGGCTTGTCGCGTACATCGAGCGGGCGGCGGCCAACGGCAGTCCCGATGCCGCGCTCGGCAGCGCCGGGCTGACCGCGCTGATGAGCACTGCCGAGACCATGCCCGTCGACCTGGGCAGGCTGAGCGACCGGGCTGACGCTGAGCGGGACCGGCTCACCGGACGGCTGGCTGAGAGCTGCGCCCAGGTGGACCCGGACCGCGCACCGCTGGAGGTGGCGCGCGAACTGGTCACCGATCACCCGGACGCCGATGGCGTGATCGAGGCGGCCCGGCAATGGACCGAGGTTGCGATCGCGTTCACCAGGGAAAACGACCTAGTGCCCTATAACGATGGTGAGTGCCAGGTCGGGCTGGCCCCTCCGTCGAGGCGCTGGGGAATGGCGATGATGTCGTGGGCGGCGCCGGGCGAGCCGGAGGCACCGTCCTGGTATCACATCTCGCCGCCCGAGGATTCCTGGCCAGAACCGGACCAGGAAGAATGGCTCGAGGTCTTCAGCAGGACCACGCTCCCGGGCATCACCGTGCACGAGGTCGCGCCCGGGCATTTCTCGCACGGCCGGGCGCTGCGCCGGGCACCCACCCAGGTCCGCCGCGTGCTGCAGTCGAACTCGTTTACAGAAGGCTGGGCCCACTATGCCGAGGAACTCTGCGTGGAGCAGGGGATGCTGGCCGACGATCCCCGGTTCGCGATCGGCGTCTGGCTCGAGGCACTAGTCCGGGTCACCCGGCTGGCCTGCGCGATCGGCGTGCACTCCGCCGGGATGACCGTTGAGGAAGGCGCCCGCAGGTTCGCGGCGGACACCCACCTGTCTGGCCCCGCCGCCCTGTCTGAGGCGCGCCGGGCGACGTTCGACCCGACGTACGGCCGCTACACCTGGGGCAAGCTGGTGATCATGGACCTGCGTGACCAGGCCAGGAAGACCTGGGGCGCAGGGTTCACGCTGCAGCGGTTCCACTCCGCGATGCTGGACCTCGGATCCCCGCCGCTCGGGCTCCTCGGCACTGCGGTACAGCGCGGCTGAACCCCGCTGGTCCGTGCGCTACGGGCCGGGGATGGGCCTGCCGCAGGCCTACAGCGGCGCGAACTACTTCTGGCTCTGGGGCCCGCCGCCTGCCGCTGACGCGGCCGCGAGCAAGGCGTCGGGATCTATCTGGCGACCGGGCTAAGGTCGTCGTGGGCTCGGTCCTGGCCCGCGTTCCGCCAATACTCCTGACGCCGGCCGGAGCCGGGCCGGGGAGCCCCGTAAGACCGTGAGATCATTGCAATTCCAGAACGGATGCTAGGGCGTGATCATGAAGCAAGCTGACTCCGCTCCGGGGAGCCGCCGGGGGCTGGCGTCCGCGCGCCAGGTTCCGGCGGTCGTCCGGGCCGCGGTAGCGGCAGGCGCTCTGATCGCCGGCGGCGGAGCAGTGGCCGGCTGCGCGCAGCAGGCAGACGCCGTCGGGTCCATCCAGATCGGCACGGCGTACGTCAACGTGCCCGCCTCTGGCTCCGGCGACCTCACCGACGCGTACCTGGTCATCCGGAACAACGGGCCGGCCGACCGGCTCGTCTCCGCCCGCACCAGCGTCGGCGGCCAGGTGATGTTCCGGGCCCCGGCCGGCACTGGATCCGACGCGATGAGGACCGTACGGGATATCGACGTGCCCGCCGACTCGATGCTGCGGCTCTCCCCCGACGCTGATCACCTGCTGATCAGTGGCGCCGGGCCGATGCAGGCCGGCCGTCAGATCACGCTCACGCTGGTCTTCGCGAAGGGCGGCGCCATGTCGGTCGCCGCGGAGGTCACCAACCCTGCGACCGGCGGCAGCAGCTACTTCCTCAACTGACGTCCCGGGAGCCTGCTTGCGTGGCCGGCAAGGCGGAAAAGGGGTCACAGAGGCCGCCCGGCGACTTGCCGCCGGATGACTTGCCGACCGGCCCGTCGAGATATATCGTCTCCATAGCGGAGAGGCACCAGGCTACCGGGGACCCGCGGGTCGACCGGGATGCGGAGGATCAGATGGCGGCAGGACCGGATCTTCGCATAGGGGACGCCGAGCGTGAGGCGGCGGCCGATTATCTTCGCGAGCACTTCGCGGACGGCCGGCTGACCCAGGAAGAGTTCACCGAGCGGCTCGGCGCGGTCTTCACGGCGAAGACGCAAAGCCAGCTCGGCGCGATCACCAAGGATCTCCCGCAGCCTGCTGCCGGGCCGTCCGCGCCACTGCCTGTGGCTGCTGCGGCCGGCTGGGATCGCGAGCGGGCCAGGCAGGAGTACCGTTCCCGCCCGCGGCCACGGCTCGGTTTCGTTCCCGTGATCATCGCGGCGCTGGTCTCGTGGCTGCTGATCGCCGACCTGAGCCTGCGCGCGTTCCCGTGGCCCGGCAAACTTGCCATCTTCCTTGCGATCTTCGCCGCGGTCCGGGGGTTCCTGCGGTGGATCATAACCGGCCGGGCCCGCGGGCCCCGCGGCTTCAAGGGCGGCTGCGGCCGCGGGCCGCGCCGGCACCGCGCTTCCGCCCGCCGCTACTGGGACGTCTGACCGCTGAGCCGGTCCTTACCCGTTCAGTGACCCCCGGTGAGCCAGTCTCGCCCGGCTCGGTCACGCCCCAGGTATCCTCAGCGGCGCCACCAGGTAACGGAACGCGGGCTGGCCTGGCTGAACGCCGTCGTCGCCAGCCCAGGTGATCAGCGCCGGCTTGGCCGCCGTCGTGAATTCCAGCCTGATCTGCGAGGGATCGGCGGATCCCGCGCCGCCGTCGGCACCGGGCTGCGAGACCGCTGAAGCCGAAGCGGCGGCCGCCGTGAGGCCGTCGAGCAGCAGGTGAGGGCTGAAGGAGATGACCTTCTCGTCGCCCTCGAAGTCGGCAGGCACGCTCTCCTTGGCCCGGGCCCGCCCCTCGGTGCGCGCCTCAACGAGGACTGCGTCGGAGCCGAAGCTCAGCCGGACCGGGCTGGTCCGGTCGGCCGCGAGGGACACCCGCCTGACCGCCTCGGTGAACGGCCCGGCCGACAGGGTCGCGCGTGATCCGAACTCGGCCGGGAACCGGGACTGGTACTTGATGAACTCGCCTGCCACCAGCCGGGCGGTAAGCCTGCGGCTCGCACTCTCGAAGCTGATCAGGCCGTCGGCGGGTGTGCCCGTGCCGGCCTGGTCCGGCGCGCCGCCGCTGCCGAACGACACGGTCACCGGCTCTGCCGCTGCCATGGTTCGCGCGACCTCGTTCAGTGTCCTGGCCGGGACCAGCGCGGCCGCACGGAGCCCGGGCACCGCTGGATCCCAGCGCAGCTGCCTGACCGCGAGCCGGTAGCGGTCGGTCGCGGCCATCGTCAGCGTGTCACCGTCGACGTCAAGGCAGACTGCGGTGAGCATCGGCAGCGTGTCGTCACGGCTGGCCGCTGGCACGACCTGCCCGGCGGCCACGGCCAGAACGCCGCCGTCCACTGTCCCGGCAGGGGCGGGCGGCTCAGGCAGCGCAGGGTAATCCGCGAGCGGAAGCGACACCAGGGCGAACTCGGCCGTGCCGCAGGTCAGGCCAATCATGTCGGCGTCGGAGGCGACCTCCACATCCAGCGGAGGGAGGCTGCGGATGATCTCGGCCAGCAGGCGCCCGGGCACCAGGGCGTCTCCAGGCTCCTCGACCTTGGCGTCGATCCGGGCCCGGGCGGAAACCTCGTAGTCAAAACAGGACAGTGTCAGCACGTCGTCGCCGGCCTGCAGCAGCAGGCCGGACAGCACCGGCACGACCGGCCGCGACGGCAGTGTCCGCGCCACCCACGTGACGGCCTCACCCAGCGCCTCGCGCTCGACCCGGAACCTCATGCCACCGCCTCCGCCGACCCATGTGCGGTCGCCCGGGGGACAACCCCCGGATCTCCCGCAGACCCCGATCCTGGCACAGGCCGCAGACAGTTGCTGGCGGCTGTGCAGCTCGTGTGCTGTACCAGTGCGGGGGGACGATCCCCCGGGAATCCCCGCAACCCCGATCCTGGCACACGGTGCCGACAGTCAGGCCCGCGCGCCGCCGGCACGGCGGCGGGCTCAGGTCATGCCGGGAGGCGCTGATTCCAGGGTCGCCTCGATCGCCTTTGCCAGCGCCCTGGCCGACTCCGCGGTCAGCTCGACAGCTACCCGGGCCGAGGGCCCGCTGCCGGGGTTCAGGAAGTCGATGTTGAGCGTGTGCTCGGCCGGGGCGTGCTGCGGGTGATCGAAATACACAGTCACGTCGGTGAGCGTGAACCAGCCGGCCGCTCCCTTGCCGCTGCCGTCCACCTCAATCTTCTCGGTCAGGTAGGTGCACATGTGAGTCTCCCGATGCTCAGCTGGCTAGGTAGCGGCCGTAGAAGTCCCAGATTTTCTGCCATCCGTCGTTCGCGGCCTCGACGCGGTACGCGGGCCTGTTCACGGAGAAGAACGCATGGCCCGCGCCTTCGTAGACGTGGAACTCGTGCGGTTTCGCCTCCTCGGTGAGGATCTTGTCGAGCTGGTCGACCTCGTCCGGCGACGGGTACTTGTCGTCGGCACCGAACAGGCCGAGCAGCGGGCAGGACAGGTTCTCGGCGAGATGGGCGATCGGCCCGACCTTCAGCGGTATCTCGGCGGGCGGCGTGCCGATCACGAAGGCGCCGTAGCAGTCCACGGCCGCGTCGAGCGGCAGGCTGCACGCAGCGAGAAACGACTGGCGGCCGCCTGAGCAGTAGCCGATCACGCCGACCTTGCCGTTGCTGCCGTCCAGGGCCCGCAGGTAGTCGGCGGCGGCGCCGACATCGCCGATCAGGCGTTCGTCCGGCACTCCGCCCTTGGCCCGCGCCGTGGCGGCCGCGTCGTCGGGGCTGGCCCCGGGTGCGTCCCGGTGGTAGAGATTGGGCATGAGCGCGGCATAGCCGTTGGCAGCGAAAGTCCTCACTATCTCTTTGGTCGGCGCGTCGTAGCCGGGCATGTGATGGATCACCACCACACCGCCAAAGGAGTCGACGCCCAGCGGCCGGGCGAAGTACGCCTCGATCTCGTCCCCGTCGTTGCCGGTGATGCTGATGGTCTCTGCGGTCAGCGCTTCATTACTCATGCGCGTCCTTCGGGGTCGCGGGTGGGGTAGGAGAGCAGATGCCTCAATCCTGCCAGCCGCCCAGGCGGCGGCCGGCCTGCCCCCGCCGCAAGGCCCTGTTCGGCCCCCTGCCCGGCTCCCATTTCGCACCCCACTCAGGCTCCGCCCGAAGCGCCGCTGAGCGCCGTAAGGCGGCAAAACGCCCCAAGCCGCGTGGGCCCATCGGCCAAGTCGGCGTTTCTGCTGTTAACCCTCTGCACATTGGGGGATGATCGGTAACTGACGGCCCGGGGGGGAAAGGTCGGGGGGTAGGTATTGCGGTGAACTCAACCACTGCCGCTTTCGGGATCGCGGTTCTCGTTCTCGTTATCGGCTGCTTCCTCGGCTGGCATGCCAACCGCACGTACGCCGCGCACGGCGACGTGAAGACGACGCGCGGTCGGATCGCTGGCTACCGGAAGACGCGGCTGCGCAGTGGACTCATCGCAATCGCCTTCGTCATCATCGCGCTGCTCGTCATCGCCGCTGTGGTGAAGCACTAGCGCTGGGCCGCAGGCGGTCACCGGCCAGTTGAGGTAGCTGACGAGAACGTCGGTCAGTTCCCGTGAATGTGGCACCGGTGCACACCTGACTGCAGCAGATCCCCATCCATCGTGGCGCGACCCCCTGAGGTGCGCGCAACGGGATCGGGTCAGCCGCCACCGGGTTCCGCCCGGATCGAGCGGAAACGCGATGTGGCTCGAAATTTCTCTGAAACTTTCAGAGCGCCTAGCGCCGATCTCTGCTTGCTGTTCTGAGCTGACCACAGTCCGTTCGAAGCCGCGCAGATAGACAACGCCCTGATTAGGCCAAACACTGCCTGCCACGCATCCGACCAAGATTATATCTTCGAAATATTTCCGAAAAGTATTGACGACTGGACGGACCAGATTAATGCTGTCGCCATCGGCAGGCCTCGGAGGCTGTCGGTCCGGGTCACCAGCCGTGACCCGGTCCTCCGGTCGCCAGCCTGGGCGACGACCCGCTCATCCAAGGAGGAACACGCACATGAACGACCCCCCCGTCCACCGGAAGAGTCGCGGAGGCCGCGTCAGGCTGCTCATCGGGGGCGCCTTAGCCGCGGCTGTGACCGCGGCGACGGCAGTCCTGCCCGTTGCCGCGAACGCGGCGACAACCATATGTTCGAACCAGACCGGCACGAACGGCGGCTATTACTACCAGATGTGGAGCGCCGGCACTGGGTCAGCATGCATGACGCTGAATTCGGGCAACAGCTATTCCACCTCGTGGAGCGGGATCGGCGACTTCGTCGCCGGCGTTGGCTGGAACCCCGGCAGCAATGCCACTGAAAGCTTCTCCAGCAGTCTCAGCGCGTCCGGGGGCACCACACTGGTGTCGCTCTACGGCTGGTCGACCAACCCTCTGGTCGAGTACTACGTCATGGAGAACTACAGCGGCTCACCGCCCACGGCCGGCACCTACATGGGCCAGGTCACCAGCGACGGCGGCACGTACAACATCTACGAGCACCAGCAGGTCAACCAGCCCTCCATCCAGGGCACCGCGACCTTTGAGCAGTACCTGGCGATACGGACATCGCCCACCAGCAGCGGGACCATCACCACGCAGAACTTCTTTAACGCCTGGGCCAGCCACGGGATGAACCTGGGCACGCTCAACTATCAGATCCTCGCGACCGAGTCCTTCGGCGGCGGCAGCGGAAGCTCCAGCGTCACCGTCGGCTCTTCCTCCGGCGGTGGTGGCGGAGGAAGCGGCGGGGGCGGCGGGGGCGGAGGTGGCAGCAGTGGCTGCACCGCAACGCTGTCCGCCGGGTCGTCAGGAAGCAACTGGTACAACCTCAATGTCTCGGTCTCCGGCTCCAGCACCTGGACCGTGACGATGGACCTTGTGGCTCCCGCGGTCGTCTACTCCACCTGGAACGTCAACGCCACCTGGCCCAGCGAGTATGTGATGGTCGCCACGCCTAACGGCAACGGTAATAACTGGGGCGTCACGATCTCGCCCAACGGCCAATGGACCTGGCCTTCGGTCTCCTGTAGTACGGGCTAGCGCCCCAGACCCCGACACGCACGTGTGACGCGGCGGCCCCCGGCCGCCGCGTCACACTGCTGCCAGTGATCACCATGGCACGGGCTCCAGCCCGATCAAGCGCTTGATCATCTACTGTGTCTTCTGGCGGCGGCTGCAGCCGGTCCTGCGGGAGATCGGCTGGTCAACCGAGCTGGAGGACCTTTGAGATTCAACATTCCATGCCCGGCGAGAACCACATCCCGGCTGCGGACGATCACGTGATTCCTGCGCCACAGTGGTCTGCACACCTTGCCGCTCCGGACTTCCAGCAGATCGCCACCGTGATCGACGAACGCGGCTATTACGGGATCACGATCTCTGAGCACCCTCGCCATGCCGTACTTCGAGGTCCCCAGGCTAGGCCCGTACTGGATGGACGCGCTGTCGGCGATCGCTTTCATTGCCGGGTCGACACGTCGCGTCCGGATGACAACCAGTGTCCTGGCCGTCCCGTACCACCATCCCCTCGCACTCGCCAAGACGCTGTCCAGCATCGACGTGCTCTCAGGAGGAAGGCTCGACGTGGCGGCCGGGATAGGCCATGCCGTCCGCGAGTTCGAGGTTCTGGGCATACCGTTCGCGGAAAGAGGAGCAATCACCGACGAGACTCTGCACGCCATGGTCGAACTCTGGTCATCCGACAAGCCATTCTTTGACGGCCATTATTTTCAGATCGACGGACTAGCCTTCGAGCCCAAGCCGGTGCAGAAACCACGTCCGCCGATCTACATCGGCGGTAACTCCAAGCCCGCGCTGCGCCGGGCTGCCAGTTACGACGGCTGGGAGCCTAACCCGACCTCCTTCGAGGTCGAGGAGGTTCCTGCGCTGATGGACTACATCCGGTCGCAGCAGGACTTTGCCGGCAAGGAGCAGACGTTCGAGGTCCGCTGGCCGGGGACGATACACGTGGACTTGCCATGGGCACCCGGTTCCTGCTCACCAGCGACAGGCGATGCCGGCGGCGCCAAAGGCCAGCGCCGCGACCAGGCCCCGCCCGCTCCTGAACCCGCCGGCACCGATAACCGGGATGTCCACCGGCGTAGACCACCTGCGGCAGCAGGATCGACGTCGGCACCCTGCCGGTGTGGCCGTCGGCCTCGTTGCCCTGCGCGATCACCGCGTCGACACTTCAGGCGCCACTTTCTCCGCGTGCCGCCGAGCACCGATCGAGGGGACGACGATCAGCCCGGAGTCCTTCAGGTCCTTGATGACGCGCTCGTTCGGGGCCAGCGCGAACGTCGCGATGCGCACGCCGTGCTTGAGGAGCAGTTTCGCCCGTTCTGGCAGATCGGGGGCGCTCCAGCGGGCGGACGGCGATCGAGGCAAGGAAGCAGGCCCAGAACGACTGGGTCGAATACTGTAACGAGCTTGCTGACCAGACGCTGTTCCCGTCAGCGAACTCGTGGTACGTCGGCACCAACATTCCCGGCAAGCCTCGCGTGTTCATGCCGTTCATCGGCGGATTCGGGGTGTACCGCAGGATCTGCGCGGACGTGGCAACCGACAACTACCGCGGCTTCGACCTGGCGTAGCACTGGCGTCAAGTGGGGTTGGGGCTGCGGCTTTGTTTCGGTGCACGTTTTGCCGGGCGGTTTCGTTTGGGTGCACGTTTTGCCGTGGGTTGTGATCTGACCCAGTGGCCCCCTGCGGTGACCGCGGACACGGGTCCCCGGCGGCGCCGCCGGGCCCGCCGCACCATGTGAACGAACCCGGCGATCACGCAGACCGTTCCTAGATCAAAGATCAGCCCGGCGCCTATGCCGGTAGCCGCTGTATTGCCGTTCATAAGGGTGGGGGTGGTCCAGCTAATAACCCACACCGGCCGACGGACCTGGAACGGCTGGCCGAGTGGGACCTGCCCGTTCCAGGCGACGCTGACGGGCGGGTCCGTCTCCAGGACGCCGTTGGTCGCGGTCAAGCAGCCGCCCCCACCACGACCAGAGTGGCACGAAACGCTGTATGACTGCGGCACGAACATCACGCTCTTGCCCGCGCCTGCCACGTAGGCGTACGCATTGACCTGGTTAGGCAGGGACAGAGCCGTCAGGATCAGGACGATGCTGAGGATGAACCAGACGAAGACGTGGCTTGCGAGGTCGTGAACGGGCGTGCGGAACGGGTGATGGGCCACGGGATGGTGCGACGTCCGGCTCGCGGCGGCCGCGCGGACAGCCGCGTGACGGCGGCGGAGCCTGCCTGTGTCCGTGATCACCATGATCACCGCGACCACTGCCACGGCCAGCAGCAGGATCAGCGTTATATCGCCCACGACCGCCAGCGCCCCGGTAGCCCCGGCCCAGACACTGGCCCTGAGGGCGACCAGCGCCAGCAGGGCGACAAGACTGCTGGAGCATACCCACGACCAGCCCCGCCGTCGGTGCAGCAGGTGCACGGTGGCTGCGACGACGTGATCCGTCCCCGGGCCGGGCAAATCCCCGCCTCGGGACGGGGATTCGGTCATGTCAGGATTGTAGGGACTATCCGCCCGGCTGGCACGGGGGGTTGAGGGGCATGGCGGCTCCGAGGCCGGGCACCCGGGGACGCGCCAGCCCTGCTGCCACGCCCCGGTGCCGCGGTGTCAGGAGTGCCCGTACTCCCCGTTGACGATCATGGTCGGCGAGATGAACGTGAACGCGCTGCCACCTGGCTGCGGTGAGTGGCTGGCAGCGGTGAAGTGGTAGCGGGACAAGATCGCGGTCTTGGCGGCAGCCTGCACGGCCGGCTTGACCAGCGCGGCGGCGAGCGCCGACGCGCTGGCCGAGTGCGCGTACTTCGCCGCCGCCTGAACCAGAGGGAGCGTGTCGTAGTTGAAGGCGAGGATGAGCGTGGAGTCGATCTTGCCCATGCTCAGCATGGCCTTCACAGCCTGGTTAACCAGGGTGGCCGACGGCGAATACACCGTGCTGTACCTGGTTCTCATGGAGGAAGCCTCCCGGCAAAGTCAGTTAGGGCTTCGTGATCGTTCGGAGGGATCGGTTTTGGCGATCGCGGCCTTGGCCGGTGATTGGCAGCGCATGATGGTCATCGGTCATGGCACTGGCGATGATTCTGTGCCCGGTGGGTCGTCCTGACTGGTGGCGGGCGCGGGGCGACCGGGCCCGGTCGCGGTGAGGCATCGTGTCAGGAGGTCACTGTGTCGCAAGTCCGGGTGCATAATTTCTCGGTGTCGCTAGATGGGTTCGGCACCGGCGAGGGGCAGAGCCTGGATGCGCCGTTTGGGCATGCAGGCGTCCGGTTGCATGAGTGGTTTTTCGCGACCCGTACGTTCCACGCCATGCAAGGCGAGCCCGGTGGCAGCAGCGGCATCGACGACGTCTTTGCCAGCGCCTGGAACCTGGACGTCGGCGCCGAGATCATGGGCCGGGGCAAGTTCGGCGCCCACCACGGCCCCTGGCCGGACCAGGAGTGGAAGGGCTGGTGGGGAGACAACCCGCCGTTCCACACCCCGGTTCTTGTTCTCACGCACCATTTGCGGCCGTCCGTCCAGATGAACGGTGGTACCACGTTTCATTTCCTCGACGCCAGCCCCGCCCAGGCCCTGACGCAGGCGCGCCAGGCTGCCGCTGGCGGGGATGTCCGCATCGGCGGCGGTCCGTCCACTATCCGCGAGTTCCTGGCCGCCGGCCTGGTCGACTACGCGCACATCGTCGTGGTGCCCATCGTGCTGGGCCGCGGGGAGCGCCTGTGGGATGGGCTGGAGGCGCTCGAAGACCGCTTCCAGATCGAGGCCGTGAACAGCCCCAGCGGCGTCACCCACGTCACCCTTAGCCGGCGGTAACAGACGCAAGCACGGCCAGCTTCCGTCGGCCCCCGACTGTTGCTACGGGTGGGCGTGCGCCAGGCTTGCCAGATGTCCGGGCGCAGGCGGCCGCGGTCTCGGGGGCGCCGGCGGGTAGGCCAGGCGTTGCCTCCGACGGCGCTGCCGCAGGCCACATCTGGGCGGTCCATGAGCTACGGGACCCGCGTTGAGGGGGCCGTCCTCGGGTCGAAGTTGGACCAGCGTTCGCGCACGGCTGCCACGACCTTGGCGACCTGGGCGTCGAAAGCCTCAAGCTGCTCAGCTTCGGCAGCGCTCGCGACGAAGGCGCGTCGATCGCAGGCTGTGCCCGCGCGCCATATCCGCTCAATCGCGCGTGTTGCGGTGATGTCCGTCAGCGGGTTACCGGACACGAGGACCAGGTCCGCGCGCTGCCCGGCCGCGACACGTCCTCGGTCGGCGAGGCCGAACACTCGTGCCGGCTCGGTTGTGGCAGCGGCCAGAGCCTGCGCCGGGCTAATGCCGCACCGGACCAGGAGTTCCAGCTCCCGGTGCAGGCTTGCTCCGAACACGGTCCCCGGGTTCGGGGCGTCGGTGCCCGCCAGCAGAGTGACCCCCGCATCGGCCAGTCGCCGCACGTTGTCCTCGGCCCGCGAGTAGGGCGGCATTCCCCGGCCACGCCATCCCGAGGCACCCGAGGCCAGCCGGCGGGCCCAGGCGTCCCCGAGCGCCTCAGCGAGGCGCGGGTCCCCTGCCACTGCTGCGCCACCCGGTTCGCCGAGGGTGTTCTCGATGGTGGCCAGCGTCGGACCGACCACGATTCCGGCCTCGGCCATGCGTTCGACCAGGGCCTTGTCCAGCTCGGCGTCCGCGGGGGCGTGGGCCACCACGTCGACACCGGCGGATGTGACCTCCTCGACACCGGCCGTCGAGCTCACGTGAGCGACGACGACCAGGCCGCGGGCGTGCGCGGCAGTGACCAGTGCCTTGATGGTTTCGGAGTCCAGCGACGGCCATAGGCCCCCGGTGCCGGAGATGATCTTCAGATAGTCCGAGCCCTCCGCGATCCGTTCCGCGACGAACTGCTCGGCCTGATCAGCGGCGGTCAACGTCGGGAACGGGGCGTACATCATCGACGGGTGCCCGCCGGGCGCGGTGGCACCGACACCCGAGGAACGCACATCGGCCACGTCCGGACGGGAGCCGGCCTGCTCCTTCGCCCTGGCCACCAGGCCGGGTTTGCTGAACATGTCGAGAACGGTGGTAACGCCGAAGGTCAACGATTGCGCGAGGGCGCCGGGAACGAGGTGCACGTGCGCGTCGATCAGACCGGGAAGCACAGTCCCGCCACCCGCGTCGACCACTTCGTCGCCTTCCTGGGCGGCCGGGGCGGCCGAGCACTTGGTGATCAGGCCGTCAGCGAACCGGACCGAAGTCCAGTCCTGCGACTTCGTCCCGTCGAATACCTTCGCGTTCACGATCGTTGTCGGGTGCTCGGCAGATGACATGTCGGATTCCCCCGGAGGTGGCGCGCGGCCGGATGGTCAGGTGAAGCGGTAGGAGCCGACTTCGTGCAGCACCGTCAGGACCGGCGGTTCGTCGCAGCGCTGGTCAAGGGTGCTCCGGAACCGCCGGAAGGCGGGCAAGCCCGCGAGCTTTCCGGGGTCGTCGAGTTCGGCGAACGTAACGATGCTGACCCCGTCGTCGAGACGGAAGCTCGCCTGACGCAGCCAGTCCGGCCGGACCGAGGCGAGTTCGTCATACACGGCGCGGCCAAGCTCAAGGCACTTCTCGACCTGATCGGGCTTGAGCTTGCAGCGGATCATCACCTGCATGGCAGCCTTCCCTAATTTCGCTGGACGTTTCGTATTCTGGAAGACAGTGTGTACTTCAGAAGTCACATCGTCAAGCGAAATGCTAGGATTGAGTCGGTGACCACCCGGAAGTACGAGCAGCGGCTGCGCGCCGAGTCCGCAGAGGAGACCCGGCGCCGCATCCTCGACGCGGTCTGCCGGCGGCTGCGCTCGGCACCCGCCGAGCCGGTCAGCATCGACGAGATCGCCCGCATCGCCCGGGTGTCGCGGTCCACCGTCTACCTGGTCTTCGGGTCGCGCGCAGGCCTGTTCTGCGCGCTCGGCGCGGATCTTCTGGAACGCGGCGGGTTCGCCAGCATGCTCGCGGCCGCCTCGCACCCCGACGCGCGCGAGGCACTGCGCGGCGCGATCCGCGGCGTGGCCGGAATGTATGCGGCCCACCGTGACGTGCTGCGCGCGCTGAACTCGATGGCCCAGCTGGACGCGGACGCGGTCGGCGGCGCGGTGCAGAAGATGGACGAGGGCCGCGCCGCAGGAATGGCCGCCCAGGCGCAGCGGCTTGCGCAGCAGGGGATCCTGTGCGCAGATGTGACCGTGGACGCCGCCACCGACCTGCTGTGTCTGCTGACCAGCTTCGACAGCTTCGACCTGCTTCACACCGGCCGTGGCCTGCCCGCCGCCAGGGCCGCGGAGCTGCTGATCACTGCTGCCGAGCGCAGCCTGTGCCAGCCATTCCGGGGCGCCAGCTGACGCGTCCGGGCACAGACGTGGCAGCATGCGGGCGGGTACGTGTCGGCGCTGGTCAGCGGGCTGCCGAGGCGGAACGGATGGACGATTGCCGAGCATGCCGGTGACCAGTGGGGTGATCGACGTTTCGGTGCCGCAGGCGCTGTCGCTGGTGAGCTGTTAGGTATCCGGGCCACCCTCACCTGCGACGACGAGTATCCGTGGGAACTTCGGCACAGCAAGCTCAAGCGCCTCGTCGTGCCCAAGTGGCCGGTGCTGGCAGCCATTAACGTCATGCTGGGCGTGCTGGCATTCGCTGTTATATACGGCGAGGACGCGGCCCGGATGGTAAGCATCGACGTGGGCATAACGCTCGGCGTTGCCGGGCTGGCTGCCCCGGCAGTGCTGCAGAAGCTCGCCGCCGCTGCAGCTAGGTAGCGCTGGCCGCTGCTCCGGCGTAGGAAGGACCTGAGGAGGCGAGACACATGGCGGAGGGCGAAGAGCCAGGGCAAGCTGCCCGCCAACTCGAGCAGGAGCTAAACAACATCGCCGGGCTCATCGACCAGTCGCCATCGCAGTCAGGGCCGACCCTCGCAGAGCTGATACGCAAGCTTGACCAGATCAGAACAGATGAACACCGTGCAGGAGCCGACCCACAGACAAAACAGGCACTGGACGCCGGGCAGGAACTGATGCTGGACCGTCTCGTCAGCCGCGTCCGCGCAGAGAATGATCCGGACACGCTTCGGCGGGCACTGGAGGGCCTCTATGCGTCACGCGATGCCGACGAGACCCATTCGCAGTCGCCCGCAGCTTATTCGGACTATTCCAGCGGTGACGATCCACGCAGGCGCTCTGGCCAGTCCAGCAATGAACCGTCTGCGCCTGATGATGACGCGCATGAATCGATCGACTTCCGCTCCACCGGTTACACGGCACATGGGCTAAGCAGGGACCCCACTGCCGGCTCAGCTCACCAGGCCATACGTGCCAGAGTGAAGGGTGCTGACCACGACGATTACTTTCCCGTTCCCCAGGAACCGATATCTCTCCCTCCGGCAGGCTCACCTGCACCATCCCCTGAAGACAACAGCGGACGGGCGAGCATGGTCGATGCCTTCCACCAGGAGCAGGTGCCCACGCGCTCCGGTGGCATCCGCCGTGCTGTGACGCTGCTCGGCTTCGTGGTGGGCCTGGCTCTCCTGCTGGCAGTTGTGATCATCGCTCACCACTGAGCGCTGGACGTCAATTAAAGAATTCATTGACGACATGCTTGCGGCCTTCGATATGACCATGCCCAAGCGGCTGTGCCCGTGAGCAACTGACCGGTTGTGTTGCTTTTGCCGTCCAGCGCTGGTTTGCCCGCGAGTTGCCCCCGAAATGATCTCCGAGAAACTGCTACGCGATCTTGGTATACCGATCGCGAGCCGTCCGAGCCACGCACCGAGGAAAATCGGTGACCGCTCTTAGGCCAAGCTGCCGCCCAGCCGCCGGGAGATCGTGCCCGCCGCGGCGAGGAGCGGCTCGCGCAGCTCACGAAGGATGCGGGACTGCGGATAGTCACGTGTCGGCACGGCCACGTTGATGGCGGCCACGACCCCCTGCCCCGCCTGGACGATCGGAGCTGCCAGCGAGCTCAGCCCGGCAACAGCCTCCTCCTCCTGGATGAGGTAGCCATCAAGCCGGACGCTGTCCAGTTGACGCATCAGCGTCGTACGGTCACGGACGGCGCGCGGGCCCCAGGCGCCTTCGAACGACTCGTCGGTGATGCGGTGCTCGAACTCCTCGGGAGGAAGGTGGGCCAGCAGTACCTTCCCGATTGAGCTGTAGACCGCGGGTACCGTGCTGCCCACCCGGATGTTGGCTGCGATCAGCAACGTGGGACTCTGCACCCGCGCGACGAACAGGACCGAGTCATGGAACAGGACGCCGAGGTTGACGGTGGCATTTGTCGACGCGGCGAGCTCCCCCATCACCAACGCCGAGGTCTGCACCAGGTCCATGCCCTGCAAGGAAGCGAAGCCGAGCGACAGGACACCTGTGCCCGGACGCACCCGGCCATCGGGAAGCCGCTCCAGGTATCCCTCTTCCTCAAGCGTGCTCACGAAGCGGAAGACTGACGGCATTGGCTGTCCGGACAAGTCCGCCATGTCCTTCACACGCAGGGCGGGCTGCTGCGGTGAGAACAAGGACAGCAGACGGAGGCCTTTCGCGAGCGCCTCGACCCGGTACCGGTTGTGGGACGAGCCCGGCTGACCTGCCGACGACCGTGCGCCGGGCGTGCCTTCTGCCGCCTGCTCGGCTGCTGGCGCAACGCCCCTAGTCGATCTCACTGGATAAAAATACCGCACCTGGAGGACCTCTGGTCGTCTCCCGCTAACGCTGGGGGAACGAGGGTGCCTGCGGCCTGCGGCCGATGATCGGCCGAGGGCGCAGCTCGAAACTGTCTTGCATGCACTGGACCGTTCCCATGGCCGGTGCCTTTGCTGCGTTGCGCCGGCCCGAGGGAAGCAGACAGCTTCAAGCCGTCCGCAGCACCCCGTTCACCCAGACGCGAAGCGCCGACCAGCCTAGCCACCACGATGATCTTGGCTTTCCCCTAATGTGACGCATCCCTGCTCAAGACCACTCACGCTGGATCTCCCCGGCGCCGGGCAGTAAGATGCTGAAAGCTGGTTGCTGTAGTCGAAAGTCGCATGCACCACGGATAGCGGCCGCGCCGACGACCCCGACCCGGTGCAGACGCCGACCGCCGGTGATACCGGCGAGAGGAGGGAACCGTGCCGCCGAGGTGGCGTCCGCCGACCAGAGACATCCTGCCGCTGCGCAAGCAGT
Source organism: uncultured Actinomycetota bacterium (assembly GCA_963815375.1). GTDB lineage: Bacteria > Actinomycetota > Actinomycetes > Streptosporangiales > Streptosporangiaceae > JASHPR01. The sequence continues at coordinate 1,397,656 of CAWFGX010000005.1, read as the reverse complement.
TCGACTCCTGGGAGGAGGCGAGCGCCCTTGCCAAGCGCCGGCTGCCCAAGCCGCTCTTCGCCAACATGATGTTCGGCGTCGGCCGGGGCGTGACCTCTCGGTGGAACACTGAGGCCTACGACCAGATCGCTTTCAGGCCACGCGCCGCGATGAGCTTCGAAGAACGTCAGCTGCGCACGACCGTTCTCGGTACCGAGATCTCGATGCCGCTGTTCCTCGACCCTGTGGGAGCGATCCGGCTGGTGCATCCCGACGGGGCGTGCGCCGCGGCGCGCGCCGCGCACGCCGCGGACACCCTCTGCGCGGTCTCGATGGTCGCCGGCCACGGTGTCGCCGAAGTGGCCAAGGCGAGCCCAGGGCCGCTCTGGCAGCAGCTCTACCTGACCCGCGGCCGCGAGCACGCCGAGCAGGTGATCCAGGAGGCGGCGGATAACGGCTACAAGGCACTGGTTATCACCGTCGACTGCCCGGTGCCGCCGAAGAAACCCGTCCCGATCACCGTGTCGCTGCGGAGCGCTGTGCGATTCGCCCCCGACATCGCCACCCATCCTGGATGGGCCGCGGGCTTTTTCCTGGACGGCCTGAATCTCGGTGCGGCCAACGAGGCGATGGCGCCGCGCAGCAAGGCTGCGGTCTGGAGCGACCTCGACTGGATCCGCCAGGCCTGGCCCGGGCCGCTCGTCGTCAAAGGTATCGTCACTGCCGATGACGCCCGGCGCGCCGTCGACGGGGGCGCCGACTGCGTTGTCATCTCCAACCACGGCGGGCTGGCGGTCGACGGCGCGCCGGCGACGCTTCCTGCCCTGCCCGGGGTCGTCGAGGCTATAGGCGCTCAGGCAGAGGTGCTCATCGACGGCGGGATCCGCCAGGGCTCGGACGTGATCAAGGCGCTCGCACTCGGCGCCCGGGCAGTGATGATCGGGCGCCCCTACGTCGCTGGCCTGGCGATCGGCGGCGAGGCTGGGGTGCGGCACATGCTCGAGATGTTCCGTCACCAGATCGACACGGCGCTCGCCATGGTCGGCTGCGACGACGTTCATGCGCTCGACCCGTCCTACGTCACCCTGCCCAGGCACTGGTACGTGCCCGAGAAGTGGCGGAACTGACGGCCGCGCGGACGCGAGGTGCCGTACTCATCGACGAAGGAGCATGATGGCTGAGCACGTGCAGGAAGCTGAGCTGGGGGGACGGCTGGCGAGAGCCCTCCACACCGGCATCCAGGTCTCCGACATGGATGCCGCGCTGGCGGTCTTCGTCGATCTCCTCGGCATGACAAAGGTGCGCGACGTTCCCAGTGACGGATGGCTCGCCGACTTGCGCCGCGGCGTGCCTGGCACCAAGGTCCGCATCGTCTACCTCGAGGGCTATGGCGTCACTGTCGAACTGCTGGAGTTCGACCCTGCGCCCGACAGCCCGATCTCGCACCAGGCGAGTGCCGGGGCAGCGCACCTCGCCTTCGAGGTCGAGGATCTCGCCGCGCTCCATCGCCGCATGGCAGCCCACGGCGTCGGGTTCATCACCGAGCCGCGCCTGGGGCCGTTCGGCGGCAACCAGGTCACCTTCGCCATCGGGCCGGACGGGATCCTGCTCGAGCTGATCGAGACACCGGCCAAGGGCTAGCCAGCCGGAGCCGGAGCCCGGGCCGGCGGCCCAGCGCCGGCGCACCGGCTACGGGTGCTCGATATCCATGATCACGCGCCGCTTGATGAGTGGCCCGTTCGCCTGCACAGATGCCTGGTGCTGCGGGTGGGCGAGGAAGGCTCGCAGCGCCGCCTCGTCGCGCGCCACGATCAAGGAGGCGTTCGTCAGGCCGTCGTGGAACGGGGCGATGCCGAGGTTGGGCCCTGAGATCGCCTGTTCGATGCCGTCGATCTGCGTGTAGCTAGCCGTCCGCTCCGCCATCGCCTCCAGATCCGCCTCGCTTGTCCCGGGAGCGATCTCCTGGAAGATCATGTGGTAGATCATCGCTGCCTCCGTCGTGACGCCCCCAGCGCTGTCCCCGACTCCGCAGGCGTCATGTACGAGCGGAACCGCCCGTCGGGGTCATAGACCTTGCGCAGCTCTTCGAGGCCCCCGGCATTCTCCGCCGACAGCCCGTTGTCCGGGCGGTCCGCCGGGTTGGCGTCCGAGAGCTGCGCGCCAAGCGAGAGATCCTGCAGCTCGCCTAGCTCGGCATGGGTCCAGTACTCGTGGGCGAGGTCGCCGGCGGGCTCGGACCAGCCCGCGCTCGGCGACAGGTACAGCCTGCCCTGCGTCGACCAGCAGGCGCTGGCCGACGGCGGGTAGTGGCCCCATAGCATCCAGAGCAGGAAACTCTCATCGGCGGGCGTGGCGTCCAGCAGCGGCCGTGCCCGCTTGATGATCTCCGTACCTGGCCCGTCGAGCCAGATGCCGTCGACCGCGTACCGTAGCCCCTCCGGAGTCGCCGCCTCGGTGCCGGCGTAGAGCGCAGGGAAGTCTGTCGGCTGCGCGATGGCCGACCTGATCGCCCGGCCGGCGAAGGGACAGGCATGGACCGGGTCGAGCACCTCGGGACCAGTCCCGTCGGTGAGGAAAGCGGCCGCGGAGACGGCGACGACCATCTCGCCAAACTGCTTGTCGAAGCGGAAGCTCAGCATCGGCTCGACTTGTGCCGGCATCGACGGCAGCGTCTCATACGACCAGAGCAGCACGTCGTCGCGCAGCTCAGCGGGGAAGACATACGCCGTGTGGACGATGCGCTGGTAAGGCTCGTGCCCGCGCAGGTAGAAGCGGGTGACAACGCCGAAGAAGCCGGGGCCCGCGCCCCGCGCCGCCCACATCAGACGGGGATCGCTGCGGTCGTCGGCGTGGACGAGCTCGCCGTTGGCAAGCACGACGTCGATCGCCTCGACGGACAGGCACGCCGGCCCGTGAGTACGCCCGTTCCAGCCGTACCCGCCACCGAGGATGAACCCGCCGAGACCGACCGTCGGCTGGTGCCCGGTGGGAAACGACATGCCGGATGCCGTCAGCGCCATCGCGACGTTCTTGCTGCGGGCGCCGGGCTGAATGCTGAAGGTCCTGGCGTCCTTCTCGATCGAGATCGCGTTGAGCGCGGAGAGGTCAACGAGCACCCCGCCGTCGCGCACGGCGTCGGCTATCCAGCTGTGGCCGCCGGAGCGGACACTGACCGGCTGCTCGCGCTCGCGTGCCAGCTTGACCGCTGCGGCGACGTCGTCCTCGTCCCTGGCGACGACGATAGCGTCGGGATAGCGCGCCGGCTTGCGGGCGTTCCAGATGGCGCCCAGGCGAGCCTGCTCGTATCCTGGCTCGCCGCGCTCCAGGATGATCCGCTCACTGGACATGCTCGCCAGTCCTTTTGCGCGCGGCGGTGCGAGGCGAGGCACTGTCGACCCACTCGAGATGCTCGGCCAGCTCAGCGGCGAACTCCCGCGGCCGCTCGATCGGCAGCATGTGGGCGCCCTCCATAAGGCGGAGCCGGGCGCCCGGAATGCGCTCCGCGATCTCGCGAGCGCGGTCGGGGGGCGCGGCTGTGTCGGCCGTGCCGGCCAGGCACGTCGTCATCGCCGTCACGTCGATGAGGCGCCCGAGCGTCTGGTGCGTGGCCATTGCCCTCCAGCCGTCCGCGTAGCAGCGGGGGTCGAGCGCGAGCAGGGTCGCCCGGGCGTAGCCGACGCCGTCGGGCTCCGGGCGCGCCGCCAGCGTCTCGGGCATGAACCAGCGCGCCAGCGTACTGCCGAGCACCGATGCCATCCCGCCTTCCTCGGCGGCTCGTGCACGCTCGAGCGCAAGCGCCGGGTCGGCGCCGGCATGGGTGCAGACCAGCATCATCGAGCGAACCCGCCCGGAGTGGCGCAGCGCGATGTGCTGGGCGACCATCCCGCCGAAGGACACGCCGACGAGGTCGAGGTCGCCAGGATGGCTGGCTGCCACCTCGTCGGCGAGATCCGCCATCGTCGGCTGGCGCGCTGCCCGCGGCCTCGACCCGAACCCGGGCAGGACGTGGCGCGCACTTGGGCGGCCCTGCGGGACCACGCGGTCGAACATGCGGGCCTCGAGCCCGACTGCGGGGATGAGCACGAGCGTGCTGATGGCACTGCCTTCCCTGGTCACCGGGCGTGTCTCACAGGGCCAGCACGCCCCCGTCAATGACGAAGTTGCTCCCGGTCACCCACGGCGACTCGTCAGAGGCGAGGTAGACGGCGCAGTTGGCAATGTCCTCGGGCTCGCCGACCCGGTCGATCACCCGGCGCGCCTTCAGCTCGGCGGACAGCCCGCTCTCATGCGCCCCGGCCAGCGTCGTCGCCGGCGTGCGCACCATGCCGGGCGCGATTGTGTTCGCCCGGATGCCGTGCTCGCCCCCCTCGAGTGCGATCTGGCGGGTCATCGCCAGTACCGCGCCCTTGCCAGCCGCGTGCGCGATCATCGCGAACTGCCGGCTGCCGCGGAAGGCCGTGACGGAGGCGAAGTTGATCACCGAAGCATGACCGCTCGCCACGAGATACGGCCATGCCGCCTGGCAGGCGAGGAACACGATGTCGACCTCGCCGGTGATCGTCGGCCGCCACTGGGACTCGTAGTCCATCGTCGCGATCGGCGCCATGTGCGGGGCGATCGCGGCGGCGTTGAGCAGCACGTCGATCCGGCCGTGGGCACTGGCGGCGCCGATGAAGCGCTCGACGTCACCCGGGTCGCACAGGTCGACGGGAGCGATCACCTCTATCGCCAGGCCGGCCCTCGTCGCCTCCGCGCCGGTCGCCTTTGCGGTCTTGGCGTTGATGTCGCACCCAACCACGGTGGCGCCCTCCGCAGCGAACTTCAGGGCGCATCCTCTGCCGATCCCCCCGCCGACGCCGGTGACGAAGGCAACCTTGCCCGACAAGCGGCCCGCCATCGCTAAGCGCCGATCATCGAGTAGCCGCCGTCGCACATCAAATAGTTGCCCGTCATGTGCGATGCCTCGTCGGTCGCCAGGAACAGCGCAGCTGGCGCGAGCTCGTGCGGCGCGGGAATCCTCCCCAGCGGAGTCTGGCTGAGCACGAGCTCACGCCGGCCGGAGTTCCAGTCCTCACGCGCGAGGGTTCCGGGCGTCTCCATGAAACCCGGTGCGAAGGCGTTGACCCGCACGGTCGGGGCGAACGCCGCCGCGTACGACTTCGTCAGACCGAGCATCCCGTACTTGCCTGCGGCGTACTGCGGAGCGCGGGGGCTGCCGCGCACGACGACGGTCGAGCCGATATTGACGATCGAGCCACGGCCCTGGTCGAGCATCCGGGTGCCGAACTCGTGAATCATCAGCATGGTGCCTTTGATGTCGACTTCGAGCACGCGGTCGATCACGCTCTCCTTGACGTCGCGCCAGGACATCTGGTCGGTAGCGATGTCCCCGACGTTGTTGACGAGGACATCCACACCGCCGGTGATCGCGAAGGCCTCGGTGGCCAGCGCCTTGACCTGGCCCCAGTCGCGGATGTCGGCCTGCAGGACCGCCGCCTCACGCCCGTAGCCGCGCACCAGCCTGGCCATGCGCTCGGCCGCCTCGGCAGAGGAGTTGTAATGAACGATGACGTTGGCCCCCTCCGCCGCCGCCCGCTCAGCGAGCGCCGAGCCGAACCCTCCGCTGGCTCCGGTGACGAGCACCCACTTGTCGAGAAAGCGAGGGTAGACGGGAGTCGTCCACGTCGTCGGTCGCTCCTGGTCCGAGATCACACTGTCCGCCACTGGATCGGATCCCCTCTCAGTGGCCGGAGGCGCTGCCGCCGACCTCTCACGGCCGTGCCGTACGCCGGTGACTATGACGGCGATACAGCCGAACTGCGGCCAGTCGATAATCACCGCCCAGCCGTCACTTACAGTACGTAAAACCGACTTCCATTATTCTACTCGTCTGGCCCGCGGGAATCGAGTCCATCGGGGACGGCCGGTGCAGGTTCTGCCTGGCCACAGCGCGTGCCGGCGGCCTCGGCCCTGCCTGAGCCGGCCAGCGGTGCCATCGGCCGGAAGGCAGCGCGCCAGGCGACCCGGCGCGATACCCATCCAGGTGGCGCCCCGTCGAAACGCTGGCTCGCCATGGCCTGCACCCGCGCTGCCTGCCGCTGCAGCGCCTGCTCGCCGGCGGCCTCGTAGACGGCGAGGTACCGGCCCGGTCCGTGCCGCCAGCCGCCGTCGGGCAGGCTCGCAGCGGCAAACAGCGACGCCCGCAGGTAGCCGATCTCCTCGACGATCTCGCCAAGATGCCGATCGGCGTAGTACCGCTCGAATTCGTCAGCACCCGCCCGATCGGCGAGTTCGGGAGGGCTCATCACGACCACGTAGAGCATGGACGCCTCCCCCGAGCGCGGGCCGGCCGCGGCCAGGCGCGTCCACAGTGTCCAGGCGGATCGCTGGCCGAGGCCGGCAGCGTCTGCCACCTCGCGCGGGGTCTCGCCGCGGGGCGCCGCCACGCCGAGGCGCCGCCGCAGGCAAGCGGCATTCTGCGGCGAGCCAAGCCCCAAGGCGGCGAGATAGCGCGGTGCAGGAGCGGGGCCGACGTGAGCGGCGCGCGGCGGCAGCAGCGACTCGTCACGAGCAGCCAGACCGAACCCGCCAGCCTGCAGCCGTTCCAGGAGCGCGCCGGGCTCGCCCCGGCGGTGAGTTCCGTCCGGCTGCCCGCTCGCGCCGCCGGTCCCCGCCTCGATCAGCACGAGCGCCAGCGCCGGGAAATCGTAGACCGGGCTACGGAGCGCCTCGGAGGGCAGCGACGCCACGGCCGGCACCGGCAGCGGCGGGGGCGCTGCTACAGGGTCCACTGGTCCCGCGGCGGCGGTGGCGAACCGTGCGCCTGCTCCCAGCTGACTACGGTGTTGCGCAGGATGCCGAGGCCTTCGATCTGCGCCTCGACGACATCGCCCGGCCGCAGGTAGTTCGCCTGCGGATCGGCAGTGCTCGCCGCGACGCCGGCGATCGTGCCGGTGGTGACGATGTCCCCCGCGCTGTAGCACTGAGGCGAGTGGTACGCCACAAGCTGGGGAATCGTCACGGACATGTGACTGGTGTTCGACTTCTGCCGGATCTGCCCGTTGACCCGCAGCTCCATGTCGAGGTCGTGGGCATCAGGGATGTCGTCCGCTGTGACGATGTACGGGCCGATCGGGCAGAACGTGTCGATCGCCTTGGAGAAGGAGAAGACCCCGGACTTCATCTCGCGGCGCTGGATGTCACGGGCGGTGATGTCATTGAAGATCATGTAGCCGGCGATGTGGTCGGGGGCCTCCGCGGCCGAGAAGAACTTGCCCGGCTTGCCGATGATGATCGCCATCTCCAGCTCGTAGTCCAGCTCCTCGGTCAGCTGCGGCGGGTAAACAACGGCATCCTCCGGGCCGATGATGGCGTCAACGTTCTGGAAGAACACGATTCCCTTGTTGACTGGGTGGGACCAGTTCACGCGCTCGAGGTCCTGGTGGTGCTCAAGGAAGTTCCCTGCTGTGTGGAAGAACTTCTTCGGCACGATCGGCGCGCGCAGGCGGACCTCGGTGGCGGCGAACCGCCTGCCCGTCTCGGGAACGCCCCCGCCCCGTTCGAAATACTCCCGCATCGAGGCGCAGCCCAGCTCGAGAACCAGGTCCTCAGCGAGCCGGCCGACGAGGCCGTCATCGAACGTCACCAGCTTCATGTTCTCCTCCTGAGGTCACGCTCGGTCTTGTCCTGCAGCTCGAGCGCCGCCAGCTCGGGCAGCGGGCCGAGGCGGATCTCGTCGCCGAAGCGCATCACCGGGCCCTTGAGCGGGTCGGCCACCGGCTCCCACCGCTCGCCCGCGCCGGCGCCACCGGGCGCACCGGGGTCCCCGGTTGCGGCGAAGGACACCCAGCTGCCGGCCATCGCCGCGGCGAGCCGGGCGTCGTGCTCCTGCCACGGCCAGGGTCGCGCCTGCAGGTTGTCCCACATGTAGAACAGCTCGGCGGTGTGAAATGCGCCGTAGCCTCCCGCGCCGTCGGGCGGTGCCAGCAAATCCAGATCCGGCGGCAGCGGCGGGACCCGCTCGAACCGGTACATGTACACGGGCTGGCCGCTCGTGCGCGCGTGCGTGGTCGCCCACTTCCAGAGCGGCCAGTAGAAGCGGGCGCAGCTGGTACTGCGCCGGGACGAACGAGCCGCCTCCTCATCGGTTGCGGCGGGGTAGACGCTGAGGTACTCCTCGGCGTCTACCCCCTGGCGACCGGCGTGCGCGCGGAAGCTGGCGGCGTCGTAGCGCGCCGCGTAAGGCGATCCCTCGTCGTCGCTGGTGCCGGCCAGCAACGGCACGGCGATCTGGCCACCGGACTCGAACACCGCACGGGTCGGCTGCTCGAGTACATGGCCGTCAACGATCACCTCGAAGCTCCCGCCGACGAGCTCGGCGGCCCCGAGGTCCCGCAGCTCAGCGAGCGTCGAGGCTCGATGGTCCTGCGCGAACCGGACTCCGTCCGCGTCCGCCTCCGCCGCCGAGGCCATCGGCTTGAAGCCGCTGCCGCTCTGGCCTATCGCCCGGCGGAACAGCCCGCTGGCGAGCGGGGAGGCCATCAGGTGGCTGATGTGGGCGGCGCCTGCGCTGTTCCCGAAGATCGTCACGGCGCCGGGGTCGCCCCCGAAGGCAGCGACGTTCCGCTGCACCCAGCCCAGCGCGGCCAGGACGTCGGTGAGCGCGTAGTTGCCCGCGGCGCCGTCCGCTGACTCGCGGCGCAGCTCGGCGTGGGAGAGGAAGCCGAGAGCCCCGAGCCGGTAGCTCAGCGTGACGACCACGACGCCGCGGCGGGCGAGGTGCGTGCCGTCGTAGATGCCCTGGGTGCCCCAGCCGAAGCGGTTGCCGCCACCGGGCACCCACACCATCACTGGCAGGCCAGCGGCACCGAGCTCGGGCGTCCAGACGTTGAGGTACAGGCAATCTTCGCTCATCACGAGCTCGCGCGGCTCGGCGAAGTTCGCCTGGTACATGATCGAGCGGCGTCGCGGCTGGCTCTGCACCGGCGCCGGCGCGAAGCTCGTCGCCAGCCGGACGCCGTCCCACGGTCGCGGTGGCGCCGCCGGCCGCCAGCGCATCTCCCCCGCCGGAGACGCGGCGAACGGGATCCCGAAGAACCGGAACATGCCGTCGCCAGCAAGACCCTCCAGCGTGCCGGTGTCGATGGTGACAGTCGGCCCGGCGCTCACACCGCCGCCTTCGTCGCCGTGCGCGCCGCCGGAGTCTTGTAGAGCCTGCCCCCCTTGACGATGAGCGAGATCGCCGCCGGGTCCTCGAGGATGCGTATGTCCTCGAGCGGATTGCCCTCGACGAGCAGCATGTCGGCGAGGTAGCCCTCGCGGATCAGGCCGACCGGGAGGTTCATCAGCTCCCCGCCCCACTTCGTCGCCGCCCGCAGCGCCTCCGCGGGGGTGAAGCCGAACCACTCGACGAACAGACGCAGGTCGCGAGCGTTGCGGCCGATCGGGTTCCAGAAGAACCCGTAGTCACCACCGGGCAGGACGCGCACGCCGCGCCGCTTGAGCTCGGGCATCACCTGCTTGACCCGCTCGATGGTCTCCTCCTGCTCGGTCGATGGCAGGGCGTCGGGCTCATTGAGGTTGGCCCAGTTGATCCCGGGTGCCGGGCCGACGAAGATCCGGTCGCGCACCGCCTCGATCATGTCGAGCGCCTCGTCGTCCGCCCAGGTGCAGTGGTAGATGACCCGGAAACCGTTGCGGACCGCCTGCTTGATCGACTCGGCAGCATGGGCGTGCGCCGTTAGCCACACACCTCGCTTGTGCGCGGCCGCCGCCGCGGCGGCGATCTCCTCATCTCCGAAGACGACGTTGCGCGAGGTGTAGGGCACGACGCCGCTCTCACCCGAGAGGGAGAGCTTGATGATGTCGACGCCGAGATCCGCCATCTCGTTCACGAAGCGGTAGAGGTCGTCCGGGCTGAGCTGCACGTCCTGGCTGGAGACGAGCATGCCCGGCGAGCCCTCCCAGGAGGCGGCCCGCAGCCGCGGGCCAGGGAACCATCCGCCGGCGAACTCCTCGCGGCAGAGGATGTCGTGGTAAGGGACCCGGTTGCCGCCGGAGTAGGCGCTCGTGAACCCGGATTCGAGCAGCACGTTGCCGGCGCGCAGGCATCGGGCGAGGCGATCCTCTGCTGGCAGCTTGTGGCAGTTCTCCGGCCGGTCCACGGTCGCCCCGAACGAGAGGTGCGCGTGCGACTCGACAAGGCCAGGCATCAGGACCGCGCCCGTGCCGTCGACGACCGGGCCGGCCTCGTCCCGCAGGCTGCCGGCTCGGCTGACGGCGACTATCCGGTCGCCTTCGACGCGCACGTCGGCCGGTACCAGCTCGGGACGCTCACCGTCGAACACCTCGACGTTCGAGAGCAACAACGAGCCGTCCGTCATGGCAACCCCTCGCACACTGGGATTTGGTTTTACCTACTGTGATTTACTTTCACAGAGCCTAAGCTGCGGGTGCACTCCTGTCCAGGGCTGCCGGCCCGCTCCCGGGTCAGCCCACCTTCAGGCTCTGGCCGCCGTCGACGACCATCGAGATTCCGGTGATGAAGCGGGCCTCGTCCGAGGCCAGGAAGAGGCAGGCGTAGGCGACGTCCCAGGCGGTGCCCATCTTTTTGCTCAGGGGCACCTGCTCGTCCCGGCGGGCGATCACCTCGTCGCGGGTCGGGGCCAGGACGCCGACACGGTTGTCGACCGCCATCGGCGTGTTGATCTGCCCCGGCAGCACGACGTTGGCACGGACCCCGAACTCCGCGGCCAGCATCGCCACATGCTGCGTGAGTGCGACGACACCGGCTTTGGAGGTCTTGTAGGCGACGTAGGGATAGTTCGCCAGTACGGCGAAGGACGATATGTTAGTGATCACGCCGGAGCGCTGCTGCCGCATGACCTGCAGGCCGTGCTTGCAGCACAGCGTCGCCGACTTCAGGTTCAGCCCGACCACCCGGTCGAACGCCTCGGGCGTGATCTCGAGCACCGAGCGGTCACCAGCGCCGAGACTGGCGCCGACGTTGTTGTGCAGCACGTCGAGCCGGCCCCATCGGGAGATACAGCCCTCGATCATCGACACGACCGCCGTCTCGCCGGTGACGTCGGCCTGCCAGGGCACCGCTTCCCCGCCACGGGCGCGGATCTCCCCGGCGGTCTCCTCGGCAGCAGCGAGGCTGACGTCGACGACGAGGACCCGTGCTCCCTCGCGGGCGTACAGGATCGCTGCGGCCTTGCCGTTGCCGATCGTGAGACCGGGCGTCTGGCCACCGCCGACGACGACCGCGACACGGCCCTCCAGCCGTCCGTGGCCTGGCGCCGCCGCCAGCGCATCGGGCGCCGGGGCTGCGTCGCTCATCCTGCCTCAGTGCTGACCGGGAGATCCACCGCCCGCTCGTGGAAACTGCCGCCCTTCATGATCACCCGCAGGTTAGCCCGGTCCTGCAGGATCTTCACATCCTCGGTCGGGTCGCCCCGCACGACGAGCAGGTCGGCAAGGTAGCCGGGCTGGAGCAGCCCAACCTCGAGACCCATCAGCTCGCCGCCGTACTGGGTAGCGCAGCGCAGCGCTTCGGCCGGGGTGTAGCCAAGCTCGCTGACGAACAGCTCGAGGTCGCGCGCCTGTCGCCCGATCGGGTTGTTCGGGAAACCGTAGTCGCCGCCGATCACTACGCGGATGCCGCGGCGCCGCATCTCCGGGTAGATCTGCCGCATCCCGTCCAGCGAGCCGAACGATCCCATTTTCTCCGCCTGCTCGCGGTCGATACCGAACTCCTCGCCCTCGAAGCAGTTGGCCCAGATGATGCCGACCGCCGGACCGACGAAGAGCTCGTCGCGGTGCTCCTCGAGCAGGTCGAGCGCTGGCTCGTCAGCGTACGAGCAGTGGTAGATCGCCCGGAAGCCATGGCGGACACCAAGCTGGACCGACACCGGGTTCTGAGCGTGGCAGTTGAGGCTGACACCGGCGCGCCGTGCCGCCGCGGCGGCGGCCGCCGCCTCCTCGTCGCTGTACTGGGTTACCTGGGAGCCACCGGGAAAGAAGACATCGTCGTTGCTGAGCAGCAGCTTCACGTTGTCAAAGCCCGCCTGAGCCATCTCGACGACGAACTGCCCGACGGCGTCCGCCTCGCCGCCTGCGTCCTTCGGGCCGTGGTCGCCCCTGGTCACGTTGTCCCGCTCGTAGCTGCACGCACGCAGCCGCGGTCCGGGGATCTCCCCGTTATTGATCCGGTCGCGGACCCGCGTCTCAAAGGCGCCAGGGAGCAGCGAGCCGGCCGAGTAGGCGCTGGTGAACCCGGCGTCGAGCATCATCGCCGCGTGCTGCTCGATCGACGCCCGGTGCTCCTCCGGCGGGGGGAGATGGTGGAAATAGCTCACGTCGAGCGGCGGGTTGAACCTCGGCTCGAGCGATCCGAGTGCCGACGGGAAGCTCAGGTGGCTGTGCCCGTCGATCAGCCCCGGCATCACCGTGGACCCGGCGCAGTCGACGACGAGATCGCCCACGGCGGGCCGCAGCCCGCCGTCGAAGCTGACTGTCTCGATGCGGTCGTCACGAACCGCAACGTCACCGCGGCGGCCCGGGCTGCCGCTGCCGTCGAACACCAGGCCGTTAACGAAGATCGTGCGCGGCATCGGAAAACCTCCTCGAACCCGGAACAGGGCATCCGTGGCGGCCCAGCCGCGGTTCCTCGCGGCCCAGCCGCGGTTCCTCGCGACCCGGCCGCGATCCACCGCGGTCTCTGAGCTTTCTCTGTGTGAAAGTTAGTTGTACAACGACAACTCTCCGGCGCTGATGACGGTGTGTCAAGGGCGGCTCATTGCCTCGCCCGCGCCTCGCTGACGAACGGCACGGCCGTGCCTGGCGCCCCGGCAGACTCGCCGGGCGCCAGGCCGAGCCGGATCGCTACTTCTTCGGCCAGGAGGATCATCAGCCGCTGGGGAACGCTGCGTTCCAGTAACTCGGGTCGGGGAACTGCCCCACATTGGCATATTTGCCGGCCGCGGCGGGGAAACCGACCTCGCGCAGCACCATGTAGACGAACTGCTCGATCTTCGTCGACGGCGGCTCGATCGGCTGGCTGGTGCGGTTGAACATCCGCTCGGTCGAGGCGTAGGTGGCCTGGAGCGAAGTCGTGCTCGTCACGCCCGCCACTGTCGAGATCGTGCTCTCCGCCGCCGCTGCGTGCTTGTTCCAGGCCACCATGCCGGCGCTCAGCGCCTGAAGGAACGCCACCGCCTCCGCCTTGTGCGTCTTCAGCCAGGGCTGGTAGCCGGCGATCTCCCCGCCCGGCCAGTCGAGCGACAGGTAGTGATAGATGAGCGACGAGCCGGCCCGCCCTTGCAGGTTGGCCTGCAGCTCCGGCGGGGCGGTGACGTAGGCATCGTCGAAGCCGCTGTCGAAGTCGCCGATCGGGTTCGTCCCGGAGGGGACGAAGCGCACAGAGCTGAAGTTCACATGTCCGAGGATCAGTGTGTACTTGGCGAGGACCGTCGACAGCGCCGTCGCCGATGATTCGCCGATCGGGTGGCCTGCCAGCTGCGAGAGCTTCTTGATGCCCGGCGCCGCGATCATGTAGTTGTCGGAATGCTCGGAGTAGTAGCCGAGCAGCTTGACCGGGACGCCCTCGGTCTCGGCGAGCTCGAGCTGGGGTGAGGCGTCCACGGCGATGTTGATCTGGCCGGACTCCAGCGTTGGCAGTAGGACCGAGCCGTTAACGACCTTGATGTTGACGTTCAGCCCGTATTTCTTGAAGATCCCCTGCGACTGCGTGAACGGAAGGATCATGAACTGCCCGACATTCACCGGGTAGGCGATCGTGATGGTCCCCGGGAACTGCTTCGTCGTCGTCGCCGGCTGCGACGACGTTGACGCGCCGGAACAGGCAGCCAGCGTCCCGGCCAGCAAGAGCGACCCTGCCCATGCGACTAGGCGCCGGAGCGTCGTTCTTCTCACTGATCTCATGCTTTCAACCTCCACTGGGTCTGGCCCGGGGGCCGGGTGCTGCGTCGGGTTCAGCGGGAGAACCTGCTCACCAGGCCGACGGGGGGATCGCTTGCTCGTCGTCGGCGCGGGCGGCCGCCCGGGCCGATTGCCCGCGCAGTTGCTGCCGGAGGTCGGCGACGAGCAGCTCGAAGTCCGGGTTAGTCGTCAGATCGCGGGTTCTCGGGCGCTCGAAGGGCACCGGGATGCGGGCGGCGATACGGCCCGGCCCGCTGCTCATCACGAACACGACGTCGCCGAGGAACACCGCCTCGGCTATGTCGTGCGTGATGAAGATCGTCGTGCGCTGCAGTGCCGAGGCGAGCGAGGCAAGCTCGTCCTGCAGCGTCTCTTTGGTTAGCGCGTCAAGGGCTCCGAAGGGCTCGTCCATCAGGAACAGCTCGGGGTTGACCGCCAGTGCCCGGGCCAGGTTGGTCCGCTGCTGCATGCCGCCCGACACCTCGTGCGGGTAGTGGCTGGCGAACGGAACGAGTCCGACCAGGCGGATCGCCTCGTCGGTGCGGTCAGCGATCTCGGCGGCGCTCAGCTGGCGGCGGATCTTCAGCCCGTAGGCGATATTGGCGCGGACCGTCAGCCAGGGGAAAAGCGAGGCCTGCTGGAAGACGACGGCGCGGTCAGGGCCCGGGCCCTTCACCTGCTTGTCGCCGACGAAGATCTGGCCGGCGTCGAACGGCGTGAGGCCAGCGATGCAGTTGAGCAGGGTGCTCTTACCGCACCCGGAAGGACCGATCACCGTCACGAACTGGCCGCGGCTCGCCCCGAGGTTGATGTCGTCCAGGACGTGCAGGATCGTGTGACGGCGCCTGGAGCCGCGGCGGAACTTCTTCTCAAGGCCGGCGACGCGAAGGAAGGCGCCTTCAGCGGCGGGGACCGCTCCAGTGCCAGCGGCTGGGACCGCTCCGGCGCTCAACGCCACTTCGCCACCTTCTGGTCAAGTGCCCGTAGCAGCGCTGTGAGCAGGAGCGACGCCAGGGCGAAGATCGTCGCGCCGACGAAGGCATCGCCGGTCTGCAGGTTCTGGCTTGCGTTGATGATCAGGCCGCCGATGCCGTTGTTGCCGACGAAGTACTCGGCGATCACGATCCCGTTCAGCGTCATGACGAGGCCCTGCTGCACGCCGGCAACTATGTAGGGAAGGGCGCCCGGCAGCGCGACGCCGCGCAGGACGTCCCAATTCGTGGCGAGATAGCTGCGCGCCACCCGGAGCTGGTCACGGTCCATGGCGGCAACGCCAGCTGCGACGTTGATGATGATCGGGAATACCGCGAGCAGCATGACGGTGATGACCTGGGTCTTCAGCGCGATCCCGAATATGGCGATGACGAGCGGGATGAGTGCGATGCGAGGGGTGGCGTAGAGCATCGACACCCACGGGTCGATGATCGCCCTCGTTCGCTGGTACCAGCCGAGGACCACGCCGAGGACGACGCCGACGGCGAGGGAGAGAGCGAAGCTGATGATGAACAGCTCGCCCGAGTTGAGGCATGCGCTGCCGAGCGTCCCGTTCCGGACGAGTGTGAGGAACGACGACCAGATGTTGCTCGGCGAGGACCAGAGCACCCGGTTTACGACGTTGTAGGTGCTCAGCAGCTGCCAGGCAACGAGCACGACCACTACGCCGGCAGCGCCACGGACTAGCCGCTCGGTGCGTGAAATCTCCTTGCGTTCGGCTACCTTGCGCGTCTCAAGCGAGCGTGACCGCCGCGGCAGCCATGCCGCGATGGCTCCACCGGGCCGCGGCGGCGCTGTTGGTACCGAACCCATCGCTCCTACCTGCTTCTCTTAAGCTCAGGAGCGCGCCTAGACGCTGCTTCGCTGCCCGGCAAGCTCGTCATGTGCCCTCCCGCAAGGCCGCTGGGGGCGGCTGGGCGCTGCAGTTTAGTGGATGATAGTTGCTTTCAGTATCCTGCCGCAATCCCTCAGGACTCCTCGTGCACGATGAGCTCGCTGCGGTAGTGGGCGGCCTGCGCCCGCCCATATGCGACGGCCGCCGTCAGGGTCGGCTGCCGGCTGATCTCGCCGTATCCCTCCACCTCGACCGCCCAGGCGCCGGCCCGCGAGCGGACGTGCAGCCGCCCGGCGCGGCCAAGCGACACTGTCGGCGGCACCTCCCGCACCCCGCCGCGCCACGCGGGCGGCCGGCCGCTCGCCGAGATCACCGGCACCAGCACGTACGAGTCGTGTCCGTGACCGGTGTGCACCCGGTTCTGCCCGGCGAAGCGCGCCGGGCTGCGGTCGTCGGGGTCGTTGTGGACGAGCGCCGCCATCGCCTCGTCGTTGGCGGCGATCTCCAGCCGGAGCCGGTGGCCGGGCATCAGCACGAGCGATGTCGGCCAGATCTCGACGTCAAGCTCGACGGGCTCGCCAGGCCGGAGCGGGAGCGAGCGACGGTGCCGGTGGTAGGGGCGGTAGGGAAGGGAGCGCTCCGGATCGAGCTCCCGGTGCGAGGCACGAAGCCAGCCAACCGCCATCGGCACCGGTCCGCCACGGGGACCGGTGCCGGTCACCTCCTCGCCGTCGGGTCCGATGTCGCGGACAGTGACGAAGAGGTCCGCGTCCTGGGTGCTCGAGCTCAGCCAGAGGTGGGCCATCATCGGGCCGGTTAGCTCGAGCTCGCCGTCCACGGCTGGCGTCTCGAAGGCCACGGCGCCGGCCGGTGCCGGGTAGCCGGCGGACCCTGCCGCAGCCGGGTGCCAGTCGAGGCCACGCGAGCTGGCGTCGAGGTACAGCCTGCGCCACGAGGTCCGCGCCAGCGGCCACTCGCTCTCGTCGCGCCAGGCGACCTCTTTACCGCGCCGGACGGCGAGGCGCACCGGCGGCCCGTGCTCTGCGCCGTTTCGCAGGCCTTTCAGCCAGCGGTCTAGGAAACGCAGCTGCTCCGCCCGGCCCCAGTCGCTGTAGTAGGGATCGATGTGGGTGCCGGTGTGCACGACGAGGCGCTTGTGACGCGAGGCGGCGCCGGTGAAGCCCTCGACGTTGCCGCGCAGGTGGAGGTGGAACGCTCCCCAGTTGCCGGCCGACAGCAGCGGGACCGTGACCCGGCTGAGCGACGCTGAGCGTTCCCGGTACCACTGGTCATCGAAGGGCCGCCGCTTGAACTCCGTGCGCCAGTCGACCGCCGGCTGCCCATTGAGGCGGCCCGGCGGCGAGTAGTGCCCGTGCCACCACATGTTCGTGAAGCCGTTGCCGTAGATGCCGCCCTGGTATGCCCACTCGCGATAAAGGTCGTTCATTCCTTCCCACGGGACGATCGCCGCCAGGTGCGGTGGCTGCAGCGCCGCTACGAGCCACTGGAAGATCGCGTAGTACGAGATGCCGGACAGCCCGACCTTCCCGGTGGACCACGGCTGCGACGCAGCCCACTCGATGAGGTCGTAGTAGTCCTCCTGGTCGTGCCGGCTGAGCGGGTCAAACCGGCCGGGGGAGGCGCCGGTGCCGCGCACGTCGGCCCGCACGAGGGCGTAGCCCCGCTGCGCCCACCATTGCGGGTCGGGGGTTTCCCATACCGAGAAGGGGCCGAGTTCGACACCCTCATGACGCGGGGAGGACTCTTCCCAGGAGCGGTCCTTGCCATACGGGCTGAACGAGCAGATGACCGGGAAGCGCCCTTCGCCCGACGGCAGGAAGACGTTGGCAGCCAGCGATGAGCCGTTGCGGGTCGGCACCAGCACGTTCTTCTCGACAACCAGATGCCGCACAGCCGCCAGTGCGGCGTCAGACACGGGCACGTTCGTCGACACGCTCTTGCGCCACGCGGTGGATCGCCCCGTCCTTCATCACGAGATGCAGGTTGGCGGCATCCTCGAGCACGGTGATGTTCTCCAGCGGATCACCCTCGACGAGCAGCAGGTCGGCGAGATATCCCTCCCGGACGAGCCCGACCGGCAGGTCCATCAGCTCGCCGCCCCACTTCGTCGCCGCGATCAGGACCTCGGCGGGACTGAAGCCGAACCACTCGACAAACAGGCGCAGGTCCCGGGCGTTGCGGCCGATCGGGTTCCAGAAGAACCCGTAGTCGCCGCCGGGAAGCACACGCACGCCCCGGCGCTTGAGCTCGGGCATGACGACCTTGACCGACTCGACGGTCTCTGCCTGCTCGGTCGCTGGAAGAGCGTTCGGCTCGTTGAGATTGGCCCAGTTGATGCCCGGTGCAGGACAGACGAAGATCCGCTCGCGGGCGGCCTCAAGGAGGTCGAGCGCCTCTTCGTCTGGCCACGTGCAGTGGTAGATCGCCCGGAAGCCGTGACGCACGGCCCGCTTGATCGCATCAGCCGGATGGGCGTGGGCCGTCAGCCAGACGCCGTGGCGGTGCGCTGCGGCAGCCGCCGCGGCGACCTCCTCGTCGGAGAAGATCAGCTGACGTGACGTGAACGGGACAGACCCGCTCTCGCCGGACAGCGACATCTTCACGATGTCGACGCCGAGGCTGGCCATCTCGGTGACGAAGCGGTACAGATCCTCGGGGCCAAGGCGCGCCTGGTCGGCGGTGACCAGCATCGTCGGTGAGCCTTCCCACGACGCAGCCCGCAGGCGCGGGCCCGGGAACCAGCCGCCGGCGAACTCCTCACGGCACAGCACGTCATGCCGGGGCGTCCGGTTGCCACCGGAGTAGGCGCTGGTGAACCCGTGGTCGAGCAGCACTCTGCCCGCCCTGATGCAGCGCAGGAGCCGTTCGTCCTCCGGGAGCTGGCGGGCGTTGTCCGGCCGGTCGACTGTCGAGCCGAACGAGAGGTGGGCGTGCGACTCGACGAGTCCCGGCATCAGCGTGGCGCCCGAGCCGTCGATCACGGCCACGTCTCGCTGGACCGGGAGGGCACCAGCGCCGGCGACGGCGGCGATGCGCGAGCCCTCGACCAGCACGTCGGCGCGGCGTGGCTCGGCGTGCTCGCCGTCGAAGACCTTCGCTCCCAATACCAGGACTGACGACTCGGGCATCGCCCGCACCTCCTGCTGCCGCTTCCGGCGCATTGACGACGCCATTCGGTTTCGTATTACGAGAGTTGCTTTTGTATGACTGCGCGTTCCATGCTAAGCCGCCGCTGGTCGCCCGTCCACCGGGCCGCGGACCCGTCCGGACAGCGACGCGGGAGACAGGACTGCACGTCGCGGGGGGACCGCCGGGTCCAGGGACAGCGCAACGGTGCCCTGGAGCTGGGGCCGCACGAACCGGGCCGGGTACTCTTGACAGCCGGCTGCGCTGCTATACATTCTGTGAATGTGAAAGCAGGTTGTCAGTACCGAAAGCTGACCCCTGGCCGCGCTGTCTGACGAGGATGCCCTGACGACCCCCGTAGCACCGCTGGCTCACACGCGCACCGGTGGATGCCCAGCCGGGCAACGGCACCGGTGCTGGCTGCGCCGGCGCCACCACAGCGGCGCAGTGCATGCGCAGCGGCGCGTACCCGAGCGGCCAGGAGGCCTGAGATGCAGAAGATCATCGCCCGTGTTAACACTCCTGTATCGGCCGCCGAACTCCAGCGGCGATGGACCGCCGTCCGCGCCGCCATGGAGGAGCAGCACATCGACGCGCTGCTGATGCAGGGCAGCAACAGCCACCACGGCGGCTATCTCCGCTACCTGGCGGACATCGTCGCCGGCGGCTACCCGACCTCGATCGTCTTCCCGCGTGACGATCTGATGACGGTCGTCCGCCACGGCCCGATCGGCGGCGTCCGCGATCTGGAAGACGGCTCCGACGGCGTGCTGCGAGGGGTCAAGCAGGTACTGACGACGAGCCACTTCCCTGCCGTGCACTATCTGCGCGACTATGACGCGGCCCTCGCCGTGCGGGCGCTGCAGCCTTATGCCCGGGGGACGATCGGTCTCCTCGGCACGACACAGATGGCGTACTCCTTCGTCGACCATGTCAAGCACGAGCTGCCTGACGCCACGTTCGTCATCTCCTCCGAGCTCGTCGATCAGATCAAGGTGATCAAGTCCGACGAGGAGCAGCGGCTCATCGCTAAAACGGCCGAGTTGCAGGACGGCGCCATGCAGGCCGCAGCCGATGCGATCTCGGCCGGGAAGCTCGAAGCAGAAGTGATCGCCGCCGCTCAGTTCTGGAGCCAGTGCCGCGGCAGCGAATACGGCGCCTACCTCTGCGGCTCGGCGCCGGCCGGCGAGCCGGCTCAGTTCTACCCGCCGCACATGGCACAGCGCCGGATCGAGGACGGGGACGTGATCTCGATCCTGGTGGAGAACTCCGGCGCCGGCGGGTACTTCGCCGAGCTCGGGCGTACGTTCGTCCTCGGGAAGGCGCCGCAGCAGCTGGTCGACGAGCTCGGGTTCACGCTGGAAGCGCAGCGGTTCTGTCTGGCCATGCTCAAGCCCGGGATGCCGTGCGCCGACATCTGGAAGGCCTACAACGAGTTCATGCGCAAGAACGGCCGGCCGGAGGAGGATCGCATCCACTGCCACGGCCAGGGCTACGACCTGGTCGAGCGGCCTCTTATCCGCTTCGACGAGCCGATGTCGATCGAGGCGGGCATGAACATCACCCTGCACCCCTCCTACGTCCACAACGGGATGTGGTCCTGGATCTGCGACAACTACCTGATCGGCAGGGACGGCCCTGGCCCGTCCCTGCACCGGTTCCCCCAGCAGATCGTCGAGCTCTGAGGCCCGGGAGGTGGGGACCGGGACAAAGGTGGGGGTCATCAGGGCATGGCTCGCCCATCCCGATGCGCTCGCCCTGGTCGGGGAGCTGCCGGAGAGTGTCGTTGTCGACGACTGGGACGGTCAGGACGTCCCGCCCGAGTCAATGCGCGACGTCGAGTTCTACGTCGTCCCCTTCAGCCACGCCCGCCCTGCGCTCGAGCTGATCCCGCGCCTGCCCAGGCTGCGCGTTGTGCACACCTGCACCGCGGGCTTCGACCGGGTCTTCGGTCTCGTGCCGCCGGGAGTGACGCTGTGCAACGCCCGGGGCGTCCACGACACCTCCGCGGCTGAGTGGGTCGTCACCGCCATGCTGGCGATGATCCGCGAGTTCCCGCAATTCGTCATCGAGCAGCACGAGCGCCGGCTTCGCCAGCGCTACACCGACGCCGTGGCCGGCAAGACCGTGATGCTGTTCGGTTACGGCTCGATCGCCAGGGCGGTCGAGCGGCGCCTGGCGGGTTTCGACGTCGAGATCATCAAGGTGGCAAGCCGAGCCCGCGATGACGACGTCTACGGCGTCGAGTCGCTTGGCGAGCTGCTGCCCCGCTCGGACGTCGTCGTCGTGCTCGCCCCCCTGAACGACTCGACACGCGGCATTGTCGGCGCGTCGTTCCTGGCGAAAATGCCCGACGGCGCGCTGCTCGTCAATGCCGCGCGGGGCCCCCTCGTCGACCACGGTGCGCTGCTCCAGGAGCTGCGCTCAGGCCGGCTGCGGGCAGCCGCCGACGTCGGCGACCCCGAGCCGCTCCCGGCGGACCACCCGCTGCTCGCCACACAAGGGTTCTTCTACACCCCGCACCAGGCAGGACATACACGCCTGGCGGTGCCGTCCGCCTACCGGCTGATCGGCGAGCAGCTCCGCCGCTACGTCGCAGGGGAGCCGCTGGTCAATGTGGTAAAGGGCTAGTGCTGCACAGTCCGGTCAGAGGATAGGGATGGTTCGCATGACCTTGACGGTCGCCTTGGACATCGGTGGCACGTTCACCGACCTCGTCGCCTTCGACACCGAGAGCGGCGCCATCCACCAGGCGAAGAGCTCGACCACGCCCGCGGATCTTGTCGTCGGCATCCGTGAGACTCTCGGCAAGAGTGGTCTCACACTCGCCGATGCGGAGAGCTTCGTACACGGGTCTACGACGGCGATCAACACGGCCATCGAGCGCACCGGTGCGCGCGTGGCGCTCGTCACGACCAGAGGAATGCGCGACGTCTACGAGATCGGCCGCGACAACCGCGTAGAGGCCTACAACATCTACTTCAACCCGGCGAAGCCCTACGTCCCGCGCCGGTCGATCTTCGAGGTCGACGAGCGCCTTGACGCCCATGGCGAGGTGGTGCGTGAGTTCGACGAGCAGCAGGCACTCGCCGTAGCCGAGCAGGTCGCCGCGGCCGGCGTCGACGCTGTCGCGGTGTGCTTCCTGCACTCCTACGTCAACCCGGAGCACGAGCAGGCGATGGCGGCGGTGCTGCGGTCCCGGCTGCCTGACGTCTACCTGACCCTCTCGCACGAGGTGCTCCGCGAGTACCGCGAGTACGAGCGCACCTCGACGACGGTGATGAACTCCTACATCGGCCCCCGCGTCAGCAGGTACCTGGGGGACCTCTCGTCGAGCCTCGACGAGCTCGGGTTCCGTGGGCGGCTGCTGATTATGCAGTCCAACGGCGGCGCAATGTCGCCCGACCAGGCCGGGCGCCTGCCGGTGGCGATGCTGGAATCGGGCCCGGTCGGCGGCGTCATCGCCTCAGCCGAGGTTGGCACCGCCCTCGGGTACCCGAACGTGATCGCCTTCGACATGGGCGGAACGACAGCCAAGTGCTCGGCCGTGCGCGGGGGCGTCCCGGACATCGCGCAGGGCTACTTCATCGGCGGCAGCGCCTCGGGCCACCCGGTGCTGCTGCCGGTCGTGGACATCGTCGAGGTCGGCACCGGCGGCGGCTCGATCGCCTGGATCGACGAAGTCGGCGCCCTGCGGGTCGGCCCGCGCAGCGCCGGCGGCGTGCCCGGCCCGATCGCTTATGGCTGGGGCGGCACGAAGCCCACGATCACAGACGCCGACGCGCTGCTCGGACGGCTCAACCCAGCGCGCTTCCTCGGCGGAGAGATGCCGCTCGACCTCAACGCCGCCAGCGATGGCCTGCGCAAGGAGGTCGCCGAGCAGTTGGGCTTGAACGTGCTCACGGCCGCAGCCGGCGTACTGCGCATAGCCGAGAACGCGATGTCGCTCGCGGTGCGGCAAGTGTCGCTTGAGCGCGGCTTCGACCCGCGGGACTTCGCCATGGTGGCGATGGGCGGCGCCGGCCCGGCTCACGCCGCGGCGGTCGCACGCGAGCTCCACATCTCCACCGTCATCGTGCCACGCTTGCCGGCTCACTTCTCCGCACTCGGCATGCTGCTCGCCGACCTTCGCCACGACTACGTGCGGACTGTGTTCGCGCCCCTCGATGACCTGGACTTCGCCGAGGTCAGCGGGGTCTTCGGCGAGCTGACGGCGCAGGGCGGCGCCGTCCTCGCCGACGAGGGCGCCCTGGCCAGCTCGATCTCGTTCCAGCGCTACCTCGACGTGCGCTACCGCGGCCAGGAGTTCTCGCTGCAGGTGGCGGTGTCACCCGCAACGATCGCGACGTCCGATCGCGAGGCCATCCGCCGGGCGTTCAACGAGGCGCATGAGGTGCGGCGCGGGCAGTCAGCGTCCGACCAGCCGGTCGAGGTGGTGAACGTCCGCGTCGTCGCCCTCGCCCGGCGGGGCCGGCCCAGCTTCCCGACGGTCTCGGCCACCGGCAGCGCCGAGCCGGCCGGCGAGCGCCAGGTGTACTTCGACGATCCCGCTCAGCCACTGGCCACGATGATCTACGACCGGGACCGCCTCCCAGCCGGGGCGAGCGTGCAAGGCCCGGCGATCATCGAGGAATACGCCACGACGACGGTCCTGCCGCCTGACGCATCGGCTTCTGTTGCCGAGTCAGGCGAGGTGATCATCACCATCGCGCCGTAACCATCCGCCCGCCGGCCAGCGCCGGCCGCGAGCACCCCTGACCACGGAGGGTGAGCCATGAGCACGACGACACAGGGACTGGACCCGGTCACGACCGAGGTGATCGCCAGCGCCTTGCCCGCGATCTCTAACGAGATGACGACGACGGTGCAGCACTCCGCCTACAGCCAGTTCATCTACGAGGTGAAGGACTACTGCAACGCCGTCTTCGACGTCGAGGGCCGGATGATGTCCCAGGGCCTCGGCGGCGTGGCGATGTTCCTCGCCGACCTCGGCGTGGTGATCGAGGACGGGGTACGTCATTTCGGCAAGGACAACTTCCGGCCCGGCGACGTGATGATCATGAACCATCAGCGCGTCTGCGGTCAGCACCTCAACCACATCAACATCTACACGCCGTTCTTCTTCGACGACGAGCTGATCGGCTTCCCGATCGTCAAGGCCCACCACCTCGACGTCGGCGGCACCAGCATCTACGGGCCGAGCATCGACCCCTGGATGGAGGGTATCCAGATCGACCAGCTCAAGCTCTACGACGAAGGCGTGCCGAACGAGACAGCGTTCGCCATGATCCGCGACAACGTGCGCATGCCCGAGAACACCATGGGCGACCTGCGTGCCCAGGTCGCCGCCTGCCGCCTGGCCGAGCGCCGCCTCGAGGAGCTGTTCCGCCGCTATGGCCGTGACGAGGTGCTCGGCAGCCTTGAGGTGATCTACGACCAGTCCGAGGCGCGCTGCCGTACCGTCGTCGAGCAGATCCCCGACGGCACATACGAGGCCGAGTCCTTCCTTGACAACGACAAGGTGGACCTCGACAAGCTGATCCCGATCAAGGTGAAGGTGATCGTCGAGGGCAACGACATGACGATCGACCTGACCGGCTGCTCCCGCCAGACGCGCGGTATGCGCAACTGCCGCTCGCTTGCCGGCGCGTTCATCGCCTACAAGGCCCTGACGACGCCGCTGGAGCCGGTCAACCACGGCTCGTTCCGCGGTCTGTCGGTAAAGATCGACGAGGGCAACATCATGATGGCCACGTTCCCGGCTTCCTACAAGACCTGGGGGGACGTGCTTCCCTCCGTCGTCGACTGCGTCTTCGCCGCGCTTGCCCCGGCCATGCCCGACCGCATGCCTGCCGGCAGCCAGGGGATAATCGCCGGGGCGGGATTCGGCTTCGCAGGCATGCTGCCGCCCAGCAACAAGCCGTACCGCTTCCTCGACGGCCAGGGCGCCGGCTGGGGAGCGCGCCCGTTCGAGGACGGTGTCAGCGCGACGTGCGCGATCACCCAGGGCGACGTCCGCAACTCGCCGGTCGAGGCGCTGGAGAACAAGTACCCGGTGCGGGTCGAGCGGCGCGGCCTGGCCGTCGACTCCGGCGGGGCGGGCAAGTTTCGCGGCGGCCTCGGGCTCGACCTCGAGGCGACCAACCTTATCGACCTCTACTGGAACCACAACTGGACCGGGCGGGTGAAGTTCCCGCCTCAGGGCCTGTTCGGCGGCAAGCCTGGGAAGACCGTGCGCTACTTCATACGCGGCCCTGAACAGGAGAAGTGGGAGGAGCGGCCGGCGATCAACGGCCAGTGGGCGCCGACAGGCACCTCGACCCTGCAGTACTCGTCGGGAGGAGGCGGCTGGGGCGACCCGCTAGAACGCGAGCCTTGGCGCGTGCGCGACGACGTGCTCAACGGCTACGTCTCGGCCGACGGCGCACGCGAGGAGTACGGCGTCGTTCTCGACGCCGACGGCGAGGTCGACCTCGAGGCCACCGCCGAGCTGCGCCGGCGTCTGGTGATAACAGCGGCGGCGCCACGTGAGCAACAGCTGGCGCTGCGCTGGCCGGCGAGCGGGGGCCTGGTAGTGGCGGCGCCGCTTCGCCTGACGATGGCCTGCGCCGACTACGAGATCCTGCGCCCCCTCGTCGAGGGGCGGGTGGTGCCCGACGGCGTCGAGCTCGTCGCGATGACCGACGACCACGACCGCCTCTACCGCCTGGCCCGCCGCGACGAGTGCGATATCGCCGAGTTCAACATCACCGAGTACTTCCGGGCCGTCGAGCACGGGCTCGACCTGACGGCGATTCCCGTCTTCCCGCACCGCCGGTTCCGGCACAGCTATGTCTTTGTCGACACACGCAAGGCGATCGCCAGCCCGGCGGATCTGGCCGGGCGCACAGTGGCGGTCATCGGCATCGCTTCCGCAGCGGGGGTCTGGGTGCGCGGCATCCTCAGCGAGTTCCACTCGCTCCCGCTCGACAAGGTCGATTGGCGCGAGGATCCGCTCGAGCCGATTGGGGCGAGCGCTGACCCGCCGGCCCGCCAGGTGCGCGAGGAGATGCTCCTCGACGGCGAGGCCGACGCACTCATCTCCCCCGGCGTCCCCGCCGCCTTCCGCCGCTGCGACCCGCGGGTGGCGCGCCTGTTCGGCGACGCCGAGCGCGCCGAGCTCGGCTACTACGCCGCGACGGGCATTTTCCCGATCATGCACGTCGTCACGATCCGGCGCTCGCTGGTCGAGCGCCATCCCTGGCTCGCTGAGAGCCTGGGCCGCGCGTTCCAGCGGGCCAAGCTGCTGGGTTACGAGCGCACTGCCCGGCTGCGGCCGGTTCCGCTGGCCCTGATCGAGCACCACGTCGAGCGCGAGCGCGATCTGTTCGGGCCCGACCCCTGGGAGTACGGGCTGAGCGAGGCCAACCGCCGCAACGTAGCCACGATCCAGCGCTACACCAGGCAGCTCGGCCGGATCTCCGGCGAGCTTGGCTTCGAGGAGCTCTTCACAGACGTCGACGCTTCGGTGTGGGCGATGCCTTCGGGCTCAGCCGGGCGCTAGCCGCAGCAGGCGGGCGAGGTCGTCAACGCTGCTGCCTGCGCCTGCCGCCCGGCAGGCGGCCAGCAGCTCGCTGACCGAGCCCGCCGGCGCTGGCTGCCCGGCTCCCGCCGTCGTGGCCGCCAGCACCCGCTCGTGCTTGGCCACCAGAGCGTCCCAGGACATCGGCGCGGCAGCCGATCCGCTCGGGTCGAGCAGCTCCAGCTGCTCGCTCGAGCCGTCGTCCCAGCTGACCGCGACGCGCGCCCCCCACTGCTCAGGGAAGCGGGCCGTCAGCCCGGCCTCAGGGCCGACCCGCACCTTGCCCATCAGCCCGCGAATCGCCTGCTCGCGGGCGTGCGCCGCCTCCGTCAGGTCGTAGAGCGCGGAGCCGTCGATGGCAGCCAGCGCCAGCTGGTACTGGACGCCGAGCCGCCTGGAGTAGCCGGCCGGGTAGGGCTGGTCGACCATGCGCAGCACCTGCTCTGGCACGAGCGCTTCGACCGCTGCCACGCTGCCCCCGGGGTGCAGCGCCGTCAGGCGCACGAAGGCGTCGGTCGCCGCGCACGCCTGGCGGGCGGTACGGAACGGCTTGGTGTCCACCTCGCCGATACGCCAGCCGTCCTCCCCGGGCGGCGTCAGCGCCTCGGGATCAAAGGGCGTGCCGAGGCGCCGGGCTAGCGCGTCGAGGATCTCGAGGTCTCCCTCGGCCCCGGCGCCGGCCGCGCGCGCCGCGAGGTAGCCGTCCGCGGCGGCGGCGCCGATCACCACCCAGCGAGGGCTCGAGCTGCCCCCGGTGCGCACCCCCATCCCAGCCGTCCGGTTCAGCGCGATCGCCAGGGCGTGCGCCGTCTGGCCAGCGTCCCAGCCGAGCACGTACGCCGCCGCCGCCGCGGCGCCGACCGGCGCCGCCAGGTGAGTTGGCCAGTAGCCGGTCCCGAGGCGCAGCGCGCCGCTGATGACTCGTCCGAAGCCGACCATCGCCTCGTACCCGGCGACGATCCCGCCGATCAGGCGGAAGGCGCCGCTGCCAGCGGCGGCCCGCGCCGCAACCAGCGCCGCCGGGACGACGATCGCGCCGGCCGTCGTGCACGACCGGATGTCGATGTCGTCGATCTCGGTGCTGCGGGTCACTCCCGACAGGAGCAGCAGATCCCGTTCAGGGACCTGCCAGGGCCCGATGCCTGTCTCGTAGCAGATCAGCCTCAGCAGGCTTGCCTCGGGCAGGTAGCTGCCAGCGTTGAACGACGCCAGCTGGTCGAACAGGCGCTGGCGGGCGAGGTCGAGGAGGTCCGAGCCGAGGCGGTCGGGCTCGGTGCCGGCCAGCCGCTCGGCGAGCCGGGTCAGGGCGTTCATGCGGGACCGCTATCAAGGAGCACCTCGGCGCCGTGATCTCCGATGAGCGCCAGCCTCGTGGCGATGGCCGGCGTGGCCCCGTCGAGCAGCACTCGCATGGACACGACCATGTCCTGCTCGAGCACGTCGGGGCTGTCGGGCGCGAGCTGCGGGCGCCGGTGGAGGGAGAGGCCGACCACGTTGCCGAGCCCGTAGCGTGCGGCCTTCGCCCCGAGCTCGCCGAGTGAAGCGAGCCCCGCTCGCCCCATGTCGGCGGCGCGGACGCCGGCCCGCAGGCCAGTCGTCATCGCGTCGAGCGCCTCGGAGCAGCTCATGCCCAGGCCGCCGGTGCCCGACCCGAAACAGACGCCGGCGTCGGCCCAGTAGCCGAGCACCTCTACGGCGAGGTATGCCGCCAGCACGTCGCTGCGCCGGTCGCTTCGGCGCTCGAGTGGCCGGAACGCGACGCCCGGCGTCGCGTACAACATGCGCACGTCGCTGGCGCCGAGCCGGCGTGCGGTAGCCTCCGCCTCAACGAGGGCCGCGGTGTCGCCCTGGCCCGCACGCCGGGCCGCGGCGAGTGCCGTGGCCGCCTGCTCCAGCGTCCCCGAAGCCAGCCGCACCGCCGACAGCTCGCGCGGCCGCAGCCGCCAGGTCACGGCGCGCATCAGCTCGTCCGCTGGCTGGAGCCGGTACGCCGCCAGCTCGTGGCGCAGGCGGTCGAGCACCGCTCCGGGGGCGTAGCCGAAGCCGACGAGGCCGAGCCGCTCCCCCACCCCGAGCTCACCGAGCAGGCGGGCGAGGTCACCGTTGAACGCGGGGATCCGGCCGGCGGTGCCGAACCACGCCCGCGCCGGCGTCGGCACCAGCTGGCTGAGGATGCTGGGCGGGCCCGACCCG
Organism: uncultured Actinomycetota bacterium; assembly: GCA_963815375.1. GTDB lineage: Bacteria > Actinomycetota > Actinomycetes > Streptosporangiales > Streptosporangiaceae > JASHPR01. The sequence continues at coordinate 1,369,007 of CAWFGX010000005.1, read as the reverse complement.
CTGACAATCACCACCGACCAGAGCTCCATCGGGAACCACTGCGTGAGGTAGACGGTGTCGGCGTGGTGGACCCCGTCGGCGAAGACGAGCAGGCCGTCCAGCCCCTTGCCGTGCATCGCCGTCCGCACCGCATCGAGCCTGCGCTCCTGCTCGTCGGGCGGGAACAGCGTCTGGTCCCAGACGAGACGCCCGTGGGTGACGACGCCAGGCATAGTGATCACGGCCGGCTCCTAGACGGTGACGACGTCGAGACTGAGCGAGCGCCGCGCCGAGAGCACCTTGGGCCCGTTCTGTGTCATGAGCACGGGCTGGCCGCACATCATGTATCCCGTCGCTGGCAGGTACTGGTTCGGGTGGAGGGTGAAGATCATCCCGGGACGCAGCACCGTGCCGTTGCCCGCTACGAGGTCGCCGGGCACGACTGACCCGAGCCCGAGACCGTGCCCGCGCCGGCGCCCGGTGAGATGGCTGCCATAGCCGGCGGCGCTGATCGCGTCGTTGACCGCGCCGACCATCTCGCCAACCGTCGCGCCGGCTACCGCCCGGGACAGGCCGGCCTCCAGCGCGCCCGCCAGCACGCCGTAGGCGCCGCGGTGCTCGCCAGTCGGCTCGCCGACCACCGCGGTGCGGTTGATCTGCACGAACTGACCGCCCACGCTCGGGGTCATCTCGCTGATGATGAAGTCGCCGCGGTCGAGCAGCCGGTCGGAGACCGGGCGCACGCCGCGGTTGTGCTGCGAGGAGGCGAGCAGCAGGAAGTTATCGTCGGCACCGCGGGACTTGGTGAAGCGGACGAGCTCGGCCGCCAGCACGTACTCGGGCATGCCCACGGCTGCCGTGGCCAGGAGGTGCTCGTTCGCCTCGTCGGCGATCCTCGCCGCCGCGTCGGCCAGAGCAAGCTCGTAGTCGTCACGGATCGCCGCGACCTCGTCGAAGGAGGCGTCGAACGAGCGCAGCGGCAGCCGGAAGCTCTCCATGAGAGCTTCCCTGGCCGGCGCCGTGATGCGATCGAGCCCGGTCACCGCGACCGCTGCCGCCCCCAGCCGCCGCTCCCCGGCCAGCCGGCGCAGGGCGGCGGGAACGTCGGGCGTGGCGATGACATCCTCGATCGGTGACTGGCGCCGCGCCCGGTCCCCGTCCCAGACGGGTGACACGAGCAGCGCCGGCGGGTCGTCCTTCGGCAGCACGACGATGGCGTCCGGGCCCATGCACTTGAACCCGCTCACGTAGCGGACGTGGTCTACGAGCAGGAAGGTGTGGACTCCGGAGGAGTAGAAGAGCGCTACATCGGCTCCCTGGCTCGTCATTCGCTGGCGCAGTTCGGCGATGCGGCGCTGGACCGCCGCGTGGAGCATGGATTCGCCGCCGGCCGGCGGGACGCCGGACACCGTCAGCGGCCTGCCTCGTCGGGCAGCAGGTAGCTCTTGAACAGCCCGTCGGGGTCGTAGCGCGCCCGCAGCTGCTCGAGTCTGGCGGCGTTGTCGGCAGCGAGGCCATTCGCAGGCCGTACCGCGAGGTTCTCGTCGGCAAACTGGATGCCCTTGGCGAGGTGCTCCATCTCCTTCATGTGCCGTGTCGTCCACTCGGTCAGCTGGTCTTCGCTGGCGTCGCCGTCCGCCACGCCGTACAGGGCGACGTAGTACCTGCCTTCCATCGAGAACGCCATGGGCGGCAGCGCGTGCGGCCGGTAGGCCTCAACCCAGACGTGCGAACGGCTGGTGGGAAGGTCAGCGATAGCGGAGACAACGGACGGGGCGAGGTCGCCGCGGCCCGCGTCGGTCCAGATGTTGTCAGCGACATAGGTGAGACCGTCGGGATACATGAACGCGGCCTGGGCGTGCCGGTCGCTGTAGCTCACCGGGACGGCGACGTTCTCGCTGACGACCCGCTCGGGCCGTGGCGCGGTGTGCAGGACCGCGAGCGACGAGCGGGCCTGCGCCTCGCTCGCCGCCGAGACGCTGCCGCGCAGCACGAGCACAGGCTCGCCGCCGCCGATGTAGTCGGAGAACGCCGGCAGCGCGACGAGCCCGGCGAGCACGTCGCCGAACTCGCCGGCGTCATGACGATCCATCATCCAGTCGAGCACCTCGCCGGCCAGCTCGATCGGGTACCAGTACGACGCCGAGAGCGTCGCCCCGGGCAGGCGGTGCAGCTCGACGTAGAAACGGGTGACGATCCCGAAGAAGCCCGGCCCCGCGCCGCGTGCCGCCCAGAGCAGGTCCGGCTCGTTGTGCTCGTCGGCGTGGACGAGCTCACCGGTGGCGAGCACGACGTCTATGGCGTGAACGCTCATGCAGGCCGGCCCGACCTGGGTGCGGTTGAACCCGAACCCGCCCTGCAGCAGGAAGCCGCCGAGGCCGATATCGAGGCAGCCGCCGGTCGGGAAGTAGCAGCCGTGCCGCTCGAGAGCCGGCTCGATCTCGTTCCCCTTGGCTCCCGGGCCGAGCACCCCCCGGCCGGACTCGAAGTCGAACGCCATCTGGTTCATCAGCGAGAGGTCGACAAGCACGGTGCCGTCGCGCACGCTCGAATCGGTCCAGCTGTGACCGCCCGAGCGTGCCTTGACCGCCAGCCCCTCACGCCGGGCCAGAGTCACCGCCGCGGCGACATCGCCGTCGGTCACCGCTTCGACGATGTACTCCGGGTACCGCTGCACAGCTCGCCTGTTCCAGTCCGCGCCTCGCCGCGCGGCCAGGCGGACCCGCTCGTAGGCCGCGTCCCCGCGCCGGTGCACCGGCCCGACGAAGCCATCCATGTTGCAGCGTGCCTCTCCCTGCTAACGTGAGGAAATGAAAGTAGGTTTCATCATGCGCGATCGCTGGTGATCCCGCAAGAGCTGCCGGAGCACGTCACCACGACCGGGAGGGCCACGCGTGACCGAGACCAGCCGCAATGCCTCCGAGTTCGCCGACCGCGCCTCCGGCGACTCGCTCACTGGCTACGTATCGGCATTCGTCACCGGCACGGTGCTCGCGGACCTGCCGGGCTCAGTGATCGCCGCCTCCCTCGCCTCGATCCTCGACGGGCTCGGCCTCGCTCTCGCCGGCTCGGTGTCCGACGCCGGGCGCCTCATCGCGAGCTATCTCGGCGACCTCGCGGTGCTGCGCGAGCACGGGTCGACGGTCATCGGCAGCGCCAAGCGAGCTGATCCGCGCTTCGCCGCCCTGGCCAACGGGGTCGGGATGCACGCCGACGATTTCGACGACACACAGCTGGCTGTCGCCCCCGACCGGGTATACGGACTGCTCATGCATCCCACTGCGCCGGTGCTGCCGGCCGTGCTGGCTCTGGGCGAGCAGTCTCGCTGCTCGGGCGCTGAGCTCCTCCTTGCGTACAACGTCGGCGTCGAGGTCGCGTGCAAGATCGCCGAGGCGATCGATCCGCGCCACTACCACGACGGCTTCCACACCACCGGCACGTGCGGCAGCCTCGGCTCAGCCGCCGGGTCGAGCCGGATCCTCCGGCTCGGCCAGCACGCCACGCGGACCGCGCTCTCAATCGCCGCCAGCCAGGCGGCAGGGCTCCGCGAGAACTTCGGCACCATGACCAAGCCCTTCCATGCCGGCCATGCCGCCGAAGCCGGCGTCGTTGCTGCCCAATTGGCAAACCTGGGCTGGAGCGCCAATCCGGAGATCCTCGACGCCAGGCGAGGGTTCTTCCGGGCGGCCGGTGGCGGGTTCCGGGCTGAGAGCATCGACGGCAAGCTCGGCTCGCCGTGGACCTTCGCCGAGCCGGGGGTTTCGATCAAGCCGCATCCGTCCGGCTCGCTCACCCACCCGGCGCTGACCGCGCTCGCCGCCCTTGTCGAGGAGCACGACATCAAGCCCGAGCAGGTCGTGGCCATCAAGGTCGGAACCAACAGCAACATGCCGAACGCCCTGATCTACCACCGGCCGGTGACGGCGCTGGAGGGAAAGTTCTCGATGGAATTCTGCGTGGCGATCCTGCTGCTCGAGCGCCGCGCCGGCCTGGCCGAGTTCACCGACGAGACCGTCAGCCGCCCGGACGTCAAGACGATGATCGAGCGGGTCGACTTCCATGTCGACCCGGAGGCAGAGGCGGCCGGGTACGACAAGATGCGCAGCATCGTCACCGTCGAGCTGAACGACGGCCGTCAACTGCGCCACGTCGCCGACTTCGCCAAAGGCAGTCCCAGTCAGCCGATGAGGTTCCACGAGGTGGCGGCGAAGTTCGCCACCTGCGCCGAGTTCGCCGGATGGCCGGCTGCGCGAGCCAGCCGGGTCGTCAAACTGGTCGCCTCGCTGCCCGAGCTTGCGAGCCTTGACGAGCTGCTCGCCTGCCTGGCCCGCTAGCGGCGGCTGCCCTGGGCACCGGGGCAGTCAGTGGCCTGCGCAGGTCATCCGCCTTCCGGATGCCATCTCCACTCGCTGGGCGCGCCCTCTTCGGCGATGATGCGGTTGCGGATGGTGCCCACGTTCTCAACGGTGACCTCGATGACGTCGCCGGGATGCATGTACACCGGCGGGGTCCGGGCGTTCCCGACGCCTCCCGGGGTGCCGGTGGCTATCACGTCACCGGGTACCAGGCGGGTGAACGAGGAGAAGAACTCGACCGCGCTGGGGACGTCGACCAGCATCTGGGACGTCCGCGCCGACTGCATGACCTGGCCATTGAGCTTCGAGCTGATGGCCAGGTCGCTGACGTCGACCTCGTCGGTCGTGACCAGCTCGGGACCGATGGGCAGGCTGCCCTCGAAGTTCTTGCCCGCCGTCCACTGGGTGCCCGCCCGCTGCCAGTCCCTGGCTGACGCGTCGTTCACGACGACGAAGCCAGCGATGGCCGCCAGCGCCTTGTCCGCTGGGATATACCTGCCGCCGGAGCCGATGACGATGCCGAGCTCGGCCTCGTAGTCGAAGCGCTCGGTCAGCGCGGGTTTGACCAGGTCGGCATACGGCGGCAGGACGCTGTCCGCGCCGCGCACGAACGCGTCAGGCCAGGTCGGGATCTCCCGTCCGCCCTCCAGGGCGTGCTCGCCGTAGTTCAGGCCCAGGCACAGGATGCGCGGCGGGTCCGGCACAGCCGCCGCGTAGTCTGCCTCGGCGACCGGCCGCCCCTCAGACTCCTGCAGTGGCCGGATGGCGTCCATCGCCGGGGGGCCTGCCTCCAGGACGTATCGCAGCGAGGAGAGCCGGGAGTCACCCGTCGCCTCGGCGACGTCGACATAACCCGAGCGCGCCCGCACGTGCAGCCGCAGCCCGCCGGGCGTGGCAATCGTGGCCAGCCTCATATGCAGCCTCCTGAGTGGGGGTCTTTCGAAGCCTGCTGGATCGGCAGGCGGAGCGGTGAGACGACCTGATCAACGTCGTCCCACTGTCACCTCCTGAGGATCGTTTGTGACGATGCAATGCCGTCATATCATCACGACATGCGGCAGCCTGCTCCCCCGCCACGCTCACCCGGGGCGCGGGCAGCTTGGCCTCGGTAGCGCCCTGCCGGTACCTGCGCTGGCCGCTCTCAGCGAAGGTCGCCCGCCACGTCTACCCGCCGGTCTCCGGCGGGTAGACGAGTATCCCGAAGTCCAGCTCGATTACCGGACGGCCGGTGTCCCGGACGGATTCGCGGGCGTCTCCGCTGAGGCGAAGGCCTTTCGGCGGGCGGCCCGCCATTCGCGGTCCCGCCTGGCGTCGGGACCCGCGGCCGGACGCCGTCTGTGTTACTTTTGTGTTGATCTTGGTCCGCGCTGCTGCTACCTGCGCCCGGACAGATCCCTCTCGTCCTGCGTTCTCGCAGGTGAGAGGGCTGGAACCGCCACCAGAACTGGGCTCCCGCGATAGGACTCGAACCTATAACCTAACGGTTAACAGAAGGTCTGTCATCGCCGGGCGCCATTGTGGCGGGCAGATCCCGTCAGCCCGCTCTACCTGCATAAAGGCTTGTCACGGGCTTACAGCCCACTTTAGCAGCCGTGCCGCCGTATGCCGGGACGTACCGTTTCATCCGTGGGTTTCCCGTGGGGATCGCGGGCCTGGATCCGGATTTGTGGGATTTCTGTGGGGCCGAGGACGCAACAGGTCAGCCAGGTTCCGGGCTATCAGCGACGTTCTCGGCGCTGCGGCGGCCGGGCGCGCCGGAAGGACCGCTGCCGGGCACCCCGCGCGCTCATTCTGTCTCTCAGCGTGGTGTCCGGAGCGAGCAGTCAGTGACGCGAGCGAGGTGGGTGTCGAGACCTTGGGGGCGTCGGGGTGAGCGTGGTCAGCGCGACCATCGCGGTGAACATGACGTCGCACAGTTTGGCTTCCACGCGAGGCGGGACGGAGCGTGGCGGCGATCGACCGCCGTGACCAGCCAGTCCTCCCTGGCCTGACGTGTGTGAAGGCCGACCTGGACCTCCCGGACGATGCCGTCGATGCCGCGCTCCGCGATGCCGACATGGTGCTGCACCTGGCAGGCTGCCCCGGGGTACGGGACCGCAGCCAGGACGTCGCCTGGCGCCGCCACCGTGACAACGTGCTGGCCGCCCGGCGGGTCCTGGAGAGCACCCCGCCTGAAACGTTGGTCGTGCTCGCCTCGTCCTCGTCGGTGTACGGAGGCTCCGACGGCACGGCATGCCGAGAGAGCCAGCTCGTGCACCCGCGCGGCGGCTACGCTACCAGCAAGGTGGAGGCTGAGCGGCTGTGCGCCGCCCGTGCGGCGGCCGACGGAGCGGTGGTCGTGGCCAGGCTGTTTACGGTGGTGGGCGAAGGCCAGCGCCCCGACATGGCGCTGTCGCGCTGGATTGCGGACATCGTCGCAGGTCGGCCAGCCCGGGTCTACGGGAGCCTGGAGCGCACCCGGGACATGACCGATGTCCGTGACGTCTGCGCGGCCATGCTTGCGCTGGCCGAGAACCAGGCGAGCGGCATTGTTAACATCGGCACTGGAACGGCGCACACGCTCGGAGACATGATCGAAGCCGTCGGTACCGCCCTCGGTCAGGCCGTCACGGTGGACCTGGAGCCTGCAGATCACGATGACCCCGACGCGACGCTGGCAGATCCCGCCCGCCTGCTGGAGCTAACCGGCGTGCGCCCGCATACCGACCTTGCCAGGCTGGTCCGCCGACAAGCAGCCACGGCACCGGGCCGAGAAGACCTGACCGGCAGCCCCACCCGAACTGCTTCTGCTGGACCACTTCTTCCTACCGCCGTCATTCGCGACTTATCCCCGCGCGCGGCAGCACGTTGCCACATGGACTTGAATACTCGCAGGCTACTCGGATGGGTTGATGGGCGGAAAGAAAGAAAACGACGCGGGAGTTGTCAGTGATGCTGAATTTACTGTAGGACCCGAGTTGGCTCAATTTAGTGTGCAGACCGGCTGGCGTGGTTGATCGCTTCGATGGCCTGGGTGGCGTGGCGGAGGTCGTCGGGGAGGGGGTCGGCGGCGGTGATGACGTGGGCGCCTGCCTGGATCTGGATGGTGCGGTAGCGGCGGGCGGTCTTGACGAACTTGCGGATGGACCAGCCGGTCTGGTGCTCGATCCAGCGGCTGACCGCCAGGGCGGCGAAGACGATGGTCAGGTGCGCTTCGATCGAGTCCCTGGTTCGGTGATAGATGGGCCGGGCCTGCAGGTCGCTTTTGGCCATCCGGAATGACTTCTCGATCTGGAAGAGGTGGTGGCAGGAGCTGATCACGAACTCGGCGGTGACCGGGGTGCCGTCGGGGCAGGCCCGCAGGCTGGTGATGTAGCCCTTCATTCCCGCCAGCGCCCGTGCCTTCTCCTCGAGTTCACGGTTGACTGACCGGCTGCCGCCCGACAGCTGGATGAACCGGTTCCGTTTCACCGGGACCTTGCCCGCGACGGCCTGCTCAGCTTTTTTCATCTGCTCGTCGATCCCGCGCAGCGTTCTTCTGGCCCGGTCGGCCTTGTACTGGTAGTAGATGACCTGGTCGCGGCGGCCGCCGTTCCGCCCGGCCGGCCAGGGCTGGGTGAACACGTGCCCGTCGGGGATATCGCTGGCAGGGTGCTCGCGCCGCCACTGCTTCACCACATAGGGGATCTGCGGGATCTTCATGCCGAGGATGAACGACAGCCCAGCGGCCTCGATCTGTTTCTGATTGGCTTCGCTCACCATTCCGGCGTCCGCGACGACCGTGACATCGGGCAGCTGGTGGGCAGTCATGAAGGCCTCGATGACCGGCAGCATGGTCTTGGTCTCGGCCTTGTTCCCCTCAAATGCCGACACCAGGAGCGGGAAGCCGTCCTGGCCGGTGAGCAGGCCGATGGTGATCTGCGGCTCCAGGCGGCGCTCCTTGGAGAACCCGCTCTCGCGGAACCCGTCGCCCTGGTCAGTCTCGAAATACAGCGTGGACACGTCGTAAAGGACCAGGCTCGCCGGGCCTAGCCTGGCATAGGCGGCGCAGGCAGCAGAGATCCGCTGCCGCCACGCCTGCTTCGCATAAGCAGGAAGGCGGCGCTTGAGCGTTGCATACGACGGGCCGCCCAGCCCGGCTTCCTCCAGCACCCGCAAGCTGTCCGCTTTGCTGACCGGCTCGATGATCCGCGCCAGCACCAGTTGCGCGAACACCTCATCACCGCCGCTGGCCTGGTCAAAGCCCAGAACCCGGTAGGCATGACCCAGGGCACCGGCCAGGCAGCCCATCCGCGAGGCAGTGATCGGCAGCGGCCCGCCAGCCACACCACTGTCCAGGCCCAGGTCAAGCTCACCCTGCCCCGCAGCCAGCCGCTGCCGCGCAGCAGCCTTCAGCAGCTCCAGCTCCACGTCATCGTGGGCCGAGCCGATGTGCTCGATCTTCCGCGACCCCCGGTGCCAGGAGTACACGATCTGCACTGCCGTGGCGCCCGACGCCGTGGGACTGTAATTTTAACGGTGTAACTCCTGAGAAACAGGGAGACACCAGTGACAGATGTGACTAATGAGCAGAGTCAGGACGGCGTCGTGCTCTCGGCAGCCGATGAGCAGCTGCTGCGTGAGCTGACCGAGCGGGCCCGCGCTGGCGGGCTGAAGCTGACTGGCGAGGGCGGGCTGCTGGGGAAATTGACCAAAATGGTGGTCGAGGGCGCTCTGGAAGGTGAGCTGGACGATCACCTGGGTTATGCGAAGCATGATCCGGCTGGCCGTAATGGCGAGAATTCGCGCAATGGCTACCGGGCTAAGACTGTGCTCACCGAGGCCGGGCCGGTGGAACTCTCGGTGCCCCGCGACCGGGAGTCCTCGTTCGAACCGAAAATCGTTGCTAAGAGGCAGCGGCGGCTGACCGGGATCGACGAGATGGTGATCTCGCTGTCGGCGAAAGGGCTGACCCATGGGGAGATCGCGGCGCACCTGGCTGAGGTATACGGCGCGGAGGTGTCAAAGCAGACGATTACCACGATCACCGACCGGGTTATGGAAGGCATGGCGGAATGGCAGAACAGGCCGCTGGACCCGGTATATGCCGTAGTTTTCATCGATGCGGTTAACGTGAAGATCCGCGAGGGCCAGGTCGCGAACCGTCCCATCTATCTCGCGCTGGGCGTCACCGTCGACGGCCAGCGCGACGTGCTGGGACTGTGGGCTGGGGAGCACGGCGACGGCGAGGGCGCCAAGTACTGGCTGCGGGTGCTGGCCGAGATCAAGAACCGCGGGGTCCGGGACGTGTGCATGCTGGTCTGTGACGGGCTGAAGGGCCTGCCGGACGCAGTTGGCGCCGTGTGGGAGAAGACGGTTGTGCAGACGTGCATCGTTCATCTCCTGCGGAATTCATTCAAGTACGCGTCGAAGCGGGACTGGGGCGAGCTCGCGAAAGACCTGAAGCCGGTTTACACTGCGGCGTCCGAGGCTGACGCGCTCGACCGGTTCGCCGAATTCTCCGGCAACTGGGACAAACGCTACCCGGCTATTATACGGCTCTGGGAGAACGCCTGGGCGGAATTCGTTCCCTTCCTTCAGTTCGACCGGGAGATCAGGAGAGTGATCTGCACGACCAACGCGATCGAGTCGATCAATGCCCGGCTCCGCCGGGCGGTAAATGCCCGGGGTCACTTCCCGACCGAGCAGGCCGCCCTTAAATGCCTGTACATGGCTATAATGAGCCTTGACCCGACCGGGAAAGGCCGTAAACGGTGGACTAACCGGTGGAAGGCCGCCCTCAATGCCTTTGATATCACTTTCGACGGCCGCCTGAGCGCAGGGCGGAAGTAAATCCACAAGATCAGTTACACCTGAGACTTGACAGACCCGACGCCGTCTTCACTGTCCGCACATACGGCACCGGGTAACTCTAGTGTCGCGTGAACGAGGTTCTTTTACCTGGGCGGCAGTGCGGGAGTAACTGGTCGGCTGTCTTGGTCCAGGTGAAGGGGTGGCAGCGGTCGTTCCAGCCATCGATGAAGGTCTCGATGGCCGTTATGAGGTCCTTGACGCTGGTGAAGCTGCCACGGCGGATCGCCTGGCGGGTGATGATGCCGAAGAAGATCTCCACCATGTTGAGCCAGGATCCGGATGTCGGGGTGAAGTGCAGCGTGATCCCTGGAGTTCTTGTCTAGCCAGGCCTGCACCTCTGGGTGCTTGTGCGTGGCGTAGTTGTCGACGACGATGTGCAGGCGCTTGCGCGGGTAGGCCTTCGCCACCTGGCGGAGGAAGCGCAGGAACTCGTCGTGCCGGTGCCGCGGGTAGCAGGCGTCGGTGATCTTGCCGGTGGCGACCTCGAGGGCGGCGAATAGCGTGGTGGTGCCGTGCCGGACGTAGTCGTGGGTCTGCTTCTCGGGGATGCCGGGTCGGAGCGGCAGGATCGGCGCGGTCCGGTCGAGGGCCTGGACCTGGGATTTCTCGTCCACGCATAGCACGACGGCCTTGTCGGGCGGGTTGAGGTAGAGCCCCACGACGTCGCGGAGCTTTACCTCCAGTTCCGGGTCGGTGGAGAACTTGAAGGTCCCGGCCCGCCAGGGCTGCAGCCCGTACTCCCGCCAGACCCGGGCGACCTTCACGTTCGACAGGCCCAGCTCGGCGGCGAGCAGCCGGGACGACCAGTGCGTCACGCCGAGCCGCTCCGGCGGTGGCTCCAGCGTCCGCAGCACGATCGCCACGTCATCGGCCGTACGCGGCCGGCCCGGCTTCGGCCGGTCATCCAGGCCGCTGATTCCCTCGGCGGCATACCGCTGCTTCCACGCGATCACGGTCGGCTTCGAGACCCCGACCCGGCGGACGATCTCATTCGTGCCCGCTCCATCGCCGGCCAGGAGCACGATCCGCGCCCGCTGCGCCAGCCCGGCGCGGACCGACGGGGAGCGCAGCCACGAGGCCAGCACCTCACGGTCGCGCTGCGGAACCTCCACGTCCACAGTCAACGGCATAAGCCATGGTCCCGGAACGAGAATCTGAGGTCAAGCTACTTCAGTCACACGACACTAGGACTCCGGATTAGTGTGCAAATCCGGCTCCCACGAACGGGGAACACGCAGGTCACAGCGTCGAGTCAGTCCAGAACCCAAAATCGTGAGCCAACTCAGGGCACCGGGCCGAGAAGACCTGACCGGCAGCCCCACCCCAACTGCTTCTGCTGGACCACTTCTTCCTACCGCCGTCATTCGCGACTTATCCCCGCGCGCGGCAGCACGTTGCCACATGGACTTGAATACTCGCAGGCTACTCGGATGGGTTGATGGGCGGAAAGAAAGAAAACGACGCGGGAGTTGTCAGTGATGCTGAATTTACTGTAGGAAGCGAGTTAAGGCGACGATGCGTCAGATACCCCCTCGCCCGCCGCCCAGACATGTGGCCTGAAGTGGAACAAGAGGCGTCTAAGGACTGAAGTGGCCGTTGACGGCACTCGAACGCTTGTTAGCGTACGTCTGCATCTGCTAAAGTCTATATCTCGCGGGGCGGGTCCCGAATGTGACGGCCAAGGGGTCGGCAAACGACATGAACGCCTTTAGGCGCGACGATATTAGGAGACACCTTGAAAGCCTTTGTCACAGGAATTGCAGGCTTTCTTGGTAGCCATGTAGCGGAGCGATACTTGGAGCTTGGCTGGGATGTCGCGGGAATCGACAACCTTGCCGGATGCCGTCTGTCAAATGTTCCGGATGGCGCTGAGGTAATGATCGTAGACTGCTTGGACCGTAACTCTTACGGTGCGTTGGTCGACGGCTCCCATGTCGTTTATCACTGCGCTTGCGCGGCTTACGAGGGAATGAGCGGAACGCTGCTCTGGCGTCGGCACTCTGAGTCGCTTTCCGTGGACACCGCGGGCTACCAGAGCGCTAGGCAGCACTGCCGCGAGCTGACTCTCGGCTAGCAGCCTGCATGGGGCCCTGTCCCGCCGGCCCGCATGTCGGCTTGCCGCACAAGCTCCTGGGAGACTCAGTGGCCGGCCTGGCCGTGTCATTGGATCGCTCCCGGGCGAGCGTCCCGCAGAACCCACTTCCTTGGCCCGCCGCGCGCCGACCGGCCGCTATACTACGGAGGTACTCGCTGCGCCGCGCTCGCAGTACGGTGGAAAGCTCCGGCTCACCGGTGAGGCGTGCGGACGGTGGCCGTTTCCCGCTACCGGGCCAAGACGGCCAGCCCCTGCACCCGGACGACACACCGTGTAAGGGCCGGATCCAGAAGGAGCCTTCAGAGAATGCCGCCAACCGTTACCACCGCCGCAGAGCTCCGTGACGTGTGGCGGGAGTTCTGGAGCGCGAAGCAGCACACGCTCGTCAAGTCCTCATCACTGATCCCCACCCATCCGTCGGCACCCATGTTCACGAACTCCGGGATGATGCAGTTCGTGCCGTACTTCCTAGGCGAGGAGGAAGTCCCGTTCGCGCCGCCACGGGCAGCCAGCATCCAGAAGTGCGTCCGTGCCGGTGGTAAGCACAATGACCTGGATGCCATCGGAAGGTCACTGCGGCACCTCAGCTTTTTCGAGATGCTCGGGAACTTCAGCTTCGGGGACTACTTTAAGCGCGAAGCGATCCTCTGGGCCTGGGAGTTCGTCGTTGACGTTTTGGGCATTGACGGAGACCGGATCTGGGTGACGGTACACCTGACAGACGGCGAGGCCGCCGAAATCTGGCATCATGATGTCGGCATCCCGATCGAGAGGATCCAGCGGCTCGACAAGGACAATTTCTGGGAGATGGGGGAGACAGGTCCCTGCGGGCCGTCTTCGGAGTTGTTCTACGATTTCGGCCCGGAGCACGGCCCGGATGGCGGCCCTGCCAACCCGGCGGCGGAGTCGCGCTTCATCGAGTTCTGGAACCTTGTCTTCACGCAGTACTTCCGCAACGAGGCGGGTGAGCTTAGCCCCCTGTCGCACAAGAACGTCGACACTGGCGCGGGCATGGAACGCATCGTCGGACTGCTCCGCGGCAGCCCGTCGCTTTTCGCATGCGACACCCTGAGCGCCCTTGTCGACAGGGTGGGGACGCTTACCGGCCGCAAGCTCGGCGCGAACGAAGCCGATGACGTCGCTATGCGGCTTATTGCCGATCACGCACGGACCATGACGTTCTTGATCGCTGATGGTGTGGTGCCGAGCAACGAGGAGCGCGGCTACGTCCTGCGCCGCGTCATCAGGCGGGCAATCAGGTTCGCTTACCTCCTTGGCGTCGGTTCCCAGATCACCCCGGTCCTGGCAGAAGACGTGATCGGCCTTCTAGGCGACGTCTACCCCGAGATTACGGCAGGCAGGGAGCTGATCCTGCGGATCCTGGAGCGGGAGGAATCCCAGTTCAGGAAGACCCTGCAGACCGGCCTTGCCATCCTCGAAGATGAACTGGAAGGCCTCCCAGATGGCGGGTCCCTGCCAGGCAGCGTCGCCTTCACGCTCCACGACACGTACGGCTTTCCGATCGAGGTAACCGAGGAGATCGCGGCAGACCGCGGACTCAGCGTGGACATCGAGTCCTTCCAAGCCTCACATGGCCGCCCAGCGCGCCCGCAGCCGGGCCGCTCGGAAGCGCACCGGCATAGGTGACCGTCAGGCTGCTTACCAGCAACTGCTCCAGGAATTCGGCCCCACGGACTTCACCGGAAGGCGGGAGTACTCTACTGAGGCAACCGTCGTTGAGGTCCTGCCCGGAGACGAGTTCGATCAGGTCTTCCTGGACAGGACCCCGTTCTACGCGGAGCAGGGAGGCCAGGTGGGCGATACCGGCGTCCTGATCCGGCAGGCGGACGGCGCGCGCTTCGAGGTAAGCGATACCGTCAACGCCGTGCCCGGGCTGCACCTGCACAAGGTCGCCCGGGAAGCCGTCCAGCTCGCTGTTGGTGACCTCGTTACCGCATCAATTGACGCTGACCGCCGGGAAGCCATCCGGCGTAACCACACGGGTACTCACCTCTTGCACTGGGCGCTGCGCCAAGTACTCGGAGAGCATGCGAAGCAGCAGGGATCCCTCGTTGCGCCGGACCGGCTGCGTTTTGACTTCAGCCACTTCGAGCCGGTCACGCAAGAGCAGAAGTACCAGGTGGAAGACCTCGTCAACAGGGAGATCCTTAGCAACGCCACAGTCCGGCAGTACGAGACCACCCAGGAAGAAGCCCTGGCCAAGGGCGCGATCGCATTCTTCGGTGAGAAGTACGGCGACCGCGTGCGCGTCATCGAGGCGGGAGACCACTCCCTGGAGCTGTGCGGCGGCACGCACGTCCCCGCACTCGGGGCCATCGGCATGCTCAAGATCGTCTCGGAAAGCTCAGTCGGCGCAAACCTGCGCCGGATCGAAGCCGTGACCGGAATGGGCACCCTTGACGTGCTGCGGCGCTCGGAACAGCTGGTCGCGGACATCGCCGGGGAAGCAGGTGTCCCGCAAGCGCAAGCGCTGGCAGGAGTACGCAAGCGCGTAGCCGAGCTGAAGTCCGCGCAAGCGGAGAACAAGCGGCTGCTCGACCGGCTCGACACGGCCACAGCCCGGGACCTCATCGCGCAGGCCGACGGCGGCGTCCTCGTCGCGCGGCTGGATCGCACGGACACAGGTGCGCTACGGCGGATCGCGTTGCAGGCCCGCGCCCAGGGGAACCTGGAAGTGGTCGTCCTCGGCTCCGTGACAGATGAGGGCCGCCCGGCAGTTGCTGTAGCAGTCGCCCCTGATTCGGGGGCGGAGGCTGGCCAGATCCTGGAACCGATCGCGAAGGCGATCGGAGGCGGCGGTCGCAGCAAGCAACGCGACGTAGCGGTAGCAGGCGGCCGTGACGCGAGCCAGCTGCCCAAGGCCCTCGACGAAGTACGCAAGAGCCTGCTGAATGGCCGTGCTGGGATCCTTCACGGAGCCTGACGCCCGGAGCTCATTTCGCCTTCTCATTGTCAGTGCCGAGGCCCCCGCTGAGGGCCACGGGTCGGCGACCGCCCTCGTGACATTCATCCAGGCAGCCGTTGCCCACCGAGACTGGCACCTGACCCTCGTGGCTCCCGACGGGCCGGACCCTCATTGGGCATTGCCGAGCGAGCGAGTCAGGTACCTGCGGCTGGCCAACGGCCGCTGGCGCGTTCGGCGCTGGCAATTGCTCAGGTTCACCATCCAGGCAGTATCAGTATGTGCCAGGCTCGGCCGAAGCAGCCCGGACCTGGTCATAAGCTGGCAGCCGATGCCGGCGGGGCTCGCGGGTGCCATCTCAGCCAGGATTGCGCACTGTCCGCACGTGGTGCGCACCTGCGGCCCAGAACTCACGTTCAAATGGGGCCGATTCCCTCTTATGACAGCCGCTCTGCGGCCGGTGACGACAATGATCTTGCGAAACGCCGACGCTGTGGTCGTCAAGTCGGAGATAGAGTTGCGCCTTGCCGGTGCCGACCCTGCCTTCCTCATACCTAATGCCGTTCCCAGCCCCTTCTTCGCTGCCACACCCGGACCGACCATCGGTGACGGCCTCTTCGTTCGCATGCTCACCGTCTGCCAGCTTGAGCCGCATAAGGGGCTACGCCAGCTGCTGCGCGCCCTGGCCATTGGTCACGCGGCCAAGGATTGCGAGTTGACTGTCGTGGGAGACGGATCGCAAAGGGCCATGCTAGAGCGCACGGCGAACGCCATGGGCATCAGGGCTCACTTCCTCGGCCGGATCCCGAATCACCTGCTCCCGGCGGTGTACACCGCGCAGCACGCGTTCGTCCTGGCGTCAGCCATGGAGGCATGCTCGAACGCCGCGTTGGAGGCCATGGCATGTGGTCTTCCCGTGATCGGCTCTTCGTCAGCCCTTTCTGAACTAGTGTCCTCAGTCAGAAATGTCCTGCCAGGCGAGCCTGCGTTCGAGCGCCCCAGCCAGCCCCGGTCTTCGAGCCGCTGTTCCGCGGCAGGCTGCCGCCTGCGTCGTGGCGGTCCAGCCGACCCCTGGTGCCCCGGCTGACCGGCGGCACACGGTTTGGCAACACCAGGCCGGAACGCGGCCGGGATGTCGCCGTGTCGCTGCCGGTACCAGTCACCGCGCCACCGCTCAGGATCAGCGCGCGGGTCTCTTCACGGCGCCGACGCTCGATGTCCTGCTCCCGGGCAGCATGCTCCCTGTACCAGGGGCGCTGGCGCTCAGGCTGCTCCGCGCGCCGCGCGGCATCACGAACACCGGCGCCAGCACCAGAGTCATCATCAGCCGCGGAGGGATGACCGGGCGGCAGACGACAGGCAGGCCGGGAACGCAGCTCCTCGCGCGACCCGACGGTCTGACGGCTGGTCTGCGGGCCGGTCGCGGCGGTCAATGCACCCCGCTGGTGATCGTCTACTGCCCGCGCGAACAACAGCGGAACCGATCCCGGGAGGCACCTAGTCTATGAGCCTGGCTGCGCTGCGCGGGCCTGATCACCGGCAGGACCGCTGGCGCTGGCCGTCTCAGTTTCCCTTGAGGATGGCGGATGCTGCCGCCAGCCTCAGCGGCACCGCAGCCGGTTGGCCCGGCTGAGTGAGCATGCCAGAAGATTACGTGCGGCGCTGCGCGGAGCTGCTGCGCCGTGATGGGGCGGTTGTCACCCGCGTGGCCACCGCCGCGACAGAAAGACTAGAAGTGAGCCGCTCCAGGCAAGGCGAGCTGCGGATGAGGACGCAAGCAGGCCGACCTTGCCAGACGGCGCTGAATAATTTCCACAAAGGCGAAGCTGTTGTTAGTCTTTGGCAATGGCGTGGGAACGGGGGCGTTTACGCTGGGACGATGATCCGCGAGCACAGCTGGAAGAGCTGGCAGCGGAATATGGGGAGCGCCTGGCGCAACTTCGTCAGCTGCAGGTGCAGACGGGCCGGGTGACAGCGGTAGCGCGGTCACGTGACGGGCTAGTCAGCGTGATGGTGGGTGCGCGGGGTCAGCTGCTGGGTGTGGATCTGAATCCGGCCGTGTATGAGCGTTTATCGCCGCAGCGGCTGGCGGCGGCGGTGATGGAGCTGGCGGCGGCTGCGGCGGCGGATGCGGCCGAGCATGTGCGCCAGATTATGGGGGCGGTGCTGCCGGCGGGGTGGGTGCCGGGCGGGGATGTGGCTGGGGTGGTTCCGTCCCATCTGAGCTTATTGGATGGCGGGGTGGCGGCGGGGCGTCGTGACGTCTGATCTTGTTGCGGTTTTTGATACCTGGAAGGCTGCCGGGCAGTCGTTAGACAAGGCGTCGCAGGCGCTGGGGAGAGCGGCTGATCAGCTGTGTGATGAGCTGACTGCTGCGGGGGCGGCGTGGGGTCATGATGATCTGGGGCAGGCGTTTTTTAACGGGGGTGAGGGCAAGCCGGGATTTGGGACGTCGCGGGATCAGGTGCTGCCGCAGATCGGTGACATGGTGAATGTGCTGGCGGGCACTGGTGATGGGCTAGTGATGGCGGGGGCCGAGTATCTCGCGGCTGAGCAGTCCAATGTCGGGCGGGTGGGGGGCAAGCCGGCTGGTGGGTCTGGCGGGGTGCCGACGGCCCGAGGGAGCAGTTACAAGCTGCCGCAGTTCACCGGGGGGATGGCGGCGACCGACCCGCCGCCGGGCGGCCTGGACTGGATGATGAACCTGGTGGCGGGGCTGGTGCTCGGGTGCTCGTGGCCGGATGGCAGCATCGGCGGGCTGGAACAGATCAGCAGCGCCTTATCGGGGATGGCCACGGCGCTCGGGGAGGTGATCCACGACGTCAAATCTGCCTCGGCGGGGGTGACGGGCAGCAACGTTGGATACGGGCCGCAGAATTTCGCTGCGTTCTCTGGTGCGGTGATCCAGGGACTGGAGCAGTTACAGCAGGCCTGTAAAGGGCTGGCTGCGTCGGTGGACAACCTGATCGCGCAAAAGCAGGCCGCGTGGCTCCAGCTCACCGCCTCGATGGTGTTTCTGGTGGCCAGTTTTTATGTCGCGCAGGCGCTCGCAGTGTGGACGCTGGGTACCTCTGAGGCCGAGTTCTTCTTCACTGCGGAGGCTGAGGGCTGGACGCTGCGGATGTTTTTGCGGCTGTTAGCCAAGGGAGTGCTTGAGGGCTTGTGGTACGGCGCCGGGATGGACGCGGTCGGCCAGGTTTCCCGTATCATCACCGGCGCGCAGCACGGGTGGAACTGGGCCGAGTTTGGCAAGGCCGCCGGCGAGGGCGCGGTCGCAGGGGCGGTCATGAGCGGCATGAGCGGCGCTGCCCGGTTCGCCGGGGGCCGTTCGGCGGTGGTCAAGGCCGTGTTCAAGGTCATGGATGTCAAGGTCGAAGGCGGCGAGCCCACTGCCGTGGACAAGCTCGCGGGCTTCGGCGCCCGGGTGGGATTCAACTCAGCCACCGGTTTCGCCGGCAACGTGGTCTCCCAGGCAGCCTTCGATGACGGCAACGTCAACTGGACGCAGGCCGGGGCCTTCGCCGTCGGCATGTCCGTCATGGGCGAGGGCATCAACGTGGTCGCCCCGGGCAAGCACACCGCGGCCCCGGGCAGCGACCCTGCCGGCACCGCCGGCGCCGACGTTCCGGCCGCAGTTGATGAGCCACACCCGCCGTCAGGCGTCCAGGCAGCCCTGGCCACAACCATCCATGACCCTGCCGGCACCGACCTCCCAGACACCGACCCCATATCACCAGCGGTCACCGGACTAGGCGGTCACCCGCCCGCCGACGCGCCCGCTTCGGCCACCGCAGCTGCCCCGGCCGACGTCACAGCCGCCGCCGCCGCCCCAGCCGGCACCCACCTGGCCTCAATCACCACTACCCACGATGCCGCCACCGCAGACCCCACCACACCCGCACCCGCGACCCCCGCCCCCAATGGCGACCACCCCGTCGCCATGCCCGTCATCACCTCAGGCCACGACAGCCCCCCAGTCCTCGCCGATCGCGCCAGCACTGCGCCATCCTCAGCCGACGTGCCTGCCACCAGCGTCACCGGCAGCGACGCCCACCTCGCCGACCCCACGCCCCCGTCTACCGACGCCAGCGCCGTCCCGCAGGGTCCCGCCGAACCAGCACACCCGGCAGACGCTGTACCGCAGGATCCCGCAGGCCCAGCTGGCGCCGCGGTGAGCGGCCCCGGCCCCGCGAGCAGCCCAGACACCCTGGCGTCCGCTGGACATGACCCGGCCCGCGCTGGCGCGCGGACAGGCACAGCCAACTCCGATCCCGCTCCCAGCGGCCGACCCGACGACCTGCGGGACGACCATTCAGACGGCCCGCAGCCTGATAACAGGATCGCCGCCGCCCTTAACAGGCCGGCTCATGTTCCCGCTGACGCCACTGACCGTGCGGTCAGCGAGCCTGCCGTCGGCGCGGGAACGCACCTCGAGCACGGGCACGACGCGCAGAACATAACCCGGGGCGACCCGGCCGACATCGGCCGCACTGACCCCGGGCAGGCCGCGCCAGGTCAGCTGCCCGGGCCAGGCCGGCCCCCGCCCACCCCGGGCGATGCCGCCCGCCGTGAGAGCCCCGCGGCAGAGCGGCTGAACGACCCAGGCCACCCGTGGCCACGGGCCACGGACCCGGGAACGCTGTGGCGGGAGGTGACCGAACGGGTACGGATGTCAGCCGCCAGACGCGGCACCCCGGCTTCTGACGAGTTGCAGCAGTTCGTGCTGCAGCGGGCACTCGCCCGGATCTTCGCCGACAACCCCCGAGACTGGTTGCTTAAGGGCGGCCAGGGCCTGCTCACCCGGTTCAGCGGCGCCCGCGCCAGCGCCGACCTGGACCTGGTGCGGATCTCCGGCGGCCTCGATCACGACGTGATGTTCGCCGACTACGAGCACGCTCTGCAGCGCGATCTCGGCGACCACCTCACGTTCCAGCTGGAGTCGCGGGGGCGGATCATCAGCGTGCCCGGCGTGAAGACCGAGCATACGGTGCTGTTCGAGGGCCGGGAGCTGATGCGCCTGGGCGCTGACATTACCGCCCACTCCCACCAGGACTGGGCCCCGCCGGACGTGCTTGCGTTCCCCGAGCACATTCTGCGCACCGGCCACCCCGACGAGCTCCCGGACCTGCGGGTGATATCACTGCGCGACGTGCTGGCGACCAAGGTCGGCGCGATGTTCGCTCTGGACCCGGTCACCGGCATTGCCAACCGCGCCCAGGACCTGGTGGACACGCTGCTGCTCGCCCTGCACACGCCATGGGAGGGACCCGCCACTCACGCTATGCTGCACGCTGAGCTCGCGGTGCGGCAGGAGCAGGGCGAGAACCACGGGGTTCCGGGACACTTCGAGCTGCCCAACCCGGAGTGGGGGCCGAAGTTCGCCCGCTACGCGGCCGCCACGCCCAGCCTGCCGTACATGAACCTGTCGGACGCGCTGCCGATGGCGAAGGCGTTCCTCGACCCGCTGCTGGCGCCGGAACCACCGCGCGCCGACTGGGACCCGCAGACACTGCGGTGGGTTCCGCACGATGCGCCGCTTGAGCCGTTGCCGCGAATTCACGTGGCCGACACCGCGGCGATCCGGCCGATGGAGGCACGCGGCCACGCCCCGGCCTCCGACGTGCTCGCCGACCCCGAGATGATCCAGCGATGGGAGGCGATGGCCGGGCCGGACGGCGTCGAGCGCCAGATCGCGCTGCTCAAGGCGCGCAGCGATCTCCCGGCCGCCGAGAAGGTCGTCGCGGTGCGGGAAGGCCTGCTGCGCGAGGTCGCGGTGGAGCCCTCAGCGGTCCCGGACCTGGACGCCAAGAACCTCCGTTTCTACGCCCACCAGTCCGGCGAGCTGTTCATCCACGGATCGGCCCTGATCCTGAACCCCGATACCACAATCGAGGTTGGCTACCACGTCGATCAGACGTACCTCGGGTACCAGCGCGAGGCCTATGCGACGCACCAGGTCTATCTGGGTGAGCGGCCCGAGGGAATGACGGCCGATCAGGCCAACGCGGTCGCGCTGTGGCGCGCGGTCAAAGGAAAACCAGCTGTGGCGGCCGACCCCCGCGAGCTCGTGGACGACCTGATCGACATGCACGCCCAGCCGCTGCGTGACGCCCTGGCGATGCGAACCAGGCTCATCGACGACTACGGCATCGATCCGAGCCGGATCCGTATCACCAGCGGCGGAACGCATGCCGAGGACGCCTCCTATGGGCAGACCCGCTGGCAGCGCGCGCACATTTTCACAATGGCCCGGCTGCGCGAGGACCCAGTGGGAGCGCGCGGCCAGTACGCGGACGCGCTGCGGCGCTCGGCCGACGACGGACCCGCCCGCGCCGTGGCCGCGCGCCTGTACGCGGCCGAGGACGATCCCTCCGCGCCGGACAAGTACGCGCTGGTCTGGGTGCGCGACTCGCGCAGCGCACCGACCGCCAACCGGAACGGCCTCGACACTCCGCCTGAGGTGCTCCGGCAGATCATCGACACAGTCCGCCAGGCCCACCCAGATCGCAAGGTAGTGCTGGTCGGCGACGACATCTTCGCCCGCCGCCCCGGCCTCCGTGAGGCGTGGCAGGCCGAGGGAGTGACCAACGGCGTCGACACCGAGACGCTGGTCAAGTTCTGGGATCCCGCCAAGAACGGCGGACGCCGGCTCACCCCCGTCGACCAGGCCCTCTTCTTCCACACGCTGATGCAGGAACGCGACACCATCCAGATCGGCACCGAGAGCGGAGCGCTGGAGATCCCGTTTGTGCTGGGCGCGCCCACGGTCTACCTGGAGAACCGGGTCTACGACCTGAACAAGGGCAACCGGTGGGCCCACATCTGGCAGCCGTGGCAATACGGGCGGTTCGAGCCGGTGCGGGATCAGCTCGGCAACCCGGTCTTCGACTCCGCCGCCCAGCCGGTGCGCGCCTTCCACGCCTCCGGCGAGGAACTGCCCCCGGCGCTGCCGACGGTGCAGCGGGTGCAGTTCGGCCCTGACCTGCCGAACCCGAAGACCCGGCAGGGGCCGATCCCGATGGACTTCGCGGCACAACGGGTCGCCCTCACCCCCGATCGCATGTTCCGGCTGGTTGACTCCGGTCAGATCGACCGGTGGGGGCTGCGGCTGGGACGCAGCACCCAGCCTGGCGACGCCGACTGGCATCCGTGGACCGAGCGGGACTGGTCCGCCAGCGCCTATTACGCCAATCAGCTCGACAGGTGGCTGCACACCGACGCAGTCACGCCCGCCGACATCGACCGCAAATGGGAGGGGGTGCGGCTCGCCCTGCACGGTGTGGTCGAAGCGGGCTTCCACGCCGACCCCGAGTACACCGGCACCGCACTGACCCACCCGTACGCCGCGCTGCACACCGACCAGCAGGGCGCAAGCACCGAGCGGATCGCGCGCGCCTACGCGGCGGACCCGGCCGAGCGGGCCCGCGTGGTCGCCGCAACCTTGAAAGAGGTGATCGGCGACCCGGAGTTGCGCATCCGCGCTGTCGACGATCTGCGGGCCTTCCGGCTGAGCCCGGAGGAGGTGAGCGACCTGCGCGGGGCGATTGCGCGGGTCATCGCCGCTGATGCGCGGCACCGCATGCTCGACGTCATCCCGGATGCCATTGCCGGCCGGCTCGACGCGCCGACCGCCCAGGTGGCGATGGGTGCGACCAGCCTGGACGTCGGCACCGATCTGGTGAACCGGCTCGGCGACGCGGACTACCGGCTGGTGGAGCCCGAGCCAGGCGTGCTCAAGGTGGTGCACGCAGCACAAGCGGAGAACCGGGGAATCCCGATGGACTCCTCCGCGGCAGAAAAGGCCGTCCGCCAATTCGCGGTGCACGAGCTCGCGCGGACGTGGTCGGAGCAGGACTCCGCGCGGGTCGCCGCGCTGGAGGAGGAGGCTCGCGAGCTGTTTGACCCGAACCTGCCGCCGAGGCCGATGACCGAGCAGATGCGCACGATGGTGGACCTCGAGCGCGACTACAACGGCCAGGTTCTCCGGGAGTTCGTGCGCCTGCAGCACGACGCAACCTGGCGCGAGCTGTCCCGCCGCGGAGTCACTGAGGTAACGCTCTATCCGGAGTCGCCAGCCGACCGGGCCGTTCAGCGGTGGACCCAGCAGCCGAATTCCAGCCCAGCCGTGTCGGTGCCGGCGGAACGCATTGTCATGGCACCGGAGACGAGCTTCGGCGAGCTGCCGCCAGGTCACTACGTGGTCATCGGCGACGGGGAGCACGGCGCCGTGACCGGCGCGTACCGCGGCGATGCGGCGGCGGCCGACCTGCACCCGGCCAACCCGCACCCGGCCGACCCACGCGAGGTCGCCCCGAGCCCGGCAAGGCATCCGGACTCGCCTGCGATGCCGCACGACTGGCACCACGACATCGGCCGGGACCTGCCGGACGCGCGCTGGCACGGTCTTGTCCGCGACCTTCTGCACGCCGGTCCCGGCGCTGATTTCCCGGAGTGGTGGCCTAGAGACGACTCCGGATATGCGATCCAGCAGCGGGACCTCGACTTCATCGGGCGCGACCAGCAGGCGCTCGAATGGTGGGTGCGGCGGGAGGCGCCGCTGGGCATGCGGCCCGAACAGTTCCAGGCGTACCACGACGGGCTGCTGCGGGCGCTGGCGGCCTACGGAATCACGCCGGCAAACGTGGACATCAGGATCAAGGGCTCGGGCGCGCGGTTCTTCTCCGGACTCCATAAGCTGCTGCCCACCGAGCGTGAGCTGGCTGGGCAGCCGCTCGCGCTCACCCGGCTGCGGGAGTGGCTGGGCGACGACCCGAACCGGCCGAGGCGCTGGCCCTTCGACGCCCCGTACCGGCTCGGGCTGGACGAGCGGAGCGACTACGACATGGAGATATCGAGCACGGCGATGGTAGACATCGCCCGAGCGCAGTGGCCGGCCGACCAGTACCCGAGTGATTTCATGATCGCGCACGGGTTCCTGGCCAAGAAGGCCGTCTCCCGTGGCTTCCCGTATCTCATGGAGTGGAGATACACATGGACGCGTGACCTCAGCCGCGACATATCGCTTGGCGTTTTCGAGTCGAGCGGCTCGTTCGACCGCAGGGGGTTCTATCCCATCTCGGAACACCACCGGGATGAGGACTGGAAGCTGCACCTGCCGGGAGGATGAAATGGTCATGAAGCCGCTCTTCGATGTCGAGCTCACGGGTGAGCTCGACAGGCCACGCCTGGAGCACCTCCGGAAGCTGCTCGACCTAGAGCCCATGGGACGCCTCACCGACACCGAGGACGCCGAGTTCGGGCACCGCTCGCTGCGTGACGTACGGGACGAATGGGTGTGGCTGAACCTGTGGCGCCGCGATACCCGGAGCTGGAATCTGGACCTGACGTACGCCGGCCCGCGGCCGGCGCAGCAGGTGATCGACCGGTGTGAGGGTGAGGTGCTGGGGGCCGCCGCCGCGCTCGGCCTTGCCGTCGCCACCCCGGCCCGGGTGCCGCTGGTTCCGGTCGCGTTGCCGGCTATCCATGCATTGTCTGTTCGTTTCAGCACGTTCCTGGGCGTCGATGAGGTCGACAAGCTGGGCCGTGCCCTGGAGCTGCGCCGGGAGCTGGGCGGGATGAGCGGGACCGAGTTCGGCTGGCGGTACCTGCGCCGGGACCCCGAAGGGTCGCTGTTGTGGCAGCTCTTCGGCCGCGACGACGGTGAGCTCGCGCTGTTCTACGACACCGATCCGCCGACCGGGAAGATGGTAGAGGAATGCCGCCTGCGGGCCGAGCAGGCCGCGGCCAGGGCGGGACTAGCGATCACGGACGTGCGGCAATGAACCGGCCCGCTGCCGCAGCGTTCGGGCATGTCGGGGGTCGGCCTGCGTATGCGCTCACCATCCGCGACGCGCACGCATTCGAGCTGCGCGCTGTGCCGGACGGGGGCCCGCTTGGCAGCTCGACCCGCCAGGAAGCCCCGATCCGCGCGCTCGCGCTCGGCGAGACCGGGTTGCTCGCCGAAGGCAGCGACAATCATTTGATCCGGTTGTGGGACGCCGCGACCGGACAGGCGCTGGGCGTGCGCACTGGCCACGGGAACGCCCCGGTGCAAGCAGTATGCGCCGACGGCACCATCGCGTACTCCGCAGGCGCCGACGGCACGGTGCACGCGTGGGGTCTGCTCGGTGCGGAGGACCTCGGCTCGGTGAGCGGCAGCGCGGGCGGTCTGACCTCGGTGGCCTGCGCGCGCGTCGCCGGGCGAGCGCTGGTGGCGGCCGGCGGTGACGACGGCGTGGTGCGGGTGTGGGACGCCCGCGATGGCGTGCTGTTGCACGCGCTCACCGGCCATGTCGCCTCCGTGAACGCGCTCGCGATGCTCGGCCTCGGTGATCAGGGGCTGGTAGCGTCGGGGGGTGCGGACGGCACGCTGCGGATCTGGGAGCTGGCCGCAGGCTCGCAACTCCACGCGATCAGCGGTTCCGCCGGCGTGACGGGCGTGGCGCTGGCCATGCTCAGCAGACGGCCGGTTGCGGCCTGGTGCGCCGCCGACGCGACCATCCGCACCGCGGACGCCCTGTCCTGCGAGCCGCTGGGCACGGCGATGATGGAGACGGCGCCGACCGGGATCGCCGTAGTGGGTGAGGTGCTGGCAGCGTCCGGCACCGACGGCGCGCTCCGGCTCTGGCATGCGGTCACCGGCGCGGGACCGCGGGTGATCGGCGGCCCGGGCGTCCCGGCAAGCGCCATAACACTCGCCAGCGGCCGGCTCGCCGCCGGTTACGCTGACGGCGCCGTGCGGTGCTGGGACATCGCCTCCGGATCGCCGGAGAGCGAGCTCCCGGCGACCGACGGCCCCGTGACCTCGGTGGCGTTCGGTGCCGCCGGGGTACTCGTATGCGGTACCGCGACCGGTACGGTGCGGATCCACGACGGTACGACGGTCCGGGTGCCCACCCCGCACACCGGACTCGTCACCGCGCTCGCGATCGGCGGTGAACTGCTGGCCTCCGCGAGCGACGACGGCACGTTGCGCACCTGGCGGCTGCCGGCCGGTGACCCGCTGCTGAGGATCACTGGGCAGGACGTGACCGCGCTGGCCCTGTCCGCAGCGGACGTGCTCGCAGTCGGCTTCGCCGATGGCACGATCTACCTCCTGGACGCGCACTCCGGGCAGGCGACCGCGACACTGTCGGCGGGCGGCCCGGTCGCCGCGCTCTGGCTCGGCGACGACGCGCTCGTGGCGGGACGCTGCGACGGTGCGGTTATCACCTGGCGGCCGCCGGCCGGCGGCGTCCCGGAGGAGGTGAACGTGCAGTGCCGGCCGCTGGCGGTCACGCGCAGCGAGGAGGCGACCGTGGTCGCCCACGCCAGCGGCCTGATCACAGTGCGGCCCGAGGAGCTGAGCACACTGGCGGAGGTGGTCGGCCGTCAGCTTGGGATGATCACATCGAGGCAGGCCGCACGGCTCGGCATCACCGACCTGAGCGCGCTGGTGGAGCTGGACTGGTCTGTCTACCAGACGGCAGACAGCCCGCTCCCTCCCCGGTACGCCTACCCGTATGCCGCCTGGCTGGCCCTGGCACCAGACCGATTCGCATGGGAACGGCCAGTGCGGGATGCCGTTGTCTCGCACGAGTCGGCAGCCGAGCTGCACGGCATCGGGCGCCTGACGGCGCCGCTGACCACGTTCACGACTCCGGAAGCGCTCGAGGCGCCACTGCGGATGCGGATCGTGACGGCATCGCTGGCCGAAGGCGACGTCATGCGCCGCGAGGGTGTTCCCGTCACCACCCCGCTGCGCACGATCCGCGACTTGCGGGACGTCACAGACGCCGAGGATTACGGCGCGCTGGTGGCCGACGCGCTGTCCAAGGGGCTGGTAGAGCGGCAGGAGCTTCCCTGACCAGCCCGGGAACGGGGCGGAGCCGCCGCTACCCACAGTTCGCAGAAACTTGCGGGGTTTCAAAACTTGGCCACTGGTCCTGATGCCTGCTGGTTTCGCTGACGGAACGTAACGATCTCCGAGGCTCCCGGCCGGGGGTGGGCTTAGCGGAGGGTAATCATGCCTGCCGCCCGGGATGTGCCAGGATGATCACGTTGCTCGGCGGGCGCGTGGCGTACCCGGACATACAGCGGAGCCCCGGCTAGGACAGGGACTGTCGAAGATCTCTAGTCCAGGGGCTCCGTTACCGGCTCAGTCCTGCATGCCCGGGGCGCTAGCGTCAGCCGCTGATGCTGCGTTCGGTGAGCTGGCCGCCCGGGCCGCCAGCCTGGTTACCGAGCTGTCTGCTGCCCCAGTTGGCGCCAGACGAGGAAGGCATCTTTGCGCTCGTCGGGGATATGACACTGCACGCTGGCGTTCCACAGCTGATCTTTTCGCCTGCCTGACCGTGGTCAGCGCGGCTTCAGCGCCGCCCGGATTCCGCAGTCGCATGCCAGGAGCCTGCCACGGACCTGCGACAGGCACCCTGCATACGCGGCATCCTGACAGTCATGACCCCAGCCATTATCGCCTTCTACGCCACCGCGGCGACCGTCATCCCAGTGCTCTTCCTGGCCATCGCCGTCCAGGGCGACACATACAACGGGCTGTTGCGCGCCGCCGACACCGCAACCCGCCGCGTCGCCCGCACCCGGGGAGCTCCCCTGCGCCAGCGCGCCATCGTCAGCCTCACAGCCCTGGTTCCCCTGCTCATCGGCGAGCTCATCGTCGGAACCGGAGCCCTCGGCGAAATCTGGGCAATCAGCACCCTCTATCACCAGAAAGACAGCCCACTCGAACGGGGCATCGTCTTTGGGGCAACCAGCTTCCTGATCCTCGCCCTCTTCGCAGGCCCGGCCCAGCAGTTCCTCAAGAGCTACAGCGAGACATTCGCGGAAGTAATCAGGCTAATGACCGGAAAAGGCCACGCGGAACAGCATAGGCCCGCCGACGCCGGGGCAGGCGAAACCCCGCAACCATAAGCGTACAAAACGGACGCCGACCTTAGGTCAAAACACCATGCACGATCGGGGGCTTCGGGGGTGGCCCCGTAAGTTCGTCAGGGTTAACCACAAAGTAGTTTCTCCTGGTCATAGGTTGCGGGGCAGTCCGAGGACGGCCAGGAGCAGCCGGGGATCATGCTTGATCTTGCTGATTGTGGCGGCGATCCTGGTATTGCCGGCCTGGCGGATGAGCCCGATAGCGAGGTTACGCAAGGTGACCATGATGCGGGGCCTGGATGCGGTCCCGGACTCGCGAGGCGTCCTCACGGAATGTGACATCACGGACCCAGTGGATCTTGTTCTCGATCGCCCAGTGGCCCCTGACATAGCCGGCCAGGTGCTCCGGGCGGCCTCGCGGGCTCCAGGCGCAATGCCACTTAGCCTAAGTTGATCAGGTGGCAAGCTGGCCCAGGTTTCAACGGCTGGACGGTGGCCGGATCGTGGGCGGCTGCTTCGGCTGGCTCATTCGGGCACGACACGAATGCTGTGCTGCTCGCCGATCTGGTGGCGCTCTTCGTCGGTGGTGGCGTTGTTGATCTGGTGGAAGTAGTCTTCAATGCCGCCTGGAACGGTGATCAGGAGCAGCTTCGCGGGCTGGCCACTGGCCCAGAACCGGTGCGGGCGACCGCGGGGCAAGAACACGAAGCTGCCTGCCGGGGCGTCGAAAGTGTCGCTGCCGCAGCGGATGGACAGTTCGCCGCCGAGCACGTAGAAGCATTCATCTTCGCGGTCATGGACATGCAGCGGCGGCCCGGCTTCGATGGTGGTCTCAAAGACGCTCAGGGCTCCGCCCGTGGAGTGCTGCGACGCCTTCAGGCCCGGATCGCCCGCCACGCCAGCGTCAGGGGGAACGACGTAGAGAAGGTCTGTTATCACCGGGTGCCATCGTGACGGGCAGATCCCGTCAGCCCGCTCTACCTGCATAAGGGCTTGTCACGGGCTTACAGTCCGACTTTAGCAGCCGTCCCGCCTTGTGCCGGGACGTACCGTTTCGTCCGTGGGGTTCGCCACCCAGATCCAGACTTGTGGGATTTCTGTGGGACCGAGGACGCGCAGGTCAGAGGTCTTCACGTTTGGCTTTGACCTGCGCAGATGCGGTCTTCTTCCAGCCCCGCTCACAGGTTAAGCGCGGTCAGCCCACACGTCGGCGACCCGTACGCAATTGCGTCGGACGTCTCCGCAGAAACGCCGGAGTGCGTCCGCCCTGGTCCTGGCCTGCGGCTCGCGGCGGCAGACGGCGGACCGAAACGTGAAGATAGGCCTCACTGAAACGTGAAGACCTCAGGTCAGCCCTCTTACGGAATCGAACCGTAGGCCTTCTCCTTACCATGGCTAGCCAGTCAGTCCATGGAACCGCCGCAGGAGCCTTGAACTGGGCAGGCGCTGGCTCACGTCAGCCTCCGCGAGCCACGCCAGGCTGCTGTGAGCCTGGATCTGCCCCCCGATCTGCCCCCCATCATGATCTTCCGTGCGTCGGCTTCCGCCCGGCCCTCCAGTACAGGAAACCTGCTCTGGGCTATCCCGCCGTGGACATCCGGTACTCACGCGGCCATCCGGTCGGCTGCCCGTGCTTCCTGGAGAATCCTGCGGCTTTCGGCTGCCCATGCGGGCTCGACTGTCACAGGTTCCTGGAGCGTCACTGGCTCGCCGCCCGAATTTCGGTCGTACCACCAGCACACATGGTTTGCGCGATCCCATAGAGCGGCGGTGCGGGTTGCCGGATGCTCGATCCTGAGAAAATCCCGGGATGGGTCCATCGTCGCCCATGTTGCGAGTGCCGCTGACGTGAGGTTCCCCCCGCGTAGCGGACACGGTTCACGCTACGAGTGATTGCTGTGCAAGGTGCTGTTCGTACTCGACCGGCGGGCAGTTGCCGATCGAGCTGTGGAGCCTGGTCTTGTTGTACCAGTTAAGCCAGGCGAAGATCTCTGCTCGCGCGTCGGTGCGGGTGGCGAAGTGCTCGCCGTCGATGACTTCCCGCTTGAACCCGGAGAAGAACGACTCCGCCATCGCGTTGTCGTAACTGTCACCCACGGTGCCCATGGACTGGGTGATGCCCAGCGACCGGCACGCCGCCCGGAACTCCCCGGCGGTGTACTGGGTGCCGTGATCAGTGTGAAAGACGATCCCGGCCGCGAGGTTCCGCCGGCCGCCGCGGGCCGCGACCGCTGCCAGCAGCGCATCCAGGCACAGCTCGGTACGCAGGTGACCGGTGATGGACCAGCCCAGCAGCCGCCGCGAGCACGCGTCCACGACGGTCGCGAGATAACACCACCCCTCATCAGTCCAGATGTACGTCGCGTCGCCGATCCACAGCTCATCAGCCCGTGACCGGCCGAACTCGCGGCGGACCAGGTCAGCAGCGGGAACCTGCGACGGGTCGCGGCGCGTGGTGCGGATCTTCCGGCGGCTGCAGCGGCCCGCCAGGCCCTGGCGGGCCATCTCCCGCTCCACTGCCTTGTGATTGACCACGATGCCCTCGCGGGCCAGCTGCGCGGTCACCCGCGGTGACCCGTACCGGCACCGCGAGGCGGCGTGCGCCCGCGCGATGTGCCCGGCAGTGACCGCCCGGGCCGCAGCGGCCGGTCCCGGCCCGGCCGCGATCCGCGCCGCATAGGCATAGAACCCGGACACCGAGACCTTGCAGACCCGGCACAGCGTGCGGACGGGGAAGTCGGCCTTCTGGGCAGCGACGAACGCGAAGATCCTCACGCGCGCGACTCCTTCACCCAGAAGGCCGTAGCTCGTTTCAGGATCTCGCGCTCGACCTCCAGTTCCGCCACCCGGCGGCGCAGCGTGGCGTTCTCCCGGGCCTCTGCGGACTCGGCCTCCAACCGGCCCGGATCCGCTGCCGAGCGACTCTCCTGGTCTTTCTTCAGCCAGTAGCTGAGATTCGACTCGCCGACGCCCAGCTCATGGGCAATCGCGGCGATCGGCCGGCCCGTCGACCGCACCAGAGCGACCGCGTCAGCCTTGAATTCCGGCGAGAACTGCCGGCGTTGCTGTCCCATCGGGACCCCCTCCGCCAGGCACAGCCTGGCAGGTCGGGTGTCCACCACGCGGGGGGAGGCTCAGAAGCGGCTGCCTGGTCAAGCGTTGCAGCAGGGTCGTCTATGTGCAGAATGTCGCGCTGCCGTCCTTGGATCATGACTCGCATCACGCTGATTCTGGCGCCAGCGGTGCCGACTACGGCGGCGAGGGCGGTGTGGAGTTCCTCCGTGCTCTATGCGCGGGCGAGCTGGTCGAGTCTCTGGGCGATGTCGGTCGCCGAGCGGACTCCGGGGGCTGGCAGTGCGCTTCATGACGTCGGCGGTGAAGGCCAGCAGAGGGGATTCGAGAAGGCGCCGCCAGACGTCGCGCAGGTTGGTGCGCAGATCGTCCCAGCCATTGCTCCAGGTGAGCTGGCCGGCGAGGTCGACGGCGGAAAGGACGATGACCCCGCCTCCGTGTGCCTCGATTGCCCTCTATAGCGGCGAACTGGGTGTCGTCATGGAGGGTGTCAAGGTAGCCGCCATGGTCGTGGTCGCCCCACAGGAAGCTCCATAGCTGGAGTTGGTAGGCGATTCCCTTGCCCGCGCCGATCACGTTCCTCGCAATGAGCAGGGCGAGGAGGTGGTTAAAGATGATGGCGTTCCCCACGACGACGCCCGGTCCGACGAGGTCGATAAACTCAGGCTCCGCGATACCGCGGATGAAGCGGTCGCAGAACCGCTGCCAGGCGAGCCGGTTACGGGTCTCGATTTTCAGGCGACGGCGCTGCCGCTCCCCACCATCCTCGGCCTCGGCCTTGGCCTCGGCTTCCTCCGGCGTGTCATCGCCTGGCCTGTCGTCGCGGTCCCCGGGCAGGGTTTCGAGCAGGTCGTCCAGATCGATGTCGAGCAAACCGTCACTGGGGAACCTGCGCGTCATCATGGTCAAAGTAGTCGCGGTAGTACGCCGTATCCGCGACTGCTGTCCGGAAGGCGTCAGCGACCGCACGGCCCTCAGGCGTCGGCGTGTCGTAAGGCAGACCCGCTGCTGGCAACGCTGGCAGGGTCAGTCCTGTCGCAGCGATAGAGGCGCTGTAGTAAAGGCCGTAACCACCGAGGATTCCCTTGATGTAGTCGAACCCGGCGTCGTAGACGGGCAGGTCACGGCGGGCCATGGCCCCTGCCTTGATGGATCCGACTATGGCCGAGAGCGCGCCGAACTGATGGTGCTCGGGACGATCGCACATGTGAGCACCGACAGCAAAGATGGCCTCCCGGGGGCGGTAGAACCTCGAGAAATCCCGCCGGGTCCTAGGCAAGTCACGGCGCCAGAACTCGTCGAGAAGGAACGTGTAAAAGCTCCAGTAGCGCGGGTGGACAGTCTGCACAACAATCCCAGGTGACAACTTCGGCAGGATCTGATCCGACGACACGCTTCCCAGGCCGAGATGATCCTGACCCTCGCTAGGCGGATACAGCTTCTCTGTCCACTGAGGACGGACGCCAGGCACGCTCGCCGACACCTCCTAATAAGAGATAACGGGCCTGCCGTCGTGCAGACTCGGGGTCTGGTAGCCGCCGGCAGGTGAGCACTTTCCCATCCCGGGCTCCTTCGGGAAGCCCTAGGCCTAGATCGTGCCCCTGCGAGCGGTTCCGCGTCTTCGACGCCGCGCTCGGCCAGCACCACCCCACGTGGTACGGGCACCATCGCCTTGCCATCCTCGCCGTGCGGCCGGACTGCCAGGGCGAGGGCACCGGCGGCCGGCTGCTGCGTACCTACCACGAGATGCTCGACCAGCACACGATGCCTGCCTACCTCGAAGCCGCCACCGAACGCGTCAGTCGGCTGTACCAGCGTCACGGTTACACCCGTCAGCCCGGCACGCCGTTCCACCTCCCCGACGGCGGCCCCCCATGTGGGGCATGTGGCGCGAACCGAAGCGGACACCCAGTGATGTGATTGCCTGATGCCTTTTGGGCTCCAGCTGTTACACATCACTCGCCATGAGCACGTGTGGACGCTCATTGTGAGTACGACAGAATCGTGACCTTCTGGCTGGCAACCTCCTGAGCACCGCGTCTGCCCGGCCTGCCCAACAGCACCATCAAGCCCAAGACAGCGACCCTTACAAAAAATTATCCGTCATGCCGAAGACAGCTCGCCATCTTCGCATATGGATACGCCTATGTTTGTCGAGGCTTCCCTTTTGAATCGGCGGAGAGGCTGGCGGAGGGGTTGATTGCTGAACGCCGGGCGTGAAGCAGCAGGTCAGGCCACGCGCAGGGTTTGGCGCAGCACATGCAGCGTTCCGGGTACTCTGTTCGAACACGCAGACAAACATTGCATCGGGATACCCTGCTGATCGAATTCACACGCGGGACGACTGGGGATGTCACGAGCCGCGATCGCGGTGGCGTCCCGTATGCTCGTCGCCTATTCCGGTTGTCGCGCATCCGGGACAAGATGGTTCTGTGCCAGACGGCGATCCTGTAGCGCGGGAACCGGCAGCTTCAGCCGGATCGCCGGAGTCCTTGATCGGACCAGCGGAAATACCGGGGCCAGGGGGTGTGCTGCAAAACCAGTCCAGCTCGGTAGGCAGTGAGGGCCAGGCAGGACCCGGTCTGGGTGCAGGTGCCGTCGATGCTGTTGCCTCTAGAGTGCCTGAGTCTCGCGGACGTACGCTGCGGCGCCTGATGATCCTGTTGGGGCTGGCTCTGGCTGCCCTCGTCACAGGAATCTGGGCAGTAGTGCTCTTTCCTACTCCGGCGGTACTCACGAGTTCAGCGCCGTTGACGTTCACTCTCGACGAGGGCTCGGGCTCGTCCAACATTTGGCTGACCATTTCCCCCTCAGGCAGCCAGTCGGTAAAGGTGGCGGTTCAGGTAATTCCGCTAGGGCTCCCGGGTAAGGTCAAGGCCGGGCAAGTGGCATTAGGTTTTGATCTCCCGGACGGCCGGTCCGCCGTGAGCTGCGGCCCTGGCGTGGTTTGTTCTCCTTTCCCTGAACTGGCAGAAAATACTTTTATTTCGATGACTTTTGAAACTGAGATCAACGGGTTTACGAGCCCGAATCAGGAAACCTTTACCGTGAAGGATCGGCGAATCAGTGCTACCAGTAATGGCGAGTCCGCTATTGCCGAGCTGCCCGCCGTGCTGGGAGGCGGTAGTTCGGGTACATCGCCGCCGGAAGTAATTGTTAGATATTACATACCCAACGCTAATACCTATGACTGGTCTCCCCCGCCAGTCAGCGTTGATAGGTACAGTGTCACCGTTCCCGAGCAGCTAAGTACGACATATTCGGCCGAAGCCGTAGAGGTCACTGGCACCAGCCACCAAGCCCAGACCCAAGATAATCGCAATACATTCATAGCCGGAATCTTGCTTGGCGTCGCTGGCGCCGCAGCAATCGCCGCTGTACAAGAGGGCCTGCACATGGTTTTCGACAACCGTGACGACGGCGGGCGCCCGAAGCCCACGCGACCGGCTAAAAGCAGCTAAGCCAGATCGCTAGGGCGAAACTTTAATACTCACGAACAGAAAACCCGCAGCCCCCAGCAGTCCGAGCCGGGCAGAACCGGTCAAGACCGCCTGTGAACCGTAGACATGCACCAGGAGTCAGGCCAGTAAGCAGCGACGCTACCGGTGATGACGTAGCGTTACGAAAGATCCGTTACCGAATGGTGCCGTACCTTCTCCGCGCAGATCGTCGGCGTCGCGGGGCTACCCGGTGTTGGCCGACCGCTCGTGTGGCACAGGCTAGCGGCGTGGCGGACCGAGAGTGAGCTGACGCTGATGGAAGCGGAAGTGCTGGGTGGGCTAGCGGTAGATGTCGGCCAGGGTCATGTAGCTGGTGAAGAACGGGTCCCAGGTCGTGGGGTAGCGCATGCCGCGGCGCAGCGCGGATTCGGTTTCGCGCCGCAGCCGGTGCTGCAGGACTGTGATCACGTGGTCGAGTGTCCTAGTCATGCGCCGGGGCGGGATGACCCGGGCGCCAGCGCATGAGCCTAGGTAGTTGATCAGGTGGAAGGGCCGGCGGGCGGAGTCGAGCAGCCTGGCGTAGACCGTGCTGGCGGTGCCGGGGAGCAGGCCGAAGATGCGTACGAGGACGAGCAGGGAGCGGACTACCAGGTAGCCAAACAGCATGTGGAACAGCAGTTGCCGGTTGGTCCACTTCGTGCCGTCGGAGCGCCGCCGGAGGTCCGCAGTTGTGGCGCCGGCAACGAGCTGGCGGAAGTCGGCCAGGGCCTGGTCCATCTCGGCGGCGACCGCGGCCCGGTCCAGGGCGGGCACCGGTTCGGCTGGTCGCATGCATTACCTCCGACTGTCAGGTCCCTGAGCTCTCCGACCACGACTACGAGGTGCTCGCCATGGCAGCAAGGGGCGCACGTGCCAACTCACTGCCCGGCTCCGGAGACTGATCCAGACGCTGTCCGGTCTCGCTGCTGTCGAACTAGCCACACCTGCTCGGCGGGTCATCTGCATCTTTACGCCCTGCGGCGTGATCCTGGGTTGTGCAGCAAGCTCATTTCTGTGACATTTGATGTGTGAGGGTCAGGAGTTGCGACGGTGAGTGGGTGATCGACATCATCCGCCTGAGCCTGACCGGAACCGGGCGCGATGGCGAATGGCTGAGGATCTCACGCTGGGGCGTACACATAGAAAGCTCGGGAATTGCAGTCGGCGGGCGAGACCCGCATGTCGCCGCTGGGTTGCTGCTCTACCGAACCCAAGGCATCATCGGTGCTCGCCCAGAGGTGGTCAGGACGATTACGCAGGGCGGCTGCGTGCAAGAAGCTAGGGTCGCTCCTGATCCGCCGTTCTGGCGCAGTCCCTTGCCGCTCGGCGCGGCTAACCGAGGGGCGCAGATCTGAGTGTTCTGCGCACCCATCCGAGTGGGCCGGCGGGGTGAGCCGACGCTCGGTCGGGCCGGATCAGCGCCAACGCCTGCGTATGGTGATGTCCGTCCGCACAGTCATGCGGCATTGCCGGGGCCGGGCCGGGCATCGTTACTAAGGAGTTCGAAAGTAGCCTGACTTTGATCTTGTGATCTGGCAGGATTGTGCCGTGCGGGATAACGACGGCCGGAAGCTTGATCACAAGACCCTTGAGGCGCTGCGGATCCGGGCGGTGGATCAGGTCGGGGAAGGCGCGCACCCGGAGGATGTGGCCGCCGCGCTCGGGCTGCACCGCAAGACGGTGTATGCCTGGCTGGCGAAATACCGCGAGGGCGGCAAGGACGCTCTGCAGGCGCAGCCGGTGCCGGGCCGGCCGCCGAAGCTGGGTGGTCCGCAGCTGTCGCGGCTTTATGCGCTGATCGCCGGGCAGGATCCGCGGCAGATGCAGTTTCCAGTTCGCGCTGTGGACCCGGGAGATGGTCCGGGAGGTCATCCGCCGCGAATTCGGCGTTGCATTGTCAGTGGTCAGCGTCGGGCGGCTGTTGCGCAAGCTCGGCATGTCGCCGCAGCGGCCGCTGCACCGCGCTTACCAGCAGAACCCCGAGGCGGTCGACCGGTGGAAACGCGAGGAGTATCCCGCCATCCAGGCGCAGGCCGAAGCGGAGGGCGGCCACGATTTACTTCGCTGATGAGGCCGGGATCCGCTCGGACTACCACGCGGGCACCACCTGGTCGCCCGGTCGGCCAGACCCCGGAGGTGAAGAACACCGGCGCCCGGTTTTCGGTGAACATGATCTCCGCGGTGTCCGCGAAAGGCGCGCTGCGGTTCGCCGTCTATGAGGGAAACACGAACGCCGCCACCTTCATCGACTTCTGCAAGCGGCTGCTGCATGACGCGCCCGGGCCCGTCTATCTCATCGTGGACGGGCATCCCGCGCACCGCGCCACCGCCACGAAGGAGTTCGCCGCCTCCACCGAAGGCCGCCTGAAGCTGTTCCGCCTGCCCGGCTACTCACCCGAGCTCAACCCCGACGAATGGGTCTGGAAGAACGTCAAGCACGACCGCATCGGCAAGACCGGCGTCACCAGCAAGGCAAGACCTGAAATCCAAGGCCATCGGTGCCCTGCGGCGCCTCCAGAAACGCCCCGGACTGGTCCGGGCATTCTTCGCCGACCCGCACCTGCACTACATCACCGCATAACCAGATTCGGTCGGATTACTTACGCACTCCTTAGTAAGTGAGGACTCCCTCGGCTGGGTTCGCGTCTTGGGACGTTCGGAAGCCGCCAGAGCCAGCGGCCGGGTTGCGGATGACGAACTACCTGTTTGCCCGGCGCCGGGCCGAGGCCGGTACCGGCTGGGCGATGTTCCGGGCTGTCTCGAGGCCGTCGAGGATCAGGGTGAGCCCGAATTCGTATTCGTTGGCGTGGTCGTAGCCGGGCTGCAGCAGGTGCTGGACGGTGAGCTCGGTGAGGTTGGGGTAGGCGCCGGGCGTGAACCGCGCCATGATCATCCCGGCCAGCTCGGCCGTTTCCTGTCCGGTGTGGAATGGCAGGCTCGCCTCCTGCAGCGCGAAGCCGTAGATGTAGCTGTCCAGGACGGAGAACGCGTGCGCGGCCAGCGCGACCGGAAAGCCGGCTTGGCGGAGGCAGCCGATCACGGCGTCATGGTGGCGCAGGGTTGCCGGGCCGGGCGAGGTGCGCGACTCCATCAGGCCGATCGCCCAGCGATGGCGGGACAAGACCTGGCGGGCGGAGACCGCCCGCTGGCGCATCGCCGTCTTCCAGTCCGCGGCGCCCGGGGGCAGGCCGATCTCGCTGAAGACCAGGTCGATCATGCCGTCGAGCAGGTCGCCCTTGCTGGCGACGTGGTTGTACAGCGACATCGCCTCCACCCCGAGCGTCTCGCCGAGCTTGCGCATGCTGAGCGCGGCGAGCCCGCTCTCGTCGGCGAAGGCGACGGCGGCGCGCAGCACCCGCTCGCGGTTCAGCGGGGCCCGCGGCTGGCGGGCGGGATCGGTCCGCAGCGCCATGGGCAGTCGCTCCAATCGCCAGTATTGACAGGGCTTACGCCGTAAGCTTACTGTCTACTTACGACGTAAGCCAGCGATACCCACTGATCCGGTGGCGACAGCAACGTTCGAGCCTGTCGGCTTCGGTTGCGAAGGGTCGGAGGCTCCAGGGCATCACGGCCCGCGCCGAGACCCGCCCTCTCCGTTCCCGGAGCGGCCCGAACCAGGGAGCCACCCGTGTCCATGCCCGTCCCGTATCCGCTGCAGCTGGAGCTGCGCGGCGACCTTCACATCACCCGGTGGCGGCCGCTGGTGCAGTGGCTGGTGGCCATCCCGCACCTGATGATCGCCTACGCGCTGCGCACCCTGCGGCAGGTGCTGACGCTGATCAGCTTGTTTACCGTACTGTTCACCGAGCACATCCCGCGGTCACTGTTTGGCGCCGTCGTCATGACTTACCGGTATGAGTGGCGGGCCATGAGCTACGCCTTCTTCATGCACCAGGATTACCCGCCGTTCGACTTCGACCTGTCCTGCGACGACGACGGCGCCGAACCCCACACCTCGCTGCGCCTGGCCTATCCCGCGCACCTGGGGCGGTGGCAGCCGCTGTACAAGTGGTTCCTGGCCATTCCCCGGTACGTCGTGCTGGCCGGCCTGACCATCGCGGCGGCCCTGGGCATCATCGCCGGGTTTGTCGCCGTGCTCGTCACCGGGAAGTACCCGCAGGGCATCCGGGACTTCCTGGTCAGCTCCTACCGGTACGCGCTGCGGGTGGAGGCCTACGTCGGGTTCCTCACCGACCGCTACCCGCCCTTCAGCCTCGCCGCCTGACACGGCCAGGCGCCGTTCGCGGACCACCCGCCCGAGCGGCCCGGGGTCACCGCTGACGGGCACCGGCGAGCCAAAGCACTCAGCGGGTACCCGGCACTCGGCAAGGGGCAGGCCACCCGCCTTGGTGCCGGCCGCATCGCCAGCGATTAGGCACCTGCCAGCGAACTTGGAGAGACCATGACGACAGCAGCGTCCGGCCGGCCTGCCGGGCCGACGCCCCGCACCGCCCAGACCATGACCGCGATCGTCCAGGACGAATACGGCAGCGTCCCCGAGGAGGTGCTCCGGCTCGCCGAGACCCCCATGCCCGCGATCGGCGACGATGAGATCCTCGTGCACGTGCGGGCCGCCAGCGTGGACCGGGGCACCTGGCACATGATGGCGGGCCTGCCCTACCCTATCCGCCTGGCCGGCTTTGGCCTGCGCGCGCCCAAGGCCCTCAACCCGGGCCGCAGCCTGGCCGGGACGGTCGAGTCCGCCGGCAAGGCCGTGACCGGGTTCGCGCCAGGCGATGATGTCTACGGCACCTGCAACGGCGGCTCCTTCGCCCCGTACGCCCGTGCCCGGGCGAGCAAGCTCGCGCCCAAGCCGGCCAACCTGTCCTTCGAGGAGGCGGCGGCCGTCCCCGTCTCAGCGCTCACCGCCCTGCAGGCCTTGCGGCACGGGAACGTCCACGCCGGGCAGCAGGTGCTGATCATCGGCGCGTCCGGCGGCGTCGGCAGCTTCGCCGTGCAGATCGCCAAGGCCTACGGCGCCGAGGTGACCGGCGTGTGCAGCACGGCGAAGACCGGCTTGGTGGCTTCCCTCGGAGCAGACCACGTGATCGACTACACGCGGGTGGACTTCGCCGACGGCCAGCACCGCTACGACGTCATCCTCGACATCGGCGGCTGCAACGGGCTGGCCCATCTGCGCCGGGCCCTCACCCCTGCGGGCAGGCTCGTCCTGGTCGGCGGCGAGGACGGCGGACGGTGGCTCGGCGGGATGGACCGGCAGCTCCGTGCCCTCCTGCTCTTCCCGCTGGTGAGCCAGAAACTGAGCACGTTCATCGCGTCGGAGAACGCCGCCGACCTGGTTATCCTCCGCGATCTCATCGAGTCCGGAAAGGTCACCCCCGCCATCGACCGGACCTATCCGCTCAACCAGACCCCGGCCGCCATCCGCCACGTCCAGGAAGGCCGCGCCCGCGGAAAGCTTGTCATCACGGTCGCCCATACCGGGTGAGCCGTCGCGAGCCCCTGCCCGCACAACCGAAGCGCCATCCACCCTCGGCATGAAGGGATCAGGCCATGACAACCCGGTTGGCGCTGGTCGGCTACGTCCGGCGCACCGAGGGCCTGACTCTGTGCGGGCGAGGTACCACATGCCCGGGGTGACCCGGCCGACCGGCCGGCCGGAGGAGGAGGCGCTTGTTGCCAGCCCCCGGCGGGCCGCCCTGCTGACCGCGGGGGTGGTGGTCCTGACGGCGGTGGTGTTCGCCTTGGTCGCCGGCCATGGCACGCTGGCCCGCATCCAGCGGCTGGACGATGCGTGGCTGCGGCTGATGATCTCCGGGCGGGCACCGGCCCTCACCGCGGTCGCCAAGGTCTTCAACATCCTCGGGCTGGTGTACGTCACGCTGCCGGTGCGGATCGCCCTAGCCGGGTTCCTTGCCCTGCGGCGCCGGTGGTGGCACCTGGCCGCCTTCGCCGCCGCCGTGGTGGTATCGGAGGTGCTGATCGGCTCGCTGAAAGGGATCTACGACCGGGCCAGGCCGCCCGGGCCGCTGGTCGCCACCAGCGGCGCCTCGTTCCCGTCCGGGCACGCTGTCGCCGCGTCGGTCACCGTCGTGGCGGCGGTCATCGCCCTGGTGCCCGCGGGCCGGCGCCGCGCCTGGTGGGGCGCGGCTGCGGTGGCGTTCTCCATCGTGATGGGGCTCTCCCGCGCCTACCTGGGCGCCCACTGGCTATCCGACGCCACCGCCGGGATCCTGCTCGGCACATCCTGCGCCCTGGTCACCGCCCTGGCAGCCGGCCAGTTGCAGCGGCAGCAGAACAAGCTACAGCGGCACGCCGGGACCAAGTGTCTGGCTGCCGTCGCTCCACCAGACCACGCAGGCAGGGGACGGAGACGGACATGAACCGGAACCGCCCAGCCGGTGTGGCCCACCGGGGAAACCAGTTGGTGGCCCCCGGTGAGCCGCGGGCCGGTGTTGCGGCACCGAGCGCGAAGGAGGTGCGACTATGGCTGCCGTCCTCTCGTTACCGGCATCCGGGCGATGTGATCCGCCTGGTCGCCGCGGCTGGGGCGCTCGCGGTCGCGGCGGTGGTCGCTGCGTTGCTGCCTGCCCTGCTGCGGCCGACGGCGGCTGGGGTCACCGCGGTCGGGCCCGCGACCGCGGCCGGGCGGGTGCTGACTGGCCTGGTGCAGGTGTCGATCGCGGCGGCGGCCCTGGTGCTGTTGGCGGCTGCGCTGCGGTACCGCCGATTCCGGGTGCTGGCCACGGTGGCGGGCGGGTTCGCGGCGGCCGCGGCGCTGGTGGTTGGCATCTCTTATCTGGCCGGGCCGGGCGTCTCCGCCGCGCTGCCAACGGGGCTTCGGCAGGGGTCGTGGCTGACCGGCGCCGGGTTCCCCGATCCGGCTGTTCTGGCGGGACTGGCGGCGGTCGCGGTGGGCGTGGCGCCGTGGCTGAGCCGACCCTGGCGCCGGGCGGCCTGGGTGGTGCTGCTGCTGATCGCCGTGGCCCGGCTGGTCACCGGCGGGCTGCTGCCGATGCAGCTGGTGCTGGCGCTGGCGGCGGGGGTGACCGTGGGGGCGGCCCTGCTGGTGGTGTTCGGGGTGCCGGACCGGCGGATAGGCCCGGCCGGGGTGGCGGCGGCGCTGCGCGCGGGCGGTGTTCCCGTTAGCCGGGTGACCGGGCCGGTGCGCCACGCGAAGGGCTCGCGGCCGTTCCAGGCGGTGACCGGCGACGGCCGTGCCCTGTTCGTCAAGGTTTTCGGCTCGGACCAGCGGGATGCCGACCTGCTGTACCGGTCCTGGCGCGGCATCCGGCTGCGCGGCGTCGGCGACACCAGGCCCGCGGCCTCGCTTTTCAAGGCCGTCGAGCATGAGGCGCTGCTGGCGGTGATGGCCGAGCGGGCCGACGTCGCGGTGCCGCACGTCGGCCAGATCATCAGGGCCGGCGACGGGACGGTGCTGCTGACCATGGAGCTGGTAGCGGGCCAGTCGCTGGACGAGGTCCCGGCCGGTCGCATCACCGATCAGCTCGCCCGCGAGGTGTGGCGCGAGGTCGGCCGGCTGCACCAGGCCGGGATCGCGCACCGGTCGCTGCACGGCAGCAACATCATGATCGGCCAGGACGGGTCTGCCGTGCTGGCCGACTTCAGCTTCGCCGAGCTCGCCGCGACCGGCCGCCAGCGGGCCATCGACGTGGCCGAACTGCTCACCTCGCTGGCTGGCCGGATCGGCCCGGACCGTGCCGTCGCCGCCGCGGCGGCCGTGATCGGCGCTGATGGTGTCGCCGCCGCCGTGCCGCTGCTGCAGCCGCTCGCCTTGTCGGCCGGCACCCGGCGCGAGATCAAGGGCCAGGACGGGCTGCTGAAGAAAACACGTGCGGCCGCGATCGCGTCCTCCGGCGGCAAGGGAGACCAGGATCTTGCCCGGCTGCGGCGGGTGCGGCCGCGCACCCTGCTGGCGATCGCCGCGCTGGCCGGCGCCTTTTACTTCCTGCTGCCGCAGATCGCCCAGGTGAGCAGCAGCTGGCACGCGCTGCAGCACGCTGAGTGGGCCTGGCTGCCGGTGATCATCGGTCTGTCCGCGCTGACCTACGTGGCCAGCGCGATAGCGCTGATCGGCGCGGTGCCCGGCCCTGTCCCGTTCGGCCCGGCCGTGCTGGCGCAGGGCGCGTCGTCGTTCATCAACCGGGTGTCGCCGGCCAACGTCGGCGGGATGGCGCTGAACGCCCGGTTCCTGCGAAAGAGCGGAACTCCCGCCCCGGCCAGCGTCGCCGCGGTCGGCGTGAACAGCCTCGCGGGCGCCGTCATGCACGTCCTGCTGATAGTGGTGTTCTTCGCGCTGGCCGGGCACGACCTCACCAAAGCCTTCAAGCTGCCATCCGGCAGCAAGATCCTGCTTGTCCTGGCGGTGATCATCGCGGTCATCGGCATCGTGGTGGCGACACGGCCGGGCCGCCGCTGGACCCGCAAGCAGCTGGTTCCCGGCGCCCGGTCCGCGGCTGGCAGCCTGCGGCAGGCCGCCGCCAGCCCGGTCAAGCTGGGCCTGCTGTTCGGCGGCTCGGCCCTGATCACCCTCACCTACATCGCCGCCCTGGCCGCCTCGGTCCAGGCGTTCGGCGCGGGCCCTGGCCTGGTCGTGATCGGCGCGGTGTACCTAGGCGCCGCAGCGCTGGCCGCGGCAGCCCCCACGCCGGGCGGCCTCGGCGCGATCGAGGCCGCCCTGGTCGCCGGGCTGACCGGCGTCGGCATGCAGCCTGGGCCCGCGGTCTCGGCGGTGCTGCTGTACCGGCTGGCGACCTACTGGCTGCCGGTGCTGCCGGGCTGGCTGTGCTGGCGGTCCCTGCAGCACCGGGAGTATGTATGAGCACCAGCTTGCCGCGCGGCCCGGCCGTCCAGAAGGACCGCCGCCAGCGCCGCCCGACCGGCGCGCCGCCGCCGCTGCCGCACCCGCTTACCATCACCACGACAGCGTGGCTGATCCTAGGGGCCGTGGTCCTGGCCGGCGCGTTCCTGGCCGCGCAGCACACGCCGTGGCTCCGGGTTGATGACCGGGCCAGCACGTCGGTGCTGCGCCTCCTGGCCGGGATACGGACGCCGTGGCTGACCGATGTGGCCAACCGGATCAACGGGGCGGGCTCCGGCTGGGGGGCCACCGCGCTCGGCCTGTCGGTGGTCGCCCTGACGATGACGTTCCGGCGCTGGCGGCACCTGCTGGTGTTCATGGGCAGCGTGTTGTTCCTGGAGATTGCCGGGACATCGATCTACTACGGGCTGTCCAGGCCACGCCCGTACGGCGTGCCGATCATCGGCAGCTGGGGCGGGTACTCCGGGGTGTCGCCCCCGGCGGCGGTCGTCACGATCTTCTTGATGGGCATCGTCTACTGCCTGGCCGTGCCGGGCCGCACCCGCACCTACACCAAGGCGGCGGTGGCCCTCGTGGTCGCCGTGTTCTGTCTGGCCCGCCTGTACCTGGCCGTCGATCACGTGGATGACCTGCTCCTGGGCGTGGCGCTCGGCGTGGCCATCCCGGTCACCGCGTTCCGTTTCTTCACCCCGAACGAGGCGTTCCCGGTCGCCTACCGCCGCGGCAACACCGCGCACGTGGATGTGACAGGCCGGCGGGGGTGGCGATCCGCCAGGCCGTGCGTGACCAGCTCGGGCTCACGGTGACCGAGATCAAGCCGGTCGGCCTGGAGTCCTCCGCCGGCTCCACGCCGTTGCGGCTGCGAGTCGAAGGCAGCCCGGAGGAGTTCGTGTTCGCCAAGCTCTACACCAAGGGCCACGTGCGCGCCGACCGCTGGTACAAGCTGTGGCGGACCATCCTGTACGGCTCCCTGGAGGACGAGCACCCCTTCCAGACCGTGCGGCGCCTGGTCGA
Source organism: uncultured Actinomycetota bacterium (assembly GCA_963815375.1). GTDB lineage: Bacteria > Actinomycetota > Actinomycetes > Streptosporangiales > Streptosporangiaceae > JASHPR01. Next base: position 1,324,591 of record CAWFGX010000005.1, on the reverse strand, counting down.
GTACGAGGACTATGCCCTGCGCCTGCTGCAGGACATCGGGGTCCGCACGGCCCGGCCGTACGGCATCGTGGAGATCACGCCCGAGCGCGAGTACATGCTGGTCACCGAATTCCATACCGGCGCCGTCGAAATCGGCGAAGCCGACGTCGACGACACGGTGATCGACCAGGGACTGCAGCTGATCCGCACGCTGTGGGACGCCGGGATCGCCCACCGCGACATCAAACCAGGCAACCTGATGGTCCGCTCCGGTGAGCTGCTGCTGATCGACGTGGCCTTCGTCCAGGTCCGCCCGTCACCATGGCGGCAGGCGGTCGACCTGGGCAACATGATGCTCGTCCTGGCCGTGCGCACCGACCCGCAGCGGGTCTACCGGCGGGCGCTGGCCTACTTCACCGAAGCCGAGCTCGCCGAAGCATTCGCCGCCACCCGCGGGGTCGCCAGCCCGACCCAGCTGCGCGCCTTCATGAAACGGCACCCGCGCGACCTGCTCGGCGAATTCCGCGCCCTCGCCCCGCAGCGGCCGCCGATCGCGCTGCAACGCTGGAACATCAAGCGGGTCGCGCTGGCAGCCGCGATGCTCGCCGTCATCACCGCCGCCGTGGGCGAAACGGGGAATGCCTTCTTCCCGGCGGCCAGAAATCTGGGCGCCTACGCCCCCAGCTGCGGCACCGGCCATTCGATGATCCTCAGCGCCCAGGCAGTCCCGTCCGCTGCCCTGCTGCCCTGTATCGCCGCACTCCCGGCAGGCTGGAGCGTTGGCGGCACGGACATCGCCAGCGGGCAGTCCAGCTTCTGGCTGGACTCCGATCGCGCAGGACCGCGAGCGGTCACCGTAACCCTCACTGCGACCTGCGACACCTCGGGCGCCCGCCAGATCCCCTCCGACCAGCCCGGCACGCGCCGGTTCGAGCATCCGCTGAGCCTGGCGCCGCAGTTCTCCGGCCTCCGCTTCTACACATTCCCCGGCGGCTGCGCCACCTACCGGTTCAGTTTCGCGCACGGCACATCCCCCGCGCTGGCCAGCGCCGCGGACAGCGCGCTGACGTTCCAGTCCCGGTCAACCCTCGTCAACTACATCCGGCACACCGAAGGTCTTATGCTCTGCGGGCAAGATGCCGCATGCCCGTGATGAGCGGTTCGGCGCCCCGGCGCTGCTGTGCTAACCGCGCTCGGATCCTCACCACCGCAGCCACGCAGGCAGCCCGGCGAGTTCACACCAGCGGCCTGTGAAGCAAGTGCCGCCAAGCGCACATTCCGGTGACCCACGATAACGGCTCACCTCCGCCCCACCCGATCCAGCGACGTCTCCCGCACCCGGCGTGCGTGCCGGCCGGACTCTTCGCCGTCCGCCGCGCTCGCCACCGAAGAGAATGACCGTGCCGTCCGGCCGGTGAGCCAGGAGCGCGGCGGCAACTCCCGCAACAGCGGCGGGCCAAGACGAAAAGGCTCCCTGGGGTCGGCCCGGTCGAGGACGGGTGCCCCGCGACCGGGTCAGCTCGTTTGCGCTGAGGTCGTGGCCAAGCGGCGGCTGCGGCTGGTGGGGGTCGATGACCTGGTGATCGCGCTGGTAGCCAAGGGTCACTCCATCCAGGCCGTTGAGGAGGAGCCAGGACATGATCCACGGTCTCAGCTGGCATGATGCGAGAGCAGGGCGGCGGGGCAGCTGGCCTGGATACTATCCACCGAAGGCTGGCCCTCAGCCCTCCGACGCAGTAATTACCGTGCTGGCCCGTCAGGTGCGACGTCGAGCAGCACAGCGATCAAGAATGAGTCGGTGGTGTACCTCGCCTGGCAGCTGAAAGTGCTCTCATCTTCACGTCCCAATGCAGCATGATCACCACCCAGAACGCCCGGATATGTGCACCACCGTGCTGCCAAGAACAAGAGGACAGAAGAGCATATAATCGGCGTCCGCGCATGATTTCCTGCCGCCGTGGGCGAGGTGGCTGCAAGAGCATCTCGTCTGATGCAGGATCCTTGCTTCAGATGGGATAGCCGGGGCGTCGTCCAGCGGAGGGCCGATTTAGCAGGCGCGGCGCAGCTGGAACTGGTCTCGGGGGGGTGTGCAGCTGCGCCCCGAGCCATCATCGGTGCGTCACCAGGCCATGCATTCGGACAGTTCCAATATCCGATAGCACCATTACGGACGTGCGAACGACCGCCGAGCTTGCCAGCTACGTCAACCTCGCCCGACTTCACCTAAGCCGGACCTGAATGCCCACACCAAAGATCATGTTCAACGGTTGCAGTGCAAACACCGCCGCTCTCTGGACAAGCCGCAGACCCGGCGCGGCACTCAGTAGACGAGCAGCCGACGGGGGACGTTCAGATCCGCGGCGTCCATGCCGGCTGGATCGTCATCGGTTTCCTCCGTGAAACCCGACGGCCAGTGCCCGGCCTGGTACCAGTTCCACACCTCCGCCAGATCCTCAGGAACCGGCCAGCCGCAGGCCAGGACGCAGGTGATCAGGGCCGCGGCATAGCCGGCATCCCACGCGCACTGCGTGGGCCCGTGCCATGCGTCCCGTTCGGGGTCAAACAATGGCACCGCAGCGCCAGCGCGGCTTACCACGGCCGTGCACACCCGATCGAACAGCACCTGCAGATGATCAGCGGCAGCCTGCGGGCAGGACACGAAAATGCGGTCACAAATATCCTGGTGCGCCAAAGCGAGATCCAGGACCTGCTCGTCCTCCGGCCCCGGCCACTGCTCCCACCCGAAAATACGCACACAGCCGTCATCCCACGGCGACGGCTCGCCGACATGCGCGAACCATGCCACCTCAGTCAGCTCGCGCTCAAACTCACCCAGTGTCAGGGCGCTGATCCGATGATCACGGCGAGCGTTGGCAACCGTCCGAATCGAGAACAACGGCACCTCAGCTCCCGCCATCAAACGACCGGGATCACCCTCCTCGTACGGATCAGTCATGGCGACGCAGGACGCTACCACGCGCCCGGAAACTCCCTGGGATTTTAGGCAGCCATCCAGGCGTCAGTGACGCACGAAGCCTCGTAGTGCCACCAGCCTTCAGCCCGCCCGCTGTCGAGCAGTGTCGACGGCAGCTGAGGGACCCGTCCGGGACTGGCAGCACCCGCACGGTGCAGTTCCCTGAGGCTTCCAATCGCTCCACAGCCCAGTTAAGGCCATCGGCATCGGTCGTAAACCGGACGACATCGCCTTCAGCCACCCCGTCCTGCAGGAACGGGACGTTCGCAACCCGAGCCGTATCTTCGCCCAGATGGATAGCCCACAGACCCCCGGTGTCATACGGGAGCTATCCCGCACGCGCCACGAAACGGAACCACACCATGATCTGGCCGGGTGTCACAAGCCCATCCATATGCGCGTCGCAGTCCTCATAGCGTACATGATGCTGCAACCGGGTCGCCAAGTCGGCCAACCCAAACCTGAACCCGGCGAATTTATGGGGCTACCCACTAAGCGACAGGCTAAGAAGCAGCTGCTCGGCGACGTCAAAGCATGGTGTGCGGCCGAACCAGAAGCCGCCAGCATTCGAGCAGTCCGTGGCTGATGTAATCGAGAACCTTGGGGGTATCGAGCAGGTGCTGCTCGGTGATGGCAGCCGACGTCGAGACAACGAGCAGATTCGACACGGTCACCTTTAAGGGAGCTGGAGCTTACTACCAGTCCTGGCTTTGGCTAGCTTGCTCTGGCCGACTGGAACTTAACCAGCAGCTCCGCAGGTATCCGCCCGCGGTCCTTGACGTCAATGCCCTGGGCCTTGGCCCACTCCCGAACTTCCGATGAGTTCAGTCCTGCTGCTCTCGAAGCGCTGCCCCGACGTGCCGGCCGCCTCCCGGGACCACCAGCTTTACGCCCAGCCTCAACGTACTTCGTCAGCGCCGTCCGCAGCTCTAGGGCGTGCGCTGCATTGAGGTCGATCACATAATCGGTGCCATCCAGACCGAAGCGAACCGTTCCGTCGGCCGAGCTGCCATCGAGGTCATCGGTGAAAATAGTCTGAATCTTCTGAGCCATGCCTACTCCGTTCGGATAAGTGAGAACGTCAGTCTAGCTTATCGCCACCATAACCGTTCTTCTTTGCGCACTCTCAGATTCGACCAGTCTGCGAATGCGCCCGATCGACCCTTGCAGCTTCCCTCATCTCGTCAGAGATTCCTTCGAACGTGGCCTTCTGCTTCCGCAGGCTTCGTGCTACATCATTGGAAGAGGCGGCATCACAGCCTGCGTGACTGCTACCGGTAAACGACGCGTTCGTCAGCCGCAGCTCTGGTCAAGCGCCTTAGCAATGGTTGGAAGCTGCGCATTGAGATCGGCTACCACGTCGTCTTGTACGGCGCCCCGGCGCAGCATAAGCGGGATGTGACAGCGTAATCATAGTCGCGTCATGAATGTTCCACGCCTATGGAGGCCTGTCGGGCTCGGGCTCGGCGGAGGATCGCGTCGGCGGGGACAATGTCCGGCTTGGGCGGCTGGACGACGGGCATGAGATCGCGTCGGTGGAATCGGAGCCACGCGAGGTCGAGGATATTGGCGTCGTCCTCAGCGGGCACGGCTGCGCTGCTCAGCCTGTCGATCTGGCCTTGAACCATGCGGGCGTTCTCGCAGATCCGGCCCACCTGATCGGGTACGGAGTCATACACGAGCGCCGCCGTGAGACCAAGCGTCTGCTGGAGCCGCGTTTCACGCCGCGGGGTTGGCAGCAGCTCGTCTCTAGATACATCGCTGCGATCTGACGGTGTCAGATGGCCGGGTGCCGTCCAACGTCTCCTGGATCCATACCTCTTTGATCGGCGCAGCTGGAGCGGTCTGCGGGGTGAGAGTGCCTGTCGGCTCTGCGGATCTGAGCGGCTCGATTGCGGCTCCCGGGTGGCGTCGCCGCAATTCCATGGGCCGTTGCCGTCCGCGTCGCGCCAGCCGATCGCGAGGTAGGCGCGCTTGAGGACGTTGCGGTTGAAGTTGCTGGACCGCCAGTGCTTGCCCGTGGCGAGGGGAAGATCAGCCCGAGCGGGTTGGTGCCGACTTCGTACTCGGCAGTCGCCTGTTCGATGCGGGTGGCGAGACGTTCGGCGAGCGGGTAGCCATCCGGCGTGCGGCGGGGGTAAATCGTCTTCCGGTACTTCCGGTTCTTCGGCGCCTCGACGTACAGGTGCCCGGCAACCTCGACCACCTGTCGGTCCACGGTGATGACTCGCCGAGCCTGCTCAACCTGCCAGATGATCAGGGCGATCAGCTCGCCCCACCGCAGCCCGCTGTAGGCGGCGGTGCTGGCCATCAGCTCATCCCGCTGCCCGTGCAGGCCCTCGGCCAGCGCTCGCCGAGCTGGCCGATGTCACCGTCAGAAGGAATCTTGGCGGGGTCAACCCACAGCACCGACTCCCCCGAGACGGTCACCCGCGGGGCAGGCACCGGGCGGTCCCCGGCCTGCCAGTGCACCATAGCCAGCCGCGGGCTGGTCAGGTACCCGCCCTCGATCCCCGCGGCGACGAGCGCCGACAGCATCCCGTGCACCCGGTCGCCTTCGCCTGCGGTCGGCGCGGCGTTCACGATCTGCTGCATGTGGCCAGTCGCGATGTCCTGGCGCGTCACCGCGTCGATGACCGGGGAGGCGAACCGCTCACACAGCCGCCGCTGCGTGTGTGCATGCTTCCGCGACCACCGCTCGCCGACGGGTAGCCGGTCGGGGTCCAGGTAGTACGCGATCAGGTCCCTGCCCGGCCGTTCCATGTTCGCCGCGCCGGCGGACAGCTGCTCCCTGACCTTGTCCAGCTGGGCGGCCAGCTTCGCCTCGGTCGCGCCCTGCAAGAACCTGCGCTGGCCGTTCTCGGTGAAGATCGCCCGCCACGGTTCTCCGTCGGCGTCCGGCGGGTAGACGAGTATCCCGAACTCCAGCTCGGGCACGGGACGATCAGGCTGCCGGACGGATTCGCGGGCGCTCCCGCTCACGCGGGGGCCTTTCGGCGGACGGGCCACCGTTCGCGCTCCCGCGGGGCGCCGGGACCCGTGCCCGGAGGCCACTTTTGTTACTTCTGTGTTGATCTTGGTACGCTCGGCCGCTGCATGCGCCACGGCGCATCCCTCTCCTCCTACGTTGTCGCAGGTGAGAGTGCTGTAAGCCACACAGGAACTGGGCTCCCGCGATAGGACTCGAACCTATAACCTACCGGTTAACAGCCGGACGCTCTGCCAGTTGAGCTACGCGGGATCGTGCCACGCGGCCGGCTTCGTGCCTGCCGCGGGCACAAGAGTAGCGCACCAGGCGGGCTACCTGACCCGGTCACGGTTCTCGTGACCGGCATCGCGTGCATAACCAGCGTTTCGGAAGGGCATGACCGGGAAGTCAGACGACCACCGCCGGAACCGGGCGCGGCGCCCGGTTCTGCGCCGTAAGCGGGGGTGAGAGGAGGTCCAGATGCGGTACCGGATGACCTTCCTGGTCGGGCTGGCCGTCGGCTTCATCCTCGGCGCCCGCGCGGGCCGCGAGCGCTACGACCAGATCAAGCGCCTGTCGCAGCGCGTCGCCGACAGCCCTGCGGCACAGCAAGCGGCGGGAGCTTTCCAGGCCCAGGCAACCGGCCTGGCCAAGGCCGCGCAGGAGAAGATCACGAACGAGTGGCAGGACCGGGTGCCGAAGGTTGCAGCGGCGGCCAAGAGCAAGGCCGCTGACCGCATTCCAGGTATGCGGCGCAGGAACGGCGGGCACGGCGAAACTGCGGCCAGTGGCAACGGGTCCGGCACGTACTCACGCGAGACCGCCGAAGATCCCGGCTAAACATCGCGCTAGGCGCGGACCGGGCCAGCCGGAACGCCAGCGGGCAGCCTGCAGCGGCGGGCTGACGATAGGTCCGCGCCTGGCGCGTATGTCAGGCCAGGTACTCGCGTAGCATCTGCGCGCGGCTAGGGTGCCGGAGCTTGGCCAGCGTCTTGGATTCGATCTGGCGGATGCGCTCGCGGGTCACGCCGAACTCGCGGCCGACCTCTTCCAGCGTCTTCGGATGCCCGTCGGTCAGGCCAAACCGTAGCTGGATGATGCGCTGCTCGCGCAGCGAGAGGTTGTCCAGCACCTGCTCCAGCTGGTCTTGCAGCATGATGAACGCCGCTGCCTCCATCGGCACGACGGCGTCGGCGTCCTCGATGAAGTCGCCCAGGTCGGAGTCTTCCTCGCCGATCGGCGCTTGCAGCGATACCGGTTCCTGGGCGATCCGCTGGATCTCGGCCACGCGCTCCGCGGTCAGGCCCATCTCCGCGCCGATCTCCCCCGGGGTGGCTTCGCGGCCAAGGTCCTGGTGCAGCTGACGCTGGACGCGCGCCATCTTGTTGATGGTCTCGACCATGTGCACGGGAATCCGGATCGTCCTGGCCTGATCAGCGATGGCGCGGGTGATCGCCTGCCTGATCCACCAGGTGGCGTACGTGGAGAACTTGTAGCCCTTGGTGTAGTCGAACTTCTCCACGGCGCGGATCAGGCCGAGGTTCCCCTCCTGGATCAGGTCAAGGAACACCAGGCCGCGACCTATGTACCGCTTGGCAATCGATACGACCAGGCGCAGGTTGGACTCGATCAGGCGCTGCTTGGCCCGCATGCCCTCAGCGGCCAGCTGGGCGAGCTCAGCGCGTCCCGCAGCTGAGTCGTCCCCTGGCGCCAAGCCAGCCTGCAGTTTCTCTTCGGCGAACAGGCCCGCCTCGATCGCCTTGGCCAGGTCCACCTCGTCCTGGGCGGTGAGCAGGGGCACCCGGCCGATCTCGCGCAGGTAGATCCGGACCAGGTCCCCGGTGGCCGCCCGCCGGGGACTGTCCTCCCCGGCAGATCTCAGGCCTTCCCGGTCAGCTCGCTCGGGCCGGGCGTAGGAGTCCTCGTGGTCTTCGGGTGTGTTGTCGACGACCTCGACACCCTCATCGGTCAGCAGCCGGAGCACGCCCTCGACTGCGTCCGGGGGGAGCTCGCAGCTGTCAGCAGCGGCGGTGAGCTCGGCCATCGCGACGGTCCCGCGCTCCCTGGCTCTGGCTACCAGATCCGCCACTTGGTCAACGGGGGGCGCAACCGTGACGCTCATGCTGATAAGTGTGCGCCAGGAACCCAGGCTTGAACGGATCTAATATTGTCACCCCCAGGGTAGTGACGCTAATGGTCCTCCTGGGTACACGGCGTCAGCGGCACGCCATTGTCACAGCGCCCCGGCCGCCCGATCGGCCAGGACTTTGCGCCGCTGCTCGAGGCCAACGAGGTCTCCGAAGATCCGGTTGTAATTGGTTTCCTGAACGGGGCTGAGGCGTTGCAGCCGAGACTTGATCACCGCGATCTCCCGGCTTACAGCAAGCTCCTCAACGCGTGCGATGATCGCCTCGACGTACCGCGCGTCCGCCTCCCCGTCCGCGCGCGGAGTGCGGAGCTGCTCGACAGCAAGCCTGGTGACGAACTTCTGCACCTGGTCGTCGGGCGCGGCCTCTAGCAGCCGCTCCACCCACTCGCGCCCACCGGCCGCTCCGCCGCCGGCGCCGCCGGACTCAGTGATGAGGCCGAACACCGCCGCGTGCACGGGGACCGTGAAGCACTCGTTCCCCAGCGCGTCGAAGGACGGGCCACACAGCGCGGGCCGCTGTACCGCCAGCTTGAGCGCCTCCCGCTCGAGCTGGACCATGGGGTTATCCGCGTCGTAGGGCAGCTCGGCGGGCCGGCGAGCACCCTGCCCGGTGTCCGTGCCGCTGGGCTGCGGCTGGCCGGCCAGGCCAGACCGGTGGCCGTTCTGGCCGTTCTTCGCCGGGCCGGGCCGCCGCGGCCCGGCGCCTGCGCCCAGCCGTTCACGCACCCGGGCGAGAACGAAGCTCTCGTCCATCATGCCGAGCCATCGGTCAAGGCTCACCGCGTAGCGATCCCGCAGACCGTAGTCCTTGATCCGGCCGATCACGCTGGCTGCTGCGTCGAGAGCGGCAAGGCGTCCCTCGTTCGTCTCGAGGTTGTGCCTGGCCAGCTCATTGCGGACAGCGAACTCGTAGACCGGGACGCGCTGCGCGACCAGATCCCGGACTGCGGCGTCCCCTCGGGCGAGCCGCAGGTCGCACGGGTCGAGCCCGTCGGGCTGCAGGGCGAACATCGTCTGAGTGACGAAGTCGCCCTCGAAGGCAAAGGCGCGCTCGACCGCGCGCTGGCCTGCCGCGTCGCCGTCAAAGGTGAAGATGACCTCACCCCGGAACTTGTCCGAGTCCATCAGCAGCCGCCGGAGGATCTTGACGTGACCCTCACCGAATGAGGTCCCGCTGGTAGCCACCGCCGTGGTGACGCCGGCCAGATGGCAGGCCATGACATCGGTATAGCCCTCGACGACCACTATCTGGCGGCGCTGCGCGATGTCCCGCTTGGCCAGGTCCGCCCCGTACAGCACCCCGCTCTTCTTGAACAGCGGCGTCTCGGGGGTGTTCAGGTACTTGGGGCCCTGGTCGTCCTCAGCGAGCCTGCGGGCGCCGAACGCGATCACTTCGCCGGTAAGATCCCGTATCGGCCAGATCAGGCGCCCGCGGAACCGGTCCATCGGGCCGCGCCTGCCCTGGCTGGCCAGCCCACCGCGGAGCAGTTCGGTGTCGGTAAAGCCGCGGCCGCGCAGGTGTCTGGTCAGCGCGTCCCATTCGCGCGGGGCATAGCCGAGCCCGAAGTGGGCCCAGTCAGGTGCCTCGAATCCACGCGACGACAGGAATCCGCGAGCGACTTCGGCTTCGGGAGCCGCCAAACGTTCTGTATAAAAATCCGCGGCCGCACGGTGCGTCTCGATCAGCCTGCGCCGTTCCGTCTGTTCCCGGCCGGGTACATGCCCGCCTTGCTCGTACCGCAGCTCGATCCCGGACCTCGCCGCCAGCCGCTCGACGGCCTCGGCAAAGCTCAGGTTGTCGATCCGCTGGACGAACTTGATGACGTCGCCGCCCTCGGTGCACGAGAAGCAGTACCACAGGCCGCGGGATGGCGTGACATTGAACGACGGCGTCTTCTCCTCGTGGAACGGGCACAGCGCCTTGAACGCGTCGGCGCCAGCGGGGCGGAGCTGCAGGTAATCCCCCACTACCTCATCGACCGCAGAGCGCTCGCGGACCAGCGCGATATCTTCCTCGCGGATCCGGCCTGCCACAGATCCCCCTTTGTTACCTTCGCCCGTGCTGCCAACGCAGCGCCCGCCGTCGCGGCGAGTCTAGTCCCGGAGCACCCAGCGGGACGCTGTCATTTCCGCTGCGCTGGGCAGGTCACCGGTACACCGCGTTCTGCGACGATCCCTGCAACATAAAGCCGCCGTCGAAGGTGTTCAGCAGTGTGTCCGATGAGCTTCCCGGCGGCGCAGGCACCGTCCACAGCAGCTTGCCGGTGGCCAGGTCGTACCCGTAGACCGGCGCCCCGGCCTGCGACGGCAGCACATATGCCTCTGTGGAACTGACCGCGATATCGAGGGTATTCGCCTTCGCGATCGTGATGGTCCGGTCGTAAGCCGGGTCATCACTCAGGACGTGGATCGCGCCGCTCTCCGGGACTGCGACGGCGAGGTGACCGCCGGGGTAGGCCAATTGCAGCTCCTGGTTCTGGACCGCGGCGCCGGGGCTGGTCGACGACGCCTTGGCCAGGACAGCCCCGTTCCTGGCATTGAGGAGGAGCATCTGATGTCGTTCCGTGTCGCCAAGCAGTACCTCGCCGGTACCGACCTGCGTGACGCCAACGCTGTTGATGGCCTCGGGCGACGGGAACGAGGTCTTCCACGAGATCGTGCCGTGAACACCGTCGATCGCCGCTACCCGCACCGTCGTGCCATCGTCAAACGCCGCGTACACGTGGCCGCCGAATTCGCCCAGCAGCCCGTCATCCGACGCGAACGGGTCGCTATTGAGGCTCGTGGTCCACAGATGCTGGCCAGTGACCGCGCTGTAGGCAGCGACGTCGCCACCTGCCTCCTCCCAGATGCAGACCGTATCGCCGGCCAGCAGGTACTTGACCTTGTCCCTCTCGAAGGGCGTGTCGGTCGGCACTGACCACAGGCGCTGGCCCGTCGACGTGGAGTAGCCGTCCAGCCGGAAATCACCGGATCCGCCCGGGTTGAGGGGGTTCTGGGCGATCAGGACTCCGGCGTGCGGGAGCAGCTCGACGTCGTTGCCGGCAGTCGGGAGCTGCGGCAGCACGCAGGCCGGGCCCTGCTGGCCTGCCGAACTCACCGCGGTGATGTACTGCGCCCTGAGGCCACCGCCTTCCATGATCGCGTATCCGTAGTGCGTGTCCGGCGCGTACAGGGAGGAGTCTGAGCCACTGACGCTGCTGGGAGCGCGGAGCTCTGCGGTCCACGCTGGCTGGCCGTCGCCTGTGTCGCTGATGAGCGAGAGGCTGAAGCCCTTTGGTCCCTGGTAGCCGAGGCTGGGGTTGTCAGGATCCACCGCGTCCGGCAGGGAAAGCTGCCCTGCGCTCACTGCACGCGGGATACCCGGCACTGAAGCGACCGGTGGCGGCGAGACCGCCCCGCCGCTAAACACCTCGCTGGTGTCTGGTGCCGTGAGAGTTGGGCCGGAGCAGCGCACGCTCAGCGCGGCGGGCCCGCTCGAACCGCATCCCGACAGTCCCGCGGCGAGGATGACCGCTGTGCCGAGGCTGGCCCAGGCGCGGCCGGGGCTCATCAGCCGACGACCGGACCGGACGTCGGCCGTTGAGGGAAAAGGGTGATCAGCGGACCCCATGCGATATCTGTCCTTCCACTTCTCACCGGTTCTCACCGGTACACCGTGCCGCCGGCCTGCCCTTCCAGGACAAAGCCGCCGGCAAAGGCAAACATCGTGGCGTCGCCAGGCATGCCGGGCGCGGGTGTGGTCCACACAAGCTCGCCGGTGGCCAGGTCGTATCCCTCGACCGGAGCGCCGGGCTGGGGCACGCGAACGTAAGCCTCGGTGCCGGTGACCGCAACCTGGACGCCTTGGCCCTTCGGGATCACGATCGTCCGGTCGTCGCTGCGATCGGCACTGAGCAGCCGGATCGCACCATCCTCCGGGATTGCGATGGCAGGCACACCGTTCAGGCTGCATACCTGCATCTCCGGGTTATCGACTGCCGCACCAGGTTCGCCAACGGCACTGGCCAGCGTCGCCCCTGTGGCCGCGCTGACCAGGAGCTCCTGACCGCTGCCGGCATCGCCGAGAAGTACCTGGCCGCTGCCTACCTCGGTGACCGCAATCTGGGTCGACGTGGCGACCGACGGCACGGTGCGCTGCCACACCACCGCGCCGCTCGCCCCGTTCATCGCCGTGACCTGGGTCGACGCGCCGTTGTCGAACGTCGCGTACACACGCCCGCCGAACGCGGCGAGCAGCCCGTTGTCGCTCGCGGTGACCTGGGTGCGCGCGTGCCCGGCAGTCCACAGATGCCTGCCTGTCCGCGCGTTGTACGCCGCGACCCGTGCGTCGCTGCTCTGCCAGAGGTACACAGTGTCGGAAGCCGCTATGAACGCCACGCCAGCGTCAGCGATGCTGGTGCCTGCCTCGATCGACCACAGCCGCTTGCCGGTTCTGGTGGAGTAGCCATCGAGCCAGAAATCACCCTGCTGGTTACCGGGCTCGGCGGGGTTGGCCAGGATGACGACACCGGCGTGCGGCAGCAGTTCGACGTGCCGCTGGGTAGTGGTGAACGGCGGCAGTATGCAGGCCGGTCCTGCACGCCCGCCGGAGCTCACCGCGGCGATGAACTGTCCCTGGTTCCCGCCGGTCACAATCGCGTACCCGTTGTGCGGGTCGAGGTTTAGCGCCGGGTCAGATCCCTGGGATCCCTGGGGAGCCCGCAGGGCCACCGACCACAGCGGGCCGACGCTGCCCATTTCGGCACTGATCAGCGAGATGGTCGAGTTCCTGACTGCCTTGTAGCCGTAGTTCAGGTCGTCGGGATCCAGGGCGTCCGGAAGCGCCGCCAGCGGCACGGAGCCAGCCGGGTGCGGGGTTTCTGGCACTGCGGAGACCGGCGGTGGCGACGGCGTTAGCCCGTAGTACACGTCGGAGGTATCCGGGGCCGTGAGGGTGGAGCCGGAGCAGCTGATACTGAGCGGCGGGGGCGCTGATCCGCATCCCGTCAGCCCGGTCGCGACGACTATTGCGCCGGCGATCCCGAGCCAGGCCCGGACGGCTCTCATCGGACGGCAGCCGGGGCGGCCCCCGGCAGCGCCCTCAGGAGGTGATCACCAGTCATTGGCCCCCATCGCCTGCGCGCCGGACCCCACCTGCGCGCTGGACCCCACGTGCCCGTTAGGCCCGCTCCCCTGCCCATTGACCCCGATCCCCTGCCCTTGAGCACTCGGTCCCCTGTCTACGAATATGAGGACAATAGCGGCCTGACCATGGTTTGAACGGCATAACTCCACTGCCGTGGCCCGACGGCGACGGCGACGGGATGGTCTGCTGATACCGTCACGTGCGTGTTCCGGCTGCTTGTGCTGTGGGATGTCGACTACACGCTGGTGGATTCCGGTGGTGTCGGACGGGAGCTGTACCAGGAGGCGTTCAGCGAGATGTTCGGCCGCGCTATGCCGCAGCCAGGGTCTATGGCCGGACGGACGGACCGGGCGATCATGACCGAGGTGCTTACCCTGGCCGGCGAGGCCGAGTCGGCGGGGATGATCGAAGCGTTCCACGGGGTCATCGCGGCCGGGGCTCCGGGCCTCGCCGACCTGGTCCGGCAGCGGTCCCGGGTGCTGCCGGGCGCCGCCGCGGCACTGGCCGCGCTCGCCGAGGTGGGCACGGTGGACGGGTCGGACGGCCTAGGTGGCCGCGGGCAGGCTGGACTGGGCCCCCTGGGCAGCGGCGCCCAGGCCGGGCTTGACGCCGACGGGCAGCCCGCGCTCGGGGGCGGCGAGCAGACTCACCCGACCCGCGAGGTGCTGGCTCCACCCAGCGCCAGCGACGGGCGGGCCGCGCCTGCGATCGTCCAGTCGCTGCTGACCGGTAACATCCGAGCGCTCGCCGAGGTGAAGCTCGGGCCGCTCGGCCTCACCACGCATCTCGACCTCGACGCCGGCGCCTACGGTGACGCCCACGAGAACCGGGCCGAGCTCGTCCCGCTCGCCTGGCAAGCTGCGGCCCGCGCCTACGGGCACAGATTCGGCGGCTCGTCGACCGTGCTGGTCGGCGACACGCCGTTCGACGTAGCCGCGGCGCTCGCCGCCGGGGCCCGGGCGGTCGGCGTGGCCACCGGGCCATTCACGGCCGAGGAACTCGCCGCTTCCGGGGCGCATGCCGTCCTGCCCGACCTGGCCGACACTGACCGAGTGGTGGCCGCGGTCCTCGGCCCGCACGGTCCCTAAGGCGGTTACCGTTCGGCGCGGGCCTCTCTGGCCGGGCGCACCGCGCCAGGCGCCATACATCTTCGTACCGACATCACGGCAGACTTTCCCACAGCCTGATCGCGCGGATCGCGTTCATGCACAGCGGGGCCTAGCAGCGCCCGGCCGCGTGCGCGGCCGCACCGCAGACGCGTATTGAGCAGACGATCCTCGACCTCACGCAGGCCAGTACCAGCTTCGACGATGCCTTCGCGTGGCTGTGCAAGGGATGTGGGCGCCGACTCGTGACAGCTCAGCGGCTTCGCGCGGCGGCGGTCAAACGCGGCAGGTTGCGCTGGCGCGACGAGATCCTCCAGGCGCTCCCGCTTATCGCGGACGGAGTCCACTCGAACCTGGAGCACTATTACGTCCGCGATGTTGAGCAGGCCCATGGCCTGCCGACTGCACGACGGCAGCCCAGGGTGGCAGGGCTGCGGTCCGGGTTCCTTACCACCATTTACCTGGACAATCTGTATGAGCCATTCGGCGTCGTCGTGGAACTAGACGGCCGCGCAGACCACCTCGTCGAAGATCGCTGGCGGGATATTCACCGGGACAATTCAAACGCCAGATCGGGCAAGGTGACACTGCGCTTCAGCTATGCCGACGTAACCGACCGAACATGTGAGGTGGCGACCGATGTCTGCGGCACTCTCCGCTCTCGTGGCTCGGACAGGCAACCACTCCGTTGCGGCCCCATGCTGCAGCCTAGGGATCTGATCAGCGGGGTCACTTCTCCGCTAATACGACTGAAATGTCCCCACCGCCGGGCAACCCCGCCGGGGCTGGGGGTTGGGCTGACCGGGGCTGGTCGGGGCAACCCCGCCGGGGCTGGGGGTTGGGCTGACCGGGGCGGTGTGTGGAGTTAGAGGTCGGTGAGGGGGATGTCTGGGTCGGCTAGGCGGGCCGGGTCGACCTCTGTGCCGGAGCGGATCAGCGCCTGGATGTCGTCGTTGACGTCCCAGACGTTGACGTTCATGCCAGCCACCACAGCGCCCTCGTCCAGCCAGAAGGCGATGAACTCGCCGGACTCCCGGTCGCCGCGGTAGACGATCTCCTCGTAGTGGCCAGGCTCGGGCAGCCCGGCGGTCTCCATGCCGAGGTCGTACTGGTCGGTGAAGAAGTAGGGCACCCAGTCGTAGGACACGTCCTTGCCCATCATCGAGCGCGCCGCAGCTGGGCCGCCGTTCAGCGCGTTGGCCCAGTGCTCGACCCGGATCCGGCGGCCGAGCAGCGGGCTGAGGAAGTTCGCGACGTCGCCGGCCGCGAAGACGTTCGGGTCAGAGCTGAGCAGTGCCTCGTCGACCAGGATGCCGTTGTCAACGTCGATGCCGGCTTCGGCCGCGAGCGCGGTGTTGGGCGTCACACCGACAGCGACGATGACGTGGTCGGCCTGCAGTTCGGTACCCCCGGAGGTGACCGCTCCGGTGACCTTGCCCGCTGATCCCGTTACCTCGCTGAGCCCTTCATGGAAGCGGAACGTCACGCCGTGGCTGCGGTGCAGGTCGGCGAAGTACTCACCCATCTCTGGACCAATCGAACGGAGCAGCACGCCGCTCTCCGGCTCGATGACCGTGACCTCGCAGCCGTACTCTCGTGCCGCCGCCGCCGTCTCCAAGCCGATCCAGCCGCCCCCGGCTATGACCACGGAACCGCCGGCGCGCAATGCGGCGCCGAGGCGCTCACTGTTCCCCACGGTCCGCAGGTAGAGCAGCCCGTCGAGGCCGGCGCCTGGGATGTCCAGCCGCCGCGGTGAGGCGCCGGTTGTGATCAGCAGCCGCTCGTAGGGCACGGACTCCCCGCCCGCCAGCTCGACCCGCCGGGAAGCTCTGTCGATCGACGTCACGGTCGTGCCGAGCCTCAGGTCCACCTCGTGCTCGCGGTACCAGCCCTCGTCGTGCACGAAGAACGAGTCCCGGGCGTCCCGGCCCAGCAGGTAGCCCTTGGACAGCGGCGGTCGCTCGTACGGGCGCTCGTCCTCCGCGCCGATAAGTGTGACCGGCCCCGAGAACCCCTGCTCCCGCAGGGTCTCGGCTGCCTTGGCGCCAGCCAGGCTCGCGCCGACGATCACGTAACCGGGTTCAGCGGGCATCAGGATTCCCTCCGGATTCTCATGCGCACAGGCGGCTGTGCCAGGCGATGGCGGAAGTATCTGTGAGCGAGGCGATCTGGTCGACCACAATGCGCAACCTCGCCTGGTCAGATAGTGCCGCGACGTAGGCGGGCTGAAACACCGGGTCGAGCGTGACGGGCGCGCCGGACCGCACGGCGGCGGCCAGCTCGGTAATCAGCTCCCGCTCCCGGGCCTGCGCCTGCGCCGCCCCGGCACGGCTCATCACGTAGCGCGCGGTCACGCCCTTCAGCAGGGCGCACTCCAGCCGCTGCTGCCGCGGGACCACCAGGTCTGCGGCATACCTGGCCAGGGAGGCCTGCCCGGTCACCTCCGTCGTCGCCTGCTGTGCTGCGCTGCACAGGCGGCCGATCAGCTCGCTGGTCAGGTTCTTCAGCGCGGCAAGGGATTCCAGCCCTCCGTCGAATCCAGCGGGCCAGCACGGCAGCGTGATCAGGCTGGAGAAGACCTCGCACAACTCGTCGACGGTGACCTGGCCGGGGGCGCAGTACTCGGCCGCGGTGAGCTCTGCCACCAACCTGCGCTCACCCGCGTCCCGCAGCACTCCCAGCGTGATCAGCCCGGCTTGCAGCCCGTCTTCCAGGTCGTGCACCGAGTACGCGACGTCATCGGCCCAGTCCATGACCTGGGCCTCCAGGCAGAGCCGCTGGTGCGGGGCTCCATCGCGGATCCAGGCGAATACCTCACTGTCCTCGGCGTACACGCCGAACTTGACCTTGCCCGGCTGGGCGGGCCACGGGTATTTGACCGTGGCGTCCAGGGTGGCGCGGGTGAGGTTCAGCCCAGCGCCCGGAACCTTGGCTTCCAGCCTGGTCAGCAGCCGCAGGCTCTGCGCGTTGCCCTCGAACCCGCCGCAGCTGGCGGCGAGCTCGGCGAGCGCCGCCTCGCCGTTGTGGCCGAACGGCGGGTGCCCCAGGTCGTGGGCCAGGCACGCAGCGTCGACCAGGTCCGGGTCGCACCCGAGCGCGCCGCCCAGCTCGCGCCCGATCTGAGCACACTCCAGGGAGTGCGTGAGCCTGGTCCGCGGGAAGTCACCCGAGCCCACCGCCACGACCTGCGTCTTGGCCGCCAGCCTGCGCAGAGCCGCGCTGTGCAGCACCCGGGCGCGGTCCCGCTGGAACGGGCCGCGCCCGGGGTTGCGAGCGCCCTTGGGCGGCTCGGCCACCCACCGCGCCGTGGCGTGGTCGTCGTAGGCGGTATCGCTTTGCGCCTCCGGGCCCCCGCCCACCTCCCCATCACCCTTCACGGCACCGCGTTTCCCTCGTCGCTCGGTCGCAAGGCTTCCTCGCTCCTCAGTACAACGCGGCGCCACGGCCCTTTGGCGCGGGAGTCACCTGCTGTCGCTGCCAGCGGCCTCCGCGACCGCGGCGCGGCCAGCCTCCAGCCGGGCAACCGGGACCCGGAACGGGGAGCACGACACGTAGTTCAGGCCGACCTCGTGGAAGAAGTGCACCGAGTCCGGGTCCCCGCCGTGCTCGCCGCAGACGCCGAGCTCCAGGTCCGGCCGGGCCGCACGGCCCTCCTCGATAGCGATCCGGATCATCCGGCCGACGCCTTCGGTGTCGATGGTCTCGAACGGCGAGACCCCGAAGATGCCGAGGTCGATGTAACGGCTGAAGAACGCGCCCTCCACATCGTCACGAGAGAAGCCCCAGCCCATCTGGGTCAGGTCGTTCGTGCCGAACGAGAAGAACTCGGCCGACTCGGCGATCTGGCCGGCGATCATCGCCGCCCGGGGCACCTCGATCATGGTGCCGATGAGCGTGTGCACGCTGATGCCGGTCTCCTCCGCCACCTCGGCGAGGACCCGCTCGGCCTGCTCGCGGGAGATCTCCATCTCCTGCACGGACGCGGTCAGCGGGATCATGATCTCCGGCTTGGGGTCGCCGCCCGCCTGCTTGCGGTCGGCTGCAGCATGCGCGATGGCCCGGACCTGCATGTTCACCAGACCAGGGATGACCAGGCCGAGCCGGACCCCGCGCAGGCCGAGCATCGGGTTCTGCTCGTGCAGCCGGCGCACCGCGTCGAGCAGCTTGCGGTCCTGCTCGGTCGCGGCGTCACCGGCCAGCGCTACCTTGACCGACAGGTCGGTGATGTCGGGCAGGAACTCGTGCAGCGGCGGGTCGATCAGCCGGATCACGACCGGCAGCCCGTCCATCGCCTCGAGGATCTCCACGAAGTCGCCGCGCTGCAGCGGCTCGAGCGCGTCGAGGGCGGTCTGGCGGGCCTTCTCGTCATCGGCAAGGATCAGCCGCTCGACCAGCTGACGGCGCTCGCCGAGGAACATGTGCTCGGTCCGCACGAGGCCCACGCCGCCCGCGCCGAACCGGCGGGCCCGGGCGCAGTCCTCGCCGGTGTCGGCATTGGCGTGTACGCCGAGCCGGCGCCGCTGATCGGCGTGGTGAATGATCGCGTGCACAGCGCGGACCAGGTCGTCCGCCTCGTCGGAGTGCGGGTGCAGCTCGCCCTCGAAGTAGCGCACCACCTCGGAGGCGACCACCGGCACCTCGCCGGCGTAGACGGTCCCGCTGGTGCCGTCGATGGAGATCACGTCGCCCTCGGCCACCGTAACCCCACCGGGCGCGGTGAACTTCCGGCCGACCAGATCCACGTCGATCTCGTCCGCGCCGCAGACACAGGTCTTGCCCATGCCGCGGGCAACCACCGCGGCATGGCTGGTCTTGCCACCGCGGCTGGTCAGGATGCCCTGGGCGGCGATCATCCCGTGCAGGTCGTCGGGGTTGGTCTCGCGGCGGACCAGGATGACCTTCTCCCCGGCCGCCGCCTGCTCGACTGCGCGCGCGGAGTCGAACACGACCTTGCCGACCGCGGCGCCCGGCGAAGCGCTGACCGCCTTGGTGATCTTCTTCACGTCGCCGGTCACGTCGAAGCGCGGGAACATGAGATGCGCCAGCTGATCGCCGGTCACCCGGATCAGCGCCTCATCCATGTCGATCAGGCCTTGGTCGACGAGCTGTTCCGCGATCCGGAACGCGGCCGCGGCGGTGCGCTTGCCGACCCGGGTCTGCAGCATCCACAGCTTGCCGCGCTCGATCGTGAACTCGATGTCGCACAGGTCCCTGTAGTGGTTCTCCAGCGTCTGCATGATCTGCATCAGCTCGGCGTAGGACGTGGGGTCGATGCCCTCCAGGTCCTGCAGCGGAACCGTGTTGCGGATCCCCGCGACCACGTCCTCGCCCTGGGCGTTCTGCAGATAGTCGCCGTAGACGCCATGCTGGCCAGTGCCGGGGTCGCGGGTGAACGCCACCCCGGTGCCCGAGTCCATGCCCAGGTTGCCGAACACCATCGCCACGATGTTGACTGCTGTGCCGAGGTCGGCCGGGATGCGCTCCTGGCGCCGGTACAGAATCGCCCGGTCGGCGTTCCAGGAGTCGAACACCGCGTTGACCGCGAGGTCCATCTGCTCCCGCGGGTCCTGCGGGAAGCCGCGGCCAGCCTTGTCCCGCACGATGCCCTTGAAAGTTTCGACCAGGGCCTTCAGGTCAGCGGCGTCCAGGTCGAGGTCGCTGGTGGTGCCCTTGGCCTTCTTGGCGGTGTCGATCGCGTGCTCGAACTCGCTGCCGTCGATGTCGAGCACGGTCTTGCCGAACATCTGGATCAGCCGGCGGTAGGAGTCCCAGGCGAACCGCTCGCTGCCCGCCTGCTTGGCCAGTCCCTGCACCGACTCATCGGTCAGGCCGATGTTCAGCACCGTCTCCATCATGCCCGGCATGGAGAACTTCGCCCCGGACCGCACGCTGACCAGCAGCGGGTCTGACGGGTCGCCAAGCCGCCTGCCGATCTTGGCTTCGAGCTCGGCCAGGTGCTGGTCGACCTCGGTGGCGAGGCCGTCGGGCACGGAGCCGTGCTTCAGGTAGTACCGGCAGGCGTCGGTGGTAATGATGAAGCCCGGCGGCACCGGGAGGCCGAGATTAGTCATCTCGGCCAGGTTGGCTCCCTTGCCGCCCAGCAGGTCTCGCAGGTCCTTGTTGCCTTCGGTGAAGTCATAGACAAGCTTCGGCACTGAACGTTCTCCTCGTGCCGCCGTGAGCGCATCGCTGCCGTGGGCGCGGGGCGGCGGACGTGTCCTCTGGCCTTACGGCCCTCATTCCGGAGCCTACCGAGAGTCCGGAGCCACCGTGGCCACCGCCGGCCCACCCGAGCGCATCAGCTGTCAGCGCAAGCTACCGGCGAAGCAGCGGGTCGGCGCGATATGAGTCTCTGTGTCATGGGCAACCAACCTCAAGCTCACAAGCGGCACCAGCGGCGCTACGCGCCGCCACCGCGCCCGGGCCGGACGGCGCGGATCCGGCCGACGCAGGCTGGTCCGGCTTGCCCACGTGATGCTGGGCGATCGCGCAGCCGCCGAGGATGTGGTGCAGGAGGCGTTCCGCTGACTGTACCGCCGGCGGGCGTTCCTCTTAGACAAGGAGTTCTCGGCGCCGACGGGGAAGGCGACCGGGGTCATCCATGCGAACGACCCGAACGGCCCGAACGCATACAACCAGCTGTACTGGAGCGATACCTCGGGAAACGTGCTCGTCGTGACGGGCAGCCCTGACGTCGCCCCGGCCCAGGAATTGTATGGGTCCTCAGCGGAGGCCAGTTCACTGCAATCCCGGGAACCACAGGCATTGGGTGGCTCGCGTTCTAACCTGAGCACACCGATCGCAGGCAACCGGCCTGGCGTCACGGCGTCTCTGATACGTGGAAGCCGACACCCCCAAGCTCGCTGACGGCACTGACTTGCTGGCAGCGCCGTGGCCAGGCCGCGACCAGGCCACCCGCCACCCGGCCGGCGGCGCTGCGGACGCCGCGTCCGCGGTCTCCGACATCTACCAGGCCCACGCGGTGGGCCTGATCCGGCTCGCGGTCGTGATGCTCGGCGACCGAGCTGCCGCAGAGGACGCGGTGCAGGATGCGTTCTCTGGCCTGTACCGGCGCTGGAACCACCTGACTGACACCAGCAGAGCGCTGAGCTATGTCCGCTCGGCGATCCTGAACCGGTGCCGGTCCGAACTGCGCCGCCGGATCAGGGCTGAGCAGCGCGCCGCCAGACAGGCTGCTCCGCCGGACGCCGCGTCTGCGGAAGTCATGGCGCTGATCAGCGAGGAACACCGCGCGGTGCTCCTCGCGCTCCGGCGGCTGCCGCCCCGGCAGAGGGAGGCGCTGGTGCTTCGCTTCTACCTCGACCTGGCCGAAACCGAGATCGCCGCCGTCATGGGCGTCGCCCAGGGCACTGTCAAGTCCACCACGTCCCGCGGGCTCAGCGCGCTCGCCCAGCTTCTCCATGAGGACGCCCGATGAACACCGTCGAAGAACGCCTCCGCGCGGCCACCCACGCGGCCGCTGACACAGTGCCCGCCGACAGCGCGCCGCCGCTGCACCTGCCCGCCAGGTCCTGGCGCCGCCGCGGCTTTCCCCTGCGGCGGCACCGGGCACTCTGGCGGTTCATGGCGCCAGTAGCGGCCGCCGCGGCGGTCGCCGCCGTGGTGGCGCTGTCGGTGGTCATTACCGGCGGCTCGCCGCGCTCTGGCTCGGCCGGGCCCAGCGGCGCACCCAGAGCGATGCCAAGCTCAGCGTCCACGCCAAGCCCAGCGCCCTCGCCGCTGAGCGCTGCTGATCAGGCAGCGCTGGCCGGCGTTCCGCCGTACTATGCGGCGCTGTCGGGGTCCTCCGCCTATCCCCACTACGCAGGCGGCCTGCTGAACGACCTCGTCATCCGAGCCACGGCGAACGGCACGGTGCTGGCAACCGTAAAACCACCAGCGCCCTACGGCACGTTCAGCTGGGTGACCGCTGCCAGCGACGACCGGACTTTCGTCGTCGCCGCCCAGCCGTTTGTGGACACCGGCTCAGGCGTCGACAGCAATGACGAGCCGACCGCCTTCTTCTTGCTCCGCTTCAGCCCGGCCAGCCGCACGGCGCGGCTCACCCCGCTGGCGATCCCGCAAGAGCCGGCCAGCAGCCCGGTCAGCGGGATCGCCCTTTCCCCCGACGCGACCAAGCTCGCCGTGGCCATCTCGCCATGGAGCACCACCTCGCAGGACCGGCAGCTCCAGCCCCGGAACCCGGAGATCCAGGTCTTCACGCTGGCGACGGGAGCAGAGAAGCAGTGGACCTATCAGGGTCCTGGCTGGATCGGCCTGAGCAAACCGCTCGGCCAGCCGCTCTCCTGGGCGGCAGACAGCCGGACGCTGGCGTTCGAGCAGGATGCCGGGAGCGACGGCCAGAACGTCAGCATCCGGCTGCTCGACACCGCGACCGCAGGCGGCAGCCTGCTGCAGTCCAGCAAGCTTGCGGGCTCATCACCCGACGGCGTCCCCTGCGGCGAGAACGTCTTCCTCACAGCAGCCGCAACCAGGATTGCCTGCGCTGTTTACCGTCCAGATAGCAAATACAACACCGACGACTCCATCGATGAGTTCTCGGTGAGTACCGGGATGGTCGTGAGTACCCTCGGCACGCTGTCGCAGGTGGCCGGGGCAATTCAGGGCTACATGGGGGGTGTCCTGTGGGTAAGCCCCTCGGGGACCCAGGTGATCCTCGTCGGCGGCATCCTTACCGGCGACCACCTGACACCACTGCCCGGAATCGCGCAGGACCCTTACGAACTCGCCTGGTAAGCCCGGCCAGCGTCTCCCCGGTCAGCCCCAGCCGGCCGGGGAGATGCGCCTGCCTGGGCAGTAATCCGTGTCAGACTCAGGCATGGGCATGGCGAACGCGGGGGTAATCGGGCTGCTGCATCCAGGGGAGATGGGCGCAGCGGTCGGGAAGTGCCTGACCGGCACGGGGCATACCGTGCTGTGGGCGTCGGAGGGCCGCGGGCCGGACACTGCGGCGCGGGCCCGCGCCGCGGGGCTGTCAGACGCAGGCACCGCCGCCGAGATGGCCGAGCGCGCTGACGTGATCCTTTCCATCTGCCCGCCGCACGCGGCGCTGGACACAGCGTGGGCTGTGCAGGGATTCGGCGGCTTGTTCGTAGACGCGAACGCGATCTCCCCGGCCACCGCCCGCGAGGTGGCGCTGATGGTGGAGGAGGGCGGGGCGACCTACGTCGACGGCGGCATCATCGGCCTGCCGCCGGAAAGGGCCGGCGGCACACGCCTGTACCTGTCCGGCGAGCAGGCAGAGGCCGTTCGCGCGCTGTTCGAGGGCACCGCGCTGGACACCCGCGTCATCAGCGGCGGCGCCTGGTCGGCGTCCGCCGTCAAGATGGCCTACGCGGCGTGGACTAAGGGGACATCGGCGCTGCTGCTCGGCGTGCGTGCGATGGCCAGGTCCGAGGGCGTCGAGGAGGTGCTGCTGGCTGAGTGGGCGCTATCCCAGCCCGCACTAGCCGACAGGTCGAGCGGCGCAGCCCGGGCGGCGATCACCA
Organism: uncultured Actinomycetota bacterium; assembly: GCA_963815375.1. GTDB lineage: Bacteria > Actinomycetota > Actinomycetes > Streptosporangiales > Streptosporangiaceae > JASHPR01. The sequence continues at coordinate 1,300,778 of CAWFGX010000005.1, read as the reverse complement.
AGGGCTGGCGCTGGGTCGCCGAGATGGAGGAGATCGCAGCGACCATGGCCAGCGCGGGCCTGCCTGACGGGTTCCACCAGGCCGCTGCGGAGATCTTCCGCCGCTCGCCGCGCACTATCCCGGGAGAACCCGGCGAATCCCGTTCCCGTGATGACCATCCCGGAGAGGGCCTGCCTCCGGCAGCGGACGGCGGGCCCGTCGACATGGTTCTCGCCGCACTGACCGGGGACGTGGCTACGGGCTAGCCCCCCGGCTGACTCCGTGACGCCGCCGGGGGCGCGGCGGCCGCGTCAGGCTGGGGTATCGCTGTTAACGGGTGGCGTGGGGATCGCTGTGCCGCGTTTAATGGCCGGAACGTCTATGTTCCAGCCTGCTTGGATGTCATTCGGCACCCAGTTGCCACCGTATTTACCCTTGTTGGCCTCGTAGATGAGCGGCCAGTAATTGCCGTTGCCGTACTCCTGCTGCGCGATTCCCCACAGCGATCCGGCATCTGGGTTGCTGGGTTCAGAGCCCCACGCTGCGACCGTTACGGTCTTACCGCCCAGCATAGGGGGCTTCTGGTCTGTCGCTGGCCTCTTCTTTGGATGCGTATTCGACGCCGGCTTCGGTCCCAGCTGCCGGAGCTCTGCGGCCGCAGCCTCGTCCAGCGCGTTTGCCTTGTTGATGTACCAGGTGATCTCGTACTGGTAGGCGTTCTGCCACCAATTAATGTCATTCTGGGTAATGCCCGCCGATTTCAGCATTGTCACAGCATTCGGCTGCACAACCACCGTGCCGCCCGCCACACTGCCGGTGCCTGTCGCGATCGTGTAGACCCCACGGAAGATACTCGGAAGCGGCCAGGTCTGGGCAGGGCCCCAATAACCAGAGCTCGGGGGCGGCGGAGGGGAACCAGGAGGGAGAGGCGCAACCAGAGGCCCACTCGAGCTAGAGAGCTGAAACGGCTCTTCCACCAGGAGCTCAAGGTTATAGCCGACCTGGATCAGGTCAGAATAAATTCCCTGGAGCACACCGGCGATCTTGTGGATTAAGCCGGCCTGCCCGGTAAGATCCCCTTGCGATTGGGTCACTGCGTCCTGGGCTAGCTCGCTGGCGACGCTATACCAGGAACCACTCAGCGGTGCGTGCACCTGCTCATCCAGGTCCTTGACATTGACCTCAATTCCCTGAACAAAGTCATTCCAGGATTGGACCGAGTTGTTAAGCTGCTTGCTGTTGTTCGCCAACTCAAGCAGATCCGCGTACGTGACCGTTCCCCCTGGCTCGTTCCCGCTCATGACTCGACTCTCCCCGTGCACTGGATAGCTGTGGCTGCCGAGCTTACGCCAGAAGGGCATGGTTTGCGCCTATACCGCCGGTGGATGGCGGAGTGCGAGCCCGCAGTGCGGCATCCCCCGGTGGCCGGTGCCCCCGTCGCCCTCGGGGGCACCGGCCACGTTTGCGCGGCGGCGCGAGCCGCCAGTCAGTCCGCGGCGCCAGTCGCGTAGTAAGCCGACGCGTCGCCGGTCAGCGCCACGCTGGTGTGGCCGTCGACACCGACCGGGACCGGGCCGGCCACGGTGACGCGCTCGCCACGCCTGTGCTCGCTGCCGTAGTCGAAGATCGCGTAGTGCTGGGTGGCGCGGTTGTCCCAGATCGCCAGGTCGTGGACCCGCCACTGCCAGCGCACGGTGTTCTCCGGCCGGGTCACGTAGTCCTGAAGCACCCGGATCAGGTCCCGGGATGCCTGAGGCGAGAAACCCACGACCGTGCGGGCGAAACCGCCGACGATCAGCGAGCGCTCCCCGGTCTCCGGGTGTACCCGGACCGCGGGATGCTCGGTCTCGTAGACCGTCGACACGAACTCCCGCCTGTGCGCCTGACGGACGGCGTCGCGTTCCTCGCGGTCGGCGGTGGCGGCGTAGTCGTAGGCGTTGGTGTGAACGATGCGCAGCCGGTCGGCCAGGTCACGCAACTCGGCCGGGAGGCTCTGGTAGGCGGTCACAGCGTTGGCCCAGATCGTGTCGCCGCCCAGCGGCGGGATCACCACTGCGTGCAGCAGAGTGAAGGCTGGCGGCCGGTCGACGAAGGTCACGTCGGTGTGCCAGTGATTGGCCCGGGTGCCCCGGCGTGAGTCGATCTCCTCCAGGAATGGCTGGTCGGGCGGCGAGGCCAGCGTCGGGTGGCCCAGCGTGAGCGGGCCCAGCCGCTCGGCGAACGCCACCTGCCGGGCATAGTCAAGACTCTGGTCGCGCAGGAACACCACCTTGTGGTCCAGCAGCGCCTGGCGGACCTGGCTGACGGTGTCGTCATCGAGCTCGGTCCCTGTGTTCACGCCGGTGATCTCCGCGCCAATGTTGCCGGCCAGCCGACGGATGCCGGCCCGGGTCGCATAGCTGACGGCCTGGCTCATGTTGGTACCTCCCGGCGTGAGGCGCTGCTGCCAGGCCCAAGCCTGCACTGTCACGAGCAAAAAGTCAATATTGTCGATCTTAATTATCGGAATATCTGAGGAAGTCCAGCCAGGCGGACTGCACCCGGGGCACACCGGACGGCTGGCCCGGGTGCTGACGCGTGCGTGGGCACTAAACTTCGATGGTCATGAGCACGAGCGGGTCGATGGCGGTGACGCTCAAGGACGTCGCCGCCAGGGCGGGCGTGTCGACCGCGACGGTCGCCCCCGTGATCCACGTCCGGCGCGCTGCGCTGACCCCTCGAAGCGCGGGTGGCTCCTGGGCATACCACTCGGATTGGGGACCAATCCGACCAATCCCCACAGCAGAACGGTCGCTCGAGGCGTCCTTTACGACGTGATGGCCGGCCAGGCAATCCGCCGCAGCTAGCGTTCCGCTGTCGCCAGGGCGACGCGCCTGAAGGGTGCTATTTATGCGTTTCGTTCCGTTATGGCCAATCTGGGGTTGTTCGGCGTGGCGGTATTAGGGCTGGCCGGCTGCTTGTTAGGGACACGTACGGCGTCTGGCAACGGCGGGCTGAGCGTCTCGATCACCGGGCTGTCCGCCGGCGCGTCACTGAGATACGGTGGCCCGCCGATTCGGTTCACCGTCACCAGTGTCTCGCTGGGGGTTACCACGAGCTGAGGTCAGCGCCGAACTTGAATGGCCCTTTCGCACAGCACCTGAGAGTGCCCAGCGCGTTTACAAGGCAGACACCTATCAGCGGAGGGTCGATGACCTTCAACGAATTCGCGGCCACGCGGCTGCCTGCGTTACTGAGGTTCGCCGCGGTGCTGGCCGGCGACCGGGCGACTGCCGAGGACCTGGCCCAGGAAGTGCTGATCCGCGCGCACGCCCAGTGGGGCCGGATCGGCGCCATGAACAGCCCGGAGCATTACGTCCGCAAGATGGTTCTCAACGAGTTCCTGTCCTGGCGGCGCCGGTCGTGGCGGCTCATCCCGAACACGGCCATCGCCGCTGCTCATGACCGCGCCGAGGCCGATCACGCCGACCAGTACGCGGAACGCGACGCGCTGCTCGCCGAGCTGGGCAAGCTCCCGCGCCGCCAGCGCGCGGTGCTGGTCCTGCGCTACTACGAGGACCTCGACGACGCGGCGATCGCCGGCCTGATGGGGTGCGCGCCGGGCACGGTCCGCGGTTACGCGTCCCGGGCCCTCGCCGCGCTGCGGGTCGAGATGCGCCCGCAGCCAGCCACCCTGAACAAGTCCAAAGGGAGTGGAATCTGATGCGGCACGAAGATGACCTGCGGTCGGCCCTGCGCACGCTCGAGCGGGAGGCCCCTGACGCCGAAGCGCTGCTGCGGCGCGTCACCGAGCGGACCGCCGGGCGGCGAGCCGGGCGGCGCCTGACGACCGCGGTGGCCTCCGCCGCGGCGGTCATCGCGATAATCCTTGCCGCGGCGCTGGCGGTGCCAGCCTGGCTGGGCAGCCACCGTCAGGTAACGGGGCCGAAGGGCCCGGATCCGCTCAGCAGCGCGCCACCGTACTACATGGCACTGGTCTGGACTGGGATGAGGGTCAGCTCCCCTGAGGATGCGGTGGTCCGGAGCACAAGGACCGGCAGGACGCTGGCGACCATCCGACCGCCCGCTCCGTACTTCAGTTTTATCGAGGTCACCGGCGCCGACGACGACCGGACATTTGTGCTCACCGCGCAGACCACCCAATACGGAAACCTGACCTCCGTGGACGGGTTCTACGAAGCCCGGTTCAGCCCGGCCGATGCGAAGGTCTCGCTGACTCCGCTAGCGCTTCCCGACCTTCCGCTCAGCGCAAACTTCGCCGGCGCCGCGTTGTCCCCCGACGGGAGCGAACTTGCCGTGTCCAGCCAGACCGACGCTGCCGAGATCGCGATCTACTCGCTGCCCGGCGGCTCGGTCCGGACATGGACGACCGGCCCCAAGAACACGAACCCGGAATTCGGCTCGGGCTCCATGACCTGGTCGCAAACCGGCCTGGCATTTGCCTTGAACGGCGGGGTGCCCGGGTACTTCTCGGGTGACTATCTGCTCAGCACCAGTGGCCCAGGCGGCAGCCTGCTGGCGGATAGCAGGCTGCTGATCTGCAACAGCACCTCCGAGAACTTTTTTTTCAATCGGGACCTGTTCGCGTATGTCACGCGCGACGGCAGCAGGATCATCGTTCCTGTCCTCCGGACAGTCCCGCCCGGCCAGAGCCCGCCACCTTGCTCGCAGACCGTGCCGGTGCTCAGCGGCAGGCTGAAGCTGGAGGAGTTCTCCACCGCTACCGGCAAGGCGATCGGAGTCATCTACATGAGCGCCTCGGTCGACCGGTTCTTCCAAACCGCCGAGACCGGTTACGACGTGCGCTGGAGCAGCGACTCAGGCAGCGTACTGGTCATCGAAGCACCTCTGGCGGCCAGGCAGGCCACGCAGCAGTCCATTTACGGTGTGCTCAGCGGGCGCACGATCACGACCATTCCCGGTAGCGCCCAGGCACTGCTGCTGACGTTCTAGCTGAGCAACGGCGGACGGTCAGCAGTCTGATATCCGTTCAGAAAGATAAGAGATCAAACTGTCGAGGCCGACCCGCTCCTGCTTCATCGAGTCGCGTTCGCGGACCGTGACTGCCTGGTCGTCCAGCGTGTCGAAGTCGATCGTGACGCAGTACGGGGTGCCGATCTCGTCCTGGCGCCGGTAGCGCCGGCCGATCGCGCTCGCGTCGTCGAAGTCTGCGTTCCAGTGCTTGCGCACGGCGGCCGCCACATCTCTGGCCTTGGGCGACAGGTCAGAGTTGCGCGACAGCGGCAGCACAGCCACCTTGACCGGCGCGATCCTGTGGTCCAGCCGGAGCACGGTGCGCTTCTCCATGTTGCCCTTGGCGTCAGGCGCCTCGTCCTGGGCGTAGGCGTCGAGCAGGAACGCCAGCAGGCCCCTGTCCACCCCGGCGGCCGGCTCGATGACGTACGGGATATACCGCTCACTGGATTCCGGGTCGAGGTAGGACATGTCCGCGCCCGACGCCCGGCTGTGCGTGCCGAGGTCGAAGTCGGTGCGGTTAGCGATGCCCTCGAGTTCCCCCCACTCGCTGCCCTGGAAGCCGAACCGGTACTCGATATCGACCGTGCGCTTGGAGTAGTGCGAGCGCTTCTCCGGCGGGTGCTCGTACAGCCGCAGGTCTTCCTCGTTGATGCCGAGGTCGGTCCACCACGCCATCCGGGTGGCGATCCACTGGTCGTGCCACTGCTCGTCAGTTCCCGGCTTGACGAAAAACTCCATCTCCATCTGCTCGAACTCGCGGGTGCGGAAGATGAAGTTGCCGGGAGTGATCTCGTTGCGGAACGACTTGCCCTGCTGGGCGATGCCGAACGGGATCTTCTTGCGCGAGGTCTGCAGCACGTTGCGGTAGTTGATGAAGATCCCCTGAGCAGTCTCCGGGCGCAGGTACGCAAGGCCGGACTCGTCCTCGGTCGCGCCCAGATAGGTGCGCAGCAGGCCGTTGAACATCCGGGGCTCGGTGAACGCTCCCCTGGTGCCGCAGTTCGGGCAGGCGATCTCGGCCAGCCCCTTCTCCGGGGGGTGGCCGTGCTTCTCCTCGTACGCCTCGATGAGGTGATCGGCACGGAACCGGTGGTGGCAGGACTGGCACTCGGTGAGCGGATCGACGAACTCGGTCAGGTGGCCGCTGGCCTTCCACACGTCCGGCGAGAGGATCACCGACGAGTCGAGGCCCACGATGTCGTCGTGCTCGGTGACCATCGAGCGCCACCACTGGCGCTTGATGTTGTTCTTCATCTCCACGCCGAGCGGGCCGTAGTCCCATGACGCGCGGAGCCCGCCGTAGATCTCGCTGGACGGGAAGACTATGCCGCGCCGCCGGGACAGGCTGATGATCTCGTCCAGGCGATCACTGCGTCGTGCCATGAAACTCTCCATCCGGCTGGCGGTCGGCGGTCGGCGGCTCCGAGAGGCTGCGGCAGTGCCGCAGCAGCCACGCCGGCGCACTGTCCGGTTACCGGTGCGCCGTGCGGACAAGCTTAGCGGCGGTCCCGGCAAGGGTGCTCCGGCCTGTCGGCAGGCGCGGGCCCGCGGCACCGGGGTATCCGGCACGACGTATCTTTGCCTGCAGGAGCAACCGCCGCTGGCCGGAGGGACCCAGACCGCTCGTGAGAATCGACCGCCAGGCAGCCGAGCAGCGCAGCGCAACGCTGCTGCTGTACCTGCGCGGGCTGCCCCGCTGGATGCTCCCTGTGGTGCTCGCCGCGCTGCTGATCGCCGGGCTGGTGGTGCGCGGCTGGGGTGGCGCGATCGCGCTCTGCCTGGTGGCGGCGTTCCTGTCCTGGCTGGCGTTTCTGTCCTGGCCCCGCCTGGCTGCTGGCGGCCGGCTTGCGCGGGTTGCGGGGGTCGCGCTCCTGCTCGCGGTCGCGGCATACCAGGCATCACGCTGAACGCTGCCCGGTGGCCAGCCTGGTCTGGGTAACGCGGCCCGGATCGTCCGGCACTAGTTACTGAGAGACCCACGGAGAGGATCCTCATGACCACCGCCGGTTTGTCAGACGCTGGCGGCAGGCTCGGCCCATGCCACTGCTACCGGACGAGTGCCTTCGGTTACTGAAGCGCCAGCGCGGCATCCTCGCCAGCTGGCAGGCCGAATCCGCAGGGCTCAGCCCTCGGCGGATCGAGGTCCTGGTTCGCACCGGCCGCTGGCAGCGGGTCGGCTACGGCGTCTATGCCACTTTCACTGGTGCACTCCGGCGCGACGCCATCCTGTGGGCAGCGGTACTGCGGGCCGGGCCGCAGGCGGCTCTCAGCCACGAGACCGCCGACGGCCTGTATGGCGTCGTGAGCGACGTCGGCAGGAAGATCCATGTCGTTGTTCCCGGTGAACAGCGCCCGCGGCCGGCAGCTGGGCTTGTTATCCACAGGTCGAGGCGGTTTTGGCAGATCGCCGATCCTGGATACCTGCCGCTGCGAACCCAGATCGAGGAGACCGTACTCGACCTCGCCGAAGGCGCGACCAGCTTCGATGATGTCGTGGCGCTACTGGCCCGGTCCTGTCAGCGCCGTGCCACCACGCCGTTCCTGCTGACCATGGCACTGGACAAGCGCCCAAGGGTTCGCTGGCGCAAAGAGACCAGCCTGGCTCTCCAGGATGTGGCTGACGGCGTTAATTCCATCCTCGAGTTCCGCTACCGGCGGGACGTTGAACGAGCCCATAACCTCCCGGCCAGCGAACGCCAGGCTCCAGGCACCGTTGACCAGCACCGAATTTTCCGAGACGTCCGTTACCGCAGATACCGGGTAATCGTCGAGCTTGACGGTAAGGCAAGCCACCCCGACGAGCACCGATGGAAAGACAAACACCGAGACAACGCGGCGGCGGCAGATGGCTGGGTCAGCCTTCGTTACGGCTGGGCAGACGTCCACGAACGCGCCTGCCAGACGTCGCTGCAGGTTGGCTCAGTACTGGCTAGGCAAGGCTGGACCGGCACCGTGCGCCGATGCGGGCCCACTTGTGGACTCCTCGTTTCCAGCGATCTGGGAGCAGGCATCCACGCTCGGTTTTCATGATCGTGGACCAAGACCCACTCTAGGAGTGGGTCTTGGTCCACAGTAGTTGAAGACGGTGTTCCGGTCCGACCGGAAACCGGCTGAAGGCAAGGCAGAAACGGGGTTGCCCGCTGCGCCTGTCCTAAATTCGTGCATGCTCGCGGCCAGTGGGGTTCGCACGCTGGCACGGCACCAAGAAATGTCCCCGGACGCTATGCGGACTGCCCGCCGACTGCGCCCGCTGGTCTCTGGGCCGTGTTGGGCAGGGCACCGCCGTAGCGGCGCTCCCTGCCCGCGTAGATCTCGCAGGCCTGCCAGAGGTGACGCCGGTCGAAGTCGGGGAACAGCGTGTCCAGGAACACCAGCTCGGCGTACGCGGACTGCCAGATCAGGAAGTTAGACGTGCGCTGCTCGCCGGACGAGCGGATGAACAGGTCGACATCGGGAATATCCGGCTCGTCGAGGTAACGGGCGAAAACCTTCTCGTTAACCTTGTCGGGACGCAGCTTGCCCGCGGCAACGTCCGCGGCCAGAGCGGCCGCTGCGTCAGCGATCTCGGCGCGGCCGCCGTAGTTCACGCAGAACTGCAGGGTGAGCACTGAGTTCTCTGCGGTCAGGCGCTCGGCGTACTCGAGCTCGGCGATGACACTGCGCCACAGGCGCGGCCGCCGGCCAGCCCAGCGCACGCGGACGCCCATCTCGTGGAACTCGTCGCGGCGGCGGTGGATGACGTCCCGGTTGAAGCCCATCAGGAAGCGGACCTCGTCCGGCGAGCGGCGCCAGTTTTCGGTGGAGAACGCGTAGGCGGACAGGTACGGGATGCCGAGTTCGATCGCGCCCATGATCACGTCGAACAGGGCCGACTCCCCCCGTTTGTGCCCCTCGGTCCTGGGCAGCCCGCGCGCTTTGGCCCAGCGGCCGTTGCCGTCCATGACCAGCGCCACGTGCCGCGGTACCAGGTTGCGGGGAATATCCGGCGGCTGTGCCCCCGCGGGGTGCGGATCTGGCGGGCGGATCGGGCGGGTCATGCGTGCTCCACGTGGCGCAGCGAGCGGATCGCGTTCTCCAGGTGCCACTGCAGGTAGGCGGCGACCAGGCCGCTGCACTCCGTCTGGTGCCTGCGCTCGCTGGCGTCGGCATGCGCCCAGTCGCCGCGCATCAGCGCGCCCATCAGCGCGATCGTCTGCGCGGACGGGGTCGCGGCTCCGGGTGCCCGGCAGTCCTGGCAGACCAGGCCGCCCGCCCCTATCGAGAACCAGAACGCCCTCCGGCTGGTGCTCGGCTTGCCGTCGTCAGAGGATGCCGCGCGGGTGCCGCAGACGGCGCACTCGTCGAGAGCGGGCGCGAACCCGGCGACGGCGAGCGAGCGGAGCAGGTACGCATCCAGGACCAGGCGCGGATCGTGAATTCCCTCGCCCAGCGCCCGCAGCCCTCCGACCAGCAGCAGGAACTGCCGCATGGCCGGCTCCTTCTCGACCGGGGTGAACTTCTCGGCCGTCTCCAGCATCGCGGTCCCCGCTGTGTACCGCGGGTAGTCGGTCGCGAACGGCTTGCCGTACGGGCGCAGGGTGTCGGCCTGCGTGATCACATCCAGGGACCTTCCGGTGTACAGCAGCAGGTCGACGTGCGTGAACGGCTCCAGCCGCGCGCCGAACCTGGATTTGGTGCGCCGCACCCCCTTGGCGACGGCACGGACCCGGCCAGCCCGCCGGGCGAGCAGCGTGACGATGCGGTCGGCCTCGCCCAGTTTCTGCGTGCGCAGCACGATGGCGTCGTCACGGTAGATCCCCACCCGGTCATTGTCGCGCACACCGGGGCGGGCACCTGCCTAAGCCGCGGCCCCCTCCTCGGTCATCGTGATGACGCCTCGCGCCTGAGCAGGGGTCATGCCGAGTTGCGCGGCGATGTCCTGCGCCGCATTCCGCTCATCGTCAGACAGTGGCCCATCGGCCAGCCCAATCCGCACAACCTCGGCCAGGAACCACTCCCTGGCCGGAACTGCCAGCTGAACGGCCAGGCTGTTCAGCGGCCGGGCCAGGTCCCGCGCGAGATGCTCTGACTCACCGGACGCGTCCAGGTCGGCGTCCAGGGCAGGGTCCTGGTAGTCGTCTAGCCCCGCCTTGCGGATCGCGTCGATCGCCCTTCGCCTGGCTCGCTCGCCACCGCCCCCGCTGGCACGGAGCATGGCGACGGCGGCCGCTCGGACCGCGGCCGGCAGCGCCTCCTGCATCTGGGCGATAGTGGGCAGGCCCAGCACCTCTATGCGGTAGCGGGTGTCGCAGATGACGCACCGCACGTGCTCCCCGGTGTTCGCCACCGCGATAATCGGGATCAGGAGCAAGTGGAACCACCGCCGGCCGACCATCTGCTGGAACGGACGGTCGCCGCCGCACCGCTCGCAGTGGAACACCCCGTGGCCGACCGGGCGGTAGTGGACCCGGAACCCAAAGAAGGTCACTCAGTTCGCTCCCTCCCGGCCCGCATGCGCGGGCCGTCACGAGTGGACGCTGACCTGGTCTTCAGCCGATCATCACACGTCTGGCCCGGTCAGATACCCAAGTCAGGGAGATTTGACCGGATCGGACTAGTCAGTCGGCGAAGCCAAGCCGTCGCAGCTGTTTCGGATCCCTCTGCCAGTCCTTGGCAACCTTAATGCGCAGGTCAAGGTACACCCGTGTGCCAAGCAGCGCCTCGATCTGCTGCCGCGCCCGTGCGCCGACCTCCTTCAGCCGGGCGCCCCCGGCCCCGATGACAATTGCCTTCTGGCTAGGGCGCTCCACGTACATCACCGCGTACACGTCGATGAGGTTGTCGCGGCCCTCCCGGGGGGACATTTCCTCCACCACGACGGCTATGGAATGCGGCAGTTCGTCGCGTACACCCTCTAGGACCGCCTCTCGGATCAGCTCAGCGGCGAGCTGCTGCTCGGGCTCGTCGGTGAGCTCTCCCTCCGGGTACAGCGGCCGCCCCTCGGGAAGATGCGAGACGAGTACGTCGGCCAGCACGCCGAGCTGGAAGCCGGACACGGCAGACACCGGCACCACGTCTGCCCAGTCGCCGAGCTCGGCGGCGGCTGTGAGCTGGGCCACGACTTGCTCCCGGGACGCCAGGTCGGTCTTTGTGACAACCGCCACCACCGGCGTGCCGGCCAGGCCAGCCAGCTCGCCTGCCAGGTACTTGTCGCCGGGGCCGATCCGCTCTGTGGCTGGCAGGCAGAACCCTATGACGTCTACCTCGGTGAGTGTGGAGCGGACCAGGCTGTCCAGGCGTTCGCCGAGCAGGGTACGAGGCCGGTGCAGCCCAGGTGTGTCCACGATGATCAGCTGAGCGTCGGGCCGGTGGACGATGCCCCGGATCGCCCTGCGCGTGGTCTGCGGCCGGCTGCTCGTTATCGCCACCTTGGCTCCGACCAGCGCGTTCATCAGCGTCGACTTCCCGACGTTCGGCCGCCCGACAAAACACGCGAAGCCGGACCTGAAGTCAGCCGGGGCAGGTTGCGCGGGGGCGGGCTGCGCCCGGCCAGGCTGCGCCTCGGCAGGTTGCGCGGGGGCGGCCTGCGCCGACGCGCCTGCCGGGGACGGAGTCTGCGCTGATGCCACGTCCTGATTCTCCTCCAGCCCGTGCACAGGCCCTCGAACGCTCTGGCGCAGCCTCTGCTCCGTCAGCCGGGAATCCTCTCAGTAAATACGCCTGACAGGATTCCCGGTAAATCCGCCCGGCCTGGTGGCGGCGGGCGGCGGCGCTGGGCGGCGCGTGGTCAGGGCGGCGCGTGGTCAGGGCGGCGCGTGGTCAGGGCGCGCGTGGTCAGGGCGGCGCGTGGTCAGGGCGGCGCGTGGTCAGGGGCGCAGTGTGGCTTTCAGGGTGCCGTCTGGCCCGGCATGGAAGATCACCGCAGCCGGGCCTACGTCCCGGACCGCGGCCAGGTCGGCCGGGTCGGGTGCGTCGCCGTCATTGACCAGCGCCGCCGCCTCCAGGCTGCCCGCCCCGCTGGACACCGCCATGGCTACGGCCAGCAGCAGCGCCGACATCCGCAGCGACGGCAGTGTCACTGCCGCGGCGGCATAGGTCCGCCCGATCTCGTCCCGTACCGCGGCGCCCTCGGTAGCCGTGACCCGGGCTCGCGCCGCGCGGGCCAGCGTAATGATCTTGAGGTCTTCCGGGCCGGGCTGGTCATCTGGACCGGGCTGGCCGTCCGGGCCGGGCTGGGCCACGCTCACCCGGGTGAGTCTAGTGCCGCGTCCGCCGGTGAGATGCTGGTGGCGTGCATCTCGCCCTCATCACCGTCGTGGTTGCCGAGTACGACCCGGCGATCAGATTCTTTGTCGAGGCTCTGGGCTTCGATCTGGTGGAGGATTCCCCGTCCGTGACGAACGACGGCCAGCCCAAGCGCTGGGTGGTGGTCCGGCCGCCTGGGGCGACCACGGGTGTGCTGCTGGCGCGAGCTGCCGGGGAGGAGCAGGCCGCCGTCGTTGGCAGCCAAGTTGCCGGGCGGGTTGGGTTCTTCCTCCATGTCGACGACTTCGATGCCGCGTACCGGCGAATGATGTCGGCGGGTGTGGAGTTCGTCACCCCACCGCGCAGCGAGCCCTACGGCCGCGTCGCCGTGTTCCGCGATATCGCGGGCAACAAGTGGGACCTTCTGGGCGCGGTTAGCTAGGCGCTGCCGCGGGTGTCGCCGCCAGGGCTCCCCGGCGCCGCCGCGCGTTCTTCGCCCTTCGGCGTTTCGCCGGATGCCCCTGGCGTCGCCGGGGCACCGGCCCGGTCGCCGGCCGGCCCCTCGCCTGCCGAGCCGTTGCCAGCCGGGGCGATACGCTCGACGGTCACGGTCCCGATCCTGTTGCGCCGCCCGGCCAGGCTCTCGGCGGTCAGCCGCAGCCCGGCTACCGATGCCACCGACCCGGCGATCGGCACCCGTCCGAGCCGCTGAGCGAGCAGGCCGCCGACGGTCTCCACGTCTTCGGCCTCGATGCGGACCCCGAACAGCTCTTCCAGTTCCTCGACCGATAGCCGCGCGGTCACGCGGGCGCGGCCCTCGCCGAGCCACTCCACCGGCGGCTGCTCCTTGTCGTACTCGTCGGTGATCTCGCCGACAATCTCCTCGAGGATGTCCTCGATGGTGACAAGGCCCGCGGTACCGCCGTACTCATCGATCACGATCGCCAGGTGGATCTGGCGGGCCTGCATTTCCCGCAGCAGGGCATCGATCGGCTTGCTCTCCGGCACGAACGTCGGGGGCCGCATGATCGAGTCCACCTTCTCGACCGATTCGCCCTCACGGTGCTCGTAACTACGGGTCACGATGTCCTTGAGGTACGCGATGCCGACCACGTCGTCCTCGTTCTCGCCGACGACCGGGATCCGCGAGAAGCCGCTGCGCAGCGCCAGGGAAAGCGCCTGCCGCAACGTCTTGCCGCGCTCCACGAACACCATGTCGGTACGCGGCACCATCACCTCGCGGACGATCGTGTCGCCGAGCTCGAACACCGAGTGGATCATCGCCCGCTCGTCCGGCTGGATCACCTGCCGACGTTCCAGCAGGTCAACAAGGCCCCTTAGGTCCTCCTCAGATCCTGGCGGCCCGCCCCGGCCCGCAGCGCCGGGAAGGAGCAGCACCCGTGGCAAGGGCCCGAGCAACCGCATGACAGGGGCAAGAACGGATGCAGATGCGCTCGCCACGCGGACAGCGCTGAGCCTGCCGAGGGATCTCGGCACGATTCCAGTAACCACGTAGATGACCACGGTCATGACCGCGGCCGTGATCAGGAACGCCCGGTACCCATGGCCGAACCAGTGCAGCAGCACCGCCGTCACCAGGACGGTCGCAGACAGCTGGGCGGCGATCCGGGCAGCGAGCAGCACCGCCAGGTAGCGCGAGACGTCGGTGAGCACGACCTGCAGCGGCGCCGTTCCCTGACCGGCCCCGCGACCGAGTTCCTTGGCCCCGGCCCTGGAGACCCTGGCCAGGGCTGCCTCCGCTGTCGCGCACCATCCGGCCAGCAGCACCAGCGCCAGCGCCGCCGCTAGCAGCCAGTCCATGGCTTAGTCGCCCGCGTCCTTCCCCGCCGTGCTCTCCGGCGCCGGCGCGTCTTCCGCCTGCCGCTCGTCCCGCCACGCAGCCAGCAGCCGATCCTGAAGGCCGAACATGGTGGCCTGGTCGTCTGGCTCGGCATGGTCATAGCCGAGCAGGTGCAGGATGCCGTGCGTGCACAGCAGGTTGAGCTCGTCCTGCACGTCGTGCTCGGCCTTGCGGGCCTGCTCCGCCGCCACCTGCGGGCACAGGACCACATCGCCGAGCAGAGCCTCGGCCGCGCCGTCATCTGGCCCGTGCTCGGGCTGGCCACTGCCATGGGGCGGCGGCCGCAGCTCGTCCATCGGAAACGCGAGCACGTCGGTCGGTGTCGCCTCACCCAGCCAGCGCTCGTGCAGGTCGGTCATTGCCGGCACGTCGACCAGCAGCACGGAGAGCTCGGCCAGCGGGTGCACCCGCATCCGGTCGAGCACGTGACGCGCGAGCGCTGCGAGGCCGGCCTCATCGACTTCCTCGCCCGACTCGTTGGCTATTTCGACGCTCATCCCAGTAGTTCTACATCTCAGCGGGCGCGGTTGCCCGGGCGGCGTGACCTACTGCCGGATATGCGTTCTGTATCCCCGGATGCGGCGCGGTGCGCGTCGTAGCGCTCGTAGGCGTCCACGATGTCGGCGACAAGCTTGTGCCGGACCACATCGTGGCTTGTCAGCCTGGAGAAGTAGACGTCGTCGACGCCATCGAGGATCTCCTGGACCAGGCGCAGCCCGGACTGCTGCCCGGAGGGCAGGTCCACCTGGGTGATGTCGCCGGTCACCACGATCTTGGAGCCGAACCCGAGCCGGGTCAGGAACATCTTCATCTGCTCCGGCGAGGTGTTCTGCGCTTCATCAAGGATAATAAATGAGTCATTAAGTGTTCTTCCCCGCATATACGCCAAAGGGGCTATTTCGATCGTGCCGTTGGCGGTGAGCTTGGGGATCGAGTCGGGGTCGATCATGTCGTGCAGGGCGTCGTAGAGCGGACGCAGATAGGGGTCGATCTTCTCGTAGAGGGTGCCGGGCAGGAAGCCCAGGCGCTCCCCGGCCTCGACCGCCGGGCGCGTGAGAATGATCCGGTTGAACTCCTTGGCCTGCAGCGCTTTCACCGCCTTGGCCATCGCCAGGTACGTCTTGCCGGTCCCGGCAGGGCCGATCGAGAACACGATCGTGTGCTTGTCGATGGCGTCGACGTAGCGCTTCTGGTTCAGCGTCTTCGGCCGGATCGTGCGGCCCCGGGCGGACAGGATGTCCAGCGTGAGCACCTCGGCGGGCCGGGCTCCGGACTTGCGCCGCAGCATCGCGACGCTGCGCTCCACCACATCAGCGGCCAGCTCGGCCCCGCTCGACAGCAGGCTGGTCAGCTCGTCGAAGAGCCTGGCAACGAGCGCGGTCTCCTCCGGCGAGCCGGTGACGGTGATCTCGTTACCGCGGACGTGGATGTCGGCGCCAAAGGCGCCCTCTATCACTTGCAGCAACTCGTCGCGGGACCCGAGCAGGCTGACCATCGAGTGGTCGTCCGGGATTACGATCTTGACGCGGGTTCGGCCGTTGGCCGTCGGCTCACTGCCGCGTGCTTCCTTTGGAGTGTCTGTCAAGGCCCTTCCCCCGCCTGGGCGTGCGCCCAGGCTCACTTAGTCCCATGATATCCGCTGAGCCGCGTCAGCGGCCTGGCTAGATGGGCCGCCAGACCCCGGTGCCGGGCCGGATCAGCGCCTAGGGCGCGTTGCCGCAGCTGCGGGGATGGTGTGCCGTCTGAGCTGCGCAGTGGTGGACAATGCGTGCTCCTGGGCCGGAGGTGGCCGGCCGACCACGCGGGTGTCAGCCGGGGGGCCAGCCCAGCGGCCTTCCGCCAAGGACGTGCGCGTGCGCGTGCTCGACCGTCTGACCGGCCTCTGGCCCGGTGTTGAACACCACCCGGTAGCCAGACTCCGCGACACCCGCAGCCTCGGCGACACGGTGGGCCTGGAGCGCCACCTCCGCCAGCAGGCCGTCGCCAGCCTCGGCGACGGCGGCCAGGTTGGCGTAGTGATCTCTTGTGATCACCAGCACGTGCACTGGCGCCTGGGGATTGATGTCACGGAACGCGATCGTACGGGGGCTCTCGAGCACCCGGTCTGACGGGATTTTTCCGGTCGCTATACCACAGAACGGGCAATCTGCCATGTCATCAATATTAACTTGTGCTAGTCCGCCTGCCCGACGGCCTATATGGTTGCAATGCTGCGAACCCCCGGCGCGCTACTTTTCACGGCCTGGCAGATGCTGCCGGGTGAATTAGTGCCTCTTCCGGGGTGCTCGCAGCCTTGCGATACCAGCACGATTGGGTGTGGGGGCGGTGGGATCGTGTTCATACGACGCTGCGCGCGGGCCGCGCTATGACCGAACATGACAGCAGGTGAACCTGGCGGCGCGCCTGCGCGTCCTATGCACGTGACCGAAACCCTCGTGGCGAATACCACCCTGGGCTCGGTCACGGCCGAGCGAACGGCCGAGCTAGACGCTGACCGGGCTGTGACAGAGCTGTACAACACGCATTACAGGTCGCTGGTACGCCTCGCCGTGCTGCTAGTGCGCGACGTGGCGACGGCAGAGGAAGTGGTGCAGGACTCGTTCGTGGCGATGCACGGGGGCTGGCGCCGCCTGAGGGACAGCGATAAGGCGCTTTCCTACCTGCGGCAATCAGTTGTGAACCGGGCCCGCTCGGTGCTGCGGCACCGCGTTGTGGTCGACCGGAACGCGCCGAAGCCAGCTCCCGACATGCCGAGCGCCGAGCACGGGGCGATTGCTGCACTCGAGCGGTCCGCCGTGGTTTCCGCACTGCGCATGCTGCCGGCTCGGCAGCGCGAGGCAGTGGTGCTGCGCTACTACGCCGACCTGTCGGAGGCCCAGATCGCCTCCGCCATGGGCATCAGCCGCGGCGCTGTCAAAAGTCACACGGCTCGGGCAATGTCTGCGCTACGCAGCGTGCTAGAAGGTGAGGCATGACGCATCGCGAGGAGGAGGCCCTGCGCCGGGCGCTGCACGCGGCCGCCGATTCGCTTGAGCCCGCTGCCGACGGGCTGACGCGAATCCGGGCCCGGCTGTCGCCGCCCCGTCCGCTGGGCGTCGCCTGGCTGACGGCACTGTGGGCGAGGCTAAGCGGCATCGCCGGGGCCCGGCTGGAACCCGCGCTCACATGGCTGGCTGGGCAGCTGCCCGCGGCGGCGGGGCCGCTGCGCGCCTGGTTCGCCGGTGCGGGGGCGCGGCACAGGCGGCGCCGTGTGTGGTGGCAGCAGCCTTCCGTCGCGATTAGCGCCGTCGTCGTGATTGCGGCCGCCGCCGGAATCATGCTCTCCGGACTGCCGTCTGCGATCACCCAGGGCGCTGCACAAAACCAGAGCAGCCATGAAGGCGGCGGAGTCAGCGGGCAGAACGGCACGGGCGTCAACGGCTCGGGGCAGCCGTACGCGTCACCGGGCACGGGCAAGCGCGGCCGGACGGCCAGCCCATCAGCGTCCTGCTCGCCGTCGGCAGCGGGTACCAAGAAGGGCACGGCTAGCCCGAGCCCCTCGTCCAGCGCGAGCCCATCGCCCAGCCCGAGCCCGACGTCCACCCCGAGCCCGACCCCGACGCCCACCCCGACCGCGACCGCTAGCCCTGACCAGACCGCCAACCCGGACCAGACATCGTCGGGTTCGGGCAGCCAGAGCGCCCAGGCAGGCACGGGCGGCGCGGCCCAGACGGTCAGCGCCAGTCAGCTGGGCCACAGCGCCGCGGACCCGGAGGCGTCCCCGACGCCGTCGCCCTCCTGCTCGCCCGCTGGCTGACCCCCAGCGGCGGCGCAAGGCGGCAGCGGGCCCGTCCGGGGATCGCAGCGGGATCGGACAGGCGACAGGGTCCGGCCGTCAGGCCCAGCGACCAGAACGGGCGAGCACCAGGGCGCTGGCCACCGCCCCGGCCGAGGACGAGCGCAGCACTGTCGGCCCGAGTCTGGCCGGTACCGCTCCGGCACCTGTGATGGTGGCGGCCTCGGCCGGGCTCACCCCGCCTTCCGGCCCGACGACCACGACGATCTCCCCGCCGCCCGGCAGCGCGACGCTGCTGAGCCCGTCCGGCGCGTCGGGGTCGAGGAGGATAGCCAGTTCCGCAGCGGCCACACGTTCCGCCACGGCCGACGTAGCCTCCGGCCCGGTCACTTCCGGGATCCAGGCCCGGCGTGACTGTTTGGCGGCCTCCCGCGCCGCCGCCTGCCACCGTGCCAGCGCCTTGCCAGCCCGCTCACCGCGCCACCGGGCCACGCAGCGCTCCGCCTCCCAGGCCACGATCGAGTCAACCCCGACCTCAGTCATCGTCGCGACCGCCAGTTCCCCGGCATCGCCCTTGGGGATGGCCTGAACGACGACGACCCGCGGCTGACCTGGCGGCTCAGCGTGTCTTGCCAGCACATCGAACTCGATCACGCCCGGCCCGACGCCGGTCACCACGCACTCTGCTACCGTGCCGGTCCCGTTTGTCACGTCGGCGCGCTCCCCAACGGACAGCCGGCGCACCTTCGCTGCGTGCCAGCCCTCCGCCCCGCGCAGCGAGAAAGACTCCTGCTCGAGCTCGGCGCTGGATGCGAGGAAGAGAGGCGGTCTCAGCGCTGGTCCCGGATCAGCGGCCGTTGAACGCGTCGCGCAGCCTCGAGAAGAAACCCTGCTGGCCTGGTGCGAACTTGCCGGGCGGCGACTCCTCGCCGCGCATTCTGGCCAGTTCGCGCAGCAGCGACTCCTGCTCGGGCTCGAGCTTGGCCGGTGTCTCAACGGTCACGTGTATGAGCAGGTCACCCCGGCCCGAGGAGTTCAGGTGCGCCGTTCCCTGGCCATACATCGGGATGGCCTGACCAGACTGGCTGCCGGGCCGGATGTCCACGTCGGCAGGCCCGTCCAGGGTCTGCACCTTCAGGGTCGTGCCGAGCGCAGCGGCCGTCATGGGGATCGTCACCGTGCAGTGCAGGTCGTCGCCCTCGCGCTCGAAGATCGGGTGCGGCCGCTGCACGATCTCCAGGAACAGGTCACCTGGCGGTCCGCCGCCCGGCCCGACCTCGCCCTCGCCGGCCAGCTGGATGTGGGTCCCGTCCTCCACGCCGGCCGGGATCCGCACCTTGATGGTGCGGCGCGTCCGCACGCGCCCGTCGCCGTCACACTCCGGGCACGGCCTGCGGATCACGGTCCCGAACCCGCCGCAGACCGGGCACGGCCGTGACGCCATGAACTGGCCGAGGAACGACTGGGTGACCTGGCTGACCTCGCCGCGGCCGTTACAGACCTCGCAGGTCTCCGGGTGGGTGCCCGGGGCCGTACCCTCGCCGGAGCACGTCGGGCATACGACCGCGGTGTCGACCACCAGCTCCCTTGTGCTGCCGAAGGCGCACTCAGAGAGGTCAAGCTCCACCCGGTAGGTGCCGTTGCGGCCACGCCGGGCCCTGCTACGTGGCCCGCGACTGGCCCCCGTTCCGAAGAATGCATCCATGATGTCGCTGAACGGGAACCCGGCGCTGAACCCGCCCGGGCCCGCCGCCCCAGCCTGCGCGAACGGGTCGGCCCCCATGTCGTACATCTGCCGTTTGCCGGGGTCGGACAGGACCTCGTAAGCCTGAGTGACCTCTTTGAAGCGTTCCTGGGTCTCCGGGTCAGGGTTGACGTCCGGGTGCAGCTCCCTGGCCAGGCGGCGGTAGGCCTTCTTGATCTCCTCCGGGTCGGCGCCGCGCCTGACACCCAGGGTTGCGTAGTAGTCGTTCGTCACCGCCACCCCTACGACTCAGCCAGGATCTGACCCACGTACCGTGCCACCGCGCGCACCGCTCCCATCGCCGTCGGGTAGTCCATCCGTGTCGGGCCGAGCACGCCGAGCCTTGCCAGCGCCTGGTCGCCAGAGCCGTAGCTCGACGCCACCAGCGAGGTGCTCTTCAGTCCCTGCACTTGATTCTCAGAACCTATCCTGATAGTCAGCGATTCCTGGTCTCCGGACTCGCCGAGCAGGCGCATCAGCACAACCTGCTCCTCAAGCGCCTCCAGGACCTCGTGCAGTCCCTGGGCGAAGTCGGCGGGGGTCAGGTTCGAGGCACCGCCGACGACCACGCGCTCCTCGTGCCGCTCGACCAGGGTCTCCAGGATGACCGAGAACACGGCCGCCGCGTTGGCGCGCTCGTCAGGGGCTACCCGCTCGGGCAGATCCGCGACCACCGTCGCGACCTCGGTCAGCCTGCGGCCGTCAAGGAACGCGTTCAGGACCGCGCGCAGGTGGCTGATCGAGTCCTCGTTGAGCAGCGTCGGCAGGTCGACCGTGCGCTGCTCGACCCGGCCGGTGTCGGTGATCAGGACCAGAAGCAGCCGCCGCTCTGTCAGCGGAACGAGTTCCACGTGCCGCACCGACGACCGGGTGAGCGAGGGGTACTGGACCACGGCCACCTGGCGGGTCAGCTGAGCGAGCAGCCGCACCGTCCGCATCACGACGTCGTCGAGGTCATAGGCGCGGGACAGGAACGTCTCGATCGCGCGGCGCTCTGCCCGGGAAAACGGCCTGACCGCTGACAGCCGGTCGACGAACAGCCTGTACCCCTTGTCCGTTGGCACCCGGCCCGCGCTCGTGTGCGGCTGCACGATGAAGCCCTGCTCCTCGAGAACAGCCATGTCGTTGCGGATGGTTGCTGGAGAAACGTCCAGATTGTGCCGGTCGACCAGGGACTTCGAGCCCACCGGCTCGTTCGTGGAGACGTAGTCCTGAACGATGGCGCGCAGCACCGCCAGTTTCCTGTCGTCGAGCACGCGTCACCTCCCTGGCACTCAGCCACTTCGAGTGCCAAGTCTATGGCGGGCAGAATACTGGGAGGTGCCTGCGCGCAGACCGATTTCGCCGCAACCGCCTCCATCGTCTAGCGTGAAACGGCCGGAGGTCCAGGACAAGCCATCCATGACAAGCAATCCAGCGCAGCAGACACCCCAACACCAGCCCGGAGGCCCGCAGCTGGCCTGGCGGGGGGTGCCGCAGCCGCCATGGCCCGGCCCGCAGCCACCGTGGTCGGCCCCAGCACGCCCGGACACGCCGCATGACGGCCCGGCGACGGCGGCCGCCAACGGGCGCGAAGCGGCCATCGGCTACTTCGGGGTGCCTATCCTCGGCCCCCTCGTCCCGCTGGCCGTCTACCTGCTCCGGGGGCGGACGTCGGACTATGCCCGGCGTCACAGCGTCCAGGCGCTGAACCTGTCGCTCACCGCGGTGCTGTACGGCCTCTGCATCCTGGTCGTCGGCGGGGTTCTGGCTCTGGACAGCGTCAAGGTCGCTCTGGTCATCGGGATCGCCGTGGCCGCCGCTTTGTGGCTGGCAACCCTGGGCTACGCGATCATGGCCGGGCTCAGCGCGGACCGGGGCGGCTTCCGCCGGATCCCCGCCTGGCTCTGCGCCACCATCGTGCGCTAGCGCCCAGTACCGGCGGGCGGCGGCTCAGTCGGTCAGCCCGCGGATGACCGCGTCGGCCAGCAGCCGGCCGGGCCGTGTCAGGGCCGCCCTCCCGGCGGCATGCGCGCTCGGGTCGGCCAGCCCGTCCGCTACAGCGGCCGCGGCAGCGGCGCGGCCGGCCGGGCTCAGCTCGTCCAGTGGACAGCCAGACGCCAGGCGCGTCAGCAGCATGATCCGCTCGGTCGTGCGCTCGGCGCCGGTCAGCACCTCGCGGCCCTGGCCGGGGCTCGCGCCGGCGGCTACCCGCTCGGCGTAACCGCGCGGGTGCCGCACGTTCCACCATCTGGTCCCGCCGACGTGGCTGTGCGCGCCCGGGCCGATCCCCCACCAGTCGCCGCCGGTCCAGTAGAGCAGGTTGTGGCGGCACTGCGCGGCCGGTGAAGCGGCCCAGTTCGAGATCTCATACCAGCGCAGGCCCGCGCCTGCGAGCAGTTCGTCGGCCGCGAGATATCTGTCGGCCATAACGTCATCGTCGGGTGGGGCAAGCTCGCCGCGGCCGATCCTGGCCGCCAGCCTGGTTCCCTCCTCGACGATCAGCGCGTAGCCGGAGATGTGGTCGGGCCCCGCCGACAGGGCGCTGCGCAGCGACAGCTCCCAGTCCTCCCCGGTCTCCCCCGGGGTCCCGTAGATCAGGTCCAGGCTGACATGCTCAAAGCCTGCGGCACGCGCCCAGGTCACGCACCTTTCCGGCCGGCCCGGCTCATGCTTTCGATCCAGAACGTTCAGCACGTGGCTGGCCGCGCTCTGCATGCCGATCGAGAGGCGGGTGAAACCCCCTCGGCGCAGCTGAGCTAGGGAGCGTTCGTCGACCGTCTCCGGGTTCGCCTCCGCGGTGACCTCCGCGCCTGGCAGCAGGCCGAACTCGCCGTCGATCGCGGCGAGGATCTCTGCCAGGTCGCTGGGCGGCAGCAGCGTCGGCGTCCCGCCACCGAAGAACACGCTGCCGACGCCGACGTCAGCGGTTCCAAGCACCCGCCGCGCCAGCCGTATCTCCGCGATGGCCTGGCTGGCGTAGGCATCCCGGCTGGCGCCTGGCCCGAGCTGGTCGGCAGTGTAGGTGTTGAAGTCGCAGTAACCGCACCTGGTCACGCAGAACGGCACGTGCACGTAAACGCCGAACGGGCGCTGCCCGAGCCCGTCCAGCGCGGAGGGCGGCAGCGCGCCGTCCGGGGGCACGGGGTCGCCGGCCGGCGGCGGTCCTGGGGACATACCGGCACGGTAAACCCAGGCTGGCGCTACGCTGAGCCGGGGCTGCCCTGCTGGCGATCATCCCCCGCCACCGCTGGCATTTGCGGCGGCCGCCGACACTACTGTCAGCCACTGCGGATGCGGGGAGGACTCATGACGCCGGGCCAGTTACCGCCTCCGGACGAATTCGGTACTCCGGGTCAGGCCACGCCCCCGGGCCAGTTCGCCCCCCCGGGCCAGTTCGCCCCGCCGGGTCAGTTCGCGCCCCCGGACCCGATCGCGCCTTCTGGCCAGGCCACGCCCCCAGGCCAGTTCGCGCCGCCAGGCCAGTTCGCGCCGCCCGGCCAGTTCGCGCCGCCCGGCCAGTTCGCGCCGCCCGGCCAGTTCGCGCCGCCCGGCCAGTTCGCGCCGCCCGGGCAGTATCCGCCGCCCGGCCCCTACCCGCAGTACGGCCCGTACCCGCAATACGGTCCGTACGGATATCCAGGGCTGTACCCGCCGCCAAGTACCAACGGGCTGGCGATCGCTTCGCTCGTATGCAGCCTGGCCCAGCTAATCGTGTGGGTGCTCCCCGGCCTCGTGGCGATCGCGCTCGGAATAGGGGCGCTCCATCAGATCAAGTCCAGAGGCCAGCAGGGAACAGGCATGGCCATCGCGGGCATCGTTATTGGCTGCGTCGGCGTCCTCCTGGGCGGCTTCCTCATCGCCTTTATCATTCATGCGGCTCAGCAGGTACAGCCAAACTGCACGTCCGGCTGCTGACGGGCCCGCTGGCCACCAGCGCTCCCACAGCTGGGACTAGCGCTTGCGGTCAGGGGTCTGGTCAGTGGAAAGGGCGGCGACGAAGGCTTGCTGCGGCACCTCGACCCGGCCGATGACCTTCATCCGGCGCTTGCCCTCTTTCTGCCGCTCCAGCAGCTTGCGCTTGCGGGTGATGTCACCGCCGTAGCACTTGGCCAGCACGTCCTTGCGCAGCGCGCGGATGTTCTCGCGGGCGATCACCCGCGCCCCGACAGCGGCCTGGATCGGCACCTCGAACTGCTGCCGCGGGATCAGCTCTTTGAGCCGGGCGGTCATCGCCAGGCCGTAGTCTCGCGCCTTGTCGGTATGCACGATCTGGCTGAAGGCGTCCACCGGCTGGCCCTGCAGCAGGATGTCGACCTTGACGAGATCTGCCTCCTCCTCGCCCGCTGGCTCGTAGTCCAGCGAGGCATAGCCGCGGGTACGGGACTTGAGCTGGTCGAAGAAGTCGAAGATGATCTCCGCGAGCGGCATCCTGTAACGGATCTCCACCCGGTCGGCGGACAGGTAGTCCATCCCGCCAAGCACGCCGCGGCGGCTCTGGCACAGCTCCATGATCGCGCCGATGTACTCACTGGGCGCCAGCACGGTGGCCCGTACAACAGGCTCAAACACCTGGCTGATCTTGCCGGTGCGGGCACCACCCGGGCCAGCCCCGCCGGGGAAGTCGCTGGGGTTGGTGACGATCAGCTCTTCGCCGGTGTCCATCACGACCCGGTACACGACGTTCGGCGCGGTGGAGATCAGCTCCAGGCCGAACTCGCGCTCCAGCCGCTCCCGGACGATGTCCATGTGCAGCAGCCCGAGGAACCCGCAGCGGAAACCGAACCCCAGCGCGGTCGAGGTCTCCGGTTCGTAGACAAGCGACGCATCGTTCAGCTGGAGCTTGTCCAGGGCGTCACGCAGCTCGGGGTAGTCATCCCCGTCCACCGGGTACAGGCCGGAGAACACCATCGGCCGGGGATCGGCGTAGCCGGGAAGCGGCTCGGCCGCGGGCCTGGCCGCGCTGGTCACCGTGTCCCCGACCCGCGCCTGGCGCACGTCCTTGACCCCGGTGATCAGGTAGCCGACCTCGCCAGCTGCCAGCCCGTCGGACGGGACCGGCTCCGGCGAGATCACGCCGACCTCGAGGGTCTCGTGCACCGCCTTGGTGGACAGCATCAGGGTCTTCTCGCGGCGGGACAAGCGGCCGTCCACGACCCGGACGTAGGTGACAACGCCACGGTAAGTGTCGTAGACCGAGTCGAAGATCAGCGCCCTGGCCGGGGCCTCCAGGTCACCACTGGGCGGCGGGACCTGCTGGACGATCACGTTCAGCAAGTCGGTGACGCCCGCGCCGGTCTTGGCCGACACCCGCAGCACGTCCGACGCGGCGCAGCCGATGATGCCGGCAAGCTCCAGCGCGTACTTGTCCGGCTGCGCGGCGGGCAGATCGATCTTGTTGAGCACCGGGATCAGGTGCAGGTCAGCCTCGAGGGCCAGGTACAGGTTGGCCAGGGTCTGGGCCTCGATCCCCTGCGCGGCGTCTACCAGCAGGATCGCGCCCTCGCAGGCGGCCAGCGAACGAGAGACCTCGTAGGAGAAGTCGACGTGGCCGGGCGTGTCGATGAGGTTCAGCACGTATTGCCTGCCGTCGGCGCCGAGCCAGGGCAGGCGGACGGCCTGGCTCTTGATCGTGATGCCGCGCTCGCGCTCGATCTCCATGCGGTCCAGGTACTGCGCCCGCATCTGCCGCTCGCCGACCACGCCGGTGAGCTGCAGCATCCGGTCTGCCAGCGTCGACTTGCCGTGGTCGATGTGGGCAATGACGCAGAAGTTGCGAATCATTGCCTGGTCCGTACTGCCGGGCTCGGGCAGCCGGCAGGCCGGAGTTCTGTCGGGCATCGATGACACGGGCATCCGCAGGTGGTCGTAGGTAGGATCCAGGGCCTGGGTCGCCGTCTATCGTCGCATGCTCCCGAGGATGCCCATGCCAGCAGCCGGGCCTGACGGCTTGGAGGCCAAGCCGCCAGGACGGCCAGTGTGGTCGGCGCGGAGGATCGCCCTGCGAGTCACCGCAGGTGTCGCCGCGCTGCTCACGGTGGTTCTCGCCGCCAGTCTTGCCGCTGGCCTGGTGCTGTCGCGGATGGACAGCGGGCCGGAGGCTGCGTGGGCCCGGTCGTCCGGGCACGACGCGCTGTGGATGGGCCGTATCTGGGCCCAGGGCGAGTACACCCCGGCCCAGTTCCGCCAGATGGCCGGCCGCATCAGCGACTCGGGCATCAGCGACGTCTACGTCTTCGTCGGCCAGATGAGCGCCGACGGCTACCTGGACCCGGCCCGGTACGCCGATGCCAGGTCATTCCTGGCGGCGTTCCGCGCGGCGCTGCCGCGGGTCCGCGTGTCGGCCTGGATGTCGGGAGTCCTCGGCAGCGGCGACATCAACCTCGCCAGCGCCACGACCAGGCTCACGATCACCGCATCCGCCGCTGCCGTGCTGCGGGCCGGGTTCAGCGGCATCCACTACGACCTCGAGCCCGTGCCCAGCGGCGACCAGGACTACCTGCGGCTGCTGCAGGCCACCCACGAGCTGCGGCCTAGCCCTGAGCCGCTGTCGGTGTCAGTGCCGAAGCTGGAGCCGCTGCCTGGGCTGCGCCTGCCCTGGCAGCTCGCTCACGTCGGCCCGGTCTTCTGGACGCCGGCGTACCTCACCGCGGTGTCCCAGTATGTGGACCAGGTCGACCTGATGGCCTACGACACCACGATGCCGTTCCAGTCCTGGTACGGCGGCTACGTCGCGCGGCAGACCAGCCTGGCGCTGCGCGCGGTGCCGGCCAGGGTCCGGCTGCTGATCGGCGTCCCGTGCTACCACTACACGAACCTGGCGCACCGCGCGTCCGCGGAAACGGTGGCCGCTGCCGTACGGGGTATCCGGGCGGGACTGACCGCGAGTGACGCCAGCCACCGGGACGTGGGTGTGGCGCTGTTCGCCGACTACAGCTCGACGCCCCAGGACTGGCAGTCCTATGTGTCGGCATGGCTGAGGCCAGGCCGGGCACCCGCGTGACAGCCGCCCCTACGGGCAGCGGCAGCCTCGGAAGCAGGCGGCCTTGCTGATACGAATGGCATAGTGAACCAGCAGCAAGCCAATCCCGGCATCACCGGCCTGTGGAGTCCCGAGCCCGGATACCTCGATACCGCGACGTACGGGCTGCCGCCGCGGGCTGCGGTTGAAAACGTCCAGGTGGCCCTGGCGGACTGGCAGGCCGGGCGGACCAGCTACGAGGTGTGGGACCGGTGCGTCACCGGCTCACGGGCCGCCTTCGCCCGGCTGGCCAGCGTCCCCGTCGCCGACGTTGCGGTCGGCTCCACGGTGTCCGAGCAGCTCGGGCTGGTAGCCGCGGCACTGCCGGACCGGTCCCGGGTTCTGGTGCCTGACGGCGAGTTCACCTCAAACCTGTTTCCGTGGCTGGCCCAGGCGGACCGCGGCGTCGCGGTGATCAGCGCTCCCCTGGCCCGCCTGGCCGAGGCAGTCGACGCGGCCACCACGCTGGTCGCGTTCAGCGCAGTTCACTCGGCCACTGGCGAGGTGGCGCCGCTTCGCGAGATCGTGGCCGCTGCACGGCACCATGGCGCCCTGGTGGCCGTCGACGGCACCCAGGCGTGTGGCTGGCTGCCGATCGACGCCTCCGGGATCGACGCGCTGGCCGTTCACGCGTACAAGTGGCTGATGTCGCCGCGGGGTTCATCGTTCCTCATGGTCCGCCCGGAGTTGCGGGAGCGGATGCGCCCGCTGGCGGCGGGCTGGTACGCGGGAAAAGATGTGCACGCCAGCTATTACGGCCCGCCGCTGCGCCTGGCCAGCGACAGCCGCCGCTTCGACGTTTCGCCGGCCTGGTTCTCCTGGGTGGGCACACAGCCCGCCCTGGAGGTGATTGAGCGCATCGGCGTCCCCGCTATCCACGCCCACAACCTGGCCCTGGCCGGGCGGCTCCGCGCAGGCCTCGGCCTGGAACCCGGGAACAGCGCGATCGTCTCGGCGGACATCCCAGGCGCCGAGAACAGGCTGCGCGAGGCTGGAGTCCGCGCCAGCGTCCGAGCCGGCCGGGTCCGCCTCTCCTGCCACATCTACACGACCGAACGCGACGTCGACCTGGCACTGACCGCGCTCACTGAGCCGTAGCCGCTGAAACGAACGACAGCAGTGGCCCAACCATGCTGCTGAGGCGGCGGTGATGGTCCAGCCATGCTGCTGGAATCTGCTGCTGAGCACGCTGTTGCGCCATCATCAAGTGTACGGTACGGTACCGTTTCGTAAGAGCAAGAAAGGGTGCCGTGATGACGTCAGTGGCGCGTGGCATAGCGCGTGAAGACGCGATCCTGCAGGCCACGCTGGAGTTGCTCGCCGAGTCCGGCTACGACCAGCTCACGATGGACGCGGTCGCCGGGCGGGCACGCTGCAGCAAGGCCACCATTTACCGGAGGTGGCCGGGCAAGGCCGAGCTAGTGGTCGCTGCAGTCCGGCGGCACGCCGGCGACCAGGTGCCGGCCGTACCCGACACCGGCACGCTGCGGGGCGACCTGCTGGCCGCGATGGCAGCCATGCGCGCGAGCCTGGCTGGCCAGGACGCGGACCTCCTCCTCGGGCTCATGCTGGCGACGCGCCACGATTCCGAGCTTGCCAACGTGGTCAGGAACCAGGTCCTCGGCAGCAAGCGCCAGGTGTTCGGCGCTGCCGTAGCCCGGGCGGTCGCACGGGGCGAGGTTCCCGTGACGGCAGACCACGCGCTGCTGGCGGAGATCGGCTCGGCGATGCTCCTCTCCCGGCTGCTGGTGACCGGCGAACCGCTCGACGACGCGTTCACCGCACACCTGGTCGACAAGGTGCTGCTGCCTGTTCTCCACGTCAAGCCGGCCGGTGAATAAGGAGTGCCCATGTGGCAGGCAATCGTGTTCAGCTTCCTCGGCGGCGTGATGGGCGCCAACGGCTTTCCCCACTTCGTACGCGGCATCACGAAGAGGAGGTATCCCTGCCAGCTCGGCAACGGCCCCGTTCCCAACTTCATCGCTGGCTGGGCGGCTCTGGTGATTGCCGGCGTGCTTTTCTACCTGGCGCACGCCGGACGGCATCCTCTGTGGTGCCTCGGTGCGGCCGCGGCCGGCGCACTTGGCATGGGGCTCTTCCACGCGGGTCCGGGGGCATTCGGGCGACCCGAGCCGCAGGACGCCCGGCACCACGCCCCGGGACCTGGCTAACTGCCGCCAGCAGCGGGCCATGGACGGTCGGCTACCGTGCCTGGTGTGGCAACCCGGGAACAGCGCTCGATGTCGTTCGGGTCGATCGCGGAGGACTACGACCGGCTGCGCCCGCCGCCCGCCGGAGAAGCCATTGACTGGCTGCTGCCAGAACGCTGCCAGGTCGCAGTCGACCTGGGAGCCGGCACCGGCCTGCTGACCCGGGTACTAGCCCGGACCGTCCCGCAAGTGGTGGCGGTCGAGCCGGACCCGCGGATGGCGTCGGTGCTCCGGGCGCGCTCGCCGGGCGGGTACGTCGTCCAGGGCCGGGGAGAGGCAATCCCGCTCCGCGACGGCTGCGCCGATGGGGTGTTCATCTCCGCGGCCTGGCACTGGATGGATCCGGACCAAGCGGCGGCGGAGGTCTGGCGGGTACTGCGGGGCGGGGGCCGTTTCGGCATGGTCTGGACCAGTCTCGACAGGGACGAAGGCTGGCTGGACGGGACCGACTGGATGAGCCGGGTTCGCGGTCAGCGCGCGGCGAGCGTGGTCAGCGACGTCAGCGGCTCGGACGGACCGCCCAGCCCGGAGCCCGATGCCGGGGATTCAGGTCATCCCCGGGGCAGGGGAGAGATCACGTTGCCCGGTGCCATGTTCGCGGGTGCCAGCATCGCCACCTTCCGGTACCGGCGCCAGATGACGATCAGCGACATCGTCGCGCTGCTGGCCACCTACAGTTCCGTGATCACCGCGGCCCCGCAGGACCGGGAGGAGAGGCTCGCTGAGGCTCGGGCCGCGCTGGACCAGCGCTTCCCAGGGGCCGAGACGGTCGAGGTACCGATGCGATCACGGTGCTGGCGGGCGGACCGGGCATAGCCGGCCCGCCCGCCACCGTGGGGCCAGCAGGCCTGCCACCCCCCGGCAAGCCGCGGCCAGCCACTTGCCCCTTTAGCAGGCCTGCAGGCCCACTACCCCCCTAGCGGACCTACAGACCCACCCCCCATTTGCGGGCACACGTGCCCGCAACCCTGGTGGATCCGCCTTAGCGACCGGACCCGCAGGCCTGGCACCTGAGCGGGCACGCAGGATATGTCGCCATACTCTGTCCGGCGGACGGTCCCCGGAAGCCCCTGAAATTTCACATGGTGAACCGGTTCCGTCACAGCAGCAAGCGCGGCATCCTTGATAAGTGCAAAATCGCGGCGAGCCCACCGACCTGATCCAGAGCGTGTCGCGCGCTCTGCGGATCATCGAACAGGTCGCTGCCTCGCCGCACCCGCTGCCGGTGAAAGTCATTGCCCGCCGGTCCGAGATCAACCTGTCCACGGCCTATCACCTGATCCGCACGCTGTGTTACGAGGGCTACCTCGTGCGCCTCGTCGGCGGTGGGTATGTCGCCGGGCCGAAGCTGGCCGCACGATTCCACGACCTCATGAGCTCCCTGCACCGGCCGGCCGAGGCCAGCGCTGTGCTCAGACACCTGACGGACGTCACCGGGCATAGCGCCTACCTCGGGCGAATCTCGGACGGGCGGCTTGTGGTCATCGACCTGGTCGAGGGTGCCCGGTCGCCATGGCTGGAGGATCTGCAGCCGGGGCTGGAGACCGCCGCGCACGCGACCGCGCTGGGCAAGGCGTTGATGACCACCCTGCCTGGCCGCGCCCGCAAGAGCCTGCTCGCCGAGCATGGCATGCGGCCGTTCACGCGGAACACGGTCACCGAACTGGACGAGATTGAGGCCGAGCTAGCGCCACTGCGGCCCGGTGACATGGTCGTAGAGCACGGGGAGTTCCGCAACGACGTCTGCTGCGCGGGCGTGGCGATCCCAGGTGACAGCGGATGGGCGCTGAGCACGACTGTGCGCGGACTCGCCCTGCCCGACGGGCTGCTTGCGAACCTGCGCGTGGCCGCAGCAGACCTGGTCGGCGCGGTCACCTAAGGCCGCCCCCGACAGCCCTATTCGCATTTCCGTCCGCGTCCGGCCGGTGACACCCGCTCCGTAACATAGGCGGCGTGCAGGTACAGGCTGTCATCTTCGACTGGGGCGGGACCCTGACACCGTGGCATGCCATCGACCAAGCCGCATTGTGGCACGACGTCTGCGCCCGCCATTACGCCGAGGATCTGGCGCAGCGCCATGCTGCCGCCATCTGCTCGGCAGAGCGCGCGCTGTGGCTTGAGGCGGAACGCGACCACCGAAGCGCGACGATCGACCGGGTCTTCACGCAGGCCGGGGTCACGCCCGGTGACGCATTCCTGGAAACGTACTTCCGGGCCTGGGAACCGCACACGCTGACCGACCCTGATGCGCATGATCTGCTCACTCACCTGCGTGGCCGTGACATTCGCGTTGGGGTGCTCTCAAATACGATGTGGCCTCGTGCGCTGCACGAGCGGGTCTTCATCCGGGACGGCGTGCTCGACCTGATTGACGGGGCCGTCTACAGCAGTGAGATCGACTGGACCAAGCCGCACCCGGAGGCCTTCCGTGCCGCGATGGCCGCAGTGGGCGTCAGCGACCCCGAGGCATGTGTGTTCGTGGGCGACCGCCCCTACGACGACATCTACGGCGCGAAGCAGGCAGGAATGCGCGCGGTCCTGGTACCCAACAGCGATGTGCCGGAATTCGACGGGGCCGAGCCGGACGCGGTCATAGCACGGCTCGCCGACCTCGCGCCCGTGATCGACACCTGGCAACGCAGCCGACTTCGTTCCGGCTGAGCCCGAAGCAAATGCCGGAATCACGGCGGCTGCCCGGCGGTTGGCACGGGTATGGCTAAGGGACACACGATCACGATCACTCCCGCTGAGCTGCACGTCGAGATAACCCTAGACGGGCAGAAGCTAGCGGAATCGGACCACCCGGTCCTGCTCGACGAGACCGGCCTGCCGACCCGTTATTACCTGCCACGCGAGGACGTGCGCACGGACGTGCTGGAGCGCACCGATCTCGCCACGACCTGCCCGTTCAAGGGCGAGGCGTCGTACTGGTCAGCCAAGGTCAGCGGCCAGGTGCACGACAACATCGTGTGGAGCTACGAGACCCCGATTCCCGGGGCCGAGGGCATCGCCGGCCTCATGTCCTTCTACCCCGAGCGGGTCGAGCTGACGGTCACCGGCGAGCGCCAGCCGGCCTAGCCGAAGCCGGGCATGCGTCATTCATCTGGCTGCCCGGATCATGGTGATGTGTCCGGGGCGCAGCATGCCGGGTCTCACTCAACGGAAGTCACGGCTGCGGGCGGCGGCTACCACGCGGAGCCGGTGCAGCCGGGTAGCGAGCAGGCTGACCGCGCCGTCGAGGCTCTCCACCCGCCCGGCCACGACGAGCGCGCTCGCGTCCAGGGCCAGGCGGCGGTTCCGCTCCCAGACGGCCGACGTGCAGATCACGTTGACCATGCCGGTCTCGTCCTCCAGGCTCAGGAACACCACGCCGCGGGCCGTCCCGGGCTGCTGTCTGTGCGTGACCAGCCCGGCCACCATCACGTGCGAATCCGGCGTAGCCGTCCTCAGTTCCGCCGCCTCGATCACGCCCCGTTTCGCCAGGCCCGGCCGCAGGTGCTCGATCGGGTGGACAGAGTAAGTCCCGGTCGCCCAGAGGTCGGCGAAGGTCTCCTCGGCCTGGGTCATCGCCCGCAGTGGCGGCGCGGCCAGGCCGGGTGTTGTCCCCGGCAGCTGGCCAGGCCGGATCCCCGCGGCCGCCCCGGCGGCCCACAGCGCCTCGCGCCTGCCGGTGCCGAAGCAGCCGAACGCGCCCGCTGTGGCCAGCGCCTCCAGCACCGGGGCGGCAAGCCGGGTGCGGCGGGCGAAGTCCTCCAGGTCCCGGTACGGCTGGCCGGCCACGATCTCGGTGGCCGGCTGCTCGCCGAGGTTGCGAACATCTGCCAGGCCGAGGCGGATCGCTGGCTGGCCTGGCACTGGCTTGCCCCCGGCCACAGCGGCCTGCGTCGCACGATGCGGTGGCTGGCAGGCGTTCTGAATCTCTGGTGTGGGTTTTTCGAGTGTCGCGAGGACGGCGCTGGCGTTGACGTCGACGCCGCGGACCGCCGCACCGTGCCTGCGCGCGTCGCTGACCAGGCTGGCCGGAGAGTAGAACCCCATCGGCTGGGCGCGCAGCAGGGCGGCGGTGAACGCGGCCGGGTAGTAGCACTTCAGCCACGCGCTGGCGTAGACCAGGTAAGCGAAGCTGATCGCGTGCGACTCAGGGAAGCCATAGCTGGAGAACGCCAGGATCTTGTCGTAGACGTCCTCGGCCACCGCAGGCGGGACGCCACGGGCCGCCATCCCCTGCAGCAGCCGTCCGCGCAGCTCCTCGACCCGCTCCGGGGCGCGCTTGGAGCTCATCGCCTGCCGCAGCCGGTCCGCCTCGGCGGGCCTGAAGCCGGCGCAGTCGATCGCAAGCTGCATCATCTGCTCCTGGAACAGTGGCACGCCAAGGGTCTTGCCGAGGGCACGCGCCATCGAGGGGTGCGGCAGGTCCGCGCGCTCGTCGCCACGCCTGCGGCGCAGGTAAGGGTGCACCGAGCCGCCCTGGATCGGGCCCGGGCGGATCAGCGCGACCTCGATGACCAGGTCATAGAACTTCCTCGGCCGCAGCCGGGGAAGGGTGGCCATCTGGGCGCGGGACTCGACCTGGAACACTCCGACGGAGTCTGCCTGGCACAGCATGTCGTAGACGCCGGGGTCCTCCTGCGGGATCGAGTGCAGGCTCCACCGCCTGCCGTGGTAGGCCTCGACCAGTTCAAAGCAGTCCCGCAGCACGGTGAGCATGCCCAGGCCGAGCAGGTCGAACTTGACCAGCCCGGCGTAGGCGCAGTCGTCCTTGTCCCACTGCAGCACGGTGCGGCCCGGCATCCGGGCCCACTCCACCGGGCACACCTCCCCGGCTGGCCGGTCGCAGATCACCATCCCTCCGGAGTGGATGCCCAGGTGGCGGGGCAGCTTCTGCAGCCTGGCGGCCAGGGCGGTGACCGCCGGGGGGACTCCCGCGTCGGGCGGGACCGGGTCGCCCGCACCGTAGGAACGCGGGCCGACCTGCTTGGCCCAGGCGTCCTGCTGATCCGGCGGGTAGCCGAGCGCCCGTCCTGCGTCCCGCAGCGCCATCCGCGGCCGGTAGGTGATCACGTTGGCGACCTGGGCAGCGTTCTGGCGGCCGTAGGAGTCGTAGACGTACTGGATCACCTCCTCCCTCCGCTGGTGCTCGATGTCCAGGTCGATGTCTGGCGGCCCGTCCCGGCCCTCGGACAGGAAGCGCTCGAACAGCAGGCCGTGCCCGACCGGGTCGACGCTGGTGATCCCAAGCGCATAGCAGACCGCCGAGTTCGCTGCTGACCCGCGGCCCTGGCACAGGATGCCGCTGCGCTCGCAGAACTGCACGATGTCGTGCACGATCAGGAAGTAGCCAGGGAAGCCGAGCTGCTCGATGACGCTGAGCTCGTGGGCAATCTGGGCGTAGGCGCCCGGCATCCGCTCGGCGCCCGGCGAGCCGTAGCGTTCTGGCGCCTTCTCGGCGACCAGGTGGCGGAGCCAGCTCGCCTCGTCGCGATAGCCGTCGGGGACGGGGAAGTCCGGCAGCCTCGGCGCGATCACGGTGAAATCGAACGCGCAGTCCGCAGCGAGCGCCACGGTGCGCTCCATGACGCCGGGGTACCTCCGCAGCCGGCGGGCCATCTCCGCGCCCGAACGAAGGTAGGCGGCACCCGAGGCGGTCAGCCAGCCGTCCATCTCGTCCAGGCTGCGGCGGGCTCTGACCGCGGCAAGAGCCTGGGCGAGCCTGGCGTCCTGAGGCGACGCGTAGTGCACGTTGCCTGTGGCTACCACCGGCGCGCCTGCGCCCAGGGCCAGCTCGAACAGGGCGTCGTTGCGCTCGTCGTCGGCCGGCTGATCGTGGCTGGTGAGCTCGACGACAACGTTCTGGTGGCCGAACATGCTGGTCAGTGCGCGCAGCTCGGTGGCAGCGGCCTCGGGGCCTGCGGTGGCCAGCGCCGCCGGGACGGCACCCTTGCGGCAGCCGGTGAGGATCACCCAGTGCCCGCCGTGGGCCTGCGCCAGTTCCGTCATGTCGTAGATTGGGCGGCCTTTCTCCTCGCCCCGCAGTTGCGCGGTGGTGATCGCCCGGCACAGCCGCCGGTATCCCTCGGGGTCGCGCGCGAGCACCAGCAGGTGTGTGCCTTCCGGGTCGGGCACGCCGCCCTGGTTGCCAGACAGGCCCAGGCTGAGTTCCGCGCCGAAGACCGTGCCGAGCTTGGCTCCGGCCTGACCGAGCCGGACGGCTGCCTGGGCGAACTGAGGCACCCCGTACATGCCGTCGTGGTCGGTGATGGCCAGCGCCCGCAGCCCGAGTTTCGCCGCTTCCTGCGCCAGCTCGGCGGGGCTGGATGCCCCGTCGAGGAAGCTGTAGGCCGAGTGGCAGTGCAGCTCGGCCCATGCCGGGCCGTTGCTGGCGGGGTGTGTCCGCCGGGGTCGCGCCCCCGCGGCCGGCTCTCCCGCTGTGCCTGCGTCCCCCTGGCTGGATGGTTTCCGGGTGGGATCACCCCAGGACAGGCGCCGCTCGAACTCGCGCCACGGGATCGGCGGGTTGCCCCATCCCATGATCCCTCCCCTTGCTCCTCAGCCCCTGTCGCTCTCCGAGGCAGCTCGGCACGCTCGGCCACGTGGCCGCGCTCACTCGTATCTGGCCTCGATCAGCCACTGGCCGTCCTGCAGCACAGCCAGCCAGGCGCTCCCGTCGTCAACGACCAGCTGGAACCTTGCCTTCCGGCGCGCGCTCGCCGGACGCCACCACCGCTCGGCGACCGGCCACGGTCCTGCCCACGAGGTGATTGCCAGCCGCGGGCCGCCGCAGACCGACAGACGGGCGGGGGGCGCGGAAACCAGCGCCCGCCCGGTCACCGTCACCAGGTTCCCTGACTCGTCGAGCACCCTGGCCGGCAGCGGGAACGGGTAGACCGTCGCCGGCGCGGGCGCGGGGATCCGCCCTGGCCACGGCCTGTCTGGCGGGAGTGCCGGATCTGCGGCGTCGCCGAACGGCACCAGCGTCACCTGGTCGGCCGGGCTGCGGCCGCCTGCCAGCACCGGGCGCGTCACCGAGCCATGCCCGAGCATGGCCTGCACCCGGAGGGCGGCGCGCGCCACCCGGTCGCTGACCGCCGCATCGCCCCACAGCCCGAGCTGGCGGCCCGTGGCCCGCACCAGCTGGTCGGGAACCAGCCGCAGCAGCGTGATCCCGCCGGCCGCCGCGCCCTCGTCCCCGTCACCCGCCGCCCCCTCGCCCCCGTCATCCGCGCCTGGTGCGTTCGTGCCTTCGCGGTGTGCGTCCCGGGCTGCCCGCCACCCTGCCAGCTGCCAGCGCACCCGCTCGGCCACCGCCAGCGCGGACAGCAGCCCGTCGTGCCGCCACAGCCGGGTGATCTCCTGCCCGTCTTCGCAGGTCGCTTGTACCTGCACGCGCACGCAGGCAAGGCCCCTGGCGGCAAGCCCAGCGTGCATCTGCTCGGCGAGTGCTTTGGCGGCGAATGCCACCGGCTCGGCCTGCCCGGCCGGCGGGTCGAACTCAGCCGAGACGGAGAGGTCGGCGGAGGGCGGCCGGGGTACCAGCGGCCGCGGGTCCAGGCCGTGCGCCAGCCGGTGCGCGATCGCCCCCTGTGCCCCGAACCGGGCCGCCGCCGACGCGGCCGGCAGCGCCGCGAACTCCCCCAGCGTTCCGGCTCCGAGGCGGGACAGCAGGTCGGCGAGTTCCGGATCCCCCAGCACGCTGACCGGGTGCGGGGCAAGGAACGCGGACGTCTCCCCCGGCTCCACGACCAGAACCGCGCCCGTCGCCTGCGCGGCGAGGTGCGCGGCGAACAGGCCGTCGGCGACGCCAACCCGGCACGGGTACCCCCGGCCGGCGACAGCACTGGCGATCTTCCCTGCCAGGGCCTCCTCGCCGCCGAAGTACCTGGCCGGACCGCGGGTGCCGATGGCGCAGGCCCCCGGGCGCAGTACCTCCACCCGCGGGGAGAACTCCTCCACCGCGCTCACTACCTGCTCGAACGCCCCGGCGTCCGGACCTGAGTCCGGCCCCCAGCCCGGGCACCACACCACGAGAACCCGCTGCGGCGGCCCGCTGACCGTCGTCACCCGGTACTCCGGAGCGCCTCGCCGGCGATCTCGGACTGGCCGGCCGCGGCCTCGGCCTGGTCGCTGACGGCCACTGACCCGTCGGGGGCGGGGAGCCATAGCCACCGGGCCCGCGGCCGCGCCGCTGCGCCCCTTCCGTCCGCCACAACCCGTACCCGGCGGGCTCGCAACCGCCCGTGGCCTGCCCCGATTCCCGCCCACTCCTGGTCGGTCACCAGCAGCCGGACCTGCGCGCCCTCCCAGTCCCCGGCGACCACGAGCACGCCACCGAAGCGGCGCACGGTGGCCTCGATCCGCCGCCGCACCACGGCAGAGGGCCGGTCCGGCGGGTGCAGCAGCACCAGCTCGCAGCCGTCCAGCAGCGACGCCACCACCTGCGGCCAGCCCGGGCCTGGCTCCGCGACCAGCAGCATCCGTCCCGGATCCAGGCCTGCGTCGGCCGCAGCAGCCATCCCCGCATGGGGCAGCCCGGTCACAGCGCACCAGGCCCCGGCTGCCGACGCCTCAGCAGCCAGTGCCAGGCAGAGCAGGCTCCAGCCTCCGGCCGCCACGACCGAGCCGCGCTGCAGCCCCCCAGCGGGAAGCAGCTCCCGCAGGGCAGGCAGTACTGGCAGGACGCCCTCACCGGTCAGCGCGCCTTCATCACCGTGCCGCGACAGCAGGTGCCGCGGTGACAGCTGTGGCGACGACAGTGGCGTGACCTGCGGGGCCTGTGTGACTTGCACCCCCACCCGGACAACTATCGAACAGGGATTCGAGTTATGTCAAGCACCTGACCTGCAGTTTTGCATCCGCGAGGGGTAACTCAGGGCGCTGGATGGGCGTTGCGGGCGTTGCGGAGACCAAACTGGGCCAGGGACGGTGCCAGGCCGTCGATCTCGACGGGCACCGTGGCGAACTGCTGCCAGCGCTCGCGGCTGAGGGCGAACCGCTGCTCGTAGCCGAGGGTGTCCCGTACCTGGGCAGCCCTCGGGCTGGACCCAGAGCAAGCCGACAGAAGGCCTTTCCTTGGCATCCCGGTGTGACGAGTCCGGGCCGCATCCTTAGTCTGGCCTTCATGCGATGGCCACCCCGGAAGGCGGTCTTCACTCGTTATGCGGTGGCCTGGGTCTACCTGGCAGCGTTCGTCGTCGCCCAGGTGACCTATGCGCTGCTCTCCGCCCGCGGCCAGGCGGCGGTCATCGGGTGGGCCAGCACGAACGTGCATAATCTCCAGCGGGACCCGGCTGGCTCGCTCGTGGCCTCCGCCTTCTTTTCCCAGGGATCGCCGGCCGCCTGGCCGGCCCTGATCGCGCTGGCGATGTTCGGCGCTATCAGGGTGCTCGGCAACTGGCGCACGGCCCTGGTGTGCGGAGCCGGGCACGTGATCGGGACGCTGGTCAGCGAGGGGATCGTCGACTACCGGGTGTCCCGCGGGCTGCTCCCGGCGGTGGACAGGTACCTGGTCGATGTCGGGCCGTCCTACATCGTCGTGTCCGCGGCCGTGGTGGCGCTGCTGTACGGCTCCTGGGTGGCACGCGGCGCGGCAGCGCTCGATCTGGTGCTGCTGATCGTCCCTGGTGACATCTTCGGTGGGCTCAGCCACCTCGACGTGGCCGCTGTCGGTCATGTCACCGCGATGACCGTCGCGGCCGTATGTGGCAGTCTCCTGGTCTTGCAGCTGCGAAGGCGGCGCGGGCAGCCACAGCCCCCGCCTCTCGGTGAGGAACCGGACAGCGCCGTCAGCGCTGGCCAGCCGGGATGAGCCGGGCTGGCGGACGCGGGAGCGCGTTCCGCAGCGCCGCCCAGCCACGCCCGGCCGCGTAGCACACCGCGCCCAGCGCCCCGACGAAGAACCCGATCGGCCAGTTGGTCTGATACGAGAGGGCGATCGCGACCCACACCGTCCCCACCGCCAGGATCACCGAAAGACCTAGGGCAATGAACGGACGGTTGGTCACTGCCCTCGCCGCGGAGGGCGGGCCAATCATGAGGCTGAAGATCAGCAGGGCGCCCACCACGGGCACCGCCATGCTGGTGGCGAGCGCGACGACAATGAGGAAGGCCATCTCAACCCGGTCGGCACGAACGCCGCGCGCCTCGCCGATCTCGGGGACGACCGTAGACAGCATCAGCGGGCGGTACATCACCAGGATCGCGGCGATGCTCACAGCGCCGAGCACGGCAACAGGCGCCACCTCGTTCACGCTGATGCCGAGCACTTCACCGAACAGCAGCGAGTAGATCTCGTCCGCGTACTCGGTGGTGAAACTGAGGAACAGCGAGCCGAGCCCGAGCATTGCCACAAGCGCCAGGGCCACAGCCACATCGTGCCGGGCTCGGCGGCCGAGCCATCCGATGGCCAGCGCTCCGAGCAGCGAGAACGCACCCAGCCCCAGCAGCGTATTGACCCCGATCAGGCTAGCCCCGGCCGCGCCGGCGAATGCGCCGGTGGGCAGCGCGTCGGCGACGAAGGCCGAGCCGCGGAGCACGACGAAGAACCCGACGACGCCGGCGACGACCGCGACGATCGTGGCCACGGTCCAGGTGTTGATCATGAAACCGCTGAACATGGGCCCTTCCCGCGCTGGTCCCGCCGGGTTCTTGCCAGCAGGAAAAAGACCAGGACCAGGGCCACGACGAAGAAGCTGACCGGCCAGCCCTGCCGGCCCAGCTCGTGCCCTACAGGCAGTGCCGGCCAGTAGTAGCTGTCGTAGGCGAGCAGTACGCCCAGCCAGGTAGCGGCCAGGCCGATCAGCGCTGACCAGGCCATCATCAGGCCGGGCCGGCTGGTCAGCCGCAGCGCTGTCGCCGCTGGCCCGACGAGCAAAGCCGTGCTGAGGATCGCGCCGATCGTTATCGCCGACAGTGACACCGCGAGCGCCAGCGCAGCCAGGGCCGCGGTGCCGACGAGGCGCACCGGGATCCCGCGCACGTACGCCAGGTCCGCGCTGACCGTACTCAGCAGCAGCGGGCGGTACAGCACCGCGATGATGCCAGCCGCGGCCACGCTGAACAGTGCGATCACCCAGACGAGCGAGCTGTCGATCGTGAACATGGACCCGAACAGGATCGTGATCGGCGCGCCAGTCGTCGATGTCCGTGTCGTGTCCCAGTAGAGAAAAAGCGCGGCCAGGCCGAGCCCAGCCCCACGCACGATGCCG
Organism: uncultured Actinomycetota bacterium; assembly: GCA_963815375.1. Lineage (GTDB taxonomy): Bacteria > Actinomycetota > Actinomycetes > Streptosporangiales > Streptosporangiaceae > JASHPR01. The sequence goes on along the minus strand of CAWFGX010000005.1, from coordinate 1,260,807 downwards.
GTCGCAAGATCGCGGCCCCGCACGCGCTGGACGCCGATGAGGTCCATGATCCCCGCCGCCACAACACTGGCCCCGGCGAAACCCCATATCGGGCTGATCGCGACGAGGAAGGATCCAGCGCCACCGGTCGCACTGATGTCGCCGAGCCCGTGCGCGGCGTACGACTGCCCGCGCATAACCGTGAAAGTGCCGACGATGCCGCACACCACCGCTACGACACCGCCGACCAGCAGGGCCACGTGGACCGGCGAGCTGCTGAAGAAACCCGGCTCAACGATGGCCCGCAGTACCCGCTCCACGCCGGCTACCCGGCCCCGGCTACCGGGGCGCGGCTGCGCTCGGCGTCTTCGGCTGGGACGCGCCCGCTCGCAGCTTCCGCCGGGAGTTCGGGCCCGGCTACCACCAGGACCCGGCCGTGGAGACGGATCACGTCGACGTGGCGGCCGTATAGCTCGGTGAGCACCTCGTCGCGCACCACCTCGTCGGTGGGCCCGCTGGCCGCCCGCCCGGCCGCCATGTACACGATCCGGTCCATGACCGGAAGCAGCGGGTTCATCTCGTGCGCCGAGATCAGCACGGCGATCTGCTGCTCCCGGGCGATGCGGGCCAGCAGCCCGACCACTTCCTGTTCATTTGCGATGTCGAGGTTCGCCAGTGGCTCGTCCAGCAGCAGCAGCCCGGGACGGCTGACCAGCGCGTGCGCGATCATGATCCGCTGCTGCTCACCGCCGGAGAGCAGGCCAACCCGCGCGTCGGCGATGTGCTCGGCGTCGACAGCACGCAGCATGTCGTCCACCAGCCCGCGGCGTGACCGGGACGGCAGCGGGAAGCCGAGACGGTGCCCGTCCAGGCCCAGCGCGACCAGGTCCCGGGCTCGCAGCGGGATGTCGGGGTCGAACTGGATCTTCTGCGGCACGTAGCCGATGGCAGTGCCGGCGCGGGCCTTGCCCCGGCGAGGCCTGCCGACGATGCGGATTTCGCCCGCTGCGGGCTGCAGCAGGCCGAGTATCGCCCGCATGAGGGTGGTCTTGCCGGCCCCGTTGGAGCCGATGAGACCGACAAACTCACCGCGCCTGATCGTGAAGCTGACGTCACGCAGCACCTCGCGGCCGCCCAGCCGGACGGTGAGGCCGGTGACACCCAGCGCCTCGTCCGGCTCCGCGTCCAGGCTGGGCCCGGCCCGCACTCCCTGCCGGGGCAGGAGATGCTGGCCGGGTCGGGCCACACTCTGACTCGTGTTCGTTCGCGGCTCTGCCATGATCACAGTTTCTGGGTCGAGGTTCCGTTGTCGAGAGCCTTGGTCAAGGCCTGGACCTCTGCGAGCATCCAGGACTGGTAGCTGTAGCCGGGTGTTGGCATCGTCTCGTAGACCCCGACTACCGGGACGTGATACTGGCTGGCCAGCTTGAGGAACGACTGGGTCAGCGAGTCGGTCACCTGCTGGTTGTACAGGAAGACCTTCACCTTGTGGCCGGAGAACAGGCTGTTCTGGAGAGCGACGTCCTGAGGGCTGGGGTCGACCCCGTTCATGATGTCCGCCTGGAACACGAACGGCGTGAGGATGTTGGCTCCGGCTGCCTGGAGCATGTAGTCGCCGACAGGCTCCGTGACCGCGACCGGGGTACCTGGGTGGGTGGCCTTGAACTGCGCGATCGCCTGCAGCCAGGGCTGCAGCGAGCTGTCGAACTTTTCCGCGTTGGCGTGGAAGTAGCTGCTGTGTGCGGGCTGCAGTGCTGACAGGTCGGCCGCCACCGCCTTCGCCACGGCAGGCATCGTGGTCGGCGAGTACCACAGGTGCGGGTTCGGGGTGCTGTCCGGCAGGTGGAGGAGGTTCTGAACCACGATGACCTTGCGGGTCGAGCTGGGCTGCGCCGACTCGATCCTGTTCATGTATGTGTCGTAGCCGATGCCGTTCTGGACCACCAGCTGGGCGGCGCTGACCTCCTGCGCGACGCTCGGGCTGGCCTCGAACGTGTGCGGGTCGGTGTTGGGGTTGCTCTCGATCGCGGTCACCCGCACGTACTTGCCGCCGATCTGGCTGATCAAGTTGGCATACTCGTTCTCGGCCCCTACGGCTGAGATCGGGCCGTTCGGGTCGGCGGAACCAGATGCTGCCGACGAGCATGCGGCAGCCAGCAGCCCTGCTGCGACCGCCAGCGCAGCCAGCTTGATCCCGCGGCCAGGTATGGTCATCCTTCCTCCAGGTGAGGACTCATGAGGGGGTACGCCGGGATCCACGGCTATTACAAATGAAAACCATAACCAGTTTGCTCTTGGCGGTCAAGCCGATCCGCCCGACCCGGCAGCAGGTTTGGGGTAGACCAGTCAGCGAGCGAGCCGAAGGGCCGCGGTGCCGCGTTGTACTGAGGAGTGAGGGAGCCTGCGACCGAGCCACGAGGGAAACGCGGCGCCTCAAAGCGGCCCGGAGGCGAGCGAGCCATCAAGACAGCGAGCGAGGCATCAAGACAGCGAGGAGCCATGAAGACAGCTAGTGAGGCATAAATTCAGCTATCGTTCCGCGGGGCAGTCGCGGGCCAGAGGCTCCCGTGGCGGACGGGTCGGCAGCAGCGAGGCGAAGGCGAGCACGGACCACGATGAACCGCAGGACAGGGACCAGCCAGGACGTGGGTGACAGGCCGGACACGGCGCCGTCCGGGTCACCCGCGAAGCCGCCCGCTGGCCCGGACCGGCTCGCCAGATGGCTTATGTGGGCAGCGGTGGCCAGCATCCTCGCCTCGATCCTGATCATGCTCGCGGCCTCGGTCGTCAGGAACAGCTGGGAGAAGCCCTACATCCCGCTGCCGGCGAGCGGCCCGCCCTGGGGGGCCTCGCCCCGGGTGTCGCTGACGCTCGTGTCGTGGGCCATGTGGGCTGCGGCCATCCTTGGCGGCGGCGGCGTGTTCGCTGGCCTGGTCGCCATCGCCCGCGGCGCGCGGCCTCCGGCCAGGCTGCTGCTCGCCATCGGGCTGGTAGCAGTAGCGGCGTTCGCCGTGCTCCCTCCGGCCGGATCGACCGACGCTCTCGATGACGCCGCCTACGGGCGTATCGCCGCGCTGGGCCATAACCCCTATGTCATGTCACCGGCGCAGCTTGCCGCTGACCACGATCCCGTCGCCAGGAACACTCCGCTCGTCTGGCGCGGCCAGCTCACGCTCTACGGGCCGCTGGCTACAGCCCAGCAGTGGGCGGCGGCCGAGCTTGGCGGCACCTCGGCCGCGCGAATCGTGCTCTGGCTGAAGATCTGGAACGCGATTGCGTTCGCTGTTGTCGCGCTCGCGCTGAACTGGATGCTGCGCTCGGATCCGGTGCGCCGCGCCCGGGCGCACTTGCTCTGGGCGGCCAACCCGCTGCTGCTGTGGGTGCTGGCCGCGGAGGGGCATGTCGAGGCGCTGGCGGCGGGCTTCGGCTTCCTCGGGCTCGCCATGGCCCGAACGACAGAGCCTTCTGGCCGGCCCGGGGCGGCCCGCTGGCTGGCTGCGGGGATGCTGGCTGGCGCCGCGGCGGACGTCAAGATCCCTTATCTGCTGTTCGTCTTCGGGCTGGCCTGGGCAGCCCGGCGGTCGCTGCCCGCCTGCCTCAGTGCCCTGGCCGGTGCCGCCGTGGTACTCGTGCCCGGATATCTCTGGTTCGGGTCCCCGGCGATCTCGGTGCTGTTCGCCCGTGAGTACCTGTCCTCGGTGGACAACTTCTACCAGCTGTTTGCCGGGCTCGTACGGACACGCCATCCCGGGTCAGCAGTACATCTGGGAGCGCTGCTGTTCGCTATCGTCGCGCTGCTGATGCTCTGGCGGCTGCCCGGCGAGGTTCCCGGCCTGCCGGCGATCAGGCCTACCCTGGCCGTCAGCGTGGCCTGGCTGTTCTTCTGGCCGTACACGCTCCCGTGGTACGACGCGATGGTGTTCTGCCTGCTCGCTCTCTACTCCGCCTCGCGGCTTGACTGGCTGGTACTGGTTCAGCTGACCATCGGCGTTTTCGCGCTGATGCCCGGAAACGCTGCGGTCCCAGCCCAGCACCTGCTCGCGACGATCACGAATAACAGCCTCTACTGGGTGGCACCTGCCGTGCTGCTCGCGGCCGCGGTTGTGCTGGTCTGGCTGTGCCTGACCAGGAGATGGAAGATGACCCGGCCGTTCATCAGCATGGACGCAGATCTACCGCTGCCAAGCTGAATCGGCGGGCCCGTGGTCAGCTAACCCCGTCGTGATCAGTTACCCCTGTCGTCAGCGAGCACTGAGCTGCATGGCCATGGCGTGCTCGACCAGGGAGATCAGGGTGGACTTGGTCGAGCGGCGGTCGCGCGCATCGCACTGGATGACTGGCACGTGCGGGCTTACCGACAGCGCATCCTGCACATCGGCGACCTCGTGCGGGAAGTCCCCGTGGAAGCCGTTGATGGCCACGATGAACGGCAGCCCCGCCGACTCGAAATAGTCGACCGCAGGGAACGAGTCGGCCAGCCTGCGGGTATCCACGAGCACGACTGCTCCGATCGCGCCGTGGATCAGGTCATCCCACATGAACCAGAAGCGGTGCTGCCCGGGTGTTCCGAACAGGTACAAGATCAGCCCGGCATCCAGCGTCACCCGGCCGAAGTCCATCGCGACCGTGGTCGTCGTCTTGTCCGGCGTGTGGGACAGGTCGTCGTACCCCTCGCTTGCCGAGGTCATTACCGCCTCGGTGGTCAGTGGCGTGATCTCCGACACGGACCCGACGAACGTCGTCTTGCCCACGCCGAAGCCGCCCGCCACGACGATCTTCACCGATGTCATCGCGGTGGCGTCGGCCGCCAGGCCCGGCCCCGCCTTAGAGCTTGCGAAGTCCACTGAGCACCCTTTCCAGCAGGTTAAGATCTGGGCGGCCTTGCGAATGATCGAGCTGGTGTATCCGGACCAGCCCGTCCGCCGCCATATCAGCGATTAGGACCCTGGCAACGCCAAGGGGCATGTGCAGCACCGCCGAAATCTCGGCCACCGACCTCCAGTCCCGGCAGAACCCCAGGATCGCCTGGCACTCCGGGCTCAGCACCGACAAATCCCGGGCCTCGTAGTGAGCGGCCGCGACCATCGCCTCAATCTCCAGCTGATACCTGGGTCTCGTCCGCCCCCCCGTCACTGCGTAGGGCCGGACCAGGGAACTAGCCGACGTCTCCGCCCCCCATGCCGGAGCTGGCACCGGCACGCCCTGCCCCCTGCCGCCGAGACCGGGCGGGCCAGGGGAGGCGGGCGGGACACCATCCCGCTGCGCTCCGCCCGGCTGGGTCGGAACGCTGTTACCGGGCGGCCGTGGCCGGAATACGCCACCGCCCGGAGGTCGGTCACCCCGGCCCGGGACGGACACCAGCATCTCCCGTCACAGCGTGCCATCCTCCCAGCCAGTCGGCTGTCCACCGCGCATCCCTGGGGTCAGCGCGGTACCTACACGCTCCACCAGCAGGGCCATTTCATAGGCCACCAGGCCCATGTCACAATCCGCAGCGGCCAGCACGGCCAGGCTGGAGCCATCGCTGATCGCCATGACTATCAGCAGTCCCCGCTGCATCTCCACAACCGTTTGCGTGACGGGGCCGCCCTCAAAAACCCGTGAAGCGCCCTGCGTCAGACTCGTCAGGCCAGACGTCACCGCAGCCAGCTGATCAACGCGGTCCGGCGGGAATCCCTGTGAAAATGCCATGGGAAGCCCATCCGACGACACCACAATCGCGTGCGCAACTGAGGTAACCCGCTCAACAAAATTGGTGATCAGCCAGTTTAGATCCTGAGCCGGACGCACCAGCGGACTCACGACCACTCCCTCCTTAGGACCCGCCCCCAGCATGACCAACCCAGCAGCCAGTTGTCATGCCACATCATGAACTCGCATCATCTCCGCCGCCGCTGGGGCCATCCCCGGCGTTGGCTGCGGCGGCACGGCCTTGCCTGACGCCGCGCTGGAAGCTGGCAAAGCGTTCCCGCGTCGCCGCGGCCGACCTGGCCTGCACGGGTCCCGCCGGAACGTCAGACGGCTCGCCGGCAGCCCCGGGAACGAGGTTCGCCCGCGGCACTCGTTTCGGAAGCCCGGCGGGGGTGACGCCTCCGGAGGAGGGGGCGGAAACCACCTCGGCGGCGCGCCAGCCCTCGTCAGCGGGCGACGTCCAGCCGTTGCCGGTGGCAGCCGTGCTCACTGTACTGGCCGTGCTTACTGTGGTTGCCGTGCTCGCAGCGGCGGGCTCCGTCTCGCGGCCTGACCTGCCGACGGCCTGACGACCGCGGCGGAACCAGTCCGATTCCACTGCCTCGAATATCGGCAGCCGGTTCTCGCCCTCGATGCCGTCGGCTGGCGGAACGATCACTCCGCCGCCGTTCGAACCCGAGTCCCAGTTGTACGACGCTCCGTCCGAGCCGACACTGGTGCGTTGCTCGGTCTCGTGGTCGGCCGTGACGGCGGGCGCGCCGAGGACCGGCTGCGGACCGATGGCAAAGCTGTCGAAAGGAACAGCGACCGGTTCGGCTGCGCCGTTCTCGGGCTCGGGTTCCCTCGGCAGCTCTCCGCTGGCTCCGACGGCTGGCTGCGGCCTGGTTGCTGGCGGCTCCGCCCCGCCGTCATCCGCCGGGCGCGGCACTGTCTGGAACGGCGTTGCGGGCCCGGCGGCCGGCCGACCCGGCCGGGGTCCGGCCCCAGGAATCCGCCGCGGGCCGAGGGCGGTTTCGTCAGCCTCCGCCCGCAGCGGCGCATACCTCGGCGTCCTGGCCGCGCTGACTTCCCGCTCGGTAGCCGCGCGGCCCGCGTCCTGCCAGTCGCCTGCCATGGCGCCGTTGCCGGGGCTGAGCGATCCGGCGGTGAGTTCCAGCAGAGGCCCGGTGGCGGGCTCGAGAGCCTCGACCTCGCCACGACGCCCGCCGGGGGCTTCCGGGCTTTCGTGCATGATCGTCTCGTCGGGCAGCCAGACCAGGGCGATCAGGCCACTGACCGCGCCCGGGCGCAGCCGGACCCGGATCCCGTGCCTGGCCGCCATCCGGGCGACCACGAACAGGCCCATGCGGCGCGAGACCGCGACATCCACGACGGGCGGGTTGTCCAGGCGCCAGTTGGCGTGCGCCATCTCCTCCGCCCCCATGCCCACGCCCTGGTCGGTGATCTCGAGCAGCACCCCGCCGCTGCTCAGCAGGTGCCCGGCGATGGTCACCGGAGTGTCGGCGGCCGAGAACGTCGTCGCGTTCTCGATCAGCTCGGCAGTGAGGTGGACGACGTCACTGACCGCCTGACCGCGGACCGCGATCCCTGGCTGGACGTTGAGCGTGACCCGCTCGTACTGCTCGATCTCGGACAGGGCGGCACGGAGCACGTCGACGAGCGCAACTGGCTGGTTCCATCGCCTGGGCCCCTCATGGCCGGCGAGCACCAGCAGGTTCTCTGAGTTGCGGCGCATGCGAGTGGCCAGGTGGTCCATCTGGAACAGGCTCGACAGGCGCTCCGGATCCTGCTCGCCCTGCTCAAGATCGTCGATGAGGCGCAGTTGCCGTTCGACAAGGGACTGGCTGCGCCGGGACAGGTTGACGAACATCGCGTTGACGTTCCCCCGAAGGGCGGCCTCATTGGCCGCCAGGCGGAGCGCTTCGCGGTGCACCTGGTCGAAAGCCCGGGCGACCTCACCGATCTCGTCAGTAGAGAACACGTCGATGGGATCAACATCGAGCGATACGGCTTCGCCCTCGCTCTCGCTCATTCGTCGGACCGTCTCTGGCAGCCGCAGCCCGGCAATCTCCAGCGCACCTGTTCTCAGCCTGCGCAGCGGCCGCACCATGGACCGGGCTACGACGAGCGTGATCAGCAGAACCAGGAGCAGGACGGCCAGAACCTCGATCGCAGTGTCCACAACCGTCTGCGTCGCCTGGTTGTGCAGCGCAGCGGCGCGCGACTGGATCGAGTTGATGACGCCCTGCTCGAACAGGCGCATCTGGTCGACCTCAAACGTCATGTCCTCGATCCACGTCCTCGCCGCGGTGGGGAATGTGGCGGACCCTGCCGAGGGATTGGCAGGCACAGTGCCCTTGGGGCCGTCGATCAGAGCCTCGGTCAGCATGGTTCCGGCGATGTTGACTGGCGGCCCGCCGACTGTGGTGGCGTAGGCGGTGCTCTCGGAGTCCGGTACCTCGTTGGTGAACTCGTTTTGCTCGGCCGCCTGCTGGGCGTTGGCCTGAATGAGCAATGTCGACATGCCATTTTGCCACTGATTCCCGGTCAGCACCGCGGTCATGATCGCGCGCTCCTCGGCTGCCGCGTCCTCCGACCGCGACAGCGCGTCCAGCGACCGGACATCGGCTGACAGCTGCGAGTCACCACTGCTGGCCGCGATCTGGTCATTCAGCGAGAGCAGATCACTGATCGACCCGCTATATCCCTTGATGACGTTCAGCACCGGGGACTGGGTCTGGAGCGCCTGGGTACGCAGGTCCTTAATATTCTGGATCTGCTCGTCAACGGTGGTCACAGCCGCCTGCACCTGCGGCGGAAACCCGCTGCCGATCCCGTTGGCCAGCGATTCGACCTGAGCGGAGGCCAGGTTGGTGACCGCCTGATTCGCCTGCGGCAGCAAGAGGTCCGAGGTGTTGTGCGGCCTGCCCTCCGCGACGTACTCAGCGAGCACGTTCTCCTCGTCCTCCATCGCGGGGACCAGCCCTTTCTGCCCGGCGATGGCGTTGCCGAGGCTGGCCAGCTGCTGTACGTGCTGGTCGCTGACCGCGGCGGTGTTCGCCTCTTCGATGCGAACACCGCCGAACGCGATGGCCGTTACGGTGGGGACCGCGATCAGGGCTATCAGCCGCCAGCTCACCCGCCAGTTCCGGAGCGCGAGCGGGGATCCGCTCCGGCCGGGCAACCGCGGGGCGCGTTCCTTCCGGTTGTCTGGCGCTTCAGCATCGGGGGCCATTAGGGGAGCCTGGCCGGCATCCCGGGCCTGGCCAGCGTTGAGCTGGTCCGTCACCGGTGGTCTGCGCACTGCGCCCTCACCTCGCGCCGATCGGAAGCCTTCGGAACCCATGCTGGCAGGCCCGTCGAGAAGCACGGCATCAGTCTCCCTTCCCAAGTGGCCTGCTGCTACAGCACTGGGAGCTAAGGGCAACCCTAGCCGCACAAAACGGGTAAGGATATGTAATCATTGCTGACCACGTATTCGACAGGTAATCCGCTACATCGGCGTGACCCCGGGCGCGCCTTCGGCGCCGCCACAGTGCTGCGTGGGCTGATTGTCATACTCCAGGACCAGGTCAGACCGCGATTCTTGCCGTCGCGGTGATGTGCTGCGGGGGAGTGGGTGGGGCGGGTGGGGCTCGAACCCACGACCGGCGGATTATGAGTCCGCTGCTCTGACCGGCTGAGCTACCGCCCCGCGCCCATGACCATTACAGCAGATCCCGCGCACGCCTGGGCCCTCGCAGGTGCGGGCCAGCCCCCGTGACGCCAGGAGCAGCAGATACGACGGATGATCGGGCTTGGTCAGGCTAAGCGCGGAGGTTCTACTAAAACGGGTACATGTCGTGATGCTCGGCTAAACTTCTCGCCACATCCTGTTTGGGGGCGGACATGCGAGTGAGGTACACCCGTACGCTCATAGGGCTGACCAGCCTTGGCTGTGTGACGTTAATGCTGGTCAGCGGGTGCAGCACGTCCTCCTCGACTCCAACCCCCAAGCTAGAGAAGACGAACCTGGTGGTCGGGGCGGTCGAAAGCGTGAGCCAGGCCGCCTTGTTCATCGCCCAGCAGCGTGGCATCTTCGCCGCTCACGGCCTGCATGTGAAGATCGAGCCCATCACCAGCACCTCCGGCGTCGTCCCGCAGCTGGAGAACGGCACCTACGACATCGCGGCGGGCCAGGTCACTACGTTCGTCGCCGACCAGGCTAAAGGCCTGGGGCAGTTCCGCGTGCTGGCGGCTGGCCTCCAGATAGGCCAAGAAACCGAGCAGCTTGTCATCCCGCAGGGGTCGCCGATCACCAGCCCGGCCCAGCTTGCGGGCAAGGTGATCGGCGTCAACGCGCCATCGGGGGACGGTGAGCTGCTGACCGATGAGACCCTGAGCGTCTACAACATCACCCCGCAGCAGGTGACGTACAAGGTGGTGCCGTTCCCTAAGATGGGCGCCGCCCTAGCCGCGCATCAGATGGACGCCACGTTCTGCAGTGAGCCTTATTGCACTGAGATGGAACAGAACTACGGCGACACCGAGCTGGCCAGCCTGGACGTGGGTGCTGTACAGGGGTGGCTTATCAGCGGGTACGCGACGACCGCGGCATGGGAGAAGAAATACCCGAACACCGCGGCCGCGTTCGCCGCCTCCATCGTGCAGGCCGCTAACCTCGCCGACACCAGCCAGACCACCATCCAGCAGGCGCTGCAGGCCAGCCTGGGCCTCAGCCAGCAGATCGTCGGCGTGATGGGCACGGGGACCTACCCGACTGCCGTCGCTCAGGACGAACTGCAGCAGCTCGCCTCTGCGATGACCCAGTTCGGCGAGCTCAGCCCGCAGGCCAACGTGACCGCGACTGTGAACGCTCTATCAGCCGACCCATAAACAGGTGACGTGACGGCCAGCCTGGCCATTCCAGTGGCCATTCCGGTCGTGGCGACGCAGCCCTAGTCCCCGGTCTGATGCCCGCCCTGGCCGATGCCGAGTTCGCGGGCGATGATCATGCGCTGGACCTCTGAGGTCCCCTCGCCAATCTCCAGCACCTTGGCGTCGCGGTAGAACCTGGCCACCGGGAACTCGTTCATGAACCCGTACCCGCCGAAGATCTGCGTCGCGTCGCGGGCGTTGTCCATGGCAGCGTTCGACGCGGTCAGCTTGGCGATCGCCGCGTGTTTCTTGAATGCCTCGCCAGCCTGCATCCGGGCGGCAGCGTCGTACCAGGCAAGCCTGGCCCCGTGCGCCCTGGCCTCCATGTCAGCGATCTTGAACCGGATTGCCTGGTGCTCACCCAGCAGCTGGCCGAACGCGGAACGCTCGCCCGCGTACCGCAGGCACTCGTCGACGCAGCCCTGCGCCAGCCCCGCGGCCAGCGCCGCGATCGCAACCCGCCCCTCGTCCAGGGTCTGCAGGAACTGGGCATACCCCCGGCCTCGCTGACCCAGCAGGTTTTCCTCCGGCACCCGGCAGGAGTCGAACGCCAGCTCCCTAGTGTCGGAGGCGCGCCAGCCGACCTTCGAGTACTCGCGGCCGACCGTGAGCCCTGGCGTTCCGGATGGGACGATGATCGCGGAGATCTCCCGCCGGGCGGATGATCCGCCGGTGATCGCGAGGACGGTAACCAGGGACGTGATCGCCGTGCCAGCGTTGGTGATGAACGCTTTCGTCCCGTCGATCACCCACTCCCGGCGTCCGCCTGCTCCTCCCTCGCTGTCGCTGGCCTCGAGCCGCGCTCTGGTCCGCATGCCGCCGGGGATGTCCGACCCGCCGCCAGGCTCGGTCAGGCCGAACGCCGCCAGCCGCTCGCCCCGGCAGAGGTCGGGCAGCCAGCGAGCGCGCTGCTGCTCGTCACCGAACCGGTAGATCGGCATCGCGCCCAGTCCCACAGCGGCCTCGAGCGTGATGGCCACCGAGGAGTCAACCCGGGCGAGCTCGTGCAGTGCGAGGCAGAGCGCGAAGTAGTCGCCGCCCATCCCGCCGTACTCCTCGGGGAACGGCAGACCGAACAGCCCCAGCTTCCCCATGCGGGCCACGAGGTCGTAGGGGAACTCGCCTCGCTCGTAATAGCCGCCGATCACCGGGGCTACGGCCTCGCGTGCGAAATCCGCGACGGTCTGCCGGAGCTCCTCGTGCTCGTCACCGAGCCGGTAGCTGATCATGTCTGGCCCCTTTGCCTGATCCCGCGACGCCTGCCCGCCCGTGCCAGCGATGCTACTTGGGGAACTCTCCCCGACAGGCCGGCCAGCTGCCGGCCCACGGCCCGCGGCACCCGCGCCGCGCGTTACGCTCTCGTCCGAGCCGGCTCTTACTCCAGACCCACCGGGTCGGCTATGACCAGGATGGATAACGTTCCAGGAGGGACGTCGATGGTGACCGTGACTTGCCCTGCGTGCGCAGCCGAGGTCAAGCCGGACGACCTCATCTGCTTCACCTGCGGTGCCAACCTGCCCCGTAACCGGCCCGACGACGATCCGCCGGCTCCGGCGACGGTTATGCAGGAGTACCTGAGGCAGGAGGAGGGCACCGGCCCTATCTCCCCCGCGGTGCTCCGGCTGGCGTTCTCGACCGGGAACGTGGAGGTGCCAGCCGGGACGTCGCTGCTGCTCGGCCGTGACCCGGCGGAATCCCTCGTTGCAGCGGCATTCTCAGCATTCGACAACGTATCCAGACGCCACGCCACGGTCACGGTGGATGACGCGGGGCATGCGACGATCCGCGATGAGCACTCGACAAACGGCACCTTCGTCAACGGCGACCGGGTGCTGCCCGGGACCGCGGTGCGGCTGGCTGATGGCGACACAGTCCGGCTGGGGGCCGACGTAACGGCGGACGTACTGCTGCCGCGCCAGGAACCCGATCCGGCCACGCTCAGCCGTGATCAGGGTCAGGCGGGATAAGCCCAGGCTGGACATCTGAGGCAAACCACGGCTCTGCTGACTCGCCAGAGGCGAACCAGGGCCGGTACGGCTCACGGCGGGCGGGACTGCCGGCTGCGGCATCTGTGCCATCGCTGGACGGCCGGCCATCGTGCCCGCCCCGCCTGGCCGGTGTGTCGTCATTCCCGCCGCCCCGCGGATGGCGCTCCCCGCCGCCCGGGCGGCGGGCCACCTCGGGATCGCCAGCGCTGGATCGCGGCCCGCTGACTGCTTCCCTGGCGTGCTCGCTGCCGGTGTCCCAGCCCTCTTGCGCGTCTGGCTCCACGCGGCTCTCGTCATCCCAGGCGTCTTCCGCGGTCTCGGCGCCCGGCGATGACGGGTGGCCGGCAGGCAGGCGCTCCAGCCGCTGCCTGAGCTGTTCCCACTCACTGCGCCGCAGGCCGGATGGGCCAGCATTGTCCCGCCCGCCGTCCGGAGGCAAGTCCGTCCACCGCATGGATCCATTTTGCCAGTATTTGCTGTGTTGGCTTTGCGCCTCCGGGCCGCTTTGAGGCGGGGCCTTTTCTTGTCGCTGAACCTGGGAGAACATCGCGGTATCAGCGATAACGCAGGTACCGGAGGCAGCCATGGCAGCGGCTCAGCCGGGGACCGCGACCGGCCTGAGGCGTAATGCGATCGGCCTTCGCGAGGTCCTGTTCCAGAGCATTACCGACATGGCCCCTGGCGCGGCCATCGCCGCGTCGATTCCGGCCGGGGTCGCCTTCGCCGGCGGATCGCTGCCGCTGTCGGTGATCTTCGCCCTGGTCGCGTGCCTGCTGTGCGCCTGGTGCATCGGCCTGCTGGCCCGCGAGATGCCAGCCGCCGGGTCGCTGGCGACGTATGCTGCCCGCGGCATCCACCCAGCCGGGGGCTTCCTGGTGGCGTGGGGATACGTGCTCGTGGGCTGGCTGATTCCCCCGCTCGTGCTGCTGCAGCTTGGCTTCACAACCGCGGCGACGATCAACTCAGAATTTCCTGGATACCCAGCCACTCTGTGGTGGCCATGGTCGATCCTGGGCGCGCTGATCGTGCTCGCGGCGGGCTACTACGGCGTCAGAACCTCAGCCAGGCTTGGCACCGTCCTGGGCCTGTTCGAGATCGGCGTCTTCCTGGTGCTGGCGGTGTTCCTGATCGCTCATGCGGGCAGCCACAACACCTGGTCGGTGTTCACGACCAAGTACACCCCGAGCGGGTTCCACGGCCTGTCTGGGGTGATCGGCGGCTCGGTGTTCACGTTGCTTGCGTTCGGCGGCTTCGAGGGGGCAGCGCCGCTGGCCGAGGAGGCCCGGGATCCGCGGCGCACCGTGCAGCGCGCGGTGCTGCTGGCCACGCTGCTGATCGGCGCCTTGTACGTGTTCACGACGTACGCGGTTGACGTGGCGTTCGGGCCGCGGGGGTTTGCCAGCTTCACCACCGGGACTGGCAGCGCATCCTGGGAGGGGCTGGCACGCTCGCTGTACGGGGTCTTCTGGTTCTTCGTGTTCCTGGCGATCGTCAACTCCACGATCGCGAACGCGAACGCCGGGATCAACGTGTCCAGCAGGACCGCGTATGCGATGGGCCGGATCGGGGCGTTCCCCCGCTTCTTCGAGCTGGTCAGCTCCAGGCACCGGTCTCCGGTGAACAGCATCCTGGTGGCGTTCGCCGTCACTGTCGGGGTCACCCTCGGCCTTGGCTTCGGCTACACGCCGACGGTCGCGTTCTCGATGGTGGGCACCGGCATCGTGATCGTGCTCGTCGCCATCTACATCGTGATGAACGCCGCCTGCATCGGCTTCTTCGCGCGCCGCAGCGGCGGCCTGGCCGGTGGCCTACGGTGGCTGTCTCACCTGGTCATCCCGGTGCTGGGGATCGCTGCCTTCGTCCCGGCGTGGCTGACGGCCGCTGGCATCAAGGTGTTCTCGTTCGTCGCCCCGCTCACTCCCCCGCTGTCCTACATGGGCCCAGCCGTGGCAGTGTGGATGATCATCGGCGTGGGCTACCTGGTCTACCTTTACGCACGGCACCCCGGCCGGGTCACGCAGGTAGGCCTGGTGCACCTGGACGAGCCCGCGCAGCCGACCGCGGCGGCTAGCCGGTTATAGCGCTGGCAGCCCCGGGCAGCACGGTGACTGGCCCTGGGCAGGCTGGGCGCGCGGTCGCCCCCGTTCTGCGCGTCATGATTTTTCGCTGTCCAGCGCGGCCATCTGATGCGCGTCGTAGCGGTCGCCCGCTACCTGGCCAGCGGGCACAGCGGTCTCCAGCGAGGCCAGGTCGGCCGGGGTGAGCCGCAAGTCGAAGGCTGCCAGCGCCTCGGTGAGCCGGTCCCTGCGCTTGGTGCCGATGAGCGGGACGATGTCGGCGCCGCGGGAGGCGACCCAGGCGATGGCCAGCTGGGCGGTGCTGACGCCGTGCTCCTGCGCGACCTTCTCCAGCGCGGCGAGCAGGTCCAGGTTGCGCCTCAGGTTCTCGCCCTGGAACCGGGGAAAGCGGGAACGCGGGTCGGCGGGGCTGATCTCGCGGGCGCTGGCTGTCGACAGCAGGCCGCGCGACATGATCCCGTAAGCGGTCACGCCGATGCCCAGCTCGCGGACTGTGGGCACGATTGCTGTCTCGATGCCCCGGCTCATCAGTGAGTACTCGATCTGCAGCGCGGTGACCGGGTGCACGGCGTGGGCACGGCGGATGGTCTCGGCGCCCATCTCGGACAGGCCGAGGTACCGGACGTAGCCCGCCTGGATCATCTCGGCGATCGCACCGACCGTGTCCTCGATCGGGACGCGCGGGTCCAGCCTGGCCGGCTGGTAGAGGTCGACATAGTCAGTGCCCAGCCGGGTCAGTGTGTAGGCCAGCGAGCTCTTGGCCATGGCCGGGCTCGCGTCATGCCCAACGAACGCGCCGCTGGGGTCCCGCTGGCCGCCAAACTTCACCTGGATGAACACGCTGCCACGGTCCACGCCACGGAGCGCGTCGCGCAGCAGCAATTCGTTGTGCCCCATGCCGTAGAAGTCGGCAGTGTCGAGCAGGGTGATCCCCGCATCCAGCGCCGCCCGGATCGTCGCGATGCTCTCCGGCTCGTCGGCCGGGCCGTAGATGCCGGACATGCCCATCAGGCCCAGGCCGGCCCTGGATACCTGCGGCCCGCCGCTGCCCAGCGAGATCGACTCCATCGCCCCTCCGGCTGTCGTCATGGTTACTCGGTTACGAACCTAGCGAAGCGTCTGGCGGCATGGCAGAGTGCGCCCATGGAACCGACCGTGATCACCAGGTATGGCCGGGTCCGCGGTCAGTGGTGCGACGGCGTCGCCCGCTTCCTCGGTATCCCGTACGCGGCCAGCCCGACCGGGCCGCTGCGGTTCCAGGCACCGGCTCCGCCGCTGGCCTGGGACGGCATCCGGGAAGCCGACAGGTTCAGCGCGACGCCCCCGAAGCCTGCCTACCCGGTGCCGTTCGACACACTGCTGCCCGAGCCGGCCATCGCTGGCGATGACTGGCTGACCGTGAACGTATGGACACCCGATCCCGGTCAGGCAGGCCTGCCAGTCATGGTCTGGATCCACGGCGGCGCCTTCGCCAACGGCAACTCGGCCGTCCCGAGCTACGACGGCCAGGCTTTCGCCCGTGACGGCGTGGTGCTGGTCAGCCTCAACTACCGGCTCGGGATTGACGGGTTCGCCCTGCTGCCCGACGCCCCGGCCAACCGCGGACTGCTGGACCAGATCGCGGCGCTGGAGTGGGTGCGCGACAGCATCGCCGCGTTCGGTGGAGACCCCGGCAACGTCACGGTGTTCGGGGAGTCCGCCGGGGCGATGAGCGTGACGACGCTGCTGTCGCTGCCCCGCGTTCATGGTCTGTTCGCGCGGGCGATCACGCAGAGCGGCGCGGCCCAGGCTCTGGCCGACCCGGCCGATGCGGCCCTGGTGACCAAGGAACTCGCCGTCGCGGCGGGCCGTCCGGCGACCGCGGCGAGCCTGGCTGAGATGAGCCTGGCCGAGCTGATCGCCGCCCAGGTCGCGGTGCGGGACGCGCTCGCCGCGCAGCCCGATCCCGCGCGCTTCGGCCTCACAGTCGTTGCCAGCACGATGGCGTTCATCCCGGTCGCTGACGGCACGCTGATCTCTGAGCATCCGATGGCGGCGATCACCGCGGGCGCGGGCGCTGAGATACCGCTGCTCACCGGCACGACCGCCGATGAGTTCCGGCTCTTCGTCGTCCCGACCGGCCTTGCTGCCCTCGTCACCGAGGAGGCCCTGCCGGCGCTGGCGTCCGGGCTCGGCATTCCTACGCCGGTTGCCGATCTCTACCGGGCCAGCCGGCCAGACGACTCCCCCGGCGACCTGCTTGCTGCCATGCTCACCGACCGGTTCTTCCGGCTGCCAGCGCTCGCGGTCGCCGAAGCCCGTTCACCGGGGCAGGCCCGGGCCGGAAGGCCGCAAGCAGCAACATATGTGTACGAATTCGCCTGGCCGAGCCCGGTGAGCGGGCTGGGCGCGTGCCACTCGCTGGAGATCCCGTTCGTCTTCGACAACCTGTCCGCTGAAGGTGCGGAGCAGGCGCTGGGCGCGACGCCGCCGCAAGCCCTGGCTGACCGGATGCATGCCGCGTGGGTCGCTTTCGCGCGCGACGGCGACCCAGGCTGGCGTGCGTTCGATGAAACGTATCCGGTGATGATCTTCGAGGCGAATGGTGGCCGGGCTCAGCTGGACCCGCGGGGCAAGGAACGCAGGTCGTGGGCGCAAGGCGGCTGAGGCGCGAGCGCCCCGCGCCGCACAGCCATGCGGTGGCCGGCGGCCAGCGGCCGGCCGTGCCGCGCCAGGGATGCCAGGCATGACCGTATCCGCGCACGGCGCCGTTGCCGTGCACGTCCAGCGGCCTCGTGGACCTGGCATCGCTGAGCGGGACCGGCCTAGGCCGCACACTCCCGGCAGACAAGCCGACCGTCGCGAGTCTCCGCCAGCTGGCTCCTGTGATGCACCAGGAAGCAGCTAGAGCAGGTGAACTCGTCGGCCTGGCGCGGGATCACTCGGAACGAGAGCTCCTCGTTCGACAGGTCCGCTCCTGGCAGCTCCAGCGACTCGGCTACGTCGTCCGGGTCGATGTCGATCGCCGTGGACGACTTGTCCATCCGGCGTGCCTGAAGCTCCTGCAGACTGTCTTCGGTGAGCTCGTCGTCAGTCTTCCTCGGGCTGTCGTAATCGGTAGCCATGTGGCCCTTACCCCTCCATCTTCTTCGCCTACCGCGCGGGTGTAACGCTCGGGGAGCCTCGGTTGTGCCCGAATCCGGCGGGGAATTCTGTCACCTTCCTTGGTCTGTTACACGTGCCGGCCATCTCCGGCGGTTCGTGGCGTAGCGGGGTTCGTGGCGTAACGCGGACGTCTGTCTCACGACCCCCTAGCCTTCCGCTAGCCTGTCCGCTCACAAATTGACAGATCATTGTCACTAGCAGGCAGAACGTGCGTAGGGTACGGACTTGCGTCATGTCAGCCTGCATGACCCTGCGGAGTCGAGTTATGCCCCATGTCACGCCGCTGCAAGCCGACGACCCTATGCGCGTCGGCCGCTACCGGCTGGCCGGGCGCATTGACGGGATGCCCAGTTCCGGATCGATCTATCTGGCCAGGGACATGGCCGGCCGCGAGGTCACTATCGCGCTGCTGGACGGGGACTGGACGGCGGAGCCTGCGGAGCGGGACAGGTTCACCCAGGAGGCGAGCGCTGCGCGCCGGGTAGCTCCGTACTGCGTCGCGCGAATCCTGGCCTCAGGATTCGACGGCGGCTACGCGTACCTGGTCAGCGAGCACTTCGACGGGCCCTCGCTGCAGGAACTCGTCACCGCGCAAGGACCGTGGAACGGGCGCGCGCTGGACGCTCTGGCCATCGGGACCGCGACAGGGCTCGCTGCCATCCACGAAGCCGGCCTGGTGCATGGCGAGTTCGGGCCCGATCACGTGGTTCTCAGCCCCGAAGGGCCCCGGGTCATCGAGTTCGGGATCTCTCCGCCCTATGGTTCCGCCACCCCATCCGCTGACATGCGCGCCTGGGCGCACACGGTGCTGTACGCGGCCGCCGGCGAGCCAGCGGGGGCCGAGGACCTGGCACTGCTGCCTGAGACGCTGCGCGCGCTCACGGCGCGGTGCCTGTCGCCGGACCCTGCCGACCGGCTGCCGGCCCGGTCCATCGTGTCCGAGCTTCTCGGAGCCGGGATACCGCCCGCGGGAGTCCTGCCGGAAGGGTCACGCCGTGCGGAGGCTGCGGCGCCCCCGGAGCCCCAAGTCGCTGAGCCCGGGCCGGCCGCGCCGCCCACGGGCCGATCCCGCCGGACGGTGGCGATCTGGTCGACAGTGATCGCGATCACTGTTCTGGTGCTGGCGTTCGTCATCGTGATTCACCTGGCGCAGAAAGCGAGCAGCAGCCAGACAGCCGACGCGACGCCGCCGACGCCCGGTCGGACGACCACGACGCAGCACCAGCCGACCCCCTCACCTGCGCCGTCGACCAAGGTCCCCGGAACCCTGGCCGGCACCTGGTCGGGCCAGGTCAGCCAGACCGGCCCGACCGACGTGTTCACCGTCCAGGTATCCCTGGCCGCGGGAGCCACGGGCGGGACCGTCAGCTATACCAGCACCTCCCTGTCCTGCTCGGGGAAACTTAACGCTGTGTCCGACGGCCCCGGCAGCCTGAGGCTGAACCAGGTGATCACCCAGGGCCCGTGCCTCGGCGGCACCGTCACGCTCACCCCGGGGCCCAGCGGCACCGTGGGGTTCAACTTTCACGGGAAGTCCGGGCCCAGCGCTACGGGCACCCTGAGCAAGACGTCCGGGTAGCCGGTCAGGCGTCGCGCTCGGGGTCGGCCGCGGCGAGCAGGTCATGCAGCTGCCGCAGCAGCCGGGGCGCGGCGGCGAGCGTCATCGACGGGCCGGGTGGCTGGCCGTGCAGCCCGGTGACCAGCGCTCCGGCCTGCGTAGCGATCAGGGCACCGGCTGCGGCGTCCCAGGGGTTCATCCCGCGCTCGTAGTAGGCATCCACTGTGCCCGACGCCACCGAGCACAAGTCCACGGAGCAGGACCCGCCGCGCCGGATATCCCGGACCCGGGGCAGGACCTGTGCCAGCACCTCCCCCTGGACCCGGCGCCGCCCGGCTGCGTAGCCGAAACCCGTAGCCACCAGCGCCTGGTCCAGCGGCACATCGGTGTTGCAGGCAAGCCGGGCAGGGCGGACACTCCCGTTAATTGTCAGCCACGCGCCGCCGCCGGTCATGGCGCTGAACATCTCGCCGCGCCGGGGCACGAACACCGCGCCAGCCACCGCGGTCCCGTCAAGCTCGGCTGCGATGCTCACGGCCCAGTCAGGCAGGCCGTAGAGGTAGTTCACCGTGCCGTCGAGCGGGTCCACTATCCAGCGCACCGCGCTGCCCTCGCCGGATACGCCGGAGCCGACGATGACCTCGCCGCCCTCCTCGCCGAGAAAACGGTCACCCGGCCGCACCGCGCCGATCCGTTCTCTGATCAATTCCTCGGCGGCCCGGTCCGCGTCGGTCACCACATCGGTCGGGCTCGACTTAGTGGCCACAACCTCCGGCCTGCCGCCGCGCTCGAGCAGCAGCCCCCCGGCAGCAGCAGCCGCGTCACGGGCCAGCTCGAGCAGTTCGCCCGGGTCAGGCTTTGTCACCGTGTTTCCCGTGCTGCCGTGGCGCTGGCCACGCAGCATCCGTTCCGGCATGTCCCAAGGGCAGGCCCGAGGTCGCCGAGCGCGCGCGGAGTCACTTCGCCAAGCCGCTCCCGGACCAGCTCGGTCATCATGGCGACGAACCTCGGGTCGGTGCCGGGCGTCGCAGCTCGTGCCAGTGGCAGGCCGAGCCCGGCGGCAGCGTCGGAGGCCTCGACGTCCAGGTCGTAGACCACCTCCATGTGATCGGAGATGAAGCCGACTGGTACCAGCACGACCCCGGCGGATCCGGCCGCGGCCAGCTCGGCGATGCAGTCGGTGACGTCAGGCCCGAGCCAGGGCACCGATGGCGGGCCGCTGCGGCTCTGGTAGGCCAGCCGCCAGGACCTGGCAGTGCCGCCGACCCGCTCGGCTACCAGCCGCGAGGCCTCGGCGAGCTGCGCTGGATACGCCCACCCGGCCGGGCCACTGGCGGCTGCCATCGCCTCCGGGATGCTGTGCGCGGTGAACACCAGGTCGAATCCGTCCTGGCCGGCGGGGAGCGCCATCGCAGCCGCGCGCACCGCGTCGGCAAGCGGCTCGATGAAGCCGGGGTGGTTGAAGTACGGGCGCAGCTTGTCGACCGTGGGGGCACCAGGGCCAGCCTGCGCCCGGGCCTGCTCGATGTCGTCCAGGTACTGCCGGCAGCTTGAGTAGGAACTGTAGGGCGATGTCACGAATGCGACCGCGTGCTGCCGGCCGTCCGCTGCCATCGCTGCGATCGTGTCAGTTAGCAGCGGGCGCCAGTTCCGGTTCCCCCAGTAGACCGGCAAGTCCACGCTGCTGGCAGCGAAGTCCTTCTCGGCCGCTGCGAGCAGGTCGCGGCACTGCTGGCTGATCGGGCTGACACCGCCGAACCGGTAGTAGTGCCCGGCCACCCGCTCGAGCCGCTGCCGTGGCACGCCGCGGCCGCGGGTGACGTTCTCCAGGAACGGGATGACCTCGTCCCGGCCCTCAGGGCCGCCGAAAGACACCAGAAGGAACGCGTCGTAGCCGGGCATGGAACCATTCTGCCTTGCGCCGCCGGGCCGCTTGGGAGGCGCCGCGTTTCCCTCGTCGCTCGGTCGCAGGCTCCCTCGCTCCTCAGTACAACGCGGCGCCGCGGCCCTTTGGCGCGAGGGGGTTAGTAATCCCGGGCGTACTCGGCGGCTAGGGAGAGCACCTCGTTGACGTACCAGGTGGCGTGGTTGTAGTCGAAGATGGCGCTAGCCAGGGAGTTGCTGCCGCCCGCCGTTGCCCCGTCGGCGCACAGCATCCTGGCCGCTGACGGCACAGCGTCGTAGGGGTTCATGATGTTTGGCGGGCCGGTCTGGCCGAATCCGTCGATCCCCCATTCGGCCCATGTCGACGGCTCGAACTGCATCGGCCCGAGCGCGCCAGCGCTGGATGGCCCGTCGTTGGCACCGTCGCCGCTCTCGATCTGCCCGATAGCGGCGAGGACCGTCCAGGACAGGCCGTGGCAGTAGTCCGCGGCGGACTCCTGGAACAGCTGCAGGTACGTCGTTGGCAGGCCAGAGGACGGGGTCGCAGGCGCTGCTGGAGTGGTCGGGGTGGCCTGATTCGAGAGCTGCTGCTGGCGCAGGTTGACGATCTTGCCCGAGGGCCCGAGAACGGCGCTGGCACCGGCGGTCAGGGCCTGTGTGCTGACACCAGGCGCGCTGATCAGCGCGGCGACGCTGTGCACCAGGCCTAGCTCCCGCGACAGCTGGGTGTCGACGAGCATGTCGACCTCGCCGATGCCGAGCGATGCCGAGGTGCCGAACTTCACTGCCCGCCTGGTTGCACCTGTGAGCTGATAGCTGGCACCCTGTCGCAGGCCCAGGCTGGAGGTCGCGGCCGGGGAGGCGACGAACTGCCCTCCCGACAGGGCGTTCCAGAAGGCCTGATCCGAGGCGGTCTGCAGCGGCACCCAGGACCGGAACGTGGACGGGTTCACACCGATGACGCTGACCTGATGGCTGCCGGCCTTGATCTCGGCACCGTCAAAGGCGATCAGGTTCCTGACGCCAGCGATCTTGCCGAGCCTGGTGATCTCCTGGCCGGTCAGTCCGGACGGCGCCACGACCAGCAGGTCGGGGAGGATGATCTGCTGGAACGAGGCCGGGGCGCGCGCCTGCGCGATCGCCGCGGCCGCAGTGGTAGCCACCGAGTGGGAACTCGACGCCCCGCCGCCGCCAGGTGAGGCGGGTAGCTGCGTGGCGCCGCCGCCTGCGGCCAGCAGCAGTACAGCCCCGCAGCCCGCGGCGCCGCGGATGAGTGCGGGCCGCAGCGCGGAGGGGGTGGCGGAGCTCGGGCCTGCGCGCCGGATCAGCCGTCCCATCGGTAAATACCCTAACCTGGCCAGGTGATATATGAAGGGCACAGCCGAGGGATTTGCTGCTCCGTGCCCGATTCCTTGCCCGGCGGGGGCTGGGAGATTGCCGCCTCGGTGTCCAGGATGAACCGGAGATGACCATCGGGCTCCCTCGTGCTGGCAATTCGGCGGTGGCCTGGCGGAACTGGGCCGGGAACCAGGTCGCGCGGCCGCAGCGGACCGCGGTGCCGCGGTCGGCGGACGAGGTGGCCGATGAGGTTCGCAAGGCTGCCGCCGATGGGCTGACCGTGCGCATGGTGGGTACCGGGCACTCGTTCACGCCCGCGGCTATCACCGATGGGGTGCTGCTCTACCCCGGCGGCCTGACCGGCATCAGGTCGGTCGACGCGGCGGCCGGGCTGGTCACCGCTGAGGCTGGCTGCCCGCTGCAGGTGCTCAACGCCGAGCTGGCCACCCGTGGGCTGTCCCTGGTGAACATGGGCGACGTCCAGGTCCAGACCGTGGCGGGCGCGATCCAGACCGGCACCCACGGCACTGGCCGCGCCAGCGGCGGCATGGCAGCGCAGGTGGCCGGGCTGGAGCTGGTGCTGGCAGACGGGACGCTCGTGACCTGCTCGGCTGACTCCCCCGGTGGTGCTCCCGGTGCTGCTGAGCCGCCCGCGGCTGGCCATTCCCCGCCGGGTTTCTTCGGTGCGGCGCGGGTCGGCCTGGGTGCACTCGGGATGGTGACAGCCGTCACGTTCCGTGTGGTCCCTATGTTCCTGCTGGAAGCTCAGGAGGAGCCGATGCGCTGGTCCGAGGTGATCTCCAGGCTGGACGAGCTCACATCACAGAACGAGCACTTCGAGTTCTACTGGTTCCCGCATACCGAGGACTGCCTGACCAAGCGCAATAACACCTCGCCCGGGCCGCAGCGGCCGCTGAGCCGGACGCGGTACCTGGTCGATGACGAGATTCTCTCGAACGCGGTGTTCGGGGCGACCTGCAGGCTCGGGCACGCCTTTCCCGGCATGATCCGGGCGGTCAACGGCGTGGCCGCGCGCGCTCTGGGAGCGCGCAGCTACACCGACGTCGCCTACCGCGTGTTCACCAGCCCCCGGCGCGTGCGGTTCAAGGAACAGGAGTACGCAATCCCTCACGAGTCAGCCGCGGACGTTCTGGGCGAGGTCCGGGCACTGTTCGCTCGGCGGGACTGGCGGATCAGCTTCCCCATCGAGGTCCGGTTCGCACCCGGTGACGACCCCTGGCTGTCCACCGCCTACGGCAGGGAAAGCGCCTACATAGCGGTCCACGTATTCCACGCATCCCCGCACCAGGAGTATTTCCGGGACGTGGAAGCCGTGATGGTCGCGGCTGGCGGGCGGCCGCACTGGGGCAAGATGCATACCAGAAGCGTGGAGTACCTGCGCCGGGCGTATCCTAAGTTCACGGAGTTCGTCGCACTGCGCGATGAGCTAGATCCGGAGCGGCGGTTCGGCAACGCTTACCTGACCCAGGTACTCGGCCCGTGACCGTCGCAGAATTGGACTTGGCGTGGCGCTCGGGAAGACTAGTCTCGCGCTAGCTGCACAGACTGTCTGCGGCTAAGCGTCAGGAAGGATCACGCGTGGTGAGACGGCTCAGGATGCAGTCGTGCCGGTGGCCGCACCGCGGGTACGCATCCCGCCGCAGGACCTGGTAGTGACCGAGAACGCAGCTGCGGCCCTAGGCAGTGCTGACGGTGCCCCGCATGCGCGGCGCCCGTCGCTAGGCGGAGGCACCCCGGCGCAGGGACGCGAGCTTGGCCGCCAGGGCCGGGAGACGGTGCGCAAGCTGCTCGAGGCTGGTCTGGCCGAGTTCGATGAGCGGGGCTATCAGGCGGTCCGGGTCGATGACGTGGTCCGGCGGGCCAAGACGTCGCATGGCACGTTCTACCTCTATTTCGCGAACAAGGACGACCTGTTCAAGACGCTGCTGCGGGATGCGCTGCACGACATGGAGATCATCACCGGGGATTTCCCCGTTGTGACCCGTAACGAGGCGGGCCGCGGCGCGCTGCGGTCATGGGTCCGGAAGTTCTTCGGCACGTATGCCGCGCATGCCACGGTGATCCGGATCCTGAGCCAGGCGGACATCGTCGGCGAGGAGGTCTACGGCGACGGTCTGCGGCTATTTTTCCACATCGCCGAAGCCATCACCCAGGGCATGACCGCCGCGACAGTCGCCGGGCTCGACGTGCCGGACGGAGAGGGCGCCGATCAGCACCGCGGGGTGCTGGAGCAGCCCGTGCTCACCGCCATCGCCTGCCTGATGATGCTGGAGCGCGTCAACTACCTGATGAGCGTCGATGTCAAGCTGCCAGTGGACGAGATGGCAGACCGGCTCAGCGCGATCATTTATGCGGCGTTCAACTCGGTATAACGACGGCCACTGGCTAAGCCGCGGGCCCAGGTGACCGCGCGCAGCGCCTGGCGCGCTGCCGCGACGTCGTGCACCCGCAGCACCCTTGCACCAAGCCAGGCGCAGATGGCGAGGGCGGCCACTGTGCCTTCCAGGCGCTCCCCGGTCGGGAGCCCGAGCGTCTCGCCGATGAAGTCCTTGTTGGAGACTGCTGCCAGGACCGGCCAGCCGGTTGCGGTCAGCTCGCCAAGCCTGCGGGTGAGTTCCAGCGAATGCCAGGTGTTCTTGCCGAAGTCGTGCGCCGGGTCGATAAGGATCGCGTCGGCCGCGACTCCCGCGGCCACGGCGCGCTCCGCTGCGCTGGTCACATGGCTGATCACGTCGCGGGCCACGTCGGCGTACCTGGGGCGGTGCGGGCCGGTACGCGGCGCCAGGCCGCCAGCGTGGGAGCACACCAGTCCCATCCGGTGCCTGGCCGCGACCGCGGCCAGGCCTGGGTCCACGCCACCCCAGGCGTCATTGATCAGGTTGGCCCCGGCCTCAGCCACGGCCTCAGCCACCTCGGCGCGCCAGGTATCGACGCTGATCACGACCGCGGGATGGTTATCGCGGACCGCGGCGACCAGGCCAGTCACGCGCCGGATCTCCTCGACGGCGCTCACGTCGTCGCCTGGCCCGGCCTTGACGCCGCCGATATCGATGATGTCGGCACCGTCGCCGACCGCCCGTGCCACCGCCGCGAGCGCGTCACCGAACCCGTAGGTGGCGCCCTGATCGAAGAACGAGTCTGGCGTCCTGTTGATCACGCCCATGACCGCGAACGAGCCTGGCGGCCACTCCTGGCCGCCCAGCCGCAGCGTCCCAGGCGGCTGCGGCGGCGCCTCCCCGCCCGCACTGGCTGGCCTGCCCACCGACAGGAGATTACGCGCCAAAGCGGCTGCAAGGCGCCCCGGAGGCGCAAGGCAAACACAGCCGAAGGGGCGCGGTGCCGCGTTGTACTGAGGAGCGAGGGAGCCTGCGACTGAGTGACGAGGGAAACGCGGCGCCCCAGAGCGCCCCGGCGGCGCAAAGCAAACACAGCCGAAGGGGCGCGGTGCCGCGTTGTACTGAGGAGCGAGGGAGCCTGCGACTGAGTGACGAGGGAAACGCGGCGCCCCAAAGCGCCCCGGACGCGCAAAGCAAACACCCTCCGGGGGCAGAATCGTAGGAGTGCGATTCCTTAACGAGCAGACTCCGTGCCACGACCTGGCCTACAGCGACGTGTTCCTGGTGCCGAGCCGGTCGGCCGTGGCGTCCCGGCTGGACGTCAGCCTGGGCACGCGCGACGGCAGCGGCACCACGATCCCGGTAGTAGTCGCCAACATGACTGCGGTCGCCGGACGCCGGATGGCCGAGACGGTGGCCCGCCGCGGTGGACTTGCGGTACTCCCGCAGGACATCCCGGTGGATGTGGTGGCCGACGTGGTGACCTGGGTGAAGAGCCGGGACCTGGTGTACGACACGCCGCTGACGCTCGGCCCTGGAGCGACGACCGGGCACGCGCTCAGCCTGCTGCCCAAGCGGGCGCACGGCGCCGTGACAGTGGTGGAAGACGGCCGGCCTGTCGGCGTGGTCACCGAGGCTGACTGCCATGGCGTTGACCGGTTCACCCAGTTGCGGCAGGTCATGTCCACGGAGCTGCTGACGCTTCCGGCCGGGATCGACCCCGAGCAGGCGTTCGGGATGCTCCATGAGCGCCAGCGCCGGCTGGCTCCCGTGGTCGATGAGCAGGGCCGCTGCGTGGGGATCCTGACCCGGACCGGGGCGCTGCGCGCGACGCTGTACCAGCCGGCCACCGACGACCGTGGGCGGCTACGGATTGGCGCCGCCCTCGGCATCAACGGCGACGTCGCGGGCAAGGCCAAGCTGCTGCTGGACGCGGGCGCGGACATGCTGGTCGTCGACACCGCCCACGGTCACCAGGACAGGATGCTGCACGCACTGCGTGCGGTGCGCGACATCTCGCCGTCGGTGCCTGTCGTCGCCGGCAACGTGGTGACCGCAGACGGCGTTGCGGACCTGGTGGAGGCTGGAGCCGACATCGTCAAGGTCGGTGTCGGGCCTGGTGCCATGTGCACCACGCGGATGATGACCGGCGTCGGCCGGCCGCAGTTCAGCGCGATTGTGGAGTGCTCTGCGGAGGCTCGGCGGCTGGGCGCCCAGGTGTGGGCTGACGGCGGCGTCCGGTATCCCAGGGACGTGGCGCTCGCGCTCGCGGCCGGCGCGTCGAACGTCATGATCGGGTCATGGTTCGCCGGAACCTGTGAGTCACCGGGCGACGTATTCCGCGACGCTGACGGCCGGCTCTACAAGGAGAGCTTCGGCATGGCCTCGGCCCGGGCGGTACGGCTGCGCGCGGCCGCCGACTCGCCGTTCGACCGGGCGCGCAAGGAGCTCTTCGAGGAGGGCATCTCCAGCTCGCGGATGTACCTCGACCCGCAGCGGCCCGGCGTTGAGGACCTGATCGACTCGATCACAGCCGGACTGCGCAGCGCCTGCAGTTACGCGGGTGCAAGTGACCTGGAGGAGCTGCACCAGCGGGCGGTTATCGGGCTTCAGGGCGCAGCGGGCTACACCGAGGGCATGCCAATGCCGTCAGGCTGGTGAGGGCACCCGGCCAGGCTGGCTAGCTTTGTGCCATGACACGCACGACGCCTGCTCTTGGGCCCGCCGGCCAGCCAGGCGGGCAGGGGCTGACCGTGCTGGTGGTGGAAGACGACGCCGGCATCGCGGGTCAGCTGGTCCGCGGACTGAGCCGTGGCGGGTACCAGGTCGATCACGTTATGACCGGGAGCGATGCGCTGGCCTGGGGTGAGCCTGATGTCGTGCTCCTGGACCTGGAACTTCCCGACGGCGACGGGGTGCAGGTCTGCCGGCAGATGCGGCAGAGATCAGGCGCGGCGATCATCGTGGTGACCGCGCACGGCGAGGAGGCCGACCGCGTCCTGGCGCTGGACGCGGGGGCGGACGACTACCTGGTCAAGCCGTTCGGCCTGGCCGAGCTGCAGGCCAGGATCCGCGCCGTACTGCGCCGCGTGCGGCCCGACAGCGAGGTGATCCGCCACGGCCCGCTGATGGTTGACATGCGTACCCGCCGGGTGACGGTCAGCGGCCAGGAGGTGGCGCTCACGCCCAAGGAGTTCGACATCCTGGAGTGCCTGGCGGCTGACCCGGGCAGGGTTGTGACCCGGCAGGAGATCCTGGAGGCCGCCTGGGACGCGCACTGGTACGGCCCGACCAAGGTGCTGGACGTGCACGTGGCGGCGCTGCGCAAGAAGCTCGGGCTGCCCGGGCTGATCGAGACCGTCTACGGGCGCGGGTTCCGGCTCGGCGAGGTCTGATGGCACGCAGGATCGCGGCGACGGTCATCGCGCTGATTGCGGCGCTGCTCTGCATGGTCGCTCTGCCCCTGGGAGTGATCACGACGGCCCATGACAGCCACACGTTCAACGACGAGGCCGTCGACTCCGCCACATCGCTGGCCGCCGTCGCCGAGGAGAACCTCGGAGACGGCGATACTCGTACGGGGCTGGGCAGCGGCATCAGCCAGCTGCGGAAGGCCGGTGACCATGTCGCCGTCTACGACCGGGCGGGCCGCCAGATCGCCGGGACCGACGACGGGCCGGCCCCGCCGGCCGGCGCGGTCGGCGAGACGCTGCGGAGGCGGACGCCAGCCAGCTACCAGGTCGCCGGCCGGCTGCTGGTACTCGCGCCGGTGCTGCAGGACGACGGCGGCCCGGCCGTCGGCGCGGTCGTGCTGTCCCGTCCCACTTCCTCGCTGGACCACCAGATCGCGGTGCTCTGGGCCTCGATAGCCGCGGTGGCAGCGGCCGGCCTGCTGGCCGCGGCCGTCATCGCGGTTGCGCTCGCGCGCTGGGTAAGCCGTCCGCTCAGCATGCTCGAGGCGGCTGCTCAGCGCCTCGGTGACGGCTCGCTGGACACTCGTTCCCAGGCCGAATCGGGTCCCAGCGAGGTGCGCAGGCTCGCTGCCAACTTCAACACGATGGCCGGGCGTCTCGAGACGCTGGTCGACGGCCATCAGGCCATGATGGCCGACGTCTCCCACCAGCTGCGGACGCCACTCGCGGCGCTACGGCTGCGCCTTGACGTCCTCGCGCAGGACTGCGACGAACTGGTGGCCGTGGAACTGGCCGCTGCGCAGGAGGAGATTGCCAGGCTGTCCAGGATGGTCGACGGGCTGCTCGCGGTGGCACGGGCGGAGAACGTGGTGACCGAGCCAGTGCTGGTCCGGCTTGATGTGGTCATCAAGGACCGGGCCGCCGCATGGCGGCCTGCCGCGGAGGAACGCAGCGTCACGCTCACTGCGATCGCGCCCGACCCTGTCAGCGCCAGGCTCGGCGAGGGCCACCTGGAGCAGATCCTGGACAACCTGCTGGCCAACGCCCTCGATGCGGTGCACCCCGGGGGGAAGGTCACGGTCACGGCAGCCGCCACAGGTAAGGGCGCCCGGATCGTGGTCACCGACGACGGACCGGGTATGACCCCGCAGCAGCGGGACGCCGCGTTCCGGCGGTTCACCAGCGCCACGCCGGGCGGCTCGGGGCTTGGGCTGGCGATCGTGCACCGCCTGGTCACGTCCAACGGCGGCTCGGCCGAGCTGTCGGAAGCGCCGGGCGGGGGCCTGGCAGCGACCCTGCAATTCTCCGGCGCCCGCCGCGACCGCAGTCTGCGGCGCCAGGCCGTCCGGTCGTCCTGAGGCCGGAGCCCGGGGCCCGCACCGTGGTGCTGGCCGTATTTACCACTTCTGAACGATGCCTGAACTGGTTCCGAGAACGGTTCGGGGCAGGCTAAAGAGCGCGAGCATCCGCGCACTCACGCCCGGTGTCAGGACTGGCCGGGCCGACCGCTAGGCGGGCCGCCAGCAGCTGCCAACCGGGGATGACCCGCGAGAGAAGGTTCCACCACAGACGTACCTGCAGCGTGAGGAGCGAACACATGCCGTTGTCCGAGGGCGACGCAGCAGGACGCCGTGATCGCAGGCTCGTTCAGACGCGCAGGCTGTCGATGTGCGTGGCCGCAGGCGCTGCTGTCGCGTCGATTGGCCTTGGCGCCGCATTCGCTCGCGACCTGCCCGGCCATCATCACCTGATCGCTTCCGGAACGCAGTCCGGCACGAGCCCGGGCGGCACGCAGCCGACCCCAGCCGCGCATCCGACATCAGCCGGCACATCGTCGCCTACTCCCTCTCACCACCTGTCGAAGCCTGCGCAGCCTCCGGCAGCCCCGCCGCCCGCACCGCCCCATGCGACGTCGGGAGGATCATGACCTCGGGGCCGAGCCCGCTGTGGTACGCCACGAGGGCCACCGGCGTGGTGGCAATCGTTCTGCTGACGGCCTCGGTCGTGCTCGGAGTCGCGGGCACGGCCCGGTTCGGCACGCCGCGATGGCCGAGGATCGTCACGGCCGGGCTGCACCGCAACCTGTCACTGCTCTGCGTAGCGTTCGTGGCCGTGCACGTGCTGACGACGGTTCTGGATAGCTATGCCCCGATCGGCTGGATCTCGACGATCATCCCGTTCACCTCCCCGTACCGGACGCTCTGGCTCAGCCTCGGCACGGTGGCGTTTGACCTGCTGCTCGCCGTGGTGGTCACCAGCCTGCTGCGGGTCCGCCTGGGCTACCCCGCCTGGCGGACGGTGCACTGGCTCGGCTACGCCTCCTGGCCGGTCGCACTGTGGCATGGCCTCGGCACCGGGACCGACAGCAAGCTCCCGTGGCTGCTGGTACTCGACGCGGCGTGCGTCATAGCCGTGGCCGGTGCGCTGGTGTGGCGGATGTCCCTGCCCGGCACCCGCGTCACCGTGGGCACCCGGCTGCTGCTTTCAGCCGCTGTGCCGGTCGCAACACTGGTGTTCGTGCTCGTCGGCCCGCTACGTCCGGGCTGGGCGAAGCGCGCTGGCACCCCGGAGTCGATCCTGGCCGGGAACGTCGGGCCAGCCACGTCCGCCACGCCAGGCTCGTCCGCGACGCCAGGTCCGGCCGCCGCGCCTGCCGGACTCGCCAACGGCAGCTTCACCGGCCACGTGACGCGGTCTGACGGGCCCGGGACCAGCGAGATCACGATCACGGTGACATGCGTTACGTCGGCCCGGCCAGCCGAGAGCCTGGTGGTGACGCTGCAGGGAACACCGGACGGAGCAGGGGTCGCACTGGCTGACGGCACCGTCAGCGTGGGCGCGGTCGGCACCGCGCCCAGCTACCGGGGACAGGTTACCGGCCTGGACGGACAGCAGATCCAAGCCGACCTGGAAGGGCCCGGCGAATCGCGGGCCCGCGCCCTGATCACGCTGGCCGTCGCGGGCAGCTCGGCGACCGGGCAGCTGACGATCGTGAGCGGAGGCAGCGAGTGAGCCCCGGTACCGCCAGGCTCACCGCTGGATGGCAAGCGGGCGGGCACGCGACTACGCTGCGGGAGCACCTGGAGCGCTACGGTGCGCTGCCGCGAGCCAGCAGCCGCGGTTACGGCAGCGCCGGCGGCCCGGCGGCCCTGCCCGATGCTGTCACCGAGGCCGGGCTGACGGGCCGCGGCGGGGCTGGTTTCCCGACCGGGGCCAAGCTGCACGCAGTAGCGGCACGCCGCGGGCCAGCCGTCGTGGTAGTCAACGGAATGGAGAGCGAGCCGGCCAGCGAGAAGGATCACGCGCTGCTCTCCCGTGCGCCTCACCTGGTGCTCGACGGCGCCGTTCTGGCGGCCGAGGCGGTCCGGGCTGACGTCGTCCACGTATGCCTGCCGCGGACCAGGCAGAAGCTGGCCGAGCGGGTACGCCAGGCCGTCACCGACCGGCAGGAGTCTGGGCTGGGCAAGGTCCCGATCCAGGTCCACGGCCTGCCGCCGCACTATGTCTCCAGCGAGGAGACTTCGCTGGTGCGATGGCTGAACGGGGGCGAGGCACGGCCCACCGGTGGCAGGCACCGTCCGTACCAGCGCGGTGTGCAGCGGCGGCCCACGCTGGTCGACAACGTTGAAACGCTTGCTCACATCGCGCTCATCGCCCGCTTCGGGCCTGCCTGGTTCCGGCAGGCCGGACTTCCCGACGCGCCGGGGACAATGCTCGTCACCGTCTCCGGCGCCGTCGCCAGGCCTGGCGTCTACGAGATCGAGGTCGGCATAGCGGTCGCGGACCTGCTGGCCAGGAGCCACGCTGACGAGGACACCGACGCGGTGCTCATTGGCGGCTACGCGGGAACGTGGCACGACGTGCGGTCGGCGGCCAGCCTGCCGATATCGGCCGGGCCATTGCGCAGCGCCAGCGCGATCGCCGGAGCGGGTGTCCTCATCGCGCTGCCGCGCTCTGCCTGCGGGCTGACCGAGACCGCGCGGGTGCTCCGCTACCTCGCGAACCAGAGCGCGCAGCAATGCGGCCCGTGCGCGTTCGGGCTTCCATCCGTCGCCGCCGATTTCGCGCAGCTAGCATCTGGGCGCGGAGGCGAGGACGTGCTGGCGCGCCTGGACCGCAGGCTCGGAGTGCTCCCCGGGCGCGGCGGGTGCCGCCATCCGGACGGTACCGCCCGGCTTGCCGCCTCGGCGCTGTCGACGTTCGCCGCTGACGTCAGCGCCCACGCACGGCACATGCCGTGCCTGCCAGCGCGGCGCGGCACCGCCGCCGCGCTCCCGGTCCCGCGGCCACACGCAGAAGGAGAATGGCTGTGACAGGCAGGCTCCACGTCGACTTCACCGCGTGCACCGGGCACGGGCTCTGCGCGGACCTGCTGCCCGAGCTCGTAGAGCTCGACGAATGGGGATACCCGATCGTGCAGGGCGGCGCTGTCGGCCCGCCCCTGCTCGCGCACGCTCGGCGCGCCGTCAGCGCCTGCCCGACCCTGGCCCTGCGCCTGGAGCGGACCACAGCGGACGCCCGGGCGAGCCACCGTTGACCGCGACATCAAGGGCCCGGCACCGTCGCCAGGTCGAGTCCGGCGGGGGCGCCGCGGGCAACGAACGGCTCACCGCGATGACTGGTGCGGTGCTGCTGGTGCTGTTCGCGGCCGAGGGCGTGACGATCCTGCGACTTCACGAGCTGCTGACGGTCCACTTCTTCCTGGGGATGCTCCTGCTCGGGCCGGTAGCCCTCAAGGTCTGCTCGACCGTCTACAGGTTCGCCCGCTACTACACCGGCTCAGCGCCGTACCGCCGGAAGGGCCCGCCTGGCACGCCGATGCGGCTACTCGGCCCGCTGGTGATAGCCACCTCGCTCGCCGTGCTGGCCACGGGCGTGGCGCTGGCGATCGCCGGGCCGGGCAGTGGCCAGTGGCTGGTGCTGCACAAGCTGTCGTTCCTGGCATGGTTCGGCGTGATGACGATCCACGTCCTCGTCTACGCGCCCCGGCTGCCCCGGATACTGCTGAGCGGCCAGGCGGTACGGCGCAGCACGGCCGTGCTCGGCGGCAGGGCCGCGCGCTGGCTGCTGCTGACCGTGTCGCTGGCTGGCGGGCTGCTCCTCGCGACGAGCACGCTGCACCTGGCTGGGCGCTGGATCGGCGGCTGACCGCACCATCCCGGCCGCTACGCTCGGCAGCTCTCCGTCGGATGCCGTCTCCTGCCGGCGGCCCGGTCGCAGCGTGACCACGACAACGCAGCCAATGACGCCGGCCGCCGCGATGACCGCGGGGAGCGGGACGTACTCCCCCGCGATGCCCCACAGTGCGAATCCGGCGCCCTGCGTGAACATCAGGCCCGCGGAACTCAGGGCGAGAACGCGCCTTCGGAGGTGCAGTGGCGCGGCCGCGAGCATCACCCCGTCGATCCCCGCGGACCATGCTGAACCCAGCCCCGAGATCACCAGCATCGCGAGCGCCAGGTCAAGGCGCGGGGTGAGCGCGAACGCCATCAGCGGCGCGAAGCCCAGCAGCGCCGCCGGAACGATCACGCGCCGCTGCAGTGGCGCGGACAGCAGGCGGGCAGCGAGGCTGTCGGCAACCACGGTCCCGGCTGGGATGCCCATCAGCAGGAACCCGGCGACGCGAGCGGGCTGGCCGATGTGGGCAGCGTATGGCGCGGCAAGGGCCTCGGGGGCGACCGCGCACGCGGGCACCAGCCAGCTGAGCAGCAGGATGCGCCGCGTCGGCTGGTGCGCAAGGGCCCCGCGCAGCCCAGCCAGGGAGTCGCGCGCAATCGACCCGCCACTGCGTTTCGCCAGAGCCGGGCGCGCCACCATGCCGCACCTCACCACCAGCGCGGAGCCCGCGAAGCACAGCACGTCGGTAGCTAGTGCGCCGCGCGGCGACATGATCGCGAGCAGCAGCCCCCCGGTGCCGTACCCGATGATCTGCGCCGACTGGGCCACCAGCCGCATCAGCGAGCGGCCCAGGATGTAGCGCGGACCAGGCGGCAGGATCTCGGGCATGACGGCTGAGCGCACACCCTGGTAAACCGCGGCGATGATGCCGTTGGCAAACAGCAGCGCGAGCAGGCCGGGCACCGGCATCCCCGGGAGAAGCATGCACGCCACAAGGGCCGCGCTGGCCAGGTCGCACGCTATGAGGACCCTGCGGGCCGGCAGCCGGTCCGCTGCCGCGCCGAGCAGGGTGCCGCCGAATAGGAACGGCAGGAACGACAGCGCCATCACCGAGGCCGCCAGCGCCGGGGAGCGGGTCTGGTCATAGATCAGGACGGTCAGCGCGACTGCTGCGACCACGCTGCCGAGTATCGACACGACGCTGGCAGCGAACAGCGCCCGGAACTCCCCGATGGCGAGCACGTCGCGGTAGCCTGCCCGGCCCGGCGGCGCATCCGGGCGATCGGCGGCCGGCGCGCTGCCCTGCATGCTGTTGAGTGACATGAGAGCAGGCTGGCAGCGGCTACCATCGGTGACGAGACATTCGGCAAGGGCCGAATGATGGCGGAGGACTGCGGGTGCCCTGGTGAGCCTGACCCTGGTTTTCGGGCGGGACGACCCGGCGCGGATACGGTTCGCGATATCGCCCCTGTTCGAGACCATGGCGGCACTGCGGGTGGTGGCCGAGCCCGGTCGCCAGAGGTATCACCTGCCATGGCTGGACGCGGTACGGCCGGACCTGGAACGCCTGGATCTGTGGCCGCTGCTGATGCTCTCCCCGAGCAGGGGCTGGACGCCGGACTTTCTCTCCCCGATCCCGGCTGGCCCCGGCACCGACATCGCCGACCAGCTAGCGCATGTCGCTGCGACACCGCCGGAGCAGGTTGCCCTGGAGGTGCGGCGGTCGCTGACCGAGCGCGGCGGTGAGCCAGCGCCGGACGACGCCTGGGCGCTGCTCGACGACCCGGCCGCGACCCGGGCGCTGCTCACAGACCTGCTAGAACGCTGCTGGCGGCTGCTGATCGCGCCGCACTGGCCACGCCTGCTCGATCTCCAGCAGGCCGACGTTCTGTACCGGACCAAGGTGCTGGGCGACTACGGGCTTGAACGCATGCTGGACGACCTGCACGAGCGGGTCCACTGGACCGGCCGCTCCATGCTCATCGACTGGCCAACCCAGGCCGAGCGGCACCGGCTCGACGGTGACGGGCTGGTTCTCATCCCGACCGCGTTCAACTGGCCCAGCCTGGCTGCGTTCATCGACCCGCCGGTCAGGAAGGCACTCGTCTACCCGGCCAGGGGAATCGCCGAGCTGTGGCAGCCGACGCGCACGCCGCACTCGGCGGCGCTGGCCCGCCTGCTCGGCACGACCAGGGCCGCGCTGCTGGAGTCGTTGTCCGAGCCAGCCTCCACCGGCACGCTGGCCCGGCGGCATGGCCTTGCTGCCAGCACGGTGTCCGAGCACCTGACCGCGCTCCACGACGCCCTGCTGATCACGCGCCGGCGGCACCGGCACTCCGTCATGTACCAGCAGACCCCGCTGGGAGCCCAGCTGGCCAGTGCCGAGCCGTGGCGGAGCTGAGCTCCGCCATGGCGCAGCGCCGATTGGGGCGGCTTACCAAAGGCCCGCAGGGACATGTCCCAGCCGCGCGGCCCGCGTGTGCTCGATCTCCAGAAGGGTGCGCTTCCGGTCCAGGCCCCCGGCGTAGCCGGTGAGCTTGCCCGTGCTGCCAATCACCCGGTGGCAGGGGATCACGATCGACAGCGGGTTGCGGCCCACTGCCGCACCGACGTCCCGCGGATCCGTCCCGGCCCGCAGCTGGCGCGCGAGGTCCCCGTAGGTTGTCGTCTCGCCATAGGGCACGCGGGCTATCAGTTCCCAGACCCGCCGGTCGAATTCGCTGCCCTTGACCTTCACAGGCAGATCGAACACGCTCCGGTCCCCGCTGAGGTACTCGTCAAGCTGACGCGCGACGTCCTCGAATCCCTCATCGGCGCGGGGACCGAATGCCATCTTGTCGGGACTGGGCCAGTGCCGCGGAAAATACAGCCCGGTCAGCGCTTCTCCCTCCCGGACGACCGTGACGCTTCCGAGGCGCGTTGCGAGCACCGTGTGCGCGGCACCCAGGGTTCCGTCTGCTGCTGCGTTCACTGTCTTCTCCATTCCGTTGCTACAGCGGGCAGACGCGCCGGCAAGGCCTAACGTGAGATTCCTCGTCTGGGGGAAATCCCCCACGTGAAGACGGGCAGTTACCGGATTCCGGCCGGGCGCCCGCGTTCGTAGCGTGATGTCCCGGAGCGCCCGTGCGGGCGCGGGAAAGGACATCAATTCAGGTGATCCAGATTCGGGATCTCAGTAAGCGGTACGGGCCGACGGTGGCGGTCGACACGCTTAGCTTCGATATCCGGCCGGGAGCCGTCACCGGGTTCCTCGGCCCCAACGGCTCGGGCAAGTCCACGACCATGCGCCTGATCCTCGGTCTGGACGCGCCCGACTCCGGCCAGGCGCTGATCGGCGGCCGGCGTTACCGCGAGCTGCGCTGGCCCCTGCACGAGGTCGGCGCGCTGCTGGAGGCCAGGGCGTTCCACCCCGGCCGCAGCGCCCGCAGCCATCTGGCCGCACTGGCTGCGAGCAACGGCATCGCCCGGTCACGAGTTGACGAGGTGCTGAGCATGGTCGGGCTTGAGAGCGCCGCGCGGCGGCGCGCCGGGAAGTTCTCCCTGGGGATGGCGCAGCGGCTCGGGATCGCTGCAGCGCTGCTGGGCAACCCGGGTGCGCTGCTGCTGGACGAGCCGGTCAACGGGCTGGACCCAGAGGGCATCCGCTGGATCCGGGGCCTGCTGAAATCGCTGGCCGCCGAGGGCCGCATCGTGCTCGTCTCCAGCCACCTGATCAGCGAGATGGCGCTGACAGCCGAGCGCCTGATTGTGATCGGCCGGGGACGGCTGCTGGCCGACACCACGGTCGCCGAGCTGTCAGCGCGGTCCGCATCCCTTGAGGACGCGTTCTTCGAGCTGACCAGCGGCGCCGCAGAGTTCCAGGCCATCCGGGGGAGGTCATGATGACAGCTATTGCCGTAACCCGTACCCCGCGTGGCCGGTACGGCCTGGCTCAGGCGGCGCGGATGGAATGGATCAAGCTGCGCAGCCTGCGCTCTAGCTGGTGGACCGTGGCGGTCACGGTCGCGGGCACGATCAGCATCGGCATCGCGGTCGGGACTAGTACGCAGAACGCGGCTGGCGACCTGACGAACAACGCGCTCGCTGGTGTGGTGCCCGGGCTGCTGCTGGCTGGCGTGCTCGGGGTGCTGACGATGACCAGCGAGTATTCCTCGGGGATGATCCGCGCCACGCTGGCAGCGATCCCGCGCCGCCCGCTGGTACTGGCCGCCAAAGCGGTGGTGTTCGGCGGCGTGATGCTGGCCGTCGGGGAGGTCGCCGCGTTTGTCTCGTTCTTCGCGGGTGGCGCTGCCCTGGGCCACGGCATAGCAGCCCCGGCGCTGAGCCAGCCGGGGGTGCTGCGCGCAGTGGTGCTGTCCGGGGCAAGCTTCTGCCTGGTCGGGCTGCTCGGCGTGGGCCTGGGCGCGATCATCCGGCACAGCGGCGCTGCTATCGGGGTCATGGTCGGCGGCGTGTACGTCGCGGCGACGTTCGTCGGCAACATCTCGCACGCGGTCGGCGTCTACATGCCGATCATGATCGTCGGGAACTCGCTGAGCACGACGAAGCCAGAGAACTGCGGCAGCGGCGCAATTGGCTGCCCGCACCCCCTGTCCGCCTGGGCCGGTCTTGGCCTGCTGTGCCTGTACACGGCGGTCGCGCTGGCCGCTGGCGGATGGCTGCTGGCACGGCGCGACGCCTGAGGGACACTGGGTTCATGGTTGCGACCGGTCGGGCGAGCACGGCGAACGCGGGATCGCCCGGCAGCGGAAGCGGCGACGGTCAGGGCAGACCCGGCGGTCCGGGGCCTGCCCTGACCGTGGCGCGCGTGCTCCGGGCATTCGTGAGCGCGCCGTTCACCGCCCGCTCCCGCCGCGAGCTCGTGTTCTGCCTGGCCGGACTCCCGTTCCTCGTGCCGATCCCGGTGGTGGCGCTCGTCGCTGTGGCCCGGCTCGTTTGGCAGCTGATACTCCCGCACACCCCGAACCTGGCCTGGCCCGACCTGCTGGCCGGCGGGATTGCCGCCATGCTGGTAGCGGCGGCGCTCGTGGGGACGGGCGCGGCGCGCGGACTCGGCGGGCTGTGGCGGAAGCTGGCGGCCAGGCTGCTGAGCATGCAGGTCGCCCCGCTGCCGCCGCGGCCCGAGCGCAGCGCGACCAGGCGGGCAGCCGCGCTGCGCGACGGACCGGGCTGGCGGGCAGTGGCCTACCTGATGCTGAAGCTGCCGGCCGGGCTCCTCGCGCTGTACGCGGTCTTCTTCTGGGCTGGCGGCCTGGTCAACTTGAGTTTCCCGCTGTGGTGGCTGTCGTTCCGCAACGCCCCCGCTGGCGCGCACCTGAACCCGGTCCCGGTCTTCACCCCGCTCGGCTACTGGGGCGACGGCACGTTCCGCGTTGCCACCTTTGGCGGGACGCTGGCCGCGTTCGCGGCCGGTGTGCTGATGCTGCTGGCCGCGCCGTGGGTGACCAGGGCGGTCGTGTCCGTGGACCGGTGGCTGATCGCGGGCCTGCTCGGGCCCGGGCGGCTGGCGCAGCGAGTGCACGAACTCGAGCAGAGCAGGGCGCTCGCCGTGGACGACTCGGCAGCGGTGCTGCGCCACCTGGAACGGAACCTGCATGACGGCGCCCAGATCCGGCTGGCCACGCTGGCGATGAACCTGGGCATGGCCAAGGAGAAGCTCGGCGCCGCCGGTGACGTGCCCGACGCCGACGCAGCACGCGAACTGGTCGACGCCGCGCTGCGTGACGCCAAGGACGCGATCGGCGAGCTCCGTGTCCTCGCCCGGGGCATCCATCCGCCCGCGCTCGACCGCGGTCTGGCCGACGCGCTCGCGACCCTGGCTGCTGGCAGTGCCATCCCGGCGGAGCTCGACATCAGCGTCCCGGTCCGGCCGACCCCGGCGATCGAGACCATCGCGTACTTCTGCGTGACCGAACTGCTGGCCAACGCGGTCAAGCACAGCCTGGCGAGCAAGATCAAGATCCGGGCGGCCGGGGACGCGTCCGCGCTGCAGCTGTCGGTCAGCGATGACGGCACCGGCGGCGCCGACCCGGCCAGGGGCAGCGGCCTGTCGGGCCTGGGGCAGCGGGTCGCTGTGGTGGACGGCAGCCTGGCGATCACCAGCCCGCCCGGCGGCCCAACCCAGATCACCATCGAGCTCCCCCTGCGCGCATGACCGGTTCCAGGCTCACAGTTGTGATTGCTGAGGATGCCGCGCTGTTCCAGGCTGGGCTCATCCGGCTGATCGAGGATCACGGCCACCGGGTGTGCGCCGCGGTGGCCGACGGTGACGCGCTGGTCGCGGCGGTGGCCGAGCACGATCCGGATGTGGTGGTAGCGGACATCCGGATGCCGCCGACCCATACCGACGAGGGACTGCGCGCCGCGATCACGGTCCGGGCCGAGCACCCGGGCACCGGAGTTCTGGTGCTCTCCCAGTACATCGAGACCAGGTACGCGGCCCGGCTGCTCGCGGGCAGCGCAGCCGGCGGGGTCGGCTACCTGCTGAAGGAGCGGGTGGCCGACGTGGCCGAGTTTGTCGACGCGCTGGAACGCGTCGCCGCGGGCGGCACGTCGCTTGATCCCGAGGTGGTCGGCCAGCTGCTGCGGGCCAGCCGCCGCACCGAGGACCTGGACACACTCACCGAGCGTGAGCGCAGCGTGCTCGCGCTGATGGCGGAGGGGCGGTCCAACGCCGGCATCGCCAGCGCCCTCGTGGTCTCGCCTGGAACTGTGGAGAAGCACGTGGCCAGCATCTTCGGCAAACTGGGGCTGCCGTCCGGCGAGGCCGACAACCGCCGGGTCCTCGCTGTCCTGCGCTACCTGGGCTCGTAAGCCGCGCCCGAGGCTGACGGCGCCTCGGCAGCGGTCCCCGCCTGGCCCTGGCTGGGGGGACCGAAAGCAGCGAAGTCCTTCTGCCGGATCAGGACAACGGCAGCGACTGCGGCCACCAGGGCGGCGATGCCGCTGACCACAAGGATCTCGTTCAGACCGCTGACGAATGCGGACCGGACAACACCGCCGACGGCCTGCTGGGCGCTGCGCGGCAGCGACCCGAGCGCCTGCGAGCCCTGCCCCTGCTTCACCGCGGTCGCGATGGCCTGTGCGTGGCTGGCCGCAGGGGTCCCGCGCAGGCCGCTGACGATGTTATCGGTGACCTTCGTAGCGAAAAGGGTGCCGAAGATCGCGATCCCGGTGGCGATGCCCACCTGACGGAACGTGGTGTTCATGCCCGACGCCATGCCGGCCTGACGGGGCGGAACCACACCTACCGCCGTCCCGGCCAGCGCCGGGTTGATCAAGCCGGACCCGACGCCGGCCAGTATCAGCCCGGGAATCAGGTGGGTCCAGGCCGAGCCCGCGGTCAGGCCAGCCATCAGCAGCAGCCCAAGGCCGCTCAGTGCCAGGCCCGGCCCGATCAGGAACCTGGCCGGCACGCGGTTGGTCAGCCGGCCCGAGGCGATCGCGGCCGGCAGGGTGGCCACGGACATGATCAGCGCCCGCAGCCCTGTCTGCAGGGCGCTGTACCCGAGGAGGTCCTGCAGGTACAGCACGATGTACAGCAGCATCGCGTATACGCAGCCGTTGACGGCGAAAGCGGCCACCGAGCCACCGGCGAAGGTTGGAACCTTGAACAGCGCCAGGTCGATCATGGACCGTGAACTGAACCGCTCCACCACGATGAACACACCCAGCAGCACAGCCGCGCAGACTAGGCAGATCGCCACGCCGAGATCTCCCCAGCCATCCTCGCCTGCTCGGATGAGCCCGTAGACAAGGGCAATCAGCGCGGTCGTGAAGGACACCAGGCCGGCCCAGTCGATCCCGCGGGGGCTGGGATCACGCGATTCGGCCACCCGCCAGATCGTGATGACCATCGTGATCACGCCGACGGGCAGGTTCACGAAGAAGATCCCGCGCCAGGTCCAGCCGCTAGTGATGAGACCGCCGATGAGCGGGCCGATCGCAACCGCGATGCCGCTCACCGCACCCCAGATCGCCAGGGCCGTGGCGCGCTCCCGTCCGCGGAACGCGTCGGCCAGCAGCGCAAGCGAAGTCGCGAACATGATCGCGCCGCCTATCCCCTGCCCGGCCCGCGACAGCACGAGAAACAGCGGGCTTGTCGCGACTGCGCACAGCAGCGACCCGACAGTGAAGATGGCCACGCCGGTGGCGAACAGGAGCCGGCGGCCGAACAAGTCAGCCAGCGAGCCCGCGCTGAGAAGGAGCGCCGCCAGGCTCAGGGCGTAAGCGTCCACCACCCACTCGAGGTCGGCGAACGTCCCGCGCAGGTCGTGCTGGATGCTGGGCAACGCGACATTGACGATCGTGATGTCCAAGAGCAGCATGAACATGCCCAGGCACACCGCGATCAGCGTCCACCACTTGCGTTCCATGGCGTCGTCCCCTCCGGGCCGCTCGTCTGGCGGCCTGTCTCGTACAAGGATCGGCGACAGGCCTTGCTGGCTCCACAAGACTGGCTTATTGCGCCTGATTCTGCCGTAGCTTACGTTCAAGGACATGAAATCAGTCAGTCTTGACCTGCTCGACCGGCAGATCGTCCACGCCCTCATCATCGACGGACGCGCCGCGTTCAGCCGTATAGCCACACTAACCGGCGTGTCTGAGCAGACCGTGGCCCGGCGTTACCGCCGCATGCACGGTGACAACATCGTCCGCGTGGTCGGCCTGGCAGACTCGCAGCGCCTGGGCCAGTCGGACTGGGTGATCAGACTCCAGTGCGTGCCCGACGCCGCCGCGGCCGTTGCCGACGCGCTCGCCCGGCGGCCGGACACGTCCTGGGTCAAGCTGATGTCCGGCGGTACCGAAATCGGCTGCGTGGTGAAGCCGGCCAGCGGAGACGGCCGCCAGGACCTGCTGCTACGGCAGCTTCCGGCGAGCCGCAGGATCGTCGCGCTCAGCGCGCATTCGGTGCTGCACGTTTTCCGCGGTGGTCCCCAGCACTGGCCGGGGGCTACCGAGGCGCTCACAGCCGAGCAGGCCGCGGCGCTCGCCCCGTGCTCCGCGGAATCCGCGGCCAAACCCAGCCCCTCACTCGGTCCCGACGACCAGGTGCTCATGTCCGAGCTCGCCCGCGATGGCCGGGCCAGCTATGCGGACCTCGCCAGCGCCACCCACTTGCATGAGTCCACTGTGCGCCGGCGGGTCGAGGAGCTGCGCGCGGCCGGCGTGCTGTACCTGGACGTCGACGTGGACGAGGCTGCGTTCGGCATCCGTAGCCAGGCCACCCTCTGCATGTCGGTGACCCCGGCACGGCTGGCCGCTGTCGGCACCGCGCTGGGGCGGCATCCCGAGATCCCGTTCGCGGCGGCGACCACCGGCAGCAGCAACCTCATCGCGACCGTGCTGTGCCAGGACGACCAGGCCCTCTACCGCTATCTCACCGAGCGCATCGCCGCCCTCGATGGCGTGACCGCACTTGAGGTCATCCCGACCATCCGCAACGTCAAGCGCGCGGCCACAGTCCTGCCGCCAGCTGCCCGCCCTGCCGCCTAATCCCGCGCCTCCCGCGCCAAAGGGGCGCGGTGCCACGTTGTACTGAAGAGCGCGGGGAGCTTGCGACCCGAGCGACGAGGGAAACGCGGCGCCTCCAAGCGCGCCGGAGGCGCTAAGCAAACAAGCAAACACCTTCAGGCGACGGCGTTCGGGCTGGCGGCCATCGGGACCGCGGCGCGGATCCAGTCGGCGATGCGCTCGAGCAAGGCTGGCGTGGACCCGGCCTCGGCGTGCCCGAAGCCGGGCACAATCCACAGTTCCTTGGGATCACGGGCAGCGGCGAAGAGTTCCTCCGCGTGGTCGACGGGGAAGTAGGCGTCACCGTCCCCGTGCACGATCAGCAGCGGC
This sequence comes from uncultured Actinomycetota bacterium, assembly GCA_963815375.1. Taxonomy (GTDB): domain Bacteria; phylum Actinomycetota; class Actinomycetes; order Streptosporangiales; family Streptosporangiaceae; genus JASHPR01. Next base: position 1,217,499 of record CAWFGX010000005.1, on the reverse strand, counting down.
GTGGGCGCGATCCGCGCGGCGGCGTCCGCTGGCGGCATCGGTGCCGGCTGCCATCCCCCTGGGCTGATCCTGGTGTTCAGCAGCAGTCTGGCGGCCACCCGGCCAGAGCGGTGCTGCACCGCAAAGTGGACCACGCGCATCGGCCGGGTCCCTCGGTAGTACCACCGGCCGGGCCCGCTGACCGAGACCACCGCGTCCACCCCGCCGATCAGGCCTGCGTGCCGTAGTACCACGGACGCGCCCATCGAGAATCCCACGGTGACAACTCGCTGGTAGCCGAGCTCGCGCGCGTAACCGACCGCGACGTCCACATCCCGGATCTCCCGGTCACCGAGCGTCGACAGGCCGCCGGAGCGGCCATGACCGCGAAAGTCGAAGGTGATCACGCCCGCGCTCTCGTTGAGGGTGTTGGCCACCCGCCAGACGTGCCCGTGCTGCCAGTTCAGCGTGAAGCCGTGTGCCATCACGACAGCAAGATCGCCATCGCGGGGTATGTGGACCGCGTCGATCGCCACGCCGTCGTCTGTCACCAGGGTCTTCGCCTTGAGAATGGGCCGCGTCATACCTCCATTCTGCGCGCTAGCGGGGACGGTCAAGCGCACGCGGTTCGTCCTGGGCGACGCTGGCGCTGGCCCTGGTGCGCCGACGGCCGGTACGGCAGGCTTGTCCCATCTGCCCGCACGTCCCGGGTACCCGGCTACCGGAAGGTGCCTGCCATGCCCATGCTCGACGCCCTCATCTCGGCGATCAGGTCCTCCGCGATCGAGGTGATCGATCTCACGGCGCGGCTCGACTCCGAGACCCCGGTGATCAGGCTGCCTGAGCCGTTCGGGAACACGGTCTCGTTCTCGCTGCACGAGATCAGCCGCTACGACGAACGCGGGCCCGGGTGGTACTGGAACGACATCAGCACCGGGGAGCACACCGGCACCCATTTCGACGCGCCGGTGCACTGGGCTACCGGCCGTGACGGTGAGGACGTCTCCCAGGTGCCGGTCAGCAGCCTTATCGCGCCCGCCGTGGTGCTGGACTTCAGCGCGCAGGTCGCGGCCGACCCGGATTTCCTGCTCGAGGTCGAGGACATCAGGAAGTGGGAGGCCGACCACGGCCTGCTGCCCGAGGGAGGCTGGCTGCTGTACCGGACAGGCTGGGACGCCCGGTCGCAAAGTCAGGAGGATTTCCTGAACGCTGACGACTCCGGCCCGCACACGCCAGGTATCTCGGTCGAGTGCGCACGCTGGCTGGCGCGGACCCACCTGCTAGGGCTCGGCGTCGAGACGGTGGGAACTGACGCCGGTGCCGCCCATTCGTTCGACCCTCCGTTCCCGTGTCATGCGTCGCTGCTCGGCGCAGGCAAGTACGGCCTCACCCAGCTGCAGAACCTGTCCCGGCTGCCAGCCACCGGCGCGGTCGTCATCGCCGCCCCGCTGCCGATCGCGGGCGGGTCGGGCAGCCCGTGCCGGGCCGTTGCCCTGGTGGAGCGCTGATGCCCGACGGCGGCGGGCCGGCGTCCGGGGGGGTCTCGGGGCGTCGTCCCCCCGAGGCGGCCCTGCCTGACGGCGAGGGCACCCCTGGGGGCGAGGTAGCGCTGGTGAGCCGGGCGGGCGACATGGCGCGGGCGAGCGCAGCCGCGCAGGCAGCCAGCGGCATGCAGGTTCCCGACGCGGTCGCCGCGACACTGGCTGCGCTGGGCGCCGACACCGTGTTCGGGGTCGTGGGCAGCGGCAACTTCAAGGTGACCAACGCGCTGATCCGCCGCGGCGCGCGGTACGTGGCAGCACGCCACGAGGGCGGCGCCGCTGTGATGGCGGACGCGTGGGCGAGGATGACCGGCCGTCCCGCGATCCTGTCGGTGCACCAGGGCCCCGGGCTGACCAACGCCGTCACCGGGATCACCGAGGCCGCCAAGAGCCGCACGCCGCTGGTTGTCCTTGCGGCCGACGTGGCTGCGGCCGCCAGGGCGTCAAACTTCCGCATCGACGTGGCGGCGCTTACCAGGTCGGTGGGCGCGACCGCGTTCCGTGTCCGCTCCCCCGGCTTCGCCGTCGATGAGACCGTGCGTGCGTACCGGACGGCGGCCGCCGAGAGGCGCACCGTGGTGCTCGCGCTGCCGCTCGACGTGCAGGCCGGGGCGTGCACGCCGCCGTCCTTCGGCCCGGCCACTCCGCCGGCAGCGGTGGTGCCGTCGGCAGCGGCGGCCGGCTCACTGGCCGAGGCGCTGGCCCGGGCGCGGCGGCCGGTGTTCATCGCCGGCCGCGGTGCCCGGATCGCGCACGCCCGCCCCGACCTGGAGCGGCTGGCCGACCGGTGCGGAGCGCTGCTGGCGACGTCGGCTGCGGCCAAGGGCCTGTTCAAGGGCAGCCCCTGGGACCTCGACGTGAGCGGCGGCTTCGCTTCACCCCTGGCTGCCGAGCTCATCCGCGGCGCCGACCTGGTCGTCGGCTGGGGCTGCTCGCTGAACATGTGGACGCTGCGGCACGGGAAACTCATCGGCCCGGACACGACCGTCGCCCAGGTCGACGACGACCCGGCAGCGATCGGGGCGCACCGCAGGGTTCAGCTGGGCGTCACCGGCGACGTGGCGCTGACAGCGCGGGCACTCGCCGACGCTCTGGGTCCCGCCACAGGACACGCCGGGTACCGGTCAGACGCGCTGCAGGCCAGGATCGCCGCTGAGGTCCGGTGGCGTGACGTGCCCTACGACGACGAGAGTGACGGCAGCCGCATCGACCCGCGGACGCTGACGATCGCCCTGGACGGCATCCTGCCCGCCGAACGGATCGTCGCTGTGGACTCCGGGAACTTCATGGGCTACCCGAGCATGTTCCTCAGCGTGCCCGATGACGACGGGTTCTGCTTCACCCAGGCGTACCAGTCGGTCGGCCTCGGGCTGGCGTCGGCGATCGGGTCGGCGATCGCCCGGCCGGACCGGCTGACCGTGGCCGCTCTCGGCGACGGGGGGACGCTGATGGGGATCAGCGAGCTGGAGACCGTGGTCAGGCTCGGCCTGCCTATGGTGATCGTCATCTACGACGATCAGGCGTACGGGGCTGAGGTGCATCACTTCGGCCCGGACGGGGAGCCGCTGGACACGGTCCGCTTCCCGCCGGTGAAGTTCGCGAAGATGGGGCGCGGGTTCGGGTGCTACGGCGTCACGGTGCGCCGCAAGCGTGACCTGAGGGCGGTCCGGGAATGGCTGCAAGGGCCACGCGACGCGCCCCTGGTCGTGGACGCCAAGGTGACCTCGTCCCGCGGTGCCTGGTGGCTTGAGGAAGCTTTCCGCGGCCACTGAGCAGTGGAATGGTACGGCAACGCTCGTGTCGAACTCCTTGATCTCGGAGAGTTGGCCGCACATTCCTTGATCAGGGAAAATTGGCCGCGCCGCGGCGCGGTCAATCATCCGTAATCATGAAGCGCGCGGCTAGCTTTCCGCGATCATGGGGCCGATCACGGCAGCGGGTGGTTCACGCTGAGCCGTCGCGGTACGGGTAGTGCCTGGAGTGGTCGTTCGCGTCCCAGGCCTCGTGCAGACCCGGTGCGGCCAGGTCCCAGTCGGGCCGGATCTCGCGGGTCACATCACGCAGGTCACGCCGGAGGTCCTCGGTGGAGGGCCTGCCCCAGTACCAGTAGCCGTTGTAGATGCTGTGGATCACCAGGCCCGGCCTGAGCACGAGCGTGTGCGGGATCATCGGGTTGTGGAACGGGTCGGTGTACTCGGCGATGTCCAGGTCCTTCTGCACATGCCGGCCAGCGTCGGACAGGAACGTCCACTGCGCACCGACCGAGGCGCGGAACTCGTTGGTCTCGAGGATGTTGTCGGTTGAGATCGTGACGATCTGGGTGTACGCGACCGCGATCTGCGGGTAGAAGCGGGCCAGCTCGAGATGCTGCTGGTTGTCCTTGGGGCAGTAGTGGCCGCGCGCGAGCACGAGGATCATGGGGTCGATGCCCTGAAGCTCACTGAGGCGGCGACGGGTCTTCGTGTGGTCGGTCAGCTCATAGTCGGGGAACGTCCCGCCAGGGACGATGTCAGCACGCACCGTGTGCTCCTTGAAGGTCAGGCCGAAGCTGGCTGGGGGCGGTGATCTGGGCGGGAACGCCCCACCGCGCGGGCGGCCCACGGCAGGATGTGCCCTCCGCGGGACCGCTTACACCGCCGGTGCCCGTCAGGCGCCGTCCCCGGGAGCCGGCTGGTGGTTCGGGCGCGGGCAGGCCGCGCTGGCGCTTACGCTTCGGGCATGCCGGTGCTGAGGCTGCTGCAGGAGCTATGGGACCGAATGGCCGGGACGCAGCCCGTGCCGCCCGTCTGGGTGGTGGCGGTGAGTGGCGTGGTTGCGCTGGTGCTCGTTCTGAACACCCAGACCTGGCGGCTGGCGCGGAACGCGATCACGATCGCGCACGAGGGCGGGCACGCACTGGCCTCCCTGCTCACCGGCCGGCGGCTTGACGGGATTCGCCTGCACTCGGACAGCTCGGGCGTGACCTACTCACGGGGCAGGCGGGACGGGCCAGGCATGGTCGTCACGTCCGCCGCGGGCTATCTCACCCCGCCGCTACTCGGCGCGGGAGCGGCCTGGCTGCTGGCCGCGCATCACGTGACGGCTGCGCTGTGGCTGCTGCTGGTGCTGCTCGCGGCGACGTTCCTCGCGATCCGCAACGCCTACGGGGTTCTGGCCGTGCTCGTCACCGTGGGCGCGGTCCTGGCGGTGACCTGGCTGGCCACGGCCGCCGTCCAGGCAGCGTTCGGGTATGCCTGCGCCTGGTTCCTGCTGCTCGGCGGCGTGCGCCCGGTCATCGAGCTGCACACCGAGCGCCGCCGGAACTGGCGCGGGAGCGGGCTGCGCAGCGGCCGCGGAGGCCTGTCAGACGCCGACCAGCTGGCTCGCCTGACTGGCGTCCCCGGCGGAGTCTGGGTAGGCGTGTTCCTGCTCGTCTGCGTCGCCGCTCTGGCCGTCGGCGCGCGCCTGCTGTTGCCCGCCTATGCCCACCTGCCGCACTACCGGTGACAGCGCCTCACGATCGCTGACCGCTCACGGGGCTAGCCCGGGAACCCGTACGGCCGGAGCACCCGCGCCTCGAGGACCGCGGGTACTCCGGCCGCATCAGGCCAGCGTGCCGGCTAACTGGCGCTTTCTTCGCTCAGAACTTTGTGGTGATGCCCGTCAACGGGTATCGGTTCCCCCGGAACCTCGCCCTCGTGAACGTGGACGTCCGGCTCCTCCATCGGGTACGCGACCTCGCCGTGGATGGCGATGTCGCCGGCAGCCAGCACCGCGTCGGGCTCACGCAGCTTCCAGAACAGCCCGATGATGCGCAGCAGCAGGAACGTCACCACTCCGTCCCAGACGATGACGGTCAGCGCGGCACCCGCCTGGATCGCCAGCTGTTTCGGATGGCCGTAGAACAGGCCGGCCGTCGTGACGGCCGGGGTCTTGCCGGCGGCGACATAGACGATCATGCTCGGGTTGGCGAACAAGCCGACCATCAGGCCGCCGAGCAGGCCAGCGAACCCGTGGGTGTAAACCACGCCGAGCGCGTCGTCGACCTTGTTGAACGGCCAGACCTTCCGCGGCAGGTAGGCGAACAGCATCCAGACCACGACCGAGTCGACCGCGCCGATGATGATCGCCCCGACGCCGTTCACGTAGCCGGCCGCCGGGGTGATCCCGACCAGGCCGCAGATCATGCCGTTGACGCCGCCGAGGAAGGTCGCCTTCTTCTCCTTCCCGACCGTCATGTCCATGATGATCCAGGCCATCATGGCGACGGCGGTGGCGAGGTTGGTGTTGACGACGGCCGCCGTGGCATCAGCCCCGGCGAAGTAGGGGTCACCGCCGTTGAACCCGTTCCAGCCGAGCCACAGGATGCCTGCGCCTACCGCCACGAACAGCAGGTTGTTCGGCACCGCCTTCTCACGATCACGCTTCAGCCGCGGGCCGACAACTGCCGCGGCCACGAACCCGGACACCCCGGCCGCGAGGTGGATCACGTAGCCGCCGGAGAAGTCCAGCGCGCCCTTGCCTGCCCAGAAGCCGCCGCCCCAGAGCAGGAACGCGTTTACGGCATAGGCGAACGTGATCCACAGCGGCACGAACAGCAGCCAGACCTTGAACTTGATCCGGCCGAGCACGCTGCCGATAAACAGAATCGGAGTGATCGCGGCGAACACGAACTGGAAGTAGACCAGCGACCCCTCAGGGAACCTGAAGTGCGGCATCGAGACCAGCGGGATGCTGCCCTGCCCCTGTTCCTCCCCGGCCGAGAGCACCGGGCCGGGCTTGCCGAGCAAGTGCAGGCCGCCCCCGATCCATGGCGTCCCGAAGCCCATCTTGAACGCCCACAGCACCCAGACGATCAGCGTCAGGCAGAAGGTACAGAACACCATGAGCATGGTGTTGACAGCCCACTTGCGCTGGACGATACCGCCGTAGAGCACTGCGAGCGCGGGGATGCTCATCAGGCCGACGAGCGTCGCCGCCGTCATCTGCCAGGCGTTATCTCCAGAAGAGAGCCAGCTCGCATATGGCATACACAACCTCCAGGGGCCCTCGTGGTACGGCCGCCCGGGGAGGCCGCATCCTCGATCACATGCTGTATTCATGTCTCCCACAGGACGGTTTCACCTGCATTTCCTGGCTGTTACGCGGCAGCGACGCGATGTGGGGCTAAACCCCCCTGTGTTTCGGCCACGTTTCAGCACGGCCTGCAGGCGGCCTTCCAGGCGCCGTTGCGCCTGCCGGAGAGCCCGATGGCGGCCAGGTGCCGCTCAGCCATCCCCGGGTTGCCGTTCATGATCTGGGAGCAGCACCCGGGCAGTGCCAGTGGTACAGACCGGACGGATTCCGGAATGAGGTCCGCGCAGCAGGAGGTCCCGGGTGGGGCGGTCGGAGCGCGCCCGGCGCTCAGCTCGCAGCTAAGAATGTACGGCTGATCAGGCTGTGGCCGGACTGGAGGTACATTCTCATTCAAAGATGACTTGACAATATCGTCCAGCGCGCTTGGCAGTGTGTGAGTAAGTTCCGCGTGCTTGCCTGGGCCAGTTCGCAGGCGAGGCCAGCCGTACCGGACTTGAGTCAGCGGCATTGACCTTCAGGGCCACGCCGCGCCGGGCTGCGGCGCGCCTAGCGGCCACTCTGGCGGCACACCGTCCTCAGTGGCAGCCGAGACACCTGCGATGACCTGCGGTGATATATGGTTTCACCGCCGTGGGGCTGCGGAGTGCGGCCGGTGGGACGTCTCGGTAATCCCGTTGTTACATTCCGGTAACACGGTCTTGACGCTCGTACGCGCCCGGATTTACGCTCCTGCCAACCGAGCTTGGAAAGCGCTTACCCCACCGCGGGCACGGGGGCCAGCTAGGCGGCCAGGGCAACCTGACGGCCGGCCAGCCGCACCGCCCGGGCGAGGACCGCGGCGAGCGCGGCTAGGGCGGCCAGGGCCAGCAGGACCCAGGCCGCCTAGCTTCGGCCCGCTGCGGTAAGCGCTTACCAAGATCGGCCGAACGGCTGAAGGGAGTGGCGGTGACGGACATTCGCGAGGTGGCGCAGACCACCCCGCCCACGATCTACGACGTGGCGCGGGCGGCCGGCGTCTCGATCGCGTCGGTCTCGCGGGTCCTGAACGGCCGCCGCAACCCGCGCGAGGACACCAGGGAGCGGGTGCTCCAGGCAGTAGCCGAACTCGGGTTCATCCCTGACGGCGCCGCCCGTGCGCTGAGCGGGCGGCTGAAGGAGGTCGTCGGGGTGGTCATCCGCCGGGTTCGCTGGGTGGAGGCTACCGATGGCGCGTTCGCCGAAGAGGACGAGAGCCTGATCTACACCGACGTCCTCAACCGCGGCATCGAGTTCGCCGCGCAGCGGCGTGGCTTCAACCTCCTGCTCAGCTCGGTCGATGTGGACGACCACGACGTCAGCCGCCGCCTGCTTGCCCTGGCCCGTAAGAGCGACGGGCTGATCCTGCACGACCGGGTGCTCGATCCCGACCAGCTCGACCATCTGTCGCGGCGGGTGCCGGTGGTCACGCTGGCCAACGTGCCCACCGCCACCACGACGAACGTTCACGGTGACAACACCTCGGGCATGCGGGAGCTGGCCAGGCACCTGCTGGCCGACCACGGCTACCGCACGCTCGCCTACGTCCCCGGGCTCGCTGACAGCCCTGACAGCATGGCCCGCGGCGAGGCGATGGCCACGGAGGCAGAGGCGGCAGGCGCCACGCTGCTGACCGGGCCGCAGTGGCAGGGCAACTACTACGCCTCCGGCGGAGCCCGAGTGATCGACCGCCTGATCGCGGACGGCGCTGCCCTCCCCCGGGCTATCGCCTGCGCCAACGACGAGACCGCACTCGGCGTCGTGTACGCGCTCGCGCGGCACGGCATCGACGTGCCCGGCGATGTCGCGGTGACCGGCTTCGACGACATCCTGATGGCCAGGCACCTGAAGCCGCAGCTGACCACGGTGCGCCAGCCGATCCAGAAGATCGGCGCCACGGCCTTCGACATGCTGCACTCGATGATCATCGGTGACGCCGTCCTGGAGCGGGACATCACGCTGCCGACCCAGCTGATCGTCCGGGAGAGCTGCGGCTGCCCGCCGTCCTCCGACCCGGCCAACACACGGGCCGCGTGAGGGGGCAGCCATGCGCGTGATCCTGCGGAGGATCGGCTTCTACATCCTGACCGCAATCGTGGCGGTCACGGTCGACTTCATGATCCCCCGCGTGATCCCCGGAAACCCGGTCAACGCCGTGCTAGCCAAGTCGCAGGGGCAGACGATCACCCCGGCCACGCTGCACGCGCTCGAGCTGCAGTTCGGCACCCACACCAACGAAGGGCTCTGGGGCCAGTACACCCACTACTGGAGCAGCATCGCCGGCGGCAACCTGGGCATCTCCACGAGCAACGGCCTGGTGCCGGTGGCCTCTGTGATCCGGAGTGCCCTGCCGTGGACGCTCGGGCTGGTCGGAACGGCGACCGTGCTGAGCTTCATCCTCGGCACCCTGATCGGCGCCCTGGTGGCCTGGCGCCGCGGCACCTGGCTGGACAACCTGCTGCCGGTCACCACGTTCTTCCAGGCCGCGCCGTACTTCTTCCTGGCGTTCCTCGCGATTGACCTGTTCGCGGTCAAGCTGGGCTGGTTCCCGGCTGAGCGCGCCACGAGCATCGGCGTTTTCCCGGCCCTCAACTGGAGCTACATCAGCGACGTCCTCGACCACGCGATCCTGCCGGCGCTGACAATCGTGGTGGCGTCGGCGGCGGGCTGGATCGTCGGCATGCGGAACGTCATGATCACCACGATGGACGAGGACTATGTCCTCCTCGCGCAGGCCAAGGGGCTGCCGAAGCACCGGGTGATCTGGTACGCGGCGCGGAACGCCATCCTGCCGAGCATCTCGAGCTTCTCGCTGGCGATCGGCTTCGTGGTGTCCGGCGCCCTGCTCACCGAGATCGTGTTCAGCTACCCGGGCCTCGGCTCGCTCCTGCTCAATGCCGTGCTGGACTCCGACTTCCCACTGCTCCAGGGGATCTTCCTGGTGATCACCATGGCCGTCCTGGTAGCGAACCTGCTGGCGGACTTCGTGTACGTGTTCCTCGACCCGCGAACCCGCCAGGAGGCCTGAGCCATGTCCATGGGCACCGGCACCCAGCTGGGCGCGAGCCAGACCGGCGAGCCCGCCGCGCTCCCGCTCCCCGACGTGCCGCCGGTCCGGTCCCGGCGGCTGTGGCTGCCCCGTTCGCCCAAGGTCCTCATCGGGCTCGGCCTGCTGCTGGTGTTCCTTGTGCTGGCCGTCATCGGGCCGTGGATCGCGCCGTACAGCCCCTCGGCGACCCTCTCCACCACGACCAGCTTCCCGCAGCCCCCGTCGGCGGCACACCTGCTCGGCACTACCCAGCAGCAGCAGGACGTGTTCTCCCAGCTGCTCGTCGGCGGACGTAGCACGATCCTGGTCTCGTTCGTGGCCGGGCTCGTTGCAACCGTGCTGTCGGTTGTCGTCGGCGTGACCGCGGGTTACCTGGCTGGCCTCGCTGACGACCTGCTGTCGATGCTGGCCAACTTCTTCCTGATCATGCCAGCGCTGCCGCTGCTCATAGTGGTCTTCGGGTTCCTGCCCGCATCGCAGGGCAGCGATGATCTGCTGATCGGGCTGATCATCGCGATCACCGGCTGGGCCTGGGGCGCGCGGGTGCTGCGGGCGCAGACGCTGTCGCTGCGCAACAGGGACTACGTGCAGTCCGCTCGCCTGATCGGCGAGCGCGGCTGGCGGATCATCGGCTTCGAGGTGCTGCCGAACCTGGTCCCGATCGTCGCGTCCTCCTTCCTGTTCACCGTGCTGTACGGGGTCGGCACTTACACCGCGCTCGCGTTCCTCGGACTGGTCAATCCCAACCACGTGAGCTGGGGCGGGATGCTCTTCTACGCGCAGGTCTCTGACGCGGAGCAAGCCGGCTACTGGTGGTTGTTCCTCCCGCCCGGACTGGCCGTTGCCCTCCTCGGCACCGCGCTTGCGCTGGTCAACTTCGGCATCGACGAGTTCATCAACCCGCGGCTGCGCGTCGCCGGCTTGTCGCGGCGCCGGGTCCGGCGGGCCGCTGGGGCAGCAGCGGCAGGGCAGGCACCGAGGCGGTTCGTGCTCGGCCTGACCCCTGTGCTGCGTTCCGCCTCTTCCGCGGACCCCGGGACCACGAACGGCAGCGGCGCCGCTGGCACCACAGGCACAAACGGCGTGACCGCTGGTGCCGATACCGCTGAGCTGCTGACGTCGCGCAGGCAGGCAACGGGCAGGCGCTGGCTTGCGCTGAACTCGCGGCGTGCGCGGGGCAGGAGGCCGCAGTGAGCGACAGCCAGATGCCTGCGGCGCGCGCGGGCGATCCGCTGCTCGAGGTAAGCGGCCTGAGCGTGGACTACGGCGTCGGCCCAGACTCGGTCCACGCCGTCATTGACACCGACCTGGTGCTGCACGGCGGCGAGGTACTGGGCCTTGCCGGGGAGAGCGGCAGCGGCAAGTCAACGCTGGCCTACGGGATCACCCGGCTGCTGCGGGCGCCAGGCGTGATCGTCGGCGGCAGCGTGCGCTACCACCAGGGACCCGGCCGGGCAATGGAACTGCTCACCGCCGATGAGACGGGCTTGCGGGTGCTCCGCTGGTCCCAGATCTCGGTCGTGATGCAGAGCGCTATGAACGCACTCAACCCGGTGCTGTCTGTCAGGTCCCAGCTCACCGACGTTCTGCACGCCCACCTGCCAACCATGAGCAAGGCCGGGCGCCAGGCGCGGGCCACCGAGCTGCTCGCGATGGTCGGTATCAGCGCCGACAGGCTCAGCAGCTACCCGCACGAGCTGTCCGGCGGTATGCGACAGCGGGTGATGATCGCCATGGCGCTCGCTCTCGAGCCGCAGATCGTCATCATGGACGAGCCCACCACCGCCCTCGACGTCGTCACCCAGCGGGAGATCCTCCAGGAGCTGATGCAGCTGCGCGAACGGCTCGGGTTCGCTGTGCTCTTCATCACCCACGACCTGTCGCTGCTCGTCGAGATCGCGGACTCCATAGCGGTGATGTACGCGGGCCGGCTGGTCGAGCGCGCCGCTGCGGAAGCGCTGTTCCGCGCGCCCCGTCATCCGTACAGCCTCGGACTGCTCAGCTCCTTCCCGCCGCTGCACGGGCCGAAGCAGCATCTGTCCGGCATCCCCGGCTCGCCGCCGGACCTGAGGCAGCCGCCTCCTGGGTGCGCTTTTCATCCGCGCTGCCCGTACGTCATGGACCGGTGCCGGACTGACGTGCCACCGCTGCTGCCGCTCAGCGAAGGCGGCCGGTCCGCCGCGTGCTGGCTGCAGGACGGAACAGCAGTCGTGCCACCCGAGCTCCGTGTTCCCGTGCCGGCCCGCCTCGAGGCCGCCTCCAGCCCCGGCGCGGGCCCCGGCAACCCCCCTGCCGTGGGCCCCGCCGGCTCCATCGCCGCACCATCCAGCGCCCCAGGATCGGCCGGTGCCGCGCCAGCGGCTTCGGGTATCGCGGGCACCGCTGGGAGCACGCCATGACACAGCTCGGAGTGACCGCCGAGGCGCCCGCGACCGGGACGCCGGTTCTGGAAGCCCGCAGTCTCACCAAGCACTTCCCTGTGCACGGCGCAGTGTCAGTCGGCCGCGCTGTGCACCGGGCCCGTCGCGGCCTCCTCGGCCACCGCGGGCCCGGCCCCGGCGGCCGTGCAGGCGGGGCCGTCGTCGTGCACGCGGTCGAGGACGTCTCGCTTGCACTCCCGGCTGCGCAGGTCACCGCGCTGGTCGGGGAGAGCGGATCAGGCAAGTCGACGCTGGCCAGGGTCCTCGCCCGGCTGCTGCGGCCGACCTCGGGCGAACTGCTCGTGGATGGCGCCACGGTGCGAACCGGCGGCAGGGCCCACAGGGACTACGCACGCCAGGTTCAGATGGTGCTGCAGGATCCGTTCGCCTCGCTCAACCCAGTGCACGACGTGCGCTATCACCTGGCGCGCCCGCTTCAGGTGCACGGCCTGCGGCCGGCCGAGGTAAGCATGGACGACGCAGTCGCGGGCCTGCTTGAGCGGGTTGCGCTGAGTCCGGCGGACCAGTTCATCGGCAAGTATCCGCACGAGCTGTCGGGAGGCCAGCGGCAGCGGGTGGCCATAGCCCGCGCGCTCGCCGTGCGGCCGCGCGTGCTGCTGGCCGATGAGCCGGTCTCGATGCTCGACGTATCGATCCGGGTCGGCATCCTGAACCTGCTGCGTGACCTCTGCGACGCCGAACGGCTCGCCATCCTGTACATCACGCACGACATCGCCTCGGCCCGCTATCTCGCGGACACGATCGCGGTGATGTACGCCGGGCAGATCGTCGAGTCCGGCCCGGCCCAGGCAGTGACCGACGAGCCCGCGCATCCCTACACCCAGCTGCTGCTGAGCGCGGCGCCTGACCCGGACCGGCCAGCGCCGGGCAGCACAGCGGGCGGCGCAGTGCTGGACGGGGCCGGGCTGGACAGCGCAGGGTCGCCGCTGCCGGCCCGCGGGGCTCCGCCAAGCCTGGCTGCGCCTCCGCCAGGCTGCCGTTTCCACCCGCGCTGCCCGCATGCCATGGCGATCTGCGCCGAGACTGCCCCGGCTGGTTTCGAGACCACCGCCGGCCACGTGAGCGCGTGCTGGCTGCACGCGACCGACCTGGACGCCGCGCAGGCGGCGCCGCTCACCCCGGCCACGCCGCTCAGGCCGGAGGAAACCGACCGTCAGACCACGCCGACACCCCGAAGGGAGGAAAGCGGTGACTGAGCCCTGGCAGCAGAGTGGGGGGCTGGGCCCCGCGAACGCGATGAACCGGCGATGACCACCGGATGGCCCGGAACGAGGTTCGGGCTGACTCCCGGGACAGCCCGGCGCTGGCAGCACAGTGCTGGCAGTACGGGCCCGAAGGGGGCAGCGCAGGACCCAAGGACAGCACAGGACGCAGGCAGGTCAGGCGAGCCCGGCCGGCCAGCGCCGCCCGACTGACAACAGACCCCGACACGGTCGTTCACAACAGGCCGGCGACGAGCCGGCCGGGCACAACGGAGTTTAAGCAATGAATCTCAAGCTCATGAAGGCAGTGGCGGCTTGCGCCATCCTCGCCCTGGGCGTGGCAGCTTGCGGCGGCTCGAACAGCTCAAGCAACGGCTCCCCGGCTACAGGCAAGACGCTGGTCGTCGATGACACCCCGCTGTCCCCGATGACGGACACGTTCAACCCGTACTCGGCGACGTCCACCGGTCACCAGGTGACCTCTGACGCGCTGTATTACGAGCCACTGTTCATCTGGAACATCCTCGAACCGTCGGAGCAGCCCTTCGACATCCTCGGCACCGGGTACAGCTGGTCAAACGGCGGAAAGACGCTGACGATCAATGTCCGGTCCGGCGTGAAGTGGAACGACGGCAAGGCGTTCAGCGCCAGCGACGTCGCGTTCACCTTTAACATGATCGCCGCGAACAAGGGCCTGGACACCGACGGCACGCCGGCACCGACCAGCGCGACCGCGTCCAGCCCGACCACCGCGGTGCTGAACTTCAGCAAGCCGGAGTACACGAACCTGTTCCTGATCGGCCAGACGTATATCGTGCCCCAGCACATCTGGTCCAAGGTCAACCCGACCACCTACGCCGACACGACCCCCGTCGGCACCGGCCCGTACATGCTCGACAAGTTCTCCCCGCAGGGCTTCACGCTCAAGGAAAACCCGAACTACTGGAACAAGTCCGCGGTGCACGTGCCCGAGATCTCCTACCCCGCCTACAGCCAGAACTTCAACATCGTGAACCCGCTGGCGACGGGGCAGATCGACCTCGCTGGCAATGACATCGCCGATGTCCAGAGCGTCTACCTGGGCAAGAGCCAGGCAAACCACACCTACTCCACAGCGGCCCCCTACTACACGGCGAACAACCTGGTGTCACTGATCTTCAATGTCACCAAGCCACCGCTGAACGACCCCGCTGTTCGCCAGGCGATCAGCTACGGCATCAACCGCCAGCAGCTGTCCGCCCAGGGCGAGACGGGCTACGAGCTCCCCGCGTCGTCCACCAGCGGGCTGCTGCTCCCCAGTGACAGCAGCTCCCTGCTGCCATCACTGGCCAACAACCTGCCGGCCACCGGTGACGCGTCGAAGGTCAGCTCCATCCTCACAGCCGACGGCTGGAGCCAGGCTGGGGGCAAGTGGACCAAGGGCGGCCAGCAGATCACCTTCTCGATCGCCGACCCCATCCCCTACAGCGACTACTACCTCGACGCGCAGGCGATCGCGAAGCAGCTGAACGCCCTTGGCTTCAACGTCACCGTTAACGGCATCGGAGTCGCGACTGTCTGGAACGGCGATGTCGCCGACGGCAACTTCGACGCCACAATCCACTGGAGCAACCAGGGCCCCGGGGGGTACTACATCTACGACGGCCTGCTGGACTCCAGCCTGACCGCGCCGGTCGGCCAGCCCGCCGCTAATGACCTGGGGCGCTGGAACGACCCGGCGACACAGGCCGCGCTGGCCCAGTACGCGGGCAGCAACAGCGCGTCCGCGCAGCAGTCGGCGATCGACTCGCTCGAGAACATCATGAACACGCAGACCCCCGTGGCTCCCCTGCTGTACGGCGCCGCCTGGTGGCAGTACTCGACCAGGGACTACACCGGCTGGCCGTCGTCGAGCAACCCGTTCATGAACCCGTCGACAAACTCCCCGTACCTCGAGGAGACGATCCTCCACCTCAAGCCGGTCTCCTGACCGCGACGACCGGATAACGAGGCGGAGGGATAACCGCAGCCACATGACAACCTCATACGAGGGGCGGGTCCCGCCCGGCCGGATAACCGGCCGGGCGGGGGCCCAGGCGGCCACCAGCCCAGGGGGCAGGCGATGACCGCGGAATCCGCCCCGGACGCGACCGCAGTCACCGCTGCTACTGCGGCGGCGGATGCAGACCTAGATAATTCCGCTGAGATACCAACGGCTCTCCGGCCCGCGTTGGGCAGGGCACTGAATGCGTCTGGCCTCGCCGCGCTGGTAGCCGGCCTGAGCGTCACAGACAAGGTGCTGCTGCTGACCGGAGCCGACAGCTGGCGCACGCAGGGCGCCGAGGCACTCGGGCTCCGGCCGATGATCATGTCGGACGGCCCGGCAGGAGTCCGGGGAGTGGTCCTGGACGAGCGCCGCCCGTCATCTAGCCTCCCGTGCCCCTCGGCCCTCGGTGCCACCTGGGACACCGACCTCATCGCCGAGGTCGGCGCCGCCCTGGGCGCCGAGGCCCGGAGCAAGGGCGTCGACGTGCTGCTCGCGCCGACGATCAACCTGATGCGCACGCCGCTCGGCGGCCGCGGCTTCGAGTTCTTCGCTGAGGACCCGGTGCTGACGGCGCGGCTGGCGGCAGCCTATGTGCGCGGGGTGCAGAGCGCTGGCGTCGGGGCGACCCTCAAGCACTTCGTGGGCAACGACTCGGAGACAGGGCGCTGGACCTATGACGTCCACGTAGCCGAGCGCGTGCTGCGTGAGGTGTACCTCGCTCCGTTCGAGGCCTGCGTCCGTGAGGCCGGGGCGGCGCTGGTGATGGCCGCCTACAACAAGGTCAATGGCATACCCATGACCGAGCACGCGCGGCTGCTGCGTGACGTTCTCAAGGACGAGTGGGGCTTCGACGGCGTCGTCACGTCAGACTGGAACGCGGCCCGAAGCACCGCTGCCACCGCCCTGGCAGCCCTGGACCTGGCGATGCCGGGCCCGGACGGGCCGTGGGGAGGGCTGCTGGCTCAGGCTGTCACCGAGGGCGCGGTCACTGATGACGTGCTCGATGACAAAGTGGTCCGGCTGCTGCGGCTGGCCGGCCGGGTCGGGGCTCTGAGCGGCTCCGACGGCGGCCTGCTGGGCACGGTACCCGCCGGCATACCTGAAACCGGCGCTGTGAGCACTGCTCCCAGCGCGGCATCTGCCAGCATGGGTCGGCCGCGCCTGGTCGATCCGCTGCTGCTGCGCAGAGCCGTCGCGGCATCACTGGTCCTTCTCCGTAACGATGGCGGCGCATTGCCGATCGACCCTGCCTCCGTGGGCAGGGTCGCTGTCATCGGCCCCAACGCCAGCTACCCAGCGATCGGCGGTGGCGGCAGCGCAATTGTCGCGCCGGTCGCCGTGTCCACCCCGGCAGCCGCGATCGCCTCGGCACTGGCGGGAACCGCCGAGGTCACCGTTGCTGAGGGATGCCGCACCTGGGTGGTTGTGCCCGAGCCTCCAGCTGGCTCTCTCAGCGACCCGGTCACCGGGGAGCAGGGCGTCCGGCTGGAGTTCCGTGGCGGCGACGGGGCACTGCTGGCTGCCGAGCACCGCAACGCGACGGCGCTGGCCTGGTGGGACCAGGTGCCCCCGGGCGTCGGCTGGGGCGAGGCTGGGACGATCGTGGTGCTCACCTCGTTCCGTCCGGTCTGGGCGGGGCCACACGTGCTCGGCGTGGCCGGCGTCGGGCGGCTCACCCTGACGGTGGACGGCTCCGTCGTCATCGACGGCACGACCAGTGTTCCCGATGATCCCGTGGAGGCAATGACGCGGCCGGGCGAGCTCCGGGCCGTGGTCATTCTGGAAGCCGGACGGCCGGCACTCATCCGGCTCGAGTACAGCCCGGCAGCCGACGGCGACGGGCCGCTGTCAGTCCGGCTCGGGATCGTGCCCGAGGCGGATGAGGACGCCCTGATGGCCGAGGCGGTGCGAGAGGCCGGCCAGGCCGACACGGCGGTCGTGGTCGTCGGGTCGGCGCCTGCGGCCGAGAGCGAGGGCTTCGACCGCAGCACGCTCGCATTGCCCGGGCGGCAGGATGAGCTCGTGCGCCGGGTGGCCGCGGTCAGCCGGAGGACCGTGGTCGTGATCAATGCCGGGATGCCGGTCCTGATGCCCTGGGCGGCCCAGGTCGCTGCCGTGGTCTACGCGTGGCTGCCTGGCCAGGCCATGGGTGATGCGATCGCCGACGTCCTGCTGGGCCGGGCCGAGCCCGGCGGGCGGCTGCCCGTCACCCTGCCGGCCAGCGAGGCGGACTGCCCGGTCCTGCATGCCGTCCCGCAGGACGGGATCCTCGCCTACGACGAGGGTCTGCTCATCGGCTATCGCGGCTACGACGCGCGGCTGTCCACCCCTGCGTTCCCGTTCGGCCATGGCCTCGGGTACACAACGTGGTCCTACGAGTCGCTGCACGCGGCAACGCCGGTGCTGGCGGCCGGTGAAGACCTCGACCTGACGGTCATGCTGCGCAACAGCGGGTCCCGGCCGGGACGCGAGGTGGTCCAGGTGTACCTCGCGGGCCCGCCGGGTGACGCCGCCCGGCCACCGCGGCAGCTGGCCGCGTTCGGGGTGGTCGCGGCGGAACCTGGCAAGCTGGCCGAGGTCCGGCTGCAGGTGCCGGCCCGGGCGTTTGCCCGGTGGGACGAGGAGGCGGGCGGCTGGGTCTGGTCTCCGGGGCAGTTCACGGTGCAGGTCGGCAGGTCATCACGTGACCTGCGGCTGTCGGTGCCTGTGAGTTCCGGAGGTCAGGCGTCAGGAGGCTGAGGCGTGCTGGGCGCTACCAGTTCGGCCTCGAAGCCATCGGCGTTCTCGAGGTAGGCGGCGTAGTGCCCCTCGCCCCCCGCATGCGGGTAGCGCTCGGGGAACATCAGCCGCCAGCCGTTGCTCGGCGCGCTGGCGACCAGCTTGTCCACCTGCTCCTGGTCCGCGACGTGGAAGGCAAGGTGGTTCAGCCCGGGGCGGCACCGGTCGTGCCGCCCCGCCGTGCGGTCCGGCGACTGCTCGATGACGATGTAGGTGTGGCCTGAGCGCCAGCTGCGGCCGCCGGGCCAGTCCCCGAATGGCTTGTACCCCAGCTCGTCGAGCAGCCAGCCCCAGCTGACAACGGCCCGGTCAAGATCGGGCACCCAGAACTCAAGGTGGTGGATCACGCCGGTGGAGGCGCGGCCCACGGTTTGCTCACTGCCCTGCTCCGGCCATGCGGAGGGAAGGGAACCCTGGTCAGGCTCTGCCATGACCGGTGCCCTGCGAGAAGCCCATAGGGCAAGTGTCCCGTGCCATCTGCAATCAGCTCGATGTCGTTGCCGTCGTGCAGCATGGTAATGGCTGGAACCAGTCAGCAGGCACTAACCCGCCACATGTCCGGTGACCGGTGTCAGGCGAGTTCGTCTAGCCGCTGCTGCAGCCGGTTCATCCCGCGCAGCCAGCGGTCCGGCTCAGTCGCCCGGCCTGCGTACATGCCTGCGACCTCAGAGTGCGGGAGGATCAGGAACCGTCCCGCTGCCATGCCCTCGATCACAGCGTCAGCGACAGCCTCCGGCTCGATCGCCGCCTCGTCCAGCAGCAGCCTGGCACTGGGGCCGCTGCCATCCAGCATCGGGGTGCGGACCCCCAGCGGGCAGATCGCCTGCACTGTCACGCCGCGGTGGGCGTAGCTGAGCGCCATCCACTCGGCGAAAGCGAGCGCCGCGTGCTTGGTGACCGAGTACGGCGCGGAGCCGATCATCGACAGCAGCCCGGCCGCTGAGACCGTGCAGATCAGGTGGCCGCTCCCCCGCTCCAGCCACGGGCCGAGCAGCAGCCGCGCCGCCCGGACATGCGCCATCACGTTGACTTGCCACGAGGCCGCCCAGTCCGGTTCTGCGGCCTCTGGCCCGCCGCCCCGTGCGACACCCGCGTTGGCGCAAAAGAGGTCGATCTCGCCCAGCTCGGCCCGGGCGCCTGAGATCAGGGCGGCGATGCCCTCCTCGCTGGCAGCGTCGGCGGCGACGACCGTCGCCGGACCAGCGGGACCATTGCACGACGCAGCGACCGCCGCAGCCGCTGCACCGTCGATGTCGTTGACCACGACCCTCGCCCCTTCGGCGGCTAGCCGCCGGGACAGCGCGGCGCCAATGCCGCTGCCGCCGCCGGTGACAACGGCTCCGGCGCCTGCGGCCGACTTCACAGCGCGGCACCCGCGTCAGCGGCCGGCAGGTTCACCAGCCCTGCCAGCGACCGCCGGTGCCAGTCGGCGGTGCCGAAACCGATCGAAGCGCTCTTCGCCCGCTTCAGGTACAGGTGCGCCGGGTGCTCCCAGGTGAAGCCGATCCCGCCATGCAGCTGCACGCACTCCTGTGCTGCCCGGACGGCAACGTCCGAGCACGCCGCCTTGGCCAGTGCGGTGGCGACGTCCGCGTCTGGATCGCCGTCAGCCAGGCAGGCTGCGGCGTACCTGGCCGCAGCGCGGGCCTGGGCAACGGCCACCCACAGGTCGGCAGCGCGGTGCTTGAGCGCCTGAAACGACCCGACCGGGCGCCCGAACTGACGCCGCTCTTTCAGGTAGGCCACGGTCATCTCCAGGCACCGCTCGGCGGTTCCGAGCAGCTCAGAGGCGGCCATCGCCGCACCCGCGGACAGCGCGGCTGCGACAGCGCGCTCGGCGGTCTCGCCTGCCGCTACGCGCCGCGCCGGGACTCCGTCCAGGGATACGTCGGCGAGCTGCCGGGTCATGTCGAGCGACACGACGGGCGTCACCGACATCCCGGCGTCGCCAGGACGGACCGCGTATAGCCCGTACGGAACCCCGTCAGCGGGCACGAGCAGCACGTCAGCGGGCAGCGCGTCGGCGACGCCGGTGACGCCCCCGGTGAGGCGGTGGCTCCCCGAGTCGCCCGGCCGGTGCCCTCCGACGCGAACAGTCGGCTCTGGCCGTGTCCCTGGAGAGTGCCCGAACGGGACAGCGAGCACCGCCGTATTCGATCCGTCGGCCAGCCTGGCTAGCAGCTCATCGTCGCCCGCGGCCCGGAGCGCCGCTGTGGCCACGACAGCCGAGCCAAGAAAGGGCACGGGTGCCACAGCGCGCCCGGTCTCCTCGGCCACGACAGCGGCCTCGCGGTAGGACGCCCCGGCGCCGCCGCTGGCCTCGGGGATCAGCAGCCCGGCGCAGCCGATCTCGGCGGCCAGGACGCGCCACAGCGCGGTGTCGTAGGTCTCGGGTGTCTCCGTCCTGGCCAGCACCTCGGGCCAGCCGCTGCGGTCGTCGAGGAGGGCGCGGACGGCCCCGCGCAGCTCGTTCTCGGCCTCCCCGTACAGCATGTCTGGCAAGGCGACCGCGTTCATCGTGGCAGGTCCTTCCATGGGACGCCGGTATCCGTCCGGGGCTCGCGCGGCAGCCCGAGCACCCGTTCAGCAATGATGTTGCGCAGGATCTCCGAGGTCCCGCCCTCGATCGAGTTGCCACGCGACCGCAGGTACCGGTAGCCGGGGTCACGGCCGAAGAAGTTCGCCCCTTGCGGACGGCGCATCGTCCAGTCCTCGTAGCGCAGCCCTTCTTCGCCGGCCAGCTCCACCTCGAACCCGGATATCTCCTGGTTCAGCCGGGCGAACACCAGCTTCGCCGCCGAGCCCTCGGGGCCCGGCTGGCCAGCGGCCAGCTGCTGGCGGAGCCGCACCCCGGCCAGCCGGGCCACCTCCGCGTCCGCCCAGAGCCGCAGCAGCCGGTCGTGCAGCCCCGGGGTTCGCAGCCCTGGCCGCTCCCGCCAGGTCCGGGCGGCAGAGCCGATCATGCCGCCCTCCCGGGGCACCGCCGCGCCGCCGATCGCGACACGCTCGTTCATCAGCGTCGAGGTGGCCACCGCCCAGCCTTCGCCGACCGCTCCGATCCGGTCGGAGTCGGGGATCGCCACGTCGGTCAGGAAGACCTCGTTGAACTCGGCCTCGCCTGTGAGCTGGCGCAGCGGCCTGACCTCGACACCCGGGGCTGTCATGTCGCAGGCGAAGTAGGTCAGGCCTTGATGCTTGGGCACGTCCGGGTCGGTGCGGGCGACCAGCAGCGCGCGCTTCGCCAGGTGCGCCGATGACGTCCACACTTTCTGCCCGGTTACGATCCAGCGATCCGCCCCCTGACCGCCGGCACTGTCAGCAGTGTCCCGGGTTGCGCGCGTGGCCAGGCCGGCCAGGTCCGAGCCGGCCCCTGGCTCACTGAATAGCTGGCACCAGATTTCCTCGCCGGTCCACAGTGGACGCAACCATCGTTCCTTTTGCTCTTGTGTTCCGTGCGCCAGGATCGTCGGCGCCGCCATGCCCAGGCCTATTCCGTTGCGCTCGGGCCTGTTGGTCGGAGCGCCTGCCGCGGCGAACTCGGCGTCGACCACCGGCTGCAGCGCGCGGGGCAGCCCCTGGCCGCCCAGGCCGGCTGGGTAGTGCACCCAGGCGAGCCCGGCATCGAACCGAGCCCGAAGGAAATCCATCCGTTCCATCGATGCTGGGTCGCTGGCCTTGAGAAACTCACGGACCTGGCCGCGAAGCTCGTCACCGGTTACGACGGTCTCACCTGGGGGTATCACGGGCCAGCCTCCTCAGCGGTGCCCGGCGGCGGCGCTCGGGCTCGCCGCAGTTTCTCTCAGCGCTGTGTCTGTCAGCGCTGTATCTCTCAGCACAGGGGACCGCCGGCGACGTAGATCACCTGGCCGGACACGAAACCCGCGCCATCGCTGGCCAGAAACGACGCGACGTGCGCCACGTCGTCGGGCTGGCCGACCCGGCGCACCGGGATCTGCGAGGCGGCGGCCTTCTGGAATTCCTGGAAATCCATGCCGATCCTGGCCGCGGTCGCCGCGGTCATATCGGTGACGATGAACCCGGGCGCGATCGCGTTCGCGGTGATCCCGAACTGGCCGAGCTCGATCGCGAGGGTCTTGGTGAATCCCTGCATGGCCGCCTTGGCGGCCGAGTAGTTCGCCTGGCCCCGGTTGCCGAGCGCCGACGACGACGACAGGCTGATGATCCGCCCGAAGCGCTGGTCGACCATGTGCTTCTGCGCCGCCCGGCTCATCAGGAAAGCGCCGCGCATGTGCACTGCCAGCACCGTGTCCCAGTCGTCCTCTGACATCTTGAACAGCAGGTTGTCGCGGAGTACCCCGGCGTTGTTGACGAGCACCGCTGGAGGGCCGAGCTCGGCTGCCGCGCGGTCCACGCCCGCCGCCACCTGGTCGGCCTGGCTGACGTCCGCGCCGACCGCGATCGCGCGCCCGCCCGCAGAGGTGATCGCCTCCACGGTCCCGGCGCAGTCGGCCTCCTTCAGGTCCAGCACGGCGACGGCCATCCCGTCGGCCGCCAGCCGCCGGGAGATCGCGGCGCCGATGCCGCGCGCGCCGCCGGTGACGATCGCCACCCGCTGGCCCCCTGCTGATGCCTCTGACATGCTTCCTCCTGCTCCTCGCTGGCCAGCGCACCGCAGGGGCCGGCCCGCCGCCGTCGCTGACGTGCGCGGCGACGTGCCCACACTAACGGGCCCCGTATCGCAGGGGACCGCGGCTTGGCTGCCTGATCCACCCGGCTACTGGCGCCTGAGCGAGATCGCGATGTTCGGCACGACGAACGACGCGACCCAGGTCGGCCAGATCCTGGCGCCATGGCAGCGGAACCTGACGACATCACCGTCGGCCACATCGAACGAGCGATTCCGGCTCGAGTACCGGCCTTTCCGAATCAGCACGCTGTGATGCCCGGCTTCGACTGGTGTCTCGACAGTCTCGTGGTCCGCGATCGAGCCGGCGCTCATGCCATCGACTGAGATCTCGAAGCTGCCCCGCCGGAGCTCAACGCCGAAGCCTGGATCGCGCGTCAGTCGCAGCGTTGCTGACACCGCTGCTCTCCCTTCAGACCCTTCTCGGCGCCCCCGCCAGCACACCGCCGAGTAGCGGGGAATCGCGTCAGTAACACGGCTAATGCGCAGGTGCTAGGCGTAGCGGCGAAGCTCGCGGCGGGCTAGGGAGCGCTTGTGCACCTCATCAGGGCCGTCAGCGAACCGCAGCGACCGGGCGGCCGCCCACAGGTGCGCCAGAGGAAAGTCCTGGCTGACCCCGGCGGCCCCGTGCACCTGGATGGCCCGATCGATCACCCACTCGGCCATCGCCGGGGTCACGATCTTGATGGCCTGGATCTCGGTGTGTGCACCCTTGTTGCCGACCGTGTCCATCAGCCACGCGGTCTTGAGCACCAGCAGCCGCGCCTGCTCGATACGGACCCTGGCCTCGGCGATCCAGTCCTGGATGACTCCCTGGGTCGCGAGCGGCCCGCCAAACGCGGTGCGCTGCGTGGCGCGGCGGCACATCAGCTCCAGTGCCCGCTCGGCCGCTCCGATCATCCGCATGCAGTGGTGGATCCGCCCGGGCCCGAGCCTGGCCTGCGCGATCGCGAAGCCGTCGCCCTCTCCGCCGATCAGGTTCGCTGCCGGGACCCGCACGTCGCGGAACTCGACCTCGGCGTGGCCGCCGTGCGGGCCGTCGGTGAAGCCGAACAGGCGCATCCCGCGCTTGATCAGGACACCAGGAGTGTCTCTGGGCACCAGGATCATCGACTGCTGACGGTGCCGCTCGGCGGCTGGCTCGGTCTTGCCCATCACGATGAGGATCGCGCACCGGGGGTCCATAGCCCCGGACGACCACCACTTCCGGCCGTTGATCACGTACTCGGCGCCGTCGTGCTCGATCCGGGTGGCGATGTTGGTGGCGTCGGACGACGCGACATCAGGTTCGGTCATGCAGAACGCCGACCGGATCTCACCGTCGAGCAGCGGCCGGAGCCATCGCTGCTGCTGCTCGGGACTGCCGAACTCGGCGAGCAGCTCCATGTTGCCTGTGTCGGGCGCGGCGCAGTTCAGGGCCTCGGGCGCGATCGACGGGCTGTGCCCGGTGATCTCCGCGAGCGGGGCGTACTGCAGGTTGGTCAGGCCTGCGCCGTCTGGGTGATGGGCCAGGAAAAGGTTCCACAGCCCCCGGCGGCGGGCCTCCGCCTTCAGTTCGCCGACCACTGGAGGACGCTCCCACTCGCGGCCGACCGCGGCTGCCGCGGCCACCTGCTCGGCGAACACCTTCTCGGCCGGGTAGATCTGAGCGTCCATGAACGACAGCAGCTGCTCGCGCAGTTCCTCGGTGCGCGCGTCGTAGCCGAAGTCCATGAGCCGCCTCCTGTGGTGCGCACTGGCCGGCGTCAGCCGGTCCAGCACCACGCTACGGCGCTTGTGTGGTCCCGGTCGAGGGAGTGCCGCGCACACGCCTGCGGCTACCGCGCGGCAGGCCGCTCTCCAGCATGAGCACGAGCAGGCTGGGCCGCCACAGCGGGCCCAGCCTGTCGTCACACTGCTGTTATCGTCCGGAGGTTATCGGCCGGCGCCAGGACGCGGCGCGCCGCCGCCCGCTGGTGCCCGCCCGCCGTCCGACTCGATCTCAATCCGCTCCTTGCGGACCTCGTCGCGGAACGTCCGGTCCTCTTCCACCCGCCTGACGATCAGGCGGACCCGCTCGACCGGCACTGCTTCCTTGTGGAAGACGGCGCGCTGCTCGTGCAGGATGATCTCCTTCTGGTCCTCGGTCATCGGAGCGCCGCTGGCCTGCTCATCGGGCCCGATCGGCACGCGCTCGATCTCGACTTCCTCGTGGTATACGCGGACTGCCTGCTCGACTGGCTCGGTATCTACGTACTTGTGCAGCCGGGCGCGCCCGGTCTCCATCATCTCGGTACCGACGTCCACACGCTCCTCGGCGCGGGTGAGCCACTCGGTGACGAGCTGCCCGCCGGCGTCCTGCTGCCCGGGTTGCGTGCTCACGTCCTGCTGGCCGGCCGTCCCGGAGATGTCCTGCTGGCCTGTGCGACCGGCGGCGTCCTGCTGCCCGGTGCGCTCGCCGGTGTCCTGCCGACGGTCACGCCCGGAGACGTCCTGCTCGCCTGCCTGGCCGGAGATGTCTTGCTGCCCCCGCGGGGGAACGTCGGGCTGCCCGGCCTGCTGCGGGACGGTCAGGCCGAAGTGACGGTTGAGCTCGTCCGCCTGCGCCGCCGACATGTGCCGGCCCGCGTCGACGTCAGGACTGCTCATGATCACCTTCGTGTCGAACGGGACGCTGAGCCCGTCCTTGCTGAACTTGCTCCCGCCAAGCGGAACGAACTTGTCCTTCCTGCCTGCCCGGACCAGCGCCCATACCGGACGGCCGTCCGCGTCGTCGTTGAATACCTGCTCGACGGTGCCCACCACCTGGCCATCGCCGCCGGTTACCCGCGCGCCGATGAGCTCCTCTGCGTGCATGGTCATGGTGACATCTCCCCCCGAGTTGCTATCACCGGACAGCGAGGCATGAGCCGCCGCTGCGACCTGCGAACACTCACTCAGTGTAACAACATAACGGCGGAAAGCGACAGGCCGGGGCGGGGGCACCAGGCGTCATGGCGCGACAGCGGAGGCTGGCCCGTGCGCGGGCCCGGCACCATGCCTACCTGAGCAGCAGGCGGCTGATCCGCCAGCTGGCCACCCGCAGCCCGGCCAGGCCCATCAGCGCCAGATAGACGGCATGCAAGAGCAGGCCGGGCCCCACCACACCGAATGTCAGGCCGCGCATCAGCGTCACGCCCTGGTAGAGCGGCGTGCACTCCACCACGATCTGCAGCGGCCTCGGGTAGACGCTCAGCGGGAAGAACGTGGTCGAGAACAGGAACATCGGCAGCGTCGCCAGCGTGATGAAGTCGAAGTCCTGCCAGCTGCGCATGAACGTGGTCGCGGCCATGCCCGCGCCCGCGAACCCGAACCCGATCAGCAGCGCGGCGGGAACCGCAGCCGCGCCCCAGGCCGAGTGCACCAGGCCGAGCGCGAGCATCACCACCATGAACGCGACCGCGTACAGCCCTCCCCGGATCAGTGCCCAGCCGACCTCACCGAGCGCGATGTCGCCCGAACGCATCGGCGTGGCCAAGGCCGCGTCGTAGGCCTTGCTGTACTTGAGCCGGAAGAAAACGTTGAAGGTCGAGTCGTACACAGCACCGTTCATCGACGACGTGGCGAGCAGGGCGGGCGCCACGAAGCTGGTGAACCCCACAGGGTGCCCTCCTGGCCCGGTCACCTTGCCGACCAGCTCCCCGATGCCGACCCCGATCGACAGCAGGTAGAACAGCGGCTCGAAGAACCCCGAGACGAGCACAGCCCAGGCATGCCGGTACGCCCGGGCGTGACGCTCGATCAGGTGCGCGCTGCCCCGGCCGCCCAGGCCACGGACGCGGGCGCGCAGCAGCGGAAGCGGCAGCACCCGCAGGGGGATGTCACCGATTCCCGGGGTTCTGGCATTAGACATAGAGCCGCCTGCGATAGGCGCGGTTCCCTGCGGCCACGCCGACCGCGGCGAGCACGGCCAGGTAGCCGACGTGCGCCAGCGCCTCAGCGATGGTGGCCGTGCCGAGGCTGAGCGACCGGCACAGCGCCACGCCGTGCCACAGAGGGGTGGCGTAGGCAAGCGGCCTGACCCAGGCTGGCAGCTGGGTGACGGGGAAGAACGTGCCAGAGAACAGGAACAGCGGGATCATCCCGAACCGGTACAGCACCGAGAACGGCTGGTCCCTGGTCTGCAGCACCGCGAAAGCCTCGACCGGCGCGGCGAACGCCAGCCCGGTGAGCACCGCCACCGGGAGCGCGGCCAGCACCCACGGCGACCGGGCAGCGCCGAACGCGGCCATCACGACGATGAAGATCGAGCTGTTCATGGTCAGCCGCAGCAGCGTGAACAGCAGGTGGCCGTGGAAGATGTCTCGGGGCCGCAGCGGCGTGGCCGCCGCAGCCTGGTAGGTCTTCAGCCACTTCACCGAGGCGAGCACGGGGTATGTGGACGTGCTGATCGCGGTCTGCATCGCGTTCGCCGCCAGTAGCCCCGGAGCGAGGAACGCCAGGTAGCTCACCCCACCCAGGCTGGCCGTGCCCCTCGTGTCGACCAGCGAGCCCAGGCCCAGCCCCATCGCGCCCAGGTACAGAACCGGGCTCAGCACGGTGGAGTAGATCGACCCGCGCCAGGTCCGCCGGTAGTCCGTAAGCCAGAACCTGAGTTCACGCACTGCGAAGGACCTGCCTGTCCCCGGCAGCGTCGGCGCGCCTGCCGCCTGGGAGGACATCACTCCTCCAGCCGCCTGCCGGTCAGGCGCAGGAACACATCCTCGAGCGTGCTGCGCCGCACCATGGACGTCAGCGGTTCCAGGCCGAGGTCACGGACGGCGGCCAGCGCCGCGTCCCCGTTCTCGGCGTACAGCAGAATCCGGTCGGCGAGCACCTCCACGCGCTCTGCCGGGGCATCGGCCAGCTTGCCCGCCGCCCGCTCCCGGGAATCCGGGTCGAACCGCAGCTCGAGCACTTCGGAGGTGGAGAACTGCGAGATCAGGTCGGCGGGTGAGCCCTCCGCCGCGATCTGGCCTCGGTCCATCACCACCAGGCGGTCGCACAGCTGCTCGGCCTCGTCCATGTAGTGCGTGGTCAGGACCAGCGTGACGCCCTCGCTTTTGAGCCGGTACAGCCGGTCCCACACCGCGTGCCGCGCCTGCGGATCCAGGCCAGTGGTCGGCTCGTCGAGCAGCAGGATCTCCGGCTCGTTGATAAGGGAGCGGGCAATCGTCAGCCTGCGCCGCATTCCTCCGGACAGCGGCTCCACCTGGTCGTTCGCCCGGTCGGAAAGCTGCACGAACTCCAGCAGGCGTGCCGTCCGCGCCGCTATGACGGCCCGCGGAAGGCCGAAGTAACGCCCGTAGATGATCAGGTTCTCCCGGACGGTCAGTTCCACGTCCAGCGTGTCGTCCTGCGGAACCACGCCGAGCCTGGCCCTGATCGCAGGCCCGTCAGCGACCGGGTCCAGGCCCAGGATGGACAGCTCGCCACCGCTCGGCGGGGAGACGCAGCCGATCATGCGCATGGTCGAGGACTTGCCCGCGCCGTTCGGGCCGAGGAAGCCGAATGCCTCGCCGCGGTGCAGATCGAAATCGACACCGTCCACCGCTACGGCGTCGCCGAACTTCTTTGCCAGGCCTCTGGCATGGATCAGTACCTCGCGCCCAGGCACCCGGTGACAATACCTGGCGCGACCCGCCGGCTCCGAACCGATTTTGGGCCTCCAGCACTGGTTATGCTGGCAGCAGCCGGGCACAGTGACAGCCGTGAACTGCGCGGGAACCGGCCGGCCTGCTGAGCACAAGCGGGTAAGCTCGGCGTCTGGTTTCTCCGATTGGGCCATACCGTACGTAGTTCGGGGTAACCTCTGCTAGTCACCTCGGCGCGTCCTGAGGGGCTGGAGAGAAGGAAGGCGGCCAGGGTGAATCTCGTCACCACGACGTACCAGCGGTTCAGGCAGCTGATCCACGAGGGCGCGAAATTCTGCGTGATCGGCGGGATCGGTGCTGTCGTGACGCTCGGTGGTGCCGACATCCTGCATAACCACCTGCAGGTCGAGAAGTACCTAGCGCTCACCGTCGCCACGCTGATCGCCACCGTGGTGACCTTCCTCGGCAACCGCCACTGGACGTTCCGGCACCGCCTGGGCAAGGGCACCACGCACGAGAGTGTGATGTTCTTCGTGCTCAACGGGGTCGGGCTGCTGATCGGGTATGCCTGCATCTGGCTCGTCCAGAGCGCCTTCGGCCTCAGCGGGGCACTCTGGTACGACTTTGCGAACTTCCTCGGGCTCGTGTTCGGCACCCTGTTCCGGTTCTGGTCCTACCGCAAGTGGGTCTGGCAGGCGCAGCCTGCTGCCCAGGCATCAGCGGCCGTGTACGCGCAGCCTGCGGCCGTGTACGCCGAGCCGTACACGGAGGATCCAACGGTGAACCTGGGGCTGGTGCTGGGCGGGCACCACGAGGCGCGCGAGCCTGAACTCGTTCCGCCCCCGTGGAATCCGGCTCCGTCCTCGGTTCCCCAGTCGGGCGCGGTCGCCAGGCAGCGCTGGGACGGACCCCGCCAGGCTCTCTGACCGGAATCCTCTGACCGGGATTCCAAGGCCCCCGACAGCGAAGGGCGTGCGACTCCCGCCGTAGGAACCGCTGGCGTAAATTTCAGCTTTTAACAGCCGCCAGCGCGGGCTAGCAGCGTCGACAGCGGTATAGCGAGCGCGGTATCGGCCTGGGTCTGAGATAGCTGCCCGGTGGCAACCAGCCTGCCGATGACATGTACCTCGCGGGCCCGCCCGTTTACCGGATTGGTGAGCGGGTCGTCTTCCGATGGCCCCTGCACAAGGCCCGCAAGCAGCGCCGCTTGCGGCCAGGACAGGCTGGCGGGCTGAACCCCGAAGTAGCCACAGCTGGCGGCGGCCAGGCCGTAGTAACCGTTCCCGAAATAGACCACATCCGCGTACATCTGCAGGATCTGCTGCCTGCTGTACGTCAGGTACAGCTTGACGGCCAGCGCCAGCTGCTCCGCCTCGACCGAGGCGCCGGAGCGGCCCTGCGTGTACAGCACCTTCGCCAGCTGCTGATACAGGGTTGCGCCGCCCTGGTCGCCATGACCCGTTGCGTAGGACAGGCCCACTCGCCCGACCGCGAACAGGTCGATGCCCGGCTCGGAGTAGAACCGGTGGTCCTCGGTGGCCACCAGCGCCGCCGCGAAGCGCGCGGCGACCGGAGGCCCCGGGTAGGCAGCGTGGTGTGCTGCGTCCTGTGACCGTACAAGCGCCTCGGCGTTGCTGACCGACGGTGTGACAAGCAGCAGCCCGCCGAACACGACGGCGCCTAGCACCGCCAGGCAGACCACAAGGCCAGCCGTCCGGCGGAGCACCTTGCGCACCCGGTGGCGCGGCGGCCGGATCTGGTCGGGAAGAACGTATGTCCGCGGGGGCGCGTAGCGGGCTGGGGTGGCGGGCGGTGCGGCTCTCACAGGTACACCGGGGACCGGCAACGGGACCGTGGGATCAGCCCCGCGGCCACTCAGTCCTCCCGGTCCCGGCACCGTCATTGCGCCCCGTCGAGTCCTGTCCCTGGCCAGTCCAGCCAGGGAAGCCAGTTCTTGCCCCGCTATACCTAATCCAATCAAACGATCTGGGCAGCCCGGGACATGACAGTGATGCCTGACTGCCTGCTCATCATCGGCTCAAGAGATCCCGTGATGCCCTATATGTTGTTTAGCTGCAATCAACCATCTGGGGCGATAGTGTCTGGTGTGCGGGGACTGGCAGGGCATCTCCCGGCGCAGGGGGCCGGGGTCGTAAGGGTACTTCCAGGTAACGGTCAGCGAATGCGCTGACTATCCGGGAGGGCGATAGTGTCAGCCGGACGCGGCCGCACATTCCATGGCCCGCGCGTCACGTCGACGGCTCAAGTCATACCACGCAAGCGCGGAAACATGGCATGGGTCCTCGCCGTGTTCTTCGTCATGCTGGCCGTGACCGCGGCGTCCGGGGAGAGTGCTCGCGGCCGGGTCGTCCTGGCTGCGGTCCAGCGGTTCCTGCTGTTCTACTCGGGCGTGTTCGCGCTCATCGCGCTGACGGCTGCGGTCGGGGTCGGCCTGGCTGCCACGGATCGCATCGTCATGATGCCGCCGGGCCGGGTTGTCGCCCAAGGCGTGCACCGCGCGGTCTCGCTGGCCGCGCTTGCTTTTCTGTTCATACACATCGTGACTGAGATACTCGCGCACAGATCTACAGTGATCGACGCGTTCGTGCCATTCATGGCCCGCGGGCGCACGTTCTATGTCGGCCTGGGAACCATCGCCTCAGACCTCCTGGTAATCCTCGTTGTAACCGGAATCGCCCGCGGCCGCTTCGCCACCAGATCGCCATGGGCCTGGCGGGCCATCCACGCCACCGCGTACCTGTGCTGGCTGCTTTCACTGGTACACGGCCTGGTCGCCGGCCGGACCGCAAAGCCCTATGTGGACTGGAGCTACGGGGCGTGCGTGGCCGCGGTCGGCCTGGCCCTGCTGATCAGGCTGGTCGCCTCGGTACGCGACCGCCGGGAGACCGCGGCTCATCCGGTGCCGGACCGGGCGTCGGGGCCGGTCGCGGCCGCGATGCCCGCAGCGGCGAGCATGGGCCTGCTCGGCCGCCTCACGCCCGTGTCACAGGTCGCCAGAATGCCCCGTGCGCTTCCAGCCGGGTCGGGCAACAGCCACCTAACGCGCCCGAGCCAGGCCGCCGTGGGCCAGCACCGCACGGGCGAGCAGCCTGTGGTCAAGCACCATACGGGTGAGCATCGTGTGATTGACCAGCGGACGGGCCCGCAGCGCGCAGTCCAGGATCCGGTGATCACAGGGGCGGTGGTCCAGGAGCCCGCCGCTTCTGAGCGGCCCGCTTACCCCCAGGCCTACTCCCAGCCGCTTCATCCGCAGGCACAGTATCCGGAAGCGTACGCGGACGATCAGTACGCTGACCCTTCCTATGCCGGTGCACCCTACCCGGATGATGTCTACGGAGACCGTTCCTACGCTGGGGCGACGTATCCGGGCGGCACCTACGCGGATCCCGCGTATGGCGAGGCCCTCTACCCGGATGGCAATTATGCGGATCCCGACTACGCCGACGCGTCATACGGGGACGATGAATACGTGGACATGCCGTATCCGGAAGATCCGTACGCTGACGCGGCCTACGCTGAGGGCGCCTACCCGGATGATCTGTACGGAGCCTTCCCCTACCGGCAGGCGCCGCCGCAGGATCTCTGGCCCGATCACCCGTCCTGGCCAAGGAACGGGATCGTAGGCGACCCGTCGGCGTTCGGGCCCGGACCGGGCGCGGAGCGATCATGACCTCGTCCGCCTCGCCCGACGTCATGTGCATCGGGCAGGCTCGCCTGACGGCCGGCCTGGACCGGTTCGAGCGGATCGACCTCGCCACGCACAGGGAAGTTTTCGGCACGATGCCACGGCTGGAGATCAGCCGGCTGATCGACATAGCCGAGCGCGTCGATCTCCGCGGTCGTGGAGGGGCCGGGTTCCCGGTCGGCCGCAAGCTGAAGGCCGTGCTGCAGTCGACCCGTCAGCGCAAGCGCAGGCCCGTCGTGCTTGTCAACGCCACGGAGGGGGAGCCGGGCAGCGCCAAGGACGCGATGCTGTTGCTGCGGTCCCCATTCCTCGTTCTCGCCGGAGCCCTGGTAGCTGCCAGGGCGCTGCGCGCCACCGAGATCATCGTCGGGGTAACCCGGAGCGACATGGCGCGCTCGGTCAGTGCCGCCGCAGCGGAGGAGCCGAGCCTGCGGCAAATCCTGCGCGTCGTCCAGGTGCCGGACAGGTTCGTCTCCGGCGAGGGAGGTGCGCTGGTCAACGCCGTGAACGGGAAGGCCGCGGTGCCGCCCGGCCGCAAGACGCTTGCCGCTGATACAGGCGTTGACGACCGTCCGACGCTGCTGTCGAATGCCGAGACGTTCGCCCAGCTCGCAGTGCTGGCCATGCTGGGCCCGGAGGGTTACGCGTCCACTGGGACCGAGGACGAGCCTGGCACGGTGCTGCTGACCGTGGGCGGCTCGGCCGACCGTCCTGCTGTCCTGGAGGTCCCGTCCGGGCTGCCGCTGGGAGAGGTGCTCGACTTGTGCTCGGCCGCGCACGCGGACGGGGTTCTTGTCGGCGGGTATCACGGCATGTGGCTGTCCACCGAGGCCGCCTACAGCGTGCCGGTCAGCCGCTCGGGCCTGGCCGCAGTCGGTGGCGTGCTCGGCGCTGGCATCGTTCTGCCGCTGGACGAGGCGACCTGCCCGCTGGGCGAGGTCGCGCGGGTCGCCAGCTACCTGGCTCAGGAGTCGGCCGGCCAGTGTGGGCCCTGCAAGCTGGGCCTGCCCGGCATCGCCCGCTCGCTGGCCGCGCTCGCGGACGGTTCCGGCGGCATTGACGCGCTGGACACCGCGCGCCGCGGTGCGGCAGCGGTGAAGGGACGCGGGGCCTGCGCTCACCCCGACGGCACGTTCCGGTTTGTCATGTCCGCCCTCGACGTTTTTACCGACGACCTGACCTCGCACATGTTCCGCGGAACCTGCGGGCGCCCAACCCGCGGCATCCTGCCGCTGCCCAGCCCAGAGGGCCAGACCCGGCTGACCGTGGACTGGACCAGGTGCCGCGGGCACGGGCTCTGCGCCCACCTGGTTCCCGAGCTGATCCAGCTCGATGGCCAGGGCTACCCGATTTTCCTGGACATGCCAGTTCCGGCCTGGCTCCAGTCACAGGCGCAGCATGCGGTCAAGATGTGCCCCTCCCTCGCGCTCAAGACGGCAGTCCAGGCGCCTGCCCCGGCCGGCAAGCGCGACAAGGCTCCCGTCAGGCCCGCCCCGGTCAAGCCTTCCTTCACCAGGCACGAGGTCGCTCAGCCTGAACCAGCCCAGGCGGGCACTGCCCGGCCCGCGGTCAGGAAGGGCACCAACCTGAAGATGATCGCCAGCAAGCCATCAGAGTTCGAGCTGGACGTCAGCGAGGAATGGATCGCCGATCTCTCAGACGTCGGCCGCCAGATCCCGCGGCCGATCACGTAACGCGACCCGCTCTCCGAGGATCGCTCAGGCTGCCGGAGAGGCGAATTTCATCAGCGACCCAACCTCACCAACCTTGTACTGCAAGTAGTTGCGCAGCAGGATTACCACACGGCCCGCCAGCACTCGGCTACCGATCAGATACATACCAAGATCGCCGTCCAGGATGAAGAAGAGATCCACGAGATCGGGATCGTAGGGGACGAGTCGTGCCCGGTTTCCAACCGAATAGGGCCGTCTCCCTACTTGCACTTCCCATCCGTCCCTGCTCTTATGAGTGGTTGTCTTCACCTGAACTCTCTTTATCCCGGCAGGCATTGAGACAAGCAGGTCATATACCGCTGGCTCGAGTGGGATTGAGGAGTTGCATCCGCACAGCATGAACCACATAGCGGCAATCTGGGTTCCCGCGTCACGGAGGTGCTTGATATCTGGCTTAAGTCCCGGCTCGGCTGTCACGCCGGTTCCGGGTTCCTCCAATCGGCTGAGGTCAAGGCCAAGGCGGACCGCATGAGCCTTGATCCGAGTTCGCTCGTCTCCGCCACCGGGCACCAGCCCGAGTGCGGAGACCAGTTCTTGCCAGGAATAAGCATCGGCGACTGCCCGCCTGAGTTGAGCGTCCGACCAACGTCGCTGGCCAGTGAAGTGTGACGTGTCAATTCCCAGGCGACAGACTTGCCGCTTAACTAACTGAATGGTTCCGGCGGACGTCATGCTTAGCCCAAGTTCACGCATGACGCCGCGCCAGGACCGGGACACTGCAACAGCCTGGGCTAACTGAGAATCGGACCAGGTGCGCCTCTGAGGAGAGCTCTTCGTCATGCTGAAAGGCTAGTGCCAGGGTCCGACAAAAGTGCTGCGCGAGCGATTTGCTAATATGGCCAATCAGTCGGGACGAGCGGATTCGAACCGCTGTTCTCTTGACCCCCAGTCAAGCGCCTTAACCAAGCTGGGCCACGTCCCGCCGCCTGCTAGAAGCTCAATACTAGCATCCTGGGCACCCGCATAATCCGCGCTGCGGACGGCGGTGCTCACCCGCCGGTGGCTGCGCCTCACCCGCGCAGGCCGCCCGCCTGCGGACCTTGAATTTAGCCCGGGCCGTAACTCGAGTCCCTGGCCAGCCGCTGAAGCCCTGCTGGCGCGGGCGCGGCGTACGGGCTGGTATCTGTGCCCGCGCGGCTGGTCACCCCGGCCAGGAAAGCGGCCGCCCGGCCCGGGTCCATGAACCAGTCGAAGAAGTCTCTCGGGTTGTTGAACCCGTTGGCGAAGCGGTGGCGGATCTCCTCGTGGGCCTGCGCCGCGCCTAGCAGTTCCAGCATGTGCGGTGGCGGCGGTAGCAGCAGTGTGTCGGTCCACCTCGTTACCCACCGCACGTCGTCCCAGTACGCCTCGAACGCGTACTTCATGAACTCCCTGTCGAACGGCCTCTGGCCATGGTCGAGGATGGCCTGCTGGTAGATCGCAGCGCAGTGGGAGGCGTTGTTCGATCCCTGGCCGGTGATGGGGTCATTGGCCACGACGACGTCGGCCATTCCCAGCACAATGCCCCCCCGGGGCAGCCGGCCGACCGGCTTGCGCACGATTGGCGCGTAACGCCCGGACAGGAAGCCGCCCGGGTCGGTCAGCTCGACGTGGCGGGCGCGCTCATGCTCCCACGGGGTGAACTTCTCCATCAGCTGCAGTGTGAGCTTCAGCTGCTCGGCGCCGGTGCTGACGCCAGAGAAGCAGTCCAGCTCACCGCCGGGGATGCCCTCGAAAAACAGGATGTCGCACGGACCGGTGGTGGTGAGCGAGGGCATGATGAACAGCTCCCCCACCCCGGGGATGAGGTTGAAGTGGACCACTGTAACGCCCGGGAACTCAGGCCGCGGCGCGAGGCCGTGCACGTAGACAACGGCAAGGGCGCGCTGCGGCTTGGTGAACGTGGAGCGCTCACGGTCCCGCGCGAACAAGTTCACCAGTTCACCCTTGCCGGCCGCGACCACGGTCAGGTCGTACATCGGGACCAGCGCGTCCAGGTCGGACACGGTAACGCCGTGGATGACGACCCGCCCACCCTGGTTTCGGAACGTCTCCAGCCAGCCGGCCATCTTAATCCGCTGGTCCACCGACCGGC
Organism: uncultured Actinomycetota bacterium; assembly: GCA_963815375.1. Taxonomy (GTDB): domain Bacteria; phylum Actinomycetota; class Actinomycetes; order Streptosporangiales; family Streptosporangiaceae; genus JASHPR01. The sequence continues at coordinate 1,181,664 of CAWFGX010000005.1, read as the reverse complement.
CGGGCTTGTCGAGACGGCCGAGCCAGTTCAGCGCCCTCCCGCCATCCGGGCCGACGACGGTGATCTGCATGCCCTGGATCGGCGGCGCCTGCTGTTCCCAGAAGTTGAGCCCGAGATCGCGCTCATGCTGCAGCGCCGCGTCGAACATCGCCTGGGTGGACATGACCCGGCCGCCACGGATCTCCGCAGGCGTGCGGGCCGAGATGACCGTGACCTCGTAGCCGTGCTGCTGCAGCCCCAGAGCCAGTTGCAGTCCTGACTGGCCAGCGCCCACGATGAGTATCTTCCGGGCCATTCTTTACCTCCCGGGCCACGAGCCGCCTGGGCCGGCGATCGATCGCGAGTGCGCGAGCGCGCATCCGCCGCTTCGCCGACCAGGGCGGTTCAGGTCAGCCTCCCAGCTCCGGTGAGCTCGGCCAGGTAGGCAGCCGCCTTGTCCGGGTCCATGAACCAGTCGAAGTAATCTCTCGGCGTGGCGAACCCTTCCGTGAAGCGGTCGCGGATCGCCTCGTGCTGGATGCCCGCGACCAGCAGTTCCGTCGCGTGCTGCGCCAGGGGCCGGAGCATCGCGTTGGTGAACATGGTGCTGTACCTGACGAAGTCCCAGTAGCCCTCGAAGGTCTGGCGCATAAAGTCCTCCTCGAACGGCTTGTCGCCGTGGCCGAGGATGGCTTGCTGATAGATGGCGGCGCAGTGGGCCGCATTATTGGAGCCCTGGCTGCTGACCGGGTCGTTGGCGACCACCACGTCCGCCATTCCCAGTGTGGTGCCGCCGCCAGGCAGCCGCCCGACCGGGTACCGGACCACCGGCGCGAAACGCCCGCTCAGGTAGCCAGCCCAGTCTGTCAGCTTCATCCCCGCGGCGCGGTCATAGTCCCACGGCGTGTATTTCTGCATCAGCGCCAGGATGCGCTTCAGCTGCTCCTCGCCACTGCGGACACCGGAGAAGCAGTCGAACTCACTGCCAGGGATCGCCTCGACCAGCACGATGTCACAGGGTCCGCTCGTGGTAAGCGCCGGGAGCACATAGATCTCGCCGAGCCCCTCAACGAAGTTCATGCTGACCGCCGGGGTGCCGGGGTACTCCGGGCGCGCCTGGATGCCGTTCACATAGACGACCGCGAGCGAGCGCTGGGGCTCGGTGAAGGCAGACCGGGCCTGGTCGCGGGCGAACATGTTCACCAGCTCGCCCTTGCCGGCCGCGATGATGGTGAGGTCATATCGCGCGGCCAGCCGGTCGAGGTCGGAGACTGTAACGCCGTGAATGACCACCCTTCCGCCACGGTTCTCGAATTCCTCGAGCCACCCGGACATCTTCACCCGCTGGTCCACTGACTGGGCATAATCGCGAAACCGGCCCGAATAGTCGAGGATCACACTGCCGTCGGGTCCGCGGAGGGTGTAGATGTGCCGTTCGTAGGAAGGGGTGTCGTCCTCCCAGAAGTTCAGGCCGAGGTCGCGCTCATGCTGCAGCGCCGGGTGGAACATGGCCTGGGTGGACATGACCCGGCCGGCTCGGATCTCCTCGGGGGTGCGGGCCGACATCACCGTGATGTCGTAGCCGTGCTGCTGCAGCCCAAGGGCCAGCTGCAGACCTGACTGGCCGGCACCCACGATGAGTATCTTCGGGGCCATCGTCACCTCCAGGGGCGAGCGGATTGGCGTCAGTGCACAAGCTCTGGAGAGCTTGCCAATGTCATCGCATACCTAATGAGCTGCACAAGGATATGCTGCACAGACCTGGTATCCCGGGCATCGCATGTCAGGACTGGGATATGCGGGCCAATGGTCAGGGCGTCCCGAACCTGTTCGATCCGGTAAGGAAGAATCCCGTGAAAACAGTTAAGGGCAACGATAAACGGGACGCTCGGGAAGTTCTCGAAGTATTCTATTGCTGGGAAAGAGTCGGCCAGGCGGCGTGGGTCGGCAAGGACGATGGCTCCGAGAGCGCCGCGGATCAGGTCATCCCACAGGAACCAGAACCGCGCCTGGCCAGGCGTTCCGAAAAGGTAGAGGACGAGGCTCTCGTCCAGGGTCCGCCGGCCGAAGTCCATGGCCACGGTCGTCGTGGTCTTCTGTGGGGTGGCAGCGAGATCGTCGAGGTCGGCGCTGGCGTCTGTCATCATCGCCTCGGTCGTTACCGGCTCGATTTCCGAGACCGACCGCACGAAGGTGGTCTTGCCGACGCCAAAACCGCCGGCGACCACGATCTTCGTGGACGTCGCCGTCGGCGGGAGGCTAGCGGGTGATCGTCTGTAGACCAAGTAGAACCCTTTCCAGCAGTTCCTGATCTGGCGCACCGGTCCCGGGGACGGTCGGGTGAACCCAGAGCAGGCCATTGTCCGCCAAGTCACCTACCAGTACGCGGATGACACCAAGCGGAATGCCGAGTTCAGCTGATATCTCAATAACTGATCGTGCGTCACGGCAGAGCCTGTAGATCTCCCGCGACTCGGCAATAAGGCCGCGCTCAACCGCCGGATCGTAATTAGGCACGGATATGAGCGTCTCGAGCAGCAGGGGCCGGCGGGAGATCGTTCGGCCATGGGTGAGGGTATACGGTCGCACACGGCCGCTTCGCCGGAGCCTGCCGGTCACGGTTGCTGCCTTTCTCTCCCTGCCATGCCCATATCCTGCCGCGTTTTCAGGAAAATTGACTCCCAGGGCTTTCTGGTGATAACGCGCTCTGCCGGTCATCGCTCGTCTCATTGCTCAGTTCCTGGCGCAGCCGGGGAGTGAGAACATGACCCGAGTTCTCCACCAGCAGCGTCATCTGGTAGCCGACGACCTTCATGTCGCAGTCTGGCCCGGCCAGGGTGGCCTGGCACGAGCCGTCGCTGATCGCCATCACTATCACGTAGCCCTTTTTCATCCGCACAATCGTCTGCTTCGGCGATCCCATGTCGAAGAGTCTTGAGAGGCCTTCACCGAGGCCGTTGATCCCGCTCGCCACTGCGGCGAGACGCTGTGCCCGTTCCTCAGAAAGACCATCGGACGCGATGAGCACCAAGCCGTCGGCCGAGACGACCACTGCATCGCTGACGCCCGGGACCTCGGCGACGAAGTTGTTGACGAGCCAGGTCAACGAGCGTGCTTCGTTGCTCAGCGATCTCATGCCCCGTCGTTGTCTTCCGCCTCAGCCGGCGCGCCTCCTGCGGGTTCGCCGGTGTCAGTGCCCGTGACCGTACCGAGCTGGGAGCCACCCTGCTGGTCGCCCGATCCCGGGCTTGCCTGGCTGGACATGTCTTGGCGGGCCTCGCGCTGGCCGAGCTGGAATTCTGACAGCTCGTCGCGAATCCGCTGCGCCTCCGATTCCATGGCCGGTTCCATGGCCGGCTCGTCGTCCGCTGAGGCGGGCACCTCTTCCTCGCGTTCATCGGGCTCAGGTGGCGCCGGAATACCGTTGGCGGCTGACAGGGCGCCGGGCTTGCGCTTCGGCAGCCCGGCGGGATCGGCCGGCTCGAACCTGGGGACGGGGACGGCATCCGGGTAACCCGCGGCAGGTGCCGGGGCAGGCCGCTCGCGATCGGCTTCCCGGCGGGTGCTGGCTGGCCAGCCGGTGCCAGAACCGGCACCGGATCCTGCTCCTGGACCTCCCGTGCCGGGCACTGCTGAGCTTGGCTGGACGGCGGCGTCCCGAACACCGGAGACCGGCCTGCCGGACTGCAGCGCGTCCTGGCGCTGAGCGCGAAGGCCATCGGCACCGCGTGCTTCGATGCTCAGCTGCGGGGCGGATACGCCAGCGGCGCCCAGGGCCTGGAACCGCGCGCCCGTCTCGAATGGAGTGCTCTCCCGTGGTGCGTCCGGATCGTTGCGGATCAGCTTCGGTGGGATGATGACCGACGCGACGATGCCACCGTAGGGCCGCTCCCGGAGCTGCACCCGTATGCCGTGGCGGTGGGCAAGACGACCCACGACGTACAGCCCCATGTGCCGTGTGACCGCGACGTCGACCACCGGGGGCCTGCTCAGCCTGACGTTGATCTCGTTAAGCCGGTCGATAGGTATGCCGATCCCGGAGTCCTCAACGCTGACAACCAGCGTGCCGTCGCCGGTGCGTTCAGCCCGGATCACGACCTCGGCGCTCTCCGGGGATTTGGACATCGAGTTGTCCAGCAGCTCGGCGAGGATGTGGGTGACATCGTCCGCCGCGACCCCAAGCACCTGCACGCCCGGAAGCGGCGCCACCTGCGCGCGGTCGTAGTCGGCTATCTCGGAGACCGCAGCACGCGCCACATCGAGCAGCTGTACCGGATCGAAGTCCTGGCTCTCGCGGTCCTGCCCGGCCAGCACGAGCAGGTTCTCGCTGTTGCGCCGCATCCGGGTCGCCAGGTGGTCGACCCGGAACAGCGAGTCCAGCTGCTGCGGGTCTTCCTCGCGGCTCTCCAGCTGCTCGACCAGTTCCAGCAGCGATTCCACCAGGGTGAGGTCACGAAGGGCCAAGCCGCCGAGCACTCGGTAGAGCGGCTCTGCGAACTGCTCCGCAGCTGGCGCAGGCGGGGCGGAAGCCGTGACCCCAGCCACCGCCGGGGCCACAGGCCCAGCCGCCGCGGTGCCTGCATCCCACGAGGATGCCGCCGGAGCAAACCTCGCCGCTGCGGGTTCCGTGGTTAGCCCAGGCGGCCAGGAATCCTGTCTGGCCCGGCTGGCACCGGAACCCTGTCCTGCCGGGCTGGGTGGGGTGTAGCCAGGTACGGCGTAGCCTTGCGCAAGGCGCTGACCCTGCGGCGCGTTTACCGCAGCCGAATATGGCTGCGCGGGATAATCCAGCGGACCGTAGCCCGGGCCACGATAGTGCTGCGTGCGATACTCCGGTACGCCGCGGGCGGTCTCGCTGTATTCCTGACCGCGGTACTCCGCGGCTGCCCGGGCCGGGGCACTGTACTCCTGACCGCGGTACTCCGCGGCCGCCCGGGCCGGGGCACTGTACTCCTGACCGCGGTACTCCGCGGCCGCCCGGGCCGGGGCACTGTACTCCTGACCGCGGTACTCCGCGGCCGCCCGGGCCGGGGCACTGTACTCCTGACCGCGGTACTCCGGCACGCCCCCGGCCGAATCGCCGTACTCCCTAGCCCCGTAGGCCTGCGCAGCTTGGTGCTGCGCGGCATAGCCCTGTGACGCTTGCTGCCCCGGCTGGCCCGGTGCTTCGGCATATCCCTGCGGAGTGCCTGCGGCGAAATCCCCTTCGGATGGGTAACCCTGTGGCGAGTGGCCCGGTGCGGCATAGCTCTGGGACAGATTGGGCTGGCCGCCGTATCCGGGCGTCCTGTACTCCTGGGACATTCCCTGGCCTTCGCCTCCTGCCTGCGCTGACGTTTCCGGGATTCGTCCCGTTGGGCTGGCAACGTAAGGATCTGCGTACGTTTGAGGGCCGCCATATTCGGCCGCCGGGACGCCGCCCGCGTGTGTCGGTGGCCAGGCCGCGGAGCGACTACCAGCGGGTGCGGCCGGCTCAGCGCCAGCCGGCACGGCATCAACCGGTCTGGTACCAACGGGCACAGCATCAACCGGCCTGGCACCAACAGGCCAGACATCAACCGGCCCGACATCAACCGGCACAGCATCAACCGGCCTGGCACCAACAAGCTCAGCATCAACCGGCCTGGCACCAACAGGCCCAGCATCAACCGGCACAGCATCAACGGGCCTACCGCCAACTTGTCCAGCAGCAGCGGCATACGGGCCGGGCACGGGAGCCACCTGGGCCGCGGACTGTTCCGCGATCAGTTCCTCACCTGGCCGGTTCCGCAACCCCATCAGACGCCCGAACTTCTCAAGCCTGCGATCCGGCCTTATCTGAGCGGTGCTGCTGCTCCTGCCGAACTCGGTGCCAGGATCAGCAGGTATCTCGCCGCCAGACGGATAGTAGTTCGCGGAGTTCCCGACCTGGTCGCTACGCTGCCGCGGGTACCCACCAGGCGAGCCAGACGGGGGCGTGTGGGTCACGATCAGTCTCCTTGCTTGGCGATCTAGACGATGGGGAGGCGAAACAGAGCATCCCGACAAACTGCACACCGGCTAATCTTCCCGCCGATAGTTATATGCCCCCAATTATGATTGGCCGTACCTTATTATGATCATGTGTACTTTTCAACATCATGAGGTAACAAATTCTACCTCTGACTAATGCACCGCTCGTGATGCTAGCACCCATACCGGACGGACATTGATCCAATAGAACGGGATTGGGGTGCGGTGCCCACGCCAGCCAGCGCGACCACAGCGGCCCGAGTCTGCGGCTGGTCCGGCCGCTGATCGGTTGGCTGCACGGGCGGCGATTACTTACGCTGCGCCGGCTCGTCTCAGTGACCAGGGCTTTGCGGTTTCCGGCAAGGCCCGGCGGCGATGACCGATGAAGCGAGCATCAGGGCAGGCTATGGTCATGATGATGGGGCAGGTCTCCACGCTCGGCGACACACCGGCAGTGGCCGGCGGGGTCACCGTCAGCGGGGATGTCGTAGTGCCTGAGGCAGGCCGGCGAAGCCTGGCGGCACCGGACTGGCGTCGGCGCCTGCAGCTCACGCTCGCCGGAGTCTGGCTGCTCGACGCGGTGCTGCAGTACCAGTCGGCCATGTTCGCCCGCGGCTTCCCGCAGATGCTTAAGGCAAGCGCGGCTGGGAACCCGGCAGTGGTCGCCAGACCCATCACCTGGTCGGCGGGCATCATTGGCCATCACGTGGTTGCGCTGAACGCCGTATTCGCCGGGATACAGCTTGCACTTGGACTGGGGATCGCGTGGCGGCCAACAGTCAGGATCGCCCTGGGCGCTTCGATTGGATGGGCACTGGCCGTTTGGTGGCTCGGCGAGGGTTTTGGCGGCGTTCTGACCGCGAGCGCGAGCCCAATCAGCGGTGCACCAGGCCCAGCGATCATGTATGCGCTGCTGGCGGTCCTGCTATGGCCCGTCGCCGAGGGCCGCCCTTCGCCGTTCGCCGCGGGCCGGGCGATCGGTGCCCACACGGCCCAGGCGCTGTGGCTGATCCTGTGGGGAAGCCTGGCGTTCTTCGCACTCACGCGGATGTCCCGGGCGCCCGAGGTGGTCAGCAGCTTGATCTCAGGCATGGCCGATGGTCAGCCCGGCTGGCTCGCCTGGGCCGACAGCCATACGGCGAGCGCGATGAGTCAGCACGGGCTGACGGCGTCGGCTGTGCTGGCAGCTGCATTCATCATCGTCGCCCTGGGCGTCTGGCTGCCGAGGCCCGCCGCGCGCGCGGCGTTGATCCTGGCCCTGGTCGTGGCCGCGGCCATGTGGGTTGCCCAGGGATTTGGCGGCATTCTGACTGGCTCGGGCACCGATCCGAGTTCAGCGCCGCTTCTTGCCCTGCTGGCGGCGGCGTACTGGCCGGGGCGGGGCATCACACCGTCCTGCAGTCGCCCGCGAGGGGACAACGCGGTGACCGGACCCGCCTGGCCTGAGGGGACGGCACAGTGACCCGGCCCGCATGGCTCACTGACGCACTCGCAGGTGCCATGATCGCGACGGCCGCCTACTGCCTCTGCCGCATGGCCGTCGCGCACCGACGGCAGCGCCTGACTAGCTACAAGGTCGACGGCCTGCACGTGATGATGGGCGTGGCGATGGCCGGGATGCTGGCACCGCAGCTCAACCCGCTGGCGCGAAGCGACTGGGCCCGGGGCGGCTGGGAGGTTCTGTTCGGTCTGGCAGCCGCCTGGTTCGGCTGGCAGGCAACCCGCAGCCAGCGGCACCAGACCGGCGGCGCCGGTTCCACCCCCACTGCTCATCACCTGCAGCATCTGCTGGCCTGCGGCGCCATGCTGTACATGTTCCTGTCGGTCGTTCCGGCCAGGACCGGTGGTTCCGCCGAGGGGATTTCCATGGGCGCACCCACAGGTACCGGGTTGCCGGGGGCCGGGGTCCCGGCACTTGCACTCGGGCTGGCGGTGGGCTTGCTCGGCTATGCGGTCTGGACCACCGACAGGCTCATGTCACTGGGGCGGGTGGCCGGGAGCCAGGCCGGTGCGGTTGCCGAGGTCACGGGGAGCCAGGCCGGTGCGGTTGCCGAGGTCACGGGGAGCCGGGCCGGGACACCCGCTCAGGTCACGGGGAGCCCAGGCGCAGGCACCCCCCTGGTGCCCATGTCGGCGAGCCTGTCCGCCTGCTGCGACATCATCATGTGCGTGACCATGGGCTACATGCTGATCACGATGTTTTGACGGGTCAGCCGCCATACCGGCAATCCCGTGCCGCCTTGCCCCGGGCACGCCGCCAGAGCCGGACGGCACCTGCGTGGCGCCGGCCCGGCTCCTGGACGGCGAGGAACTCAGCGAGGTGCTTAGCCCTCGCTGGAGTCCAGAACGGCCTCGATCTCAAGCTGCAGGCTGACCTTGTCGGAGACCACGATGCCGCCACCCTCACCCAGGCCGAAGTTCACGCCGAAGTCGCTGCGGGTGATCTCGCCCTGAGCACTGAACCCGGCGCGGGTGCCGCCGAACGGGTCCGGGGCGAAGCCGTTCAGCTCCAGTGTCAGCGGGACGTTCCTGGTGACGCCCTTGAGCGTAAGCTCGCCGTCGAGGATGTACTCGCCATCTTCGACCCGGACGCCGGTCGAGCGGTATGTCATGGTCTTGTTCGTCTCGACCTCGAAGAAGTCCGACGACCTGATGTGGTTGTCGCGCTGCTCGTTGTTGGTGTCGATCGACGCCAGGTCGATCTCGGCGGTGACCGAGGACTGTAGCGGGTTCTCACCGGTGACGATCTGGCCGGAGAACGTGTTGAACTTCCCGCGGACCTTGCTGACCATCATGTGCCGGACCCAGAAACCGACTTCGGAGTGCACCGGGTCGATAGTCCACGTTCCGGCGACGTAGCCGGGGATCTCGGTCGCTGTGGTGTCAGTTGTCATCAGTCACTCCCCTGAAAGTTGGTTGAATGCTCAATGACTATCAGTGCCGTACGGTTTTGTCAAACGCTCAACCATCACCGGGTACACTGCTAAGATGCGCAGTCCACAAACCCGGTGGCTGACCCCGGAAGAGCAGCTTGCCTGGCGGGCGTTCCTGACCGCCTGCCAGACACTGTTCGCCGCCGTGGACGGGCAGCTGGCGCGCGACTCCCAGATTCCGCATGGTTACTACGAGATCCTGGTGCGGCTCTCCGAGGCACCAGACCGGGCGCTGCGGATGACCCAGCTCGCCGAGGCCTCGACGTCGAGCAAGAGCCGGCTGTCGCATGCCGTAGCCCGGCTGGAGGAGCGGGGCTGGATCCTGCGCACGGACTGCGCCACCGACCGCCGCGGCCAGGTCGCACAGCTCACCGACGAGGGCTTTGCCGCGCTGGCCGCCGCGGCGCCTGGTCACGTCGAGCAGGTCCGGCGCTCCCTGCTCGACCACCTCAGCCCGGAGCAGGTGGAGCAGCTTCGCGGGATCAGCGAGGCCATCATCGCCGGTGCGGGCGAGCTTCCCGAGGGCAGCGACTGCTGCCTGCCGTGACGCTCAGCGGCACATGGCAAATCCGCTGTCCACAGGTGAGCCAGTCGTGCACCTCTCTGCACAGGGCAGGGCTGGTGCAGTAGGTAGCCGGGGGTGGCCGTCTAGCCTCGCCTTGTGCCCGAGACCGTACCCGGCCAGATCGCCGAGCGCTGCAACCCGGCAGTGCGGGGTCCTGACAACCAGTGATGCCGCCCAGTGGGTCGGCCGAGCCGGGCTCCGCTGGCGGATCGGCAAAGGCCGCTGACACAGGGCCGGAAATACGTGCCGTCAGTAGGCGACGGTGATGCGGCGACGGAATGCATCGCCGTGCTCGATCTCGTCGGCAAAGGCGATCGCGAAGTCGGGGATGCTGATCCGGCTCTCGCCGGACTCGTCAGCCAGCAGGTCGTCGCCGCCCACCCGGAACTCGCCGGTCCGCTCCCCCGGGCCGATCACAGCGGCCGGGCTGACGTACGTCCACTCGAGGTCCTCTATGTCCCGGTACACCTCGTCCAGTGCCCGGGCGTGCGCAAGCGCGGTGGGCTTGGCCGCTGACGGGAAGTCGGGGGTATCGACGAGCCGCTGGCCCGGCCTGACCTGGAGGCTGCCAGCACCACCGACCACGACCAGCCGCCGCACCCGGGCCCGCCGCAATCCCTCAGCGAGCCCGCGGGCGGCGTCGAGAAGGCTGGCTTCCGGGTCCTCGCTGCCGCCGCGCCTCGGCCCGGTGGCCGACGCGACCGCGTCCTGACCTGCGGCGAGCCTGGCCACCGATGCGGGGTCAGACGCATCGCCGGTCACAGCCCGCACCACCAGGCCTTCGACCGGTGAGCCGCTTCTGCTGGCCGCGGTGACCGTGTGTCCCCGGGCCAGCAGTTCGGCAGTGATCGCACGGCCGATGGCACCCGAGGCACCGAACACGACAACCTTCATGACCCCACCTCACCACGGCCTGCATGCCCGTTCTCCCGGAACGCGCCGCCGACTACAGAATCTGTCCTGGCAGTGACTACCCCAGACGCGCCCGGACAATCCCGGCTTACCGGCCCCGGAGGTGCATTCGGAACAGCACGGTCGACGCTTACTCGCGCGGCCGCGTGCCCGAGCTGCGGCTCAGCCTGGGATGACGACAACCTTGCCAAGAGTGCCGTGCTCGACCGCCTGGTGCGCGGCAGCGGTCTCGTCCAGGCTGAAGCGTGTCACCGGGAGCTCGGTCAATGCCCCGTCAGCCAGGGCAGCGGTGATGTCAGCGGCCGCCTGCAGGAGAGCCTCCGGCGGCACCCCGTACAGCAGGACGAACCTGAGCACCACGTTCGCGTTCATGCAGGCCCGCACAGGCAGCACCGGGTTCTCCGGCTCGGCGGCGTAGTCGACGATCCGGGCTCCGGGCGCGGTCACCGCAAGGTCGAGGTCGAGGTTCGCGCCCAGGGCCAGCTCAACAACGTGGTCCACGCCGCCGGGGCCCGCAAACGAGCGGATCTGGTCAGCAGCGTCAGCCTCGCGGTAGTTCACGACCAGGTCAGCGCCCGCTTTCGCGGCGAGCTCGGCTTTCCGCGGGCCGCTGACCGTGGTGATCACCCGTGCACCCGCGTGCTTGGCGAGCTCGATCGCGAAGTGGCCAACCGCGCCGGCGCCGCCGGCGACGAGGACCGTCTTCCCGCTGATTGGCCCGTCCGCGAACAGGCAGCGGTGCGCGGTCATCGCCGGGACGCCCAGGCTTGCGCCGAGTTCCGCAGAGGCACTGTCCGGCAGCGGGACAGCCGCGTGCCTGGGCACCACCGTCCACTGCGCTGCGGATCCCCACCGGCTGCCGGCCGCGGCCATCCACAGCCACACCCGCTGGCCGACCGCGGCTGGGTCCACGCCCTCGCCGACAGCGTCGATCACCCCGGTGCCGTCATGGTGCGGAATCTGGAACCCGTCGATAGCCCGCGGCGTCGCTCCGCTGCGCGACTTCCAGTCAGTCGGGTTAATGCCGGAGATCTCGACTTTCACCCGGACCTGTCCCGGGCCGGGCTCCGGCCGTACCACGTCCTCCATCCGCAGTACTTCGTGGGCAGGCCCGTGCCGGTCGTAGAGCGCCGCTCTCATTGCTGAAACGCCTCCAGGTCGTCCGAACCCCCCGCTACCCGCGATTGTCTCATCACACACCGAGGCTTCCGCTCCCGTTGGTGGCGTCACCGCACCGCCGTGGTTTCACCGCAAGCGAGAGGCCGCGAAACCTGGGCGAGCTGGCTGAGGCACCTTCAGCGGAGGATTCAGCTCGCCCAGGTGGCCTGAGGCGGCGGTAGCGCTAGCCGGCTAACTGAGGTCGCCAGGGGCGGTGGGCCACGATCCCTGCCGCGCCGACAGGGTCCGCCGCTGGATGGGTGCGGCCGTCTGCGAGGTGATACTGCCGGCCGTCAGTGGTGACGATGTCGGAGGAACCGGCGACGAAAACGTAGAGCTGCGGGTCGGCCGACCTGGCTGGCTGCCCGAACCCGTCCGGGAGGCGGCCCGAGCGCAGCACGATCGTGCGCCGCCCGACCAGCTCGGACGATATCCGGCGGGCGCTCAGTGCATCCTTGAGCAGGCCCAGGATGGCCTTCCTGCGATCCGCTTCAGCGGTCGTGAGGCTAGGCGCCGGTGGGGCCGCGCCTTGCTGTGGCATGTCTTTACCTCTGGATGCCGTCAGTGTCGGTCGGTACAGGCGGTGCCGTGGATCGCCGCTGATCCCGCAGACGCCCCAGCCCGATACAATCGGCATTACCCGGGCATGACAACAGCGTCAGCGACGCATCAATGATGCATCTCTGCGGCATTGGCCCGTGTGACCTGCACAGATGGTGCAGGCCGCTGGACGGGCGATTGCCTACACAGCGGGAGGGGGCATGGCAGTACGGCGGCTGCGCTTCGCCCAGCGCCGGAAGGCGGTGGGCCTGAGCCAGGAGGCACTCGCCAGCCTGCTGCACGTCGAGCGCTCCACGGTAGTGCGCTGGGAAGCAGGCGGGACGGAGCCGATGCCGTGGGTACGGCCGAAGCTCGCCCGGGCACTGCTGGTCTCCGTGGACCAGCTCGAGGAGCTGCTCGCTGACGTCAGCTCCGCGCCGGCCGCAGCCGGGCGATTGCCACAGCAAAGGTCCGCGCCGACGACGGCACAGCAAGAGCAGAGATTTCAGAACGCGGCCGGGGACGAGCCCGCCGACCACGCGCCGGCCACGCCGCCACAGCCAGCTGCCGGTGACCCCGACACAACAGCATCGGTGTCGCAGCTCCCCCCCGCGGTCGCCGACTTCACCGGCCGCGCACAGCAGATCGCCGAACTGACCCGGATGCTCAGCCGCGATGATGAGCAGGTCGGGGTGCCGATCGCGGTCATCAGTGGGCTGCCGGGCGCCGGGAAGACCGCCCTTGCACTGCAGGTCGCGCACAGGGTCAGGGACGTGTTCCCCGACGGGCAGCTCTGGGTTGGGCTGCACGGAGCGACCGAGCACCCGCGCGACCCAGGCGAGGTACTGGGCGAGCTGGTGCGAGCGCTGGGCGTCCCAGGCCCGGCCATCCCGCCATCGACGGCAGAGCGAGCCGCGCTGTACCGCTCGCTGCTCGCCGACCGGCGCATGCTGGTACTGGCTGACGACGCCGCGTCAGCTGCTCAGGTCGAGCCGCTCCTGCCCGGGACAGACCAGTGCGCCGTTCTGGTGACGAGCCGCAGTGAGCAGGCTGGCCCGCCCGGCGCACGGCTGGTTCAGCTCGATCCGATGACCCCCGCCGAGGCCGTTGCGCTGCTGAGCAGGATCGTAGGCGACGAGCGGGTCACGGCTGAGCCGCAGGCCGCTGCGGACCTGGCTGCCGCATGCGGGCAGCTGCCGCTGGCAGTCCGCATCGCTGGCGCCCGGCTCGCCGCTCGCGCCTCGTGGCAGCTGGCCACGCTGGCCGGAAAGATCGGTCATGCCCGCCGGCGCCTCGATGAACTGCAGACCGGGGACCTGTCGGTCCGGGCCAGCCTCACCCAGAGCTACCAGACGCTCGACCAGCCAGCCCGCCGGGCGTTCCGGCTGCTGCCGCTGCTCGGACCAGGCGAGATCACCGAATGGCAGGTCGCCGCCCTGCTCAATACGGCCGACGCAGGCGTTGTCGTCGACAAGCTGGCTGACGGGTCACTGCTAGCGGCGGCCGGCGTCGGTGCCGCCGGCCAGCCGCGCTACCGCTGTCACGATCTGCTCCGGGACTACGCGGCCGAGCTCCTGGCCGAGGAGCCCCCGGACGACCGAGAGGATGCGCTGGCCCGGGTTACCAGCGGGTGGCTGCAGCTCGCGGCCCGGGCCGATGCCGCCCTGCCACACGAGCCTTACTCGCCCGCTCCGGCTTCCTTGCCCTGGCGCCCGGTCGTCCCCGACGAAGTAGCCAAGGTCATAACCGCGGACGCGGTGGCCTGGTTCACGGCGGAGCGCCTCGGCCTCCACCTTGCCGTCGGCCGCTGGTGCGCTGCTGGCTCTTACCGCGAAGCCGCACAGCTGGCCCGCTCGATGGCCAGCTTCCACTACCTTGAGGGACGGTTCGATGACGCCGAGCGCATCTGGCAGATGATCGCTGCCGCGGCTCAGGAGGCCGGGGACCTGGCCGCCGGTGCCGAGGCACATCTGCGACTCGCCGCCATCGCCAGCGAACTGGGGCAGCACGCAGCGTCCCGCCCTGCGGTGCTCCAGTGCGTGGCTGCTTTCGAGCAGCTCGACGATCGTCGTTCCCTGGCCATGGCGCTGCACTGGCTGGCGCTCTGCGAGGCCCAGCTGGAGCACTACGGCGATGCTCTGGAGCCTGCCGAACGAGCAATACGGCTCGCCCGGGACATCAGCGACCCGCAGAGCGAGTGCCTGGCACTGCGGATCCTGGCTGTCGCCCAGGCAAACCTTCCCGATCATCGCGAAGAGGCTGTCGGGTCGGCCGAACGGGCCGTGACGCTGGTGCAGCAGCTGGGCTTGCCCACGGTCGAACTCGAGGTCCTGCACCCGGCCGCCCAGGTGTACAACATGACCGGGCGCTATGAGGATGCCCTGCACCTGTGCCAGGACGGCCTGAAGGTGGCCCGGGATCTGGGCCTCCAGTTTGTAGTCGCAGCGTGGCTGGGCATCAGCGGCGACGCCTATCAGGGCCTTGGCCGTTACCGTGAGGCGGCGGAATCACTGAGCGCCGCCCTGCCCATCTTCCGGGACCGCTTCATGCACCGCCACCATGCGCTGTGCCTGCTCAAGCTCGGATACGCCAACCAGGCCATGGGCGAGTACCAGACGGCAATCAGTTACCTGACGGAGAGCCTGGGCATCCTCGACCGACTCAAGCTGGTCACCTACGCCGAACGCGTGCGCCAGGCGATCGACGCCTGCCGCAGCAGCCAGCACGCCGCCTCGCAGCAGCCGCCGTCCCTGGCCAGGTAGGCCCGCAACTCCTACCAGCCCGCAAGTTCGCCGCGGCTCTCCTCGGCTTCGCCGATATCGGTGACCACGCACACCTTGTTCCAGCCTGTGCTCCTGGCCTGCTCGAGCGCCGAGTCCGCGTCGCCGATGAGCTCGATCAGTGCGCGCCGCGACTCGTTCAGAACGGCCACCCCGATGGACACCGTCAGCCGGAAGATGAAGCCCGCATGCTCCCCAGACTCGATGGCGATCGGCTCACCAGCTATGTGATCGCGGAGGCGCTCACTGATGCGCTTAGCCTCGTCGCGGCTTGTCCGCGGGAGGAGGATCGCGAACTCCTCGCTGCCGAACCGGCCGATCAGGTCGTGACCGGGCAGCTGATCTTGCAGCATCCTGGCGATGTCATGAAGCAACTGGTCGGCGACCCGTGGTCCGGCAGCTTCGGTCACAGACTTGAAATCGTCGATATTGACCATGGCCATCGCCAGGCCCGTGCGCCGCCGGAGTGCCCGGAAAAATTCGGCCTCAGCTTCACGTTGCCAGGTGCCAGCGTTGAGCAGCCCGGTCTTGGCGTCAATCCGGGCGTGTGAGACAAGCTGCGAGCGCATGATGGAACGTTTGCACAGCACCACCGACGGCAGAGCAAGGGCCACGAGTATGGGGCTGATCCGCACGACGAGGGTCAGCGACACGGCCAGGCTGAGCTCCAGAAGGTCCGTCGTGATCGACTCCCTGCTGCCGATCAGGTCGCGCACGCGAACAGCGCGGTCGGACAGCTTGATCGCGATGACCAGGAGACCGTAGTTGATCAACCAGCCCAGAAGACCGCACACGGCTACCGTGATCGTCCACGTCAGCGCGTGCGTGTCGCTTCCGGGTACCGGGCCTGCAAGCCGCGCCGGGACGGCGTGGAACAGCGTCGATGCGGAGCCATAGGCAAGGCTGAGTGTGGCATTGCTGACAACCCGCCGATAGACGACCAGCCCTGGCACCCTGAAGAGCTTGTAGATCATCAGTGGGAACGGCGCCAGGAACGCGAAGCAGGGAGGCAGGGCAACCGCGATGGCCAGCAGCCAGACCGACTGGAGATCCCGGACGACCTCGCCGTGAGCCTCCTTCACGCTCCGGGTTGACTCGATGGCCG
Source organism: uncultured Actinomycetota bacterium (assembly GCA_963815375.1). Classification (GTDB taxonomy): domain Bacteria; phylum Actinomycetota; class Actinomycetes; order Streptosporangiales; family Streptosporangiaceae; genus JASHPR01. The sequence goes on along the minus strand of CAWFGX010000005.1, from coordinate 1,165,701 downwards.
CTATCCCGCATGCGAGCAGTGCGGCGCCGAGAAGCAGACCGGAGCCACTGAACCTGGTGTAGGCCACGGCCACCCCGATCGCGCAGGCGGCAAGTACATCGATTCCGAGGATGTAGCACCGTATAGCCCGAGGTAGGCTCCAAATTTGCCAATTGCGGACATCCGGGACCGCGCGCAGCACTCCGCCCGATACTGAACTAAGCAGGCGAGACGTAGTCAAGGGTGTTCCCAGCCATGATTGGAGCAGCTACTTCGTCTTGTTACGGGCGGTAAGTAAACAATGTCACATGGTTACAGAGAGCTAGCCCCGCTGTCAAGAAGCCAGCCGGGCTGCCAAGGGGGAGGTGGCGATGCGCGGCGAGTGGGGCTGAGCCCAGGGACGGCTTTAGCAACTCTACGACACACCGGAAGGGAGATAGCCATGCGCGGCGAGTGGGGCTGAACCATCACCAGACAGCAACCCGCACACCACCAGAAGGAGAAGGCCATGCGCGGCGAGTGGGGCTGAACCATCACCAGACAGCAACCCGCACACCACCAGAAGGAGAAGGCCATGCGCGGCGAGTGGGGCTGAACCATCACCAGACAGCAACCCGCACACCACCAGAAGGAGAAGGCCATGCGCGGCGAGTGGGGCTGAACCATCACCAGACAGCAACCCGCACACCACCACACCAGACACAACCCGCACACACAGAAGGAGAAGGCCATGCGCGGCGAGTGGGGCTGAACCATCACCAGACAGCAACCCGCACACCACCAGAAGGAGAAGGCCATGCGCGGCGAGTGGGGCTGAACCATCACCAGACAGCAACCCGCACACCACCAGAAGGAGAAGGCCATGCGCGGCGAGTGGGGCTGACAGACAAGCGGAGTTCTAGCCAACCGACAGACGGCGTGCACTTTTCGCCAGGGCGGCGGCCAGGAGAGCGCCTAGGCCGCCGCTGATGGCGATAGCCGTCGCGGGCGCTATTGGGATTGACGATGTGGCGGCGCCTGCGAGAACGAACCACAGGCCCTGGGCTACCTGCATGCCGCCGTTAGCCAGGCCGAATGCCTGGCCACGGCGCCGTGGGGGCACAGCGGCGACGAACGCTGCGTTGGCCGCCAGCTGGTAGGAGGCGCAGGCCCCGGAACCAGCGATGATCAGCAGGGCCACGGTCAGGCTGGGATGCAGCCAGCAGAGCAGCAACAGGCCGCAGGATCCAATGGCAAGCGGGCCCATCAGCCGCTGCCGCGTCGCCACTGGAATTATGCGGCCCATGACGACTGCGCCGACGGCCATGCCGAAGGGACCCGCGGCGAAGATGAGGCCAGTGGCAACCGGGACTGTCAGCGAGCTGTGCAAGCTTGCCCCAGCGGGGGCGGCCAGGGCCATCGGTACCTCGTAGAACGCTACAAGCCAGCCGAGCAGCATCAGTGTGCGGAGGGTGCTGTTGCCGAAGACAAGGCGAACACCTGCGGCCATCTCCGCGAACCGCCCCTGGCCGCCTGCAGCCAGGCTCGCCACGGCGGGCCGACTGTGCACCCACAACCGGACGAGCACCGCAGACGCGGCAAAAGTGGCAGCGTCCGCGATCAGAGCCGGCCGGACGCCCAAGCTTGCTACTAGAAACCCGCCGACCGCGAAGCCGGTGACCATGCCCACCTGAAGCGTGGTCTGAGTCACTGTGACGCCGAGCACATAGCGCTCGCCGGTCAGGATGTCGGGCGTCAGGGCCGAGCGAGCCGACTTGAACGGCGAGTCAAGCAGGGTCACCACGAACAGCAGGATCACCATGATCCATAGCGCTGCAGCGGACGCGTCTCTCAGGCTCACAAGGGCCATGAGGCAGACGAGCACCATGCGGGCGAGGTCGCAGGTCACCATGACCTCGCGGCGTGGCAGGCGGTCCGCGAGCCCGGAGAGCGCCAGGCCGCCGATCACCCATGGCAGGAACGTGACCGCGTAGGTCGCCGCGGTCAGCAGCGCCGAGTGTGTCCGGTCGTAGACCAGGACAGTCATGGCGACCCTAGCTAGCTGATCACCAGCCACCGAGAGCAGCTGCGCGAGCCAGAGAGCGCGGAACTCACCGACCCCGAAGACATCCCGGAACGTCGGCTGCCGGGCGGCACCGCGGACGGCCGTGCGGGAGCCGGCGGGGTCGCTGGAGTCGCCAGGGTCCCGAGGCGCGCCACCAACAGCGGTCCGTGCCGCACCTTCCACCAAAAATCTCCAGTTCCGCTCGTCGGGGGGACGACGCCGCGTCCCCACATGATTGCCCACCGTCCTGGCGGTTTGCAACAAAAGGTGACTGACATCTTACTCAGTGCGTTGGCCCACACATCGGACGCGACCTGTAAGAAACGTCTCAGCTTTCTCACAGCTCGCACCCCTGGTCGGTTGGTCTCCAAGTCGGCACAATCAGCTAAAGGAACGGTAAAGGGCATCTTGCGGAGGACTGACCGGATGCGCCGTGGTGGCACGCGGATGACCAGCACATCGGTCAGTGCGCTGGCGCCCCGGCGGCGGGCGGTCTGGCTGTCGGGCGTGCTGGCGGTCATGCTTCCCGCCTATCTCGTGACGTCGACGGCCCAGGCCGACAGCCGCGCCGTCGGTATCCCGTTCAGGGGGACCCCCGCAATCGGCGCGCTGTTCGGCACTTCCGGTGGCAGCCTGGGCGCGCACTTCTGCACTGCGAGCGTGGTCGCCAGCCCGGCCGGGAACCTGCTGATCACAGCGGCGCATTGCCTGGCGGGTAAGACGCTCGGCTCGGCAAGCACCGTCGTCTTCGCACCCGGCTATCACGACGGCAGCTTTCCTTACGGAACCTGGCCGGTCACGGCCGAGTATGTCGACCGGCAGTGGCAGCAAGACCAGGACCCAGACGACGACGTGGCGTTCCTCGCCGCCGGGCCGCCAGGCACGGACCTGCAGAGCCGCACCGGGGCAGAGACTCTGCTGGTGGACCGGCCGCCGGAGCTGGTTCAGGTGATCGGGTACCCGGACGGCAGCGACCAGCCGATCACATGCATCGCACCCGCCAGCGGTTTCGACGGGGACAGCCAGTTCGTGTTCGACTGCGACAACTACACCAACGGCACCAGCGGCGGGCCGTTCCTGGCCAACGTCAGCCTGGCCACCGGCGACGGCTCGGTGATCGGCCTGATCGGCGGCTATGAGCAGGGCGGGGACAGCCCGGATGTCTCGTACTCGCCGAGGTTCTCCGCTGCGGTCCAGTCCTTGTACCTGACGGCGGTCTCAGCCGATCTCAGCCCGGGGTAAGGCGCAGAACGCTGCAGCGCATGCGACCGTCCCGGGAAGTGCTATGGATGCCAGCGCCGATCGTCGCGACACGCCTGCAGGCCGTCGCGACTGCGCGTAGGCTCGCGGGCGACGTACGGCACAGTCGTTACTTAACGTGGCGTTTCGGAAAAATAATGTGAACATACCCTGCGGTGCGTGCGATGCTGGCGCTGCCCAGCCGTCGTCCGAACTGAGGGGGCGTCTGGTGCGTTCTTGGTCACAGGGGAGCCGCCGGGATGCGGTCGGGGAGGTAGGGGGGATCATGATTGCAGGGACCGGCGGGCCGACGGTACTGCGGATCCTCCTGGGCACGCAGCTGCGCCGCCTGCGCGAAGCGCGCGGGATCACGGCCCGGGAGGCCGCGCGGGCGATCAGCGGATCCGAGTCCAAGATCAGCCGGATTGAGCTCGGCCGGACTTCGGTCCGGGAAGTCGACATTGCCGACTTGCTGAGCCTCTACGGGATCAGCGATGTTCCCGAACGGGAGGAGCTGCTGACTCTGGCCGCCCAGGCGAACCAGCCCGGCTGGTGGCACCAGTTCCAGGATGTTCTTCCCGGCTGGTTCCAGGCGTACCTAGGCCTGGAGGAGGCGGCAGAGTCGATCCGCACGTACGACGCGGTGTTCATCCCTGGACTGCTGCGCACCGAAGACTATGCAGCCGCGGTTATCGGCTTCGGCGACTTCTCCCTGGAGGAATCGGACCGGCTCGTGCTTCTGCTCAAGGAGCGGCAGCGCAAGCTCACGTCCATCCGGCTGTGGGCGATCGTTGACGAGGCGGCGCTGCGCCGTCAGGTCGGCAGCGCCGAGGTCATGCGCGGCCAGCTCGAGCACTTGTACCGGCTCTGTGACCTACCCAGCCTGAAACTGCAGGTCGTGCCGCGCACGGCGGCCGCCTTTGTGGTACCCGGGAGTTTCAGCATCCTTAGCTTCGCGGCGCCGGACCTTCCGGATGTCGTCTACGTCGAGCAGCTCACGAGCGCGATGTACCTGGACAAGCCCGCCGACGTAGACCGCTACGCCGCAGGGATCGAGAAACTCAGCGCGTCGAGCGCGCCACCCCAGGACACCAAGCGCATCCTCCGGGCGCTGCTGGAAGAAACCGAGCAGCTGCGCTGATCGGGGTCTGGCCGCCGGAGTTACATGCCTTAGAGAATTCCCCACCCGGTACATTTCCCGGCTTGACCGCTTGACCGTTTAACCAGCTAATCGATATTCAGCAAAGAAAAACTTCTGGCCGGGTCCGGCCGCCGGGCAGGACCCGGCCAGTGCTAACTTACTCGCTGACCGGCAGGTCGAATTCGCCGTTCTTGACGCCGGCGATGAAAGCCACCCACTCTTCACGGTCAAAAACATGCGCCGTCAGGTGGGTGTTCTTGGAATCACGGACCGCGACGCTGCCCTCCGCCAGGTGCGCCACTTCGACGCAGCCGTCGGAGCTGCAGGCGCGGCTCCGCACCCACCGGGCGTTACTCAGATCGGGTGTCATCCGGGCTTCCTTTCGTCTTTCAGACAATTTCCCTGGCCAGCTTGCTGATGAGATCGGTCGAGTCGGCAGGGGACAAGGATGCCGCGCGGATAAGGTCGAAGGCCTCGGCCCGGGCGCGGACGTCTCTGTCCCGCTCGAGGTAGGCCTGTCCGGCGACACCCTCGGTATACACGACATCGGGGTCGAAGCGGTCTGGAAACTCGATAATCGTGAACGGCCCGTTGAGGCACGGGTGCAGCCCGGCCGAGAATGGCAATACCTGCAGCGTGACGTTCGGCCACTGGCTCGCGTCGGCAAGGTGGTTGAGCTGTGCGCGCATAAGTTCCGGCGAGCCCATCGTCCTGCGGATCACTGCCTCGTCCAGAATGAGCCACAGTTCTATCGGATCGGCTCGCAGAATCACCTCCTGGCGCTGCATCCGCAGCGCAACCAGCCGCTCGATCTGGTCGGGAGTATGCCTCCGGCGAAGCGCGGTCGACGCCGCACGGGCATAGGCCTCTGTCTGCAGCAGCCCGTGGATCACCAGCGACTCGTAGGCGCGCAGCGAGGAGGCCTCCGCCTCCAGGCCGACGTAGACGCCGAACCCCGTCGGCAGCACGTCTTCCCACGCTGCCCACCAGCCCTTGCGGTGACCCTCGCGGGCCATGTCGATCATTATCTGCCGGCCGGCCGGGTCATGCACGCCGTACAGGTCCAGCATGGCGGTCAGGTACGCCGTACGTGTGGGGGCCTTTCCGGTCTCGATCCGGGACAGCGTGGACGGGGCAAGGCCGAGTTTCTCGGCGACCTCCTCGAGCTTGATCGAATGTGCTTCCCGCAATCGCCGCAGCTCAGTGCCCAGCCGACGTCGGCGTACCGTCGGGCCGATTGACGCTGTCATTCGGCCTCCCCTCCTGGAGGGCACGCTGGACAGTGCAGGTGAGAGCGGTTACTGCCCATGCGGCTGGCTGACTGCAATCGATCTTACGGGAATGGTGTTCTCACAGGGATCCCCAATCGACATTTCATCTGAGATAGTTGTCCCACGCACTTGCGTGGGACCGGAAGCCGACTCATCATTGATGGTAGCGCTCCGAGACCGAGCCGTTGCATGGCGTGGCCAATCGGGGCGCTGAGACTGCGGAGGGGCAGACCCAGATGGCGCCATTGGCCACCGGTGCCGGTTCCGGTGAGGTCGTTGCCGGCCCGGCGATGACGGGCAGCACTGTCATCCTCGCCAGCCTCACGATCCCCGGCCGTCCCGAGTACGTCGGCGCTGCGCGGTCCTTCGTGGCTAGCGCCGTGGCGGGCGGTCCTGGGGCCGATGTCGCTGTCTTACTGGCTTCGGAGACTGTCACCAACGCGGTGTTGCACAGCGAGTCACGGCACCCCGGCGGGACCGTCACGATAACCATTCTCGGGATGGACGGCGGAGTGCGGATCGACGTGGCCGACAACGGCTCGGATCTGACCATTCCCGTGGTGAAGGGCGACGGCTGCGTCACAGGCGGGCACGGGCTGCTCCTGGTGCAGACGCTAGCCGACCAGTGGGGTTATGTCCGTGACGATACCGGGACCACCGTGTGGTTCTGGATCCCCGGGCAGCCCCGGCTACCGGCGGCGGGCGCCGCGTGACTGGCGGCCCGGCGAGCCGCCCCCAGGGCGCTTCTCGCGCAGCCGCATCGTGATCCGCACCGGGCTGCCGTCGAAGCCGAACTCCTCGCGCAGCATCCGCTCGATGAACCTGCGGTAGCCGGCCTGCAGAAACCCCGACGTGAACAGGATGAAATGCGGCGGCCGGATCCCGGCCTGGGTCGCGAAGAGGATCTTGGGCTGCTTGCCACCACGCACGGGCGGCGGGGTCGCAGCGGTCAGCGCGGCCAGCCATCCGTTGAGGCGGCCGGTCGGCACGCGCGTCTCCCAGCCAGCCAGCGCCAGCCGCAGAGCCGGAACCAGCCGGTCCGTGTGCCAGCCGGTCGCCGCGGAGAGGTTCACCCGCGGGGCCCAGCGGGCGGTGTGCAGCTGCCTGTCAATCTCCCGGTCCAGACCGAGCCTTCGGTCCTCGTCGACCAAGTCCCACTTGTTGTAGCCGATAACGAGCGCCCGGCCGGCCTCGATCACCATCGACACGATGCGCAGGTCCTGCTCGGCCAGCGGCTCGCTGGCGTCGACCAGGACGACGGCAACTTCTGCCCGCTCAAGCGCCCGCTCGGTGCGCACGCCGGAGAAATAGTCGGCCCCCTGGGCTTCCCGCGCGCGGCGACGGATTCCGGCGGTGTCGATGAAACGCCAGGTCGTGCCTCCGAGCTCGACCAGCTCGTCGACCGGGTCACGGGTAGTGCCGGCCACCGCGTCGACCAGGACCCGCTCCTGCCCGGCGAGCTTGTTGAGCAGGCTCGACTTGCCGACGTTCGGGCGCCCGAGCAGCGCCACCCGCCGGGGACCTTCCTCTGCCCCGAACGACTCGCGCGGCGCTTCCGGCAGCGCGTCCAGGACCGCGTCGAGCAGGTCGCCGCTGCCACGACCGTGCAGCGCGCTCACCGGGAGGGGCTCGCCGAGCCCCAGCGACCACAGCGAAGCGGCGGCAGGTTCCGCGGGTGCGTCATCAACCTTGTTCGCTGCCAGGACAACGGGCTTGCGCGACCGCCGCAGCACGGCGGCGACCGCCTCGTCCGCGTCCGTCACGCCGACGACGGCGTCCGCAACGAACAGCACGGCGTCGGCGGCGTCCACCGCGACTCGCGCCTGCGCGGCCACCCGGGCCGGTAGCGCGGCCGAGCCCTCGACAGAGGGCTCCCAGCCGCCGGTGTCGACCAGCGTGAAGGCGCGGCCGCGCCACGAGGCGTCGTAGGCGACCCGGTCCCTGGTGACGCCCGGGGTATCGTCGACGACTGCCTGCCTGCTGCCGAGGATCCGGTTTACCAGGGTCGACTTGCCCACGTTAGGCCGCCCGACCACAGCGACAACCGGAGGATTGACCGGCGTCCCGTCCTCGCCGGGTACCTCATCCTCGCTGACTGACCAGCCCTCCTGAGTCATGCTGACGCGCCTGCTCTCCGGCTGTCTGCGAGCGTGATGATCTCCCTGATGACCTCGTCCAGGCCCAGGGCGGTGGTATCGATCTCCACCGCGTCGGCCGCCCTGGCCATCTGGGGAGCGTCCGAGCGGTCCCGCCGCGCCTGCTCGGCCTGGGTCAGCGCGAGCGTGGCAGCCGGGTCAGCGGAGAGTTCGGCGGCACGCCGGCGGGCGCGCACGGCCTCGCTGGCGGTCAGGAACACCTTGACCTGCGCGTCGGGCGCGACGACGGTCCCGATATCCCGGCCCTCGGCGACGATCCCGTCGCCGGCCGCCAGCGCACTGGCGATGATCTGCTGCTGCATCGCGATCAGGTGGCTGCGGACGCCGGGGATCGCTGCGACCGCGCTCACCGCGTTTGACACCTCCCGGGTGCGGATGGGCCCGGCCACGTCGGTGCCGTCCACGCGGATCGCCGGATCCCTGGGATCGGTGCCCACCTCGATCACCGGGCGGTCCAGGCGCGCGGTCACCGCGCGCGGGTCGGCGATGTCGGCGCCCTCGGCGAGCAGCCACCAGGTCAGCGCCCGGTACGTCGAGCCGGTGTCCAGGTACCGGAGTCGCAGAACGCGCGCCACTCCCCTGGCCGCCGTGGACTTGCCTGACCCTGCCGGTCCGTCGACCGCGATCACGATCCCTGGGTACTCCGGCGCGGGGGCAGCGGCGGGATCAGCGGCGTGATCGCCTGCGTAATCCTCAGCGGACTCATACGGGTGCTTGGCCACGAACGCGATGCTACCGGCGGACCGGCCAGCCGCCCGCAGCCAATGCCTCGATCAGCGGCCGCGCCGCCTCTGGCCGGACGGCTAGCTCGGCCACGCCGGCCGGCAGGCCAGGTGAGTGCTCGATTCTGACGTCCTCGATGTTGATCCCGGCAGCACCGGCCGCCTGGAACAGCCGGGCCAGCTCGCCCGGCCGGTCGCCGATGACCACAGAGACGACCGCGTAGTCGGGTGCTGGCCCGCCGCGCTTCCCTGGGATGCGGGCAACGCCTGCTCTCCCCCGTTCAAGCAGCCCGGCCAGGTCCTTGACCGCCTCCTCGTCGCCTCGAGCGATCCGGGCCAGGTCGTCGGCTGCCGCTGCGAGGTCGGCAGCGACCGCTTCGAGCACCTCGGCCGCATGGGCCGCGTTGGCTTCCATGATCTGCGTCCACAGGAACGTGTCCGAGGCCGCGACCCGGGTCACGTCGCGCAGTCCCTGGCCGGCCAGGGCAAGCGCCCCGTCCGGGGCTTGCTCGAGCCGGGTGGCCATGGCTACGGCGACCGCATACGGCGCGTGCGAGACCAAGGCGACCCAGCGGTCGTGGTCGGCCGCGGACATTGTCACCGGCTCCGCTCCGCAGGCCCGGGCCAGGTCCGCAGTCGCGGCGGCGGCCTCGGGTGCGGTCTCTGGCAGCGGGCATATCGCCCAGGGGCGGCCGAGGAACAGGTCAGCCCGCGCCGCGGCCGGGCCTGACCGCTCCCGCCCGGACAGCGGATGTCCGGCGACGAATGTGGTCAGGTCGCAGCCGAGCTGCCTGGCGCGGGTCAGCGGCACCTCCTTCACGCTGGCGACGTCGGTGTAGCAGCGGGCCAGGTCCTGCGCCTGCGCGGTGGCCAGAACCGGGGCGACGGCCTCCGGCGGCATCGCGAGCACGGCTACGTCGGCCGGGCCGCCGGGCGGACCCGCGTCGGGCAGCTCGGTGCCTGCGCCGATATCCGCGGCCAGCCGGGACGCAGCGGGGTCGGCATCCGACAGCCAGACCGTGGCACCACGTTCCCGCAGCGCGAGCGCGATCGAGGTGCCGATCAGCCCGGTGCCGATCACCACCACGCGCCCTGGCAGCCCGGTCACTGCGCTATGTCCAGGCGCAGCGCGGCGGCGCCACGCAGGTACACGTGCTGGATGTCCGAACGCGGCGCTGGCGTCTCTACGTGCATCATCAGGCGGATCACGCGCGGCATGGCCCCGGGCACATCGATCTCGGTGCAGCACAGCAAAGGCACGTCCTGGAAGCCCAGCTTGCGGGCGGCGAGGGCGGGAAACTCGGCGTTGAGGTCAGGTGTGGCGCTGAACACGACGCTGATCACGTCGGCCGGAGTCAGCTGGTTGCGGCCCATAACCTCGGTCACCAGCTCAGAGGTGCCCTCGAGGATGGCCGAGCTCGCGTTCGCCTCGACCTGGACCGCGCCGCGGATTGCCCTGACTGCCACCGGCCACCCTCTCGCTTCACGGCCGCCCGGGCCCGCTAGGCCGCGCACCGGGCAATGGGCTACCAGGTTATAGACCGACCGCCGCGTACAGGTCGCCGATCTCCCTGGTTGTTAGCTGGCGGGTGGTGCCAGGACGGAGCGAGCCGAGAGCGACAGGCCCCACGTGCGTGCGCACCAGCCGCTTGACCGGATGCCCGACCTCGGCCAGCATCCGGCGCACGATGTGCTTGCGCCCCTCGTGCAGCGTGATCTCGACAAGCGCCCGGTTGCCGGCCCGTTCCACCACGCGGAACTTGTCGGCGCTGGCCACGCCGTCAGTCAGCTCGACCCCGGTGATCAGGCGGCGCCCCAGGTCCTTCGGCACCGGCCCCGACACGTCAGCCAGGTATGTCTTGACGACGCCGTAACTGGGATGCGCCAGCCGGTGGGCCAGCTCTCCGTCGTTCATCAGCAACATCAGGCCTTCGGTGTCATAGTCGAGCCTGCCGACGTGGAACAGCCGCTCGGCATGGTCGCCGAGAAAGTCGGCGATGGTGGGACGGCCCCTGGCGTCCGACATCGTGGTCAGGACCCCCGGGGGCTTGTTCAGGGCGAGATAGACCAGATCCTCCCGCGCCGGGATCCGCCGCCCGTCCACCCGGATGATCTGGCGCTGCGGATCGACGCGCGCCCCGTACCTGCGGACGACCTCGCCGTCGACCTCGACTCGGCCCTCTCCGATCATTTCCTCGCAGTGCCTGCGGCTGCCGACGCCGGCCGCGGCGAGCACTTTCTGCAGCCGGACCCCGCCGCCGGCGTCGGGACCGTCGGGAGCGTCAGCGGCCGCCTCCTCCGACGGCTGGCGTCCCGTCCCGGGCATGTCCCGGCTTCGCCTGTCACGTCCCGGCTGGCTCATGACCCGGGTCTGCCTCGTCGTCAACGTTCTCGGGGAGGAACGGGGCCAGCTCCGGCAGTGCGTCCAGGCTGGGCAGGCCGAGCCGCTCCAGGAAGTACGACGTCGTCGCGAACAGGATCGCACCCGTCTCGGGGTCGGTTCCGGTCTCCTCGACGAGCCCGCGGAGCACGAGGGTGCGGATCACCCCGTCACAGTTGACCCCGCGCACAGCTGATACCCGCGCCCGGCTCACGGGCTGCCGGTACGCGACGACAGCCAGGGTCTCCAGGGCCGCCTGGGTCAGCCGGACCTCATGACCGTCACTGACGAACTTCTCCACGACCGGGGCGCACTCCTCGCGGGTGTAGAAGCGCCACCCGCCGGCCACCTCGCGCAGGTCGAAGCCCCGCTGCTCGGCCGCATAGGACGCGGCGAGCTCACGCAGGGCACTGGTCACCTCCGCTCGCGGCCGCTCCAGCACCTGAGCAATGACCACTTCGGTGACGGGCTCGTCTGCCACGAGCATGATCGCCTCCAGGCTGGCGTGCAGCCCTGGGCCCTCGTGCTCGGTGATGCCGTCGTCGGTGATGCCGTCAGGCGTCTCATGGACGCGGGTATCCCCCGGCGCAGCGGCTTCGCCATCGGACGGCGGGAGCGCGGCATCGATTTCTGCTGGCACCGCGGGCGGGTCCGCGGGGTCGTCCCCCGGGGCTGGCACTGCGGCGTCGCCTGTGCCGCCCGGAGCGGCGCCAGATCCGTTATGTATCAATTATTCGCTGACTTCCTGATCGGCTGTTCTATTCTCCATCTGACCGCCGGGGGTCCAGCTCACATACAGATCGCCGAACGGGGCCAGCTGCTGGAACGAGACACGGCCACCCCGGTAGAGCTCCAGTATCGCCAGGAACCGGGCGACGATCTCGTAGGTCCCGCCGCAGTCCGCGGTGAGCTGGCGGAAGCTGGCCTGGCCCAGCCGTTCCAGCTGTTCCGCGAGCAGGGCCGCCTGCTCGCGGACGCTCACGACCGGTGTGTGCAGGTGCGCGGTGGAGACCACCGGCGGGCGCTTTGGCGCCAGCACTCGCGCCGCGATCACGGCGAACTCGGCCGGGCCGAGGCCGAGCAGCACCTCGGGCAGCAGCTCGGCGAACCGCGGCTCCATCGGCACCCGGCGCGGGAACCTCCGCCCGGCAGCTGCCATCCGGCTCGCCAGGACCGCGGCAACCTCCTTGTAGGCCCGGTACTGCAGCAGCCGGGCGAACAGCAGGTCCCTCGCCTCCAGAAGGGCCAGATCCTCCTCGTCTTCGACCTCCCCGGACGGCAGCAGCCTGGCCGCCTTGAGGTCGAGCAGAGTAGCCGCCACGACCAGGAAGTAGCTGGCCTGGTCCAGATCCCAGCCGTCCGCCCTCGCCCGGATGTAAGCGATGAACTCATCAGTGACGGCGGACAGCGCGATCTCGGTGATGTCGAGCTTGTGCTTGGAGATCAGGCCAAGAAGCAGGTCAAACGGGCCTTCGAAGTTGTCAAGATGCACCTCGAAAGCGGAACGGGCGGCGGCGCCTGGCTCACTGGTCATCGTCAGTCAGGTTCCGGCGTGCTGCTCTCTGCCGCTGGCCTGGCGCAAGCCTGGCGCTGGGCGTCCACGGCGGCGTCCGGCCCGGCTGGACGGAGCAGCTCGGCGACTCCAGGAAGGCCTACCCGCCGCGGACGGGACCTGAGAGGCCACCCTGCTGCCACCGGTCCAGTACCTCCCTCGCCAGCCTGCGGTAGGCCGCCGCCCCGTTGCACGACGGGTCGAAGACGGTGATCGGCTCTCCCGCTACGGTGGCGTCAGGAAACCGCACAGTCCGGCTGATGACCGTGTGATACACCTGCTCCCCAAAGCCCTTGACGACCTCCGCCAGGACTTCCCTGGTATGCAGGGTACGCGAGTCGTACATGGTCGCCAGCAGCCCGTCAACCACGAGCTTGGGGCTGATCCGGCTTGATACCTTCTCGATGGTCTCCATCAGCAGGGCGACGCCGCGCATTGCGAAGTACTCGCACTCCGACGGCACTAGCACCCCGTCGGCGCAGGCCAGCGCGTTGACCGTCAGCAGCCCCAGCGAGGGCTGACAGTCGATCAGGATGATGTCGTAGTCGGGGACCAGCGGCTGCAGCACCCGGCCAAGTACGAACTCCCGGCCGACCTCGTGCACCAGCTGCACTTCGGCGCCGGACAGGTCGATATTGCTTGGCAGCAGGTCCATACCGTCGACGCTGGTCTTGAACAGCACGTCGCGAGCTGTGGTGTTGCGCTCCATGAGCACGTTGTAAACGGTCGCGTCCAGCTCGTGCGGCTGTATACCCAGGCCCACCGACAGGGCGCCCTGCGGGTCGAAGTCCACCAGCAGAACCCGGCGCCCGTACTCAGCCAGTGCGGCACCCAGGTTGATCGTGGTCGTGGTCTTGCCGACGCCGCCCTTCTGGTTGCAGACCGCCGTTATCCGGGCCGGGCCATGGCTAAGCAGTGGCTCGGGCACGGGAAAGTTTGGCATCGGCCGACCGGTCGGGCCCAGCACTCCTGGCCTGATGTCGACGTCTGGAATCGCTACCACGGCCTGTTGCACCTCCCCGGTGGCGGCACGGGCTGACCCAGGCTGCCTCTAGCGCGAGGCTAGGGCCTGGAAATGGTCGCGGCAAGCCGACTCACCGTTTGCGGGTAAATGACTGGCCCCCGACGCCGCTAATCAGGTCGCGAGCACCCGCTGCACAGACATCCCGGGGGCGTGAGAGTGGCTGCGGTGGCCCGATCACGCCCCTAAAGCTTCAACCATGAAGATTGGCAGCGATGTTCAGAGCATCGTCTGCCCCGGGCGCACCACGCGTACCGTCCGCACCGGGCCGTTAGCCTATTCAGCCCAGTGCCCGGGGGTGCGCGCTGGCGTAAACCTCGCGCAGCTTGTCGGCGGTTACCAGTGTGTAGACCTGCGTGGTGCTGACCGAGGCGTGCCCGAGAAGCTCCTGGACAACCCGGACGTCGGCGCCGCCATCCAGCAGGTGCGTGGCAAAGCAGTGGCGCAGGGTGTGCGGCGACACCCCGCCGACCCCGGCCCGCCCGGCGGCGGCCCGCAGCGCACCCCAGGCGCCCTGCCGGGTGAGGCGGCCGCCGCGGGCGTTCAGGAACAGCGCCGGGCTGACGGACGCGGCCCGCGCGGCGGCGGCCAGGGACGGGCGAGCCCGGACCAGGTACTGCTCGAGCGCCTGCCGGGCGTAACTGCCGACAGGGACAATGCGCTGCTTGCCGCCCTTGCCTGACACCCGCACCGTGGCGGGCAGGGCGGGCTCGCCATGAGGTTCCTGGCTTGCGCCCGCCGCCTGCGAAGCGCGGGCCAGGTCGAGGTCGTCGACATCCAGCGCGGTCGCCTCGGAGATCCGCGCTCCGGTCGCATAGAGCAGCTCGAGCAGTGCCCGGTCGCGCAGCGGACGCGGCCCCTCGCCGGCACCGGCGGCCGCAAGCAGGTGCTCGACGTCGGCGACGGGCAGCGCCCGGGGCAGCCGCCGTGGCGGCACCGGCGGCCGCACCTGCCGGGCCGGGTCGGACGGTGCCAGTCCCTCGGCAGCTGCGAACGCGTGCAGGCCGCGCACGGCGACAACGGCGCGCCCGGCTGAGCTGGCCGCGAGCGGTGGGTGGTCATCGTCGCCCTCGCGCAGCCCGGCGAGGAACCCGGCTACGTCCTGGGTCGTCACCTCGCCGATGCCGGTCCTGCCCGCCGCGGCGAGCGCGGCCGCGTAGCGGCGCAGGTCGCGGCGGTAGGCCTGAAGCGTGTGTTCTGCCAGGCCACGCTCGACCGCCAGGTGGTCGAGGTAGCGCCTGACCGCCCGGTCGACGGTGACGGGCTGCGTGACAGCGTTCAGTTGAGCGCCTCGCCTGCCGGCGTCCACGGCAGGCCGTGAGCCTCGGCGACTCCCGCGCAGGTGAGGACGCCCTCATGAGCGTTGAGGCCCTGCAGCAGAGCCGGGTCAGAGCGGAGCGCCTCGCGCCAGCCCTGGTTCGCGATCTCGAGGATGTACGGCAGGGTGACGTTCGTCAGCGCGTAAGTGGAGGTGTGCGGTACGGCCCCGGGCATGTTTGCGACGGCGTAGAACACCGACTCGTGCACCTTGTAGGTGGGGCTCGCGTGCGTGGTCGGGTGTGAGTCGGCGAACGCGCCACCCTGGTCGATGGAGATGTCCACGAGCACTGAGCCGGGCTTCATCCGCGAGACGAGATCGTTGGAAATCAGCGTCGGTGCCTTGGCCCCCGGTACCAGCACAGCGCCGATCACCAGGTCGGCATCGATCACAGCCCGCTCGATCTCGTAGGCATTGGACGCGACGGTCTGGAGGTGGCCGCGGTACACCGCGTCGGCCGAGCGCAGCCGGGCTACGTTCTTGTCGATGAGCAGCACCTCGGCCTGCATGCCGAGCGCCACCGACGCCGCGTTCAAGCCGGATACCCCGGCTCCCAGGACGACGACCTTGGCCGCGTAGACCCCTGGAACGCCGCCCATCAGCACACCGCGCCCGCCCGCGTCCCGCTGCAGGTGATGAGCGCCGACCTGGGCCGCCATCCGCCCAGCCACCTCAGACATGGGCGCCAGCAGCGGCAGCGAGCCGTCCGGGAGCTGGACCGTCTCGTACCCGATCGCCGTGATGCCCGAGCCAAGCACGGCCTCCGTGCCATTGGCGTCCGCGGCCAGGTGCAGGAACGTGAACAGGACCTGGCCCTTGCGCAGCCGGTGATACTCACTCGCGACGGGTTCCTTGACCTTGAGGATCAGGTCGCCAGCCTGCCAGACCGCGTCGGCGTCCGGGAGGATCGCCGCCCCGGCAGCGGCGAAGTCGCCGTCCGGGATGGACGAGCCGGTTCCCGCGTCTTTCTCAACGAACACCTCGTGGCCGGAGCGGACGAGCTCGTGCACGCCGGCCGGCGTGATCGCGACCCGGTACTCGTTGTCCTTGACTTCCTTCGGAATGCCGACCTTCATGGCAGGTGTCCCTCCTGGTCAACGTGGCCTGGCCAGCCCCGTTGCCGGGCAGGTCCACGCAGCACAGTTCACGGCGGCGTCAGCCTTCGGCCGCGTCAGGGTCCCGCAGCGCGGCGAACCCGTCTTCGCGAGCCGCGTAGGCGGCCAAGATACCTGTCGCCGTCACGCCGTTATGCAGCTCGCCGGCCAGCAGCAGCGCGACGGCCTCCTGCAGCGGCACCCACGCGAGCAGCAGGTGCGCCTCCTCGTGCACCCGAACATACGAGCGCTCGGCCTCGGGGACCATTGCCAGGCCGCGGGCCAGGAAGGCCCTCACCCGCTCGGTGCTGATGCCCGGCGAGGAGTAAGTGTCTGTGAGCACGTGCCACTGCTCCGCCCGGTACCCGGCCTCCTCAAGCAGCTCGCGCTCCGCGGTCACCAGCAGCGGCTCGCCATCGACGTCACGCAGGCCGGCCGGCACCTCCCACAGCAGCCTGCCGACCGGATGCCGGTACTGGCGGATCATCAGTACCCGCTGCTGGTCGTCCAGAGCGACAATCGCCACCGCCCCGGGGTGCTCGAGGACCTCGCGGCCGACCACGTCGCCGCCTGGCATCCGCACCATGTCCCGCCGGAGCCGGACCAGCTTGCCGTCGGCGAGTTCCTCAGACGAGTCCACCGGCCAGGTCTCGGTACCGTCCTGCTGGCTTTGCCCCTCCGCGGCGCCTTGGGGCGCGCCCCTTTGGCGGGGGGAAGGCGGCACCGCGCCCCTTTGGCGCCTCATGCTGTGGCGACGGCCGGGGAGAGGGCAGCGGCCGGCACTGAGCGCGAGTGCTCAAGGGCCGCGGCCACGAGCCCGCTGAAGAGCGGGTGCGGCTTGGTCGGCCGGGACAGGAACTCCGGGTGGGCCTGGGTGGCAACGAAGAACGGGTGCGTGCTGCGGGGCAGCTCGATGAACTCCACGAGCGTGCCGTCCGGCGACAGGCCCGAGCAGCGCAGGCCGGCTCGCTCCAGAATGTCCCGGTAGGCGTTGTTGACCTCGTACCGGTGCCGGTGCCGCTCCTGTACCACGTCCGCACCGTACAGCTCGCGGACAAGGCTGCCCTCGGCCAGCACCGCCGGGTACAGGCCGAGGCGCATGGTGCCGCCCATGTCCCGCTCACCAGCCACGACATCCAGCTGCTCGGCCATGGTGGCGATCACCGGGTGCGGCGTGGCGGGATCGAACTCGGCGCTGTTGGCCCCGTCGAGGCCAGCCAGGTCCCGTGCGATCTCGATCGCCATGCACTGCAGCCCGAGGCAGAGCCCGAGCACGGGGATGCCGCGCGTCCGGGCGTGGCGAACGGCACCGATCTTCCCCTCGATGCCGCGGACGCCGAACCCCCCGGGCACCAGCACGCCGTCCACGCCGTCGAGCTGCCGCGCCGCGCCCTCCGGGGTCTGGCAGTCGTCGCTGGACACCCAGCGGATGTTGACCCGGGTGTCGTTGCCGAACCCGCCTGCGCGCAGTGCTTCTGCCGGCGACAGGTAGGCATCGGGCAGGTCCACGTACTTGCCGACCAGCGCGATAGTGACGGTCCGGGCAGGCCGGTGCGCCCGGCGCAGCAGCTCGTCCCAGTCGCTCCAGTCCACGTCACGGAACGGCAGCCCGAGCCTGCGCACGACGTACGCGTCGAGGCCCTCGGCGTGCAGCACCTTGGGGATGTCGTAGATAGACGGCGCGTCGGGGGCCGAAACCACTCCGTCGGCATCCACGTCGCACATGAGGCTGATCTTGGCCTTGAGCCCGTCACTGATCGGCCGGTCGGAGCGGCACACGATCGCGTCGGGCTGGATGCCGATGCTGCGCAGCGCGGCCACCGAGTGCTGGGTGGGCTTGGTCTTCAGCTCGCCTGACGGCCCGATGTAGGGCAGCAGCGAGACGTGCAGGAAAAAGCAGCGGTCGCGGCCGATCTCGTGCCGGATCTGCCGGATCGCCTCAAGGAACGGCTGCGACTCGATGTCGCCGACGGTTCCGCCGACCTCGGTGATGACGACGTCCACGTCAGGAGCGGCCATCTCAGTGATCCGGGACTTGATCTCGTTGGTGATGTGCGGGATCACCTGCACGGTGTCGCCGAGGTAGTCGCCGCGCCGTTCCTTGGCGATGACGCTGGAGTAGACCTGGCCGGTGGTGACGTTGGCCGAGCCCTTCAGCCTGGTGTCGAGAAACCGCTCGTAGTGCCCGACGTCCAGGTCGGTCTCTGTTCCGTCGTCGGTGACGAACACCTCGCCGTGCTGGAACGGGTTCATGGTCCCGGGGTCCACGTTGAGGTAGGGGTCGAGCTTCTGCATGGTGACGCGCAGCCCGCGCAGCTTCAGCAGGCGGCCGAGGCTGGAGGCGGTGAGCCCCTTGCCCAGGCTGGATGCCACGCCCCCGGTGACAAAAAGATGCTTGGTAGAAACTGGCCGTGAATGATTCGCTGGCGTGGCCAAGAGGAGCTCCCGTGGTCCCTGCCCGGCGGCAAGTCCGCCGGTCCACGGGGTATCAGAATATCAGCCAATGTGGTCCTGGCCGGACCGCAACACTGAACGCGTGCCCACCACCAGGAACAAATGCCCTGATACCCGGTCACACGGCGGTGCTGGCCCCGGATTCGCTCCGTGGGAGCGCCGCGTGCTCGCCCTCGGCTCTGGAACGCGACTCCTCGCCGGCCTCACCGAAGCGCGCCAGCGTCAGCGCTCCTGCCACCGCGAGTATGAACCCGGGGATAGCCAGCCCGAGCATGCCCCGGCGGGTGCTGTCGCCCAGGAACATGACGCCCACCGCGGCGGCGGGAAGAGTCTCGCACAGCACCACAGCCGCCGTGGCCACTGTGACGCTGCCGCCCTCCAGCGCCGACGCGTACATCAGGAATGAGACGATCCCCGCGGCGGCCAGCGTGTACGCGGCGGGGCTGCGCACCAGCTGCCCGGGCGCGAACCCAGGCAGGATCCGCGCAGCGATCGCAAGCACCGCATAACCGAGCCCGGCGATCGCGCCGAGCAGCGGCGTGCGGGCGCGGCCGGGAAGCTTGGCCGCGGCCATCCCAGCCACGCCGACGCAGGCGACCGTCACCATCAGCCCGATCTGGAAAGCCGGACCCACCGTTGCCGCGCCTTCAGCCCCCGCCGAGGACCCGAGCAGGCCGACACCGACGATGACGCCAGTGATCGCCAGCCACTCCAGCAGCGCGAGCCGGGCCCGCATCAGCCACGCGGCGAGCAGCGCTATGACCGCGAGGTTGGATGCGACCATGGCCTGCACCGCGAACAGCGGCAGCCGCCGCAGAGCCACGAGCTGGGCCAGGAAGCCAACAATGTCGATGACGAGGCTGACGACAAAGCGCCACTGGCGGAGCAGCCGGATCAGCAGGCCGGGATCGACGCGGCCGGCCGCCGGGTCTCCCTCGCGGACCCTCGCGGGCCGACGGCTGGCGGAGCGAATGGCCATCGCCTGCATGACCGCCGCGACTCCGTAGCACAGCGCCGACACAAGCGCGGCCACAAGGCTTTCCACCATAGTTCCGACCCTACGCCCGCTGATTAGCCGGCGGCATCAGGGAAATCCCGCAGAAATCCCTGACAGCAAGCCCGATACCGGCATAGGCTGCGCGGTTCGCTACAGGATCTGGCGTTGCACGACGGCGTACTATGCGCGTTCTGCCAGGCATCCCGTCTCCTCGTGCGGTGGTTACTGCCGTCTGGACAGCAAGCAGCCTAGGGACGGCAGGCAGCCGGATCGATACCGCCAGCCATCCGCTTTCAGGTAGGGCTAACCCCAGCGTCGCGGCAGAACTTCCCGCTGCGGCGGGCGGGTCAAGCGGGAGCTCGCGGCTGCGCAGCGGGCAGCCTGCGCAGATCGTCGGCGGTGAGCTCGCCAGTGGAGATGAGCAGCGCGGCGAGCTCCTCAAGCGCACGCGGTCCGCGTAAGCCTGGTACCCCAATACGGACATACCGGTTCCGGATGTTCTCGCATCGCTTGGCCACGGTGTGCGCCGCCCAGCCAATCCGGTCAGCGGCTTCCCTGGCGGTGCGAGGTGCGGGCGCGCCCGTGTGCTTCCAGGTGAGGTAGTCCTCAAACCGGGCGGCGAGCACCAGCCTGTCTGAGGCGTTGAGCGGCGGGCGCTGTCTGGTGCTGGTGATGATCGGCTCTGGCACCGGCTCGGCTGACTCCTGGCCCGCCTGGGTCACATCGTCCAGATCCGGCAGCCGCAGTCGCAGCACGTACTTGTCGAGAACGCCGTCGAGCCGGACCTTTGCGTGCCACTGCTGCAGCGGCATGCCCATGCCTGGCGGGATGTCCGCACGAAAGCCAAGGTCGCCGGTCAGGTACAGCATCGAGGCCGCGCTGGCGTTAGTGAGCCACCACAGGTCGTCGTCCCGCCATTCGAAGCTGCCAGCCTTGCGTGACACCCCGCGATCCTCGTTCGGCAGGACGACATCGCAGGCCGGGTCGCGCCCGAATGTGCACCGCCCCTGAGCCGCGGGCACCCGCCACGTGCCCGTCTCGAACATCACGATCAGCAGCATGCGGCCCCCGTCAGGAAGCTGACGTTAGCCGACAGTATGACCCGGCGCGCCCGGGGAGGTCTCCCCCACTGGGGAAGCCTCCCCTTGAACGCCTGCCGCCGGTGGCACGGGATCGTTCACCACTGCGTCCAGGTGCCGGTTGAGAGCCTCCCGCGCAGCGGCGGCCGTGGTGAACTGCACTGAACGCAGGCCCAGTGCCGCCGCGCCTGCCACGTTCTCGGGCCGGTCGTCGATGAAGATGACCTCATCGGCCCTGGCCCCGAGCGTGGCGAGTGCGGCACGGTAGCACTCGGGGTCGGGCTTGGCCGCCTTCAGCTCACAGCTGAATATCAGGTGCCCAAAGCGGGCCAGCAGCGGCAGACTGCTCACCGCCGCCGCAACGTCGGCGGGCGCGTTGGACAGCAGCGCGAGCGGCACACCGGCGGCGGCCAGGTCCTGCGCCAGTTCCACCGTGTCCGGCTGCAGGCGCAGCCAGGATGCGCTGTCGAGGCGGCTGAGCTCGGCGACCGCGGCGTCGGTGTAACTGCGGCCCAGCGCGCGCCCGACCTCGCGCCAGTACTCAGCCGTGTCGAGTTCCGCCAGGTCGTAGGCGCGCCGCCATTCCCAGTACGGCTTCAGGAGATCCGGAACGGGGGTTCCGGCCGCCCTGGCCAGCAGGGCCAGATCGCTCTGGCTCTGATGCTGCGAGAGCACGCCGCCATAGTCGAACATCACCCAGGTCACGGGCGTCAACCCTAGCGGTGACCGCCGACCGCTCTGTCAGACACCTGCGGCCTGCATGCCGCGCAGCTCGCGCTTGAGGTCCTTGATCTCGTCGCGCAGCCGCGCGGCGAGCTCGAACTGCAGCTCGGCGGCTGCAGCATGCATCTGGTCGGCGAGCTCGGTGATCAGGGCGACCAGCTCCTCACGCGGAGGCGCGCCGCCCTCGGCGGGACCCTGATCGCCCTGCCGGCCGACCGCGCGGGCCCGGGAGGAAACGCCAGGGACCGGCGCCTTGCCCCGGCTCTGCTGGCGCCCCGAGCCGCCGAGTAGCTTCGCGGTGTCCGCGTCCTCGCGGGCAAGCTGGTCCAGGATGTCGGCGATCCGCTTGCGCAGCGGCTGCGGGTCGATCCCGCGCTCGGTGTTGTAAGCGATCTGCTTGGCGCGGCGCCGGTTGGTCTCGTCGATCGCCCGCTGCATCGAGGGCGTCACCTGGTCGGCGTACATGTGCACCTGGCCTGAGACGTTGCGGGCTGCCCGGCCGATGGTCTGGATCAGCGACGTCCCGGACCGCAGGAAGCCCTCCTTGTCCGCGTCCAGGATCGACACCAGCGAGACCTCGGGCAGGTCCAGCCCCTCCCGGAGCAGGTTGATCCCGACCAGCACGTCGTACTCGCCGAGCCGCAGCTCACGCAGCAACTCGATCCGGCGCAGAGTGTCCACCTCACTGTGCAGGTACCGCGCCCTTATGCCCAGCTCGAGCAGGTAGTCGGTGAGGTCCTCAGCCATCTTCTTGGTCAGCGTGGTCACCAGGACCCGCTCATCCCGCTCGGCCCGCAGCCGGATCTCGTGTACCAGGTCGTCGATCTGGCCCTTGGTCTGCTTGATGATCACCTCGGGGTCGATAAGCCCGGTCGGCCTGATCACCTGCTCGGTGACCTCGCCCTGCACCCGCCCCAGCTCGTACGGACCCGGGGTAGCTGACAGGTACAGCACCTGGCCGATCCGCTCAAGGAATTCGTCCTTGGTCAGCGGGCGGTTGTCGATCGCGCTGGGCAGACGGAAGCCATGATCGACCAGCACCCGCTTACGGGAAACGTCCCCCTCGTACATGGCGCCGATCTGCGGCCAGGTGTTGTGCGACTCGTCGAGGACAAGGAGGAAATCTTCGGGGAAGTAGTCCAGCAAGGTGTTGGGCGGGCTGCCGACCTCGCGGCCGTCGATGTGCCGCGAGTAGTTCTCGATCCCCGAGCAGCTCCCCACCTGGCGCAGCATCTCGATGTCGTAGGTGGTACGCATCCGCAGCCGCTGCGCCTCCAGCAGCTTGCCCGAGCGCTCCATCTCGCCAAGCCGCTCGGCCAGCTCAGTCTCGATGCCCGAGATGGCACGTTCCATCCGTTCTGGCCCGGCCACATAGTGAGAGGCCGGGAAGATGTACAGCTCATCGTCCTCGCTGATCACCTCGCCGGTCAGCGGGTGCATAGTCATCAGCCGCTCGACCTGGTCGCCGAACATCTCGATCCGCACGGCGAGTTCCTCGTACTGGGGGATCACCTCGATGGTGTCGCCACGCACCCGGAATGTCCCGCGGGTGAACGACAGGTCGTTGCGGGTGTAGTTCATCCCGACCAGCTGGCGGAGCAGCGCGTCTCGCTCGACCGTCGCTCCCGTCTTGAGCTTGAGCATCCGGTCGACGTACTCCTGCGGCGTGCCCAGGCCGTAGATACAGGACACGGACGCGACGACGATCGTGTCCCTGCGGGTCAGCAGCGAGTTGGTGGCCGAGTGCCTGAGCCGGTCCACCTCGTCGTTGATCGAGGAGTCCTTCTCGATGTAGGTATCGGTCTGCGGTACGTACGCCTCGGGCTGGTAGTAGTCGTAGTACGAGACGAAGTACTCGACAGCGTTCTTCGGCAGCATCTCGCGCAGTTCGTTGGCGAACTGGGCTGCGAGGGTCTTATTCGGCAGCATGACAAGGACCGGGCGCTGCAGCCGCTCGGCCAGCCAGGCGACCGTCGCGGTCTTGCCGGTCCCGGTGGCGCCGAGCAGCACGGTGTCCTTGGTCCCGTTCCGGATCCGCTGCTCCATCTCGGCAATCGCATTCGGCTGGTCGCCGGCCGGGACCATGTCCGTGACGACCTCGAAGGGCGCGACGCGCCGCTGCAGGTCGGTTACCGGACGCATGGTGGCTCCTGTCCCATCACTGTCCCACTGTAAGTTCTGGCACTGACAACACTGGAGGCCCGCCGCGCCATCCCAGTTCGCCGCACCGGCTTACTCCGAGCGGAGGGCAAAGGCGGTACGCGCCCGGGCGGCCCAGCCAGCCGGGCCGAGAGCGCCTGCG
This sequence comes from uncultured Actinomycetota bacterium, assembly GCA_963815375.1. Lineage (GTDB taxonomy): Bacteria > Actinomycetota > Actinomycetes > Streptosporangiales > Streptosporangiaceae > JASHPR01. The sequence continues at coordinate 1,142,229 of CAWFGX010000005.1, read as the reverse complement.
ACCGCGATGACCAGCCCGGCCAGCCACCAGCCTCAGGCCGTCTGCATCAGCGCGCACTGAGCGCGCACCGTGCGGGCTTAACCCTCCCCCTGCCCACACCGGCATCGCCCGGCGAATTTTTATCGTACGGGACTAGTCGCGTTTGACAAAATGTTGATGTCGTCTTTGACTAGTCGTACGCGTTTGGTGTGCTGCCGGGGCGGGAAGAGCGGAGAGGGGCGCTGGGTGGACGACACCAGGGCTGGCGGGCAGGCGGAGGGTTCCCGGGAGCAGCCTGGCGCGGAGAACCGGCGGCGGATGGCTGTGCTCGCGGTCGTCCTGGTCGGCGCTTTCATGATCCTTCTTGATGCCACGATCGTGAACGTCGCAGTGCCATCGATCCAGCGCAGCCTGCACGCCAGTTACACCGCCGTTGAGTGGGTGGTGAGCGGCTACGCCCTCGCCTACGGGCTGCTGCTGATACCCGCCGGGCGCCTCGGCGACCGGATCGGCCACAAGACGACGTATCTCGCCGGGCTGGGCGGCTTCACGGTCGCGTCAGTGCTCTGCGGCACCGCTGCGAGCCCGGCCGAGCTGATCGCCTGGCGGGTAGCGCAGGGTGCGATGGCCGGGGTGATGAATCCGCCGATCCTGGCGGTGATCCAGGCCGTGTTCCCGTCGAAAGAGCGCGGCAAGGCGTTCGGTATCTACGGCGCCATCGCCGGCGTGGCGACCGCACTCGGCCCGCTGGCTGGCGGGCTGCTCATCGCCTGGAACCTGCACGGCTGGGACTGGCGGCCGGTTTTCCTGGTCAACCTGCCGATCGGGATGGCCGGCATCGGGACCGCGCTGCGGCTGGTCCCGCAGACACACGGCCATGCCGACCGGCTGGATTTGGCTGGTGCTGGGCTGGTGTCGGCGGCCATGCTGCTGATCACCTACCCGCTGATCCAGGGCCAGAGCGCTGGCTGGCCGGCCTGGACCTTCGCGTGCCTGGGCGGGGCCGCGCCCGTGCTGGCCGTGTTCGCCCTGTGGGAACGGCGGATGCTTCGGCGCGGCCGGACGCCGCTGGTGGACGTCACACTGTTCGCCAACCGGTCGTTCGCTGCCGGGACCGGCGTCAGCCTGGTGTACTTCGCCGGGTTCATCGGGCTGCTGTTCGCGCTCTCGCTGCACCTGCAGATCGGGCTCGGCTGGTCAGCGCTGCACGCCGGGCTCACGATCCTGCCGTTCGCGGTCGGCACACTCGTCGGCGGCGCGATCTCCGATCCCGTGGCGAGGAAGCTGGGGCGCGGCGTTCTGCTCATCGGCGCGGCCGTTGTCGGCTGCTGCATCGCCGCGGTCATCGCCGTCATCCACCACGACGGCACCGCCTTGTCCGGCCTGCAGCTGCTGCCCGCTCTCCTGGTCGGCGGCGTCGGCTCCGGCCTGGTTATCGCCCCGAGCGTGGATGTGGTTCTGTCAGGGATCCGCTGGCAGGACGCGGGCTCAGCCAGCGGCGTCCTCGGCGCGAGCCAGCGCCTCGGCCAGGCGGTCGGGATCGCCGTGGTGGGCGTCGCGCTCTTCGGCAGCCTGGCCACGTACGCGCCGCAAGCCGCTGCTGAGGTGGCGCCAGGCCTGCGCCAGCAGCTCACAGCGGCCGGGCTGAACCGTCCAGCGGTCCAGGCAAGCGCCGCCCGGTTCGCCGCGTGCTTCGCTAGGCAGTCGGCCGGCACGGACCCGCTAGCCACGCCGCCTGGCTGCGCCTCCGGGCGGTCGCCAGGCTCCGCCGCCTTCAGCAGCGCGGCGCATCAGGCGCTCGCCGTCAACTTCACCCACGCGGTGCGGGTGGCCGCTTGGTATGCGCTTGGCGCCATCGTTCTCACCATGCTTGGGGTCCTGCTTCTGCCACGCAGGAGGCGCCGGGAAGACCCCGCTGGTGCCGCGCACGACTGGGCAGCCGCATCCGGCTGAGCTCCGACCGCTCTGCAGAGGAGGAAGTGTGACGCGACTGGAGATCGCCCTTGCCGCGGCTCTCGCACTGGTGGTCGGCGGCGGAGCGGGCTTCGCCGCCGTGCAGGTGGAATCCGCACCGCGCGCTCCTGCTGGAGGGAGCACGCACAGCCAGCCGGCCAGGCCTAGCCCGGGCAGCCACGCCCCGCCAGGCCCGCGCGGTGCGATGGCCTCGCCGTCAGCCACCGGATATTCCAACAACCAGCTGGCCCAGACGATCGCCGAGCACGCTGGCACCGCGCTCGCCGGGCATTCTCCGTTTGCCGTCAGCGCCGCCACCGCCCGCGCTCTGGACAGCCAGGTCCCCAGCGGTGCCCGGGCGGACGCAGCGGACAACACGATCACGTTCATTTCCTCGCGGGTCGCATTCACGGTGGTCGCCGTGCCACCGGGAGGCCCGGACATGACGTTCCGGATCGGCGGTCTGGTCAACCCGACCCTGGTCCTGCCCGCAGGCGCGACGGTGCAGGTGGAGTTCATCAACGCCGACACCGACGAGGCCCATGGCTGGGAGGTCACCAGCGACAACCCGCCCTTCCCGTTCGGCCTGGGCCAGCCAGTGATCTCCGGTGCGCTGGCCAGCCCGCTCGGCGACCCGACCAGCGCCGGAGACGGCGCCGAGACCATCACGTTCCGGGCCGGCCCGGCGGCCAGCTACGAATACGCCTGCCCGATGCCAGGTCACGCCCAGATGGGCATGCACGGCAAGATCATCATCCGCTAGCGGCCTCGATAGACGACGGCCCTCTGGTCGTGCTGGACTACTCGCATGAATAGCACGCGGCTGTTCGTCCTGGGCGCCCTGGCGAGGGGCGGCCCGATGTACGGCCACCAGATCCGCCGCGCTGCCCAGCTCGACCGGACCGAGCTGTGGACCGATATCAAGCAGGGGTCGCTGTACGGAGCCCTGCACCGGATGGCCGGGGAAGGCGTCATCGAGGTGGTGCGCACCGAGCAGGAGGGCAGCATGCCGGCCCGGCACGGTGTATGCGATCACACCGCCGGGACGGCTGGAGCTCACGGCCATCCGGGACCAGGCGCTGCGGGAGACTCGGCTCCGCCCGGATCCCGTCGACCTGGCGCTGCAGAACGCCCAGGACATGTCCGAGGGCGAGCTGCGAGCGGTTCTGGAGGACCGCCATGCCGCGATCGCGGCCGAGCTGGCTTCATGGCGTCACCTGCGCGAGGCGGCCGACCCGCACCTGACCGGCATCGAGTCCATGGGCTTCGCCCATACGCTGCTGCGGCTCGAGGCGGAGCTCGCCTGGCACGAAGAGGCACTCAAAGCCCTGCCCGGGATCTTCGCCTCCGGCGACGGCGCCCCGGGCGTTCGCGGAGCCGGCCAGGCATAACCGGTCCGCTACAGCCCTGACTGCCCGGGGTTAGAGCCCTGGCCGAGCGCGTCACGCGCTAGCAGAGCGGCCTGGACCCGGTTGGCACAGCCCAGCTTCGCGAGAATGCGGCTGACGTAGGTCTTGGTGCTGGCTTCGGTCACGCGCAGGCGCCTTGCTATCGAGGCATTGGGGAGGCCCTCGGCGATCAGGGCCATGACCTGGGATTCGCGTGGGCTGAGCGCCGCCATGCGAGCCGACGCGGCTCGGCCGCGGGCTACATCAGCGTTCGGGATCATGTCCAGCACGTAGCGGGTGACCTGCGGGGAAAGGTATGCATGTCCCGCATGGGCGGCCCTGACCGCACGGATCAGCTCATCGGGGGAACAGCTCTTGACCACAAACCCGGCCGTGCCCGCCTGCACCGCGCGCAGGACGTTCGGCTGAGTGCCGAACGAGGTCAGCATGACGGCCTGGATGCCCGGTGAGTGACGGCGGATCTCGCTGACCGCGGCTAGCCCGTCGAGGACCGGCATCTTGATGTCGACCAGCGCGACGTCGGGTCGGACGGCGAGCGCGGCACCGACCGCAGCACGGCCGTCGCCTGCCTCGCTGGCCACGACAATGTCGGCCGCCGATTCCAGTACCGCGCGGATGCCGGCCCTGACCAGCGGTTCATCGTCGGCGATCAGCACCCTGATCATCTCAGCGCACCCCGAGCATTACCACGGCCGGAAGGATGACCAGCAACAGGACACCTACGGCGAAGCCCAGGGCACTCCCTCCCCTGCCTTTCCTGAGCCGTGGCTTCCTGGCCTGGGACAGCCCGGAGACAGGCAGGGCGGCGCAGAGCCGGAACTGCCCGCCGGACAGCTCGTGGCTGAGGATTCCGCCGGCCTGCCGCAGCCGTCCGGCCAAGTCGGTGAGGCCAAAACCGGGCGTGTAGCCGAAGCGATTCCCTGTATTGGCGACTGTGTTGACGACCGTGAGATCGAGCATGCCTGCCTCCCACCTGACCGTCACGGTCACCGGCTGGCCAGGAGCGTGCGTGATCGCGTTCGTGAGACCCTGGTCGATGACCCAGTACGCTGCGTCGTCAGCCTGCGGTCGAAGCGGATGCGGCAGGCCGCGGGCGTCCACGGACACCACTGCACCTGCGCCGCTGAACTCCTCAATGAGGCCACTGACCTCGGACATGCCACGGGGACGTGCGCTTTCGCCGTGCAGGACCCCGAGGATCTTGTGCAGCTCGACGACGCTGGCCCGGATCGCCACCGCCAGCCGCGCCGTGGCCGCGTGCTGCGGCGCGGGGAGGTCAGACACTTCCAGCGCCGCCGCCTGGACCGCCGCGAGGCTCAGCCGCCGACCTAGGCTGTCGTGCATCTCGCGGGCAATCCTGAGGCGCTCGCGCAGCCGCTCCTGCTCCGCCAGCGTCCGCTGCAGAGCCATATACCGCCCGGCGAGCAGCGGCAGCACTGCGAACACGAGGTAAGCGGATGCGAACCCGGTCAGAGCGGCCAGGCCGGCTGGCTGGCTGAGCAACTGCAGCCCGAGCACGCAGAGCGCTCCGGCGGCAACTGCCGCCGTCCACCGAAGCGGCAGCGGGGCCCGCCCGGCGCCGTAGCAAGCGCACAGCAGCGCTAAACATTCCGCCCCGAACAGGTATCCGCTCATGCCGAGCAGGCTATGCGGACGCGCGACGTCAACTTTCGCCGGCGCCGCGAGCAACCTTCTGGTGCAGACGGCCAGCTCGACCATCCGTAACGTGCGGCCGGTGAACCGCTTCCGCCTGCTAGTTACCGCTGAGCTGACCAAGATCCGTACTGTCCGGTCAGCCATGTGGCCGCTTCTGCTCACACCGCTGATCTGCGCAGGCCTCGGCTACGCCATCAGTCTCAGCCTGCGCACGAGCTTCCCCAATCTGCCGCCGCCGGAGCGCCGCGACTTCGACCCGCTGTTCGCGACCTTCTACGGTCTCAGCATCGGGCAGCTTGCCCTGGTGGTCTTCGCCGTGACCGTCACCGGCAGCGAGTATTCGTCCGGACTGATCATGACGTCCCTGCTCGCGGTGCCGCGCCGTTGCCTGTTCTACGCCGCCAAGGTGTCGGCCGGGCTGCTGGCTGCCGCGGGCATCGCTGTTGTCACGGTGGCCGTCACCTTCTTCGCGGCGCAGCAGGGTCTCGGCCCGCTCCGCACCTCGCCGGGCGCCCCCGGGGCACTGCAGGCTGCTATCGGTGCCTGCCTGTACTTGACACTAATTACCGCGCTCGCCATGGGAGTCAGCGCGATCGTGCGAAGCCCGGCCATCGCGCTGGCCATCCTCATGCCACTGCTCTTCCTCGACTCCCAGGGGCTCGGGAACGTCCCGGTGCTGCAGAAGGCCATCGACTACCTGCCCGACCAGGCCGGCGCGGTCATCATGCACCTCAACGGGCCTGGCGGCGGCCGGTTCAGCCGCCCGTTCGGGCCCTGGACCGGGATGGCCATCATGCTGACCTGGACGGTGGCGGCGCTGACCTGCGGCTACCTGGTGATGGCGGGCACCGACGTCACCAGGCTGAGCCGGTCCAGACACCGCAAGCGCACTCGGTCATGAGCTCTCTTGTTCATGCGGCGCGGGCCTCGTTTGCATTATGCAGGTAACTACCTGCATAATGACAGTGTGACTCGTGACGACGATGCTGTGTTCAGGGCGCTGGCTGACCCGACCCGCCGGCTGCTCCTGGACCGGCTGCGCGAGCGCAATGGCCAGACCCTCGGGGAGCTGTGCGGGCCGCTGGCCATGGCCCGGCAGTCAGCGACCCAGCATCTGGAGCTGCTGGAGGCCGCCAACCTCATCAGTACTGCCCGCAGGGGCCGGGAGAAGCTGCACTACCTCAACCCGGTTCCGCTCTGGAGCATCCAGGAGCGCTGGATCGAGAAGTTCGAGCGCCCCCGCATGCGGGCACTGGCCGCCATCAGGCACCGAGCAGAGGAGGACACAATGGCCGACCGGCCGAGCTTCGTCTACGTGACTTATATCGAGAGCACTCCGGAACGGGTCTGGGAGGCACTCACCGACGGCGACCTCACCGGCCAGTACTGGGGGCACAGCAACGTCTCCGACTGGCAGGCCGGATCGCCGTGGGAACATCGCCGGGTCGACGGCTCAGGCATCGCTGACGTGGTCGGCACCGTCCTGGAGTCCGTGCCGCCCCGCCGGCTCACGATGACGTTCGACGCCCCGGGCCAGGAACCCCCAGACGGACCCTCAACGGTCACCTTCGACATCGAGCCCTACCACGAGATCGTGCGGCTGACCGTCACGCACCAGAACCTGGCCGACGACGACGCCCTCGAGGCCGTCTCCGCCGGCTGGCCCGCTGTATGCGCCAACCTCAAGTCCCTGCTGGAGACCGGGCACGTGCTGCCCCGCGCGCCGTGGGAGATGCACGCCGACCTGCGCGCTGCCCAGATGGCCAAGGGAGGCACCAGCTGACCCAGCACAGCACGCCCGGCAGCCGCTGAACTGGTTAATGACCTACTAAGGCTCGGTCACGGTGTGCGGCATTCGTGCCACTATGAACCTCGCGGGGGTGCTGGACGTAGTGGTATCCAGCGGAGCATGCACAGCCGTCGAGAGGGAGATTGTGGCCGTAACCGCGCGGCAGTCGGCCGTCCGCCCAGATGGTGCGGGCACCGGGTGGCGCGGGCCGTCGTTCGCCGATTGTGTGCTGGGCGTGATCGGCCTGGGCGCTGTCGCGGTGCTCGCGCTGTGGTGGCATGACACGCCCAGCCTGAACGGCCTCGGCGACTGGCTGACAGGGGCGGGCCGCATCCTGGGCCTGCTGGCGGGATACGGCGTCGTGGTGCTGGTGGCGCTGATGGCGCGGCTCCCCCCGCTCGAGCGGGGCATTGGCGCCGACCGGCTCGCCCGCTGGCACGCGATGGGCGGACGGTACGTCGTCGGGCTGGTCACCGGGCATGCCCTGCTGATCATCTGGGGCTATGCCGTCACCGCCCATACCGGCGTGATCAGCGAAACGGGCACGCTGCTTGTGAGCTACCCCGACGTGCTGATGGCCACGGCCGGCGGCTTCCTCCTGCTCGGCGTCGGCATTGTGTCCGCACGTGCGGCCCGCCGGCGGCTGAACTACGACACCTGGTACTACCTGCACCTGTACACATACCTGGCGATCGCGCTGGCATTCAGCCACCAGTTCGCTGTGGGTGCGTCGTTCGTCGCCAGCCTGCCCGCCCGGGTCGCGTGGTCCGCGATGTACCTGGCTGTCGCGGCCGGGGTGGTCTGGTATCGCGTGATCACACCGCTGCGCCGGTTCGCGCGACACGACTTCCGCGTGCTCTGCGTGCAGGCCGAGGCACCAGGTGTGGTCTCGGTCTTCATCAGCGGCCGGCGGCTCGGCGAGCTCAACGCCCGGCCCGGGCAGTTCTTCCGCTGGCGGTTCCTCGCCCGCGGCCTGTGGTGGTCGTCGCATCCTTACTCGCTTTCCGCCGCGCCCGGAGACCGGTCTCTGCGGATTACGGTCAAGGACAGGGGCGACCACAGCCGGGCCCTGGAGCTGCTCCGGCCGGGCACGCGCATCATCGCCGAGGGCCCGTACGGCTCGTTCATTCCCCGGCGTACCGGGCGCAGGGTATTGCTGCTGGCCGGCGGGGTCGGGATCACCCCACTGCGGGCCATGTTCGCCTCGCTGCGCGGTGACGTGACACTGATCTACCGGGCCAGCAGTGAGGCTGAGCTCGTGTTCCGGGATGAGCTCGACGCAATCGCGCAGGACCGCAAGCTGACCGTGCACTACATGATCGGCACGCGCGCCCAGCTCGGCGGCGACCCGCTGACCGCCGACGTGCTGCGGTGGCTCGTCCCGGGGGTGCACCGGATGGACGTGTACCTGTGCGGGCCAACCGGCATGGCCGAGACCGCCAAGATCGCGCTGGCCGGGGCCGGGGTGCCGCGGCGGCGCATCCACCACGAGTCGTTCGAGTTCTGAGGCACCAACCAGCGACCTGCCTGAAAGGAAGGTTCTGCGATGCGCCGCGTTCTGCTCGCCATCGGGGGCACCATTGCAGGTCTCGTCGCGCTGCTGTCGTTCAGGTCCCACGCCGTGGCTGGGTCCCCTGCCGTCACGGCGAACACGGGGCTATCGTCCACGACGCCGGCGCCCGCTAGCTCCAGCGTCGGATCAGCGGGCTCGAGCCCCGCTGCGCCGACGGGCAGCAGCCCGGCACCGGCGACTTCGGCTCCAGGCTCCGCGCCGGCGGTCCTCACCGGCCAGACCATCCAGACCAAGTTCGGTCCCATGCAGGTTCAGATCACACTGGTCAGCCACAAGATCGTCAAGGTGACGGTGCTCCAGCAAACCGATCTGGGCTCGCTGAGCAGCCAGATCGACCAGAGGGCGATTCCCCAGCTGGACCAGGAGACCCTGGCCGCGCAGAGCGCCAGCATCGACGCGGTATCGGGCGCCTCGTACACCAGCGCGGGCTACATCCAGTCGCTGCAGAGCGCGCTGGACAAGGCGTAGCAGGCTGACCTGGCCATGATGAGCGGCGCGGCGGACGAGCGCCTGCACCACGCCGAGCATGTGATGGGCACCGTGGTCTCGTTCGATGTGCCCGGCGACGCCGCAGCCGCCATGGCCAGCGCCATCCGCTGGCTGCACTGGGTAGACGCCACGTTCTCGCCCTACCGCGACGACAGCGACGTCAGCCGTTATGGCCGTGGGGAGCTCAGCCTGACCGAGTGCGCGCCCGAACTCGCCGACGTTCTGGAACAGGCCGCGGCCATCAGCGATCGCAGCGGCGGTTACTTCACGGTCACGCCGGGCGGGCGGTTCGACCCGTCAGGCTACGTCAAGGGCTGGGCCATCGAGCGCACCGCGGCGATGCTGGCCGAGGCTGGATCGGCGAGTCACTGCGTGGTTGGCGGCGGGGACGTCCGCTGCGTCGGCAGCCGGGAGCCTGGGCAGCCGTGGCGGGTCGGGATCGCCGATCCCCTGCGGCCGGGCACGCTCTCCCTGGTCGTGGCCGGTCACGATTTCGCGGTCGCCACTTCCGGTGTGGCCGAACGCGGCCCGCACATCATCAACCCGCACACTGGCCAGCCGGCCACCGGGCTGGCCAGCGTCACGATCGCCGGGCCATCGCTGGCCCTGGCCGACGCCTACGCGACGGCGGCCTTCGCCATGGGCGACGCCGCCCGGGACTGGGCCGAGGCGCTGGACGGCTACGAGGCGTTCGCGATCGCGCCCGGCAGCGCCACCTGGCACACGGCCGGGTTCAGCCGCTACCTGGCGTGACCGAACCGCCCTCACGGCGGCGGACCGAGAACCCGGCCATCGCGGCAGCGGCCAGCGCGGTGACGCCAGCGCAACGTTAACCACCGCGAAGCCGTGGACAGCCTGGCCGGGGTGGTGCACAAGGGCGAGGTAGGCGGTGCCGAATGCGGCCGTTCCGACGACACCGCCGGCACGGGTGACGGTGTTGAACAGACCGCTGAGGCCGGCGGCGTGCTCGCCAGGAACGGAGCTGGTCAGATGGCTGAGCATGCCTGCGAACCCAGCGCCCAGGCCGAGGCCGCCGAGGCCGAGCAAGGTCAGCTCCAGCTCGCCGCCGCTGGCGTGAAGGCCAGCCCGGATCGACGGGCCCGCGATGTTAGCGACCGCGACGTCGACATTGCCAAGGAACAACGCGCCGAGCAGCGCAGCCAGCGCCCACCACCTGTCGCGCGTCCGGGCGGGCCGCGCCGGAACCTGTGTGATCACGCATTCCGGAGATTTGGGTGGTCATAGCCTGCAGACGTGTGACCGCCCGGCGACGTGAGATCTTGTATCACGCGCAACGACGCGTGGTCACTGCTCGGCGCGATCGCGAGCCGGGCCAGCGGCCCGGCGGCGGAGCTCCAGCCACAGCTCACCGACCTGCCGGTCGAGCTCGGCCAGAGTGCCGGAGTTGTCGATCACGATGTCGGCGATCGCCAGCCGCTGCTCGCGGCCGGCCTGGGCCGCCATCCGCGCCCTCGCCTGCTCCGGCGTCATGCCGCGGTACCGGGCCAGCCTCCTGGCCTGGGTCTGCGGCGGCGTGTCTACCACCACGACCAGGTCGTACCCACCGGCCAGGCTGTTCTCGGCGATCAGCGGCACATCGTGCACGATGATCGCGCCTGAGCCTGCCGCCGACTCCAGTTCGGCCATCCGGGCGCCCACCTTCGGGTGGACTATCGCGTTCAGCCTGGCGCGCAGTTCCGGGCTGCCGAAGACGATCTCGCCGAGCCGCCCCCTGTCCAGGCTCCCGTCCGGCAGCAGCACCTCGTCCCCGAAAGCGCCGACCACTTCTGCCAGCCCCTCGGTTCCGGGCTCGACAACTTCCCGAGCGACCGCGTCGGCGTCGATGACCACCGCTCCGAGGGCCGCCAGCCGCCGTGACACCTCGCTCTTCCCGGACCCGATGCCTCCGGTCAGCCCCACGCGCAGCACACCGCTGATCCTAAGCGCACTCACCCCATTTGATCTTCGGCTGCCGCAGCCTGCTAGGTAGCCGCCCACGGCGCCACCCGGCTCAGGCGCTGCGAGCCCCGCTCCCTCGCCTGGCACCGGTCATATCGTTATAAGCGCCCCGAGGGCAACGAGTCTGCCTTGTCTAGTACTGAAGTCGTTCTGGTCGCAGCCACCAGAGGCATCGCCGCAGCGATGAACACGTCCGAATCCTCATCTAGTTCGCCGGCAGGCAAGCTGCCGGTGCGGCGCAGGCGACAGGTGCCTAGGACTAGCACTAGCGCGATAGCGATCGCGGTGAGCACGTAGGGATTGCTGAGGATGAAAAACCAGAACGGACTGAGCGTCCGGGGACGCTGCTGAGTGGTCCGGCTGACCGGGGTGCTGGTGAACACGGCGATCAGGACGAGCACGGCAACGACACCAGCCCAGCGCTGCCACCTGCCGCCCTCGCGCCGCTGAGCACGGCACCAGGTGAGCTGCAGCCAGGACAGCAGCGCGACCATGACCGGAGCTACCCACACCCAGGTTGGCCTCCAGGAAATCGGAGTCAGCAGCAGCCCGTACCACGCGGTCACGCACAGGGCTGACAGGGCTTGCCCGCGCCGGTGGTAGCGGAGCATCAGCATCAGCGCGGGAACCGCGAGCAGGGCGCCGATAGCCCATGTGGCGTCCACGGACGACGCGGAGGCACCGGTCACGCGCTCTATCAGGCCGTCCAGCGACTGGTTATCGGGAATCTGGGCGTGGCCGATCCTGCCGATCTGGAACACAAAGGTCGTCCAGTAGGCGGAATCCTGCGGGGCGATGACGAGCGCCAGCCCTTGCAGGCCGGCGAAGACCGCCAGCGCCCGCACGGCGGCGGCGCGTTTTCCGGTGAGGAACAGGTGCGGGATGAAGATCAGCGGAACCAGGAATACGGCTGCGGCGATGCCTGTCAGGAGCCCGCCCCATCGGGACCCGCGGGCGGTGAGCGCCAGCACGTCCAATGCCACCATGGCCATCAGGACCAGGTTGACCTGGCCAAGCCCGATGGTGTGGTAGATGGGGAGCAGGCACAGCGTCGCCGCAGTCAGCAGCAGCGTGCTCCAGCCCGCCGGGAAGCGCCAGTACGGGTCCTGCGCGATCGCGACGCGGATCACCAGCGCCAACGCCAGCACGCTGGCCGACGCCATGACCGCCCAGGCCAGCTGCGCTGGGAGGAGAGCCAGCAGAATGAACAGCAGCGCCGCGGCGGGCGGGTAGGTAAAGGATTGGCGGAGATAACCGAGGTCGTTGACCTCATATGGTGAATGCCCATGCAGGAACAGCACTGCTCCTGCATGGTAAACGCTGCTATCCACGCCGAGGGGCCACCCGCGAAGCCATGCCGCCAGGCCGAACGCGAACAAGACCGATGGCACGCCAGGCAGCAGCATGCGCCGGATGTAGATACCCGTCATCCCGTTGACTCCTGGTGCTCCAGCTGCGGATCCGAGCGACCGGTTAGAGCGAGCCATCCGAGAAGCGCGCCAGGGTAGGCGAAGTAGCCGAACCGCGCATCCGGTGCGAGCGTGAACAGCATCGTGAGCCCCAGCGCGAGACGCACCGTCGCCGCGCGGGCGTCGCGAGGCGGTCGCAGCACAAGCGACGATGCAACCCCGGCAGCTGCCGCCAGCAACAGGCCGAGAGCGGCCAGGCGGCCGGGGGTTCCGGTGCTTGCCAGCAGATGACCTGGCAGCGGGCTGGCCGCCGGGGTCGGATGGCGCGCCAGCCCTAGCGGGTAAGCGATGATGTTCTCGGCGAACGCGCCCGGCTGGCCGATGAGCGCCGGGGCGAACACGGTGGTGAGCATCAGCGCAGTGGCGGCCGCGATGACGGCGAAGCGGACGGCCGCACGGGGACCCTCTCGCGCGGCGGTCATGGCCGCGATGACGGGGAGGGCCGGCCATGCGGTGGCCTTCATCGCGCAGGCGATACCGATAGCAAGGGCTGCCAGCCCGCTCCAGTTAATCCAGCGCGATGCCGCGCCACCGAGCCGCGCTCCGGTGCCTGCCGGTACCGCGGGTGCTGGGCGGCTTGCCGCTGACCGGCTGGCGCAGGCCAGGGCCAGGCACATCAGCGCGATGACCGGCGGATCGGTGGTGCCAAGGGCGATGGGAAGTGCCAGTACTGGCGTCACCACGGCCAGGGCAGTGTTCCGCAGCAGGATCACGGCTGCCCGGCGACTGTCATGGTGCGGCAGGCCAGCGCGGATCGTCGTGGCGATGAGCGCAAGCGATGTCACGGCCATCCACGACGCCGGATTGCCGAGCAAGCCCGGAAGCCCGGCCAGGCGCGGGAGCCCGAAGACCGACATGGCCGGCAGGTAGGGGTCGTAGCACTGCGCGCACAGCTGGCCGGACTTGAGATACGGACTCCCGTGGTGAACCAGCAGGAATGCCGCCCTGGCCACCACAGCTGGCTCCCCGCCAGGCTGCCAGCCGGCCGCCAGCCAGATGGCCGGGACTGCCACGGCGCCGCACACGCCGATCAGGAGCGGCAGCGCCGATCCGCGCGATCGCCAGGCGGCGAAGGCGGCGCAGCCGTAGCTGGCCGCCGCCCACGCTCCCCAAGTACTGCCAGGCCCCTGAGTGGCGAGGCTGACGACGGCGGCGTACCCGGCGAACGCGGTGAACCACCATGTCAGCCCTGTCCCGCCGGACGGCAGCGGGCGCACACGGCACCGAGGTGATTCTGTCTCCTCAGGTACGCGTGCCTTTGCCTTTGCGCGCTCACTGGATGCGCGCACAGGTGCGGCGAGGTGACACTGCTGCGCTGGCCGGCTTCCGGTCGCCCGCATCAGCTCTTGTCCGGCCCGCCGGAGGCTGGGGCGCGGAACAGGTAGTTCCGGATGCCTGGCTCGACCTGGCGAGCCTCGCGCCAGCCGTGCCGCCAGGTGTGCATGGTGTAGCCACGGTCGAGCAGCCACCCACTGACGTCTTCCGGAGAATGCCCGTAGCGGGCGGTGTGCCGCGCCTCGATCTCGACGAGCATCGCCGGCCGGTGCGTTTCGATGACGCCCTTGCCGCCTTCCAGTACCTGCAGCTCCGCGCCTTCCACGTCGACCTTGACGAAGTCGACGCGGCTGATCGCCTCGCGAGCGCAGAAGTCGTCAAGCCTGTCCACCGTCACGATGACCGGGACCTGCCTGGCGAACTCGGCATTCGAGTCCGGGCCCCCGGTCTGCCGCATCAGGTAGGACCTGCCCGTAACCAGTCCGTACGAGCCGACGGGAACGCTCATGGGCCCGGTGCCTGGCTCCGCGCCCAGCGCAAGACAGTGGTGGCGCACGTTGTACGCCCGCCTAGCGTTGAGGAGACGAGCCCACATCAGGTGGGCAAACGGCAGCGGCTCGATACTGTGCACCTGGCCGGCCGTGCCCGCCAGACGTGACAAGACTGCCGTGTAGAGGTCGGCGGCCGATCCCACGTCGATGCACACGCTGCCGGGCCGGACCACAGTCCGCAGGCCGCACATTTCGCTTTCCAGGTACGGCGTCCACCGGGCGAGCGACGTGAGCGCCGACGCGGTCAGCTTGTGCCGCATCGTCGCAGGCCGGCTGCCAGACGTCGGGTTTCTCACGTGGTCCTCCACAGGATCGTTCAGGCGCTTCCGCCAGCTCCGCCGACTTCGGCTCCAAGGCCCTTGAGCGGGACGCTCATGATCTCGACTATGCACTGAGACTATACACGAAGCTTATACATTAGAACTCTACATCCCGTTTCTAGAGAGCTGCACTGGGTGCCGCTCGGTTCCCAGGCAGCCGAACGCGCACCGGGCAGGACCGGCAGGCCCACGCCCTCGACGGCAACGTGGTCGCCGAACCGTTCGCTGTTCTGGGCTGCCCAAACTCTCCGGCGGCTAGAGTTACGGGCTTTGATCAGTGTCCTGAGCCGCCAGCTTCGGGGAGAGCGTCGTGTACCGGCAGCGGGACGAGAACCTGGGCGTCAGGGCGCATCCGGGCACGCTGGCATGCTGAACTTGATCATGCTGCCCTCCTCATCGGGGAGTTGAGTGGTTACCGCGACTGCCAAAACCGACGGCATCCGGCACACCTCTATTGCGGCTCGGCCCGCAGCAGGTTCGCGAAACCGGAAGATCATCTGTGTCAGCCGGCTCGGGCCGCCCGCATCGCCAAGGACGAGTTGGCGGACCGCCGATAGCGGCGTGATCGCGTTCATGTCACACAATCGTTGCCAACCGGCGGCCGAACGTCATCGTGCCCGAGAGCACATTCCCCGTCATCCCTCGGGCTGACGAAGGATCACCTCAGCGAGTGAGGACCCCGGTTCGTGGGTGATGATCACGAGGCAGGTGCCGAACTTCGATTGCCTCGGCCAGCGCACCATCTGCCATTTGCGTACCACCGCTGACTCCAGCCACCACGCGACGCTGGCCGGCTCGGGCAGGGGTGGTTACCAAGGCTCCAAAGAGGCCGACCGCCCATGGCCTGAGGGCTGGATTCGCGCCGGCACGCGACTGCACGATGCCCGGTACGACGCCACAGTCGCCGCCGTCCCCGATGACCTGACCACGGCGGTCACCCAGGCCGCAGCCGTAAGCGGCCCAGCTCAGCCGCGTGACCCACGCGTCTCGGGCCCAAGCTCAGGCCCGAGACCACGCCTGCACGGCAGCGGCACGTGCAGGCCGACTCCTCGTCCGCCTGCCTAGCCCTAGCCCTGTCCGCCCGACAGCCGGTCCCGCAGCGCCGCGAGCGCCTCGTCGGATGCCAGCGTCCCGGACGCCGCCTCCTCGGGCTGACTCGGCCGCGCGCCGTTGGTCTCACCGTCAGTTGCCTGCGCGGCGTCAGACCGCCGTGCCTCCTCGACCTGCTGCCTGTGAGCCTCGTAGCGCGAGCGTGCCTCGGCCCACTGCCGCTCCCACTCGTCGCGCTGCGTCTCGTAGCCATCGAGCCACTGCTGCGTCTCGGGGTCGAAGCCCTCGGGGTAGACGTAGTTGCCTTGATCGTCGTAGGTGGCAGGCATGCCGTACAGGGTCGGATCGAAGTCCTCGCCAACGGCCTCGCCGATCGTGCCTTCGTTGGCCTGCTTCAGCGAGAGGCTGATCCGGCGCCGGTCCAGGTCAATGTCGATGATCTTGACGAAGATCTCGTCGCCAACCTGCACCACCTGCTCGGGGATTTCCACGTGCCGGTCCGCCAGCTCGGAGATGTGCACCAGGCCCTCGATGCCCTCTTCCACACGGACGAATGCGCCGAACGGAACCAGCTTGGTGACCCGGCCCGGCACAACCTGCCCGATCTGGTGGGTCCGGGCGAACTGCTGCCAGGGGTCTTCCTGCGTGGACTTCAGCGACAGCGAGACGCGCTCCCGGTCCATGTCCACGTCAAGGACCTCGACGGTGACCTCCTGGCCGACCTCGACGACCTCGCCGGGGTGGTCGATGTGCTTCCACGAAAGCTCGGAAACGTGCACGAGCCCGTCCACGCCGCCCAGGTCGACGAACGCGCCGAAGTTGACGATCGAGGACACAGTGCCCTTGCGGATCTGGCCCCTCTGCAGCGTGTTCAGGAAGTTCTGGCGGACCTCGGACTGCGTCTGCTCAAGCCAGGCACGGCGGGACAGGACCACGTTGTTGCGGTTCTTGTCCAGCTCGATGATCTTCGCCTCGATCTGCTTGCCCACGTACGGCTGCAGGTCACGGACGCGCCGCATCTCGACCAGGGATGCGGGCAGGAACCCGCGCAGGCCGATGTCCAGGATCAGGCCGCCCTTGACGACCTCGATGACGGTGCCGGTGACGACCTCGTCCGCTTCCTTCTTCTGCTCGATCGTGCCCCAGGCGCGCTCGTACTGAGCACGCTTCTTGGACAGGATCAGGCGGCCTTCCTTGTCCTCCTTCTGGAGGACAAGAGCTTCGATGTGGTCGCCGCTCTGGACGACATCGTGGGGGTCGACGTCGTGCTTGATCGACAGCTCCCGGGACGGTATGACGCCCTCGGTTTTGTACCCGATGTCGAGCAGGACTTCGTCTCTGTCGACTTTGACGACCGTTCCCTCGACGATGTCGCCGTCATTGAAGTACTTGATGGTCTCATCGACGGCGGCGAGGAAGGCCTCCTCGGATCCGATGTCGTTGACCGCTACTTGGGGGGTGGAGGTGGTCTCGGTGCTGCTGATCGTCATGTGTAGGTGGGCTCCGGATACGGACAGGGTTGAGGTATGGACAAAAACGCTATGGGATGAGTTCTGCCACGGGCGGCCAGGGGTGACTGGACTTGCCTGGCCGGCTTGACCGGCCGCGAGCCTGCCTGCGGCAGGTTCGCGGGCTGCCTGACCATGGCGGAGTGCAAAAACACAGCGCAGCGCTCAGGATATGAGAGTGCGAGCTACGGGTCAATGCGGGGGGGGCGGGCAACTAGGCCGGTAACAGGACAACCATCGCATAGTGAAAATCACGATATCGCCTCAGTGCCCTTGCGTCCGCAGCTGCGCGCCGTGTTCAGCGCACCAAGCTGAACGCCTGAGCCCGCAGCGCGCGGCGTGCTCAGTGCGCGGCTTCGGCCCAGCTGCGCCCGGCTCCCATCGATACTTCCAGCGGGACTGTGAGCTCGAACGCACCGCACATCGCGTCGTGGACCAGTGTCCTGAGCTTCTCAAGCTCGCCCGGAGCCACCTCGAACAGCAGCTCGTCGTGCACCTGGAGCAGCATCCGCGACCCCAGCTCCTGGTCCTGGATCTGCCGGTGCACCGCGAGCATCGCGACCTTGATGATGTCCGCAGCCGAGCCCTGGATCGGCGCGTTAAGCGCCATCCGCTCCGCCATCTCCCGGCGCTGCCGGTTGTCAGACACCAGGTCGGGCAGGTAGCGGCGGCGGCCGAGGATCGTCTCGGTGTACCCCTCCCTGCGCGCCTGGGCGACCACCTGCTCCAGGTAGTCCCGGACGCCACCGAACTGCTCGAAGTAACCGGTCATGAAGGCGGTGGCCTCCTCCCGGCTGACGTGCAGCTGCTGGGAGAGGCCGTACGAGGACAGACCGTAGGCGAGGCCGTAATTCATCGCCTTCACCTTGCTGCGCAGCTCGGGCGTGACCTGCTCGGGCAGCACGCCGAACACCCGTGAGGCTGTCTCCGCGTGGAAGTCGTGGCCAGAGGTGAACGCATCGGCCAGCGCCTGGTCGCCCGAGAGGTGGGCCATGATCCGCAGCTCGATCTGGCTGTAGTCAGCGGTCAGCAGCGTCTCATACCCAGCACCAACGACGAACGCCTGCCGGGTGCGGCGCCCCTCCTCGGTCCGGATGGGGATGTTCTGCAGGTTCGGGTCGGTAGAGGAGAGCCTGCCTGTAGCAGCGATCGTCTGGTTGTAGGTGGTGTGGATGCGGCCGTCCACGCCCGCCATCGGGATCAGGGAGTCCACGATGCTCTTCAGCCTGGCCACGTCCCTGTGCCGGAGCAGGTGCTCAAGAACTGGATGGCCGGTTTGCGCGAGCAGGGTGGTGAGTGCCTCCGAGTCGGTGGTGTAGCCGGTCTTGATCCGCTTGGTCTTCGGCAGGCTGAGCTCTGTGAACAGGACCTCCTGCAGCTGCTTGGGCGAGCCGAGGTTGAACTCATGCCCGGTGACCGCGAACGCAGCCTGCTCGGCCTCCTTGACTTCGCCACCGAGCCGGGCCGACATGTTGGCCAGGTGATCGGTGTCCGCGGCGATCCCGGCCCGCTCCATCTCGGCGAGCACCCAGACGAGCGGCAGCTCGACGTCGGCGAGCAGTCGCGTCGCACCGCGCCGCTCCAGGTCTGCGTCCAGGGCGTCGGCCAGCTCGGCCGTGGCCCTGGCCCGCTGGGCGAGCGAGTTCGCCCACTCGACCTCGCCGCCGGTGTCCAGGGCAAGCTGTCCGGTGACTGCCTCGCCGCCGCCGGTCAGCTCCCTGCCTACGTAACGCACGGCCAGGTCGGCCAGGTCGAACGAGCGCTGACCTGGCAGCGCCAGGTAGGCGGCAAGCGCGGTGTCGCTGGTCAGGCCGTGAAGCGCCAGGCCCCGGGCGGCCAGAGCATGCATCGGCCCCTTGGCGTCATGCAGTGCCTTGGGCTCCGCCGGGTCGGCCAGCCAGGCGGCCAGTGCCCGCTCGTCGTCCTCGGTCAGTGCGGTCGGGTCGAGATACGCGTTGGCCCCGTCGCCGGCCGCTAGCGCCAGGCCGTCGAGATTTCCGGTCCCCCGGCCCCAGTTCCCATTGGCCGCAAGGCCCGCCCGGCCGCCGCCGGAGTGCTCCTCCAGCCACTCCGCCACCTCGTCTGGGCCCAGCACCTGCGCCTCGATGTCAAATTTCTCCGTGCCCGGTGCGCCGGCGCTCGGCGGTGCGGCCGCGATCCCGTTCGGAAAAGTCGCCTGAAGACGCTCCCGCAGGACGCGGAACTGGAGAGTGTCGAAGAGCTGGTTGATCTTCTCCCGGTCCCAGGGCGCGGGGGCCAGTTCCCGCGGCCCTGCCTCCATGGGCACGTCCCGGGCGAGCTCGGTGAGCTGGCGGTTGCGCAGCACGTCGGCGAGGTGCTCGCGCAGCCTGTCCCCCGCCCGGCCGGTGACCTCGTCGACCCGGTCCACAAGCGCGGCCAGCGACCCGAACTCGGTCACCCACTTGGCCGCGGTCTTCTCACCGACCCCAGGGATGCTGGGCAGGTTGTCACTCGGGTCGCCGCGCAGCGCGGCGAAGTCGGGGTACTGCTCCGGGCTCAGGCCGTATTTCTCCCGCAGCACCGCCGGGGTGAACCGGGTGGTCTCACTGACCCCACGCCCGGTTTTCAGAACGCTGACCTCGTCGCTGATGAGCTGGAACGCATCTCTGTCGCCGGTAACGATCAGCACGTTCATACCCTCGGCCGTCGCCTCGGTGGCCAGCGTGGCGATCAGGTCGTCGGCCTCGTAGCCCGCGACCGACATCCGCCGTATGCCCAGCACGTCCAGCACCTCGAAGATCAGGCTCAGCTGGCTGCGGAAGTCAGCGGGGGTTTCCCGCCGGTTCGCCTTGTAGTCGACGTACTGCTCGTGCCGGAATGTCGGCTCACCCCGGTCGAACGCCACAGCAACGTGCGTCGGCTGCTCGTCCCGCAGGACGTTGATGAGCATCGCGGTGAAGCCGTAGACAGCGTTCGTCGGCTGGCCGGTCGTGGTCGAGAAGTTCTCCGGCGGCAGCGCGAAAAACGCACGGTAGGCCAGCGAGTGCCCGTCAAGCAGCAGCAGCTTGGGACGGCCTCCGGACCCCTGAGCCGACTTCGTTACCACGCAGGAAGTCTAGTGGCCCGCACTGACATCAGGAGGCCGTGACTGTGCCGACTGTCGGCCGCCAGCGGCGGGGCCAGGCACGATGCCCGGCGATGCCCGGCACCGGCTACTGAGGGCACACGGGCGGGCAGCACTGGGTTAAGGGATGTTTAACCCATACCGGCTCGCGAATGGCCATGTCTTTGCGCGAGGCGGTCTCGCGTCGCTACCGTTGTCCAGAAGCGCGGCCGAGCCGAGTAGACAACGCGCCGGCCCGGGGAAGGCTGACACGGCACCAAAGGCTCGCGCCGCGCTCTCCGCAGCAGGCCGCTACAGGCCTGCAGTGGCACAAAGCGGGTGGGAGCCGGCCTGCAGACGGGGGTTGTGCAGAGCCCGGCTCTGCCCCTTTGCCCCCCAGTGCCCTCCGCCTGCTGCCGACCATCGTCCTGGCCCGGAGCAGTGTCGTGTGCCCCGTGCGGTTGCTGTTCCGCAGCCAGTGCCACTTCAGCGCCCAGTGGCAGTTATGAATGTACGGATAGTCACGCTCTGGCCGGACCATCCGTACATTCTTGTTTAGAGATGGCGCCTATCGCCCAACGCGCATTAGCGGAGCAAGGTTCTGCGTGCTTGCCTGGGCCAGATCGCAGCTCACGCCAGCCATACCGGACTTTAGCCGGGGGCATTGTCCCGTAACCGGGGCTGGCGCCCAGACACCGTGCTGAGACGTCAGCTAGGGCGCGTGCCAGGGTCTCCAGGCTGCGGGTTGCCCGCCGCTTCCTGGCCCGCGCTGGCGCCACCAGGCCCGGTGCTGCTTCCGCCGGAACCGCCGCCCGCGCCCGCAGCCTTGCCCGGGGCGGGCCCGGGCTTCGGTGCCGCCGTCTCGCGGGCCGGGGCCTGGCTGCCTTCGGCCGCGGCTGCGGGCGGCTGGGCCGCCTGCAGCACCTCCTCGGCCACGGCGCGCATGGTCATCCGGCGGTCCATCGAGCTCTTCTGGATCCAGCGGAACGCCTCGGCCTCGGTGATCCCCCGCTCGGCCTGGATCAGGCCCTTGGCCCGGTCGAGCAGCTTGCGCACCTCCAGCCGGTCCTTGAGGTTCGCGACCTCGGCTTCGAGCGCGGCAAGCTCGGTGAACCGGCTGACCGCGATCTCGATCGCCGGTATCAGCTCAGCCTTGGTGAACGGCTTCACCAGGAACGCCATCGCGCCGGCATCCTTGGCCCGCATCACAAGATCCCGCTGGGAGAACGCGGTGAGGATGACGACCGGCGCGATGTGATCCGAGGTGATCCGCTCGGCCGCGGAGATTCCGTCCAGGCCGGGCATCTTGATATCCATGATCACCAGGCTCGGCCGGAGACTCTCGGCCAGCTTGACCGCGGCCTCGCCGTCGGACGCCTCACCAGCGACGACGTAGCCTTCTTCCTCGAGCATCTCCTTGAGGTCAAGGCGGATCAGCGCCTCGTCCTCCGCGATCACAACGCGAAACGGGTTCTCACTCACCTGTCGAGCGTACCGTGACCCGGTAGATTGTCACCTGGCCGGACCAGCCATCCCTAGCTTGACCGGCCAAGCCCCGGTAGGCCAACGGGCAGGAGCCGATGGACTCAAAATCCATACAGTGTGGGTTCGAATCCCACCCGGGGCACGCGGCTTGATTGCATTCTCGCTATGATTGGCATAAGAATGGATGTCAGTACCATGTGAGAACGTAGGCACATGTATGAACGTGGCACAGTTGAGCTAGCGAAGCTCCTTTCTGACCTCGGCATCTTAGACCATGAGAATGCGGCGATCTGCGGTATGTCTGTGCGCGCGATCCGGCACTGGCGCACCGGTGATCGACGCGCGGAGAAGCGAAGGGTCCGCAGGAATGAGCCGCCAACATGCCCGAGGTGCCACGGGCGCGCCCTCGACGCGGCGGCCTATGCCTACCTACTAGGGCTTTACCTCGGCGACGGGCACATCACTCGTGGTCCACGGTCATATGTTCTGTGGCTTGCCTGCTCAGACGTATGGCCTGGCCTGATGGAACTGGCTAGCCATGCGATGTCACTCACCATGCCTTCGTCGAGCGTCTTCTCTTCCTCTCAGCGAGGAGTCAACTGCACATACGTAAAGAGCGTGTCGAAGCACTGGCCATGTCTGTTCCCTCAGCATGGTCCGGGACGGAAACATGAGCGCAAGATCCAGCTTGAGCCCTGGCAGCAGGAAATAGTTGACGGCTATCCCGGCGATTTTGCGCGTGGCCTTTTTCACTCGGACGGGTGGCGGGGAGTCAACCGGGTGCGGCGGGAGCTGCCGGGCGGGGAGCGGTGGTATGAGTACCCGCGTTACTTGTTTGTGAACATGTCTCCGGACATCCACCGGCTGTGCGGGGAGGCGCTGGACCGGCTGGGGGTGGAGTGGCGGTTCTCGAAGCCGACGACTATCTCGGTCGCTCGGCGTGAGGCCGTGGCCAGGCTCGATGAGTTCGTCGGGCCGAAGTACTGACCGGCGTGCTCTGCGGCGCAGCGCAATCAGCGCAGCGCGGCGAGTTCGCTGACGTGACGAGCTGGGGTTCCCAGAAAGAGATCGGCCGACGCGGCACCGTGGGCGATGTTGAGTGTGTCGAGCCGGTAGGTCCACTCACCGTCGCCTTGCCCGGCGAAGCGGTAGTTGATCTGCCAGCGGAGCCAGTCTCCGCGGGCCAGGCGCACCGCCGGTGGCCGTCGCCACCTTCGCGGCATGCCGAAGGGAGTCACGGCAAGATGAACCCGCAGCAGCCCTCTTTCATCCCGTAGAAGGACCCCGGACCCGGGACCGGCATCGGGAAGGCCGTCCCGGATCGTGATGTGAGGCTGGAAGTCGTCGCGTTCATCCATGAGGATGTCGTGCACGAACGGCGGCTGCCTGAGCGGCAGCGGGAAGGCGACCGGTGCGGTGTTGCGTCGGGCAGCGGCGGGCTCGCCGCGAGAGCGTTTGCTCCACGACGTACGGACCCACTGAACCACGGCTTCCACGCAGCTGATCTTCCGCGACGAGCGGCCCTATCACCAAGCTGCTTTCGCCTCTGATACCGCCAGACCGAGCCAGCGACACCGCCCCGGTCTATGAACGAGCCGGTCCGCCGCTGTTGCCAGCGGCGGACCGGCATCACTGAGCGCAGCAGCGTGGTCCCAGCGAAGGCGCCGCTGTGACCGCCGCCCGTCAGGTGATCTTCGTCGTCGTCAGCACCGGGTTCGGGCTCGGGTAACCGACCGCCGTGGCAGTGACCGGCACCCCCGCGACCGAGATGTCAATGGTGGCGGACAAGCCCGGCTTGCTATAGCTGGTCCCGCCCATCTTGGACTTGATCGAGCCGGTCTGTCCGGCCTTGAGGTGGAGAGTCATCGTCGGCGGCGTGACGGTCGTCCCGCCGGGGATCGGCCCGGGGATGGAGAAGGTCACCGTACCGCTCTTATCCGAGCATGTTGGCTTGCCGCTGCCTATGCCGGAACCTCCAGTCAGCGCGCAGGAGACGTAGGTGGAGTTGGCTGGGACGTTCACCTTGAGCTTCACGCTCTTGATGCTGACGACAGTCACGCCGTCAGCGGTGCCCGGAACCGCGAAGCTGCCGGACGTCACCTTGACAGTCAGTGCCCGACCCGGGGCGACCGTCGCCGGCGCGCTCGCCGTCAGGCTCACTGCGCCGGGCCCAGTGTCGCTGAGACCAGCGCCGGAAACCTTGACGTTGTACGTGACGCTAACAGTCGATGCGGCCGAGGCCGGCGTCACAGTTCCAAGCACGGCGGTGAGTGCGGCCACAGCCGTTATGGTCAGGCGCACGCCGCCACGCGGAAATAGGCGGCCCAGTGCTTTCATTCGTCCTCCATTATGAATGTGCATACGGGAAGGCCGAGAAAGGGTACAAGAGTATCGTCCTGCGGATCTGCTGGCGGCTGAACAGTGACGAGGCTGGGCGGTGAAGTCAGCGCAGGCCAGTCGCCTGAGCCGGGGCGCCAGGCAGCCGCGGCGAGGCTACGATGAGCCGGTGCCGCGCGCCATCGACTTTCATGTGCACCTGCCCACGCCGGACTGGCTGGACGGCAGCATGGCCGGGTACGTCGAGGCGGCCGAAGCCTACTTCCGGTCGCCGGTGCAGCGCGCCTCGCTGGATGAGCTGGCGGCGAGGTACCGGCAGCTCGACGTGATGGCGGTGCTGCTGGCGTGGGACGCGGAGACCGCGACCGGCCGGCCACGGGTACCCAACGAGACTGTCGCGCAGGCCTGCCGGGCCTACCCGGACGTGTTCACCGGGCTGGGCTCGGTGGACCCGCGCAAGGGCGAAATAGCCGTCGCCGAGGTGGAGCAGATCGCAGCGGCCGGTCTGCGCGGGGTCAAGTTCCACCCGTCGCTGCAGGCGTTCGCCCCAGACGACCCCGTGTACTGGCCGATCTTCGCCGCCTGTCAGGAGCACGGGCTGATCGCCCTGTTCCACACAGGCACCAGCGGGATAGGCGCCAGGCAGCCGGGTGGACAAGGCATCAGGCTCGACTACGCGCAGCCGCTGCGGCTGGACCCGGTCGCAGCCGCTCACCCGGGCCTGACCATTGTCGCGGCGCACTTCGGGTGGCCCTGGCACATGGAGCTGATCGCGATCGCGCTGCACAAGACCAACGTCTACATCGATATCTCCGGCTGGTCACCGCGCCGGATCCCGGCCGAGGTGATCAGCGAGCTTCGCGGCCGGCTGGCAGGTCAGTTCCTGTGGGGCAGCGACTTCCCGTTCCTGACCCCCGAGCGGTGCCTTCAAGAGTTCGACGCGCTCGGCCTGCCCGCCGAAACGGCAGACAAGGTGCTGCGCAGGAACGCCGAACGCATCCTGCGCCTGAGCTGACGCGTCCCGGCAGGTCGGCTAGGCCTGCAGCGCGTGGACGCTGCCGTCCGCGCTGCCGACGTAAACGACGCCGGCCGCCACGACCGGAGCTGAGGTCACCGGGCCTTCGGTACGGAAATGCCACAGCTCGGCGCCGTCGCTGGCGCGCAGCGCATACAGCGTGAAGTCGAGGCTTCCGACATACACAACACCGTCGGCGACTACTGGCGTCGACCGCACCATGCTGCCGGTGGGATGCGCCCACAACTTCGCGCCGTTGCTTGCCTGCAGGGCATACACGTTGTGGTCGTCGCTGCCGATATAGACGACGCCGTCCGTGACGGCGGGGGCGCAGTTCACTGCGGCGCCGGTCTGGAAACCCCAGATCTTGGGACCGCTGCTGGCGCTGATCGCGTACACATGCTGATCCGCGCTGCCCACGTAGGCGACGCCGTCGACCACCACCGGACCCCGGGTGACGGGCCCGCCGGTGGCGCCGCCCCACAGCTCGTGGCCACCGTCCTGGTGCAGCGCGTAAACGTTGTCGTCGTTGCTGGCCAGGAGCACGAGCCCGGAAGCCACGGCGGGCTGCCCGGTAACCGCCCCGTTGGTGCGGAACGCCCACATTCCCTGGCCGCTCGACGCATTGAGTGCATACAGGTTGTGGTCGTCGCTGCCGACGTAGACCACACCGCCGGCCACCGTGGGACTGGAGGTGACCGCACCGCCTGTTGTGTAGTTCCACAGCTGCGCACCGTTGCGCGCGCGCAGCGCGTACACGTTCTCATCGTTGCTGCCGACGTAAACGATGCCGTCGGCCACGGCGGGCCCCGACTGGATCGCGCCGCTGGTGGGGACTCTCCAGATCTTTGTGCCGCGGGTGCTCAGCGCATACACGCTGTCATCGGTGCTGCCGACGAAGATCGCCCCGCTGGCTGTGGTCAGGTCCGCGACCACTTGACCGCCGGTGCGGAAACTCCACAGCCGCGTGCCCGGCCGCGCCGCCTGCGGCGATCTGTCCATGGCTTTGGGACGGGACGTCCCGCCGCGGCTCAGCTCCCAGCCAAGCACGCCGAGGCCGGCAGCGGCGGCGGCCGCAGAGAGCCCAAGCACCCGGCGCCGGGAGAGAACGGGTTCCGGGCGCGACGGCAGCGACGGACGCTGGGCCACATCGGGAAGGGGCCGCTGGGCGGGCTGGGCAGGCACTGTGCCGGGCCACTGAGTGCCGTCAAGGACGGACAGCCCGGCAGGGCCGACCGGCTCTGTCCTCATGACGGTCGCGGCGTGCCGGCCAGCGCCGGCTGTTCCGGGCCGGCCTGGGCCAGCGGGGTGCTGGCGTCCGTGGTGCGCGGATGCGGCCTGTGGCTCAGCAGACGGGATGGCTAAAGAACCACCTGCTGCGCTGAGGCTGCGAGTGCTACCGGCCGCGCCGCCACTGAGGCGGAACTGGTAAGCGGATATCAGCTCGGCCACAGGACCAGGCCAGAACGATGTCGGCGACGCGTAGCCCGGTGCGGCCATCGCGGTGATGTCGTAGGCAAGCCGCGCGAGCGGCGGCCTGCTGGCCGGGGCCTTGGCGAGACACGCCGCCACCAGCTCCCGGAGACTGGCAGGCACCTGGTCCAGGACGGGCGTGGTGTGCACGACGCGGTACAGCACCGTGGCCGGGCTGCCCTCCCCGAACGGGCCGGCCCCGCTGGCGGCGAATGCCAGCACGCAGCCCAGCGAGAACACGTCGCTGGATGGGCCGGTCGGCCCGCCCTGTGCTTGCTCGGGAGACATGAACGATGGCGTGCCCACGACCGTTCCTGTGGCCGTCATCATCGTGCCGTCGAACGCCCGGGCTATGCCGAAGTCGATCACGCGCGGCCCGTCGGTGGCCAGCAGCACGTTCTGCGGCTTGAGGTCACGGTGCACTAGCCCGGCGGCGTGGATGGCCCGCAGGGCTTCGGTAAGGCCGGCCGCCAGCTTCCAGATCGCCGGCTCAGGCAGCGGACCGATAGCGGCTACCGCGGCGTCCAGGGAGGGGCCGGGCACGAACACCGTAGCCAGCCACGGCGGGTCGTCATCGAGCCCGGTAGCCACAAGCGGCGCCGTGTAGGCGCCGCTCACAGCCTGCGCCGCGGCCACTTCGTGCCGGAATCGGCGGAGGAACGCCTGGTGACGGGAAAGCTCAGGATGCACGACCTTGACCGCGACCGCCCGGCCGGCTAGCGAGTAGCCGAGGTACACCCGCCCCATGCCGCCAGATCCCAGGCGTGCATGCAGCCGGTACTCACCGACCACCTGGGGGTCTCCCCCGCCCAGCGCCTCCACCTCACCTCCCCGGGATCGGTCTCAGCTACGGCGCGTCTGCCGGCTGGCAGGCATTCCCGCCAGCATGCTCCGTGACGTTACCAACGTCTCTGTCAAGATTTGCCCATAATTGACACGCAGGAGGCGTCTACTGTACCGGCGCCCAGTGACACGCGGGCGGCGGCAGGCGCGGGCGCGTGTGGGCGCCAGCATTGCTGGGGATGATCTTGCCCGCGCTGGTGACCTCAGGATCTGAGACGCGGCCGGCGGTCAGATTGAGCGGCCCGGCGGGCGGCGGTCAGGTGAGCGGCCGGGCGGTGGGCGGGATCGCGGCGGGCAGCAGCGTGGCGCCGGCCAGGTAACGGTCGACTGCCGCAGCGGCCGACCTGCCCTCGGCGATCGCCCACACGATCAGCGACTGGCCCCGCCCCATGTCGCCGGCAACGAACACGCCCGGAACCGAGGTCGCGTACGAGCCGTCCCGGGCCACGTTGCCCCGGGCGTCGAACTCGACGCCCAGGCCGGCGAGCAGACCATTGCGCTGGGCGCCGGTGAACCCCATGGCCAGCAGCACCAGGTCGCAGGGCAGCTCACGCTCGGTGCCCGGGACCGGGGTGAAGCCTCGTCCGGATGGCTCCACCTCCACCAGCCGCAGCGACCGGACCCGGCCGGCCTCGTCGCCGAGGAACTCCTGGGTGGACACCGCGTAGACGCGCTCGCCGCCCTCCTCGTGGGCGCTGGACACCCGGTAGATCATCGGGTAGGTGGGCCACGGCTGGGCGTCGCTGCGGCGATCCGGCGGCCGGGGCATGATCTCCAGTTGCGTCACCGACGCCGGTCCCTGCCGCAGCACCGTGCCGAGGCAGTCGGCACCCGTGTCGCCGCCGCCGATGATCACCACGTTGCGCCCGGCGGCGGAGATCTCCGGGTCCCGCCCATCGGCCACGGCGTGGTTGGCCAGCGGCAGGTACTCCATGGCCTGATGAATGCCGGCCAGCCCGGCACCGGGCACGGGCAGCTCCCGCGGCACGGTGCAGCCGCCCGCCAGCACGATCGCGTCGTAGTCTGCGCGCAGGCCAGGCGCTCAGGTCGTCCCGTTCCCCTTCCCCAGTCCCGGCTTCGACGCCGCAGCGGAATACAGTGCCCTCGGCCAGCATCTGCACCAGCCGCCGGTCCACGTGCCGCTTCTCGATCTTGAACTCGGGAATCCCGTAGCGCAGCAGGCCGCCAGGCCGGTCGGCCCGCTCGTATACCGTCACCGCGTGACCAGCGCGGGTGAGCTGCTGCGCCGCGGCTAGCCCGGCAGGACCCGACCCGATCACCGCTACCCGGCGCCCGGCCACGACGGCCGCCGCTGATGGCCGCTGTGGCGGCACCCAGCCCTCGGCCCAGGCCCGGTCGATGATCTCCACCTCGACTTGCTTGATCGTCACCGGGTCGGAATTGATGCCGAGAACACACGCTGATTCGCACGGCGCGGGGCAGAGCCTGCCTGTGAACTCGGGAAAGTTGTTGGTCGCGTGCAGCCGCTCGGCAGCGGCCCGCCAGTCGCCGCCGGTGACCAGGTCATTCCACTCCGGAATCAGGTTCCCGAGCGGGCACCCGTTGTGGCAGAACGGGATGCCGCAGTCCATGCACCGCCCAGCCTGTCGCTGCAGGTCAGCGCGAGTGAACTCGGTGTAGACCTCGCGCCAGTCCTGGATACGGACGTCGACCGGCCGCCGGGCCGGGGTCCGGCGCGGCGTCGTGATGAACCCCGTGGGATCCGCCATCCTCGTTGTCCCCCCTCAGCCCCGCGCTGCGGCCATGACGGCCTCGTTCACGTCCATTCCGTCGCGCTCGGCCTGCAGCGCCACAGCCAGCACCCGCTTGTAGTCCTTCGGCATGATCTTCGTGAACCGGCTGGGCGCCGCGTCCCAGTCGGCGAGCAGCCGGCCCGCGACCGCGGAGCCCGTCTCGGCACGGTGCCGCTCGACAAGATCGTGCAAGAACCTTTCGTCGTCGGCATCAAGCGGCTCGATCTCGACCGTCTCGGCATTGAGATTCCGCAGGTCGGCATCGAGCAGGTAGGCGATGCCGCCGGACATGCCGGCCGCGAAGTTCCGGCCGACCGGGCCGAGCACAGCTACCCGGCCGCCGGTCATGTACTCGCAGCCGTGATCACCGGTCCCCTCGGCCACCGCGGTCGCGCCCGAGTTCCGGACGCAGAACCGCTCGCCGACGATGCCGCGGAGAAACATCTCGCCGCTGGTCGCGCCGTAGCCGATCACGTTGCCCGCGAGCACCTGCTCCTCGGCAGCGAACTGCGCCGAGGGCTCGGGCGCAGCGATGATCCGCCCGCCGGACAGTCCCTTGCCGAGGTAGTCGTTGGCGTCGCCGACCAGGCGCAGGGTCACGCCGCTGGGCAGGAACGCGCCGAACGACTGGCCGGCCGAGCCTCGGAACGTGATGTCGATCGTGTTGCCGGGCAGGCCGTCGCCGCCCCAGCGCTTGGTGACCTCGTAGCCGAGCATGGTGCCGACCGTGCGGTTGACGTTCCGGACCGGAAGCTCCAGAGTCACTGGCGTCCCGTCGGCCAGCGCGCCTTCGGCCAGCTGGATCAGCGTGTTGTCCAGTGCCCGGTCCAGTCCGTGGTCCTGGGTGGTGACGGCGTGCCGGGCGGCGCCGGGCCGGAGCCGCGGGATGTGCAGTACCGGAGCCAGGTCGAGGCCGGCCGCCTTCCAGTGCTCGATCGCCGCTGCGGTGTCCAGCAGCTCGGCGTGGCCGACTGCCTCGGCCAGCGTCCGGAAGCCGAGCTGGGCCAGGTACTCGCGCACCTCCTGGGCCAGGAACTCGAAGAACGTCACCACGAACTCCGGCCGCCCGTTGAACCGCTTGCGCAGCTCGGGGTTCTGGGTGGCGACACCGACCGGGCAGGTGTCCAGGTGGCAGACCCGCATGAGCACGCACCCGGACACGACGAGCGGCGCGGTGGCGAAGCCGAACTCCTCGGCGCCGAGCAGCGCGGCGACGATGACGTCGCGGCCCGTCTTCAGCTGCCCGTCCACCTGGACCACGATGCGGTCCCGCAGCCCGTTGCGCAGCAGCGTCTGCTGGGTCTCGGCCAGCCCGATCTCCCACGGGGCACCAGCGTGCTTGATGCTGGTCAGCGGCGCCGCCCCGGTGCCGCCGTCGTGCCCGGAGATCAGCACCACATCGGCATGCGCTTTGGACACGCCGGCCGCGACGGTACCCACACCCACCTCGGACACCAGCTTGACGTGCACCCGCGCGGCGGGATTGGCGTTCTTCAGGTCGTGGATGAGCTGGGCGAGGTCCTCGATCGAGTAGATGTCGTGGTGCGGCGGCGGTGAGATCAGGCCGACCCCAGGTGTCGAGTACCTGGTCCGGGCGATCCACGGGTACACCTTGTGCCCGGGGAGCTGGCCGCCCTCCCCCGGCTTGGCGCCCTGCGCCATCTTGATCTGCAGGTCGGTGGCGTTGACCAGGTACTGGCTGGTGACGCCGAACCGGCCGCTGGCCACCTGCTTGACGGCGGACCGGCGCAGGTCGCCGTTCGGGTCGGGCACGTACCGTGCCGGGTCCTCCCCGCCCTCGCCGGTGTTGGACCGGCCGCCGAGCCGGTTCATCGCGATCGCCAGGGTCTCGTGTGCTTCGGCCGAGATCGACCCGTAGGACATTGCGCCGGTTGAGAACCGGCGCACAATGGCCGAGACGGGTTCTACCTCGTCGATTGGCACTGGGGAACGTTCTGGATCAAGTTTTTGAACGCTGGCTGGGGCGTCGATGCCGCGGATTCGCAGCAGGCCGCGCAGGGTCATCAGCTGCGCTGCCTGGCCATCCACGCGGCTCGTGTACTCGGTGAAGATCTCCCGCCGCCGGCTCCGCGTCGCGTGCTGGAGCTTGAACACGGTCTCGGGGTTGAACAGGTGCGGCTCGCCCTCGCGGCGCCACTGGTAGTCGCCGCCGGTCTCCAGCCGCCGGTGGGCCGGCCGTGCGTCGTGTGCCGGCAGCGCCCTTGCGTGGCGCGCCGCCGTCTCGGCCGCGAGCTGGTCGAACCCGACGCCACCGAGACGTGAGGACGTGCCCGCGAAGCAGGCGTCAATGACCTCGTCGCCGATGCCGACGGCCTCGAAGATCTGCGCGCCGGTGTAGGAGGCGACCGTGGACACGCCCATCTTGGACATGATCTTCAGCAGGCCCTTGCCGAGAGCCTTGATCAGGTTCGCCGCTGCCTTCCTGGTCGTGATGCCTTCAAGCGCCCCGCTGCGCACCATGTCCTCGACAGACTCAATGGCCAGGTAGGGACAGACGCAGGAAGCCCCGTAGCCGATAAGCAGGGCGATGTGGTGGCACTCGCGCGCGTCGCCGGACTCCACGATGAGGCCGACCATGGTCCTTGTCCGCTCCCTGATCAGGTGATGGTGCACCGCGCCGGTCAGCAGCAGCGACGGGATCGGGGCCAGTTCCTCCCGTGGGGCGCCAGGTACCGCGGCCAGCCCGGCGCGGACAGCGCCGAAGCGGCCGGCGGGACTCCCCCGGTCGGAGAGCACGATCATGCGGGCGCCGCCGTCGATCGCCGTGGTGACCTCGGCGCGGATCTCGGCCAGCCGCCGCTTCAGCCCGTCGCCGCCATCGGCGACGGGATACCGGCCGTCCACCACGTGTACGGCGAAGCCCGCCAGGTCACCGTCGTCGTTGATGTGGATGATCTTGGCCAGGTCGCCGTCGCTGACCACCGGGTACGGCAGTACGACCTGGCGGCAGGCCGCCGGCTCCGGCTGGAGGAGGTTGTGCTCGGGACCGGTGGTCGAGGCCAGCGAGGTGACCAGTTCCTCACGGATCGCGTCCAGCGGCGGGTTGGTCACCTGGGCGAACAGCTGGGTGAAGTAGTCGAAGATCAGCCGTGGCCGGCTGGACAGCACCGCCACCGGGGTGTCGGTCCCCATGGACCCGATGGGCTCGCTGCCGGAGCGGGCCATGGGCGCGAGGATGACCCGCAGCTCCTCCTCGGTGAACCCGAACAGTCGCTGCCGGGCCGCGAGGGTCTGGCCGCGGTAACGCACCAGGTCGCTGTCGCCGACGCGGTCGGGCAGATCCTCCAGGTGCAGCAGTCCGGCGTGCAGCCAGTTCTGGTACGGGTGCTCGGCGGCCAGCAAGGACTTGACCTCGCCGTCCTCGATGATCCGGCCGGCCGACGTGTCGGCAAGGAAGATCCGGCCTGGCTGCAGCCGTCCCTTGCGCACTACCGTGGCCGGGTCCAGCTCGGCCGCGCCGACCTCGCTTGCCAGCACGACCAGGCCGTCCTCGGTCACCCAGTACCGGCCAGGCCGCAGCCCATTCCGGTCGAGCACCGCCCCGATCACGGTTCCGTCTGTGAACGCGATGAGGGCCGGCCCGTCCCAGGGCTCCATCACTGTGGCGTGGAAGCGGTAGAACGCCCGCAGTGCCGGGTCCATCTGGTCGTGGTTCTCCCACGGCTCGGGGATCATCATCAGCACCGCGTGCGGCAGCGACCGCCCGCCCAGGTGCAGCAGCTCCAGGCAGGCGTCGAAGCTGGCTGAGTCGCTCTCGGCCTCGTCAAGGACCGGCAGCAGCCGCTCGATCCCGCGGCCCTCGGCGTCGGTTCCGAACAGGTCGGTCTGCAGCAGCGCCTCGCGCGCGCGCATCCAGTTGCGGTTGCCCCGGATCGTGTTGATCTCGCCGTTATGCGCGATGAGCCGGTACGGATGGGCCAGCGGCCAGGACGGGAACGTGTTGGTGGAGAACCTGGAGTGCACCAGCGCCAGGGCGGAGACGTACCGGGGGTCCGACAGGTCCGCGTAGAACCGCTCCAGCTGGAGAGCGGTGAGCATCCCCTTGTACACGATCGTCGCCGACGACAGGCTCACGAAGTACGCGGCGGTCTCGTGCTCGGCCCGCTTGCGCAGGCAGAACGCCCGCCGGTCGAGAACGGCACCGCCCTCGCCCGTCGCTGAGGCCACGAAGACCTGCGCCAGGTGCGGCAGCACGGCCAGCGATCCCGCGCCGCAGCTCGCAGGCTCGTGCGGGACGTCACGCCAGCCGAGCACGGTCAGGTACTCCAGCCCGGCTATCCGCTCGATCGCGGCCATGGTCGCGGACCGGTCCGCCTCTCCGGAGGGCAGGAACACCATTCCGGCCGCGTACTCACCTCGCTGTGGCAGCGGGAACCCGCAGACCTGGCGGAACATCTCGTCGGGGATCTGGGTCAGGATCCCGGCCCCGTCGCCCGTGTCAGGATCACTGCCCTTGGCGCCGCGGTGATCGAGATTGCGCAACACGGTCAGCGCCTGGGCCACGACCTCATGACTACGGCGGCCGGGCAGGTCGGCGACGAAACCTACACCGCAGGCATCGTGCTCATACCGGCTGTCGTAGAGGCCCTCGGTTTGAGAGCGTTGCGCAGCTGGCGCCATATGTGCTCCTTGTCGTCCTGATCCGCCATCGCTTGATCACACGCGGTTTCGGGACGACATTGGCCCACTGAACGGGGTCGGGACTGCACTGGCCCAGCGTGGTTACTTCAGGCGCTGCCAGCTACTGACAGCGCCGCTTCTTCATTGTAACGGGAGTGTGTCATCACAGGGAATCGCCCAGGTCAGGCGATCCCTGAAATGTTACACGGAGGTGTCCTGACGGCCCTCGCGCACACCAGCGGCCAGATCAGCCGCCAGGTCGCGGACGGCCGCGATTCCGGCTCCCTCGTCGGGTGCGTCCAGGAGGCACCGGACGAAAGCGGACCCGACGATGACGCCGTCGGCGAAGCCGGCCACCTTCGCGGCCTGTACCCGGTCACGGACGCCGAGGCCAACAGCCACGGGCAGGCTGGTGTACTCCCTGACCCGCCCGACCAGCCCGGCGGCCTGGCTGCTGACCACGTCGCGCACGCCCGTGGTGCCCATCAGCGACGCCGCGTACACGAACCCGCGGCACACCGAGGTGATCAGCCTGATCCGCTCGGCCGGCGAACTCGGCGCCACCAGGAAAACCGGGTCGAGCCGGTGCTCAGCCGCCGCCTCCAGCCACGGACCGGCCTCCTCTGGCGTGAGGTCGGGAGTGATCAGCCCGCTGCCCCCGGCCGCCGCCAGGTCGCGCGCGAACGCTGCCACCCCATAGTGGTCGACCGGGTTCCAGTAGGTCATGACCAGGACAGGCACGCCGGCAGCGGCCACCGCCTGAACGGTCCGCAGCACGTCGGCGACCTTGGTGCCGCCGGCCAGCGCCCGGTGGCTGGCCTCCTGGATGACAGGGCCGTCCAGCAGCGGGTCGGAATACGGCAGGCCGATCTCCATGACGTCGACGCCGGCCTCGGCCATGGCCGTCGCCGCCTTGACCGCGCCCTCGGCAGAGGGGAACCCCGCAGGAAGATAGCCGATCAGAGCTGCCCGGCCCTGCGCGTGAGCGTCCTGCAAGACCGCGGAGATCGCGCTCACCCCAGCCCCCTGGCCCGGCCGGCCGGGCGCCGCGAGCGAGAACCGGCCGCGCAGGCCCGCTCCGGCGAATAAAGGTCACCAGAAGCGGCGCTGAGCCTGTTCCAGACAGGTCTCACGAGGGTTTGCGCTTCGCCATAACCCCCATCGCCGTCATCGTGGACCGAAACCCACTTATTTTGCGGGTTTGGGTCCACGATCATGAAAAGTGGTGCCGGGCGTCGGCCCACCGCGACCGCTGAGGCCGTCATCCGAGGTGGCCGAACCAGCGGGCGGCGATGTCCATGTCCTTGTCGCCGCGCCCGGAGAGGTTCACGACGAGCACGCCTTCTGGGCCGAGTTCCGGGCCAACCCGCAGGGCCCCGGCCAGCGCGTGCGCGGACTCGATCGCCGGGATGATTCCCTCGGTCCGGCAGAGGACGGAGAACGCGTCCATGGCCTGGGTGTCGGTGACTGCCCGGTAGCTGGCCCGGCCGGTATCGTGCAGCCAGGCGTGCTCAGGCCCGACCCCGGGGTAGTCCAGGCCCGCGGACACGGAGTGGGTGGGCAGCGTCTGTCCTTCGGAGTCCTGCAGCAGGAACGTGCGCATGCCGTGGATGACCCCGGCGGACCCGCCGACGAGTGCCGCTGCGTGGTGGCCGCTGTCCAGCCCGTCACCGCCGGCTTCGCAGCCGATAAGCCGCACGCCACTGTCCGGGATGAACGCGTGAAAGATCCCGATGGCGTTGGACCCGCCACCGACGCAGGCCAGCACGGCGTCGGGCAGCCGCCCGGTCGCGGCCAGCACCTGCTCCCGCGCCTCGACGCCGATGACCCGCTGGAAATCCCGGACCATGACCGGGAACGGGTGCGGGCCCATCACCGAGCCGATCAGGTAATGGGTGGTCTCGACCGTGGTCACCCAGTCCCGGAACGCCTCGTTGATCGCGTCCTTGAGCGTGCGGCTGCCGGTCGTCACCGCGGTCACCTCGGCGCCGAGCATGCGCATCCGGGCGACGTTCAGCGCCTGCCGCCGGGTGTCCTCCTCGCCCATGTACACCACGCAGTCGAGGCCGAGCAGGGCGCAGGCGGTCGCGGTGGCCACGCCGTGCTGGCCCGCCCCGGTCTCGGCGATCACCCGGGTCTTGCCCATCCGGCGGGCAAGCAGCGCCTGGCCGAGGACATTGTTGATCTTGTGTGAACCGGTGTGAGCCAGGTCCTCGCGCTTCAGGAAGACCCGGCAGCCTCCGGCCGCCTCGGCAAACCGCGGCACCTCGGTCAGCAGCGTTGGCCTGCCCGCGTAGTCCCGGAGCAGCGCGGCGAGTTTGGCCTGGAACCCCGGATCCGCCTGCGCGGACAGGTATGCGGCGGTCAGCTCGTCCAGCGCCGCCATCAGCGCCTCTGGCGCCACTCTCCCGCCGTACGGCCCGAAGTGCCCAGCGGCATCCGGAACGGTTGCGCTGGTACCTGGGACCGTCTGGCTCATCCCCTGTCCCCGCGCAGCGCCGGGTGCGAGCCCGCCGTCACCAGGTCAGCCACTGCCGACCGCGGATCCCTCCCGGTGACCAGGCTCTCGCCGACGAGTACCGCGTCGGCGCCCGCGGCCGCGCAGGCCAGCAGGTCGTGCGGGCCGCGGATCCCAGACTCAGCGATCTTGACTATCCCGTCTGGTATCCGCGACGCCAGCCGGGGGAACACTGTGCGGTCGACCTCGAGCGTCGTCAGATCCCGGGCGTTGACGCCGATGAACCGCGCCCCGGCCTCCAGCGCACGGTCCAGCTCGCGTTCGGTGTGCACCTCGACTAGCGGGACCAGGTCCAGCGAGACCGCGCGCTCCACGAGGGATATCAGGGCGTTCTGTTCCAGGGCGGCGACGATGAGCAGCACCATGTCGGCTCCGTGCGCCCGGGCCTCCCACAGCTGGTACGAGCTGACCACGAAGTCCTTGCGGAGCACCGGCACCCCGACCGCGTCACGGACCGCCACGAGGTCGTCCAGGCTGCCGCCGAACCGCCGCGGCTCGGTCAGCACGCTGATCATGCGCGCGCCGCCAGCCTCATAGTCGGCGGCCAGTGCTGCGGGGTCGGCGATGTCAGCCAGCGGGCCCCGCGACGGGCTCGCGCGCTTGACCTCGGCGATAACTGCTACGTCCTCGCATTTGACCGCGGCGAGGACATTGCGCGGCTGCGGTGCCGCGCATGCGGCCTTCTTCAGGCGGTCGAGCGGGATCTCCCGCTGCCGTTCCGCCAGATCGGCACGCACTCCCTCGAGGATCTCGTCGAGCACGCTCACGCGGTTCTGCCGCCCCCTCGGGTGGGATGACTTGCGCCCCCGATCGTAGCGAGAGCCCGGGGGTACCGGGGAGGCCCCCCTGCCTCGACGGCTGCGGGGTCAGCCAGAAGCCCCGCCTCCTAGAGCATCGGCCCCCGCCTCACCCAGCGCAGGCTCGCCGCCGAAGCCGCGCTCGGCCTCCCTGTTGAACGCGCGCGCCACTGCAGGATGCAGCAGGACTCCCGTCGCGATGAGGGCCATGAGCGTGCCGCCCACATACCGGGAGGTGATGAACCGGACGACGCCGTAAACGACGAAGGCACTCTCGAAGCCGAGGCCTATCACCCAGGCTCCGTGTGTGCCCGACCGAACCATCACGGCCAGCCCCAGCACGGCCACCACCAGCATCAGCGTGATGATGACCGATGGCATGTGCCGCCTGTTGTAACAGAGCCCAATAGCGGCATCGGCTCCCGCCTGAGCTACGACCAGCCGCGTCACCAGCTTCACCAGAGCATTCACCGGCAACCCCACCTCGTCGGTATCAAGCGGCAGATCTCGCCTCATGCGGCGACAACTGACCACCCCAGTCTAGCTGGGCATTGCCGGCCTGTCCTGCCCCCCACCTGCGGTTGTAGGATCCTCGCCGCGGCTCAGCGACTCCCAGAGTGCCGCCGAGCTGACCCGCTCGGCCCGCTCCGGGCTCTCGGGAGCGGCGAACGGCCTGTCCTGCGCTGGCTGGCCAGCCCCGCGCGCCCGGCCCAGGCCGGCGGCCCGCGCGGGCCGCTCGTAGCGGCCTGACATCACCGGCAGGCGCTCCGCCCGCCACGTCACCAGAACACCGGCCACGATGACCGCGACCCCGCCGACGACAGCGATCGGGCGCCACGGGAAGCTTGCAAAGACCACGTGCGAGGGGAACCCCTGCAGCGGCGCGGCTCCGGCTCCTGTCGTGCCACCGGTCGTTGACCCCGCAGCCCCGGCGCCAGCGCCTGCCTGGGACCCGGCACTGCTGGAGGCGGCCGTCAGTACGTCAGCAGCTGAGATCCCGGCGCTGACCGCCACCACAATCCCGGCGCCGAACCCGGCCAGGACGAGTCCGGCGACGCGGCGCAGCGTTCGTCTTGTCGCCAGCACCGCCGCCAGGCTGGCCAGGGCGGCCACCGCGAGCGCGGCGGTAGCCGGGGCGAGCGCCTGCCCCGACTCCGCTGTCACGCCTGCCGGCAGCGGCCTCGGCGCAGCCGTCTGTACATAGGCCCAGGCTTGCCGCGTCGACAGCAGCACCAGGCCCGCCCCGGCGGCGCCGAGCAGGATGAGCAGCGTCAGCTCCCGCCGTGGCGTGCCGCGCACCGTGCGCGCCAGGCCGGCCGCGGTCATCGGCGCTCCCTTCTGCCCGCTCGCTGCCTGAGGCCCGGAACCGGGCCCGTCCCAACGCCGCCAGCATAGGCGGGTCGCACACGGTCCCGCGGCGGGCAGTCCCGGCCGCGCATGCGCACCCCGCTATCGCACCCTGCTATCGGACCCCGGCATTCCCAGCCGGGCCCGCGCGGCCTACCATCACATGATGGGGTATGCCCGGGATGAGCGCCTTGCCCTGTGCGGGGTGCTGGACGAAGCCGGGCCTCGCCAGCCGACTCTCTGCGAGGGGTGGGCCACGCTCGACCTCGCCGCGCACCTGGTAATGCGGGAGCGCCGGCCGGATGCCGCCGTGGGCATTGTCGGGGGGCCGTTAGCCGCGTACACCAGGAACGTTCAGCGCAAACTCGCTGTCCGCACGCCGTACGCACGCCTGGTAGAGACGATCAGGAACGGCCCGCCGCGGCTGTCGCCGATGCGCATCGCCGACGAGCAGGTGAACCTGGTTGAGTTCTTTGTCCACAACGAAGACGTGCGCCGCGCGCGTCCCGGCTGGGAGCCGCGCGCGATTAGCCGGGACCTGGCCGACGCGCTGTGGCACAGGCTGCGGATGGCCCGTTTTGTCCTGCGCAAGGTTCCCGTTGGTGTCGAGTTCGCCAGGGATGACGAGCCAGAACCGGGCAGGTCCGGCTCACCGACCCCGGCAAGGGTCCGCATCACAGCCAGGGCCCGGACCCCGGCCGTGACGGTCACCGGGCCGCCAGCGGAGCTGACCCTCTGGGCCCTTGGCCGGACCGGCGTGGCCCGGGTCAGGCTGGACGGCAGCGAAGACGCCGTCCGTGCGCTGAAGAATGCGACCTGGGGCGCCTGAGCCAGCGGTCACGTACCGAGGCCGAGCAGGGGCACCAGGCCGGCGATCGAGTCCAGGATCACCGGGGCCCCGGCCTGCTCAAGGTCCGCACGGCTGGCCGCCCCGGTCAGCACCCCGGCGACCAGCCCGGCCCCGGCGCGCAGCCCTGACTCAACGTCGCTGGGAGTGTCCCCGGCGACCGCGAGCTCGCTGACTGCCCCGCCGCCCAGCCGCAGCAGTGCGGTCAGCGGGAGGTCGGGCCAGGGCCGGCCGCGGCCGGCGTTGGCCGGCGAGAGCGCAAGGTCGATCAGGGCTCGCCATCCGAGCACGTCGAGGACGGCATCCCTCGTGACTGGGGCGAACCCGGTGACCAGGCAGACCTTGATCCCGGCCGCCCGCAGCGCCGCCAGGGTCTGCTGGGCGCCCGGCAGCGCCGTTACTGTGCCGTCCCGCACCGACCGCGCATAGTGCTCCTCGAAGGCGCTGTTCGCCTGCTGCGCTTCGGCCTCGGTGGCCAGGACGCGCCGGAACACCTCGATCTTGGACTGGCCCATGCTCTGCCGGACGGCCGCCAGCGCCTGGTCGTGACCGGGAGTGCCTGGCCCCAGCCCGGCCTGCTCGACCGCGGCGGAGAACGCCGCGAGCACGGTCCCGTCGTCGGCCACTGTCGTGCCCGCCATGTCCAGGCAGGCGATCGTGACTGACAC
Source organism: uncultured Actinomycetota bacterium (assembly GCA_963815375.1). Taxonomy (GTDB): domain Bacteria; phylum Actinomycetota; class Actinomycetes; order Streptosporangiales; family Streptosporangiaceae; genus JASHPR01. The sequence goes on along the minus strand of CAWFGX010000005.1, from coordinate 1,102,460 downwards.
AGGCGTGGGCATCGGTGTCATGGCAGCAACTCCTCGGCGATAGCAGGCGCCAGGGTCATCCCGCGGCCCCCGGGCCCGGTGACCAGGACCACGCCCGGTGCGATCTGTGACCTGTGGTACAGCTCGGGCCCGCTGGCCTGGCTGTAGACGCCCGCCCAGCGCCGCTGGGTCCGCGGCAGCGGCGAGCCGAGCAGTCTCTCGGCCCGGCCACGCAGGTGGTCGTAAATGTCCTCCTGCACGTCGAACCCGAACGGCTCTGCGTACTGGTGCGTGTCCCCGATCGTGAGGCTGCCGTCCAGCCGCTGGACGAGCAGCAGCTGTGCCGCGGCCGCGGCGGCGGCCGGGGCCTGCGGCGGCAGCAGCTGCCTTCCCGGCAGGTCGTAGGCCGGGTAGTAGCGCAGCGAGTCACCGTCCGCCACCGACGTGGTCAGCCGGCCTGCGAACGGGGCCGTCTGCATCATCTGCAGTCGCACCCGGCGGACCGGCGGGCGCTGGAACCCGGCGAAGTACGGGCCCGCGACCCCGGTGTGCGCAGCACCGGGGCAGATGACGACAAGATCGCCGCGGTGCCATTCGCCGGTGTGGTCGCGCGCCGCGTGCGGAGCGACCTCGGCTGCCTCCCGCCCCGGCAGCCATGTGTACCCGGCGGCCCGGGTGCCGCCGGCCAGCAGGTGCTCGCGGACCGCCCGCAGCACCTGGCGCGGCTCGACGATGGCGTCCCTGGAGCAGTGCAGGGCACCGGCGAAGTCGCCGCGCAGGGCCGGGTTGACCTCGCGGGCGCCGGCCGCGTCCAGGAGCTGAAAACCTCGGGCTGCGGCATCCGGCAGCGCAGCCGCCTGCCGCAGCAGCTCCAGTTCAGCCTCTCCGGCGGCCAGAGTCAGTGACCCGTGCGGCCGGAACCCGGTCCCCGGCACCTCAGCGGCCAGCTCCTCCCAGCGAGCCCTGGCCCGCAGCGCCAGGCTCAGCTCCTCCCCGGCGGCGCGGCCGCTGACCCAGATCAGACCGAAGTTCCGGACGCTCGCGCCGCGCGCGTCCGCTTCGCGCTCCAGGTGCACCACATCGAGCCCGCGGCTGCGCGCGGCCGCAGCGGACATGGTGCCGAGCACCCCGCCGCCGACCACCACCACGCGTTCCACGTCCCGGCACCTCCGGCTCCCGCCCGCCAGCCCAGTCCATGGCGGCGGATCCATCGTGCCGCGACGACCGCCGGCCTGACCAGGGGGCCAACCTGATCACGGGCAGCCGTGCGCTGTTGCTACTGTCAGCCTGAGCGGCCTGCGCCGATACCCCCCAGCACAGCACGGAGGCCAGTCATGGCTCATGTTCTTGGGATTGACATCGGCGGAACCGGTATCAAGGGCGCGCCCGTCGACCTCGAAACCGGCCAGCTTCTGGCTGAGCGGGTCAAGGTGGATACCCCGCAGCCGTCGGTCCCCGAGGCGGTCGCTGCCGCCGTCGCCAAGCTCACGGCCGGCTTCGAGTGGACCAGCCCTGCTGGTGTCACGTTTCCCGGGGTGATCGAGGACGGGGTCGTAAAGACCGCCGCGAACGTTGACAAGCATTGGATCGGAACGGATGCCCGCGAGCTCTTCTCAAAGGCCACCGGAGTCCCCGTCGGGGTAATAAACGACGCCGACGCGGCCGGGCTGGCCGAGATGAGGTACGGCATCGGTGCCGGGGAGAAGGGCACCGTGCTCATGCTGACCCTGGGCACCGGCATCGGCAGCGCGCTGTTCATCGACGGCATCCTGGTCCCGAACACCGAGTTCGGGCACATAGAGATCCGCGGCAAGGACGCCGAGAAACGCGCCGCTGAGATCGTCCGCGAAGAAGAGGATCTCAGCTGGGGGAAGTGGGCCGGCCGGGTCGATGAGTACCTGGAGCATATGGAGCACTTGCTGTCACCCAGGCTGATCATCATCGGCGGCGGCGTCAGCAGGAGGTCGGGCAAGTTCCTGCCGCTGCTGACCGGTCTGCGCGCCAGGGTGGTCCCGGCGTCCCTGCACAACGACGCCGGGATCGTCGGCGCGGCCATGGCAGCTCCTGCGGGCTGACCAGCGGCCGTCGCGCCGCTTATCCCGTTGGCTGCGGCGGTTCTTGCTGCGGCGGGCCTGCTGGCCACGAGGCGGGAGAACCTGGCGGCCCGGGCTGCGGCTGCCCGGGCGGCCACGAGCTAGCCCCCTGCTGTGGCTGGCCGGACGGCCACGAGCCGGGAGGACCCGACGGCGGGCCGGCGACAGCGAGGCCGAAGTGCCCAGGCGGCCGCCTGATTCGCGCGCGCAGCAGGGACATCCCCTCGATTCCCCCGGCAACGAGCCCCGCGGCGAGGGGCCAGAACGCCAGTACGCCGATCCCGCCGAGCGCAAGCGGCTCCTGCAGCTCGGTGCCGGGACGGCCGAGCGCCAGGCTGTGGTTGACGGCAGCCTGGCCGGGCTGCTCGCCAATCCACTTGGCGAGCAGCGCTGCTGCCACCGCACCAGCCAGGATCGCCGCCATCGCGACAGCTCCGTGCCGCCGGACCGCGAGCACATATCCCAGCAGCCCGGACACGACGCCGCCGGCCACTGACAGCAGCGTGAACCAGCCGTCGGCGGCGATGAACGCGCTGGTCTCCGGGTTCACCACGTTGGCAGAGTCGCGACCGAGCACCACGATCAGCGCGCGCGGTGCGACCGCCGCCCAGATGAACCCGGCCGCCACGCCGAGCAGGGCCGTCCCCACGATTACGGCAAGGACGGCCAGGAGCGGCCCGCCTGAACGGCCCGCGCCGGCCCGCAAGGGCGCCGGCCGCGACCAGCCCGGGCCCGAGCTGGCCTGCCTTTCTCCTGGCTGAGCCTGGTCGGCGCCCGCGCCGGTGTGCCAGTCGCCGGGCGGGTAATTGCCGGGGCCGGATGGGAGTGCGGCGTCGCTGGGTTCGGCCATTCTGGGCAGCAGCGTACGTGACCGTGCTCGGTGCGGGGGACGGCGAGGCTCCACCCCTGGGCCACCACTGGGTGACCGGCTCTCAACCCCAGGGTGGGCCGCTGCCGGCCGGCACGATCAGCCTGCCGGACGAAGACACGAGCGGGCCGGTGCCTGCATCCTGGGCATACACGGCGCGCCAATTTGACCAGCCGCCCATATAGTGATATCAGTTTTGTTGTGCGCCCGTCGGGGACCGGCATGCAGGGAACCGGGACGCAAGGAACATTGCTACCTTTAGGCGGGGGCAACCGCAGTCGGCCTGTGCCTACAGGGACCGTCACGAGGGAAATGACAAACATGATCGAAGTACGCGACCTGACCAAACGCTACGGCGACAGGGTCGCCGTCGACCACCTGAGCTTTACGGTCGAGCCGGGGCGCGTGACGGGATTCCTGGGGCCGAATGGCGCGGGGAAGTCCACCACGATGCGGCTCATTCTCGGCCTTGACCATCCGCAATCCGGAACCGCGATGATCAACGGCAAGCGATACTCCGAACTTGCTGCGCCGCTGCGCACGGTAGGTGCGCTGCTCGAGGCCAAGTCGGTGCACAGCGGCCGGAGCGCCCGGAACCACCTTCTGTTCCTGGCCCAGACTCAGGGGCTGCCGCGCAAGAGGGTGGACGAGGTGCTCGATCTGGTCGGGCTGCAGGCCGTCGCGGACAAGCGGGCCGGCACTTTCTCGCTCGGCATGGGCCAGCGGCTCGGCATCGCAGCGGCCATGCTCGGCAACCCCGAGATCCTGCTGCTGGACGAGCCGGTCAACGGCCTGGACCCCGAGGGTGTCCTGTGGGTCAGGAACCTGATGAAGGCGCTCGCAGCCGAGGGCCGGACGATCCTGGTCTCCAGCCACCTGATGAACGAGATGGCGGTTACCGCCGACCACCTGATCGTGATTGGCCGGGGACGGCTAATCACCGAGGCCAGCACTGAGGACGTGATCGCCCGCAGCGCCGACCAGTCGGTCCGCGTCCGCACCCCGGACTCGGCCAAGCTGACCGATCTGATCACCGCGGCGGGCGGCACCGTGAAGCCGGGCAGCAACGGCACAATGGGCCAGCCAGGGAACGGCGACAGCGCCGGGCTGCTGACCGTCACCGGCATGGACGCCGCCAAGATCGGCGAGCTTGCCGCCTCAGGGTCGGTCGTGCTGCATGAACTGACCCCGCTCGCATCGCTGGAGGAAGCGTTCCTGGAGCTCACCTCCGACAGCGTTGAGTTCGGCAGGCAGGCGCCGGATCCAGTTAGCGCGAACCAAGGGAGTGCCCGATGACCACCGCAGCCCCGGCGACCATTGCCGGCGTTCCGCTCCCCGACGCCGGTCACCGCCCCGGTTTCAGCCACCTGATGGCGGCCGAGTGGACAAAGATCCGCTCGGTCCGCTCCACCGTCTGGACGATCCTCATCTTCATCGTGGTCACCATCGGCTTCACCGCGCTGATCACCTGGCTGACCGCATCGAACTGGAACGGCCCGCACGCAGCGACTCGTGACGCGAGCTTCCTGAACGACCCGACCGGTGGCATCCTGGGCGTGGGGGGCTTCCTGGGCGAGATGGTGATCGGCGTGCTCGGCGTGCTGGTGATCAGCACCGAGTACTCGACTGGAGTCATCCGGTCTTCGCTGCTCGCGGTCCCGCGACGGCTGCACATGCTGGCCGCCAAGGTGATCGTGTTCGCCGCGCTGCTGTTCGTGGTGGCGGAGGTTGTCATGTTCTCCTCGTTCTTCATTGGCGCGACGATCCTGCACAGCCATGTGCAAGTGGCGCTGGGCGACCGCAACGTCACCCGGGCGGTTATCGGCGATGGTCTCTACCTGACCGTGATCGGGATCTTCTCGCTCGCGATCGGCGGGCTGATCCGGCACACCGCCGGAGGAATCGCCACGGCGATCGGCGCTATGTTCCTGCTGCCCATCATCGGCCCGCTGCTGCCGAGCAGCTGGGGCGCTCACATCAACGCCTACCTGCCGGTCCAGGCTGGCTCGGTGATCGGGAGCACAAACCAGAGCGCCAGCCAGCTGCTGTCCGCCTGGCAGGGGTTCGGGGTGCTGTGCATCTGGGCCGCGGTCCTGCTCGCTGGCGCCGCGGTCCTGCTGCGGAAGCGCGACGCCTGACCGCGCCGACGGCTCGGCCCCGCAGTTGCTCGCGGGAGCTAGGGCGCCGGGCGGGCTGACCCCGGAGCTGGTTCGCGGTCAGCCCGCTCCCTGGCGGCCCGTTCCGGGCCGGCCCTTTCGGTGGCGGCCTGATCCGGCACCAGCGGGCCAGCCTGGACGCCGAGCACCCGCTGGTAGGCACGCCGGATGTCGTCGCGGTCGCGCTGCTCATCCACGGAGGTCTCGCTGAGCCGGTCGATCATCGCTGCCTGATCCAGCAGCACCTGCTGCTCGGGTGCTGTGGTGGCACGTTCCATGATCTTGGCGAGAGCGTCGAGCTGGCGGATCATGACCGCGGGCATCCCGCGGCCGGCCTGGCGGACCTTCTCGAACGCGCGCTGAACCAGCCGCTCGTAGGTGATCTGGGTCGCGATCAGCCGCACGGCCCCGGAACCGTCCCGGTAGACCATGGTCGGCTGCCACCGCCCAGTGACCTTGCACAGGCTGTCTCCGATCCAGTCAATGCAGGTAAGCGCCGTGAACGTGTCGTTGACAGCGGCTGACAGCGCCCGGATGCAGATCTCGACAAGCTGGTCAACGCCGAACGAGACGTCTTGCGCCAGAGTCCGGTACGGCCCGGTCACGTGCGCCCGGCCGAGCTCGCGCGAGACCTGGTCAGCCGCCTCGGCGGGCCACACCGTCGCATACGGGTGCCCCTGGACCAGGAAGTGGCCGGGCCGGTAGCGCAGGTGGATCACCGCGTCCACCTCGGCCGCCATCCGCACCAGGGTCCGGTGCCGGATGAACTGCAGATAGCCGCTGCGCGGCGCGGCGATCTCACCTCCGGGCCCGTCCATGTCGGCGATCAGCAGCGCTGCCAGGCGCGCATCAGCGCCCACCCTGGGGTCCCCGGCCTGCAGCTCGATCGCCTGAGCCAGGTCCCCGGCGATCCCGGCGATCACCTGGGGGAGCTGGATCTGGACGGCGATGTGGTGCAGGAAGTAGATGAGTACCGCCAGGTCAGCGACCATCAGGACCAGCATCACGGTGATGCTGATGTGCGGGACGAAGTCCCCGCGTGCGCCCTGGCCGACCGACCCGAGCGCGAGGATCGAGTAGACGAACGTCGCCACGAACGTGCCCAGCGTGAGCTGAGTGCCCCTGTCGCGAATGAAGTTGCGCAGCATCCGCGGCCCGAACTGGGTCGATGTCAGGGTCAGCGCGACGATCACGATCGAGAACACCACGCCGACTACCGTGATGATGGCCGCGGCGATCGTGGTCAGAATCTGCCTGGCGGCATCGGCCGATCCGCTGATCACCCAGCCGGGGTAGGCGAACACCCCGTGGTAAGCGGCCTGGTCCAGCGCGTAGGTGCAGGCGAACAGCGCCGCGGCCACGACGACCTCTATCGCGGGCACCAGCCACAGATTGGTCCGCAGCACATCCCGCCGCCACTCCGAGCCGCTCCAGCGGTAACGGATGGAGTGCACGGCAAGCCTCCCAGCGTTCGCGACAGCTGCCGACCAGGCTTCCCGGCTCACCAGGCCATAGTCTACGTGGGCCGGTAGGGCACCACCGGGAGCCGCCCGGCCTTGCGTCAGCCGGCGCAGGCGGGACCGAGCAGTTGCTTCAGGTCAGCGAGCAGTGACGGTGACGGCTTCACCCGCAGCTTGTCATCCAGGCGCCACACCTTGGTGCGGGCGCCGCTCTGCACCTTCAGGTGCACCTCGGTCGCCCCGGGGTGGGTACGGAGCACCTCCCTGAGCCGCTCCACCACCGGCGGCACGCATCGCGCCTCCTCGATGGATAGGAGGAAAGGGCCCTGCTCACCCGAGGTCAGGTCGGGGGCGCGCAACTCCATCGCCACCAGCTTGGGGACCTCCTCGCGCCGGTCCAGCCGTCCCTTCACCACCACGACCGCGTCGTCGACGATGAGCGCCATGCACGTCTGGTAGGTGGCCGGGAAGATCAGCACCTCGATCGCGCCTTCCAGATCCTCCAGCGTTGCCGCAGCCCAGGCCGCACCCTGCTTGGTGACCTTCCGCTGCACCCCGGACAGGATCCCCCCAACCGTGACGACCTGGCCGTCGGTGCGGTCAGCGCGCGGGGTGCGTTCGGTAATCTCGCCTGTATCGGCGGGCACGGAATCGAGCAGCTCAGCCACTGAGCAGTCGGTCTCGGCCGCCAGCATGTGCTCGAGGCCGAGCAACGGGTGGTCGGAGACATACAGGCCGAGCATCTCCCGCTCGAAGGCGAGCAGCGTCCGCTTGTCCCACTCGCCGTCTGGCACTGGCACGTCGAACGCGGTCTCGACCTCGGTGTCGTCGCCGAACAGCGAGTCCTGGCCGATCGCCTCGTTCCGCTTGACGTCGATCACCGCGTCGACCGCCTGCTCGTGGATGAGCGTCAGACCGTTGCGCGGGTGCCCGAAGGAGTCGAACGCGCCGGCCTTGATCAGCGACTCGACCACCCGCTTGTTGCAGGCGTTTACCGGCACCTTGCGAAGGAAGTCCGCGAAGCTGGTGAAGGCGCCCTTTGCCCGGCGAGCCTCGGCGATCGAGTCCACCACAGCGGTGCCGACGTTGCGGACTGCTGCCATGCCGAACCTGATATCGTCGCCGACCGCGGTGAACATCGCCCTTGACGCGTTCACGTCGGGCGGCAGCACCTTGATGCCCATCCGGCGGCACTCGGCCAGGTACAGAGCTGATTTGTCCTTGTCGCCTGCCACCGAGGTCAGCAGCCCGGCCATGTACTCGGCCGGGAAATTGGCCTTGAGGTAGGCGGTCCAGTAGGAGATCAGCCCGTACCCGGCGGCGTGCGCCTTGTTGAACGCGTAGCCGGAGAACGGGACCATCACGTCCCAGATCGTCTTGATCGCGGCGCCGGAGTAGCCGTTGGCCTTCATCCCGGCCGCGAACGGCTCGTACTCCTTGTCCAGGATCTCCTTTTTCTTCTTGCCCATGGCCCGCCGCAGCAGGTCGGCTTTGCCGGGCGAGTAGCCGGCCAGCTTCTGCGCGGCGAACATCACGTCTTCCTGGTACACCAGCAGGCCGTAGCTCTCACCGAGGATGTCCGCCAGGGGCTCGGCGAGCTCAGGGTGGATCGGGATGACCTGCGCCCGGCCCGTCTTACGGTCGGCATACACCGGGGCGCTGGCCATCGGGCCCGGCCGGTACAGCGCGATGACCGCTGAGATGTCGCCGAACTTGTCCGTCCGCATCGAGCGCAGCAGCGCCCGCATCGGGCCGCCGTCGAGCTGGAAGACGCCGAGCGTGTCGCCGCGCGCGAGCAGATCGTATGTCGGCTTGTCGTCCAGGCCGAGCGTCTCCAGGTCGATGTCGACGCCGCGGTTCTCCTTGATGCCGCGAATCGCGTCGTCGATCACGGTCAGGTTGCGCAGCCCAAGGAAGTCCATCTTGAGCAGGCCGATGTCCTCGCACGAGGGGTAATCGAACTGCGTGATCACCGCGCCGTCGGCCTCGCGCTGCCACACCGGGATGTGGTCGAGGAGCGGCTCGCTGCTCATGATCACCCCGGCGGCGTGCACGCCCGCCTGCCGGATCAGACCCTCGAGCCCGCGCGCGGTGTCGATGACCTGCTTGACCTCCGCCTCGGACTCGTACATGCCGCGGATCTCGGCCGCCTCGCCGTACCGGGGGTGCTCGGCTTCGAACACTCCCGACAACGGCATCTCCTTGCCCAGCACGGGCGGCGGGAATACCTTGGTGATCCGGTCCCCGAGCGCATAGGGGAAGCCGAGCACCCGTGAGGCGTCCTTGATCGCGGCCTTGGCCTTGATCGTGCCGTAGGTGATGATCTGCGCTACCCGGTCGTCGCCGTACTTCTCGGTGACGTACCTGATGACGTCACCGCGCCGGCGCTCGTCGAAGTCCACGTCAACGTCGGGCATTGACACGCGCTCGGGGTTCAGGAACCTCTCGAAGACCAGGCCGTGTGCTATCGGGTCGAGGTCGGTGATACCAAGTGCGTACGAGGCGATCGAGCCGCCAGCTGAGCCACGGCACGGGCCGACGCGGATCCCGTTCCGCTTTGCCCACATGATGAAGTCGGCGACGACGAGGAAGTACGAGCAGAACCCCATCTGCTCGATGACGCCGATCTCGTACTCGGCCTGTGTCCGGCGCTGCTCGTCGTAGCCGTCGGGGTAGCGGCGGTCCATGCCGCGCCAGACTTCCTTGCGGAACCAGCTCGACTCGGTCTCACCGTCGGGCAGCGGGAACTTCGGCATCAGGTTCGACTTGGTGAACTGGACGTCGGCGCGCTCGGCGATCAGCAGCGTGCTGTCGCAGCCGGACTGCCACTCCTCGTCCGTGCTGACCGCGCGCATCTGCTGCGGGGTCTTGACGTAGTAGCCGGAGCCCTCCAGCCTGAACCGGCCCGGGTCAGCCAGGTTCGTCGCGGTCTGCACGCAGAGCAGGGCCTCATGGGCGGACGCGTCGCTCTCCCGCGCGTAGTGCAGGTCGTTGGTGGCCACGTAGGGCAGGGCGAGGTCACGGGCAATCCGCCGCAGCCCCTGCCGGGCCCGCACCTCGATGTCCAGGCCGTGGTCCATGAGCTCCACGAAGTAGTTGCCGGGCCCGAAAATGTCCCGGTAGGCGGCTGCTGCCTCCACGGCCTGGCGTTCCTGCCCGAGCCGCAGCCGGGTCTGCACCTCACCGCTGGGACAGCCGGTGGTGGCGATGAGGCCCCTGGCGTACTGGGCGAGCAGTTCACGGTCGACTCGCGGCTTGCGGAAGTAGCCCCCGAGCGACGCGAGCGATGACAGCTTGAACAGGTTGTGCATGCCCTCGGTGGTCTCAGCAAGCAGCGTGATGTGCGTGTAGGCGCCCGCGCCCGACACGTCGTCGTCCTTCTGCGCTGGGGTTCCCCAGCGCACGGGCTGCTTGAGCCCGCGGTGCTCAGGAGCGACGTACGCCTCGATGCCGATGATCGGCTTGATGCCGGCCGCCCGGGCCTTGGTCCAGAAGTCGTAGGCGCCGTAGACGTTGCCGTGGTCGGTGATCGCTATCGCGCTCATTCCCGACTTCTCGCACTCGGCGAACAGGTCCTTCAGCCGCGCGGCCCCGTCCAGCATCGAGTACTCGGTGTGCACGTGCAGGTGGACGAACCCGTCGGTGGTCTTGCTGCTGGCACCGCTCTTGCTGCTAACACCGCCCGCTGAGGCTGACGCCATCAATCCACCGCCTCCAATCGGGCATGCGTCGCGGCGCCCCGTACAGGGCGCTGCGGAGAAGCCGGGGGAAGTGACCGGCGCATCGCACCATCAGCAACCCGGCCCAGTTGCCCATCTGGGCCGGTCGTGGCACCACTGGCGCGCGCCCGGTCCGGCTCATTGAGCCTATCGCGCCCCGGCGGTGACGCGCGGCCCCGACACACCGCCTGGCGGCGGGTAAGTCCCGGAATGCCCGCCAGCGGAGGCGGCGTATCAGTGCTGCGGTCCCCCGGCACCGCGGGCCACATCGCCGGCTGTCCGAATTCGCAGGATGTGTGTGCAGAATGATGCTGGAGCATCATTTTTCGAACACCGGCTCGGCTGCTGTGCGTCACGTCGGCTGAGTCGTCGCTGGCGGGCTCTGGTGCAGCATCAGCAGTACGGCTGTGCTGCCCTGTCCGAGGCCGCGGTACATGTGCGGGGCGGCCGCGCCGAAGTGCACGGAGTCCCCCACCGCCAGGTCGACCGGCGCGTCGGCCGGGCCAGTGCGGATAGCGCCGCCGGTCACGATCATGCACTCCGCCACGCCAGGCAGGTGCGCCTGTGACGCCTGCTCGACTGGGTCCACCTCAATCGCGTAGACCTCGACGGTCCCGCGGAGCGGGATGCGGTGCAGCAGCCGCGCGTGCACCGCATCCCCGTCGGCCCGGGGGCCGTCGCCGGCCCGGGTCACCACGACCGGCTGGGCGGGCGGTGGCTCCAGCAGCTCGCCGAGTGACACGCGCAGCGCCGTGGCTAGAGCCCACAGCGTGCTCAGCGTCGGGTTCCCCTCGCCCTGCTCGATGCCGTGCAAGGTGGTCTTGCTGATGCCACCCGCGGCGGCCAGGTCGGCCAGTGACAGCCCGGCCGACGTCCGGAGGCGGTGCACATTGCGCCCCGCCGCCTTCGCCCCCTCCGCTTGCGGGTCGTCCACGCCTACCATCATAGTGGTATGTACGTACCAGCGAAGTGATACGTAATGGTCGAAGCGGGCGAGGGGTGATGCGGATGACGGTGTCACGCCTGCGCGAGATCCCGGGCATCGGGGTGGATGTGATCGGCGACGCCGCGGACGCGGCCGCGGACCCAGAGATACTGCGCCTGGAGAACCTCGACACCGACCTGCGCCCTCCCGGCGTGGCGCTCGAGGTGACCAGGGCAGCCGTCGACGACGACGCGGCCAACAGCTACCTTCCGTTCCCGGGGCACCTGGTGCTGCGCGAGGCGGCGGCAGCGCACGTCGGCCGGCTGGCGGGCCAGGCCTACGGCGCGGGCACCGAGAGCGTCGTGACCGCTGGGGGCCTGAACGGCGTCCTGAACGCGCTGCTGGCGACCGTCGAGCCGGGCCAGGAGGTCGTGCTGTGCGACCCGGTCTACGCGGGCCTGGTCAACCGGGTCCGGCTGGCCGGCGGGGTCCCCCGGTTCGTCGCCGCCGAGCCCGGCCCCGGCGGCTGGTCGGCCGACCCGGAACGGCTGGCCGCAGCGGTCGGGCCGGCCACGGCCGCCGTGCTGATGATGGGCCCGTGCATGCCTACCGGTCTGGTTCTCGACGACCGGCACTGGTCCGCGCTCGCCGCGGCGCTGGAAGGCCACGCAGCATGGCTGATCTATGACGCGGCGATGGAGCGGATCCGCTTCGACGGCCGCCCGCCGAGCCATCCCGCGGCGCATCCCGGCCTAGCCGGGCGCACGATCACGGTGGGCTCAGCGTCCAAGGAACTCCGGATGATCGGCTGGCGCGTCGGCTGGGTGGTCGGCCCCGCTGACGTGCTCGCTGACATCAGGCTGGTCGGCATGACCAACGTGGTCTGCCAGGTCGGCATCGCCCAGGCCGCCGTGGCCGCCGCGCTGAACGCCCCCGATTCCGACGCCGACGTCGCGGCCGCGACAGCCGTCTGGCAGCAGCGCTGCCAGACCGTCCTGGGCCAGCTCGCCAGCTACCCGGCCGTCCGCCCCGACGGCGGCTGGTCGCTGCTCGTGGATACCAGGCCACTCGGCCTGACCCCCGCTGAGCTGTCCGCCCGCCTGCTTGAGCGGGGCAAGGTCGCGGCGACTCCCATGGACGGCTGGGGCCCAAGCGGGGCCGACTACCTGCGGCTCGTGTTCGCCAACGAGCCTGCCGAGCGCCTGGCCACCCTGGGCGACCGCTTCGGCCAGGCGCTCGGCTAGCTGCCCGCCTGCCGAATGCACCACCCCGGGGCCCCATCTGGGGCTCTCCGTGTACAGGCAGGACGGTGCTGGTGCCCGCGCTGGGGCTAGTGCAACAGCCCGGGGCCCCCGACCGGCTTTGGGCCGGGCGGGGCAGCCGTTCCGGCCCCTGGGCAGGCCGCAGAATGGTGCGGTGATTGTCCGCATGCCCCGGCCCTGGCCGACCACCGAGGAGGCTGCGCTGGCTGAGCAGGACCGGCTTCGGAGTGCCGTGATCACTTGCGGGAAGCTCTCCGGGGTCCGGCTGGCCGCCGGGCTCGATGTGGCCTACGCGAAGGATTCTGACCAGCTGGCGGCGGCCGTCGTGGTCCTGGATGCCGCGACACTGGCCCCGGTCGAGCACCAGGCGGTGACCGGAGTCGCCAGCTTTCCCTACATCCCCGGGCTGCTGGCCTTCCGCGAGATTCCCGCCCTGGCCCGCGCGCTCGCCCACCTGCGCGCCGCCCCGGACGTGCTGGTGTGCGACGGATACGGGATCGCGCACCCGCGGCGGTTCGGCCTGGCCAGCCACCTCGGCGTGCTGACTGGCCTGCCGAGCATCGGGGTGGCGAAGACACCGTTCACCGGCCAGTACGACGAGCCCGCCACCCAGCGCGGCGCCTGGACCGACCTCACCGACGGCGGCGAGGTTGTCGGCCGGGTGCTGCGCACGCAGCCGGGCGTCAGGCCGGTGTTCGTCTCGGTCGGGCACGCCATCAGCCTTGACGATGCCTGCGACCTCGTCCTCAGGCTGAGTCCCCGGTACCGGCTGCCCGAGACCACCCGCGTGGCCGACCATCTCGCCCGGGCCACACTCCCCCGCCGCCCAAGCCCGGCTTCGTGAGCCTCTCGAGGGAACGCAACCGCATGGGTGGACCAACCAGGTCGTCCCGGCGACATGAATGGTCCGCCCATGTTGCTGCATGTCCTGAGCGGGACGAACGGGTGCGGTTTGTGAGCTCTGTGAGGCTCGTGTGACCGTTGGCCGGGGCGGCTCACAACACGGGCCGGGCATTTACCGCGGCAGCGTAGACATTCCGAGCGCCGCCTCAATAAATGCGATCCGGTCGGCTGCCTCGGCTATGGCCGTCGCGACCGGCTTGCCGCGCCTGCTATGGCCGGCGGCGGCTTGCACCCGGAGCAGTACCGGGGCACTGGCCTGCTGGGCGGCCTGGAGCGCCGCAGCGAACTTGAACGAATGGCCGGGCACCACCCGGTCGTCGTGATCGCTGGTGGTCAGCAGCACCGGCGGGTACCGGCGCGGTGCCACGTTGTGCAGCGGCGAGTAACCCCGCAGCCACGGGTACTGCGCAGGATCGGCGGGGTCGCCGTACTCGCTCGTCCACATCCCGCCGACCGTGAACAGCGGGAACCGGAACATGTCGAACACCCCGGCGTCCGCCACGGCAGCGCCGAACAGCTCCGGATGCTGGGTGAGGCAGGCGCCGACGAGCAGGCCGCCACTGGACCCGCCGTTGATCGCGATGCGGGCCGCGCGGGACCAGCCCGAGCTCGCGAGCCACTGGGCGCAGGCGCAGAAGTCGTCGAAACTGTTCTGCTTGTCTGCGAGCAGGCCGGCGTCGTGCCAGGCCCGGCCGTACTCGCCACCCCCGCGCAGGCAGGCCACTGCCAGCATGCCGCCGCGCTCGATCCAGACCGCCCACTCCGGCGAGAACTCGGGCGTCATCGGGATCCCCACGCTCCCGTACCCGTACAGCAGCACCGGGACGTCACCGCGGCGCTGCAGGTCGCGATGGCGGGTTAGGAACATCGGCACCAGCGTTCCGTCGGACGAGGTGACCGTGACCCGCTCGGTCAGGTACTCGCCGGGGCTCAGCGAGACCGCCGCGGCGCGGACCAGCGTGGTCTGGCCTGAGCGCAGGTCGTGGCGCCAGAGGCTGGCCGACTCGGTGAACGACTCCACCTCAAAGTGCACGGTGTCGCTCTCCGGTGAGCCCTGGATCTGCTCATGCGTGGCCGGGCTTCCGCTGAGCGTGACCATGCCAGGCAGCGCGATGTCGCCGGCGCTCGTGCCGTCCAGCTCGAACACCCGCAGCAGCGAGCAGGCGTCGCGCAGGTAGTGGCAGACCAGGCGGCCGCCAAAGAAGTGCACCTCGAGCAGCGTGTCAGCGCATGGCGGAACGATCTCGCGCGCACCCGGGAGCTCGGTCCGCTGGCCCCGGTCTTCATTCTGGGCCTGGGCCGGGCAGGCGCCCGATGCAGCGGGCAGCGCGGCGGCATCGACGGCTACGATCCGGCGCTTGTCCGCTGTGTCGTCGGTGAGCAGGTAGAAAACCGATCCGGTGCTCGCTACGACGTCCGCATACGTGTCACACTCCGGAACCAGGACGCGCCATCCGGCGTCCTGGCGCTCCACATCGAGCACGCGCACCTCGCCGCCAGGCCCGATGCCCCGCTTGCGGAACAGGACGAGGTACTGCCCGTCAGCGCTGACCGCGACCCTGCACATGACCGGTTCGTCTGACCTGTAGACAATCTCGTCGTCCGGCTGAGCAGTACCGGGCCGGTGGAAGAGGATGCGCTTCTCGCCGGAGGCGTCCAGGTACTCGCGGCCGGGCCGTGGCGGGCTCATCGCTTCGTAGTAAAAGCCTGAGCCGTCCTTCGCCCACTCGGCACCGTCGGACTTGCACCACCGCAACTCGTCGGCGAGGTCGGCGCCTGAGGCGACGTCCCGCAGGTGCCAGGTCATCCAGTCAGACCCCGATTCGCTGGTGGCATACGCGACCGTCGAGCTGTCCGGGCTGACGCTGACGCCGGTCACAGCGACGGTGCCGTCGGCGGCAAGGGCGTTCGGGTCGATGAGCGCGTGACCCTCCGCGCCGGGCGCGTCCATGACGTAGAGCACCGGCTGATTCTGCCCGGCTGACCTGCGGCCCTGGAACCAGCGGCCGCTCCGCTCGAACGGCACCCCGAACCTCGGGTAGGCCTCCCACCGAGCAAGCGCGTCGCAAATCTCTTTTTTTGACGGAACGAAGGTGAGCAGCGACTCGGTGAGCCCGCTCTGCGCCGCGGCCCATGACACCGTGTCCGGACCGTTACTGTCCTCCAGCCACCGGTACGGGTCGGGAACGACTTCCCCGTGATAGTTGCCGACGTCCTGGCCGCGCCGGGTCGGAGGGTACGAGGTGACGGTGAAGCCGCCTCGCGTGGCCACGGACGCCGTGGCCGGAGCAGCCGCCCGCCCGGATTTACTGCTGTCACTGGCTTCCGGAACATATTCCCGTTGCATATCTTGCACAATTCCAGAATGAGGGCCTCAACGCAAACTCAGACTAACGCCCAATGGGGCGGTTGCTGTTTATCGCAGTAAATTCTTCAGGATGCTTACCGCAGTAAATGCGCTCTCCCTGAGCCATTCCTGGCGAGTGGCTTTCCGCAGTAAATCCGGACGTGGCAAGAGTTATGCTGAAGGCGGCGGCAGGACGGACGGTATAGCCAGACGGAGGTCCGTAGTGCGGCAGCGAGACGACGCTGCGATCGCGCGGCGCTCAGCACAGGCCACGAGCGTAGAGCCAGCGCCAGTGGAGTACGCGGTAGCGGTCGACCGCTACCTGGCCGAGGCGTCGCTCGGCCCAGCCTCGCGCCGGATATACCAGATCTCGCTGACAGGCTGGGCCTGGGCGCTGGTCGGACGTCAGGCACCCAGGGGTGTGCTGCGGCGCGGGGCTGCTCCGCCTGTCGTTCCGCTGGCACTCCTAGACCACGACGACGCCCCGGCCCGGCTGGCCGCCGCGCTTGCCGACCGCCAGAGGACGGCCGACGCACGCACGATCAACCGGGAGCTGTCCGCCCTGCGCAGCGCGGCTGGCTGGTGGCAGGACCAGCAGTGGATAAGCCGGGATCCGACCTCCGGCCTGCGGAACGTGGGCGGTCACGCTGAGCCCGTGCGGCGCCTCACCGACGGGCAGGTCGCCGGCCTGTTCCGGGTTCAGGCGACCCTGCGCGAGCACGCGTTCTGGCGTGTGCTCTATGACTCCGGCGCTCAGGTCGACGCGGTGCTCGCCATGAACGCTGGCAGCCTCGACCTCGCGGGCGCCCCTGCGCCGGGGTCCCGCGCCGACGGCTGCATCCGCTGGCGTCTGAGCACAAGCGAGCTGCTGGGCTGGCTGCTGGCCGGGCGCAGGGAGGGCCCGGTGTTCCTCACCGACCGCCGGGCTCCGGCGAACGCCGCGCCCGCGGACGTCTGCCCGGTTACCCGGAGGGCCCGGATGTCCTACCGGCGCGCCGCCGAGATCTTCACCACCGCCACCCGCCCGCTCGACCCGGCGGGCCGGGGCTGGACGCTCGGCCAGCTGCGCGCAGCTGGACAGTGACAGCCCGGCTCCCGGTAGCCTGGCGCGTTCACCCGGATCCGTCATGGGCCGGAAACAGCAGCATGTCGGCGACGAAGCGGGTGACTTCTCCCCCGGCATCGCGGCCGATCCAGGTCGGGTAGCTGCCATCGCCCCAGCCGCTGTTCCAGGCGGCCATGTCCCGCGTTGCCAACGACGCGGTACGGGGTTCATGACTTCGACCTCTTCTCGACGGCGTCATCGATGGACGAGGACAGTTCCGCCACCAGCCGGTCGTATTTCTCAGGGCTGCAGAACTGCCTGATCTGGCCCAGCCCGATGATCCATAGCTTCCCGCTGGGATCGATGTAGGTGACGCGGGTACACGCCCACCCGGTGACCCGGGCACGGCCGTCCCCAGCCCGGAACCACTTTTCATGATCGTGGACCCAAACCCGCAAAATAAGTGGGTTTCGGTCCACGATGACGGCGATGGGGGTTATGGCGAAGCGCAAACCCTCGTGAGACCTGTCTGGAACACGCTCAGCGCCGCTTCTGGTGACCTTTATTCGCCGGAGCGGGCCTGCGCGGCCGGTTCTCGCTCGCGGCGCCCCGCCGGCCGGGCCAGGGGGCTGGGGTGAGCGCGATCTGCCTGCCGCTGGCCGAAGTCCCGCACGGCTAGCTAGCGTGCTGCCGCGTCATCGGGCCGCTGGCTCTTGCGGCAAAGCCGCAGCGTGTCAAATTCCTTCGGTGAGCACCTCGAGCGAGTGGGCCAGGTCGGGCGGGTAGTCGCTGGTGAACTCGACCCTGCGGCCGGTCGCCGGGTGGGTAAATCCCAGCCGCACCGCATGCAGCCACTGCCGGGTGAGGCCGAGGTGCGCGGCGAGCACCGGGTCGGCACCGTAGAGCCGGTCCCCGACGCACGGGTGCCTGACCGCAGCCATGTGCACCCTGATCTGGTGCGTCCGGCCTGTCTCCAGACGGATCTCGACCAGGCTCGCTGCCCGGAACGCCTCAAGAGTCTCGTAGTGCGTCACCGCCGACCGTCCCCCGGCGACGACGGCAAACCTGCCATCGCCGGATGGGTGCCGGGCGATCGGCGCGTCGATCGTGCCGCGCAGCGGGTCCGGGTGCCCCTGGACCAGGGCGTGATAGATCTTGTCCACCTCACGCTCGCGGAACGCGCGCTTGAGGGCGCTGTAGGCCTGCTCGCTCTTGGCCAGCACCATGACGCCTGAGGTGTTGGCATCCAGCCTGTGCACGATTCCCTGGCGCTCGGCAGCGCCGCTCGTGGAGATCGTGTGGCCTGCGGCCAGCAGGCCCTGCAGCACCGTCGGCCCGGTCCAGCCCGGCGTCGGGTGGGCGGCCACGCCGGGCGGCTTGTCCACGACCACCATGTCGTCGTCCTCGTACACAATGGCCAGGCCGGGCACGGGCTCGGGGACTGGCTGCGCCGCCGGCGGCGGGGGCAGGGTCACGTCGAGCCACTCCCCTGCTGGTACCCGGTCCGACTTGGCTGCCTGCCTCCCGCCGACGAGCACCGAGCCGTCAGCGATCAGCTCGGCCGCCCGCGCTCGCGGTAGCCCGAACATCCGTGCCAGCGCCGAGTCCAGCCGCTCGCCGTCCAGCCCCTCAGGCACAGGCACCCTGCGGGTCATCCGCCGCTGCCCCGCGCGGGATGTTCCTGCCGGGACTCCTCTGGCTCGGACCACTCCGACCGTGGCCACTGCGACTGGGGCTGCTCCGCCTCTGGCCATTCCGGCTGAGCCCGCTCCGCCACGGGCTCCTCTGCCGCAGCTGGTTTCGGCACGGTCTGCTCCGGTGCGACCTGCTCCGACGTGGTCTGATCCGGCTCAGCGCGCTCGGCCGCAGGCGGCACGGGCTTCTCTGGCCCGGCCTCCGGCGCGAGCGGCGGTTCTTCGGACTGGCTGGCTCGGTCAGCCGACTCGGGCGAGGTCTCTTCGGGCTGGTTCGCCGGGCCGGGCGGCTCAGCGGCAGCAGTGGCGGCCCGGTGCGGCTTTCCCTCGATCCCGCGGCCGAGCACGGCGAGCACGACCATCAGCACGCCGCCACAGGTGATCGCCGAGTCGGCCAGGTTGAACACTGGCCAGTGGGGCACCTCGATCCAGTCGACGACCCAGCCACGGAACAGCCCGGGAGAGCGGAAGATCCGGTCGGTCAGGTTTCCGGTGGCGCCGCCGAGAAGCAGGCCGAGAGCCACCGCCCACGCGATGCTGTAGATCCGGCGCGCCGCGCGGACGATGAAGATCACCACTCCGACTGCGATCGCGGTGAACACGATGGTCTCCGACGGACCGCCGAGGCTGAACGCCGCACCCGGGTTGCGCGTCTCAAGGAGCGTCACAAACCCGCCCAGCAGCCCTATCTGCGGCCGATTGGACAGCGTAGCTACCACGATCGTCTTTGAGACGATGTCCAGAGTCAGCACGGCGACCGCGACGGCGACCAGGACGCCGATCCGTGGCCTCATCTGGCGCGGCCCCTGGGGTTCATCCAAGGGGTCAGGCTCACTTGCCGTGCTACCGGTCAGCGTCGCTCCTCACGCTGCTTGCACGCCACACACAGGACGGCGCGCGGGAATGCCTGCAACCGCGCCTTGCCGATGGGCTCCCCGCACGACTCGCACGTGCCGTAGGTGCCCGTCTCTATTCTCTCCAGTGCCCGTTCCGTCTGTGTCAGGAGCTCGCGGGCGTTGTGCGTCATCGCAAGCTCATGCTCCCGCTCGTAGGTCTTCGCGCCGACGTCTGCCTGGTCATCCCCTGCGTCACCAACCGCGTCACCCAACCGGGAGGCGATGTCCGACTCGGCCCGTTCGATGTCCTCACGCAGCGCCGCGGCCTCAGCGGCCAGCAGGTCCCGCACCTTGCCCAGCTCAGCTTCACTCCAGCGCCGCTCCCCCGGCCGCACGGGAAGCGCGGCGGCGCCTGAACGCGCAGCAGCGGTCAATCCTAGCCTCCCATCGGCAAGCCCGGCACATCTTGGAAATGATCTTCGTACCGAGCAGTCACGAGAGGATAAGTGGTCGCCGGGGGCGATAGCAAGCACGGCAGCGGCGAGCCAGCGGATATACAGTCGGCGGCCAGGCAGGCATCAGCTATCCTGGCATCCTGTACGGCGCTGATGGGGACAGCTGCCGCTGAAGGCGGCCAGGAGCGACCGGGGATGGTGCGAGCCCGGGGTTACGCGCAGCGGACCAGATCACCCTGGAGCCGCCGGAAGAACAGCTTGAGCCTGCGAGGCGATCTGGCCACGGCTTTGCCGTGAGCCGGCCGGCAGCACGGCCGGGCTCAGTAGAACCGGCAGCAGAACGAACTGAGCGGGTCGTGCCGCCGTAGCCAGCAGGCTGCCGGGCTGGTCGCGGCCAAGGAGGGTGGTACCGCGGGGCCGCCGCCGGCGTTCCTCGTCCCTCCGGTGAAGCCGTGCTGGCCGCGGCCCGGGATACACGGGTCTGGCTGGCGTGACACCCGCGAGAGGCTGGCTGCGATGCCGCGCCCGGATGACCTTCCTTTCCCCGAGCTGCCCAAGGTCGTCGACCTGCCGCAGATCGAGCGCGAGATCCTGGCCCGCTGGCGACGGGACGGGGTCTTCGAGCAGTCGCTGGAGCAGACGTCGGCTGGCCGGCCGTGGACCTTCTACGAGGGACCCCCCACCGCGAACGGCATGCCCGGCGTGCATCACGTCGAGGCACGGGTGTTCAAGGACCTGTTCCCCCGGTTCAAGACCATGCAGGGCTTCCATGTGCCGCGCCAGGGCGGCTGGGACTGCCACGGACTGCCGGTCGAGGTGGCCGTGGAGCAGGAGCTCGGCCTGTCCGGGAAAAAGGAGATCGAGGCGTACGGCATCGCCGAGTTCAACGCGCGGTGCCGTGAGTCCGTGCTGCGGCACGTCGACGCGTTCGAGGCGCTGACCGAGCGAATGGGCTACTGGCTTGACCTGGAGCACGCGTACCGGACGATGGACCCGGACTACGTCGAGTCCGTCTGGTGGTCTCTCAAGGTCATCTTCGACCAGGGTCTGCTGGTCCGTGATCACCGGATCACCCCGTACTGCCCGCGCTGCGAGACCCCGCTGTCCGACCACGAGCTGGGCCAGCCGGACGTGTACCGGACGGTGTCTGATCCGTCGGTCACGGTCCGCTTCCCGCTGCTCACCCTGCCCGACGGCGCCAGTGCCCAGCTGAACGGCGCTGACCTGCTTGTCTGGACGACGACGCCGTGGACGCTCGTGTCCAACACCGCTGTCGCTGTCCATCCAGACGAGACGTACGCGGTGGCGCGCAAGTCCGGCGAGGGCGACCGCGTTGTGGTCGCCGATGATCTGGTCGCGCAGGTGCTTGGCGAGGGCTGGCATGTTGTCGCCCGCTTCAAGGGTTCCGAGCTTGCCGGGGCAACGTACCAGCCCCCGTTCAATCTCCTGAACGTTCCTGACGCGCACCGCGTGGTGACCGCATCCTTCGTGACCACCGAGGACGGGACCGGACTGGTGCACCTGGCGCCCGCCTTCGGCGCTGACGACATGGAGGCCGGGCGGGCGAATGACCTGCCGGTTGTCAACCCGATCCGCGGCGACGGGCACTTCTCCGACAGCGTGCCGCTAATCGGCGGGATGTTCTTCAAGGATGCCGACCCGACGCTGGTCAATGACCTCGCCGACCGGGGGGTGCTGTTCCGGTCGCAAATGCACGAGCACAGCTACCCGCACTGCTGGCGGTGCCACTCGCCGCTGATGTACTACGCGCTGCCTTCGTGGTTCATCCGCACCACGGCGGTGAAGGACAAGCTGCTCGCCGAGAACGAGAAGACCAACTGGCAGCCGCCGACGATCAAGGAGGGCAGGTACGGCGAGTGGCTGCGGAACAACGTTGACTGGGCGCTGTCCCGGACCAGGTACTGGGGCACCCCGCTCCCGCTGTGGCTTTGCCCGGACGAGCACGTAACCTGCGTCGGGTCGCTAGCCGAGCTGTCTGAGCTGGCCGGGCGCGACCTGAGCAAGCTCGACCCGCACCGGCCGTACGTCGACGACGTAGTGATCACCTGCCGCGAGTGCGGGGGTAAGGCTCGCCGGGTTCCCGAGGTGATCGACACCTGGTACGACTCGGGGTCGATGCCGTTCGCGCAGCACGGCGCACCGCTGCGCAACGAGGATGCGTTCGAGCGGGCGTTCCCGGCGCAGTTCATCTGCGAGGCGATCGACCAGACCCGGGGCTGGTTCTACTCGCTGATGGCGGTCAGCACGCTGGTGTTCGGCAGGTCGTCCTATGAGAACGTCGTCTGCCTGGGACTGGTGGTCGACGAGCGCGGGCGCAAGATGAGCAAGCACCTCGGCAACGTGCTGGAGCCGATCCCGCTGATGAACGCGCACGGCGCTGATGCCCTGCGCTGGTACTTCGCCGCGTCAGGCTCGCCGTGGGCGACTCGCCGGGTCGGGCACGCCACGCTGGAGGAGATCGTCCGCAAGGTGCTGCTGACCTACTGGAACACGGTGTCGTTCCTGGTCACGTACGCCAACGCCGCTGCGGCGTCGGGCGACGGCTGGTCCCCTGCGCGGCTGGCGGAAGCCCCGCCTGCGGCCGGGCGGCCGGCCGGTGACCGGTGGCTGCTCAGCGAGCTGCATACGCTGGTGCGCGACGTCACCGCGGCCCTGGAAGGCTTCGACACCGCGACTGCGGGCCGCAGGCTCGCCGCGTTCATCGACGACCTGTCCAACTGGTATGTCCGCAGGTCGCGGCGCAGGTTCTGGGACGGCCCGGGCAGCGCTGACGGCTCGGCGGCATTCGCCACGCTGTACGAAAGCCTCGAGACGCTGACCAGGCTGATGGCCCCGATGACGCCGTTCCTGACCGACTATGTCTGGGGCGTGCTCCGGGCCGATGACTCTCCCGCATC
The DNA here is from genome assembly GCA_963815375.1 of uncultured Actinomycetota bacterium. Lineage (GTDB taxonomy): Bacteria > Actinomycetota > Actinomycetes > Streptosporangiales > Streptosporangiaceae > JASHPR01. The sequence continues at coordinate 1,079,800 of CAWFGX010000005.1, read as the reverse complement.
TGTGCACCTGGACTCCTGGCCGCAGGCCGACACTGGGCTGATCGACGAGCGCCTGTCCGAGCAGATGGCGCTGGCCAGAAGGCTGGTCGAGCTGGGCCGGTCGGCGCGCGCCGCGGCCGTAGTGCGGGTCCGGCAGCCGCTCGCCCGCGCTCTCGTCGGTGCCGCCGGGTTCGACAGTCTGCCCGCTGAGCTGCGCGCGCAGGTCGCCGACGAGCTCAACGTCCGCGAGCTGGACACGGTCGCTGCTGTGGCCGAGGGCCTCGTTGACTACACGGTGAAGCCGAACTACCGAGCGCTGGGCTCGCGCTTCGGCAAGGGAACCCCGGCGGTAGCCGCCGCGATCGAGGCTGCGGACCCGGCCAAGCTGGCGGCAGAACTGAGCTCCGGCGCCAAGGCCACGGTCGAGGTGGACGGGTCGCCGGTGAGCCTCGGGCCGGACGACGTCATCGTGACCCAGGTTCCGCGGTCGGGCTGGGCAGTGGCGTCCGGCGCTGGCGAGACGGTCGCGCTGGAGATCACGATCACGCCAGGGCTGCGCCGCGAGGGCCTGGCCCGTGAGGTTGTGCGGCTGGTGCAGGACGCGCGCAAGAGCGACGGCCTGGACGTCAGCGACCGGATCTCGCTGCGCTGGAGCACCGCGGATCCCGAGCTCGCCGCCGCGCTGACCGAGCACGCGCCGATGATCAGCGCGGAGGTGCTGGCAGTCGACTACGGGCAGCACCAGGACGGCCTGCCCGACCCGGACTCCCGCGAGCACGTCGACAGCGACCTGGGCCTGGTGTTCTGGCTCCGCCGCGCGGCAGCCGGCGACTGACGGCCCGCCCTCGCCCGCCAGGCTGTGGTTTCTTTCAGATCTGGGGGCAGGACCCGTGCAGTCGCGGGCCAGGCAGCCGGCCGCACGGCAGGTGACCGCGATCAGCCAGGTCAGTCGGCGGGGAGTTCCTGCTCTGGGCGGCAGGCCTTGCACGGTGCGCAGCCGGCCTCCTCGGCTTCGCGCAGGCTCATGCTCTGCACGTCGTCGGAACCCAGGAAGCGGATCAGGATGCAGTCGCTGCGGTGGTACCTGGCAATCCCGGGGACGATCGTGACCTCGGTACCCGCGTCACGCGCTGCTGGCGCTTCCGCGGCGGCCGACGTTTCCGGTGCTCCCTCGCCGCTGCCGGCGGCTGCCTGCCCGCTGGCTGCGGCTGCCTGCGCGCCCGCAGCGGCTGCTTTCCCGCTGGCAGCAGCTGATCTGGCCGTCTCGCTACTGGAGCTGGCGGTGCTGCCCGAGGTGGCACTGCTGCCCGAGGTGGCAGTGCCGCCCGAGGTGGCGGTGCGGTCGGGGGCGGCGGTGCGGCGGGCCCGCTCAGTGCCGGGAGGGCTGACGGGGGTGCTGTCGGTTCTGGCTGCGCCGGCCGTACGGGTGGCTGAGTCGGCCGGGGCCTCAGGCGCCTGGGGCGTCGCGGCTGGCGCTTCGCCAGCCGACTGCCGCGCGGCCTGTGCCTCCGGTTGCCGGGCCGCCATCGGCTCCGGTTGCCGCTGAGCCGACGGCGTCCGGGCCCGGTCAGGCTTTCTGAGCTGGGAGGTGGGCTGATCCCGGTCACCACGCTTGGCCTGGGCCGGATCACGGCGCGCGGCGGCAGATGGGTCGTCCCGCGGCCGGTTGCGCGCCGACATGCTGCTCGCTGACAGGCTCACTGTATGCGGCCCGGTTGCCGGCCCGGGGCGCGCTTCCTGCTCGGGGTGCGGTTCACGCTCCGGGCGGGCTGCGGGCTCTGGGCGAACCGGAGGTTCTGGGCGGGCTGCAGGATCCGGGCGGCCCGCTGGTCCGGGGCGTGGTGCGGGCTCAGGGCGCGCCGGTCGCCGGCCATCGGGACGAGTAGCCGGCCGCGGGCCGCGTTCGGGCTGCGAACCCCACTCAGGCTGTGAGCCGCGTTCGGGCTGCGAACCCCGCTCCGGCTGGTGGTGCGGCACTGGCTGCGGGCGCGACACAGGCGGGGCGCCTGAGGAGGGCCGTGGCCGGTCGGTTCGCCGCGGGGCGCCGGCAACGGTGCTGGCCGCCCCGGCCTGGGCCAGTGCCTGTCCTGGTACGGGGGCCGACCGCTGTTCCCGCCGCACCGTCCAGGCCTGCGCTGGGTGCTGTGTTTCTACGTGCTGTGCTTCCACATGCTGTGTTTGCACCTGCTGGGCTTCGGCGCGCTGGGCTGCCATGTGCTGGGTTGCCACACCGGCCGTCGCTAGCTCGCGGCCATGCTCACCGGCCGCGGGAGCGCCGAAGATCTCCTGGCGCCTGGCTACGGTGCCGATCACGAGGAGTACTGCGGCCAGTGCGGCGACACCGATGGCCACGTAGACCACCAGAAGGCTGCTCGCCAGTACCCCCGCTGCGAGTAGTACCAAGGCCGCGATAACGACCGTGAGAACGGTGCCGAATCGGATCACGGGCATGACCAGCCAGCCAGGCCGGTGCGCAGTCGCTCCCAACTGAGCCGAGTTGGCCTAAGCCGGGCTGAACTGGGCCGGGTAGGACTGAGCACCTGCCTGGGCTTGGCTTAGCGGCGGTCGTGCGGGCCTGAGTCCGCCGGGCGGAATCCCCCGTGGCCAACCGGCTCTGGCGACGGCGCGGCGTAGGCACCGGTCACCGAGGGCTGCATCCCGTTACGGGCGTCCATCCGGCCGATCCCCACAGCCGTCTGCGGACCGGTCACGGCCGGGAAGACACCACTGTCCGCAGCGCCGGCTTCGAGATCCCGCAGCTGGCCCTCAAGGTATGCCTTGAGCCTGCTGCGGTACTCGCGCTCGAACGCGCGCAGGTCGTCGACCCGACGCTCCAGCTCCTCGCGAGACTGGACGAGCGATCCCATGGCCTGGCGGTGCCGCTCCTGAGCGTCACGCTCAAGGCTCTCAGCCCGGGCGCGGGCGTCGCTGGTGATCTGCTCGGACTGACGGCGGGCCTTGGTGAGGATGTCGTCGGCCTCGCGCCGGGCCCGGCCGAGCGTCTCGTCGGCCTCGCGCCGCGCGTCCGCGATCGCCTGGTCGGCGGTCTGCTGGGCAAGCTGCAGAACCCGCGCTGCCGTGTCCATGTTGTCCGCGACCGGCCTCTGGGGCATGATCACCGGCGGCTCGGGCGGCGGTGGCGGTGCCATCATGCGCTCCGGCTCGTGGCGCTGCTGCAGGTCCGAGGGCATGAGGTGATCGGCAGGGGCCTCGGCATGTGGCGGAACCAGCGCGGGAACCTTGCCCCCCCGCAGCGCCTCGGCCAGCTTGGCCCGGAGTTCCTCATTCTCCTGGATCAGCCGGTCGAGCTCCGCTTCGACCTCGTCGAGGAAGGCATCCACTTCCTCTTCGTCGTAGCCGGGCCTGAGCCTGGTCGTGCTGAACTGCTTGTTCCGCACATCCGCGGGCGTCAGTGGCATGTGTCGTCTCCTTGGCGCGTCGAGCTCGGTCCCCTGTGGACGCTACCCGATCAGATCAGCTGCACGGCCTGCGCGAGGATCCAGACGACCACGAACAGGAGCATGAAGCTGAGGTCCAAGGCCACAGTACCGAGCCTGAGCGATGGAATGTAGCGCCTTAGGAATCTCAGTGGCGGATCAGTTGCTGTATACGTGACCTCGGCCACCACTAGCACGATCCCAGTGGGGTGCCATGACCGTGAGTATGCCTGTATCCAGCTGAGGATCATCCGCACTATAAGGATGAGCAGGTACAGATAGAGCACGCCCGCAAGCACGCTCCTAACGATGCCCATCGCACTGCCCTGCTCTCAGGCCCGTGGCCAGCCGATCCAGGCCACTGCCGCACGTCGTTTGATGCCGTCTGTCTAGCTCTGATTAAAGAATCCTCTTTCAGCGATGCGCGCCTTGTCTTCGGCAGCCACCTCAACGTTAGCCGGAGACAAGAGGAACACCTTGTTGGTGACCCGGTCGATACTCCCGCGAAGCCCGAAGATCAGGCCTGCCGAGAAGTCAACGAGACGCCTTGCGTCGCTGTCGACCATCTCGGTCAGGTTGATGATCACGGGAGTGCCCTCACGGAAGTGCTCCCCGATCGCACGAGCTTCATTGTATGTGCGGGGATGCAATGTGGTAATCCGAGCCAGATCGGCGCGCTGCACAGTGGTGCCAGGCTCACGGTCATCCGGCCGGGCAGGAACAGCCACGGCGCCGTCGCCGCGGTGGCCATCGCGGGCGTCGCGGACCGCCTCGCGCGCGTCCCCCCGGTCGTCGGTGTCGATGAACTCAGCGCCGTAATCGTCGTAATCCTCGGCGCTGTAGTCGTCGGCGTACTGCTCGTCGTAGCGGTTGTCGTCCTCTACCAGGCCGAGATAGACCGCCATCTTGCGCATCGCGCTGGCCATCGTCTGCCCTCCGTCATGCCTGATCTGCAGCGCGCACGCACCGACACGCGGCGAGCCACGCGTCGGACATTACCTGACGAAGGCGCTCCGGCCTCCGAGCAACGCCGTACCGACACGCACATGTGTCGCACCTGCCTCGATCGCGGGCTCCAGGTCCCCGCTCATTCCGGCCGAGATCATCACAGCGCCGGGATGAGCAGACCGTTCCGCTTCGGCGATATCAAACAATTTCCTGAACGCTTCGCCAGCGGGCTGGCCAAGCGGAGCCACGGCCATCACGCCGCCAAGAGCCAGGCCGTCCTGTTCCGCTATGGCGTCAGCGACCTCAGCCACCTGGGGCCCGAACGCGCCGCCCCGGGCTGGGTCACCGTCCAGGCTGACCTGCACCAGGCAGGTAACGGTCCGCCCGGCCCGCCGGGCTCGCGAGCCAAGAACGCTGACGAGGTGCAGCCGGTCGACCGAGTGCACGACCGAGGCGTAGGAAACGACGCTGGCGACCTTGTTGGTCTGCAGCTGCCCGACGAAATGCCAGGTCAGCTGGAGCCCGAGTGCGGCGCACTCGGCGGCTTTGGGCGCGGCCTCCTGGTCCCGGTTCTCCCCGATGTCGGCCACGCCGAGCTCGCGCAGCAGCCTGATGTCGGACACCGGGAAGGTCTTGGTCACCGCTATCAGCGTGACCTCGTCGCTGGCCCGCCCCGCGCTCGCACAAGCCGCCGCGATGCGCTCACGCACCGCGCTCAGCCGCTCCGCCAGTTCCGCCTTGCGCCCGTCGTCCCCACCGCCGCCGCCCGGAGCCACCGTCATCACCAGCAGCCAGGGTCCGCCGACGGCGGTGGCTGAAGCTCTGGGCGGGTTATTACGCCACCGGGGTCACTTCCACGTTTCGCCGGCGTGCAGCGGGCACGGCAGATGTTGACAGTGGGGCTGATGCTGGCGGCGGTGTGGTGGCGGGGGATGGGAATGGGGCGGAGGATGGCGTGGCTGGTCACGTGGCCATCATGACGCCAGCCAGATAAGGCCGGCGAACCTGCCTGTCCGGCCATCACGGCGGTAGGAGTACAGCGCCGGTGTCTCGGCCGTGCACCGCCCGTCCGCTGTGACGTTCCGGACCCCGGCGTGGGCGAGCTGCGCCTCGATCCCGGCCCGGATGTCGATCCCGGGCGTGCCCTTCCTGGTGACGCAGCTTGCGTCGGGCACCATGGCCGCCACCCTGGCTCGCATCTGCTCAGGAACCTCGTAGCAGCCGCCGCAGATATGCGGGCCGATCACAGCGTGCATCCGGGCCGGGTCCGCCCCTGCTGCCGACATCGCCCGCACCGTTTCGGCTACCACACCTGCTGCCATTCCCTCCCGGCCCGCGTGCGCGGCGGCGACAATGCCCGCGCGGGAGTCGGCGAGAAGGACCGGGGCACAGTCCGCCGCCATAACGCCCAGCACCTGACCCGGGACGTCGGTAAACATCGCGTCGGCGGCTGGCGGCTCAGCCGGCCAGGGCACCCGCGCGTCGGCCACGGTGGTGCCGTGCACCTGCCATATCCAGGTCAGCTGCCCGGCGCCCTGTCCGCATGCCCGGGCTACCCGGTGGTGGTTCGCCTCGACAGAGGCCGGATCGTCGCCGACGTTCCCGGCGAGGTTCAGCGAGTCGTAGGGCGCCGCGCTGACACCCCCGGCGCGGCCGGTGAACATGACCAGCACACCGGGTGCCAGCTCGTCGGGCTGCAGCAGGTCCTCGTCGCACTCGGGCGGCGGGGTACTCACTTGAGGAAGTCCGGGACGTCCAGTTCGTCATCTTCCTCGAAGACGACCGCCCGCCTTCGGGTGCTGGTCTCGGGCACCCACGGCGCGCCGGTTCCGGGGCCGGTTCTGGGGGCAGGCTGGTCGGCGCTGGCCGCCTGCCTGTCTTCGGCGGCGCGCGGCGCCGGGACGCCATCCGCCGTCCCACCCGCGTCCTGGCCGGCAGACCCGGCCGCACCGTCGGCAGCACTTCTCGAAGTGCCGTTGCCGACTGCCTTGCCCGGGCCGGCCCGATCTGCCGACCCGGCGGCGATCGCAGCAGACTTCGGGCTGGCTGGGGTTCCGCCCTCCGGGGTGGAGGGGGTGAAGGGCCGCCAGCTTCCGTCTGCTGTGCTGGCAGTGCCAGATGTGCTGTCGAACACCGGGGCAGCCAGCGGGCCGCCGTGGCTGGGCACCGTGCTGGCCTGCCGCGGCCTGCCCGCCTGGGACTCGTCGAACCCGGCGGCTATGACTGTGACCCGCACCTCGTCGCCGAGAGCGTCGTCGATGACAGCGCCGAAGATGATATTGGCGTCCAGCGCCGCCGAGCTCTGCACAAGCTGTGCCGCCTCGTTGATCTCGAACAGCCCGAGATCGGACCCGCCCTGGATGGACAGCAGCACGCCATGGGCTCCGTCGATGCTCGCCTCCAGCAGCGGGCTGGAGATCGCCATCTCCGCGGCGGCCACGGCACGGTCGTCACCGCGGGCCGAGCCGATGCCCATCAGCGCTGAGCCAGCGCCGGACATGACCGACTTGACGTCGGCGAAGTCAAGGTTGATCAGCCCCGGGGTCGTGATCAGGTCGGTGATCCCCTGGACACCGGACAGCAGCACCTGGTCCGCTGCCTTGAAGGCGTCCAGGACGCTGACCTGGCGGTCGGAGATCGACAGCAGCCTGTCGTTAGGGATCACGATCAGCGTGTCTACCTCGCTGCGGAGCTTCTCGATCCCGTCGTCCGCCTGAGCTGCCCGGCGCTTGCCCTCGAACCCGAACGGCCGGGTGACGACGCCAATCGTCAGCGCGCCGAGCGAGCGGGCCACGTTGGCCACGACTGGCGCTCCCCCGGTGCCGGTCCCGCCTCCTTCACCGGCGGTCACGAAGACCATGTCAGCGCCCTTGAGGACTTCCTCGATCTCCTCGCGGTGATCCTCAGCTGCCTTCGCGCCGATGTCGGGGTTCGCGCCCGCGCCCAGGCCGCGGGTCAGTTCCCGCCCGACGTCGAGCTTGACGTCGGCGTCGCTCATGAGAAGGGCTTGTGCGTCGGTATTGATCGCGATGAACTCGACGCCCTTGAGCCCCTCCTCGATCATCCGGTTAACGGCGTTGACGCCGCCCCCGCCGATTCCGACGACCTTGATGACCGCCAAATAGTTCTGCGGTGCTGCCACGAGGAGGGAACCTTTCCGCTCGCTTGCTGCTCACGCTTCCGCTGGCTGCCCCGGCCGCCAGTCAGCCTGCCAAGCTCGGCAAACCGCGCGGGAAGCAGTTTGCCGAAATTCGCCCCCAAAAACCTCGGCCGGGCTGGCTCCGCGGTTTCCAGCGAGTCAAACTCTCACCCTCAAGTTGAGATTTAGAGTTATGTCAAGCTGCCGATTAGTAGGGACAGTAGAGTTGTCCGCCACCCGCGGTCAACTGGCCGCGCCGCTGTTCCTGGCCTTTGCTCATTATCCTCCGGTCACTGCCGTCGCCGGGTCGCTGAGGTTGTAGAACGACGCCTTGGTGCGCATCAGGATCACGAGCTCGGCTGCTTTGGCAGCGGGCCGGCTGGTGCCGCCCCAGACGACCGTGACCCCGCCGCGCAGGTGCAGCGTCACCGCGTCCGGTGACGCCGCGGTTACCGTGGTGACCGTGCCACGGACCTGCGGCGGAATCTCCGCTAGCACGGTCACGGCGGCCAGCACCGCCGGGTTGCCGCGCAGCGAGTCGGCTGGCGGCGCCGGGTCAAGCAGGGGCATGCCCTTTGGCTGGCTGGGAACGTCGCTGACGGCGACGCCGAACTTGTCGATCAGCGTGTACCCGGCTGGCGATGCCACGGCCAGCGACGGGGTCCGGGGGGTGACCGCGATCACGACCGTGTCCGGCCATTCCCTGCTGACCTGCGCGGACTGGACCTGAGTGATCCGCTCGACCCGGCTGGCCGCGGCCGCGGCATTGAGCCGTGCGAGCGGCGTTCCTGGCACGATGCCCGCAGCGCGGAGAACCTCGGCTCTGGGCACCACGCCCGATCCCGTGACCCTGACAGAGCGCACGACGAACAGGCTCGATCCGAGTATCGCCCAGACCGCGATGACGACGATGGCGGCCACGGCCAGGGCGAAGAACGCCGCCTTCCACGGTCCCCCGCGGCGGCCGGACGACGCCCGGGTGCTGCCTGGAGTCGTCTGCCCTTGCTGCCGTTGCGTGCCGACGGCACGGGGCTCACCGATCATGAGCGGCTCCCGCCTCGCTCGCTGAGCGCAGTCACGATCTGGGGGGCCAGCGCGGTGACGTCGCCGGCACCCATGGTCAGCACCAGGTCGCCCGGCTTGGCCAGGCCCGCGATGATGTCGGGCACCGCAGCGGCATCGGGAACGAAGCGAGCGCCGCCGCCCGGCACGGAGGCAGCGACAGTCAGTCCCGTTATGCCTGGCTCGGGATCTTCACGAGCCGCGTACACGTCGAGGACCAGCGCTTCGTCGGCCAGCGCCAGCGCCGCCCCGAACTCAGCGGCGAAGAACCGGGTCCGGCTGTACAGGTGCGGCTGGAACACCGCGATGACCCGGCCGCCTGCAGCCAGGTCCCGGGCCGCTGTGAGATCGGCGGTGATCTCTGTCGGGTGATGTGCGTAGGTGTCGATCACGCGGACACCGTCTGCCTCGCCCTTGGGCTCCATCCGGCGGAGTGCGCCGCGATAGGCCTCCAGTCCCCCGACCGCTGCCGGTACCGGGACGCCGAGCTCCACCGCGGTCGCGAACACCGCTGTGGCGTTCAGCGCGTTGTGCCGGCCGGGAACTCCGATCGTCAGTGTGACTGGTGCTGTCCCCTCGTCCGCGGGCGGGACTATGGTCAGCCGCGTGGCCATGCCGAGCGCTGTGACCCCAGTCAGCCGGTAGTCAGAGTCCGGTGACTCACCATAGGTGCGCACCCGAAGCGGGAGATCGGCTGCTGCCGATGCGAGCGCTGCGGCACCTGGGTCATCGCGGGACGTGACGAGCAGGCCGCCCTCGCGGATCGTGGCCGCGAAGGCGTCGAACGTGGCCCGGATGTGGGCAATGTCCTCGTAGTTGTCCAGGTGCTCGGCCTCGATGCAGGTAACCACCGCGGCCTGCGGAGACAGCATCAGGAACGACCCGTCGCTCTCGTCTGCCTCAGCCACGAACGCCTCGCCGCTGCCGTCGTCGGCACCGAGGCCGGTCTCGCGGAGTATGCCGCCGATGACGTAGGACGGGTCGGCACCGCAGTGCCGGAGCACGGTCGTCAGCATGGAGGTCGTAGTGGTCTTGCCGTGCGTTCCGGTGATCGCGATGCTCAGCCGGCCCATCATCAGCGACGCGAGCGCCGCGGCCCTCGGGATGACCGGGATCCCCTGCCGCCTGGCCTCCACGACCTCAATGTTCTTATCTCCGATCGCGGACGGTGTGGTCACGACCGTGTCCGCCCCAGCGATGTTCTCGGCCGCGTGACCCACCCGCACAACGGCACCGAGGGCGGCGAGAGCGTCAAGCTGCTCGGAAGCAGCCCGGTCACTGCCGGACACGGAGACGCCCCGGGCCAGCATGATGCGCGCGATCCCGGACATCCCGGCGCCGCCGATGCCGACGAAATGCACCCGCCCGAGCTGGCCCAGCGGCACCGGCGTTACCGGCGCGACCAGGCCCATGTCCGGTTCCTCCTGCCCTGTCTGATCACCGTCCGCGCCGTCCTCCCCGCATGACGCCAAAGACCTCGGCCGCGAGCCTGCGGTCGGCATCCCGCGTGCCTGCCCCGGCCGCGGCGCGCGACATCGCGGCGACAAGCTCAGGATCCAGCAGAACCGGGAGCAGCGTGTCCGCTATCCAGCCCGGGCTCAGCGCAGCGTCCTCGACGATGATCCCGCCGCCGGCATCGGCGATCGGCGCGGCGTTCAGCCGCTGCTCGCCGTTGCCGTGCGGCAGCGGTACATACGCGGCTGGCAGGCCGACCGCCGTCAGCTCGGCGCAGGTCATCGCGCCAGCCCGGCACAGTGCGAAGTCCGCTGCCGCGTACGCCAGGTCCATCCGGTCCAGGTAAGGCAGTGTGATGTACGGGGTGTCTCCCCCGGGCGGCGGGACGTCGACCTCGGACCGGGGCCCGATGATGTGCAGTACCTGTACGCCGGCCGACCGCATCCAGGCGGCCGCGTGGGTGACCGCGAGGTTCAGCGACCGGGCACCCTGGGAGCCGCCGGTGACCAGCAGCACCGGGAGGTCAGGCCGGAGGCCGAAGTGGGCGCGCGCCTTGTCGGCCAGCGCCAGCCGGTCCAGGCTGGCTATCTGGCGGCGGATCGGTATCCCGATCCAGGTGGCGTGCGGGAGCTTGGTTCCCTGCTGGCCTGTGAAGACGTGGGAGGTGAGCATCGCGCCGAGCCTGTTGGCCAGGCCCGGCCGCACGTTGGCCTCGTGCACCACGATCGGGACGCCTCGCCGCCGCGCGGCCAGGTAGGCGGGCGTGGCCACGTAGCCGCCGAACCCCACGACTACCTCGGCCCGGGCCCTGTCGAGCGCCGTCGTCGCCGCGCTGATCGCCGCGCCGAGCCGCCCGGGCACCGACGCTAGCTGGGTGGTGATCGAGCGCGGCAGCGGCACCGCGGGGATCAGCGCCAGGTCGTAGCCGCGCAGCGGGACCAGTCTGGTCTCCAGGCCGCGCTCGGTGCCCAGGCAGGTGATGGGCATCCGCGGGTCGGCACGGCGCAGCGCGTCGGCAGTGGCCAGCGCGGGCTCTATGTGGCCGGCCGTGCCGCCACCCGCGAGCACGACACTCATCGGATCCGGTCGCCTCCCTTTGTCCCTGGTGTGGTGCCCGGGCTCAGCCGCGCCGCCCGGGCAGGCCAAGCCAGCTTAGGACGCGCAGGGCCGGGCCGGGGCCGGCAGTGGCCAGTGCCTGCCGTGCACCGGGCTCGCGCTTGGCGAAGGACATCAGCATGCCGAGCGCGCCCATCGTCACCAGCAGCGAGGACAGCCCGGCCGAGATCAGCGGCAGCGGCACGCCGACGATCGGCACCAGCCCGATAACCGCACCTATGTTCACAAGCGCCTGTACTACGATCCAGCCGGTCGCGGCGGCCGCGGCCAGGCGCATGAAGGTGTCCTGCACCCGCCGGGCGATCCGCAGCCCGGCGTAGGCGAGCCCGCCGTAGAGGAAGATCACGCACAGCGTGCCGACCAGACCGAGTTCCTCGCCGAGGATCGCGAAGATGAAGTCGGTAGTGCTGTTCGGCACCCAGCCCCACTTCTCCTTGCCCGCGCCGAGCCCGACCCCGAACCACCCGCCAGAGCCGATCGCGTACTGGCCCTGGGTTTCCTGCCAGTTGCTTGTCAGCGTCTGCCCCTGCGGGTTGAGGAACCCGGTGATCCGCTCCAGCCGGTAGCGGGCCACGATGACCAGGATCACCATCGCGAACCCCATGAGCCCGAGCATGCCGACGAACAGGCGGGCTGGTGAGCCGATCACCCACAGCAGAGTGAGAAAGATCATCAGAAGGATGAACGTGGTGCCCATGTCGTCGCCGAGCATCACCAGCATGCTGAGGATCCCGGCACCCGGGAGCAGCGGGATCAGCAGGTGCCGCCACTCGGTGAGCTGGCCCGCGCGCTCTTTGCGGGCGAGCAGGTCGGCGCCCCAGAGGACGAAGGCAAGCTTGGCGAACTCGGATGGCTGGATCTGGAATCCCATGACCTCTATCCAGCGCTCGCCACCGTCGACGGTGTGGCCCACGGCCAGCACCAGGATCAGCCCGAGTATGGACACCGCCATCGCCGGATAGGCGGCGGCCCGGAACACCGCCGGAGACGACCGTGAGGCGATCCACATCAGCGGCAGCCCGGCCAGCACGCCGAGAAGCTGCTTCTGGAAGCCGGCGTACGGCGCCCCGCCCTGGAGGAGCGCGGCGGCCGACGACGTCGACAGCACCATGACCAGTCCCACGGCGAGCAGCAGCATCGTGACGCCGAGGACCAGGTAGTAATCCGTCAGCGGCCGGTCAAGCAACCTGAGCCCGGCATCCCGGGCGGCCGGAGCCGGCCGGGCGGCGGACGAGTCCGCGGTCACCGCGCCGGCCCCGGTGCACCGCGGCCTGCCTGCGTCACCGCGAGATCCATTACTCAAGTGTCGGTGCAGGTGCCGCCCGGGACCGGGACATCTGCCGCGTGTCGCGCCAATGACCGACGGATCACCTCCGCCGGTCCGCCGGAATGGCCGTCCCCTGCTATACAGGCAGCCAGGCTACGTAGAAAAGGCCCAGGCCGAGCGCAATGCACAGGCCCGCGATCAGCCAGAACCGGACCACGATCGTGGTCTCAGCCCAGCCGAGCATCTCGAAGTGATGCTGCAGCGGCGCCATCTTGAACACCCGTTTGCCGGTCATCTTGTACCCACCCACCTGGATGGCTACCGACGCCGTGATGATCACGAAGAGGCCGCCGAGGATGAGCAGCAGCAGCTGGGTCTTCGTGCAGACCGCCAGCCCGGCGAGCACGCCGCCGAGCGCGAGCGACCCGGTGTCGCCCATGAAGATCCTGGCCGGCGGGGCGTTCCACCACAGGAACCCGAAGCACGCCCCGAGCACCGTGCCGGCCACCACGGCCATGTCCAGCGGGTCCCGTACCGGGTAACACTGCGCGGACAGCAGCACGTCGCAGTCGTTCTTCAGCTGCCATATCCCGATCAGCACGTAAGCCGCGAGCACCAGGATCGCTGCGCCGGTGGCCAGCCCGTCGAGGCCGTCGGTCAGATTCACCCCGTTCGACCAGCCGGCGATCATCAGCACGATCCACAGCACGAACGGCAGCACGCCGATCGCCGGGCCGACGTCCCGCAGGAACGAGATGTGGGCGTCCGCCGGGGTGAGATCGAAGCTGTCCGGGTAGCGCAGCACCTCCACAGCGAACACCGCGCCGACGATCGCCTGGCCGGCGAGCTTCGCGCCGCTGCGCAGGCCGAGACTGGTCTGCCGCCAGATCTTGATGAAGTCGTCGATGAAACCGACCAGGCCCAGACCTGTCATCAGGAACAGCACCAGCACGCCGGACATGGTCATCGGGTCCTTGGTCACCTCGTGCCCGGCGAAGTAGCCGAGCAGCGTGGCCACCACGATGACCGTCCCGCCCATCGTCGGCGTGCCGCGCTTGGTCAGGTGCGCGGCCGGGCCTTCCTCCCGGATCAGCTGGCCGTACCCGCGCCTGCGGAACATCCTGATAGCGAGCGGGGTGCCGAACAGGGCCAGCACCATCGCGACGGCGGCCGAGACCAGGATGGTCTTCACAGCGGCACCTCCCCGGTCAGCGCCAGGGCCGCCCGCTGCAGGTTCGTGGCCCGCGAGGCCTTGACCAGGACCACATCGCCGCGCCCGACCCGCTCCTGCACTGCGGCGACCGCCGCGGCCGCGTCCGGCACCTGCAGCAGCTCGCCGTGCCAGGACGGGTCCGCCTTCGCCCCGTCCAGCATCGGTGCGGCCTCCTCTCCCACCACGACGAGCCCGGCCAGGCCAGCGCGGGCTGCCTGCCGCCCCGCCTCCTCGTGCAGCTTGCCCGCCTGTGCGCCCAGTTCGGTCATATGGCCGAGCACGGCGAACGCTCGGCGGCCGCGGGCCATCGCGGCCAGCGCCGACAGCGCTGCCGCCATCGCCTCAGGGTTGGCGTTGTAGGCGTCGTTGATGATCGTTACCCCGTCGGGCCGGTGCGTCACTTCCATCCGCCACCTGCTCCGCGGGGTTGCCGCGGACAGCCCGGCAGCGACCGCAGTGAGGTCCAGGCCGAGCTGGCCCGCGAGCGTGGCGGCGGCCAGCGCGTTGGCGACGTTGTGCTCGCCGTGCAACTGCAGCCGTACCGGAGCGGCGCCGGCCTGCGTAACCAGCGTGAAGCCGGGCCGGCCGGCATCGTCAAGCACGACGTCAGTGGCGCGGACGTCCGCGCCGGGCGAGCGCCCGAAGGTTACTACGCGGGCGGAGGTGCGCCCGGCCATCGCAAGCACCCGCGGGTCATCGGCATTGAGCACGGCCACACCGTCCGCTGGCAGGGCGGCGGGCAGCTCGCCCTTGGCCCGCGCGACATCGTCGATGCTGCCGAAGACGCCCGCGTGCGCGTGCCCGACACACAGCACGGCGCCCAGCCGGGGTGGCGACATCGCGCAGAGCGCCGCGATGTGCCCCGGCCCGCGCGCGGACATCTCGGCGATCAGGTACCGGGTCTGCCTGGTGACCCGCAGCACGGTAAGCGGGTGGCCGATCTCGTTGTTGTAGGAGGCCTGCGGGGACACCGTGGCACCCAGTGACTCCACGAGCTGGGCCGTCAGGTCCTTCGTCGTGGTCTTGCCCGCCGATCCGGTGATGGCGGCGATGGTCAGGCCGGGCAGCCGTCCGGTAACCGCCCGGGCCAGCGCAGCCAGCGCAGCTGGGACGTCAGGAACGATCAGCCCCGGAACCCCGGCCGGCCGCGAGGCGAGGACCGCCGCCCCGGCCGCGGCCGCCGCAGGAGCGAAGTCATGCCCGTCGGCGCGGGTGCCCGGCAGCGCGGCGAACAGGCTGCCCGGCCCGGCCTGGCGGGAGTCGATGACGACCGGGCCGGACACCACAGCGGCCAGGTCGGCTCCGGGGTCGCACGCAGCACCGGTGATCTCGGCTATCTCGGCCACGGTCAGCGGGATCACAGGGTGCCCCTGTTGTCAGGCCCAGCGCCGCCGAGTGCGTTACCGCCAGGCACGGGGTCGCCAAGCACGGCCGCGCCTGCCTGCCTGAGCTGACGGCGCAGTGCCTCCGCCGCGACCTCGCTGTCGTCGAACGGGGTCACGGTCGACCCGGCGTACTGGCCGCGCTCGTGTCCCTTGCCTGCGATGACGACAACGTCGCCCTTGTCAGCACCGGCGACGGCCAGGCCGATCGCGGCGCCGCGGTCCGGCTCGATGATCACGTGAGCGCGGTCGGCCTGCGGGACCGTCAGCACGCCAGCGAGCATCTCGGCCAGGATCGCGAGCGGGTCCTCGGAGCGCGGGTTGTCGTTGGTGAGGATCGCCACGTCGGCGAGCTCCGCGGCTGCCGCGCCCATCAGCGGGCGCTTGCCGCTGTCCCTGTCGCCGCCGCAGCCGAGCACGATGGCCAGCCGTCCCGCGGTAACCGGCCGCAGCGCCTCAAGCACCGCCCGGACCGCGCCGGGCTTGTGCGAATAGTCGACGAAGACGGTGAAGTCCTGGCCAGCCTCGACCCGCTCCAGGCGGCCGGGGGCGCCAGGGCACGCAGCAACGCCGGCCACCGCGGTGGCGACCCCGACTCCGGCCTCGACCAGCGCCACGATCGCCGCCAGCGCGTTGGCGACGTTGAACAGCCCTGGGAGCGCCACTGAGGCGTCGGCCTCGACACCGCCGGGGCCGACGACCCGGAACGTGCTCCCGTCCGATCCCGTGCGCACGTCCACGGCCCGCCAGTCGGCCGCTGGATCGCCCGCTGCTGAGTACGTCGTCAGCGGGATCCTCCGGTCAGCGGCCAGGATGCGACCGTGGGAGTCGTCGACGTTGACCACGCCTGCCCTGGCGAAGCCGGGGGTGAACAGGCTGGCCTTGGCGGCGAAGTAGTCGTCGATTGTCTGGTGGAAGTCGAGGTGATCCTGGGACAGGTTGGTGAACACGGCCACGTCGAACGACGTGCCCGAGACGCGGCCGAGGGCCAGGGCGTGGCTGGACACCTCCATCGCGGCCGCGCTCACCCCCTGCTCCGCCATGGCCGCGAGCAGCGCCTGCAGGTCGGTGGCCTCCGGGGTCGTCAGCGCGCTATCGGCAACGGTCTCGCCGACCCGGGTCTGCACCCCGCCGACGAGGCCGCTGCGGTGGCCGGCTGCTCGCAGCCCGGACTCGGCCAGGTAAGTGGTGGTGGTCTTGCCACTGGTTCCGGTCACGCCGATCAGCGTCAGCTTCTGCGACGGGTGACCGTAGACCCAGGACGCAACCTCGCCTAGCCTCGAACGCGGATCGGCGACGACGAACACCGGCAAACCAGACCGGATCGCGAGCTCTTTGCCCGCGGGATCGGTGAGGACCGCCGTGGCGCCCGCTTCCGCCGCATCGGCGCAGAACCGCGCACCGTGCTGGCTGCTGCCTGGCAGGGCCGCGTACAGGTCGCCAGGCCGCACCCGGCGGGAATCGTGCGTAACCCCCGACACTCCCCGTGACCTAGCCGGAAGCGACAGCGGGCCCGGTCCATCCCGGCCCGTGGTCCTCGCTCCGAGCAGCGCGGCGAGCTCGGCGAGCGGGCGCAGCCGGACCCGGTGCGGGCGGATATCGGGGCGCATATCGGCGGGCACGGGCTGAGAGTACCTCTGTTCATGCTGGCGTTGGTCACGGTGCCATGAGGCTGACGTTCGGCCTGGCACCGCCGTCCGGCGGGATCCGCATGGTCTGCAACGCGAACTTCATGACCTGGTAGAACACCGGCCCGGCGACAGCGTCGCCGAAGTAGTTGCTGACCTTGGGATCCTGGACGTTCACGGCCACAACGAGCTGCGGGCTCGTCGCCGGCGCGATGCCGATGTAGCTGGACCCATACTCGCACAGGCAAGACTGCCCGGGCGCCGCCTCCTGGGAGGTACCTGTCTTCGCCGCGATCGAGTACCCAGGGATGACGCCCCAGGGCTGGCCGCCGTCCGCGTCAACCTGAGGCACCTGCTGCAGCATCGCCATCAGCTCGCTGGCGGTCCTGGGCTGGATGACCCGGGTCTTGCGCGACGCGGGGGCCGGCGTGAACTTCCCGTCGCCGTTGGTGGTGCCCGCGACGACAGACGGCTGGACCCGGACCCCGCCGTTCGCGATCGTCGCGTAGACGCTGGCCATCTGCACCGCGGTTACGGCCACGCCCTGGCCGAACGACAGGGTGTAGCGCTCATCGCCCCACCACTGTGACGGCGGAGGCAGGATTCCCGCGCTCTCGCCGGGCAGACCGATCCCGGTGGGCTCGCCCAGCCCGAACGCCCTGAGGTACTGATACTGCACCTGCGGGCTGACGTGCTGGACTACCTGCACCATGCCGTCGTTGAGCGAGTTAGCGACGATACCGGCGATCGTGTAATTCGCTGTCGGGTGGTACTCGCCGTCGTGGAAAGTGAACCCGTCAACGACGATACTGTCCGGCACGGTGTAGGTGCTCATCGGCGTCTGGCCCCCGTGCTCGAGAGCGGCCGCGACCGTTATGACCTTCCCGGTGCTCCCCGGCTGGAAGACGTCCTGGACCGGCATGTCAGCCGTCGCAGCCTCGCTCTGCGGGTCGCTGGGGCTGAACGTCGGGTACTGCGCCAGCGCCAGGATCTGGCCAGTGCGCGGCTGCATGACCACGACCGAGCAGCTCGCTGCCTTCGCCGCCTTGACCTCGGCGGCACATTCCTGCTCGGCGTCCCACTGGATGTCGGCCTGGATGGTCAGGTCCAGGCTGGCGCCGGGCACGGCTGGCTGCAGGTCCTCCGCCGTCTGCGGGATGGGCTGCTGTGTCGTGCCGAGCCCCACCTCCTCGAGCCCGTCCCGGCCTGCCAGCAGGGTGTTGTACTGGTCCTCGAGACCGGCCTCGCCGTGCAGGTCACCCGTTGCGCTGGTGTTCGTGAAACCGATCAGGTTGGCGGCGAGGTCCCCGTTGGGGTAGGTGCGGGTGTAGGTCGCCTCCTCCGCGATTCCCGCCAGACCGAGGGCCTGGATCCGGGCGCCGGTCGTCTCGGGCACGTTCGCCTTGACCACCACGTAGTCGGGCGAGGTGGGGTGGTCGATCAGTGCCAGGACGGCCGTCCGCTTCATACCCAGCGGGCCCGCCAGTGCCGCGGCCTCCAGCGGGCGCTTGCCCGCTGGTATGAGCGCCGGGTCGGCATAGACCAGATCGGTCTGCTCGGTCATGGCCATGACGGTTCCGTCGCTTGACAAGATCGAGCCCCGTACCACCGGCACCGACCTGACCTGCATGATCTGGCTCTCGGCTTTAGCCCGGTACTCGGAATAGTGCAGCCCCTGCAGCTGCACCAGCCGGCCGACGAACACCGTCAGGACCAGGCCGATGCATATCAGCCCGAGCAGCAGGCGCCGGGCTGGGCCGGCCCGGCGAAGAACGCGGCGGGCGCGGACGAGCTGACGGGGGCGCACCCGGTCCGGCGGCCTGCTCCGGTGGCCGGCCGCTGGCGGCGGCGCGGGGTGCACAGGGCCAGCCCCTGGCGGGCGTGAGGCGGCAGGCCGGCGGCCTGCGGTGCGCGGCGGGCCGGGTGCCCCGGGGGAGCCGACGGCGCGCGGCGGGGCGGCCGGGCCGGTGCTGCCTGCGGAGCGGGACGGGCCGAGGGAGCGGGAAGAGCCGGACGCGCGCCGGCTAGCCGGCGGCCTGCCCTCGGCCGGCCGCCTCCCCTTCGGGCTGGCGCCTGCCCGCGCTCAGCCCCCCGCCGCCCGGTGGCCTGGTGCGCCCCGCGGGCCGTCGTCCCGGCGGGTCGTCACGGCCGTTGTCGCCGCGGGTCACGGAGTGTACCCGGGCACGTCGTAGATCGGCGGGAGCTTGGCTGTCGTGGTGTAGGTGAGACCAGTCCGCAGGTCGACGAAGTTGAGCACCTGCTGCTGCCGCAGGCCAAGGCCGAGCGCCCGCTGCTGGATCGAGGCAGGCGACTGCTCGGACGACACCTGCTGCTGCAGTTCCTGCAGCCGCTGCGATGCAGCGGTGTTGTCCTGCTGCAGCTGGCCAATCTGGTACGACCCGGCCTCCAGCGTCGTGTTGATCACCAGCAGGCAGGCCAGGCCGCCTGCCAGCAGGCCGATCACGAGCAGGATGAACGGAGTGCGCGAGGAATGCCGCGGCGCCGCGGCCGTGGCCTGCGAAGCCGCCGCACCGGCTGGGCGCAGTGACCGTCCCGCAACCTGGCCGCCCGCGCCTGTCCGGATCGGGCCCCGGGAGGACGTGCCTGAAGCAGACGTGCTCCGGGAAGACGTTCCCGAGGAAGACGGGCCCGGAGAGGACGTGGCCCGGTGGGGAGTCCCCGAGGTGGCGGGCCGCTGCCTGGCCGGGCGCGCTGGCCGGGCCGGCGCCTGCTGGCCGCGCGTCTGCGGGCTGGGCGCCTGCTGGCCAGACGCCTGCGGGTCGGGGCGCACTGGCTGGCGGGGCAGAGTCGCCGGGCCGGCGGCCACCCGCTCGGAGCGCGCCGACGACCCGTCCGCCGCGGCTGGACGGGGGCCGCTGCGGCGCGTTCTCACCGTGGTATTCATCCAGCTCTCTCTTCCTCGGTAGTTGTCTCGCGCAGCCGTTCGGCAGCCCGCAGCCGGGCCGAGGCGGCACGGGGGTTGGCGGCAAGTTCGTCATCGTCTGGCCGCCTGGCTCCCCTGGTCAGCAGGCGGAACCGCGGCCTGCTGCCGGGCAGCTGCACCGGCAGGCCGAGTGGCGTCGTATCGGCCGAGGCGGCGGCTAGTGCCTGCTTGACGAGGCGGTCTTCCAGTGAGTGGTAGGCGAGTACCGCGATCCGGCCGCCCGGCGCCAGCGCTTCCAGCGCGGCAGGCAAGGCCTCGCGCAGCGCGTCGAGCTCGCCGTTCACCTCGATCCGCAGCGCCTGGAACGTGCGCTTGGCCGGGTTGCCCCCGCTTCGCCGGGCTGGCGCGGGGATCGATTCGCGGACGATCTCGCTGAGCCGGGCGGTCGAGTCAAGCGGCGCCCTTGTCCGCTCCCTGACGACCGCGTCGGCGATGCGCCGGGCGTAGCGTTCCTCGCCGTAGTCGCGCAGCACCTGTGCCAGGCGGGCAGCCGGATAGGTGTTCACAACCTCCGCCGCTGTCAGCGGGCGGCCCTGGTCCATCCGCATGTCCAGCGGGGCGTCCCGGGAGTAGGCGAACCCGCGGGCGGGGTCATCCAGCTGCGGGGAGGACACTCCAAGGTCGAACAGGATGCCGTCGACGTGGCGGTGACCGAGGCCCGCCAGGATCTCGGGGATGGTGTCGTACCGGGCGCGGACCAGAGTGACCCGCCCGCGCTCCGGCGCGAGCACCGCACGTGACTCCTCGATCGCGGTGGCATCGGCGTCGATGCCGACCAGGAGCAGCCCGGGATGGTGCCTCAGCAGCGCGCTCGCGTGGCCAGCTCGGCCGAGCGTCGCGTCCAGCAGGACCGCTCCGTCCCGTTGCAGCGCGGGGGCGAGGAGGGCGAGCACCTGCCCGGTCATTACCGGCTGGTGCCCGGATCCCGTCGCCGCCATCGTGCCCCCTTTCACGCGCGCACGGCCATTACGGATGCGGTGAACCTGCGGGATACGCACCCGCCTGCGTGGCTGCCCGGCCAGGTCCCCATCCGCGTGGCCTGCAGCCGCCTGGCGCCGGGGAAGTGACGTCAGCCGGCCTGGCCACCCACCGCGGGTGGAGACCTCGCCGTGCACCCATCGGTGCACCCATCGATGCGGGCACCTATGCATTTGCCAGTGCGTCAGGGGTGCCCGCGCTCGCTCACAGAACCCCTGGCAGCACCTCCTCGGACGCCTGCGAGAACGCGTCCTCCTGCTGGCCCAGGTAGGTATCCCAGGCCGCGGAGTCCCAGATTTCCAGGCGGGTATTGGCCCCGATCACAACGCACTCATGGGCCAGCGCCGCGTACTCGCGCAACGCTGGGGGAATTGTGATCCGGCCCTGACGGTCAGGCATCTCGTCTGATGCGCTGGCAAAGAACACCCTGCTGTAGTCCCGCACCGCCTTCGCGGTCACCGGCGCGGCGCGCAAAGCCTCGGTAATCCGGCCGAATTCCGATTCGGGGAACACATACAGGCA
Organism: uncultured Actinomycetota bacterium; assembly: GCA_963815375.1. GTDB lineage: Bacteria > Actinomycetota > Actinomycetes > Streptosporangiales > Streptosporangiaceae > JASHPR01. The sequence continues at coordinate 1,058,730 of CAWFGX010000005.1, read as the reverse complement.
CCGTTCCTGGCCCTTGGTCAGGACCAGCCCCCTTGCGAGCTCGTCCCGGTACTTGGCTGGCAGGAACAGCCTTCCCTTCTCGTCCAGGCGGAGTGTGTGAGTGCCCAGGAACACCGGCTCTCACCTCCGACAGTCCCCCGCTGGCGCCCCCTGCGGGTCAAACCCCTGCAGGCCGCACTCGGCGGTCTCCGCCCCACGAGGCTCCACTGTACCCCACAATCCCCCACCGTCAATGGGCCCAGGGCGCGAGAATCCGCTCTAGCCCCCACAGCAAGGCTGGTCAGAGGGCTGTGAGGGGCTGAGGGCGGGGGCGGGTCGCGCCCGAACTAAGCGCGACGTACTGTCTGAACGCACGGACATGGCAATGACTCACGGGCCCGCCGCCCGGAGGGCTCTGCCACCGCGCCGCGCGCGACGCGAGGAGGACATTGTGATCATCGACGCGGGCAACCAGGCTGACCGGACGCTGGACGAGCTCGTTCAGCTTGCTCACCGCGTCCAGGCAGCTGTGGAAACGGTGATCTCGGGTAAGTCAGAGGTCGTGAAGCTGGCGATGACAGTGCTGCTCGCCGAAGGGCACGCACTCATCGAGGACGTACCAGGAGTCGGGAAGACTCTGCTCGCCAAGTCGCTGGCGCGGTCGATCGACTGCTCGGTCCGGCGCATCCAGTTCACCCCGGACCTGCTGCCTGGTGACCTGACCGGGGTTAGCGCCTTCAACCAGGAACTGCGGGAGTTCGAATTCAAGCCTGGCCCGATCTTCGCCAACATCGTCCTTGGCGACGAGATCAACCGGGCGTCACCCAAGACCCAGTCCGCACTGCTCGAGTGCATGGAGGAGCGCCAGGTCACGGTCGACGGCGCCACCTATGAGCTGGAGCGGCCGTTCATGGTGATCGCCACGCAGAACCCGATAGAGATGGAGGGCACCTACCCGTTGCCCGAGGCGCAGCGGGACCGGTTCACCGCCCGCATCTCGATCGGGTACCCGGACCAGGACGCGGAACTGGCGATGCTGGACACGCACGGATCGTCGTCCCCGCTGGATGATCTGGAGCCGGTGGCGCATGCAGCCGACATCCAGGCCCTGGCTACCGCTGTGCGCGGTGTGCACGTCGCCCAGGCGATCAGGCACTACTTGGTAGCCCTGGTCAATGCGACCCGGTCATCGGCGGACCTGAGGCTCGGCGCGTCACCGCGGGCCACGCTGCACCTGCTGCGGGCCAGCCGCGCGTACGCGGCCCTCGACGGCCGTGACTTCGTGATCCCCGACGACGTCCAGGCGCTGGCGGGCCCGGTGCTTGCCCACCGGCTGCTGCCCACCCCCGAGGCAGTCGTCGGCCAGGAGCTTCCTGAGCAAGTTCTCACCAGGATCGTGGAAAGGCTCCCGCTACCAGTCAGATAACCTGCCGGCGCCGCGGCCCGGCTAGATTGGATGCGGCAAATAGGAAGGCCGAGAAATGCGGTCGTGGCTAGCCGCGTTCACCACGCGCGGTACGTCGTTCCTCGCTGCCGGGCTCGCCGCCGCACTCGCGGGGCTCTTCCTGAGTGAGCGGGACCTGGTCAGCGTGGGTGTCCTGCTGCTCGTGCTGCCACTCTTCTCCGCTCTCGCCGCGTCCCGCGCGCGCTACAGGCTGAGCTGCACCCGCAGCATCACCCCGGCCAGGGTGGCGGCAGGCCAGACCGCCCGGGTGCTCCTGCACCTGGAGAACGTCTCCCGGCTGCCCACTGGCCTGCTGCTCGCGGAGGACGCGGTCCCCTACCAGCTGGGCACCCGCCCTCGTTATGTGCTGAACGGGATCGAGCGGGGCGGGTCACGTGACCTCAGCTACCCCGTGCGGTCGGACCTGCGAGGAAAATTCGTCGTAGGCCCGCTCGAGGTCCGGGTCGCCGATGCTTTCGGCCTGGTGGAGCTGGGCCGCTCGTTCTCGTCCCGGACGACGCTGGTCGTCGCGCCTAAGGTCGTCCCGCTTCCCCGCGCGGTGGCCAGCGGCAGCTGGCTCGGCGACGGGGAGGGCCGGGCCCGCACCGCCGCCGCCGCCGGCGAGGACGACGTGGTGCCGCGCGCCTACCGGGACGGCGATGAGATGCGCCGGGTGCACTGGCGTTCCACAGCACGGTACGGCGAGCTCATGGTCCGCCGCGAGGAGCAACAGTGGCGCAACCGGGTGATGCTGCTGCTCGATACACGGCGTACCGCCCACTCGGGCACCGGTACGACCTCGTCGTTCGAGTTCGCGGTGAGCGCTGCCGCCTCCATTGGCGTGCACCTTGCCCGCGAGGGAGTGGACGGCGAGCTGATCACCGATGCCGGCCCGGTCGGCCCCCCGGGAATCTTCGAGGACATGCTGCTGAACTCGCTGGCCGTGATCACTCCATCACGCGGCCATGAGCTTGGCGCGGCCATCACGGCGATGCGCGGCGGAGGAGGGTTCCTGGTCGCCGTGCTCGGCCGGCTCTCCGCCGAGGGCGCGCGCCGGCTCGCAGCCAGCCGCCGGGACGCCGGAACCTCGCTCGCCCTGCTGCTGGCCGTGTCGACGTGGAGCGGCTCAGCGCAAGCCGTAACCGGCAGCACCAGCAGCAGCGCGGGCGACGGTCCCGGCAGCCGCAATGGTCACCGGGCCAACGGCAGTGTGCCGCAGGCTAACCCAGTCGACCTGGACGAGACCGGCCAGGCAGCGGCGATCCTTCGGGCGGCGGGCTGGCGGGTCGCGGTCCTCGACGCGTCCACGCCGCTCGCTGTGGCCTGGCAGCGGCTGCAGATGTTCCCCGGAGCTGTTTCTCCGGGGTCCGCCGCGGCTCCGGCAGCGCCTGCCCCCGGAGCCGGCGAATGAACATCAGGATCACCGTGACCGCGGCCGTTGCCGTCATCCTGGCGTCGGTGTCCCTGTATCCACTGATCCAGGGCGGGGCGTGGTTCTGGGCTGGAGCTGGCGCGGTGATTGCCGCGGCTGCCGCCGGAGTGATCACCAGGTTGCCGGTGCCGCGCGCGGCGATAGCGGGGTCGGTGGTCGCGCTGATCGCGGTCGTCCCCATGCTCGTGAGCCCGTCGTGGCCACTGCGCGTGGGCGCCGTGGTGATCGTCGCTGTCCCCGCCACCGGCCCGCTGCGGCGGCGGGTGCTGCAGGCCCTCGCCTGCCTCATCACGTACCTGGCGACGTTGCTGATCTACCTGAACATCGTGTTCGCCGCCAGGTTGTCCGCGGCGTGGCTCATACCGACCCGCGCTTCGGTCGCCCACCTGTGGTCGCTGGCAAGCCAGGGCTTGGACGCCAGGTCCCTGGCGCCTCCCGTGCCTGGCATCACAGCGGTCGTCCTGCTCGCCGCGGGTGGCATCGGCCTGATAGCGGCGGCCACCGACCTGCTCGCCGCCCGGCTGCGCAGCCCGGCCATAGCGGGGCTGCCGCTGCTGGCGCTGTACAGCGTGCGGATCACTACCAATGCCAGGCAAGGTGGCATCGGCGCGGCACTGGTCTTCTGCCTCGGCATGATCGGGTACCTGGCACTGCTCGCGGTCGACGGCCGGGAGCAGCTGCGCATCTGGGGCAGGGTCGTCACAGTTTGGGACGGCCCAGATGGGACACCGTACGGGGTCGACACCCGGGCGCTGGCAGCCTCCGGGCGCCGGATCGGGCTGGCCGCCGCCTGCATCGCGCTGGTTCTCCCGCTGGTCGTGCCCGGAGTCAGCGTGCACGACCTGCTGCAGACCAACACCACGGGCTCGGCAGCGGGCGGTCAGGGCGGAGGCTCGATCACGCTGCCCAACCCGCTGGTCGAGATGCGGGACCAGCTGCTCGACCCGGCCACGCAGGACGTGCTGACCTATCGCACGACTGCGCCCCGGCCGCCAGAGCAGTACCTCCAGGTTTACGTTCTTAACTACGACAGCGGCACCGGTGCCTGGACGCTGGTGCCGCCTGGACAGTCCACGCAGGTGGGCAGCCGGTCACTGCGCCCGGCTCCGGGGCTGGCGCGGGCCACGCCTGTCGCCCATACGGAGACAGAGATCACGTTCGGCCGCGCGGTGACCGGAAGCTACGACACCAAGCTCGGCTTCCTCCCGGTACCGTACGCGCCGTCAGCCCTGCGGATCTCGGCCGGGGCCTGGCAGGAAGATAACCAGACACTGATGGTGTACTCGGGCGACACCTCGCTGTCCGGCCTGACCTACACGGTAGACAGCAGCGAGGCCAGCCCAGGAAGCACCCAGCTTGATGCGGCGCCGTCTTACCCGGGATCTATCCGCGATGCTTACATGAGCTTCCCCTCCGGCACGGACGGGAAGCTCACCAAGCTTGCCGACCAGATCACCGAGGGCGCGAAGACGCCGTACCAGAAGGCGGTGAAGCTGCAGGACTACTTCACATCAGGCGCCTTCACCTACAACGTGAGCCAGACCCTGCCCAACAGCATCGCCGGGCTGACGAAGTTCCTGTTCGTTACCAAGACCGGCATGTGCCAGCAATTCGCCTTCGCTATGGCTGCGCTCGCCCGCCTGGCCGGTATCCCGTCCCGGATCGCGGTCGGGTATACCGCGGGATCCAGGGTCGGTAAGGGGATCTGGAGAGTCACCACCTCGGATGCGCATGCCTGGCCCGAGCTCTACTTCGCCGGTATCGGCTGGCTCCGGTTTGAGCCGACTCCCGGCGGCGCCACCGGCCAGGGAACGGCGACCGTGCCGCAGTACACACCGGGGAACGCGACCAGCCCCGCGGCTGGGTCGCCCGGCCTCACCCCCGCTGGGGTGAGCCCTGGGCTTCTCGGCGGCGCCGGCAGCATCCCGGGTGAGCGCCGGGTCACCGGTGCCACCGGATCAGCCGGTCACCGGGCCGCGACGCAGCACCACGCAAGCGTGATCGGCTGGATCCTGCTGGCAGCCGCGATCATCGTCCTGGCTGCGCTGATCGCGCCGGTGACTGTCAGGACGCTCGTCCGCCGGCGCCGCGCCCGGACCGTCGGGGACGCGGCGCTGGCGCACGCGGCCTGGCACGAGCTGCGGGACAGCCTGGCCGACTACGGATTCGGCTGCCGGCCGAGCGAGTCCCCGCGCGCTGCCACACGCCGCATAGCCGCCGTTATGCGGCTTGACCCGGCAACCCGTCAGGCTGTAGGCCGCATCGTGAGCGCCGAGGAACGGGCGTGCTATGCCGCCGCGCCGCTCGTCTCGCGCACGCTGCCCGATGACACGGCGGCTGTGCGGCGCGCCCTGGCCCAGGAGGCTGGCTGGCAGGGACGCGTGCGCGCGGTACTCCTCCCGCGGTCGGTGCTCAATCCGGTCGCCGACGCGCTGCCGCACGCGCTCGATGTGTTCGGGTGGATGGACGCGCTCGGGCCAAAGCTCCGTTACGGGGTCCGACAGCAGCAGCAGCAGTAAGAAACCCTGAGGGGTCGGCTTCAGCGATCCCGCTGATCCCGCTCCTGCCTCCGCCGCCAGCGCTCCTCCATTCGCTCCATCAGGCCGGGGCTGGCCTCGCGCCCGCGCTTGCGCTTCTTCGGCTTGGCCGGACCCCGCCCGGAGGCGACCCCGTTCATGTGCCGGTAGCTGGTCAGTGCCCACATCGCGCACGCGAGCATGACGACGAAACCAGCCACGCCGATCCAGATGTACTTGGTCACCACTCCTGCGAGCAGCATTCCTACGCCGAGCAGGAACCCGAGCGCCGCGCCGATCACCCGGCGCCGGTAGTGCACGCGCGGGTCGCTGGCGCGCACGGCGTTGGCGAACCGCGGATAATCGGAGTAAAGCGCCTGCTCGATCTGCTCCAGCTGGCGCTGCTCGTGCTCCGAAAGCGGCACGGTGCCTCCCATTGAACGTGCCCGCGGAAACTGACTCGGTGAGCCCTCCCCCACGGTCTGGCTTAACCTCCAGAATACGAGCGTCAGCACTCCCGGTGGAAGGGTACGTCCGCCTGGAGGCCAGAACCTTCCCCGTGGCCGCCCTGGCCAGCCGCGCACGTCGGCCGGGGCGTGGGGCAGGGGGCGGCTGAGCCGGGTTTCACGGCCCGGTCCCGCGGCCGTGCACCAGCGTCGCTGGACGGATGGCGTCGGTACCGAACCGCCCGGCGATTCTGTCCACCGCTCGCTCGGCCTCGCGCCACGGAGCAGGCCGCTCTCCGAGTTCGAGCTGCGCGCTCGCGGCCGCAGACGGGACCAGGCCCGTCGCGCGTACACCGACTAGCCGCAGCCGTGCCCGCCGGTCGAGCCCTGCTCCGGCATAAAGCTCGCAGGCCACGGTGTAGATCTGATGGGCCACGTCCGTTGGCTCGCGCAGCGTCCGCGAGCGAGTGATCGTCTTGAAGCTGGCCAGGCGGAGCTTCACCACGATCGTCCGTGCCGAGCAGCCAGCGGCGCGCAGGCTGCGCGCGGTGCGCCCGGACATCCGCAGCAGCTCGCGCCGGATCGTCGCAGGATTATCGACATCCTCCGGAAATGTCTCCTCGGCACCAATGCTCTTCTCCCGGGCGCCTGGTACGACCTTGCGTTCATCGTGCCCAGCGGCCAGGCCAGCGAGGTGGGTGGCGGCACCCCGGCCGAGTCCCTGCTCCAGCGAGCCGAGCGGCACCCGCGCGAGGTCGCCGACGGTGCGCAGCCCAAGCCGTGCCAGAGCACGGCCGGTCTTCTCCCCCACCCCCCACAGCGCCGCGACCGGCAGCGGGTGCAGGAATTCCAGGATCCCGTCGGCTGGGATGACCAGCAAGCCGTCCGGCTTGCTGGCCGCGGAGGCCAGCTTCGCGACGAACTTGCTTGTCGCCACGCCCACCGAACAGGTGATCCGCTGCTGCGCGCTGACCTGCTCACGGATCAGCTGCCCGATGTGGGCCGGCCGTCCAAGCCGCCGCAGCGCGCCGGAGATGTCCAGAAACGCCTCGTCAAGCGAGAGCGCCTCCACTTCCGGGGTCACTGTCCGGAACACCGCCATGACCTCGCGCGACACCGCCGTGTACTCGGCGTGCCGCGGCGGGATGACGGCGGCCTGCGGGCACAGCCGCACAGCCTGTCCCATTGGCATGGCTGAGCGCACCCCGAACGCGCGGGCCTGGTACGTCGCAGAGAGCACCACGCTGCGCCCGCTGGCGCCACCCACGATGACCGGCCTGCCTGCCAGCTCAGGCCGGTCCCGGACCTCCACGCTGGCGTAGAACGCATCCATGTCTACGTGCAGGATGTGACAGCCGGTGTCATCGGGATCCGTTTCCGGCACCGTGCCACTGTAGCGCCGGGCACCGACAGCGCCCTGTTCGCGCTATCCGGACACAGGCGGTCAGGGCAGAGTGATTATGTGCTGCCCCCGCGGCGGCTGCCAGCGGTAGGCCCACACCCCGTGAGCGTGGATGACCAGCGTGGCGTCCATCTTGCCGCCCAGCTCATGAACTAGCTTCTTCCCCTCCTTACGGGTGGCGGTCTCGATGCCCTCGTCAGGGACGACGATGAACCAGGTCGGGCCGCCACTGAGCCGGACCGGGTCCGGCCCGGGCCCGAAGAACGCCTGGACATCCGTCCGGCTCGAGAACCGGCCGACAACGCCCTGGGACGCGATCACCTCGTCGGAGGCGGGGATGCGGGCCTCGATGCTGGACAAAGTCGAGGCAGTGGCCGCAGGCACCTGCAGCCACTGCTCCTTCGTCCGCGGTCCGTACACCACAGTCCAGTACAGCGCCTGCACCAGGACCAGGGCTGTGAGGCCCGCCGCCACCAGGCGCCGCCGGCGCGCAACCCAGCCGAGGACGGCGACGGTGCCAACAGGCACCAGGATGTACAGCGGCAGGCTCTGGAACCCGGGCTCCGCGAACAGGCTGCCCTTCAGCAGGCTGTTAGTCAGCACCATCACCACGACGAGCGGAAGCAGCCAGAGGAAACCGACCCCGAGCAGCCCGGACGCCGACAGGTTCTGCCAGGTCCAATCGCTGTTGGACCATAGCTTGCGGACTACCAGGCCCGGGTTGCGAGCCATCCCCTTGGCCAGCGCGCCGATGCTGAACGGCGAGTTGGGCGGATATTCCAGGTAGAGATAGCCCCAGAACGGGGAACTCCGGTCACCGTTGATGAGCTTGATGATCTCCACGGCCACCACGCCCAGCCCGCACAAGGCCAGGCCGGGCAGCCGTGTCCGCCGGGCTGCCAGGATGCCTCCGATGCCGACCGCTGCCAGGTAGGTGGCGGCCACGTCACCGCAGGCCAGCAGCGGCAGCACCCACACCCACGCCCGGCGCCGCCCGCTGGCGAAGTCCCAGGCCAGCAGCGCCAGGAACAGGACGGCCAGAGGCTCGGTGTGAAAGTCGAAGCTGACCGACTTCCACGTCCACGGGTTGGCGACCAGCAGCACCAGCCCGGCCCCCGCCAGCACGGCGGCGTCCTTTTTGCTCGGCCGGTACTTCTGGGCGAGCTCGCAGATCCAGGTGAACGCCACCGCCTGGGCCACGACCACACTGGTGTCCTGAATCCACAGCAGGATCAGGTCATGCGGCGGGATCCAGTACAGCAGCGCCAGCGGCCACAGGATGAACTCGCTATGGTCCTGCCAGAACGGCTGGCCCTGCAGGCTGTTGACCGGATCAAGGTTGCCGTGCGCGATCAGGTACCAGCCTTGGTGGTAGATCGCGAAGTCGAATGTCAGCGAGAACCGGTGGTAGAGAAGCGCGCTCCAGGCGAAGAAACAGATGAGCTCGGCCGCCAGGATCGCGTAGCCCGCGCGGCGGACATAGCGCAGCCACGCTGAGGGTGACGGCGTCTCCGGCTCGGCCCGCGCAGGCGCGGATGAGGCCTCTTCGCTCTTCACGAGACAGATCCTGCCCAGGTTATGGCAGAACGACCTCGTGCTGCCCGCGCCTCGGCTGCCAGCGGTAGGCCCACACCCCGTTCGCGTGCGCGACCAGCGTGGCGTGCATCGGCCCAGGGCCGCCTAGCTCCTGGACCAGCTTCGTCCCCTCCTGGGGGGTAGCGGTCTCGATGCCCTCGTCAGGGACGACGATGAACCAGGTCGGGCCGCCACTGAGCCGGACCGGGTCCGGCCCGGGCCCGAAGAACGCCTGGACATCCGTCCGGCTCGAGAACCGGCCGACAACGCCCTGGGACGCGATCACCTCGTCGGAGGCGGGGATGCGGGCCTCGATGCTGGACAAAGTCGAGGCAGTGGCCGCAGGCACCTGCAGCCACTGCTCCTTCGTGCGCGGTCCGTACGCCACAGTCCAGTACAGCGCCTGCGTGACTATGAGGCCGGTGACACCGATACCCAGGAGCCACTCGCGGCGCGCGAGCCAGCTGAGAACAGCGACCGTGCCGACCGGCACCAGGACGTACAGCGGCAGGCTCTGGAACCCGGGCGCCGCGAACAGGCTGCCCGGCAGCAGGCTATTGGCCAGCAGCACCACGACGATGACCGGCAGGATCCAGAGGAAGCCGACCCCGAGCAGCCCGGATGGCGCCAGGTTTCGCCAGGCAAATGCCTTCTCGTGCCACAGCTGGAGGATCACTAGGCGCGGGTTGTGAGCCATCCCCTTGGCCAGCGCACCGATGCTAACCGGGGCGCTGGCCGGATACCCCCCCAGATACATATAGGCCGCCAAGGGGGAACTCTGATCACCGTTGACCAGCTTGATGACCTCTAGTACGGCCACGCCGATAACGGCCAGGGCCAGGCCAGGCAGCCGCGTACGCCTCGAGGCCAGGATGGCCCCGATCCCCAGCGCCGTCAGGTAGGTGGCGGCCACGTCACCGCAGGCCAGCAGCGGCAGCACCCACACCCACGCCCGGCGCCGCCCGCTGGCCAGATCCCAGACCAGCAGCGCCATGAACGCGACCGCCAGAGTCTCGGTATGGAAGTCGAAGCTAACCGACTTCCAGATCCACGGGTTCGCCACCAGCAGCACCAGCCCGGCTCCGGCCAGCATGGCGGCGGCGCGGCCGGTCCGGTACTTCTGGGCGAGCTCGCAGATCCAGGTGAACGCCACAGCCTCGGCCACCACGACGCTCGCGTCCTGCAGCCACAGCAGCCACAGGTCATGGGGCGGAATCCAGTAGAGCACCGCTAGCGGCCACAGGATGAACTCACTGTGGTCCTGCCAGAAGTGCACCTGCCAGGGGGGCCCGGTGCCAACCTGCAGGGAGTTGACGGGATCGAGGTTGCCGTGCGCTATCAGGTACCAGCCCTGATGGTAGATCGCGAAGTCGACAGTCAGCGAGAACCGGTGGTAGAGGAGCGCGCTCCAGGCGAAGAAGCAAGCGAGCTCGACCGCCAGGATCGCGTAGCCGGCGCGGCGGACGTAGCGCAGCGGTACTGATGGTGACGGCGTCTCCGGCTCAGCATCCGCCGGCTCGGTGACGGCCGGTGCCTTTTTCACGACGCGAAACCTTATCGTTCGGCCCGCCCGAACGGTCACCCTGGCACCCCACTTGTCACGAAGCGTAACCATACGCGACCATGATTGTGGTTGCAGACGATCTGGGGAAAGGGTCCCAGCTCAGAAGGGCCGCGCGGCATTGTCACCAGCCAGCGGTCGCTGGCCGGTGGTTACTGGTCCGGCGCCGCCGCGGCGCCGGCGTCCGGTTTTAGTTCCAGCAGGCGCGCGAGCAGGCCGTTGACGAATGCCGGGGACGCATCCGTGGACAGGTCCCGGGCGAGCAGCACGGCCTCGCTGATAGCGACGCCGTCAGGCACACCAATGCCCCACAGCAGCTCGTACACGCCGATACGGAGGATGTTCCGGTCTACAGCGGGCATCCGGTCGAGCGACCAGCCTTGCGAGTGCTCGGCCAGCAACTCGTCGATGCGCTGCGAATGCTCCTGGACACCGCGGACAAGCTCGGCCGCGTAAGCGGACACTGGCGGGGTGCCCCCGTCAGGGACGCTGCCTGCTGCGGAGCGCTCGGCGAGCAGGTCGAGCACTGGCACGCCCCGGATCTCGGCCTCGAAGAGGATGTCGAGGGCCCGCTTCCTGGCCTTACTGCGCGCTGGCACGGCCGGCCTTCGCGGGGACGGCGACGCGGCTGGTGCTCACGCCCGGCCGAGGTACTGGCCGGTGCGAGTGTCGACCCTGATCTTCTCGCCGGTGGTGATGAACAGCGGAACCTGGATTTGCGCGCCGGTCTCCAGCGTGGCCGGCTTGGTCCCGCCGGTCGACCGGTCCCCCTGCAGCCCAGGGTCGGTCTGGCTGACCGTCAGCTCCACCGCCGCGGGCAGTTCTATATACAGCGGGGTGCCCTCGTTGAAGGCGATCACAGCCATCTGTTCCTCGAGCAGGTAGCTCGCTGCGTCGCCGACCGTCTCAGCGGAAATGTGCGGCTGATCGTAGGTTTCGGTGTCCATGAACACGAAGTCGTCACCCTCGCGGTACAGGTACTGCATCTCCCGCTTGTCGACGCTCGCCTGCTCGACCCGCACGCCGGCGTTGAAGGTCCGGTCCACGACCTTGCCGGAGAGCACGTTCTTCAGCTTGGTGCGCACGAACGCGCCGCCTTTGCCTGGCTTGACATGCTGGAACTCCACGACGTTCCAGAGCTGGCCGTCAAGGTTGAGCGTCATGCCGTTCTTGAGATCGTTGGTGGTGGCCACAGCGTCGTGTCTCCTGCGTGCTGGGGGGCCCGCTCTCCCGGCTACAGGACGAGCAGTTCCTTTGTGGTCGTGGTGAGTATCCCGGCTGCCCGCTGAGCGTGCACGACCAGGGTGTCCTCGATCCTGACACCGCCCTTGCCAGGCAGGTAGATCCCGGGTTCGACGGTAATCGGAACCCTTTCTGCCAGTGTACCGGTCCTGTCGTATCCCACGATCGGGTCCTCGTGGACCTCGAGGCCGACGCCGTGGCCGACCCCGTGACCAAAGTGGTCGCCGTGACCAGCGGCGGCGATCAGGTCACGCGCTGCGGAGTCGACGTCGCTGACGTCTGTCCCGGCCGCCGCAGCCGCGACGCCGGCCTGCTGCGCCGCAGCCACGATCTGGTAGATCTCACGCTGCCACGCCGAGGGCTCACCAAGCGCCACGGTGCGGGTCATGTCCGCGTGGTACCCGGCGTACCTCGCGCCGCAGTCGATCGTGATCAGGTCCCCGGCAGTGAACGGCCGGTGCCCGGGCACGTGATGCGGGATCGCGCCATTTGGCCCGCTGGCCACGATCGTGTCGAACGCCAGTGCCTCGGCACCGAGATCGATCATGGTGCGCTCCAGCAGGATCGCGAGCTCGCGCTCGGTCTGTCCTGGCTTGATGGCGGGCAGTGCGGCGGACAGCGCCTCGCTGGTAATCGCGCAGGCCCGGGCGATCAGGCCGATCTCGGCCTCGTCCTTGACCGTCCGCAGTTCCTCGACCAGCCGGCCGGCTGGCACCAGCAGTGCCGGGCCGCTGTCCATCTCAGCCAGTTCCTGGTGCCGCAGCACGGTCATCTCCTGGGCTTCGAAGGCCACGGTCTCCAGGCCCCTGGCAACGGCGACGCGGGCCAGGGCTGGCTCGATGAACCTGTCTGTGACCAGCTCCAGGTCGGGGCAGTCACGCCGCGCCGCCTCCGCGTACCTGGAGTCGGTGGCCAGCACGCCCGGTTCGTCGGCCGGCAGCAGCAGCGCCGCGTTGGAGCTGACGATGCCGGTGAGGTAACGGACGTTGGCCCGGGCCGTTATCAGCGCCGCGTCAGCGCCCAGCGCCCTGATCATCTCCTGCGCGCGCACCCGGCGGGCAGCGTGTAGCTCTGGCATACGCATGACTGTACGGCGGCGAACAGCATGCGGGCCGGCGCTGGCGCGGCCGGCGAGCAGTATTTCCTTGCGCCATCAGGCGGCCGGTGCGGACGTTACCCCTGCGCCATCAGGCGGCCGGTCCTGACGGCCTCGGCTGCCAAGACGCCGAACAGGTAGAAGTACGCGGACTCCTCGTCGTCGAACACGCGCACCTCGTGCCTTGCCCCGTCGGCAGAGTTGAAGACCTCGTATCCGGCCGCGGTCTGGATCAGGCACATCGCCCCATCGACCTCCTCGCCGACAGCGAACGCTGACGGCGGTATCGCGGCCAGGCCGGCCAGCTCCGAGAACGTGCGCTGAGTGGCGAGGTGCCGGTCCGCGGTTCCCCGGCGGCGGGCTGGCGCGGTTCCGTGCTCGGGGAGCAACAGGTGGCCGTCGTGCTGGGCTGTCTCCGTACCCTGGGGTCCAGCCTGGGCGGATGCCGCGGCCCGGGCCGACGCGGCCAGCCGGGCCGCCTCCTCCAGGGGCAGCGGCCGCTCGCGCGCTGGCAGGACCACCGCGAGATCACGGTCCATCTGGCCGGACGGGACCTCAGCCAGATCACGGTCGACGCGGCCCGGCGGACCAGCGAGCGGAGCGGGCGTGACCAGGCCCGAACCCACCGGATGGCCGTTGCTGCCTGCCGCAGGCTGGCGCGGGAACTCGCGCCGGTCCTCAGCGATCTCGGTGACTTCTTCCCTGGGCGTGATCACCTCGAAGACGCCGCGGTCCACCTCCCAGAAGCCAAGCTGCTCGGCCCGGTAGGAATCATGCCCGAGGTAGGCGATATGCAGCCGGTCGCCGAGGTCGTCGAGCACCATGCAGCGCTCGCCGCGGAACGTGCCCATAGGGCGGGACTCCCAGAGCGACTGAACCTCAGACAGGCGCAGCTGCTTGCGCCAGTGGCCAGTCGCGGGCTCGAACCCGAGTTCTTCAGGGGGCGGGCACGCTGCGAACAGCACGACGTCCTCATCGGTCGGGCCGATACCCGCCTCGTAAGGGACGCCGCGGTAGGTCGCCATGAGCCGGTAACGCACGCTTACCTCACCCCTGCCGGGCGCAGCCACACCTGGCCGTCGAACCGGGCGACGAACTCCTCGCCGCCCCAGGTGATCAGGAAGACCTCGGCTCCCACCGGGACCGGCATCGGGTCCAGGTAGAACTCGGCGATCGAACGGGAAGAGGTGACTCCGGTCCCGGTGAACGGGGGCTTGCCTGTCCAGTCCCCGCCCCGCTCCGGGGAGTAGGGGACCTGGTAGGACTCTGGGCTCACCGCCTTCCAGCGCAGCACGTACAGCTCGGAGATGCCCGGGCCGAACCCCGATCCGTCATAACCGAGGTCGAGACCCTCGTAGTACTCGGCGGGGTCGGCGAAGGAGCTGTCCTGCAGCCGGTAGACGTAGCCCGCGATCACCGCCCTGCGACCAGTCAGGTATGGCTCGATCAGCCGGGGCGGGATCGCCTTCTGCATGAGCATCCCTTGTGTGACGACCACGGATGCCTGGTCAGCCTGCTGCACGCGCTCCCCATTCCACAGTGCCTCAGACGTTGATGCTGTTACATCAGTAACCAAGAGTCTCACACCAGGGAATTGCGTCCTCAACTGCTTCGGCTGACTCGCCGGTACCGTTGGACGGTGACTGCACTCGGCGGCGGGTCCCGGTTCTCCGGAGACGACGGCTCGGCCGACCCGGCTGCGGCGGCCGCGCTGGCGGCGTTCAGCGCGGGGACGGGGAGCGAGCACGCTGCGCTGACCGCGCTGGCGAGTACCCGTTTGCTGGTCCCGGTCCTCGCAGCGGCAAGCGACGGCGAGCGCGCAAGCGAGATGTCTGTCCCCACACTGATCGGCCACGACGGCAGGCCGGCCATCCCGGCGTTCACCTGCGTCGACGCGCTGGCCCGGTGGCGGCCCGGAGCTCGGCCGGTGCCGACCGAGGCTGAAGGCCTGTGGCGCGCGGCAGTCGCTGACTCGTGCGCCGTGGTTGTGGACATCGCTGGCCCGGTGCCGCTGGCAGTCGACGGCGCCCGGCTGGCGGCCCTCGCCGGCGGCCAGGCGGTACCGCTGCCGCACCAGGATCCGGAGGTGCAGGCCGCAGTGCGGGCGGCAGCAGCCGGCGAGCCAGCGATCGCAGGGATCGCGATCGCTGCCGGCCAGGAAGGCACCGACCTGGCGGTCCAGGTCACGCTCACGGTGGCCTGCGACCGGGCGGCAGGTGATGAGGCGGTCCGGACCCTCGGGGGCACGCTGATGACCGAGCTTGGCGGCCGGCTGCGCCGTGGCATCGCGATCTCCGCCGCCCTGGCAGCCGCTGACCAGGGCGCAGCCCACCAGGACAGCTGAGCGCATGGCAGGATCGGCAGCATGCTGCGCTGGCTGACCGCGGGAGAGTCGCACGGCCGTGCGCTCGTCGCCATCTGCGAGGGCGTGCCCGCTGGCGTGCAGGTCACCACCGATGACATCGCGGCGGCCCTGACCCGCAGGCGTGCCGGATACGGCCGGGGCGCGCGGATGAAGTTCGAGGAAGACCAAGCCGAGATCACCGGGGGGGTGCGGCACGGGGTGACGCTCGGCGGCCCGGTCGCGATACGGGTGGCCAACACCGAGTGGCCGAAATGGCAGGCCGTGATGTCGCCGGACCCGGTTTCCGCCGCCGACCTGGCGGACCAGGCCCGCAACGCCGCACTGACCAGGCCCCGTCCTGGCCACGCAGACCTGGCCGGAATGCAGAAATACGGCTACGACGACGCACGGCCGGTGCTGGAACGGGCCAGCGCGCGGGAGACAGCAGCCCGGGTGGCACTCGGCGAGGTGGCCCGGCGCTTCCTCAGCCAGGCCCTTGACGTGCAGATCGTCAGTCACGTGGTGTCAATCGGATCGGTCTGCGCTCCCGACGGCGCACTGCCACGCCCCGAGGACGCTGCCGTCGTGGACGCCGACCCGGTGCGGTGCCTGGACCCGGACGTGTCCGCGGCCATGTGCGAGGAGATCGACCGGGCCCGGAAGGACGGCGACACCCTGGGCGGCGTGGTCGAGGTGGCCGTCTACGGCATGCCACCGGGCGTGGGCAGCCACGTGCACTGGGACCGGCGGCTCGACGCGAGGCTGGCCGGGGCGCTGATGAGCATTCACGCGATCAAGGGGGTCGAGATCGGCGATGGCTTCGCCACGGCGCGGCGCCGCGGCTCGGCAGCGCACGACGAGATCGAGGCTGGCCCGGACGGGATCCGCAGGCGGACCAACCGGGCGGGCGGGATCGAGGGCGGCATGAGTACTGGCGACGTGATACGGCTGCGGGCGGCGATGAAGCCGATCTCCACTGTCCCGAAGGCACTGGATACCGTCGACGTGCGCTCCGGCGAGCCCGCGAAAGCCATCAACCAGCGCAGCGATGTCACAGCGGTCCCGGCCGCCGGGGTGGTGGCCGAGGCGATGACCGCGCTGGTGCTCGCCGACGCCGGCTTGGAGAAGTTCGGCGGTGACTCGGTCGCCGAGGCACGCCGCAACCTGCGCGGCTACCTGGACAGCCTGGTGATCTCGTGACGGCCCAGGGCCACGGTGATGAATGTGAGTCTGGGGCACACCTGACTGCAGCAAACCGGCATTCATCGCCGGTAGGAGAGGCAACTGACGTGGCGAGTGGAGTGAACCGGGAGAGGCCGACTGCGGTGCTGATTGGGCCGCCAGGGGCTGGGAAGTCGACCGTGGGGCCACTGGTGGCCGAGCGGCTCGGCGTCGCGTTCTGCGACACCGATGACCGGGTGGAGGCGGTCGCTGGCAAGCCGGTGGGCGACATCTTCATCGAGGACGGCGAGCCGGCCTTCCGCGCGCTGGAACGCGAGGCCGTGGCCTGGGCCATCACTAGCGGTGAGGGAGCGCCAGGCTGCGGGGTCATCGGGCTGGGCGGCGGCGCGGTCCTGGACCCCGGAACGCAGCGGCTGCTTGAAGGGCAGCCGGTCGTGTACCTGGCGACAGGGTTCGCTGCTGCGGCCAAGCGGGTCGGGCTGAGCGCGCCGCGGCCGCTGCTGGCCGGCAACCCGCGGGCCATGCTCAGGGAACTGCTGGAGCAGCGGCTGCCGGTCTACCAGAAACTTGCCTGGATCACTGTCAGCACCGACGACCGTGACCCCGCCGACATCGCCGCCGAGGTCGCCGACCAGATCACGTCGGCCCGGCCCGGGCCAGCCCAATCCGGACCGGCACACTCCAGCCGGACCACGCGGTGACCCTGACCAGGATCAGCGTCGGCGGCCAGCGGCCGCAGCAGGTGATCGTGGGCAGCGGCGCCATCGCGGAGCTGCCCTCCCTGGCCAGCCCGGGCCCGGTCGTCGTCATTCACCCGGCCAGCCTCGGCGAGATCGCGCAGGCCGCCATCGGGCTGCTGCGCCAGGCCGGGTTCCAGGTGCACGCTGAGCAGATCCCGGATGGTGAGGCGGCCAAGGACATCGCCGTAGCCTCGGGCCTGTGGTCACGGCTGGCGGCGCGGCGGGTCGGCCGCGGGGACACAATCGTCGGGTTGGGCGGCGGAGCAGCAACGGACCTGGCCGGGTTCATCGCCGCCACCTGGCTGCGCGGGGTCCGGCTGGTGCTGGTGCCGACCACGCTGCTGGCAGTCGTTGACGCGGCAGTCGGCGGCAAGACGGCGATCAACCTGCCCGAGGGAAAGAACCTGGTCGGTGCGTTCCATCCGGCAGCTGGCGTGGTCGCCGATCTCGACATGCTCCGGTCGCTCCCCCGGGCCGAGTACGCCAGCGGGCTGGCGGAGGTGATCAAGGCCGGGTTCATCGCCGACCCGGTGATCCTGGAGCTGATCGAGGCCGACCCGGAGCGCGCGGGCCAGCCGGGCGGGCCGCGCGAGCGCGAGCTCATCGAGCGAGCGGTGCGGGTCAAGGCAGCGGTCGTGAGCCAGGACCTGACCGAGGCCGGCCCGCGGGAGATGCTGAACTACGGGCACACTCTCGGGCACGCGATCGAGCAGGCCGAGGACTACCGGATCAGGCATGGCGCCGCGGTAGCGATCGGGATGGTGTACGCGGCCACTGTCGCGCGGCTGGCTGGGCGGCTCGACGCCGCGACAACGGAGCGGCACCGGGCGATCCTGGCTGCCGTCGGGTTGCCTGTCAGCTACCGGGCTGGCGCCTGGCCGCAGCTGCGGGAGGTGATGGCGGTGGACAAGAAGACGCGCGCCTCCCGGCTCCGGCTGGTGGTGCTTGACGGCCTGGGCCGCCCGGGCATCCTGGACAACCCACCCGAGGACCTGCTTGCTCAGGCCTACAAAGAGGTCAGTCAGTGAACCAGGATGTGCTGGTCCTCAACGGGCCGAACCTGGGCCGGCTCGGCACCAGGGAACCCGAGGTGTACGGCACCATGACGCTGGCTGAGCTGGCCGACGCCTGCACAGCGACAGGCCGCGAGCTGGGCCTGCGGGTCGAGGTCCGGCAGACCGACGACGAGGCTGAACTTGTTCGCTGGGTGCACGAGGCGGCTGACGGACGGCTGCCGGTGGTGCTCAACCCAGCGGCGTTCACGCATTACTCCTACGCCCTGCACGACGCGCTGGCGATGCGCACCGCCCCGCTGGTCGAGGTGCACATGTCCAACCCGGCGGCCAGGGAGTCCTTCCGGCACACCTCGGTGGTGGCCGGGGTCGCTGACGGCACCGTGGCCGGGTTCGGCGTGCTGTCGTACCAGCTGGCGCTGCGGGCGATCGCAGCGCTGGCAGAAGGGAGCTGAGCGCAATGCGCGTCGGGATGCTGCTGAACTACGCCGGCGGTTTCGCCGAGACGGTGGCCGAGCTCGCCGACTACGAGAAGGCCGGCCTGGACATCGTGTTCGTGCCCGAGGCCTACAGCTACGACGCCGTGAGCCAGCTCGGTTACCTGGCGGCAAAGACCGAGCGGCTGCAGATCGCCTCGGGGATCCTGCAGCTCTACACCAGGACCCCGACGCTGACCGCGATGACAGCGGCCGGGCTCGACTACGTCTCCGGGGGGCGGTTCACTCTCGGTCTCGGCGCGTCCGGGCCGCAGGTCATCGAGGGCTGGCACGGAGTGCCGTACGACGCCCCGGTCGGCCGGACCCGCGAGATCATCGATATCTGCCGCAAGGTGTGGCGCCGGGAGCGCCTGGAGCACTCCGGGCGCTATTACCAGATCCCGCTGCCGCCGGAACGGGGCACCGGCCTCGGCAAGCCGCTGAAACTGATCAACCACCCGGTCCGGGACCGCATCCCGATCGTGGTCGCCGCCCTCGGGCAGAAGAACGTGGAGCTGGCGGCGGAGCTGGCAGAAGGCTGGGAGCCGATCTACTACTTCCCGGAGAAGGCCGCCTCGGTGTGGGGCGCTGCCCTGGCTGCTGGCCGGGCCAAGCGCGATCCGTCGGTGGGTCCGCTCGACGTGATCAGCGGGACCATCCCGCTGGCCATTGGCGACGACGTCGCCAGCCTGGTGGACCTGGCCAGGCCGATGCACGCGCTGTATATCGGCGGCATGGGCGCGAAGGGGCGCAACTTCTACAACGAGCTGGCCGTCCGCTACGGGTACGAGGCCGAGGCCGCCGCGATCCAGGATGCCTACCTGGCAGGCCGCAAAGACGAGGCCGCCGCGCTAGTTCCCGCCTCGCTGCTGGAGGGAACCTCGCTGATCGGTCCCAGGGCGCATGTGGCCGAGCGGGTGGCCGCAATGCGCGAATCAGGGGTGACCACGCTGAACGTGATGCCAGTGGCGCCCACGCACGCCGAGCGGGTACGGCTGATCGAGCAGATCCGGGAACTCGCCGCCTGATTCACCCGCGGGCTGCCCGGTAGTGCAGGCCCGCAACTGCACATCGCCCGGGCGGAGTTGCTGCGCCGCCTCGGCCAGGACGCAGAGCGCTTAACGCCTGCATGACGGCCCTGGAAGCGGGCCCGCCGGCGCCGATCGTTCACACATCAGACGACGGATCCGGCGGCTCACGGTGGGCTAGGCCGAACTGCCAGCAGTGTTCCGCAAATTGACCCGCCCGCGATGGCGGGACCGCTATGGTGCAATTGCCGGCGGGGCTGAAGGTCCCCCGCTCCCCAAGCAGCCCCGTCGGCATTAAATAACGGGTCCCGTCGCGGCCGGAGTGCGGAGAAAGCATGATGGTCAACATGGCGAAGCTGACCACGAACCCTCTTACCGGAGTTCAGTTCCGGATATCGGCAGGCGACTACTCCGCAACGGTCACCGAGCTGGGCGCGGGATTGCGCGAATTCCAGTATCGTGATCGTCCGGTTATCGCAGAGTTTGCGGCCGACGAACTTCCTCCCGGCGCCGCCGGCCAGCTACTGGTCCCGTGGCCCAACCGCATCGACGGCGGCAGGTATACGGTCGGCGAGTCGACCTACCAGCTTGACCTGAGCGAGCCCGCGGCCGGCAACGCCATTCACGGCCTAACCCGGTGGGCAGGCTGGCAGGCAAACGTTCAGGAGACCGACAGCGTCCAGCTCCGCCACGTCCTGTACGGCAGGCCCGGATATCCGTTTCGTCTCGAGCTGACGGCCGAGTACCGGCTTACCGTCTCCGATGGCCTTCAGGTCAGCATCACAGCGACCAACGACGGAAGCCGGCCAGCCCCGTACGGCACGGGCTCGCACCCGTACCTGACCGCCGGGACCGCCGTGGTCGATGCGTGCGAGCTGCAGGTTCCGGCCGGGCAGTGGCTGCGAGCCGATGACCGCGGCATCCCGCGCGGCCCGGCCGAGGACGTCACCGGGACCAGCTACGACTTCCGCGAATCCCGCCCGGTGGCTGGCATCAGCCTTGACCACGCGCTCACCGGGCTGGCCTTCGGCCAGGACGACCGGGCCTGGGCCTGGCTGAGCGGCAGCGAGGAACGGGTTGGCCTGTGGGTCGGCCGTGGCTACCGGTGGCTGCAGGTGTTCACCGGCGACACCCTGGACCCGGCCCGGCGCAGGCGCGCGCTCGCGATCGAGCCGATGACCTGCCCGCCTAACGCGTTCGCCACAGGCACAGACCTGCTGATCCTGCAGCCTGGCGACAGCATCACGCACGCCTGGGGGATCACCGTGGGTCAGTCGTGACCGGCGGCGGCTGAGCCAGTCCCGGCTTGACCAGGCTTGCCAGCCGGTCGAGATCGGAGCGAGTGTCGACGTCGTCCGGTTTGCCAGTGTCGCCGCACTCCACCAGCGTCACCAGGCCGGGGTGAGCCCGCAGGAACGGCCGGGCACCGGTATCGCCGACGGCCAGGGCTGTGACCTCGGGCCAGTGCTCGCGGCCGATCAGGACCGGGTTGCGCTGGGCCCCGTCATATGTGGCCACAGCGACGCTGGCTCCGGCGGCGTACGCGGCGATCAGGCGCCGCACCGCCTCCGGCCCGACCAGCGGCTGGTCAACCAGCGCGATGACGGCAGCGCTGCAGCTGTCCGGCACCGTGGCCAGCCCGGTGGCAAGCGATGAGCCCATGCCGGTGCGCCAGTGCGGATTATGCACGGCCAGGATCCCCGGCATGTCGACGGCAACCGCACCGGTCACAACTATGACCGGTGCCGCGCCGCCGTCGCGTAGCAGCGCGACGCCGCGCTGGGCGAGGGGCTCTCCGCCAAGCTCGACCAGTGCCTTGGGCTGCCCGAGCCTGCTGCCGCCGCCAGCGGCGAGCAGGATCCCGGCGACCCCGGGTGCTGCGCTCACGGGCTGCATGCCGTCCAGGCTACGGCTCCCAGGGCGCTGGGGTTAGTTCCAGGGCCGCATGGCTGGACCATTGCTGCTGCCCTGGGAGCGTGGTTGGACCATGGCTGTTGTTGCGCCCGGCGGGGCAGCGTGGCTGAGCGGGGACGGCGGGTTAGTCGTGGTGGATCCGGCCCGTGGTTCCGGTCAGCGGCCGGCCGGAGCCGCCCCAGCGCAGCTGGATCAGCTCCGCGGCGATCGCGATCGCGGTCTCCTCGGGGGTCCGTGCGCCTAGGTCCAGTCCGATCGGCGACCGCAGCCTGGACAGCTCCTCCTCTGAGAGGCCCACCTCGCGCAGCCGGGCGAGCCGGTCATCGTGCGTGCGCCTGCTGCCCATCGCCCCGATGTAGGCGGCAGGAGTTCGCAGCGCCACCTCGAGCAGCGGCACGTCGAACTTGGGGTCGTGGGTCAGCACGCAGATGACCGTGCGCTCGTCCACGTTCTGGCCGGCCAGGTACCGGTGCGGCCAGTCGGTCACCACTTCGTCGGCGTCAGGAAAGCGCGCCCGGGTGGCGAACACCGGCCGCGCGTCGCAGACGGTCACCCGGTAGCCAAGGAACTTGCCTGCCCGGGCCACGGCTGCCGCAAAGTCGATCGCGCCGAACACCAGCATCCGCGGCGGGGGCGCGAACGACTGGACGAACACCGACAGGTCGTCCCTTCGCCGCTCGCCGTCCGGGCCGTACCGGCGGACGCCGGTCAGCCCCTGCGCGAGCATCCCCCGGGCGTCGTCGTCGACTGCCTGGTCCAGCCGGCCGCCGGAACCGAGGCTGCCTGACGGCTCGTGACGGCTGGCTGCTCCCTCCCCGTCCGCGGCGCCCGGCTCGCCGGGAGCTGGCCAGATCACCCGCCGCGCGCCGATCACGCCCGGCCCGGCGATGACCGTCGCCACCGCCACCGGCTGCTCCGCCCTGACCGCGGCCGCGACTTCGCCCAGCTGCGGGTAGGCCTCCCTGCTGACCGGCTCGACCAGGATGTCGATGATGCCGCCGCAGGTCAGGCCGACGGCAAAGGCGTCATCGTCAGAGATGCCGTAGGTCTGCAGCACCGGCTGGCCGCTCGCGCGGACCTCACTGGCCAGTTCGTACACGGCGCCTTCGACGCAGCCGCCGGAGACGCTGCCCACAGCCTCGCCGTCACCGGACACGGCCATGGCCGCGCCGGGCTCCCTGGGAGCGCTGCGGAACGTGCGGACCACGGTCGCCAGGCCGAAGGTCTCCCCGGCATCCCACCACTTAGCAATCGGATCCAGGATGTCTCGCACGCTTGCCACCTCATGTGCCTCGGTATAACCCCAGGTTACGTTCAGGCACGTGCCGGCACGACAGCCTGCCCAGCGCCGAGTTGCGCGAGGGAGTCCGCACCGGCTGGGACACCTACCTCCCCCACAAGCAGGCCGCCACTTCTCAGGCGGCACGCGTACCGCCGCGTGCCCGGCTCACCAGGAGCTGATCGGACAGCGCGATTCCCTGGCGGGCTCAGCTTGCGGTGCCGGCGTTGTGCGCCCGCGTACCGAACCGCACGCGGAGTCCGAGGAAGGCCACGATGACGATGGCCAGGTAGGCGACGTAGATCACGAGCTGCAGCGGTGTCGGCGCGTCGCTGTAGCCGAAGAAGCTGTGCAGCACATCGCCCAGGGCGCTGTCCTCCGACAGCATGCTGGTGGTGTGCCACATCGGCGAGGCCAGCACGGGCAGCCAGCCGAGCTGCTGCAGGTTCTCCACGGAGTCGGCCAGCAACCCGGCCGCGAAGACCATGAGGAGCACGCCGATCACAGTGAAGAACTGGGCCAGGTTCAGCCTGTGACCCAGCTTGTAGATCACGAAGGCGATCGCCAGCGCGCCGGCCAGGCCGATCGCCGCGCCGGTCAGCGCCCCTGCCGCGGTCGTGGAGAACATGATCGCCAGCGTGAACACGACAGTTTCCAGGCCTTCGCGGCCGACGGCCTGAAAGGCCAGCA
Source organism: uncultured Actinomycetota bacterium (assembly GCA_963815375.1). Classification (GTDB taxonomy): domain Bacteria; phylum Actinomycetota; class Actinomycetes; order Streptosporangiales; family Streptosporangiaceae; genus JASHPR01. The sequence goes on along the minus strand of CAWFGX010000005.1, from coordinate 1,035,371 downwards.
GCGCGAGGCCGAGCCGGGCCTGACCGTTCAGCGCGGCGTCGGCGCGGGCACGCAGTTCTTTCGACAGGGAGCGCGCGTGGTTGCGCATCCAGAACGTCATGTAGGTCAGCACGCCCGCCGCGAGCAGGTAGGTGCAGGTCTCGAAGATCGTCTGCACCCGGGAGCCGTCATAGCTGCGGATGGTCTCGTAGGCGATCGCGCCGCCCGCTGTGGCCAGTATCAGCGCCGCGCCGACGCCGAGGAAGATGTCGCGGAAGTGGTCACGGCGGCCGATGCGGCTCAGGTACGCCAGCAGGATCGCCACGATCATGCTGGCTTCGACTCCCTCTCTCAGAAAGATGATGAGCGTGGCGAGCATGCTGGTGGCCTCCGCGTGGTCCGTTTCTTAGGTAAGGCATACCTTAGTACGGTGTTCGCGGCAAGCAGCAGGCACCCCCGGCGTGACCCAGTTACCCCTAGCGAGCGGTCAGCACGTACCAAAACTTCAACTGACGGATCTGCTGGCTGGTGTCGTGGGCGCCCAGCTGTTGCTGTAGGACCCTGTTGGTTTATTGAGCGGCTTGTTCAGTCGTTTCTGCGGCCGGCTCCTTTTCCTTCCCCGTCCCGGCTGCAGAATCGGGTCGTTATGTCGGTGCAGCCGCGGCCGTGGCCGGAGGTCCCGGGGGATACGGCCAGGGTGGCCAGGAGCGCGTTCCCGAAGGGGGTGCTGGCGATCCGGGTTCGTGATCAGCTGGGTGCCTGGTGTGATGATGAGGCGTTTTCGGCGGCGTATGGGGTGCGGGGGGCGCCGGGGGTTTCCCCAGCGCAGCTGGCGGTGGTGACGGTGCTGCAGTTCGCTGAGAATCTGACGGACCGGCAGGCGGCTGATGCGGTGCGGGGGCGGCTGGGCTGGAAGTACTGCCTGGGCCTGGCGTTAGAGGATCAGGGGTTTGATTTCTCGGTGCTCAGTGAGTTCCGGGGCCGGCTGGTCGCGGCGGGCCTTGAGCGGGAGATTCTGGACCGGCTGCTTGGCCGGCTGGGGGAGCTGGGGCTGGTGGGTGCGGGCGGGCGGCAGCGCACGGACTCGACGCATGTGCTGGCGGCGATCCGCAGCCTGAGCCGGCTGGAACTGGCCGGGGAGAGCCTGCGGGCGGCGCTGGAGGCGCTGGCAGCGGTGGCGCCGGAGTGGCTGGCCACGGTGATTGATGCGTCCTGGCAGCAGAGGTACGGGCAGCGGATCGACCAGATCCGGCTGCCGGCCACCGAGGCCAGGCGTAAAGACCTGGCGGTGACCTACGGCCGGGATGGATACCGGCTGCTGGAGGCGGTGTACTCAGCCGGGGCGCCTGCGTGGGCGCGGGAGCTGCCTGCCGCGCAGACGCTGCGGCGGGTCTGGGTCCAGCAGTACTACCGGGTGATCGATGAGCACGGGGAGAAGGTGGTCCGGCGGGAGGCCAGAGAACATGGCCTGCCCGCCGGGCAGAGCGATGATCAGCTCCCCGTATGACACCGCCGCCCGCTACGGCGAGAAACGGGGCAAGGGCTGGGTGGGGTACAAGGTTCATCTCAGCGAGACCTGCAGCCCGCCCGGCGGCGGCGACCAGACGCGAATCCCGAACCTGATCACGAACGTGGCCACGACCGCGGCCAGCGAGCCTGACGTCACGATGACCGGGCCGGTCCACGACATGCTGCAGGCCGCCGGGCTGACCCCGGCCGAGCACGCCCTCGACGGCGGGTACGTCTCAGCCGGCCTGCTGGCTGATGCCCGCGCCCGCGGCATCACCCTGACCGGCCCGCTGCGCACCACCGCGACCCGCCAGGCCGCCATCCCCGGCGGCTACACCACCGAGATGTTCACCATCGGCTGGGACCACCGCCAGCTGACCTGCCCCCAGGGCATCCCCAGCACCCAGTGGAGCACCACCACCCGCAAGGTCGGCCAGGCAATCCAGGTCGCCTGGCCAGTCTCCGCCTGCCGCCCCTGCCCGGCCCGGGACCTGTGCGCACCCTCCATCGGCAAAACCGGCCGCGCGCTGTGGCTGCGGCCCCGCGAGATCCACGAGGCCGCCACCGCCGCCCGCGCCGAGCAGACCACCCCCCAGTGGAAAGCCCGCTACGCCATCCGCGCCGGCGTTGAGGGCACCATGTGGCAGGCCACCCACGTCACCGGCATCCGCCGCGGCCGTTACCACGGCCTGGCCAAGACCACCCTCGAGCACAACGTCGCCGCAGCCGCCATCAACCTCATCCGCCTCGACGCCTGGTGGACCGGCAAACCCCTCGACCGCACCCGCACCACACACCTCCAGCGGCTCGCCCTCACACAAGCCGCCTGAATAAGCCAACAGGGTCCTGTAGCAACAGCGTGGGCACCATCACCCGGGAACGCGGCGGTGCCTGGCTGCCGGCGGGGTGCCTGGCTGCCGGCGGGTGCCTGGCTTGCGGCGGGGTGCCTGGCTACCGGCGGGTGCCTGGCTTGCGTGCCGCGAGCAGGGGTATCGCGGCGATCTTCTCCTCGGTCAGGTCGTCCCAGATGATGCCCGCGTCTGGCCGCGGGCCCCGCCGGGCGCGGCAGTCGATGAGGCGCTCCGGCGTGACAATGAGGTCAACCGGCACGTCATGGGGGGTCACCGGGATCGTTCCGGCCGGGCGCACCTGGAGTTCGTGCACAGTCGTCACGCACAGAGTTAGCGGCCCGATCAGGCCGGCCGCTGTCGCCAGCGCGAACTCCAGGTCGGCGAACCCGCCGCCCTTGCCCAGCCGCGCGCCGTCCTCCGCGGCGGCGACGCAGCCCATCACGACCAGGTCGACCGGGGACAGCTCGTCTAGCGCCACCCGCCGCGCGCTGCGTGCCGCCCCGCTGATCGACGCCGCCTTGCGCGGGGGCTCGGCCAGGTGGCCGGGATCCAGGGCGAAGAACGGCTCGGCCTCGGCCAGCCGCGGGACTGCCATGTAGACGGTCTTGCCGTCCTCAAGCGCTCGCTGGCGTACCGGAAGCTGGGCCGAGTCCGGGTTGGACTTCAGGGTCTCGGCGCCCTGCCACTCTGGCCGGGCACGAAGCCGTTCCGCGGCTGCCTCGGCACCGGTGAAGTTCGGGATCCGCCCGGCCGCGCCTGGGAAGCGGGCGACCCGGGCCGCGCGCATGGACGACCACACCTCCTCGCGCAGCGCCGCCTTCGCGGCCAGCACGTCGGCGGGGCCGCCAGCATCGCGGTCATGACGCGGCACAGCACGGGACATGGTCCCCATCCTCGGCTACTCGCTTCGCAGCCCGCGACGTGGCAGGATCCTGGCCCTGCCCCTGGTCCGGTGATAGGCCGATTAAAACGTATTTTCCTGGCGGTGTGATCCGCGGGAGGCCGCTCCGCGTCACCGTCTCGGGGGAAACCGCAACTGAACGAGTTAAAGGACTTGCTATGCCATGGAATAGGACGGGCAAGGGCCGGCTGAGAACCGGCCTGTGCCCTGAGCGCGGGCCGCGGAATGCGCGAACCGCGCTGGCCACCCTTGCCGTCGCCACGCTGCTCGCAGCAGCGGGATGCAGTTCGCCGAACTCCACGCCTGGAGCGTCGGGCCACAGCTCGGCACCCTCTGGCTCCGGTCAGAGCACCCCGTCTGGATCGGCTCGCCCCGGCATCGTCGCGGTCACGAGCAGTGGCGCCCTTGTTGTGCTCAACTCCTCGACCGGGACGACGACCCGCACGCTGGTCCCTTCCGGCGTGGTCGGTGAGGAGATCGCGGTTTCCCCGGGCGGCAGCACGGTCTACTTCACGGCGGGCAGCGGCTGCAGCAACGAGATCGAGTCGGTGCCTGTGTCCGGCGGGTCCCCCACGTCCATCGCCTCTGGCGTGCTGCCGGCCATCAGCCCGGACGGCACCAAGCTCGCGTTCGCCCAGGAGCCGTGGTTCCTGCCTACGAGCTGCGCAGCGAACGCCCCCCTCGCGCCGTCGGACTACGTGCTCGCGGTCCGGACGCTCAGCAGCGGCAGCCAGGCGACCTACCCGATGGCCGCGTCATCTCCGGATATCGGCCTGCCCATCCCGATCTTGTACCTGTCCTGGGCTCCCGACAATGCCAGCCTGGCGGTGACCATGTCAGGCATCCAGGACAACGAGGGCTGGAACCTGAACATCCTCAGCACCGCATCCGCGCAGTACTACCTCACCGGAGCCGGGGACACCACGGTGCCGGTCACGGGTTCGCCCGACTCGTCGCGTAGCTATTACGAGGAAGCCGCGTACCTTCCGGACGGCAACCTGTTCGTCAACAGGAACTGCTGTCAGGGTGACGATCCGGAGAATACCGCGCCCGCTGACTCCAACCTGATGCAAGAGATCAGCACGTCCGGCAGCCTGGTTCACCAGGTAGCCATCGGTGTTCAGAACAACGAGCACACCAGCCTGTCGGTCGACCCGGCAGGCAACTGGCTGCTCTATCTCTCCACCGCGCCCGCGACGAGCCTGAGCAGTGTGCCCAGCGGCACCCTTTACGTCTCGCAGGGTGGCGCCAAGCCGACCGCGCTCACCACGGGCATGATCGCTGCCGCCTGGCTGTGACAGTGCTAGCCAGGACCTGACGGCTGGCCAGGATGTCCCGCGATTCCCGGCGACCTCGGGGCGTCCTGGCGCAGGCCGCGCAGCACGAGCGCGGTCTCCAGGGCCGCGAGCACAGCGTCCCAGCCCTTGTCCTCGCTGCTGCGCTCAGCGCCGCAGCGGTCGAGGGCCTGGGCAAGGGTGTCGCAGGTGAGCACCCCGTTGCCGACAGGTGTGCCGGTGTCCAGTGGTACCCGGGTCAGCCCGTACGTCACGCTGTCGCAGACGTAGTCGAAATGCGGCGTCCCGCCCCGGATCACTGCTCCGAGGCAGGCGACCGCGTCGCGCCGCCGGGCCAGCTCGGCCGCGACAACCGGCAGTTCTGCCGCGCCCGGCACCCGTACCACCAGCGGATCCGGCACACCGCAGGCTCGGGCGGCAGCCACGGCCCGGTCGACCAGGCAGCCGGTGACTTCGGGGTGCCAGCGGGTCGCCGCTATCGCGAGCGTGAGGCCAGCCGCGTCGATCACCCGCCCGGCCGGGCGTCCCTCACCGCTCACTGTGCCGCGGGCACGGCCGGCGACGCTGCCCCGGCTCGCGGGGCTGGCGCAGTCGCCACCTCTCCGGCCGGTGTGTGCCCAGGCTGGCCGGATGACCCGTTCTGCAGGAAAAGATCGTCGAGCTGGTGTCCGAGCCGGTCTCGCTTGGCGATCAGGTAGCGCAGGTTGTCCTCCGTCGCGGCCACGGGCAGCCGGATCACGCCGGTCACCTCGATCCCGAACCCGGCTAGGCCGAGGACCTTGGCCGGGTTGTTGGTCAGCAGCCGCAGCGAGCGCACGCCCAGGTCGGCGAGCATCTGGGCACCGGTCGAGTACTCGCGGGCGTCGGCGGGCAGGCCGAGTGCCAGGTTGGCGTCCACGGTGTCGGCGCCGTCGTCCTGCAGCTGGTAGGCGCGCAGCTTGCTGAGCAGGCCGATGCCGCGGCCCTCATGGCCGCGCAGGTAGAGAACGATGCCGCGGCCCTCTGCGGCGATCGCCGCCATCGCCGCGTCGAGCTGGGCGCCGCAGTCACACCGCTGGGAGCCGAAGACGTCGCCGGTCAGGCATTCGGAGTGCATCCGCACGAGGACATCGGCGTACTCGCCCGGACGTGCTTGCTGGCCTGGCTTACCGAGGTCGCCGAGCACGAGCGCAAGGTGCTCGGTCCCGTCGACCAGGTTCTGGTACCCGACCGCGCGCCACTCGCCGTGCTCGTTCGGCACCCGGGTCTCCACGACGCGGCGGACCATCTGCTCCGAGCGCCTGCGGTACTCAATCAGCTGCTCGATCGAGATCAGCGGCAGGCCGTGCTCGTCGGCGAATGCGCGCAGCTGCGGGAGTCTGGCCATGGTGCCGTCGTCGTTAAAGATCTCCGCCACCACTCCGGCCGGGTTCAGGTCAGCCAGGCGGGCAAGGTCGACCGCTGCCTCGGTGTGGCCGGGCCTGCGCAGCACGCCGCCGTCGGCGTAGCGCAGCGGGAAGATGTGGCCCGGGCGGACGATCTCGTAGGGCTCGGTGGCCGAGTCGACCAGGGTGCGGATGGTCCTGGAGCGGTCGGCGGCCGAGATCCCGGTGGTGATGCCGTCGCGGGCGTCAACGCTGACCGCGAAGGCGGTTCCCATGTGCTCCTGGTTGTCGGCGGTCATCGGCGGCAGCTGCAGCCGGTCCAGGTCGTCGCCGAGCATCGGCACGCAGATCAGGCCGCGGGCGTAGCGGATCGTGAACGCGAGCAGTTCCGGTGTGGCCTTGCTCGCCGCGAACACGATGTCGCCCTCATTCTCCCGGCTGGCGGCATCAACGACGACGATCGCGTGACCCGCTGCGATCTCGGCAATAGCCTGCTCCACGGTGTCCATGCGCACGGTCATGACAGGTCCCTCCCGCTGGGCAGGAGCCGCTCAACGTACTTGGCGATCATGTCAACCTCCAGGTTGACCGCGTCGCCGGCCTGCCGTCGGCCAAGTGTGGTCCGCGTGAGTGTCTCCGGGATCAGGCTCACCTCAATCCAGTCCGGGCCGACCGCGGAGACCGTCAGGCTGACCCCGTCGACGGCAACCGAGCCTTTCTCGACGACGTAACGGGCCAGCGGCTGCGGCACCGAGATCCGCACGACGTCCCACCGCTGTGTTTGCCCCGGGGGGACGAGCCCCCGAGACCCCCCCGACGGTGTTTGCCCAGGGGGGACGACTCCCTCAGAGCCCCCCGGTGAGCCCGAACGGCGTTCAAGGACCCTGCCGGTGCCGTCGACGTGACCCTGGACGAGGTGACCTCCGAGCCTGCCGTCAAGCCGCATGGGGCGCTCCAGGTTCACGGGGGCACCAGCCGCGAGCGTGCCGAGGCTGGACCGGCTGAGCGTCTCACCCATCACGTCGGCGCTGAACGTTCCGTCGCGGGTGCCAGTGACCGTGACGCAGACCCCGTTCACGGCGATGGAGTCCCCCGCAGCTGCGCCTGATGTGACCAGTGAGCCTCGAACGGTCAGCCGGGCCGAGTCCTGAGCCTGCTCCAGCGCTACGACTTCGCCGAGCTCCTCAACGATCCCGGTGAACACCCTGACCACCTCGTTCTCCTCCAGAGCCAACCTGCCTGGCGCAGGCTCCGGGGATGTTCAAGGCACGGGATGAGGGCGAACATCCCGAGCGGGCCGATGGCGGCCCGTCCTCAGCGCGCTTCCTCCCATCCGGACTGTTACCGTCGGTCCCGGAATTTCACCGGGTCAGCCGGCCGATGGCTTCGGCCGGGTCGCGGACTGTCACCGCCGGTTCGGAGTTTCACCGACCCCGGAACACGCGTCACTACAGCAAACCACACTGTCCTGCGCGCTATTCCGCGGCCGGGGTTGGACCGGGCCGTCCTCAGTTGGTCGCGCCGGTGCTGCCTCGGCGGGCCAGGGCATCGAGCAGGACGGCTGCGAGCAGCACGCCGCCGGTCCAGATGTACTGGCCGGCTGCGCCCAGGCCGAGCAGGATGACGCCGTTGTAGATGACCGCCACGACGAACCCGCCCAGGACCGCGCCCATCATCCGCCCGCGGCCGCCGAACAGGCTCACGCCGCCGATCACCGCGCCGGCGACGGAGTACAGCACGTACTGGCCGCCATTGACGTTGTTGGAGATCGATCCGAGCAGCGAGGCGTACAGGATGCCGGTGATGCCTGCAAACGTTCCGGCCAGCGCGAATGCAGTGACCCGGATCCGGTTCAGGTTGATGCCTGCACGTCGCGCTGCCTCGGCGTTGCCGCCGATCGCGTAGATGTAGCGGCCGAACTTCGTGCGGCCGAGCAGCACGCTCGTCAGAGCGAGCAGTATGAGCACGGCCGGCACCACCCACGGGACGCCGCGGAGCTGCGTGAACAGCGTGCCGCGGTTGAAGCTGAGCACGAGCACGAGCACCACGCCGATAGCAGCCATCACGACGAGTTTGAGCACTGTGACGCTCAGCGGCGCCACGGACAGGTTGTTCGCGCGCCTGCGCCGGTCACGAATGATCATGTAGAGCGCTGCGAGCACGACGACAACGATCAGCACGATCCAGCTCACGGCAGGGCTGATGTTGTTGGACACGATGCCGTTGATGAAGCTGTTGTGGTTCTGGATCACCCCGCCGAGCCCGACACTGCCGGTCTGGGCGTAAAGCCAGAGCAGCACGCCGCTCAGCGTCAGCAGCCCAGCCAGGGTGACCACGAACGACGGGATCCTCAGGAAGGCGACGATCGCGCCCTCTATGGCGGCGATCGCCGTGCTGACGGCCAGCCCGGCCAGGATCGCGACCACGGTGGGGAAGGGGTGCGAGACCGACACCATCCAGATGGTGATGGTCGCGCCGACCGCGGCGTTGTACCCGACCGACAGGTCGATCTCGCCCAGCAGCAGCACGAATACCTGCGCCATGGCGATCGTGATGATCCATCCTGCCTGGCCCATCAGGTTCGCTATGTTGCCTGCCGACAGGAAGGCGTGGCTGCGGGACTGGAAGTAGGCGCCGATGATGATCAGGCCGACGATGACCGGCAGTGCACCGCTCTCGCCGCTGCCGACGCGCCGGAGCCAGGCCCGGGTGTACTCGCCCAGCGAGTTAGCCAGTACGTCCGGCGCGGCGGTCACCGCGGCCGCGTCGGCGGCCGTGGCCTCTGCAGCCGGCTCGCCTGCCACCGCGACGGCCTGGCCCGGGATACCCGGCTCATCCTCCCGCGTGGTCTCCTGGCGAGTTGTCTGCTGGTCCTGGGGACCTTCGCCGCTATCTGTGGCCATTCCTCAGTCCTCCGAGCCGCTGCTGACGCCGGGCCGGGCCGCGCCCTGGGTTGCGCTTCCGTTGCCCGATCGGCCCGACATGCCAGTGGTCATGAACTCCACGGCCGACTGGGTGTCAAACTCCGCCTTCGGCCCCAGCGCGACCAGCCTGCCCAGATAGAGCACCGCGATCCGGTCGGCGACCCGGAACACGTCGGTCAGGTTGTGCGAGACCATGATGACCCCGTGGCCGGTACTGGCCAGCTGGGTAATCAGGGAGAGCACGAGCTCGGTCTGGCTGACGCCCAGCGCCGCTGTTGGCTCGTCCATGATCACGAGCTTTGCGTCCTGCATGACCGCTTTCGCAACGGCCACGGCCTGCCGCTGGCCGCCGGACAGCGATCCGACCGGCTGGCGCATCGACCGGACCGTCGTCACCTTGAGATCGTGCATCGTCCGCTTGGCGTCAAGCTCCATGCCGACCTCGTCGAGCAGCCCGAACTGCAGCCTCTCCCGCCCCAGCATCATGTTCTGCACGATGTCCAGGTTGTCGCACAGCGCGAGGTCCTGGTACACGGTGGCGATCCCGAGATGGGCGGCATCCCGTGGCGAGTGGATAGTGACGGGCCGGCCCTGCCACAGCAGGTGGCCCGTGCTCGGCGGCCAGGTGCCCGAGATCGTCTTGATGAGGGTGGACTTGCCAGCGCCGTTATCCCCCACCAGGGCGGTCACCTGCCCGGCCGGGATATCCAGGTCGATCCCGGTCAGTGCCTGAACCGGGCCGAAGCTCTTGCCGATGTTGCGCAGCTGGAGCAGCGGCGCGGCGTCGGCGCCGTCCGGCCCGGGGCTGGCAGGCCCGGGCCGGACGGCGCCATCTGCTACCACTGTGTACCTACCACAGGGGTGTTCCTCTCGTTGCTGCCGTGCCGTGCGTGCTCACGGTCACGAGATGCCGTACCTCGTGCAGTCCGCAGCGTACGCGCCGGAGCACAGCTGCGAGGCCGGCACGAAACCGTCCTTGATCACCGTCGACTGAACGTTGCTCGGCGTCACCCACTCCGGCGTCAGCAGGATCGACGGCACGTTAGTGCCGGTGTTGACGTCCTTCACACTGCCGTTAACCAGTGCGCTGGGCGGGGTCACGCCCGCCCGCAGGTACATCGCGAGCGCGACAGCGGCCTGTGCCTCCAGGTAGATCGGCTTGTACACGGTGCCGCACTGGTAACCGGAGATGACGTTCTGCAGCCCTGTCAGGGTGGCATCCTGGCCGGTGACCGGGAATGTCATCGCCTTGACACCGCGGGTCTGCAGGTAGTGGATGATCGGCGCGCCGTTCTCGTCGTTGGGCATCAGCACGGAGTTGATGTTCGGGTGTGCCGTGTACGCAGCCTGGAACTCGGTCAGCGCCGTGGGCGGGTCCCACGTCCCGGCCGGGTTCGCAACGTCGGTGAAGGTCTTGTTCGCGAAGTAGGGCGCGAGCACCGCGTTGTAGCCGTCAGCGAACAGCGTGGCGTTGTTGTCGGTCAGCGCGCCGTGCATGACCATGACCTGCGGGCTGGTGACGTGCCAGTCGGAGATGCAGCTGACCAGGCCCTGGCCGAGCAGCGTGCCGACCTTGACGTTGTCGAAGCTGACGTAGTACTTGCGGGTTCCGCCCAGGGTGAGCCGGTCGTAGTCGATCACCGGCACGCCGTGGGACTTGGCGTAGCTCTCGATCCTGGCGCCGACGCCGGAGTCGAGCCCGTCCACGATCAGCACCGATGCGCCCTTCGTGATGTCGGCCTGGGCGTCGGAGAACTGGGTGGCGTCACTGCCGAGGGCGTTCTGGACGATGATGTCCGAGGACGGGAGCCCGGCGAGCTGCATGGACTTCGTCAGGTACGGGGCGTCAAACTCCACGTAGCGGGTGGACGAGACGGTGTCAGGAAGGATCACCGCCACGCTCCCCTTGCCCTTGGCCGCCAATGGCTTGATCTTGGTCATTGCCGAGAAGCTCAGGTCGAAGTCTTTGAAGCTGAGCTGCGGCACGCCCGACGTGCCGGACGAGCTTGGCGAGCTAGTCGTGCTGCTTCCGCAGCCGGCCGCGACGAGCGCCGCGCACGCAGCGAGCGCCGTCAGGGCGATTGTTCTTTTCGGTCTGATGTCCAACAAAACCACCTCGTCTAATCGGACGGCGTTGCATGTCCATGTATGGGCCATAACGGACCCAGTCACCGCAGGGCACGACGTCGGAGCTTTCCCCCCTCAGGACGGCCCGTCACGGGTACCGTAGAGCCCGGAAAATTAACGTGGTCATAACATCACGCCTCCCACGTTAAAATACCGTTAACGAGCGCCTGCGCTTGCCCCCCGGGTGAAACCCCAGGACCAGTTCATTCCCGGTACACAAGGCCCTAGTCAGCGGCGATCCGGTACCCCGCGCGAGGCTGAGTGATAATCAGCGGCGCGGCATCCGCAGTCTCAAGCTTGGCGCGCAGCCGCCGCACATAAACGCGTACGTACTCGGTTTCCGTCTCGTAACCGTGACCCCAGACTCGGCGCAACAGATGCGCATGGGTCAGCAATTTCCCTCGGTTGACGGCCAGCTCACGCAATAGCGCGAACTCCGTCGGTGTCAGGTGAACCAGCCGGCCGCTGCTCGTCACCTGCTGGCCGGCCAGGTCGATCACCAGGTCCCCGATGACGATCGCCGCGGGCTCGGCCGGCACGGTGGCGGCCGGGCGGGTCCTGCGCAGCGTCGCCGTGATCCTGGCCAGCAGCTCCTCGATGCTGAACGGCTTGGTCATGTAGTCGTCGGCGCCTACGTTGAGCGCCGTCACCTTGTCCCGCTCCCCGCCGCGGGCCGAGACCACGATGATCGCCACGGACGAGCGCTCACGTATCTGGCGGCACAGCTCAAAGCCGTCGACCTCAGGGAGCATTAGGTCGAGCAGCACGATGTCTGGCTGCTCGGTTTCCAGCAGCTGCAGCGCCCGGACCCCGTCGGTGGAGACGACCGTGTCATAACCCCGGACGGCGAGGTTGGACCGGATGAGGTCGACGATGTTGGGGTCGTCCTCCACGATCAGGGCGCGCGTGCTCCCCGTGTGGTCAGGCACCCAGTGCCCCAGCAGGCTGCGCGGTGCTGGCGGCGCTGGCGGCGCTGGCGCTGTCGGCGGCTGCGGCAGTGTCGGTCGGCATCTCAACCGGAAGGCGGACACGGAAAAGCGTGCCATTGCTCCCCGGCTGTTCCAGCTCGATGCGCCCGCCGTGAGCCTCCACGATTCCCTTGGCGATGGTGAGGCCGAGCCCGGCGCCCGCTGTCGGCGTCCGGCTCCGCCGCATGGGCTCGAACGGCGCACTCGCGATCTCGGGCGGCAGCCCGGCGCCGTCATCGACCACGCTGACGGAGATGCCGCCGCGGCCGGCTACCTCCGCGCTGACGCTTACCCGGGTGCCGGGCGGGTTGTGGCCGACCGCGTTGTCGAGCAGGTTCACGAAAACCTGCTCCAGCCGGTCGTGGTCGGCCCACACCACTGGGAGGGCCGGGTCGCAGGTCACGTCGACCATGGCGGCGCCAGCCGGCGGCAGGCACGCGACCGCGGCATCGAGCACCAGCGGGATGTCGCACCAGTCCGGCTGCAGCCGGAGGATTCCCGACTCGATCGCCGAGAAGTCCAGCAGGTCGCCGACGAGTCGGCCGAGCCGCGCCGACTCCGCAGCGATCCGCCGCAGGAACCGCTGTTGCGATCCCTGATCCCAGGTCACGTCCGGCTGCATCAGACTGGAGGCGTACCCCCTGATTGCCGTGAGAGGAGTGCGCAGCTCATGGCTCAGCCGGGACAGGAAGCCGCGCTGTAGCTCCTGCGACCGGCGCAGGGCCGCCGCCTCCTGGTGCGCGAGCCCGGCCTCCTCGCGCTCGAGCGCCAGCCGCAGCGAGTGCGCGGCTGCCTCCACCAGCGCGGCCGCGTCCTGGGCGGGCTGGGTGCCCTCCCAGCCGGCCAGCAGCGCGGTGGGGCCGGCTGGCGCGGCGAAGGTCACTGCGAGGAACTGCCGTCCGTCGACCTGCAGCTGGACGGCCACGTCGTCGCGGCGCCCGCCGTACAGAAGCCGGCCTGCCGCCTCCAGCACACCCGGTGGGGCAGCACCCCCGCCGTCCTGGCTCCCGCCTGCCGCCACGTACGCCCGTACGCGCAGCGCCGAGCCGACCTGGGTCAGCAGCAGCGCCTGGTCGCACTGCAGGCCCCGGCTCAGCGCCTGGACCGCGACGGCGAGCCCGCTGGCCACCGGGATCGGTCCGGCGAGGGTCTCCAGCATCTCCCTGATCGTTTCCAGCACCCGGTTGCGCGCGGTGACCTCGTCAAGCAGCCGGTCGCGCTCGATCGCGCTCGCCGCATACCCGGCGTAGAGCGTGACCAGATCCAGCTCGTCACGCTGCGGCTGGCCTGCGACGTCGCGGAAAACGGTGATGACCCCGGAAAGCCCGCCCGGGCCCATGACCGGAACCGACCAGGAGCTCGCTACCTTCGCGGCTCGGGCCAGGTCACGCAGTGGCGGCGCCCAGGCGGCGCCGACGCGCACGCTGTCCACGACCGGCGCGGCCGTGGCCGCCGCCACCCCGACCGGCCCCCCGGCCTGCCCGCACGGCACCCGGGCCAGCGCCGACAGCAGCGCGTCGGGAAGGCCCAGCGACGCGGCGCAGACCAGCGAGTCGCCAGCAAGCAGGTGGATGCAGAGCCGCCCGCTGCCGAGAGCGGCACCGAGCGCGGAAAGAATCAGCGACAGGCTGGAGCTGGGGTCCGCCGAGGTCAGGCGGTCGGCCAGCCCGTGCAGCCGGCTGAGCTGGCGACGGGCCGACGAGTCGACCTGCTGGCCTGCCACCAGCGCGGCCACGTCGTCCGGGTGCACCTGGTCCGGGATCACGTCCGCAACGACCCGGCCGTGGCGCAGCACCAGGATCCGGTCGGCGAGCCGGAACATCTGGTCGATGTCGTGACAGGCGAGCACGATCGTCGTGCCGCGCTCACGCAGCCGCGCGATCAGCTCCTCGACCTGGGCAGACTCGGCGACACCCAGCGCAGCGGTCGGCTCGTCGAGCAGCAGCAGCTTCGGGCCGCGAGCCATTGCCCGGGCCACAGCCACCATCTGGCGCTGCCCGCCCGACAGCACCCCCACGCTCTTGGTGGTGTCGCGCAGCGGGATCTTGTACTCGGCCAGTACCGCGGCGGCCGAGGTGTGCAGGCGGACGTTGGACAGCAGCTGCCAGTTGGTCTCCCGGCCGAGCAGCAGGTTCGAGGCGATGTCCAGGTTGTCGGCGAGCGCAAGATCCTGCCAGACCACGGCGATCCCGTGCCGCGGTGCAGCCACCAGGGCGCGCGTCGTCGGCTTGCCGTCGAACAGGACCTCCCCGCTGCTCGGCCGGATGTCGCCGGCGATGCACCGGACCAGCGTGGTCTTGCCCGCCCCGTTCTCCCCGGCCAGGGCGAGAACCTCGCCGGAGCGGACCGCCAGGTCGACCCCGTCCAGCGCGCGCACAGCGCCGAACCGGACAGCTAGTCCGGACACGGCAAGCAGCGGCCGCGACCCTCCCGCCACATCTACCGCTGCTGCTTCCATGACCACATTGTGGTCCGACAGGTGGCCTCCCCGCCAACTCTGCTGCTTTGCGCCTCCGGGCCGCTTGGAGGTGCCGCGTTTCCCTCGTCGCTCGGTCGCGGGCTCCCTCGGCTCCTCAGTACAACGCGGCACCGCGCCCCTTTGGCGCGGGCGCGGTGGCAGGAAAAGTGGGGTTTTCGTCATTGCGGACATCTCTTGGGACCGCTTCGATGGGAGACATGCCGCCGCCAACCGCCGCCACCGTGGTGATTGTGGCGTTCGACGGGCTGCAGAGCCTCGACCTCACGGGCCCGCTTGAGGTCTTCGCCGGGGCGAACACCTACCTGGCCGGCCGCGTCGGGGGCGGGCCGGCCTACCAGATCTCGGTGGCGAGCCTGGGGGCCCAGCCGGTCCGCACATCCAGCGGGCTGCAGATCGTCCCGGACACCGACCTCCGGGCGGTGCATACTGCCGACACGCTGCTGGTCCCGGGAGGGGAAGGAACGAGGTCAGCGGGGCCAGCCACCGAGGAACTGGTGGCCTGGCTGCGCCAGCACGCACCAGCGGCCCGGCGGGTCACCTCGGTCTGCACTGGCGCGTTCCTGCTGGCCCGGGCCGGGCTGCTGGCGGGCCGCCGGGCGACGACGCACTGGGCCTACGCCGACTCACTGGCCACGCAGTTCCCTGAGATAACTGTCGACCCGGAGCCGATCTACCTGCGGGACGGCGCGTTCGTCACCTCCGCGGGAGTGACCGCGGGGATCGACCTGACCCTGGCCCTGGTCGAGGAAGACGTCGGCCGGGAGGCCGCGCTGTCCGTGGCCCGCCATCTCGTGGTGTTCTTGCGCCGGCCGGGGGGCCAGGCCCAGTTCAGCGCGCAGCTCCGGGCACAGCTTTCGCGGCGCCAGCCACTTCGCAACGTTCAGCAATGGATCAGCGAAAGCCCCGCCGACGATCTCTCCGTGGACAGCCTCGCCGCCCGGGCCGGGCTGTCTCCGCGCCAGTTCGCCCGCAGCTTCACTGCTGAGACCGGCGTGACCCCCGGCCGGTACGTCGACCGGGTGCGCCTGGAAGCAGCCCGGCGCGGGCTCGAGGACACCGCCGACGGCATCGAGCAGGTCGCCCGTTGCTGCGGCTACGGCACGCCGGAGGCGATGCGGCGCGCGTTCATCAAGGCGTTGGGCGTCTCCCCCGCCGGCTACAGGCAGCGATTCCGGCCATCCGTGCACGATGGCGGCCAGGCCACGACCAGAAGGAGGACACCTCACGATGCAGATCGCGATCGTGCTCTATGACCAGTTCACGGCCCTCGACGCCATCGGGCCGTATGAGGTGCTCAGCCGCCTGGAGGGCGCCGAGGTTGTTTTCACGGCCGAGCGCACCGGCCCGGTGCGAACCGACACCCGCATGGTCGCGGTGACGGCCGACGCGGCGCTCGGCGACGTACCGCATCCTGACATCGTCCTGGTCCCGGGCGGTCCCGGCAGCGAGGCACAGCTGAGCGACGGGCAGCTGCGCGGGTGGCTGCAGGCCGCGGACGCGGCGAGTACCTGGACCACGTCGGTGTGCACCGGGTCGCTGATCCTCGCGGCGGCTGGCCTGCTGGCGGGCCGCCGCGCCACCTCACACTGGCTCGCCCTGGGCCAGGCTGGGCGCGCTCGGAGCGCAGGCGACCGCTGAGCGGGTTGTCATCGACGGGAAGTACGTCACAGCCGCCGGGGTCTCGGCCGGGATCGACATGGCTCTTGACCTGTCCGCCCGGATCGCCGGGACGCCAGCGGCTCAGGCGATCCAGCTGATGATCGAATATGACCCACAGCCTCCGTTCAGCGCTGGCTCGCCCAGTACCGCCCCGCCCGACCTGGTCGCCCGCCTGCGCCAGGGCAGCCGGCATCTGGCTTGGGCCCGGTGAGCAGCGGGGGGGTGCTGCCTTGCGCCGCCGGGGCGCTCTGGGGCGCCGCGTTTCCCTCGTCACTCGGTCGCAGGCTCCCTCATTCCTCAGTACAACGCGGCGCCGCGCCTCTTTGGCGCGTCGGCCGCCATGACCACAGCCAGCGCAGCCGCGCGCACGTCGGGCACTCGGTGTGCGCGGAGCCGGCGGATCTGAGCCCGCCACGGGGCAGGCCAGCCAAGAGACGCACCCCGCTCGGCCAGGGCAACCGCCAGCAGCCCCGCGCTCAGGCGGCCGTCGTCTGCGAGCAGGGTGGCTGCGGCGCGGATCGTGTCTGGCTCGGCGCGCGGGCCGTCGCCGGCCGGTGATCTGACACGGCCGGCGAGCTCGTGGGCAACGTCTGAAGCGGCGACAGGCTGGTCACCGACGAGGTCGCAGATCTCGGTCAGCCTGGCGGTCAGCTGATTCGCGTCGCCGCGGTCCAGCTGAACAGCGGCGAGCAGCAGCCGTGCCCCGGAGCGTGTCAGATCCGGCTGCGCAGCGAGCCGCCGTCCGGCATCGGCCAGCGGCGCCCGGTCCAGGCCAGGGTCGGCGTCGCCGGCCCACGCGGCTACGCGGGCGATGACAAGCTGCAGGCGCTGCCGGGCAGGACGGTCGCGGCCCGGGTCGTCGTCGTTGGCTGCCGCGAGGTCGAGGGCGGCGAACCGGCCCGTCACCTCGCCGAGCACCGAGGCGGACCGCCCGGTGCCCAGAAGCGCGGCCAGCGCGGGCAGCGACAGCAGCCACAGGCTGCGGTCCTCGAGATCGGTAAGCCTCGCGGTCACGACCACGCCAGTGTCGGGTGCCCAGTACGCCCAGCTGGGCAGCGCCGCCCATGCTGCCCGGGCGGCCTGCTGGTCACTGGTATGGCAGGCCCGGGTGATCAGCTGGCCGTAGCGGTGGCGGTGGCGTTCCGCGCACGTGAACGGGTCGGCCATGGCGACCACGGCGATCCGCTCCGCTGGGCTCCCGCCGGCGGCCTCCTCCAGCACGCGCCAGGACGCAGGGTCGTGCAGCCGCTGGCGAGCCGCGGAGGCGATGGCCGCTCGGACGTCGCGGTGCTGCCCGTCCTGCGCCCACGCCCGGAGCAGGATGCCGCCGGCATCGGGGACCGACAGCATCGCGGCCAGCCGCAGTGCCTCCTTACGGCTCGTCACCTTGCCCGCAGTGAGCCGCTCATCGGTGAGGATCGGCCCGAGCGCCGCGGGCCTGATAAACCGGGCCGCGCGTCCTGCGGCGTAGATAGCCACGCGCGCCCGGTCGTCACCGGCATGCTGCAGCAGGACCGGCAGCGCCTCATCGGGACGGCCGGCGCGGGCAAGGGCGGCGAGGGCTGCCTCGGCCAGGCTGACATTGGGCGAGCCAACGTAGCGCTGGACCACGGCCCAGCCTCCCTCGGGAACCAGGGCGGCGGCAGAGATCGCGCTCGTCCGGTCGCGAAGCGTGGCCCCGGCGTCGGCGGCGACCCTGCCGAGCAGTGCCGCGTAGGCGGCCTGCTGGCGCGCAAGCCACCGGTGCACCGCAGGAGCGCGCGCCGGCACCCATCGCACGCCGATGGGCAGGAACCTTCCCGACGGCGGCGGGCCGGTCAGCACGAGATCAAGCAGGTCTGTCCGGACGCGGCCGAGCGTGTCCCAGACAACCGGCACGACAACGGTGGAGGAGTCATGCATCAGCACATGCTCGGCCCGCTGCGGCCGGGTGGCCGGGTCTGCCAGCCACAGCCGGACTCCCTCGTGCCGGATGACCGACAGGTCCTTGTCGATTGCGCGGCCCAGCATGTCCTGCAGTAGCGGCAGCTGCCACGCGCGGCGGCGCAGCGCGCGGGCGACAGCTAGCAGCGGCTCATAGCTGCCGCGCTCCATCCCCGCTTCCAGCCAGCCGCGCACCGCGGCAAAGAACTCCGTCTCCTGGCCACGGCGCAGCTGTGTATCGAGGCGTCCCAGGTATGGCAGCCGGCTGGCGAACATCCGCGTCAGCGTGCGCAGCGACCATTCCAGCAGCGGCGGCGAGCCGAAATGGCTGCGCAGCACGGCCACGGCGAGCAGGCCAAGCGCCTGGTCCGTCTGGCGGCTGGCGTCCCTGGCTGCCAGCGCGTCGCCCGCCAGCTGGTCCAGCGCCTCGACGGCCTCGGGCCGGAACAGGCGCGGGCTGACCCGGGCCAGTGCGGTCAGCGCGCGCGACCGGACCGGGTCCTGCTCGTTGCGGATGCGCCGCAGGTATTCGATGACCTCAGTCACGACGGCCGCATCAGCGCTGCGCTCCGCGCAGGCGATCATCAGCTCGTAGCCCGCGGCGCGGTCGTCGGCCAGTGCCCGCCTCGTCGCCGCCGCCAGCTGCGCCTGGGCCTGCGCCCACGGCAGGAACGCCGTGTAGTGCAGGGTCAGCCTGGCATCGCCCCGGACCTGGCCGAGGCCGAGGACCCGCTTGGTCTCAGCCCATCGCAGGCCAGCGGGCAGCACCTCCAGGATCTGGTCCGGGGGCCGGGCCTGGCTCCGGTCAGTACCGGAATAGGCCGCGTCGTACAGCTCGGCGCGGCGCGACGGAGGCACGCGCTTCAGCAGGGCGGCTAGCGCGCTGTCTCGCTCCCGCAGCCGCCGCGCGACCGGGGCCAGGGCGGTGGTATCAAGCTGCGCCAGGCGGCGAAGCAGGGACCGCGGCAGCGTGACCCGCGTCAGCCAGGAGGCCCGGCCAGGCGCCGCCATCAGCTCGATCACCAGGCCGGGGTCAGCGTCCGCCAGGCTGGCGTAGCGGTCAAGGGCCCCAGGCAGGCTCGCCAGCGGTCCGTAAAGCTGGAGCAGGTGCAGGACGCGATGCGGAACCGCCGCGGCGCCGGCGATCACGCCAGTCCCGAACCGGCCCCACCACCTGGCGCGGTCCGGCGACGACAGCTCGGCCAGCTGTCGCTCGGCCTCGCTCACCACCACATCGGGGTGACGTCTGCCCAGTGCCGACCAGTCGCCTGCGGCATGACCTAGCTCGGGCAGCAGCAGCCTCACGGTCGCAGCCGAGCACGCCGGCAGCAGCCGGGCGGCCTCGGCATCGCCGAACCGGTCCCGGACAGCACCGATCAGGCCGTCGGCCATGTTCAGCTCTGGACGCCGGCGCAGCACCCGGTATACGTGCCGCCGCGAGTGCCACGAGGCCTGCGTAACGAAGGCAGCCACCTCCGCAGCGGCCGGGCCGGAGCGCAGCCAGGCGCTCACAGCGCCCCTGTGAATGCGCCAGTCCCTGTCACTGAGCGCGGCTTCGATCGCCGGCTGGTGGCCGCTCACCACCGCCATGAACAACGCGATCTCACGCTGAAAACGATCTCCGCTGGCCAGATCGCCGAGGACCGAGGCCATTCCCGGCGACCCGGAGAGAGCGCGCGCCCGTCCCGCCAGCAGCCTCATCCGCTCCGGGTAGGGCAACGGATCGATCTCGGCCAGCAGTCCAGCAGCCGGAGAAGACATGACGGACATTATCCGCGTCAGCCGCTGGAGCCGGCTTCACGTTTTCTTGCGGGCTGTCTCACCCCGGCGGAGCCGGCCGGTGATGCCCCTCGGCGATCGTTCTGAGTTCCTGAACGGATGCTGCGGGATCCGTCGCGCCGTACACGGCCGATCCGGCGACGAACATATCGGCTCCGGCCTCGGCGCAGCGGCCGATCGTCTCTGCATCCACCCCGCCGTCGACCTGGAGCCACAGCGAGCCGCCCCGGCGGCTGATCAGTTCGCGGGCGCGCTGGACCTTCGGCAGCACCAAGTCCAGGAAGTGCTGACCACCGAAGCCCGGGTCAACAGTCATCAGCAGCAGCATGTCGACCTCGGACAGCAGGTCTGCGCAGTGCTCGACCGGGGTGCCCGGGTTGATCGCCAGGCCGGCCCGCGCCCCGGCCGCCCTGATCGCGCGCAGCGTCCGCACCGGCGCCGAGGTCGCCTCTGCATGGACGGTCACGCTGCGCGCTCCGGCCTCGGCGTACCCGGGAGCCCAGCGGTCCGGTTCATCGATCATCAGGTGGCAGTCGAGCGGCAAGGTTGCGTGCTTGACGAGGGCTTCCACCACAGGCAGGCCGATCGTGAGGTTCGGCACGAAGTGAGCGTCCATCACATCGACATGCAGCCAGTCGGCAACGTCCGCGACCGCGGCAGCCTCGTCGGCTAGCCTGGCGAAGTCCGCCGCCAGGAGGCTCGGCGCAATCTGCACGGTCACACCGCGAGTCTAGGGCAGCCAAACTGTCAGACACCGTCGCTAGCGTTCGATGCTGTATTCGATGACCCCATCGATGACCACAGACCACTGAGGAGGCGTTGTTGAAGGGGGCACAGCTGAACGGGGCACCGTTGAACACTGAGGCATCGAGCAGGCTGCTGGACCGCGTCCGCAAGCTGCTGGCCAAGGCGGAAGACGAGAGCGTGACACCGCCGGAGGCGCAGGCACTGACGGCCAAGGCCGCGGAACTCATGGCCAAGTACGGAATCGACCGGGCGCTGCTCGCGGCTGTGCAGCCGGAGACGGACCGGCCAGCAAGCCGCATGCTGGACATCGACAACCCGTGGGCGCGGGTGAAGGCCCACCTGCTCTGCGGGCTCGGCTCCGCGCTTCGGTGTCAGTGCATCCTGCTGACAACGCAGACGGGCCGCAAGGTCCACGTGTTCGGGTATCAGTCGGACCTGGAACGGCTCGATGTCCTGTACACGTCGGTGCTGATCCAGATGTGGCACGGGCTGGCCGGCGCGCAGGTACCTGCCTGGTCCCGCAGCGTGCGCGCCTGGCGGCGGAGCTGGCTGCTCGGCTTCGCGAGTGCGGTGATCTCCAGAGTCCGGGCCGCCGAGCACGACGCCACGCTCGAGGCAACCTGTCCGGCCGCCCCCGCTGGGTCCAGGACAGAACTGGTCCTCGCCGACCGGGCCCTGGTGATCCGCGCTGAGGCTGAGCGCGCCTACCCGCTGACCCGCACCGCGCGGGTCACCTACAGCGGGACCGGCTACCGGGACGGGTATGCGCAGGGGCAGCGGGCCGATATTGGCGCTAGCCGCCTGACGCGCGACGGCAGCCGCGCGCTGACCGGGGCGACCAGGTAGCCAGGCGCAAGCGGCGCCTGCCCTCCGCCTCACCGGCGGACGGCATGCTGGTCTGGAAGCTGGTCAGGAGTAGCCGGAGCCCGGGTAGGGCGGCTGGTATGTCGGCGCGCCTGTTCCGGCGCCTGCAGCTGGCCCGCCGGTCCCTGGTGCCTGCCCGGGTTCCTCCCCGGCCTTGGCCGCCAGGGCGATGAAGCCGCTGAGGCCCACCAGCACTGCGGCGACCATGCCGATGGGCCCGCCGGGCCCAGCCTGATTGCCGTCGGACAGGTAGCCCAGGGCATAGCCGGCGAATAGGAACAGGCTCTGGATTCCGAGGACGATGAGCCCGCCGGCCGCTACTGATCGCATACGGCCCCGGCCTGAGGCCAGGATCAGCACTCCGCCAACGATCGCGAGGAGGATCACCCCGATGGGCTCGACCAGGAACCAGTAATCGGCTCCAGGGGTGTCGGGCCCTGGGTTGAAGATTGTTTCGCTCTGTGTGTGGCCATCGATCGTGAACTTCACGAACGGAACCGCGCAGGCCACTATGACGAGCAGCGCACCGACGAACGCCAGGATCCCCGCCACCGTCTTCGGCCCCTTGTCGGTCGCGGGACGGGCCCCGCGCGCGGGCAGGCCGTACCCGGTCCCAGGCATCCACGCTGGCGTGCCAGAGGGGTAGCCAATGCCCGATCCCGGGTGAGAAGGCTGCTGCCATGACGGCCCGGTACCGGGTCCGGCCGCCGGCCCGCCGCCCCACCCTCCGGGAGAGGGGCCGATCGTCGACGCCGGCAGACCCGGGCTGTTAGGTGTGCGTGATGTCGGGGCACCTGGAGCCCACCCGGCGGCAGCGGGACCAGCGGGAGGGTACCCAGCGGGACCGGCCGGAGGGTACCCAGCGGGACCGGCCGGAGGGTACCCAGCGGGACCGCCCGGAGGGTACCCAGCGGGACCAGCGGGTGGGTACCCAGCGGGACCAGGTCCGGCGGCCGGCGGACCGGCTGGGGCAGACCCGCCCGGAGCAGCCCAGCCCGGAACAGACCAGGGCGAGGCGGGGCCGGGCTGAGCAGAACCGCCGGGAGCAGACCCGGCTGGACCAGAGCCAGGCTGAGCAGAACCGCCCGGTGCAGACCCGGCCTGGACCAGAGCCAGACTGAGCAGAAACATCCGGAGCAGACCCGGCCGAGGCGGGGCCGGGCTGAGCAGAACCGCCCGGTGCAGACCCGGCGGGACCAGAGCCAGGCTGAGCAGAATCGCCGGGTGCAGACCCGGCGGAGGGAGGACCAGGCGGAGCAGACCCAGCCGGGCCGGGACCTGAGGGAGCTGACCAGGTCGCGGACGGCGTGCCGAGGTAGGCGCCGCACACACCGCAGACCTGGCTTCCCTCGGCGACCTCGGCAGAGCAGTTGACGCACCTCACGGCCCGGGCCTCCTCAACGCGGGGGACCGGAAGGCGCTGCGCCGTGGCCCCGCGTTCACAATTATGCCCGCCGGCGCTGCAGCAGGGCGAGGAAGATCGCGTCGGTGCCGTGGCGGTGTGGCCAGAACTGGGCGAAATCTCTGTGCGGGTCGGGGCAGCGCAGCCCGGGCACCTCCGGCAGCACCCCAGGCGCGTCGATGACCGTGACGTCGTCGCGCCCGCTCAGGACGTCAGACACAACGTCGCGGGTCTCGGCAACATGCGGCGAGCAGGTCACGTAGGCCACCACTCCG
Organism: uncultured Actinomycetota bacterium; assembly: GCA_963815375.1. Lineage (GTDB taxonomy): Bacteria > Actinomycetota > Actinomycetes > Streptosporangiales > Streptosporangiaceae > JASHPR01. Next base: position 1,012,325 of record CAWFGX010000005.1, on the reverse strand, counting down.
CCTGGCGCGGCGGAGTCCAGCGCAGCAGCCAGCAGCGCTCGCTGCAGTGGGCCCAGCGCGGCGATGTCGCCGGGTGAGCGGCGCCACCGTGCCTCGGGGCGGCGGCGGAGGGCGCCCAGGCCCGAGCACGGCACGTCGGCGAGCACCCGGTCGAAGCTGCCCGGCCGCCACGCGGGGGCTGTGCCGTCGGCCACGACCACGCCGGTGCCAGGGATGGCGATCGTGGCGGCGCGCGCCAGCCGGGCGCGGTGCAGGCGAACGTCCGCCGCGAGCAGGTGCGCACCACGGCCAGCGGCGAGGCCGGCCAGCAGCCGCGCCTTGCCACCAGGCCCCGCGCAGGCGTCGAGCCACCATGCCTGGGCATCCGGGTCGGCGCCCGGCCCAGCGGCCGTTCCGGTGGCCCGGGCGAGCGCGAGCGCGGCGAGCTGGCTTGCCTCGTCCTGGACCGCGGCGCGGCCCTCGGCTACGGCCGCGACCTGCGCGGGGTCGCCCTGCGCCAGGTACGCGCCGAACGGGGACCACCGGGCGGCGTGCGCGCCGGAGGCCACGAGCTCGGCCGGGTCCGTGAGCCCGGGGACGGCGCACAGCGTGACCTGCGGGCGCTGCTGATCAGCGGCAAGCGCCTCCTCGGTCTCGGCCAGTGCCCCCGCGGGCTCCTCGCCGAGCGCGGCACTGAACGCGGCGACGATCCACCGCGGGTGGCTGTACCTGACCGACAGGTGCCTGACGACGTCGTCGGCCCGGGGCGGAGCCGCGATCTCCAGCCAGCCTTCGAGATCCCGCATGGCCACCCGGCGCAGCACCGCGTTGACGAACCCGGCCGGGCGATGGCCCGCCACATCGCGGGCCAGCTCCACTGACGTGGAGACCGCGGCATGAGCGCCGATCCGGGTGGCCAGCAACTGGTGGGCGCCCAGCCGCAGCACCTGGCGCAATGGCGGGTCGATCCGGCTCAGGTCCCGGTCACTGCAGATGCTGAGGATTGCGTCGTAAGTTCCCTGGCCGCGCAGCACGCCATAGGTCAGCTCGGTCGCCAGGGCAGCGTCGCGGCCTGTGAGCCCCTGGTCGGTGAGCATCGCGGGCAGCAGCAGGTTGGCGTAGGCGTCCCGTTCGGCCACCGCATGCAGAACGTTGTAGGCACAGCGCCGGGCCGGGTCCGCGCCGGGGTGGGCGCTTCGCTGCCCGCCAGCAGGCCGGCCACGGCCCGCCGGGCCGGCCGCCGCCTGACTGCGCACCGGGCCCTGGCCGGCCGCCCTCTGGCCGCGCGCCGCGCCGCGGCCGCCCGGGCGATGCGAGGCCCGGCCTCCAGCCGGTGCTGCCATGTCAGCCCAGCACCGCGCCGGAAGCGTCCAGCCGCAGGCCGCGCGCCCAGTCAGCGGCGGGCATCCGGCGCTTGCCGTCCTGCTGCACGTCCCCGAGCTGCACCGGCTGGGTGCCCGTGCCGACCAGAACCCGGGAGCCGACCACGCGCAGCACTCCCGGGCCGGCTGTGACCTGTCCGTCCGCGGCCGTGGCGTCGCAGCCACCCGCTGCTGCGGCGAACGGCCACAGCTTGATCCGGGTGCCGTTCAGCTCGGTCCAGGCTCCCGGGGCAGGCGTGCACCCGCGGACCAGCCGGCTGACCGCGAACGCCGGATCGCTCCAGCGGACCCTGGCGTCCTCAGTGGTGAGCTTGGGCGCCAGGCTCACCCCCTCTGCGGGCTGGGGCCGTGGCACAAGCTCGCCCGACTCGATGCCGTCCATGGTCGCCACGAGGAGCTCAGCCCCTGCGACGGCCAGCCTGTCAAGCAGGTCGCCAGCGGTGTCGCACGGATCGATCTGCTCGGTGACCACGCCGAAGACCGGGCCGGCGTCGAGCTCGGCGACCAGCCGGAACGTGGTGGCCCCGGTGATGTCGTCGCCGTGCAGGATCGCGTGCTGCACCGGAGCCGCGCCGCGCCAGGCGGGGAGCAGCGAGAAGTGCAGGTTCACCCAGCCGTGGTCGGGGATATCGAGGGCTTGCTGCGGGATCAGCGCGCCGTAAGCGGTGACCGGGCAGCAGGCCGGCGCGATCTGGCGCAGCCGGTCAAGGAAGTCCGGATCGCGAGGCCTGGCGGGCCGCAGCACCTCGAGTCCAGCCGACTCGGCGCGGGTTGCCACCGGGCTCGCCGCAACCCGGCGCCCGCGGCCTGCAGGCGCGTCCGGCCGCGTGATCACCGCGGCGACCTTGTGCCGGGATTTCAGCAGCGCGTCGAGCGACGCTACCGCCGCTGCGGGAGTGCCCGCGAAGACCAGGCGCATCCTCTAGTACGCCTCGCCCCGCGTCGCGTGTGGCGACGCCTTGATCACCGGTACCGGCTCGCCAAACCATTCAGCGGCGCGAATCTCCTTCATCGCCAGCTTGCGCTGCGCCGGGTCAAGACGATCGATGAACAAGATGCCGTCCAGGTGATCGGTCTCATGCTGCACACAGCGCGCCAGCTGGCCATCGCCGTCTATCGTCACGGGCTCGCCGTACATGTTGAAGCCCGTGGCGACGACGTGATGGGCCCGCGCTGTCGGGTACTGCAGGCCCGGGAACGACAGGCATCCCTCGTCATCGATCTCGACATCGTCGGACAGACTCAGCGCCGGGTTGATCAGATGACCGATCTGGTCGTCGATGTTATAGGTGAAGACCCGCAGCCCCACGCCGATCTGCGGAGCAGCCAGCCCCAGCCCCGGGGCATCCATCATGGTGTCGGTCAGGTCCTTGACCAGCCTGCGCAGCTCGGCATCGAAATCGCGCACTGGCGCGGCCGTGGTTTTCAGCACCGGGTCGCCGAACAGGCGAATTGGCTTGACACTCACCGGGGTTCCTCCTGATCGCAGCGGCGCTGACCGCTGCCCTCCAGCCGCTGCTGCATCGCGGGCGGATCCAGTCTACGGAGCCCGACGCAGCCCGCCTGCCGCCGCGGAACGGGCCTTGAACGCGGCCTTGCGGGCTGCCCTGGCCACAGCCGGATCAGGGTGATGCTCGCTCAGCGCGGTCAGCAGGTCGGTCACGCCCGGGTGATCGACCCGCCACAGGCCCGCAACGATCTCTGCCTGCGCATCCGCTGCTACGTCCGGCAGCAGCTCGGCCACCACGTCGGTCGGCTCAGCCTCCTCCAGCAGGCCCGCGCCCAGGTCAACGAGCAGCCAGGCCCGGTCTTCTGGCCGCAGATCGGCCTCCTCACCGTGCTCGTGCAGCCAGACCGCAGCGTGTGCGCGCAGCACGGGGTCTGCGAGGGCGGAGCGGACCTCGCCGATGGCGCCGACACCGATCCGGTCGAGCACCGCGAACGCGGCACCCCGCGATCCTGGTGATCCAGAGCCCGCGGCCCGGATGAGCTCGGCGGCAGCCTGTGCCGGCGGCCGCACAGCGAGCCAGGAACTGATCTCGGCCTCGCCGTCCTCGGCATCACAGCTCGCTAGCGTGGCCAGCAGGGCCGTTGCGCCCGTGCGGTCCGCCCCGCCGAGGACTGGCACGTGCCACCCCTGGGCGCGGAGCCTGCGGTGTACGCCCCAGACCCCGAGCGGGGAAAGGGCAACCGTCAGCCCGCCTGCGGCATCGTCGGTGTCCAGTTCCACGACGCCGAGATCGGCAAGCGTCTCGAGAACGGCCGACAGCTCCGCTGCCTGGTCTGGCTGTGCTGGCTGGGGCTGTGCCGACTGGGGCTGTGCCGGCTGGGCCGTGCCGGCTGGGGCTGTGCCGGCTGGGGCTGGGTCCGCATGGTTCCGGCCGCGGCGGCGTAGGCGTCGAACAGCGCTTCCATGCGGACCGGTCCCCCGACCGTGTAGAGCGCGGTCGCCAGCCCGTCCAGTTCCTCGGCTGCGAGGATCGCCGCAAGCGCCGCATCCCAGGTGGCCAGGATCTCCTCGGCGGCTGCCGAAGCGAGCATGTCGCCGCCGGGCTGCTGCTCGGCCGCGGCCGTGTCGCCGCCGAGCATCCCGGCGGCCACAGCAACCCGCCATGCCGCGTCAATCTCGGCCGCCGAGAGCTCGAGGTCTGCTGCGGCGACCGCGCGGGCCTCCGGACCGGGGGTGATTGCGGCATCGCTGGCTATGCCGGACTCCCGCGCCCAGCGGGCGACGTCGCGCGCTGCGCGCAGCAGCGGTGCCACACGGGCTGCCGCTGCAAGCTCATCCCGCGGCGCAAGACGGACCGGCGGCAGCCGAGGCGGACCGCCGCGCCGCCGTCCGCCGTCCGGGCCTCCCCCGCCTGTCACCCGGGCCGAGTCCCCGGCCGGATGCTGCGATCCTGACCTCGCACCCGGGTTCGTTCCAGAGATGGCCACCCAAAGCACCCTAGTGGCCCGGAGCAAAATTGTCAGAATAGCTCGGCTGGGTCGAGCTGCAACCTGACCGTGCCGTCCTCCTTGCGTGCGGTTCGCAGAGCCTGGGCGGCGCGCAGGGCCACCGCCAGCGGCGTGCCGTCGCGCCGGTCGGCCCGGACCAGCATCCGGACCGCCGATGCGGAGCTGTCCGTGGCGGGACTGCCTGGCCCGGCGCTCTCCGGTGTCACGCTGTTCGGCGCACTGGCAGCCGCGCTGGCCGGCACGGGCCCGAGAACCTCAGCTTCAGCAGGAAGCCGGGCGGCAGCCAGGACATCCCGCACGGCGCGCTCCGGCCCGGTCAGGGCGGCCAGCCGCACCGCCGGGGGGAACCGCAGCTCGGTCCGCTCGGCCAGCTCGCGTTCGGCGTGCGTCACCGGGTCCCAGCGCACCAGCGCCTGCACGGGCGCGACGGCAGCGTCAGCGATCACGACCACGCGGCCGCCGTCAGCGCCGGGCCGCACAAGCGCGGCCGCGTTGAGCCAGCGGCGGAGCGCCTCCTCGGCCGCGCGGAGGCTGGCGCGGCCCAGGAGCGCCCAACCGTCGAGCAGCACCGCTGCCGCGTAGCCTTGCTCGGCGCGCGGCTCGGCTCCCGGGGTTGCCACGATGACTGCTGGCTCGCTGCCCACCGTGGCTATGACATGCGTCCCGCCGGAAGTCCGCACGAGTGCACCTGGGAACGCACGGCCGAGTTCCTCGGCCGTGCGCCCGGCGCCGACGACCGACGCGCGCAGCCCGGCGTGCCCGCACCGGCTGCACTGCGCCCCGCCAGTGCGGCCGCACCAGCCGCACACCGCTGCTGCCCCGGCCGCGGGCAGGGACAGCGGCCCGCCGCAGCGCGGGCAGCGGGATCGGGTGCCGCAGCGCTCGCAGGCAACGGCGACCACATAGCCGCGGCGGGGCACCTGGAACAGCACCGGCCCGGCGGAAAGCGCCTCGCGCGCCGTGCGCAGCGCCAGACTCGGCATTCGCGCTGACCGCGCGGCCTCGTCCCGGGCCAGCTCCGCATCGTCGCCTGCAGCCGCGACCAGCGGGGCGCAGCGGCGGACGGTTTCCCGGTCCGCTGTCAGAGCGGCTGCCCAGCGGCTGGCAACCAGCTGTGTGACCTCGGCGGTCCGGCCGAAGCCGCCGAGCAGCATGGCGGTGTGGCCCCGGTGCGCCCGCAGGGCGAGGACTTCCCTGGCGTGCGGGTAGGGGGCCCGCGGCTCGGCGTGCAGGTCGTCGCCGTCGTCCCAGATCACGACCAGGCCGAGGTCCGCGACCGGGGCGAACATCGCCGACCGGGTACCGGCCGCGACACGAACCTGACCGCGGGCAACCCGGAGCCAGCGCCGGTAGCGTTCGGCCGGCCCGAGCCCGGCAGCCAGGCAGACGTGCTGGCCCGGGCCGAGTTGGCGGTCCAGCGCGACGTCGATCAGGCCCAGGTCCCTGACGTCGGGCACCACGATCAGCGTGCCGCGCCCGGCGGCCAGGGTGGTGGCCGCTGCCAGCGCGATCTCGTCCGGCCAGTGCGGGCCCGGCAGCGCGGACCAGGCTGCGCGGGGAGCGCGCCCGGCGGCCAGGGCAGCAAGGAAGGACGGGCCGGACGGGTAGCGAGCCCAGGGGCCTGGCTCGGGCAGCTTCGCTGGCCGCGAGCGGCCTGGGTCTGGTGCGCCGTCCGGCGGTGCGGCGGCGGCTGCGTTCTGCTCGACGGCCGCGTGACGCGGAGGGACCGCGAGCCGCAGCACGTCGGCGAGCGTGCCACCGTAGCGGTCCGCCACTGCTCGGGCCAGCCCGGCGATCTCGGCCGAAAGCGCCGGCTCGGGCGACACCACCCGCTCCAGGAACGCGAGGCCGCCCTGGTGCTCACTGGCCTCGGCCCGCTGCAGCAGGTAGCCGTCTGCCAGGCGGCCAGCGAACCTGACCCGGACCCGGCACCCAGGGACGGCGTCAGCCGAGAGCCGCTCGGGCACCAGATAGTCGAAGGGCCGGTCCAGGTGCGGCAGCGACATGTCAACCGCCACCTGAGCCACCGGCAGCGCAGTCGCGGCCGCCTGCGCCGCCTTTCCTGCCGCACGTGCCACGGCTTCTGTCCTACACCAGGCCGCCGTCAGGAACCCGCGGCCGTTGCCCTACGCACGGAAGACTGACTCGGAAAACCACTGCCAGGTGCTGCGGAGGCCGTCCTCGCGGCTGATGCTGGGCGCGTAGCCGAGCACCTGCCGGGCGAGGTCGTAGGAGGCGAAGTTGCGCCCCACCTCCCCGGCACGCGCCGGGCGGTACTCAACCGGGTGATCCGGCACCCCCGCGGCGGCTCGGCAGAGGTCGGCAAGCTGCGTGACCGTAGTCTCCACACCCGAAGCGATATGCAGAACGCTCCCGCCGGGGACCCCGCGTGACAAGCCGAGCTCGATCGCGCGGGAGATGTCCTCGACGTGGGTGTAGTCGCGTGACGCCGAGCCATCGCCATAGATCACGATCGGCTCGCCCGCGTGGATCGCCCGGAAGAAGAGCGTGACCGCACCCCGCTTGCGCGCGCTCCACGGACCATAGGCGTTCGCGAACCGCAGCGCGACCGTGTCAAGGCCGTACGCCTTGGCGAACGCGTGAGCGTAGCCCTCGCCAGCGAGCTTGCTCGCTCCGTAAGGCGATATGGGCTTCGGCAGAGAACGCTCGTTGACCGGCGGCGTGGCGTCGCCGATCAGCGCGCCCCCGGTGGAGGCCAGGACCACGCGCTCCACGTTGGCCCGCCGCGCGGCATCCAGCACCCGGAACGTTCCGACGACGTTGACGTCGAAGTTCGCCGCCGGGTCGGCGACCGATTCCACGACCGAGCCCGCCGCCGCGAGGTGCACGACCGACTGGACTTCCCCCAGCGCTGCGTCCAGGGCCGCCGGGTCCCTGATGTCACCGTTGACCAGCTCGGCATCGACCCCGGCTAGATAAGACGGATCGCCGGTCGAGCAGTTGTCGAGGACCCGGACCGAGTGCCCGGCCGCGACCAGCCGGCGGACTAGCGTCGCGCCGACGAACCCCGATCCGCCAGTGACGAGTATCCGGAGCGGCGTGGCCGAGGTCACGGCTGACAGGTTGCCACCAAGGCCGTCACAGGCCCGCGGCCGATCGGAGCGCGTCGGTCCGGTCGGTCCGCTCCCAGGAAAAGTCTGGCTCCTCCCGGCCGAAGTGACCGTAGGCCGCGGTCTGCGAGTAGATCGGGCGGAGCAGGTCCAGATCCCGGATGATCGCAGCCGGCCGCAGGTCGAAGACCTCCAGCACAGCATCCTGGATACGCTCCACCGGCAGCTGCTCGGTACCGAAGCACTCCACGAACAGGCCGACTGGCTTGGCCTTGCCAATGGCGTAGGCGACCTGGGTTTCGCATCGCTCGGCCAGGCCGGCGGCGACCACGTTCTTGGCGACCCAGCGCATCGCGTAGGCAGCGCTCCGGTCGACCTTGGACGGGTCCTTGCCGGAGAACGCTCCCCCGCCGTGCCTGGCCATGCCGCCGTAGGTGTCAATGATGATCTTGCGGCCGGTCAGCCCAGCATCACCCATCGGGCCGCCGATCTCGAACCGGCCGGTGGGGTTGACCAGCAGCCGGTACCCAGTTGTGTCGATCTCCAGCCCGGCCAGCACCGGATCGACCACATGGTCGCGCACGTCCGGGGTCAGCAGCTCTTTAAGGTCGATCGCGGGGGCATGCTGGGTAGAGACCACGACCGTGTCCAGGCGGACCGGGCGGCCCTCCGCGTACTCGATCGTCACCTGGGTCTTACCGTCAGGCCGCAGATAGGGTACGTCGCCGCTGCGCCGTACCGCGGACAGGCGGCGGGCCAGCCGGTGCGCGAGCATGATCGGCAGGGGCATCAGCTCCGGCGTCTCCGAGCAGGCGAAGCCGAACATCAGGCCCTGGTCGCCAGCGCCCTGCTTGTCCAGGTCGTCCGCGCCCTCACCCTCCCGGTGCTCATAGGCATCCTGCACGCCCTGCGCGATGTCCGGCGACTGGGAGCCGATCGAGACCGAAACGCCGCAAGACGCGCCGTCGTAGCCCTTGGCGGACGAGTCGTAGCCGATCTCGAGGATCTTCTCCCTGATCACGCCCGGGATGTCGACGTAAGTCTCGGTGGTCACCTCGCCCGCTACGTGCACCTGGCCCGTGGTGATCAGCGTTTCGACGGCTACATGGCTGACCGGATCGCCCTTGAGCATCCCGTCCAGGATGGCGTCGCTGATCTGGTCGGCCATCTTGTCCGGATGGCCCTCGGTGACAGACTCGGAGGTGAACAGACGACGAGCCACCCTGACTCCTTTTCTCCTCGCGGCGAGGTCTCGCCGAAGTGTAGCCGGGTCAGCCGGGCCCCGTGCTCGCTACCACCCGGCACAGGTGGTATTTCCTGCCAGGATGGCCGCTATCACGGCGCCCCGGCCAGCTGTGTGAACCTGCGCCGGTACGCCTGCGGGGTGATGCCCCAGCGGCGGGCGAAGTGGCGGCGGAGCATCAGCGCGGTGAGTCCGCAGTCGGCTGCGATCTGCTCGACGCCGCGGTCGGTTCGCTCCAGCATTTCCTGCGCCGCGATGAGCCGCTGGCTGGTCAGCCACTGGTGAGGCGTGGTCCCGGTGTGCGCGGCGAACCAGCGGGCGAACGTCCTCTGCGACATGTGCACCTGCCGGGCCAGGTCGGCCACAGTGACCGGCTGGTGCAGGTGGGCCAGTGCCCAGTCCCGCAGCGCACCCAGGTCGGCCTCGGTGCTGACGGCGCCGGTCTGCACCGGGACGAACTGCGCCTGCCCGCCGTCGCGGTGCGGGGCGACCACCATCCGGCGGGCGACCTCATTGGCCACGGCGGCACCGTGCTCGAGACTGACGATGTGCAGGCAGGCGTCGATCCCGGCCGCAGTCCCGGCGCTGGTGATCACCTGACCCTCGTCGACGTAAAGCACCTCGGGGTCTACCAGGATTCGCGGGTAGCGGCGGGCGAGATCGCTGGCGTATTTCCAGTGTGTGGTCGCCCGCCGGCCGTCGAGCAGCCCGGCCGCGGCTAGCACGAACGCCCCGGTGCACTGGCTGAGTACCCGGCCGCCCCGGGTGACCACAGCTCGCAGCGCCTCCAGGGCCGGCTCAGGCGGGGGCACGTCAAAACTGTCCCAGCACACCACCACCGCAAGGTCGGCGGTGCTCAGCCGGTCCAGGCCCGCCTCGACCAGGATCTGCAAGCCCACGTCGGTCCGAATCAGCCCCGGGCTGGCGGCGGTCACGAGGTAGTCGTAGCGCGGTAGCCCTTCGCCGCTGCGGTCGCAGCCGAACACTTCGGCGGTGACGCCAAGGCCGAAGGCCGAGACGCCGTCGTAAGCGAGGACAGCGACTGAGGACAACACGGGATCACTGTATGGCAGGAAAATACCGCTGAGTGTCTTTCCTGCCGATGGTACTCCCGAGGCTGGTACCCCAGACTCGGGAGGTGACCGAGCCAGCCCAGGATGCGCCCACCCCGTTTCGCTCTGCCGGCCGAGGGCCGGGTCAGACGCGGGCCCGGCTGCCCGGCTGGCCTGGATGCGTGCCTGCCTGGGCGCGGGCCTGGCTGCCCGATCCCTCCTGGGCCGCGCTCCTCGTGGTGTGGGCTGTCTGGGGCTCGACCTACCTGGCCATCCGGGTAGCGGACCGCACGATCCAGCCGTTTCCCATGGCCGCTGCGAGGTACCTGATCGCCGGCGCCGTCATGTACCCGGCCGCGTGGCTCGGCACCCGCCGACGGCGGCAAGAGCCCGGCTCAACCGCTGGCGCGTCATCACCCGGGCGGCTCGCGCAGTGGGCAGGGATGGCCGTTGTCGGCACGATGCTGCTGGCCTTCGGCAACGGCGGTGTCTCGTACGCCGAGCAGACGCTGCCGTCCGGGCTCGCCGCGCTGCTCGTCGCGAGCGTCCCGCTATGGATGGCGCTGGCCGACTGGATCATCAACGGCAACCGGATCCGGCCCGTCGGCTGGGTCGCGCTGGGAATGGGGCTGGCCGGAGTGGCTGTCCTCGCGCAGCCGCCCGCGCACGGCGGATTCTTTCCCGTTCTGGTCGTGCTTGGCGCCAGCATGAGCTGGGGTACCGGCTCGGTGCTGGCACACCGGATGCCCGCGCCAGCCAGCCCGTTGCTGGGCAGCGCGATGGAGATGCTGACCGGCGGGGCCGTGCTCGCCGTGATGGCTGCGGCTACAGGTGAGCTGACCCACGCTGCCCACGGCCACGTCAGCGGGCAGTCGCTGCTCGCGGTGGCCTACCTGATCGGCCCGGGCTCACTTCTCGCCCTGACCTGCTACGTGATCGCGCTGCGACGGCTGCCCACGTCTGCCGTCTCTACCTACGCATACGTCAACCCGGTCGTGGCCGTCGCGCTCGGCACGCTGATCCTCGGCGAGCACCTCACGCCTGCCACTGTCCTCGGTGGCGCCATCGTCGTCGCCTCTGTCGCGCTGCTCCTTATGCCCAGGGCGCGCTCTACTGGCTAGGGAGCCTGGCGGCCACCAGGTCCCAGATCACGCCGGCAAGTGCTTCCTTCGGGCCTCTGGGCACTGCGGTCTCGGTGCCGTCGGCGCCGAGCACGACCGCCTGGTTGTCGCTGGTGCCGAACGCCAGACCCGAGCCGACCTGGTTGACGACCAGCAGATCGCATCCCTTGGCGGCTAGCTTGGCCCGGCCGCCCTCGAGCACGTGATCGGTCTCGGCCGCGAACCCGACCACGACCTGGGCCGGGTTCGCCCTGTTCCTGGACAGCTCAGCCAGTATGTCGGGATTCTGCACGAGGCGGACTGGCTGGGGAGCCGAGCCGGCTTTCTTGATCTTCGTGCCGCTCCTGGTCTCCGGCCGGAAGTCGGCCACGGCCGCAGCCATGACCACGGCGTCGGCCTCCACTGCGGCCGACGTCACCGCGTCGTACATCTGCAGCGCCGAGGTCACCCGCACGACCTGCGCCCCCGCCGGGTCGTCCAGTTCGGTGTTCGCGGCCACGAGGGTGACCTTCGCACCGCGGGCGGCGGCCGTCCGCGCCAGCGCGTACCCCTGCCGCCCTGATGACCAGTTGCCGAGGAACCTGACTGGGTCGAGTTCCTCCCTGGTGCCGCCTGCTGACACTACGACCCGCCGCCCGGCGAGGTCGGGCAGCAATCCGCCGGCCCCGTGCGCGAGCACGCGCAGCGCGACGGCAAAGATCTCGGCCGGTTCGGGAAGCCGCCCCGGTCCGCTGTCCGCGCCGGTGAGACGGCCGGCAGCGGGCTCGAGCACCACCGCTCCCCGGCTGCGCAGCAGCGACACGTTGTCCTGCGTAGCCGGGTGCTGCCACATCTCGGTATGCATCGCCGGGGCGAACACGACCGGGCAGCGCGCGGTAAGCAGGACCGTGGTCAGCAGGTCATCCGCGGCACCCGCGGCGGCACGCGCCATCAGGTCGGCGGTGGCCGGCGCGACCAGGACAAGGTCGGCCGCCTGGCCGATTCTCACGTGGGCGACCTCATGCGGGTCATCCCATACGTCCGAAGTGACCGGCTCACCGGACAGCGCTGCCCATGTGGCCTCGCCGACAAAGCGAAGGGCGTCGCGCGTAGGCACAACCCGCACGCGGTGACCCGACTCGGTGAGCAGCCTGAGCAGCTCGCAGCATTTGTAAGCGGCGATACCCGCCCCCACCCCAAGGACGACGCGGGTTCCGGGAGCAGGAGGAGCGGTCAGGCCGTCAGGACTCCGCCTCATCCGCGCTGACCAGTCGCTCGCTGATCTCGCGCAGTGCGATGGACAGCGGCTTCTCCTGGACGCGGGTCTCGACGAGCGGGCCGACGTACTCCAGCAGGCCCTCGCTCAGCTGTGCGTAGTAGGCGTTGATCTGCCTCGCTCGCTTCGACGCCATGATCACGAGGGCGTACTTGCTGTCCACCACCTCGAGCAGATCGTCGATGGGCGGGTTGATAATGCCTTCCCCTACGGGAGTCCCTGCCACTGTGTGCCTTCCAGTCATTTGTCACTGCTCGCAGCGGCCCGGCATCTTACTCGTCAGCCTGGGCCAGCATCAAGGTTACCAGCTGCTCGCAGACCTCCTCGACGGATGTATTGACAAGCGTGACGTCGAACTCGGCTTCGGCAGCGAGCTCAACCCGCGCTGCCTCAAGCCGCCGGGCGACCGCCTCCGGAGGCTCAGTGCGGCGACTAACGAGCCGGCGGACCAGTTCGTCCCATGACGGCGGAGCAAGGAACACAAGTAGCGCCCCGGGAACGGCATGGCGCACTTGCCTCGCACCGGTCAGGTCGATCTCGAGCAGCGCCGGGACGCCCTCTCGCATCTTCTCGATGACGGGCCGTTTCGGGGTACCGTACTTGTTCCCGGCGAAGGTCGCCCATTCGAGCAGCTCGTCATTGCGAACCATCCGCTCGAATTCGCTATCGGTGATGAAGTGATATTGGCAGCCGTCAACCTCGCCTGGCCGGGGAGCGCGTGTAGTCACCGATACCGACAACCAAACTTGCGGGTATCGCTGTCGCAGTGTTGCGACTACGGTGCTCTTCCCGACGCCGGACGGCCCAGTGAGGACGGTCAGGCGACCGGGGACCGGGGCGCCGCCGACCAGCACCGCAGCGTGCCCGCTTTCCGCAGGCTCGCTGGCCGCCGATCGGCGTGCCCCGCCCCCGCCGCTGGCGGCGTCGGTCAGATCTCGCCGCCGCCGAACTCGTGCTCCAGAGCAGTCCGCTGGTTGGCGCCGAGGCCGCGGACGCGCCGCGACTCCGCAATGCCAAGCCGCTCCATGATCTGCTTGGCGCGAACCTTGCCCACACCCGGCATGGACTCCAGAAGGGCTGAAACCTTCATCTTGCCGACGACTGTATCGCTCTGGCCCTCCTTGAGGACCTGCGTCAGGTTTGTCGACCCGTGCTTCAGCCGGTTCTTTAGCTCCGCGCGCTCTTTGCGAGCCTTGGCAGCCTTCTCGAGAGCCGCAGCCCGCTGGTCGGGGGTTAGTTGAGGAAGAGCCACTCGTGGTCACCTCGGGTTTCGTATCGAAAAACTCGCTTCGCGTGGGCAAACTAGCGAGTTCGGCCGGAATCGGCAACGCGAACCCCCGTTTGTGGCGTCACAAATTAACCATTATCACTATCTGATCATATCTGGACACACAGCGTAGTCAAAATCTCATCGCCACCACAGACTTCGCCACGCCAGAGCCCGCCGGCCACCGGGTGACCAGGGCGGCAGCAGGTAGCCCATCAGGGCCAGGCCGAGGTGACCCGTAAGGGTCAGGCGGGGTAACCACCGAGATAGGCCTGGGTGTCCGTCGGAACTAGGCGGGTAACCGGGGCGGCGAGGGTAGCAGGCGGAACTAGCCGGGTAACCGGCGCGGCGAGGGTGGCACCACCCCGGGGCCGGCCGCGCGAGGCAGGCAGCCGCCGGGACCAGCCGGATGGCCGGCGGCGCGGGGCGGCTGGCGGCGTCGGGTGGGACGTGACGGGCGGGCGGTAGGCTCGCCACGGCATCCAGGCGGCGGGTGCCTGGCGGGAGAGTTGCGACGTGGGGGATGTGGTGGCGCAGGCCGTGCGGCGGGTCGTAACGGCTGCTCTGGTGGTTGTACCGGGGCCGGAAGACACGGTGACGTTCGTGTGGCAGGAGCGGGGCCCCTATGCCGGATGGTGGCTGCTGCCAGGCGGCAAGGTGGAGTTCGGCGAGCCGGTGGCCGCGGCAGCCCGGCGGGAAGCCGCCGAGGAGTCCGGCTGTGATGCCGGGGAGCTGGCCTTGACCGGGGCGTACGAGATCATCGGGCCCGATCATCATTTCGTGATGTGGGCCTTCCGCAGCGAGCGCGTTGGTGTGGTCCCGGACGAGTTCGCGGGTCACCATGTCGGCGCGGTGCGTCAGGAGCGGTGGGACCGGCTGGAGCCGCATCCGACCGACATGCCAATCCTCAATGATGCGGGAGCCGCTGCGTACCCGCGTGAGGTGATCGCTCGCGGGCTGGCTCGCGAGCAGATCGCGATGGCCAGCCTGCTGACCGGCGAGGCCTTCGGTCCCGTGCGTCATGTGATGGCTGATCGCCGGTAGTGGGTGAGCCGCCGGGCAATCACGGCACCAGCGTCTACCCGGGCGCTACGGCCACCCGCCGCAGCGATGCGCCGATCGCGGCGGCGGCCGCCCCGGGATCGGGCGCGGCGGTGATCGGCCGGCCGATGACGAGAAGATCCGCGCCGGCCCGCAGTGCCTCTTCCGGCGTGGCCACCCTCGCCTGGTCGTCCGCGCCCACCCCGGCCGGGCGCACGCCGGGGGTAATCAGCGTGATGTCGGGCCCGACCTCGGCTCGCACGTCCTCGACCTCGCGTGGCGAGCAGACCAGCCCGCGCGCGCCGGCCTCCACCGCCAGAACGGCCAGCCGCCGCACCGCGTCCCGGACCGGGCCGGCCAGCCCTATCGCGTCGAGGTCGTCGTCGCCGAGCGAGGTGAGAACGGTGACGGCCACGATCCTGGTGTCCGGTGCGGCCTCCACGGCGGCACGCACCGCTGCCATCCCCCCGACAGCATGCACGGTAAGCAGATCCGGCCGGAGCCTCGCGACCGAGCGCGCAGCTCCGGCCACCGTGGCCGGGATGTCGTTCAGCTTCAGGTCGAGGAAGACGCGGACATTGCTGGCCCCGCGGATCGAGGCAACAGCCTCAGGCCCGTAGCGCAGGTACAGCTCCAGGCCAATCTTCACGGTGCTGACGTGGGGCGTCACCAGGCCAGCCCAGCGCGCGGCCTGCTCCAGGCTCGGGGCGTCGAGAGCGACGGCGATCGGCGCGACGTAGTTCACGGCTTCCTTCCTACAGCACTGGCAGGGGTTTGGGGTCATCCCCCGGGGCTGGCACCGCGGGAGGTTACGGGGGGCCGTCCCCCGGGGGCGACGCTGCGCCTGGTTCCGGCGAGCCTGCGGCGCGCCGCGTTGCGCGGCTCGTGAGCCAGGCCGACAGCGTCGGACAGGCGCTCGATACCCCGCGACGTCAGCTCCTCCTCGAGCTCGCGGGCGATGCGGACGCACGCCGACGGGTCGTGAAAGATCGCCGTGCCGACGCTCACCAGCGTCGCGCCAGCCAGGATGAGCTCGAGTGCGTCCCGTCCGGTCCGGACTCCGCCCATGCCGATGATCGGAACGTCGGGCAGCGCCGCGCGGACCTGCCAGATGCACCGCACCGCCACCGGCCGGATGGCGGGACCGGACAGTCCCCCGGTCGTCCCGGCGAGCGAGGGGCTCATCGTGTCCACGTCGATGGTCATGCCCAGCAGGGTGTTGATGAGCGACAGCCCATCCGCCCCGGCCGTCACGCAGGCTCGCGCGATCGCCACGATGTCGGTGACGTCGGGCGAGAGCTTGGCGAACACCGGGATGTCGAACCGGGCGCGGGCGCGGACCGCCTCGATGACAGCCGCTGCGGCTCCGGCGTCGCAGGCGAAGACCTCGCCGCGGTGCTCGACGTTCGGGCAGGAGATGTTGACCTCGATCGCCGTCACGCCGGCGGCGTCGGACAGCCGGGCGGCCAGCTCCGCGTACTCCTCCACGGTGCTGCCCGCGATCGAGACCATGGTGCGGGCTCCGCGCGACAGCAGCCAGGGCAGGTCCCGCTGCAAGAACGCGTCGATGCCGGGCCCCTGCAGGCCGATCGAGTTGAGCATCCCGCTCGGCGTCTCCGCCATCCGCGGGGTTGGCCGTCCCGCCCGTGGCGCGAGCATCACCGACTTGGTGACCACGGCGCCGATCCTGGCGACGTCGAAGAACTGTGCCAGCTCCCGGCCCGCTCCCGCGCACCCGGACGCGGTGAGGACCGGATTCGGCAGCTCGGCGTGGCCGAGACGGGCGCGCATGTCAGTCACTGTCGGCCGCCTTTCCCGCTGGCAGGCCCGCGGCGCGCCGGGACCTCGGCTCCCAGCCTGGAGCACCGACGGCGTCGAACGGGACGGTCCCCACGTCGTCCCAGCGCACCCGCTCGCCGCGGAAGACCGGGCCGTCGACACACGACCGGACCATCCTGGTGACGCCGTCGGAGCCGACCACGGGCAGCACGCACGTCATGCAGACCCCGATGCCGCAGGCCATCAGCTCCTCGGCGGCGACCTGCACCGGGATGTCGTAACGCCGGGCCAGCGCAGTCACCTGTCGCAGCATCGGCATCGGGCCACAGGCGTAGATGACATCGGTCCTGGCCTCGTGGATGATCTGCCCCATCATGTCTGTGACGATGCCGCGGACGCCGAGCGACCCGTCATCCGTCGTGATCGTGGCAGTGCGACCGGTGCGCCTGGCGGTCAGCGCGCCGAAGACCCGGTCCCCGGTTGCCGCCCCGAGCAGGAAATCGACCGAGCACCGCCGTTCGCGCAGCCTGCCCGCTAGCGAGAACAGCGGAGCGCTGCCGTAGCCGCCGCCGATCAGCAGGCAGCTGACCGGGTCGCGGGGCACCGGGAACGGCCGCCCGAGCGGCCCGGTGACGTCCAGGACGTCCCGGGCCCGCCGCTCCGCGAGCCACCGGGTCCCCGGGCCGTCTGCGTCGAACACGAACTCCACGGTGCCGCCGTGATCGGGCCGGACGTCATGGATAGAGAACGCTCTGCGGGTCAGCATCGCTGAGTCAGGGCCGCCGACCGCGACTGTTACGAACTGGCCAGCGCGGAACCGGGCCGCGACGCCCGGCGCCACGATCGTCATCGCCTGGTACGCGTCCACCCTGCGGACGGTCAGCACGGTCCCGCGTACCTGGACCGGTCCGGCCTCTGCCTCGCCGTCGGCGTGGCTCATGGGATGCCCTCTGCTGACCCGGGGGGACGACCCCCCGGAGCTGCCTGGCCAGCAACCCCCTGCGAGGACGCGTGCCCATTGGCCCGGAGGTGCTCTGCGTGCTCCTGCAGCGAGCGCACGCCGACCACGCCGGAGTTGATCGCCTCGATGCCCTGCACGGCGGCCGCCAGGCCAGCCGTGGTGGTGATGCACGGCACGCCGCGCCGCACTGCCGCGGTGCGGATCTCATAGCCGTCCAGGCGCGGCCCGGACTGCCCGGGGCTGCCGAACGGCGTGTTCACGATGAGGTCGACCTGGCCCGCCAGGATGCGCTCCACAATCGTCGGCTCGCCGTCCGGCCCCGTGCCGTCACTGTGCTTGCGCACGATTGTGGCGCGCACCCCGTTGCGGTGCAGCACCTCCCCGGTGCCCTCAGTGGCCCATATCTCGAAGCCCAGGTCGGCGAGGCGCTTGACCGGGAACACCATCGAGCGCTTGTCCTTGTTGGCCACCGAGACAAAGGCACGCCCCTTGACCGGCAGCGATCCGTACGCTGCCGCCTGCGACTTCGCGAACGCGGTGCCGAACACCTCGTCGATGCCCATGACCTCTCCGGTCGACCGCATTTCCGGCCCGAGCACAGTGTCCACTCCCTCGCCGGCCGCGTTGCGGAATCTGCCGAACGGCAGCACCGCTTCCTTGACCGCGATTGGCGCGTCCAGCGGGAGTGTGCCACCGTCGCCTGACGCCGGGAGCACGCCCTCGGCGCGCAGGCCGGCCACGGTAGCACCGAGCATGATCCGGGCCGCGGCCTTGGCCAGCGGCACGGCGGTCGCCTTGGACACGAACGGGACGGTGCGCGAAGCCCGCGGGTTCGCCTCCAGCACGTACAGCACACCGCCGGCCAGCGCGTACTGGACGTTCAGCAGCCCGAGAACGCCCACGCCCTTGGCGATCGCCTCAGTCGAGCGCCGGATCTCGGCGATGTACTCGCGGCCGAGTGTGATCGGCGGCAGCGCGCAGGCAGAGTCGCCGGAGTGGATGCCGGCTTCCTCGATGTGCTCCATCACTCCGCCCAGGTACAGCTCCTCGCCGTCGTACAGCGCGTCGACGTCGATCTCGATCGCGTCATCGAGGAACCTGTCGATCAGCACTGGGTGCCCCGGGGAGGCCTCCGTGGCCCGGGCTACATACTCGGCCAGAGCGGCGGGGTCGTAGACGATCTCCATTCCCCGGCCGCCGAGCACATAGGAGGGTCGTACCAGCACCGGGTAACCGATCTCGTCGGCGACCTGCTGCGCCTCGCCGGGCGACGTAGCTATGCCGTACCGCGGCGCTGGCAGGCCGGCCGACGCCAGGACGGCGCCGAACTCGCCCCGGTCCTCGGCCAGGTGGATGGCATCCGGCGACGTCCCGGCAACCGGGATTCCCTCGGCGGCCAGCCCGCGGGCCAGGCCCAGCGGCGTCTGCCCGCCCAGCTGGACGATCACTCCCGCGACCGGCCCGGCCTGCCGCTCGGCCGCCACCACCTCCAGCACGTCCTCGAGTGTGAGCGGCTCGAAGTACAGCCGGTCTGAGGTGTCGTAGTCGGTGGACACGGTTTCCGGGTTGCAGTTGACCATCACGGTCTCGTAGCCCGCCGCTGACAGCGCGAACGAGGCGTGAACGCACGCGTAGTCGAACTCGATGCCCTGGCCGATCCGGTTTGGCCCGCTGCCGAGGATGATCACCCGTGGCCGGCCGCCGGGCGGTACTTCGGTCTGCTCGTCGTAGGTCGAGTAGAGGTACGGCGTGCGCGCGGCGAACTCGGCCGCGCACGTGTCCACGGTCTGGTACACCGGCCGGACGCCGAGCCGGTGGCGCAGCTGCCGGACCTCGGCTTCGGTGGTCCCGCGGATCTCCGCTATCTGAGCGTCGGAGAACCCGGTGGCCTTAGCCTCACGCAGCACGCCCTCGTCGTCAGGCTGGCCCGCGGCGATACGTTCTGCGTGCTCTTCGATGCCTTTGATCTGGTCGATGAACCACGGGTCGATGCCGGTGGCCTCGGCCAGCTGCGCCACAGTCGCCCCGGCGCGGATCGCCTGGTGCACAGTTGCCAGCCGGCCGTCGTGCGGGCTGGCACAGCGGCGCAGCAGCTCGGCCGGCCCATCGGGGGGCTCCCGCCAGCTGAAAGGCGCGCCCG
Source organism: uncultured Actinomycetota bacterium (assembly GCA_963815375.1). Lineage (GTDB taxonomy): Bacteria > Actinomycetota > Actinomycetes > Streptosporangiales > Streptosporangiaceae > JASHPR01. The sequence continues at coordinate 993,076 of CAWFGX010000005.1, read as the reverse complement.
GGTGCTCCAGGGAGCGCAGCGCCTTGCCCAGTGCTTCCGCGAACGACCGCCCGATTGCCATCGCCTCACCGACCGACTTCATGTGCGTGGTCAGCACCGGGTCCGCGCCCGGGAACTTCTCGAAGGCGAACCGGGGCACCTTGACCACCACGTAGTCCAGCGCAGGCTCGAAGCTGGCCGGGGTCTCGCCGGTGATGTCGTTGCGGATCTCGTCCAGGGTGTAGCCGATGGCGAGCCGGGCCGCGATCTTGGCGATCGGGAAGCCGGTCGCCTTAGAGGCCAGCGCGCTGGACCGGGACACCCGCGGGTTCATCTCGATCACGACCATCCGGCCGGTTTTCGGATTTACCGCGAACTGGATGTTGCAGCCGCCGGTGTCTACCCCGACGGCGCGGGCGGTCGCGATCGCGATGTCGCGCATGCGCTGGTACTCGCGGTCGGTGAGGGTCATCGCCGGCGCGACCGTGACCGAGTCACCGGTGTGCACGCCCATCGGGTCGATGTTCTCGATCGAGCAGACGATCACCGCGTTGTCAGCGCGGTCGCGCATCAGCTCGAGCTCGAACTCCTTCCACCCGAGGATCGACTCTTCAAGCAGCACCTCGGTGACCGGGCTCGCGTCCAGGCCCGCCCCGGCCATCCGGCGCAGGTCGGCCGGGCTGCGGGCGACGCCGGACCCGGTGCCGCCGAGTGTGAACGACGGGCGGACCACAACCGGGAAGCCGAGTTCGTCGGCTGCCTGCTCGCACTCCAGCAGGGTGTGACAGATACGGCTGTCAGGGACCTCGGCACCGAGATCGGTGACAATCTCCTTGAACCGCCTGCGGTCCTCGCCTGCCCGGATGGCGTCGATGTCGGCGCCAATCAGCTCGACCCCGTAGCGGGCGAGCGTACCCGCGTCGTGCAGCGCGACGGCCGCGTTCAGCGCGGTCTGCCCGCCGAGCGTGGGCAGGAGAGCGTCGGGGCGCTCTTTCGCGATCACCTTTTCCAGCACATCGAGCGTGATCGGCTCGACGTAGGTCGCGTCGGCGAACTCGGGGTCAGTCATGATCGTGGCCGGGTTGGAGTTGACCAGGCTGACCCTGATGCCCTCCTGCCGCAGCACCCGGCAGGCCTGGGTGCCCGAGTAGTCGAACTCGCAGGCCTGCCCGATCACGATCGGCCCCGACCCGATGACCAGCACCGACTCCAGGTCAGCCCGCTTCGGCACGGCTGCGCCCCCTCCCCCGCCTCACGTGCTGGCCAGCCGGGACACTTTTCAGTCGTATCTGCAAAGAAGTGTCCCCGTTGACTGAGCGCTGGCTGGACGGGCTCACCGGGTGCTCTCCATCAGGGCGCAGAACTCGCCAAACAGACCCGTGGCGTCGTGGGTGCCCGGCGCGGCCTCGGGGTGGTACTGCACGCTGAACGCTGGAGCCTCCAGCAGCCGCAGCCCCTCCACCACGCCGTCGTTAAGGTTGATGTGAGTGACCTCGGCCGGGCCGAAGGCCGTCTCGAACCGGCCGTCACCTGGCATTGCGACGGCAAAGCCGTGGTTGTGGCTGGTGATCTGGACCCGGCTGGTACGCAGGTCCTGCACGGGCTGGTTGATGCCGCGGTGGCCGAACCGCAGCTTGTAGGTGTCCAGGCCGAGGGCGCGGCCCAGGATCTGGCTGCCCAGGCAGATCCCGAACACCGGGACGCCAGCGCCGAGCACGCCGCGCATCGCCTCGACCGCGTAGCCGAGCGCGGCCGGGTCGCCGGGCCCGTTGGAGAAGAACACGCCGTCCGGTGCGCTGGCCAGAATCTCCTGCGCGGTGCTGGCAGCGGGCAGCACGGTGACCTCGCAGCCGAGCGCGGCCATCGACCGCGGGGTGGCAGCCTTGATGCCGAGGTCGACGGCCGCGACCCGGTACCGCACCGGCGTGCCAGCGGGCGGCGCGACCACGTACGGCTGCGCCGTGGACACCTCGCGGGCCAGGTCGGCGCCGGTCATCGGGCGGCTGGCCAGCACCCGTTCCAGCAGCCCGGCCGGGTCGGTACTTGCAGGCGCGATCGCGGCCCGCATCGCGCCGCGGTCGCGCAGGTGCCTGGTCAGTGCCCTGGTTCCGGTGATCGCGATCGCTGTGATGCCCTGGGCGCGCAGCTCGTCCTCCAGGCTGCGCACCGCGCGCCAGCTCGACGCGATCCTGGCAGGCTCGCGGATGACGTACCCGCTCACCCAGATCCGGCCCGACTCGCGGTCCTCGTCGTTCACTCCGGTGTTGCCGATGTGCGGCGCGGTCATCGCGACGATCTGCCCGCAGTACGACGGGTCTGTGAGGGTCTCCTGGTAGCCGGTCATCCCGGTGTTGAAGACCATTTCACCGAACGCTTCGCCGTCAGCTCCCCAGCTGGTCCCGCTGAACGTGGTCCCGTCCTCCAGGACCAGCACCGCCGTACTCACGGTTCGCTCACTTCCGGGGCGCCTCGAGGCGGCGCGTTTTCCTCGTCGCTCAGTCGCGGGTTCCCTCGCTCCCCAGTACAACGCGGCACCGCGCCCCTCCGCTCGCTCACCAGGAAAGCTTCCCGTCGAGGACCGTTGGCTTGCCGCGCAGGAACGTGGCCATCACCCGGCCGGGCAGCTCCATCCCGGCGAACGGGGTGTTCCGGCTCTTAGAGGCGTGCTGTGACGGGTCGACGATCTCGCGCGGCGATGGGTCATACAGGACCAGGTTCGCCGGGCCGCCGAGGGTCAGCTGCCCGTGCCCAGCGAGGCGGCCGATGGCAGCAGGCCGCGCCGACATCCGGTCGGCCACGGCCGCCCAGTCGAGCAGGCCCGGCTCGACCAGAGCCTGGTGCACCACGCGCAGCGCGGTCTCCAGCCCGGTCATGCCGAACGCCGCGACCTGCCACTCGGCCTCCTTGTCCTCCAGCGGGTGCGGCGCGTGGTCGGTGGCGACGCAGTCGATGGTGCCGTCTGCGAGGCCAGCCCGCAGCGCGGCCACGTCCTCACTGGTGCGCAGCGGCGGGTTGACCTTGAAGACCGGGTCGTAGCCCACGGCGTACTCCTCGGTGAGCAGCAGGTGATGCGGTGTCACCTCGGCGGTCACCTGCCAGCCCTTGGACTTGGCCCACCGGATGATCTCCACCGAGCCGGCCGTGGAGACGTGGCACACGTGCAGCGCCGATCCAACATGCGCCGCGAGCAGGCAGTCGCGGGCGATCACTGCCTCCTCGGCGACCGCTGGCCAGCCGGGCAGGCCCAGCCTGCCGGAGATCTCCCCTTCGTTTACCTGCGCGCCCTCGGTGAGCCGAGGCTCCTGGGCGTGCTGCGCGATCACCCCGCCGAACGCCCGGACGTACTCAAGTGCCCGCCGCATCAGCACCGCGTCGTGCACGCACCGGCCGTCGTCGGAGAAGACCCGCACCCGCGCGGCGGAATCGGCCATGGCACCAAGCTCGGCGAGACGGCTGCCGGCCAGGCCAGCTGTGACCGCGCCGACAGGCTGCACGTCGCAGCGGCCGGCCTGGCGGCCCAGCCGCCAGATCTGCTCCACAACCCCGGCGGTGTCTGCGACCGGGTCGGTGTTGGCCATAGCGTGCACCGCCGTGAACCCGCCGAGCGCTGCCGCCGCGGTCCCGCTCGCCACCGTCTCGGCGTCCTCCCTGCCGGGCTCGCGCAGGTGGCTGTGCAGGTCGACGAGGCCAGGCAGCAGGATCAGCCCGTCAGCGTCCAGCCGCTGCGCACCCGGGCTGGCCAGGCCCGGGCCGATCTCAGCAATGGCCTGGTCGCGGACCAGAAGGTCGGCAGGCTCGCCGCCCAGTGGCCTGGCCCCGGTAATCAGCCAGTCCTGCGTCATGGCTGCTCTCCTGTCCCTTCTGCTGCGCCCGAGCCGCCCAGGAGCAAGTACAAGACAGCCATCCGCACGCTGACCCCGTTGGCAACCTGCTCGACGATCGTGGACCGGGCCGAGTCCGCCACCTCGGCGGCGATCTCGACGCCGCGGTTCATGGGGCCGGGGTGCATCACGATCGCGTGCTCGGGCAGCAGCCCCATCCGGCCTGTGTCGAGGCCGTACCGCCGGCTGTACTCGCGCACGGTGGGGAAGTAGGCGGCGTTCATCCGCTCCTGCTGGACACGCAGCATCATGACCACGTCCGCCTTGGGCAGCGCGGCATCCAGGTCGTACCCGACCGAGCACGGCCAGCTGCCAACGGCGACCGGCAGCAGCGTCGGCGGCGCGACCAGCGTCACCTCCGCGCCCAGCGTGCTCAGCAGCAGCATGTTGGACCTGGCGACCCTGCTGTGCAGGACATCGCCGACGATGATCACCCGCAGCCCCTCCAGCCGGCCCAGCCTGCGGCGCATCGTGAACGCGTCGAGCAGCGCCTGCGTCGGGTGCTCGTGAGTACCGTCGCCGGCGTTGACCACGCTGCCCCGCACCCAGTCGGCCAGCCGGTGCGGCGCGCCCGATGCGCTGTGCCGTATCACCACGGCGTCGGCGCCCATCGCCTCCAGGGTCAGTGCCGTGTCCTTGAGGCTCTCCCCCTTGGCCACGCTGGATCCCTTGGCCGAGAAGTTGATGACGTCGGCGGACAGCCGCTTAGCCGCGGCCTCAAAGGAGATCCGGGTCCGCGTGGAGTCCTCGTAGAAGAGGTTGACCACCGTGCGGCCGCGCAGCGTGGGGAGCTTTTTCACCGGTCGCTCGGCCATCTGGGCCAGCTCATCGGCCGTATCAAGGATCAGCAGAGCGTCGTCGAGGCTGAGGTCCGCGGCCGAGATCAGGTGACGCTTCATCAGCGCACCTCCCCGGCTGCGGCACCGGCTGGGGTCGCGGGCGGGCGGACGCCCAGCTGCACCGCGTCCTGGCCGTCCACCTCCTCCAGCAGGACCCGGACGATCTCTCGCTGCGAGGTCGGCAGGTTCTTGCCGACGTAGTCGGCCCGGATCGGCAGCTCGCGGTGCCCGCGGTCGACCAGGACGGCGAGCTGGACGGCCCTGGGCCTGCCCAGCTCGCCCAGGGCATCCAGAGCCGCGCGGACGGTGCGGCCTGAGTAGAGGACATCGTCGACCAGGACCACGATCATGCCTTCGATCCCGGTCGCGGGAACCTCGGTGTGCCGGAGCGCCCTTGCTGGCCGAAGTCGCAGGTCGTCCCGGTACATGGTGACGTCAAGCGATCCTGCCGGGACCGGTCGGCCCTCGACCTGTTCCAGCCGGCCAGCCAGCCGGCGCGCGAGTGGCACTCCCCTCGTCGGGATGCCGAGCAGAACGACGTCGCGGGCGCCGCTGGTTCGCTCCAGGATCTCGTGCGCGATCCTGGTCAGCGCGCGGCTGATCTCCGCTGGCTCGAGTACCACCTTGGGCTGACTGCCCGAACTGGCATCACGGGCGGCATGCATTTATGGGACCTCCTTTCCCGCCTCACGGGACGGGCCTTAAAGGACGCCTGTTCGTTTCACCGTACCAGCCCGGACCCGCCTCGGAGGGCGGCACGCGCCGAGGCCAGCGGCTGGCCTTTGCCGCGCATCGGGTCAATCCCGGGCACTCCGGGCCGTTACACGCCGCAGTCTTCCCGGCGATACGTGGCGGCAGCCTGGTGATCTTTATCACACGATGTCACGAAGCGTCCGGTCTCGCCCGTGATCGGCCAGCCGTGGCCGGTTCGCTGGCACGGCCGCCAGCGCCGGCCGTGCCGGCGATTTCGGCGCGCACGCGCGCTGTTCTGGGTGTCGGGCATAGTAAGCCGGGGGCCGGCCGGGGTACCGCGGATGCGCGAGTAAGTTCACCCGCTTTTTGCCATTCGGCTTGACCTTGTCGGGTCTCGGGCCTACCGTCACTGTGCGTAACCACCGCTATCGCCTACGACAGTGCCAATACAACAACAGGGCCAGGGGGCCAGGGAACATGCCATCTGATTACGCGAAGACCCTCGGGGCACGGCTGCGCGCGATTCGCACCCAGCAGGGGCTCTCGCTGCACGGAGTTGAGGAAAAGTCACGGGGTCGCTGGAAGGCCGTGGTCGTGGGCTCTTATGAGCGCGGCGACCGCTCGGTGACCGTTCAGAAGCTGGCTGAGCTTGCTGAGTTCTACGGCGTCCCGGTATCTGAGCTGCTGCCCGGTGAGGTGCTGCCCACGCTGCTGGCGCCTTCGCCCAAGCTGGTCATCGACCTGGAGCGGATGGCGCAGCTGCCAAAGGACAAAGCCGGCCCGCTCGCGCGGTACGTTGCGACCATTCAGAGCCAGCGCGGCGATTACAACGGCCGGGTGCTGTCCATTCGGCAGGAAGACCTGCGCTCGCTGGCCGTCATCTATGACAAGTCGCCGACTGACCTGACTGAGGAATTGATCGGCTGGGGAATCCTCGACTCCGACGCCCGCGGGGCGATCGAGGCGTTCTGAACCCGCGGCACGGGCCCGCTACCCGGCAGTGAGCAGCGGGAGCACGGGCTGAGTCGGCGCTCCGAGGGCCTGCTCGGCCAGGGACACGAACGTCTCCGCATCGCGGAGCAGCTCATCAGCCTCCCAAGGTGAGACCGCACGGGGCAGCCCGGCCTCGGCGGCCGCCCGCTTTGCCGCGCTGGCGGCAAAGAACGCCGCCCACTCAGACAGCGTCGGCTCCACCTTCGACAGCAGTTCCCAGACGCTCGGCGGCCTCCGGCGGCGCGCCGAGGCACCGGGATCGGACCTGGCCGCGACCACCGCAGCGGCGGCCCGCAGTGCCGCCAGGTGAGCTGAGACGTACCGGGCGCTGGCCGACGACTCGTCCTGCGCGGCGCTCAGCCCGTACCTGGCCGATTGCAGCAGGGCCAATGCGGACGGTGCGACGCGGCAGCGCGGCCGCGCTTGCGACGCCGGCGAGACCGTCTTCGTTGCAGCCGTACCCACCGCGGTACCTCCCTATCAGCGGACGGGCGCCAGGCGACCGTCCTGCTGTTAGTCGAACATAAATTCGGTGCTCTGTCCACTCAATTGCAGCTGCGTTCGAAGCTACCGGGAGGGTCCGACAAAACGGCGGCTTCAGTCCCGGAGTCGCCGCCACCGGGGCTGCCCACGGTGCGCCGCTTCCAGGCCGCGCAGGGCGAAGTGACCCGGCGCTGGCTGGCCACGCTGCTGTGACCCACAGGCCACGCGCGTTCAGGCGTGACCACAGGGTGCGCATACGCCTGACCTGGCCTCTCGCGTACGCTGGCCAGGTGCCGAGCACCAGCCCGCCGCGTGAGCTCAGCCGGGCGGCCTTCGTTGCCGAGCTGGACGTCCTTACCGGGGTGTACCTCGCCGCGATGCAACCCGACCCGGGGCAGCTGCGCAGCCGCCGCTCGGTCATGGAGCAGCACACCAGGAACGGTGGCTTCCGTGCCCTCGCCGTCCGCACCAACGCGGGCCAGCCGGGCAGGCGCGGATCGCCCGGGCAGATCATTGGCTTCAGCTACGGCTTCCGCGGCATGGACGGCCAGTGGTGGCACGATGTCGTCTTCTCCGCGCTCACCGCCAAGGCCGGGGAGGCGTGGGCCGCGGACTGGCTGGACGATTCGCTGGAAATCGCCGAGGTGCACGTCCACCCGGACTTCCAGCACCGCGGCATCGGCAAGAGCCTGGTACTCGGGCTTACCGAGGGCCGGCCGGAACGTACCGCTGTGCTGTCGACGCCGGACCGGGACTCGACGGCCCGGCGGCTGTACCGCGGCCTGGGCTTGGCGGACCTGCTGACTGACTACACGTTCCCGGGCGCTGACGTCGCCTACGCGGTGATGGGCGCAGTGCTGCCGCTGCGGGCCCGCTCGGCCAGCCCGAGCAGCTGATAGATCTCCTGGGTGGCCCGCGACCCGTTCAGCGTGTAGAAGTGCAGTCCGGGCACGCCCTCGGCGAGGAGCCGGTCGCACATGTCCGCGGCGAATTCAACGCCGATCTTCCGAACGATGGCCCGGTCGCCCGCCTCTGCGCGCAGCCGGTCCTCCAGCGCCTGAGGGAACCGGGCACCGGAGAGCGCGATCATGCGCTCGACCATCGCAACGCTGGTGACCGGCATGATGCCGGCGATGATCGGCACTTCGCAGCCGAGCGCGGCGACCCGGTCCCGCAGCCGCAGGTAGTCCTCGGGGTAAAAGAACATCTGCGTGATCGCGAAGTCAGCCCCGGCGCGGCACTTGTCCACGAAGCGTGCGATGTCCGAGTCCAGGTCCGGCGACCTTGGGTGGCCCTCGGGAAACGCGGCCACCCCGACGCAGAAGTCGCCCGACGCCTTGACCAGGCGCACGAGCTCGGCCGCGTACATCAGGCCCTCCGAGTGGGGCACCCACTCATCGCCCGGCGTGCCTGGCGGGTCGCCGCGCAAGGCGAGGACGTTCCGCACGCCCTCAGCCGCGTACGAGCCGATGACGTGACGCAGCTCGCCTACTGAGTGGCTCACCGCGGTGAGGTGCCCGACCGGGGTCAGCGTCGTCTCCTCGGCAATCCGGCCGGTCACCCGCACGGTCCGGTCGCGAGTCGAGCCACCTGCCCCGTATGTCACCGAGACGAAAGTCGGCCGCAGCGGCTCGAGCTCGCGGATCGCCCGCCATAGCTTGCGCTCGTCGTCCTCGGTCTTGGGCGGCATGAACTCAAACGAGAAGGACTCTTTACCCGACGCCAGCAGGTCCCTGATCGCTGGCGCGGCACGTAGCTGGCGTGGTGGCATACCCAGAAGGTTAGCCTGCGCCAGCCAGGTCTAACCTCGCCAGCATGGCCAGCAGCCCGGCGGATCTTCAGCTCATCCGCGACCAGGCAGGCCGCGCACTCGCGGACTTCCTGGCCAGGCAGCGCGTGGTGCTGGGCAGCATCGGCCAGGACATGCTGCCCTGGACCGATGCGATCGCTGAGCTGCTGGCCGGCGGGAAGCGACTGCGCCCGGCGTTCTGCTACTGGGGCTGGCGGGCGGCGGGCGGCTGTGACTGCCCGGAGATCCACGCTGCCGCGGCAGCGCTCGAGCTCCTGCACGCGAGCGCGCTGGTGCATGACGACCTGATGGACGCCAGTGACACCCGCCGGGGCCACCCGTCGGTGCACCGGCAGTTCGCCGCCCTGCACGAGGCGGGCGGCTGGCGCGGGTCGGCCGAGTCGTTCGGCGCCGGCGCGGCGATCCTCATCGGCGATCTCCTGCTGTCCTGGACCGACGAGCTGTTCACCAGCAGCGGGCTGCCCGACGCGGCCCTCCGGCGCGGGCAGCCCGTGCTCGACTCGATGCGCGCCGAAGTGATCTGCGGCCAGTACCTGGACCTGCTGGGCCAGTCAGCTGGCGACGGCACGGTGGCCAGTGCTCTGCGTGTGGTGCAGTACAAGTCGGCCAAGTACACGATCGAGCGCCCGCTGCATCTGGGCGTGGCCCTGGCTGGCCCGCCCCGCGCGGCTCCTTCTCCGGGGGGGTCTGGGGGGGTCGTCCCCCCGGGGCAAACACTGTCCCAGGCGTGCACGGCCTACGGCATCCCGCTGGGGGTTGCGTTCCAGCTCCGCGACGACCTGCTTGGCGTGTTCGGCGACCCCACTCTGACCGGCAAGCCCGCCAGCGACGACCTGCGCGAGGGCAAGCGGACGGTGCTGGTGGCGATCGCGAGGGAGCGGGCCAGCGCCGCCCAGCGCGAGCTGCTCGACCGCCGTCTCGGTGACCGGCTGCTGGATGACGCGGGCGCGGCGGAGATCCGCACGCTGCTCACCGAGACCGGCGCGGTGACCGAGTCCGAGCGGATGATCGACTCTTGTGTCGCCGACGCTCTGTCCGCGCTCACCCACGCGCCAATGACCGGCGAGGCCAAGCGGGCCCTGGCCGACCTGGCCGTTGCCGCGACCGCGCGCAGCGACTGATCGGCTAAGGCGTGCCGCTCAGGCGGTGGCGGGCCGAGCGGATCTGCCAGGCCACGTTGATCTCCATCAAGCCGAACACCAGTAGCCAGACGCTGACGATCACCGACAGGACCACCAGTGACAGCCCTGGGTAGGCCAGCAGGATGATGCCAGCGAAGATGCTGAGGATGCCAAGCACGCTCATCCAGCCACGGTGACTCGTCTCCCGGTGCGAGAGCGCGGCGAACAGCTCAACGGTGCCGTTGACCACCCAGAAGATGCCGAGCAGCAACGCCAGCGCGAGCAGGGTGATCAGGACGTGACGCAGCGCGTAGAGACCGATGATCAGCGACAGCACTCCCAGCAGGGCGTAGAGGATCCGGGTGCCCGCGTTCAGGTCGTGGCCGAATGCCGCCACGAACCTGAATATCCCCAGAACGACCAGTTCGATGCCGAACAGGATCGCGATGACCACGAGTGTCGGACCGGGCCACGCCAGCACGACGATGCCCGCGAGCACCGTGATGATCCCGAACGCGAGCGCCCAGCCCCAGTGCCGCCCGACGCGGCCGAGCATGTCAGCGATGTCGGGCCGCAGCGGTTCTGTCATGGACCGTCTCCTCGTCAGCAGGGGGTCGGGCCCAGGGTGAATAAGCCCTGGGGCCAGGGCTGGTGCTGGACCGCGTTCAGAATGCCAGTGTCTGAGCGCGCCGGTTGACCTCGGTGCCGCGGTGCTCCGCGATCGCCTGGATCGGCGTGCCGGGCAGCGTGTCATCGGCGGTGAACAGCCAGCGCAGCGCCTCGGCTTCGTCGAAGCCGCAGTCGAACAGCAGGGTGAGCGTGCCGTGCAGCCCGCGGACTACCTGGGCGCCGTCAAGAAACGCGGCCGGGACGCTGAAGCTGCCGCTTGGCCGCTGCACCGCGAGCAGTTTGCGGTCACGGAGCAGCTGCCGGACCCGGCTCACGGGGATCCCGAGCCGGTCAGCGACGTCAGGAATGGTCAGCCAGTCGCCGACGATGGCGTCGGCCGGGGGGTCGATCTGTGCCACAACTGCGAGTTTCCCACATTGTGCCCCTGGCCAAACACCCTGAGTTTACGGCGATCGACGTCAGCCACTGGCCGCCTGAGCCACCGGAACGCCGGGGTCGGCGAGCCTCCCGGCATCGACCGCGGCTCCGGCCTCGATGAGGCGCCTGCCGTGGCGCAGATCGCGCGGCGAGTTCACCGCCAGCAGCGCCACCGGCAGGTCGCCGGCCAGCCAGAACACCGCCCACTGGCGCTCAGTGGGGTCACCGCGGAGCACAAAGCGGTCCGCCCCGCCGTGAAAGCCGGCGTACTGGATCATCCGCCCGAATTGTTCCGACCAGAAATACGGAACGGGGTCGTACCCGTCGGCCTCGCCGGTCAGGCTGGCCGCCGCGGCGGCAGGAGAGCGGAGGGCGCCGTCCCAGTGCTCGAACCGCAGCCTGCGCTGATACCGGCGCGACCAGAACGCCATGCAGTCCCCGACCGCCCACACACCAGGAACGGAGGCGCGCAGTTGCTCGTCCACCAGCACGCCGTTGTCGACAGCGATGCCCGAGCCGTCCAGCCAGGTGACCGCCGGCCGGACCCCCACCGCGGTGACGATTTCGTCAGCAGGCAGCCAGCCGCCGCCGGCCAGCGCCAGCCCGCCGGGCTGCACCGAGGCGACTGGCTCACCCAGCCGCAGCTCGACCCCGGCAGCCTCGTACCACCCGGTGGTCAGCGCGCCGACGTCGGCTCCGACCGCCACGGCCAGTGGCGCCGCAGCCGCCTCGACCACCGTCACGCGGCAGCCGCGCCCAGCCGCGGCGGTCGCCAGCTCGGCACCGATCCACCCGGCTCCCACGATCGCCAGCCGGAACCCGGGCCGCAGCAGCGCCCTCAGGGTCAGCGCGTCGTCGATGGTGCGCAGGAACCGCTGCGGCCCCTCGCCGGGCAGCGCGACCGGGACGGCGCCCGTCGCCAGCACCAGGGCCTCGAAGCGGTGCTCACCGCGATCTGTGCGCAGCACGCCGCCCGGCCAGGGTCCGGCGTCGACACCGGTAGCGGTCTCGCCCAGCCGCGCGTCCACGCCGAGCGACGCCAGGTCCGGCTCCAGCGTGGTGTCGTCAAGTTCCCCGGCCATCAGCTTTTTCGACAATGGCGGCCGGTCGTACGGCGGCCGGGTTTCGGCGCCGACCAGCGTCACAGCGCCGGCGTATCCACGGGCCCGCAGCTCGGCGACGGTTCGCAGGCCCGCCAGGCCACCGCCCGCCACCACAATCTGCCTGCCAGTTTGCAACGTCGTTCTCACCGCACACACGCGTCACCGGATCTAAACTTCTCCCGATGGATACCACCCTTTCGCGCCTGGCCGCCGGGCAGTTGCTCGACGGCAGGTACCGGGTGGGCTCCTGGATCGCCCGCGGCGGCATGGCAACGGTCTACCTGGGGACCGACACCAAGCTTGACCGCACCGTGGCCCTGAAGATCGCGCACCCGGATCTGGCCGGCGACCCGGACTTCGCCCGCCGCTTCACTGGCGAGGCACGGTCGGTGGCCCGGCTGTCGAGCCCAAACGTCGTCCACGTCTACGACCAGGGTGCCCAGGACGGCCTGCTCTACCTGGCGATGGAGTACGTGCCCGGCCGGACGCTGCGGGAACTGCTGCGCGAGCGCGGCAGGCTCACCCCGGGCGAGGCGCTTGGCATCTTCCAGGGCGTCCTGGCCGGCCTGGCCGCAGCCCACAGGGCGGGGATCGTGCACCGCGACGTCAAGCCTGAGAACGTGCTGATCGGCGACGGCAACGTCGTCAAGGTGGCCGACTTCGGCCTGGCCAGGGCCGCTTCGGGGCCATCGCACACCAGGACGGGGATGGTCATCGGGACCGCCGCCTACCTGGCACCCGAGCAGGTGATGCGCAGCACCGCCGACGCCCGCAGCGACGTGTACGCCTCGGGGGTCATGCTGTTCGAGCTGCTCACCGGCGTCCAGCCGCACACCGGAGACAGCCCGCTTGCAGTGGCCCACAAGCACGTCAGTGACATGGTGCCACCGCCCTCCAGCCTCGTACCGGGCCTGCCGCAGTCTGTGGACGCGCTGGTGGCCATGGCTACCAGCCGGGACCCCGAGCTGCGCCCGGCCGACGCCGGGCAGTTCCTGCACGCGGTCACCGATGCCAGCCACCGCATCGCCTCGCAGGCCCCGGCCCGTCCGTCCGGCGGCGCTCCCGGCAGCGCCGGCCGGCCAGATGGCCTGCCACCGTCCGGTGACGGCTGGTTCCCGTGGTCCGGGACGGACGAAGGGACGATGCCGGGCTACAACCAGCCATCGTCGCGGGACGGCGGGCCACAGCACACGCTGGTCGTGTCCGCCGCCGAAGCCCCGGAAACGGATTACGGCCCGCACGGCATGCCGCCCGCCTACCCGAGGCCGCGGCCCGCGGCGTACCCCGGTGCCCGCGAGCCGGTGCTGCAGCAGTGGCTGTTCAGCCGCAGGCTGGTCTACGTGGCCCTCGGTGTTGCCGTGGTCGTGATCATCGCACTGGTCACGTGGTGGGTCACTGACGGGCAGTACACCAGCGTCCCGCAGGTGAGCGGGATGGCCGCCAGCACGGCGCGGACCGAGCTGCAGAACCTGGGCTTCACGGTGCGGATCGGCCCGGTTCAGCACAGCAACTCCGTTCCCGCGGGTGACGTGATTGGCACCAGCCCGGCGATCGGCTCGAACGCTCACAACGGCGCGGCCGTCACCATCACCGTGTCTTCAGGCCCGGTCATGATCACTGTCCCGCAGGTGAGCGGCCTGCCGGAGTCCGCGGCCAAGGCCGCGCTGCGGAAGGCGGGCCTGACCCCGGGCTCGGCCACCGCGGAGACCTCGTCAAGCATCCCGGCCGGCATCGTGATCAGCACGACCCCGGCAGCAGGCGTGTCCTGGCCGCAGCCGAAGCCAGTGAGCCTCGTGGTCAGCAGCGGGCCGCCGCTGCCCAACTTCGTCGGGGAGCAGTTCCAGGACGCGCAGCAGCAGGCGCAGGCCGGCGGGTACCAGCTGCAGCAGGTGGCCGCCGTCGGCAGCAGCGATCCCCAGGGAATCATCGTCGGTCAGTCACCGCAGCCTGACACGCCCATCGCGCCGAATGAGGTCGTCACCGTCCAGGTCTCGCAGGGCCCGCCGATGGTCAGCATCCCGGACGTGCAGGGCCTGCCGGTGGACCAGGCCACCCAGGAGCTGCAGCAGGCCGGGTTCCAGGTCCAGGTCAACCAGGGTGTGTTCGCCGGTGGCACCGTGAGCAGCTACTCCCCCACCGGCCAGGCCCCCCAGGGCAGCACGATCACCCTCACGCTGGGCTTCAACTTCCCCTAAAAGGGCACCCTCACCGGACGCGAAAGCGGCTCTGGGGGCGTGATTACGCCCCCAGAGCTTCAACCACGGGCCGCTTGGGGCGGCGGGAGGGGGTGGGGCAGGGGTGCGGCTTGGTGAGGGGGACGCGCGGCGGCTGCTTGCCGGGGCCCGGATCGCGAGGCTGGCGACGGTCACGCAGGGCGGCCGGCCGCACATCGTCCCTGTCACATTCGCGCTGAACGGCGACCGCATCTACAGCGCCGTGGATGCCAAGCCCAAGACCACCCGGAACCTGCGTCGGCTGGCCAACATCCTGGCCAACCCGCAGGTGGCCGTTCTGGCCGACAGCTACAGCGAGGACTGGGCCGCGCTCTGGTGGGTGCGCGCCGACGGGCGCGCAGCAGTCCTCGAAGAGCCCGGGGTCATGGCCGGGCCAATTGCACTGCTGCGGGAACGCTACCCCCAGTACCGCCAGGCACTGCCGGAAGGACCGGTGGTCGCCATCGAGGTCGAGCGATGGACGGGCTGGGCAGCGTCACCACCCGGGAGCCGCAACTCAGAGTAGCTCCAGCCGATCCTCGGCATCAGCATTCAGAGCGGGGCGACGGCTGGGATCACCTCGCTGCCGATGATCTCGAGCGGGGTCAGCTCCCAGACCCGGGCCACCATGCCGATCGCGGCCTGGAATCCCATTTCGGCCAGGGCGCCGAGGCGGTCGACCGTCTCGCCGACCCTCTCCCCCTTCTCGCCGACGTCAAAGGGGAAGTAGCAGGTTTTGAGGATCTCATCGTAGTCGCGGCCCTCGGTCTCGCAGTGCGCCCGCAGCACGTCGAGCTTGCGGCCCAGGTCGGGGCCTGGGAACAGGTTGCAGGCCTGGGCATAGCGGGCGACGAGCCGCAGCGTCTTGCGCTCTCCGCCGCCACCGATCATGATCGGCGGATGCGGCCGGGACAGAGCCTGGGGCGAGTTGAGCGGCCGCTCAAGCTGATAGTGCCGGCCGGAGATCGGTGTCTGATCACCCCCCCACATCTGCAGGCAGATCTGCAGGGTCTCCTCCAGCCGCTCGAACCGCTCGGCCACCGGCGGGAACGGGACTCCCAGGCCGCGGGACTCTTCCTCGTTCCAGGCGGCACCGACGCCTAGCCAGGCCCGGCCGCCGGACAGCACGTCCAGCGTGGTGACGGTCTTGGCCAGGATCCCGGGGTGCCGGTAGACGGCACCGGTCACCAGTGTGAGCAGCCGGACCCGGGATGTCTGCCCGGCCAGGTACCCGAGCGTGGTGTAAGCCTCGAGCATCTCGTGCTCGGGCGGGCCGACGACACCGATCTGGAAGAAATGGTCCATGACGGCGAGGAACTCGAAACCGGCCTGGTCTGCCAGCGTGGCCACGCTGGCGAGTTCAGCGCCGAGTGAGGCCGGGCCGGCGGGCCAGGTGAAGTCGGGGATCTGCAGTCCAATCTGCACGCGATCACCTCCGCGCAAAGCCTGTCATACCAGGGCCATCAGGCCGTGGAAGGGTCCGAGCTAAACCCTATTGGTCAAGTAGGGACTTGAGACTTGCTTTCCTCAGGCATTGCTCTCCCCTAGTCTGGCGCTGACCCGTCCGATAACCCCCGTCCCGCGGGCCGAGTGGAGACCCGATGAACCGAGCCCGCCGAGCGGGCATCATCGTCAGCTCACTGGCCGCCGCCGCACTGACCCTCGCAGCCGGCGGCAGTGCCCCCGGCCGAGCGGCCGGGCCGCAGGGCTGGAAGATTGCCGCGTCGCTGCACTACGGGCAGAAGGACAACGCCTCGGGCTACTCCTCGGTCATTGCGCTGGCGCCCGCACAGGCCTGGGCGTTCGGCGGGACCAACCCGGGCGGAGCAAGCGCGCCCGAAGCTGAGCGCTGGGACGGCGTGCACTGGCGGGTGTCACCGCTTCCAGCGGGCCTCAGCGGGTTCATCGTCGCCGCGGATGCCTCGTCACCCAAGAACATCTGGGCGGTCGGCAATGGCTACGCGCTGCACTGGAACGGCACCCGGTGGTCGGTGGCGAACACGTGGCGCCAGGGGGACCAGGTGACGTCGGTGGTGGCAGTCAGCCCCAGCGGGGCCTGGCTGTTCGGCTCGCCTGGATTCAGCGGCGAGGCCGGGCTGGGCGCCTGGCACTACGACGGCCACTCCTGGGCTAGGGCAACGGGGGTCGCCGCGGCGATCTACCGGGCCAGCGCGGTCTCCGCCAGCGACATCTGGGCGATCACGACCAGTCCGGACGGTGGCTCGGTCGTCCGCTATGACGGCAGTGACTGGGATCTGGTGTCCGGGACCGGCCCAGCGCTGGACAACACCCAGCTCGAGGACGTGGTAGCCGTGTCGGCCAGCAGCGTCTGGGTGTCCGGAATCACCCCTGCAACCGGGACCAACGGGCATGTGGTGCTGGCCCACTGGAACGGTACGGGCTGGACCCGGTTCACCTCGCCGTGGCCGGTGCAGCGGGCCGAGCGGTTCGCCGCCGACGGCGCCGGCGGAATCTGGATCCCTGCGGTCACCGGAGGAGCCAGCCCGCAGGCGTGGCTGCTGCACCTGTCCCGTTCGGGGCGCTGGACCCGAATTCAGGTCACCGCGAGCCCGGGCGCTGGGGTCGGGATCGGGGACCTGGCGCTCGTCCCAGGCACCACGGCGCTGTGGGGAGCTGGCGGCCTGCTGACTGCGGCCGGGGGCAACGCCGCGATCTGGGCTGAAGGTTCCGCAGACCGGCTGGCGGCCGCACAGTCTCGATGTCTCAGGAACTCGAAGCCGTGTGCTCCTGCGCAGCCGCAGCCAGCTCCTCCGCGAGGTCATCCGCATCCAGCCTAGCCTCGATCCGCCGCAGGTCCTCGATCCGCGCCCTGGTCTCGACCTGACGCGGTGTGAGCAGCGTGCAGCAGTCCTGGTCCGGCAGCTCAGAGATCTGCAGAGTGGAGATCCGGCGGGCTTCCGCCATGATCTCGGTCTTGTCCAGGCCGATCAGCGGTCGCAGGATCGGCAGCGTGACCGCGTCGTCCAGCGCTGTGATGTTGGTCAGCGTCTGGCTGCTCACCTGGCCCAGCGAGTCGCCGGTCACCAGCGCTGCTGCGCGCAGCCGCCGCGCCAGTGCCTCGCCGGTCTTGAGCATGAGCCGCCGCTGAGCCACGATCTGCAGCCGCCCGGCGCCCGAGGTCGCAAGCCGCTGCTGGGCCCGCCCGAACGCGACCACGAACAGCCGCGAGCCGCCCTGGAACTTGTCCAGCTCGCGGATCAGGCCGTAGGCCTTGTACACCGACTCCGGCCCGGTCAGCGGCATGCCGGAGAAGTGCAGGAAGCTGCACCGCAGCCCGCGGCGCATCATCCGGTAGGCAGCAACCGGAGAGTCGATGCCGCCCGAGATCAGCACAAGCGCGCGGCCGCTCATGCCGACCGGTAGCCCGCCCTGTCCCGGCAGGCCCTCGGTGAACACGAACACCTCGGACTGGTCGACCTCCACGAACACCGTCGTGTCCGGGTGCGACAAGTTGACCGGGTAGCCGTGTGCTTCCTGGATCCGCGTGCCGATCAGCGTGGCCAGCTGGGAGGAGTTCATCGGGAACCGCTTGTCACGGCGCCGGGCGCGGACCGCGAACGAGCCGGTCCGGCCAGCCGTCAGCGTCGTCGCCGCTGCGGCCGCAGCCTCAGGGTCCTTAGCCACCCGGACAGCGCGGCAGACTCGGCTCAGGCCCATGACGTTGCGCATCCGCTCGGCCAGCAGGTCGGCTGCCCGCTCCGCATCAGCTCCGGCGACCCCGACGGGGCGCAGCACGATCACTCCCTCGCGCTGCCAGAGCTGCACGCCGCGATGCGACCCGGCGCGGGGCGCCGCGTCGCGGATCTCGCGCATCGCACGCCGGATGTTGTCGTGCAGCAGCCGCTCGAACTGCTGCCGGTTCCTGCCTTTCAGCACGATCTCGCCGAGCTTCAGCAGCACACACGGCTCGTGCAGCGCGTTCGCGCCCTCGTCTGGAGGCGTGTCACGGCAGGTTTGCGGCAGTGCGGACATCACTCCAGTTTGCCAGCTCCGGACCCGACTGCGCTCAGCCGAAGAAGACCTCGGCCTCGGCGTAGCGCTCGGGGGGCACCAGCTTGAGCTCGCTGACCGCTTCAGCCAGCGGGACCCGGCGGATATCGGTGGCGCGCAGCGCCACCATTGAGCCCCAGGCGCCGTCGGCCACTGCGCGGATCGCGTGCACTCCGAAGCGGGTGGCCAGCACCCGGTCGTACGCGGTAGGGGTGCCGCCCCGCTGGATATGTCCCAGCACCGCGACCCGGGCTTCCTTGCCTGTGCGCTTCTCGATCTCGCTGGCCAGCATCTGCCCCACCCCGCCGTAGCGGACGTGGCCAAAGGAGTCGACGCTCTCGTCCAGGACCGCCTCTTGCCCGGCCTTGGGGTGCGCGCCTTCGGCGACGACCACGATCGGCGAGTACCTCGTCTGGAACCGGTGCTCCACCCAGGCGCTGACCTGCTCCAGATCGAACGGCTGCTCCGGGATCAGGATCACGTTTGCGCCGCCCGCTATGCCTGCGTGCAGTGCGATCCAGCCGGCCTGGCGGCCCATCACCTCCACGATGAGTGCCCGGTGGTGGCTCTCCGCCGTCGTGTGCAGCCGGTCGATAGCTTCCATCGCGATGTTCACCGCGGTGTCAAAGCCGAACGTGTAGTCCGTAGCGCCAAGGTCGTTGTCGATGGTCTTCGGCACGCCGACGACGCTGACACCGCGCTGGTGAAGCTTACTTGCGACTCCCAGGGTGTCCTCGCCGCCGATCGCAACCAGTGCGTCGATCCCCAGATCGGCCAGGTTGCCTGTGATCCGCTCGACGCCGGAGCGGCCACCGGCCGACGCGGATTCCGCCAGCGGGTTGGTGCGGGAGGTGCCGAGGATCGTGCCGCCGCGCGGCAGGATGCCCCGTACCGCCTGCACGTCGAGAGGCATCGTGTCGCCCTCGAGCGGCCCGCGCCAGCCGTCGCGGAACCCGACGAACTCATAGCCGTACTCAGTCACGCCGGTGCGCACGATCGCACGGATGACCGCGTTCAGGCCTGGGCAGTCGCCGCCGCCGGTCAGGACTCCGACTCGCATCGATCTTCCTCTCACGCCAGGTTTTGCCGCTGTGTCAACGCCACACTAGTGCCCATGAGCGTGCTCGCGATCGACGCAGGGACAACGGGCGTCACCGCCCTGGTCATTGCTGCCGACGGCACCATAGCCGGCCGCGGCTACGAGGAGTTCCGGCAGTTCTACCCGCAACCGGGCTGGGTAGAACACCTGCCCGAAGGCATCTGGCAGGCGACGCTGGCCGCCTGCGCACAGGCGGTGGCCAGCGCCGGGGATGGCGGTTCCGGGCCAGAGGGGGCTGGGCGCGATCCGGTAACTGGCATCGGGATCACCAACCAGCGTGAGACCGCGGTCGTCTGGGACCGCTCGACGCTGACGGCGCCGCGCCGCGCGATCGTCTGGCAGGACCGCAGGACCGCCGGGATCTGCGAGCGGCTGCGCGAGCAAGGTCACGAGGCGCGAGTGACCGAGCTGACCGGACTGCGGCTTGACCCCTATTTCACGGCTACGAAACTTACCTGGCTGGCCGAGACCGAGCCGGACGTCTGGGCCGGGATGGCTGACGGACTGCTCGCCGTGGGCACGGTGGACTCCTACCTGATTGCCCGGCTCACCGGGGGCCGGCGCCACGTCACCGACGCCTCCAATGCCTCGCGCACGCTGCTGTTCGACATCGCGGCCGGCCAGTGGTCAGCTGAGCTGTGCGAGCTGTTCGGCGTGCCGCCGCACGCCCTCCCCGAGGTGGTCCCGTCGTGGGGTGTCGTGGCGCACACCGATCCTGCGGCGTTCCCCGGCCCGCCGGTGCCGATCGCCGGGATCGCCGGCGACCAGCAGGCGGCGATGTTCGGCCAGGCGTGCTTCTCCCCTGGGTCGTCGAAGTGCACCTACGGGACCGGATCGTTCGTGCTGAGCAACACCGGAGGCTCGATCGTCCGCTCCCAGAGCGGGCTGCTCTCCACGGTGGCCTGGATGGACCCCTCGGGCGCGATGACCTACGCGCTTGAGGGGTCGGTGTTCGTGACTGGTGCTGCCGTGCAGTGGCTGCGTGACGGGCTCGGGCTGCTCGACAGTGCCGCGCAGAGCGAGACCCTCGCGCGCTCGGTGCCAGATTCCGGCGGCGTCGTGTTCGTTCCGGCGCTCACCGGGCTGGGCGCGCCGTACTGGGACCCGGACGCGCGCGGGGCGATGTTCGGGCTGACCAGGGGCACGACGCGCGCGCACCTGGTCCGGGCGGCCCTGGAGGCGATCGCGTTCCAGGTGCGGGACGTCGCTGACCTTATGGCCGCCGAGGCAAGGCCAGCGCAGGGCCCTTCCGGCACAGGCGCGCTGCGGGTGGACGGCGGAGCCAGCGCCAACAACCTGCTGATGCAGATCCAGGCCGACCAGCTGCAGGCGCCGGTCGAGCGGCCGGAGATCGCCGAGACCACGGCACTGGGAGCCGCGTTCCTGGCCGGGCTGGCTACCGGCGTGTGGTCATCGACGGAGGACATCGCGGCCACGTGGCGGCTGGACCGCCGTTTCTCGCCCGGTTCCAGGGACGAGCCGGCCTACGCACGCTGGCGCGAGGCCGTGCACCGCAGCAGGTCCTGGGCCCGCCGGGACGACGCGTCCGGTCCGCGTAGTACGGCGTAGTTTGAGACCTGTGGACCTCGGCACCAAGCCGCTTGCGGCTCTCACCTGGGCGGACTTCGCCGGTCTGGCCGATCACAACGGCGTGTGGGCCGGGTGCTGGTGCCGGGGGTTCCGCCCGGAAGGCCAGCCGAACGTTCACACCCCGCAGCAGTGGCGGGAGCTCAAGGAGACAAGGGTTCGGGAGGGCCGGGCGCATGCAGTGCTGGTCTATGACGGCGCGCAGTGCGTTGGATGGTCCACAACGCCACGGTGGCCATGTTCGAGCGGCACGGATTCAAGCGGATCCGCCAGATTGGCAAGCACCACTGGGTCGTGAGCCGGCTCGTCGGCTGAGCCACCAGCCACCGGCCGATGTCTGGCCTCCGTTTCCAGCCTGACCGGTTGGGTAGGAAATGACCTGCTAACGTACTGTGAACAGCCGGGCCCGGGCATGCTGTCAGCGGGGTGACGAGCGCGGTCGGCATGACGCAGCAGTCACCGCTGGCAGGACCAACGGGGATGATACTGGATGCACCAGCTCGCCATTGGCTCGTTGCAGTCCAACACCGGCGTCGGGGGCATCATATCCGGGGTGGTCGCGGTGGTGTTTATCCTCTGGCGGGTCGGCATGATGTACGGGCGGGCCCGACGGGGGACCGGGGTACGGCGCTGGCCCGGCGGCGGCTTCGGGTATGGCGCAGGGCCCGGCCAGCACGGCGAGCCGGACAGCCCCGCTGCGCCGCGGGATGAGGTGGCCGGGGAACACCTCGGGCAGAGACAGGACGACTCGTACTGGGAGCCGGGGCAGGAGGACGGCACGCTGTCGGCCGACGGGTACATCGGCGACCCAGGTGAGACCGCTTCCCCGGCAGACAGCGGCTGATCCGCCTGGCCGATCAGCGAACCCGGCGGCAACTGGGCTCTCACTCGCTGCGGCCGTCTGCGTGCAGGCGCCGCCTGCCCTGCCAGGCGCTGATCGCGTCCTGCCACGACCGCAGGTAGGCGGCGTATCCCTCAGCGAACTCCCGGAGCCTGCTGGCGCCCTCCTCGGTCAGTGCAGTCAGCCGGTAGGTGACCTCGACGTCGCTGTGACCGCCTGCGGGGCTGATCGTGACGGTCACGGTGCCGGCCTGGCTGCCCGGGGTCAGGCGAGCATACGCGATGCGCACGCCCGGCTGCCGTTCAGTAACGATCCAGACGGAGTCGTGCCCGTGGGCAGCGGTCTCGAAGACGGTGCCCGGCTCGGTGTCGTCAGCGGCCGGGGCCGGGAAGCGGGGCTGCCATCCGGGCACCCAGTCCTGCTCGCCGAGCGGGGTGAACAAGCGCAAGGCCTCGCCGGGCGGGAGGTCGACGTGGATGCGGCCGGTGAGCTGCCGGGCCGTGGTCATATCTGCTCCGTGGTCATATCTGCTCCGTCAGGTGGTGAGCGTCCGCTGCGGTCAGGGTCAGGCCGTAGACGGCCTTCAGCTGGTCGATCTTGGCGAGGACTGGCGGCCCGAACGGTGCCTTGCCCTCGAACGCGTGCAGGACGATACCCTCGACGAGGTCCCCCAGCGACAGGTCCAGGTACTCAGCCAGGGCCTTGAGGACTTTCAGTGTGTTGCGCTCCAGGCGGAGTCCGGTTTGAACCCTCTGTACTGTTACCATATTACCACGGTAACACGATCGGCCTGCGTGACTGAACGGATGGTGGCGTCAGCACGCCACCGGAGCTTTATTCATGAGGGGTGTCGGCCACGTTGTCGGCGGGCTCGTCGGTGATGATCCCGCTGGCGGTTTCCTCGCTCGCGGCGCTGCCGTTGCCCGCAGCTCCCGGCGACTGACCGGGCTCAGGTGTATGCCGGCGGTTCCGCAGGTGCAGCGGCCGTCCGCCCTTCGAGCGCTGGGCGTAGCTGTCCACGTACTCCTGGCCGGCCAGTTTCATGATCTCGTACATGATCTCGTCGGTCACGGCCCGGAGCACGAACCGGTCGGTCTCGAGCCCGTAGTAGCGGGAAAAGTCGAGCGGCTTGCCGAACCTCACGCCCGGGCGGACCCACGGTCTCGGCGTCAGCTTGCCCGGCGGCTGAAACTCGAACGTGCCGACCATGGCGGTCGGAATCACCGGCACCTTCGCCTCCAGGGCCATCCGGGCCACGCCGGTCTTGCCGCGGTACAGGCGCCCGTCGGGGGTCCTGGTGCCCTCCGGGTAGATGCCGAGCAGCTGTCCCTGGGCCAGGACGCGCAGCCCGGTACGCAGGGCGCGTTCCCCGGCCGCGCCGCCGGAGCGGTCCACCGGAATCTCGCCCATGCCGCTGAAGAACGCCCGGCTGAGCACGCCCTTGAGGCCCCGGCCGGTGAAGTACTCAGACTTGGCGAGGAAGACCACCTTGCGCGAGAGCGGCAGCGGGGCGAAGAAATGGTCAGAGAACGACAGGTGGTTGCTGGCAAGGATGGCAGGGCCGGTCCGCGGGACGTTGTCGGTCCCGTCGGCCCACGGCCGGAAGAGCTTCAGTATCGGCCCCAGGACCGCTTTGACCACCCAGTAGAACACGCACACATAGTCCCACGTGACATGGCGTCTGGGCATGCCGACACCAGTGCCGCTGCGCAACCGCCGGCATAGGTGCTGTGCGGCGGCGCGCCGGGGCATGGCACGATGCGGCTGTGCGGCACAGCGGCCGCCATACACATCCCCTGAGAGGAACCCGGCCGATGCCAGTGATGTCAGGCGCGGAACCCTTCGCCCACGACGGCGGAACAACAGGAGTCCTGCTCTGCCATGGGTTCACCGGAAGCCCCCAGTCGCTCCGGCCCTGGGCGGACTACCTGGCCGAGGCCGGGCTGAGCGTCCGCCTGCCGCGGCTGCCTGGGCACGGCACGACATGGCAGGACCTGGCCCACACCCGCTGGGAGGACTGGTACGCCGAGGTAGACCGGTCGTTCGACGAGCTCCGGGCCCGCTCCGACGAGATCTTCGTCATGGGCCTGTCGATGGGAGGCTGCCTCGCGCTGCGGCTGGCTGAGCTGCGCGGCGCCGCTGTGAGCGGCCTCGTGCTGGTCAACCCGTCGCTGACCGCCGACACCCGGCTGTTTGCGCTAGCCCCGGTCCTGAAGCTCCTGGTGCCGTCGCTGAAGGGAATCGCAAGCGACATCAAGAAAGAGAACACCACCGAGCTCGGCTACGAGCGCGTGCCGGTCAAGGCCGCGGCGACCCTGCCCGCTCTGTGGCGGGCCACTCAGGACAGGCTCGGCGATGTAACTCAGCCGGTGCTGGTGTACCGCAGCCCGGTCGATCACGTCGTCGGGCCGGCCAGCCTGAAGGTGCTGCGAGACGCACTGCCCTCGCAGCAGCTGGAAGTGCGGGAATGCGCGGACAGCTACCATGTTGCAACTCTCGACAACGACGCGCAGGCTATCTTCACCGGCAGTCTGGAGTTCGTCAGGACCCACAGCCGCGCCGGGACGGGATAGCCGCCGCGCACCGGGGGCCAAAGGCCCGTAGTGGCGCGGGGCATGGGCGCTGGACATGCGGGAAGCGCTGAGCGCTGGAGGGGCACGTGAGCGACGGCGATGCTGGCGGTGGCGGCACGACCGGCGGCGTAGGCGGCGACGAGGAGGCTGCCTGGCGCGACCTCGTCGCCAGGTACGAGATGCCTGTGGACGCCGATGCGGCCTCGGTTCCGTGGCCGGACCGGGAGGATCTGCGGGACGACCCGGCCGACGGCGGCACCGGCGCCGCTGACAGCGCTCCGGACGGGACGAGCGGGGACGGAACTGGCGACGGCGCGGACACCAGAAGCGGGGGCGGCAAGCCCAGCGCGGACCGCGAGCGGTCCGCTGGCCCAGGGGGCACGGCCGGCAGCGGGGACGGCAGGACCACGGCCGGCAACGGGAGTCGCGGAACCGTCCGCAACGGGGACACGGCGGCGGGGCCCGAAGCCCCTGAGACGCCGCCGGGCCAGGCACCGGGAGCTGGCAGAACCCGCGTGATCCGCCCGGCGACGCCGCCCCCGGCCTCTCCTGCCGGCCCGCCAGCCGCGCCGGCCGGGCTGGCGTCACCAGCGCCCCCGGCCCAGGCGGGCGACGGTGGCGAGCCCCGCTCCGGGGACGACACCGGGGAGCACTACGTCCCGCCTCCCCCGCCACCGATGCCGCACCTCGACTCGGTCGGCAAAGGAGCCTGGACGGCGCTGTTCGGCGGTCCCGCCTACCTGTTCGTGTCCACGCTCGTCGGCTGGAAAGCTCCGGGCTGGGCCGCTCTTCTCGCCGTGGTGGCGTTCGTGGGCGGGTTCGCCGTGATCGTGCTGCGTCTTGGCGACAAGCCGTCCCGCGGTGACGGGCCAGATAACGGCGCAGTTCTCTGAACGAAGCCCGGCAGCTCCCCTGGTAAGGAACGGCGCGCCAGGTCGGCGGCGCCGATCATCCCGGCGTCAGCGCCCAGCTGGGCCAGCCTGATCTCGGCCCGGGGCCGGTACGACCCGCCGGTGAGCTCATCCTCGAAGGCCGCACGCGCCGGGGCGATCAGCAGTTCGCCAGCGTCCGACACCCCGCCGCCGATCACGAAGCACCCGGGGTCGAGGATGGCGGCGAGGGCGGCCAGGCCCTGCCCGAGCCAGCTGCCAACGGTCTCGAAGCAGCGCAGCGCGCCGGGGTCGCCATCCTTGGCGGCCTGAGTGACCTCCGGCCCGTTGATTCCCTCTGCGCTGCCCCCGCCCAGCTCGAGCAGCCTGCCCGCGGCACCGGGCGAGCGTTTCGCAAACTCTCGGGCCTGGGCGACCAGCGCATTTCCGCTTGCGTACTGCTCCCAGCAGCCGCGGTTGCCGCACTGGCAGAGCCGCCCGCCGGGGACCACCCGGTAATGGCCTGGCTCCCCGGCAACGCCCCACCGGCCCCGGTACAGCTCGCCGTTGATCACGATCCCGGCCCCGATGCCCGTGCCGACCGCGATCAGGATCACGTGCTCGTGGCCGCGCGCCGCGCCAAGCACGGTCTCGGCCCAGGCGGCAGCGTTGGCGTCGTTCTCCATCACCACAGGCAGGCCGACACGGTCCTCGACTTCTTTCTTCAGCGGCTCATCGCGCCAGGCAAGGTGGGGCGCGAACAGCACGCTGGAGCGGTATCCGTCAACGAATCCAGCGGCGCCGATCCCGACGCCGCAGGCGTTGTGGCGGCCGTGCAGTTCAGTGACAGCGTCCGCGACGACTTTCGCGATCTGCTCGGCATTAGCAGCAGGCGTGTCGCGCTTCAGCTTCTCGATAATGTGCCCGTCGGGGTCGACAACGCCTGCGGCGACCTTGGTCCCTCCGACATCAACCCCGACCATCAGGGTCATTGCCTGGCCTTTCGGTCGCCTGTTCAGGCGTCCTGGGCGCCGGGCGCGTTGGCTGGGGCGCTCCCGGGCGCGTCGACAGGAACGCGTCGAACGCCGACAGCGCCTCCTGCACTGCCGAGGCGACCGCATCACCGGCGCCTGCTAGCCCGCCGCCCAGGTTTGGGCCCGACTCCCGTATCCGCCGGGCGGTGCGGCACACCGGGCACCACGCGCACTCCGGCGCTTCATCAGAGGCTTCCGGCGGTGACTCGGTGGTGGCCGTATTCCAGACGTTATCCCGGCCGGCGCGGCTCCCGCCGAAGGCCTTGTGGAACTGGTCACCCAGCTCCCTGCGCATGTTCTGGGCTCCTGACCGGATCAGCCATCGCTGGACGTTCCCAGCGATATCGCCGACCGGATCGCCTGGCTGGCCTGTCACCGTGCCCTCCCAATGGTCTCGGCTCTCGACTTGAGTCCTTTGAGCGCGGTGTCAATGATCGTCTTCTCCGCCCGGCGTTTGATCATCCCGATCATCGGCACCCGTGTGCCAACAGCCAGCTCGTAAGCGACCTCGGTTCCGCTGTCACGCTCGGCCAGCCGGTAACCGCCGGCCATCTCCGTGAGCATCGACCCGCCTTCGGCAAGGTCCCAGCGAACTTCCGCGTCATCGTCCCACGCATAAGCAAGCACGTAACTGTCCTTGATAATTCCGGCGTCCAGCGTGAACCGCACGGTCGCGGCGCGTCCGTTGCTGCCGCGCGAGAGGATATCGGCGCGCCGGACCCCGCTCGCCCACTGCGGGTAGGCAGCGAAGTCCGCGATCACCGCCATGACCTCGGGGCGTGGCACGCCGATCATGATGCTCGACGCGGTCCTGTCCGCCATCCTCGGAGCGTACCTCCCATGCGACCGGTTGAGACTCCGGCCGGTCAGCCTCACTCTGCCGGCCGGTGCTCACTACTCAGTGGCCTGCCACTCCAGCGCGTAAGGCGTTCCGGTGGCGCGGAAATGACCGACGTTGACGCACTCGGTACGACCTATCCGGATCCGGCTGGCCAGCGGCTGGTGCACGTGCCCGAAGAGCAGGTAGCGCGGCTGCGTGCGGCGGACAGCGTCGAGAAGGGCTTCGCTGCCGCGCTCCATCCTGTGCGCCACGGTGTCGAACAGCAGGTCAGGCACTGCCGGCGGGATGTGCGAGCAGAGCACGTCCACCGCGCCGACGGCCTCCACCTTGGCTGCGTAGGCGTCGTCGGCGATCTCGTACGGCGTCCGGTAGACCGTCTGCAGGCCGCCGCCGACAAAGCCGAACGACCAGCCGCCGAGCTCGACCCGCTCGCCATCGAGCACGTGGTGGCCTGGCCGCAGGTACGGCGCCCACAGCGGCGGCATGTCGACATTGCCGTAGGTGAGGTAGGAGGGCGCCGGCAGCGCCGCGAACAGCTCCTTGTACTGGCGGGACGCGGCCTCCCGGATCAGGGCGGCCGGGTCGCCGTCCAGCCCGGCCCACAGCCGCGCGGACATCTTTCTGGCCTCGTCGAACCGCAGGGCGGTACGCAGGGCGATGAGCTCGCTCGCCGCGTCGGCGCCGAACAGGTCAGGGAAGATCCCCTGGCCGTGGTCGGCATAGTCAACGAACAGCAGCAGGTCACCCAGGCAGATCAGCGCGTCCGCGCCGTCACCTGCGCGGCCGAGCGCGTCGGCCCGGCCATGCACATCGCTGACCACATGCACGCGCATGCACAAACGATAGGCAGGTCTAGTAAGGCACAGGAATATCTCGACCGGCTGCGAGTGAGGTACGTTCCATGGTGGCCTGTGGCGACCGCAGGTTATGAAGGAGGTCCCCGTGCGCGAGTACAGCATCCCGGCCCTGGCAGAGATCCCCGCCGACGCCACCCTTGCCGACGTGGTGTTTGTCCGCGCGAGCCAGGAACCGCAGGCGGTCGTGATGCGACGGAGGACCAGCGAGGGCCGCTGGGACGATGTGACCGCCACCGAGTTCCGGGACCAGGTGTCGGCTCTCGCCAAGGGGCTCGTCGCGGCCGGCATTGAGCCCGGGGACCGGGTCGCCCTGATGTCGCGCACGCGGTACGAGTGG
The DNA here is from genome assembly GCA_963815375.1 of uncultured Actinomycetota bacterium. GTDB lineage: Bacteria > Actinomycetota > Actinomycetes > Streptosporangiales > Streptosporangiaceae > JASHPR01. The sequence goes on along the minus strand of CAWFGX010000005.1, from coordinate 964,865 downwards.
ACCCTGATCGACTACGCGATCTGGTCGGCCGGCGCGGTCACCGTGCCGGTCTACGACACCTCATCCGCCGAGCAGGTCGAGTGGATACTTGGCGACTCGGGCGCGCGGGCCGCCTTTGCCGAGAACGACGGCTATGCCGAGACGATAGGGATCGCCAGCAAGAGCGTTCAGACCCTTGAGCACACGTGGGTGATCGACGGGTCAGCCAGCGACATAGCCGGGCTGACAGCCCGCGCTGACGAGGTCACAGACGCCCAGCTGGACCAGCGCCGCACTGCGAGGAAAGCGGCTGACCTGGCCACAATCATCTACACCTCCGGCACCACCGGGCGCCCGAAGGGCTGCGAGATCACCCACGGCAACCTGCTCGCGGACGTCCGGAACGCTGTGCAGGGCGCGCTTACCGACATCTTCGACATCTCCGGCAGCTCGACCCTGCTGTTCCTGCCGCTCGCCCACTCGTTCGCGCGCATCATCCAGGTCGGCTGCCTGGAGTCGGGCGCGATCCTCGGGCACTGGGCAGATTCGGCGACGGTGGCCAAGGCGCTGCCCGAGTTCCGGCCCACGTTCCTGCTGGCCGTGCCCAGGGTGTTCGAGAAGGTCTACAACAGCGCGCAGCAGCAGGCCTCGGCGAGCCCGGCGAAGAGCCGGATCTTCCGGGCGGCCGTGGACACGGCGGTCTCCTGGAGCAGGTCCACGGACGCATCCGACGGCGCGGGCGGAGGCGGTCTCGGCCTCCGGCTCCGGCACGGTCTGTTCGACCGGCTGGTCTACGCCAAGCTGAGAGCGGCGATCGGCGGCCAGGTGCAGTTTGCGGTCTCTGGCGGTGCACCGCTCGGCGAGCGGCTCGGTCACTTCTTCCGCGGTGCGGGCATCACCGTGCTCGAGGGCTACGGCATGACCGAAAGCTCAGCCGCCGCCACCGTAAACCGGCCCGGCCGCAACAAGATCGGCACCGTCGGCCAGCCGCTGCCGGGCGCGGCTGTCAGGATCGCCGACGACGGCGAGATCCTGCTCAGCGGGCCGAACCTGTTCGCTGGCTACTGGCACAACCAGGCGGCTACGGCCGAGGCGCTCGATTCGGAAGGCTGGCTGCGGACCGGCGATATCGGCAGCCTGGACGACGAGGGCTTCCTGCGGGTCACCGGGCGGAAGAAGGAGATCATCGTTACCGCAGGCGGCAAGAACGTCGCGCCCGCCGTACTCGAAGACAGGCTCCGCGCCCACCCCCTGATCAGCCAGTGCATGGTGGTCGGCGACGGCCGTCCATTCATCTCCTGCCTCATCACCCTGGATCCTGAGGCGCTGGAGTTCTGGAAGCAGCAGCACGGCAAGCCCGCCGACGCCGACGTGCGCGACGACCCAGAGCTGATCGCCGAGATCCAGCAGGCCGTGGACGATGCCAACAAGGCGGTCTCACGCCCCGAGTCGATCCGGAAGTTCCGCATCCTCGCCTCGGACTTCACCGAGGCTGACGGGTACCTGACGCCGTCGCTCAAGGTCCGCAGGAACGTCGTGCTTAAGGACTTCTCAAGCGAGATCGAGGCAATCTACTCGGAGCCACGCAGCGCCTAAGCCGCACGGGTCGCGCTGGGCCCGACTCGTGTTGGGCCCGGCCCGTCAGCCCTCCAGGATCTGGCGGAGCCGCTCAGTCACCAGGTCCCAGCGCCATTCCCGGTCCACCCAGGCGGACCCCTTCTCGCCCATCGCCACCGCCCCGGCGGGATCGGACAGCAACCCGGAGACCCTGGCCGCGACGGCGGCGACGTCGCGGCCGGGCACCACGTAGCCGGTCTCGCCGGGCAGCACGGCGTCTGGCGCGCCACCCGAGTCGCCACTGATCACCGGCAGGCCCGAGGCCGACGCCTCCAGGTAGACGATCCCGAGCCCTTCAACGTCCAGGCCGTGACGCCGGGTCCGGCACGGCATAGCGAACACGTCGGCGGCGTCATAGTAGGAAGGCAGCTCGGGCTCGGGCACCGGACCGGCGAACACGACGGAGTCTGCGACTCCCTCCCGCTCGGCCAGCCTGGCGAGCTGCTCGCGGTACGGGCCTGTCCCGACAAGCAGCAGCACCGGGCTCCCGGGGGTGGCGGCGAGCACCTGTGGCCATGCCCGGATCAGCGTGTCCTGGCCCTTGCGCGGGACCAGGCGCGACACGCAGATGATGACCGGGCGGTCACTGAGGCCGAGCCGCTCCCGGACCGGGTCCCTTCCGGTTCCCGGCCGGAACACCGAGTTGTCGACGCCGGGCGCCAGCCGGACCATTCGCGCCGCCGCCTCGGGTGACAGCGCCCGGGTCAGCCGCAGCCGGAAGTACTCACCCAGGTAGGTGAGGACGTCAGCCTGGTCGCCGATCCGGCGCAGCAGCGACCGTGCCACCGGCAGCGCCGCCCAGCCCGCCTCGTGCCCGTGCGTGATCCCGACGACGCGCCGGGCCCCGGCCCGGCGCAGCGACGGCGTGAGCAGCCCAAGCGGTGCCGCGGCGCCGAACAGAACTGTGTCGCAGTCGTGCTCCCGCAGCAGGCTGGCGGCGCGGCGGGCCACTGAAGGCAACGGCAGCATCAGCGAGGTCGGGTGCCGGATCACCGGGAACGGCTGCTTCGCGTCGAACTCGGCCGCGCCTTCCCAGGCCGGGGCGTACACAACCACCGCGCCCGCAGGCATCCGCAGCGCAAGCGCGTGGACGAACGACTGGATCCCACCCCGGCGCGGCGGGAAGTCGTTGCTGACGATCAGGACCTTGGGCACCGTCTCTCCTGTGCCGCCCGGTCTCCCCGGTTGCGGCGTCAGCGATCCTACGCGGACCGCGCTGCCCGCGCGCTGTGGTCAGGAGGGCCAAGTGGTCAGGAGAGCCAAGGGGTGCCGGGCCGCCGTTTGCAGAGGTCCGGGCGCGGCCCGGGGCCGCCGTCAGGCGTCGGGCTTCCACTCCCCGGTCTCGTCGGGCTTCCATGCGCCGGCCACCTGGCGGGTCGCGACGTTGAGCCGGTTCCAGAGGTTCTGGTTCGCGATCGCGAGCACCAGGCCGGCGAGCGCCTGCTCGTCAAAGTGGCGCGCAGCCTCGTCCCAGACCTCGTCAGGGACCGGGTCGGAGCGATCGGCGAGCCGGGTGACGGCCTCGGTGAGGGCCAGCGCGGCTCGCTCAGCTTCGGTGTAGTAAGGCGCCTCCCGCCAGGCAGCGAGCGCGAACAGGCGCTCGTCGGTCTCCCCCGCCGCCCTCTGATAGCGCCAGGCGCCGTCGATGCACACTCCGCAGCCGTTGATCTGGCTGGCTCGCATACCGGCAAGGTGGATGGTCGAGTGCGGAACCCCGGTCTTGCCGACCGCATCTCCCAGCGCCTGCAGGGCCTCCATGGCACCGGCAACGCTCACCGCCGGGTTCGTGATCCTCGTCTTCATTGGTGACCTTCCTCCAGTCAGTGGACTCATTACATTGACACCTGAGACCGAGCGGACGTGACAGCTGACCGCGGCGTCCTGCGTGATACCTGTGTGTTCATGAGCGACATCGCTGTCGGGGCCGTCCGGGACGGGGACCTGGCCGAGATCCTGCGGAACTACGAGCGCTTCTGGGGTGACCGGGACGGGCCCAGGTCCCTGCACCACCCCATGTTCTTCCTGGAGTTCCGCGACACGGCGTTCATCGCTCGCGATCTGGGCAACGGGGAGATCGCCGGGTACCTGCTCGGCTTCGTGGCTCCGACCGGCGATGGATACGTCCACTTCGTCGCGGTGCGGGACGACTTCCGGACGCTCGGGCTAGGCAGGGCGCTGTATGAGTCCTTCGAGAAAGCGGCGCGTGCCTATGGAGCAGTCACGCTGAAGGCGATTACCAGTCCGGAAAACGAACGTTCTGTGGCGTTTCACAAGCGCGTGGGCTTCACCGAGATTGCCCGCGTTGAGGACTACGGCGGCAGCGGCCGGACGCGCATAGTGATGCGCAAGCCGCTGCCGTGAATGATCCTGGTCACGCGACAGCGTGATCAGATGCGGAGTCGGTAACCTGGGCGGCGTCGAAGTGGAGGGCACTCTGGTTCTCTGCCCGGCACGGCTCTGGCAGGTAAGACCGGATGAGGACACAAAACTAATCGGCGAGGAGAGGACCGTGATGGCTGACCGGCTGACGGGTCACACTAGGGCCGGACGGCTCCATCGAAGTTCTCCGAGTACCAGCCGCTGAACGCGACCTCCTCAACGTCCAGGCCGGTATGTGGCGCGTCGATGAGCATTCCATCGCCCACAAAGATGCCGACGTGCGAATCGCCAGTGAACTCCATGATGTCCCCCGGCCTCATCTCACTCGTGGCTATGGCCGGGAGACCCGCCTGCTGCTCGCTGGTGCGCGGGATCGACACACCTGCGGCGGCCCAGGCTGCCTGGACCAGCCCGGAGCAGTCGAACCCGGCCCCGCATGGCCCGGTGCCGCCGAAGACGTACGGGCAGTGGTCCTGTACCTGCCTGATCGCGAACTCGACGACCGCCTGGCCCTGGGAGCTGGTTGCGAGGGCACCGGGCGGGAGGGTCGCGTCCGAGACGGCACCGCCGCCGGGGCTGAAGTTGGCTGCCTGCGCCGGCGTGAGCTGTGCCATCAGTGCCTGCTGCTGGGCGATCAGGTTAGCGTTCTGGGTCTTCTGGGTCGCGAGCTGGTTCCTGATCGCGAGCTTGCCGGCGCTGACCCGGCGCGCCGCCTGCTGGGCGGCGGTGAGTTGCTTGGCGGCGGTGACGAAGTTGGCCAGAGCGGTGCTGTTGACCGAGGACAGCTCCAGCAGGATCGAGGAATTGTTGAGGATCTTCTGCGGGTTGCCAGAAGTGAGCAGTACCTCCGGCGAGTTGAGGCTGCCGTTCTCGTAAGCCGCCGCGGCTATCTGAGCGACCTGGTGTTGCATCGACTTGTACCGTGCCTGGTAACGCGCAATCTCGCCATTGATCAGAGCAAGCTGGTCGTTGGCTGAGTTCAGCTGCTGCTGCGCCGCGTCGTACTGCTCGTCGAGTACCTGGGCCTTGGCGTTCAGCTGGTTCAGCTTCGCCTGGACTTGAGCAACCGTGGGCTGCGGCGCGGCTCCAGCCGCACCGCCGAGAGACATGACGAGCGCTCCGACGGCGATCAGGCCGAGCGGAACGGCCGCGCCGCGACGCCAGAGAGTAGCCATCAGAGTCGTACTGCCCGATAGCCGCGTATGCACGTGGCTGACACGCTCCTTCTCCCACTGTCCGCCTGCCGGGGGAGCTGACGGGTTCGGGCTATGGATACGCGCCCTATGGTCCCCGGCTCTCCACGCTGACCGGCTTGCCAGCGCCGGAGACTCGGCGGAAGCCCATCGCCGTCGCCGTCGCAGCGACTGCTGAGCGATGCGGCCTGCTGCACGACACTAGTGATGACGGGGGGTGCATTCAACCACTTCGCGCACTCTCACCCAAGCCGCGCCGGCTTTCCCGAGGCCAGCGAGGCGGCTGGCGGGTGCGGTTCGGGCGGCCGGCGCGCCTGGCCCGGGACTGTCAGTGCCCCGCCGTACGGTGAGCGAGTGACCACCCCCGACCCGGAAAACCCGCTAGCGAGCGCTCAGTTCGTGATCGTCGACGTGGAGACCACGGGCTGGCTGCCGGAGGAGTCAAGCATCACCGAGATCGGCGCGGTCAGGATCGGCGGCGGCCAGCCTGAGCTGGAGTTCTCAGCGCTGATCAACCCGGGTGGCCCGATCCCGGAAGGCATTACCGGGCTGACTGGCATTACCGACGCAATGGTCAGCAACGCGCCGCCGATCAGCGCGGTGCTGCCAGGATTCCTCGCCTTCGCCCGGGGCTGTGTGGTGGCCGCGCACAACGCGCCCTTCGACATCGGCTTTCTCTCGGCGGCCTGCCAGTGCTGCCGGCTCTCCTGGCCGGCGTTCCCGGTACTGGACACCGCGGAACTGGCCCGCTCGGTGCTGTCCGAGGCCGAGGTACCCGACTGCAAGCTGGCCACCCTTGCCGGCTTCTTCGGAACGCGGACGCGGCCGTGCCATCGGGCCCTGGCCGACGCCAAGGCCACCGCCGAGGTACTGCAGGGCCTGCTGCTCAGGATGCCGTCGGCTGGCGTGACTGCTGCCGCAGAGATCAGCGCCTGATCCGCCGGCCGCGGAGGGAGTACGCTACTCCGGTGGTCACCGCCATCGTCCTGGTAAAGGCAGACGTCGCGCGCATCCCGGAGACCGCCGAGACGATCGCCCAGATACCCGAGGTCTCCGAGGTCTACTCCGTGACCGGCGAATTCGACCTCGTGGCGATGGTCCGGGTCCGCGACCATGACCGGCTCAGCGACGTCATTCCCGGCACCTTGAACCGGGTTCCCGGGGTCACCCACACCGAGACCCACATCGCCTTCCGCGCCTACTCGCGCCATGACCTCGAGGCGGCGTTCGCGATCGGCTACGCCGATCCCGCCTGACGGCTACGCCGGGTCCGCCTGAGCCGCCTCAGCCGACAGCCGGGCGCTCGACTGGGCCCAGCGCTCCAGCAGTGCCAGTGCGCTGCCGGAGTCAATCGCCGCCGCCGACCGGGCGTAACCGTCCGCGAGCGCGACCTCGAGCCCGTCTGGGCCTGGCACACCGTCAGCCGCGGCCAGTGCGGCGGCCGCGTTGAGCAGCACGGTCTCCCGCACCGGCCCGGCCTCACCGCCCAGCACAGCGCGCGCAACCGCAGCGTTGCGCGCCGGGTCTCCGCCGCGGAGATCATCCGGCGCGCAGCGGGCGATCCCCAGCGCCGCCGGGTCGAAGACTGTCTGGGCCACAGTGCCGCCGTGCACGACCCAGACCGCTGACGGAGCCGTTGTGGTCAGCTCGTCCATACCGTCCTGGCCATGGAACACCAGCGCCGAGCACCCGCGCCCGGCGAGGACGCCGGCGATAACCGGGCCCATACGCGGATCGGCTACCCCGACCGCCTGGGCACCGGGCCGGGCCGGGTTAGCCACGGGGCCGAGAGAGTTAAAGACAGTCGGCACGCCAAGCTCGCCGCGCGCGGTCGCGGCATGGCGCAGCGCCGGGTGGTACAGCGGCGCGAACAGGAACGCCACGCCGATCTCGGCCACGAGCCGCTCGGTCGCCGCGGGCGGCAGGGTGATCACCACGCCGAGCGCCTCAAGCAGGTCGGCGGACCCGCACGCGGACGAGGCAGCCCGGTTGCCATGCTTGACCATCCGGGCGCCTGCCGCGGCGGCGACGATCGCCCCCATCGTCGAGATGTTGACCGAGAGAGCGCCGTCGCCGCCGGTGCCGACGAGGTCCACGATGGGCCCGGGTACGGCGATTGGCGTCGCGTGACTGAGCATCGCCTCGGCCAGGCCGCTGACCTCAGCCGCGGTCTCGCCCTTGATCCGCAGCGCCACCCCGAAACCGGCGATCTGGACCGGCGTCGCCGCGCCCTCCATGATCTCGTTCATTGCCCAGGCGGCCTCGTCGGCCGTGAGCGCGTCCCCTTTGATCAGCGCACCGATCAGAGCGGGCCAGCTGGTGCGCGCGTCCACTGAGGCCCCGTTCAGGCCCGTGACAGATGCTGGTCGGGTGGGGCGGCCTGGCCGTCTCCAGTGCGGGCCGCGAGCTGGCGCATCAGCCCGGCCAGCGCGCTGGCAAGGGCCGCCGGGTCGATCGGGTGGCTAACGACGGCGTCGGCCAGTGACCAGGTGGCCAGCCACCCATCGTCAGCTCTGCCGATGACCAGCAGCACCGGCGGGCAGTCGAAGATCTCGTCCTTGGCCTGGCGGCACACTCCCATTCCGCCGGCCGGCTGCGCCTCGCCGTCGAGCACCATGACGTCCGTGCCGCCCGCATCGAGCAGCCGGAACAGTGCCGGGTAGGTGGCCACCTCGATGATCTCGGCCTCTGGCACGTCAGCGGCGGGACGACGGCCGATCGCAAGCCGGATCCTGGCCCGCGTGTCGGCGTCATGGCTGTACACAACGACCTTCATGAGACTGGATGCTACCGACCTGGCGGGCCTGACGCGTACCGCCTACACGGTGTCGTAAATACGGGGGTCGGCGGTGCGGCGCCTACGCGGTGTCGTAATAATGAGCGCGTGGCGACAGTAACCACCGAGGTGACTCCCCGCACGCCCGCTACCCGGCCGAGCCTGGTCAGCGTCGGCACTATTGTCTGGCTCTCTTCGGAGCTGATGTTCTTCGCGGCGCTGTTCGCCATGTACTTCACGGTCCGGTCGGTCGACAAGGGCCTTGGCCAGCCCTGGCCGGTGGTGAAGCTCGACCTCCCGCTGGCCACGACCAACACTCTGGTGCTGCTGGCCTCGAGCGTCACCTGCCAGCTCGGGGTGTTCGCGATCGAGCGCGGCCAGGTGCGGCGTACCGGCAGCATCTTCAACCCGGGGGGCTGGGGCCTGCGTGAGTGGTACGCGCTGACGTTCCTGATGGGCCTGTACTTCGACTGCGGCCAGGGCTACGAGTACATCTTCGACCTGATCCGCAAGCAGCACCTGACGCTGTCATCGAGCAACTACGGCTCGGTCTTCTATCTCACGACAGGGTTCCACGGACTGCACGTGGCCGGCGGCCTTGTCGCGTTCCTGTTCCTGCTGGGCCGGACGTATGCGGCGAAGCGGGTCACCAGGGAACAGCAGGTCAGCGCCATCGTCGTGTCGTACTACTGGCACTTCGTCGACGTGGTCTGGATTGGCCTGTTCTGCACCATCTACCTGATTCACTGACCGGAGACTGGGGACAGCAGTGAGCTTCACATGGCGGAGGCGGCGAGTCGCCCGCTATGCCGTCGTCGTTCTCGGGCTTGCCCTGGCGGGGACGGTATATGCGGCGATCACCGGGGCCGGCCAGTCGTCTGCGGCCACCGCGCCTACGACCATGCAGCAGAACATCGCCAGAGGTCAGGTGATCTTCCAGCAGACGTGTGCCACCTGCCACGGCCTTCAGGCGCAGGGCACTAACGTGGCGCCGAGCCTCATCGGCGTGGGCTCTGCCGCTGTCTACTTCCAGGTGAGCACTGGCCGTATGCCGCTGCGGGAGCAGGCACCCGAGGCTGACCGCAAGCCGCCGCAGCTGACCCCGGCTCAGACCCAGGCGGTTGCCGAGTACATCCAGTCCCTGGGCGGCGGGCCGATGATCCCGACCCCGGCCCAGGTGAGCACCGCCGGCGCCAACGTGGCACTCGGCCAGGAGCTGTTCACCGCTGACTGCGCTCAGTGCCACAATTTCGACGGCGCGGGTGGCGCGCTGACCTACGGCAAATACGCGCCGGATCTGAACGCGTCAACGCCCACCCAGATCTACACGGCCATGCTGACCGGACCTGAGGCCATGCCGGTCTTCGACGACACCACGATCACCCCGGCGGAGAAGCGCGACATCATCGCGTATGTCATCAACTCACGGAACACGCCTAACCCGGGCGGCTTCAGCCTGGGCCGGGTGGGTCCGGTGACCGAGGGTCTGGTCGCGTTCCTCGGCCTGCTGTTCGCCATGGTCCTGGCCGCGATGTGGATTACCGCCAAGCACAGGAAGACGACTGATGAGTGACCCAACCGCCCCGGGCGAACCGGCTGGCGTGCATTCTGGCCCGCGCCGTGTGATCGGCACGCCCTCCCCGGCGCAGGCACGGTCGTTGCTGGGTGACGGCGCGGACAGCGCACCGCCGGTGCAGCGAGAGCTGCCCGCCGGGCCGTCCAACCCGGTTCGGGCCAGGAAGGCAGAACGCGTCGTAGCGGCACTGTTCATCGTGTCGATGCTCGCCAGCATCGGCTTCATTGCCGCGTACGTCGGGCTCGAGGTTGGCTCGGTCGACGCAGTGTTCCGGTCTAACCTGGCGCTCGGCCTGTCGATGACCGTGGCGTTCCTTGCCCTCGGGTTCGGTGCCGTGATCTGGGTCCGGCACATCATGCCGAATGTGGAGCTCACCGAGCAGCGCCATCCGATGCACTCCACGACTGAGGAGCGCAAGGCGTTCTCGCAGACCTTCACCGAGGGCGCCGAGGCCAGCGGGTTCGTCAAGCGGCCGCTGCTGCGGCGCACGCTGATCGCGGCTACCCTGCCGCTTGCGGTCGCGCCGATCGTGCTGCTGCGCGACATGGGCCCGCTGCCGGGAACGTCGCTGCGGCACACCGTCTGGCGCAAGGGACTGCGGCTGCTGACCTACGGCGCGAACACACCGATCAGGCCGGGCGACTTCAGCTCGCCCGGCGGGATGGTCACCGTGGTCCCCGACGGCTACCAGGACAACGATGACGCGCTGGCCGCCGCCGCCGCGATCATCATCAAGTTCCAGCCGGGTGTGCTAGGGGCTCCAACGCACATGAACTGGACGGTCGACAACATCGTCTGCTACTCGAAGATCTGCACCCACGTCGGCTGCCCGGCGGCGCTGTACGAGCAAGACACGCACCACATCCTCTGCCCGTGCCACCAGTCGACGTTCGACGCGGCGCACGGCGCCACGGTGCTCTTCGGCCCGGCGCCCAGGCCGCTGCCCCAGCTGCCACTCACCACAGACTCCGCCGGCTACCTGGTAGCGGCCAGCGACTTCCAAGAGCCTGTGGGTCCGAGCTTCTGGGAGCGGGGATGAGCGTCGAGCGCGGCCTGGAGGCCACTGGCGGCTGGCTCGATGACAGGTTCCACGGCGCGAGGGGCTTCCGGGTCTTCTTCCGGAAGATCTTCCCTGACCACTGGACGTTCCTGCTCGGCGAGATCGCGCTCTACTCGTTCATCATCCTGCTGCTGACCGGGACGTTCCTGACGCTGTTCTTCCAGCCGAGCATGACCCAGGTCATCTACCACGGCAGCTACCACAATCTCGACGGCGTCCGGATGAGCCAGGCGTACGCCTCCACGCTGAACATCAGCTTCGACGTGCGCGGCGGGCTGCTCATGCGGCAGATCCACCACTGGGCGGCCGACCTGTTCGTGGCCGCGATCCTGGCGCACATGCTGCGGATCTTCTTCACCGGCGCCTACCGCAAGCCGCGTGAGGTGAACTGGCTGATCGGCATCGTCATGTTCACCCTGGCGCTGTTTGAGGGCCTGTTCGGCTACTCGCTGCCGGACGACCTGCTGTCCGGCACCGGGCTGCGGATCACCGAGGGCGTGCTGCTGAGCTTCCCGATTGTCGGCACTTACCTGCAGTTCTTCCTGTTCGGCGGGCCGTTCCCGGGCAACGACATCATCCCGCGGCTGTACATCATCCACGTGCTGCTGATCCCCGGGGTGCTGCTGGCCCTGATCACCGCGCACCTGTTCATCATGTTCCACCAGAAGCACACCCAGATGCCGGGCAAGGGCCGCACCGACACCAACGTGGTCGGGGCCCCGATGTACCCGTACTTCATGGCCAAGACCGGGGCGTTCTTCTTCTTCATCTTCGGCGCGCTCGCGCTGGCGTCCACGTTCGCGCAGATCAACCCGATCTGGCTGTACGGACCGTACACGCCGGTAGGGATCTCGGCCGGCTCGCAGCCAGACTTCTACATGGGCTTCCTCGAAGGTGCGCTGCGCATGTGGCCGAGCTGGACCTGGGATCTGGCCGGCCATACGGTCGCCTGGGACGTGTTCCTCCCTGCGCTGGTGCCGCTCGGCCTCATCATGACCGGGGCCGCGCTGTGGCCGTTTATCGAGCAGTGGGCCACCGGCGACCGGCGCGAGCACCACGTCGTCGACCGGCCGCGCAACGCGCCCACCCGGACGGCTATCGGGATGGCGGCGGTCACGTTCTACGGGATCCTCTGGCTCGAGGGCGCTAACGACGTGATCGCCGACCACCTCAGCATCTCGCTGTATGTCACCACCGAGATCGCCAGGTACGCGATCTTCATCGGCCCCGTCCTGGCCTATATGATCACCAAACGGATCTGCCTGGGCCTGCAGCGCAAGGACCTGCACCTGCTGGAGCACGGCGTCGAGACCGGCATCATCCACCAGCTTCCCAGCGGCGAGTACGTCGAACGGACCAGGCCGCTCACCGAAGAGGAGATTGCCGAACTCGATGTGCGGCGGCCACCGAAGCTGCCCATCGAAGCCGCGACCGGAGCCGAGGGCGTGCCACCGCGCGGGCTGCGCGGTGGCGCCGGCCGGGTCAAGCTGCTAGCCAACAAGATCGTCACCGAGTCCGTGCCCATCGAGACCCACGGCAACGGATACGGGCACGGCAACGGCCACGGGAATGGCCACGCTGAGTCGGCAGAGCACGCTGCCCTGCCAGCCGGCGGTGAGCACACCGCCGATGCGGCTGACGACGACCAGGACGGCGAGTCCGGCTCCTAGGCCTGGCTGTCCCAGACATCCTGGCTGGGAGTCTGCTTCCGTTCCCGTACCAGTCGGCTGGCGTCCTTCTTCAGCCGCAGCACCCCGACAAACAGGATCAGCCAGCCGGCCAGGAAGAACACCACGAACAGCACCAGCAGCGCCGTGGCAGCTGCCCTCGCATGCGCCACGGCGGCGACCAGCATCCCGATAAAGCAGGCCGCGGCGAGCGTCATCGGCACACGAGACCACCATTTGCTGGCAGTCGATGACCTGCCACTCATGACGCACCGTGGTCGTAGCTCAGGTCAACGATGCAGAACCGGTTGCCTTCCGGGTCTTCCAGGACGATGAAGTCCGGGTCGTCTGGGTAACTGTCCCAGTCGACGCGCTTAGCCCCTAGTGACACCAGCCTGGCCGCTTCGGCCTCCTGCTCACTCGCGTCGGCGGCATGCAGGTCGATGTGCAGCCGTGGGTGATGCTCAGGTGGCGTCTGGCTGAGCTGCAGCGCGATCGCGGCTCCGGCGCCGTTCTGCGGAACGAGTACCTTTGCCCACCCGCCGAATCCATCCTCACGCAGCGTGTAGCCCAGCGCCGCCGACCAGAAGTCGGCTGCCCGCTGCACGTCGCTGACCCCGAGCGCCAGCACTCCGAACGTCAGCACGGACCTGAGTTTAGCCAAAAGCAAGCCTGCGCCCGGCGTCGCGCCGAATGGATGATCTGTATGCTTCTGGGTCACATGGCTGACCCGCGGCTTAGCCGCCTGCGAAGACGTGGCGCCAGTACGACATGGTCTTCGGCACGCCGTGCAGCAAGAACACCGGCTCGCCGGCGCCGCCGATCGCGTAGTGGATCTCCACGCCGTTGACCTTGGGCTTGCCGTGTGTGAGCCGGACTCCGGCGTGGTCAGTGAGGTTCATCTCGGCGGACTCCTTCTCCTCTTCGGCCGTGCAGGCGCCGACCGGGTAGTGGATCTTCCGGAGCGGCATTTCTGCATCTCATCTTGTCCGTATTGACTCGTTGGGCCGGCGTCAGCCGCTTCGGAGTTAGCAGGGCTGCGCTGGCTTACAGGTGCCGGTCAGACCTGCCGGAGTGATAGCCGTGTCCGGCCCCGCAAACAGGTGCGGATCCACCGAGTGCTTCGACGACCTCGGCGTGACTCAGCCCGAACCGGAGCGGTCCCACACTGACCAGCGGTGTCAAGAGCCGCCGGGCTCGCTCCGCCCCAGTCTTGACGGCCCAGAAGTCGACTTCTCGGGCAGGAAGGTCAGTGAGCGTAATGGCCGCGGTAGTACTCGAATACGAAGCCGATGGTGGCAAGCATGACCATAAGGATGCCGATGAGGAACAGCCACCAGCCGATGGCCACTCCCAGCGCGGCGACCCCGGCAGCCAGGGCCAGGAACAGCGGCCACCAGCTGTGCGGGCTGAAGAAGCCCAGCTCGCCACTGTTCTGGTAGATCTCGCCTTCCTTCTCATCTTCCGGCCGCGGGGGCAGCCGCCGCCCTGTGAACAGGACGTAGAAGCCGATCAGGAAAGCCAGCCCGACCGCGATCGCGAGCGCGGTTGACCCGGTCGGGTCATGCGAGAAGTACCAGTAGACGACGTCCGCGCCACCGAAGAAGAGGGCGGAGCCCAGGAACAGATAACCCTCGACCTTCATCAGGCACTCCTACTCAGGACCATCGCCCAGTCCGCTGCCCGAGGATGCGCCGACCGCGACCCGCTCGTGTTCCCGCTCGCGGCCGCTCCTGATCCTCGGGTAGTGCAGGTCGAACGCGGGCCGTTCGGACCTGATCCGCGGGATCGAGGTGAAATTGTGCCGTGGCGGCGGGCAGGACGTCGCCCACTCCAGCGAGTTGGCAAAGCCCCACGGGTCGTCGGCTGTGACCCGCTCCCCGCTCCGCCATGTCTTGTAGACGTTGTAGAGGAAGATGAAGGTCGACGCGCCGAGGAAGAACGCGCCGATCGACGAGATGTCGTTCAGAACCGTCGCCAGGTGCGGCAGGAACGGGTAGTTCGCGACCCGCCGCGGCATGCCCATCATGCCGAGCCAGTGCTGCACCAGGAACGTCGTATTGAACCCGATGAAGACGCTCCAGAAGTGCCACTTGCCCAGCCGGTGGTCGAGCATCTTGCCTGTCCACTTCGGCCACCAGAAGTAGAACCCGGCGAACGTGCTGAACACCACGGTCCCGAACAGCACGTAGTGGAAGTGCGCGACCACGAAGTACGAGTCGCTGACCGCGAAGTCCAGCGGCGGCGACGCCAGGATGACCCCGGTGAGCCCGCCGAACAGGAACACGACAAGGAAGCCAATGGCGAAGAGCATCGGGGGCTCGAACGTGAGCTGCCCGCGCCACATCGTGCCGCACCAGTTGAAGAACTTCAGTCCGGTCGGCACCGCGATCAGGAAGGTCATGAACGAGAAGAACGGCAGCAGCACCGCTCCGGTGGTGAACATGTGGTGCGCCCACACGGTCAGCGACAAGCCCGCGATCGCGATAAGGGCGCCGATCATGCCCTTGTAGCCGAACAGCGGCTTCCGGGAGAACACCGGCAGGACCTCGCTGATGATCCCGAAGAATGGCAACGCAACGATATAGACCTCGGGATGGCCGAAGAACCAGAACAGGTGCTGCCACAAGATCGCGCCACCGCTGGAGGCGTCGAACACGTGCGCGCCGAGCTTGCGGTCGACCTCCAGTACCAGCAGCGCCGCGGTCAGCACCGGGAAGGCCAGCAGCACCAGCATGCTGGTCACCAGCGTGCTCCACGTGAACAGCGGCATCCGGAACATCGTCATGCCGGGGGCACGCATGCAGAAGATCGTGGTGATGAAGTTGACGCCGCCCAGGATCGTGCCGAACCCGGCGAGCACCAGGCCCATGATCCACATGTCGCCGCCGATGCCCGGTGTGTACAGCGAGCTGGTCAGCGGCGAGTAGGCATACCAGCCGAACGCGGCGGCGCCGCCCGGGGTGATGAAGCTGATCAGCAGGATCAGGCCGCCGAACAGGAACAGGTAGTAGCTGAACAGGTTCAGCCGCGGGAACGCCACGTCCGGCGAGCCGATCTGCAGCGGCATGATCTCGTTGGCGAACCCGACGAAGGTCGGCGTGGCGAACAGCAGCAGCATGATCGTGCCGTGCATCGTGAACAGCTCGTTGTACTGCTGGTCCGACACGATGTGGTTGTCGGGCCCCAAGAGCTGGGCCCGCATGATCATGGCCATGAGGCCAGCGGCCAGGAAGAAGAAGAACGACGTGATCAGGTAGAGGTGGCCGATGATCTTGTGGTCGGTTGACGACAGCCAGTCCGCGAGCACCGAGCCCTTCCGGTACGGGCGCGGCGCTGCGATCGGGGGCTGCTGGTCGGCGATCGTGGTCACTGAACACCCCCGGATGCGTTCTGCTGCGCCTGCTGCGCCGTTATCCACGCCCGGAACTGGGCCGGCGTGACGATCTTCACCGTGAACAGCATCCTGCTGTGGTAGACGCCGCACAGCTCGGTGCAGCGGCCGGTGAACGTGCCCGTCTGCGTCGGGGTCACCTGGAAGTGGTTCGGGTGATCGGGGATCACATCGCGCTTGAACTCAAACGGCACGATCCAGAATGCATGAACCACGTCCGTGGAACTCAGGTTGAACCGTACGGTCTCGCCTGTGGGGATCACCAGCGTCGGGAGAGAGCCCTCGTTGCCCGGCACGTTGCCGTTCCACATCTGGCCGAGCTCGGTCACCTCGCGGTACTCCGACTTCGGCACCTTGTACTGCGGGTACTGGAACTCCCAGCTCCACTGGAACCCGGTCACGTTGACGACGACGCTGGGGTTGGGCGGAAGCGAGTCGATGGAGTTCTCGTCGCGTGCCGTGAAGAAGAACAGGACGCCGATCATGATGAACGGCACGACCGTGTAGAGGATCTCGATCGGCAGGTTGTACCGCACCTGCACCGGCACCCGGTTCGAGCGCTTGCGGTAGAAGATGACCGACCAGACGATGAGGCCCCAGACGGCGATCCCCACGGCCCAGGCGGCTATCCAGGACCCCTGCCACAGGGTCAGCGTCGTCTGCCCCTGCTTGGTGACCGGAGGCAGCATGCCCATCCGGGTGAACGCGTTGGACTGGCAGCTCGTGGTGACAAGCAGCACGGCCGCTCCGATGGCGGCACGCGCCACCCACTTCAGGAGCCGGGCGCGCGGTGCCCGCCGTGCCGGACCGGCACGGTGTGCTGCATTCGGGGCACTCCGGTTGGGACTCACGGTCGCCTTTCCAGCAGGTAGTCCCGGCCCTACCGGCCGGCGACTTGCACGTCCTACACGCTGTCGTGGAAACAGTACCGCGCAGCCGGGCCGCCCCTGCGGGTACCCCCGCTGGAAAGGGCCTGCCGGCAAGGCCGCCAGAAATCCGGTAGCGGCGGTACCGCCTCGCAGCCCGCGCAGTGGCTGCGAGACACTGTCAGCACCGCGTAGCCGCTAGACGCGATAATGCGCGGGGATCGACGGGGGCGTCCCCCGGCAGCCGACCTGGAGGTGACCGCGTGACTCCGGCCAAGCCCCACCGCTCATCGCATGCCGACGGGCCGGGGCAGGCGGCCGCAGCGGCTCCCGCGCCGGCGCTGACCATCGATGCCCTGGGCCGCAAGTGCCCAATCCCTGTCATCATGCTCGCCGAGCGGATCAGGGAAGTGCCGGTTGGCCAGGTAGTGGCGGTGCTGGCCGACGATCCGGCGGCGCAGAGCGACGTGCCGGCCTGGTGCATGCTGAAGTCGCAGGAGTTCGTGAAAGCGACCGATCTGCCCGACCGTGGCTGGGCTTTCCTGGTACGCCGCAGCTATTGAAGACGACTTACTCGCCGCCGTCATCGACCGGCTGGAACCGGCCGACAAACCTCGGATCGGTCTCCCACCAGGGCCGGACCACCGGCGGGCTTGCGGGCGCCTCCGCCCCGGCTGCGGCCAGCTCATTCCCTGGCTGCGGCGGCGCCGCAGGCGCGGCGTGTGTGGCCAGATCCGCATCGCGCGCATCAAGCTCGGCGTCGATCTCCTTCGCCTCGGCTTCGTCCTCGCGGATCATCTGGATCAGCTGGGCGGCCAGGAATGGCAGTCCCACGATGTCGCCGAGAATCCACAGTGTCCCGCCGCCAAGCACCTGATCCGTGGCCAGGCTGGGTCCCCACGGCCGGGCCAGCGCATGGTAGTAAGCGCCCGCGATCAGGCTCTGGTCCGCGATGACCGCGAGGCCCAGCACGGCGTCCCCCACCACCTCGGCCCCGGTCACCCAGAGCGCCACCAGGTACGGGTAGGCCTTAGGCACCGGGTCGACCCGCAGCAGCGTCCAGAAGAACACGAAACCCGGCGCGAGCAGTGCCAGGTGGGTCAGCTCGCGCACCGCGGCGCTGTGGAAGCCGGCCGCGTACCACGGGGTGAAGTAGACGAGAAACGGCACGATCACCAGGACCATGGTCGTGATCGCCGGGAAGGTGGCCACCCTGGCCGCGCGGCTGCGTATCCCGGCCTCGAGCCGAGGCCCGAACCGAGGCAGCGACGCGATCGCCAGCGTCAGCGGCCTGCCGAGGGTCAGGAACAGCGGTATCAGCAACAGCGTCAGGACCGTCTGCACCGAGCGCACGTAGAACAGCACGCTGGCGTAGACGCCCACCCAGGACATCGTCGCGATCACGGAAAAGCCAAGCCCAAGGCCACAAAACGCCACCGTGCGCCCCACGGGCCACTCGGTACCAGACCTGCGTGCCCGGCGCACCCCCGCCAGGTACAGCCCGCCGAGCAGCAGCACGAACCCGAGTGCCCATGGATCGAAGGTCCACTCGGTGAACGCCCGCGCGACAGTCAGTTCCTGGGGCCCGTGATAGCCCATGCGGCCACGCTATCGCGCCGCTGCTGGCGGCTGACATTCGCCCGGCGGGTCACGAAACGGCCTTGATCTGCACCTATATCGCGTTTCCACTTGCGCGCGAGGCCCGGAAGGCAGATGGTATCCCGTGATAAGCAGCCATCTGACTATCTTTCACTAGTCATTCTGAAAGGATCGCGCATGCCGCATGTCACCCGGCTCCGGGCCGCTGGTGCTGTGGTAGCCGCCGGGTCACTCACCCTCGGCGTGCTCACCACGGTCACGGCAACGGCCGCGCAGGCCGCGGGGAGACCCACGATCAGCGGGACCACACTGGCGTGGGCCACCCCAGCGCACCGCGTGGGCAGCGTCACCTCGGGTACGGTCAATGCCCGGGTCTACCTGGCAGGCCAGAACCCAGCAGGCCTCACCGCATTCGCCACGGCTGTGTCAACGCCGGGGAACGCGCTGTACGGCCATTACCTGAGCGCCGCCCAGGTCAATCAGCGTTACGGCGCGTCAAGCGCTCAGGTCTCCGCTGTCGAGTCCTGGCTGCGCTCGGCGGGCCTCAAGGTGACCGGCCTGAGCACCGAGATCGGTGGCTATGTCGCGGTGACCGGAACCGTCGCGCAGGCTAGCCAGGCATTCGGCGTGAGCTTCGCGAATTACAAGGGCCCGCAAGGCCACACGTACCGGGCCAACACGCAGGCCGCGAGCGCGCCAGCCTCGGTGGCGGCTGACGTCCTGAACATTGACGGCCTGTCGACGTTCCAGTCGATGGACAAACCGCAGCTGCCGCCGCCAGGCCCGAACTACTGGGTCGCGGGACCGTGCTCCCAGTACTACGCCCAGAAGGTCGCGACATCTGAGCCACCTGCCTACGGCAAGTCCGCGACGTGGAACCTCTGTGGCTACACGCAGGCCCAGATCCGCGACGCCTACGGGGTGACCGCTTCGGGGATGACCGGCAAGGGCCAGACCGTCGCTGTCGTCGACGCCTACGCGTCGCCGACCATGCTGAAGGACGCGAACGAGTTCGCCACGGTCACCGGCGACCAGCCGTTCCGGCCTGGCCAGTACGCGCAGCACGAGGACACGCCGTTCACCGACGCGGGCGCCAACGAGTGCGACGCGCCCGGCTGGTACGGCGAGGAGTCCCTGGACGTCGAGGCCGAACACGGTCAGGCGCCGGACGCCAACGTGCGCTTCGTGGCTGCCGCGAGCTGCCTGGACTCCGACCTCGCCGAGGCGGACGCCTACATCGTGAACAACCACGTCGCCAGCATCGTCTCGAACTCCTGGGGTGAGCCGGCCGACGACGCCACGATCAAGGACGTCTTCGACGTGATCTTCCAGGCGGGCGCGGCCGAGGGCATCGGATTCTTCTTCTCCTCCGGTGACAGCGGCTACGAGGACCCGGCCGTGGAGGACCCGGGCTCCGACCAGATCCAGGTCGACTACCCGACGTCCAGCCCGTGGGTGACATCCGTCGGCGGCACCAGCCTGGCGATCGGGCCCACAGGCAAGTACGAGTTCGAGACCTCGTGGGGCACCTATCTTGACGAGCTGGCCAGCAGCGGCACCGCCTGGTCGACCACTCCCCCTGGGACCGAGTACGACGGCTCCAGCGGCGGCGGTGTCAGCACGGGGTACCAGCAGCCGTTCTACCAGGCCGGCGTGGTCCCGACCTCGCTCTCGGAGTCACTGCCGAACGGCACGACCAGCTCCACCCCTATGCGCGTGGTTCCTGACGTGTCGGCACTCGCCGACCCGAGCACCGGCATGCTGGTCGGGCAGACGACCCTGCAGCCCAACGGGAAGACCTACCAGTTCTCGCTGAGCCGGATCGGCGGCACCAGCGTGGCCTCCCCGACGTTCGCCGGCATCGAGGCGGACGCGCAGCAAGCAGCCGGGCACCCGCTCGGCTTCGCGGACCCGGTGATCTACCAGCGGTTCGGCACGGCCGCGTTCCACGACGTGACCGACCAGCCGCTGGGCGCGCGTTACATCGGGATGGTCCGTAACAACTACACCGACCCGTACACCAAGCAGGGACCGCTGATCACCTTCCTGCGGACGCTCGGCATCGACGGCCAGGGCGCCTTCGCTCTGCCCGCCGTCAAGGGCTACGACGACTCCACCGGGGTCGGCTCGCCCCAGCTCTATGTCCAGTCGTTCGGGTCCTGAGCGACAGCACTGCTGCTAGTAGCGGCGGGGCGGCCCTGAGCGGGCCGTCCCGCCGCTTGGCGTAGGGGGCAGGTCAGCTGTAGTGGGCGGCCAGGTCCGCGGCTGCCCCGGGGCCGTAGGCGGCCTCCAGCCGGTCGGCCAGCGGACCGGCTTTCAGCTCATATTCCTGCGGGCCGACGGTCTCCAGCGCGTACACGGCGATCAGGTTGCCGAGCTGGGCGGCGCGCTCCAGGCCGAGCCCCCACCCGACGGCGGCGAGAAACCCGGAACGGAACGCGTCACCCGAGCCGGTCGGGTCGACCGGCTGGACGCCGTTGACAGGGGGGACAACGATCGGCTGCTCGCCCGGTCGGTCAACCCGGGCGCCGTCCTTGCCGAGCGTTGTGACCCGGACACCGACCCTGGCCAGCACCTCATCAGCCGACCAGCCTGTCTTGCGCTCGGTCAGGTCCGCTTCGTACTCGTTACTGAACAGGTACGCGGCACCATCGAGAAGGTCACGCACCATGTCGCCGTCTGCGAAGGCAAGCTGCTGCGAGGTGTCGGCGGCGAACGGGATCTGGTCGCGGCGGCACTGCTGGGTGAAGCTGCGCATGGCATCGGGGTCGCCGGCGCCGATGAGCACGAGGTCGACCGGGGCAGGCAGTTCGCCCAGGCTGATGCTGGAATCCTCGCTCATGGCGCCCGGGTAGAAGGTCGCGATCTGGTTGAGGTCGGCATCGGTGGTGCCGGTGAACCGGGCCGTGTGATGCAGCACCGACTGGCGTACCCCGGTGGTGTCCACGCCGTGGGCTTCCAGCCATTCCCGGTAATCGGCGAAGTCTGGCCCGACGGTCCCCACCAGCAGCGGCCGCTGGCCGAGGTTGCCCAGACCGAACGCGATGTTCGCGGCCACGCCGCCGCGGCGTATCTCCAGCGAGTCCGCGAGGAACGACAGCGAGATCTTCTCCAGCTTGTCGGCGATCAGCTGCTCGGCGAAGCGGCCGGGGAAGGTCAGGAGGTGGTCGGTCGCGATCGACCCGGTGACGGCAATGCGCACGGCGGGACTCTTCTCGGGAGGAGTAGCGGTGGTCGGACGGCCCAGGCTACCCCGCGGTGCTAGCCCGGGGGGTCGACCCCCCGGAACCCCCGAAAGCCCGCCAGCCAAGCCCTGAAAACCGGGCCGGGCTGGCGGGGAGGGGGAACGTCAGTGGAAAGAGTCGCCGCAGGCGCAGGAGCCGGTGGCGTTGGGATTGTCGATCGTGAAGCCCTGCTTCTCGATCGTGTCGACGAAGTCGATCGTGGCGCCGCCCAGGTAGGGCAGGCTCATCCGGTCGGTGACGACCTGAACGGTGCCGAACTGGGTCACCGCGTCGCCGTCGATCTCACGCTCGTCGAAGTAGAGCTGGTAGCGCAGGCCTGAGCAGCCGCCCGGCTGCACGGCAATGCGCAGCCTAAGGTCGTCGCGGCCCTCCTGCTCCAGCAGGTTGCTCACCTTGGCAGCCGCGGCATCGGTGAGGATGATGCCCTGCGATGTCTGAGTGGCGGCCTGGTCCTGAACTGTCATCTGGATTAGCTCCCGGGTCCGACTGCCTCGCCCCTACGGCCAGGCGTGTACCTGTGCACTCACAACCATATCCCCGGCCAGGTCATTCCACTCGGGCGCACCGTGTCGCCGGCGTCACAGCCCGGGGGCGCCCCAGACCGGAAACCACCGGGTCAGGTCCGGCTCGATCTTGAGGTCGTCGGCCAGCGTGCCGCGGATCTGCAGCTCTGTGGCGTTGTCGCGGCGCTCCCCCGGCTGCGGCGCGAACGGGTAGAACGTGCCGCGCTTGAACAGGTACACCAGGCCGAGGGGCTTATTGCCGCCGTCGTGGAAGCTCACGATCGTGCACAGCAGCTGCGGTCCGAAGCCCCCGTCCTGCAGCGAGGAGTTGACCGCGTGCAGGTCAGTGACCAGGCCCTCGACATCGTCCGGCGAGTGATGGCAGACAAGCCAGGTGAAGCCGTAGCTGTCCTCGGAGACCTCGACCGGGGTCTTGTCCTGGCCCATGTTGAGCAGGTCGCGGACATCGTGCTCGATGTCGCTGAACGCCTTGCCCTCGGCAGCGCGGAAGCAGACCGAGCCGTTGCCGGTCGGCCGGAAGTCGGATGACACCTGCAGCGTGACCGCCGCCGACGGCAGCGCGAACAGGTTGTCCAGCTTGGGCTGCACCGGCTTGGTCCGGCCGAGCAGCGCGTCGAGGAACCCCACCTGCTACCTCCCGGCCGACTCTGAGCCCTAGCCTGCGCTGCTGCCGAGCTGCTTGGAGATCTTCTCCAGCTGCGCCAGCCGCTTCTCCAGGGTCGGGTGCGTGGAGAACAGGTTGTGCATGCCCCCGCGGGCGGACAGCGCCGGGGTGAAGTAGAAGGCATTCAGCGGCTCGGCCTGCCGCAGGTCCCGGGTCGGGATCCGGGCCATGTCGCCGGTGACCTTCACCAGCGCGCTGGCCAGCGCCGAGGGCTGCCCCGTCAGCAGCGCGCCAGAGCGGTCGGCGGACAGCTCCCGGTACCGCGACAGCATCCGGATCAGCAGGAAGCTGATCGCGTAGGTCACGATGCCGACGGCCATCACGGCCAGCATGATGAGCGCGGTATACCCGCCCCCGTTGTTGTTGTTGCCGCCTCCGCCTCCGCGGCCACGGCCGCCGCCGCCGAACAGCTCGGCGTAGAAGCCCATCCGGATCAGCAGCGCCGCGATGATTCCCAGGAACGACGCGATCGTCATGACCGCCACGTCCTTGTGCGCCACGTGCGACAGCTCGTGCGCCAGGACACCCTCGAGTTCCTTGGCGTCGAGCCGCTGCAGCAGGCCCTGCGTGACGCAAACCACAGCCACCTTGCTGCTGCGCCCGGTGGCGAAGGCGTTCGGGACGTTCATCGGGGAGATGGCCACGCGCGGCTTGGGCATGTTCGCGAGCGCGCAGATCCGGTCGATGATCTGGTGCAGCTGCGGCGCCTGCTGCGGGGTGACCAGCTGCGCCCTGGCGGTGCCGAGCGCGATCTTGTCGGACCACCAGTAGCCGCCGAACGCTATGGCCGCGCCGATCAGCACCGAGATGATGACAAGGCCGTCGCTGCCCCCGCTGCCACCGCCGTGGCGGTTGGCGTAGGCGAACAGCACGAAGTACAGGGCAATGACGAACCCGGTGAGCACGGCCCCGAGCAGGAACATGGTCAAACCCATACGCGCGGTGAGCCCCGGGTCGCTTGCGTAGCGAGTGCGCGCCATCTGCGGCGCCTCCCTTTCTTCCCGGCTCATCCGGAGAGCCGTTCTAACCCCATTACATCGCAGCTTGCGGAGTGGTTCGCGCGGACCGGAAGTCCCGAGCGGACCAGCCGGGGTTGGCCGGCCATCCGGTACAACGCCCGGGCGCCCTGGCTCGTTCCGCCAAGCGCCCGGAGGCGGCTCAGAATTAGCTCAGAATTAGCTCGGGGCCTGCTGAGGGTCAGCCGGGGATGACCCCCTCGTCGGCGAGCAGCTTGTGCACCTCGGCCATGGTCGCGTCCTCCCCGGGGATGATGAGATCGGACGGCTCCAGGGTCCCAGGATCAACCGGCGTGCCGATCGAGCGGACCTGGGCGAGCAGCTCACCCAGCGCGATCCTGAACTCCCGCTCGTCATCCATCTCGACCGCAGCTTCCAGCTTGGCGTCGAGCGCAGCCAGCTCGTCGGCGGCGCTGTCCTCCATGTACAGCTGGCCCTCGCCGAGAATCCGGACGATCATGCCCCATCACCAGCCCGGGGCTGTTCGGTCCGCTCGCTGCGGCCTGCGCTGGCCGTCTCCGAGGCAGCCCCGTCCGCGGTCCCCGCGCCCTCGATCTGCCGCGGCGCGCTGCCCTGGCCGAGCTCGCCCTTCAGCCGCGCAAGCTCCATGTCCACGCTGTTGCTGGCACCGATCCGGTCCAGCTCGGTCTGGATATCGTCGCGCGGGCCGCTGACCATATCGTCGAGGGCACCCGAGGCCATCAGCTCGTCGAGCGCGCCGGCCCGTGCCTTCATCTGCTCGGTCTTGTCCTCGGCACGCTGGATCGCCATGCCGACGTCGCCCATCTCCTCGGAGATTCCGGTGAAGGCCTCGTTGATCCTGGTCTGCGCCTCCGCTGCGGTGTAGGTGGCCTTGATGGTCTCCTTCTTGGTCCGGAAAGCGTCGACCTTCGCCTGCAGTCGCTGCGAGGCGCCGGTCAGCCTCTCCTCCTCGCCCTGCAGCGAGGTGTACTGCTGGTTGAGATCCGTCAGCTGGGTCTGGATGCCCGCCTTGCGGCCCAGCGCATCACGGGCCAGGTCCTCCCGGCCCGCGGCAAGCGCGTCGCGCGCCTGCCTGTCCAGCTTGTCCGAGCTCTGCTGCAGCTGGTTGAGCTGCAGCTCAAGGCGCTTGCGCGAGGTCGCGACGTCGGCAACTCCACGGCGGACCTTCTGCAGCAGCTCCAGCTGCGTCTGGTAAGAGTAATCAAGGGTTTCCCGGGGGTCCTCCAACCGGTCCAGGGTCTTGTTGGCCTTGGCGCGGAAGATCATCGTAACCCGCTTCATCACGCTCATAGGCGCGACCATCCCCTCATCTTTCGCCGCCGTGGCTTGGTGCTCCGGCGGCGTGAACTAGTGCCGCAAAAAGGCAACGGAGGTTGCCGACGTATGCTCGCCTCCACCCTACGACTGCCGGCAAGGCCAGTCATCCCAGAGCCCGCACGCGGCGCGGCCGACACAGACCAGGCGGTCAGCGGGCATCGGCGAGTGGGTCTGCGGGCTTCGCCCCGGTATGCTGGAGCCGTGTTCCGACGACGTTCTGCCAGTGCCCCCGAGGTGCTCGACGAGGTCCCGCCGGCCGAGGATCCAGCCGACGAGGTACCTGTCCGGGCTGGCTTCACGCAAGCCAAGGGGAGGCCCACTCCCAAGCGGAGCGAGGCGGAGCGCCGCCGGCGGCAGCCCTACACCGCGCCAGCGGACCGGAAGGAAGCGAGCCGGCAGACCCGGGATCGCGACCGCACCGACCGCGGCCGCCGCCAGGAGGCGATGAAGCGGGGCGAGGAGTGGGCGCTGCTGCCCAAGGACCGTGGCCCGGTCAGGAAACTGGCTCGCGACTACGTGGACTCCCGGCGCGGCATCAGCCAGTACTACCTGTTCGCGGTCATCGCCTTCTTCATCCTGGCGTTCATCCCGGCGGTGAAGACCTCGGCCGCGGTCGGGATCATCGACTACGGGCTGGTCGCGCTGCTGGTGGTGTGCCTCGGTGAGAGCCTGTTCGTCGCCAACCGCGTCGCCACGCTGGCGCGCGAGCGCTTCCCCGGCGAGAGCACCCGCGGCGTGAAGATGTACGCGGCGATCCGCGGCGCGCAGCTCCCCCGGATGCGGATGCCCGCGCCGAAGGTCAAGCCGGGCGACAAGATCTGATCTGGGCGCGCTCGCTGCTCCGCTACTCCCCCGGATGCAGGCTCATCGGGCCGTACTGTGTCCGTCCCTCGTCCAGCAGGCTCACCTGGTCGACCCCGGCACTCAGCAGCGTGGGCCAGTTCTCGCCGAGCCAGCTCTCCGCGTCTCCCTGGCTGCTGAAGCTCTCCCGCGGCAGCGACCGCGACGTCAGCACGGTCCCGTCTTTCTTCTCCAGCTGCCAGGTCCAGCTCATCGGATGTCCCCCGCGCTTCGCTCGTTAAGATCGGCTAAATCGTAGCGGCCGGGGCGAGGGGACGGGACCAGGCTGGTCATGGATGTCCTCCTGCGCGGTACCGGCGGCAGCGGCGGGTGGCCGCAGCCGGGATGCCGCTGCGCGTCGTGCGCCCGGGCCCGGTCGGCCGGCGATGGCCGCTCTCCGGCGTGGGTGATCGTGGACGGCAGGCTGACGCTGGTCTCCGGCGCTGCCAGCTCCGGCGCTGCTAGCTCCGGCGAGCCGCGCGCGGGATACCGGGTCGAGCGGATACCGGGAGGCTGGGATGTGACCAGCCCGGACGGAGCCAGGCTGCTGGCTGCCGACGGGTCAGGGGTCACGCCCGAGCCGCCGGCCGGCGCCCTGCCCTACGACCTGGCCCTTCTCGACCTGCTGGGTGATCCGGCGCAGCTCGGCGGCCTGCGGCACCAGGGCCTGACCAGGCCCAGCACCGTGGTGGCCGTGCTGCACGCCGATCACCGGGTCTCCTCGGAGGAAGAACTGGCCCGGCGGTGCGGGTTCTGGGGCGTCGCCGTGCCGCAAGACGGCGACGTCCTGACCGCGCCGGCCGGCCAGGCCAGGCTTGCTGATCCCGCCGGACTGCCGCCGCCGCCGCGGCGTGTGCTGGTTCTCGGCGGGGCGCGGTCGGGCAAGTCACGGCACGCGGAGCTCAGGCTGGCCGCCGAGCCGCACGTGACCTACCTGGCAGCGGGGCCGTACCCGCCCGGCCAGATGCCCCCGGACGATCCGGACTGGTCGCTCCGGGTCGCCGCGCACCAGTCCCGAAGGCCCCAGTGGTGGGAGACAGTGGAGTCGCTCGATGCAGCGGCGGCATTGCGTTCTGAATCCAATGCGATTTTGCTTGACGGGGCGGGGACCTGGCTCGCCGGGGTTATGCAGGAATCAGGGGCGTGGGCAGACCGCCCGCAGGGCTCACCCGTGCCGGCCCAGGCGCGGGTCGCCGCAAGGGTCGACGAGCTGGTCGCCGCGTGGCGCGACACCCAGGCGCGCGTGGTCGCCGTCAGCGACGAGGTTGGATCGAGCATCCACCCGGAAACCAGTGCCGGGCGGCTGTTCCGCGACCAGCTCGGCTGGCTCAACCAGCGGCTGGCTGCCGAATCCGACGAGGCGGTGCTGATGGTCGCCGGCCGTGCCCTGACCCTGCCCGGTTGAGCCCAATGGGCACAATTCACGGGTTCGGAGCGTGAACGGCGCGAGACGCCCCGTCAGACCTGTTAAGTTCTATCCGCCAGCAGCAGATTGCTGGCGTGCCCTCGCAGCATTTCCCGGTTCAGCTCCATGCCCAGGGTGGTGACGGCATGACGCGCATCGTCGTCGTTGGCGATCTTATGACGGACACGGTTGCTCATGCGGCGCTGCCGCTGGCGCGGGGCAGCGACACGCCCGCGACGGTGAGCATGCACGGTGGCGGGTCAGGTGCGAACATCGCCGCCTGGCTCGCCGCGGACGGCGCCGAGGTGGCCTTCATCGGCAGGCGCGGCGCGGATATCGCCGGGCGCAACCGGGACATGGAGCTGATGGGCTACGGCGTGGACGCGCGGCTGGTCATGGACCCCGAGCGGCCGACAGGGACCTGCGTGGTGATGGTGACCCACAAGGGCGACCACACGATGCTCTCCGACCCCGGGGCAAACGCCGCACTGTCACCCGACGACCTGCCCCAGGACCTGTTCACGCCAGGCAGCCACCTGCACGTCTCCGGGTACACGCTGCTCAACGACGGTTCCCGGCCGGCTGCCCTGGCCGCGCTGGGCCTGGCCCAGCGCGCCGGGATGAGCGTATCCGTGGACGGCGCGTCGTCGGCGCCGCTGGAGCGGGTGGGCGCCGAGCCGGTGCTGCATCTGACCAGCGGGCCGACCACGCTGTTGCTCGTCAACTCCGACCAGGCCCGGGTGCTGACCGGCCGGGACCAGCCCGAGCAGGCCGCGCGGGCGCTGACCGCCTGGTACCCGCAGGTGGTGATCAAGCTCGGCCCCGACGGAGCCCTGTTCTCAGCCAACGGCCGTTCCGAGGGCTACCGGGTTCCCGGGCCGCCGATCGAGCGGATCCTGGACGGGACCGGTGCAGGCGACGCGTTCTGTGCCGGGTTCCTGCCGGCCTGGCTGGACAACAAGCCCCCGAGCGAGGCACTGGCGGCCGGCTGCTGGCTGGCGGCCCAGGCGCTTGGCCTGGTCGGCGCGCGCCCGCTGCTCTAGAGCGCTCCCCAGCCACTCCGGACTCGCTGATCACGGAGGCTCAGCCGCGGCTTGCTTGATCACGGAGCCCTGCAAGCGCTATGCGCTGAAAAGGCTCCACTCACTGAAACGGCTTCATGATCAGGGGGTTGTGCGTGGGGAGTTACCTCGATGACCTGTTCTCGCTGGAGGGGCGGGTCGCCCTGGTGACCGGAGGGAGCTCGGGCATCGGTCAGGCGATCGCGCGGGCTCTGGCCAGGGCCGGAGCCAAGGTGGTGCTGCTGGCCCGGGGGGCTGAGGCGCTGGCGGAGACGGCGGCAGGGCTGCGCGCAGAGGGCTGCGAGGCCGCGTGGGTCAGCGCGGACCTGGGCGACCGTGCCTCGCTTGAGCGCGGTGCGCAGCAGGCGGCGGCAGCCTTCGGCGAGCCCGACATCCTGGTCAGTTCGGCCGCGGTCAACCCGCGGCCGCCGATGGACGCGCTCACAACCGCCGAGTGGGACCAGACGATCGCGGTCAACCTGACAGCGCCGTTCCTGCTCGGCCAGCGGTTCGGCCCGCAGATGGCCGAACGCGGCTGGGGCCGGATCATCAACATCGCCTCACAGCAGGCAGTCCGGGCGTTCGGGAACAGCGGAGGGTACGGGGCATCCAAGGGCGGACTGGTCTCGCTGACCCGGTCCCAGGCCGAGGCGTGGTCAGCCCGCGGCGTGCGCGCGAACGCGATCAGTCCGGGATTCGTGATCACCCCGCTGATCAGGGAAGCGGCCAGCGACCCGGGGCGGCTGGCCGCGCTCCGTGCGCGCACGATGATCGGGCGCAACGGCGAGCCCGCCGACTTCGAGGGCATCGCGGTGTTCCTGGCCAGCCCGGCCAGCGACTACGTCACCGGGCAGCTGATCTTCGTCGACGGCGGCTTCTCGGTCACCTGATTTCGCCGCGCTTGCCTCCGGGGCTGTACTTTCGCCTCGCTCGCCTCCGGGGCGCTGGGACCCGTTGTCCCTCGTCGCTCGGGTCGCCGTCGCCGTGGCCCTACCAACCCCACCAGCCCACTCAGTCCCACTGGCCCCACCAGCTCGCCACCCCACGAATCCCGCTCAATCGCACTGACCCCACCAGCCCCAGCGGCCAGCCAGCCGAGCCGGCAGCCCGATAAGCCGGAAGATCTTGTGCGCATGTGGTCACAGACTTTCCGTCCTGATCTGGGCGGCCGGTTACCGGTGGTCCAGGGGCGTGTGGCCAGACTCGGGCGCTTGGGCTTCCCTCCTCGGTCAGAGTCTGCGAGTCCTCGCTCGTCAGCACAGCGCGCGCCGCGCCCCTTTGGCTCGCTCGGCGGTGTGGCACGACGCCCCTTGGCTCGCTCGGCGGTGTGGCACGACGCCCCTTTGGCTCGCTCGGCGTGCACAATGGCGGACATGGCCAGACGCACCACGACAACACCGCCTCCGCCGGACTTCGAAGAGAACATCGTCGACATCGACGTCACCGAGGAGATGCGGAAGAGCTATCTCGAGTACGCCTACTCGGTGATCTACCAGCGCGCGCTGCCGGACGCCCGGGACGGGCTCAAGCCAGTGCAGCGACGGATCTTGTACATCATGCGCGACATGGGCCTGACGCCGCAGCGCTCGCATACCAAGTGCGCCCAGGTCGTCGGGCAGGTCATGGGGCGGCTGCACCCGCACGGTGACGGGGCCATCTACGACGCGCTGGTCCGGATGGCTCAGCCATGGGCGATGCAGCTGCCGCTCGCCGACGGGCACGGCAACTTCGGCTCACCCGACGATGCCCCGGCCGCGTATCGCTACACAGAGGCGCGCCTGGCCGCGTCGGCGATGGCGATGACCGACTCGCTCGACGAGGACACCGTCGACTTCGTGCCGAACTACGACGGCACCGAGACCCAGCCCCGGGTCCTTCCGGCAGCGATCCCCAACCTGCTGGTCAACGGCACTGCCGGGATCGCCGTCGGGATGGCCACCAACATGGTGCCGCACAACCTCGGCGAGGTCATCGCGGCCGCCCGGCACCTGATCGCCCATCCGGACGCGAGCCTGGACGAGCTCATGCGGTTCGTGCCCGGGCCGGACCTGCCCACTGGCGGGAAGATCGTCGGGCTGGAGGGGATCCGGGAGGCGTACGAGACCGGCCGCGGAACGTTCCGGACCCGGGCCACAGCCCGGATCGAGCAGGTCACACCGCGCCGCACCGGGATCGTGGTCACCGAGCTGCCGTACGGGGTCGGCCCGGAGAAAGTCCGGGAGCGGATCAAGGACCTGGTCCAGGCCAAGAAGCTGGCCGGGATCTCCGACCTGAAGGACCTCACAGACGGAACCCGCGGCCTGCAGCTCGTGATCGAAGTGCGCAGCGGGTTCCACGCCGAGGCGGTGCTCGAGGAGCTGTACCGCCTGACGCCGATGGAGGACACCTTCGGCATCAACAACGTCGCGCTCGTCGACGACCAGCCGCGGCTGCTCGGGCTGCGCGAGCTGCTGCACATCTACGTCGATCACCGGCTTGAGGTGGTCCGCCGCCGCAGCGAGTACCGCCGCCGCAAGCGCGAGGAACGGCTGCACCTGGTCGACGGCCTGCTGATCGCGCTGCTGAACATCGACGAGGTCATCGCCGTGATCCGCAGCAGCGACGACGCGGCCGCCGCCAAGGAGCGGCTGATGAGCGTCTTCGACCTCTCCGAGGTCCAGGCCCAGTACATCCTGGACACCCCGCTGCGCCGGCTGACCCGCTACGACCGGCTAGAGCTGGAGCGCGAGCGGGAGACGCTGCGGAGCGAGATCGCAGAGCTCACCGCGATCCTCGACTCACCTCAGCGGCTGCGCCAGCTCGTCTCGTCGGAGCTGGGCGAGATCAGCAAGAGGTTCGCGACTCCCCGGCGCACGGTGCTGCTGGAAAGCAGCGGCGCGGCCCGGACAGCCACGGTCCCCATGGAGGTGGCTGACGATCCGTGCACGGTCCTGCTGTCCTCAGGAGGACTGCTGGCCCGGACGGCCACCGCCAGCCAAGCCCAGGATTCAGAACGCTCCTCAGCGCCCGACGTGGCCAGCGAGGAACCCGCCGCCCGCAGCAAGGGGGCGACTCGGGCCGGCGGGTCGGGGGCCGCTGGCAGTGGCCGAGCCGCCGGAACGGACGCGGGGCCGCGAGCGGCGCACGACGCGATCGTGTCGGCTGTGCCCGCAACCGCCCGCGGCACTATCGGCGTTGTGACCTCGGAAGGCCGGCTGATCCGGATGAACGTGCTGGACCTGCCCGCGCTGCCTCCCAGCGCGCACTCCCCCGCCCTGGCAGGCGGTGCGCCGGCTAGCGAGTTCATTTCGCTGCGGCCCGGGGAGACTGTGGCCGGGCTGGCCGCTGCCGACGGCGCCGGAGCGGGCGCGGGCGCCGGCCTCGCTGTCGGCACGGCAACGGGCGTAGTCAAGCGGGTGGCTCCGGACTACCCGCAGAACGCCACCGAGTTCGAGGTCATCGCGCTCAAGGACGGTGACCGGGTGGTGGGCGCGGTGCAGCTCCCTGATGAGTCCTATGACCTGGTCTTCATCACCAGTGACGCGCAGCTGCTGCGGTTTGGCGCGGCCGCGGTGCGCCCGCAGGGAAGGTCCGCTGCCGGGATGGCCGGGATCCGGCTGGCCGCTCGCGCCTCGGCCGTCTGGTTCGGCGCCGTCGACCCGGCCAGAGGGTCTGGCGACGCCGCAACGGCCGACTCGCCCGCTTCCGACCTGGTCGTGGTCACGGTCGCCGGCAGCGCCGGGGCCCTGCCCGGCACCTCGGCCATGACCGCGAAGGTTACGCCGTACGCCGAGTACCCGCCCAAGGGCCGCGCCACCGGCGGGGTGCGCTGCCACCGGTTCCTCAAGGGCGAGGACTCGCTGGTCCTTGCCTGGGCTGGGCCAGGCCCCGCCCGGGGCGCGACCGAGGCGGGCACCCCGGTGGACCTGCCGCCACCGGACGGCCGCCGGGACGGCTCCGGTCTCCGGGTTACCCACCCCCTGGCCGCCCTCGGCGGCCCAGCTGTCACCTGACCCCGCCGCGCGGCGCCTCGGTGGCCCCGTCGCGCCGCACCCGCTGGGCCAAGCCGTTAACCGGGAATCCTGTCAGCACATACGACTGACGGGATTCCCCGGCTGGGCCCGCGCAGCGATCAGGCGTCGATACGGGAGGGGTCGAGCTCGGCGGCACCGCGGATGATGAAGTCGCGGCGCGGCGCTACCTCGCTGCCCATGAGCAGGTCAAAGATGGCCGATGCGGCGGCAGAGTCCTCGATCCTTATCCGGCGCAGGGTGCGGTAGCGCGGATCCATCGTGGTGTCCGCCAGCTGTTTGGCGTCCATCTCGCCCAGGCCCTTGTACCGCTGCGGCGGCTCCTTGAAGCGCTGCCCGCGCTTCTCCAGCTGCAGGAGCGTCCTGTGCAGCTCGGGGTCTGAATAGGTGTAGATGTACTTCTGCTGACCCTTGCGCGGGTTGGTCAGCTCGATCCGGTGCAGC
Source organism: uncultured Actinomycetota bacterium (assembly GCA_963815375.1). Taxonomy (GTDB): domain Bacteria; phylum Actinomycetota; class Actinomycetes; order Streptosporangiales; family Streptosporangiaceae; genus JASHPR01. The sequence goes on along the minus strand of CAWFGX010000005.1, from coordinate 932,251 downwards.
GGCGGCACACCGGCGAATACCCGGCCCGACTCGACCATCGGCCGCATGTACCGGTGGAACAGGGTGAGCAGCAGGGTCCTGATGTGCGCTCCGTCGACGTCAGCGTCGGCGAGGAAGATAACGCGCTGGTACCTGGCTGAGTCAAGGTCGAATGAGGCGCCGGAGCCCGCGCCGATCACCTGGATGATCGAGGCGCACTCGGCGTTCTTCAGCATGTCGCTCAGGGATGCCTTCTGCACGTTGAGGATCTTGCCGCGGATCGGCAGCAGGGCCTGGAATTCCGAGTTCCTGGCCATCTTGGCCGTGCCGAGCGCGGAGTCGCCCTCCACGATGAACAGCTCGCTCCGGTCATCAGCCACCCGGCAGTCCACGAGCTTGGCCGGCAGTGCCGAGGTCGCAAGCGCCGACTTGCGTCGCTGGTTCTCGCGGTGCTCGCGGGCCGCGATCCGGGTCCTGGCGGCCGCCGCCACCTTTTCGAATACTGCCTTGGTCTGCTCCCTGGCGGCCCGGCCCCGGGAGTCGAAGAAGGCGCCCAGCTCCGTCTCGACGACCTCCCGGACAATCCTGGAGGCATCCGGGGTGCCAAGGACCTCCTTGGTCTGCCCCTCGAACTGCGGCTCTGGCAGACGCACCGCGATCACCGCGGTGAGGCCCTCGAGGATGTCCTCCTTGATGACCGCGGGGTCGCCGTTTTTGAGGATCTTGGCTCCGCGCAGCTGATCGTTCAGGGTCTTGACCAGTGCCCGCTCGAAGCCGGTCACGTGTGTGCCGCCCTTGGGGGTGGCGATCACGTTGACGAACGACCGGGTCATGGTGCCGTAGCCGGTGTCCCACCGCAGCGCCACATCCACCGCGAGTTCCCGCTCGACCTCGGTCGGGATCATGTGGCCCTTGTCATCGAGCACCGGCACGGTCTCGGTGAACCGCCCGGAGCCGGTCAGCCGCAGCACGTCGGTGACTGGGTCGCCGGGCGAGAGGCCAGCGCAGAACTCGCTGATCCCGCCAGCGAAGCGGAACTCGGCCTCCCGGGCGCCGCCAGCAGTGTCGCTCTCGCCGCCGGGCAGAAGGCCGTCGTCCTCACTGTGGCGATCCTGCTGGCCAGCGTCTGTCTCGCTGTCATCGTGGACGAGGGCCAGCGGGGCGGAGCCGGCCCGGTCCTCGGCCGCGCGCTCGTCGGCGATGCGGATCGTGAGGCCGGGCACCAGGTACGCGGTCTGCCGCGCCCGCTGGACCAGGGCCTCGAAGCTCCACTTCGCTCCCTGGACGAACACCTGCTGGTCCGGCCAGAACCTGGTCCTCGTGCCGGTCACCGTCTTGGCCACCCGCCGGACCCGGCGCAGCCCGCTATGGGCCTCGAACGTGGCGTCCGGGCCGGCGCTGGCGAACTCGCCGGCCACGCCGCGACGGAAGCTGACCGCCCACTCCGCTCCCTCCCGGTCGACCGCTATATCCAGCCGGCTGGACAGGGCGTTGACCACCGACGCACCGACCCCATGCAGGCCGCCCGACGCCGTGTAGGAACCGCCACCGAACTTGCCGCCCGCGTGCAGCCGGGTCATCACCAGCTCGACACCGGTCAGCCCGGTCCGGGGCTCAACGTCGACCGGGATCCCGCGGCCGTTGTCCCGCACCTCGGCCGACCCGTCGCCGTGCAGGATGACGTCAATGGCCGTGCAGTGACCGGCAAGCGCCTCGTCCACGGAGTTGTCGAAGATCTCCCACAGGCAGTGCAGCATGCCGCGGCCGTCGGTAGACCCGATGTACATGCCAGGGCGCTTGCGCACCGCCTCGAGGCCTTCAAGCACCGTCAGGTGGCGCGCGGTGTACCCGTCGGCGAAGCCCGCCTGCTTCGCCCGGGAGGCACTGACGGCGGTCACAGGGGTTCTCCTAGCTCGGGGGCACTTCAACGAACGTCTGATGGAAGATTAGCGGCCGGTGCCGTCAGTTCGGCGCAACCCACGCCGCCTGGGGTGCACGCCGACTTTGCCAGTGACAAAGATCGTCTTTGCCATGAGGCAGCTCAGACGGCACTTCTCTGCCCGCGCGCCGCGCCTCAGCCTGTTTCGCTGCAGGCTCAATTGCCTGCGCCTGCCTGCGCCGCTGGCGCCAGACAGTGTCGCGGCCCCGCGCTGTTCCACCAACAACAGTGCGGGCACCACGACCGGCCTGCCCGCGCCGCGCAACCCCGGCAGGGGCCGCGAGCAGCAGGGGAGTCCGATAGGCGCGGGCTGGCGGGGATATGTTCGCCCACGGCGTACGTGATGCCAGGTGGGGAAGAGCGACGTCTGGCTATACGTTGTGTACCAGTGGTAGACAGCGTTAGGCCCACATGGCTGGCGGTACTGCCGACAGGCGTCAGCAGACTGCGCGAGGACGAGGGAGGCGACATGACCGCTGCGATGGCTCCGTCGAAGCCGCTCAACGGCACGGATCTGTGCGACCGATGCGGCGCGCAGGCGTATGTGCGGGTCGTGCTCCCCGGCTCGGGCGAGCTTCTGTTCTGCGCTCACCACGCCCGGCAGCACTCCGAAGCGCTGGCCAAGGTCGCCGTCGAGATCCAGGACGAGACTGACCGCCTGTCCGGCTCCCAGAACTCGAGCGGGAGCGACAGGTAGCCGGGGCGGCCGCGTCTTCATAGCCACGCAGGCGTCATCCAAGGACCGTGACCCTGGCTGACTCGCGAACTTACCCGGTTGGCGGTCCGTCACCGGTGGGAGCTCGTCTGCCGGCGATGCCGTAGCGGCTCCCTACATCATCGGCGTACTGATCGCTGCCGACCGCGGAACGCGGCGGCACCACCAGGGATTGTCAGCGGCGCGGATCCGCTCTTCACGCAGGAAGGCTCTGTTCAGGGGCCGTCTGCCGCTTCGACGCGCGACTCCCCTCGGGGCGGCAACTGAGCTGCGTTCTACTCAGTCAGTCGAGGTAGTCGCGCAGCACCTGGGACCGCGACGGGTGCCTGAGCTTGGACATGGTCTTCGACTCGATCTGCCGGATCCGCTCCCTGGTGACCCCATAGACCTTGCCAATCTCGTCGAGCGTCTTCGGCTGGCCGTCAGTCAGGCCGAAGCGCATCGAGACCACCCCGGCCTCGCGCTCAGACAGAGTGTCAAGTACTGAGTGCAGCTGCTCCTGCAGCAGCGTGAAGCTCACAGCCTCACCGGGCTGGATCGCCTCCGAGTCCTCGATCAGGTCACCGAACTCGCTGTCGCCGTCCTCACCCAGCGGAGTGTGCAGCGAAATGGGCTCCCGCCCGTACTTCTGCACCTCGATGACCTTCTCCGGGGTCATGTCGAGCTCGGCGGCCAGCTCTTCCGGGGTCGGCTCCCGGCCCAGGTCCTGCAGCATCTGCCGCTGCACCCGGGCCAGCTTGTTGATCACCTCAACCATGTGCACGGGAATACGGATCGTGCGCGCCTGATCGGCCATCGCGCGGGTGATCGCCTGCCTGATCCACCAGGTGGCGTAGGTGGAGAACTTGTAGCCCTTGGTGTAGTCGAACTTCTCCACGGCCCGGATCAGGCCCAGGTTGCCTTCCTGGATCAGGTCCAGGAACAGCATCCCGCGCCCGGTGTAGCGCTTGGCCAGCGAGACCACCAGCCGCAGGTTCGCCTCGAGCAGGTGATCCTTCGCCCGCCGGCCGTCGTCGGCAATCCACTCCAGGTCGATCCTGGCCTCCGGCGGCAGCGAGCTCTCAGCCAGCTTCTCCTCGGCGAACAGGCCTGCCTCGATGCGCTTGGCCAGCTCGACTTCCTGCTCGGCATTGAGCAGGGGTACCTTGCCGATCTGCTTCAGGTAGTCCTTGACTGGGTCCGATGTCGCCCCGGCGACGGCGACCTGCGCTGCAGGCAGGTCTTCGTCATCGTCCCCGTAGACGAACGCCTCGTCCTCGCCCTCTTCGCCGGGCACCCGGACCACACGGACCTGCCCGTCCTCGGCCGTGGCCTCCCCAGGCTCCCGGCCCGGTCCGCCCGCTGCAGCTGGCGCGGATCCGGCGCCTGGCCGACGACCCCCGCGGACGGCGGAACCGGCGATCTCGGCATCGCGCTCATCGACCTCCAGCCCGATGATCACGTCGTCAGTCTCGTCGTCGCTGGCCACCAGGTCGGCCAGGTCCGCCTCCACGTCCAGATCCGCCACTGCGGTCAGGTCCGGCTCGGCCTCCAGGTCGACCTCGATGTCCAGATCGTCACCGGTCGGTTCGGAGAAGTCTGCCTCCGGCGAGAGGTTGTTCTCGTCAGCGCCGTCGGTGCCCGGCGCGACCTCGTCAGCCTGCGGCGCGCTGCCGTTGCTGTGCTCGCCTGTCGCGGCCCGCTCGCGCACCGCGGTGGCGGACCTGCCTGGTCCGCGCTGACCGCCTCGCTCCGCTGAGCGGCGCGGGGCAGGTGCCCGCCGGTCTGCGCCCTGCCGACCCGTCCCCTGTGTGGTCTTCACCTGCGTCTCCTGCGGCACCGCGTTCCGCCTTCCCGAGCCGCGGCGGCCTGAGGCCCCACCGGCATCGGCTCGATTTCCTGTCCCGCCATCCGCGCTGGTGCGTGCCGGTGCGGGCTGTGCGGTAGCGCGTGCGCCTCGGTCCGAAGGACCCTGGTCCGACGGCCGTGACTGCCTCCGCGCTGCGGACCCTGCAGCGCTTGCCACCGCGGTCACCCCTTCCCTTGCTGGACGGTAGCCGACCGCGCTGCGATCGACTCCTGGCTGACCGAACTAGCAGGCGACACAGGCACCCCTCGTGCAACCGTATGGCAAGGAATGGACCTCTCCGCGCGGGCCCTGCTCCCAGGACTGTGCCGGAAGCCCGGCGCCTGCTGCACAACAACCGCAGCCCGGGCCGGATTGCTTCCTGTTCACCACCTTAGGCGGAGCCGACAAGTAGGTCGTACCGTTGCCGCCTCTAGCCGTGAGTTCTCTTGCGGGGCAACCGCCCCGCGCGCAGGTATGGTACCCGCATCAGTCATGCCTTGCCCCTCCTCGCAGCCGCCGTGGCTGGTGCCCGCCGAGTCGCAGATCCGACCCGCCTGGCCGTCGTCCGGTGCTCCTGCCGCGGGCTGTGCACCACTAGCACGGTCACGTCATCGTCTTGCTCATAACCGGTGAGCATCCGGTTAAGCAAATATTCAAGAAGCATTGCCGGATCTTCCATCGCCTGCGGCGGCGCCTGCGCCGCGACGGCGACGAGTTCCTCCAGGCCCGTGTCAAGGCCGCGCCTGCGGTTCTCCACCAGCCCGTCGGAGTAGAGCACCGCAGTACTACCCGGAGGCAGCCGGAATGTGTACTGCTGTCGCGGGCTCGCCCACCCGAGCGGTGTTCCGGCCTCAGCCCGGTCCAGCCACGGCGGGCCGCCCGGTGACAGCATCAGTGGCGGCAGGTGGCCGGCGCTGCCGGCCATACCGTCCCCGGTCGCCGGGTCGAGCACCAGGTATGCCACCGTCGTGACCTGCTCTTCCATCTCGGTCGCGATGAACAGCCGGTCGAGGCCGGCCAGGACAGCGGCCGGGCGGGGGTCGGTCAGAGCCAGAGCCCGCAGCGCGTTACGGACCCGGCCCATTCCGGCGGCGGCAGTAAGACCCTTGCCCATCACGTCGCCTGCTGCCACCGCCAGCTTGCCGTCTGGGAGCCGGAACGCGTCGTACCAGTCACCGCCGATCTCCATGTTCCGTGTCACCGGAAGATAGCTGGCCTCGAGAATGATCCCGGGAACTGTCGGCAGCCGGTCGGGCAGCAGGCTGCGCTGCAGCGTCTCAGCCGTGGTGTGCTCGCGCTCGAACATCGTGGCGCGTTCCAGCGCGAGGGCGCACTGGCCCGCCAGCGCCTCAAGGAACACGCGCTCCTCGTCGGTGATCCTCCGCGGCCTGGTGAAGGAGAACCGCAGTGCCCCGAGCGGTGCTCCGGAGGCCAGCAGTGGCAGCCCGACCCAGGCCTGCTCATCGGTGTGCTGCAGGAACAGGTCGGGATTTGCCCGCTCCTCGAAATGCGCGCGCAGGCCATCAGGGCTCTCGATGAGCAGCGGGCGGCGCATGTGAATCGCCTCGGTCATCACGGTCGGCAGGTCGAGCGGGATGTCGCCGGGGTGTGCGCCCGGGCTGTCGGGCAGGCCAGCGGGGTTGATCGTGTGCAGCCGCAGTTGCTCGGAGTCGAGCATTGCCACTGCTGAGCGCTCCGCACCCATCGCTGAGTGGGCCACCTCGCTGATGACCTCTACAACCTGCTCCACCGAGATGGCCTCGGCCAGCATCGAGGTTGCCTGCTGCAGCCGTACCGTGCGCAGTGCCGCAGCTGAGAGCTGCTCCGTGAGACGGCCTCGCATTTCCTCGGCCTCGCGCTGGCCGGTGACGTCGGTGTTGGCGCCGACCCACTCGATGATCTTCCCGCCCCGCTCGATAGGCACGGCGCGAACGTCGTAGTGGCGGTAGGAACCGGATTTCGTTCTGACCCGATAGCCGCTGTCGAATATCCTCCCGGTATCGACACATTCGAGCCAATCGCGCTCGACGCGCTCATGGTCCTCGGGGTGAATCGCCTCAAGCCAGCCGCCGCCAAGGTACTCATCCAGAGGCTGACCGGTGATCCTGCGCCATTCCGGGGAGTCCTCGGCAATCTTTCCTGTCGGTGTCGCTACCCACACCACTTGCGCGCCGGCCTGCACCAGGGAGCGGTACCGCTCTTCGCTTCGCTGCAGCGCCTGCTCGGAATGCATGCGGTTGGTGACGTCTTCCGCTATCAGCACCGCCCCGGTGATCTCGCCGTCGGGACCTCGCGACGGGAACCAGGAGAAGTCCCACCGCCGCATCTGATCGTCGGCGGCGACCCCCTGGTCCGCTACCTTCACCGGCTCGCCGGCCGTGAGCACCTGCCGCGCGGCCGACTCGGCCCGCTGTCCGATGTCACCTGGCCAGACCTGCGAGGGCAGGCGCCCGGTGTAGTCATCCCGCGAATCCAGCGGTGCACTCGGCGGTGCATCCCGCTGGCCGTCACCGCACAGGCCGGCGAGTGCCTTGTTCACGCGGCGGAAGCGAAGGTCGGAGCCGACGAAGGCGAACCCGATCGGAGCGTCGCTCAGCAGGGTAGCGAGCAGCGCTGAATCCGAATCGTCCATGCCGGACACCCGGGGCTTCGGCACCGAGGTATCTGTGCTCACCGGGGCCACCCCAGACCCGTGCGAGCGTGTGCCATGAACTGTCCCTTCCTGCACACTGCGGACACAAGAAGGCTAGCGGCAAGACGGAGCACAAGAGAGCATGCAGCGACAACTCGGCAATGAGAGCAGGCTCGGCGCACCGCTGACACATCCATGGACTGCCGACGCGGCTGGCGCTGGCGGCCCATTCTGGTACGCAATTACGTCCCCAATGCTTAATTTATTGTCACTATTAGGGCTATTCCGGGCTTGCCCCGGGCGGTCCCGTCCTGGCCCGGTGTCGCGCCAGGAGAGGCTGGGCAGACGGATCGCTGGCCGCCTGCGAGAACGGACCTGCAGCTCTCATGGCACGATAGAGGGAGCTGCGCCTCTCGTCCATACGGCCGACAGCATGGGCGGACTCTGACAGTATGCGAACATAGCCCGGGATGGTCGGTCTGGACCGTATCAGCGTATGCAAGGGGGCGACGGTGAAGGAGGCGACGACACGGGAAAAAACGGGCAGCGCGGTGGGTTCAGGCATGGCATCAGGCAGCGTGCATCTGGGATGCTGGCCTTGTGAACCCGCCGAGCCGACGCACTGAGCCTCCTGGCCGGCCGGGTCATCACGGTCATTCAGGTCCCCCGCGCGCGCGGCCGGTGCTGCGCGGTTCATCCCCGCCACCCCCGAATGCGCTGTTCGCCGAGATGCTGCGGGCCGCGCGCGAGCTCCTCGCCGTCCGTAGCCCTCTTGACGCCGAGCTGATGGTCAGCGAACTGCTGGGTACCTGGTGGGGACAGCGTGGGCAGAATCCCGGGTCGCGACGCACACGCCGCCGCAGGGCCGAGATCGAGGAGGTTGTCGGCCAGGGCCTGATCGCTTATGCGGCCGAGCAGGGCTCCCCGGCGGCGCTGGCCTTGCTGTCCGGCATTGCCTGCCTGGGCACGCCACACCAGGCGGCCAGCGCCGAGCAGGCGGCCCTGGCGCTGATGGAGAACGGTGTCGCCCGGCCGGGCTGGGCTGAGCACGTCGGCGCCGTCGTGGCGGCGGAGTGCTACCTGAACTCCGACTCCTACGGCGATCGTGACGAGGCCATCTGCGTCTTCAGCTACGCCGGCCAGGAGCAGCACGCCCTCGTGGTCGTGGTCGACTACAACGTGGGTGGCATGGCGCGCGACGGCTGGGTTACTTCGCAGGTCGCCAAGCTGCTTGACTACTGCGGCCAGGGGCCGTCGACGTTCGCCCCAGTACCGCCGCCGCAGGCACGGCGGCTGCTGGAATCGGCGCTCGCCGTCACCGAACGGGCAGCCGACCCGCCGATCAGCAGTTCCTTCCCCTCCTATCACGCCTTCATCAGGGCTCGCGTGCGCACGCTGCCGCCCGCACGGTCGCTGGCGGACTCCGGGCGCCTGAGCGCCGACCAGCCAGCAGGCACGGGCCAGCCGGGCCCCGCTGGCACCCGGCGCCAGTCCTGGCGCAAGGACCGGCGGGCCATGCTGGTGGCCGAGTTCCTTGCCTCCGACGAGGCCGAAGACCTGTCCGACCGCGAGGCGGCCAGCCGGTGCGCGGACCACATCGTGAACTACGGCTGTGATCTGGATTTTGGCCGCCCGCTGCGGATGAGCCCGGCAAAGACAGAGACTTTCCTGCTGGACTGGCTGCCGCGCAAGGTGATGCTGTCACCGGCCGAACAGCACGCGATGCCGCACGTGCTCGCGGCCTGGGTGCGCTGGACTGGCGCGCGGGAAGGCCAGCCGGCCGCGGCAATCAGCGCGACGCTGGACTCGGTATTCGACTCCATGGGCACATTCACCCGCGTTTACCACGATCCGGTCTCGTTCGGGCTGGAGCCAGCGCTGGTGGCGAGGCTGCTGCCGGATTCTGACCTGGAGGCGCTGCCCCGCCGGGTCTTCGCGTTCGGCGTGCTTGAAGGTACCTACCAGGGCACCGACCTGGGCACGCTGGATCCGGCCAAGCCAGCCGACCGGCGGATCCTGCTAGCGGCGGACCACGACACCCCGGCCGGGCGGGCCGGGGGCGCGGAGCACATCGACCGGCACCTGGCGCTGGCCGACCGGCTCTGGCGCGGCGACCCCCCGGAACTGTGGGAGGCCGCGCAGCGCCTGCTCGACCTCGGCGAGGATCGCCACGCGGTGCTGCACACGCTGATCGACACCATCAGGAAGGCCGGCGCCAGCGAGAAGGCCATCGCAGAAGCGCTCAACGATCTCCCGACGGAGGACAACGGCTGATTTCCCCTGCTGTGTTGGCCCGGGGGACGACCGCTGGACCAGTATTTGTGCCAGCGGCGAACGGCCGACGTGCCGACCCGAGTCGATGGCACGCGGGGGGGTCCTGGGGGTCGTCCCCCCCGGGCTAACTGAGCTCGCGGTAGGCGGAGACCAGGTCGTCGGCTGCCACCGTGGTGAGGTCCGCTGCGCTGGCGGTCTCGCCGATCCGTGACACCCGTACATCCCTGACGGCGCAGGCACGCTCGAACAGCGACCGTGCGAACCGCCCGTTGCCGAGCTCGTCGATCTTCCCCTCCTCGCACGCCTGGGTGAAGATCTGGCTGAGCACCGGAATGGCCTCGGTGTCGAAGCTGTCCCCTGCGTGCTGGGCAATCACTTCCGCGATGCTCGTCAGCTCCTGCGGGGAGTAACTAGGGAATGAGATCCGCACGCCGAACCTGGACGCGAGGCCGGGATTGCTGCGCAGGAATCTGTCCATGTCCGCTGTGTAGCCAGCCAGCACGATTACCAGCCGGTCCCGGTCGTCCTCGGCTCGCTTGAGCAGCGCCGCGGTCGCCTCGGACCCGAACGCGTCACCACCCGAGTACCCCTCGTTGTAGAGCGCGTACGCCTCGTCGATGAACAGCACCCCGCCCAGCGCCGAGTCGATGAGCTTGTTGGTCTTGATAGCGGTCGAGCCCAGGTGCTCGCCCACCAGGTCAGCGCGATGCGCCTCCACCACGGCCGGACGGACCAGCAGTCCCAGCGCGGCGAAGATCCGGCCAAGGATCCTGGCGACGGTCGTCTTCCCGGTTCCCGGCGGCCCAGTGAACACGAAATGCCTGGCCGGCGGCTGGCTGGCCAGTCCATGAGCGTCGCGCAGCCGCGCTACCCGCAGCTGGGCCGCGATCTCGTGCACCTGGCGCTTGACCGGCTCGAGCCCGACCAGCCCGTCGAGCTCGGCCAGCGCGCTCTCCAGGGTCGGCGTCTCGTCGTACCCGCGGAACCTCGTGGTCAGCTCGGAGAAGGCCTGCTCAAGGTCGCCGCCGCGCAGGGTGACCAGGTCAGCGGAGGACGGCTCGGTGCCTGTCCCCATCACCCGGACGTCCCTGACCTGTCCCGCCTTCTCGAGCAGGCTGCGCACGAAGCGGCCATTGCCGAGTTCGTCGCCCAGCCTGCGGCGGCCCACGTCTTCGAACATCCGCCACAGTACTGGCCTGGCGTCAGGGTCGAGCAGCTCGCCACGGCGCTCGATCGCCAGGTCGGCCAGGGACAGCAGCTCGGTCGCGTTGTAGCCGGGAAACTTTACCCGCACAGGGAACCGCGAGGTCAGCCCAGGGTTGCTGGACAGGAAGCCGTCCATCTGGCGCTCGTATCCGGCCAGGATGATGATCAGGTTCTCGCGGTCGTCCTCGGCTCGCGTCAGCAGGGCCTGGACGGCCTCGCTGCCGAACCGGTCGCCCTGCCCGTCACCACCGTCATTCACCAGGCTGTACGCCTCGTCGATGAACAGCACACCGCCCAGCGCCGAGTCGATCAGCTCATTGGTCTTGATCGCGGTGGCGCCCAGGTACTCGCCCACCAGGTCAGCCCGGTGTGCCTCCACCACGGCCGGGGTGTCCAGCAGGCCGAACGCGTAGAAGATCTTGGCGACGATGCGTGCTACGGCCGTCTTGCCTGTACCGGGCGGGCCCAGGAACACCATGTGCTGCATGGGCTTGTCTGTCATGTAGCCAGCTACCGCCCGCCTGCGGGCGGCCTCGATTGAGGCAGCGATGGACCGGACCTGCTCCTTGACAGCGTTCAGGCCGATCATGCTGTTCAGCTCGGCCATGGCCTCGTCCACCGTGATGTCGGGCTGGGCGCTGGCGCGGTCCCTGGCATCACCCCCTGGCTGGGCCTGTGGGGTGTCCGCACTGTGCTGCGCGCGCACCGTCTCTACCGCGGCCGCCATGCGGCTGTCCGGCTGGGGGCGCCGCCTGCCGGGCCCGGTCCCTGCGGGCGGGCGCTGCAGGCCGCTGCCCGGCGGTGCGCCCGGCACCGGCCGGCCGTTCGGCGCCACCGCAACGCCACCCCGCGCCTGCACGCGCCCGTACTCCCGGGCATCCTGCCACGACTTGGCCAGCCGCCATCCCAGCACGATGCCCGCGATCACCCAGCCCACTGCCGGGCCGCTGGCCGGCTCGCTCGTGGCCAGGCGGAAGACGAGCGACGCGACTGGGAGCGACCAGATCAGCGTCCATGCGACGGTGCGGCAGGGGACGAACCAGCGGCCGAGCGCTCCGGCGTGCGCGACTGGCACGACGGCGAACGGGAGCACGAGCAGCAGGCCTAGCCAGGGCTTGTAGCTGCCTGCCAGGACGGAGATCAGGGCCAGTCCCCAGACAGCTACCGATAGCGAGGCCGCGATGCTGCGGTGCCCGGCCGACAGCGCGAACGGCGCATAGCCAAGAGCGAGCAGCAGTGCGACAGGAAACAGGATCCCGAGCGCCAGCGGAAACGCGGCGATCAAGACAACGGCTATTAATACCTTGACGGGAAGCGGGGCAGCGGAGAATGCGCGGCGAATGCGAACGGTCCCGCCCTGCACGAACCGCCAGCCCGGCAGGGACAGGGATCCCTCGTCTGTCCGCATCTTGCTCCCTCGAGCGCTCCAGACCTGTATAGCGCATCACCAGGCGCATACGAAGCCGCACATTCGGATACTTAGCAGAAATTGGCTTTGTGACCGTCTTCCGGTGCTACAGGATGCAGGCCATGGAGGAGATGCGCGCTAGAGCAGCCGGCAGCCTGCGCGGCCTGGCGCCCGGCGACGGATTCGGTGAGAGATGGTTTCACCGGGGCAACCCCGAAGCCATAGAGATGATCAGTTCGCGGCAGCCAGCGACCGACTCGCCGTGGTACTGGAATGCGTACGCACTGTTCGGGCCGCGCGGCAGGGCCAGCGGGCCCCTTGCTGCTGCTGGGCGCCGCGGCAGCGCCACAGCGTGGGGCCCTTGCTGTGGTTGCGGGCAGGGCCAGGGCGGGCCCCTTGCTGTGGTTACGGAGCCCGCGCAGGGCGGTGATGGGGCCCACGCTGTGCCTACAGCAACAGTGACGCGCCCACGACACTGGGACCGAGTGGGCCGAGGCGCTCCCTGAGTGGGCCGAGGCGCACTGACCGGCACAGCCTTACCCGATGGCCATCGCGAAGATGTGCAGTGCCGGGTTGTAGCCAGTGACGCTGCCCAGCGACGGCAGCGTCACCGCCGCCACGGTCTTGCCTGCCTGCAACGGCACCGACTGCTCGAAGATGTACACCTCGTGTCCTGAGGAGCCGCTCGGGTAGTTCGCGTAGTTCACCCCGGCCACCTGGATGTTGTCGGGGTTGCCGTTCTGCCCGGATGTGTACCAGAAGTTCCCTACGTCCAGAGTGAAACTCTGGCTGGTGCCGTCGGTGTAGTAGATCGTCCCGGTGCCGGACTCCGAAGAGTTGTTCGCGGCGGCGAGGAACCCGAGGCTGCTGCCCGAGCCGGAGATCGCGATGGTCTGGCCCTCGGCCATGGTGTTATCGGGCTCGGCCGTCGCCACATCCGGCCAGGTGAAGCTGAGGCCTCCGGCGCTGACAGTCGCACCGGGGGTCAGCCCGTCGGCGGTCAGCCCCTCCGCCGAGAACGTCGTGCCCTCCCCGTCGAACCCGATGAAACCGGCCGACGGATCGGGATCGGAGTTATCGGTGATGCCGGTGTTGTTGAACGTGGTGGCCAGGCTGGGCGCTGGCACCTGGACCTGGGCGGCGTTGATCAGGCTCTGCCCGTGGCCGAAGGTCGCGGTGGCCAGCAGGTTCACCACGCCGGGCGACAGCCCGGACGAGGGCGGCGTGACGCTGAAGTCGCGCGAGGCCGATGCCCCTGGCTGGACGGCGCCCAGCGATACCGGGCCAGACGGTGACACTGTCCAGCCAGCTGGGACGCTCAGGGACACTGCCGACCTCGGCAGCGCCTGCCTCGTCGGGTTGCGGAGCGTCGCGCGCACGGTGAACGTCCCCTGCGCCAGGGCCGAGGACGAAACCGCGGCCAGCGTGGGCTGCGGCGCCGTGGGCGGCCCGTAGACGGCCGGTGAGTAGCCGGGGCTGGCCACCGGCCGCACCGGGACGCCGCCGGCCTGGTTGCCAGCCGCCACCAGGCGCACCTGGTCCAGGCCGCCGCCGGTGCCGTTGAGGGCCCAGACCGCGATCGCCAGCGTGTTGGCACCGTGGTCGTTGAGGATTCCGGCTGGCACGTAGAACTGGTGCTGCGGCCCCACGTTGTTTACGTAACGGCCGATTAGCCAGCCGTTCACGTAGATGAACGCGCGGTAGTCCGCGGTGCCCGCACCCGGCCCGGGCCCGCCGATCTGCACGTCGACCGGCACGTAGGCGCGGCTGGGCAGGCTGAGCGAGAACGTGGTCCGGTACCAGCCAACGCCCGGCGGCACGCCACGCGAGGCCCAGTTGTCGGGCAGGGTCACGCCCTGCCAGTCCTGGTCGGGGTAGCCGGGCAGATCCCAGCCGTTGTCGGAGCCGTACAGGCCGGCCGCGTTCATCACGCCGCGGACTGGGTCCTGCAGCGTGGTGCCGCCCGGGCTGCCGATCAGCCGCCAGGTGATGGGCGCCGACGATCCGTTCAGGGCGGCTGAGTAAAGGCCAACCTTCTCGCCGGACGGGCCCTCTGGATTGTCGGTGTTCTCCACCAGTACCGCGATCACGTTGTCCTTCCCCGGCATGAGCGCCCCGGCGGGGAAACTGAACGTTGTCGCCGTCGGCCCGGCGGCGGTGCTGGAGCCCAGGAAGGCCCCGTTCAGCCATACCGAGAACGCTCCGGTCGGGGCTATGCCGTCGGCGGTGAGCGTCACCCCCGTCTCGCTGCCCGTGGGCGTGAAATGCCCGCGGTACCAGACGAAGCCGTGGTCATAGCCGTAGTCGGAGGCGTAAAGCACCGGTGACGACGGCGAGCTTGCGTTCGACACCGGGTGGTCGGCCAGGGTCCAGGAGCTGTCGTTGAAGCCGGGCTGTGCCTCCGGCGTCTCGGAGCTGAACTTCCAGTTGCCCAGCGTCGGCAGGGTGACCGGTGCCGGCCCGGGAACGCTGGCGGTCAGCGAGCCATCGCTGCCGCGTGTGGTCGAAAGGGGCAGGCCGTTCCAGGTCAGCTGGCTGACGCCGGCCGGGGCCCAGACCGTCAGCGGGCCGGCCTCGCTGGTGTCGCCGGTGAGGGCCAGCACGCTGCCGTAGGTGGCCGCGGTCCGCACCAGGTAGCCGCCCTGGACGAGGACGGCCCCGGCTGACGTGGACTCCGGCCAGAAGCCCTCGGCGGCGTTGGTGCCGGCCAGCAGGAGCAGCAGCGGCGGGTGGCCGCCGCCGCTGACCTCGACCTTGGCCAGCCCGCGGAGGGTGTAGTCCAGCCGCAGCTCATTGTTTGCGGCGTCCCACGCCGTGTGCACCGAGCCGGACAGCACGGTGACCTTTGGCTTGCTCGTGTACGCGAGGACGGTCTCGCCATCGGTTCCCGTGGGGTCGTAGAACAGCGCAACGGCTGTGCTAGCCCGGGGGGACGACCCCCCGGAACCCCCCGCGAGACTGATGCTGGCCTGCGTGTCCAGCTCAGAGGTGGAGTAGACGAGGTCCTGGCCGCTGAACTGATAGTTGGCCGTCAGCAGCCGCGAGTCGCGGCCGTCGAGCGTGATCGAGTTTCCGGCCTGCTGCGGGATGACCGGGAAGAAGTCAGCCTGCTGCGCGGCTGTCGGCGCGTTGATCGCGTCGATCACGACGGTACTGGCCGAGGAGGCCGGGTTCTGGGTGCCGGTCACCACGATCTGGAGGGTGTGGCTGCCCGCGGTCAGCCCGGTCTTTGAGAACAGCACCTGCTGGAACAGCTTGCCCGCCGGGCTGTAGGTATCGACGGTGGCCAGCAGGCTGCCGTCCAGGTAGACGTCGGCGATGCCGCCGTTGGTGTTCTTCGGCCCGATCCACTGCACGGCGGTGCCGGTGAAGTCCACGGTCGCGCTGGCCCCGGCCTGCGTGCTCCAGGACTCGGTCTGGTTGTAGTCGCCGCTGGTATAGCCCGCGCTGGGGCCGGCGTGCGTCCAGGTGCCGGAGTAGTCGAGGGCCGGGTTCGTGTCGTCGTAGGTGTATCCGGCCGCCTCATCCAGGTTCACGTTGTCGAGCTGAGTGCTGACGGCGGCGGTCGAGCTGGCGTCGGCCTGGCGCACATAGAAGAATTCCGCTCCGCCGGAGGGATTGACCCTGGCCATCGTCGCCACCGCGGAATTCGACGGCGTCGGGGCGGCGGCCGGTGCGGTCTGCGCCAGCGGCGCGACCGAGGTCTCGAAGTCGTTGATGAGCTTGTTCTGGCCGTACTTGGAGCCCACTATGTCATTCGGGTCCGACGGCGAGCCGATCTCGCCGGTCTCGCTGATCGCCGCACCGTAGTCGTAGGAGGTGTAGACGTCCGGATCCGGCAGCCACCCCCAGTTGGTTCCGCCCACGCCCATGTAGTTGCTCTGCATGGTGACGCCCTGGGCGATGTTGTTCTTGTAATAGACGTTCTCGAAATCTGACCCGGTCATCGTGTAGCAGTTGGCATAACCGGAGCCGCCCCAGCCGTCGAACGAGCCGCCCTGGAACTCGGGGATATAGATCGGCATGCCGGTGTAGCTGGGATAGCCGTACGGCTGGCCGAAGGTGCTCGTGTCCGCGCAGTTGAAGCCCAGGGGGTAGTTGTCCTGGCCGCTGATGTTCACCGCGCCGGTGCCCGAGGTGAACGTGTCCGCGCCACAGCACTGGTTGAACGTGAACGGCACGTCGATCCCGTCCGTGGCGGCCTGCTGCTCCAGGTCGGCCATGTACTGCAGGTCCGCTGCTGACTTGCCGGTGTACTCGTTCTCGATCTGGTAGAGGATCACGTCGCCGCCCTTGGTGATCTGGTGCGGCGCGATGATCGCGTCGATCTCCGAGAACCACTGCAACGCGGCTGACAGGTAGGGCTCAGTGTCGCTGCGGTAGCCGTTCGGGCCGGTCAGCACCCAGGACGGGATGCCACCGCCGTCGGTCTCGGCGTTGATGTACGGCCCGGGCCTCGCGATCACGTACAGCCCGGCCTGCTGGGCCATGTTGAGGAACGTGTTCATGTCGCGCACGCCGGTGAAGTCGTAGACGCCGGGCGAGGGCGAGGAGTAGTCCCAGTCGAAGTAGACGGTGACCGCGTCGTAGCCGTCGGCTTTCATTTTCTGCAGGTCATCGAGCCACAGCGACGGCGAGGGCGTGCGCCAGGGATCGAACTCGCCAGCAGTGATGAAGACCCGCTTTCCGCCGATCACGAGGGAGTACTGGTCGTAGGTCACCTGCTGCGACTGGCCGTGGACGACGTCACGCGACTGCGGGAGCGGCGCCGGGGTCACGTTGTTCGACGTGGCCGCGGGGCCCGCCCCGCCCGAGGTGTTCGCGGTCACGATGAAGCTGTAACTGGTCCCGTTGGTCAGGCCGTCGACGATGGCCCAGTCGTTCGGCACCGCGGCGGTGACGGTCTGGCCGGCCGAGGAGGTGACGGTGTAGCTCACCACCTTGGCCGCGCCGGACGCTGGCGGGCACCAGACGACCGTGGCTGACGCCTGGCCGCCGATCGCACGCACGTCAGCCGGGGTGCTTACGGTGGCCGAGCCAGCGCCGGACGTGGTAGCGGCCGGGCACGAGGCGTCGCTGCCCGACGGCGCGGTCTGGCTCCCGCGGGCCTGGCTGGCTTCCGCTGCCGCGACCGACCGGCTGGCTGCGCCGCTGCCGGCCTGGCGAGCCTGGGCGGCGGCATCTGCGGGCAGCGCTGTCGCGACCAGGGCCACCGAGGCTACGGCGGCTAGCGCCCGACGCCGCGTTAAGGAGCTTTTCCTAAGGAACGTCATCGCGACCACCTCAATCGACACCGACTGCCGCAAAGCCCCCAGCAACCGACCCCAGCCTGATTGGGCAACGTTGTCAAGAGGTCAGCGCCCGCGCCAGGGAAACCGTGCGGCTCCGCCGTCTCGCTGCGCGATGCAGATGGTGGCTGGATTGAAGTTGCGCTGGGGGCGAAAGCGGCCCTAGGGCTGGCTGGGCCGGCGTTACCGTTGCGGCAGCCACGTCTGCGGGATGGGCGGTTAGTGGCAGCAGTTAGTGGCAGCAGCACGAAAGGGACGGCGATGCTGGCTCCGGGAGCAGTCGGGCACCCAGGACGCGACCGGCAGCCGAGGCCCCTGCTGCGGACAATGGTTGGTGACGCGCTGCGCCGGGCCCGTCTGAACCAGCGGCGGACGCTGGCTGACGTCGCGAGGGCGGCCAGGGTGTCCATGCCGTACCTGTCGGAGGTGGAACGCGGCCGCAAGGAGGCGTCGTCCGAGGTCCTGGCGGCCATCTGCGAGGCCCTGCGCATCGACCTGTCTGACCTCCTCGCCGAGGTTTGGCGCGGCCTGGTGGAGCTTCGCGAACGGCAAGCCCGCCGCGACCGCATCGTCCGGCTCGGCGTCATCGGCGAGCCGGCTGGGCAGCCAGGCGACGCCCCAGACATCGCGGTGCTGCCGGACACCATCGGCGAAGGCTCCGCACCCGGCATCGGCCCCGCCGACGCCACCTGCCTGCTCGCCGCATAACCCACAGCCGTCAATTTGCCCAATTGCCGCCGAGGCGCGTGTCCTGCTTCCGCCCGCGGGGGGGTTAAGGACACTCTGCTGTCTGCCAGGCTGTTCCGGCAGGCGCCGACCGGGTTTGCGGTCTGCCCGTAACTGCCTCGCGAGCTACCGTGGACGCAAACCCACACAGAAAGTGGGTTTGCGTCCACGATCATGAAAGAGTTGCCTAACTCGCCGGGCACCCAGCGGCCATATCTGTCAGATGTGAAGGCCGACCTCTGCCGACTCGGCCTGGGCGCGGCGGGTGGTGATGACCTGGTCGGCCAGGCCGTAGTCGACGGCCTCGCGTGCGCTGAGCGTCATGTTCCTGTCGGTGTCAGCCCTGATCTTCGCGGCCGGGTGGCCGGTGTGCCTGCTGAGGATCCCGTCCATCTCGGCCCGGACCCTGGCCACTTCCCTGGCCTGGATAGCCAGGTCGGGCAGGGTGCCGCGGGCCTGGCTGGACGGCTGATGCAGCAGCACTTTGGCATGCTCAAGGACCGACCGCTTCCCGGGTGCCCCGGCGGCGAGCAGCACCGCGGCCGCCGAGGACGCCTGGCCGATGCAGAACGTGGCGACGTCAGGCTGGACGAACTGCATCGTGTCGTAGATCGCGGTCAGCGCGCTGTAGGTGCCGCCCGGGGAGTTGATGTAGAGCATGATCTCCTGGTCGGCGCTGTCCGACTCCAGGTGAATGAGCTGCGCCATGATCACGTTGGCGACGCCGTCATCGATCTCGGTGCCGAGGAAGATGATCCGCTCCGAGAGCAGCCGGGAGTAGATATCGAAGGCCCGCTCGCCGAGCGAGGTCCGCTCCACCACGGTGGGGATCGTGTACTGGCTCATGGTCACAGCCCCGCCATCTTGCTGACCGCCGGGCGCACGTCGTCGACGCGCTCCACGATGTGGTCGATCATCCCGTAGTCGCGGGCCTCCTCGGCGCTGAACCAGCGGTCCCGCAGGCCGTCGCTCGCGATCCGCTCCTCGGGCTGCCCGGTGTGCTTGGCGGTCAGCCGGCTCATCAGTTCTCCGGTGCGCTCCAGCTGCCCGGCGTAGATCTCGACGTCGGCGGCTGTGCCGCCGAAGCCCGCCGAGCCCTGGTGCATCAGAATCTGGGCATGCGGGAGGCTGAACCGTTTGCCCGCTGTTCCGGCGCACAGCAGGAACTGGCCCATGCTGCCGGCCAGGCCCATCGCCACCGTGCGGACGTCGTTGGGAATGAGCTGCATCGTGTCGTAGATGGCCAGCCCGGCCGAGACCGAGCCGCCGGGCGAGTTGATGTAGAGGCTGATGTCACTGCGCGAGTCCTCGGCCGACAGCAGCAGCAGCTCGGCGCAGAGCCGGTTAGCCACCTCGTCGTCGAGTTCGGAGCCGAGGACGATGATGCGCTGGTAGAGGAGCCGGCTGGCGAGCTGGTCGTCCAGCATCCTGACGAGCGACGTAGGTTCGGCAACCGCGGTCTGCATGTTCTCTCCGCTCTGGGTCCGTGCCGGTATTCCGGCCTCGACACCCAGAATGGTTCGCAGGCCGCGGGCCAGCCAAAACAATCTGCCGATAGCAGAGGACGGCGGCTGGCGCGATCGCCGAGAGCACTTCGCCGTCCACTGGGATGACAGTCATGGCAGTGGCGTCGCTTGCCGTCACCCTGGCCCTCTCCCGTGGCTTGCGGGCCCGCCAGCAGCTCACTCCTGCGACCACTCGCCGCGCGCCGCTGCAGCCTCGTCCTCGCTGACCAGGCTCTCGGTGTGAGCGCGCAGGGCGGCGATCAGCCACTCGTAACTGGGGACCACGGGCGGCTGTGGCTGGCGGCCGTTGATGATCGCCTGAAGCTGCCAGTACCGTTCCACAGAAGCGTCGGTGAACGTCTCCAGTTGGGCCAGCAGCCGGCCTCGCTGCCGGGCCGGAGTGCCGGATACGACAACGCGGTCGAGGACAAGCCGCCCTTCGGCCGACTCAGGCGCGATCCCCTGGGCAACGGCCTGCCCGACCTGCTTGGCCACTGCCAGGTGGTCCAGCCCAGGTTCCGGAATGGCGGCCTGCGCGCCAGCCGCTGCCATGCCGCGCACACGCTGCCGGAATGCCTGGTCGCTGATGAGCTCGCCGAGCTCGATCCACGCATCGACCTGCTGCGGGTCCGGGTCGTCGGGCAGCTCAGCGGGCAGCCGACGCATGTTACGCCCGATCCCGGCCGCGGGCGCCTCTGGGTCGACGCCGTCGAAGACGTCCCGGACAAAGTCGTCGATCATCTGCTGCCGCTCCTGGGCGGACAGCCGGGCCAGCTTGTGCATCAGCATCGTCTCCTCGATAGTGCCGCTGCGCCTGGCCACGGTGCTGAGCACCGCCCGGCGCAGCCGCAGGGTTCGGATCTGGGCGTCCAGCGCGGCGACGTGCGCCGCTGCCACGTCGGCGATGGTGGCGGCCCGAGACAGGACGGCCTGAACGATTTCCAGCCCGAACCCCAGCTCGCGAAGCGTCCGGACGAGCTCTATCCGGGCCACTGCCTCGGCGTCGTACAGGCGGTACCCGCCCGCGGACCGGCCCGAAGTCGGAACCAGGCCAGCGTCAGACCAGAACCTGATCGTTCGCGCCGGTACCCCAGTGCGACGGGCAAGCTGCCCGATTGTGAACAGTTCCGCGCCGACGTCCATGGCACGACTGTGCACCTTGCAGCCGCTGGAAACTCAAGCGGGAATTAGAGACGGTCAGGCAGAACAGGTGTCATAGCCGGCGCAGAACGGCGACTACCTTGCCGACGATGACCGCGTTGTCGCCCAGGATCGGCCGGTAAGCCTGGTTGTGCGGGATCAGCCAGACGTGGCCGTCCGACCGCTTGAAGGTCTTGACCGTGCCCTCGACCTCCACCCCATCGATCAAGGCGGCGACGATGTCGCCGTTCTCGATATCGGTCTCCCGGCGGACGACCACCATGTCGCCGTCGGCGATCGCGGCGTCGATCATCGAGTCGCCGACCACCCTGAGCATGATCAGGTTCCCGTCGCCGACAAGCTGAGCGGGCAGCGGCATCACCTCGTCGTCGGTTTCAGCGGCCGTAATCGGCCAGCCAGCCGCGATGCGCCCGACGAGCGGAACCGGAATCACTGGCATCTGCTCAGTAGACAGCTCCAGTGCCTGCCGGGTAACCGGGCGGACGACGATCGTGCGCGGGCGGTTCGCGTCCCGGCTCAGGCACCCTTTCTTCTCCAGCTCTGAGACCTGGTAATGAACGCTGGAGGTACTGGCCAGCCCGACGGCCTGGCCGATCTCCCGGATCGTCGGCCCGTAGCCGTTGCGCTCCACCGCGTCCGCGACGACCTGGATGATCGTGCGCTGACGGTCGGTGAGGTCGGAGCTGTTGCTGTCGGACGGCACCGCATGATCCATGACCAGGCCTCCGGACGCTAGCTGTGGACCAGCATCCTAGCAGCCATAAGATACTTAACAAATATAAGTTCGATGAACGTATGCTTGCTCTCCGGCAATTAGCATACCCGGTCGACCTGCCTCCAGTCAGGCGCCAGCTGGCCCTGCACCGGGCTACGCTCGGCCCACGTCGCGAAAACGGAATGGGGTGGCGGGGCGTGCCGGGATGGGACAGTCTTCGCGGCGTTGCGCTGGTTCAGCGTGGCCCCGAGGACCTGGTCACCTTCTCTGGGGGCACAGCCGGAACCGAGCCCGGCAGCGCCTGCACGCTTGGAACGCGCTTCCAGATCGGCTCGGTCTCCAAGCAGTTCACGGCCGCGGCCGTGCTCTCGCTCGCGGACCAGGGCGTGCTGTCGGTCGATGACCGCGTCGGCCGGTGGATCGGCGGCTGCCCGGCGAGCTGGGATGCGCTCACCGTGCATCATCTGCTCACTCACACTGCCGGGCTGCCGCACTGGTGGGATATCTCCGGGCTGGACCCGACAGTGCCACTGACGGCAGAGGATGAGCTGCGCATATTCAGCGACGCTCCGCTGCTCAGCGCGCCGGGAGAGCGTTTCCACTACAGCAGCCCTGGATATGTGCTGCTGGCCCGCATCGTAGAGCGGGCGGCGGAGCAGCCGTATGCGTCGTTCCTCGCTACCACGATTTTCGAGCCCTTCGGGATGGCATCGACGTTCGCCGGCAGCGGCAACGGCCGACCGTCAGGATTGACCTGGACGTTGCGGAACTTCGCCGACGATTCCATGGCGATGCCGTAGATGTCGATGGTGCCGAGCTCGGCGTTGTAGCGGAACCCGACCGGTTTGTTCTGCGGGGCGCCGTTCGGCGCGACGGTCGCGAGCCGCGCATGCCCGCGGTCCGCCAGGTAGTTCTGTTCCACGGTGGTGAGCGTCACGGCAGCCTCCTGACCGACTGTGTCCTGGCAGCGACCGTAGCCGCGTGCTGGCTGCCCGGCATCGGCCGGACGGCTGACGGGGTCCTCGGCCATTGGGCCTAGGACCGGAGATTCCCGGCGGATGTCAGGGTCTGCTGGTTTTAGAATGCTGGTAATGAGCGAGATCAGTGTGGTCGCTGTGCTGGACGACCCTGTCCGGCGCAACCTCTACGACTACGTCGCGATGCAGTCCCACGCGGTAAGCCGGAACGAAGCGGCCCAGGCCGTGGGCATCCAGCGCACGCTGGCCGCCTTCCACCTGGACCGGCTGGCCGACGCGGGTCTTGTGGACGTGACGTTCCGACGGCCCGAGGGGCGCAGCGGCCCAGGCGCCGGGCGCCCGGCCAAGCTGTACCAGCGTGCGGCAACCGAGCACCAGGTCAGCGTGCCGCCGCGGGATTACCGGAGCGCTGCTGAGCTGCTGGCCGAGGTCGTCGACGTCACCGGCGCCGAGCCCCAGCTGCAGCGGTCCGCCCGAAGCCGCGGCGCGGCAGCGGGCCGCGCGGCGAGGCGGCAGGCTCCCGCTGAGCCCGACGCTGAGCTGGTGACGGGCGCGCTGGCCGCGCAGGGTTACCAGCCCTACCGCGACGGCACGGATATCCGGCTGCGCAACTGCCCATTCGAGGTGCTGGCCAGCCGCTACCCGCCGCTGATCTGCGGCATGAACCTCGCCCTGCTCGAGGGCCTGCTGGAAGGCGCCTCCGCATCAGCGCTGGACGCCTCGCTGGACCCACGGCCCGGGGACTGCTGCGTCGTGCTCCGCGGTTCCCAAGATTCTAAAAATAATAGTAGTTGACAAATTTTCCTGGCCAATGATGTGATGGGGCGCGTGAGCGGATATCACCTCGCGCAGCTCAACGTCGGCCTGGCCCGTGCCGCCACGGACTCCCCGGTCATGGCCGGCTTCATGACCGGGATCGAGCCGGTCAACGCACTCGCCGACGCTGAGCCAGGATTCGTCTGGCGGCTTCAGGACGGCGACGGGCCCGGCGCGACCTCGCTGCGGCCACGCGGCCCGGACTTCATGGTCAACATGTCAGTCTGGGAATCGCTCGGAGCGCTCCGGGACTTCGTCTACCGCAGCGGCCTGCACCTTGACTTCATGCGCAGGCGCCGGGAGTGGTTTCACCGGATGGCGGAGGAGCACCTGGTGCTGTGGTGGCTGCCCGCTGGCCACATCCCCGACCTGGACGAAGGACTGTCCCGGCTTGACCTGCTGCGCAGCCAGGGCCCGTCGCCGCTGGCATTCACGTTCCACAACCCCTACGGCGCGCCCGAGGAAGCGGCCGCTATACCCCGCTGATCGCCTGATCACTCCTGGGATTCCGGCCAGTAGGTCGCCGACCGCGCGGCGGCGGCCACGATGGCCGCACCGTCGAGTTCGACGATGGACAGGTCGACGCCGGCAAACGGCCACTCAGCCGCGAACTCGAATGTCTCCGCCGGAGGCAATGGCCACAGCCAGAGCCCGAATCCGCTGAAGTTAAGGTGCCGGCTGTGCGAGCTACTGCTGCCCGGCTGCCAGGACAGCAGCGGCCCGGCGGGTGGCTCACCGGACGCAGATGGCCGGAAGCGGCCCTGGTCGATCGTTGTGGCCTTCGCACCATCGGCATACCGGACGCCCAGCCGCAACAGCTTGTCGGGCAGATGGGCACCGCCGTAGCCCCGGAGAAATCCGGCATGTACCGACATAAAAAGGTCCCACCAGTCCGGGTCGGACATCGCAGCCTGTCGGCAGACGACCTCGACATCGAACATGCAGCCAGAGCTGTAAACGCGGATTGCTGGCAAATGCACGATGACGTTCGCACTGCGCGCCACCGTCAGCTCGGTCGCAAGGAGGGCTCCGGTTTCTAGCGCAGGTGAGGCTTTCCACGGCGGCAGTTCAGGCAGAGCTGGGACGGCCGCCTTTTTGTCTGCTGGTAACGGCTCAAAGAACATGAACTCACCGTATGCCGGGCGGCATGAACTCACACCTCAGTCAAGGTGACGGCATGCTGGCACCGCAGCCGGAGGCGCGCTCAAGCCGAACTCACCGGGCCGACGAGGCCGGTGTCGTAGGCCGCGATGACAAGCTGGGCCCGGTCGCGGGCGTCCAGCTTCGTGAGCAGCCGGCCGACGTGCGTCTTGGTTGTGGACAAGCTGACGCTCAGCACGGACGCGATCTCGGAGTTGGACATGCCGCGGCCGATCAGGGTGAGGACCTCGCGTTCACGTTCTGTGACCTCATCGGGGAGCTTGGCGGGCTGGAATGACGACTGCGGGCCGCGGCTGAACTCGGCGATGAGCCGCCGGGTGACGCTGGGGCCCAGCAGAGCGTCGCCGATTGCGATGACACGGATCGCGGCCAGCAGATCGGCCGGCGGCGTGTCCTTGATCAGGTAGCCGCTGGCGCCTGCGCGCAGGGCAGCGAACACGTACTCGTCCAGCTCGAACGTGGTCAGGATGAGCACCCGGGCGGCTCCAGCCGGCGGACCGGCCGTGATCCGCCGCGTTGCCTCGATTCCGTCCATCCCCGGCATCCGGATATCCATCAGAACGACATCGGGCCGTTCCCGCCGCGCAAGCTCCACCGCCTCGGCGCCGGTCGCGGCCTCGCCGACTGTCCTCAGGTCAGGCGCGCTATCGACCAGCAGCCGGAAGCTGCCGCGGACCAGGGCCTGGTCGTCGGCGACCAGCACGCGGATCGTCATGCCGTGGCCGTCGCGAGCGGGAACTCGGCGCGAACCAGAAACCCGCCCTCGGGCTGCGGGCCAGCCTGGAAGCGGCCGCCATAGATGGCGACCCGCTCGCGCATCCCGGAGATGCCGTGGCCGGCAGTCACGGCGGCGCCGTTCTCGCTGCCCTCGTGCTCGCCGCCATCGGCCCCATCGTTGGTTATCTCCAGCGTGAGGGCGTCGTCCGCGTAGCACACAGCGACCCGGCACCTTCCCGTGACCGCATGCTTGATCACGTTGGTGACCGCCTCCTGGACCACCCGGTAGGCAGCCAGGTCCAGGCCGGAGACAGTGGCAGGCAGTCGCCGCGCACATCGAGGTCCACCCGGACGCCCGCCTCGGCGGCGCGTTCGACCAGACCACTGAGGTCCGCAACTCCCGGCGAGGGCAGAAGCGTATCGCCAGGGATGCCGCGTGCCTCGTTCTGTCCGTCTGTCCTGAGTACCTCCAGCAGGATCCGCAGTTCCTGCAGGGCGCTGCGGCTGGTCTGCTCGATCGACGTCAGGGCGCGGGCTGCTTCCTCGGCATATATCTCCGCGTCCGCGCCGATCACATAGTTCGCGACGCCCGCCTGCACCGCGATCACACTCATCGAATGCGCGACCACATCGTGCAGCTCGCGCGCTATCAGCAGCCGCTGCTCGGCGTTCGCCCGGCGCGCCTCTGCCACCTGCTCATGTGCCCGCCGCCGGGCCTGCTCCGCCAGGCCGGCCGCATAGCCGCGCTGCTGGCGGACCGCGTATCCGATCATCCACGCCGCAGTGATCAGAACGCCGCCCTCCAGCAGCAGACCCGCAGCAGTGGCGATACCGCCAGGGCCGCTGGTGCCGGGCCCGACAGCCCCGAACACCGCGAATCCGGCGGCCGTCACCAGAAGCGTGCCAATGAGCAGGCGCACGGCCTCGCGCGCCGGGAACCGCAGCGGGATCAGGTACATCACGAACGCGACGGCCACAGGCGGCGCCGGGGAGAAGCTCAGTGCGGCGGCTACGGCCCCGCTGGTAGCGGTGATGGCGAGCACCGCGCGCGGCCAGCGGCGGCGCGCTGCGCATGGCAGCACCGCGAGCGCGACAAGCACGACACCGGCCCAGACCGGATGATCATGAATCACGAGCGTATATACCACGGCCAGCAGTGCCGTGAACGCCCAGTCGATCGCGACCCACTGTTCCTGCCGCAGCCGCCTGAACAGCGGAGGACGTGGCAGTTCCATGCACCGACGGTAACGTCGCAGGCCCGGTGTTCGCGTCAGTCTGCGGTCCGATGCACCAGTGGTACCTGAGGCCAGAGGCAGCGCCGAAACGTGGTCTCCGGCCTGACGTCATACGCCCGGGCTGTCGGCACAGTCGGTGGGCATGACAGCCATCATCGAAGCACGAGAACTGGGCAAGCGGTACGGCCCCCGGTGGGGACTGGCCGACTGCACGCTGTCCATCCCGCCCGGGCGCGTGACCGGGCTCGTCGGCCCGAACGGGGCCGGGAAGACAACCCTGCTGCACCTGGTCACCGGGCTGCTGGCCCCTACCACCGGCACGATCAGGGTAGTCGGGGGGCGCCCAGCGGCCAGTGGCGCGCAACTCGCCCGGGTCGGGTTCGTGTCCCAGGACACCCCTGCCTATGCAGGCTTCTCGGTCGCCGACCACCTGCGGCTTGGCGCACACCTCAACCCTCGCTGGGACAAGCAGCTCGCCAGCCGGCGGATCCGGCGGCTGGGCCTGGACCCGAAGCAGAAGGCCGGAAAGCTGTCGGGCGGCCAGCGGGCCCAGCTGGTGCTGACCCTGGGCCTGGCCAAGCGGCCCGAGCTGCTGATCCTCGACGAGCCAGTCGCAAGCCTGGACCCCCTCGCCCGGCGGGACTTCCTGGATGACCTGACATCGGCGGTCGCCGAGCACGAGATGAGCGTCGTGCTGTCGTCGCACCTGGTCGCCGACGTGGAACGGGTCTGCGACTACCTCGTCGTGCTGGCCGCATCCCGGGTCCAGGTGGCCGGGGAGGTCGCAGCCCTGATGTCAGCACACGGCATGGGCCCGCCTGGCGGCCCAGCCAGCCTGGAAGACCTGGTCTTGTCCTACATGCGCGGCACCAGCGCCGACATAACGGAGGGATCGCGATGATCTGGCTGACGTGGCGGCAGTTCCGGGCACAGGCAATCACGGCCATTGCCGGCGTTGCCGTGTTCGCAATCGTCTACGGCGTGACCGGGCCGCGGCTGGCGCACCTGTACGCCGCCAGCGGGCTCGCCGCGTGCCACAGTGGCTGCGCCGCACTCACAACCAACTTCCTGAACGCGGCCGCGGCGGACCCGGTCTACCCGGCTCTGACAGTCATCGGTGGGGCACTGGTGTACCTCGCGCCCGTGGTCATGGGCGCGTTCTGGGGAGCGCCGCTGGTGGCCCGTGAACTGGAGGCCGGGACCAACCGGCTGGCCTGGAACCAGAGCGTCACACGCCGACGGTGGCTGCTGGCCAAGCTCGCGCTGGTCGGCCTGGCCGTTATGGCCACCGCCGGGCTGCTCAGCCTCGTGCTCACCTGGTGGTCAGCCCCGATCGACCGTGCCGGGGGGTTCCGCCTGACGGGAGGCCAACTCGGGCGCTTCTCGCCGATTCTGTTCGGCGTCAGGGACATCGTGCCCACCGGCTACGCGGCGTTCGCGTTCGTGCTCGGCGTCCTGGCCGGAATCCTGGTCCGGCGGACTCTGGCCGCTATGGCCATAACCCTGGCCTGCGCGGCACTGGTCTTGGTCGCGTGGCCCAACCTCGTCCGGCCGCACCTGATCCCGCCAGTCACCGTCACTGCCACGGTGAAGGCCAACCTGGAGACCGGGGAACTGACGCGCGAGGGCGAGATCATCGTCCCGGTGACGAACCTGCCCGGTGCATGGGTCATCTCCAACCAGACCATCACCGCCTCTGGCAAGGTGTTCGTCCGGCCGGACATCGCCGCGTGCGTCACAGGTACCGAGCAGCAGTGCGATGCCTGGTTCACTACCCAGCACCTGCGGCGCCGGATCGCCTATCAGCCCGCCAGCAGGTACTGGGAGTTCCAGTGGTACGAGACCGCGATCTTCGTGGCCCTTGCCGTCGTTCTCGGCGGGCTCTGCACCTTGTGGATCGGCCGCCGGATCTCCTGACCTCACCAGTGAGCCGGCCAGGGTGTTCACAGGCGCGACCGGGAGATCAGGACGCCACCGTGGAAGCCATGAACTCCTACGACTACGACGTGATCGTCGTGGGTGCCGGCTCACCGGGCGAGCACTGCGCTGGCGAGCTGGCCGACGGCGGGCTTCGGGTAGCTGTTGTCGAACGGGAGCTGGCCGGCGGCGAGTGCTCGTACTACGCGTGCATTCCGTCCAAGGCGCTGCTGCGACCCGGCGAGGCGGTGCACCAGGCACGCGAGGCCGCTGCGACCGCGGAGGTTGACGTTCAGGCGGCGCTGGCTTACCGGGATTACATGGTCTCGAACTACTCCGATGCCGACCAGCAGCAATGGCTGGCAGGCAAGGGCATCGACCTGATCCGCGGCACCGGGCGGCTGGCCGGCCCGGGGGTGGTCGAGGTCGACGGCGTACGCCACACAGCGGCGCATGTCGTCGTGGCGACCGGCTCCGATCCGGTGATACCGCCGGTCCCGGGCCTTCGGGAGCTGCCCGGCATCTGGACCAACCGCGAGGTAACCGGCATGAAGGCCGTGCCGCGCCGCCTGCTCATCCTGGGCGGCGGGCCGGTCGGCGCCGAGATGGCCCAGGCTGTGCGCAGGCTGGGCGGTGAGGTGGCACTGACAGAGGGCGCGAGCCATGTGCTGGGCCGCGAGCCCACGCCGCTCGGGGAGGCGCTGGGCGAGGAACTGCGGCGCGATGGCATCGAGCTGAACCTGGGCATACAGGCCACAGGGGCACGGCGTGACGGGCAGGACTATGTCTTGACCCTGAACGATGGCCGCGAGCTCCGTGGAGACCACCTTCTCGTGGCCACGGGCAGGCGTCCGCGGCTGCCCGCTGGCCTGGACACTGTCGGCGTTACCGCGGGCCCCCACGGCATCCCGGTGGACGCACGGCTGCGCGCGGGCGAGCGCCTATGGGCGATCGGCGACGTGACCGGGATACGGCTGCTGACTCACATCGGCAAGTACCAGGGCGAGGTGGTTGCCTCGAACATCCTCGGCGAGCACCGCGACGCCCATTACGAGGCCATGCCGGATGTGGTCTACACCGACCCGCAGGCCGGCGCGGTTGGCGCGACCGAGGCCGAGTTCAGCGCCACAGCCCAGCTGTCCGAGGTGGCCAAGACGGCGACGTACAACCACGCCTACGCCCAGTCCAAGGGGTTCCTGACCCTGCTGTCCGACGGTGAGCGGCTGACCGGCGCCTACGCGCTTGGGCCGGAGGCCGGTGAATGGCTGCAGCAGGCCACGCTGGCGATCCGCGCCCGCGTTCGGCTCGACGTGCTGCGCGACGTCATCCAGCCTTTCCCCACGTTCTCCGAGATCTATGTGGCCGGGCTGAAGGCACTTCGCGCCCAGATAGCCGCCACCCGCCAGCCGGCTGGAGCAGAATCGCCATGACCAGTTACGCGGCCGGCCCGGAACTGACCGGGCAGACAGTCGTCGTGATCGGCGGAAGCGCCGGCATCGGGCTGGAAACAGCCCGCCGCGCCCGTGGCGAGGGCGCCGACGTGATCCTCGCGGCCCGCAATCCTGAGCGCCTGGAGCAGGCCGCGGCCGACGTTGGCGCACTGAGTACCGCGGCATTCGACGCCACCGACTCAGCCGCGCTAGGCCAGTTCTTCAGCGATCTGCCAGCACCGGTCGACCACGTGATGGTCACCGGCACCGGCCCCTACTATGCCCCCCTGGCCGACCTCGACCGCGACCGCGCGCACCGGGATTTCGACAACCACCTCTGGCTGGCCATCGAGGTTACCCGGCACTCTGTCGGCCGGGTGCGGCCCGGCGGCACCCTGCTGTTCATGGGCGGCACCGGCGGACGTCAGCGGGGGCCCGGCCGGTCGCTGATCGGGGCGGGCACTGCCGCGCTCCCCGCGCTGGTCGCCAACCTGGCCGTCGAAGTGGCGCCGATCCGGGTCAACCTCATCGCGGCCGGCTTCGTCGACACACCCCTTTCCGCGTCGCTGCTCGGCGACGACCTCGACAAACGCCGCGACCAGCTGCGCGCGACGCTGCCGATCAGGCGCGTGGTAGCTCCGGCTGACGTGGCTGCACTCGCCGTCCACATCATGATCAACACAGCGCTGACCGGCGCGACCTACGACATCGACGGCGGCCAGCAGCTCGTTCCCGGCTGAACGGAAGGATCGGCATGAACGACCTGCTGAAGCTGGCCGTCGAAGGGCACGGCGGCATGCGGCGCTGGGAGCAGGTCTCGCGGTTCCGCGCCGCCGCTTCGATCACCGGCGCCATCTGGGCGCTGAAGGGCAAGCCGGGCCTGCTTGATGGCGTGGTGCTGGAGGGCGAGACCCGTGATCAGCGGGTGATCATCACCCCGTTCCCGCGGCCGGGCCAGTACACCACGTGGGAGCCGTACCGGCAGACGATCGAAGCCACCGACGGCATGGTCCTCGCCGAGCGCCGTGACCCCGCGGCCGCGTTCATCGGGACGACCCGCTCCGCGCCGTGGGACGAGTTCCAGGTCGCCTACTTCGCCGGGGAGGCCAACTGGAACTACTTCGTCGCGCCGTTCATCTTCGCCCGCGGCGATTTCGTCACCGAGGAGACCGAGCCGTGGCATGAGGACGGGCAGACCTTGCGGACGTTGCTGGTCACCTACCCGGACACGATCGTGGCGCACCATCGCCAGCAGACCTGCTACTTCGACGACGCCGGGTTGCTGCGCCGGCTGGACTACAGCGTCGACGTGCTCGGCGGCGGCCCCGCTGTGCACTACCCCTCGGAGTTCCGCGAGTTCGACGGGATCATGGTCCCTACCCGCCGCCGGGTATACGTCCGCAACGCCGACGGATCCGCCGCCCTGGACTCGGTCTCGATCGCCATCGACATCACCGACACGACCTTCCGTTAGGAGGAATTCGCCATGCGCGCCTCGCAGCACCCGAGCGACCCTGAACTGGAGGTTTCATGACCGGCAAGGTCGCTGTGATCACCGGGGCCTCCCAGGGCATCGGTGCTGGGATTGCCGCCGGATACCGCGAGCGGGGCTGGGCCGTGGTGGCCAGCGCACGCACGATCAAGCCGTCCGAGGACCAGGACGTGCTGACCGTTGAGGGAGACGTCGCCGAGCCCGCCACGGCCGGCCGGATCATCGGCGCGGCCCTGGAACGTTTCGGCCGCGTCGACACTCTGGTTAACGACGCGGGCGTGTACATCTCCAAGCCGTTCACCGAGTACACCGCGACGGATTACGCGACGGTCGTCGGGGTCAACCTCACTGGGTTCTTCTGGCTGACGCAGCGCGCGATCGCCGAGATGGCTACCCGCCATGGCGGCCACGTCGTGAACATCTCGGCCACCCTCGCGGATTACGCGAACACCGCCGAGCCGGCCGTGCTTGCCGCGCTTACCAAGGGCGGCCTTGCGGCGGCCACCAGGTCACTGGCCATCGAGTACGCGTCCCGCGGCATCCGCGTCAACGCCGTCTCGCCTGGCGTTATCCAGACGCCCCTGCACCCACCGGAAAGCTACGAGGACCTCGGCGGCCGGACTCCCCCGCTGGGGCGGGCGGGCCAGATCAGCGACGTCGTCGGGGCCATCCTGTTCCTTGAGTCGTCGCCCTACATCACCGGGGAGATTGTGCACGTCGACGGCGGGCAGATCGCCGGTCACTGAGGCGCTGACGAGGTCGGCTGGCCGTCCTCCCCGAGTTGGGTCATGGCGGCCTGAAGCTCACGGCGGGAGCCGATGCCGAGCTTGGCGAATATCTTGCGCAGGTGCCATTCGACAGTGCGCGCGCTGAGAAATAGCTGGCCGCCGATCTCCGGGTTGGTCTGCCCGTCCCGTGCCAGCCTGGCGATGTAGGCCTCCTGCGCGGTCAGTCCGCTGACGACCTGGGCCGTTCGCTTGCGCACCGTCTCCCCCGTGGCCCGCAGCTCGCGCCCGGCGCGCTCCGCGAACGCGGCCATGCCCATGCTGTCGAGCAACCCGTGCGCCGCCCGCAGTTGCGCGCGGGCGTCCACCCGCCGGTTCTCCCGGCGCAGCCACTCACCATAGAGGAGATGGGCGCGGGCCAGTTCTGGGCGGAGCCGCGTGCGGCCGAGCCGGTCGATCGCCTCGCGGTAGCAGCGTTCGGCAGAATGCCCTTGGCTTACCAGCGCACGCGAGCGCGCCTCGATCCCAAGCCCGACGTCGGTCCGGCCGGCCCCTGTGATGTCCGCCAGCACGGCCAGAGCATCGCCCGCGAGGTCCGCACTCCCGCTGCGGGCGGCGGCTTCGATCAGCTCGGGCAGGGCCCACATGGAGATGTACAGACCGGGTGTGTCCTGGCTGGCTCGCCGGGCCGCCTCCAGGGCCTCCGCATAGCGGCCGAGGCCGTTGTAGAGGATCGCGGCCGCCCAGTGTGCGTACGTCACTGCTATTCCTTGTCCGCTGGCCGGGGCCTCAGCGATGGCAGCCTCGATCAACTCGGCCGCCTCAGCCTGATTGCCCCGCAAGGACGCGAGCAGCATCGCGGCCAGCGGAGCCACACGGCTGCCGGTCGCATCGCAGACGGCGTCAGTCTCCGCGACCAGGGCGGCGGCCTCCTCGAAGTCGCCACTCCATGCCGCGGCCGTCCCCATTGCGACGAGGTCGATCGGCAGCTGGTCAAGCGCACCGACGTCCCGGGCAAGGCCGGCCTGCCGGACGAGCATTGCCCGCCAGGCGTCGTCGTCCCACAGAGCACTGGCGGCGGCCTGGGCAATCCAGCCCCATCGGAGGGCATCGCCGGAGGTGATCTCTGCGCTGACGAAGACCTGCACTGCCTGCCGCAATGCCGGTGCGGCAGCGGCCGGCCCATCGGTGACGAGCATCGCCAGGCCTTCGAGCACCAGGTCGGCCGGACGTGCGGGATGCTCAAGCGGGGCCAGTGCCCTGGCGGCCCGGGAGACCTCGGCCAGATCACCACCGCCCGCCATGCTGCCGGCGGACAGCGCCGCCATCCAGGCGGTGAGATACGTCTCGCGGGCCAGCGCGAGGTTGTAGGGCTCAAGCCGCTTGGCCGCTTTGAGCAGCAGCGGGGGTGCGTCGCCGCCTGAGCCTGAGGCAAAGATGATCTGGCCGCGCAGCAGGTCCACCCGGGCGCTGGCAAACTCATCCAGTGCGCCCGCCTCCGCAGTGACCAGCAGGTCCAGGGCCGGGCCGAACGCGCCGGCCTGCAGGCTGGCCTGCGCTGCCGCCAGGATGCGTTCGGCGTGCCGCGCGGGATCCGCGGTCAGCAGCACCGAGCGTTCCAGAAACGCCGCGGCCGCAGCCAGCCCGCCGCGGGTCTGCGCCCGCCCGGCGAAGCGCTCGAGCTCAGCGGCGACCTCCTCGTCTGGCCCGGCCGCGGCCTGGGCCCGGTGCCAGGCCCGCCGATCCGGGTCGGTCAGCGGATCGGTCACTTCAGCCAGGGCAGCATGCATCGCCTGTCTTTCAGGCAGCGAAGCCGAACGGTAGGTTGCCGAGCGAATCAGCGGGTGCCGGAACCGGACACGGCTCCCGAATTCGGCCAGCCCCGCCTCCACCGCTGGTGCCGCGGCCTGGCCCGGGATACCCAGCCGACCGGCCGCGCGCCACAGCAGTGCGCGGTCGCCGGATGGATCGGCCGCTGCCAGCTGCAGCAGGCGCCGGGTCTCGGCCGGGAGGCTGTCCAGCTGATACCGCAAACTGTGCTCGATCCGGCCCGTCAGCGGCGTCGCGCCGGGCAGGCCGAATCCGCCAGCCAGTTCCGCGGGGGTCAGCCCGCGCGGCAGTTCCAGCAGCGCCAGCGGATTGCCGTGCGTCTCGGCGATGATCAGGTCCCTGACCCGCGCGTCCAGCGGCCCGGTCAGCGCCGACTCCAGCAGCGTCCGCGCATCGTCGTCTCGCAGCCCGTCAACGTCCAGCCTCGGCAGCCCGGCCAGTTCCTCGCTTGGTTCCCTGGCCGCGAAGACCAGCCCGACCGGATTGGCGCCCAGGCGTCGCGCAACGAACCCCAGCACCTGCGCCGAGGCCTGGTCGAGCCACTGCTCATCGTCGATCACGCAGATCAGCGGGCGTTCCCTGGCCACCTCCGACAGCAGACTGAGCACGCCAAGACCGATGAGGAACCGGTCTGGCGGTGGCCCAGCCGCTAGGCCGAACGCGGTCCGCAGCGCATCGTGCTGCGGGACCGGAATCCGGCCGATGTGATTCAGCATCGGCACGCAGAGCTGATGCAGCCCGGCGAACGCGAGTCCCATTTCCGGATGCACGCCGACTGCGCGCGCCAGCCGGCACCCTGAATCCGAGGCGCGCCGGGCCAGGTCGTCCAGCAGCATTGTCTTGCCCACGCCCGGATCGCCGCGCACCACCAGGACCCGGCTCTCCCCCGCCCGGACCGCCTCGATCAGGTGCTCAAGCACGCCGCTCTCGCTGACCCGGCCGGTCAGCCTCGTCCTGTTTGCCCGCCACTTGTGCTGTGCGGTCATTGGCCCTGTGTTATGCCGCTTCAGGGGTCGCCTCGCTCCGTGCGCGACCTCACATAGCCTCCTGGCTAATCCAGATCACGGGCCGCCGGAACTGCGCCATTGACATCACCGAGCGTAACCTGCCCGTAGGGACGCATCAATGAGCGGTCCGGCTGGCGACCATCGAAGGATTGAGATGCCCTGGCTTCCTGACTTCTTCAATGCGGTCGAGCTGGTGCGCAGCCAGACCCGTTCGGCAGGCCGGGCTGATCCGGTGACGCAGTACTTCAGCGCGCTGCGCAGCGGTGACACTCACGCTCTGGAGACTGTGTGGCCTGGCCGTGTGGTGGTCTACGACCCGCACGCCGGCGAGGTTCGGGGCCAGAAGCAGCTACAGCGATTCGCAGCTGAGAGCCACTCGTGGCTTGCCGAGCGGCAGGCCCGCATCGAAACCGTCGCCGCTACCTATGCCAGCGGCCGGGCCGTGGTGGAGTCGCTCGTTAACCTGGCTGGTGACGGACGGGAATTGGCGTGGCCGGTGGCTGTCGTGGCCGAATCGCCCAACGATCTGTCAGTGGAGTTCCGTACGTACTGCAGCCGGCGGCCGAGGGACGGGAGGTCGTACGTCCGGCCCCCAATCCTTAAGCCCGGGTCCGTGCTTCCCGGTGATGTAGTCGGGCGCTACCAGGCGGCACTGGCGGCCGGCGACACCGAAGCTGTGGTGGGCACGTTCGCGCCGGACGGGTACTACCGGGAGTCGATCGGGCCGAAGGCCACGCATCGCGGACCGGCGGACCTCCGCTCGTTCTTCACCAGCGTCTTCAGCGCAGGCGGCGGCATTGACCTGCACGATTGCGCTGTCACGGACGACGGTGTGCGTTGCGCGGTCGAATACATCTGCTTCCGCTGGGGCAGCCATGACCTGCCGCCCCAGGCGGGACTCGCCGTCTACGAGCGCGGACCCGACGGCCTGCTGGCCGCAGCCCGTGTCTACGACGACGTGGAAGCACCGGCCGCTGTCGCCACTGAACCGGTTCCGTGACGGCAAGCGACACCCGCCAAGCAGACCCCCTAATCGAAGGGCGCGGCCTGCGCTCTGGCCGCCTTGGCTGCGGCGTGCGTCGCGACCGCCGGTTGCGCATCCTCGCCTGTCGCGCCCGGCGGGGGCGCGCAGGCTGGCGGGTCGATCACCGTTTGCCCGGATGAAGTACCGGTTGGCGGAGTGGTACATGTGACTATCGCCGGCTGCGCGCCAACCGATCCAGGCCTGCCAGACCAGCCAGCAGCGGCGCTGTTCTTCCTTGGGCCAGAAAGCTGGCTTGGCACCAATGGCGGCGGTGGCGCGACCGTCAATTTCTGGCCGCAGACCGGACACCAGGCGACCGCCACGTCTACCATCCCCGCCACCTACACAGGTGGCAACGAGAATGGGCCGTATCCCACGCCGACCACGAAACCAGGGAGCGGCTACGAGTTCGTGACCGACCCCGCCGGGGAATGCACCGTGCACTTCACAGTCCTGCCGGGCTAGTCTTTCCGGTTGTCGGTCTTGGACCACGAAACGATCGTGCAGGCACCGAATTCACATCCAGTGCCTGCACGATCAGGTGCTACCGTCGCGCCGGTTTGCGCCGCGCCACAGATACTCTCAGCTGCAGCCGCTGGTGGAGCCGCAGCCTTCGCAGACGTAGCAGCTTCCGGCTGGGCGCATCTTGGTGCCGCAGTTGAGGCAGAGCGGCGCGTCGGCGCTGCGGCCCTGCTGGGCTTCGATCAGCTCGGTTGAGCTGTGCGGCCCGGGTGATCCGGGCGTCGCTATGCGCTCTGTGTGCGGGGTTTCCAGAGGCTGTGCCCGCTCGACCGGTACCGACTGGGCCAGTTCCACCGGGTCGACCTCGTCCGCGGTGGCCGGGTCCTGGCCAGCGAGCGCGGCCGTGCGCTCGTCCGCCGTCAGAATGCCCAGCTCGGAGCGCTGCTCGTAGGTGAGGTGGTCGAGCGCCAGACGGCGGAAGATGTAGTCCATCACCGAACTGGCCATCCGGATGTCCGGGTCGTCGGTGATGCCGGCCGGGTCGAAGCGCATGTTCGTGAACTTGGCCACGTAAGACTCCAGCGGGATGCCGTACTGCAGGCCCACCGAGATCGCTATCGAGAACGCGTCCATGACGCCGGCCAGCGTCGACCCCTGCTTGCCGAGCTTGAGGAAGACTTCGCCGATGCCGTCGCCCGGGTAGCTGGACGCGGTCATGTAGCCCTCAGCGCCCGCCACGGAGAACCTTGTGACCATGGCCGACCGCTGCTTGGGCAGCCGACGCCGCACCGGCCGCACGTTGTGCGGTGCCGCAGGCTCCGCATCCTTGGCCTCAGCTGGCTGCTTCTTGGCCACCGATAGCGGCTGACCGACCTTGCAGTTGTCGCGGTAGATCGCCAGCGCCTTCAGGCCGAGCTTCCAGCCATCGAAGTAGATCTGCTCGACGTCCTCGACAGTGGTGGACTCCGGCATGTTGACGGTCTTGCTCACTGACCCGCTCAGGTGGGGCTGGACCGCCGCGAGCATGCGAACGTGGCCCATCGGGCTGATCGCGCGCTCCCCCATCGCACAGTCGAAGACCTCATAGTGCTCTGGCCGCAGCCCTGGGGCATCGACCACGTGGCCGTGTTCGGAGATGTACTCCGTGATGGCCTCGACCTGCTCAGGCTGGTAGCCGAGGTTCATGAGTGCCCGCGGCACCGTCTGGTTGACGATCTGCATGGAACCGCCGCCGACCAGTTTCTTGAACTTCACCAGCGCCAGGTCCGGCTCGACACCGGTCGTGTCGCAGTCCATCATGAAACCGATGGTGCCAGTCGGTGCGAGCAAACTGGCCTGCGCGTTTCTGTAGCCGCTCTTCTCGCCTGTTTCCAGGCATTCCTGCCAGGCCTTGTTTGCGGCAGCGAGAATTGTCTCGTCGATGCCGCCGAGAGTCTGGATCTGCATGCTGGCGGCTGCGTGCTTGCGCATCACGCGCTTGTGGGCTGTGGCGTTGCGCGCGTAGCCATCGTAGGGCCCCACTACGCCAGCGAGTTCGGCCGAGCGCCGGTAGGCCGTTCCCGTCATCAGCGAGGTGATGGCGGCGGCGATGGCCCGGCCGCCGTCGGAGTCGTAGGCGTGCCCGGTCGCCATGAGCAGCGCACCGAGGTTGGCGTAGCCGATGCCAAGCTGCCGGTAGGCACGGGTGATGTCGGTGATCTTCTCGGTCGGGAAGTCCGCGAAGCAGATCGAGATGTCCATCGCGGTAATGATCAGTTCGGTGAGCTTCTCAAATCGCTCGATGTCGAACGTGTCATCCGAGCGCAGGAACTTGAGCAGGTTGATGCTGGCCAAGTTGCACGACGAGTTGTCGAGGTGGACGTACTCCGAGCACGGGTTACTTGCAGTGATTCGTCCCGATTCCGGGCATGTGTGCCAGTCGTTGATCGTGCTGTCGTACTGGATGCCGGGATCGGCGCAATCCCAGGCGGCCTGGGCCAGCTTCCGGAACAGGGCCTTCGCATCGACTGTCTGCACGACCTCGCCAGTGCGCCGGGCGGCCAGGTCGAACTTTCCGCCGTGCTCGACCGCGCGCATGAACTCGTCGGAGACCCGCACCGAGTTGTTGGCGTTCTGGTACTGGACGCTCACGATGTCCCTGCCACCGAGGTCCATATCGAAGCCCGCGTCCCGCAGGGCCCGGATCTTGTCCTCTTCGCGGGCCTTGGTCTCGATGAACTGCTCGACGTCGGGGTGGTCAACGTCGAGTACCACCATCTTGGCCGCACGCCTGGTGGCACCGCCGGACTTGATCGTTCCCGCGGAGGCGTCGGCACCGCGCATGAACGACACCGGACCGCTCGCTGTCCCGCCGGAGGACAGCAGCTCCTTGCTGGATCGGATCCTGGACAGGTTGACTCCTGCGCCAGAGCCGCCTTTAAAGATCAGACCCTCTTCCCGGTACCACTCCAGGATTGAGTCCATCGTGTCGTCAACAGCCAGGATGAAGCAGTTGTGCACGCGCAGGCTGCCCGAGAGGTATTCGCCGCTTTCGGTCTGGATGTCGTAGACGTCCATCTCACCCAGCGGCTCGATGTGGTCGATCTCTAGGCACTTGGTCTCGCGTGCCGCGTGCCCAGGCAAATCAAAGCTCCGTTCGAGCTTTGCTGCCTTCGTCGTATCAATGAATCCGATCTCGTCGGCGAAGATGCGCCTGTCTCCGGCGGTCTGGACCCGCAGCGTCCAGCATCCGTGTCGGTCGGGCCGCGCATCTCTCTTGAAGCCGACGCGCGAGTAGATGCCGAAGCGCAGCAGCAGTTGCTGCATTCCCCTGATGAGGTCCTCGGAGATCATGTCGACTTCAACGACGCTGGAGGCTTTGCGTGCGGACACGAAACCCTCGGCTTGGAAAATACTCCGCAGGTACGCAGCAACTACTGGGAGCGGAGCGGTGAAGAGACGCTGCGGAACAGCCATGTCGGTACCGCGCGCAAGCAGGCCCCACCGCTCTACAAAGTCCTGCAGAACTTCCCCGTACAACCGCGTGCGCCTGCAGTCGAGCCGGTCATCCTGGGTGATGACGCTCCGCTCGTGGCGGTGCACGTGGGGAAAGACGTGGTCCAGAGCATCCGTCACCCATGCCAGCTCGGCGTCGGTAACGGTCATTGCCTCGATGGTGAGAGAGCGATTAGTTCCTTCGTACTTGCCAACGAAGCCGTCCGACTGCAGCCAGCCCGCCAGGGCAGACTCAGCCACGTCGGCGCCCGTAATCTCGCCTTCGCCATGACTGTCGCGCCTGTGCCACTGCAACTTGTCACCTGGCTTCAGACATCCCGCTGGCACGAAGCGACCCGATTCGATGTCCCATGCCCGCCAGACGAGGTGGTCGGAGGTCACATCTAGCGTGTATCCGGCCTTGGTATGCAGGCGGAGAACTTCCTTGACTCCATTTGACTTGGTCGCCACGACCCTGGTCACGCCGTGCGCGTCATACACCTTGGCGCCTACAGCATCGGCGTCGACAAGCTGACCGATTGGGACCAAGCCGCTTGGGGTGCTGACCAGGGCGTCGTAGGGCTGGCAGGCGCTGACCTGCTGGGGTGAGGCGGTGCCGACGTTGAACCAGACCGGAGAGTTGAAGCTGAAGATCTGGTGGATGAGGGCGTAGGTGAGCTCGTGGTTGAAGATCTCGGCGTCGGCGTCGGCGGCGAAGTAGCCGTTCTCGCGGCCTGCTTCGGTGTAGGTGCCGACGACCCGGTCCACGAGCTGCTTGAGGCTCCACTCGCGCTGCGGCGTGCCCACAGCGCCACGGAAGTACTTGGACGTGACGATGTTGACGGCGTTGAGGGACCAGAAGTCAGGGAACTCGACGCCGCGCTGCTCGAAGTTGACCGAGCCGTCACGCCAGTTGGTCATCACGACGTCGCGGCGCTCCCAGGTGACCTCGTCGTAGGGATGAACGCCCTCGCGGGTGTGAATGCGGCTGATGGTGAGGCCCTGGCCCGTTCCCGTGCCGCCCTGCGCTGACCCGCTCGCCGTCGTCTCAGTCATGCTGTGCCCCCTCCAGGGATTCCTCTGCCTGTTCCTGCCCGTCAGCGCCGACACCCGTGCTGCCACGGTGGCTGGCGTCGTCGCGTTCGTGCCGCAATGCGGCTATCTCCTTCTCGAAGTCCGCCAGTGAGTCGAATCCGCGGTAGACGGATGCGAATCGCAGGTACGCAACCTCGTCAAGCTCACGGAGCGGCTCCAGGACCGCCAAACCCACCTCATGCGAGGGGATCTCGCCGCTGGTCCGGCTCCTGATCGCCTCCTCCACCCGCTGTGCCAGGATCGCGAACTGGTCCTCGGTGACCGGCCGGCCCTGGCAGGCACGCCGAACGCCGCGGACGATCTTGTCCCGGTTGAACGGCTCAGTGACGCCACTGCGCTTGGCGACCATGAGGATGACCGTCTCCTGGGTGGTGAAGCGGCGGCCGCACGCCGGGCATGACCTGCGACGACGGATCGCCACCCCGTCATCGGAGACCCGGCTGTCGATGACCCGGCTATCCGAGTGCCTGCAGTACGGGCAATACACACGATCCACCTCCCCTCAGGTGATCCGGCGCCCTCCGAACACAACTTATAGGAAAACTACAGCTGTGTAAGTACTAGATATTGTGGTCAGTCTAGCCGCCGGGCGCAAGTGCGAATCGCGCATCTGGCGAGCCCGCTGGCGCGGGGCCCGCGCGAGGACGCCACTCAGCTCCCGAACCCCCAGCAGAACGCTTCTGCCAAGGCCCCTTCAGAAGCGCGGGCCGTGAACGGGCCTCCCGCGCCTGGCGCGTCCTGACCAGGCTGGCTACTGCGGCAGGCTGAGCGGCAAACTGCGCAAACGGTGCTGACGGTACGGGCCTGGCTGGCGACTGAGTTGCGGCCTGATAGTCAGCCGCGGCGCATATCGTCGCCCGTGCGCTACCCGGCGCCGGGCCCTTCCGGTTGCCGCGGTGGCTCGTAGCCTCCGTGCGGAGGAGGGGGCGACGGCGGCTGCTGGGTCTCGTAGCCGCCGGGGCCCGGCGGGGGTGAGGTCGGCGTCCCGTAGTCACCCGGGCCAGCCGGGGCTCCGTAACCTCCCGGCGGCCCATTGGCGGCCAGGCCAGCGCCCACCAGCCGGTAGTAGATCAGTGTCACGACCAAGGCCAGGAACGGCGACACCAATGTCCCGGATACGACCGTGCTCAGGCCGCTGCGCCACAGCGACGGCAGTGCCGAGAAGACGAGCCCTAGCACGATGTTCACCACGATCAGGATGATGAATACCAGCACCAGGGTTCCGAAGACGTGCCACCCGTGCCCCCGGACCAGTTGCTTGCTGCGGCCGAAGGAGTTCAGGATCCCGGACCGCTCGATGACGATGACAGGGATGATGACTGCCCAGATCGTGATCAGCCACAGGCCCGGGACGATGATCAGGATCAGGCCGATCGTGATCGCGATGCCCGCCAGGATCGACGCGGCGGCCACCGACCAGATGTAAGGCGTCGCCGCGGACACGGTCTCGCCGATTGACAGGTCGGCGCGGCCGTCGCGCACATCCTGCACAGCCTTGACCAGGGTGGCCTGAAGCAGGAACGCCGCGAACAGCTGAACGATCTCGGCGAGTAGCACACCGATCACGCCGACCAGCGACAAAAGCCCCGCGACGATGGCGGCAGCCACGTAGATGACGAACGCGATGGCCAGCAGATGGGCGGCAAACCGCCGGTACATCTGCCAAGCCTCGCCCAGCACACCCGACAGTGGGTTCATGGCGCGATCGTCCCGTGGCGGGCTGTCTGATGGCAACCACTTGGCTGGAACCGCAGTGGCTGATCGATGGCAGTATGCGCACGTAACCACCGATTACGGAGAGCGGCTCAGTCTTTAGGCACCCACAGGAGCTGGCCTGCCTGGATGTTGGTGGCGGTCAGCGAGTTCACGTCCATGATCTGCTGGACTACGACCCACGTATTGGCCGAGGGCTCTGCCGCCACCGCGACCGACCACAGCGTCTGGCCGGGCCGGACCGCGATCTGGGTCATGCCCGCGTAAGGCGACCTCGCTGGCGTGCCCGGGCTTGACGCCGCCGCGCCGCCTGCGGTGGCCATCCATATAAGCGTTACCGTTGCGGCGGTCGCCAGCATCGTGAACGTCGCCAGAACCACGCGGCCGCGCCGGGTGAGCCGCAGCCTGGCCGGCTGGTGCCTCGGCGTACCAGCTGGCCGGCTGGCCGGAGTGGGCTGGGTAAGAGGCGCCGAACGCGTGGTGTGAGCAGAGGGGGCAACCGGAGTCCGCCTTGTGACTGAACCGGGCTTGTTTGCTCCAGCCGTGCGCGTGTCCGAAGCCCGCCGGATCGCGGGAGCCGGGCGAGCCGCAGGCACCGGACGACCCGCAGACACCGGCGCTGGGGCCGGACGCGTGGCTGGGGCCGGACGTGTGGCTGGGGCCGGGCTGGGGGCCAGAGGCTGGGCAGCGGCGGGAGCATAAGACGCCGCAACCCGAGTTTGCTTGGCTGCCGGAGCAGGCTCTGCCGCCTGAGCATGTCGTGCCGGAATTTCTGGCCGTACCGCCGGAGAAGGCTTTGCCGCAGTCCGCTGTGCGGAACGGTCAGCGGCCGACTGGCGGTCACGCGCTGAGCCCGGCCCGGGCGACCCGCCTCGCAAACCCGCAGCAGCGTCGATATCTATTCGAACAGGCGCTGACCACACAAGTCGCAGCCGCGGCCGGACGGGGTGATGGCTGGCGTCACTCGCCTTGGCCACTCTCTGAGCGTTCATCTCACCTATCCCGCGAGTCACATTTATCTCGCGAGTCCCGTTGGCCTTGCCGATCCCCGCGCTCATCCCGGCCTCCGTATACGAATGACAGTTCGATCGCACCTCTGTTCTATCAGATTTTGTTCGATCGAACGAAAGTACGGTACAGTCATAGCAGAGGGGTCCGACACTTTTGACAGCGGTCGAACAGATGTTTGAGATCCGCTGCCGAAACCGCTAGCGTCGGCGTCGACCACATCCGCGAGCCGGAGGCCCGAACGATGAGCAGCACGAACGAAGATTCAAAAACGCTGTCGGTATCGCCAGCGGGCGGCAGCGACACCATCGGCGCCGAGCGGCCGAAGGGACGTCCGGGCCGCAAGCCGAAGGGAAGCGTTCCCACCGTCGTCGCCGACCTGCCAGACAAGCCGGACCCTGACCACGTGCTCACCTGGCGGCAGCGCAAAGTCCTCCAGGTCATCCGTGATTCAGTGCACCGCCGCGGCTACCCGCCCTCGATGCGGGAGATTGGCGAGGCAGTCGGGCTGACCAGCACATCGAGCGTTTCGTATCAGCTGTCGACGCTGCAGAAGAAGGGTTATCTGCGCCGGGACATCGGCAGGCCGCGCACGGTCGAGGTACGCCTGCCCGGCCACCCGGCGGTCCGGCCGGATCAGAGCACAGAGGATGAGACGCCGATGGACATCGCCTCCCAGGAGGCGGTCTACGTTCCGATGGTCGGCCGGATCGCGGCTGGCGCCCCGCTGCTCGCCGAGGAATCCATCGAGGACATCTTCCCGCTGCCCCGGCAGATCGTCGGCGAAGGGACCCTGTTCCTCCTCCGGGTCGTCGGTGACTCGATGATCAACGCGGCGATCGCCGACGGTGACTGGGTGGTGGTCCGGCAGCAGCCCAAGGCCGAGAACGGCGAGATCGTGGCCGCGATGATCGACGGCGAGGCGACCGTGAAGACGTTCAAGCGCTCCGATGACCACGTCTGGCTGATGCCGCACAACCCTGCCTACACTCCGATCCCCGGCAACGACGCGACGATCCTGGGCAAGGTGACTGCGGTACTCCGCAGGGTCTGAACCAGCCCGCTTGACTAGCGGCACAGCGTCTACGACGGCTGCTAGCCGTCGTAGACGTCCGCGCGCGAAGCCGAGTCCCTAAGCGCCCGGATGTTCGCGCGCAGGCAGGCTGGCCGGCTTGCGGTCACGTCAACTGCCGCGTGTGGCTGTCCGGATCCCGGGGCCCGCCGGTCTGGCTGTCCGCAACACGGTGCCGTGTGAGCTAAATGCTGCTGTCATAGCGTTGCTCGAACACACGTGTGATGACCGTATGACTCCTTCGTGCCAGTGAGCCGGCTGGCGGCTCATCGGCGCCCCCGGGTTGCTGCGGCGCAGCCGAACTCACTGGTCGTCACTGAGCCCAGGCAAGCCGACGGTCTGCCAGGCTCACGTCGTTGAGCGCGGAGATGCCAGCCACCTCCCCGCCGCCATCCCTGGCTGCCTGTCCGCGTCGCCGGAAGACCTCATAGCCGCGGGCGCTAGGTTATACTTTCTTACAAGGTAGTTTTATTACAAGCTCTGAATTTAGGACCTGCGATAATACATCGACGGCGCGGCACGGTTCGGGGCCTGCGGCGTGAGAACAGGGCAGCTGTTCTCTGGTCGCTCTATTTCAGCCGCCCTGGCAGCCGCCAGGGCCTGAGCACCGTGACTGGGCTGAGCCCGGCCTCAGTTACGAACGTCGTCCGTGAGCTCCTCGACGAGGGCATCGTCACCGAGGCCGGGGCAGAAGATTCCGACGGCGGGCGTCCGCGTGTGCTGCTCGACATCAACCCCGACTACGGATACGTGATCGGCGTCGATATTGGCGAGACCCGGATACGGGTGGAGCTGTTCGACCTGGCCATGACCGAGCGCGCGAAGGCGGAGTACCCACTTAACCCGGCCGAGCACGAGGTAGACGTAGTCGTGCAGGACATCGCCTC
The DNA here is from genome assembly GCA_963815375.1 of uncultured Actinomycetota bacterium. GTDB lineage: Bacteria > Actinomycetota > Actinomycetes > Streptosporangiales > Streptosporangiaceae > JASHPR01. Next base: position 887,334 of record CAWFGX010000005.1, on the reverse strand, counting down.
CGGCCTGGCCGCGGTACTCAGCGACGGCGGAATCGAACCGTCGGCGGTCCTCGGGGTCGGGATCGGGGTGCCGGGGATTGTCGAACAGGGCACAGAGGCCCTTGTGCACGCCCAGACGTACGGGTGGGACGCCGTACCGCTTGAGCGGCTCCTGCGAGCGCACACCGGTTTGCCGCTGCGGTTTGAGAACGGCGCCAAGACGATGGGCCAGGCTGAGCTGTGGTTCGGTGCCGGGCGTGGCGCGCAGAACGCTGCCGTGGTCCTGATCGGGTCCGGGGTAGGCGCGTCGCTCATTTCCGGAGGCAGCACCTACCAGGGGGCCACCTCAAGCGCGGCGGAGCTGGGGCACACCACGATAGTGGTGGGCGGCAGGCGCTGCCGGTGCGGATCGGCCGGCTGCCTGGAGGCATACGTCGGCGCCGAGGCCATCCTCGACCGGTACGGCAGCCCGTCAGCACCGTCAGCAGAGGACGAGGAGTCGATGCTGGCCGCGCTTATTGCCGCCGCCGATTCGTCGCCCCCAGTGGATGCCGTGCTGGCCGAGACGGCCGAGTATCTGGGCGTCGGCATCGGCAACCTCATCAACATGTTCAATCCGGAGCGGGTGATCCTGGGTGGCTGGGCCGGCCTGCTCATCGCCGGCCGGCTGCTGCCGACTATCCGCGAATCGGCGCGGCGGCACTCACTACAGCATCCGTTCGCTGCCACGTCCATCGAGGTCGGCCAGCTCGGGCCTGAGGCCGTCGCCTTCGGCGCGGCCACGCTCCCGATGGAGGACTTCCTCAACGGTGCGTCCCGCCCAGCGCTCTCGCAGCCGGCGCGCGGCCAGCTTCGGCCTGCGCTCCCTGGTGAAGACTCCCTTGAAGTTGGCTGACAGCGGCCGGTGATCCGCCTGCGCGGTGGCGAAATCGGCGAACGCCCAGACGTGAGCGCCCACCACGTTCTCGTGTCGCTCAGCCTCGTCGAGCAACCGCTCGATAAGGGCCTCCTGGTACTCCTCTGTCCACATGGCCGGCGGGTCCGCGTGACCGCCAGGTATCGCGTCCGCGCCGAACTCGGTCAGCACGACCGGCTTGCGCCAGGACCGGTCCAGCCGGTCGAGCGTGCGGCCAAGCGCCGCCGCGGCGTCGTCGAGCCGACCAGGAAGCCCGTACCAGCCCGGGTAGCTGTTGAGGAAGATGATGTCGGCGGAATCCAGGCCCGCCGCGTCTGGCAGGTCGGTGGCGTACCCCACCGGCCGCGTCCCGTCGAGGGCCCGGGCCGTGTCACACAGCTCGGTCAGCGCCGTTGCCGCCCCCGGATGGTTCATCCGTGGCTCGTTGGCGACTGACCAGGCGATGACGCTGGCCCGGTTGCGGTCGCGGGCGATCAGCTCAGCGGTGAACCGGCGCGCGAGCTCCTGCCGGCGGCCGGCGTCCTCGCCGGCGAAGTAGAGCCCTACCGCAGGGGTTTCCGAGATCACCAGCATGCCGAGCTGGTCGGCGACGTCCAGGGTCTCTTCGTCGCACGGGTAGTGCGCGGTGCGGAACGAGTTCGCGCCGAGCTGACGCATGAGCAGCAGGTCGCGCGCGGCGAGGGCCGCGACGGTACCGCGCCCTAGTACCGGGAAGTCCTCATGCCTGCCGAAGCCGCGCAGCTGGACCGGCGCGCCATTGAGGCGCAGCTCCTTGCCGCTGACCTCGACAGTCCGGATACCGCAGCGCAGCGTGTAACGGTCGCTCAGTTTCCCCCGCACGTGCAGTTCCGCAGCCAGCGTGTGCAGCCGTGGGCTGGCCGGTGACCACAGCTCGCTGGGCATTACCCGGTGCGGCGGCGTGACCGGCTGGCCATCGAGCGCCAGCGTTATCACGCCCTCACCGGACGTCTCGACCGCGACGTCCAGTACAGCCCCGTCACCATCGGCGGCCATGTGCAGCCGCAGGTCGGTGATTCCGTCTCGCGGGGTGAGGACCAGTTCCACCCGGCGGTGGAGGCCAGCGTACGGGAAGAAGTCGAAGGAGACGTCGGGGTAGAACTCGCGGGGGTGAGTGTGCTCGCGCGGCACCAGTCCCGGGGGTACCCGGTCGGTTCCGAGCCGCCCGTCCACGCGGACGACGAGCACGTTCTCGCCCGCCCTGAGCGCGTCGGTGCAGCTCAGCGCGAACGGGAGATGCCCGCCTTCGTGACCGCCGAGCCTGGTCCCGTTCAGCCAGGCCTCGGCCGCGTAACAGGCCGAGCCGAACCGGATAGCCGCCTCCTGGCGGGCTGCGAGCGGCGGAGCCTCGAATCGCCGCTCGTACCAGGCTGGGCCGAGTTCGTCCCGCCGGCCCGGCAGCTGGTCGTTCCAGGAACCGGGGACACCGACCGGGACCCCTCCGGGCAGCCCGCCGGACCAGTCTGCGTCACCGAACCGGACGAGCCAGATCCCGGACAGATCCAGCACGGTGCGGCAGGCATTGGTCTGCGGCCGCAGCGACGCGCCGCTGGTCACGAGGCCGGGCGCGCGACCGGATCGACGGCCGCAGCAGCGTGATGGGCTGCGATGATGTCCGCGTACGCGGCGCCGCTGTCTTTGAGGACCCGTCGCTGGGTCGCGAAGTCGACGTAGACCAGGCCGAATCTGGGCCGGTAACCGTCTGCCCATTCGAAGTTGTCCAGCAGCGACCAAGCGAAGTAACCGGCCAGCGGTACCCCTAGCTCGATCGCGCGGGCACAGCTCGCGACGTGTTCTTGCAGGTAGCGTAGTCGCGCCGGATCGTGCACCTGGCCGTCTCGGCTGACAGTATCGGCCCACGCCGATCCGTTCTCAGTGACCAGGATCCGGCTCGCGCCGTAATCTCGCGTCAGCCTGACGAGCACCTGCTCGAGCCCGTCCGCCCGGATCTCCCAGTCCAGCATCGTCCGCCGCGCGCCTGCGGGCGCGGTCACCTCGCGGGCGTACGGTGGCGGCCCGCCTGGATCGTCGGCGACCACGCTCGGCGTGTAGTAGTTGACGCCCAGCCAGTCCAGCGGCGTCGCGATCGTCTTGTCGTCGCCCGCCATGGCGGGCAGGTCCGTCTTGTAGACGCGGAGCATGTCCTCGGGGAAGCCCCGGCCGTGGATCGGGTCGAGCCACCAGCGGTTGGCGTGGCCGTCGTAGCGCTCCGCGGCGGTCACGTCGGCGGGCTGCGCCGAGGCTGGCTCGCACGCGCTGAGCAGATTCACCACGCCCACCTGGGCCGCGGAACTCTCCGCGCGGATTGCCTGCACGGCGAGGCCGTGGCCAAGCAGCAGGTGATACGAGGCGGGCACCGCGGCCGCTATGTCGCTGATCCCGGGGGCGTGCCGGCCTTCGAGGTGGCCGATCCACGCGACGCAGCGCGGCTCGTTCAGCGTCGTCCACTGGGTGACGCGGTCGCCCAGCGCGGCGGTGACGGCGCCCGCATACTCGGCGAACCGCTCCGCCGTTTCCCGGTTCACCCATCCGCCGCGATCCTGCAGCGTCTGTGGCAGATCCCAGTGGTACAGCGTCGGATACGGGGTAATCCCCGCAGCGAGCAGGGCATCGACAAGGCCGTCGTAAAAGCTGAGGCCGGCTGGGTTGACCGGTCCGTCGCCGCCCGGCCGGACGCGCGGCCAGGCGATGGAGAACCGGTACGCGTCGACGCCCATCGCGGTCATCAGCGCGATGTCTTCACGCCAGCGGTGGTAGTGATCGCACGCGATGTCTCCGGTGTCGTCACCCGCGATCTTCCCTGGCGTGTGCGAGAACGTGTCCCAGATCGACGGCAGGCGGCCGTCCTCTTTGACGGCTCCTTCGACCTGGTAAGACGAGGTCGCTACGCCCCAGACGAAGTCGGTGGGTACCCGGTAGTCAGGGTTCGTTGTCACTTGACGGCTCCCGCTGTAAGGCCGGCGACGAGGAAACGCTGCATGAGCAGGAATCCGGCGACCACCGGAATGCTGACGACGATCGACGCGGCCATGATCTGATTCCAGTAGACGTCGTTCATCGTGGAGTAGTCCCGCAGCCCGACGGCGAGCGTACGGGTGGTGTCGTTCGTCATCACCGACGCGAACAGCACTTCGCTCCACGCCGTCATGAAGGCGTAGACGGCCACCGCGACGATGCCTGGGATGGCAGCCGGGATAACCACGCGGAACAGTGCACGAATCGGGCCGCAGCCATCGACCTGGGCCGCTTCATCGAGGCCCCGCGGAATGGAGTCGAAGTAGCCGGCCAGCAGCCAGATCGAGAACGGCAGCGAGAACGTGAGGTAGGTGATGACCAGGCCGGTACGCGATCCGAGCAGCGGGAAGCCGGTCGCGTTTCCTAGGGATACGAAGATCAGATACAGCGGCAGCAGGAACAGGATCCCTGGGAACATCTGAGTGGAAAGCACGACCATCGTGAATACCCGGCGGCCGCGGAACCGGTAACGGCTGACCGCATACGCAGCGAACGTTGCTATCAGAACGGAGAGCGCGGCGGCGGTCGTGCACACGAGCACCGAGTTGATGAAGTACCGCCCGAGCGGGACGGTGCTCCACATCTGGATGTACGCACTGAACGTGATCGGCGCCGGTATCCAGCTGAACGTGCTGGTCACGTCCTGCAGCGGCTTCAGCGAGCTGCTGAGCATCACGTAAAGCGGCACCAATGCGAAGATCGTCAGCACGCTGAGCACGATCCAGCGCGTCAAGACGAAACTGCGCGGCGGCGCCATCGGTGATCGCCCGGCTGTGGTGCTTCCACCAGGCCTAAGCATTGCGGCGCCTCGACGTGATCAGCAGATAGCCGCCGGAGACCACGAGCAGGAACAGCAGCAGGAGCACGGACATCGCAGAACCCTCCCCGAAGTTCCAGATGACGAACGACGAGTCATAGATGTGCACCGAGATCACGTCGGCTTGCTGGGGCGCGGCGTTGCCGAACAGCACAAAGGGCGTCGTGAAGTCGTTGAAGGTCCACAAGAACAGCACCAGGACAAGTACCTGGTTGACCGGGCCCAGGGACGGCATAGTGACACGGCGAATCTGCTGCCAGACCCCGGCGCCGTCGATTGCCGCGGCCTCATAGAGCTCACGGGGAATTGACTGCAGCCCGGCCATGACGACCAGGAACGCGAATGGCCAGTTCCGCCACACCGAGACGATCACAAGAGCGGCGAAGCTGTGGTCGCCGAGCAGCCAGAACGTCGGCTTGCTTGTGATTCCCAGTTCGTTGTGCAGCACGTAGTTGACCAGGCCGTTGTTGTACTGGAACATGAACGCCCAGGTGATGACCGACGCGTACACAGGCAGTGCGTATGGCGTAAGGAAGATGGCCCGGAGCACGCCGCGGCCGCGGAATTTGTCCTGCGCGAGAATCGCCGCGCTGCAGCCGAACAGCCAGGACAGGCTGACCGCGATCGCGGTGAACGCGCACGTGACCGTGAATGAGTGCAGCAGCGCTTGCCCGATGGGGCCGTTGAAGTTGGCCACGACCCGGTAGTTCCCGAGCCCAATCCACGGCGCGTGCAGCCACTGGGCCAGGTAGAGCTGAGTAAGTGCCTTGAAGCTGATGAACACGCCGACGGCCATCGGCACCAGGTGGATCAGAAGCTCGAACAGCAGCGCCGGAGTAAGCAGCAGGTACGGCAGGCCTATCCGGCGGATCCGGGCGAGTCGGAAACGCTGAGGCCTGGGCTGATCGCCACTCCCGCCCGCCCGGCGCGGATGCGCCGGGCGGGCGGGAGCTTGTGTGCTGGACCGCATCAACTCCTCACCCGGACATCTGCTGCTGCGCACTGGCGAGCTGCTGCTCCACCTGCTGCGTGCTAACAGGGCCGGACGTGGCGTCGGCGAACAGGTTCTTGACCGCGGTCCCGACGAGCGTCTCGAACTGGGCCTCTCCGGTGACCTGGGGCATTGCCACCGCACTAGTGGCGAGGACGTTGTGGATCACCGTGAGCTCAGGCGTTTCGAACGCCGGGTTCTGCTGCGCGGCGCTCACGGGCGGGATCGACCCGTACTCCTTGTTCAGGGTCATCTGCTCGGCCGTGCTTGTCATGAACTTGACGAACTGCTCAGCTGCCGAGAGATGCTTGGTGTTCTTGTAAATGGCGATGTTGATGCCGGCCACCATCGAGTCGGCGTTGCTGCCCTGACCCGGCGTACCAGACTGGACCGGTATCGGAGCCACCCCGTACTGACTCGGGGACATGCCATGCTGCTGGAGGTTGGCGCCGGCCGCCTGCCACATCAGCATCGCGGCCTTGCCGCTGGCGAAGTCGGAGACTGACTGGTTCTGGTCGTACTCCGCGTCACCTGGGGACACGATCTTGTCCGTCCCCATCAGATTGACGAACTGCTGGACCCCGGCCACGCACCCGGCGCCGGTAAAGGTCGGAGCACCGGAGGAACTGAAGAAGTTACACCCGTGCTGCTTGGCGAAGATGTAGGCGTGGTGGATGTTCTCCGAGACGCTGCTGCCTTCGATCGCCAGGCCGTACACGCTGCCGTGGGTGAGCTTCTTGCCGTCGGCGATCAGCTGGTCCCAGGTGGCGGGCGGGCTGCTGATGCCAGCCTGCTGGAACAGCGCCTTGTTGTAGTACAGCGCGTAGGCGATGGAGTACAGCGGGACTGCTGCCGGGGGCTTGCCGGCCGCCCCTGTAGACCCAAGCGCCGACGAGACGAACTTGCTTGACCCGCCGATCGAGGAGAAGTTCTGTCCGGTCCACGGCAGGAAGGCGCCGGTGGCCTGCAGCGAGGCCGACCACGTGTTGCCGATGTTGACGACGTCAGGACCCTGGCCTGAGGTCGTGGCCGCGGTGATCCGGTTCAGCAGGTCGGGCCAGCCGATCACCTCCAGCTTCACCTTTATCCCGGTCTGCTTGGTGAACGTCTGCAGTTGCGGGTTGAGCACCGTGTAGTCGTCAGAGATGCTGCTGCCCTGGTCGCTCGCCCAGTAGGTAATGGTGGTGCCCGCGGCGCTGCCGCCTGTGCTTGTGCTGCTCCCGCCGCAACCCGCGACAGTGGCAGCAATCGCCGATGCGATGGCGACTACGGTTATACGTCTCAGCCGCACGATTCTCACGCTCCTTCGCCCTATGCTCTCGTGGTTGGCTGCTGGCCTATGCCTGGCGTTCGTCGATGGAGTAGGCGTTCTGGCTGGCGCGGGTGGTCGCCGGCCAGCACCATCGAATCGTGTTTCGTGTCTTATTTCAATACTTAGCTAAAGCTGGGTTCCAAGCCGGCTCCCCTGGGATGCTAGTGAGCAAGGTGGCCAGCGGCCAGCGAGTACCCGGCACGGCGCAGGCGTCACCTGCGGAAACACTGAGGCCAGAGACGCCTGGCATGGCGTGAGTGCCCAGCGAAACAGAGAGGCCGGGGAGCGCACCGCGGGGTGTGATGCTGATGTGGCTTGGGAGGTGCAGTCTTTGACAGCGGACGGCTGGCGCCGCGTACTCAGACCGCGCGGTGCCAGCCGGCCTGCGTCACTCCGGCACGATGTTGACCAGCTTCGGCGCCCGGACAATGACCGTGCGCACGGCGCGGCCCGCGAGCGCCCGTCCGGCCCCGGGGGCGGCGAGCGCCTGCTCGCGCAGTTCGTCCTCGCTGATGCCGGGCGGGACTTCTAGCCGGTCCCGGACTTTGCCGGCAACCTGGACGACGCAGGTCACCGTCTCCTGGACCAGCAGCGCCGGGTCAGCGGACGGCCACCCGGCCGTGGCCACCGAAGCCTCGCGCCCGAGCAGCTCCCAGCACTCCTCGGCGGTGTAGGGAGCGAACAGGGACAGCATCACGGTCAGGCTCTCGGCTGCCTCACGCACCGCTGGGTCGGCGGCGCCCGGGCCCGAGTCGATCGTCCGGCGGGCGGCGCTGACCAGCTCCATCAGCCGCGCGACCGCCACGTTCAGGCGCCGCGCCTCGACCAGGCGGGTGACCTCCTCGATCGTCCGGTGGGTGACCCGGCGGAGCTCAAGGTCGCCAGCGGCCAGCCGGGCCTGCGAGGGCGTCTCCCCCGCCTCAGCCGCGACCCGCCATGCCCGGCCCAGGAACTTGACCGACGCCTCGGGACGCACGTCAGCCCAGTCGATGTCGTCGGCGGGAGGGCTGGCGAAGATCATCGTGAGCCTGATCGCGTCCACCCCGTGCGCGGCCAGCTGCTGGCCCAGGTCGACGCCATTGCCCAGCGTTTTCGACATCGCCCGGCCGTTGTTGATCACCTGACCCTGGTTCAGCAGCCGGGTGAACGGCTCCCCGAAGGGCACCATGCCCATGTCCTGCAGGACCTTGACGAAGAACCTGGAGTACATCAGGTGCAGGATCGCGTGCTCGCTGCCGCCGACGTACAGGAACACCGGGTTCCACTCGGACACCGCCGCGACGTCGAACGGCCCGCGGGAGTACGACGGGGAGCAGTACCGCAGGAAGTACCAGGACGAGTCGACGAACGTGTCCATAGTGTCGGTGTCCCGGGTCGCTGGACCGCCGCACTTCGGGCATTCGGTGTTGACCCAGTCGGCCGCCGCAGCCAGCGGGGAGACACCCTTGGGGGCCAGGTCCTGGCCGCGCAGGTCGGGCAGCAGAACCGGCAGCTGGTCGTCGGGAACTCCGACCTCGCCGCAGGAAGAGCAGTACACGATCGGGATGGGCGTGCCCCAGAACCGCTGCCGGGAGACCAGCCAGTCACGCAGCCGGTAACTTACGGCGGCCCGCCCCTGGCCCCGTTCTGTAAGAATCTTGATAATGGCCGCGATCGCCTCGGCCTTGAGCAGGCCGTCGAGCGGGCCGGAGTTGATCAGCGTGCCGTCGCCCGGTGTCGCGTTCCCCGTCTGACCGGGGTCGGGCTCGTCGGTCTGCACGACGACCCGGACCGGCAGCCCGAACGTCCGGGCGAAGTCCAGGTCCCGCTGGTCGTGCGCTGGAACGGCCATGATCGCCCCGGTGCCGTAGTCAGGCAGGACGTAGTCGGCGGCCCAGACCGGGATCGGCTCCCCGTTGACCGGGTTGACCGCGTACCGGCCCAGGAAGACGCCGGTCTTCTCGCGCTCGGTGGACTGCCGCTCGATGTCGGTGAGCTTGCCCACCTGCTCCAGGTACTCGTGCAGGTGGTCGCGCTGCTGTGGTGCGCAGACCTCCTCGGCGAGCGGCGAGTCCGCCGCGATCACGAAGAACGTCGCGCCGTACAGGGTGTCGGGGCGCGTGGTGAACACGGTGACGGGCTCATCACGGCCCTCGATCGCGAACTCAACCTCAGCGCCCTCGCTGCGCCCGATCCAGTTGCGCTGCATCGTCAGCACCGGGTCCGGCCAGTTCCCCTCGAGCTCGGCCATGTCCTGCAGCAGCCGCTCGGCGTACTCGGTGATCCGGAAGTACCACTGGGTCAGCGCCCGCCGCACCACCTCAGCGCCGCACCGCTCGCAGCGCCCGGCGATGACCTGCTCGTTGGCGAGCACGGTCTGGTCGACCGGGCACCAGTTGACGTAGCCCTCCTTGCGGTAGGCAAGGCCGCGCTCGTAGAAGCGCGTGAACAGCCACTGGTTCCAGCGGTAGTAGCCGGGATCGCAGGTGTGCAGCCGCCGGGACCAGTCGAAGGACACCGCGTAGCGGCGGAACGAGGCCGCCTGGGTCTCAATGTTCGCGTAGGTCCAGTCGGCCGGGTGGCTGTTGTTCCGGATCGCGGCGTTCTCTGCGGGCAGGCCGAAGGCGTCCCAGCCGATCGGGTGCAGCACGTTCTGGCCGAGCTGGAAGAAGTACCGGGCTACGGCATCCCCGATCGCGTAGGCCTCGGCGTGGCCCATGTGCAGGTCGCCGGACGGATACGGGAACATGTCGAGCAGGTAGGTGCGAGGCCGCCGGTCGGCCGGGTCGTCGCTGGCCCGGAACAGGTCCATGCCCGCCCAGCGCTGCAGCCACTTCTCCTGGATCGAGCGCGGGTCGAAATGCTCCCGCACGGCATCGCGCCGTTCCAGCTCCCCACCCTCAGCCGCTTCCATTGGTCCCTCGCGCTTGGCTAGATCCGGTAGCGCCCCGCCGTGCTCGTGAAGGGCTCCGGCCTCCGGGACCTGGCGCCTTCAAAAAAAGCGCCCCTCGGTCACGAGGGGCAGCCGCGCCAACGATGAGTGGCCGGTGCGGCTAGGTAAGGAGCACCCACGCGGAACGCACGGAGCCAGGGTAGCGCATGCGAATCGCCCGCATTGCCGCCTAGCAGGCGCCACCCTCCAGACCAGTGCCCCTCGCCCAGCGCCGCCGGCCTCGCTAAGCGTCCCGTCTCTGGACGACCAGGAATGTGACCGCGATCAGGGCGGCGGCGAGCGCCACGAAGATACCGGTCTCGATGAACTGGAACGGCCAGAACCGGTAGCCCGGCTGGTAGGTCGTGAACGAGTGGTAACCGAGGTGCGCCATGCACACGAGTGTCGCGCTGATCTGGGCCGTGGTGCCCGAACATGGAGCCGGAACGGGGCCGGACCCGACTATGTACCCGGGGCCGACGGTCAGGCTCGTATTGAGCTGACCGTTGGGCAGCACCACACCCTGCGCCAGCTGCCAGTACGCCCCCTTCCCGGTCAGGTTCTGGGTCACGCTGTAGATGGTGGTGACTGCGGGCATGTAGTGCACCCGCACCCAGTACGTGACCGACAGGCGGATGGTGAGGAACACGCCACAGGTCACCGCGAGCGCCGGGAGCGACCGGCCGATCAGCGTGCCTGCGGCGATCCCCAGCGCCACCGCGAACACCGCATACCCAATCGGGGCGATGCCCTGGATGTCGAAGTAGCCTGGCGTGAACTGCGCCTGCTTAAGCGCGTTCAAGGGCGCGTACCACCAGCTGACGATCCCGGCGACCGCACCGCCGAAGACCGCTCCCGCGAGCAGCAGCCAGCCGGTCTTGACCAGCAGCCAGCGCCGTCGGGTCACTGATTGCGTCCACGCGAACTGCACGGTCCCGGTTTCCCGTTCCCTGGCCACGGCTGGACTGCCCCAGAACATCCCGAACAGGAGCGGAACGAGCAGTGTGAGCATTGTTAGCGCGCGCAGCGCGCCGCTGCCCAGCGACACGGTCTGCGAGAGGCTGCCGCAGGTCCCGTCCCTGGTACAGGTGACAAGCGCGGCGTGCCAGCGCGCTGTGTCCTGCAGCCCGGTTATCAGCAGCAGGATGGCGAAGGCGGCGAGAATGACGCCCGCGATGGCCGCGGTGACGCGGTACTGGCGCCAGATGACCCAGGTCATCGGTCTCCTCCTACCGCAGACAGGCGGGCGGCGCCCGGGTCGGCGCCGTGGCCGGCGTCGGGGCCGGAGTCGTCCTGGCTCATGTAGCCGAGCACTATCTCCTCCAGGTTCGCTTCTTCGACAGCCCATGCGGGATCGATCACCGGGCCGTTCAGCCTGACGAGCAGCGTGGTCTGCCGCGCGGTGGTGTCCTCCCGCACGATCGCGTGCGTCCGGGCTATCGCCGTCGTGTCCTTGCGCGGGCCGACCAGGATCCGGTGCCCGGCGACCAGCGTCTCGATGTCGCCGCACAGCTGCACCCGGGAGGCGGCCAGCAGGATCAGGTGGTCGCAGACCCGCTCGATGTCCACGATCAGGTGCGAGGACAGCACGATGGTCAGGTTGCCGTCCGCTGCCGCCTCGGCCAGCATCGCGAGAAAATTCCGCCTGGCCAGCGGGTCAAGCGCGGCCAGCGGCTCATCGAGCAACAGCAGCCTTGGCCGCTTGGCCAGGGTGAGCGCGAGCGCGAGCTGGGCGCGCTGGCCGCCGGACAGCGTGCCCGCTGGCTGGTCCAGCGGTATCTTCAGGCCGGCGAGCCGGTCCCGCACCGACTCGCCATCCCAGCGCGGGTTGAGGTGCGCGCCGATGCCGATGTGGTCCTGCGCGCTCAGCCGCCGGTACAGCGGGGTCTCCTGGGCCAGGAAACCGATCTCCGCCAGGTACGCCGGATCCTGGCGGGGCGGGCCGCCGAGCACGGCGGCCCGGCCCGCGGTCGGCACTGCGAGCCCGGCAAGCAGCCGCAGCAGCGTGGTCTTGCCCGCTCCGTTCGGCCCGACGAGCCCGGATATCCGGCCCTCGGGAACGCTGACCGTGCACTCGCTCAGCGCGGTGACCCGGCGGTACCGCTTGGTCAGCCCGCTGGTCTCGATCACGGCAGTCATGCGATGTCCTCCTCGGCCGGCGCCTGCAGCGTGACCCGCAGCAGCGACTCGATCGCCTCGTCGTCGAGTCCGGCGTCGCGCGCCTCCCGCACCCATGTAGCCAGAGCGCGGCCCAGCCGCGAGTGCGTGCCAGGCGGCGGACCTGGCGGCCGAGCCCGCACGAACGTGCCGTGCCCGGCCCGCGCCTCGAGCAGGCCCTCACGCTCCAGATCGCGGTAGGCCTTCAGCACCGTGTTGGGGTTGACCGCTGTCGCCGCGACTACCTCCCGCACGCTCGGGAGCTGGTCGCCCAGGGCGAGCACGCCCATCCGCAGCGCTTGCCGCACCTGTTGCGCGATCTGCAGGTAGGGCGGCACTGCAGACCGGCCGTCCACCCGGAATCTGATCATGCTGCTCCAGTGTCTTAGATTTGGTGCTCCAGTGTCTTAGGTCGCTAAGACAGTATGGCACTCTCTCAACCCGCGTCAACCGGTCCGGGTTCTGGCGGGCCGACGTCGCGAAGGGCGGGGGGGTGACCGGAACCACCCAAAATGACTATCCGCACCTCTAGTACCAGCAGCATCACGTTACGGAAACGAAGACGAACTAGGGGTAGTCGTCCGAATCATCGTTTATGACGTCCTAGACCGACTGGGCTATTTAGTCTAAATCTCCTGCCGTGAGCCAGAAGTCCTGTCAGCATGCCGGATGAGTGAAAAGTCAGGCCCGGCGAGAGGCGCAGGCTGCCGCGTACCCGGGCGAGCATCGTCACAAGGCGGGTTTGTGAGGTCTACACAGAGACGCAACGGCAGTCACCGGAAACCAGGCCGTCACAGGCGGCCCTCCCGGGTTAGCAAGGCGGCCCGGCGGGCCAGCTTGGCCGCCCCGGCGCTCGCGGTATCAGGTGCGCTTGCGGCCGCGCCCCAGGCGTTCGCGGCCTCCCAGGCACTGGCTGCGACCGCACCTCAGGCGCACCCGACGGCGTTCGCCGCGGCCGCGCATCCCGTCACCGCTCACCTGGACGCGGCGGCGCAGACCGCCAGCCAGGCGGGCCAGAGCTACACGGTAGCGAGCGGCGACACGCTGTTCGGGATCGCGCTGCGGTTCTACCGCAACGGTAATGACTGGCCAACGGTGTTCCACCAGAACAGCTCCAAGATCAGCAACCCGGACCTGATCTTCCCCGGGCAGCAGCTGGCGATCCCGGCGGGTGCCACGAGCAGCGACCCGCCCTCGCAGAGCAGCGGCGGTCAGACGTCGGGACGGAACACGTCGTCGTCGTCCCAGTCGTCGTCTGGCAGCACCTCGGGCGGCAGTTCGGGAAGCAGTTCGGCGAGCCCGAGCAGCTCGGTGCAGCAGGACATCGCCAATGGCAACAACCTGCTGGCCGTGGCCCAGTTCCTGGTGCAGAACGGCTACTCGAAGGCTGCGGCAGCAGGGGTTGCGTCGTGTATCGACGGCGAGTCGGGCGGCAACCCCGAGTCGGTCGGATCCGGTGGCGGCGGCCTGATCGGCTGGACGCCCATCGGCTCGGCCGCGCCCAACGCCAACATCATCACCGGTAACCGCGAGCAGGACATGACGACGCAGCTGTCGGACATCCTGTTCTACAACTCGAACGAAATTGGCCAGTCCCTGGTCAGCGAGCTCAACAGCCAGACCGACCCGGTCGCGGCCGCCGACTTCTTCTCGCAGAACTTCGAGAAGCCGGCCGTGACGGACTCCGACGTCATTCAGTCGGTGGCTGAGCAGGTCTTCTCCGAACTGGGCGGCTAATTCCGCCGTCAGTTCCCGGAACGCCGCGCCCGTGCCCCCGGCCGGCGGCGGTCCCCTCTTAGGTGCGGCCCCTCAGCAGCTCGCGCCAGCTCGATTCGGAAACCTCGACGTCGTAGCGCTTTGCGGCGGCAAGGATGCGCTTCCAGGCATCGTCCCGCTCGGCGTCTGTCACGCCTTCCACCTGGTCAAACCGGGCAATCGCATTGCGGACATGCCGGGCATCGGTGAGTGGCTCCTTGCGCTCGGCTGGGAAGGCGAAGTCGCTCTCGTCCAGCCGGTTCTCCTCGGCCGTGCTCAGGCCCTCGCTCTGGCGGGGCACCTTCTCGCCGTGGGCCCTGGCACTCTGCACCTGCCGGGCCTTGGCGATGTTACGCCGGGCAGCTTCCTTCTGCCGCTGCGTAGCCATGTCGTCTCCCTTCTGGGCACCGCCAGGCATCGTCTGGTGCCCGGCTTGGGGGGGCCGCGGGGCCGGATCACACCTGTACTGCCCGCTCCGCTGCTGGCAAACCTGCCGGGCAGGGCTCAGATCGCGACGACGACCCTTCCCCTGGCATGGCCCTCTCCTGACTACCTGGCGGCCTCGGTGATCTCCCCACCCACCTCGAAGATCCCCAGCGAACTGATAACTGTGCCGGGGGCAATATGCCCTGAATATTCCTTTTTATGGGAACCATCTTTGAACAAGAATGTACCTCTGGTCAGGTCAGAGCCGGATCAGCCGTACATTCTTAACTGCCAACGGTGCGCTGCGCACGTCCGGCCGCGACCTCCCGGCGCCCCGAACACGGGCGCCCTGAACACGGGCCTCCTGATCAGGGGCCCCCTGATCAGGGGAGCAAGCCTATTCCGGGACATTTCCTAATGTTCAAGTAATGCTCAAACCCCCGCGTTCCGGATTTCGTCTTGACCGCCCAGACGCGCCGCCAATAATGTCGTCCCACGGGTCCGCCATGCCGTTGTGCCAATACTGCCAGGAAAGGCGAAAAGGGATCTAAGCCCCCCGTCGCTGCTGGCCAGTGGCCTACTTATGGCTGGATGAGGCCACGGGGAAATCAGGCCAGTTTCGGGGGAATAATGGATATTCGCATCCGGGCGGGGTCCTTGCCGCCGGTTAGGTATTTCCTGAACCGGCAGCGCGATCGCGGGCAGAATCCCAGCCGATCCTGGCCGCCAGAACCCGATGGTCAGCCGGGCAGCCAGGACGCACTCCGGTGGCGTCAGGCAGCGCGGACGGGAGCCGGCGCTGCTGGCGACGGGGTACGAATCGCGATCATCGGCATGGGCTGCCGCTTCCCGGACGCTGATGACCCGGTCGGGCTGCTCGACGTGGTGATGACCGGCCGCAGGACCTTCCGCAGGCTGCCCCCGTCGCGGCTGGAACTAGCCGACTACTACAGCCCTGACCGGGCCGCCCCGGACGCGACCTATAGCGCCCGGGCCGCCCTGATCGAGGGCTGGCAGTTCGACAAGGCGGCGTTCGGCGTGCCCGCCGAGGTGCACCGCGTCGTCGACCCAGCGCAGTGGCTCGCGCTGGAGACCGCGGCGCGCGCACTCGCAGGCGCCGGGTTCGCGATGGGCGAGGGCCTGGGCCGAACCCGGACCGGAGTGATCATCGGTAACTCGCTTACCGGAGACGTGTCGCGCGCCGCGGCCCTGCGGCTGCGCTGGCCGTACGTCCGGCGCGTCTTCGCCGACGCGCTCGCCGCTGGCGGCATCCCGGCCGAGCGGGCCTTGCCGGTCCTGGGGCATGCCAAGCAGCGATACCTGGCGCCGTTCCCGGCCGCCACCGACGAGACCCTTGCGGGCAGCATGCCAGCCGCCATCGCATCCCGGATCTGCGGCTACTTCGGGTTCCGCGGCGGCGGTTACGCGGTGGACGGCTCGCAGGCGTCGTCGCTGCTGGCGGTCGCGTCGGCATGCTCCGCGCTGGCAGCGGGCGATCTCGACGTCGCCCTGGCAGGCGGGGTCGATATCGGCCTCGACCCTCTCGAGCTCGTCGGGCTGGCCAAGACCGGCGTCCTGGCCCGGGGTGACATGCGCGTCTACGACGAGAAGCCGACCGGCTATCTGCCGGGCGAAGGCTGCGGCATGGTCGTGCTGATGCGGTCGGCGGACGCGCGGGCGGCGGGGCTGCCCGTCTACGCCGAGATCGCCGGCTGGGGCCTGTCCTCGGGCCAGCCGGCCGCGGCCGTGCCAGACACCCGCAGCCAGTTCCTGGCCCTGCACAGGGCCTACCAGCGCGCCCGGATCCCGCCAGGGGAAGTCCAGCTCATCGAGGGGCATGGCGCTGGTACCGCCGCATCCGACACGACCGAGCTCGCCGCTCTCGCTGAGCTGCGCTCCGACGTGCGCCAGGTTGCCGCGCTCGGCTCGGTCAAGGCCAACATCGGGAACACCAAGGCAGCCGCGGGTGTCGCGGGCCTGATCAAGGCGGTGCTCGCGATGAGCACCGGCTACATCCCGCCGGCTACCGGGTTCAGCAGGCCGCATCCGTTGCTGCGGGGCGGCGACGCGGCCCTGCGCCTGCCGCGTGCACCCGAGCCGTGGCCGGAGGGACCGCGGACCGCCGGGGTCAGCGCCATGGGCCCGGGCGTGGACGTCCACCTGGTGCTGCGCAGTGAGCCAACACGCGGACGGCACGAGCGCAAGCGCGCCGCGTCCGGCGGGCCGCGCGCCAGCTCCGGCGCTGGCACCTCCGGCGTGCCTGCCACCGGAGGTCCCTCGCGATCCGCCGCGTACCTGCTGCACGCCGCCGACCGGACCGCGATGGGGAAGCTGCTGGCCCGGATCGCGCGCGTGGCGCCGTGGCTGTCCGACGCCGAGCTGGTCGACCTCGCCTGCCAGCTGGCCCGTGACGCCGCGGACCAGGGACCGGTCCGGATGGCGCTCGTGGCATCGAGCCAGGATCACCTTGCCCGGCTGGCCAGCCAGGCCGCGGGCCTGCTGCCCGCCCTGCCCGAAGGCCTGCTGACGCTGCGGCCGGGACTCTACGCGGCCGACGGCGCCGACGGGCGGGTCACGCTGCTGCTGTCCGATTGCGGCGGCACCGCGGACCCGGCGGCCGACCCGCCCGATGTCCCCCTGCGGCGGCAGCTGTCCGCGCTGCGCTGGCTCCACCCGCTTGGCCTACAGGCCACGGCCGCCGCCGGGCGCGGCTACGGCGAGATCGCTGGCCTGGTCTGGGCAGGGTGCCTGACAGAGGAGCAGGCACTCGCGTTCGCTGCCACTCGTGAATTGATCCTGAACGCTTCCCAGGACTCCCCCGCCCACGACGCTCAGGACGGTCGCGTACTAGCCACAGGCGAGACTCCCGATCCGGCCGAATCCCAGCCCGGTGACGAGAGCCAGGCCCCTGGCGGGGCCCAGCCTGGTGACGAGACCCAGCCCGGTGACGTGGCTCAGGCTGCCGGGGATTTGGCAGCGGCCGGCGGGGACTCGGGGCCAGGCGCCGGGCACACACCGGCCGGGCACCCACTGGCCGGGGAGACAGCAGCCGCCGAGACAGCAGCCGATGAGATAGCAGCCGCCGGGCGGGCACGGCTGCTGCGCGAGGCGGCCGCGGCCTTGAAGCTTCTTGCGCCGCAGCGCCGGTTCATGTCTGCGGCGATCGGGCGAGAGGTCTGCTCAGCCGCCGACGCAGCGGAGGTCCTGTGCGCAGATTCCGGTGGCCCGGCCGAGCTGGAGGCAGCGCTGCGGGCCGGCGCGGTCGGCGCAAGCCTGCTGCTCGAGACCGGGCCAGGTCGGGCCCTGGCCAAGACGGCGACCGCCATGTGCCGCGTCCCCGCGGTCAGCCTCGCAGCCGGCAGCGGCGCCGACGCGGCCCACGCGGCGGCAGCCCTGTTCGCGGTGGGCGCGCTGGATTGCCCGGACGCGGTGTTCACCGATCGGCCGTCACGGCCGATTGACATCTGGCGCGAGCAGACCTTCATCGCCAGCCCGTGCCAGACAGTTACGGCTCCGGCCCGCCGCACTCCCGGGCCAGCCCTGCGCCGGACCGGGCAGCCCGCGCCGGAGCTCAGTGCGGCGGAGGGTTCCGGGCCCACGGCGTCTGCTCCGGTCGCGTCCGGGAGGGCCGCCCTCGAGGACACCGGCGCGGGGCACGCCGGGGTCGCCGGGGCCAGCGAAGCTGGCGTTCCTGACCTGCCAGCCCCCCGGGCCGTCCCGACGGCCCGGGCCGGTTTCCAGGACCGGCCCGTCGGGTCCGCGGGGGGCTCCGGGGGGTCGTCCCCCCGGGCCAACACAGCCCCCGTCCCTGAGCTGCCGGCCTCCCGGGCCGGCGCGGCCGCCCAGCCCCGCCCGGCGGCCGCGCCGTCGCACGCAGCCGGGCGCATTCCCGCGCCGCGCCACGCCGAGCCGCAGCCCTCCCGCTCGCCCGATCCCAGGACTGACCGCGGCACGCCGGTGCCAACGCCAGCCGAGGCCAAGCCGACGCCGACACCGGGACAGGCCGGCCCGGTTTCTGACGACACAGAGCCGCTGCCCTCCCGTGCTCCCCGTCGCCGGGCGGACCAGGCCGACCGGCCGCCCGCGCCCGGCCCGAGCGGCCCACCGGCGGGGGCAGGCAGCGATGGGCAGAAGGAGCCTGAGCCTGCGCCCGTTAGCGCCGCCGGCCCCTGGGTCCGCTGCTACGCCGAAGAGTTGCGGCCCGCGTCAGGCGAGTTCCCAGGCAGCGATCACCGCGACGACGGGCCGTGGCGGGTGCGGGCAGCGACCACGAAAACGTTCGGGCTGTTAGTCCGGAAACTCTTCCGCGACGATCCAGCGGCCGGCCGGGCACTGGCGATCATCGGGGATCCGGCCAGCCCGGACACGGCCGCAGTGGCGCTCGCCGCGGCCCGCGACGCGGTCAGCAGCGGAACGCTGGTGATGGTTACCCACGAGCCAGGGTTCACCGGTTTCTGCGCCGCGCTGCAGGCGGAGCATCCGGAACTCGGTGTCACCGTGCTGCGGGTCCCGCCCAGCGTCGCCGGGCTGCGGGCCGCGCGGAAGCACGCCATGGCCGAGCCTGGCACGTTCCGCGAGCTCGTGATCGACGACGCCGGCACGGCGCAGGAGGCCGTCATGGCACCGGCGCAGACACCGGGCTCGGGCGAATTTCCGCTGGGCCCGGCCGACGTTGTGCTGGTCAGCCGGGCCAGCGCGGGGGCAGGCCTGGCGCTCGCCCAGGTACTAGGCGTCTGCGGGGCGGCCATAGCGGTCATCGGCAGCGGCGGGCACGACGCGGCCGGCCTCGAGCAACTCAGGTCGGCGGGGATCCGGATAGCCGTCGAGGACGCGGACCTGGCGAACCCGGACAGCGTGCGGGCGGCAGTGCGGCGGATCGAGAGTGAGCTCGGCCGGGTGACCGCGCTCGCGCACGAGGTCGCCCCGGCCGGCCTGCGGCCCGTTACCGAGCTGACAGAGGATGAGCTGCGCGCGCATGTGGGCGCGGAAAACGCCTGCCTGTCAAGCCTGGTCGACGCGATCGGTGCTGACACGACGCCACGGCTGCGGCTGATTGTCACGTTCGGCTCCGTCGCGGGCCACTACGGGCTGGCTGGCGCGAGCCTGCTCGCGCTGGCGAGCGGTGCGCTCGCGGAGTCGGCCGAGCGCGTGGCGAGCGGGATACCCGGGTGCCGTGCCCTGCACGTCGACTGGCCCACCTGGTCGCAGGCGGAACCAGGCAGGCCGGACGCCCTTTCCGGCGAGCTCGCCCGGGCCGGGGTGAGCGCCATCGGCGTAACCGAAGGCTCCCGGCTGCTGCTCAAGGCGCTGGCCACACCGGGACTGCCGGCCCGCGTTGCGGTGCACGGCCGGGTCGGCGTCCCGGCGCCGCCCGCGGTGGCTGCAGCGGCTGCCACCATGCCCCGCGGCAGGTTCCTTGGGGACGTCAGGATGCACTACCCCGGTGTAGAGCTCGTTTGCGACACCAGGCTGAGCCTGCGGACCGACCCGTACCTCGCCGATCACCGGGTCTACGGGATGCCGGTGCTGCCCGCTGCGATGGCACTCGAGGCGATGGCCCAGGTGGCGGCTGCGCTGGCCGGGCAGCCGCTGCGGCAGCTCAGCCAGGTCTCGATGGACGCTCCGGTACTCGTCCCGGCTCACGACGGCGACGCGAGTGCGCTGATCCGGATCAGCGCACTCGCCGACAGCGGATCAGTGACGGCGGTGCTGCGGTGCGCGGAGAGCGGCTTCGCCACCGATCACTTCCGCGCCACGTTCCGGCTCGCTGACGATCTGGGCAGCTGTGCGCCGCTGTCGCTCGCAGCCTGCATGCCCGAACTCGACGAGGTGCCGGCGAGCCATTCCGGGATCGTCGACGGGACTGAGCTGTACGGGCCAGTCTGCTTCCAGTCCGGGCGGTTCCGGCGCGCGGCGCTGCTGCCGGAGGTCACCACGTATTCCTGCCGGGCGCTGGTGCGTGGCGGCGAGGACGGCCAGCCCTGGTTCAGCGTCGCCGACGGCTCAGCCGAAGCGCCGCTGCTGCTGGGCAGCCCGGGCCTGAACGACGCGACCTGGCATGTGCTGCAGGCATGCGTTCCGCACCGGCGCCTGCTGCCCGCAGGATGCGAGGCGGTCGGTTTCAGCGGCCGCGAGGCGGACGGAGCGGTCGAGATCCGGGCCGTGGAGATCCGGCCGGTAACGCAGCCAGCGGCGGGCCAGCCCGAACCAGTCCGGTCGCAGTCCCAGGCCGCTGAGTACGTCTGGGATGTGGAGGCCGTCGATGCGGCAGGCCGGCAGCTGGTGACCTGGCGCGGGCTGCGGCTCGCCGATGCCGGGCCGCTTCCCAGGAACGCGGCGTGGCCGCCTTCACTGCTGTCGGTCTACCTGGAGCGGAGCGCGGTGGCGCTCGGCCTCGACCCGAAGCTGCGCGTCACGGCCCACTTCGGCCAGCCGGACGGCGGCGATGCGCCGCCAGCCCTGCTGGAGGGATTCACGCTGAGCGCCCGGGAGCCCCAGGGCGCGGCCTGCGGCTGGGCGGCCGCCGACCCGCGTCCAGCGGCGGGGAAGCACGATCCCGGCCCGGGCCTGGCCGACATCGCGGCCGAGCTGCGGCGCCGGGGTGAGCGGCCGGCCGTCGTCAGCGCGCGTCTGGCGGCTGTCACAGCCTGTCTGGGCGGGCCGGACGCGACCGCTGAGATCCCGGTCCTAGCCGACGAAGCTGGCGAGGACGACTGGCTGGTGCTGCGGGCCGACGCGGCCGTGATCGTATGCACGGTGGTCGAGATCAGCGGCGTCTCGTGCCCGGTGGCAGTGGCGATCATGACGCCGGATCCCGACCCCGGCCGGGAGGCGGTGAGTCTCAGTGTCGCCGCTTCCAGGGCCTAGCAGACAGCTCCTGCGGACGGGCTTACGCGCCCCTATCGGCTCGCCGGGCGCGGTGCCACCATGGGAACCGAACGGAGTTCTAGATCCGGAAGGCGGCTCCCGTGACTTCTCCGCATCCCTCCCCCGTCGGCGGGGACCTTGACCTGTCACAGAACGCGTTCTGGGAGCAACCGCCGGCAGAGCGCCACGCCGCGTTCGCCCGGCTGCGCGCGATGCAGCCACCGCCGTTCTTTGACCCCATAGAGAGCCCGTTCGGCACAGCGGAACGCGGCTACTACGCGCTCGTCCGGCACGCCGACGTGATCGAGGCCAGCCGCAACCCCGAGGTGTTCTCCTCGGCGGCCGGCGCCACGAATGTCATCGACCTGCCCACCGAGTTCAACGAGTACTTCGGCTCGATGATCAATATGGACGACCCGAGGCACGCCCGGCTGCGCCGCATCGTGTCCCGGGCCTTCACGCCGAGGATGATCCAGAAGTTCGAGCAGGGCGTGCAGCGCACCGCGGCCGAGATCGTCGACGACCTGCTGGCGACCGGTCCCTGTGACTTCGTGCAGCACGTGTCCGCCAGGCTGCCCCTCAAGATCATTTGCGACATGATGGGCGTCGGCGACGAGCACTACGCCATGGTGCTGAAGAACACCAACATCATCCTGTCCGGTGCCGACCCCGAGTTCGTCAGCGAGGACCTCAACGAGGCAATCACCCAGGTCCTCACCGCCGGGCAGGACCTGGCCCAGCTTGTCACCGGCCTGGCCGAGCAGCGCCAGAAGGACCCGGCCGACGACCTGGTATCCGCGCTGGCCACCGCGAACCTTGACGGTGAGCAGCTCACACCCGCGGAGCTGGCCTCGTTCTTTATCTTGCTTGTGGTAGCCGGCAACGAGACGACAAGAACCGCGATCTCGCACGCGCTCGCCCTGCTCACCGAGAACCCCGGCCAGCGTGAGCTGCTGCTGGCCGATTTCGAGGGCCGGATTGGCGCGGCTGTGGAGGAGATCGTCCGCTACGTCTCGCCAGTCATCTGGATGCGCCGCACGGTGACCCGCGACACGGTCATGAACGGGCACGCCTACCGCGAGGACGACAAGGTCCTGCTCGTCTACCAGGCAGCCAACCACGACGAGAGCGTGTTCGCTGACCCGGACCGCTTCGACATCACCCGCTCCCCCAACCCGCACGTCGGTTTCGGCTCAGCGGGCCCGCACTTCTGCCTGGGCGCGCACCTGGCCCGGCGCGAGATCACTGCCATGCTGCGGGAACTGCTCACCCGGGTCCCGGATATCCGCTCGGCCGGCGAGCCGGACCGGCTGCTGTCCAGCTTCATCAACGGCATCAAGCACCTGCACTGCGAATTCGGCTAGCCGACGGGGCGTGGTGCGGGCTATCAGATCTGGGAGAACAGCCGTGGACTGAGCGGATCATGCTCCTCGGACTCTCGCAGTTTGTCCTCAGCCGGCCTCGGTACAGCCCGCTCGCCCACCGCATGATCGCGGAGACCTGCCTGCGCATGTCTTGATCACGGAGGCCCAGGTGCGCCCAGTGACGGGCAGAATCCGTGATCACGACTCCGGCTCACCGCGACCTCCCTTGTCACCCGCTCACGGCCGCGCTGGCCGACTTCACCCGCACCACCGGCCCCGGATCATGCTGTAGGCCTCACCGGCACCACGCGTGGCGTTACTGGTGGCCCGTTGCGCTCTGCCTTTCCTGGTCGTTGAAGGGTTTTGGGCGTCAGATACCAGCTCGCGGCAGATAGAGGCGGCCTGCCGCACTGATGTGGCCTTCCGGGTGATCTGCGCCGGGGATGTGCCTGATCATGTGACCGTCGCGCGGTTCCGGGCGGCGTTCCCGCAGCTGGCGGCGCAGCTGTTCACCCAGGTGCTGGTGCTGTGCGCGCGGCTGGGCATGGGGAAGGTCGGTGTGGTGGCACTGGATGGCACCAAGATCGCCGCGAGCGCGTCGAAGTCGGCGAACCGGGCCGAGGAGGCGCTGGCACGGCTGGCCGCGCAGGCCGTCGCGGAGCACGGCGAGGCGGACGCGGCTGAGGACGCGCTGTTCGGCCAGGACCGCCGGGGGGATGAGGTTCCTGAGGATGCCTGGCATCCGCGGCGGCGTGACGAGCGGATCGCTGCGGCGCTGGCCGGGCTGCGGGCTGAGCGCCAGGCTGCGGAGCAAGCCGCCGGGCAGGCGGTGGAGGGCAAAACCCAGGCCCACCGTCAGCGGCGGCGTTCGGGGCGGCGACCCGGGCCGCCGCCCGCGGCCAGCGCGGTAGCGCTGGCTGAGGAGAACCTGGCGCAGGTGCGGGCTGAGCGGGCCGCCCAGCTCGCCGGGCTTGAAGACAAGTACGCCGCGGGGCAGGTGCGGCGGGGCCGCAAACGCGGGGTCGATGACTACTGCCGGGTCAGGCAGGCTGCCGCCGCCGTGGAGGCAGCCCGCGCCCGCCAGGGCAAGGCCGCCGCCCGGGCCGCCCGCAAAAAGGCCAGCCGCAAAGGCCCAGGGCCGGTCCGCAACATCACCGACCCCGGCTCCCGGCTGATGCCCATCCGCGGCGGCGGGTTCATCCAGGGCTACAACGCCCAGAACCTCACCAGCGAAGACCTGCTGATCATCGCCACCCGCCTCACCCAGGACCCCACCGGCATGGCCTGGCTGGAACCCATGATGACCGCCGCCCAGCACGCCGCCGCGCTCATCACCGCCGCCCAGCCCCCCGCCACCGCAGACACCGCCAGCACCAGCAAAACGCCACCGGAGCCACATTCATCGGCTGCCGGCCCGGCCGGTGGCGCGTCAGGAATCGGCGCGAGAAGGTTCCGGCATCAATTTTGTAACTAGCTGTAGCCAACTCTGTACAACGTGTATAACTAGAACCCCGTGCGGCACTGCGGCACTGCGGATGCAGGCCGGCGCCGTGAGAACGGGGAAACCGCGAGCCGTGGAGGGGGACCCTCGTCCGGGAACCGAGGGCGACGCAGGGTGCCCGGACTGGCCACCTGGCCGAGCACCGGGGGGGACGCCCAGTCGCAGTCGCAGGAGGACGCTGCGCAGGCGGACGAGGGTCACGGCGGGCACGGATCTTCGCCTTGTGGGCGGCGCCAGGACGGGGGCGTGGCGCCGCCCACAGGCGGAGGTGAGCAGGGCGCGCGGCCGCCAGCCTGGTGCAGGCGTCAGCCCAGACCAGGCCGTCAGCCAGCGCGGACGGTCAGCCCGGCGCGGACCGTCAGCCGGCGCGGACCGTCAGCCCAGGGCGCTGATCTTCGTGGCCAGGTCGAAGTCGTTCGCTGTCAGGCCCCCGGCCGAGTGGGTCGAGAGGGTCAGCGTGACCTTGTTCCACTGGATCAGGATGTCCGGGTGGTGATTCGCCTGCTCGGCCAGGTAGGCAACGGCGCCGGTGAAGAGCATGGCGTCGCGGAAGTCACTGCGGGTAACGGTCGCAACGATGCTGCTGCCGTCCCGCGCCCAGCCTGGCACGTCCGTCAGCCGGCCGACTATCTCGTCCTCAGTAAGCAGTGTCATGCTTCCCGACTATCACACTCCCGGGCGGTAGCGACACCAAGGGCCCGCCGACGCCGGTCAGCGCCCGCCGGTAGGCTGACCACTGCCGCACGCACTGGAGCAATCACATGACCGACCAGGATGCCGCAGTGCCTGCCGGGGGCCCGGACCCGGTTCGCCAGGACTCTGCTGGCCCGGAACCCGCCGCCCAGCTCCGCCGGACGCCGCTGACCGGGGTGCACGAGCGCCTGGGTGCGACTTTGACCGGATTCGCGGGGTGGCTGATGCCGCTGCGGTACGGCAGCGAGACCGCCGAGCACACTGCGGTGCGCACAGCGGCCGGGCTCTTCGATCTCTCGCACATGGGCGAGATCATGGTCTCCGGCCCCGGAGCCGCTGCCGCGCTGGACTACGCGGTGGT
Source organism: uncultured Actinomycetota bacterium (assembly GCA_963815375.1). GTDB lineage: Bacteria > Actinomycetota > Actinomycetes > Streptosporangiales > Streptosporangiaceae > JASHPR01. Next base: position 862,251 of record CAWFGX010000005.1, on the reverse strand, counting down.
CGGCCAGCCCTCGGTGCTGGCCGAGGGCCGCGCCCGGTACACGATGATCTGCGCGCCCGACGGCGGCGTGCTCGATGACCTGATCGTCTACCGGCTTGGCGCGGACGAGTTCCTCGTGGTCGCGAACGCGGCCAACGCCGACGTCGTGCTCGGTGAGCTCACGGAGCGAGCCAAGGCCTCGGTCGCCGACGGTGCCCAGGTCACGGACCGCACCCCCGACTACGCGCTGATCGCCGTTCAGGGCCCGAACGCTGCCCGCATCCTGGCCCAGTCCGCAGAGGCTGACGTGGCTGGGGCGATAACGGATCTGCGGTACTACGCCATCGCACCAGCGACCGTGGCCAGCTCTGAGGTGCTGGTAGCACGCACCGGCTACACCGGTGAGGACGGCTTCGAGCTGTTCACCCCGGCGCAGCAGGCCGAGAAGGTGTGGCAGTCGCTGACCGCCGCCGGGGCATCCTACGGGCTCGTCCCCGCTGGCCTGGCCGCGCGCGACACGCTGCGGCTGGAGGCCGGGATGCCGCTGTACGGCAACGAGCTTGGCCGGGACGTCAGCCCGTTCGACGCCGGGCTGGGCCGGGTCGTCCGGCTGGACAAGCCGGGCGACTTCGTCGGCCGGGCCGCGCTCGCCGAGCGCGCCCGCTCGGCGCCTCAGCGCGAGCTGGTGGGGCTGACGCTCCGGTCACGGCGGGTTCCCAGGCACGGGTATGGCGTGCTCTGGGACTCGCGCCGATGCGGGACCGTGACCAGCGGGGCCCCGTCGCCGACGCTCGGGATCCCGATCGCGATGGCATACGTTGAGGCGGATGTAGCGCGCCAGGCGCCGGACGACAGCGAGCGCGAACGGCTCGCCATCGACATCCGTGGCCGCGCCGAGCCGGCCACGGTGGTGCCACTCCCGTTCTACCGCCGCGAGACCTGACCGCACGACAACGCCCCGCTTGCAAGAGGACGCGGGCACCCGCAGAGAAGAGGCCCAGTGACTGCCGTTCCCGAGGACCTGCACTACACCCGCGAACACGAGTGGGTTGCCATCGCCGGCTCGGTTGCCTCGGTGGGCATCACCGACCACGCCCAGCACGCGCTCGGTGACGTCGTCTACGTCTCCGCGCCGGCTCCTGGCGCAACGGTCACCGCCGGCGAGCCGTGCGGAGAGGTCGAGTCGACGAAGTCGGTGAGCGACATCTTCTCCCCTGTGGACGGCGAGGTGACCGAGGTCAACCCGGAGATCGACGAGAGCCCAGGCCTTGTCAACACCGATCCGTACGGCTCAGGCTGGCTGTTCAAGGTTGCCCTGGCCGACAGCAGCGGCGGGCTTCCGCCAGGTCTGCTGTCCGCCGCCGAATACACCGAGCTGACCAAGAACGAGCAGTGATCGTCGTGCCGGAGGCGCGCAAATGAGCACAGCTTCCAGCGACCTGGAGCGGTACAACTCGGCAACGGCGCATCTCGAGCCGCCGTTCGCCGCTGTTGACCTGGTGGCGCTGCGGGCCAACGCCGCGGCGATGACCCGGCGGGCTGCCGGGAAGCCGATCCGGCTGGCCAGCAAGTCTGTGCGGTGCCGCCAGCTGGCCGGCCAGGTACTGCAGATCGAGGGCTTCCGCGGGATCCTGGCCTTCACCCTGCCTGAGGCGCTGTGGCTGGCCGGCCACGGCACCGGCGACGACATCGTCGTGGGTTACCCGACGGCCGACCGCACGGCGCTGGCGCAGCTCGCGGGCGACCCGGTGGCAGCCGCCGCTGTCACGGTCATGGTGGACTGCCCCGAGCATCTCGACATGATCGAGAAAGCTGCTGCGAGCGTCGCCGAGCCGCACCCGGTGCGGGTCTGCATCGACATTGACGCTGGCTACCTCGCGCTGGGGGGACTGCTGCGCGCTGGCGCGCGCCGGTCCCCGGTGCGATCACCCGCTCAGGCCGCGGCCCTGGCCACGGCCATCGCCGCCCGGCCGGGGCTTCGCCTGGCCGGGCTGATGGCTTACGAGGCGCAGATAGCCGGCGTCGGCGACAACCCGCCTGGGCGCCCCCTGTACGCGGCGGGCGTCCGTTACCTCCAGCGGAAGTCCGGCGCGGAGCTTGCGCGGCGCCGGGCCGCGATCGTGGCAGCAGTCAGGGAGGTGGCGCCGCTGGAGTTCGTCAACGGCGGCGGCACGGGCTCGGTCGAGAAGACGGCGGCCGAGGCCGCGGTGACCGAGATCGGCGCCGGATCAGGTCTCTACCACCCGGTACTGTTCGACGGTTACCGCGGGTTCCGCGGGCGCCCAGCGGCCTTCTTCGCGCTTCCGGTGGTCCGCCGGCCGGGACCTGACGCGGTCACAGCCCTCGGTGGCGGTTACCCGGCCTCCGGAGCAGCGGGCCGCTCCCGGCTGCCTGCACCCTGGCTGCCAGGCGGGCTGCGGCTGGACCGCCAGGAAGGCGCTGGCGAGGTGCAGACGCCGCTGCTCGGCCCAGCCGCCGGTCAGCTCCGGATCGGTGACCGGGTGTGGCTGCGCCACGCCAAGGCCGGCGAGCTGTGCGAGCGGTTCAGCGAGCTGCACCTGATCGACGGCGACGCGGTGGTGGCGACCGTGCCGACCTACCGCGGCGAAGGCAAGGCTTTCCTCTGAGTTCTCCTTCCTGACATCCTTGGTAGATCCGGGCTGCGGGAGCCCGGCCTTGACGGGCTGCCGACGTTCAGCCCCGCACATGTGAGGCGTCGATGACCCAGCAGCAAGCCGTCACGTTGGGTGTGCAAGCCAGGCAGCGGGGCCACCGGGGCCGCCTGGCACGCAGGATCGTGTTCTGGGTGGTGGTCGTGGTAGCGCTCGCGCTCCTGGTCACCAGCACCGGGATCGTGGTCAGGACGTTCCGCGGCTTCGTGGACGGGTCCCCCACGATGGAAAACACGATCGGCCCAACTGACCGCCTGTTTGTCAGCGCCGGGTCAGGCATCCGCCGGGGCGACGTCGTGGTTCTGCACGTGCCTGCCACGGCCACCGGTCCTGACCACACGTTCGTCAAGCGCCTGATCGGCCTCCCCGGGGATCACGTCGCCTGCTGTAACGCCAGAGGGCGAGTGACAGTCAACGGCAAGGCGCTCGACGAGACCTACCTGTACCCGGGTGACCCGCCGTCGAGACTCACGTTCTCCGTCACCCTTGGCAAGGGAAAGATCTTCGTCATGGGAGACCGCCGCAACATCTCGGTGGACTCACGGACGTGGGGCCCGGTTTCCGAGAGCGGGGTCGTGGGACGCGTCGTCCTGCTGCAGCATGGCAGATCGTTCATCGCCCTGCGCACGCCGCGGGCGTTTGTCTCCGATGGCCTGGCACCTCCCGACACCCGCCCGGACATGTACGTGCGGCTGGTGCTTGTGGCCGCGGGGTCCCTTATCGCGCTGCTGATACTGGCGTTCATCGGGATTATCAGCACGGTCGTCCGCGGGCGCCGTTCCCGCCGGGCCGTCTCATTACGTGCCCCGCCGGCGCCGCCCAGCCAGCCTGCGCCTCCGGCGCCGCCGGCACCAGCGCCGCAGCAAAGCTGACCGTAGCCGGCTTGTGGCCCGTGCCTGCACGGCGCCGACGTTACCCCGGGTCCGCCGCAGCTTCAGTCCTGGGAGCCGGGTGGGGCTGCCGGACCGCTGCCCGGCGCCAGCTGACGCCGAACAGCGCGCCGCCCAGCGGTGAATCCCCGATCTGCCACTGGCCAGCTGTCGAACGCACGATTGAGTCGGCGATGGCGAGCCCGAGGCCCGCGCCGCCGCCATCCTCGGTCGCGCGGTGAAAGCGGTCGAACAACCTGGCGCGGTCTTCGGGAGGGATCCCCGGGCCGCTGTCCTCTACCGTCAGGGTCACCCTGCCAGCGCGGTGACCGATGCGGATCCGGACCCTGCCACCCGGCCCAGCATGCCGGCAAGCGTTGTCGGCCAGCACCCCCGCGAGACGGTCGATCCATTCCGGCGGAGCACTGACCCAGGCATGCCCAGAGCCGGCGCCGATCACCGTGATGCTGATGGACTGCGCCTGAGCCACCGCGCCGAAGCGGTCGGCGCACCCCTGGGCGATGATGGTGAGGTCCAGGGGCTCAGCCTTGGGCTGCGGCGGGTGCGAATCGAACCTGGCCAGCCACAGCAGGTCCTCCACTATGCTGCGGAGCCGGTCGCTCTCGCCCTGGATGCGGGCCAGCGCAGCGCGGTAGTCGGCCGCTTTGCGCGGCGACCTGAGTGCCAGGCTGGTCTCGGCGCTGATGACGCTGAGCGGCGTCCGGAGTTCGTGCGACGCGTCCGCGGTGAACTCGAGCTGGCGCCGGCGCGAGTGCTCAACCGGCGACAGTGACCGCACGCCGATGATCAGCGCCCCGATGAAGACGGCGAGCAGCAGAACCGGCGCTGCCAGAGCCTCACTCGCGCCCAGAACGTTCTCGATGTGATCCTGCTCGGCGAGGCTCTGCCCGGCGACGATCACGCCCCTGCCGCTGCGCGCCGTATCGAGGCGGAACGTCCCAGGTGCGAGCTGAACGGTCAGCGAGGCCGGGCTGGCCCTGGTGCCGACGCTGGCTGTGTCGGCACCAGGCAGCCGCGGGGCGCCGGGGCTCAGGCTGACGCCCGCCTGCCGGGCCCGGTGGGCCAGCCAGAGGTACAGCGGCGGCTCGCGGGCGTCGTCGTCGTCGGCTTCGGCCGCGGCGGGCAGCGGGCGGTCGTTCTCCCGCAGGTCGGAGAGGCTATCCCGCAGCCGGGCATCGACGGCCGCGACCAGCCGCGCCGCGACGACCCGGTCAACAACACTCACGCAGCCCGCATAGACGATGCCGATCAGCACAGTGGTCGTGAGGGCGATCCGCACCGCGTGCGCTGACCCTGGCGGCACCAGCCGCCTGTGCGGTTTTCTCATGCGGCCACCATCCGGTAGCCGATGCCGCGCACCGCCTCAATGCGCACGAGACCGCCGGCAAGCTTGGACCGCAGACGGGCCAGATGGACGTCGATGGTGTTCGAGCCGAGCGCGTCGGCTTCGTGCTCCCATACGTGCAGCGCTATCTGCCGCCGCGGCACGACTGCAGGCGACCGTCGCATGAGCATTTCCAGCAGCGCCAGCTCGGTCGCGGTGAGCGCACGCTGCTCGCTGCCGACCCGCACCTCGCGGATGGCCAGGTCCAGACGCACGTCGCCCATCATCAGCTCGGGTGGCTGCAGCGTCCGGGGCCGGCGCTGCAGCGCGCGCATCCTGGCCAGCAGTTCGCTGAAGTCGAACGGCTTGACCATGTAGTCGTCGGCTCCCTGGTCCAGCCCGGTGACCCGGTCCGCTGGCGCGTCGCGGGCGGTAAGCATCAGGATTGCGGCTGGAAGGTTCCTGCGCCGCATCCACTGCAGCACCTCCAGCCCTGACATGTCCGGCATGCGCCAGTCGAGGATCGCCACCTCGTACTCGTAGCTGCGCAGGTAGCTGACTGCAGCCGGCCCGTCGGTGACCGCGTCCACGACATAGCCGTTCTCCCGCAGGCCGCGCGCCAGCACATCACGCAACCCGCGGTCGTCTTCGGCAATCAGAACGCGCATCTGATAGTCCTCACCTGCGCAGCCGGCGCCAGAGCGGCCTTGGGACCAGCCTCAGCCCGGTCGCGAGGACAGCCATCTGCCGCGGCACCCAGACCATGCCAGCCCGCCCAGCCAGCGCGGCCGCCACCGCCGTACCCACAGCAGCGGGCGTGGTGGCCAGCGGCGCGGGTGCCATGCCCCGCGTCATCCGGCCGGTCACAAAGCCCGGCCGGACCAGCAGCACCCGTACTCCGCTGCCGTAGAGCGAGTCGGCCAGCCCGCGGCCGAACGCGTCGAGCCCTGCCTTGGCCGCGCCGTACACGAAGTTCGCCCGGCGGGGCCGGATAGCGGCGACCGAGGACAGCACAACGATCGTGCCGTGGCCCTGGGCGCGTAGCCGGGCCGCCGCGGCGAGCAAGGTCGTTACATGGCCTGTGAAGTTCGTCTCGACGAGACGGCTGGCCTGCATCGGGTCGCCCGCCAGTACGTTCTGCGGGACCAGGACCCCCGCTGCGCTGATCACGAGGTCGACCTCGCCGGACGCGAACGCCTGGTCCACCACGGCCTCGTGGGTGTCGAGCGCAACGGCGTCGTAGCGTACTGTCCGGACACGGCAACCCAGCAGCCCGGCCGCCGCTGCCATCCGCTGCTCGTCGCGGCCGGCCAGCACCACCTCGGCCTGTGGCGGCAGCCGCAGCGCAGCCAGGATCTGCTGCCCGATCTCACTGGAACCGCCGAGCAGCAGGACCCGCCTGATGACCCCGGGCGGCTCGCCGACGCCCGCTGCGTTACCGCTTGTCCGGGGCTGCCCGTCGGCCGTCATCTGTCGCACAAGCCCAGTCTGCAGCCAAGGTCGGACCGGAAGACACCAGATGGGTCGAGCCGTCCCCGCTCGGTCAGCCACTTGGCAGCCGGGTACATGGCCTCGAAGGCTGCCTGGCTCAGCCTCGAATCCTTGGCCAGGTAGACATGGCCGCCGGCGTCAGCGACCTGCCGGTCGAACTCGTCCAGCAGAGGCGCGAGCCGCGGATTGCCGGCGGGAATGTCGACGGCGAAAGCCCAGCCAGGGACGGGAAACGACAGCAGCGACTGGTTGGCTGTCCCGAACCGCTTCAGTGTGCCGAGAAACGCCGGGCACCGGTGCCGCTGCAGCGTCTCAAGCACTGCGGCGATGATCTTCTCGCTGCCCTCGGGCGCCAAGAATTGGTACTGGACGAACCCGCGGGGGCCGATTGCGCGGTTCCACCCGTCGACGGCATCTAGCCGGTGGAAGAAGGTCGTCAGGTCGCAGACACCTGTATGAACCCGGGGCGCTTTGCGGAACCACACTGTGTTGAAGCCTCGCGCCGTGAACGGCGTGACCGGACGGAACGGCAGCGCGGGCAAGCGAGGGACGCGCGGCGCGCGGTAGGCCAGGCCGTCGCTCTCCATCACAGGGTGCGGGCCGTCCAGGTGGTCGCCGGTGTCAAGGACGCTGCGCCCGAGCGACCGGCCCGTCGCTGTGGTGTCGACCCACGCCACCACGTACCGGCTACCGGCTGCGTCCATCGCCGACAGCAGAGCGTCAAGGTCCGCCAGGCGCCGTGTGGTGGCCGTGAACATGGCGCTGCGCACCTCGATCAGCCGCAGCGTCACGGACAGGATGATGCCTGTCAGCCCCATTCCGCCCACCGTGGCCCAGAACGCCGCCGGGTCATCCTGCGGCGTCAGCGTCCGTGGGCTCCCGGAGCCGTCAATCAGCTCGATCTGGTCCACCCAGGCGCCGACGCTCCCGTCGAGGCGGTGGTTCTTGCCGTGCACGTCAGCGGCAACCGCGCCGCCAATGGTCAGGTGCCGGGTGCCTGGCAGGACCGGCAGCATCAGGCCGTGCGGCACTGCCGCCGCCAGCAGCTCGGTAAAGGTTGTGGACGCGGCGGCACGCAGCCGTGCGCCCGCCACGTCCACCTCGACGTGCGGCTCGGTCACCGGGGCCACGATGTGGCCGTCTGCGTTCTGCGCGGCGTCGCCGTAGCTCCGGCCCGCACCGCGCGCGAGCACCCCCCGGCTCGGGCGGCTGGCCACCAGGTCCTGCAGTGCCTCGCGGCTCATCGGGCCGGTCACGATGGCCCGGGACGGGGCAGTCCGGCCCCACCCGGTCAGCATCCTGTAGGTCCCGACGGTGGCGCTCATCTACAGCCCCGCGGCGAACATAGCAAGCCAGGCCAGCTCACAGTAGATCATCACCCCGTCCTTTGTGATCAGCTCCTCGACCGGCTTGCCGGTCGCCCGGCCTGTCAGCTGGTCAAACCGTGCCAGCGCCGCGGCCAGCGGCAGGACACTTGCCAGGTGCCAGCCGGCCATCCACGGGCTGGTCTCACCCTGCGCCCAGAGCACGTAGGCCAGGATGATAGCTCCCGCCACGATCCGCTCGCCGAGCCGCAGCATCGGCGCGCGGTACCGGCTCATGACCGGCCGGTGTGCTGCCGCACCCCGGTCGAGCAGGGCGAGCTCGGTGTAACGCTTGGCGATCGCGACCATCAGCGCGCCGAGGCTGCACACGACGAGGAACCAGCCGGACGGCCGGACGTGCGTGGCGATAGCGCCGCCGATCGCACGCAGCACAAAGCCGGAAGCCACAAGGCCCAGTTCCAGCACTGGGATGTGCTTGCCAGCGAGCGAGTAGAACAGCGACAGGACGAGGTAGATGCCGATGACAGCGGACAGGCGCGGCTCCCTGATGCCCACTCCCCCGGCTATGGCCGCCGTCGCGCACAGTGCCGCCAGGACCAGGGCGTGGCTCCTCGGCAGCCGTCCCGAGGCCACCGGACGGAACCTCTTGACTGGGTGCATGCGGTCGCGGTCGGCGTCGGCCACGTCGTTGATGAAGTAAACAGCAGATGAGGCGCCGATGAACAGCGCCGCGCACACCAGGGAATACGCGAGGCCATCGTCTCGCCCGAGCGACGCGCCCGCCAGCGGCGCCGCGAATACGAGGAGATTCTTCGGCCACTGGCGGGGCCGCGCGGTCTGGACGACCGCTGCCAGCCAGAGCACCGGCGCGACGCCGCCCGCGGGCGCGCGGCGGACCGTGGCTGGCGGCCCGGCAGGCCTAATCCGGGACGTCACTTCGCGTACACGGCTGTGAAGTCACGGCCGGACACCGAGTAGTAGCGGTCTGCTGGCTGATTCTGGTTCGGGAGCAGCGCCGTCGGAGTCGGGTCAGCGGGATCCAGACCGGGCTGGTAGTACATGAACGACATCCACTCCGGGTTGATGTCGAGCTGCATGGCATTCACCGCGCCTGCCCGCTGCAGCAACACGGCCAGTTCCCGCACGTTTAGCGCCGGGCCGTAGGCGAAGATGACGCGCCCGTCGGCGGTGATGCCGATACCCGACCGCCATACGTAGTAGCCACCGCCCAGGGTCGCACCCCAGCTGGACTCGACGTTGCTGTCGACCGATGACGGGATCATGCCGCCCGCGACGATGAGGTGCAGGTTCTGCCGCACCCCCACCACGTCGGGGGTCATTCCGGCGGTCTGGCCCCATACCCCGATCGCGATGTGCCCGTCCCGGTAGTACACGACCGAGGCGATCCCGTCGGTCAGAGTCCCAGCCGTAGCGCCGTTCAGGTAGAAGCCGCCGTCCGACTGGGCGATCTTGAATCCGCTGTTGAACGTCGCCAGCAGGCCGGTGCGGGTGCCTGGCGGAATGAGGTCCGGGGCGTTCCAGTTGCCGGGTCCCGGGTCCTCGGACCCAGGCCGGAGCTGGAAACTGACCAGGTTCTGGTTGATCGATGCGATCCCGGCCACGTAGGAGGAGTACACGTTGCTCGCCCGGAGGAAGGTGGCGTAGACAGCGGGCGCGCCGTTCGCCGTGGCGACCACGCGCCACTGGCCCTCGCCCGGAAGCGGAGCGCCCGCCAGCGAAGCCAGCGTCGCTGGCGGCGGATAGGCAGGGACGGATCCGCCGGGCTTCCTGACAGGCTGGTTCTGGGCGGCACGCGGCGTTAGCGCGAACGACGGCTTGCCGCCTACCTTCGGCGGCTGGTAAGTCAGCCACTCACCCAGCGTCACCACGGGTCCGAGGTAATGATCACGCGCCCACTCGGCCAGGCGATCTGACGTTGTGCCGCCCCCAGGGACGGTCAGCGCGTTTCCCACCGACCAGGAAACGGCGACCACGAACGCGGCCGCCAGCGCCAGGATTGCCTGAACCCAGCGCCGACGCAGCAAACGCCGCCGCCTGCGATGCGAACGGCTGCCACGGTTCGGTGGCAGGCCAGCCGGAGTCGCGGCCGCGCCAAACTCGGGATAGTCCTCGGGGTCTTCCTGTATGTAGGCGCCGGGGTACTCCCCCCGGTAATCCTCGGTGCAGGTGTCGGCGTAGTCCTCTGGATAGCCCTCCGCATACGGCCCAGGAGGAGCTTCGCGTGGCGAGGCAGGCCTGGGGCTCGGCTGTCCGCGCGCTCCGGCAGGCGAACTGGCTCCGCCCGTCACCGACCTGTGCACTGCGCCTCCTGTGCGGCGGGACGTCACCGCAGAAGGCAGGTCTACCTGGCAAACATGACGCGACCATTAAGCGCCGTGGCCGGAATTCCGCCGCGCAGGCGTTATGACCGCCAGTGGAGGAACTGCAAGAGCATCATTCGCGGATCCTGGAGGCTGTTGGGTGCCATCACATGTAGCAGCCTGGGATGCATGATGACCACATCGCCCGGCTCGCCGGTGAGCTCCTCGACCCGAACCTGAACGTCATCGATGACCGCGCCTTCCACCAGGCAGCGGTGGATTCGGTCGCTATCGCCGTCGGTGTTCCACAGGTCACGCAGCCACGGATGCACCGTTCTCAGATACGCCTTCACCTCGGCCGAGCGAACCGGTACGTTGCCTGCCTGCGGTCCTGCTCGCGTGGTCAGCCGCTGTGAGCCGGTGACCACCAGCGTGCCGCCACCCCGGGGCCGCACGGGCGCAAGGTGGGCGAAGACCACCAGCATCGTCAGCTCATCCAGGTCGCCCTGCGAATCCAGGTGCCAGCCGCTCGTAGGGACATCCCAGGCAGCGCCGGAGCGCGGAAACGTCACTAGCGGCCGGCCCCAGTGCGCCGGTCGCTGCCAGCGGCCGGCACCGAGCAGGTCGTCGATGACCGCGCAGAGCTGGTCGGTGGCCATCGCGTCGAAGGCTCCGGCGCCGGTCAGTTTCTGAAACTGCGCCGGCATGTGCACGGTCCAGGTTTCCGGCCGATCCGGGTGGATCGCGTGCCTTTCGAGCAGGTGCTCCCACAGGCGCTGGTGCATGGCCGTCACCTCGGCTGGGGGAATGGCCGCGGGAAGGCGCAGGATGCCACGTCGGTCAAACTCATCACGCTGAACAGCCGACAGCATGTCTCCCTGCTTCGCACGCCAGAACGATGGCGGTGCGGAAAAAGGGCGAAGACACCCTAGCCGCACCACTGTGAGGCCGCAGTCAACCGAGGTACCTGGGGTGTGCCACCCATCAAACCGAGCCGAGGTGTCGCACATCAAGCGGATTTTCGGCTGCCTCGTGCGCTGGATGAGGCGGGCCCCGGGCAGCAAGCGGGGGCGCCCCGGGCAGCTGCCTGGGGCGCCCCCGCGCCGCTACACCTTGCTAGCTGCAGCTCGATTCGTAGACGTACGGCTTGACGCTGGAGTCGTTCATGTTCGCCGAGGTGATGGCGATCAGAGGAGTGGCGATGTTCTTGGTGACGGTCTTGCCGTCGATCGCGTTCAGCGCCTGCTCCACGCCGTCTGCTCCCTCAACCGCGGGCTCCTGCGCGATCGCGAGCTGGATCGTGCCGCTGGTCATCATCGACATCTGGGTCGGGTCGGCGTCAAAGGTGGCGAGCTTGACCACGCCCGTCTTGTGAGCCTGGGCGATGCCGGAGGCCGCTCCCTGGGCGGTAATCACGTTCGCCGCGAAGGCGCCGCTCAGGCTCGGGTTCGCGGTGATGTCCGCCTCGATGAACTGCTCGGCGGTTGTCACGCTGTCCGCGTCGTCGTTCTGCTCGGCGAGCAACTTGACGCCCGGGTACTTGGACGCCATCTCCTGCTCGAAGCCCGCGACTCGGGCGTCGGTGGTGGACACGCCCTTGGCGACGCTGATCACAGCCACCGTCCCCTTGCCGCCGATCAGTGTGCCGAGGCTATCCGCGGCGAGCTTGCCGCCGGCGGCGTTGTCCGACGAGATCCTCGACAGCCCGAGTGACGGGTCGGACGCCGAGGTGTCGACGAAGATCAGCTTCGTCCCGGCATGCTGTACCCGCTCCAGGTCCGGGTCGAGCGCCGCGCTGTCCGTGGGGGCCACGATCAGCGCGTCCGGCTTGGTCACCGCCACGGTGTCGATCAGCGGCTTCTGCTGGGGAATGCTGAATGTTGCTGGGCCGGTGACGGTGAGCTTAATCCCGAGCTTCCTTGCCTCCTGCTCGGCGCCGCACTCCATCGTGACGTAGAAGTCATCGCTCTTGGTGCCGACGATGAGTTCCATCGTCTTCTGGCTGCTGCCGCCGCTCGACGAGCCGCAGCCGGCAACGGCCACGGCGAGGCCGACTACGGCCAGCCCTGCGACCATCGTTCTTAGCCTGCTGTGCATTGGTTCCTCCTGGGGGGAATGGCCGCGAGCGCGCGGCCGCCGTGACGCCGCCTCAGGCTCGCTCGCGCAGCCGGTGGCGGAACTGATCGAGGCTGACCGCGGCCACCAGCACGGCGCCGATAGCCACGTCCTGCCAGTACTGGTTGAGCCCGATGACGGTCAGCCCGGTCAGCAGCACCGCGGGGATGGCCAGGCCGATGACGCTGCCCAGCATCGTCCCCCGGCCGCCGAACAGGCTCGCGCCGCCGAGCACAACCCCGGTGATCACGGTGAGGTTGTCGAATGAGTGGCCAGCGATCGTGGTGGAGCTGAAGTTGGCCAGAGACAGGATCCCGGCCACCCCGGCCAGCAGCCCGGACAGCGCGTAGACCTTGATCAGGTGCCGGTCGACGGCGATGCCGGCCCGCCGGGCCGCCTCCGGGTTCGAGCCGATCGCATAGGTGTGCCTGCCGAACCGAGTGAACGCCAGGATCAGGCCGAAAATGATCGCGACACCGAAGCTGATCACGATCAGCCACGGGACAGGGATAGCGCCGCTGACGTTGCCAAGTCCGATCGTATTCACCAGCCGCCCCGGCGTGGTGCGGAAGTCAGCGCCGCCGGTGATCAGGTACGCCGCCCCGGTGAAGGCGATGAACCCACCCAGCGTGACAATCAGCGGCGGGACCTTGAGCTTGGTCACGCCAAACCCCTGGATGGCGCCACACCCGGCGCCTATGACCAGCGCCAGCACCGCACCCACCGCGATAGTGCCCCAGCCCGCTCCTGCACCTCCGTGGTGGATGCAGTAGAGGTCGGCGACGACCCCGGCGAGAACGAGCACGGCCCCCACCGCGAGGTCGATCCCGGCAGTCAGGATCACGAACGTCTCCCCCACGGCCATGACCAGGTACCAGGCGTTGCCTGAACCCATCAGGGAGAAGTTGGTCAGGGTGTCGAACTTGCCCGGGGCCCGCACGGAGAAATAGATGATCAGGATGACCAGCACCAGCAGCGTCCAGGTTTCGCTGATGGTGATCAGGCGGCGCCCTGCCCGCAGCGCAGCAGCACCGAAGTCTGCTCCGCGGGGTGCCGCTGGCACCTGGTCGCGCCGGGTCTCGTTGTCGCCGCCGGGTGCCGCCGGTGTTTTGTCGCGCTGAGCCTTGTCCTCGGCGGGTACCGCTGGTGTCTCGCTGTGCTGCGTGTTGTCCTCAGCGGGTGCGGCTGGCGTTTCGCCGTGCTGCGTGTTGTCCTCAGCGGGTGCGGCTGGTGCCTCGTCGCACTGCGTATTGCTGTCCTGGGCCGGTGCCGCTGGCATCTCGTCGCGCTGGACCTCGCTGTCGCCGGTCACCGTTGCCCCCCGCTGCCGTTCGCGATCTCAAGGGCTCCGGTCATAGCTCCGACGAGCTCCTCGACGGACGTCTGCGAAGCAGTGAACGCCGCCACCCGCCGGCCAAGCCGCAGTACCTCAACGCGGTCTGCGACCGCCAGCACCTCAGGCATGTTGTGGCTGACAAGCACGACCGACACCCCGCGGTCCCTGACCCGCCGCATGACGTCAAGCACCCGGCCGCGCTGGACCACGCCGAGCGCAGCTGTGGGCTCGTCCATGAATATGATCCGGCTGGCGAAGGCGACCGCCCGCGCGACAGCGACCGACTGGCGCTGGCCACCGGACAGCGTCCCGACCGGCGAGCGGATGTCGCGCAGCTCGATGCCTAGCTCCGCGAACGCCTTCACGGCACGCTCCCGCATCGCGCGCCGCTTCAGCACGTGGACGAACGGGACCTCGGAGATCTCCCGGCCCAGGTAGAGGTTGGCCGCCGCGTCCAGGTCGGGGGCCAGGGCCAGGTCCTGGTAGACGGCCTCGATCCCGTGCTTGCGGGCATCGAGCGGGCTGGTCAGGCTCACCGGCTTGCCGTCGACAAGGATCTGTCCCCCGTCCGGCCGGACTGCCCCGACGAGGATCTTGACCAGCGTGCTCTTGCCCGCTCCGTTGTCCCCGATGAGCGCGACAACCTCGCCCGGGCGGGCCGAGAAGTCGGCCTCGTCCAGCGCGAGGACATGCCCGTAGTGCTTGGTCACCCCGCGGGCCTCAAGCACCGGCACCGTCCCGGGCACTGGATCTGTCATCCGGTCGCATCTCCTGGTAACGTTCACATATGCCAAGATTCTTCAGGCTAGCTGCGATGCGTGTCAAGAGGGTTACCCGAGGACGGGGCCAAACCGGGACCAACCCTTGATCCGCAATGGCTGCCGGTCACACGCTGCGCAGAGGAGGCAACGTGGCCACCATGACCGGCGACACGCAGGTAGCACACCGGGGGGCCACGGGTCGCGAAATTATGGTAACGATCTCATCACGTGACCGGAGCGCGCAGTGACCACGCGGCCGACCATGCGGGATGTAGCGCGGGCTGCGGGCGTCAGCCCCATGACGGTCTCCCGGGTGGTCAACGGCGAGCCGACGGTGCTCCCGGAGACAGTGGCCCGGGTCGAGCGGGCCATACGCCGGCTCGGCTACCAGCGCAACGAGGCCGCGCGGCGGCTGCGCAGCCGAGGCCAGGCCACGCAGACCATCGGCCTGCTTGTCGATGACCTCGCCAATCCCTTCTTCGCCACGCTGGCGGCGGAGATTGAGGACGCGGCACGGCAGCGCAACTATGTAGTGCTGATCGGCAGCTCCAACGACAACCTGCGCCGGGAGCGGGAGGTAATCGCCGCATTCTGCGCGCGGCAGGCGGACGGGCTGATCGTGGTGCCGGTCCAGGGGAACCACCGGTTCCTCGCCGACCACCTCGCCCGTGGCATCAAGGCGGTCTGTGTTGACCGGCCCGCACCCGGGCTGCCCGTGGACAGGGTGGTCGTGGACAACCGCGCGGGAGCTCGCAAGGCTGTGAGGCACCTGCTGGACCAGGGCCACCGCCGCATCGGCTACCTGGGCGACCGCGAGGACATCTGGACTATCCAGGAGCGTTACGCAGGGTTCCGTGACGCGTTCGGTGAGATCGGGGCCGAGCCTGACCAACGGCTCGTCCGGCACGGGCAGCGCAGCCGGGTGGAGGCGGCCCGGCATGCGGCCGAACTGCTGAGCCTCAGCGACCCGCCCACGGCGCTGTTCACCACCAACGACCTCATCACAATGGGCGCGATCGACGCCCTGCACAGCAGGGATGGCGGGCACGGCCCGGACAGCGTGGCGCTGGTCGGCTTCGACGAGTTCGCCCTGGCCGACAAGGTGAGGCCGCCAGTCACCGTCGTCGCCCAAGATCCGGTCCTCCTCGGGGCAACGGCGGCGCAACTGCTGTTCGCCAGGATTGCGGGCGACACCTCCCCGCCCCGGGAGGTGGTCCTGACAACCCGGCTGGTGATCAGGGGCTCCGGTGAGATCGCGCCGGCCCGGCCGTAGCACTGACCCTTGCCGGTCCCGGGCAGTCATCGGTGACGGCTCCTCACGTCAAGAGCGGAACTGCCGGATTGGGCCTGTCATCAGGCCATGTCATCAGCCTGTTTCCTGTGCGACAACGTTGTCATGAGACCAACGGCCTGTCAACCATTCGTGGCGGCGGCCGGTTAGTGCGGCGGGCCGTCAGCGGCAGCGGCAGCGGGCCGTCAGCGGCAGCGGCCGTCAGCGGCAGCGGGCCGTCAGCGGGGCGGCCGTCAGCAGCGGCAGGGGGCCGTCAGCGGCAGCGGGCCGTCAGCTGCAGCGGGCCGTCAGCGCAGCGGGCCTCAGCGGCAGCGGGGCGGCCGTCAGCGCAGCTTAGCCAGACGCACCGGGCTGGCCAGGGATGAATGCGGGCCTGATGTAGTCGGGTGTGCATCAGGCCCGCATTCATCGGACCGGCTACCAAGCAGACTGTCGCGTTTGCGAGGTTTACGATGAAAAATGGTCGGCGGCTTAGGCTGGTCGATGAAGTCGATGAAGTAGCCTTCCTGGTCGACGACGATCTGGACCGATCCGCTCCTGTCGTTGTAGATGGCGGGCCATCAGCGCGGGAACTGTCAGCCGCCGAAGGTGCCGACCTCGGCCCCGCGGACTCTGGCATCGAGCCCGAAGACCGACCCGGCAAGCTCCTGGCCATGGCCCGCGGGAAGTCCCTCCCACGCCGAGGTGACGTACAGGGTGGTGTCCGGGCCGAAAGCGCAGGCGCTCGGCTGCGCGACGGGGAAGCTGACGGTGGCAAGCAGGCGCCCCTGCGGGTCGTACTTGCGCACCTGCCACCCGCCCCAGACCGCGAGCCACAGGCAGCCGTCCGCGTCGGCGCACAGGCCGTCAGGCAGGCCCTCGGCCGGCGGGATCTCGATCAGCACGCGCCGCGGGCCCAGCCGCCCGTCGTCAGGATCGAACCCGAACTCGTAGACAACCCCGGCCGAGCTGTCCGCGAGGTACATCTGCTGTCCGGTGAGACTCCACGCGATGCCGTTGGGCAGTGTCAGCCCGCGCAGCACGACCCGGGATCGCTGCCCGCGCTCCCAGCAGTGCAGCAGACCGGCACCGGACGCCACGCCAACGCCCAGGCTGCCTGCCCACATCCGGCCGTGGCTGTCGCACGCGGCGTCGTTCATGCGCGTGCCGGGCTCGGGCAGCACCCGGTCCAGGAGGTCAAAGCGCCCGGCTGCATTGATGAGGCCGAACCCGTCCTCCGCTGCCGCCGCCCAGCCTCCGGCAGTGGCCACGGCGACAGCGCCCAGCATCATCCCGGCTGCCGTCGCTGTGTCGGCTCCTGTGGAGACATCGGAGCGGTGCAGCAGGCCCGCGGGGATGTCCACCCAGACGAGCTCGCCGGTCCTGGCGTCCCAGACCGGCCCCTCCCCGGTTTCGGCGGCCGCCCTGATCACGAGCTCCGGGGCCGGCAGGGCGCTACTCACCGATGCCCAGCGCCCGCAGCATGCCCTGCAGGTACCCGATCGCGTAGGAGCGGCCGCGCGAGCAGTAGGCGGCCGAGGACGTGTCACCCCAGGTGCCCGCGTCTCCGACCATCGCGGGCACGTGATCGTCAATCAGGAATCCGTCGAAGCCGGATCCGGCAAGACGCCGCAGCACCGCCGCCGGGTCATAGTTGCCCTCACCGAGGAAGCACTCGCGGAAACTCGGTACCACGCCCTGCACATCGCGGAAGTGCACGTAGCAGATGCGCCCCCGCGGCCCGAAGAAGTCGATGACGTCGTTGACGGCCTGCTCGCCGCCCATCTCCGACACAGTGCCCAGGCACAGGTCGATCCCCCACGCGGGGCTGTCGCCAGCGGCCTGGTACGCCCTGACCAGCGACTGCGGCGACGTGAAGATGCGTGCGGCACCGCCGAGCGCCACGTCCACGGGAGGATCGTCCGGGTGCAGCGCCAGCCGTACGCCAACCTGCTCAGCGACCGGCAGAACGGCGTCGAGGAAGTACTGGTGGTTCTGCCACATCTGCTCGGCGCTGATCGGCTCGGCCGGGGCTTCATGAGGCGTCAGCTTGTAGCCGGCCAGTGCGTTCCCGCCGCCTGTCTGGGACAGGTCGAAGGCGGTCACTGTCGCACCGCCCCGCCCGGCGACCTCCATGTCGGTCCGCCAGACGTAGGTCGGCAGGAAGTTGTAGCCGAGCAGAAAGATCCCCGCGTCAGCCATGTTGCGGATCGTGGTCTGATAGTTCTCGATCTGCTCGTCGCGGCCGCTCTCTCCGCGCTGGATCTTGGTGAAGTTCACCGGGGGCACGTTCTCCAGGCCATCGACGGCCAGCCCGGCCGCCTGGCACCGCTCTCGCAGCGCCCGCAGCTCTGCTGTGCTCCAGTAGCCCTGCTCGCCCGGCAGATCAGCGGGCGCGTGCAGCTGGACGCCGCGTATGCCCAGCTGCCGGGCGAACGCGATGACGGTCTCGTCGAGCCGCTCGACATGACCCATAGACACTTGGATGGTCATGTTTTTATTGTGTTCCTCGCTCCTTCATTGTGTTCTCTCGCCTCCGGGGCGCTTGGGGGCGCCGCGCCCCTTTGGCTCGCTCACTGAGGCTGCGGGAGGTGTACTGGGACGCCGGCCAGGAGGCCGCCGTCGACGCGGATGTCCTCGCCGGTCACGAAGCTGGCCCTGGGACTGGCCAGGAAGCTGACGACCTCGGCGACCTCGGCGGGCTGTGCTACCCGGCCCAGCGGGTGCGCGCGGCCCCACTCTTCGATCGCGCGCCGCGCTCCCTCCGGGCTGCCGTCGCTGAACAGCGCGGCGGACCGGCGCAGCATGGGGGTGTCAACCGAGCCCGGGCACACTGCATTGACCCGCACGTTGTGCACGGCCTCGTCGACGGCCATCGACCGGGTCAGGGCGTTGAGCGCGCCCTTGCTCGCCGCGTAGGCCGCCACCCCTTCCTGCGTGGCGAACGCCTGCACAGACGAGACGATCACGATCGCTCCCCTGGGACTGCGGCGCAGGTGCGGCAGCGCGGCCCGTGCGGCGAGGAACACGCCCTTCACGTTGACCGCGAAGACATTGTCCCAGGTCTGGTCGTCGGTACCTGTCACCGTCCCGTAAGCCTGGATCCCGGCGGACGTGACCAGGGTGTCCAGGGAGCCGAATGTATCCACCGCGGTCCGCACCGCTGCCGTGACCGAGTCCTGGTCGCGGACGTCAGCGGCGGCAGGCACCGCCGCGAAGCCCCGCCCCGTCATCGTGTCTGAGACCGAGCGGGCCTCGTCAGAGTCCACCGAGCACACCACGACCGACGCGCCCTGCGTGGCCAGCAGCTCGGCGACCGCCCGGCCTATGCCGCTCGAGGCGCCGGTCACCAGCGCCACGCTCCCGGCGTGGTCGCCCGCCTCCCCGCCGCCCGTCATGGGCCCCCGTCCTTCCCCTCGCTGCTCTGCCTGAGCGAAACCAGACGCTCGCCCCGTCCGTCTAACCTTTACAGCCGCGGTGCTCGCCGTGTCTGGCGGATGGGAGGTGACGGACAGCTCACGGTTATGACATCGTTGTCTACAAATGCTTCCCCTGCCGTCCGGCGCTGGCTGTGACGACAGTCGGCCTGAGACCGGCAGGAGGACGCTGACCTGTGCAAACACAACACTTGCAGGCCGGCCCACAGGGCTGGCTGCACAGAACGGGAAACTGAATGGCCACCGACGACCAGCGAAGCGCACGTCCCGCCTCCCGGCTGGCGGCCGGCGCCGGAGCCGGCCCACGATGGAGGACGTGGCCGCGTACGCGGGCGTCGCCCTGAAAACGGTCTCCAGGGTGGTCAACGACGAGCCCGGGGTCACGCCGAGCACGGCTGAACGGGTGCGTGCCGCCATCGAGCAGCTGGGCTTCCGTCGCAACGACAGCGCGCGTGTGCTGCGCAAGGGACAGACAGCGTCCATCGGCCTGGTGATGGAGGACATCGGCGACCCGTTCTACTCGTCGCTGTCGCGGGCAGTGGAGGACGTGGCCCGCGCCCACGGCTACGTGCTGTTCACCGGGTCGAGCGATGAGGACCCCGCGCGGGAGCGGGAGATCGCCCTGGCGTTCTGCGCCCGCCGGGTCGACGGCCTCATCGTGATCCCCGCGTCGGACGATCACACCTACCTGCTCCCTGAGATCGCGGCGGGCATCGCGACGGTGTTCGTGGACCGGCCGGCGCGGATGATCGAGGCCGACACGGTACTGACCGACAACGCTGGCGGCGCCCGGGAGGGCGTCGGCCACCTGATCCGCTCTGGGCACCGGCGCATCGGCTTCATCGGCGACTCCCCGCGCATCTACACCTCGATGCTGCGTCATCGCGGCTACCGGGAGGCCATGGCCGCCGCCGGGCTGAAAGTGGACGACGCATGGGTCACCCAGTCGGCCCCGACCCAGCCAGGCCTCGAAACGGCACTGCGCCGCATGCTCGCCGGCTCGGCTCCGGTCACCGCAGTGTTCTGCGGGAACAACCGGATCTCGGTGGCCGCGCTGCGCGCGCTCGCCGCCATGGGCCGGGCCCTGGCGTTCGTCGGCTTCGATGACTTCGAGCTGGCGGACATGCTGAACCCCGGCGTCACCGTGGTGGCGCAGGACGTGGCACGGCTCGGGCGCCTCGCTGCGGAGCTTCTGTTCCGGCGGCTGGGAGGGGACCGTGGCCCGGCCGAGCGGACCGAGATCCCGGCCCGCCTCATAGTGCGCGGTTCAGGCGAGACAGCGCCGACGGGCTGACGAGCCCGTCCGGCGGCCTGCGGCGTGCCCTACCTCTTGCGCCGGCCCCAGATCCGCAGAACGGCGATGCCGACGACCGCCAGGCCGACGGCGACCGCGGCCAGACGCACCTCGGGCCGCCCGGCCGTCTCCAGGGCGCGCTCGCGCAAGCGGCGGGCGTTACCTGACGGGCTGACCCGGTCCGCGAGCGTGTCGATGGTCTGTGCCAGGTTCTCCCGGGTGCGCTCGATCTGGGCCACGATCGCGTCGGGATCGCTCCCGTTCGCCGGTGCGGGCACGACCGTGCCGCGAACCTCCACAGCCCCGTCCGACTCGGCCATCGTTAGGGTCCCTTCTCTGCCCGCCGCCCCCACGCGGTGGTGTCAGGAGTTCCCTAAAGTCTCGCAGGCCAAGCCGAGATGCGCACGGCCGGCCCCGGAAGCGGGCCGGCCGTGGCGAGAAGGAAATTGCCTGCCGGTCAGCTCGTCGAGGCCGCCAGGTGCTGCGCGCCCTGGATCAGCTTCTGGCAGGCGAAGAGCTGGGCACTGGCGAAGCGCACCGGCCGGTTGCCGAACGCCGCCGCCTCCAGCTCACCCTTGACGAGGCCGGCCAGTGCGTCCCTGGCCACCTCGAGGCCCCGAAGAGCCTTGTCGGTGGACAGGTACTCGCTGTCGCCCGGGCTGTTGCTCTCGAGCGCCTTGGTGTCCGCTTCCAGCGTGGCGGCGCCGAACTCGCCGACGCTGGAGTCGAGCTGCTTATAGCACTCCCCGAGTGCGGTCACACTCGGGGTGGCGAGCGCGCTGTTCGGGTGGCTGAGGATCTGCGTGATCACCCGGCCGTCGTGCTCGTAGTTATCCCGCAGCCCCGTCAGGTACATGATCGTCGGCCGGATGTCAGTCTCATCGGTCCACGGGCCCGGGAAGTGGATGTCGGCCACTGGGATCAGCCCGCTATCCGGGCCAGACGAGGTGGTTCCCTTGCTGGCGGCCGGGCCGTCAAGTCCGAGGTGGCGCACCCCGGGGCCGACGAACCCAACGTAGTTGGTGTCGATCTCGGCGGCGTACGCACCGTGGTCCCAGGCGAAACTGTCGGTCTGCGTGACGCACCCACCAATGCCGGATGCGGTGCACGTGTCCGACCCCGTCTGCAGGTAGTAGTCGGGGTTGGCGAACATTGCCAGCGTCGGTGTCCGGGCCGGGTCGGCGTTGACCATGTGCAGGATCGCCTCCTCGGTCGGGTCAGCCAGGTCCAGAGCAAGCGGCTGGCTGGCGTTGCCGGAGTACGGATCGTCTGCCGTCAGCCCGCCCACGGCGCGCTCGAAGTTCCTGGCCGTGGTCGTGTCCGGGCCGGGGTTGCCGGTGAGGTAGAACTCCGGCGCCGTGTCAGCCTCGACCGTAAACGGAGTGGTGCTGCCCTCCTCTTCGTTGAGCAGGCCGGTCAGGTTGCCGTCCAGCTCGCCGAACGATCCCTTCGGGTAGGTGCACAGCGTGTCCGGGGTCACCGTCGTGCCGCTGACCGTCGCGCCGTCGCAGGTGGCCGGCGTGGGCTGGATCGCCCGGCCGACGTTCGCTCCGGCCTCGTGGTCACCTTCGTCCGAGCTCACCACAAACAGGGTGTTCTTCGGGGTGATGCCGTCCGCCGCCAGGCGCTTGAAGAACACCCCGAAGGCCTGGTTGTAGTACTGCGCCTGAGCGATGTAGCAGGCACTGCCACTGCCGAGCGCTTCGGGCGCGCTGGCGCACGCGGTCATCCCCGGGATGTCCTGGTTGCCGTGCAGGTCGGCCATGTAGATGTTGGTGACCTGCACGCCGTTCTCCAGCAGGTCGGCGGCGTAGGACAGCGACTGGGCCGCGTTGATCGAGTCGTAGCCGGGGAAGCCCGGGTAGTCGGTGAGGAACGCGCCGTCGATCTCGTTGCCGAACTCGTCGGTCAGGTTGCCCTTGGCATCGGTCACCGGCACGCTGGCATGGGTCACGTTCGGAGTGCCCGCGCCCAGCTCCGGCGCGATGTACTTGCTGCCGAACAGCGCCTGGTAGCCGTTGTAGCCGCCGGGCTCATCGGGCAGCAGGTCGGCCACTGCGGTGTGCGACGGCGTCGTCTGCCCGTACTTCACCGCCTCGGCGTTGGCGCAGAACGCTGCGCCCTTGGCGCAGTGCACGGCCAGGCCGATGTAGTCCGCGGTCTCTGGGTCCTTGAACGGGTCGGGGTCCGCGTTGAGCTGGGCGACCTCGGGCGAGTTCGGGCCGAACACCTCGGCCAGATCCGGCGAGGGGTTCTCCAGCTCCTGGTTAACTGTGGCGATCTCACCGACGTTACAGCCGGCCTCGGTGTACGGAACCCACGGCGCCGGGGTGACCGTGCTGGGCGTGACCGGCTTCGGCGCTGTGGCCGGCGGCACCGGGGAGTAGACGAGGTTCGGGTTGGTGTCGTGGCCCGCGCTCGGCGTCGATGCGGTGTCGTCGATCGCGTCGTTCCAGTAGGTGAAGACCGTGGCCGGGTCGGTTGTGCCGTCGGTGTTATAGCTGCGGTAGTCGTTGGCGATCGGGTCGCCCTGCCGGTCACCGTACAGGCCGGTCGCGGTGGTCAGCAGGTCGTCGCCGGTGTGCGCGATCAGCGGGGTGTGGTTGTTCGACAGGAACGCGCCGCCCGCCTCGAGGAAGTTCAGCAGGTTCGGCAGCATTTCCAGGTCGGAGGGCACGTTCGGGTTGTCCCGGAAGAAGTGCACGTTGTCGAATCCGATCTGGACCACGTGCTGGATGCCGTTGGCGAGATGGCAGCCCGACGGCGACTGGTGGCTGGCGCTGGCCGGCCGGGCTGCCTGGCCGACTGCCGCGCTGGCAGGTATCGCTACCCCCAATGCGCCCAGCAGCGCAGCGGACCCGACGACCGCGGTCGTTCGTGTCCCGAGCCCTGTCCGCCTGCTCAGCACTCTGCGGCGGGGGGTTCCGGGGGGTCGGCCCCCCGGGCTGGCACTGCGCCGCAGGCGGCGCTGCCCGTGTGGATACGGCATCGGTTCTCCTCCCCTGGGCCGACGTCCGGCTCGGTCCGGACACTCCAGCGGGTGACGCTAGGGGAGCCGCCCGAACTTCAGTCAACAGGACGGCAACGAAATGGCCAACCTTTTCATGGTGCCGCCGCAGCGAAGGAACCCGTCACCCTTGCTGCTCGTCCTGCGGTGAAAGGCCGGGTCTTATGGCAAGTGCTGGCTGGCCTTGGGCCGGTCGTGCTGCGAGGAGATGGCGTAGAGCAGCGCATCGACGAGCGCCAGGTAATTCACCGCCTGGTCCCGCGTGACCCGCGCCGGATCGGCGGCAGCGATGTTGCGCAGCGTGGCCAGACCATCGACCGCGCGGACCAGCGACTCGGGGACCAGGCTCTGGTCTCGCGCGAACCGGGCGATGGCGGCCGGGTCGCCGCTGCCGACAGGCACCAGCTTGCCAGCTGACGACAGCAGTTCGCGCAGGGCTACATCGACGGCCCCGAAGGACTGCGTGATGGCCGACGACGGATCGTCGTCAGCGGCGGCAGCGAACCGCAGCAGCGCGGGGATCCCGGATGGGCCGGGCACCCCGGCCGACACCGCGGCTGTCAGCTCGGCCTTGGCCAGGCCGGCGATCCTGTCGAACTCGGCATCTGACTGCCCAGCGCGAAGCCGCCGCAATGCGGCGGCCAGCTGCATCAGGATGTCCACGAGAGGGCGGCGCAGGAAAATCACAATCGCCACGATCGCGACCGGCCAGACAAGGGCGCCAAGGACGTCGACCACGAATTGCAGTCCGGACATGCCATCACGGTACCGGAATAGGCTGTACTTTCCCTGGCTGGCGGGCCAGCTCTGCCGTTTGGGACGTCACCCGGCCCGAATGCACGCTCACTGGCCGCGGCGTCACCGGCGCGAGACGACCCCGTGCCGGAACGCATAGCCGACCGCTTGCGCCCGGTCGCGAGCACCGATCTTGGCCAGCAGGTGATTGACGTGGCTCTTCACGGTCGCCTCGCTGACCACGAGCACTCCGGCTATCTCCGTGTTGGACAGCCCCTCGGCGATCAACTCCAGCACCTCGGCCTCACGCTGGGTCAGGCCGTCGGGCAACTGCCGCTCCGGCGGGTCGCCCGCAGCGGGCGGGGGGCTGACCGCGATGGCATCCACCAGGTGGTGCTGAACCGCTGGGTCGATCACCGCCTGGCCGCTGACGACCTGCGCCAGCGCCTGCCTGATCTCCTCGGCCCCGGCGTCCTTCGTCAGGTAGCCTCGCGCCCCGGCCCGGAGCGCCTCGATGACCGAGCGGTCGTCGGCGTATGTGGTGAGCACGATGACCCGGATTCCGGGGTCGAGCTCGCGGAGCTGGCGTGTCGCCTCGACGCCGTCGCACCGCGGCATCCGCAGGTCCATCAGGACGACATCGGGCCGCAGTGCCCGGGCGCGCTCCACAGCTTCCGCGCCGTCTGCGGCGGTTCCAGCGACCTCGACCTGGGGCAACAGGCCGATCAGCAGGACCAGTCCGTCACGAACGACCCGCTGGTCATCGGCGATCAGCACCCGTACAGGCCCGGCCGCGGGCGGAGGCGGGTTCGTCATTCCGGCAGCCACAGATCCACCAGGAATCCGCGGGGTGTCTTCGTAGTAGTGAGCGTGCCGCCGAGCAGCTCAGCACGCTCCCGCATCCCCGCGAGCCCGTAGCCGCCGGTCCCGTCGCGCTGGCCGAGCTCGGTGCCGCCGCCGGGTTGACCCCGGGGCTCGCCGCCTGCAGCGGCTGCCAGGACGCCAACCGGGACCGGCTCAGCCACCAGCGGCGCCTGATCCCGGCCGAAATCCTCGACGGTGAGCCGGGTGCCACCCGGCTCGTAGTGCAGCCGCACCTCGACCCGGCTGGCGTCAGCGTGCTTGCGGATGTTCGTGAGCGCCTCCTGGGCAACCCGGTACACCGCCAGCCGTGCCTGCGAGCCGAGCGTGTGCTGATCGCCCTCGACGGTGAGTGCGCACTGCAGGCCGGTGTCATGCTCGAACTCGGTCACGAGCTCTTCCAGCCGCTCCGGACCTGGCAGCTGTTCGTCGCGGAGCAGGCCGATCGCCCGGCGGGCCTCCTGCAGGCCGGACCTGGCCAGGTGATGAGCGCGCTCGATGGTCTCGGCGAGCCGGGGGTCCGCGGGGTTCTCCGCGGCGAGCAGGCGGGCGCCCTCAAGCTGCAGCGCGAGCCCGGACAGCGAGTGCGCGAGCACGTCATGCATCTCCCGGGCCAGGCGCTGCCGCTCGGCCAGGGCGACCGCCCGCACCTCGGCGTTCTGCGCCTGCTCCAGGTCCATCAGCACCCGCTCCATCTGGTAGCTGTACCGGTCAAGGCGCCGGGTGAGCAAGACGACCACGCAGATGACGCCAGGGAACAGCCCGATTACCACGCTGGCGCCGTCCTGGAGTCGCCCGTTCGCGTGCAGCGGCACATTCACCCGGACGACGGTCGCCAGAAGCACCAGCGCAACGCTGCCAACGGCGACACACACCATGGCAACCACCCGGCTGCGCCGCCCAGTCAGCGCTCGCATCGCGGCGATCGCGGCGATAACGGCGCCGAGGTCGCCCGGGCCTCCGGGCTGCAGCCAGACCAGCGTCACCGACCCGGCCGCCACCAGTGCGAACGGGACGAGCATGACGCGGCCGGCCTTCGGGGGCAGCAACAGCGCAGCTGCCCCGCCTGCGGTGACCGCGACGAGCCCGAGCAGGATCCCCAGCGAGTCCCCGTGGAGTCCGGGGACGGGCTGCTTGCGGAACCCGATCACAAGCACGACCGCGACCAGAATCAGGCCTGCTGACCGGAGGCGCCGCATGAGTATGTCGCGCTGGGCCCGGGCGAGCCGCAGAGCCGCGAGCGTGGGCGCCGGGGTCGCCGCGTCCGGTGACCTCACCGTGGCGTCACCACTGGCCAGACCCGAGGCGCCATATGAGCCTCCACGCCTGCCAGGGTACGGCGAGTTCTGCTGCGGGGCCTCGGGCCACGGGCCGGCCTTCCCCGCGGGACGGCTCCATCCCCGGGTGACCCCCTCTCCACCCCCGGGTGGAACCCGGCTGCGTCCTGCAGATCAGCCAGCGGGCCGGCGACGACCGCATGCCCTCGGGGGCATCCTGTATCAGGTCTGGCACTGGAACGGCCGGCGCCAGCGAACCACCGGCTAAGGAAACCGACATGTTCTTTCTTCTCGGCTGGCGTTACCCGTTCGTCTCACTGATCATCGGCGTCGCGCTCATCATCGCCGGGGTGGTAGTCGGCAAGATCGTGATCGTTGCGCTCGGCTGCGTCGCGGCCGTGTTCGGCGGCTACCGGTGCGTCAGCCAGCTGCGCCGACGCCGGATCATGGGCAGCGGGCGCGGCCTGATCGGCGACGGCACCCGGGGCCGGCTGCGGTGACCGCTATCGAGGTCGATCGCCTGGTCAAGCGCTTCGGCAGCTTCACAGCGGTGGAGGACATCAGCTTCGGGGTCCCGGCCGGCCAGGTGGCCGCCGTGCTGGGGCCGAACGGCGCAGGCAAGACGACCACTATCGAGATCCTTGAGGGATTCCTGGCCCCGAGTGCCGGCACGGTGCGGGTGCTCGGCACCGACCCGCGCCGCGGCGGCCGGGCCTGGCGGGCCAGGATCGGGCTGGTGCTGCAGTCGACCAGCCTGGACATGCAGATCACCGTCGCCGAGGCACTCAGCCTGTACTGCGGGCTGTTCCCGCGGCCGATGACGGTCGCCGCCGTGATCGACATGATCGGGCTGGGCCAGGACGCGGCCACCCGGATCGGGGCGCTGTCGGGCGGCCAGCGGCGCCGGGTGGATCTCGGCCTTGGCATCATTGGCCGGCCCGAGATCCTGTTCCTGGACGAGCCGACCACCGGACTGGACCCTGAGGCGCGCCGGGAGCTGTGGGCCGTCATCCAGAGCCTGGTCGCCGACGGCACCACCGTGCTGCTGACAACGCACTACATAGAGGAAGCGCAGCACCTCGCCGACCGGGTGATCGTTCTGGCCGAGGGCCGGGTGATCGCCGACGCCCCGCCGGGCCAGCTCCGCGCCCGCGGCGGCACGCCGGTCATCCGCTACCGGCTGCCCCCGGGCGCCCCAGCCGGCGACCTGCCTTCCCGGCTGGGGCACTACGTGAATGCCGCCCGCAGCGAGCTGACGGTGCCGTCTGCCGACCTGACTGCGGACCTCGGCGAGCTGGTGAGCTGGGCCCGCCGCAACGGCGCCGATCTCACTGGCCTCGAGGTCGCGCCGCCCAGCCTCGAGGAGGCCTACCTGTCGCTCACCGCTGAGCCTGCCGACTCACAGAAGGCCTACTCCCATGACTGACGTCCCCGCCGCAGCCGGGAGGCTGCCAGGTACCGGCCAGCTGCTCACCGCCCAGGTCCGGTACCAGCTGCTGCTGCTGATCCGCTCACCGCGCGCCGTGATCATCAGTCTGGTAGTGCCGCTGCTGCTGCTGGTACTCAACTCATCCAGGCACAGCCACCTCAGCCGGGATACGGAGGACGCGCTGGTCGCCGGTCTCGGGTCGTTCGGGCTGATCGTCACTGCCTATATCAGCAACGCGATCACGCTGGTCGCCAGCCGCCAGGACGGCGTGCTCCGCAGGTGGCGCGCCACACCGCTGCCGACCTGGTGCTTCTTTGCTGGGAAGATCGTCGCAACGGCGCTGACGGGCCTGGCCAGCGTCGCGATCGCGGTCGCGGCTGGCGTTGCGCTGTACGGCGCGAAGCTGACCGCGGTGGACGCGGTGGGCCTGCTGATCACGTTCGCGCTCGGCGTTCTCGCCTGGGCCGCGATCGGCATCGCCGTCACCCCGCTGGTGCCGACCGCGCAGAGCGCAGGCCCGGTACTCATGATCACCTACCTGCCGGTGATCCTCTTCTCTGGCGGCCTCGGCCCGCTGTCCGCCGAGCCGGGCTGGCTGGCAACCCTGGCGCACTACCTGCCCGCTCAGCCGGTCATCGACGCGGCAACTCGCGCGCTGCAGCATACGGGCAGCGGTCTGGTCCTTCTTTCCGGCCGTGAGCTCGCTGTGCTCGCCGCCTGGGCAGTGATCGGTGTGGTCGCCTCGATGCGGTTCTTCCGCTGGGATCCGGTCCGCCCCAGGCACGCTCGCACCTAGCGCGTGGACGGCGGCACCAGGTAGATGGCGACGCAGTAGCAGAGCAGGGCACCGAACGCCAGCAGGGCCATGATCAGCGAGCTGATGTCCATGTTGAAGTCCAGGAAGCTGGCCCCGTTGAACCCAGCTCCGATCGTCAGCAGCGCGGCGAGGACGAGCCATGCGGCCACGGCCCGGCGGCGCAGGAGGGCTGCGCGAATAGCGACCCAGACCGCGAGGACAGCGAGCGCCAGCCCGAGCGCTGCGTGGATGGCGAGGCTCAGCGCGCCGTGGCTAACGGCCCAGCCCACGCTTGAGACTGACCCTGTGAAGTAATTGCTGGCATGGGCACCCGGGTGGTGCGCCGGGATCGTCACATAGACGTTGACCACCATGCCGAATCCGGCCTGGACGAGCACGAGGATCGCGGTTACGAGGAGTAACGGCCGCAGCTTTGGCACAGGCACAGCATGGCGCATCGCCTGACCGCCCTACTCCTTAGGCCCGGCCAGCGGCCAGCGGCAGGCCTCAAACTGGCATGGCAAGGACCCGATCTGGCGGTTTAGGTGAGGCGGAAAACGCGCTGACGTTACCAAGTTTTTTACTGGGCGTTAGTTTGCGTTAGACCTGAACGGTAATCGTTGAACCGTACACATTAGTGGGGGGCGGACATCTCTTGCTAAAGGTGTGAAAAGTGATGAGTAACCGTCGGCTCAAAAAAGCAGCTATTCTGGGCATTCTCGTCTTATTACCGGTCAGCAGCTGTGGATCGGCGGTTCCGGTAATCGGTGCCGCACCTGCTGATCCGCCGACGACCAGCCTGGTGGCCGGGGTGGTCCCGGACGAGACCAACGCGGCCCTGTTCATAGCTCAGGAGCGCGGCATCTTTGCCGCTCACGGCCTGCACCTGACGATCAAGACAATCGTCAGCACCCAGGACGCCGTACCGCAGCTGCTGGACGGCAGCCTGGACGTTGCCGCCGGGCAGCTGCCCACCTGGCTTTCGGCGCAGGCCAAGGGCCTCGGGCCGTTCCGCGTGCTGCACGCGGGGGTCGAGCTGGGCCCCGATGTCGACCAGATCGTCGCTCTGAGCACCTCGCAGATCAGCAATGCGGGCCAGCTCGCGGGCAAGGTGATAGCGGTGAACGCGGCGGCGGGCAACGGCCCACTGCTGGTCGATAACAGCCTGGCCACCTACGGCATCACGCCGGCCCAGGTGACGTACAAAGTCGTGCCTTACCCGGACATGAGCGCCGCGCTGGCCTCGCACCAGGTGGACGCGTCGTACTGCACCGAGCCGTGGTGCACCGAGATGGCACAGCAGGACGGCGCGGTATTGGTCGCCAACCTCAACCAGGGAGCGGTTCAGAGCATGCTGATCGGCGGGTACACGGCGACCGCCAGATGGCTGAAGAAAAATCCGCGCACCGCCGTAGCGTTCACCGCCTCCATCGATGAGGCCACCAACATCGCGGACGCCAACCTCGCCGTGCTTCAGCAGACGTTCCAGGACAGCCTTGGCGTCAGCCAGCAGGTCGCCGGCGTGATGAACATCGGAACCTTTCCGCCGACCATGGCCTCGGACCAGATCCTGCAAATCGCCAGCCTGATGGCCCAGTTCGGCGAACTCGGCCCGAACACGAACCTGAACTCTCTCGCAACCGCCCTGACCAACGGGTCTTAGACAGGAGCCTCGGGCCGCGGCGACGACGGCGCCGCGGCCAGGCGAACAGCCCGTGCACCAGAATTGGAACTACTGGTGGCGGGTTGAGGGCGAACGTGAGGGTGTGGGCATCGTGGCGATCGTGACCTCCGATGGCCTCGTCTGGACCGCATGGCCACGCGAAGGCTCCCCTGGTGTGGTGAAGAACAAGCCTGAGGACAGGTGATGGACGCACACGAAATCGCCCGCCAGCGGACTGCCCGGCCGGTTCGCCACCCGGGTTCCCCGGAAACTCTGGAAGGGCTACTGCTGATGGAGGAAGGCGGAGAGTGCGGCGAAGTGACTGTTGAACTCGCCGCGACCCTCGCCCAACGCACGCCGCCGTCACCCCGGCCGAGCAGCGAGAACTGCGTGACCTGCTGGCGGCCACGCACATGCCCACCACCCTTGCAGACCAGCTTGAGGCTGAGGGCTGAAAGATGATCCCTCGCCCTAGCCGGTTCGCCACCTTGGAAGGAACGTGATGGGACGCTTGAATGCGGTGTTTTTCGACGTGGGTGAGACATTGGTCGATGAGTCGCGGGAGTACGGCACGTGGGCTGACTGGCTGGGTGTGCCCCGTCACACGTTCTCCGCTGTGTTCGGCGCTGTCATCGCGCGAGGCGGGGACTACCGGGAGACGTTCCAGCATTTCCGGCCCGGATTTGACCTCAGCGTGGAACGTGAGCGGCGGGCGGAGGCGGGTCAGCCGGAATCATTCACTGATGACAATCTCTACCCCGACGCCCGGCCGTGCCTGGCTGCCCTTCGGGCACAGGGCGTGCTGGTCGGTGTGGCCGGGAACCAGACAGCCCGCGCTGAGGAGATTCTGCGGTCCCTGAAGTTGCCGGTGGACGTGATCGGCACGTCGGATGGGTGGGGTACTGAGAAGCCGGGGACGGCGTTCTTCGAGCGCCTGATCGCCGAACCGGGCTGCCCGGCTGGTGAGATCTTGTATGTGGGTGACCGGCTGGACAATGACGTGGCGCCGGCTCAGCGGATGGGCATCGCGACCGCGTTCCTGCGGCGCGGGCCGTGGGGCTACATCCTGCATGATGAGGATGTGCTCGCCCGGTGCCTGTTCCGGCTGGATTCACTGGCGGAGCTGCCAGACCTGGTGGCCAAGCACAACGCTGAGATGGCCTGAATCACCAGGAGGCGGGTGCTAGGGCTTGGCATCGCTCTCGCAGGTGATCCCGCTCGGTCCCGGCGGTCAGTTTGCCGATAACGCTCCTGATCCGCTGGTGCCCGGTCGCGTACCAGTCGCTGGCCAGGGCATCAAGCGCCTGGCCGGTGAGCGTGGCCGCGTGGTCCTGGTCGTCGAGGTGGGCTGTGGCGAGGTCGGCGAGCAGGACGCTGCGCTGCTTGGAGGCGGTGGGAGCGAGCCCGGTCAGCGCCGCCGCCAGTTTCGCCGCAGCATCTCCTGTGTCTCCGGCGGTGAGGGCGCAGTATCCGGCGAAGCCGTCGAGCCGTGAGGCGTCGTAGAAGTCGAACCATTGCGGAGCTGGCCTAGTGATGGGGGCGGTGATCTCGGCCAGTTCCGCGCGCCTGCGGTACCCGGCGGGTTCGCTGGACAGGGCGATGGTCTCGGCGGCTACGCAGTGCAGCCACGACCGCAGGAGCGGTGAGACGCCGTACCAGCAGTGCTGCTGAGCTGCCTCGACGAGTTCCAGCCCGTGCGCGGTGTCGTGGGCGAACGCTGGGATGAAAGCCATGTGCCCGGTGACAGCGGCGGCGAGGGCATGGTCTCCCGCCTCACGGGTCGCGTCCAGGGCGGTGTCGTAGCAGCGCTGGGCGACGGCGGGCTGCCGAAGGTCGAAGAACGCCAGCCGCCCGGCGAGCAGCGCTGCTTCCCCGAGCGCGGCTGACAGGATCGCTCTCGGATGCTGGGCGCTGGCCATACGCAGCAGCCTGATGCCAAGCTGCGCATTGGCGTACGCGGATTCGAACAGGTCGGCGGCGGGACTGGTCCAGTACAGTTCACGCTGGCTCGCGATGATCCGCGCGTAGGCGTGCGCGGAGCCTTCATCAGCGGGGCGCGCCTGTCGCGTCTCATTCGCGATCCGTTCGTAGTCCTCGCCTCCGACCAGGCGGGCGACTAGCGGGAGGGATCCGAGGCCGAGCAGGCCCCGCAGGAACGAGGCCCGATCCAGGCCCGTGCCGTGGATCGGTTCTTCGGCCATGGACATCAGTCTCCTGATCTCGGTGACGGCATCGATTTGTGGGCGGGCGGCCAGTTCGTCGGCGGTTAAGAGCCCGAGGTCGCTGGCGGTCATACCAAAGATCACGACCAGGTGCTTGCGGAACCGCGGCTCCGGCCAGCGGTCCCCGGTTTCCCAGCGCCGCACCGTGTTCGCGGTCAGGCCGGTGTCACCCTCACCGCAGCCGACCATCTCGGCCCGCACCCGGTCAGCGAGTTCCTCATAGGACCATCCTCGTTGCAGCCGCTCCCAGGCCAGCAGCCGGTTGGGTGGGTAACGCCGTTCAGTCATGGCGCGCTCCTGCGGGATCGGTGCTGCCCGTCCCCGGCAGCGTAATGACGCTCCGCGCCATTCGTCACGGCCTGGTCGCCAATGGCTGTCCTATGGCTGATACCCGCGCGCCATGACCGGGCGTTGACTGCCTGTCGATGGCGCCATCACACATCAATCCCTTCGGCGCCTCACCGGCTGGAACCAGGCACCCTGCGAGGGACCACGATGACGAATTCGACCCACGCCACCGCCACCAGCACCGCTGAGCCGCCCACCGGCGAAGCGGCGGTGGCCCTCAGCGGCGCTGACAACACCGGGAAGACCACTCAGCTGCGTATCCTCGCCCGGCGGATCGCTCCGCTCGCGAATCTCGCCGGGCCGCTTGACGACCATGATCCGAGATGGGCGGGTATCCACGAAACCGGGATGGCCTCGTGGTGGTTCGAGAAAGCGCCAATCGATGAGGTCGCGGATGTGCTGGCCTGCTCCTACCTGGAGCGCGCACGCCAGCCACGGCACGCCAAGCTGCTGCTGGTCGATCGCGGAATTCCCATGCTGGAAGCATCCCTGGCGGCGACATCAGCGGTCCGCGACGACCTCGACGCCAACCATGCCGCCGAGCGCGCATGCCAGCTTCTCACCCGCTACGAGGCGGACCTGCGCGTGGCGGAAGCAGCCGAGCGAAGCGTTGTGCTGCTGCACGATGCCGATCCCGCTGAGGCGGCGGCCCGCAGCCTCGCCAGAGAACCAGCCGCGGACTGCCGCTACGCCGCGTACCAGCGCCATCTCAATGTTCAGGTAGACCGGCTGGTCAGTGAGGGCCGGTTCGGGACGGCCATCATCACCGGGGACCGGCCGATCCTCGCCGTCCAGACGGAGCTGCGCCAGCGCCTCGCCCACATATTCCCGGCGATGCCGCCGTGCGCGGTCGCGGCCATGAGCGTGGTCGCGATTGGCGGCTTGTCCGAGAGCGGCAAGAGCACCGCAGCGGACTACCTGCGTACCCGGCACGGGCTCGTGAGGCTCAAGATCGGATACCTCATCGAGGAAGCAGCCGCGCGATCCGGCATCAATGATCCTTACCGGGAATCGGCTGTGATCCAGGCTGAGCTGCTGGCCGACAGCCTCGACCGATTCTGCGCCGCTCATCACTTCCTGACCCGGGTGTCGCTGGAATCAGTGCACCGCGACGAGCCAGCCACTGAACTGCGCAAACTGCTGGGCAGCAACCTCACACTCACCTACCTGGACGCCCCAGCCGAGATCCGTGAACAGCGCGGCCTGGCCGGACCGGCAGATGTCCGTGAGAGGGACGGCGTCAAACATCGCCGTGGCGCGGCGGCGGTCGCGGCGCTCGCGGACGTGGTCGTCAGCAACGAAGGCACCCGGCTCGGCCTGGCCCGTCAACTCGACGTCCTCGCCGCGCGCCTCGGACAGCCGGGCCACCCACCGCGGACCGTCCCGGTGAACAGCCTTGGCCTCCCGGTCCACCTGGAGTCCTACCTGACCAGGCTCATTAGCACCGCGACCGATTCCGTGCCGGGTATTGACCTGGTGGCGGTCACCGGCAGCGGCGCCCGGGGCAAGTACCAGCACGGGTGGAGCGATCTCGATGTATTAGTCATCGCCGCCACCCCCTGCCTGCCCGGCCTGCGCCATGTGCTCGCTGACATGGCAAGCGATCTCGACGGCGTGAAACTCGGGATCACCCTGATAACTCGCGCGGAGTGCGCCGCCGGGGTAGTTACTCCTCGGGTGCTGCATGTCCTGAGAAACCTTCGCGAGGGTGATATCGCCCCGCTCTCGGCCCGCCTGGGCATGACCTTGATCTCGCCAGATCCTCAGGCCGACGCCACGGAAAGCCTGCGGGATGGTACCCAGGCGGCGACTGAGATCCGCCGCCAGCTACTGTGCCCCTCCCCGGATGTCCGTGCGCTATACAAGATCACCGCGCTGATCGCCAAGGTCATGCTCCGCTTCGAGGGCACCGACTGCGCGGCAGACGACGACGCGCTCCGCGCGCTGCTCGGACCGCGTCGGGATACCGCCGGCCTTCTGGCGCGGGCGCGCGGTGACCGCGAGGCAGCGGAGCAACTCGCCCTGGAGGTGCTGGGCGCCTGGCTGGGTGAACTCCCCACTCCGGGTGAGGAGGAGAAGTGACCAGCGCGGTCCATACGCTCTCACCCGCAGCCGTGACGCACGTCTTCCGCAAGCTAATGCCCGCTGCCCAGGCGGACGCGGAGATGCACGGCTGGGCAGCTCTGGCGGGCACCCTGCCGCTGCCAGCTCTCACCGGACGCGTCCAGAAGCGTGACGGCGACGTGGTCGAATACGAAGACGTTTTCGCGAGCGGGAGATGCCACCTTCTGCTCGCCGATCTCATCGCCCAAGCCGACCGGAACCCGGAACTCATCCCCACCCTTATCGGGCTCATTGATGGCATCTGCCAGGACCTATGCGCCGCCGCCACGCGCACCGGGGAAATTCGGCCACTGTCCGACTGCGTTACCGCGCTTTACGCGGACCGCATCCGCCCCGGCGGCCGTATCGACGCCTGGTACCTGACCGGTGACCCCGTCATCTACCAGCGGCATCGCCGACAGCTCACCCTGCGCGACCTCGCGGACTACCGGCTGACCGTCGACGGCCGCAGCTATCACTTGGACATCCGGCAGGTCGTCAGCGGCATCCGCCAGGATCTGTCACCTAGCAGCCGATGGCTTACCGCCATCACCCAGGGCGATCCCACCGAACCCAACATCGCCTGGCCACGATGCTGGCTCGACCTCCAGCACGCCGGCCGCAACACGCTCGCTGGCGAGATCGTCAACCTGCTCTGGTACCTGCTCGCACTCGGCGGATGGCAGGTACCCCGCGCCCAGCCCGGTGTCTACGCCTGCACCACCCGGCTCGCCCTCCCCCCAATCGCGGTCCCCACGATCACCCACCTTCATCTCGACGACCACGACCGGAACATCCACGCCAAGTACAGGTGGGCAACGGGACCCGCGCGCCGAGCCGCGATCACCCGCGTGAGCCAATGGGTACACGGGCCACTCGGCGCGGCGGCCCAGCTCAGGCCCGGCGCCGAACTCAAGCAACTGCGTGGATTCCTCGCCCTGCGCATCCTCGGCGTTATCCCGCTCGCGCAGCTCACCCCCGCCGAGGCTTTCCTCACCATCATCAAGCTCGCCCAGAGCCAGCACCCCGAGACGCCGCTGCACATGTTCGTCTGCACCGAATAGCCACCGCTCAGCAGCTAGGAGCACAGAGTGATGACAGCAGTCATGCCCGAGGCCCCACTCACTCTCAGCCAGCCACTCCGAGGCAAGACCGCCCTCATCACAGGCGCCGCTACCGGCATCGGCGCGGCCATCGCCAAAGCCTTCGCCACCGCCGGAGCAACGGTCGCCGTCAACCACCTCGCCCAGCACGACCAGGCAGCCCAGCTCATCCACCGGCTCGGCCAGACAGCCACCGCAGTCAGCGTCAGCGCCGACCTGACAAACGCCAGCGAAGTCAGGTCCATGACCGGTGAGATCCTCGCGGCCGTCGGGCCGGTCGACATCCTGGTCAACAACGCCGGCGCCTACCCTCGGGTGCCCTGGCACGAGATGACCGACACCGACTGGGCCTTCGCACTCGAAACCAACCTCACCATCCACTACCGCGTCACCCGCGCGTTCACCACCGCGATGATCACCCGCCGCTGGGGGCGGATCATCAACATCAGCAGTGTCACCGCCCGCGTCGACCGAAGAACCCATGTGGCCTACGGCGCCGCCAAAGCCGGCCTGCTCGGGCTCACCCGCTCCCTCGCCCGCGAACTCGGCCCCCACGGCATCTGCGTCAACACCGTCCTGCCCGGCGCGATCCAGGTCGACGCCGAGAACATGATCCCTCCACCCCATCTGACACCGCCGGAAGAGCAACTCCGCCGCCAGTGCGTCCCCCGCCGAGGTCAACCGGAAGACGTCGCCGCCGCCGTGACCTTCCTGGCCACCCCTGCCGCGTCCTTCATCACCGGGCAGTCACTCCACGTAGACGGCGGATGGCTGCTCCACTGACTATCCTGACAACCCCGGCCTCCCTGGAGGAGCCGCTGTGATCGAACGCGTCCGCGCCATCGTCCTCACTCCCAACGGCACCATGCTCGTCATCAAACGCACCAAACCAGAGACACCCCCGTACTGGGTTCTCCCCGGTGGCCACACCGACGAGGGCGACGCCAGCCTCGAAGACGCTCTGCGCCGCGAACTGCGCGAAGAACTGGGCGGAGACGCCATGGTCCGGAGCCTGGTTGATGTCATCCACCGCGACAGCGAGCGCCAGTACTTCTACCTCGCCACCATGGACAGTTGGTCCTTCGCCGACCGAACCGGCCCCGAGTTCCGCGAGCCAGGACGCGGAACCTACGAACTAGAAGAGATCCCCTGCGACGCCGACGCCGTCGCGGCGATCGAACTCAAGCCCAGCGAAATCGCCACGTTCCTCACCCACGCTCTCCGCAGCACCGGCGACCTAGCTGCACTCCCTGATCTGCGAGAACGGGCCGGCTAACCCAACAAGCCGTCCCGTTAACCAGCGGTGTCTGCGGTTTCGGCTACTTCGAGAAGATCGACACTGCCAGCGAGTAGATAGCCCTTCCGATGCCTACCTGTCCATCGCCGCGAGGCGCCGCACCTGCAGGAGATCTTCCGCCTGTGCACCACCCAGCGCCTGGGCACCCGCGCCATCGCCGCCGAACTCAACCGCCGGGGCGTGGCGAACCGCACCGGCAAGCCCTGGTCGGGGCGCACCATCAACCGGATCATCGCCAAACCCCGCCTGCGCTGGCGACATCGCCTTCGGCGACGTCTACGCCGAGGACACCCGCGAACCGCTAATCGACCGCGAGACCAGGCGCAAAGCCTGCGAAACGGTTCGCATGCCGGGAGGTTGGTAGGGCCGGTGGGACTCGAACCCACACTGCCAAGGACCTAAACCTTGTGCCTCCTGCCAATTGGGCTACGGCCCCTTGCCTGCATGCGACGTTCCATGCCCGGCTGTCAGAGCTTACGGCCGCCGCGGGAATGCGTGCCGACGGACCTGGCGTCAGACGCCGAGCTCTTGCCGGAGCCGACCGACGTGACCGGTGGCCTTGACGCCGTAGTAGGCCTTCTCGACCTTGCCGTCCGCGCCGATCACGAGCGTGGACCTGATCACGCCGACGGTGGTCTTGCCGTACATCGTCTTCTCCCCGTAGGCGCCATAAGCCCGGAGCACGTCCCGGCTGGGGTCCGACAGCAGCGGGAATGTGAGCCGCTCCTTGTCCCGGAACTTGGCCAGCTTGGCTGGCGGGTCTGGAGAGATGCCAAGCACCGTGAGCCCCGCCCCGGACAGGTCCTCGCGGCTGTCCCGGAAGTCGCAGGCCTCCTTCGTGCAGCCGGGCGTCATCGCCGCGGGGTAGAAGTAGATGATCACGCGCTGGCCGCGCAGCCCCGACAGCGTGACCTGGTTGCCGTCGGCGTCGGGGAGGGTGAAGTCCGGCGCCGGGTCTCCCGGCGCCAGCCGCTTGTCTGTCACGTGACTCACGCTATCGGGCGGCCACCATGTTTCCGGCAAAGAGCCTGGAAGCCGCCGGCTAGCCTGTGCCCCATGACTCGTACTTTGATCCATTTGTCGCTTCCGCGGCGTGCTGGCTCCTGGCAGGCCGCCGCCGTTGTCATCGGCGCCGCGACGTGCGCATTAACTACTGCTTGCTCCAGCAACACGCCAGCCGATTCGTCATCGTCCTCTTCTTCCTCCTCCCATTCCGGGTCGACGTCCTCGTCCGGTTCCGCAGCGGGATTGACGCCGCAGCGGGCCATCGCTCTGGCCGCGGATGAGTCCGAGCAGGTGAACTCGCTGTCCGGCACCATGTCTGTGCAGCTCGGCTCGACCGGGACCGTTAGCGGCACGATGCAGGTGCAGGTCCGGCCCAGTCTGCTCATCGGGGAGAAGCTGAACGCGTCGATCAGCGGTCAGTCGACGACGATCTCCGAGATCCTGACCAGCACGGCCCTGTACATGGATATACCGGGGCTATCCGGGCAGAGCGGTCAGCCGTGGACCGAGGTCCCGTTCTCTGACCTGTCCGGAAGCCTGGGGCAAGCTCTCAACCAGGCCGTTCAGGAGGCCGAGAGCGGCGACCCGCTGACGCAGACCCAGCTCCTGGCCACCTCGACGAGCGTCCGCGAGGTCGGGACTGCGGTCATCAACGGGGTCAGCACCACCGAGTACTCGGGGACCGTCTCGCCGTCGGCCGCGCTCAGCGCGCTGTCGCCCAGCCTCAGCAAGGAGCTTGCTCCCGAGCTGAAGATCATATCCGGTGACATCAGCTGGAGTGCCTGGATAGACAGCCAGCACATGGTGCGCAAGCTCACTGAGAACGAGACCATCGAAGGCGAGCCGGCAAACGTCACCGTCGACGTCACTTCCATCAACCAGCCGGTCACCGTAGCGGTGCCGCCGGCCAACCAGACCTACCTCCTGCCAGCCAGCGCGCTCAGCAGCGGCGGCGACTAGCAGCCATGCGGCCCGGCCTGGCTGCCCGCTGCCGTTCGCGGCAGGGTGGCCGGGCCGGGTCGCACGCGGGTATGGAATCCGCGCCGGGCAGCGTTATCTTTCTTGAGTGTTCAACTAACTCACCGTCAATGGGCGGTTGAGGAAGTTGACACTGCCCGACTGCCATGCCCTACGAAAGGTGCGCGGATGCCGAACCTGACGATCATCATCGGCTCTACCCGGCCAGGACGCGCCGGTGCCGCCATAGCGCGGTGGTTCACCGAGCGCGCAAAGGAGCACGGCGGATTTGACGTCACCGTCGCCGATCTCGCCGAGATCGGCCTGCCGCTGCTAGACGAGCCGAATCACCCGCGGCTGGGGCAGTACACCCGCGAGCACACCCGGGAGTGGAGCGCGATCGCCGACGCTGCCGATGCGTTCGTGATCGTGACCCCTGAGTACAACGCCGGCTACCCGGCCGCCCTGAAGAACGCGATCGACTACCTGCACCGCGAGTGGCAGGGCAAGCCCGTAGGCTTCGTCTCCTACGGAGGCAACTCCGCTGGTACGCGCTCGGTTCAGCAGCTCAAGCAGGTAGTGACGCAACTCCGGATGCTGCCGGTCGATGAAGGCGTCAGCATTCAGCACTTCACCCAGCTCCTGGACTCCGACGGCGCATTCCAGCCGAACGCGGTCGTCCAGCAGGCGGCCGACACCATGCTCGACGAACTGGTGCGGACCGAGGCGGCGCAGCGCAGCAGGAGCCAGGTAGCCGCCTAGCCCAGGGCTGCGGCGATCACGGGCACGAGGGCTCGCAGCGCGCGGCCGCGGTGGCTGATCGCATCTTTGGCCTGCGGGGTCATCTCGGCAGTGGTCAGCCCGGCCACGCCGTCACCCACACTGGCTACCTCGAACGGGTCGGGGACGAAGACCGGGTCGTAGCCGAAGCCCCCGGTTCCGCGCGGTTCGCGGATCAGCGTGCCGAATACTGTGCCCTCGCGAATGTGCTCCTCCCCCGCCGGCAGCGCCAGCGCCGCAGCGCAGACAAAATGCGCCCCGCGCCTGCCGTCGGGCACGTCAGCGGTCTGGGCCAGGACCAGCCCCAGGTTGGCCTCGTCATCACCGTGACGGCCGGCCCAGCGCGCGGAGAGGACGCCGGGCATCCCGTTCAGTGCGTCGACGCACAGGCCAGAATCGTCGGCCACCGCCGGCAGGCCGGTAAAACTCGCCAGGGCCCGCGCCTTGAGCAGTGCGTTCTCGGCGAAGGTCGCCCCGGTCTCGGCCACCTCTGGCGCACCGGCGAACTCACTGAGGCCAGCCAGCTCGGCTGGCACTCCGGCGGCAGCCAGGATCCTGGTCAGCTCGGCCAGCTTGGCGATATTGGCCGTCGCCAGGACCAGCCGCGGCGCCGGGTTGCCGCCGCCGTAGCGTTCCGTATTCATTCTGCTGATTGCGAGCCAGTGCCAGGAGTGGCCCGCCTGGGCTCGCTCAGCGCCTGGCGCTGGAACTGTGTAAGCTCGGCGCACCCGGCGACCGCCAGGTCCAGCAGCTCGTCCAGTCGCTTGCGGTCGAACGGCTCGCGCTCGGCAGTGCCCTGGACCTCGACGAAGCCCCCGTCACCCGTGCAGACCACGTTCATGTCGGTGTCGGCGGCGGCATCCTCTTCGTAGCACAGGTCCAGGCGGGTCTCGCCGTTCACGATCCCAACGCTGATCGCTGCGACTGAGCCGACCAGGGGGTTTCCCTTGCACCGGTTCCTGCCACGCAGCCAGCTGACCGCGTCGGCCAGGGCGACGTAGCCGCCGGTGATCGCCGCGGTCCTGGTGCCGCCGTCGGCCTGCAGCACGTCACAGTCGATGATGATTGAGTTCTCGCCGAGCGCCTTGGCGTCAACACAGCCCCGCAGCGCCCGGCCGACCAGTCGGGATATCTCCATCGTCCGGCCGCCGAGCCTGCCCTTGACCGATTCGCGCTCACCGCGGGTGTTCGTCGCGCGGGGCAGCATCGCATACTCGGCGGTGACCCAGCCCAGCCCGCTGCCCCTGCGCCACCGGGGCAGTTCCTCGGCGACGCTGGCCGCACACAGCACGCGCGTGGCGCCGAACTCGACAAGTACCGACCCCTCGGCATGCTCGAGCCAGCCCCTGGTGATCTTTACTGCACGCAGCTGCTCGGGGCTGCGCCCGTCCGGTCGCGACATGGCGACCAGGGTACCGGTGCGCCGGGGTCAGCTGTCCGCCCGGTCGGGTGCGCCAGCCTCGACCCACTGGCAGACCCGCAGCAGCCCGTCGGCCAGGCCGACCGACGGCTTCCAGCCCAGGTCACGCTCTGCCCGGTAGGCCGCGAGCGCGCTGCGCTGCAGGTCGTCAGGCCGTGGCGGGGCGAACTCGGGTTCCACCTGGTGGCCGGCCATCTCGGCGATCAGCCGCGCCAGGTCAAGCACGCTGGTCTCAGTGCCGGTGCCGAAGTTCCAGATGCCAGGACGGCCCTTGTCCGCGACGGCCAGCAGGGCCGCCACGGCATCACTGACGTACACGTAGTCGCGGGTCTGGGTTCCGTCGCCGTAAATGACCGGCCGCTCCCCGGCGAGCAGCCGTTCGCAGAAGACCGGGATCACGCCGGACTCGCCTGCCGGGTCCTGCCGCGGGCCGTACACGCTGGCCAGCCGCAGGATGGCGTGCGTGCACCCGTGGAGCCGGTTGTACAGGCTGACGTACTGCTCGGCGCAGTGCTTGGCGACGCCGAACGGTGACTCCGGCAGCGGCAGCACGTCCTCCAGCGACGGGATCGGCGCGTCCTTGCCGTACAGCGCGCCGCCTGTGGAGCAGAACAGCACCCGAGCACCGACCGCACGCGCGGCTTCCAGGACGTTCACGGTCCCGGCCACGTTGGCCCGCGTGTCGTCGGCCGGGGCGGCGACCGAGGCGCGGATGTCGCTGTGCCCGGCGAGGTGGAAGATCAGCTCCGGCCTGACCTCGATGGCGAGCCTCGTCAGCGGCGCGACGTCTGTGATGCTCAGCTTGTGGGCTGCCGCGTGGCCATCCAGCCTCGACAGCCGGCCCCGGGACAGATCATCGACCACCGTGACCTCGTCCCCCCTGGCGAGCAGGGCGTCGGTCAGGTGCGAGCCGATGAACCCGGCGCCGCCGGTGACCAGTGCGCGCATGGCAGTGGAGTGTATGCCCGCTACTCGAGCGTCAGCACAAGCCCGGACGAGGCCAGCGATGCCGGCCCGCTGAACGCGGGCGAGGCCTCTTCGAGCGTACGGTCGGCGTCGTTCCACGGCACCAGGTGGGTGAGCACGAGCCGCCGGCCCCGGCCCGCTCGGCGTGCTCGGCGGCTTGCCGTGCCGTCATGTGCAGGCCCTGCGGAAGGGCTGGCGCCCCGGCGGCTGGCTCGAGGAACGACGCCTCGCACAGCAGGACGTCCGCGTCCCGGGCCAGCCGGACCAGCGCGTCGGTCTCGCCAGTGTCAGCGGAGTAGGCCAGCGACCTGCCAGCGTGTTCCACCCGGAATCCGAACGTCTGCACCGGGTGGTTCATCAGGGCCGCCGTTACCCGCAGCGGGCCGATCTCCATGACGCCCGGGGTGATCGTGGCGAAGCTGAACGCCTGTGTGAACCCGTGGTCATAGCCGCTAGCCGGCTCCGCCTCCGAGGCCGGCTCGGCATCGAGTGCCCGATTCAGCCGCAGTGCCGTCTGGTCTGGCCCGTAGACGGGCAGCCGCGGCATTGGCCCTTCCGGGCGGATGATCCGCGCCACCGCGTAGCCGCCGAGGTCTATGCAGTGGTCTGAGTGCAGGTGGCTGATGCAGACGGCGTCGACCTGGCCGAGGCCACTCTGGCGCTGCAGGGCGCCAAGGGCCCCGCTGCCGAAGTCCAGCAGCAGCCGGAATCCCTCCGCCTCGACCAGGTAGCACGATGCCGGGCTGTCCGGCCCGGGAAAGCTGCCCGAGCAGCCGATCACGGTAAGCCGCACGGTGGATCAATCTACGCGCCTGCTGGCCCTATCATCTCTGAACGCGGCATGATCCCTGCTAGGTGCTGCGGCTCGACGTGTGAGGTGCGCAATGTCCGACCAGACGACCAATCAGGAGCTGGCACTGTCGCTGGCCCTGGCGGAGCCGACGGAGCGGGTGCGCCGGGGCTGGGTGGCCGGCCTGAGCCTGGCCAGCCTGGGCATGTGGATGGCTGCCTACACCCCGCTGCAGGTG
Source organism: uncultured Actinomycetota bacterium (assembly GCA_963815375.1). Lineage (GTDB taxonomy): Bacteria > Actinomycetota > Actinomycetes > Streptosporangiales > Streptosporangiaceae > JASHPR01. The sequence continues at coordinate 819,039 of CAWFGX010000005.1, read as the reverse complement.
CTGCTGCCCACCCAGCTGCAGAACATCACGCCGAGCGGCAAGATCGTGGCTCTGGCCGTGGTGACCGGCGTGGGCGCGGTCGCGTCCGCGCTGGCCACACCTTTGGCCGGGGCGCTGTCCGACCGCACTACGCACCGGTTCGCGCTGGGCCGGATGACCGGCCGCCGGCACCGCTGGACGCTCGGCCTGGGGCTGCTAGCCGCCCTGGCCCTGGCGGTGCTGTCCGAGCAGCGCACCGTGGCGGGCGTAACCCTGCTGTGGGTGGCCTTCTGCGTGTTCCAGAACGGCGAGTTCGCGAGCCTGAGCGCGGCGATCCCTGACCACGTCCCGGTACCGCAGCGGGCAGCGGTGGCCGGGTGGTTCAGCATGCCGCAGGCACTTGGGCTGGTTGTCGGCACCGTCCTCGTGGTCAAGTTCTTCACCGGCGTAATAAGCGGGTATCTCGTGCTGGCCGTGGCGTTCGCAGCGTTCACGCTGCCGTTCGTGCTTCGGACGCGAGATCATCCGCTGGAGCCCGCGCACCGCGCCCCGCTGTCGTGGCGGACGCTGATCCGCTCGTACTGGATCAGCCCCCGGGATTACCCTGATTTCGCCTGGGCCTGGCTCACCCGGTTCCTCATGTGCCTGGCTGTGGCGATGGGAACGCTGTACCTGCTGTACTTCCTGCGCGACGCGATCCACTACTCGCGGCTGTTCCCGGGCCAGACGGCAGCGGACGGGCTGCTGATCCTGATCCTGATCTACACGGCCGGCCTGGTGCTGACCGCGATCGTCGGCGGCATCATCTCCGACCGGCTCGGGCGCAGGAAGATTTTCGTCACCGTGTCCGGTGCCGTGGTCGCCTGTGCTGCTGTGCTTCTGACGTTCGTGGAGACCTGGAATGCCGCGATCGGTGCCGCCGTGCTCTTCGGCGTGGGCTACGGCGCGTACCTGGCCGTCGACCAGGCACTGATCACCCAGGTGCTGCCGGCTGCCCGGGACCGGGCCAAGGACCTGGGCGTGATCAACATCGCGATCGTGTGCCCGGCGGCGATCGGGGCGCTGGTCGCCGCGCCGATGGTCTCCCTGGGTGGCTACCCGACGCTGTACGCCGGGACCGCGGTGGTGGCGTTCCTCGGCGCGATCGGGGTCTGGCGGATCAAGAGCGTGCCGTGACCTGCCGGGCGCTGCGGCCGATCCGGGCCAGCTGACGGCTCTGCGCCACCAGGCGCCCGGCCGTATCCCAGACCTCGGCTTCCTCGTCGAACCAGCCGCCGCTGACGTGCCGGCACCGCGTGGCCACGGCCAGCGGGCCCGGCGCGGGCACCGCCCGCATGTGCCAGCTCAGCTCGACCGTCGGCGACCAGCCCCGCGCGCCCAGGCCGAACACCACCGGCGGCAGCGAGTCAACGGCCAGGGCCAGCAGGTAGGCGTCGGGGTCGCGGTCGTCACGGAGCCGGAAGTAGCCACGCATCTCCGGGATGCCTTGTGACTCGCCATGCCGCCAGCCCGCTGTCGCCGGGTCCAGGCGCACCTCAATCTGGCCGGGGTACCCCTTCATCCCATCGGCGCTGCCCGCGGTCGGCCACGGACCGAGGTCGACACACTCCTCGGCCGGCGGGAACGGAGGCGACTCGCCGGTCCACGCCAGGTCAGCGTCACCGGCACCGTCACCGGCTGGCGGCAGGTCACCCGTTGTCGTGGTCACATCCAGCACCGGCCGCTCGTGCTGGACCACCGTAGCCCGCGCGGTCGCAGCCGTGCGGCCCTGCCGCAGCCAGGTCACCTCGACGGCGGCCGGCTCCAGCAGCGGCACGTGCAGGAAATGCGCGCTGGTGGCCACCGGGTACGGGTGAGGAGAGGTGTCGAGCACGGCCCGAAGCGCCGTGGCGACTAGCACCCCGCCGTTGACTGCGCCCGGGCCGTCCGGCCGGAATATCGCGAACCTCTCGTCAGGCACCACCCGGTACCGTCCCGGTCCGTCCGGCGTCACCGCCGTGGCCTCATCAAACGCGCTCATGCCCATAGCTGGCCTTCGATGCGGGCCTCGGCCTCTTCCAGGGTGCCGGAGTAGGCGCCTGTCGACAGGTAACGCCAGCCGCCGTCGGCGATCACCACGGCGATGTCGGCCTCCTGGCCTTCAGCAACTGCTTTCTCCGCCATGGCCAGGGCCGCATGCACCGCGGCACCAGACGAGATGCCGGCGAACAGCCCCTCGAGGTCGAGCAGCTCCCGGGTCCGGCGTAGCGCATCGGTGGAGGACACCGAGAACCGCGAGGTCAGCACCGTCTCGTCGTACAACTCGGGCACGAAGCCCTCGTCCACGTTGCGCAGCCCGTAGACGAGCTCGCCGTAGCGCGGCTCAGCCGCCACGATCTGCACACCGGGCACGTGCTCGCGCAGGTAGCGGCCTGTGCCCATGAGAGTCCCTGTTGTGCCGAGCCCAGCGACGAAGTGCGTGATCGACGGCAGGTCCGCCAGGATCTCCGGACCGGTGGTCTCGTAGTGGGCCAGCGAGTTGGCCTCGTTGCCGTACTGGTACAGCATGACCCAGCCGGGGTTCTCGGCCGCCAGCTGCTTGGCTACCCGGACGGCCTCATTGGAGCCTCCGGCCGCCGGGGAGGAGATGATCGACGCGCCGTACATCTCAAGCAGCTGCCTGCGCTCGGCCGAGGTGTTCTCCGGCATCACGCAGATCAGCCGGTACCCGCGCAGCTTCGCGACCATCGCCAGCGAGATCCCCGTGTTGCCCGAGGTTGGCTCGAGCAGTGTGGCGCCCGGCTTGAGCAGGCCGTCTTTCTCGGCCTGCGCCACCATGTAGAACGCGGGCCGGTCCTTCACCGAGCCGGTTGGGTTCCGGTCCTCCAGCTTGGCCCACAGCCGGGCCGAGGGGCTTGGCGACAGCCGCGGCAGGCCGACAAGCGGCGTCCGGCCGAGTGAGTCCAGCAGCGAGTCGTAGCGCACGCCGGGCCGGTCAGGCCATCCCGCCGGCTGACGGCGGGCAGCACAGTGACCGTGTCCCCGTCCTTGACCGGCGCGTCCAGCCCGCCGAGGAAGCGAACGTCCTCGTCGTTCAGGTACACGTTCACAAAGCGACGGAGCGCGCCGTCGTCGACCAGCCGCTCGGCCAGCCCGCTGTGCCGCGAGTCGAGATCGGCGATCAGGTCGGCCAGCGTGCTGCCGGAGCCCTCGACCGACTTCGACCCGCCGGTGTAGTTGCGCAGGATCGTCGGGATCCGCACCTCGATCGCCATCGATAGCACTCCAGATCACGCTTGTCGTCGTTCAGGAATCCGTGCGGTCCAACCGGAGGCACGCCCGGATCATTCCTCCGGCGCGGCGACCGCGTCGTCGCCGGCCGTGCGCACCTCCTCCTCGGTCACGACACCGTCAACGATGCGGAAGGAGCGGAGCTCGGCGTCCTGCGGGTCACGGGTGGACACGATCACGTAGTGTGCCCCCGGCTCGCCAGCGAGGGCGATGTCAGTGCGGGACGGGTAGGCCTCGGTTGCGGTGTGTGAGTGGTAGATCACCACGGGCTCCTCGCCGCGCTGCTCCATCTCGTTCCACACCTTGAGCTGCTCTGTCGGGTCGTACTCGTGGAATGTAGGGGACCGGGCGGCGTTCGTCATCGGGATGTGCCGCTGCGGCCGGTCGGTTCCCTCGGGCCCGGCGATCAGTCCGCACGCCTCGTCCGGGTGATCGGCCCGCGCGTGCGCGATGATGGCGGCGCGCAGTGCGCCCGGCAAGACCAGCATGCACGCGAGCGTAGCCTGCGGCCGTCCCGCAGCCGCCAGGGCGGGGCCGCTCCCTCAGGTCAGGGCCTCCACCAGGCTCTCCTGCAGGATTCCCAGCCACTGGTAGATCGCCACGACCGGGGCCCGGGGGTCATCCGCGGTGATGCCGGCCATCTGATCGTCAAAGTCGTCGGTGACCTCAAGGCGCGTGCCGAGCGCCAGCCGGACATCGTTCAGCGCCCGCAGCCAGGCCTGGGCTTCAGGTTCGGACAGCCGGATCCGCCCTCCCTGCGGCGGCAGCGTCGCGAGCACGGTCCTCGCCGCGGCGGCCTTCCCGGAGCGAAGCCCGCTCTCGGTGTAGCGGCGGAACTCGGCTGCGGCCTCAGGGTCGCCGGAGTACCCGTCGGGCAGCAGGCGGGCCAGAACCGGGTCATCTGGCAGTTCCCTGTTCTCGGTCAGGCCCATCAGAGCTGCGAGGTCGTCGGGCTCAGGGGACGCGTCGTCCGGCCAGCCCCCCGGGCGGTCGCCAGGAGCGCCAGGAGCGCCAGGAGCGCCGGGCTGCGGCCCGTCCTCGCTCAGCGCCTCGCCGGTGATCAGCTCCGTGACCTGGCCGACCAGGTCACGCAGAATGGCAGCCTGAGCGCGCCCGAACCGCGCTGTCGCACCGTTCGAGGTGCCCCGGAATCCTCCCATCAGCTCTTCCTGGTAGCCGCTGCTTGGGTCCTGGTACTCGTCCGGCCCAGTGCCCTCACCGGGCCTGTCGCCGCCGCCGGTCACGAGTCGTGGCTGATCGTCGCCCACAGGCCGTAGCCGTGCAGGGTTTCGGCGTCGCGCTCCATCGCCTCGCGCACGCCGGACGAGACAACCGCCTTGCCCTTGTGGTGCACGTCGAGCATCAGTTTCTCCGCCTTAGGCTTGGCGTAGCCAAAGACCCTCTGGAACACGTAGGTCACGTACGACATCAGGTTGATCGGGTCGTTCCACACGATTGTGACCCACGGCGAGTCGGGCATCGTCTCCTGCCCCGTCTCCGGCCGCTGAACCTCGGCAGGTGCCACGCTCACGTTCGTCACCTCCCTGTGCGTAGTAATCCAGTCTGCCAGGGCCGCGGTGTGCTCGGGACGCCGGCGGCCAGAGGCGGCCGGTGCGAACGTAGGCTTCCCTGGTGACCAGTGACCCCGACATAGCGGGCCCGCCGTCCCCCGCTGGCCCGCAGGCCAGCACAGCCCTGCTGACCGATCATTACGAGCTGACTATGCTGCGCGCCGCGCTGCGCAGCGGGGCGGCGGAGCGCCGTTCGGTCTTCGAGGTGTTCGCCAGGCACCTGCCGCACGGCCGGCGATACGGGGTCGTCGCCGGCATCGGCCGGCTGCTCGACGCGGTGACACGGTTCCGGTTTGGCCCGGCCGAGCTTGAGTTCCTGCAGCGGGCAGGCATCGCCGATGACCCTACCCTCCGCTACCTGGAGTCCTACGTGTTCAGAGGGGACATCTGGGGATACGCGGAGGGCGACTGCTACTTCCCAGGCTCCCCGATCCTGGTTGTTGAGGGCACGTTCGCCGAGGCCGTTGTGCTGGAGACGCTGGCGCTGTCGATCCTCAACCATGACTGCGCCATCGCCTCGGCCGCGTCCCGCATGGTCACAGCGGCGGGCGACCGCCCGCTGATCGAGATGGGCTCGCGCCGCACACACGAGATGGCCGCGGTAGCCGCCGCCCGGGCCGCGTATATCGCCGGCTTCGCGTCCACGTCCAACCTGCGCGCAGGCCGGGAGTACGGCGTCGCGACCAGCGGTACCAGCGCGCACGCGTTCACGCTTGTGCACGGGTCTGAGCGGGAGGCGTTCGCTGCGCAGCTGGACGCGCTCGGGTCTGGAACCACGCTGCTCGTGGACACCTACGACGTCGAGGCAGCCGTGCGGGCCGCTGTCGAGCTCGCGGGCCCCGGTTTGGGCGCGGTCCGGGTCGACTCCGGAGACCTGGCTGTGGTCGCTGGCCAGGTGCGCGCGCAGCTGGACGCGCTCGGCGCGGCAAAGACCAGGATCGTGCTCACCGGTGACCTGGACGAGTACTCGATCGCCGCGCTGGCCGCCACGCGGGTGGACGGGTACGGGGTGGGCACGTCGCTGGTCACCGGGTCCGGCGCGCCGACTGCGGCCCTGGTGTACAAGCTGGTCGCCCGTTCTGACGGCGGCAGGCCGTCCGCGCCGCTGCAGCCGGTGGCCAAGCGCTCGGTGGGCAAGCCCGGCCGCGGCGGGCGCAAGTGGGCGGTGCGCCAGCGCGACAATGCCGGGATCGCGGTCGCGGAGATCGTGACGACGGTGCCGCCCGAGCCTGGCCCTGGCGACCGGGAGCTGCTGCGCCCGCTGGTGCGTGGTGGTGAGATCGTCGGCGCGGAGCCGCTCTCGGCGGCGCGCTTCCGGCACCGCGAAACGGTCGCTGAGCTTCCGGCGCACGCGCGGCAGTTCTCCCGCGGCTACCCGGCGATCCCGACAGTGTTCCGCCCTGACGAGGAGGCAGATGCCTGACTAAGCTCGGCGTGTGGCTCGAGCGCTGGTGATCGTCGACGTTCAGAACGACTTCTGCGAGGGCGGCTCGCTCCCGGTGTCTGGAGGCGCCGGGGTGGCCCAGGCCATCAGCGGGTACCTGGCCGGGCCAGATCGGGGTGACTACTCCTGGATCGTGGCGACGCAGGACTATCACATCGACCCGGGCGGGCACTTTTCCGACCATCCCGACTATGTCGGCACCTGGCCGCCGCACTGCGTCGCGGGCACACAGGGCGCGGACTTTCACCCCGCGCTGGACACCAGCCAGATCGAGGCGGTTTTCCGCAAGGGCGCGCACGCGGCTGCCTACAGCGGCTTCGAGGGCGCTGACCAGGACGGCGTCCCGCTGAGCGCCTGGCTCCGGGATCACGGCGTCACGTCTGTTGACGTCGCCGGGCTGGCCACCGACCACTGCGTGCGGGCAACAGCGACCGACGCCGCGGCCGCCGGTTTCGACACAAGGGTGCTGCTCGGCCTCAGCGCTGGCGTGGCCGCGGACACGACCAGGGCAGCCCTGGACGAGCTGCGCACCGCGGGGGTCGAGCTGTCTGGCGGCGCTCAGTCGCCGCCAGGCAGCGACTCGTAGATCTCCTTGCACTCCGGGCACACAGGAAAGCGCTGCGGGTCGCGGGTCGGTACCCAGACTTTGCCGCACAACGCGACCACCGGCGTGCCGGTGACGGCGCTCTCCATGATCTTGTCCTTGTCGGCGTAGTGGGCGAACCGCTCGTGATCGCCGTCGCCAACATTCAGGTCGGGAACGACCCGGGTGTCTTCCCTGACATCGCTTCCGGTACTCACGGGTAGCGAGTCTACGCGCTGCGCAAGCGCGGATCAGTTCTGCAGCGGGTCCTCGGGATAGGTTGCGACGATGGCGTACTCGCCGCCCTGCCGCCGCAGCACGGCTGGCCACAGCCGCTCCGGCTCGGTCAGGAACGCATCCGTCGGCTCACCGGGGAGCACATACCACGCTCCCTCCTCTATCTCCTCGCGCAGCTGCCCGGGCCCCCAGCCTGCGTAGCCAGCGAAGACCCGCAGCGACGTGATGCCCCCGGCCAGCAGCTCCGGCGGTGCCTCCAGGTCCACAAGGCCGATCCGGGACATCAGACTGGACCCATCCAGGGAGCGCCAGCCCAGGGGCTCGTCCTCGCCCCGCGCGAGCGCCAGCGCCAGCGCGCTGTTCGGCGAGACCGGACCGCCCTTGAAGACCACGGTCGGTCCGGTGACAAGCGCAGTCCACGCCTCGAGCACCTGCCCGACCTGGACCTCGGTCGGACGGTTCAGGACGACGCCAAGCGTGCCCTCTTCTGGCTCGTCCTCGACGATCAGGACCACGGTGCGCCGGAAATTGGGGTCACCGAGCAGCGGCGTGGCCACGAGGAGCCGACCGCCGAGGGATTCAGCCTCCATGTGTCCATGATGCGCCACAATCCCGGGAGTTTGCGCGGCACCGCCCGCAGGAGTGCTGGGGGCTGGATGACCTGCCAGCACGTACGCTGATGGAATGCCTGACATAAGCGCCGGCAGCGAGGACAGCCTCACCCGCGGCGTCCCGCCGGCTGGTGACGGTCTGGCGCGCGGGGATGGTGCCCGGCCAGCCGGCCGCGCGGCGGCAGTCACAACGACTCTGCCCGTTTCAGCCACAGGGCCAGTTGCTGCCACAGGGCCAGTTGCGACGAACGGGCCAGTTGCGACGAAGGGGCCGGTCCCGGCGGGCCTTCCGCCGGTCGTCGATGTCACCAGGCTGCGGGTCGCGATCGCGCGGCTGTCGCGGCGGCTGCGCAAGCACGAGCTGGCTGGCCTGACGCCGACGCAGCTTGCCGCCCTGTCCACTGTCGAGCGGAGCGGGCCGCTGCGCCTGGGTGACCTGGCCGCCGCAGAGCGGGTCGCCCCGTCGACGCTCACCCGGCTGGTGAGCGCCCTGGAGGACCAGGGCTACGTGGAGCGCCGCGCGGTACCGGGCGACGCCCGCGTGTGGGAGCTCGTGGTCACCGCGCGCGGGCACGAGGTCCTGGACCGGATCCGGCAGGAGAGCACGGTCCTGCTCGCCGACAGCCTGCTCACGCTGTCTTCGGACCAGCTCGGCGCGCTAGCTGCGGCCCTGCCAGCGCTGGAACAGCTGGCCGACGCCGCCCCGCACTGACCCGGAAGCAGCCCAGACCAGGGAACCCTTCAGAACAGCAGGCTGGACAGCGTGGACCGCGCCTTGGTGACCCGCGGGTCCCGGGGCGGCAGAACCTCGAACAGCTGCAGCAGGTGCAGCCGGGCCCTGTTCCGCTCGTCGCCTGAGGTCCGCCTGACCGTGTCGAGCAGCCGGCCGAATCCGTCGTCGACCCGGCCGAGGGCGACGTCGATATCGGCGACCCGCCCCTGCGCGTCCGGATCGTCAGGGTTCTCCTCCGCGTCCCGGACCACCTTTGCCCGGTCGTAGGAGTTGACCCGCCTGATCAGCTCGACCTGCGCCAGCCCCATCGCGGCGGCCGGGTGCCCTGGCGCCGACGCAAGCACCTTCTCGAACGCCCCGGCCGCGCTGTCAAGGTCGCCGCGTTCCAGGGCCTGCTGCGCCTCGGCGAACCCCGGGTCGGCAGCCTCACCGGCACCACGCCTGGCCGCTGCCAGCGGGCCCGCCGCCGCCCCTGCGCTCTGCTGCTGCGTGGCCCCGTCAGCCTGGCCCTGGGCGGGGGCGGCGGCGCCTGGCAGGCCGAGCTGCTGCGCGACCTGCATGATCTGGCCGAGCCACTCACGGACGTTGGCTTCGGGCAGCGCGCCTAGGAAGCCGTCCACCACCTGGCCGGCGATCACGGCCACCACCATCGGGATCGACTGCACCTGGAGGGCGGCGCTCAGCTGCGGGCTGGCGTCGACGTCCACCTTGGCCAGGATCCACGCGCCGTCTGCCTCGGCTGCGAGCTTCTCGAGCACGGGCGACAGCTGCTTGCACGGCCCGCACCACTCGGCCCACAGGTCCATGACCACGGGAACGCTGCGTGACCTCTCGACCACGTCGGCGTTGAAGGTCTGATCGGTGACGTCGATCACGTGTGCCGACTGGCCGCCGGAGCTCGTGGCCTGGGCCGCCTGCTGCCTGCGCTGAGCCGCGACCTGCCGGGCGCCGAGGTCGACGGCGCCGCGAAGAGAGAAATCCCGCGAGGGCTGCATGGTTCTATCCTGCCCCATGCGAGCAACCATCCTGGCACTGTGGCCGCTCGCTGCTGGTTACGCGGCCGACTGCGCGCTGCCTGCGACGCCGTCCGCGCCACGCTCGGCGGCTTCGCTACGGTCGCGCTGATGCTCGCGCCGCAACGCCCGCAGCAGAGGCAGCGCGGCGAAGTAGGAGCCGGCCATGGCCACGCCGCCGATGCCGAGATCCACGGAGATCCGGCCCTGCCTGGCCCAGTACACATCCCTCAGGTCCAGCAGCAGCGCGAACTCGTCCACGATCAGCGCCAGGCCGGCCCGTAGCTGGTGGCGACCGCAGGGTGCCGGCGCCGGGCATCCTCGCCATGGACGGCGATGGCCCCCACCCCGGCGAGCATGCCGATCCCCCACATGTAGTGGTGCAGATGCTCCCCGCCCACGCTGAGGTTGCGAAATGGTCCCTTGCCGGACTTTATGGAATATGTAAGCGCGCGTACCAGCCCGAATGTCCCGGTAAACCCGAGCCAGCTCAGCAGTGCGGCCCGCTGCCGCGCGTCAAGCTCTTCGAAGAACGTGCGGCGCAACTCCCGGAGTTCCTTCATGAATCTGATTTCTTTCCCGGGCAACTAGCGGGAAACGCAGGCCAGCGGCCGGCCGCTGCGGGCTCGCTAGAAGGCCGGAGCCTCGGTGTAGGCGCCCCACTCGTCGCGCAGGGCCCCGCAGATCTCGCCGAGGGTCGCCTCTGCCCGGGCCGCGTCCAGGATGGACTCGATCATGTTGCCACCGGACCTGGCGCTGGACACCATCGCCGCCAGCGCGGCGTCGACAGCCGGCTGGTCGCGTTCGCTGCGGCGCACCGCCAGCTCACGTACCTGCGCGCGCTCGACCTCGTCGCTGACCCGCATGATCTCCACTGGCTCGCCGACGGTCTCGGTCAGGCAGTTGACCCCGACGACCCGCTTGTCGCCCTTCTCCAGCTTCTGCTGGTAGGCGAAGGCGGCCTCAGCGATCTCTCCCGTGAACCACCCGTTCTCGATGCCGCGCAGGATCCCGCCGGTCATCGTGCCGTCCGGGCTCATCGTACGGATCCGGGCGAAGATCTCCTCGGCCTCCGCTTCGAGCCTGCCGGTCAGCGACTCCAGGAACCACGAGCCTCCGAGCGGGTCGGCGACGTTGGCAACCCCGGTCTCCTCCATGATCACTTGCTGGGTGCGCAGAGCGATCTCGGCCGCCTTCTCGCTCGGCAACGCGAGCACTTCATCCAGCGCGTTCGTATGCAGCGAGTTCGTCCCGCCGAGGACCGCAGCGAGTGCCTCGATGGCCGTGCGCACGATGTTGTTCTCCGGCTGCTGCGCTGTCAGCGAGACCCCTGCTGTCTGGGTGTGGAAGCGCAGCCACTGCGCCCGCTCGGTGCGGGCCCCGTAGACGTCGCGCAGCCATTTCGCCCAGATCCTGCGGGCGGCGCGGAACTTGGCGATCTCCTCGAAGAAGTCGATATGAGCATCGAAGAAGAACGAAAGTCCGGGAGCGAACGTCTCGATATCCAGCCCGCGCGACAGGCCAAGTTCCACGTAGGCGAACCCGTCGGCCAGCGTGAACGCGAGCTCCTGGGCAGCCGTCGATCCAGCCTCCCTGATGTGGTAGCCGGATACCGACAGCGGCTTGTAGTCGGGGATGCGCTGCGCGCAGTACTCCATCAGGTCGCCGATCAGCCGCAGATGTGGCTGGGGCGGGAACAGCCATTCTTTCTGGGCGATGTACTCCTTGAATATGTCGGTCTGCAGCGTGCCGTTTAGTTGTCCCAGGTCGGCACCCTGGCGCTCCGCAGCCGCCAGGTACATGCAGAACACAGGCACCGCCGGGCCGCTGATCGTCATGGACGTGGTCACGTCAGCCAGCGGGATCCCGCCGAAGAGCACGTCCATGTCGGCGGCGGAGTCGACGGCCACGCCGCAGTGCCCGACCTCACCGAGCGACCTCGGGTCGTCGGAGTCGCGGCCCATCAGCGTGGGCATGTCGAACGCCACCGACAGGCCCCCGCCGCCCCCGCGCAGCAGCATCTTGTACCGCGCGTTGGTCGCCGCGGCGTTGCCGAACCCGGAGAACTGCCGGATGGTCCAGGTCCGTCCGCGGTACCCGGCCGGGTAAAGCCCGCGGGTAAACGGGTACTCCCCCGGCCAGCCGATCCGGTCGAAGCCCGGCACAACCGCGCCGTCAGGCGGCCCGTACACAGGGTCGACCTCAACCCCGGACAGCGTGGTGAAGTCCGCGTCGCGGACCCGGGTCGCGTCGTACCGCTGCTGCCAGCGCTGCCTGCCGTGGTCGCCCTGCGCATCCATCGCAGTAATCGCAACCACCTCCTCGTGGACCAGATAGTAGGACGTCCTACTATCCGCTCCAGTATAGGTGAGCGCGCCGGCCCAGCGAGATTGGGCGCAACCAGGTGAACGCGCCGACAGTCTCAGTGCCGAAGGAATGCGTCGGGCGTTCCTTGCGCACGGCCATTTATCGGGAAAGCGCGGCTGGATTTGTGGTAGAATACGTCGCATATCGGTCAGATGACGCGGGCCGTACTGCGCTTTTCGGTGACGTGCTTACGGCGCCGGGACCGCAGCTGGCGCTGTCGGCTCCTGCTGTGAGGCGAGGGAACTCGGTGGCCAGGCTCCGCACCATTGACCGCCAGGCGGCCGAGGACCTTTTCAACTCCAGTTATCCCAGGCTCGCCGGATGGGTCCGCAAGCTGGTGAACGACGATGACACCGCGCATGAGATCGCCTCGGAGGCCTTCACCCGCCTGCTGGCCCGGTGGTCGGGGCTGGACAATCCGCAGAGCTACCTTTACATGATCGCCACGAACCTGGTCAGGGACCACTGGCGCAAGTCCGGCCGGGAGCGCCGGGCAATCCGGGATCTCACAGCGGCCGCCCCGGCCGACCCTGCCTGCCATCCGGCCCAGGACGTCGACGTGCGCGTGCTGATCGAGGCACTCCCCCAGCGGCTGCGCAGCGCGTTCCTGCTGCATTACTACGGTGGGTTCGGTATCCGCGAGGTCGCTGCGATGCTCCGCATGCCCGAAGGGACGGTCAAGGCGGACCTGTTTCACGCTCGAGCGCGGCTGAAAGCCGCGCTCGAGGACACAAAGGGGGGGTCACGTGGCTGACCCCTTTGACGGGCTCGACGCCTGGCTGGAAGCACCGGTCGAGCCGCTGCCCCCGCCGCCAGGAACCCTCGAGCGGATCCGGCGCCGGGCCCGCCGGCGCAAGGCGGGGAAGCTCATGACGTCCGCCGCTGGCATCGTCGTTGTCATCGGCCTTGCCGTCGCGATCCCGCTCGGCCTGCGTGGACAGCCCGGCACCGGGAAGCCTGCGGCCCTGGGCACGCCAACGTCGGCCAGCCGGCTCCGGTCCGGGAGCGGCAGCGGATCCGTCAATTCCCGGAACAGCACCAGGATTCCGGTACCCGCGTCGTCCCTGTCCGCGGCCGGCTCCGCGAGCCCGGTGCCGGCCAACTTCCAGCCCACCTCGGTCACATTTGTCGGCCCGAATATCGGAGCCGTGATCGGCCAGGCTGGTACCCCCGGCCACTGCGCCACCCGCTACTGCACCTCGCTGGCCGGGACGTCGGACTACGGCGCGAACTGGTACGGCGTCAACGCACCGGTCACCGGCCCGCCCAACGGGTCATCTGGCGTCAGCGAGATTCGCTTCCTGAACACCCGCGACGGCTGGGCGTTCGGCCCGGGCCTGTGGGTCACGCACAACGGCGGGGCCAGCTGGACCCAGGAGCAGACGTCCGGGCTGCGGGTCACCGACCTGGAGACAGCTGGGAACATGGCGTTCGCCCTGTTCGCTGATTGCGCCGGGACCGGCAGCGGCTACGGGGCTGACTGCACAACGTTCTCGCTGTACTCCTCGCCGGAAGGCAGCGACCAGTGGACGCCGGTGCCCGGGGCGTCCGCGGGGCTGTCCGCGCCAGCCGGGCAGTCAGGCTCCGCCAGCCTGGTGCTCACGGCCGGCAGCGGGTTCCTGCTCGCGCCGTCTGGCGAGCTGCTCAGCGGGCCGCTGACCGGGGCCGCCTGGACCGTGGCCAACCCGGCCGCGCCCTGCAAGCCGGGACCGGCTGGGCCCGCGGGCCAGCCGACGGCTGCCCTGCTCGCCGTAGCCGAGCCGACGCAGCTGGTCCTGGTGTGCACCAGCCCGGCACCGGGAGCTGACACCCAGCTGAAATCCGTCTACCAGTCCGGCGACGGGGGCACGCAATGGTCGGCAGCAGGGACGCCGCCGGCCACCGGGCTCGCCACGTCGCTGGCCGCTCAGCCGGGCGGCGGTCTGCTGCTGGCCACCGATGCCGGGATCTTCCGTTCTGCGGATAACGGGGTTACCTGGCTGCAGGCGCAGGCGAGCCCAGCCGGCGCCGCGGCCGGGCAGACCGGGTTCAGCTATGTAGGAATGACGAGTATGCGCAGCGGGGTCGCGCTGCCGGCCGACCCGTCGCTGCACGAGGTCTTCACCACGGGTGACGGCGGCAGCACCTGGCAGGCACGGCCGGTCAGTGCTCCGTGATATCGGTAAAGTCCCCGGCGTCCACCCGCAGCCCGCGCAGCAGGCTGAACATTTCCTCGAGCTGCTTGTCGTCGTAGCCGCGCAGGCAGAAGTCGGCTGCCATCAGATCGGGCGTGGCCCGGCCGGCCACCGCGCGGCCCTCCGCGGTGATCTCCGCCAGGGTGCCCCTGCCGTCTGCCGGGTTGGGCCTGCGCGACACAAGGCCCTGCGCCTCCAGGCGGTTGATGGTGTTGGTGACGCTCGTCGGGTGGACCATCAGCCGCTGCCCAATCAGCCCCAGCGGCAGCGCGCCCGTCCGGCTGAACTGAAGCAGCACCAGCGCCTCGTAGCGCGCGAACGTCAGCCCGTGCGGCCGCAGCAGCGCGTCGAGCTCAGCGAGCAGGATCTGCTGAGCGCGCATGATCGAAGTGACCGCCGCCATCGCACGGGATTCCCCGAACCTGCGCTGCCAGATCTGAGCCGCGCGCTCGATGGGGTCGAACGGCAGATCCAGGGATTTCGACACAGGCACACGGTACCGGCAGCCGCTACAGCGCGTAATATTGCCAGCTGGGGGCTTGGCACGATCATTTTCGGGGGAACACGTGCGGTCCGGTTATGCCGGTTACGCTGGCCAGGCCGTGGGCGCGACGACAGGCGCGACAACGACGTCGGTGCTCGCCGCCGGGGTTGGTGTGCGCCGCGGGTGGGGCCTGTGGCGCGCCGGATCGGCGTGGGCACTTCGCTCGGCCAGCTTCCGCCTGGACGGGCCGGTCTCGGGCGCTGCGGCGTTCGGGATAGCGAACGGACGGCCGGGCTCGGCCACTGCGCTGGTCGATCTGCTGGCCGGGCTCGCCCGGCCCGCCTACGGTGAGCTGCGGGTGCTCGGCGAGGATCTGACCACATCCCGCGGCCGGTCGGCGGTCCGCGGCCAGGTCGGCGTAGCGCGCAGGGTCGCCAGGCCGCAGCCCGCGTTCCGGGTGCGCGGGCTCGTGGAGCACGCGGCGAGACTGGCACGTACGCCGCGCCGCGTTCGTGATCCGCTGGCAGCGGCCATCCTGGACCGGCTGTCGCTGACGCCATGGGCTGACGTGCCTATGCGTTCAGCGCCCGACGTCATCTGCCGCCGGGCCAGGCTCGCCGCCGCTGCTGTCCACCAGCCGGACCTGCTGCTGATCGATGGCCTGCTGGACGATCTCTGCCCGCGCGACGCCGCCGCGCTCGCCGACGCCATCCGCGATCTGGGCATGGACATGACGATCGTGGCCACCGGGCGTGACCCCGCGGTTCTCGCGCTGGCCTGCGGCGAGGTCCTGACGATGGCTGACGGCATTCTGGTCCGCCATCCTGATGATCTCGTAAGGCCGGTCATGCCACGCTATTGCGGCGATTAGGCTGCGCGCATGGACTGGAGCCTCTTTGGCTGCGGTCGCTCCGGCCATGTGACGTACGCGCCGGACGAGCCCGGCGTGCGCGAGCGGCTGTGTGTACGCGCGGGCACTGAAGATGCCTGGCAGTGCCTGCGCTGCGGAACGTTCGTCATCGGCCCGCCCGGGATGTCGGGGCCAGCGTCGCAGGCGCCGGCGGTGCGCCGGGGGAACGAGCTGCGCAGTGCGGTCATCCTGCGGGTCTTCGCCATCGAGCGGTACCTCCGCGCGATCGTGGCCGCCATCCTCGCGTTCTTCGTCTGGCGGCTTAAGTACTCCCGCCAGTCCATTGAGCAGGCATTCGACCGCGAGATCCCGCTCGTGCGCGAGCTGTTCCGCCAGTTCGGGTACAACATCGACAACTCCAAGCTGGTCGGCCTGATCCAGCACGCGCTGACACTCAGCCCGACCACGATCGAAGTGGTGGCCATCGCCCTGGGCGTCTACGCCGTGATCGAGGTGTTCGAGGGCACCGGGCTGTGGCTCGTCCGGCGCTGGGGCGAGTACTTCGCGATGGTGGCCACCTCGCTTGGCCTGCCGTACGAGATTTACGACCTCGTATCGAGGGTCACCGCGACCCGCGTGGCGCTGTTCGTGATCAACCTCGCCCTGGTGCTCTATCTGGTGATCACCAAGCGGCTGTTCGGCGTGCGCGGCGGCAAGCACGCCTACGAGGCCCGGCTGCGCAGCGAGTCCATCATGGATGCCGCCATCAGCGCGGCTGCCGCCGACGAGGACGCCGAGGCCCCCGTCAGCCAGAAGCCCAGCGAAAATGGCGTGCCGCCCGGCGGCAAGCCCGACGCCTCCGCAACCCAGCACCGGGCTGTCCCGGCCGACCGGCACTGATGGACGTCCGGTTCAGCTGCCGATGAGGCGGTCCGCGGCGGTGTAGGGGTCCAGCTCACCGGAGGCTACTTGCCCGGCGAGCAGCTCGAGCTGCGACTCACCCGGGAGCGCGCCCAGCCGCTGCCGCAGCCCGGCGACGGCGATCGCCGAGACCTCCTCCCGGGCGCGGGCCAGGCGCCTGCGGTCCCGCTCCCCTGACGCGCCGAGCCACTCGGCGTGCGCCGCGAGCCGCGCGACGAGGTCGTGGATGCCAGCGCCGGCCGCGGCTGTCGCTGCCACGATCGGCGGCTTCCAGCCGCCCTGGTCCGCTGGTGCCATCGCCAGCATCGTGCGCAGATCCCTGATCGTCTCCTGAGCGCCCGGGCGGTCGTTCTTGTTCACCACGAAGATGTCGGCGATCTCCAGAATGCCGGCCTTGGCGGCCTGGACGGAGTCGCCCATGCCGGGCGCGAGGATCACCAGCACGGAGTCGGCCAGGGAAGCCACCTCGACCTCGGCCTGGCCGACTCCCACCGTCTCGATCATGATGACGTCGAACCCGGCCGCGTCCAGCAGGCGCAGCGCCTGCGGAGCTGCCCAGGACAGGCCGCCCAGGTGCCCGCGGGTGGCCATGGAGCGGATAAACACGCCCGCATCGGCCGCGTGGTCCTGCATCCGCACCCGGTCCCCCAGCAGCGCACCGCCGCTGAACGGTGAGGTGGGGTCGACGGCGAGGACGCCAACCCGCAGCCCCTGACCCCGGTAGGCGCCGACCAGCGCGCTGGTGATCGTGGACTTGCCCACCCCCGGCGCGCCGGTCAGGCCGATGACGCGGGCTCGTCCAGTCTGCGGCGCGATCAGCCGCATAACCTCCCGCAGCTGCGGCGACTCATTCTCGACTAGCGAGATGAGCCGGGCCAGTGCACGGGGGTCTCCGCTGCCCGCTGCGGCCACGAGTGCAGCAGGCCCAGCCTCGGTCACAAGGGACGGCACGCCGGCTCAGTTACGGCCAGCCGGCGGTACCCGCAGCAGCAGCGCATCACCCTGGCCGCCGCCCCCGCACAGCGCGGCAGCGCCCAGGCCACCGCCCCGGCGGCGCAGCTCCAGGACCAGGTGCAGGGCGATCCTCGCGCCAGACGCACCGATCGGGTGACCGATCGCTATCGCGCCGCCGTTCACGTTGACCCGCTCGGGCGAGGCGCCCAGATCACGCATGGACTGGATGGCGACGGCGGCGAATGCCTCGTTGATCTCGATGAGGTCCAGGTCGGCGACACTGAGGCCCGCCTTGCCCAGGGCCCGGGTAATGGCCGCGGATGGCTGGGAGTGCAGTGAGTTGTCCGGGCCGGCCACAACGCCGTGCGCGCCGACCTCGGCGAGGACCGGCGCTCCGGCCGACGCGGCCGCATCGGCCGACATCACCACGACCGCACATGCCCCGTCCGATATCTGCGACGCCGACCCGGCGGTGATGGTGCCGTCAGCGGAGAACGCCGGGCGCAGCTTGGACAGCGCGTCCACGGTGGTGTCGGCACGCACGCCCTCATCGGTGTCGAAGACCACCGGCTCCCCCCGCCGCTGGGGCACCGGGACCGGGACAATTTCCTCGGTCAGCAGCCCGTTCTTGATCGCCTCGGCGGCCCGCTGGTGCGACCGCGCTGAGAACTCGTCCTGCTCGGCGCGGCTGATGTGCAGGCGAGCATTGTGACGGTCGGTCGACTCGCCCATCGACAGGTGGTCGAACGCGTCGGTCAGCCCGTCGAGCGCCATGGCGTCGACAACTTCGGCGGCGCCGTATTTCACGCCCTGGCGCATCGTGGGCAGCAGGTGCGGGGCGCGGGTCATCGACTCCATGCCCCCGGCCACCACGACGTCGAACTCCCCGGCCCTGATCAGCTGGGCGGCCAGCGCGATCGCGTCCAGCCCGGACAGGCACACCTTGTTGAGTGTGAGCGAGGGAACCGTCATCGGGATCCCGCCAGCGACCGCGGCCTGGCGGGACGGGATCTGGCCCGCGCCGGCCTGCAGCACCTGGCCCATGATCACGTAGTCCACCCGATCACCGGGCACGCCCGCACGCTGCAGCGCCGCCCTGATCGTGATACCGCCCAGCTCGGCCGCGCTGAACTGGCTGAGCGAGCCAAGCAGCTTGCCGACCGGGGTGCGCGCCCCGCCGACGATGACCGGATCTCCCATACTTGAACGATACCCATGACCGGAGGGAGAGCGCCCTTGCCCGTTGTGCCAATCCCGCTGTTCAGCCGCATTGACCATGTGGGGATCGCCTGCCGCGACCTGGCCACGACCGTGGCTTTCTACGAGTCAGCCTTCGGGCTCGTCCTCGCCCATCAGGAGCGGAACGAGGAGCAGGGGGTCGCTGAGGCGATCATGCGGGTTCCCGGGGCAGCGGCGGGAATGGCCTATGTGCAGCTGCTCGAGCCGCTGGGCCCGGATACCCCGGTGGGACGGTTCCTGGCCCGGCGCGGCGAGGGCATTCATCACATCGGCTACGGGGTGGGCGATATCACCGCGGCGCTCGCGTCGATCGGCGCCACCGGGGTGCGTCTGCTGGATTCCCGGCCGCGGCATGGCTCGATGGGAGCATCGATTGCGTTCTTGCACCCGGCGGACGTCGGCGGCGTGCTGACCGAACTCGTCCAGGCTGCCCCTGAAAAGTACCAGGCTGACAAATCGGATCTTTGAGAAAGCGCAGGCGAATGAGCCGCCAGCCTGGGCGTCAGGAGAGTACGCTGCCATGCGGCGTATTCCCGTCTCCCCCCCGCACTTCCGTATCCCGTCTCCTCCAGGATTAGGCGATATGCAGCCCAATATCGATGCCCAGCTCAGCAACTTCTTCGGGGACTCTGCGCAACCGGAGTTCGCGAGGGTCATGCGCGGATACGACCCGCACCAGGTCAACGAGCACCTCAAGCAGCTCGAAGGCGAGGTCCGCCGCCAGCGGGAGCAGTTCCAGGCGCTGCAGCGGGAGCTGACCGACGCGCACCGCCAGATGCAGGAGCTGGAGCAGCCAAGCCTGTCCGGCCTGGGGTCGCGTATCGAGCAGCTGTTCCGGCTGGCCGAGGAGCAGGCGGCTGAGCACATCGGGGAAGCCAGGGCCGCTGCCAACGAGTTCGGCGCGACGGCCAAGGTAGAGGCGGCCGAGCTGCGGGCCGCTGCCGAGAACGAGGCCGCCGAGCTGCGCGCTGTCGCCAAGCGGGAGACAGATGAGCAGCGGTCATCGGCCGAGCGCGAAGCCGACAGCATCCGGACCGCGTCCCGGCGCGAGGCAGACGAGCTGACCTCGACGACTGAGCGCGAGGTGGCCAAGCTCCGCGCGACCGCCGACCACGAGGTCGCGGAGAAGCGCGCCGCTATCGAGCGTGACCTGGCCAAGCTCCGCACCACCACCGAGCGCGAGGTCGCCCAGATGAAGGCGTCCTCCAAGCGGGAGCGGGACGAGATCCTCACCACCTCCAAGCGGCAGGCGGACGAGATGCGCAGCCAGGCTCAGCGGCTGCTGGAGGAGAGCGAGGCGCAACGGGCCCAGGCGGAGGCGGAGTTCGAGATCCAGCTCGCCTCACGGCGCGAGGAGGCCGAGCGGCAGGAGGCCGAGCGGCTCGCCGCGGCGCAGGCCGCCACGCAGAAGATGGTGTCCGAGGCTGAGCAGCGCGCGGCAACGGCCGAGCAGCGGGCCAGCAAGGCAAGCGCCCAGGCGGAGCAGACCAGGCGCGACGCTGACCAGCACGCCCGTCAGCTGGTCAGCAATGCGAAGAAGAACGCCGACCAGATCGTCGGGCAGGCCAAGGGACAGGCTGACCAGCTGCTAACCGACACCAAGGGTGAGGCCGAACGGCACCGCCAGTCCGCCCAGCGCCAGATCGAGGAGGCGAACAAGCGCGAGGAGAGCGTCAACGCTCACCTGGCCCAGCTCAGCCAGCTGCTCGGCGGCGGACAGGGTCTCGCGGATGCGCTGGCCCCGAGGTCGGCACCCGGTCAGGTTCAGGCTCCTCCCCCGCCGAAGGCCGTCACCTCCGCGCCGCAGGGCGGGAACGGTGCCCAGGCAAGCGCGGCGGCGGCGAAGCCCGCATCGCGCCCAGCTCCGGCGGAGGCACGCGGTGGCCAGCACGCGGCTCCCGGCATTCCTGACAGCCCGTCGCGGCCGTCAGGCCCGGCGCCGGCCACCAGCCGGTCGGCTGCGCGGTCCGATGACGACGAGGACTGGTGGACCGAGTAAGAGGGGTCAGCACCAGGCGCTAGGCGCTGATGGTCTGGCCGCCGTCGATGATGAGGACCTGGCCTGTCATGTAAGACGACGCGTCACTGGCCAGGAAGACGGCGGGCCCGGCCATCTCCTCCGGCGCGCCCCAGCGTCCCATCGGCACCGTTGCTACTGTCGCCGGGCCAGCCGCGGGATCGTCCCACAGGTTGCGGTTGAGGTCGGTGGCGGTCCATCCCGGGCACAGCGCGTTGACCCTGACGCCGTCGCGGGCCCACTCGGCCGCCAGCGTCTTAGTGAGCGATATCAGCCCCGCCTTCGCCGCGCCGTACGGGGACAGCAGCGGCGAGGCAGCGAGCCCGGCGACCGAGGCGACGTTGATCACCGACCCCTGGCCGCGGTCCAGCAGGTGACCTGCGAACGCGTGGCACACGTATACAGCCGAGTCCAGGTTGAGCCGGATCAGCTTCTCCCAGCCCGGCAGCCGCAGGTCACGGAAGCTGACCATGAAGTTGGACCCGCCAGCGTTGTTGACCACAATGTCGACCTGCCCGAGCTGGTCGATCGCGGTCGTCACCGCGGCGGCGACCTCTTCCTGGCTGGTGACGTCCGCGGGGATCACGAAGGCCTTGCGGCCGAGGGCATCGATCGCCTCGGCGGTATCGGCGAGCCCGTCGGCGCTCCTGGCAACGAGCGCGACGTCGGCACCTGCCTCGGCCAGAGCGACAGCGATGACCCGGCCGATACCGCGCGACGCCCCGGTGACGAACGCGCTCCTGCCGGTCAGGTCGAAGAGGCTCACGGTGTTAGTCCTTCCACTCGGTTGGCAGCGGCCATGCGCTGGGGTTGACCGCGCGCACGATCTCGTTCAGGACTATACGAACGTAAGGCTCCCCCACCCAGAGGTGCTTGGCCTTGTCCACACCGATCACCTCGGCCTGCGGCACCCGGGCGAACCGGGTGCGCGCCTCCTCCGGGCGCAGGTAGTCATCGAGCTCAGGCACCAGGACGATGAGCCGCCGCCCCGATAGTGCCCAGCCGTCCAGGTCGGCATCTGCTGCCCGCCGCAGTGCGGGCGACAGCAGGATCGCGCCCTCGATGACCGGAACGTTTCCCCACTTGAGGGCCAGCTCGGTGCCGAAGGACCAGCCGAGGAGCCACAGCCGCGGCAGCCCGGCCGCGACGCAGTACTCGATGGCGGTGGCGACGTCGTAACGTTCTGATTCGCCGTTGCCGAACTCGCCGTCGCTGGTCCCGCGCTCCGAGCTGGCGCCGCGGGTGTTGAACCTGAAGACTGCCAGGTCGGCCAGTGCGGGGAGCCGGTAGGAGGCCTTGCGCAGCACGTGGCTGTCCATCATGCCGCCAGCGGTCGGCAGTGGGTGCAGGCAGATCAGCGTGGCCGACGGTGGCCGGTCCTCCGGCAGCGCGAGCTCACCAACCAGGTTCAGCCCGTCGGCGGTGCGCAGTGTCACCGGGTTCCTGATGGCCGGCAGGACCGTGCTGGCCCGTATCTCTGTCATGGACGTCCTCACCAGCGGGCTGCCGGCCACGAGCCGGGGCGGCGTGGCCGCCGCTGCCAGCACGAATTGTGCCAGTGCCTGCGCTCCTCGGGGCCCGGGGTCTCCGCGGGCCAGACCACGACGTGCGCCACGCCCGGCACGATCTCCTGGTCACAACCGGGGCACCGGTACGTCTTCCCGGCTGCGGCGCCCGGCACCTGACGGACGACCCAGTCCCCGTCCGGCCACTCCTGCACCTGCGGAGGCCCGAGCCTGGTCACCGGCTGCTCGCCAGCGTCGCTCCTCGCCGGGGCCGCAGGCAGCGCTCCCCGGCGCGGCCTGCGCTTGACCTCGGCGGCGAGGCGACGTGCCTTGCGCGGGCTCACGACCGCCAGGGTATGGCACGACACGCGCCGGACCGGCAGGCTTGGAGGTGGGCCGCAGGCTGCCTGCTGATGCCAGCCCCGCTCCTGATGGCACAGCGGGCACCGTCGGCGCGGACCGGGAGGGAGAGCAATGACCAAGAAAGATGCGGCACAGGCCGTGCGCTCGGCGAAGGCCAGGCTCGGCGTGACGTGGGCTCAGCTTGCTGACGCTGTCGGCCGGCCAGTGGCGTGGACCACCTCAGCGCTGCTGGGCCAGCAGCCGATGACGGCCGATCAGGCCAAGGCGGCCGCAGTACTACTCGACCTGGACTCCGACGTCGAGCAGGCCCTGCAGCTGCAGCCCACACGGGGCGCGCTGGAGGCGGCGGTCCCTGTGGACCCAACCATGTACCGGTTCTATGAGGTGCTGCAGGTATACGGTCCGACGATCAAGGAACTCATCCACGAGCAGTTCGGTGACGGCATCATGAGCGCGATCAACTTCCGCCTGGATGTCCGGCGCCAGCCGGATCCAGCCGGGGACCGTGTGGTCGTCACGCTGGACGGGAAGTTCCTGCCGTACCAGTGGTGACAGATACCAGATGAGCGGAGGCTACTCCCGGATGCGGGCGTCGGCGGCCGACACCGACCGCACGGTCGCTGTCCTCAAGACGTCGTTCGTCGAAGGCAGGCTGACCAGGGACGAGCTGGACCTCCGGCTAGGGCAGGCGCTCGTCTCGCGGTTCTTCGGCGAGCTGATGGAGGTCACCGCCGACCTGCCGGTCGGCACGTTCGGCAGGCTGCCTGCCCACCCAGCCTCGCCGCCCTTCCGCCGACCCGTCAGGTGGCGGCTCGTGGCCGGACGGGCCGCCTTGGTGCTCGGGCTCGTCCTGATCCTGGCCGCCGCGGTGACCAACTTGATCGTCGCCTAGCTTCAGCCCGCCGCGCCCGCTGCCCGCCGCGCCCGCTGCCCGCCGCGCCCGCTGCCCGCCGCGCCCGCTCGGCGCACCCGCCGCAGCCGTTCATGATCTTGGTTGATCCTGTGCAAATATGGTCACCAATCAACCAACTTGTTGATTTCGGTCGCTGAACGGCTGGCTACGGGCGGATTGGGGAGCTGGTTTGGGCGTGTCAGGCCAGCCCGAAAGCCTGGACGCTGTCCGTAATCGGTAGTTCCGGACGTTTGGCAGCATTACAGGCAGGGCCAGCGGTGATTAACGGGCGTCCTCATGGCTGTCTGCGCTGCTATGCAGGCGGCTCTGGCTGAACCTGACGGTTCAGCGATATCAGGAAGTACCCTGCTGCACCGCTACAGTTGCCTAGCATGCGGCTGGTGATCGCCCGGTGCAGCGTCGACTACGCGGGACGGCTGGCCGCGCACCTGCCGCTGGCTACGCGACTGATCATGGTCAAGGCGGACGGGTCGGTGCTTGTGCACTCCGACGGTGGCAGCTACAAGCCTCTGAACTGGATGTCGCCGCCGTGCCGGCTGGCCGAGGAGCCGGGCCGCTGGGTTGTGACCGGCAAATCAGGCGAGACGCTCACGATTGACATCGAGGAGATCCTCAGCGACTCCGGCTTCGACCTCGGCGTCGATCCGGGCCTGACCAAGGATGGCGTCGAGTCGCACCTGCAGCAGCTGCTGGCGGCGCAGCTGCAGGTGCTCGGCGACGGCTGGCGGCTGGTCCGCCGCGAGTTCCCCACCGCCATCGGGCCGGTCGACCTCATGTGCCGTGACGCCGCCGGGATCAGCGTGGCGATTGAGCTGAAGCGCCACGCCACCATCGAGGCCGTCGAGCAGCTCACCCGCTACCTGGAGCTGCTGAACCGCGACCCGCTGCTCGCCCCGGTCAGCGGTGTGCTGGCGGCACAGAGCTTTGCCTTGCAGGCCCGGACGCTGGCCGGCGACCGCGGGATCCGCTGCGTGGTCCTTGACTACGATGCCCTGCGGGGCATGCCCTCCGGCGAGCTGACGCTCTTCTGATCGGCTTCTGAGCCGTTGGGTGTCCGCCGCAGCGACAGTGCGGCGAATGAGGCAGCCATGGCATCCGGCCACTGCCGGGTTTACCATTTCGGTGTTCATGTGCACATGTGGCGATAGCAGGGCGGGTGGGGATCAGGAGCGTGTGGGGGGGACGGCGCCGCGAGCGGATACGCCGGCTCGAGAACGCGGTGGCTGAGGCGAGGGCGGGACAAGCTGAGCTGACGCGGCGGATCGAGCTTTTCGAGAAGATCGCCGCAGCGGCCGGTGTAGAGCTGGACGAGCCTCCGGCGGTGTCCGAGGTGCCGCCGTCGTTGCTGGCCGCGGCGCGTGATCCGCGCAGCAGCGGCGCGTCGGTCCGCCTTGACGTCGAAGGGCGCGAGATGGTCGCGGTAGTCGGCGGCGAGCACGGAGACCCCCGTGAGTGGTGGGCCGCCATCCAGCGGCTGGCGACGCAGCTGCAGGACGCATCATGATCCATATTGAGCGGGTCACCCTGCCTGATGGGCTCAGAGCCCTCGCGCACCGTGATGCGCGGGGCAACCTGGTCATCTACGTATCCGAGGCACTGGATGCGGCCAGCCAGCGGGTTGCCGTGATGGAGGCTGTGCGCGCGCTGCGGCGGACCGGCTGGCGGGCCGGCGTGCCCACGGCGGGGATCGCGCTGCTTGTGGCGCTCCGGTTGGTTGCCGGCCGGGTCGCTCGCGTGATCAGGGTCCACCCCACGGCCTGGGGAACAGCGGCGGCAACCGCGGTTGCCGGCACCGCGGCTGCCGGTTTCTTCCTGATCACAGCCCCTCATCCGCACAGCCCCGCGGCGTCCGGCGGGCAGCCGGGTGCCGGGCCAAGCGGTGTGGCGCCGTCGTCGCCACCCGGCCAGCACCCCGCGCAGCCGCGGCCGGGCGCCCCTGTGCAGCCCGGCGCGCTGATCTCCCCGGGCCCCGCGAGCACCGGCCAGGGTAAGCAGCCAGACACGGCCCCGGCGGACACCGTTCAGGGTAATCAGCCGACATCAGCACCCAGCCCGGTGTCGCCGACGACGCCGCCGGCTCCGTCACCGACGCCGTCACCTTCGCCGTCAGGCAACGGGAACTGCATCGACCTGCTGGGCATTCGCGTGTGCCTGCACCTGTGACTGACGTCGTCCAGGTCATCGCCGGGCGGAGTTACGCCCGGCGACGCTCGGGCTGCTGATCATCGTCCCGCTGCTCGCGCCACGTCCTCGCAAGGGCGATCAGGCCCCGCACCACCTCCGGCGGCAGTCCCGGTGTCTCGGCGATGTGCTGCAACGTCGGGTCCTGGTACTCGGCCGGAGGGGCCGTCGCCGACGCGGAGGCGGGCTCCCCGCCGGCCAGTATCCGGCGGCAGGATCCCGGTGCCCAGCCAAGGTGGTTCTCGACCACACCGAGCGTGCTGGCGGACACGCGACTGCCGTTCTCGAGTTTCCCTAGCGTGCGGTCGGTCACCCCGGTCGCCGCTGCGAACGCACGGCGGTCTCTCATGCCGAGCGCGGTGCGCCTGGCGACCACGTAATCGCCGAGCCGCTCCCAGTTCTCGCCTGCCATGGGGTACATCCTGTCGGAAGAAGTCGGAAGAATCCAGAGCTTAGCAGAACCCATAACGGACATACATTGATCGAGTTACGTCGCATTTAGTTCGCAGTAGCCAGCATAGCACTCCAGATTTTCCCAGATGGTGACACTTAGCTTGACATTCCTTCTACTTTTTTCCTATCGTGGACACCATGCCAGCTTCCCCGACAGCCTCCGCCGGCAAGATGCGCGCGGCCACCTCCACGGCGAGGCCCTCGTGGCCGTCCCGCTGACCGGCGACCAGCCCAGTTCGGTGCCGGCCCGGCCGAGAAGCAAACAGGGTGTCTCCGCCCTACCCTCACCAGGCGCGGCCGCGGGAAATGCCGACGAGACGGTCACCGCGCTGTACAACGAGCAGTACCGGTCCCTGGTCCGGCTATCGTCCATGCTGGTCGGCGATCTCGGCACCGCCGAGGAGGTTGTGCAGGACTGCTTCATCGGGATGCACAGGGCCTTCTGGCGGCTGCGGGACTCCGACAAGGCGCTCCACTACCTGCGCCGGTCGGTGGTCAACCGGTCCCGCTCGGTGCTGCGGCACCGGTCGGTGGCCGACCGGCACCAGCCAGCGCCCAAGCCGGACATGCCCAGTGCCGAGCAGGGCGCGATCGCCAGGATCGAGCAGTCAGCAGTGATCTCCGCACTCCGCTCGCTGCCGCTCCGGCAGCGGGAGGCGCTTGTGCTGAGGTACTACCTGGACCTGTCTGAGGAACAGGTGGCCCTGGCCATGAACATCAGCCGGGGTGCGGTGAAGGCCCACACCGCCCGGGGCAAGCTCGCGCTGCGGGGCGTGCTGGGCCCGCAGGACTGAGGGTGCCGCAGCGGTAACCGGGCGGCGGCCAGGCTAGCGCGGAGCGCTGACGCGCCAGCCGCGGTCAGCGCCCAGTTCTGGTGGTAGACGTCCCGGTGCCACGCACGCTGATACGGCGCACGGCGCCAGCATTGGACTGCAGCGGTGTTTGTACCTGTGCGGTATCGGCCGCTACCGCGACTTGTCCCGGCTGACGTCTACTCATCCCCTGGGTCGCGGCGAATTCTGACTGCTGTCTCAGCCGGACAGGAGGTGAGCGTTGACCGAGCGGGCAAGCTCGGCGAGCCAGGGGATCTCGTCGACCGTGACCCCGGCCCGCCGCAGCGCGGCCGCGCCGCCGCCCTCGGCGAACAGCGGCGGCTCCAGCCAGGCGACGACCACCCGGCCGATCCCGGCCTCGATGATCAGCTCGGCGCACGAGCGCGGGCGCGACGCGCGGTGCAGGCACGGCTCCAGCGAGCTGTACAGGGTGGCCCCTGTCAGCAGCGGGTTGTCCCTAGCGCTGGCCTTGGGGGGCGACCCCCCGGAGCCTCCCGAGTGTGCGGCACGGGCCAGCGCTACCTCCTCGGCGTGATCCTTCGGGTCCAGCTCCCGCGAGTACCCGGTCGCCAGGACCGCGCCGGCACCGCTGACCAGCACGGCCCCGACGGAGAACGCCGACGCCGAGGGCGGGCAGTGCCGGGACAGCTCGATCGCCTGCCGCAGCCAGCGCAGGTCTGCCTCGGGCTGGCCAGGGACCGGCCTCCCCTCGGGGGGCTCCTGGGGATCGTCCCCAGAGGTCAGCCTTGACATAGTGGAACTCCGGTGAGGTGGTTTACTGGCCCCGATGGCGCTCCGGGCCGGGCAGGCCAGTGGCAGCCGCCTTCTGAGACGAACTTACGCTGCAGGGAAACGGTGGTGCACCGCGATGGTCACGACGCTGCGGACGCAGGGCCTGAGAGGGCCCGCTGAGACATTTGACACGGTGAACCCGGCGACCTCTGAGGTCATCGCGACCTTCCCGGTCTTCGGCGAGCATGACGTGGCCGACGCCGTGGAGCGCGCGAACCAGGCCGGCTCCTGGTGGGCGCGCCTGCCGGCCAATGACCGGCGGACCCGGCTGCTCGCCTGGAAGTCTTACATCACCCGGTACATGGGGCGCCTGGCCGAGCTGGTGCACACCGAGACCGGCAAGCCGCTGGCCGATGCCCAGATGGAGATCCTGCTCGCGATCGTGCACATCGACTGGGCTGCCCGCAACGCGCACAAGGTGCTGCGCCGGCGCCGGGTCCGCAGCGGCCTGGTGGCCCTGAACCAGGCGGCCACAGTGGAGTACCAGCCGCTAGGCGTTGTGGGCGTCATCGGCCCCTGGAACTACCCGGTGTTCACCCCGGTGGGCTCGATCGTGTACGCGCTCGCGGCTGGCAACGCCGTGGTGTTCAAGCCCAGCGAGCTCACGCCCGCGGTTGGCAGCTGGCTGGTCAGCTCGTTCGCCGAGGTGGTGCCCGAACAGCCGGTTCTGCAGCTGATCACGGGCGGCGGCGAGACCGGCGACTTCCTCGCCCGCAGCGCGGTCAGCAAGATCGCATTCACCGGCTCGGCGGCCACGGCGCGGAAGGTGATGGCAGCCTGCGCGCAGAACCTCACCCCGATGGTTGCCGAGTGCGGCGGAAAGGACGCGCTGCTCGTTGCCGCGGACGCCGACCTCAACGCCGCAGCCGACGCCGCGGCGTGGGGCGCGCTCTCCAACGCCGGGCAGACCTGCATCGGCGTCGAGCGGGTCTACGTGGCCGAGAGCGTTTACCACTCGTTCCTGGAGAAGCTGGCCGAGCGGGCGGCCCAGGTCCGCCCTGGCGACGACCGCGAGGCCGCCTACGGGCCGATGACCATGCCGGACCAGATCGACGTGATCGAGCAGCACGTCGCCGACGCTCTGGCCCGGGGCGCCCGGGCGGTTGTCGGCGGGCTGGCCAGCATCCAGCGGCCGTTTGTCGGGCCGGTGGTCCTCACCGACGTCCCGGAGGAGAGCCCCGCGGTCACAGAGGAGACGTTCGGCCCGACTGTCACCGTCGCCCGGGTCGCCGACCTCGACGAGGGTGTGGCGCTGGCGAACGCCAGCAGCTACGGGCTGGGCGCTTCGGTGTTCTCTCGGAACAAGAAGGCGGCGATGGCCGCGGCCAGGTCCCTGCGCAGCGGCATGGCCGCGGTCAACTCGGTGATCGCGTTCGCTACCGTGCCGTCGCTGCCGTTCGGCGGCGTCGGTGATTCCGGCTTCGGCCGCATTCACGGCGCGGACGGGCTGCGCGAGTTCGCCCGGCCCAAGGCGATCACCCGGCAGCGGATGAAGCCGCCGGTCAACCTGACCACGTTCTCCCGCAGCGACAAGGACCTGAAGAAGGCCCTCAACATGGCCACGATGCTGCACGGCAGGATCTACAAGTAGCGCGGCAGGCCGGTGGCAACAGGGCCGGAGCCGCGCGCAGCGCCGGGACCGCCCGCGATCCCGCCGCGCCCGTCGCCGTCTCCCCCGCTGTGGCGCGACCGTAACTTCTCGATCTTCTGGGCGTCCCAGACCCTGTCCGTAGCGGGCGACTCGTTCGCCCTGATCGCGATTCCGCTGCTGGTGCTGCACGCCACCGGCTCGATCGCGCTGATGGGGCTGCTGACCGGCGCTGGGGGCGTGGCATCGGTTGGCGCTGGTATCGGCGCCGGGGTGCTGGCCGACCGCGTCGACCGGCGGCGGCTGATGATCTGGTGTGACCTGGCCCGGATGGTGCTGTACGGCAGCATCCCGCTGGCCTGGGCGTTCGGCACGCCGGTCTGGATGCTGTTCGCTGTACTGCCCGCCTGCGAGGCGATCGGGATGGTATTCCAGGTCACCTACGTGACCGTGGTCCGGAACCTCGCGCCTGGCGACCGGATCACGGAGGCCAACGGGCGCCTGTATGCGACAGCCACGGCGGCGGCCGTCCTCGGCCCGCTGCTGGCCGGCGTGGTGTCCGCCGCGCTGGGGCCGACGGCGGCGATCGGTGTCGACGCGGCCAGTTTCGCGCTCTCGGCAGCCGGAGCGTTCCTGATCAGGCTCCGCCCGGCCGCCGGACCACCCGCCGAGTCCGCCATAGCGCGCCAGCACGCCTGGCGCGAGCTTCTGGCCGGAGTCAGGTTCCTGTACCGGCACCCGGTGCTCCGGCCGCTCACGATCCTGCTGACGCTCTACATCTTCCTGACCTACGGGCTGACCAACGTGCTGATCTACCACCTCAGGCATGACCTCGGCCAGTCCTACGCCACTGTCGGGGTGGTCCTGGCAGCCGCAGCGGCGGGCCCGGTCGGCGGGTCGGTATTCGTCGCGCGCCTGCGGCGGATGGTGGGGTTCGGCAAATGCTGGATCGGCGGCGTGATCGTCTGCGGCATCGCGGTCGCCGGCTTCGGCGCGTCCTCCAGCGTCCCGGTCATCGCCGCCCTGGCCGCCGTCTACCTGGGCTGTGAGAGCGTTGCCGGAATCTGCTCGATGTCCCTGCGCCAGGAGGTGACGCCCGATCACCTGCTCGGCCGGGTCACGTCCGCCTTCTGGACCGTTCACTTCTCGCTCGGCCCGGCGGGCGCGGTCCTCCTCGCCTGGGCCGCCGGCCGCTACGGCGTCGCCCCGGTCTGCGCGGCCTCCGGCGCCGGCTGCCTCCTGATCGCGGTCGCCGCGCTGTTCACCCAGGTCCGCCAGCCCGCCCCCGAACTAGCCACCCACCCCGCAACCTGAACGACGCGCACCACGGCTACCGGGCCAGAGTGCCAGCCCGGCCGGCTCGGATCCGGGGACCAGCCCAAGATCTGTTTCACGCTCCTTTCATCCTCCGGCGGCCGGTCTTAGCCGCTTACCAGTTGAAACATCACCGGAGCGACCAGAGGCCCGGGGCTTTGTTGACCGCCTGGTCGGCTGCGCGTAGGAGCCGAAGTGGGGGCACGCGCGCGCGGCCGAGGAGGAGCTTCATGAATCAGCGCTGGCCAAAAACACACGCGACGACGCTGGCAGCATCGGCGACCGGGATCGTCATCGCGGCGACGCTGGCCGTCTCGGGCGCGGCAGCCGCCACAGTGCCGGCCTCGGCGCCCGCTGGCAGCGGCTCCGCCGTGCAGATCAGCGTCAGCCCCGGCTCCGCGCTCGCCAGGGTTCCGGGCACCGCGATCGGGATCAACGCCTCTGCCTATGACGCGAACCTGACCGACGCGTCGGTGCCCGCGCTGCTGCGGAACGCGGGGGTGAGCCTCATCCGGCTGCCCGGCGGGACCGAGTCCGACGAATACGACTGGAAGACCAACACCGACGTGATCAGCGGCAGCCAGGAAGCCGTTGACTTCGGCCAGTTCATGTCCGTCGTCCGCGAGAGCGGCGCCCAGGCCATGGTCACCGTCGACTACGGAACCGGCAGCACGATCGGGCAGCAGGACGGCTCAGGAGAGACCGGCCCGCAGATCGCCGCCGACTGGGTGCGCTATGCCAACGTCGAGCATCACTACGACGTGAAGTACTGGGAGATCGGCAACGAGGTCTACGGCAACGGCACGTATGGCGCCGACTGGGAGCCTGACGCTCACTGCGACGCCGCGCCTGGCGGTCCACCGGTGACGCTCGGCAGCGAGCCTTCGCAGACCTACGACTGCGGCCCGGCCGCGTATGCGGCGAACGCGGCGCAGTACATCGCCGCGATGAAGGCCGTGGACCCGGGAATCTCCGTCGGCGTAGTGCTGACCGCATCCGGCGCGCCGAACAACTGGCCCGACGGCGTGACCAACCCGGTCACCAGCCCGCTGTCGTGGAACCAGACGGTGCTCACTGCGCTCGGCAGCCAGATCGGGTTCGCGGACGTGCACTGGTACCCGCAGAACCCGAGCAACGTGACCCCGCCCGGGCCGACAGACGCCGGGCTGCTCGCGGGTACGGCCGGCATCCCGGCCTCGGTGGCCGCGCTGCGCAGCGAGTTCGCCAGCTGGGCGGGTAACCCGGACATACCGATCATGGTCACCGAGACGAACTCGGTGTCCTCCAATCCGGGCAAGCAGACGCTCAGCGTCGTCAACGCCCTCTACCTGGAGCAGGACTACCTGACCTGGCTGGAGAACGGCGTGTCGAACGTGGACTGGTGGCAGGTCCACAACGGGATCGTGACCAGCGGCGACAACGGGCCGACGCTGTACGGCGCGGCCGGCTACGGCGACTACGGCGTTCTGTCGGACGCGACCTGCGGCACGGCCCCTTCAGGCGCCCAGGTCTGCGAGCCTCCGGCCGGCACTCCGTTCCCCGCCTACTACGGGCTCGAGCTGCTCAGCCGGTTCATCCAGCCGGGCGAGACGCTGGTGACGGCCACCTCGAGCCAGTCACAGGTGCAGACGTTCGCCGTCCGGACGCCCTTCGGGCTGCGCGTGATGGCCGTCAACGACGACCCCTCCAGCAGCTACACGGTCAGCCTGTCAGCGCCCGGCTATCGGGTCAGCCCGGGCACACCCGTCCTGTTCTACGGCGAGCAGAGCCCGGCCGTGCAGGACCTCCACGGCCCCGCAGCGGGCTCCACCCTCCCCCCATACTCCATCACCATGTACACGCTCACCCCGCAGCGCGGACAGGTGGCGTGAATGGAGGTACGGGCACGGGCCGGGCTCATGGGGCAACGGTGCGGCGATGCGCGTCGCGCCGCTGCGGGCATGGTTCGCGGATGGCCTTGCCGAAGCGGCGCGCCAGGCGGTGCTATCGGCCAAGGTCGCTGATGCCCACCCTGAAGGCTCCGCAGGATAGTGGCCAGGTGGCACGGCCGCTCTACCATGTGATCCATGACGGCCAGACGGGATGTGGTGGTGATTGGCGGAGGCCACAACGGGCTGGTCGCCGCCGCCTATCTGGCCCGCGCCGGGCTGAGCGCCGTGGTCTGCGAGCGCCGCGACGTTCTCGGCGGGGCGGCGGTCAGCGAGCACCCGTTCGGCCCGGATTACACGGTGACCTCGCTGTCGTACGTGGTGTCGCTGCTGCCACCAGACCTGGTCCGCGACCTGCGGCTGGCCAGCCACGGCTTTCACGTGTACCCGCAGGGCCCGTACTTCGCCCCGCGGGCGGACGGCCGCTACCTCGCAATGCCCGGCGATCCGGCCACACAACGGGCTCAGATCGCCAAGTTTTCCGAACGTGACGCCGCCGCTTACCCCTCGTACGAGGCTCACCTGGCCCGCCTCGGTGCCGTCCTCGGGCCGCTGCTGCACCAGATCCCACCGCGACTGGGGTCGCGGCGCCCCGCTGACCTGTGGCGGCAGGGGCTGCTGCTCCGGCACCTGCGCCGGCTGGACGAGCGCGCGGCCGTCGATGCGACCCGGCTGCTCGCGGGCAGCATCGCCGACCTGGTCGAGCGCTACTTCGATTCCGACGCGCTGCGCGGGCTTATGTCGGTGTCCGGCGTGATCGGCACCTGGGCTGGCCCTCGGTCGGCTGGCACCGCCTACGTGATGCTCCATCACCACATCGGCGAGGCCGACGGCCAGGCGGGTGCCTGGGGCTTCCCCCGCGGCGGCATGGGCGGCGTCACCGCCGCTCTGGCCGCGGCGGCCCGGTCAGCAGGCGCCGAGCTGCGCACCGGGGCGCAGGTCGCGAGGATCCGCACCCGCGCCGGAGCGGTCACCGGTGTGACGCTCGCCAGCGGTGAGGACATCGACGCGCCGACCGTGATCACCACGGTGCACCCGCAGATCTCGTTCCTCCGTCTGCTTGATCCAACGGACCTGCCGCCCGGCTTCGTGGCGGACATCCGCGGCTGGCAGAGCCGCAGTGGCACCGTGAAGATCAACCTGGCGCTGGACCGGCTGCCGGTGTTCGCGAGTCACCCAGAGTTCGACCCGCAGGTACACGGCGGGACGATCGTGCTGGCCGAGAGTCTCGACGACATCGAGACGGCGTTCCAGGACGCGGTGGCCGGCCAGCCGTCCTCGCTGCCGTTCGCCGACATCTGCATCCCCAGCGTGTTCGACGACTCGCTCGCTCCCCCGGGGCATCACGTGATGTCGCTGTTCACCCAGTGGGTGCCGCACCAGTACGCGTCCGCTCCGCACGACGAGGCGCTCAGCGCTCACGCCGACCGGGTAATCGCCCGCATGGAGACTGTGGCGCCTGGTTTCACCGGCTCGATCCAGCACCGCCAGGTGATCGGGCCGCACCAGATGGAGCAGGAGTACGGCCTGGTCGGCGGCAACATCTTCCACGGCGAGCTGAGCCTGAGCCAGATGTTCCACGCCCGGCCCGCTGCGGGCTATGCCGACCTGCGCACCCCGGTCCGCGGGCTCTACCAGGCGGGCTCGGCAACGCACGGCGGCGGGGGCGTCACCGGCATCCCTGGCCGCAACGTCGTCCGCCAGGTCCTCGCCGACGCGCGCAGCACCCGCTGGCGCCAGCGGGCCAGCCTGCGATCGTTATGCTGGGCCGCTGCGGCGCTGTGCTAGCCCGGGGGGACGACCCCCCGGAACCCCCCGAGAGCCCGACACCCCGGCCCTGAACACCAGGCCGGGCCGACGGGGGGCGGATGGCTGGCGAGCCTGGCTGGCGGCTGCCGGCAGGGCCGGCCCTGCCGGGGCCGGCACCCTGAGTTAGGGCTCGCTCAAGGAGCCGATGTGCTGGACATCCCAGTGCTAGTGCTCCCACCAGGGGCGGCCGGGCCCGCTGCCTGGGACGGGCTGACGCGGCGGAGGGCCGGGCTGGGTGACCGGCGGGCGGCCCGGCGGCGGGCCCTGCGGCCAGCCTGGCGGGGGGACTGCCGGGCCGGGCACGTGCTGCGGCGGCGGCTCGTGTGACAACAGCGGCGGCAGGCTGGCCCCGGGCGCATCCACGTCGCCGCGGGAGCCGACCTTGGCGTAGCCAAGGAACAGGATGCCGCTGATGACCGTGACCAGGATCCAGACCGGGTGGCCGTTCACGCGACTCCAGTCGTTGAGCCCGTGCAGGATCGCCGCCGCCACCAGCCCGATCCAGGAGACGCTGATCCAGCGGTGCCGCCCGGTCGCCGCCAGACCGATGAAGTAGCCGGTCAGACCAGCCCAGCAGGCGTGGGTGATCGGGTCGGTGATGAAACGCCACACGAAGTCGAGGGTGAAGAACAGCACCGGGCCGATCAGGACCGCGAACACTGACGTCGACGTTGAGTGGCCGCTCTGGACCAGCCGCGTGATCGTGGGGATCGACGACTGCACGGTCTGGTAGAACTCGACGACGCCGTTGACAGTGAAGTAGTGCACGACCTCGCTGGCGCCGAAGGCAAGGCCGCTAACCGCGCCGAGGAACAGGTAGTCGCGGGGCGTGAGACCGTGCCTGCGGTGATAGATCAGCGCGACCACGACCACCGGCAGCGCCTTGGCGAGCTCCTCTGGCAGGCCGACCGTGACGATGCTTGGCCCCAGGCTGGACGTCGTGCCGTGCAGGGCGTTCTCCAGGGCCACGGCGAGTGGCACCTGCGTCACGAGCGCGATCACCGTGATCACGAGCAGCATGGTCCGGGTCACGTGCGCGGGCCGGATGATGAGGCCAAGGAGCAGCAGCCACGCGACGGCGAAGTACGCGGCAAAGATCCAGGCGACGTGGCCGAAGGTGCTGGCGGTCGGCGCCGTCCCGAGGATGACCAGCGCGATCGCGGGCACACAGATCAGCGCCAGGAACAGCAGCACAGGCCAGCTGCGCAGCGAGTGGTGCCTGATCCAGTCAGGGATCGGAAGCAAGTCGCTGGCCCGGGCAGGACGGTACTGCCCGGCTGGCGGAACGGGCGTTCGGGCAGGCGTCATGGTGGTCTCCCCATCTCCTGCGTCGTCAGGCCACCGGTGTTCATGCCACCATGACATGCCCTCATCACACGCCACTCAAGTGCGCAGAGCCTGGAGACCAGGGAAGAGGCCTGGCGAGGTGGACGCTGATCGAGCAGAGGAGGCTGAGAAAGACGGACGGGACAGACAGATCATCAGGCGGCCGCACGGCGGCTACGCCGACGGGCGTGCTCGAGCAGGCGCTGAGCGGCCGGGTGGCGCTCATCACCGGAGCGAGCGGCGGGATCGGGCGCGCCCTGGCACGGCGGCTGGCGGCCGACGGCGCTGCCACCGTGCTCGGCTATGGATCGAGGGCCGGGCCTGCCGAAGAGCTCGCCGCCGAGATCCAGGCCGGCGGCGGCCGCGCCACAGCTGTCGGAGCCGACTTGTGCGACCCCGGGGCGCCAGCCGTGCTGGTCCGGTCGGCGGAGGAAACGTTCGGGCCCGTGGATGTCCTTGTGTGCAACGCGGGTCTTGGACGCCAGCAGGCCCTGGAGGAGGTGAGCAGCAGCGACTTCGACGAGATGGTCGCGGTCAACCTGCGCGCCCCGTTCCTGCTGGCCCAGCGCGTGATCCCGGCGATGCGCGAGCGCGGCTATGGCCGGATCTTGTTCATGTCCTCATTGGCGGCGTTCACCGGCGGAATCATCGGGCCGCACTATGCGGCGTCCAAGGCCGGGCTGCACGGGCTCACTCATTTCCTCGCCGCGAGGGTCGCCCCCTCCGGCATCACCGTCAACGCGCTGGCACCCGCTCTAATCGCCGAGACCGGGATGCTCCCCGGCGACCCCGGCCAGCTATTCAGCCGCATCCCGGTGGGCAGGCTCGGTACCCCGGCCGAGGTCGCTGACCTGGCGATGGCGATCCTGGCCAACCAGTACCTGACCAATCAGGTCATCTCCCTCGACGGCGGCATGTACCCACGCTGAGCTCCGGTGCAGCAGCTGGCTCAGCGCTAGTAGCTGACCTCGACCAGGATCCTGTCGCCTGGCTGCAGCGTTGTGTCCGGCGGAGGGCCGGGGAGCTTGTACTGCCCGCCGGTGCCAGCTGGCAGCGGGACTGCGGGCTCAGAGCCGTAAATCCGGACCGTGACCGACGCACGGAACTTGCTGCTGCTGGCGGTGACGGTGCAGTCAAGCTCGTAGTGACCACCGGCCAGGACCGGCGGCCCCTTCTGGGTGCAGGCCAGGCCCGACCTGATGGCGAAGCCCAGCTGGTCAAAGTGCCGGGTCAGCTGCGCACCGGCCTGCCCGAGGGATCCCGGGGCCGAGTAGAGCTGTCCGCGGCGCACGCACTCGTTGACGCACACCACGCTGCCGCTCACTGTGTACGGGCCGCCGACAGGCCGGGCGCCGCTGACCGGCGGGCCGATGCGGGCCAGCTCACGGTCGTCGACGCGCGGCGGCCACCGCGTCTGGTACGAGTAAACGCCAAGGACGGCCAGCAGCGGCAGCCCCACAAGAACCGACAGGACCGACGCGCCGGCCCGGCGGCGCATCCCGCCTGCCGGGCCTAACCCCGGGCCGCCAGAACGGCCGCTAGGCGGCCGCAGCATCACGGTCGAGCTCGGCGGGGTCCACGGCGGCCAGCGGGGCCCGGCCGGAGATCAGGTCGGCCGCGCGCTCGGCGACCGCGATCACCGGGGCGTTGGTGTTGCCTCTGGGCACGGTGGGCATCACCGAGGCGTCGACCACCCGCAGCCCGTCGACGCCCCGTACCCGCAGTTCCGGGTCAACCACGCTGGGGAGCTTGCCGGCGGTCAGCGGGGAGTCGCCGGCCATCGCGCAGGTGCCGACCGGGTGGAACAGGGTCGTCAGGTTCCGCCTGATGAAATCCCTGATCTCGGCGTCGGAGCGGACGCCGTCGCCTGGCGCAAGCTCTGCCTTGCAGATCCGGGACATCGGCCGCGCGGCCGCGAACTCCCGCGCCATGTGGATCCCGGCGACCATCGGGTCGATGTCGGTCGCCTCGGCCAGGTAGCCCGGGTCGATGAGCGGCTTGTGCCGCGGGTCGGCGGTGCTCAGCCGGATATGGCCGCGACTGCGCACGGCAACAAGGGCCACGAGCAGGGACAGCGCTCGGATCGAGGGATCGGTCAGGCCGCCGTGCTGATAGGGCGCAGGTACCGCGTGCCACTGGATGTCGGGCGCTGGAAGCGCGGACTCAGAGCGGGTGAACCCGCCCGATTCGGCAACGTTCGTGGTCAGCGGCCCGGAGTGCAGCAACTGCCAGCGGGCCAGGTTCTTGCGGCCGACCTGCTCCCACACCCCCCGCTCTTTGGGCGTGTGCCACATGACGCTGACCACCGGATGATCCGACAGGTTGGCTCCGACCCCGGGGCTGTCCGCTAGCACCGCGATGCCGAGCGACCGCAGGTGGTCGGCTGGGCCGATCCCGGACAGCATGAGCAGCTGCGGGCTGCCGATCGCGCCCGCGGCCAGGATGACCTCGGCTTCGGCCCGGGCAGTCTCGGCCACCCCGCGCTGCAGGTAGTGCACGCCGACGGCGCGGCCGCCGGACAGCGCGATGCCGGTAACCAGGGCATCGGTCAGCACGGTCAGATTCGGCCGGTCTGCGACTGGGTGCAGGTACGCGTCAGCTGCCGACCAGCGGCGACCTGCCCGCTGCGTCACCTGGTAGAACCCCGCGCCGTCCTGCCGGGCACCGTTGAAGTCGTCGTTGGCTGGGAGCCCGGACCGTCGCGCCGCCTCCACGAACGCTGTGGTCAGCGGCGACTTGTGCTTTTGATCCTGAACGCTGAGCGGCCCCGACGCCCCGTGGAAGGCTGAGGCGCCGCGGGAGTTGTTCTCGGAGCGCAGGAAGTAAGGCAGCAGGTCGGTGTATCCCCATCCGTCGCAGCCGTATTCGTCGCGCCAGGTGTTGTAGTCGTAGCGGTTGCCGCGGATGTAGACCATCGCGTTGATCGATGACGACCCGCCCAGGGTCCTTCCGCGGGGCCAGTAGATCGACCGGCCAGCCGCGCGGTCCTGCGGGACGGTCTGGTAGTTCCAGTCGTACGTGCTCTGGAAGAGCCGGTTCAGCGCCGCAGGGACGTGGATCTCATCGGCGTCGTCGGGCGGCCCGGCCTCGATCAGCAGCACCCGAGTGTTCGGGTTCTCCGTGAGCCGCGCGGCGAGGACACAGCCTGCACTGCCCGCGCCAACGATGACATAGTCATACACGGCTTGCCTCCCGAACACAGTTCGGACATATGCAGATACCTTACTCATCCCGATCGCGCGGCGGCGCCCGGGCTGGCGGAGGCGCGCAGGCGCCCGGGCTGCCGATCGCGCGCCGGGGCCAGGGCTGCCCGAGGGCGCCGGGGGGCGCCGGAGGGCACGGTGCCTGAGGCGCGCCGGGCGGACATGCAAGCGCGCCCCCGGCCTAGGCCGGGGGCGCGCCCCCCCACAGTTACGGCCGGCTCCGGTACCACCGGCGGGCCCCCGAGATCCGCCGGATATCCACGCGAGCTGGCCAGGCAGGCCACGAGACCCGCCTCCAGGCCATCTTCTCCCCCGATTTTGGCCTGGTCCTGGGCATCAACTCTCGGCGACCGAAACCACAGCTTCGGTGTTGACGGTCGGTCGCCTCGGGCGATCACCCTTCGTACATCTACGATGCCACATCGTGGTCGTCATGTGAATACCCCAGGTCACGACCCTAAACATCGGGCGGGAATTCTCTTACCAGAGCTTTAAACTACGGGGCTTCCGGTCTCCTGCGCCCCCGCCATGGCCCACGCGACGGCAGATACGGTTGGCCTCATGACAGACGATCGCCGCGAGACCCCCGTCGTGCTCTCCCGCATCTACACCCGCACCGGGGACGACGGGACCACGGCGCTCGGTGACGGCAGCCGCGCCGACAAGACCGATCCCCGGCTCGCCGCCTACGCCGACGTCGACGAAGCGAACTGCGCGATCGGGGTCGCCGTGACCATGGGCGGGCTGTCCGCCGATGTGACCCGGCTGCTGATCCGGCTGCAGAACGAGCTGTTCGACGTCGGCAGCGACCTGTGCAAGCCAGTCGCCGAGCCCGAGCGGGATTCGTCGCTGCGGATCGGCGAGGAGTACATCACCCGGCTGGAGCAGGAGTGCGACCGGTGGAACGAGGGGCTGCCGGTGCTGCGCAGCTTCGTGCTCCCTGGCGGCAGCCCAGGCGCGGCGCTGCTGCACGCGGCCAGGACGATAGTCAGGCGCGCGGAGCGCAGCGCCTGGGCCGCTGTGGCGACACACGGCGAGGCAGTGAGCGCGCTCCCTGCCCGGTACCTGAACCGGCTCTCCGACCTGCTGTTCATCCTTGCCCGGCAGGCCAACATGACAGTTGGGGACCTGCTGTGGGTTCCGGGCGGGCAGCGCGGAGAGAGCCAGACCGACGATGACGAGGCCAGCCGGATCGCGGACGCCTGAGGCCGGGGGCGCGGCGGGACTGCGGACCGGTCCGGGGGCCGGCCAACAGCAGCGCGGCTGGCTGCCGCCGCCCGGCACTCGCGGAGCGATGGCACGCCGGACCGGGGTCAGGCGACTAGGGAGAGCGGAATCAGCGCAACGCGGAACGCGGGCCTGGCGGGGCTGCCTCTAGCCAGGACAGGAACCCGGTCAGCGCGTCCTGGCTGAGCGCGAGCTCAATCCGGGCGCTGTCCGCGCCGGTGTCGCACTCAACGATCACAGTGCCGGGCCCGAGCCGGTCCGCCTCCAGCGGCTCGGCCGGCCGCCGGGCGATGACGTTGAGCCCATGCCGCGGGAAGATCTCGCTGGGCCGCAGCCGAACGCCGAACACCGGGTACCACCGCAGAGAGTTGGGCTGGTACTCGGCCAGGCCAAGCCGCCAGCGCCGGCCGGGCTCATGCCGCAGACCGCATTCGACGCTGCCCGCCCGCTCGATCACGGTCCGGCGAGCCGCGATGGCAGCAGCGGAGGTGGCCGCGATGGCCAGGGCGATGAGGGCAGCCACGATGACGACCTGAATCAAGTCCGTGCCGAGCGCTAGCGGCCCCTCTGCCAACCCTGCGCCCCCCCTCGCGCAACGGCCCGGTCAGGCCGTGCCGCTGGTGTCGCCTGAGGCCGTCAGCAGCGCCCTCAGATACTGGAGGTCCGCGGACTCCTCGCTGCCATCCCCGCCCACGTCCGATGCGTCCTGCTGCGCCTCCTGGAGGGCCGCGCGGACGGCAGCCTGGTCCACGGTGCTGCCAAGCTGTGCCTGGCGGGCAAGGATCGATACTCGGTCGTCCGCGACCGAGAAGAAGCCGCCGCTCACCGCGGCGACAACCTCGCCACCACTGTCACCGGCAGAGCCCGCTCCCTCGGCGCCCTCCTGCTCGCGCGCGGCAGAGCCGTACCGGGGCATGATCCGGACCGTGCTGGCTTCGGCCAGGATGCCGAGCACCGGCGCGTGGCCGGTCATCACGCCGATATCCCCTTCTAGGGTCTTGGCGATCACCAGGCCAGCCGTGCCCGACCAGATCTCACCCTCGGGAACGACCAGCGCCACGTGCATTGTCATCTCAGGACTGCTCCAGCTCGCGTGCCTTGCGCTCGACGTCCTCGATCCCGCCGCACATGAAGAAGGCCTGCTCCGGAACGTGGTCGTACTTGCCCTCGGTGATGGCCTTGAACGAGGAGATGGTCTCCTCTAGCGGTGTGAACACTCCGGGGATGCCGGTGAACTGCTCAGCGACGAACATCGGCTGCGACAGGAACCGCTCAATCCGCCGGGCCCGCTGCACGGTGACCTTGTCCTCCTCGGACAGCTCGTCGATGCCGAGAATCGCGATGATGTCCTGCAGCTCGTTGTAGCGCTGCAGGATCCGCTGCACCTCGCGGGCCACGTCGTAGTGCTCCTGGCCGACGTAGCGGACGTCCAGGATCCGGGAGGTTGAGGCGAGCGGGTCCACCGCGGGGTAGATGCCCTTCTCGGTGATCGCCCTGGACAGCTCGGTGGTGGCGTCCAGGTGGGCGAATGTGGTGGCCGGAGCTGGGTCGGTGTAGTCGTCGGCGGGCACGAAGATGGCCTGCATCGAGGTGATCGAGTGCCCGCGGGTCGAGGTGATCCGCTCCTGCAGCTGGCCCATCTCGTCGGCCAGCGTCGGCTGGTAGCCCACTGCGGACGGCATCCGGCCGAGCAGCGTGGAGACCTCCGATCCGGCCTGGGTGAACCGGAAGATGTTGTCGATGAACAGCAGCACGTCCTGGTTCTGCACGTCGCGGAAATACTCAGCCATCGTCAGCGCGGACAGGCCGACCCGCAGCCGTGTCCCTGGCGGCTCGTCCATCTGGCCGAACACCAGCGCGGTGTCCTTGATGACCCCGGACTCGGTCATCTCCAGGAACAGGTCGTTGCCCTCACGGGTGCGCTCGCCCACGCCGGCGAACACCGACACGCCGCCGAAGTTCTGTGCGACGCGGCGGATCATCTCCTGGATCAGCACGGTCTTGCCGACACCGGCGCCGCCGAACAGGCCGATCTTGCCGCCGCGCACGTACGGTGTCAGCAGGTCGAGCACCTTGATGCCGGTGACGAACATCTCGGTCCTTGGCTCGAGCTCATCGAACGGCGGGGGCTCCCGGTGGATCGGCCAGCGCTCGGTCACCTTCAGCGAGGACGTGGGAACGTCCAGCGTCTCACCCAGCAGGTTGAACACGTGGCCCTTGGCGACGTCGCCCACTGGCACCGAGATCGGCGCGCCTGTGTCGGTGACCTCGGCGCCGCGGACCATCCCGTCGGTCTGCTCCATGGAGATCGTGCGGACCACGTTGTCGCCGATGTGCTGCTCGACCTCAAGGGTCAGCGTCCGCGTCACGTCGCCGATGGTCACGTCGACGTGCAGCGCGTTGTAGATCTCGGGCATCTGCTCGTTGCCGAACTCCACGTCGACGACCGGGCCGGTCACCCGGGTGACCCGGCCGGTGCCCGGCCCGCTGGCCCCGCCGCTTGCGGTGCTGCTGGTCTGCTCGGTTGCGGTCATGCTCAGCTCACTATCTCCCTGCGGTCGCCTCGGTCAGCGCATTGGCGCCGCCGACGATCTCGCTGATTTCCTGGGTTATCTCGGCCTGCCGGGCCTTGTTCGCCTCGAGCGTGAGGCGGTCAATGAGCTCGTGGGCGTTGTCGGTCGCCGCCTTCATCGCCGAGCGCCGCGCGGCGATCTCGGCCGCCGCTGCATCGAGCAGGGCGTGGAAGACCCTGCTCTCGATGTACCACGGCAGCAGCGCGTTCAGTACATCCTCCGGCGAGGGCTCGAACTCATAGATCGGCAGCGGGCCCCCGACGGGCTCCTCGGTCGTCTCCTCGATCTCCAGCGGCAGCAGCCTGAGCACGGCTGGCCGCTGCGTCAGCATCGAGATGAACTCGGTGAACACGACGTAGATCTCGTCGACGCCGCCGTCCTCTGTCGGCGCTTCGAACGCCTCAAGCAGCGACCGGGTGATCTCCGCGGCGTTCGCCTGGGCCGGGGTGTCGGAGAACCCGCTCCACTGCCCCGCCATCTCGATCTCCCGGAAGTTATGCCAGGTGATCCCCTTGCGGCCGGCGACGAACGGTACCGCGGTGACGCCGTGCTCGCGTAGCTCTGCCCTCAGGGCCTGCGCCTCGCGCAGCACGCTGGCGTTGTACCCGCCGCAGAATCCGCGGTCGCTGGTCAGGATCAGCACGGCGGCCCGCTCGGCACT
The DNA here is from genome assembly GCA_963815375.1 of uncultured Actinomycetota bacterium. GTDB lineage: Bacteria > Actinomycetota > Actinomycetes > Streptosporangiales > Streptosporangiaceae > JASHPR01. The sequence goes on along the minus strand of CAWFGX010000005.1, from coordinate 775,923 downwards.
GCCGGCCGGCTGGGTGAGCGGATGGTTAATCTGCGACGAGCGGCTGACTACCGCGGTCACGGCCCGCGTGAGCTCGCGCGCGTACGGCTCGGCGTCGCGGAACCGCTGCTGCGCCCGGATGATCCGGGACGAGGCGATGAGCTCCTGCGCACGGGTGATCTTGGCGGTGGACTGCACTGTCCGGATCCGCCGCCGCACCGCGCGAAGCTGCGCTCCCATCTATGGCTCCCTCTGACCCATGGCTGGTTTCCCGGGTGGCCGCCGGCTAAGCGTTCTGTGTCTGCGGCGGGCGGACGTGACGGCGGATCGTGTCCTGCTCCACCTCAGCCTCGCCCTCCGGTTCGTCGTCGGTCACCAGCAGCTGGCCGCCGGTGACCTCGAACGTGCGCCGGAACTCCTCGGAGGCGTCCTTGAGCGCGGTCGTCGTGTCGTCGGACAGCTGGCCTGTCTCCCGGATCGCGTCGAAGATCCCCTGGTGAGTCCGCTGCACGTAGTCGATGAACTCTTGCTCGAACCGGCCGACGTCCTCCAGCGGGACATCGTCCAGCTGGCCGGTGCTGCCCAGCCAGATGGACACGACCTGCTGCTCCACCGGATACGGGTGGTACTGCGGCTGCTTGAGCAGCTCCACCAGGCGGGCGCCCCGGTCCAGCTGGGCGCGGGATGCCTGGTCCAGGTCGGAGGCGAACGAGGCGAACGCCTCCAGGTCGCGGTACTGCGACAGCGACAGCTTGAGCGTTCCTGCCACTGTCTTCATCGCTTTGATCTGCGCGTTGCCGCCGACTCTGGACACTGACCGCCCGACGTTGATGGCTGGCCGGACGCCGGAGTTGAACAGGTCGGTCTCCAGGTAGATCTGCCCGTCGGTGATCGAGATCACGTTCGTCGGGATATAGGCGGAAATGTCGTTGGCCTTCGTCTCGATGATCGGCAGCCCGGTCAGCGACCCGCCGCCCAGCTCGTCGGAGAGCTTGGCGCACCGCTCGAGCAGCCGCGAGTGCAGGTAGAACACGTCGCCGGGGTAGGCCTCGCGGCCCGGCGGCCGGCGCAGCAGCAGCGATATCGCCCGGTAGGCCTCGGCCTGCTTGCTCAGGTCGTCAAAAATGATCAGCGCGTGCTTGCCGTCGTACATCCAGTGCTGGCCGATCGCCGAACCGGTGTACGGGGCGATGTACTTGAAGCCCGCCGGATCAGACGCTGGCGCGGCCACGATCGTCGTGTACTCCATCGCGCCGTTCTCTTCCAGTGCCTGCCGCACCTGGGCGATCGTTGAGCCCTTCTGGCCGATCGCCACGTAGACGCAGCGGACCTGGCGCTTCGGGTCGCCCGAGGCCCAGTTGTCCTTCTGGTTGATGACCGTGTCGATGGCGATCGCGGTCTTGCCGGTCTGCCGGTCGCCGAGGATCAGCTGGCGCTGGCCCCGGCCGATCGCGGTCATCGCGTCGATGGCCTTGATGCCCGTCTGCATCGGCTCTTTCACTGGCTGGCGCTGCACGACGCTCGGGGCCTGGATCTCCAGGGCGCGCAGCACGGTGTCCTCGATCGGGCCCCGGCCGTCCAGCGGCTGGCCGAGCGGGTCGACGACCCGGCCGAGGTAGGCGTCGCCGACCGGCACCGACAGCACCTGGCCGGTGCGCCGGACCCGCTGACCCTCCTCGATCTGGAAGAACTCGCCCAGCACGACCACGCCGATCTCGCGGACGTCCAGGTTCAGTGCCAGGCCGCGGGTGCCGTCCTCGAACTCCAGCAGCTCGTTCGCCATCGCCGACGGCAACCCCTCGACACGGGCGATGCCGTCCCCGCACTCGGCCACGATGCCGACTTCCTCGGTCGCCGTGGCCTCCGGCTGATACTGCTCGACGAAACGCGCCAGCGCGTCCCGGATCTCTTCCGGCCGGATTGTCAGCTCCGCCATGGTCCTCGCGTCTTCCTGTTCGGGTCTGCCATCGATGTAGTCCTCGGTGTGGGTCGCGGTCAGGCGCTCATCCTGCGCCGCAGCTCGGCCAGCCGCCCGGCGACGGTGCCGTCGATGATCTCGTCCGAGATCTGTACTGACATGCCGCCGACGATCCTGGGGTCAAGCACGACGTTCAGGTGCACGTCCCGGCCGTGCGCGGCGGCAAGCGCCGCCCGCAGCCTGCCGCGCTGCTCGTCGGTCAGAGCGATCGCGACGTGTACCTCCGCTACCAGCCGCTCCCGTCGCTCTGCCGCCAGGCGCGCGTACTCCTCCAGGCTCACGTCCAGGCTACGTCCCCTGGGACGGTCCGCCGCCTGGGTGACCAGCCGCATCGTCGGCTCGGATACCTTTCCGCCCAGCAGCGAGCCGAGCAGCTCGTTCTTGCGGTCCGCCGCGATGAACGGGTCCGACAGCGTGATCCGCAGCTGTGGCTCGGCGTTCACCACGCGGCCGAACCGGAAAAGCTCGTCCTCGAGGTCGTCAAGCAACCCCTGGTCATCGGCTGCCTCGGCGACCGCGAGCACGGCGAGCTGCTCGATCGCGTCGGCCAGGTCTGATGGCTCTGACCAGTTCATCCCGACCAGGGCGGCGACGATCTCCAGCGTTGGGGCGGTGACCTTCCCGCGCAGAAGCTGCCCAGCCAGGGCCTGCCGGGCGCTGCTGGCGCGCGACGGGTCGGACAGGATCCGGCGCAGGCTGGCCTGGTCGTCCAGCAGCCCGGTGACGGCGAAGAGCTCGTCGCCGAGCCGCTCTGGCCCCGGGTCGGCCGCTGCGGGGCCTGCGAGGACCTCCGCCAGGCGCTCCCGGGCGTCGGCGAGCGATGCCCGGCTCATGCCTCTCACCGCGTTGCCTCCGCCTCCGCAGTGCCTCGCTGTGCCTCAAGCTCGGCCAGGAACCGGTCCACGGTCCGCCGTTGCCTGGCCTCGTCCTGCAGCGACTCGCGCACGACCCGGCTGGCCAGCTCTACAGACATCGTCCCGATCTCGGCGCGCAGCGAGGCGAGCGCCTGCTGCCGGTCAGCGTCGATCTGGGCCCGAGCCGACTCGACCAGTTGCCGCTTCTCAGCCTCACCCTCCGCGCGCAGTTCCGCCTTGATCTGCGCGCCTTGCTCGCGAGCCTCCTCGCGCAGCCGGGCGGCCTCATGCCTGGCGTCGGCGAGCTGAGCGCGGTACTCCTCGAGCGTCCGGTTCGCCTCGGCCTGGGCGTCCTCGGCCCGCTTGAGCCCGCCTTCGATCGCGTCGGTCCGCTCCTGCAGCGTCTTGCTGATCCTGGGCATAAGGATCTTGGCCAGCACGCCGAAAACGATGAAGAACGCGATCAGGCCAGTGATTAGCTCGGTCGTACCGGGAACGAGCGGATTCGGCGTTGTGCTCTGCGCCAGGAACTCCATCGTGCGTACCTTCTCGAACTTTGGTTACTTCGTGATGAAGAACGGAACGGCGATGCCGATCAGTGCGAGCGCCTCGGTGAGCGCGAAGCCGATCCACATGTAGGTGCGGATCACTCCGCCTGCCTCGGGCTGCCGCGCCATGGCCTCGATCGAGTGCCCGAACACCAGGCCGATGCCGATGCCCGGGCCGATCGCCGCGAGGCCGTAAACGAGTTTTCCGAGGCCAACGAGCGTGATCTGCGAGTTGGTCGTGCCTTGGGCCACGTTTAGCAGGTGATGCACTGCGTGCATGTGTCGGTTTCCTTTTCTCCGGCCCGGCGCGACTGTGTGCCGGGTCTACCCATCGGTCTGTCAGTGCGCTGGTTCCAGCGCATCCGATATGTAAAACGCGGTCAGCGTGGTGAATATGAAAGCCTGCAGCAGCGTGATCAGCACTTCGAGCACGAAAACGGCGATGAACACGAAGAACGAGACCGCTGCGAACAGCAGTCCGATGGTCGCGCTGAAGAGGTACCAGGTAGCGACCGAGAACACCAGCAGCAGCAGGTGCCCGGACAGCATGTTGGCGAACAGCCGGATCGACAGCGTGAACGGCCGCACGATGATATTGGACAGCAGCTCGATCGGGCTCAGCAGCGGCAGGATCCACCACGGCGCGCCGGACGGAACGGCCATGTTCTTGAAGTAGCCGATCGGGCCCTGGTTTTTCATGCCAATGAACAAGTAGGTGACCCAGACGACCAGCGTGAGCCCGAACGGGAACGCGAACTTCGACGTGGCCGGGAACTGGGCCACCGGGATGAGCTCCCACAGGTTCATCAGCCAGATGAAGAAGAAAAGGGACACCAGGAACGGCAGGTACCGGTCCCCCTTGCTGCCCATCTGCGGCCGCAAGATCTGGTCGCGGACAGCCAGGATGCCCAGTTCGCCGACGTTCTGTATACCCCGCGGCACCATCTTTGGCTTGCGGAACGCCAGCCAGAAGACGAACAGCACGATGGCTGCTGAGAGCGCCATCAGCAGGATCGGCTTGGTGACGTGGAACGACCCGATCGAGAAGATCGGCTTGAAGAAGAAGTCCTCGATCCCCGGAGCGGGGAAGCCGCATGAGGGGTGGGACTGGAAGTGGCAGCCGCTAGCCGTCGTGACGACACGCAGGTCACTCATGGTGTGCTCCTTGGGCCGCCATGGTCACCGTCGCCGGCGCGCAGATGGTCAGGGAGGGGCGAAACGTTACTGGCGGGCGAAGCGGAAGAGGATCAGCGCCAGCGCCAGGCCTATGCCGACGACTATCCCGACTCCAGTCAGCGCCTCGATGTGGGTCCAGCGCCCGATCAGCCAGCCGATGAAGCCGTAGATCAGCATTCCGCCGACCAGGTAGCTCACGACGGACCAGCCGGTACCCTCGCTCGCGTGTCCTGGGTCGGGCTTGCGCCCAGAACCGCCGCCCGCTGTGCTCATCGCAGCACTGGGGTTTGGGGAATGGGCGTTTGGCGTACTGCCGCTTTTGCGCAGCCTTCATCCTGGGCCGCGTCGCGCCGTCCAGAGCCAGGGTGAATCCCACGCGTCACCGTTCCCCATCCGGTTCGACGTAGAGCGCCTTCAGTCGCAGAGACCAGAGCACCTGGGCCCCGGTGTAGACGAGGATGCAGCCAAGCGCGGTAAGCCCGAAAGCCTTGGGGTTGAACAGGGTGGTGTCCTGGAACGCTCCGACAAATATGAGCAGCAGCAGGAACTTGACGATGAAGGTGCCCAGCGCTGCTGCCATCATCGCCTGCGGGCTGATCCGCGCGGCCCGGCTAACGACGACCAGGCTGATCCCGAAGAACAGCGCGACAACGACCACCGCTATAAGGGCGCCGGCCAGGGCCTTGCCACCGCCGAACGCGCCGAACAGCGCGGCCATTGCGGCGGCGGCGATAGCCGCCATGACGGCCGACCGCCGCGCGATCTGGGCATACTGCGCCACCATTTATTCGGCTCCGGGAGGGCTAGACCGGTACTTTCTGACCCCAGCAGACCCGTCGATGCCCGAGTGGCACCGTGCCGCGACACCCAAGCGGCGTCGCGGCGGCGTCGCCAGGTGAGCGAAACGTATCACGAACTCATTACTCGCCTTCGAGTGGGTGCTCGTGAAAGATATCACAAGCTCCGTGGCCTGCTGCTCACCGGGTTGCCCCCAACTGGCACGCGACCCGCCTGGCCCGATCCGCGCCGGTCCTGGCACTGTCGTAGCAGCTCAGCCCCTGTCACGAGCTGATGGTGCCCCGGCGGCCCACAATGTCCTGGTGCTGATTACGCGTTGAGCGGCAGCGGACCGCGGGCCGCAGCGAGGGGTTGCGGAGCGGGGTAGCGCGCCGTGGGACGCCCTGCTGTTGTTGCGGCGAGCTCCCTGGCGTGGCATGGGGCCCTTGCTGTTGTTACGGAGGCGCTGGCAGGCGCAGCGTGGGGCCCCTGCTGTTGTTGCGGGGCGCTGGCAGGGCGGTCGTGGGGCCCGCGCTGTTGGACAGCAACAGTTCTACGCCCACGACGCGGGCGGGGGCGCCCGGAGGGCCGGGGGCTTGTCGTTGCCGCCAGGTACTTAACGAATCGCTCGGCTGGCGCGTTGCGGGCTGTTGTGGCTGGTGTAGGCATAACAGGAGCAGCAGCTGTCCGCAATGGGCCATGGCTCGAGAGCGGCGGCCAAATGACCCGACACCACGGCAGGCGTGGCGGATTTAAGGCAGCGGAACGGGACCAGTCACCGCCGGTGCGCGGGAATGCTCCAGGGATCACGGGATATGGTCTCGTCGGGTGCCAGCGGCGTGGTGCCCTCGGACGCTGTGCTGCGCTGCGCGGCGTCATCGTCCGCGTACGACGAGACCCCGTCTCCCGCGTAACCATCTCCCGAGTACGGCGACGCGGCGTTGGCTTCGTAGGCCGGCCCGCCGTTGGCCTCGTAGGCTGACCCGCCGTTGGCCTCGTAGGCCGCCGTTGACCGGCCGCCGTTGCCTTCGTAGGATGTCCCGCCATTGCCCTCGTATGCGTCGGCCGCGTAGCCATCGTCCGCGTAGCCCGACGCACCGCTGCCCTCGTAACCGTCGCCGGCGTAGCCGGGCGCAGCGCTGCCTTCATAAGTGTCGCCCGCGTAGCCGGGCGCAGCGCTGCCTTCATAAGAGGGCGCACCGCTGCTCTGGTAGCTGTCGGCGGCATGGTGCGACGCCCCGCTGCTCCCATAGGACGGCGCACCGCCGCTGTCGTAGCTGTCCGCGGCATGATGCGACGCCCCGCTGCTCCCATAGGACGGCGCACCGCTGCCCTCATAGCCGTCGCCCGCGTAGCCTGATGCACCGCTGTCCTCAGAGCCGTCGCCGGCATACCGCCACGCGCCGGGGCTCCCAAAGGTCGACGGACCGCTGCCCTCATAGGTGTCGCCCGCGTGCCTCGACGCACGACCGCTCTCGTAGGACGGAGCGCCGTTATCGGTGTAGTCACCCGTGTCCACGTAGTTGTCACCGGTGTAGGGCGACCCGCCACTGCCCTGGTAGGGCGACGTGCCGACGGGCGCTACTACGACCGCAGCATGCGCCGTCCCCACGGTGCTCGCCTGGAGGAGCGACCCCACGGAACTCTCCGCGGCGAGGCTGGCCTGAGCTGGCTGCACCGGACTTGGCTGCACGGGGGCTGGCTGCGCTACCTGTACAGCGGGCCGGGCGGCGGCGAGCCGGGCAGACCCGGGCCTGGCGGCACGTCCGCGTCGCCACGGCCGCAGCCTCGGCATCGACATAAGCAGCAGCGCCAGTATTGCCACCAGCGTGGTCACTGCCAGGAAGAACAGCTTTGTCCTGGTGACAGACAGCCAGACGACGGTGCTGGAGAACAGGCCCGCCCACAGGTACATGATCAGGACGCTGGACCGGTGCGAGTGCCCGATTTCGAGCAGCCGGTGATGCAGATGCTTCTGGTCCGCTGCCATCGGCGACAGGCCCGCGCGCGCCCGGCGGATCACAGCGAGCAGCAAGTCGGTATAGGGGATCACCAGGATCGCGACCGGCAGCAGCAGCGGCAGGATCTCAGGGAACCGGTTGACGGCGTCGTGCGGTGTCAGGCTGGCGTAGTCGAGCGACGCGATGCTGGATATCGGAACGTAGGCGAGCAGCAGCCCAAGCAGCATCGCCCCTGTGTCGCCCATAAAGATCTTGGCTGGGTAGAAGTTGTGTGGCAGGAAGCCCAGGCAGGCCCCGGCCAGTACCGCCGAGGCCAGGGCCGGCACGGCCTGCTCCGGCAGGTGATACACCTGGGTAAGCCGGTAGTAGTAGACAAAGAACGCTACGGCGGCGATGCAGACGATCCCGGCAGCCAGCCCGTCCAGGCCGTCGATGAAGTTGACGGCGTTTATGGTGGCTACGACCAGGAAGATGGTCAGGGCTGTCGACTGGTTCGGGGTCAGGATCAGGGTTCCGTTGCCCGGTTCCGGCAGCCAGCTCAGCTGGGCTCCGCCCCAGACCAGGATGCCGCCAGCAGCCGCCTGGCCGGCTGCCTTGCTGATCGGGCTCATCCCCCACCGGTCGTCGACGACGCCCACGATCACGATGAGCCCGCCGGCCAGCAGCAGGCCCGCGGCCATCCGGTTGTCTCCCTGGAACACCGTCCGCAGCGATGGGAGCTGGTCGGCTACTGCCAGACCCGCCGCGAGACCGCCGTACATCGCCAGCCCGCCCCAGCGCGGGACGGGCTTGGTGTGCACGTCGCGCTCCCGGGGGACGGCGATAGCCTTAGCGGCAACTGCCCCACGGCGCACCAGCGGGGTCAGCAAGTAGGTGACCGCCGTGGTGACCAGGAGAGTCAGAACATACTCGTGCACGGCGGCCCACCGGATTCGGGCGAGATGTGCTGCATCACGTCAACTCTAGAGCACAACCTACCCATGGCCGGGCCGATCACCCGGCTTGCCGCCGGCGAGCCGTGACAGCCCCGATCACTGTCCGGAACGGCCCGGTCACGAGGCGAAACTGCCCAGTCAGGCACCAGGCTGCACGTCACCGCCGGTTGACAGCGCCGCCACCTCGCGCAGCTGCCCGACGGATATTGCCCCGGCCCGCAGCAGGCGGGGCACGCTGCCGGTGAGGTCCACGATCGTTGAGGGAACGTCATCAGTGCAAGGCCCGCCGTCCAGGTAGACCGAGACGGCGTCGCCGAGCTGCTGCTCGGCCTCGTCCGCGGTCGTCGCCGACGGCTGCCCGGTGCGGTTAGCGCTGCTCACCGCCAGCGGCCCGGTCTCCTTGAGCAGCTCCAGGGCGACGGGATGCAGCGGCATCCTGACAGCTACGGTCCCCTTCGTGTCGCCGAGGTCCCAGTTCAGCGTCCGGGTGGCGCGGCACACGATCGTCAGGCCACCAGGCCAGAACTGGTCGATCAGCTGCTGGCCGTACGGGCCCATGTCCTCGATCAGCGCTGACGCTGCCTTGAAGGTCCCGACCAGAACCGGTGGCGGCATGTCCCGGCCCCGCCCCTTGGCGGCGAGCAGTGCGGTCACCGCCGACGAGTAGAACGCGTCGGCACCGACCCCGTAAACTGTGTCGGTCGGCAGCACCACGAGCTCGCCGGTGCGCAGCGCCCGGGCGGCCGCAGTGATTCCCTCAGAACGGCCGGCCCGGTTGGTGCAGTCATACCTGGCGTTCATGACTGCTCATCCTTCCAGTCCAGGCGAGCGCTGACGAACCGGTCGCGCCCGGACAAGTCACGGTGGCACTGCGTGTCGCGCCAGCCCAGCTCCTCGGCGAATACGCCCCAGACCTCCGCGCCCTGCGGCGAGCCGTGCTCGACAGCGACTACTCCGTTGTCGCGGAGCAGCCGCCGGGCCACGCGCTCGATGACCCGGATCGCGTCCAGCCCGTCAGTACCGCCCCACAGCGCCGTGGCCGGGTCGTACTCCCCGACCTCCGGCGCCACCCACGACCCCACAGGGATGTACGGCGGGTTGCTGATGACCAGGTCGACCGTGCCGTCCAGGTCACTAAGCGCAACGGCGAAGTCGCCGCCGTGCAGCGTCACCCGGCCCGCCGTGTGCGGGGCCGCAGCGGCGCAGCGGGCGATGTTCCGCTCCGCCCACTGACGCGCGAGCGGGTCGGCCTCGACTGCGTGCACGCGGGACCTGGGCACCTCCTGCGCGATCGCCAGGGCAATCGCGCCCGACCCTGTGCCGAGGTCAGCGACCACGGGCTCGGTGACGTCCATAGCGCCGAGCGTGTCGATTGCCCAGCCGGTCATCACCTCGGTCTCCGGGCGTGGCACGAACACCCCGGGGCCGACCTCGAGCTCCAGGTAGCGGAAATAGGCCAGCCCGGTGATGTGCTGCAGCGGCTCCCGCGCTGCCCGGCGCGCGATCTCGTCCCAGTACCGCGGGTCGAACGCGGCGTCGGGCACTGTGTGCAGCGCTCCCCTGGAGACGCCGTGCACATGCGCGGCGATCAGCTCGGCGTCGGCGCGCGGTGACTCCACTCCGGCCTCGGCGAGGCGGGATGTGGCCACGGCGATCTCATCGAGCAGCAGGCTCATCGGGGGGCTCGCGGGCCTCAGCCAGAAGCCCGCTGCGCCGATGCTGAGATCTTCTCGGCCCGGTCGGCGGTCACCAGGGCCTCGATCACCCCGTCCAGGTCACCGTCGATGACCTGGTCCAGGTTGTAGGCCTTGTAGCCGACCCGGTGATCGGAGATCCGGTTCTCCGGGAAGTTGTAGGTGCGGACCCGCTGTGACCGGTCGACCGTCGAGACCTGGCTCCGGCGATCGGCCGCTGCCTGGGCATCGGCCTCCTCCTGCGCCTGGGTGAGCAGTCGCGCCCGCAGGATCCGCAGGGCCTGCTCCTTGTTCTGCAGCTGGCTCTTCTCGTTCTGGCACGACACCACGATGCCGGTGGGCAGGTGGGTAATCCGCACCGCAGAGTCGGTGGTATTCACGCTCTGCCCGCCGGGTCCCGACGAGCGGAAGACGTCCACCTTCAGGTCCGAAGGGTCGATCGTGACCTCGACCGGGTCGGCCTCCGGCATGACCAGGACGCCAGCGGCCGAGGTGTGAATCCGGCCCTGCGACTCAGTGACTGGCACCCGCTGCACCCGGTGCACGCCGCCCTCGTATTTCAGCTGAGCCCAGGCACCGTCGCCTGGTGCACTACCGCGCCCGCCGGATTTGATAGCGACCGTAGCGTCCTTGTAGCCGCCGAGGCCGGTCACGGTGGCGTCGAGGATCTCTGTCTTCCAGCCGTGCCGCTCGGCGAAGCGCTGGTACATGCGCAGCAGGTCTCCGGCGAACAACGCCGACTCCTCGCCGCCCTCGCCCGCCTTGACCTCGAGGATGACATCCTTGCCGTCGTTGGGGTCCCGGGGCAGCAGCAGCTCCCGCAGCCGGTCTTCGAGCTCCTCCCGGCGCTTGGCGAGCTGCTCGGCCTCTGTGGCGAACGACGCGTCCTCCGTGGCGAGCTCGCGTGCGGCGGCCTCGTCGTCGCGGACGTTCCGCCACTGCCGGTAGGCGTGCGCTACCGGGCCGAGCTCCGCGTAGCGCCGGCCGAGCAGCCTTGCCTTGTCAGGCTCGGCGTGCACGGCGGGGTCGGCGAGGTCACGCTCCAGCGCGGCGTACTCGCCCTCCAGCTCTTCGAGCCGGTCAAACACGTTTATCTCCAGGCGTTCTAACTAGGTCCGGACACACGTAGCCGGGTGAACGTACCGATCGCAAGCCGGTTACCGGCCCGCAGGTACATTCACCCGGCGGTGAGACCTACTTGCCGCCCTGCTTCTTGCCGAAGCGACGCTCGAACCTGGCGACCCGGCCGCCGGTGTCCAGGATCTTCTGCTTGCCGGTGTAGAACGGGTGGCAGTTCGAGCAGATGTCGGCGCGGATGGCGCCGCCCTCTGCCGTGCTCCGTGTGGTGAAAGTGTTCCCGCAGGTGCAGGTCACGGTCGTGACCACGTAGTTTGGGTGAATGTCAGCCTTCATTGTCAAGACTCCTGGTTCTCGCGATCGCCGGGTCGCCTCGCCTCGTGCATGCCGTGACGGGCGTGAACCGGTACCGCATCTCGTTGTCCAGTGCCACATGCTGTAACGCGGGCTGCCTGCCGGGGATTCCCGGCATGTCCGCCGAGCGGTGCGTCAGGTGCTGATTGTGGTCTTCTGCACCTGGAGCAGGAACTCGGCGTTGCTCTTGGTCTCCTTCATCCGGTCCATCAGGACCTCGAGCGCCTGCTGCGGCTCCAGCGCGTGCAGCACCCGGCGGAGCTGCCAGACGATCTTCAGCTCCTCGGGCGTCATCAGCAGGTCTTCCTTGCGGGTGCTGGAGGCGTCCACGTCGATTGCGGGGAAGATCCGCTTCTCGGCGAGCTCGCGGCGCAGCCGGATCTCCATGTTGCCGGTGCCTTTGAACTCCTCGAAGATCACCTCGTCGGCGCGGGAGCCGGTCTCGATGAGGGCAGTGGCCAGGATCGTGATCGATCCGCCGTGCTCAATGTTTCGAGCCGCACCGAAGAACCGCTTCGGCGGGTACAGCGCGGTCGAGTCCACGCCCCCTGACATGATCCGTCCGCTGGCGGGCGCCGACAGGTTGTAGGCCCGTCCGAGCCTGGTGATCGAGTCCAGCAGCACGACCACGTCGTGGCCCATCTCGGCCAGCCGCTTGGCCCGCTCGATGGCAAGCTCGGCGACCGTGGTGTGGTCGTCGGCCGGGCGGTCGAAGGTCGAGTAGATGACCTCGCCCTTGACCGAGCGCTGCATGTCGGTGACTTCCTCAGGCCGCTCGTCCACCAGCACGACCATGAGGTGGCACTCGGGGTTGTTCTTGGTGATCGAGTTCGCGATCGCCTGCATGATCAGCGTCTTGCCCGCCTTCGATGGCGACACGATCAGGCCACGCTGGCCCTTGCCGATCGGGGAGATCAGGTCGATGATCCGGGTCGTCATGTTGCCGGCATCGGTCTCCAGGCGCAGCCGCTCCTGCGGGTAGAGCGGCACCAGCTTGCCGAACTCTGGCCGCTGCCTGGCCTGCTCCGGGTCCAGGCCATTGACCTTGTCCAGGCGCACCAGGGCGTTGAACTTCTCCCGGCGCTCGCCCTCTTTGGGCTGGCGCACCGCGCCCTCGATGACGTCGCCCTTGCGCAGGCCATGCCGGCGCACCTGGGACAGCGAGACGTAGACGTCGTCCGGTCCGGGCAGGTATCCGGTCGTGCGGACGAATCCGTAGTTGTCCAGCACGTCGAGGATGCCGGCGATCGGGATCAGCACGTCGTCCTCGGAGATCACGGGCTCGGCGTCGCTGCCGCGCTCGCGGCGGCCGCGGCTCTGGTTCCTGTTGCGGAACCGGTCCCGGCCTCGGCGTCCGCCCGGGCCGTCACGGTCGTCATCACGGCCGCCGCCCTGCTGGTCACGCTGCTGGTCGCGCTGTCCGGAACCGGAGTCCCGGGAGTCCCTGTGCTGCTCTGAACCGTCACTCGCCGCGCGGGACTGGTCGTCGCGGCGTCCGCCGCTGCCCTGGTCGTCACGCCGGCCGCTCTGGTCGTCACGCCGGCCGCTCTGGTCGTCACGCCGGCCGCTCTGGTCGTCACGCCGGCCGCTCTGGTCGTCACGCCGGCCACTCTGGTCGTCACGCCGGCCACTCTGGTCGTCACGCCGGCCATTCTGGTCGTCACGCCGGCCGTTGCTCTGGCGGCGGCGCCGCGTGTCCCGGCCGCCGTCACCCTGCTGCTGGGAGTCCCCGTCGCGCCCCGCGCTGCCCGGGATCTCAGTCACGGCCGCTGCCGGAGCCTCGGCCTGGGACACAGCCTGTGCCTGACCGGCGGAGACCGGCGCAGCTTCACCTGCCGAGGGCGAGGCTGGATCCTCACCTGCGGACGGCGCTGAAGTCTCGCCCGCGGGCGCCGCGAGGGTCTGGCCCGCGGTCGCGGCCTGCGGCTCGCCAGCGGACACAGCTGCGGTCTCAGACGGGAACCCGGCCTGCGCGTCAGCAGAGGGCCCTGCGGGGGTCTCAGCCGAGGACGCTGGCGCCTCGACCGGGAAGAGCGCCGGAGCCGCCGCCGGGGAAGCCGGGGCCTGCGCCGGGGCAACAGCTGGCGACACCGCCGCCGCCGCGACCCCGCCGCCATCGGCGCTCCCGATCCCCGCGCTCGGCCCGCCGCCGAACTGCGCGCTCTCGCCGATTCCACCCACCTCTGCGCCGCCCACGCCGGGCTGCGCCGATGTCTCGAATTCCATGGCGTCCTGCTTCACGGGGCGGGTAGCGCCGGCTCCCGCGGGCGCTCCCGGCTGGACTGACTTGTGGTTTTCCGCTTCGTGGATGCCTTGCGGCACCCGGGCCTCGGCACCCTCGCCGACCTGGGCGGCCGAACCGCCCCGCTGCCGGTCCTCGATCGCGGCAATGACCTGGCCTTTGCGCATCCGGCCGGTACCGACGATGCCCATCGACTGGGCAAGCCGCTGGAGATCGGGCAGCAGCATCGCCGACAGTGCCGCCCCGGTGTCGAGGGTGGTCCCGGCCGTCACTGGACGCGTCTCGGGAGGCAGGACCTTTCCGGCACCGGAGTCCGCATCTGGCCAGGAGCGTACCGCGCCCTCGGACGCGGGGGAAGTCCCGGCCTGCCCCGCCGAATCCGGTCCTGCGCCAGGCCACGCGGCCGCCGCGCGGGGTTCGTCGGGCACGCCAGAGGATCCGGTCATCAGATCGGTGGTGTCACTCACGAGGGGTCCTTCCAAAGGTACGGGCGCCGGCCGCACATCCGGCCGCTGTTGCCCGCTGTCAGGCTCCGGCTGATCCGCCGGGCCACTTGTTGTGCCGTCCGCCATCCCCACGCTGCCCCGTAACAGGCCGGTTCGCGGTCGCGCCCGGCCGCCCCGTGCGGTCCGCCCTCCGCAACCTGGGTCACTGTCGCAGGCCCTGGTGTCTTTCCCGACCGTGCTGCTGGCCGTGATACCAGCCCCGGCGACATTGCTGGTTGCGGCGCCAGACCCGGCGCCACAACCAGCATCGGAGAGCCACGCTGCGTCCGGCCGACGGTGCAGGTTCGCACCGCCGGGCACCCAGATCCGCCGTGCACCGTCCGCACCTGGCGGGTGTGATGGTGTGTGGATGGGTGAATGTCCGTGGCAGCCGCAGAACTCCGCTGGATGCGGTCGGGGACTGGCGGTAGACAGGCGAGCACCGTTCCCCAGCGCGGGGTATCTGGTGCGGCATCCAGCTTAACACCACATGCGCCCACGGCATTCCTTCGGACCGGCCCATCAGCTGATTAGGAAGCCCACGGCCCGTGCGCGAGCAGCCAAGGATCACCTTGAGACACTCGCTGGGCGTGGTTCCGGGCAGGCACGTGCCGTCCGTGAGCGGAGGAAAAAGCTCGGCAGCGATGACCCGAAACCGCGCTGGGACCGTCGACGTCTTCGGGGGGATTTACGTTCCATGGAGTACCCGTTCCGATGGCGCTTGAACCGCGCGGGCGGTGGCGCGGTCGCCCACCGCTGCGATTTCCCCCGGAACCTACCCTCACCAGGCGATTCTCACAAGTCCCGCGGACCGGGGCAGGCTACAGCCGGCGCGGCGCCGCCACACCCGCCAGCCGCAGGCACGTTCCGAGCGCTGTGGCGGCCGCGGCCGCCAGCCACAGCCTGGCCGCGATCCCTTCCTGCTCCCCCGGCGCGGAATGACCGCCGAACGGCAGGGCCGGGCAGTTCTCGCTGCAGTTGAGCCAGCTGCTGGCCAGCCACTCCAGGTAGCGGACGAAGGCATCGGGCCGACGACGGCGGGCGGCCGAGGCGACGCGTTCTGGCAGCCAGGAGATCGCGCCCAGCAGCTCATGTTCGCTCGGCTCCGCCAGCAGCTCAGGCCGGAACGCACCTGGCTCGCCGCGGTCGATGCCGAGATCGCCCGCCCAGCGCAGGACAGACGCGGCCCGGGCATGCGCGTAACGAACGGCGAAGAACGGATTGTCGAGATTATTCGGAACGTATCTCATCGGGCTGATCAGCCGGGCACGGTGAGCCGACGTACGGGCGAGCGCATAGCGCACCGTGTCAGCTCCCGCAGCTGCGACGGCGACAGCCGGGGCGGTCTGGGCATCGTCGAGCGGCGCCGGACTGGCCAGCGGCCGCCCCTTCTCCCCCTCGACGGTGGCGGGAGTTTCCGGATTGGGGGGCGCCAATCGTTCTGCCATAGTTTTGGCCTTTATTATCTGTGCGCCGGCGGCCGCGGCGAGCTGGGCCGTGACAGCCGAGGCCACGAGGCCCCACGCCTGCTCCCAGTCGGCAGCTGATACGACGTCGGCGGCGGGCGGCGCTGCGCAGATGTGGCCGCGCAGAGCGTTGCTAGCCGCGCAGTCTGCGCCAGCCGCTGGGACGCGCACGGCCAGGGCGGCGAGTGCCTTGGGCGTAACTGTCACGGTGAGGTAGCCACCGCCGGTGACCGACGCTCCAGCCACCCAGTCGGCCGCCCGCAGCCGGGCCGCCAGTGGGGCTGCCACCTGCCCCGGTTCCTCGCCCGTCGATCGAGCGACGCTGAACGGAATTGACGTGGCATACGTCCCGGGCGCAGCACCCGGGCCTGGGGGCGGCCGCCAGGTGCCGGACGCGTCCAGGCCGAGTGCCCTGCCGATGTCGCCCGTGATCACGCGCTCAGGTTACGGCGCCACTTCGTGCTTGCCCGAGCGCGCTCAGTGCTCGCGGAGCGCGCACGTCAGCAGAGCCGGCGCGCTGTCAATGCTCGCCAGCCCGCGTCAGCAGAGCCGGCGCGCTGTCAGCGGCATGGGTGGAGGATTGGTGCGCCTCTAGCAGCATGGGTGGACCCTTCCATGCTGGTGTTCGGCTCAGTCGAAGACGCTTGTGGGCACGCCGGCAAGCTCGCGGACTACGCGGATCATCTCGGCCGGGTCGAACGGCTTGGTGAGGTAGGCGTCCACCCCGATCTGGCGCCCCCGCGACTTGTCGTCCTCCTGAGCCCGCGCCGTGATCAGCACCACCTTGATCCCGGCCGTCTCAGGATTCCTGCGCAGCTGGGTGGCTGTCACCCAGCCGTCCAGGCGCGGCATCATCACGTCCAGGGTGATCACGTCGGGGTTGGCCTCGACTACCTTCTCCAGGCAGTCCCTGCCGTCCACAGCGGTGACCACATCGAACCCCTCAAGCGTGAGATTCACGGCGATAAGCTGCCTGATGACCTCGTCGTCATCGACAACAAGCACTCGACCCAGTCCGTGCGTCACCCGCGCGAGGCTATCGCCTCCGCCGAGATCATGCGTGGCGATCGGCGGCGTGTCCGCAGATGTTCGCTCCTGGTAACCTTGCTCCGTCAATCTGAGCCCCCATAGCTCAGGGGATAGAGCAACGGCCTCCGGAGCCGTGTGCGCAGGTTCGAATCCTGCTGGGGGCGCCTACCGAGTCCAGGCCATTCGGCCGCTGACCTGCTGTTACGCCGGACTGGCCGGATTGATCATGTGCAGCGAGATGCCGCCAGATGCGGCTCTCAGTCAGCGGTTCCCGGAATATACGCGGAATGAGACATGGGCCATCGGGGCAGGTCAGCCCCGGCCTAGAGCGTCGTTCATCGGGCCGAACCAGCGGTCGTCGTCCCCGTCGATGCAGTGCGCGTAGATGCGGAGCAGGACCTCGACGGTGTGCCCGGCCCACTCAGCGACCAGCGGTGCCGGAGTCCCGGCGTTGAGCCGCCAGGAGACACCAGCGTGGCGGAAGTCGTACGGCTTGTGCGCCAGCAGCGAGGCTGGCCTGCGCTTCGGTGAAGGCCAGCTCCCGGGCCTTCTGGAGCACGCTGCCACAGCGTGGATGGCAGGTAGATGCCCCCTTTGTAGGTCTGGAACAGCCGACCGTCCGGCGCCGTGCCGTGCGCGTCGACGTGCTCGCGGATCATCGCGACCAGAACGGGCGGGATGGGGACGCGCCGGACTGCGTTACGTGGGCCGCCTTTGGGCTTGCTCGCCTCGTGTGTCTCGCCGTCGTCAGTCCAGTCGCTCCCCGCCGCCGAGCTGATCTCGCTGAACTCCAGTTGCCCCCATCCGTCGTCGGGCAGCGTGCACTCGTCCAGCCGGAGAGATGCAGCCTCCGAGGGACGGAGCATGCCGTAGTACATGCACCCGTACAGCGCCTTTAGTCGTGGTCCCTGGGTTCGGCCGATGGTCCCGATGGCGTCGATCAGCTTCTCCATCTGGGCCGGGCTGGCGACTCGGCGCCGATCGACGGCGTTGGAAACTTCGGGAGCCTTCCATTCCGGGTCGTTCAATGCCGTCGAGCGGATTTGCCGAAAGATGGTGCTCGCGCACGGCGTACTTCAGGGCCGCGTAGAAGGTCCGCCGACGGCGGCGGTAGTACTCGGGGGCCGCCGCCGATCCGTTGAGCTTCCGGCCGCAGGCATCCAGCGCTCGGCCTACGGTGCTGGCCTCCTGGAGCGCAGCAATCGGGACCGATGAGCGGGCGAGCCAGTGGAGCGCGGCTTCGATGTCGGCGGGCATCGGGGTGTCGCGCCTGGGGGGGTTGAACGCCCAGCGGCGCATGGCCTGGCGCAGCACTTTGGGGTCCGGGGCGCCGCGCTTGCTGGTCACGAGCACAGGCGTGACCGCCATCAGTCCCTCTGCGAGCGAGATCCGGCCCTTGGCCGCGACCTTGGGCCATCGCATGTCGGCGAAGGCGCAGGCGTGCTCGTACCAGGTCCGCGTGGACGATCCTCGCGGGCCATCGAGTCGGGCAGGCCGGTGTCAACGTCGAACGCCTCTCCCCTATCGGCCGCCTGCATCAGGCGCGAGCGTGTACCGTTCTGCCTGCGCCTTCCGCTCCAGCGTGGTCGACTTCTCCCTGCCCGCCACCGTCCACCGGACGGCCCACGACTCGCTGCTTGGAACTCTTGTTACGGCCGGATCTCCCAGAACCGGACCTTGTGTGATTTCATGCGGCTCCTTCCCTGAGTGATTCGAGCCAGGCCGAAAAGTCGCTGCGCCAGGCGCGCAGCTCGCCGTTGGGGATCTTGAGGCAGTGCGGGCCGGTGCCGACCTCGCGCCAGCGGTAGAAGGTCCGGCGCGAGATGCCGCCCAGTTCGGCGCACATCTGCGCGACGGTCAGCAGCTCGTCCTCCGGCTCGGGCCTCGCGCGCCGAGGCCGTGCGGATGTCGTCGTCACGCGGCCTCCCTGGTTGCCGAAAGCTCTGGACTGGCATGGCCGCTGGCTCTGGCTCTGGCTTCGGTGAGCGCGGTGTGCCATCGCTGGCGGTCGGCGAGGACGTGCAGGAGCCGCTGAGCCGGGTGGCATGTGGTCGGGGTCGCCGGGGGTGACGGGTTCCCAGCTGTAGCGGGCGGGATCTGGCTCGGTGATGCCGAGCGTTTCGAGCAGCCAGGCTTTGCGGTCGGCGCGGTGGTCGGCGAGGGTCTTGCCGGACCATTTGCGGGAGACCAGGACGCGGCGTCCGGCGTAGCCGAGGTATTCGCGGCGGTGGGCCTTGCCGGTGCACCGGCCGGGGCGCAGGCCCTCGCGGGGGTTCTTGGGCTGGACGCCGTAGCGCAGCCAGTTGGCACAGGTCGGCGAGCACGGCTCGTAGCGGAGCGCGTCGGCGAGGCGCTGCGCGTGTTCCTGCTGTGCGCTGGTGGTGGCCTGGTGGCAGTCGGCGACGTGCTTTGTCAGGTACTTGGTCAGGTAGCCGATGCACCGCGCGGAGTCACGCGACCCGGCCAGCACGCCCTGGGCGTCGAACTTGGGGCCGAACCGCGCGACGTGCAGCGGCTCGTCGTCGGCGCCGATGGCGTCCAGCGCCTCGTCCCAGGTGGGCAGGAACTCACCGGTCGCCGGGTCGAGGTAGCGGCCGGTCGGCTCGTGCCACAGCGGCAGGTGCGCGTCGTCGTATCTGATCTGGTCGGCGGGTGGCCACCAGACCTGGTGGTAGGTCGCGGCGAGCACCTGGCGCAGCTCGGCGCGGGACACGGTGCCGCGGATCGCGACGTGGACGTGCGGGGCCAGCCGCTGCTGTGGCTCGACCGCGGCGAAGTACTGAAGGTCATAGCCGACCAGGCGGCGGAGATTCTGGATCAGCCGGTCGAACAGCGCGGCGAAGTGCAGCGCGTCGCGCGCGGCGCGCTGGTAGTCGTAGGCGTCCGGGTTGGCGGGTGTCCCGTCAGCGGTCACTCTGCCGTAGCTGTCGCAGGTGAGGGTCAGGAACATGGACGGGCGGTAGGTCGTGCCGTCCGGGGCGGTGTAGGTCTTGCCGATCGTGCGGGGGTCGACCGCCCGCCGGGGCAGGTCGGGGGTGTCCTGGCGGCGCCGGGTGGAGCGGTGACGCCGTTGCTGGCGTTCGGGGCAGGACGCTGCCGCGCAGCCCGGACCGGGTGATTTCCTCGTCCAGGTCGGCGGCCAGCTCGTCCAGCTCGGCCGTGTCCTGCCCGGCTGCCGCGGCGTGGTCGCGCTGCTTCTGGGTGTTGGCGCGATGCTCGACCCACATCGTCTGTACGTCGTCGGGCTGGTCGGGAGTGACTGACGGGCTCTGTTTCCAGGTGCCAGCCCTCGCGGCACTGCGCGGCCCGCAGTGTCCTGGCCCGTTCGGCGCAGGACGGGCAGACGGCGGCGAGGGTGTGGCCGCAGGGGACGAGCACCTGTTCCACCTGGCCGGTGTGGGTGTCGGTGCGGCGGAGCTGGACGGGGCGGATGCAGCCGCCGTGCTCGGCGGCCAGGTCGCGGACGACATCACGGGCCAGCGGCATGGCCAGCCGCTGCGCTCTGCTGGTGCGGGGTTGGGTCATGCGGTCTCCGTTTCGCCGGGGTCGGTGGGGTCATCGGTGCCGGACTCGGCCGAGCCCGGGTCGGTGGCGTGCCAGGTGATGCGGTAGCCGCAGCCGGGGCAGGCCAGGATGAGGAGCCGGTCGTCGTCGCTTACGTCCAGCAGCGGGCCTGCGCAGTCGGGGCAGTCTTCGCCGGACAGCCAGCCGGTGATCATGCGGCCTCACCGGCCTGCAGCGCAGGTGCCTGTGCGGGCAGTCCGGCAGTGAAGGCGTTGGTCATGGCGCGGATGTCGTCGTCGGAGACGAACGCGGCGCGGACTCGTACCGGGTCGGGTGCGGCTTCCAGCCGGACGTAGGCGACTCCGGCGCCGGTGCGGGGGTCGGTGGAGATCTCGTCGCACAGGGCGCCGCGGTCGCGGGCGCCGTCGCCGAGGACCATGTCGGCCTGGGATGGCTCGTCGAGCCGCAGCGCGATCTTGTCGGGGAACAGGTTGCGGATGTTCAGGACTTCCTTGCGGGGGTCCTGCAAGGCGGCGACGACGCAGTAGCCGACAGCGCGGCCCTGCGTGGTGAGGGTGGCCAGCGCGGCGAGGATTCGCTCGCGCAGCTTGCGGTCGGCCTGGTAGGCGGTCAGGAACGCGATCTCGTCCACCAGGACGACCACGAACGGGAACTCGGGAGTGGGGGTGTGGTCACGCTGGCGCCCGGCGAACCGCGCCGCCCGCTCCTGCATCTGGCTGACCGCGTCCTCGAGCAGACCGGCGATGTCGGCGGGGTCGGCGGCATACCGGCCGTAGCGGTCGAACAGGGCACGGCCGAACGCCAGCTCCATGAGCTTGGGGTCACACGCCCAGACCCGGACCAGCCCGGCCGCCATCGCCGGGAGCATTGCCCGGACCAGGCCCCACACGTAGGAGCCCTTGCCTGCGCCTGTGGCGCCTGCGATCAGCAGGTGTGTTCCGGCTAGCCGGATGGTGAACAGGGCGCCGTCTTCGCGGATGCCGACCGGCAGCGCCCGCAGGTTCGTCACAGGCGGGATCGCGCAGCGCGGGCATGGGCTGGGCGAGCCTGTCGCGGCGGACCAGCTCCAGCACCACCGTTCCGGGCCTGCCAGTGCGGACCCGGCACAGGTACGCGCCGAAGCCGTGCGCAAGCGCCTCGGCCCGTGCGGCGAAGTCAGCCGGGTGACTGGCCCGACACCAGATGGACCAGCAGATGGTCGGTGCAGCCGGTGACCCGCACACTGGCCAGGACCGGGACGACGAGCTGCCCCCGGTAGGACGGGGCGAGCCGGGCGATGGTCATGACCGCATGCCAGCGGCGCCGGTACACCCACCACCGCCACCGGTTACGCGCCGGGGCACTCACCAGGCGGGAGAACCACTGCGGCCACGCCAGCCGCAGCACACTCAGCCCGCCTGCCACGACGGCGGCCAGGATCACCAGGCCTGGCCAGCCTGCGCTGACGTAGACCAGCAGCAGCAGCCCGGCCGCCAGGTCCAGCAGCGGATGACGCAGCACGAACCACGCCAGCCGCGCCAGCAGCCGGAACAGCTGCACGATGAGGATCACGCCCTCGGGGGTCCGGTGGACCGGGGACCGCCAGACGGGCGGGGCGAACGGATCGGGGTTGTCGACCTGGGCGAGCTGTTCGCCCGTGACATTACGCACTAGCATCAAGACCTCTCGGGGTTCGCAGACCTGGGGAGACACCGGGGGCGGCAGGAATTGCCGTTCCTGCCGCCCCGCCTTGCTGATCTATGCCGCAGCGCTGCCGGGGCCGCCTGCTGCGGCAAGCCGCTCGATCTCAGCGGCATACGTGGCTGCCTGGTCGGCCAGCCTGCGCGCGATCCGCGCGTCCTGGGCGGTCACCTGGCCGGGGCAGGCCGGGCTGATGCTGACCGCCACGTCGCCGAGCCTGACGGCCAGGTGCGGCTTGGCCTTGCCGGTCCCGCAGGCCACGATCCAGGCGCGCTCGTCGAGGTAGAGCGCCACCCCGACCTGTACCGGCTCGCCCGGATGCGCGCGTGAGCGTGGTGTAGGCGTAGCCCTCGCTCATGCCGCGCTCTCCTGACCGGCCGCCGCCACGGCCGCCGCGCACGACCCGGACCCCGGCCGCCCGCAGTGAGTAGGCCAGCCGCCCGGCCTGGTTCACGTACGGGGTGACGGTCAGCCCGGTGAACTCCACCGGCACGAACGGCACCCCGGCCGCCGCCGCGGGCAGCACCGGCTGATCAGCCGCCGCGACCTTGACCCGGACCGTCTTCTCCCGCGCGGCCGGGTCGGCGTCGATGACGTCGACCTGCCACAGCGGCAGGCCGGACTGCTTGTCCTTGGACTGGACGAACCGGCCGCCCTTGGACGCCTCGAAGTCCCGCACCGGCTCGAACCCCCCGGCCGCGAACACCCCGCGCGGGAACACGTGGGCGAACTCGACCGGGATCGGACCCTGTACTGCCATGAAACCTCCAGAGAGAGTGAGTGCTTGGCCACTTGAGTAACCAAGTAGATCAAGAGTAAAGCCTCGAGACTTGGTTAGTCAAGTAGACAGGTGACGATTCTGGGAGCTGGCTAGCCGACCGGGTAGGCGTCCTCCAGTTCGTGCAGGTCACCGGCCATCGCCACGTCCAGGACGAGCACCGGTTGCCCGGATGCGTCACGGGCGCTCACGTACAGCGCGAGGACCGGGGCGGACCGGGAGATGCCTAGCAGCTTGGCCTCGTGCGGTGTCGGCGCGGCGGGCAGTGACCTGCTCGACGACGTGATCGATGCGGATGCCCGCGGTCCGGGCCAGCACCGGCCGCATGCCGCCGCGTACCGGCTCCGGGCTGCCCAGACCCGTCCGCTCGGCCAGGGCGGGAGGCAGCCACCAGGTCACGATCTCGGACGGCTCGCCGTCGCCGGTGCGGATCAGCCGCCTGCGGCTGGCGACGTCAGCGCCTGGCTTGACGCCGAGCAGCGCCGCCACCCGCGCCGGGGCCGCTGCCAGTGCTCGACCGAGACCAGCTCCCCCGGCTCGCGGGACTCGTCCCGGTCCAGCTCGGCCTGGCCGCGCCGCTCGGCACTGACCCCGGCCAGGGCCGGACGGCCGCGCACGAAGCTGCCCTTGCCCTGCTGGGTGTCGATCCAGCCTTCCTGGCGCAGCACCCGCAGAGCCCGGACCACCGTGGGCCGGGCAGTCCCGAACTCCGCCGAGAGCTGATGCTCGCTGGGCAGCAGCGACCCCGGCTGGTACTCGCCGGACTCGATCCGCCGCTGTATCTCCGCGATGACTTGCGCGTACTTGGGTGGCGTGTACTCGTAGGGCATAGTCCTGCCTCAGCCTGGGCTAGTCTGTCTAGATAGCTGCTTGTCTACCCAGGCAGACTACTACCCAGCCGCCCAGGCTGTCACGTGTCGCTCGCACAAACGCGCCGTCATCAGTCGTCGGGCTTGCCGGTCACCTCGAACCACACGGTCCGGCCCAGCTCGTCACCCACGCAGCCCCACCAGTCCGCGAAGGCATCCACGATCCGCAGCCCGCGCCCGCCGGTCAGCGCGTCAATCTGCCGCACTGTCATCGCGGATTCGCGGCTCGGTCGAGCTGCCACGGTCGGAGACCGCAACGCGGACCGTGTCGCTGGCGCCCGCGACGCATACATCGAACCAGCTGCCGTTGCCGAGGCGCTGTGCCGCACAGCGTTCGAGGCGATCTCGCTGACCATCAGCAGAACGTCGTCCAGCCCCGGCCAGCCGTCGCCGAGCACGCTGCGGACGAACTCGCGGGACTGCCTGACCGCCGCCGCCTCGCCGGGAAAGCAGTCCGCAGCAAGGACCGACAGCGGCTCAGGTCGCACGGCCAGTGCCGTCACAGGCCGGGCAGTCGCGCCGCTCGGGCGTTGCCGAACCACGCAGCAAGGTGGCGATGACCAGAGCCCGGCGGGCACGGATGAGCTTCCAGCCGCGCCCACGACAGGCCTGGCACGCGTTCGGTTCAAGGTCAGGTTGCGCCATAGCAGCAACTCTCGGCCGCAACGGCCGGTATATCCCATCCCGCGCAGAGTTATCGCCCCGGTATATCTTGTAGTCTTTGCTGATCCGAGCTTTCCCTGCGCCAGTCTCCCAGCCAGGCAAGGAAGCGTATGCGCGACAGCGCGTTCGATCCCGTGGAGATACCGGCGGACTTCTGGTCCCGCCCCGATGTCACCCGCGCCTTAGCCCGCCGCGACATCGGCGCGCTGTTCCGGCTGCTCCAGCAGCGGACCGGGATCGAGCCAGAACCGGATAGGCATCGCCACCGGGCTTCACCCAGGGCCGCGTCAGCTACATCTTCAACGACAAGTACCAGCCCAGGACGGTCAGCCGTCATGGCCAGGATCGCGGACGGGCTGAACATGCCCGGCCCTGCCCGCGCCGCCCTCGGCCTGGCAGCCCGTCCCGTGACGTCGCCCAGCTCACCCGGCACGCCCGCTCCCGGCGCACCACGGCCGCCCGGCCCGGCCGCGCAGTACCCGGCCACCGCCGAGCAGGCCGTCACGGCCGTCACCAGCCTGTGGCAAGCCGACGAGGCCCGGTCGCCGGAAGCCCTGTCGGCGCCGCTGGACCCAGCCGCCTGGAACGCCGCCGCGCTGGCCTGGCTGGTCAGCCAGCCTGACAGCCACCTGCCAGCCAGCAGCCAGGGACGGGCAGTTGGCCGTGCCGACGTCGCGCGGGTACGCGCGCCCGCAGAGCTGTTCGCCGAGCTGGACAACCGGTTCGGCGGAGCACACGCCCGCCGGTCCCTGATCCACTTCCTGGACCGTGACGCCGCCGCGCTGCTGGCGGGCCGCTACACCGACGACGTCGGCCGCGAGCTGTTCGCCGCCATCGCCGAGGCATCGCTGCTCGCCGCATGGACCTCCTATGACTGCGGCCTGCACGGCCTGGCCCAGCGGTACTTCGTCCAGGCCCTGCGCCTGGCCCAGTCCGCGGCAGACCGGCGCCTGGCGTGCAGCGTCCTGTCCGCCATGAGCCACCAGGCCACCTACCTCGGCCACCTCCCCGAGGCCGCCAACCTCGCCCGCGCCGCCCACAGCGGCTTGCGCGACACGCGCCACGCCCGTGCTGACGGCCCAGTTCCTCGCCATGGAAGCCCGCGCCCTGGCCCGCGCCGGGGACGCCCGCGGCTGCCACGCCGCCCTTGCCGCCGCCGAGCGCGCGTTCCAGCTCCCCGAGGCGGGCCGCGACCCGGAATTCATCAGCTACTTCAACGAGGCCGAGCTAGCCGCCGAGATCGCCCACTGCTTCCGCGACCTCGGCGACGCCCGCCAGGCCGCCGCATCACGCCGCCCAGGCATCGCCCGTCCGACGGCCAGTACGCCCGCAGCGACTTCTTCGTCACGCATCGTCCTGGCCGACGCGCTCGCCGACCAGGGCGACCCCGAACAGGCCTGCCACGATCGCGCTCGACGCGCTGCGCATCGGCCAGGCCCTGACCTCCGCGCGGTGCGTGACCTACGTGCGGGAGTTCCGCCAGCGCCTGGCCCGCTTCGGCGGCAACCCCGCCGTCCGCGACTTCACCGAGCAGGCCGCCGGGCACGCCCTGTGGATCAAGGCCGCCTGACCGCCCAGCTCAGAACGGCGCCCAGTCCCGCCGCCCGTCACCGCCGCGCAGGTCCGCGATGCGCTTGCGTGACCTCCGCGGCGATCTCCGGGCTCTCCCTGGTGTTCTGCGCCAGCCACGCCACCATCGATCAGCTCCCGGATATCCCGCAGCACCGGATAACCCGGCCAGGTCATCACGTCGAACCCGTAGCCCGCCACGAACTCCCGGTACTCCTGCGCGGTATGCCAGCCGAACCGCTCGAAGTACATCGCGGTCAGCACCAGATCCCATTCACGCGGACCCCACGCGAACCCGTCCAGGTCAATCAGCACCGCCACCCCGTCAGCCTCGCGCCGGATGATGTTCCCGATGCTCGCATCCCCGTGAATCGGCCCCGCAGGCAGCACGAACTCCAGCCCCGCATACCGCTCCCGCAGCTCCGCCAGCCGAGCCCGCAGGAACTCCCGGTCCTCCTCGGCCAGGTCCGCGCCGCCGATCCGCGCATCCACCCGCGCGAATGGCCGCAGCCGCGGCAGCACCAGCGACGACGGAGGCTCCAGGCCATGCAGCCACCGCAGAAGCACGCCCAGCTCCGCGACCGTCGCCGTACTCCGTGCGGTCCGACACCAGCTCCCAGAACGTCACCACGCCGCCCGTCGGCCACCACCGGCTGATCAGCAGGCCCCGCCAGCCGCACTGCCGGGAACCCCACCGACTCCAGCCACCGCGCCGCCGCAACCTCAGTCTCGATATCCGGCAGGTAGTCCACCGTCCGCGCGATCCTGGCCACCAGCGGAACCGACCGCAGCCGGTAAATCGCGTTCTCACCCAGCCGCATCAGCTCCGCGCCCCGGCATCCAGGCCCGCGACAGAGCAGGCGACCTCAAGCGTCCGCCTCGTGCTCTCGCCGAGAAGACACCGCCCGCTGGCCTGCTCCCCCGCCGTCTCGCCGCCCTCAGCCGCCACGCACCCGACGCTACAGCGCCGGCAGCCTGGCCAGCCGAGCAGTCAAGCAATCAAATCCGCCTCAGTGGCGCTATCGCGGACCAACACCGGCTCAGCGCTGCCGTGCCAGCACGCTCAGCAGCCCGACCACCGAAGCCCCGTTCCACACCTCGCCCGGAAGCGATCAGCTCAAGCACCGAGTCCAGCGGAACCCACTCCACCCGCTCGATGCCCTCCGCGCTCACAGGCTCACCAACCTGCTGCGGATCCCGGCCCGCGAACACGACCCGCTCACCGTCCACGACCTCAGCCACCGGCTGAAACGTGATCAGGTGCTCAAGCTGGCCAGCCGCGTAACCGGTCTGCTCCTCCAGCTCCCGCGCCGCCGCCTCGCCCGGCTCCTCGTCCTCGTCCACCAGGCCGCCGGGCAGCTCCCACCCCCACCGATCCTGAACGAACCGATGCCGCCGCACTAACAGAACCCGGCCGTGCCCATCCAGCCAGAGCAACCGCAACAGCCCGAGGCAACCGCACGACGTGCTGCCAGATCCGCTCACGCGACGGCAAGCCCACATCCACCTGCCCAAGCCAGACCTCCGGGCTCTCATAGATCACCCGTTCGCCGAACGTCCGCCACCGGCCCGCCTCGTCGTCTGCTGCCTCACCCACGACGGCAAACGCTAACGCACATGCGGACACACCCCGCGAACCGCACCCTGCACTGCCGAATTACGCCATACAGGATCAAGGCGGCGCGCTACGCGCACCGCGGCCCGGCACCAGCGCCGGGCTTGGCCTCTGCGGCCCGCCCGACGCGTGCCGGGGCTTACCGTCACCGACGCGGTAACATGTGTCACAAGCAGTCAACCCGGAGAGATCCGCCGTTAGCGGCATCAACTTCCGGAGCTCGGCGTCAGTGGTGCGTCCTGCCTAACCAACCGAGCAGTCATGGTTGGCTCATGCGGCACGCCTGGGCGGTTACTGGCAGCGTACGCACGGGAGACGTACTCTCAGTAAGAAGGCTGGAAACCATAGGTGCCTGTCTCGATACCGTCACCATGCTTCGCTGATGATCTTGAGTACGTGGGGCAGCCGGGTGGTCGGCGACGTTACCGGGATGGTGAGCGGATCTACGAGTGGGACTCACGGCATGGCGAGTGGGAAGTCTACAACCATAGAGGCCGCCATCTCGGCGTTGCTGATGCAGTGACAGGTGAATTGATTAAGGACGCAGTTAAGGGAAGGAGGATCGATGTCTAGCCAGCGACTTCGGCGAGCCTCGGAA
The DNA here is from genome assembly GCA_963815375.1 of uncultured Actinomycetota bacterium. Lineage (GTDB taxonomy): Bacteria > Actinomycetota > Actinomycetes > Streptosporangiales > Streptosporangiaceae > JASHPR01. Next base: position 748,071 of record CAWFGX010000005.1, on the reverse strand, counting down.
GACTCTCCGTCAACATACATGGACCTCCTACTCATGGGTAAGGCTTTTCTAGAAGACGTTGATGATTTTGTAGATGAGTGGCATTCGGCGCCAGAAGACAGCGTAACTTCCGCGCGGCGCCTTCACGAGTTCCTCGGTATGACCTGGGACGAGTATCGCCTGTGGGTGGAGCATCCAGAATCCCTCCGATTCATTGTGGCTGCACATAGGGTTGGACGTCCCGTTGATGCAGTTCTGGAGGAACTTGATAAAGTAGGTGTTGCTGCCCGAGCCAATGGCCAGAGTGAAGCACGCAAACTTCTGCAGTGGCTAATTGACCGGGGACGGGTAGCAGAACGTCCACGTCATTGATTTAAGGGAAGCAACATTCTTCGGGACTGGCTTCTGCCCATCACCAAGGATCCAGCAAGCCGTTGCGCTGCTACGCTCGTTGAACGACTCGACCTTACCCCGCCGGTCGATATCGAAGCGGTCGCAGACATTTACTGTGACGTGCAGTCGCTAACGTGGCCGTTCGCATGTGACGCCTTGGTGGTTGGCCTAGGTACTGCTCGACCCTCGGTCTTTATGCGCAAAAATAATCAAGGTGCCCGGCGCCGACGCTTCACTTTAGCTCACGAACTGGGTCACGTAATTTTGCCATGGCATATAGGACTTGCCGCGTGCACTCCCGTGAAATCCCCCATCGATGCGGGGCCAGTAGGTTCCACTTCCGAGGGAGGATTGCTGGCCCCCGCTGGTATCGAAGAGCAAGAGGCCGAAGCAACGAGGTTCGCAGGCTCCCTTCTCGCTCCTAGAAGATTTATTGAATCCTATGCAGAGCGGGAGATGGGTGAGCTACTTTCTGCACTCAATCGTTCAGATATGTCGACTATAGCTACGACGCTGGCTCTGGCGCGAAATCTGCTTCCCGGCTTTTGCTTTCTTATTGACGAAGATGAAGAAGATTTTTGGTCTGTGGAGTCTTCTGGAACACAGTTGCCGAGGCACCGCGGCGGGATATCACGCGAGGGGCAAATGCGTGATCATGCTCATGACTTCGGTGAGGTCCAGCTGTCTGGGCATCGCGTTGTTTGGTTTCAGCTAGCCTCACAGGCAGATTTCATTTTGCCAGACGATGATCGCACAACCACTCAGATCCTTCGTGACTCGCTCGCCAGCACGGTCCCGCCAATGGATCGAGTAGGAATGCAGACCAGAATCAACGGCATTGTTGGCGGGATGCTAAGCAGGGAGGAAAGGGCACAGGCTGAGAATCAGGCACTCTCGGTCCTTGAGCATAGATTTAAGGATGACTTGGATTTTCGACTGCTCTTTGATAACGCCGACTTTCGGTTGTACCTACGGAGGAAGGCTGCGGAGCGTGTCCGTTCAGTCAACGTAGATAGGCGGTAGCGCGCGCCGGTTAACCTACTAGCACGCCTAAGTGTAGCAATGGCGGTGCGCTCACTCCTTATCCTGCCACCTGGGCTCTAGCAGAGTTTGCACTAATAATTGCTGCCTCGGCCAGCGTTGACGCAGCAGAGTAACGTCAGCTGTCGAATGGTTCCCGGATCGCCGCTCTGGGGTGCGAGCTGGAAACGTTGGATGCAGGACTTCTGCCAACTTTGTCTCTGTCAGGTCGGACCAGTCGAGCCAGCGGTCGAAGTGACTTCTATCGAGGCCAATTCTCATAGCAACTGTTCCAATAGAGTCTGAACATCCGCGGGTGGCCGCCTCGACTGCTCGGGCGAACCAGACTGCGCGTTCGTTTCCTACTGGTACCGGCTCGTTTCGGTTCCAGCCGCGCGCTGAGATCTGCTTGAACAGACTTCGCGCGTGGTCTGCATCGATCATGCCGAGATTCTGGAAACGCGTTACTAGTGCTTTAATGGAGATACCCCAGTGCTGTTTGATTTTGGCAAGTGCCTGAAGCGTTACTCGCCCCCCCAGTGTGGCCAGGTCATCCAGAATCGCATCGCCTGGAGCTAGGAAAGCACCCGCGAAGGCATGCGCCTGTTTCTCAATGAGACTGGCTTCTCCCGCAGTCTCGGGTGCCCGAACGCCTGAATGCAGGGCGAGATGCCCAATCTCATGGGCAACGGTGAAACGCTGACGATCACCTGGAACAGGCGTTCCTTCTGCGGTCCAACGACCCAGGCAGATCATTGCGGTCCGATCGTCTACTCGGACGGAAATGCCAAGGTGTCTGCCAAGCTCATCCGGCGTAGGGAGGACGATGCAGCCAAGGCGTTCGGCGGCACGGGCTGAGTTGCCAACCACCTCGTTGTCGCCCAGGCCAGCCGCGATTCGGACGTCAACCGCGAAATCCTCGATAGCTGCCTGATCCATCAAGTCGCCGGTAAACAGCGGCATAACATCAGGCATCATCTTGAGATCAAGTCCAACGATGGCTTCCATGGCAGTCGTGCAGTCATCAACTAGCTGATCGACAGACCGTTTCGGGGCGTCTGCATATGCCCGAAGCCAAGGACGCGTCGCCGGGGCGAGCTCTAGAGGCATGATCAGAAACGCAGGAGTGCACCGGAGTGAGCCTGCAACGCTACTCAGCAAGTCTTGTGACAGTGGCATCCGGCCGTTTTCGAGTTTGCTCACCGAACCGGAAGCAATGCCAGCCATCTTGGCGAACTCTGCCTGGCCGAGACCGGCGACGTGCCGCAGTCGTCGGATGCGCTCTCCGACACGTACTTGCGATACCACCGTAGTGAGCCCCTCTCTGCGGCCGTTCGTCCGGTTGGGACGCAATTGTCTCAGGCTCCTAGACCATCTGCGTCGTCCTCGTCCTCGAGACCCAGATCGAGATCCTCTTCGGTGGGGTTGAACCCACCGCCGAACGGGCCGTCAGAACCAAGAGAAAGCACGGTCCCAAGGATGAGGCGGCCCGGAGTGCCTGGAAGTATGCCGACTATCTCAGCAGCGAGCACCTCGGCGATCAGGCCGTCCACGTTCGTGATCCAGCCGAAGATCCAGCTCTTCAAGGGGAAGAGCGTCGGCTCCTCCTCGATTCCAAGGCTCGACTCAGAGGAAACTGTTACGACCAAGTCATCCGACGCATCGCGTTTTGCACGGCGAATCCGGTATCGATGTGTTTCGCCCACAAGCTCACGGCCCGTCCCGTTGACCGGCTGGAAGTGGACGCCGATCCTGCTTGCAGAACTAGCAACTGTCTCCAGAACGAGGTCATTCATGAGGGAACTACGGGAGCGGCCACTGCCGAACGCCGGGTCTGCGTCAAGGGCAACGTCAACGCGATAGCCGCGTTCGCTGAACGCCTCGCGCAAGTCATCGGCGATGCAGTCGAGTCGCTGCCGCTCAACGTCGCTGGGTAGTGACATAGACCGTGAGGGTATTCTGCTGAATGTCACTGAGTCAAGCAGACACGCTGACCGTGGACAGGCTTCGCGATAGGTCTGTGCTGGGAAGTGCGTTCAGCTACGAGGAGGAACCTGATCTTCGGCCCCCTAGCTGCACGGCTGTCTCGGCCGAGTCCTCCGTGTGGCCAAGCGTTGTGCGGTCGCCTACGCGAGCCTGGACATCTCGAGCACGGCCAAGAGAGGACAGCTACCAGTACAACCGGGACGGGCACGCCGGCGGCGCGGCCCGTTGCGTAGCCGGGGCCGTGAGCCTCTCGCAGACTGACGGGACAGCGCCGGATAGCCGCCGAGCCGAACACCCTGCGGATGCCAACTCAAACGCGCCGATCAGACGACCGGACGCCCTGCACTGATCTACGGATCAGATGGCGCGAGATTTGAGCTCCCATCGCCGGTTCTGTGAATCGACAGGGAGTGACCTTCACCCGGCGCACCAGTATCAGCCCTTCACGGGACCCGTCAAGGGTTCCAAGATCCTTTGGCCGCGCCCCTCCGCTCCACGCACCTGCACGCGAGCCGGGCTGCCGACGGCCAAAGCATCTTGGAAGTCCCTGCGGGACCAAGCCCTTGACAGCTCCCGCTCCGGGCGGTGATCGCGCCTATCGGGTGAAGCCCACCAGGTGGGACGCCACGGCGGAGCAGGAGGAAGCGATGCCAGCATCGCGGTTCCGGTGCATGGACAGGCAGTGCGACCGCTACGCGCGGGTGACTGTCGAGGACGCCGAGGGCGAGCGCGCCCGGGCATGTGCCCGCCACGCAGTAGCCGCGCTGGACGGACTGACCGGTGCACGGGTCATCTGGGACGACACCCGGGGAATCAACGAGTACGAGGGCACGGCGCTCCAGCTGGCCGAGGAGCGGTCCCAGCTCAGCCGGAAGGACGCGGCGTGAGCGCCGCAGCCGCGCCGGGCCCCTCGTCCAGCACCCATGATGGCCGGGCAGCCGAGCGCCAGGCCACTGTCAACGAGTCCTTGACAGCAAACAGGACGCGGCCGTTGTCGAGAACCCGGAGTACGCCGCATTCGTCCGGCGCATCCTGAAGGCATGCGCCCGCCGCATCGCCACTGGCGACATCGAGTCGCTGGCGCTCATGGCTGAGCTGGCTGACACCATCGACGCCAGCATCCGGGATGCGGTAGGCGGGCTTCGAGCCTGCGGCTACTCCTGGGCTGAGATCGGCTCCCGGCTCGGCGTCACTCGCCAGGCCGCGCAGCAGCGCTGGGGAAACCGGCCGTGAGCCGTCCTCACCGCCAAGATCGCCGTGCCCGTGGCGTGCCCGATCGGACAGTGATCAGCGGTGAATCACCGTCGCTCATGGGCACGCCACATCGGCCCTGACCTGCAACAGGCCAGGACAGGACCGCATGGCCTACGATCTCCTAAGCAGTTGATCATGCCTTGTCCAGAACCCTAACGATCACGCCGTGCGTCGGAGTCTGATCGTCATCTACCACGTAATCCAGCTCAGTTGAATCAGCGCGGCGCAACGGCCGTATCCCGTCGAGGGACTGCAACTTCGCCAAACGTTCAAGCAGGGTAAGGAATTGTGCTTGGTTCGTCACTGCGCCATCCGGATTCGAGAGCAGGTGGTCTAGCCAGCTAGGAATGCGAGTCTTCCAATTTGATCGCTCTCGCATGAGCGCATCTGCCGCCGACTCATGCCAACACCAACTGCCGTGCTGCCAGGGAGTCCTAGCGGCATAGAGGAGCGCTTGGCCAGCCAGAGTCGTTGCAATACCGCGTTCTCGGTAGGGAGGCCATACAAACAACTCTTCAATGTCCGCTCCGTCAGATGTACCGCGTATATGCATCCATCCGACTATGAGCGGCCGAGTTTCCACTTCGTGCAAGACCGCGATACATTGGAGCCACATACTTCCGTCGCTTACCCCTATGAGCCAGCGTCCGAACACGTCCACGACTGCGCCGTAGTGCAGCGCGAAAAAATTCGTAGATTCATGGTCGTCCCACGCGCCCGCGATCAGTGTGTGCCAGCGCTCGCTGCTGGGACCAAGACTACCTCCCAGGTCTGGGTGTGGGCCTGTCAGGCTGCGGACTGACCACGCCTCGCGCCAATAACGCCTCACGTAGTCAATAGGGTAGATGCCTGTACCTTTGACACCCCATTCAGGACCCCAGTTATTTAAGAAGAATAGATGGTCATAATTGTAGCCGAGTGAAATGACGATATGATCGCCGATCGAACGCTCATCGTCTTCCGGCATAGGCACGATCCCGTTGGGAGCGTCGAACATGCTCGGGAAGATCGATACTACGACCATTTGTTTCGGCAGATTTCCGAATCGGACGCCACGATCTGAGAGAGAATGATGTAGTTGCATGGCGCTTATTAGCTCATCCGGAGACCGGAGTCTTTCATAAAAGCCACAAGTCGCCGCAGAGCGCCCGTCCGCGCCGATATCCGTCGCCTGGTGATGGAAAAGTAGAAGCCGTCGCCCGGAAACAGGAAATGGAAAATATCCGGGCTTACCCTCATACGGCAGGCCTTCAAGCTGTGAAACCGCAGTTCGATGCGTTTCGGGTATTTCCAAAGCGGACCGAGTGGGGCGATGCAAAAAGTCTGTAAGCTCTTCCTTACCCAACATGCATCCTTTCAACTCTCGTCAGGATCGGACTGCTCCAGTTCGGCGTCCTCGGTAGTCAACTTAAAGGCCATAAGAAGCTTACCGTCAGGGCCATAAACATCAATCTGTCGCGGCCGTCGCGCTTCATGCTTCCTCTTGAATCTCTTCCGCATAAACACAGTAACGGCACCGATTACTGCGGTAAATGCCGTCTGTTTTATAAATTCGGCATTTGGTAGAAACATGAACAGGTAGTCGGTTAGCTGATTACCGGCACCATGCGGCTCATTCCCTCTGGCCTCCACCGGAACACCGCTAAGCCCATTGGCAGCCATAATCTTTTCCAGGTCTGCGGCAAGTTCTTCAAGGTCTTTGACGGAAAGGTCTAGAGGATTAGGTGTTTCGAGAATAAGCGGTGCTTCGAACCCGACGTTATCGCCGCACGCAGAATCAGATGTCATCGCAACCTCCTAAACGTCAGTGCTGAGCAAGAGGGGATCAATCTCTCAGTACGTGAGCATAGCCGCAGAACTGTCCCTACTCGACCTCTGAAGCCTGAATAGCTTTAGCCCAGACAACCACGTCCCGCACACGCGTGACTGGGCCGCCAGCAGCGGTCACAACTGGCCAAGCCAATGTCCTGAGCAGTAAGACCGCACTCAACCAGGATGTTGTCGCCGACGATCTTGCAAGGCGGTCGTGTGGCAGAACGGTAACGGACAAGCATGCATCCGGCGGGGCGCTCGGGCTCTGGATGGGAGCCTGATCATCCCGTCACCATTGACCCTGGCAAGCCGAGCGGGCCGCGCATCGGGAGCGCCGCCGCCGTCAAGCCGAGTCGACCGGTCAGCCTGCCCAGGAGACCAGCGGCAGCCGGTAACCATCGGGCTCCGCCGGCGCTTCCGAACTGGTTCGCGTCTGGAGAAGCTCACCGCCCAGCACGCCGACACCCTCACCCGCGCGGCTGCCGAAATCCGGTCCGCTGGTGACGTAGAATCCGCCGACGCCGGGATCGCCTGCACATCCGCCGACCAGCGCAAGCCGGCAACCTTAGTGTGCCCTTTCGCCGAGGCAGAGCGGTGAATCTGCAGGTCAGGGATCTTCCGGCCCGTTCAGCACGGAACCTAGGCCCAACTCGAGTCTGACGGTGCGATCACAGCACGCGGGATGGAGATCGCCGTGCCATTAGCGTGCCATTAACCAGGGTGACGAGGGGGCAACCACGGCCACTGGCGGAGACCTGAATCACCAGGTCAGGGCCGCTAGCGGCCGTGGTCGCTCCGCTTGCCAAGCTGACAGTCTGGGGCCTGATCTGATCACTTCACGAACTCATTCATCAGGGCGCGCGATAATGGCGTCTGGGCGTATCTCGAGTGCCGCCGCGATTCGTGCCAGGGTCCAGGCCCGGCAAGGCACGTGCCCTGCTGCTCTAGCCTGACGATCGTAGTCGTCCCTACGTGAGCCTGGTCGGCGAGGATCTTCTGCGACAGACCGAGCTGGCGGCGTAGCCGTCGAACCTCACTGCCGTCGATGACCATAGTCCACCGGTCCGCGCGACGCGTTCGTCCGGTGTTGTCGAAGGTTGACGGGAAGACCGGCGGGTGCGAGTCCTCAGCCGCACGCGGGCTGCGGCGGATCCGGTTAGCGTTCATACAGGGAAGACTGCGCTCTGCCCACGTCTGGGCACATCGCCGGGCGACTCGCGACGGCATACCCTCGCCGCAGTCAGCCCCCTTAGACACGCGCAGCGACGCCAACGCGACAACAGACCTGACCAAGCCCGGTCAGGCCAACACCCATCGCTGTGGGCTATCCGAGGTCTTCTCCCAGAGATCTTGCTTCATCGCCGCAAGTACAGACTCGCGAGCAGCGGCAACGGTCTTTTGCTCGAAGGCGGCTGACACGGTTCGCAACAGCTCATCGCTATTCGCCTCCGCCACCTCGTTGGGAGGTGGCAACAAGACCGTTTGGTAACTGGCAAAGTATCTACTAGCTGCGTTTTGCACCTCCGCACTGCCAAATGTTGCGACGCCATAGTTAACGGCTTCTATCCCATGCATGAATGCTGCATTATTAGTTACTATTTCAAGTGGGACATTTGCTGTAATATTTATCCAATCTCTGTAGATGACTTTCTTTCTCGCTCTAAAACGAGGGCCGTCCGGCCCTTCATGCAGATCATGAGCTAGTTCAAGGACGTTTGCAAGGACATCGAGCCTGTATTCAATCTGGTTAGCCCATTGCTGGTTCCACGAAGAATCACGAACGCGCTTGATCGCCTCGTCCCAAGGGGGGTGCTTACCGAATGCGCGAACCCCCTGCGCGAAAAGCGGATGGTGGTTCCGTCCAAAGTGTAGTTGCGGATACGCAATGGCCACCGCCCAGTCGGCCAATGCAAAAGCTGCTAGCTCAGCCTCTCCGGCTGACTCGGCAGATCGCTCTGCGGACGCCAGTTCGTTTGCTGGCCTGGTCAAAAAATTTGTAACATTCGGCGCGACCTGATACGGCGATGCAGCCAATCGCGCCAATCCGTCAAGCAATTGCCTGCCTTCAGCTTCCTGATGCGCAGTTATAAATATGCGGGTCGCAGCTCCAAAGTAGTCTACCAGCCGGTCAATCTCATCTTGAGGTGATTGAAGCCTTAAAGCTTCCTCGCACGCACCCATGTAGATACGATAAAGCCTGCGTCTCCGAGCCATGCCTTACGTATATTATTTGGTCCTATTCGATGATTTCGAAGGCCGGGATTCTTTCTTGATGCCTCTACGTATACATCCTGAAACTTTCTCAGTCCATTCAGGCTGGCATAAAGAGTCTCAGCATCCTCGCGCATGAGTGCGTAGCGCAACGTTTGACCAAGAAGTGGCACGCGGTATACAATCAGGCCGGGTATTTACTCTATCATGTTTAAGCATGCTGACAACAGGGTCGACCACGTGCGCAACAAAGGAGATTGGCGCGCTGTAATCAAGGGTTAGAAGGTATGCAAAGCGGCCATAAGAGTATATTAGCATAGCCGATGCAATGAGTAGAAGTAGTGGCCGCCGACGTCTCGTATGCCGGTACCGGCTTTGGCGAATCGGGGATCAGTCCGCCAAGTATCAATGAGACGGCTGCAATTAGGATGGTTCGACTTACTATTCTCTGGACCCTTATATCGCTAACCAATATCAGCGGGGCTCGGCTGCTAAAGACACTTGTGACCTGCTGGACGGCTACAAATAGCGTAGCGAACGCCAGCGCGAACAGCGCTATAAGAGCAGCAGGAAGCGCCTGTACCGCTATCTGTATGCCCGTGCGGGATGACACGAACCACATTGGAGCCCACAGGGACTGTGCGACAATTGCTACGGCAAGGAACATGAAATAAACAGGTGTTGCGAGCCAAAGGCGTCCCCGAGCCATTGATGAGTAGACGTCCTATCATGATCCGAAAGGTCCGCCTTGATCTCGGAAGCGTCGGGATCATATTCACGGAGGACCAGCCTGTCACACCCTGCTGATCTGGCATCGGGCCTCCGCGTGTCTTTCGACTTCTGATAGACCCTGGCGTGCGCGGACAGACACGGTCGGACCGGCTGGACAACCGGCACCGGATTACGGATCGGAAGGCTAGGAGGTAGATGGAGCGTGCTCTGGGTGCCTTGACCCGCGCCTGGTACGACATGGGCGTGAGGTCAAGGATCTCCTGCCATGTCGCCGGTGAGCTTGTAGAACCTGGGGTTCGGGCCCAGGTCGAATATGCGGTAGATCGAGTATGCCTCCGGGTGTTCGCGCGCATGACGCAGCTCACTCGCGGACAGGAAGAACGGCGCGGTGATGCTGCCGCGTGTCGCTTTCACCTCGATGTGGTGAGGCGACCCGTCCAGCAAGAAGGAGCTGACGTCGTACCCGGCGCCGTCGCCCAGCGTGCTTGGAACGTGGACCACCAGCTCGGCGAGGTCAGGGCGGCCATGTGCCGAGAGCCACGCACGTTCATGCTCGACAACCAGGCGCTCACCTTTGAGGCCGACATCTCGGTTGCGCGCTTGGCGCTCCAGGTAGTCGATGCCGACGGTTGTCCGGCCGCGACCGCTGGTGCCTGGCGGAGCCATGACTGGCGGATCGACCTCCACGAGCTGCACCGTTGGGGGCAAGTCAGGTGCGGGCATTTCCTCGAGGAGGCGCGGGATCTCCGGGTCGCGAGCGAGGAATCGCTCCACCTCAGCACGCAGCGCACTCTGGTAGTTGCCGCGTGGCTGGTAGCCCAGAACGTACGGAAGGCCGATGTCCCTGAGAACAGCGCTGATGTTCGCGAACTTGTACTCCACAGCGCCGCGCGATCGTCCTGTTGCAGCCTGCACCTCGCGGTTGAAGTCGGCCTTGACGTATGGCTCGCCCGCGAGCTCGGCTCGGAGCATGGTGAAGTACGCGGTGACTGCCGGCTGAATCTCCGCGTCGGCCCAGCCAGATGCCTCGATCGTGTTCGTCTGCGCCGGGCTGCGGCCAGCCGCCGACGAGCGCCATGAGTTGCGCCCACTGATCCGGCGTCACGTGGTGGGCAGTACCGCCCTGAGCACGTGACACGGGCAACTGGCGGATGACGGAGCCGGCAGGCGCAAGCTCGAGCCACAGGGGCTCTGACGGTTTGATCACGTAGCGCACGCGGACCCGCAGAGCAGCTGCCGTGCCATCAGAGTCGATCCAGTACGGGTGATCGTCTTCGACAGTCCGCATCTCGGGATCGGTGAGCACCTCGCCGAAGGCGATGATGCCGCGGTGATCATCGGAACCCTTGTACTTCCAGATCGCAACGCGGTCGCCCGCGTGAAGATCGGCGCCGCCGGTGAGTCCACCAGTCCTCATCGAGGTCGCGGACTGCATCAACTACCCGGTAGCGAGCAGGATGAGCGGCAAGTGTCCAGTAGCGCCTGTGGGACGTGGTGGCGCCGACGCCGCTCCCCTCCTGATAGGGAGTCATCGCGAGGTCCCAGTCAGCAATGTGAAGTCCGTGCCGGTCGCTGTCCACCGCGACGCCGGGAATCTCGGCCACCAGTGCGTACGCGAAGTAGAGCATGCCGGGAATGCGACTCGCGTGGCCGCCGCTCTGCCAGGTCGTGCCAGATGCGCTCGACCATGGGCCGCGTCACCGGTGCGCCTTGACCATCCGGCGTGCGGGCCTCGTCAGACGCCCGGACGATCGCGTTGGGCCGCACATCGAGGATGCGGTTGGCGACCCCCCTGTCGATGGTCGCGATGGTCCGGCCAGTCGCCATCGCCTCGCGGCAGATGGCTTGAATCTGCGTCCAGGCATCGGCAGCGCTGCGCGCCGCGCGCGTCCGTCCGGGTGCAGATGAGGAATGCAATGAGTTCGCCAGGCTCGTCAGCCCGACAGCTGTTAGCGACCCCGTCCCACTCGTCTGTGTCGAAGTGATCCGTCAGCAACACGCTGACCGCCTTCACCGCAGCGTCTTCGGATTCGGCCAGCTGGTTGTACACCCACTCGGTCAGCCCGCCGAGGACTACCGGCTTACTGTTGTTCAGCCATCTGAGCCGTGCGCTGCCTGCTAAGCCCCTCGGTGGGTGAGGCGTTAGTTAAGAGAAAGGCCCGACCCCGCAAGGGCCAGGAAGAGGCGAGATACGGGTTGGGCCCTATCCGTCGCCCACCCATAGTCCCCCGAATGAGCTGCCCGATTCGCTCCCTAGCCTCAGGCCACGGGATCAGGCGAGGCCGACCCTGCCGGGCACGGGCGATCAGCAGCAGCAGCGTAAGGGGCTGGTGCCTCTTGGCGAGATCGTCCGGGCCATGTTGCAGCCTGAGATTGGCCAACGCCTCCAGCACTTCGCTGAGGGATTGAGCTGGCTGGCCGAGTTGATCCGACACAGTAGTCACCTGCTTCGATACCTTTAGGACGCTCTGGGCGACAAGACAGGGGTTACCTGAGCTAACGCCGAAGATCACCGGCGCCACGCCAGGAGACATAGCCCATGATCCGGAACATGCACGGAACGATCCGCGGGGAAGCGTAGTCGAGCCACCTGTGCAGATCAGCCTGCCAAATTCGCACAATGCAGTGGGCGGCCTCCGGAGCCGTGTGCGCAGGTTCGAATCCTGCTGGGGGCGCCTTCCCGGTCACCTGCCAAAACCTGTCCTGACCTCGCATGATGCCCTTCAGGACGGGCGACTGGCTCCGCCACCTTCCGCCACGGCGGGCCGCCGTCCGCCAGCCTCCGCGACCGTATGGCGACCGGACGGGCAGCGTTCCCGATCTTGCTCTCCGTGGCAGTGGGGTACGGCTCGCGCCTGCGGCGGACGCCCGGAAGCCGGGCGGCCAGATCGCGATCACGTCTCAGATTGCTGCTCGGCGCTTAATTGCAAAACGGCGCTCCGGAATGGCATCCAGGCGATTCCCCGCGTCGGTCTTCTCTCGTCTGGGTCGCGCGCAGGCTTGCCTCTATGGCCGCCGGCCATCAACGGGCGCGGTGAGGCTGGCCGGTGGGCGGCGCCACGGGGGCCGTACCAGCGACCCCTCGCTTGTAAGAATTGTCAGCACCACTCCCCCGGCGCACTCCGCCCCCTATCTATGCAGGTCATGGCGGGTGGAGGTGAGCACGAAGGCGCAGCCAATCGCCCCGCTGAGCGGGGCGGGCTCCCATTGGCGCTCCCATCGGCTGATGGTGCGCCGCCTGAGCTCCGGACGGCAGCTAGGCCTCATTATCTAGCGCCTGACTTTCGCACCAAACGGGAGAGACGGGCGGAAGAGCTGGCGGTGAGCCGGTGAGCGTCGAGGCAATCTCCTGGGCGCTGAATCTGGCGCCCGTGCCGTGCGACCGCGGCGGAAAACCGAACCCCGCTTGCAAATCTGTTCTGATCGGGCTGGCTAACCACGCAGCTCCCGATGGCCGTGAAGCGTTCCCGAGCGTCAGGACGCTGATCCGCTACACCTGCCTTGTATCCGCCGCAGGCGGTGTAGGCGAAGCGGCTCGGGTTGACCGGGAGCCACCCGACGGCCTGGGTGGTGTCCAGCAGCACCCTGGCGCCGGTGGCGCGGCTGGCGGCGTGCAGGGCATCCAGATCAGCGACCCGCCCGTCCGCGGACTGCACTGCGGAGACCGCGACCAGCGTGGTGCGGGAGGTCACGCATTCTGCTATGCGATCCAGCGGCACCTCCCGGACGCGTATCCCGCGGCCCGACTGCGCGTAGAAGGGGAACAGGATGCTGGTGAAGTCACCGGTGGCGGTCAGCACCTCGCTGCCGTCGGGCAGGTTGGCCGCGATGAGCCCGGCGAACACCGACACCTGGCTTCCCCACCGCTACCACGGATGGATCGACGCCGGCCAGGTGGGCGTATGCGGACCGGGCTGCGGCGAGCGGCAGGTCATAGGCAACCGCGTCGGCGGTGCCGGCCCGCCATTGCGCGAGCGCCTGCTGAAGCGCCGCCCAGCTGCGCCGTGGCGGCAGGCCGAAGGTGGCGGTGTCCGGGTAGGTCAGGTCGGCGTCGAACTCGGCCCGCGCAGCTGCCAGCGTGACGGGGCTGGCGTCCTGTGCGTCGGCACCGGTCGTCATTCTCTTCTCCTCTATCTCGCGGCGGCAGTGAGCGGGGCGGTGGCTGGCACCGGTGCTCGTTGGGCTCCGCGCAGCGCGGACACGGACGTGATGTGCAGGGCGAGCAGCAGCGGCACGGCCGCTGTCGGGATCAGGGCGAGCGGGAGCTCGCTGATCGGCGCCCCGGACGGGGTGACGTTGATCAGCGCGAATCCGGTGAGGGCGCCGAGGGTCAGGGCGTTGACCAGGTCGGTCATGCCGAACGCGGTGAACCACAGGGCGGCGCGGCGGCCGGTGCCCTGCGCGAGCATGCGTGCGACCAGCGGCGCGGCGATGCCGGCGGCGATGTCGCCCAGGCCTGCGGGCAGGGCGAACAGCGCGGGCAGATGGCCGAGGAACATGGTGGCCAGGAAGGCCGTCCCCTCGATCACCCGGAACGTGTGCGGGAGCTCCAGGCGGCTCGCCATGCCCGGCGCGGTCAGAGCGCGCGCCACTACCGGGATCCGGCGCAGTGCCAGCAGCAAGCCCAGGAACCCGACCACCGCGACCGGCAGCCACGGCACCCCGTGGCCGAGCCGCGCGTGGTACCAGCCGTGACCCGCGATCACTGCGCTGGCGGTGAACCAGCTGCCCAGGACGACGGCCGCGCCCCCGGCGAGCAGCGCCGCGCGCCGCCGGCTGAGGCCGGCCCGCACCGCGCCGCCGTACAGCACGAGGCAGGTCGCGGCCGGGATCACGATGATCCCGGCGATGGTGATCCCCCACAGATAGCCAGGCGGGTCGTACATGACATCCTCCTCCAGTTGAGTATCTACAAGATACTATGTTGACGATACTATCTGTCAACTAGTATTATGGAGGGCGTGACAAGGAACGTCCGTACCTACGACCACTTCTGCCTGACCGCGCGCGCCTTGGAGCGCGTCGGCGACCGGTGGAGCCTGCTGGTGATCCGCGACCTTCTCGCCGGCGCCAAGAGGTTCACCGACCTGATGGACCGTCTCGGCGGGATCACCCCCAAGACGCTCAGCCAGCGCCTGCGCGAGCTTGAGAATGCCGGGATCGTTGCCGCCGACCGTGAACCGGGGCGGCGGGAGGTCTGGTATCGCCTGACACCGGCCGGAGCCGACCTCGGACCCGTCCTCGACGCGCTCGGCCGGTGGGGGCTACAGCATGCATGGCGACGGCCCCAGGCCGGCGAGCCGCTGCACGCCGAGCATCTGCTCCGCTCCGTTACCCAGGCCATCGACCTCGCCGCCGGCGACGACGAACCAGCCCGCTGGCACTTCCGGCTCGACGGTGCGGACTACCTGGTCGAAAACGACGGCCGCCAGTGGTCGCTCACCGCGGGGGCCCCGCCCGCACGAGCCGACGTCACGATCACCGCGACCACCCAAGCCCTGACCGCCCTCATCTTCGCCGGGTCAGACACCGGCATCGACATCACCGGCGAAACCGGGCCAGTCCAACGATTCCGGCAACTGATCAGCACCATGGCCACCGTCGTACAGCCCGTCTAAACCCGAGCCGCGGGACCGGCGGTCACGTACAGCACACCCTCAGAACCGCATGTTCTGGGTGCAAGAGACCTTACGGGAGAACGCCAGTCCCAATCGCGCCGATTCGGCATTCGGCAGCGGACTGGCGGTATCGCGACCGGTAATCCGATCACTCTCTGTCGTAGCCATCCGTGGCCAGCTTGGTGATTGTCAATGGGCTGATCCCGATGGTCGACCACAGTGCCCCTGCTGAGGATTTCACGCGAGACCCTGCTGCCCAGACCGGGACGGGGAGAAGACGGGACATCACGGCGGTACTGCGCCACGTAACGTCCAAGAATCGACGACATAAAGCTCTGAAAGTCACAGCCTATGTTCAGGACGGTAGCAGCGCTACCGCAGAAAACAGGCCGTTTTCTGCAGCAGCGGTGACCGGGTCACCGGCCTGTCCCATAGGATCTCCGCCCCCGTCAGCTGCGGGGCTCGTATCAACACAGTGGCTCGCTGTTGCATGGCTCATGGCCGTAACGTCATCCCGTGGACTTGAAGACGCGCACCGGGTTACGGCACCGCTGGTGGGTGGCGCCCGCGGGCGTCCTGGCGGTCGGTGCGGCAGCGGCCGTCATCTGGGCGGTGCTGTGGCCGCTCACCGATGTCCTCGCCACTCATGACGCCGGAACCATCACAGGGCCAGCGCGCGCCGCCAGCCTGCAGTCGGCGCACGAAGCCGTGCGGACCCAGCTGATCACTCTTGGCGCCGGGGTCTTCGCGGCTGGGGCGCTGCTCTACACCGGCCGCAACTTCACTCTGTCGCGCCAGCAGCTGGAGCTGTCCCGCAAGGCCGCGCAGGACTCCGCCGAGGCCCAGCGCAAGACCCTCGAACTCGCCGAGCAGGGGCAGGTCACCGAGCGCTACGGCAGGGCAGTCGAGCAGCTGGGGGCCGGCACGGTGGGGCCTGCCACTCCGGGGGAGTTGCGGGCCGACCTGATCGTGCTGCTGCGCGGCCTGGATGAGCAGGCGCGCATCGGGCGGTTGCCACCGTATCTGCCAACTGGCGCGGATGTGACCGCGCTGTCGCGGTTACGTGACCACAGAGGAAACGCCCGTGTGCGGCGGTCGCCGAACACGAGGATGCTCTTACCGCAGTGGCCGGAAGAACTCGGTGAGGTCATCGGCGAGCAGGCCCGGTTCCTCGTGGGCGGCGAAGTGGCCGCCGCGCGGCATGACCGTGTACCGGGTGACGTTGTATGTGCGCTCGGCCCAGCTCCGCGGCGGATGACTCAGGTCCTTGGGGAAAATGGCGACCCCAGTGGGTACTGCCACGTTTTTCACAGGCTCCCGCATTCCCCGGGCGTGCTCCCAGTACGGGCGGAACGAGGTCGAGATGGCGTTGGTGAACCAGTAAAGTGACGCCTGGGTCAGGATGAAGTCGTCGCTGAACCGCCGGGACAGGGCGCCGTCGCAGTCGCTCCACTCGTGGTACTTCTCCATCAGCCAGCCCAGCAGCCCGGCAGGAGAATCGGACAGGCCGTAGGCCAGGGTTCGCGGGCGGGTCATCTGCTCGTGTTCGTAACCGCCGGCGTCTGTGAACCATGCGGCTACCTCGTTCAGGTAGCGCCATTCCTCCGAGGTGAGTGTTGCCTGGTCGTAGCTGGGAGGGTCAGCGACTGCCAGCAGGTGTATGCCGACCACAGACTCGGGGTGGGCCTGGGCGAGCCGTGAGGTGACGCCCGCACCCAGGTCGCCGCCGTGTGCCCCGTAGCGGGAGAAGCCCAGCTCGTCGCGCATCAACCGGTGCCACAGCTCGTGCGTGGGCGTGGCGGGTGGCAGGTCTGGGCGTTGCGGGGAGAACGGGAAGCCAGGCAGGGCCGGGACGATGACAGTGAACGCGTCGCCGGCGACGCCACCGTGCCGGGACGGGGCGGCGAGGCGCTGGGCCAGCCCTGTCAGCTCCAGGAACGAGCCGGGCCAGCCGTGCGTCAGCACGATGGGCAGCGCCGAGGGCAGCTCCGCCTCGAACCGCAGGTAGAAGACGCCAGTACCGTCCAGCGAGGCGACCTGGCCGGGCAGCGCATTCACCTCGGCCTCCCGGGATCGCCAGTCGTACCCGTCGGCCCAGTACCGGACAAGCCGCCGCAGTTCACCCTCGGCGGTCCCCACTTGCCACTTATCGCCGGTGTCCTGCCGTGGCCATGGCCGCGGCCAGCGCGCGCCGCGCAGCCTCGACCGCAGCTCCTCCAGGTCGCCGTCGGACACTTGGAGCACGTGGCGTTCGCTGGTCATCGGCATCCCCTTCCTCTCTGGCTTGCTGCTATCCCCTGAGCCTGTGCGCTGGCGCTTTCGAGGACGCGCACCTTTCCGTCCGGCAGGTGCTCATGCAGGCGCATGAAGCGCCGCTCGTACAGCGGCCGCTGCCAAGATCCTCGCGCTCCGCTGGCGTCGGCAGCTTTCCGCGAATACGCCAAGGGAGAACAGCCCGCTCCCGCTCCGCGGCGAAAATACGCGCACGTTACAAGCCCTGGCCAGCACTTCAGGATCAAGAAAGATCGAGGCTAGGCTAGGACATGAGGCCGGGCGTCCCAAAGAAGGTGTCGAAAGCCTGCACATCGGATTGTGCGTTTGCCTGTTGTGCGGCCGTGTCATTGGTCGCCGGAAGATTTGCGAGGTACGTCAGCCGGTTTACGGCTGTCTCGTAGCCGGAATTACCTGAGGCCTGCAAGTCGTCAGCCGCCTGCTGAAGGTAGCTATTCCTGGTGGCGGCAGGTGCCGCTGCGGCGCTTCGCCAGGCGGCAAGAGCTCCGGCGAAACCGGCCTGGTCCGCCGGTGCAGATGCTGCTGGCGCCGGTGACGCCGCTGGCCCCGACGAATCGCCCACTGCGCCGGATGAGGCGTCGGCGGGTAGGGGTACCTGGGCTGTGCTAGGACCCCGTGCCGCGTGACTCGGCCCAGCGGCACCGCACGCAGCTACGATCAGGATCGTGCCGAGCAGCACGCCGATGACAGCGAGTACTCGAAGCCTCGTTATGTCTTTGATAGGGGGCGAGCTAGGTGTTCGGTGCGGGCTGGTGTGGCTCATGGTGTGCCTGCCTTGTGGATCGGGGAATTGAGCTTCGCGTTGTCAGCGAGCCTGGCCGCTGAAGGTATGACCGGTGATCACCCTGTCGAGGTGATTACCGCGGTCAGGCGCCCAGGGGCGCCTGACCGCCCCACTCCATTAGCACTGCCCCGGCGACCATCACCAGCCAGCCGTGGAGCGGGAACGGGTGCTGCCGGTAGCCGAAGCGTTCCTCGCGTCGCACCGGGAGGTGGAACACGGTCTCGGATTCGAACCCATCTAACTCCCCCGGTCGCATGCCTGGTTGGCGGCTGCGGTGCCACAAGCCACGGCAAGGTCTTGAAGATGATCAACTAAATGCCGGTGACCGTGATGATGAGGCCGTGTATGGGCAACTACGCGGCGGGCACCGCGGAAGGATGCATGCTCTTGAACCTCGACCCGTGCCGAGCCAACTACCTTTTCGATCCGGACGGCGCAGCTTGGGTGCTGGACTGGAGCAGAGCCTGCCTGCTGGTGTGGGTGTAGAGGACCGGTTGAGATGAGCATCCGGCCTCTTACTTGCATCGCGCCGTGCCTGGCCGACAACCACCTGGACGCCGGGGATCTGACCCGGGAGACGTCCGCCAGGGCGTATCCCTCGGTCGCAATTCCAGCCCGGCACCAACCTGGGTGCCTGGCTGTTGTCCCGCAACCTCTGGACGGAGGACTTCGCCACTCGGCCGAATATCACCTAGCGGTTACGGTGCCGGCGAGTCCCGGGGAATGCGGTGGACTTCGATGAGTTCCAGCCCGAGCGATTCGGCCTCGGCGAGTACATCGTACAGCGCAGCCTGGTCGGCCAGCATGCCCGCCAGCACGGTATCGTCGCCGTCCGCCCGGGCCCGGAGGCCGGGGAACGCGCAGCGGATCGTCTCGCCCAGGCGACCGCGAATACGGATCTCGTACCACTGGGCCTGAGCATCACGATGTGCAGCACCTGTCACGTGCGCACCGCGCCGGCAAAGTCGCGCCCGCCAGCAGGCGCGACGTGAATGGCGAGCTTGATGATGCCTCCCTGGTTGCCTGTCATCGCCCTCAGGCTGCCTGCCGACGGGGTGAGCGGCAATCACCCGATCATGATGAGCACAGGAAATGACCCCGCCGCCGCGACGGGTCGGCATCTGCTGCAACTCCTGCAAGTAGTCGTTGTACGCGCCGAGTCGCGCGTCCGTTTCGGCGTCGGCGTGACCGTAGCCAGCAGCTTGATGCTGCTTCGGGGACGATAGAAGCTGGCGCTCAGCGCGAGCGGCACAGCGGTCATCACGATGTCGCTGCCAGTGAGCACGATGTAGCCGCCGAGGTGCAGGTCGGTGACCAGGTCCGGCCCCCAGGCGCGCGATATCGCCGCGTCGGAGGGGAGCACCTCGCGGGACTGGAAGGCACACACCACACCGGTGCCGCTGCGCCGCGCGGGCCGTGTTCCCTCGACCGTAAGCACCGGGACAACGAAGCGTCCAGTCAGGCGGCACGGGTCTGCGCGCCCAGCGAACCGGGGCTTAACGCCCGAAGGCGGAGGGCGCGAGCAGGCCGAGGTCGCGCGCGGGCGACGGCCTCGGCCCGGCGGTTTGTGCCGAGCTTGGCGTACAGGTTGCGCACGTGAGTCTTGACGGTGTTCGGCGAGACGTACAGCTCGTTCGCGATCTCCGGCGCGGTGAGGTTGGTCGGCAGGTAGCGGAGCAGCCGCAACTCGGTCTGGCTCAGGGGGTCTTGCAGCGGGCGTGGCCTGGCGCCGTGCGGCGCGGGCTCGTTTCCGGCGAGCAGGCCGCGGATCTCTGCGATCAGGGCGGCATGGGCGGTGCGGTGCCGGGTCTGGCGCTCGAGCAGGCCAGGGGCCGGGTTCAGCACGAACCACAACAACACTCCGTCGGGCTCGGCCAGGTCCAGCGCGCGCTCTAGCGCCTGCCCGGCCGCGGCCGCGGCACCGAGAGCGTCCTGGGCAATCGCCTCCAGCAAGAAGGCCTGAGCCAGCCAAGGGCGGCCAGACCAGCGGTGCGGAGCCGTCCAGTGCGGGCGCAAGCGCGGCGGTCGCCTCGCTTGGGTTGTCCTGGGCGAGCCGCAGCACAGCCAGGGCAGTGCACATCTCCCCGCGACCGCGTTCCTGATCATCGGATCCCGCGAGGGCCTGCCCGGCGCCCTCGACTTCGCCGAGGCAGACCAGGGTCTGCACCAGCATTGCGCGGATCACTGTTATAAACGGGTTCGGCGAGACGAGGAGGCCACTCAGCCGCTCCGCGGCGCGGAGCGCGGCCAGTGCCTCCGCGTGCCCGCCGCGTCCCAGCTCAAGCAGCGCGCGGTTAAAGTAGACCATCATCGCTGCCATAGGCTTGGCTTCGGCCCTGACGGTGCCCTCAGCGCGGCGGATCAAGGGTTCTGCTTCCTCTACCCTCATCTGCCAGGCCAGCATGGCTCCGAGTATCAGGCGGGCGAGGCCGGCAGCTGGCTGGTCCGTCCAGCCGTGCCGCTGAGCGAGCTCGATCACCTCCCTGCCGTGCTCGGCGGCTGGCGCAAACGACCGGAAGAACTCGACCGCGGCCAGGTGCGCCAGGCCTGTGAACTCCAGATAGGGCCGCCCGATCCGGTGCGCGAGTGCCCGGCCCTGCTCCAGGTGCTGCATCGCCTCCGCGAACCTGACGGTGAAGAACTCGGTCGCGCCAAGGTCGATCAGCGCCAGTGCGCGCAGGTCCTGGCCCAGGGCGAGTGCCGTCTCCGGGGCATCGGCCATGGCCTCCAGCCGCCGGATCTCGTCGGCCACCACCGCCAGGTCGCCGCGCTCCCGGACTACCGTCAGCCGGACGACCCCGAGCAGCAGCTGCGCCTGGGCGCGCCGGGCGTCCGGCACCGATGCCGCTCTGCGCTCTGCCAGGCCCAGGTACCGCTCAGCCGCCTGCAGCGATCCGTATTCCAGTTCATCCTCCGCGGCCACCGCCGCGAGCTCGGCATCCGCCGCGCGGACGCTGGGCGGGAACCCGGCCAGCAGGTCGTGGATGGTGGCGGCCTGGCCGTCCAGGTGCAGGCCAGGCCAGTGGTCGGTGAGCAGCCGGGCGGCCAGGACCCAGTCCTGTGCCTGCTGGGCGTGGCGAACCGCCTCCACCGGGTACCCGTGCCCGGCGAACCACCTCGCCGCGGTCCGGTGCAGCGCGGTGACCTCCCCCGGCGTGGTGCGCCGCAGCTCCAGCTGGAGCAGGTCGGCGAACATCTGGTGATAGCCGAACCACGACCGTGCCGGGTCCAGCGGCGCCACGAACGCGTTGGCCTGCTCCAGGTCATGCAGCAGGCGTTCCCCGCCGCTCTCGCAGCCAAGTAGGTCAGACAGGTCCCCGTTTACCCGCTGCAGGACGGAAGTGCGCAGCAGCAGCAGCAGCCGCACCTGCTCGCTCTGCCGGTCAAGCACCTCCGCCAGCAAGTACTCCGCGACCGTCCGGTCGGTGCCGGAGAATCCGGCCGCGATCCGGGCCGGGTCCGGGTGCCCGGCCAGCGACAGCGCCGCCAGCCGCAGCCCCGCCGCCCAACCCGCGGTGCGGCCATACGACCACCCTGAACAGGGCATCTGCGTTACCTGTGCCGATTGGCTCTACAACTGCAGCCGACCCATCTTCCGCCGGCTAAACCCGTTCTGGCAGCTGCCCGCCCGAATCAGAGGACGGGTCGCCCTGCGAGGCAAGCGTCAGGGAGCATGTAGCGGCTTTCATTACCGGGAGGTGGAACCGGCCCGTGACGGCCGGGAAGACTCCTCAGGATGAGTGGCACGAGCTCAGGCGTCCAGGTGCTGCGCGATGATCGCGACGACTTGCGAGTCATTGGGCGTGGTTGTGAGCGCAGAATCGCCACCTTCGACATATACGTAGGCGATTTCGTTCGCGTGCAGCACAAAGTACTCATGGATGTAGGGCGCGAGATCGACGACTGCGCCGTTGGTGCTGAGGAACCACGCCATGCCGTACTCGGCTCGCGCGGTTTCCGTGAGCGTGATCTGAGGGTTGCCCAGTTGAGCAAGGCATCCTGTATATGCGGCTTGCAGTCTCTGCCACGCGGCTTGTGCCGCGGTGGCGTCAGGGTAAGACGAAATCCACTGCCCGGCCAGGTCCAGCTGGTCGCCACTAGTCGGTTTGAACTCCCTCTGCCGCGCCCCGAGCGGCGTGCTCAGGATCAGGCTCGGGCTGCCACACGAGGTGATCGCCTGGAATACCGTGTCCGGCGAGACGTAGTAGACGCCGTTGCCCGCGGGCGCGCCGATCGGCTCCGAGATTCCATTACCTGTGAATAGTGACCAATTGTAAGTGGTACCGAACGGAATCTCGGATGCCGAAAGCCAGGCGCTTGCTGGCGGTGCCGAAGAAGCGGAGGCACTGCCCGGCGCAGCGCTGGGAGCCCCAGCAGGCGGAGCGGCTGCCGCCGTGGGGGCGACCTTGGTCGAGTGGCCGATACCTGACCCGGCAGCAGTCGGCGCATGGTTCGCCGAGCACGCGGCTATGCCGACGGTGGCCAGGAAAATAAGAGCGACTAGCGTTCCACGGCTGTTGGTGAACCTGCGCATCGTGCCTCCTGCGAGAGTCTGGACATCTTTTGGCGTGACCCAGCCGGGCGGACTTCCCCCCCACCGGGCAGGTCGAGCCCCTGCGTCGGCCCGCCCAACAGTGCGGTACGCGTGTCGCGTAACGCACTGAGTCAGCGCCCATCTGGGCGCTGGCGTCAGGCGCGGCAACGCTCAAAGCGATAGTTGCCGGACGCCAGGTGCGGTAAGGCGGCAGGGAGTACTGCGACCGTGTTCGCGACGATGGCGGTGACCACATACAGCGCGATCTTGCGGACATCAGGCGCATGACTGGTCCTTCCTCCTTTGGCCATTGCCGATGCCGGCATCGGATTCGCCAGGGTGGGCCCGGCCTCACCCCGTCAGCGTGATTGCGGAACCGGGAACCGGCCAATCCGGTCAGATTGATCGTTCCCTCGAGACGGGCCGGGCGGAGCCGCCCGGGCCGGGACAGCGACATGGTGTCCTTGCCAGAGTCGGCAGCGGACTGGCCGCGCAGCGATCGCGGAGCCCTTTAACTCTCTGTCATGCCAGCCGGACATCTTCGTGACTGCCAGCGGGCACATCCGCCGAGACAGCCCACAGCTTCCACAGGCCGTTGCGGTCCTGCCATGAACCGGCGTGGACCTGCCATTGACCCCGCTTGCTGCTGCGGTGTACCTGGCGGACTTATCTGCTGGCAGAAGTCTTACGGCCGGGCAGGCCGCTGCCCGGCATGGTGTCGTCCGGCATGCACTGCTAGAGCGCCGGTCAAGTAGCGGGCCATTCTGGTGCGGGTCCTCTGACCGCCGCACGCGGCGGGGGGAAGAAGACCGCCGCACGCTGACCGCGGGGGCGCCGTACGGTGGCGGCATGACCACCGCACCGCCGGATCCAGCGCGTCCGCCTGGGCCTCCGCCGCATCAGCACCGGCGGGTAGCCGAGTCGTTCGGCGTGGACGCTGCACGCTACGACCGCACCCGGCCGCCCTATCCCCCGCTTTGGCGGACCGGATCATCGCCGTCAGTCCCGGCACCGACGTGCTGGACGTCGGCACCGGCACCGGCATTGTGGCCAGGCAGTTCCAGGCGGCAGGCTGCCGGGTGCTCGGCGTCGAGCCGGACGCCAGGATGGCCGGGTTCGCGCGGAGCACCGGGGTCGAGGCCGAGGTGGCCACGTTCGAGGAGTGGGATCCGGCTGGCCGGGAATTCGACGCGGTCGTGGCCGGTACGGCCTGGCACTGGGTGGACCCGGTGGCCGGGGCGGCCAAGGCGGCGCAGGTGCTGCGGCCCGGCGGGCGGCTGGCCCCCTTCCACCACGTCGGCCAGCCTCCGGCCGAGGTCTCGGAGGCGGTCAGCGCGGCCTGCCGGCGGGTGGCGCCGGACTCGCCCTTCAACCAGGCCAGTCGGCCCGCCAGGTCGGGCCTGGATCTCTACCAGCCGCTGTTCGACAAGATCGCCGACGGGATCCGGGCGGCGGGCAGGTTCACCGAACCCGAGGACTGGCGGTTCGGCTGGGAGCGGACCTACACCCGGGACGAATGGCTGGACCAGCTGCCTACCCTCGGCTCCCTCACCCGGCTCCCGCAGGCGGACGTGGCCACGGTGCTTGCGGACGTCGGGGCCGCGATCGACGCGCTGGGCGGCAGCTTCACGATGTCCTACACCACCGTGGCCGTCACCGCCGCACGCTCGGCTTAGCCTGGCCCGCCCGCGACGCAGGAGGACTAGCGGGCCATTCTGGTGCGGGTCCTCTGATATTGGTCCGGGATGTGCTAGTACCTGGTCGTAGCAGGTGGTGATCGTCTTGCTACGACCAGGGAGGTAGCGTGACGCGTCCTGCTGTGTGGCGGA
This sequence comes from uncultured Actinomycetota bacterium, assembly GCA_963815375.1. Classification (GTDB taxonomy): domain Bacteria; phylum Actinomycetota; class Actinomycetes; order Streptosporangiales; family Streptosporangiaceae; genus JASHPR01. Next base: position 723,627 of record CAWFGX010000005.1, on the reverse strand, counting down.
GCTGGCGGTGATCAAGGCGGTGCGGCGGGCGAGGCTGTTCGTGTTCTTGCGCGAGCACCGGCATGAGCTGTTCAGCGAGGAGTTCCAGGCCGAGCTGGCGCAGGCCTGTGCCGGCAAGCCGAAGGGCCAGCCGCCGGTTCCGCCGGCGCAGCTGGCGCTGGCCACGATCCTGCAGGCCTATGCCGGGGTGTCTGATGATGAGGTTATCGAGGCGACGGTGATGGACCGGCGCTGGCAGCTGGCGCTGGACTGCCTGGACGCCGATGGGCCGCCGTTCTCCAAGGGCACCCTGGTGGGGTCCCGCAAGCGGCTGATCAGGCACAACCTCGACCGGCGGCTGGTAGACCGGACGGTGGAGCTGGCCACGGCCACGGGCGGGTTCGGGGCGCGGGCGCTGCGGGCGGCGGCAATCAGCATCCGGTCGGTGACCTCGGCCCGGACTGTGCGCACCCAGCGCTCGGCATAAGCGTTCGCCCTCGGGCTGCGCGGCGGGATCTTCACCACCTCGATCCCCGCCCCGGCCAGCACCGCGTCGAACGCCTCGGTGAACTGCCCGGCCCGGTCCCGGACCAGGAACCGGAACCGGGCGGCGCGCTCCCCCAGGTCCATGCAGCAGGTTCCGGGCCTGCTGCACGGTCCACGCGCCGTCCGGGTGCGCGGTCACGCCCAGGACATGGACATGGCGGGTGCCCAGCTCGATCACGAAGAACACATAGACGCGGCGCAAGGTGACCGCGCAGTCGACGTGGAAGAAATCGCACGCCAGCATCGTGGCGGCCTGCGTGCGCAGGAACTGCCGCCAGGTGGCCTGGTTGCGCTGCGGCGCGGGCGGGATCCGCAGCCGCTTCAGCACCCGCCGCACCGTGGAGGCGCCGACCCGGTAGCCGAGGCCGAGCAGCTCACCCTGGATCCGCTTGTAGCCCCAGCCGGGGTTCTCCCGCGCCATCTGCTCGATCAGCACGCGAGCCGCGGATCCACTGGCGGCCGGCCGCCTCGGCGGGGATAGGTCCAGCGCCAGCGGACCAGCCGCCGGTGCCAGCGCAGCAGCGTCTCCGGCGTCACCAGCCGGCTCATCCGCAGCGGCCGGGAGCAGCCGGGCCAGGGCGGCGAGCACCGCCCGGTCGGCCCAGTCCAGCCTCGGCCTGGGGTTCTGCCGCCGCAGCACCGCCACCTCCTGGCGCAGCACCAGCAGCTCGGCGTCCTTCGACGCCGCCGAGCGCGCCAGCAGCGCCATCCAGCCGGTCAGGCGGACGAAGATCAGGTACAGCATCCGTAGGTCACAAGCCCGCGATGCTGCCAGCCGCACCATCAACGCCGCAGGCGAAACCCGCAGGTCAGCTACGCTATGCCCCGTTTTGGAACCCTACATGGCTTGCCCGGTACCGGGCCGCCATGTACGCAGCGTCTGCTGCCGCCCCGATCGTCTCGTCTGAGCTGTCCGGCAGAGCGCTGAGGCTGTTCAGCACTACGGCAGTGTGCGGGGCCAGCAACTGCCAGGCCGACCACGTCGGCGGGCCCTCGGGGGTCGCCGGTCTCCCCGGCGGCTTCTGCTGCGGCCTTCAGCAGGCTGGCGGCCAGTTCCGTAAAAGCCAGCAGGTCCGGGCCAGGTGCCGGGCGGCTGGTGTCGCGTACCAGCGGGTGCAGCCGCGCGACCGACGGCCCGTCCAGCCCGGCCGCGGAGTGCCAGTTAACTTGACACTTCCTCCCGTCGCCGGTCATCGCTGGCCGTGGCGGGGATGGCGTTGTCGATGAGTACGGCGGCGATGGCGGCGGCCGCGGGGAAGGCGTCGGCGTTGCTTGAACCACTCCATCAACGCAAGGAGTTTTGACATGCGCTACCGCACTCTCGGCCGGACCGGCATCAAGGCACGGGATCGGCGAGTTGGTGATGTGGGTCCAGATGCTGTCGCCTGTACCTGGATGCCCGGCTTGACGAGAGAAAGTGGCAGGCCAGACCGATGCCCTGCAGGTTAGGCGGCAGGCCGTTTGCTCAGGCTGGCCAGAACTGCGCGAGCACGGTCACGGAAGGGGCTGGCCACTCCCATTCGGGCGTGCCGGGCGAGGCAGGCGGAGCTGGATGCTCGCAGACGGCGACGCGGATCCGGTACCGGCCGGCCCTGGGCAGGCTGAAATCCAGCGGCATCGATTCGAAGGCGATCTGCTCGGTACCGACCTGCCCGGACGGCATCATCAGGTCAGCGACCGCAGAGCGGTGCCAGGCATAGGGTCGAAGGCCGCCTCCCCATCCCAGGACTCTAGCCGCACGTGGCCGTTCAGCGCGTCTTCGTCGGTCACGACGATCACCTTGGCGGAGCCGGCGTTTTAAACCAGGATGTCAGCTCGATCTCTTGCGTCTGATCGAAGTCCGCATCCTGGATCGAGACCATGTGGTATTCGACGGTGACCTGCACGTCGGCAGCGTCCAGCAACGGCACGATTACCTCTCTGCTCGCGATTACTTCGCTGGCAGCGATATGGCCCGCGAGGCACATGCGACGCCCCACCGGGTATACCCGGCACCCTGCCAGATCTCGATGACCCCGGAGGACTTGATCACCGGATCGGCGAAGTCGTTTGTGCTCTGGGTTTCATAGCGGGATGACGTCGAGGATTCGGGTGCGGTCGCGGCTGAAGGCCTGGAGGGTGCGGGCGATCTCGGTGATCCCGGCGATGCGGAGCAGGCTGATGGCGGTGTTGCGGAGGGTGGCCATGACCTGGGGTCCGTCGCCGGCGTAGCCGGCGCTGTGGTCCTCGCGGTAGGCGGTGTCGCGGATCCAGTGGACGGCCTCGATCGCCCACTGCCCGCGGGCCAGGCCGGCCAGGTCCTCGGGGGTTCCCCGGCCGGCGTCCAGGCTGGTGGCGGCGTGCACGATCTCCTTGGCGATCACGGCCCCGTCGATGTCGAGGGTGTCGCGGCGGATGCGGATGACCTGGGCGGCGTGCGGGAAGTCGATGCCGTCGGCGGCGGCGGCCCACAGGGAGCGGCGGACGGTGCGGCCGTGCCCGCGGTCGGTGTCGGCAGTGGTCCGGGGCGGCGGCGTCGCATTGTGCCTGGATCTTGTCGAAGATGGCGCGCTGGAGCCCCGGGGTGTTGCCCTTGACGGTCAGCAGGTAGTCCGCGCCCGCGCTGCCCGGCGATGTACTCCGCGGTCTCGCGGCTGGGCGTGGGCGGCGTCGGCGGTGACGACCGCCCCGGTGAGGTCGACGGGGTCCAGCAGCGCCTTGACCTGGGTGGTCTCGTTGGTGTCGTCGGGGATCCGGGTCTGGGCGATGATCACGCCTTCCCTCGTGCTGCAGCGCGGAGAACAGCTTGACCTGCCCGTCGCCGACGCCGCGCAGCCACTTGCCGTCGATCGCGACGTGCCCGCGCTCCTGCCCGGCGGCCGCCGGCGGCCAGGCGCGCGCAGCCAGCCGCCGATCGACCGTCGAGCGCGTCGCCGTCCAGGTCCTGCAGCAGGGTCCGGATCCGCTTCTCGCTCGGCACCGCGATCTTGCGGCGCAGCGGGCACGGCACGCCGCCGAGCGCGGCGAGCATGTCCTGGGGCAGGTCCGCGGCCTGGTCGCCGATCTCCCGGAAGCTCCTGGCCCCGGCCAGCACGCACACGACCGCGACCGCCAGCGTGAACGCCAGCGTGAACCGCCGGCCCGCGGCTGCTTGCGCGGGTCGGCGACCTGCGCCAGCACCTCCAGCAGGCCCGGGACATCCCCGTCCGCGCTGTTCAGGGCGGCGGAGCGGGCATGCGAAACTGGCATCGGTGGCCTCTTGTTCCGAGTCGGTCCTGGTTTCAGACACCGTGATCATCTCGGAGGAGAGGCCGTCCCGTGAACCAGGGTGGCACGGGCACTAACCAGTGACAGCGCCGACCTCAAGCAGGACAGCCAGCCCGGACAGCAGCATGTGATCACAAACTACAAACTCGCCGATCCCGTGTGCATCAAGGTCAGCGCCTAGGCGCTCGGCGCGATGATGTTCGGGGCCGTCGGCAACCCCGACCACGACGACTCGATCCGTGTCATCCACAAGGCGCTTCGAAGCTCGGGAGAAGAGAAGAAGGCAATGACCGCACCGACGCCGCCGACCTCGACCCTCGTCCGCCCGTTCACCGTCTCGATCTCGGATTCGGAGATCGACGACGTGAAGCAGCGACTGGCCAGAACTCGATGGCCGGATCCGGAAACGGTGGGCGACTGGTCGCAAGGGGTTCGCGTAGAGAACGCCAGATCTCTGGTCGACTACTGGGAGCGCGGCTACGACTGGCGGCGCTTCGAGTCCGGGCTCAATCGCTTCCCCCAATTCCTGACCGAGATTGATGGGCTGGACATCCACTTCATCCACGTCAGGTCCAAGAATCCCAACGCGATGCCGCTGATACTCACGCACGGATGGCCGGGCTCGATCGTCGAGTTCCTGAAGCTGATCGGCCCGCTGACCGATCCGGTTTCGTTCGGAGGAGACGCCGCCGATTCATTCGACGTCGTCGTCCCGTCGCTCCCCGGGTTCGGGTTCTCCCAGAAGCCCACGGAGACCGGGTGGACTGTATCGCGCATCGCAAGCGCGTGGGTGGAGCTGATGAAGCGTCTCGGCTACACGAGATGGGCCGCGCAAGGCGGCGATTGGGGTGCCGTCGTCACCACCGCCCTCGGGGCCATGCAACCTGAGGGGCTTCTCGGAATTCATCTGAACACCCAGTACGCCTTTCCCGCACAGATACCCGACACCTTGTCGCCCGAACAGCGCTACGCCGTGGAGACCCTCGCCCTTTACAGCGGCGATCTCGGTGGGTCGAGCCACCTTCAGGGCACGAAGCCGGAGACTGTCGGATTCGCCCTAGCGGACTCTCCCGCTGGTCAGGCAGCCTGGATCTACGAGAAGTTCCAGTCCAAGACCGACAACCACGGGCTTGCCGAGGACGCCCTCAGCATGGACGACATGCTCGACGCGATATCCCTCTACTGGTTCACCAACAGCGCAGCGTCGTCCGGCCGCATCTACTGGGAGAACAAATCGGGCACTTTCGTCGGCCCGAAGCTGACGCTTCCGGTCGCGGTGACCGTCTTCCCGAAGGACATCCCACGCCTGCCACGAAGCTGGATCGAAGACACCTACAGCAATCTGATCCACTACGGCGAGGCTGACAAGGGCGGGCACTTCGCGGCCTTGGAACAGCCCGAGATCCTGGTCAGCGAAATCCGCACCGGCCTGCGCGCCCTTCGTTCCTGACGCCAACGCGCGAGCTCAGGAGCGCACGCGTATCACTCGGGCTTCTGCAGGCGGCGCAGGCGAACTCGGGCGGGTGGCCGGCGCACGGCCCGCAGACCCTGCTGCCGCCGGGATCGGCGGCCAGAAGGACCTGGTGCTGGCCGCAGCGCGGGCAGTTCGCGGGGCTGCTGCGGATCTGCTGGCAGCAGGCCGCGCAGGTGGCCAGGGGCCTTGCGGCGCAGCGTTCGCAAAGGTCCGGCTGGCCGGCCGCGGCCCGCAGCCGGACCGTTCGGTCCAGGCCGCATCCGCCGCACCGCCGCAGCGGCGCGCCGCAGCAGCTGCGGCAGGCCGGGCCCTCTAGGAGGAGCGCATAGGTGACCGCGAGCCGGCCGCACCGCGCGCACGGGCGTTCCGGTGCCCGGTAGCACGACCGGCAAACAGCGCTGCCGTCCGGGCGCCGGGCCGCCACCGGGCCGTCCTGGCCGCAGGCCCCGCACACGCAACCAGCCAGCGTGATCATCGGCCGCTCCGGGCGGCCTCGCCGGTCGCCTCGGTTCTCAAGGTCGACGGCCTCTTGGCCGACGACGACCCGGGTTCGTTCCATCGTTCATCCCTCCACCAGGATCCGGTCTGCGGATCTCAAGACGCCGGCCTTTTCTGGTTCGTCAGGCTCAGCGTCGTCGGCAGGCGGGTGAGGGCACATCGTCACGATGAGGTGAGGATGATGACGGCGTCGGCGGGCGCCGAACGGACCCGGGTGGACCGACTGGGGGGATCGGCGCCGGGAATGCCCGGCGGGTCGGTCACCGCTGCCAGGCAAGGCAAAATGGGCACGGTAAGAGGAAGGAAGGCGCTTAAGACCAATCTGAGAGCGGGATTAGCGGGGTGATCAGGGCTGTGGGCTCTCCGGCGGGATCGCGCTCTGTGGCCGGTGGTGGCACTGACGTGGGCGGGGTAGTGCCTCGTCCGTCGCTGTTCGGACGGCTCGGAGGGTCGGCGCGGGTGACGATGGTGGCGGCGCCGGCGGGCAGTGGTAAGACGGTCCTGCTACGGTCCTGGATGAATGAGGCGGCCCTGGCGGGGCGCGCGGCGTGGGTGCCGGCCGGGCGGGATGAGCGGGATCCGCAGCGCTTTTGGCTTTCTGTTGTGGCCGCGCTGCGCCGGACAACCGCGGGGGCGGTTCTGGTGCAGGCCCTGACTCCGGCACCGGACCTGGACGGGTGGGCGGTCGTGGAGCGGCTGCTGGCGGACGTGGCGCCGCTGGCGGAGCCGCTGTGGCTGGTGGTCGATGACGTGCACGAGCTGGGCGCGGAGGCGCTGCGGCAGCTGGAGCTGCTATTGATGCGGGCGCCGCCGCAGCTGCGGTTCGTGCTGGCCACCCGGCATGACGTGCGGCTGGGGCTGCACAGGTTGCGGCTGGAAGGCGAGCTGGCCGAGATCCGCGAGCCCGATCTGCGGTTCAGCCTGGCCGAGGCGGGGGAGCTATTCGCCGCGGCGGGGGTGGAGTTGCCCGGTCCGGCGGTGGCGGTGCTGTGGGAGCGGACGGAGGGGTGGGCAGCGGGGCTGCGGCTGGCTGCGCTGTCGCTGGCCGGGCACCCGGATCCGGCGCGGTTCGCGGCCGAGTTCTCCGGGAGTGAGCGAACGGTGGCCGAGTACCTGCTGGCCGAAGTGCTGAACCGGCAGGCACGCGGCTGCACGGGGTCGCCGACGAGGCCGTCCCGTTCCGCGACGTCGTCGCCGTCATCGGCCGGCACCTGAACCTTCCGGTGACCGCGATCTCCCGCGAGGAGGCGGAGGGCCACTTCACCTGGATGGCCCCCTTCGCCCTGCTCGACAGCCCCGCCTCCAGCGCCCTGACCCAGCAGCGATTCGGCTGGAAGCCCGAGCACCCCGGGCTGATCGCCGACCTCGACGAAGGCCATTACTTCACCACGTAGCCCGAAACCCCGGCAAAGACTCATTAGATCCAGATCGCCCCTGATGGGCTGCCCGCGGTGCATGAGACTGGGTGTGTGCGCTGCCCGCCGACGTCGGCTGTCCTTGGCTCCGCTGCTGACCGGCGTGGCGTTCCTGCCGATCAGCGCCGGCCTCATCCTGGCGTCCAATCTGTCCACGATCATGCTGATGCCCAGATTCGGGCCCAGGCCGCTGGCCGCCTCCGGGATGCTGGCCGCCGCAGGCGCGATGGCATGGCTGGCTCAGCTGAGCCCGCACACCGGCTACGCCGCAGGCGTGCTCGGCCCGATCATCCTGGCCGGAACCCGCGTGGGCATGGTGATCGCGCCGGTGATCAGCACCGGCACCTTCGGCGTGGCCCGGCAGGACGCGGGCGTCGCCTCCGCCACCGTCACCGTCGGCCAGCAGCTCGGCGCCTCGGCCGGCACGTCGCTGCTGAACACCATCTTCATCGCCGCCAGCACCTCCTACCTCGCCGCGCACCTCGCCGCGGCCCGGCTCACCAGCCGCCCGGCCCTGACCGGGCTGGCGCTGGCACACGGCTACGACACCGCGTTCTGGTGGACCGCCGGCATCTTCGCCGCCGGCGCGCTCACCGCCGGCGCCCTGCTCCGCCCCGGGCCACTGCCCCCGGCGAGCACACCACCCCCCGCACACGCCGAAATGACAACTGCACAAACCAAGACCGGCCCCACAATTCCCGGGTGATGTCTGGCACAGATTCTCGGTGCCCGCGACGCAGGCGACCGACGGACGTATAAGGGACATCCACGTGAACTGCTGCTCATCCACGGCTTGAGTAGGCTGGTGAACGCGGTTGTGCGTCCGACGATGCTCCGGCCCCGGCCACACCCTGTGTGATGGCCCGGCTGCGCACGTGCCGTAGAACCAGAAGGACGCAGGCGTCTGGGGCGGCGAGGGCGGAGGCTGGACCGGCATTCTCGCCCGGACTGGCGGGCCCCGGCGCAAAGCAGTGCCAGGACGGGTGAGCCATGCGGACCCCCAGGACCCAAAGCCCAGATACCAGCAAGGAGGCTGCCATGCGGGCGATCACAGTCAGTAGTTACGGAGCCGGCCCATCGGTCACGGAGCTGCCAGCTCCGCAGGCCGGGCCAGGCCAGGTGCTTATCGCGATCCAGGCCGCCGGGATGAACCCGATGGACATGCAGATCGCGAACGGAGCGTGGCAGGATCGGGTGCCGGCCCAGTTCCCGATGGTGCTCGGGGCCGACCTGGCCGGCACGGTGCGTGAGGATGGTCCGGGCGCGGCCCGGTTCGCGCCGGGCGATGAGGTCTTCGGGCAGCTGCTGCTCCCTCCGCTGGGATCCGCCGGGACCTACGCGCAGTACGTGGCCTGCGGCCAGGACGCTCCGCTGGCGCGGATACCGGCCGGCCTGGACCCGGTCACTGCCGCCGCGCTCCCCACTGTGGGCGTCACCGCGATGGAGATCGCGGAGTCGCTGGCGCCGCTGGACGGCAAGATCGTGCTGATCGTCGGTGCGGCCGGCGGAGTCGGCTCGTTCTTGACCCAGTTGATCGCACAGGCCGGCGCGCACGTGGACGCCGTCGCCCCGGCGGCGGAGGCCGAACGGATGACCGGCTACGGCGCCGCCGAGACGATCGACCGTGCGGCGATGCCGCTGCCTGAGGCCGTCGCGCGGATGCACCCGGACGGCATCGACATGCTGGTCGACGTGGTTAGCGACGCCGCGCAGTTCGCCGCCCTGGCGGGCTATGTGCGCCCCGGTGGCACCGCGGTCACCACCCGTTATGTCGCCGATCTAGAGAAGCTCGCACAGGCCGCCGTGACGGGCGCGAACTTCCAGCTGTCCATGACGGCGCCGCTGCTGGACCGGCTGGCGTCGCTGGTCGCCAGCGGGACCATCGTTCCGCCGCCGATCACCCGGGTCAGCCTGGATGACGTCCCAGCGTTGCTGGGCGGCCGCCCCACGGAGGGGAAAACGGTCATCACGATGTAGGCCCGGCCTCGTGCTCACCCGGAGGATGCCATGCCCAGCACTGCCTCCCGCCGGGCGGCGGTGCCGTCGCCCGCCCCCGGCGTCACCCGGCTCAGCGACCGCGAGGTCAACTTCCAGCTCCTGGAGGACCCCGACGGCCTCGTGCTGGTCGACGGCGGGCTGCCCGGCCACGGCGAGCCCTTCGCCGGCACCCCCGCCGACGCCGCCGCCCAGGCACGCAACGCCGGCCCGCGCTGACGAACTCACCACATCACACGGAAAACGAAACCCCGGTCCACGCGGTGCTGGACCCGGGGATGAGCCCGTTCATGTGCGGGACGAGAAGGGCGGGCGCGCGGCCGAACGGTCACTCGTTCCGGGCGACCTCGGGGCCGGTGATGCGGGCCAGGAGGGGGAAGGTGCCGACGAGGATGGCGAGGGCCGCCACGATCCCGGCCGCGGTGAGCGCGTAGTAGGCGGTGCCGGGTGCCACCAGCGGGTGGTGGAGCTCGGCGGACGCGTACATGGCGGAGGCGGCGAACCCGATGCCGATGGAGACCGCGGCGGTGGCCAGCAGCGGGACGGCGGTCTCCAGGGTGACCACGCGGCGCAGCATGGCGAGCCGGGCGCCGGTGAGCCTGAGCAGGCTGAACGGCCGCTTTCGGTCCGCCAGCCCGCCGGCCACGCTGGCCGCCAGCGCGCACCCGGCGATCACGAGGCTGGCCAGCATCACGACGTTGAAGAGCTGCTCGTAGCCCTCGACCTGCGCCGCGCTGCTCTTATCGCCGAGCGTCTGCGGCGCCTGCAGGAACGGGTAGGCATTGTCAAGGACGGTCCTGGCCTGCTCGATGGCGGAGGTCGATCCGTTCGTGGCCACGTTGAGGGAGTCCAGTGGGAGCGCGGCCAGCTGCGCGGCGGTGACGTTCGCCGCGGGCCAGGTGACCTTCGCCAGCGTCAGGTTGACGTGGTAGCCGGACAGGTAGAGGTTCCGGAACAGGGAGGCCGGGAAGGCAGCCGTCACCGCCCCTGCCGGGCACCGCCCGTAGCCGGGAATCTCCGCCAGCTGGGCGCACGACACGACGCCGGCCTGCATGGAAGAGCCGAAAATCGACGCGGGGATCTGCAGGTTCGGCTCGTCGTAGACCTCGACGATGCCCTGGACGCCGTCGATCTGGCGGAGCTGACCCTGCGGGACGGCGCTAGCGGCGATCTCGGACAGGTACTGCGGCTCTGGCTGCCCGTTGGCCAGGACGGGCGGGTTCTCGGTGAAGTCCTGGATCAGGACGCCGGAGGCCGCCGGGCCGACCCAGTCGATCGGGGTCTTGGCGTTCTCGGTGGTGGCGAGCGTGACCGCCGCCGTGGTGATGAACAGCGCGAGGACGAGCCCGCTGATCGCGCGGAACGCGCCCCTCGGGTCGTCGGCGAGCCGCCGGGCGGCGATCAGCCCGCTGGGGCTGCTGGTCCGCCGGGCCAGGGCTCGTGCCCCGGCCATCGTCAGCCACGGCCCCGCTGTCACCAGCCCGGTGATCAGCAGGACGCCGCCGATGGTGTATGCCTTGGCCTGCCCGGAGATCGTGGCGGGCGGGCCGTGCACGACGAAGAAGCCCAGCTCGGCGATCCCGGCCGCCAGCGGGATCACCCGCCACCAGCGCGGCGGCTTGGGGGTCACTCGCCGGGCCGCGCCGAGCGGGGAGATCCGCACCCGGCGCAGCGCCAGCCGGGCCGCTGCGACCGCCAGGGCCGGCACGCCGATCACCACCATCAGGATGTCGGGCACGGTGAGGGACAGGTCACTGGGGTAGAACGGGGCGCCAGTGAACGGGATGGCCGCCATCGGGTCCCGCAGCGCGAAGAACAGCCCGAATCCCACGACCACGCCTGCGGCGGCCGCCACGGTGGACTCCACCGCCGACAGCGCGGAGATCTGCCGCCTGGTCGCGCCGACCAGCCGCATCGCGGCGAACCGCTGCTCGCGGCGGGCGGCCGACAGTCTGGTCGCGGTGCCGATGAAGATCAGCACCGGGGCCAGCAGCGCCAGGGCGATCACCGACAGGACGAGGTCCATGCTGGACGCCGAGATGCCCAGATGGCCCGCGCAGCCTGTGCCGCAGCTGAAGAGGGGCGTGGTGTTGAACGCCGTCACCTTGGTGGCGCCGGGGGTGCCGGACAGCTGCGCGGCGGCGTGGCCGATGACGATCAGCAGGAAGCCCGGCGCGGGCACGCCCGCCTCGCCGATGACGCCGGCCAGCGTGCCGGGATAGCGGTCCGCGAGCTCGTTCGCCGGGGCGGCGCGCAGCAGGGCGGCCAGCCCCGGGGAGACGTAGTACTGCCCCGGCCCGGGGTTGGCCGGGATGCCCGGCGGGACGGGCGAGGACGGCCCGGTGGCGGCGAGGTCGACCCGGGTGATGTCCTGCCTGCCAAACTCATCGGTGGTCACCAGCAACCAGGTCGGGGCCCGGGACGCGGACGCCGGCGGCGGAGACTCGTGGTGAGCCCCGGCCGACCCCGCGCCCGGCTTGTGGGACTGCGGGCTGCCCGCGGTGTCTATCCAGGCGTACCGGTCGTTCTGCGCGTTCACCGCGTTGATGCCGGCAACGGCGATCAGCAGCAGGCCGACACCGAGGCCGACCGCGACCGCGATGACCACCAGCCGGACGAGGGCCTCCCGCCCGCCGCTGACGATCAGCCGCAGGCCCAGCCCGAGCATCCGCCCGCCCCCGCTGCGGCGCCGGGTCGCGGACCCGCCGCCGGCCGCCCGGAGCGTGCCGTGCGGGCTCATCCCTGCGCCCCGGTCAGCGCGCTGATCTTGCCGTCGCTCACGACGATCTCGCGGTCCGCGTAGGCGGCGACCCTGGCGTCGTGCGTGACCACGATGACCGTGGTGCCCCGCTCGCGGGCGGCGGCGGTCAGCAGGTTCATGACCAGCTCGCCGGACACCGAGTCCAGCGAGCCGGTCGGCTCGTCGGCCAACAGAACCTCGGGACGGGCGACCAGGCTGCGGGCCAGCGCGACCCGCTGCGCCTGCCCGCCGGGCAGCTCTCCCGACCGGCGGCCCTCCAGGCCGTCCAGGCCGAGCGGGCCGAGCCACTTCCTGGCCTCGGCGGTGGCCGCACCGCGTCGGGGGCCGGACAGCAGCAGCCGCAGCGCGACGTTCTCCTCGGCGGTCAGCTCGGGCACGAGCTGACCGGACTGGAATGGCCGAAGTAGCTGTCGTAGCCCCGCTTGAGGTCATAGCCATGGCTCGGCTCCCGCTCCAGGAGCCCGATCAGCATCAGGAGCACGCTCATAACCGAGAGAATACCTCAAGAGTATGCACTCGGAGAATACTTCCGGGAAGATAGTTCATCCGGGCGACTCCCGATACACCGGACCGCTGCCACATGGACACTAAGCGCGACCGATATGGCCACCCATCCTGCTCGCCCCTTATGTACGAACGACCCGCTCTATCCCCCGCATCACGCACGGCCGGCAGTCCGCCGCAACCATGCATAGGAGAAGGACCCCGTCAAGGGCGCAGCCGCGATCGCGACAATCACGAGCACCGCCCACCCGCCCGTCCGCCCGTCCGGCTGCCACTGGACGCTGACAGCGTCGCGGCCGCCGAGGAGGCAGCGGGTCCTGTATGCCGAGGCAGCTGGCAGGCGGCCGGGAAGAAGTGGACTGGCAGGTCGTGATCTCTTGTGATTCAACCGGGATGGTAGCTACCCGTCGCCGTCCCTGGCCGTGCCCGCTGGAGTGCTGGGAACAGGGCGGGGCATAGACGGCAGGTGGACGCGGGGGGACGCCGGAACTGGATAGCGGTCGTGTGCGCTGTGGTGGTGCCGGCGGTCGTCGCGGCGATTCTGGTGCCGGTGCGAGCCAGCATCCACCCCGTCGTTGCGGCTCTTGTCCTGACGGTGGTCGTGGTCGCGATAGCTGCCTCCGGGCGTCGCATCGCAAGCCTGGTAGCGGCGGTGTCGGCTGCCTTCTGGCTCGAATTCTTCCTGATTACGCCGTATCAGTCGCTCACAGGAACGAGCGCCGCGGACTACGAGACGATCCTGCTGCTGCTTGCTGTCGGCGCCGCAGTGTCGGAACTGTCCTTGCGCGGCCGGCGCCAGCGGATGAGAGCAGGGTCGGCTCACCGGCACCTCGACATGCTGTACGAGGCCAGTATGACCATTGGCACGACCCTGGACATGACGCGCACGGCGCAGGAGCTGGTGCAGGTAGCTGTCCCCGGGTTCGCTGACCACGTCACCGTCGACCTGACGACCGCCGTGCTGCAAGGCGAGGAGCCGCAAGCAGGCCGCGGTACGGAGCTGCGCCGGGTGGCCAGCGGCGGCATCGAGCACGACGCTCCGCTGCGCCCGGAGGGCTGGCTGATCACACTGGTCCCGGACGTGGCGGAAGAATCCCGATTCTTCGGCGGCCCCCGTTCGCGGATCGAGCCTGACCTGCGGGCATCCACCGAATGGCGGCTCCAGGGTCCCGAGCCGGCCGGGATGGTCCTGGACCACGGCATCCACTCGCTGATCACCTGCCCGCTGCGCACACACGGCCGGCTGATCGGCATAGCCAGCTTCTGGCGCTCGCGCCAGGCCGGGCCGTATCAGGACGACGATCTGGCTGCCGCCACCGAGCTGGCCCTGAACGCTGCCATCGCCATCGACAACGGGCGCCGCTACACCCGGGAGCGATCGATCGCACTGACCCTGCAGCGCAGCCTGCTGCCCCGGCCGCAAAACGTGCTGCCGGCCGTGGAGGTCGCCTCCCGTTACCTGCCCGCCGACTCCCGGGCCGGGATCGGCGGTGACTGGTTCGACGTGATCCCGCTGTCGGGCACCCGGGTCGCCCTGGTCATCGGCGATGTCGCCGGCCACGGCATCCACGCCTCCGCCACCATGGGCCGGCTGCGCACCGCCGTGCGCACCCTCGCCGACGTCGACCTGCCCCCTGGCGAGCTGCTCACCCAACTCGACGACCTGGTCATCAACCTCACCAGCGACGGGCAAGCCGACCTCACACCAGACGGTCAGCTCATCCCCGGCGAGCTGGGAGCCACCTGCTTGTACGCGGTCTACGACCCGATCTCCCGCCATTGCACCCTGGCCACGGCCGGACACCCCCTGCCCATTCTTGTCGCCGGCGGCGGCGCCGCGCAGATAACCTCCGATAACATCGGCCCCCCGCTCGGGGTCGGCGGCATGCCTTATGAGACCACCGAGCTGGCCCTGGCCCCCGGCAGCATCCTGGCCCTGTACACCGACGGCCTGATCGAGTCCCGCTACCGCGACATCGACCAGGGTCTCGCCCGGATGTGCCAGGTACTCGCGGTGCCCGCTATGTCACTGGAAGCAGCCGCGGACGCCGTGATCAACGCCATGCGCGCCGACAGCCCGGCCGACGACGCCGCCCTGATGGTCATCCGCACCCGCGCGCTCCCCGCCAATCGCGTCGCCACCTGGGACATCCCCGCCGACCCGGCCATGGTCGCCCGCGCGCGCAAGCTAGCCTCCGACCAGCTCCGCACATGGGGACTAGCCCAGGCGGACTACACCACCGAACTGGTCGTCAGCGAGCTGGTCACCAACGCCATCCGCCACGGCGCCCCGCCCATCCAGCTCAGGCTGATCCGCAATCACACGCTCATCTGCGAGGTCACAGACACCAGCAGCACCGCACCCCACCTGAGACGATCCCGCACCCTCGACGAAGACGGGCACGGCCTGCTGCTGGTCTACGGACTCACCCACAGCTGGGGCGCGCGCCAGACCGCCACCGGCAAGACGATCTGGTGCCAGCAGGCCCTCCCGCCCGGCTGACCTGAAGTCCGACCTTCCAGCCTTTTCGCCCGTTTCATCTGGATCATCCGAGCCGGGTACCCATTTCTATCAGCTCGAAGTCACGGTGCAAGTCGCCGCCGACCCGGTGTACGCGAACGCGAGCTCAAGCATTGGCGCGGCACCAGATGGCATGCTTGACCGCGTGATCCCCCCGATCGTGCGGCCCTCGGCCGTGCTCGCCGGCGCCGCGTGCATTGTTCTCACCGGGTGCGGCACCCAGGCCTACACGCCGCCGTCGACCGCGACACAGTCGCCAGCGCCGGACTCGTCGCCTGCCTCCTCGGCGACGGCGTCGCAGGCGCAGTCGCTGCGGTCGCTGGAGTCCGAGCGCTCTCAGGTAGCCGGGCAGTACTGGCCGGCCACCTCCGAGGTAATGGAGGCCGTGCCGGGCATGGAGGCGCGGCTCGGGATACGGCTGCGCTTCGAGGAGGCGTTCGGCACGTTCACCTCCTGCGACTCGGGCTCCGGCGGCGGGCTGCAGTACCAGGTCGCCGTCATCATCGAGGCGTCCGGGCACCTGTACGAGGATCTAGGGCCGCCGCTGGGGCAGGCGGCCCGCATCGCCGAGCAGGCCCTGACCGCCACGGGCTGGGGACCGTTCAGCGTCTCGCAGGGCGTCTGGGTGGCCGCGGAGCACGACGCGGTCAGCGCCAGCTTCGACAACGACCCCGCCGCCACCGAATCGGAGACCTCCTCCGTCACCGACCTGCTGTACTACCTGGCGGGCGCGTGCGTCCTTGTGCCCGGCTCGGTCAGTACCGCCCCGGGCGGGGGCAGCCAGGCCGGGGGCGGCCCGGACGCGGGCCCCCCGCCCGGGGACGTCTCGGCCGGGGACGGCCTGCCTCCGGTCCGGGACTCCTACGGCCTGGGCCCGGCCACGGTCCCGCCGCTGGCATAGCCGACCATGGCGATGTTCGGCCTGCCGTCCTGGGCCGTGGCGACGCTCGGCTAGCCGGTGACGCGGGCGGGGCCGCGGCGGACCGCACGGCGCCCATCCGTTGCAGCTCGTCGCCGTCATTCCAGGTAAGGCTCGAGTTCGTCGGGCAATGCTGGTTTTTCTGGAGCGGGTCCGCAAGCTGCGATGCGCAGTGGGTTGGTGGTGTCGGCGTGGCTCGTTGCTGGTAGGCGTGTCACTTTCGGGCCCCCTCGGCTGCAGCCTCCTGCGCGCGCTGGCGTTCAGCAGCTTCCCGTGCGGCTTGTCGTTGGCGTTCCTCTGGTCGGCGGCTTGTACCTCGATGCCGTGAAGGACGTCGGAGAGCTTGTCCTCTAGCGCCCACGCCTTGTAGTCCGACCAGCGATGCACTCGTCCGCCGTGCCCGCAGTAATTCACGAACTCGATCACCGGGCGTCCGGTCGCCTTGGCCTCGAATTCGGCAAGCGACGGCAGCATCCACGTCCGGTTCCGGGAGTCAAACCGCCCATATCGCCTGTTCCCGGGTGCGGAGCTGACATAGTAAATCCCCGTGCTGGATAGAAGGCGCCCTCAGGTTCGGCTGAAGCCAGATCCCTGAGGGCGCCCGCAGTGCGTCTCCGGGACTGCTAGAGAGCAGCCCCCGGAGGCGTCTGACGATTAGCGAACATCGCGAGCACCTCCTTCCTGATGCAGAGGACATGTCTTGCCGCGGCGCGCCCACTGTAGGACTGCACGCCGACATGGGGCAACGCGTTTAATGGTGGCCAAGATCGTCACGTGCTCGCCGGTCACGTCAAGTTGCCGCGGTCTAAAAAACGGCCGCCTGCTGCCGCATAGAACCGCGTGATCTGTGTCGGCCACCCTGATGGCCCAACGGGAGACGGACGTCCTCGTTGCCGATGTGAGCGCGCTCGCAGCGAGCCGATTCAGCTGCCCAGACTAGATCTACGAGCCACATCAGGGGCCATCGGGCTCAAGTCGACGGTGGGGTAGGTCCACTCCGACGGCTCAGTGTGACGGACCGGACGACGAGGCAGCCCGTCCAAGTCCGCCATCCCGATACGAGAGCGGCACGTCACAGCAGGTGATTGTCATGGCGAAGCATGAATTCCGTTTGTTCTTCTGCGCTGGGGCGATGGGTGGCGTCCGCCCACTTGGACAGGCCTTCGAAGAAGGCCTCGCGGGGCGCGCCAGGCGCGAACAGCAGCAGCATCGATGCGGGTTCGCCGGAATGGTTGCGGAAGCCGTGGATGCCGCCTTCGGGGACAAGCAGGAAGTCGCCCGGCATCGCGTCCACCCAGCGTCGGCCGTCGTACAGCTCCACCGTCCCGGACAGGATGTAGAACGATTCCGAGATGGTCTTGTGGAAGTGAGGATCCGCTCCCGATGGCGGCCCGGTGAAGTCGCAGCGGTACAGGCCGAACTCGCCGTGGGTCGCTGCTCCGGTGGCGAGGTAATGGATGTGAATGCCCTCGCCCATCTGCAGGTCGTAGGGCTGACCGGTGCGGCGAAGCACCGCGCTGACCTCGCCCTCGCCACCCAAGTACCTTGGCCCCGGGAACGACACCCAGTTATGCTCTCATGCTCGGACCGCGTCTTCGGCGTGCCGGGGGGAGCCCGCGCGATCGATGCTGCGGAAATCGACGGACGGTGGCCGCTTCTAGTTGCGGGCGGCTTCGGCGGAGACTCCCACCAAGCCCGCCAGGCCCACACACAGAACAGGAAATACCTACGGTCCGGCATGAGCCAGATAGCCACCGGGCAGCACCGGAAACTGCTCGCCCGGGAGCCCGCTGGGACGCCCCGAACGCACAAGCGAGTTCTGGGCTCTGAACATGTGGTAGCTACACGCCGGTCAATGGCTCGGTGCCACACCGAACGTCGCTCTGCGGCACATTCCACGGACCAGCCTCGGACCAGACCGACACTGCAGCCCTGCCTACTGGTACGGCGCGGGCTGTGCGCGCGCCGGTCTCCGTCGGCGGTAACCGTCGTTTCTTCGGGTCCGGCCCGCGCTCAGGGTGAGACCGGCGCTGTGGTCCAGTTGGCCGGGTCAGGCCCGAGCAGCTGCAGGTGGTGGGCGAGGACACTGGATGGGCTCAGCGGCGCATCCGAGCCGGTGGTCTCCTCATTCAGGTACAGCCCGTCGGCGTCGGGCGAGAACAGGGTCTGCTTGCCCGGGGAGGGCGGAGAGTTCAGGAACACCCGGTAGCCGTTGATCACCTGCGACGGGCAGGGTACGGGCACGGGCTGGCTGGCCTGGCCGGTAGAGGTAGAGGTCGAGGTCTTGCAGGTCGGGGGCTGTGTTGTCTGGGTGCTGGTGAGGATCGTCAGCGCGTTGCGCGGCGCGGTGCCGGGCCGAGTTTCCGGGCTGCCGACGACCACCGTATCCCCGGTCGGGGCCTGCGCGCCTGGTCCGGCCTGGGCATACCCATATCCGGCGAGCAGTACTTCGCTCCACGCCGACGGCATGCCAGTCAGCCGGAAGGGGAACCGCAAGGGCGAGGTCCGGCCGTAGCGCAGCGACGCGGCGATCCTGAGCACGTCGGCTTGTGTGCCGGTGGATTCCACCACCGCCCAGCCACCGCGGGCGTACTGGAATGCCAGGATCTCGGGGGTGCCGGCGCTTGGGCGCAAGGCCCCCAGATTGCCGCCGGCGTACCGGGTCCAGTACGCCGCCTGGCCCTGCACGTCAGGCGCCTGGCCGATCACTGTCATCTCGGCTCTGGTTTCGGCCGCGGTCGAGCCGCAGGACAGGCTCGCGGACTGCAGCGTGCACCAGCCGTCCGCGTAGAGCACAACCTCCGTGCTCTCGGCGGGGGAACGGGACGACGCCCTCAGCAGGAGCGCGGTGTGCCAGTCAGTGCCACCGACCAGGCTGGGCTGATAGGGGTACCAGGTAACGGCCGCGTAGGGCACCAGCGGATTAAAGAGTGTCGGCGCGGCTGGGATGCCGGGCGTGTTCGCTGGCTGGCGCGGGCCCCCGGTGAACAGGACGGCCAGCAGCACCACCGCGACGACCGCACCGGCGGCGAGGATCGGGCTGGCCACGCGCGCTGCCCGGCGCCGGAGCAGCCGGGCCCGGCCGATACGCCGCACGGTCGGGATGCTGGTGGACGCGGGCGGCAGTTCGATGGCGGCCTGCCGCTTGAACAGGACGCGGAGGTCAGACTCACGCACGGTGGGGTCCCTTTCCGGCTCGGCGGCGCATCGGCGCCGGCGCCTGGCTGCCAGTGGTGGTGATGACGGAACCGCTGCCCAGTTGGCTGCGCAGTGCGGCGAGCGCCTTGGCGGTCTGGCTCTTGACCGTGCCCGTGCTGCAGCCCAGCGTTGTGGCCGTCTGGCCGATGTTGAGGTCGCAGTAGTAGCGCAGGACCAGCGTGGCCCGCTGCCGCCGCGGGAGCGCGGCCACGGCGGCCTGAAGGTCCATCAGTCCGTCCCGATCGGCCATCAGGATCGGCGCTTCCGGCAGATGGTCGGTGACGCTCACGCGCCTGGTCCAGCCGCTGCGCCGCTCGTGCAGGAACTCGCGGACCAGGATGGCGTTCACGTAGGCGTCGGTGTTGTCGGCAGCCGATGCCTTGGCCCAGTGCACGTAGACCCGGATGACCGCCTGCTGGACGAGATCATCGGCGCGGTGCCGGTCCTGGCAGAGCAGGAGCGCGAGCCGACGCAGCGCGGGCAGCCGGAACTCGACGTACTCGGAGTAGTCAGCATCGCGCTGGGTCGTCACGAATCGGGTCTTTCTGCGGAGTAACTAGTCACACTCTGCCGAGGCGCGCAGCGTGCTCTCAGGTTGTCCGCAGATGCTAGAAAGTGCGGCGGCGCGGAGCAACGGCCGGAAGCCGGTCAGCAAGTCTGACTCAGATCTCCGGAGCTCCGGGTTCTGGCCAGCCTGATCTGGTGGCGTAGCCAGAGCAGGCCGAAGACCGGGAGGACGAGCGGGACGAAGCCGTAGCCGCTGCCATAGTCAGACCACACCGTGGCGTCGGGGAAGGTGGCCGGGTCGGCGAGGCTCCAGGTGCCGATCGCCAGCACGCCAGCGAATTCGACCGAGCATGAGATGACGGCGACCCGGCGTGCCGTTCGACTGCCGACGGCGAGGGTGACCGTGGCGATGATGTAGACGACGGCGGCGAAGGCCGACAGCAGGTAGGCGACCGGGGCGTTGTCGAACTTCGTCGCGATCTGCACCCCGGCCCGGGCGGAGGCGGCGAGCGCAAAGAGCGCGTAGAAGGCGATCAGCACCCGCCCCGGGCCCGTCCTGGTCGATCCTGGCAGCGCTGCCGCGGACTCAGGCGCTGCCGCAGACTCAGGCGATGCCACGGGTTCAGACACGAAGGACCGGCCAGATCTGATGCAGCCGGACCATCAGCACGGCCGCGACGAGCCCGGCCACGGCGATGACTGCCGGGCCCCATCGTGATCGCTCCAGCAGCCCCCAGAACGCGGCGGCCACCGGGATCAGGGGCGTCCCGATGAGGTACCCGATCAGCGTAGCCAGCCCTGCCGGGCGATGGCCCTCGGCGAGTTTGGTTATGACAACGCCGACCTGGACAAGCAGCAGGATCTCAAGGACGCCGAGCGCGGCGAGCAAGACAATTCCTGTTCGCCGGTTAAAGGCGGTCAACGCCAGCGCGTACCCGGCGAGCGCAAGACCGGCGACGATGATCGTAGTGGCGACGGCGCCGTTCACGGGCGACATGTTACTACGTCTTGTAGTAGCACGTCGCTGTCTCTGGCCGCCAGGGATGGTGCTTATTCCTTGGCGCCTGCTGGAATCGCCCGACTTTGCCCTCGGTCTTCGGGTGGTTCGGCTTGCCGTTCTTGTGCCTAATGTCCAGGCGGCGCAGCCCGTGCTCCGCGGCGTTGCGGCCGCCTTTACCGCCCTGCAGCCGGGCAGACCTGGCACCGCCTTCTCAAGCTTGGCCCACAGGGAGGCGCCAGCGCAGGAATCCAAGCCTTGGGCGCCGATTTTGAGTTCTTTAACTCACGTGTCATCGAAGTTTTGCCTCGCCAGCGCCATACGCTACACCCCGTAGGGAATGATTACTGTGCGTACATAGCGCCTTCTAAGACCCTGTTGGTGAACTTTCCCTTCGCTCGCCCTGTGGGACACGGCCTGTGCGTGACCTACCTAAAGGCGTAGATCTAAAGGTACGAACTATGACAATACCTATCGCGCTCGAACGACCAGAGCTGAGACGGCCAGACCTGACCTCGGCCAACGGCCCCGCAGGCAAGGCTCGCGTAAGCCAAACCGTTCGGCAGCTGGCCCGCCATATCCATCGGCCAGTGGCAGTCATTCGGGCATTGGCAGCATCCGGGACCGTCGTACGGCGCATGGAGCGGCACCCGCCCGGGCAGACCCCGGTACCGGTCCTGCTGCCAGTTGTGCCCAAGGCTGCCGTGGAGGGTCCGCGGTGAGGCTAATCCTCGGCAATGATCATCGCGTGTTCGCTGACGCGCTAGCGGACGTGCTGCCCCGGCACGGAGTAATTGTGACGGCGCGGGCGCGCAGTCCACACGAGATACTCGTGGCGCTCGCTAACGAGCAAGCCGACATGTGCCTGATCGCTGGCCGCTGGCTCAAGGGCGAGGGACTTGGCCACCTCCGGCAGGTGCGCGTGCGTCATCCAGCCGTTGACGTGATCATCCTCTCTGAGGGATCGGCGAAGTGCGACATCGCTACGGCACTGGACATCGGCGCCGCGGCCGTAGTGAGTCACCACCAGCGCGTGACGGACCTGCTGGCGGTGCTCCACCGTGTACGCGCAGGGGAACGGGCCATAGATGCCGCTAATACTCCAGAGACCGGCGGCCTCAGCCCGCTCGCTGGGACAGGCGCCGACGGCCTGCTTGGCACGCTCACGATCCGCGAGCAGGAGGTCCTCGTGCTGATGGCGGATGGTAAGGCAACGAGGGAGATCGCCTCGGCACTGGCGATCACACTGCATACCGCCAGAACGCACGTGCAGAGCGTGCTCGTGAAGCTGGGCGTCCATTCGCGCCTGGAGGCGAGCGGACTGGTCGCGCGCAGCAGCGGCGCGCTCGGCCCGTTCGGTCAGTCCGTCGTCAGCCCGGTAGCCCCACGAAGCCCTTCGATGAACGGGGCCCCAGTCAAGCTTTCCCTGATGGGCTATGACCACTAACGCTGAGGACCTCACCGGAATACCTGGCCAACGATCCAACGAGAACCCGGAGTCGTCGGTCAAGTACCTGTTGGTCCTCGACGACTACTTGACGTTCGCGGACGCGATAGCCAGGCGCCTGGATGCCGAGCCCGGCCTGCGAGCGTTTGCTGCCACGACCATCGAGCAAGCTCGGTCGATGATGGGAGAACACTGCTTTGATGGGCTGCTCCTTGACCTCAACCTGAACGGGTACAGCGGGCTCGGGTTCGCGGCCGAGGCGATGGCAGCCCAGCCCGATCTGTGCATTGTCGTCGTGACAGGGTGGGGCGACGACCGCCAGGTTATTCATGCGGTACGGGTTGGAGTCCTCGGCTGGGTTCTCAAGGACGAACCGATCCAGCACCTGCTGGAGGTCGTGCGGGGCGCACTGCGGGGGGAGACCTGGATAGCGCCCAGGCTGCTGTCCGGTGTCATTGCCGAGCTGAAGGCTGCTCAGCGCGAGGTCACCGAGAGCGACCTGCTGATCGGCAAGTTGACCCGGCGCGAGCGCGAGATCCTCGGCCTGCTGGCGACAGGCCTAAGCATCGATGCGATAGGCAATCGCCTGCTTCTCTCGAGGAACACCGTCCGTACGCATGTCCAGAACGTCATCGGCAAGCTTGGAGTTCACTCGGCGGTCGCCGCGGTAGCTATCGCCCGCCGTGCAGGTCTGCGGGCGCCACCAATTGCGCATGACGCTTAGGACCGGGGTGGCCAAGCAGAAGGCAGCCGCCTAAGAGCCTTATCGCAGCAGGGCGATTTTCTTATGCCGACGCGCAGCGGTCACAGCACTATCTATCAGATAATAACCTTGTAATCATGACATGACCGGGTTATTCCCGCCAGAACAACGACCGTTGGCAGAGCAGATTTGGTGACCATCAGCCGACAGAACTCCGTAGGCTTCGGCAGCAATTACCGACGGGTTTGGCAGATAAGAGGACGCGCTGCTATGGTGCAACTATGCGCAGCATATCAGGCCTTCCAATGCTAACAGCCAATCGGCGAGCGTCTTGGCTGAGCGTCGCGGCCGGGAGTGCATTTCTCCTCGCCGGTACGGCATTGGCCGCGCCTGCGAGTGCGGCGACCAGTTACGTCGTCAACAACGTCTCGGCTGCGTGCTTGGACACCGGACCGGGCACGGTGTCGCAGCCGTTCTGCACCATAGCGGCCGGAGCGAAGGCGGCTCACGCCGGTGATACGGTGCTGGTCAGCGCAGGCACCTACGCCGGAACATCGGTCAGCCCTGCGAACTCGGGAACCGCGGGCAGCCCAATCACCTTCACCGCAAGCCCTGGTGTGTCTATAACCGGCGGAACTAGGGCGTTCGCACTATCCAGCCGGAACTACATCGTCATCTCCGGATTCACTATCTCGGGCACTTCGTCTGCCGGCATCTCTGTCTCCAGCGGCACGAACGACGTCGTCAGTGACAACGTCATCACGCACACTGGTTCGTACGGAATCTCGCTGTCCGGGGGCGGCAATGACACCGTCTCTGGCAACACCGAATCCTTCGCGGGGACACCGCAGACAAGTCCTGCGGCCGGGATCTACGTCAGCAGCGTGAACGGCGGGGTCATTCAGCACAATATAACGCATGACAACTCGGCGCACGGCATCTACCTGACTGGGACAACGACGGATATTCTGGTCCAGGGCAATACGTCCTACCACAACGCGTACCAGTACCAACGCAACGCCAATGGCATCGACGACATCGCGCCAGGAAACTCCATCATCGGCAACGTGACATATGGCAACGAAGACACCGGGATCAATATTTACCCGGGCGGAAACGACGCGCTCGTGGCAGGCAACGTCAGCTACGGTAATGGCGATCACGGCATCGACGACTACAACGTCAGCGGCGGCCGGATCATCGGCAACACCGTGTACGGCAACTGTACGGACGGCATCAACGTCGAGGGCACGAGCAGCGACTACACCATCGCCGACAACATCTCGATGAACAACGCCACTGGAGCCGTCATCAACCCGACCCCCATCCTGGAGGTGGATGGCAAGCCTGCCTACACCAATCTCTGTAACCGGCGGGTCGGCAACATCGGCGTCTATGACTCGGGGCCGGCCACGACGACGGCCGATTACAACCTGGTGTGGCAGAGCGGCAACGGTGCCGAGTACGCGTGGGCCGGTGTCACGTACAGCACCCAGGCGGCCTTGCATGCCGCGACCGGGCAGGAGCAGCACGGCATCTTCGCCAACCCGGAGTTCGTGAATGCCGCCGGCGCGGACTTCCAGCTGACCGCGGGATCGCCGGCCATCGACGCGGCGGACACGTCGGTGCCCGGTTATCAGCCGGCGGACATCCTGGGCGTCGCGCCGCACGACGACATCGGTGCGTACGAATACGTGCCGAGTGGACCGCAGACCGGGCCGACCGCCGCGCTTGCAGTCAGCCCGGCGTCGGGCACCGAGCCGCTCACCGTCACCGCGGACGCGTCGGGCTCCACCGCCGGCAGCGCGCCGATCGCCACCTACACCTTCGACTTCGGCGACGGCGCCACAGCAGGCCCGCAAGCCGGCGCCACTGCCGGCCACACGTATCAGACGGCCGGCAGCTACACGGTCACCGTCACCGTCACCGACACCAGTGGACTCACCTCCCGGGCCACCCAGGCCGTCACCGTGAACCCGGCTGCTGCCACCACGGCGAAATACGTTAACCAGATCGCCACGAACTACTCCACGTCCTCGCACACCTCGGGCTACGTGTCGGTCTGGCGCACCGGCGGGGTCGCAGCCGGCGACCTGATCATCGCCACTGCTCAGCTCACCGGGACCACCGCAGGCACGGTCACCGGGACCGACACCGCCGGCGACTCGCTCACTTTGGTCAGCGACATCTCCGACGGAATCGGAGACCGGCTGGTCACCCTGGCCGGGATCGCCAGCACCGGGCTACCAGTGAACGACCAGGTCATCATCGACTTCCCCAAGGCTGCCACTTACCGGATCACGGCCGACGAGGTGTCCGGCGTCACCACCGTGGACCAAGAGGCCGCCAGCAGCGGTACCAGCAGCACCTTCTCCTCCGGCAGCACCGGCACCACTAAACGTGGCGGCGAGTTCGTCTACGCGACCGTGGCCACGTTCGGCGGCACGTCAGTCAGCTGGAATTCTGGCTGGACCGCTCTGACCAGCTACGCAGTGGGAACTAACGCCCTCGGCCGCGCCTACCAGATTCCCGCCAGCACCGGCACCTTCACCGCAGCCGGCAGCGTTGGCGGGACCTGGCTGGCCGAAATCGTCACCTTCCAGTAGCCGGCACGACCCCACTAGTGGCAACGGTCAGCAGCAGACGGCAGGCGCTGTAATTTTGCGGTCGCAGCGTCGCCGGATGCACCCTTGCCTGCAGCCAGCCGCGGCACTGTGACGCCGATTAGATAAAGCGCGGTGGTCACGAGCCACCGCACGGTGCTAGCCAGCGTCGGCGCCCGGAGAAAGCTCAGATCTGTGGCGATCCGGTGCGGGACGAGCTCGCTCAGGTAGAAGTCCTCGACGTCCGCGGCGTAACCCAGGACTTTCTCATCTCGCACGAGCACCTGGCTGGGGCCCGTGACACCTGGGCGGTACTGGAATACGAACGCGAACTCATGGGGATAGCGGCTCGCAAGCTCAACGGACTCTGGCCGCGGGCCCACGAGTGTCATGTTTCCCAGCAGCACATTCACCAGCTGGGGCAGCTCGTCGAGGCTCGTCCTCCGGAGCACGGCGCCAAGGCGCGTTACGCGGTGATCTCCGGGCGCCGTCACCTCAGGGCCAGTGACTCCAGGCCGCATCGTGCGGAACTTGTACAACGTGAACGGGATGCCCCCCTGGCCGACGCGCCGCTGGCGATAGATCGCGGTGCCGCCCGTGCTGACCCGCGCAGCCCCAGCGAGAACGAACAGCAGCGGCAGCGTGAGCCCGAGAACGAAGACCGCGACTGCTACGTCCAGGATGCGCCGGGCAGAGCTAGGCGGGATGCCCGGCCTCAGCCACGGCATCTGACCGAGCGGCCGCAACCCGGCGATGTGCGGCGGGCTCGAACGCGGCTGGCTGGGCCGCCTGCCGCCGGACTTGAGCGACCACATCAAAATCCCTCCAGTTCAGGTAGGCCGGTATCTTCACTGGGGGGTCACGCCATGCTCCGCGTTGTCAAGGGATCGCAGCGGGCGTTGATGCAGGCGCCGGTGGCGAGGTCGAACTCCAGGTTGTGTCCGAGGCAGCGGATTGTCCCGTCCGCTATGGTGCTGCCGATCGCGAGATCCTCTCCCGCGTGCGGGCAGTAGCGATTGATCTCGTAGCAGCTGCCGGCCGACTGGACGATGATCTTCTCGTCCGCCGACCTGCCCCGCTCGTAAGCCTCCACGGATGCGAGCGCTTCCGGCTCGGCATGCTTGAGCAAGCCGATCAGGTAGTCGTTATAGATGTCCGGATCGCGCCAAGCCGAGAAGCGCATCGACAGGAACAGGTCTTCCCAGCCAATCTGGCGGTAGATCACCGGCGCGAGCCAGCGCGAGCCGAGCCGGAATCGGTACTGGGCCTGCCGCGCCCGGCCGCGGAGATCCACCCGGACGCCCTCAGGCCGCAGATCGACGTCCCACCGCCCGTCGACAGCTCCGGTCAGCTCGAAGCGCACAGTCATGTCGATGCGCTCGAGAAAGTACTGGCTCATCTCGCCGAGCCGGCGGAAGTGCTCGGCGAACGCGTCTCGTAGCTCGCTGCGCGGCTCAGGGAAGGCAGCCCGCACTGCCTCGATGGCGCCGCAGCGGGCACGAGCATAGGCATCCAGGTGCTCGTCTATGTCGCTGAAGTCGAAGCCGCGCCAGAAGCTGTCGGGCACGTGCCGGCCGGACAACGGCTCGTAGGTGTCGCCGGGCATCCACAATCCGACTCGCTGACCGGGCAGCCGGTGGCTCAGGTACTCGGCGGCCTGCTTCTGGTCGGGGAACAGGCCACCGGGTTCCTTCAGCCACCGGTTATGCCGGGCTATCTCCGGGTCCAGGAAGCACATCGGCCCGGCGAACGGGACGGCTAGCTCTGGCCGAACCAGGCTGATTAGCCGTCCTATGGCGCGGAACTTTCCGGTCCGCTTGGCCGCGCAGATCTCGGCGGTCTGCGCGGCCGGGTACTCGTAGCAGATCGGATGCCAGGTCGCGCTGGACATCTGCACCGCGAGGACGTCAAGCCTGCCGCCGCATTCGAGGGCGGTGCGGCGCGCCTGGCCTGCGGTCAGCCGCGCGTCGTTACAGTGCAGCAGCGATGCTCCGCCGACGTAGACCAGGACCGCCGAGTCGTGGCACATCGGCGACTGCTCGGGTATGAATGCCAGCCAGTCACCCCGGCTGTTGAGCCGGAACTTCTGCCAGCCCGGTATCTCATGCACATTGGCAACACCGGCCGCCGCGAGCCGGTCGCGGAATGTCGGCGACGGGTACTTCGGGATCAGCACCGTGGTGTCAGGAGCCAGAGCAGTGAGCACCGACAGATCCATGTGGTCGAGGTGCTCATGCGAGACCGTGACATAGTCACACTCGAGGAGCGCCGCGCGGTCGAGGTGCGCGTTGGCGGGAAACTGATACCAGGCGGCCTGGAACGCGCCGCGCTCGGATAGCCAGGGATCCATCATCAGCCTGACGTCGGCGCTGTCGACGCGCAGTCCGGCGTGGCCGAGGTAGGTGATGCGCATCGAGTCGCGGGCGGTACCAATGCAGGTCATCCGGTACCTGCCGGCAGAAAGATGTCTGTGAAGACGGTGGCGATCTCGGCCAGGTCGCCGCTGACGCTCGACTCCACTGAACTCGGGCTCATGTGCGTGAACAGCACGTCACCATCACGTCGCAGCTGCGCGAGGCCGGACCAGAGCGGGTTCGGACGCATGCCGGGATTCATGAGCTGATACATCTGGCCGTCGAACTCCTGGTGCCATGCCCAGATGTCCACCGCGCTCGCGCCGTTCTGGAGCGGAACCTCCACGAACACGTGAAGATCCGCGGCAACTTCCGATGGCGTGCCGGTGAAGCTGCCTGGAAAAGCCAGGGCCTTGCGTGCTTGCAGATGCACCAGGGCCGGCCAGCCCAGGTGGTCGGCTTCCTGCCACGCGTCGGTCTCCGCGGTAGCGGCAGTCGCCCCCCAAACCGCATACGTGCTGGCCGTCTGCAGGTCGGCACTGAGATCGAGGACGTTGATGACCCGCATCCTGAGATAGCTGCCGACGCTGCGCAGCGAGAGCTGCGGATACCTGACCAGCTGACGGCTGTCGCATTCGGCCGGTCCTGAGCCGGGAGGCTGGTGGCCTGGCAGGCAGCCGAGCTCCGGCACGAGCATGTCGACCAGGAGCAGCTTGCCGGGCGCCGCGGCATGCAGCGCCCGGGCCGCATCGGACAGGAAGTCGCGGATCATAGCCGCGCTGTCCATTCCGTCCTTGTAACCGAGCTCATCCGCGATCTTGATACCGGCGACGCCTGGCCGGTCAGCCAGGACGGCAACCCGGTGAACGGCTGCGGCGAACGAATTCGGCCCTTCTTCCCAGCGCTTGACCAGGTCGGCTTCGATCCACACCCGCAAGTGGTCCGCCAGCGCGGATTCCACGGCCTTCTGATAGCTGCCGATCGGCGCCAGCGGTGGCGCAGCCGGCGACGTGACGGCCGGCTGGCGCGGCCCGGCCCCCGCGCCGGCACTGGCCCTGGCGCCAGATCCTGACCCAGCGTGACCGCCGGTTCCGCATCCCGACACCGCGACAGCGATGACGGCTCCGCTCACCACAACGACCAGGCCGCATCGTTTCCGGGCGAGGTGATGGCGGGTCATGACGCACGCACCGCAGCGGCCTTGTGTCGCGGCGCGGGCCCCAGTTTCCGCACGTACAGGTAGCAGCACAGCAGTGCCGCGCTACTGGTCAGGTAGGCGGCCGCAGACGCCACCGCGGCTCCAACGGCGTGGTGGTGCGGGATTAGCAGCAGATCGAGCGCGATCGTGACCACCACCGACACGCCAAGGGCGAGCGAGTTGGCACCTGGGCGGCCGACACCGTACAGATATGCGCTGACCAGACCGGCTACGCCCTCGCCGATCAGACCGAACACGAGAATGTAGGCAGGAATCACGGCGCCACGGAACGAGTTCCCGTAGATCACCGGCAGCAGCGGAACCGCGGCGGCTAGCGGAATCGCGGCGGCAGCGGTGAGGAGGAAAGCACTGGGCAGCAACCTCGCCACGTTCTGGCCCGCTACCCCGCGATCCCGCACGGCCAGACGCGGGTAGAGCACATACGTCACGGCGAGCCCGGGAATCCGCAGCAGCTCGGCATATTTCGATGCGACCGCGTACACGCCCAGCGTGCCGGGCCCGACGAGCGCTCCGAGTATCGCCACATCCAGCCGCAAGTTGACCAGCGAGAGCATGCCGCCAACCTCGCCCCTGACGCCGTACACGCAGATGCTCCAGGCCCGGCGGAGTTCCGGCTTGCCCCATCCGTACTGCTTCCTGAACAGCCGGATCGCGATGCCCGCGACCACGAGCACGTCGGCTCCGACCAGCGCGGTCATCAGCAGCGCGGTGCCATGCAGCCAGTGCAGCAGGGCCACATACACCGGCAGGAACGCGGCCTCCTCGGCTGCGATCGCCCAGTTGGCGCCGCGCATGTCGTTCTCACCCTGCAGGAGCGACTTGCCCACCGCGACCCATAGCTGAGAGAAAACCGGCACCGTGGCGGCGATCACGACTCCGTCATGCCATGAGTGGAAGAACACCCGGTGCAACACCGGGCTCATCGCCAGCCAGCATCCCGACGCGGCCAGCGATCCGGCCAGCGTCATCGCGACAATCGTCGTCCTCACCCGCCGCGCCTCGCCAGGCTCACAGCCAGCCAGGAAGAAGGGCGCAGCGGTCGGCAGGCCGCAGCCGACAAGCACACCCACCAGACCTGGCAGCACCCGGAGCAGCGTCAGCTCGCCCAGCAGCTTCGGGCCGCCAGCGTGCGCGACCAGGATGGTAGCCAGTGTGAGGGAGGCGAGCGCGACGACGCGGGCGAGAACGTTGGCGGTCAGAACGGCGGGCACCAGCCTGGTGAACCGGCTGGTAAGGCGGGTCATCCGGCCACCGCCGGCCTCTGATCTGGTGCACGCCCGCGGTCGCTGCCGCGCCGGCCCCACAGGTCCACCGCGGCCACGACGCCGAGCAAGGCCCACAAATGCCGGAAGTGCAGCACCTGATAAAGCGTCCCGGAAAGGAACATGCCGATAACAGCAGCCGCGAGCAGTTCTGGCCGCGGAAAGATCGTCGCATAGTCGCTGCGCAGAGGCCCGGACGCAATCCGTCGTGATCGTGCGCCGACGATGACCAGCAGGCAGATCAGCGCGAGCCCGCCCAGCCAGCCCCGCTCGACGATGGCAGCCGTGTAGTCGTCGTGGGCCATCTTCACGTACGAGTAGTCGAGGGCCTGGAACGCGCCTTTGGTCCCGCCAGGCCCGATGCCAAGCGGCGTGTCCTGGGAGAAGTAGAGCTGCATCGTCTCGGAGAAGATCGTGCTTCGCGACCCGCTGCTCTCCGCCTGGCGGCCGATCGAGTCGTTGGCCAGCTGGGAACTCCCCTGCGCCTTGTCGACCAGCGACTGCACCGGCACATGCGGGTATATCGCGAGCGTGGCCAGGGCAATCGCTGATGCCGCGATGACGGCTGGCATAGCGCCCCTGCGCTGAGCCAGCCGGAACAGTGCGCCGATCACCGCCGTGAGGACGAGCACCAGGGCACCGCCGTTGGAGCCGGTGAGGACGACGGCTGTCACCAGGAGCGCGGCGCAGATCCAGCGAATCACGCGGCGGCTGGGGAACTGCGTCGCACGCAGCATCAGCAGACAGCAGATGAAGTAGTTGGCGGCCAGGTTGGGATCTCCGAGCGTGAACGCGGCCCGCACACCCGTCCTGGCGGTCTCGCCGGACAGCGTGGCGATGTGGCCGAACACTCCGATGATCATGAGGGCAGCCCAGCAGGTGGCCGAAACGACCCAGGCCCGGGTGATCGTCTTCAGAATCCCGGCATCCCGGCCGACGTTGGCGATCGAGATGCTCCAGGCCAGCAAGAACAGATCCTGGATGAGAGAGATCAGCCCTCCGCCAACGCTGTTGTAGGCGTATGCGAAGGCCACAGTGCCCGCCAGCGCCCCGGCCAGGACGGAGAGCCCCACCGGGAACATGTACGGAAAGCGCATGGCGTGGCGCCTGCTGGACAGCCACAACGCCGAGATGAGTATGGCGATCGCGAGGAACACGTCGGCCGGGGCGGTGTTGCCTGGACCGGCCGGGACCAGCAGCGGCATGGCGGCGATGCCCAGGCCCATGGCCACCTTGACGACGTTTACCCGGCGGCTTACCCGGCGCGGGCT
The DNA here is from genome assembly GCA_963815375.1 of uncultured Actinomycetota bacterium. Classification (GTDB taxonomy): domain Bacteria; phylum Actinomycetota; class Actinomycetes; order Streptosporangiales; family Streptosporangiaceae; genus JASHPR01. The sequence goes on along the minus strand of CAWFGX010000005.1, from coordinate 692,208 downwards.
GGCGGCTGGCAGCCGGCCACCCGCACCCCCCTGTGCCGAGGCCGATGCCATAGACGTGTCCGCCAAGACGGTCACGAGTCCCCCTCCCCGAGCAGGCGCAACAACAGGTCACGGTGGCGTGCGGCAAAACCCGGGTGATCCGCAGTGACGGCCACCTCAGCGATCCCGGCCAGCAGCACGTCCCGCCACAACGAGGCAGGCGCACCGAGGCGGTGCAGCGCCGCGATGACAAACTCGCTCACTAGCTGGCCAAACCAGTGCTTGCCGGAGATCGCGTACTCCAGGCCGGCTCCCCAGTGATCGGCGCGCAGCCCTGGATGACCGGCTACCGGACGGCCGGGCCGAGTGTGCCGGTCCAGGTACAGCGCGTAGGCCAGCGCAAAGCGGGCGACATCTGCGAGCGGTTCGGCGGCCAGTTGCCCGGCAGGCCAGTCGACGACACCCGTGACGGCCACACCGGTCGCGCCCGTCTCAGCCACGAGCACGTTGCCCGCCCAGAAGTCGCCGTGCACGACCGTCCGCGGGGTACGGCCGGATGCCAGCCGCGACGCCAGCGGCTCGAGTCGGCCGGCCAGCGCGCGAGCCTGCGGATCGCCAGGCCAGCGAGCTGAGATCAGGGCCGGCACCCCGTCCAGCAACGAGATCGGACTCGCCTCCGCCGCGCTGGCCGCATGCAGGTTCGCGAGCCACGCACCGGCAGCGGCGAAGTCAGCCCGGACAGCTTCCGGGCGCCGCAGATGACCGAACCCGTGGTACCGCGTCCGCACCGGCACGCCTGGCACCACGGTGGTGGCCGCCGCGAGCATGCCATCGACATGAAACACACCGGCCGGCTTGGGAATCGCCAGCCCGACGGGTCCCAGCGCCAGCCGCTGCAGGGCCACCAGCAACCTGGCTTCCCGCGCGATGGCCCCGGCCGCCGCCGGCGTCGTGGCGATCTTCAGGGCCAGATCGGGCCGATCGGACCCGGCCGGAATCAGCAGCATCGTGACGCCAGCGTTCGGGTCGCGCGAACTGTCCAGGAGAACCGTGCGGTTCCCTGGTCGGCTCAGCAGTGCGCGAAGATCGAGTTCGCGACCCTGGTCAGCCGGTGCGGCGATGGCGTGAGCGGTCACGCTGTTCTCCCCACGACAACGCGGCCAGCCGCCAGCCTTGAGAGCAAACCGGGGAAGCGCCGAAGCAACCCGACGGCCGCGTGCGCCGGCCGGTGGGCCCAGGTGCTCCCAGGCGGCGAAGTGACCAGGGACGCGCACGTCCACAGCAGCGAGTCCCTGGAGTCCTCGGCCACCACGACCGCGGCCCGCAGCGACGGGAGCGCGACGTACTCGCGATCGATGGTCAGCGCGCGGGCGGCAGCTAGCCGCCGGATCCGGCGAGAGCCGGGACGGTGATCGAGCACGATGACTGGCGAACCGCACGGCAGCGCTCGCAGCCGCCTGACCGTGCCGCAGATCGCAAGTGGCCGCGACGGCAGGTCCACGACTTCGGCACCGGCGGGCGCGAGCAGCCGCCATCGCTGGCCGGGGATCGTCCATTGCGCGGTCACGGATGCTCCTAGTGCAGGACCGCGAACGGGCGCATCCGGGCCACCGGGCGCACGAGGCCACCGCGGACCAGAACGGACAGAACCTCGTTGACGCCGTTGTCGTCCAGGTGCGGAACGTCGGCCGGGGCGTTGCCGTCATAGCGGAACCGCAGCGTGCTGCGGCGTTGCGGGTCTGCCGATGAGATGCCGCGCTTGGCGAAGTCACCGACGACGGTGCCGGCACCATGGCAGGCCGAGTGCAGCGCCGCGGCTGAGCCGGCGCCGACGCAGAGGTAGGACGACGTCCGGTGCGTTCCGGGCACCAGGACCGCCTGGCCCGTCTCGGCGAACGTTGTGCCCTCGGGCATCAGCTCGGCGGGGTAGGCGCGGCAGGAGTTATGCCGGTGGACGACCGCCCGCTGACCGCCGACCTTCTCTTCGTAGATCGAGTTGTGCGGCGAGTCCACCACCAGCGCGCCACCTGGACCACCGAACACGTCGGTGGCTATTTTGCTCAGACCCGCATAGACAGCGAGCCGGAACGCGAAGCCGTAGTTCATCGCCGCGGCGTTTGCCAGCATCAGGCGGCGGCCCTCGTCACTGTCCAGCGTTACCGGCGGGCATCCGCCCGAAAAGTACAGCCGGTACCTTTGCCTGAGCTGCTCCAGCGAGCGAGCGGTGGCGCCGTGGTAGAGCGGCTTGACGACCGCCATCGCGGCCCGAAGCTGCCGCGGGTAGTGCTTGCGCCGCCCGAACATGGCACCCACCGCGCCCGCCAGGACGCCGCCGCCGGCGTGATACTGCAGGGTCAGCTGACCTGGTGCGATACCGAGCTTCGCGGCGATCCCTGGCTCGAGCACTTCCTCGACCTGCTGCAGTTCGATGAAGTGATTGGTCGGGCCGACCATGCCGAACCTCATCCGGGCCAGGTGCAGGACCAATGACGGCAGCTCGCGCCTGAGCCGGTCAGCGCCGTCCCAGCGGTCCAGGTCGAGCCGGCCGAACTCCTCGACCCGCTCAAGGCTGGCCGGATCGGCGCCGAAACGCTCGGCAGCGAAGGCACTGCCGTCCACCGCACAACGGAGCACCTCACCGGCCGAGAGCTCCGTGCTCCTGCCGGGCGGGTACGGGAATCGCTCGCGCACGCGACGGTAGAACTCCTCGATCCCGGCCCGCGATGGGCGGTCTGAGCCGAACGCGATCAGCGCCATGCCGCAGTTGACCGACGCGCTCGTGAGCGTCGGCCGGACCGAGGCCCGAGTGGCCACGGCAACCGAGGACGGCAGCTCCATGGCGGACTTGTGGTGGAAATCCGGCAGCACGACCGGCGGTGCCGCCAGGTCGGCGTTGCCGATCGTGGTCTCCAAGTCGGCTAGTGCCCCGGCCGCGGCCGGAATCTGCTCGCTGTCGAATATCTGCGGCGTCAGGCCAGCGCCCCGAGGCTCCCGGGCGATGATCGTGACATCCATCAAATCCTCCGGAGCTCTCATGCGGATGTGACGAGCGCGGCGTCGCGCGGCCGGGTCGTGCGGGCACCGCCCTCATACGTTGCTTCCAGTACCTCGCCGAGGGCTTCCGCGGTGAACTTGCCCGTGATCAGCTGCCGCCCGGCAGCGGCCATCCGGGCAGCCTCGGCCGGCTTGTCGAGCATGTATCCGATTGCGGCAGCGAGCTGGTCGGGCCGTTCCGGGCAGGCGAGCAGACCGGTTTCGCCTGGCAGGACCATGTCGGGGACGGCATTGACGGCAGTGGCCACGACAGGCAAGCCGGCGGCCATAGCCTCGGCCAGGGCGCAGGGCAGTCCTTCATATCTGCTCGCCATCGCGAAGATGTCGAGTCCGCTGAGCAGCTCGGGAACATCGTCGCGATGACCGGTGCAGATGAACCGGCCCTGCAAGCCCAGGCGCGCGGCCCGCTTCTCCGTCTTCCGCCGCATCGGCCCGTCGCCTACCCAGACCGCGAACACGTCGGGCCAGGCCGAGCAGGGCAATCGCGTCGACGAACGACTCCGGCGCCTTCTGGTAGTCCATCCGGCCCACCGTGCCGACAACCTTGCATCCGACCGGCACGCCGAGTGCGCTCCGGGCCCCGGCGCGCACGGCCGGGCCGCCGGGGCACACGATGCTTTCGATCGCCGGGCTGATGACCCGCACCCGGTCTGGCCCGGCGATGCCCCGGCGGACAGCTTCCGCCGCCACCGCTCCGCCCACGGCCAGGAACGCGTCGGTTCGGCGGCTCAGGTAGCGCTCGATGCGGACATAACCGCCGCGGAGCACCTTCGACTGGAACTCATGAAACGGGAAGCCGTGGAAGGTATGCACCACCATCGGAGTCCCGGCTCGCTCGGCAGCGAGCCGGCCGAGCGCGCCCGCTTTGGCGCTGTGGGTGTGCACGACGTCAAACTGGCCGGACACGAGCTGATCGGTCAGCACACGCAGGGTACGGATGTCGTTAGCGGGCGAGACCGGGGACACGAGCTGGGCCACATTGATCACCCGCAGGCCGGCCTCGGTGGCGCGCCGGAGCAGACTGTCACCGCTTCCGTCCGCGTCCGCGGTGCCGTCCGAGCCGCCGGAGATGATCGTCACGTCGTACCGCGTCGGGTCAACGGAGAGCGCGCCGCGCAGGGCGACGCCGCCCGCGCCTGCCTGCAGCCGGGTCACGATCACTGCCACCGAGCGCCGCCTCATCGGGCACCTGCCGGCCGCAGCAACTCCCCGATTGGCACGGGCGAGCCCTCCGGGACGCGGACCTCGAGGCACGGCAGGCGCTCAGCGAGACGCGCGGCAACGCCAGACACGTCCGGATGCGGGTCCCCGATTCCGGTGGCAAGCGCGAGCGTTGCCGCGAAGGACCAGAACCGCCGCAGTTCCCCGGCCATGTACGTGCCCGCGACCAGGGCGCGCGCTGCCGCCGTCGGCGGCAGTTCTGCGACGCTCGCCGGCGCGGCCTGTGCGCCGCGGCGCAGAACGACAAGCCGGTCCGGGCGAAGGAACGCGGTCCTCGACGGCAGGGGCAGCTCACGACGGCCGTGGTAGGCCGATGCCCGGCCAGGACCACCGCTCAAGCGCAGCGGCTCGGCGAGGCCATACGCCTCATCGCCGTCACATGCGCAGATGTTGTCCGCGGTCGCGAGCTCGCCCCGGCGCAGCCCGGCGCACAAGAGGGTTGACTTGCCTACTCCGCCCGGCCCCGCGATCATCGTCACCGAGCCGTCAGCGGAGGTCACGGACACGTGCAGCGGAACCCGGCCGTGCACCGAAGCCCACCAGAGCGCCGGGTAGTGCAGCAGCGTCTGCGCTGCCAGCATCGTGAACCGTCCGGCGAGCAGCACGTTGGCGGCCCGGGTCCGCGGCGATGGGCGGTACCGCGCCGTCACCGTCAGGACCTCGCCGCGCGGTTCGGCCCGAAGGTCGAAGCCGGATGAGCAGGCGTCCGTGACGAGCACTGCCGGTCCGCTGGCCCAGCTGCCACGCCCGATCAGCGTCCAGCCCTCACGGCTGAAAGGCCGGCGGCTGGCCTGTATCTCGATGTGAACTGTCTCCCCCGCCATGTCCGAATCCGTCAGCTCACCCCCGGTGCTGTCGGTGAGCAGTGCCATGAGCCACGGAAGCGGGCAATCCACGGCCACCCGCTCGCCGGCCGTGGTGACCGCGCGCATCAGAAGCCATCCGGGTAGGGTGCACCAGCGCTGACTGGGGCCTCGGGCCGCGGCGACGGCTGGTATTCCGGGATGAGCTGGCAGAGCAAGTCCCGTGCCTGTACGGCGTCGCCGTCATCGGCCGCTGCATACAGGGTCGTCAGCAGGGTCCCAAAGTCCGACGGCGGTTCGGTGCGCCGGGTCGCCCAGATCTTGGGATGAGCGCTGCGCACCCGCTCCTCGGCGCTGGCGAAGACCTTCTCCGAGAGCTTCTCGCCGGGGCGCAGGCCAGTGAACCTGATCTCTATGCCGGGAAGGTTCATCTGCTCGGCGTACTTCTTGACCAGCGTCACGATCTCGACCGGCTCGCCCATGTCGAGGACGAAGGTCTCCGCGTACTCGGCCATTGCGGCGGCCTCGAGTACCAGCCCCACGGCTTCCTCGACCGTCATGAAGAACCGGGAGACATCTGGGTGTGTCACCGTCACCGGCTCGCCCTTAGCGACCTGGTCGGCTAGCACGGACAGAAACGACCCGCGACTGCCCAGCACGTTCCCGAAGCGAACGGAGGCTAGCGTGACCGGGCCACCCGCGGCTTGCTGTACCACCAGCTCGGCCAGGCGCTTGCTGGCGCCCAGGACCGAGGTGGGGTCGGCTGCCTTGTCGGTGGAGATCAGGACGAAGCTGCTCGTGCGGTGCCGGACGGCAGCCTGCACCAGGTTCTGGGTGCCCAGCACGTTCGACTTGACGGCTTCGCACGGATGGCGTTCCAGCAGCGGCAAGTGCTTGTGGGCAGCCGCATGGAAGACAAGCTCGGGCCTGATGGCCGCGAAGACCTGGTCGATCCTGCGCTGGTCGCGGATGTCGGCGATGATGATCTCGTCGGTGTCCAGCAGGCCGTTTCCCATGAGCTCGAGCTGGAGCCCGTGCAGGTTCGACTCGTCATGGTCGAGCAGGTGCAGCGACTGCGGCGCGAAGCTGCGGATCTGGCGGCACAGCTCGGTTCCTATGGACCCGCCCGCCCCGGTCACCAGCACGCGCCGGCCCGCGATCAGCTCCGCTGCCTTGCGGCTGACCACATGCAGCTCCCGGCGGCCGAGAAGGTCGTCGACGCGAAGCTGGCGGAGGTCAGAAAGCCGCGCTTCGCGCTCCAGGGCGGCAAGGAACGACGGCAGGTAACGGACGTGCAGTCCGGCCGTCCGGGCCGATTCGGTGATGGCGGCTAGGCGCCGGGGCGGCAGCGAAGGGATCGCCACGATGCACGCATCGGCGTCGTACGTCCGCGCGACCTCAGCGAGGGCGGAGATGGGCCGGTACACGGGCAGCCCCGCAACCCGGGCTAGCGTGGGGGAATCGTCGAGGAAGCAAACGGGCCTTAGACCGTAGTTCGGGCTCCGGCGCAGCGAGCGGGCCAGGGTTCTTCCAGCTTCGCCGGCCCCCACGACCAGCGTGTTCATTCCCGCCGAACCACCGTTGCTAGGCCGTATCCGCGGCAAGCTCAGCACGTTCTTCTCCTTTTCTTGTGCGAAGAGCCAGGTGCGGGGTGGGCCGGCCAGCCATGTTCAGCAGGGCCGTAGTGACGTGCTCGAGTTGGGCCTCGGTGAGAGCGGGGTACATGGGGAGCGACAAGATCTCATTAGCTACCTGATCGGTCACCGGTACCGACCGGCACTCCTGCGGGCCGAGCAGGTGCCGGTAACCCGAAAACCGGTGCACGGGGATGAAGTGGACCGACGTGCCGATGCCCTGCGCCGCCAGTGCGTCGATGACGTCGTCGCGTGACGGCCCGAATTCCTCGGTGACCCGGATCTGGTACAGGTGCCAGGCGTGCCTGGCGTCAGCGGGCCTGGATGGCAGCACGAGTCCGGGCAGGCGAGCCAGCGCGTGGTCGTACCGGGCAGCCAGCTGTTCCCGGCGCTGCTGCCACCGTGGCAGCCAGGCGAGCTGGGCCCGGCCGATCGCCGCCTGGACGTCGGTGATGTTGGCCTTGAGCCCTGGCTCTGCCACGTCGTACCGCCAGCTACCACCGGGCTGGTAGCGGCGCCAGGCATCCCGGCTCATGCCGTGCAGCCGGATCCTCCGCGCGTAGCCGGCCAGCTCGCCGTCGTCTGTCGCAATCGCGCCGCCCTCACCTATCGGCAGGTTCTTGGTGGCGTAGAAGCTGAAGCAGGCGGCGTGCGAGCAGCCGCCGACCGGCGTTCCGTGCAGTTCGCCGCCCAGCCCGTGCGCTGCGTCCTCGATGATCCGGCTCAGCGGCAGCCCGGCTGCGGCAGCCAGTTGGGCGACGTCTGCCGGACGGCCGCCCATGTGCTGGATGATCATGGCCTCCGGCGGGGCGGCCCGGCTGGCGGCCGCCGCCACCGAGGCCGACGTCGGCAGCAGGGTGTCGGCGGCCACGTCCACGAGCACCGGCCTCAGTCCGGCATGCAGGATCGGTGCCACCGCTCCGCAGAATGTCAAGCTCGGTGTCAGGACCGCGGCTCCGGACGGCAGCCGGAGCGCTCGGATCGCTATCTCGATGGCCCCGGTGCACGTCGAGACCGCAACAACGTGGCGGGCACCAAGGTATGCGGCTAGCTCGCGCTCGAACTCGGCGGTCTGCGGACCCATCGTGATCCAGCCGGACCGAAGCGCCTCAAGCGCCGCCTGCTGCGCCTCCGGCACGATCTCCGCATTGGCGAAAGGCACCAGCGGCCGGGCGCCCGTCACCGACCCTGTCATTCTTTGCCCGTCGTCTGTGCGACGGGACCGATCACACCACCCGCGATCGCGCCATTGGCATCCGGCACCCCCGAGGCCTCGGGGTCGCGCGACGGTTTCTGCCAGTTGCGTGGCCGGGGAACACCGATCACTCCGATAATCGGCCAGCCCGACGCGACGCTCAGGTCGCTGAGAGCTGAGATCCGAGACACCTTGGCAACCGGGCCGGACAGCACGACGATGCCAGCCTTGTCGATCCCGGTTTGACACTGGATCTGCTCGATCGAGAAGACACGCACCGCACCCCGGTCGGTGACCACATGTGGTGCCCGGTCGACCACAAGAGTCGGCGTAGCGGAGTCGGTAAAGGTCGCTGTGGTGGCAAGCTTGGCGCCGTTGTCGGTTCCGTTTGAAACCGCCGCAAACGGTGCCGGGGACGCCTGGCAAGTTGGCTTGCGTGAGCTTGTCCGCCAGGTCGGCAAGCGCCTGCTGCCCTTCGGCATCGACTAGCGCCACCGTGGACACGCCGGCGTTCGCGGCAGCGAGCCGGACCCGGAGCGCGACGTTGTCAAATGTGACCGTGCGCGTTCCGTGCATCTCGGTCTCGGTCAGGCTGCCCAGCATCGGCGAGCTGAGCCGCCGGCTCACCCTGCGCGCGCCCGGCACTGTCGGCCGGATCGTCTCGGCGCCGGCAGCCAGCAGGATGCCCAGCACGAGGCCGAGCAGCCCGGCCAGGCCGAGCTTCTGCGCCAGCCCTTTCGATTCGGGTGCCTGTGGCAGCCCGGGCTGGTCGATGACCTCGGCGAGTCCCTGCGTGCTGGCCTGGATCAGCAGCCGGCCGCGGTCGCTGGTGAAGTTCGAGATGACCTCGTCCAGGCCGGCCAGCTTGGCCTGCAGCTGCTGGTTTTGCGGATTCTGCGCGGTCTGGGCCGATAGCGCGGCGCGCTGCTCGGTCAGGGTGACGATCTCGGAGTCGAGAGCGGCCAGCGTCGTGGAGAGGCCGCCCTGACTCACCTTGTTCAGCGCATTCACTACCTCGTCGGCCAGCACCCGGGCTGCCTTCTGCGCGACCTGCGGGCTCGGGTCGGTGACTGTAACGTCAACCACCTGCGAGGTGCCAAGGCCGTTGACTGTGACATGGTTGACGACGAAATTAGCGACGTTGGTCCGGACGCCCGCATTCCGAAGCGCCGCGCCAGCCGACGTCGGCCCAGTCGCGATGGCCTGTACCTGGCTGACAATGGCGTCGGCCGCTGACGAGGTAACGGGCACCTGGCTCGACGTGATGATGCGCGCATCAGCCGCGTACATGGCGGGCTGCCGCACGACAATAAGAGCGACCACCACGACCGGCAAAAGCGTGCATATTACGAGCAACGCCCAATACTGCCTCACAAGACGCGCGGCAACCTCGTCAATTTCCACCTGACCTCCCCGAATGCGCCCGCGACGCCGCCGGGCTGGATGAGGTCAATGTTAGGAAAGACTTTGCCCGCAGTTCATCACGCAGCCGCACGAAATTAACTACGTAAATTGCAGTACCCACAGCCGCGCCGAGTTTGATTCTTGCGCCTTCGATGGGCGTTGTTGCGGTCGATTGTCGCGACCCCGCGAAGGTGGACCAAGGGTCAAGCGCCGGGCGGACCGGCTGGAGTGCCGTAGACCGTGGCCTGCCAGACCTCGGTGAGAGCGTCCGCGAGCCTGGCTTCGTCGGTGAAGCCAGAGTGCCCGATGGCGGCCAGGTACCAGGCACGCTCGCTCATCCAGCACAGCACGCTCGCCAGCACTCGCGGATCGTCGTCCCGGTCAGGGGCCAGCCCGGCAGCCCGGTCGGCCTGAATACGCTCGGCCGCGACCGCGGTGAAACCCTCCATCATCTCCGTCCACAGCGCGGCCAGCTCTGGGTCAGACTGCCAGTTCTCGACGATCGCCCGGAGTGCGGGCGCGTGCTCACGCCATAGCCGGGAGCCTTCCCTGGTGCCCCGGCGCAACGCCGCGCCGGGCACGCCCGATTCGTCATTCGGCCCGCTCTCCGCCGTCGCTGGGAAAGGACGTCCTGGGATAACTCCTCGGGAAACCAGTACGGGTCGAGGCTCTGGCCGTGGCCGCTGGGGCACCAGCCGTACCCAGAGGCCCTCCGATCGGGTGTTCGCGGCTCCGCAGGCCCCTCTGTACGATCGCGCCATGGCCTACGACCAGGAGCTAGCTGGACGGATCCGGCAGCTTATCGGTCCCGACCCCGAGCTGACCGAAAAGAAGATGTTCGGCGGGCTCGCTTTCCTCATCCGCGGCAACATGGCCATCGCCGCCAGCAGTGAGGGAGGCGCCATGGTCCGCGTCGATCCCGGACAGTCAGACGCCCTGGTGGCCACGACCAAGGCCACGCTTATGAACATGCGAGGCCGGGACATGCCCGGGTGGCTGCGGATCAGTTCCGACGATCTCCGCAGCGACGACGAGATCGGGCCCTGGGTCGAGATCGGCGTCGGGTATGCGCGCTCACTGCCGCCCAAATAGAAGACTGGGCCTCTCGCCAGGATAGGTGCCAGGCGAGACGGCCCAATCCGTTGCGGCTAGACGCCCGCAGGCGTCGGCAGCGTGTCGATCGTCTCCATGGCCTTGGTGAACTCGATGGCCGTGTCGTCCATCAGAGCCCGCGGATCGAAGTCGGGGCTCGCGAGCACGCCGTGCACCCGCCGGCGCTGCATCCCGAAGTTGCCCGCGTCGTAGATCGGGAAGATCGCCGCCTCGCGCAGGTACTTCTCGAACATGTGCACCTTGTCGGCGCTGTTCACCCCGACGACCTGCATGCACTTGTAGACCGCGTCGAACATCATCTCGGTGCACTGGATCTTGCACATCGCGCCGATAAGCTCGCCGTGGTACTCGTGCTTGTCCATGTAGTGGGCGGTCTTCCAGCAGAAGTACCGGCACATTTCGATGCGCGCCGCCACGTCTCCCAGGACGTAGCCGGCGTTCTGGTAGATGATGATCGGCCTCGGGCCTCCGGCCGTGTATGTCTTCGCCCAGTCCAGAGCCGCCTCGTAGGCAGAGCGTGCGACCCCGACGGCGGCGATCCCTGCGACAGGGCCCGACCATGCGAAGTTGCGGTTGATCAGCAAATCGCCGTTGCCCCTGGTGCCTTCGACCAGGTTCGCCGCCGGCACCCGCGCGTTGTCGAAGATGATCTCCGCGTTGGGCGTGAGCCTGTGACCGAGCTTGCTGATCAGCTTGTAGCTCACACCCGGAGTGCCACGCTCGACCATGATCGCGGAGAGGCCCTCGGTACCGCCCTTGCCCGGGTCGGTGCGGACCACGACGATGCTCACGTTCGCGCCCTGGCCATCCCAGCCGGACACGTTGCACGGCCAGTACTTGCGGCCGTTCAGGACGTAGTCGTCACCGTCCCGCCGGGCGGTCACCCCGATCCCCACCGGATGTGCCATCGGGGTGTCGAAGTTCGCCGTGCCGCCTGGTGTTCCGGCTGGCTCGCTGACCGCGTAGCCGACGATGTACTCGCCGGAGGGATCCGACGTGGCGGCCCGGAGGAACCGGTTCTTCTGCTCCTCAGTCCCCCAGTACCAGACCGGCATCAGCCCGAGCCCGTTGACGAGGATCGTGCAGGCAAAGCCTGGGTCGACGGCACAGATCTCCTCGGCTGCGAGGATCACGTCGACGTTGGACAGCCCCCCGCCGCCGTACTGGCTGGGGAGCATGCCGAAGGCGATCCCCTGCTTGTAGGCCTCGACATAAGCGGGCTTGGTGAGCTGGAACCCCTTGAGCGGATCAGGCTCGGCATCCGCCTCCCGTACTACCGGCGCGAGGACCCGCTGCGCGAACTGCCTTGCGTTGAGCTGCAGCTGATGCTGCTGCTCGCTGAGTGTGAAATCGATAGCCATTGGCATCTCCTCCAGATCTTTCTCGGACGCCTGGCTTTTGTGCGGTGCTGCCCGCTGTGCCGTGCTAGCCGCTCACTGGATGTTCGCGGCCCCGGCTGCGGCCACCTCCTGGTCCTGTTCCACCGTGCCGCCACTCACGCCGACCGCACCGACCACGACGCCGTTCTCCGTGAGCGGGATCCCGCCCGGGAAGATGACCAGGTGTCCCTGGTTGCTTGCCTGAATGCCGAACAAGGGCTTACCCGGCTGGCACAGCGGGGCGAGGTCCTTGGTGGCCATGTCGAACGCGCGCGCGGTGTACGCCTTGCCCTGGGAGATGTCGATGCTCCCCAGCCACGCCCCTTCCATCCGCGCGAAGGCCATGAGGTTATTGCCTTCGTCAACCACGGCAATATTCATCGGTACGCCTATCTGGTTTGCCTTTGTCTGTGCGGCCTGCACCACCGACTGCGCGTTCTGCAGAGTTATCGTTGCTTGCTGGCTGACCATACGCGGCTCCTTTCTATGGGCACCAATAGACCTACACCGGCGGCTTATTACGCAGCTGGCCTAAGGACCACCTTCGTGTAGCCCTCCACGCGCTTGTCGAACTTCTGGTACGCCCGTGGGGCCTGGTCGAGCGGCAATTCGTGGGAGACGACGAAGCTCGGCTTCGCGCGCCCCGCGGTGATCAGGTCGCGCAGCTGCCGGTTGTAACGCTTGACGTTGCACTGCCCGGTGCCCACGCGCAGCCCCTTTTCGAACAGGCGGCCGAACGACACCCGGAGCTGGCCGTGCGAGGCCTGCTCATCTACTCCCCCGGGGTCGGTCGGGACATACAAGCCGGGCACGCCGAGCATCCCGGTCGCCCGCACCGTGTCCACCAGGGAGTTCAGCACGGCAGCCGGCTCCTCGCGTTCGCCTTGGTGGGCCACGGCCTGGTAGCCGACGGCGTCCACCCCCTTGTCGGCGCCCTCGCCACCGAGCTGGTCCTTGATCTGGCCGGGGGCGTCGGCCTGCTGGAAGTCGATCGGTGTGGCCCCGATCTGCTCCGCTTTCTGCAGCCGCTCGGCTACCCGGTCGACGACGAAAACCCGGGAGGCACCACGCAGCAGGGCGGAGTACGCGGCCATAAGCCCTACCGGCCCGGCGCCGTACACGGCGACCGTCTCACCTGGCGAGACTTGCGCGAGCTCGCAGCCGTGGTAACCGGTTGGGAAGATGTCGGCCAGCAGCACATAGTCGGCATCGCGCTCGGTGCCGCGCGGCAGCTTGAGACAGTTGAAGTCGGCGAAGGGCACCCGCAGGTGCTCGGCTTGCCCGCCGGGGTACGGCCCCATCGCGACATAGCCGTACGCCCCGCCCGCGAAGCCGGGGTTCACGGTCAGACAGAACCCTGTGTAGCCAGCCACGCAGTTCTTACAGAACCCGCAAGCCACGTTGAACGGCATCACCACCCGGTCGCCGGCCGTCAGGGAGACCACACCGGGCCCAACTTCCTCGATGGTGCCCAGGTTCTCGTGCCCGAATACCAGACCGGGCTCGGCTGCCGTCCGGCCTTCGTACATGTGCAGGTCAGAGCCGCAGATCGCGGTCGCGGTTATCCGCACGATCACATCGTTGGGGTGCTCGATCCGAGGATCAGGCACGTCCTCTATGGCTACTTCGAAGGGCTTCTTGTAAACCACGGCGCGCATTACACAGTCCCCCTCCCCGCCGTGCACCTGCCTCCGCACACCTGGCAGCCCGGCGGGCTGCTTGTCGGCCACGCGACCGCCGGGGGCACCTCCTGCCCCGGAGAAGGTGCTGACCTGCCATAATGGGCACGTCAGACCAGCCGCTGTCGAGAGATGTGCGGCAAGCGGCGTGAAACGTGGTGTGAGCGGCCCCTTCCGTGTGGCGAGGAGGCGCGGCCCATGCAGCAGATGCTGGGGTGGGCGGCCCGCGACCGGGCGACCGCGGAGGCCTGGGAGCGGTTCGTCGCAGGGAGCGACATCGAAGATGGCGCCGTACGGCCTGAAATCCTTCGCTCATGGCACCGCTGCCGCGACAGCTACAACATCGATCCACTCCAGTCTCATGCGCCGGCAGCCGATGACTGCTGCGATCACTCGCTCATGAGCGCCCGGGTCGTGACGGAGCTAGGCAGCGTAGCCCGGTCTATCCTCGACGATGTCGAGGCACTGGGCGGGCTCGTGGCGATTACCGACGGCGCCGGACGTATCCTGACCGCCCTGGGTGACCGAGGTGCCATCCGGCACGGAGAGCAGAGCAACCTGGCTCCGTGGTCGGCCTGGTCGGAACGGGATGCCGGAACAAACGGAATGGGCACCGCCCTGGAAGACCCGATGGGCATCCTGGTCAGGCGCCATGAACACTGGTGCGACGGCCTTCGTGACTGGTCCTGCGCTGGAACCACCATTCGCGACCCGGCTACCGGTCAGCCGCTCGCCGTTCTGGACGTGTCAGCCTGGAGGAAGCCCCTCGCAGACGCGGTCCTGCCCTGGCTGCGCAGAGCGGTACGGAGCATCGAGAGAGAACTGCGCGAGCAGGCCCGCCGCGACGCCTCCGATCTCGAGATCGCCCTGGAGGGGGTGGACAGCCGCGACAGTAAGCCACTCGTCGCGCTGGACACCGCGGGTGCGGTTGTGGCGGCCAACGCCCTGGGCAAGCCCCTGGCGGGCAGGTCACGCCTCGGTCTGACAATGGACTATCCGGCACTGCGGGAACTCGTCGGCCGCGGCGTCGCGCACGCCAGGGCAGACCGCTCTTGGGTGGGCTTCGCCGAGCCATTCCTCCCGTCTGTCGGGGATATTGTCCCGCTCACCATGCGACCAATTGTAAAGAACAATCGTGTGATCGGCGTTCTCGGCACGCTTGGCGAGTCTGAGGGCGAGCAGATGGGTCTTGCCGCGCAATCGGCCGAGCCAGCTGTCCGAGCGCCGCGGCGGGTACTGGCAATCCAGGGAAGCCGGCTAATTGTCTTGCACCCCGAGCAGATAATCGTCGCCGAGGCCGAGGGAAACACCGTGTGGCTGACGACGGATCACGGCCGACTGAGAGCGCGAGAGCGTGGGCTGGAAAAACTTGCCAGCGAGCTTCAGGACAAGGGTTTCGTTCGAGTCCACCGCCACTTTGTCGTGAACTCGCAGCGAGTCAGCGAGATCAAGCGCGGGTTCCGAGGTCAGCTGTCAGTGGTTATGGACTCCCTCTACGGCGCAGCCGTTCCAGTGTCGAGGCGCCGTGGCGCGGCGGTCCGCAAGGCGCTGTCGCGATGAGCAGCCAGCCGGCCTAGCACGCGATCGCCGCCACGCGTGCTGGCATGGGCCAGCGAGACAGGCCCGTTCAGCGGCGATGCCGGGCCTGTTCCTCCTGGTCGTCATCCCCGCGATCGCGCTCCCGGCGCTCACGCAGCTCGGCCGCGCGCTCGTCGCCATGCAACCGCCGCTCCAGCTGTTCGATACGGCGCTGCTGGGCGGGTGTCGAGTGACCTTCGCGCTCCTGCTCGCGCAGCGATTCGAGTTCCTGCTCGAGCGCATAGTCCCGCGGCCGGGGCTGATCAGAGGGGTCGGACATGGCGGTGGCCTCCTAGTCGGTGACTCCGGGCGGTCCTTCCATGAGATCGCAGTTTCAGTCCATACCGCCAGCCTGGGCCACGGCCGCGGTGATCGCCTCAGCCTCGGGCCTGACCGCCACTCCCGCGACCAGCACGGTCGGCGTGCCACTGACCCCGGCCGCCGTGGCCCGCGCGGTCACGTAGGGCGGCCAGTCCAGATAAGGGGCATCGGACAGGCAGGCAGCAAACGCAGCCTCCGTCAGCCCGACCTCACGGCCGATGTCCGCGAGTTCGGCGTCGCTCAGCCCGGGCCCGCCCTCGGGCGGCTGGTGCACGAACAGCGCATGCGCGTACTCGACGAACCGTTCATGGTCAGCCGCGCAGCCCGAAGCCGCTGCCGCCCGCGTCGAGTAACTCGTCGTCGACGCCTCGTCCAGGAAGTTCATCGGATGGTAGACCACGCTCGCCTGGCGATCAGCGACAAGACGGGCTAGCGCGGACCCCGAGGACAGCTCGAATCGCCGGCAGTACGGGCACAGGAAGTCGATGAAGGCGTCCACCCGGACCGGGCCGTCGCCGATGATTACCCCGTCGCCGTCTTGTGTTGCGTTAGCAGGGAAGCGGCGCGGGCGTGTCGGGTCGGTCATGCACGCCAGCATCACACAGCGTCGAAAGCCTCGAGCCGGGGGGCGGCCCGCTCCCACAGGACCGTGGCGATGTCGGCGGGCACCGGCACGGTTGAGCCCTGAAAACCCCGAAACGGACGGAACGAACCCAGCTGGGGATCGCCGAGCAGTTCCAGCCTGAGCAGCGGCGGAGTGATCAGGTAGTCAAACCGGATGTCGGTCCGCCACCGGCCATGGCTCGTTCCCAAGGGCTGATCAGGATGCTCGTACGTGGGGGTCGTGATCGTGGCGATGTAGTAGATACCCGGGTGATCCCGGCCCACGATCTGCAGCCAGACGCGGTCCCCGGCCACCGCGGCGTCCCGGTAATGCGGCGTGCTCCACCATTGCTGTCGTGACGCGGGCACGTGCAGTTCGTGATGTTTCGGGTTCCCCTGAAAGATCCAGTCAGTCACGTGCATCATCATTCCCCGGCCCGTCTAAGACCTGCTTGCCGCCAGACCTGGATGCCGCCGAGGACCGGACCGCGCTGCGACACCGGAACCTGGTCGGGGGTGGGCAGTGAGCAGCGGCAGGCTGCTCAGCGCGATGCCCAAGATGATCGCTAGGCCGCCGAGGGCCTGGGCCGGGCCGACCGGGTCGCCGAAGAGGACGATGCCGGCCACCGCGCCGACGAGCGGTTCGATGTTGACGAAGGCGCCGGCGACCTCGGCGGATATCCGGCTCTGACCGTAGGCGAAGAGTGTGAACGGCAGCAGGGTGCCGCCGACTGCGAGCGCAACCGTGACGATGACTACGCCTGCGCTGTGCGGCGCGGCCGGCAGGCCCTCGGTTGCAGCGGAGAACGGCAGTACGGCGAGGGCTGCGCCCAGGAACTGCACGGCGGTTACCGCGATCGGGTCGCGGCCGCGCAGCAGGCGGGTCTGTCCCACCGTGAACGTGGAGGACAGCAGCAGCGACAGGAGCACAAGGCCATCGCCGGCAGCTGAGGCACCGCCTCCCCGGCCTTCAGTGACCAGGCCGACACCGACGAGCGACACCGCGAACCCGACCCACGCCACTGGGCGGGCCACCGTGTGCTGCCACAGCGCCGCGATGACCGCCACCAGCACCGGGACGGCACCGATCAGCAGGGCTGCGTGGGTGACGCTAGTCCGGGTGATTCCGAGGTTCTGCACGAGGACCGACCCGCCGTACCCGAACGCGCCCGACGCCAGCACCAGTGGGCTGAAGGCGGCGCGCAATCCGCCTTTCCGGCGGGAGGCGACGGCGAGGAGGATGGCGGCGGCGAGCCCGTAGCGAACAAACGTCAGCCAGCCCGGCGGCAGCCACCCAAGCGACAGCTTCGATAGAGGCACTGTGGTGCCCCACAGGAGCCCGGCGGCCGTGAGGGCCGCGACGTGGCGGCGGCGATCAGTGTGCATGCAGCCATAGTCGCTGCCGGCCGGGCCAGAATTTGCCACCAGTGTGCTTAAGCGAAATAATTGGTCGCAAGATGCCTGTAGAGCTCGACGAAGTTGATGTAACGCTGCTCACCGCGCTGCAAGCCGACGCCGATCGCACGAACGTCGAGCTCGCCCGGCTCGTCGGGCTGTCGCCCGCGGCCACACTGCACCGGGTGCGGTGGCTTAAGGAGTCGGGCGTCATCCGCATCATCAGCGCGCAGGTCGACCCCGCAGCCGCCGGGTTTCCGCTGCTGCTCTACGTGACGGCAACGCTCGGGCGCCATGACCCGCGCTCGACCCGCGTATTCGAAGATCAGGTCCGGGCACTGCCCCAGATCATCGCGGCGGACAACGTCGCCGGCGAGATGGACTACCTGCTGACCGTCGTCGCCCGCGACGTCGCCGAGCTGCAGGAGGTGCTGGCCAGCCTGGCCGCCCGTGGCGGGCAGCGGCTGGTGACCCATCTGCGGCTGGCCGAGGTCAAGCCCCCCTCCCGGCTCCCCCTGGTTGCTACCACCGTGACCCAGGACCAGCCGCCGCGCCGGCGCCGCCGCCGGTCAGAGCCGTAGGATGCGCTCGGCGTTAAGGTGGGCGATCTTGTGCCGGTCGGTATCGCTGAGCGTGGTCCGCTCCAGCCCGGCCACGGCGTCGTGGCTTGACTCGTACGGGTAGTCGACGGAGAACATGATCGCGTCGGCGCCGATCTCAAGCACCGCTCCGGTGAGCGCTGCGGGTGAAAACACCCCGCTGGTAGTTATCAGCAGGTTGGAGCCGATGTAGGCCGACGGCATGCGCTCGAGCGGGGACTCTGGGCTCAGGGTGCGGTAGCGCGAGTCCAGCCGGCTGCGCATGAAGGGCAGGAACTCACCCATATGGCCGAGGATCAGCGTGGCCCCCGGATGCCGGTCAAACACGCCGCCGTAGATGATGCGAAGCGCGTGCGCGCCGGTCTCGGCAGCCCAGCTCCACATCGGGCCGTACAGCTCTGGCCGTCCGCTGAGCACCTTCCAGTGATCGGCAGGCGGGGCGCCGGGATGCAGATAGAGCGGTACGGAGAGACTTTCAAGCGCGGCCCAGACCTCGTCATAGCGCGGCTCGTCGAGGTAGTGGCCTTGCAGGTGGTCGTTGACCAGCGCGCCGCAGAAGCCCAGCTCGCGGGTGGCGCGTTCAAGCTCCTGAACCGCGGCTTCGGGGTCCTGCATCGGCAGCGCGGCGAACCCGCGGAACCGGTCTGGGTGCTCCGCGACCACCCGGGCCAGGAAGTCGTTGGCGAGCCGTGCCTCATCCCGGGCGGTCGCCGCGTCGATGTCGGCCTGCACACCGGGAATCGTGAGCGACAGCACCTGGACGTCGATGTCGGCCGCGTCCATCTCCGGCAGCCGGTACTCGGTGAAGTCGGGCAGTTTGCGGGCCCAGTCCTCGGCGTGGCGCTGGCTCAGCTGGGAGCGGAAGACGGCAAAGGGCAGCCGGTCCGCGAGTTCTGGTATGGAGAAAGCCTCTTCGAGGGCGATGTACTTCATCTCGGCTCTCCTTGGTCGTCGGCGTGAAGTGATTACCAGGATCGGGCAATACGGGCCCTGTGGTCGCGGCGTTAGCCCGCCACGTGATGCACTTCCGCAAGTTCCCCGGAAGAAAACAGGACGAGCGAGTGCCGGAACGTCTGCGGCTTGTGGCGGTCTTCGACCATCTGCGGCGTGTTCTCGCCACCGCCACTGCTCCGTGACCGCCAGCCGGTCATGGCACCGGGACATCGGGCGAGCCCAGGCACACATCCTGCGGCGGCGACGGCCCCACAGGCGGGCCTGCGTCGTCCGGCAGCGTCCCGGCCAGCGCGTACTGGGTGAGCTGGGCGGTCACCGTGGCGGTCTCCGCCAGGCTGGTTCCGTCGCTGGGCTCGAACACGTCCGCTCCCGGCGGCTGCTGCAGCGGCACCCCGATGTAGAAGAACGGGGTCGTCCCCGCGGCGGTGCCGGCCGGGTTGGACCAGCCGCACGGGTTGTTGTTCAGCGCGTTGACCGCGGCCTGCCCGACACCCAGGACAAGGTCGTTGCCCCCGGCCACGTCGGCCCACGCGTCATCGAAATTGCCGGTGACATCGCTGGCCGGCAGGCCCAGCTGGGCCGCGGCGATCACGGCGGCCGCCATGCTCGCCCGGTCGGCCGCATACAGCGCGACCGGGTAGGGGGTATCCAGCGCCGATCCCCGGCTCACGGCGCTGACCAGCTCGAAGGTCTCGGTCAGGGGCTCACTTCCGACGCTGGCGGTGACCGGGATGTCGTAGCGTCCAGCGGGCAGCGACCCGCTGAGCGCCACCCGTAGCGCGAGCACGCGCACTCCTCCCGGCGGGACCGCGGCGACACCGCGGGCCGGGGTGACGGTCAGCCCGGCCGGCGGGCTGGCCTGCCAGCGCACCGCGTCCGCGCCGTCGCCGACGCCCCGTGCCGCAGCGCCGTGGATGACCAGGAGGACGGTGGCCGCCGACCCGGGCGCCGCGGCGACGTCGGCGGGTTCACCGGCCACGAAGGGCAGCGCCGCAGCCGGGCCAGGCAGTCCTGCCACCTCGCCCCCGATCACGTCGTTGTCGATGTTCACGGTCGCCCCGCCCCAGGTCTCGTTGTGGCTGCCGTAGTACTGGTGCAGCCGCTCCCCGGGCCAGTCGCTGTCGGGCAGGTACGGGTCGGTGAGCACCGGGTCGCCGGTCCAGTCGGCGATCCACACGTCATCGGGGCGGGCGTATGACGGGTTGCCGTACTCGGAGGCCAGATCGGTAATCCCAGACCCGGCGCTGGAGTACACGCCGGACAGGTAGCCCGCCGCGTGCAGGCCCTGCGTCCACCCGCCGAGGAACGTCAGCACTGCCTGCGCGCACGAGGTGTCCGAAGTGTCGTAGCCCTCCATGTCGAAATAGATCGGGGTACCGGTGCCATAGCCGAATCCCTGCGCGGTCGCTGCCGCGCTCGCCGCCTCGGCCTGCCCTTCGGCCGCGGCCTGCGAGGGGGTGATGACCGTGGCCCCGGGGATGCCCGAGCACGGAGCCTGCGGTCCCACCCAGATCGGGATGTACTGCCACCCCTCCGCGGCGACCTGGCTCACCCACGAGGTCGTGAAATTCCCGTACGTGCAGGCCCAGTTCACCCCGCCCAGGTAGGTCCCGATCACGCGGTACGGCGACGCAAGCCAGTCGGTCATCGTGGCGACGGACGGCACGGTGCAGGCGTCGAATCCCAGGCCGCCGCCGTGCCGCCCAACCAGTTCCGGCGCCGTGCCGCCCTGAGCCGCCGATCCCTGGCTGGCCGCCACTTCGTTCTTGGATACGGAACGCGACGCAGCCACCTCAGGCGCCGCAGCGGTCATCCTGGCAGCGTCCAGAATCGTTCGCAGCAGCGCCGGGTCGGTGCCATACGTGCCGGTGACCAGGACGCCGGGACCCGGCGCGGCTACGTGGAACTCGTGGCTGGCGGACGCTGCCGCCAATGGCGCTGCGGGCAGCGCGGAAGGCAACGCGGCCGTGTCACCGGGCAGCACGACGGTGCCGGGCGGAAGCTCAGTAGCCGGACCCGTCGGCTGCACCAGCACCGCCTCGGTGTGCCCGTACGCCCGTGCCGGGCACCGCTGGTCCGCACCTGGGGGGCCCAGGTAGACCGCGTGCCGGTTGAACAGCACACACTGGGCGGGATCAGCGGCGAGGTTGTACACCGGCCACGAGGCCGGAACCCGGATCTGGTACCCGTGATAGGTCACCAGCCGCGTCGCCTGGCTTCCTGCACCCGCAGACACAGCCCAGCTCACCGTGACCGCCGACGCCGGTGTGACACCAGCAACCGCCAGGGCTAACCCGGCTGCGGCCGCTGCCGTGGCGCTGCGCAGCGTGCGCCTGCGGCGCTGTGTCGTCCTGCTGTCAGTTGTCGGGTTCCGCCTGGCCGCGCTCCGGGCGGCCATGCGATCGCGTTCTGCCACGAGGAACTCCCTGTATGCCAGATCAATGCGGCATAAAGTTTCTTACGTGGCTCATTAGCCGTCAATACGTAACGCATCGCGCCATAGTCACGGAACCAGGCAGACCACCGTGACCGGGCCAGCGGACCTGCCCCGGGTGACGCGCAGTTCCGCGGTGGCGGCGCATCCCATCGGCCCGGACTGGATCAGCGGGCTGCGCCCGGTCACGCGGTAGCTGCCAGGCGGCAGTGACAGCGTGAAGTGGCCGTTCTGACCGGCCGTGGCCGTGAACGTCTGGCCCGTCACCCCGCGGGCTGTGATCGTGCCGGGCAGTGCGACCGGCGATCCAGGTGCCGGGCCGCCGACCCGCACGAACGTGCCGGGCACAGCCTGCTGATGGCCCGGGCTGCCGGAGCAGCCGGCCAGGACCACGATGCCCGCCGTGAGTACCGCCACGGCCTTGCGGCTCATGTGACTTAGACGTCGGCCCGGAAAGAACCGTTGCATTCTGCCGGTCGCCGGGTGCCCAGGCCAGCGAATGAAACCACGGTGAAACCGCGATGAATCCCGCTGCGTGCATCTTCGGTGTGATCGCAGCCGTCCAGGCCGCGGTATGGCGAAAGGAACAGCATGACCAGCGCGATCACGGTCACCGGGCTGCGCAAGTCATTCGGTGACAAGACCGTCCTCGACGGCATCGACCTGGAGGTCGGCACCGGAACAACATTTTCGCTGCTGGGTCCCAACGGCGCCGGCAAGACCACCACCGTGCAGATCATGTCCACGCTGGTCCACGCGGACAGCGGTGAGGTGCGCGTCGCAGGGCATGACGTGGCCCGCAACCCAGCGGCGGTGCGGGCCGCGATCGGGGTCACCGGTCAGTTCTCCGCGGTCGACAACCTGCTCACCGGCGAGGAGAACCTGCTGCTGATGGCGGACCTGCACCACCTGGGCCGGGCCGAAGGGCGGCGACGCGCCGCCGCGCTGCTCGACCAGTTCGACCTGGCCGACTCGGCCTCCAAGACCGCCATGACCTACTCCGGCGGCATGAAGCGGCGGCTCGATCTGGCGATGACCCTGATCGGCGACCCGCGCATCATCTTCCTCGACGAGCCGACCACCGGTCTCGACCCGCGCAGCCGCCGCATGATGTGGCAGACCATCCGGAGGCTGGTGGCCAGCGGCGTCACGATCCTCCTGACCACGCAGCAGCTGGACGAGGCGGACGAGCTGGCCGACCGGGTCGCCGTTCTCGACCACGGCAAGGTGGTCGCCGCCGGGAGCCCCGACGAGCTCAAGCGCAGTATTCCCGGGGCCCACGTCCGGCTGCACTTCGCCGGCGCGACAGGGCTCGATGCGGCCGAACGAGCCCTCGGCGGCGCAATCCGGCACGATGACACGCTGACGCTGGAGGTCCCCAGCGACGGCGGCGCGATCGCGGTGCGGGAGTTGCTGAACCGGCTTGGCGACACGGCGGCCGAGGTCGACGAGGTGTCCGTGCACACACCTGATCTCGACGACGTCTTCTTCACCCTCACCGGCCACCCGGCGGCAGAAACGACACCAGAACTGGAGAACGCGCGATGACGACCCTGACCCTTGCCGTTCGGGACTCGGCGACGATGACCCGCCGCAGCCTCCGGCACGTGCTGCGCTATCCGGTCACGCTGGTAGTGGCGGTCGCCGTGCCCGTGCTGTTGCTGCTGCTGTTCGTCGGCGTGTTCGGCGCGCTGAAGGCGGGCCTCGGGACCGGCCCGCACGTCTCGTACATCGACTACGTCCTGTCCGGGATCATCGTGATGACCGTCGCGTACGGCAGCTCGGTCACGACACAGTCCGTCAACCGGGACTCAACCGAGGGCATCATCGGCCGGTTCCGCACCATGGCGATCTCACCCGCCTCGGTGCTGAACGGGCACGTCGCCACCGCCCTGGCCAGGACGCTGGTCAGCGTGGCCGCGGTCATCGGCGTCGCGATCGGGCTCGGGTTCCGGCCGACCGCCGACCCAGGCCGGTGGCTGGCGGCGGCCGGCGTCATCGTCCTGCTCGTGCTCGCGCTCAGCTGGCTGGCAGTCGCGGTCGGCCTGGCGGCCAAGACCGTGGAGGGCACGACTGGCTTCATCCTCATCGTTCAGCTGCTGCCGTTCATCAGCAGTGCGTTCGTGCCGCCAAGCCAGATGTCGGGACCGGTGCGCTGGTTCGCGGCGCACCAGCCGTTCACGCCGGTCATCGACACGCTCCGGGGGCTGCTGACGGGCACGCCGGACGGCGGCAGCGCGCTCGCCGCCGTCGCCTGGTGCGTCGGCCTCGCGCTGGCCGGGTACCTGTGGGCGCGGGTCCTGTTCCGGCGGGACCTCAACCGCTGACCTGGGACCGCGCCTGCAGCGCGGCGCGCACTGCGGCGCGCAGGCCGTCCGGATCGAGGCCCGCGTACGACGACACGGCGTCGGCGTACGCGGGCCCGTCGGCATCCTGCGCGGCCTGGCTGGCGCGCGCGGCAGCCATGGTCGGCTGGAACCCGTTCTTCAAGCCGAAACGCTCGGCCAGCGCGATCATCCGCGCTCCCGACCTCGCCGCGAGCTCGTCCCCGGCGCGCCGTCCGCGGTCGAGGTCCGCCATAGCCAGGGCGACAAGCACCGAGGCGCAGACGGCGAGGCCGTAGGACGCAGCGGGTGTGCCGGGCGGCGGGCTGGGGCTCGCGGTCAGCGCCGACAGCGAGGCGGGCAGCACACTGGTGATCTCCGCGACCAGGCCGAGCCGGCCGTGGTGCGCGTGGGCCACCACGGCGCTGGCCTGAACCTGCAGTGCCCAGGGATCCAGGCGGGACAGGTCGCCGCCGGGTCCGGGGGGCTGCCTGTCCCGTAGCGTCGCCGCGGCCGTACGCCAGAGGTCCAGGCCGGTATCGACGTCGCCGCGGCCGAGCGCGATCTCCGCTCGGACAACGGTGTCGAACATCGACATGTCACCTGGCTCGCCCCCGCCGCCCGGCGTTGTGAGCTTCAGCTCGCGTTCCGCCTCGTCGAATGCGCCGCGCTGCAGGCTGGCCAGCACGATGCCCTCGCGCAGACGGTTCGCGGTAGACCACGCCCCGAATGCCTCGGCCACCGACAGCGCCGCGTTCAGATGAAGCAACGCCTCATCACCCGAACCGGTCTCGTCAACCTGGACGCTCAGTTCGCCGATCCTCGCATGAGCGGCTGCCCGGAGCCAGGCGCTGCCACGGCGCTCGAATGCCGCGAGCGACCGCCGGGCCGACGTCAGCGCGCCGTCCAGATCGGCCGCCTCCTCCCAGGCGTAGCTGGCCAGGTAGCTGGCCATGCCCGCGAGCAGCGGCTGGTCGCTCTGGCCCAGCGCCTGGAGGGTCGCCAGGTCTGCCTCGGGCGGTCCGTGCAGCGCGCTCAGCACGGCCTGTGAGGCCCGGGCGAAGGTGTCCGGCGGGGCGGGCGGCAGGCGGCGCAGGCCCACCAGGAACCGTGCCGGGCTCGGTCCCTGCAGCAGGAACCCGCTCACCGCGCCGAGCACCAGGCTGGTCCTGGTGGCCTCCACGAAGGCGGGTTCCGGCCCGAACCCCGGCAGGATCCTGATCGTGTCCCCGGCCAGGGCATTCAGCCGGGCGAAACTCGACTCGACCACCCACAGCCCGCCCAGCACGGCCGACACCGCGGCGACCGTTCCCGCATCCTTGCGCTCGAGCCCGTGGCGCAGGGCCTGAACGAGGTTGTCCTGCTCAGCCCGGACCAGCTCGAAGGCCGGGAAGTCATCGCTGGTGAGTGCCGAGTCGTGGTGCGCGACACCGAAGTCGCGGGCCCAGCCGAGGAACCGGCTCGTCGCCTGCTCGGTCTCGCTGGCCTCATCCCGGCGCGCCGCGGCGAACTCCCGGACGGTCTCCAGCATCCGGTAGCGGGTGCCGGACGCGGTGTCGGTGACCTTGAGCAGCGACTGATCGGCGAGCTGCTCCAGTGCCGGCAGGATGTCGGCGCCCACCAGGTGGCGGGCGGCGTCGGCTGTGAACCCGCCGGGGAACACCGACAAGGCGCGCATGGCCGCCTGCCCGGCGGGGTCGAGGAGGTTCCAGCTCCAGTCGATGACGGCATGCAGCGTGCGGTGCCGCTGCGGCGCGTCCCTCGTCCCGCCCTGCAGCACCGCGAACCTGTCATCGAGGCGGCGGGCGATCTCGGCCACCGACATGACCCGGACCCGCGCGGCGGCCAGTTCCGCGGCCAGCGGCAGCCCATCCAGGCGGCCGCACAGCTCCCGCACGGCCTCCGCGGGCAGGTCGGCGTCGGGCCGGGCCGCCCGCGCCCGCTGCCCGAACAGCTCGGCCGTGGTCAGCAGGTCCAGCTCGGGCAGCAGGTACACCGATTCCGACGAGAGACCGAGCGGAGCGCGGCTGGTGGTGAGTACGCGCAGGTCCTTGCTCAGCGACACCAGCGCGTACACCAGCTCGGCGGCGCCGTGCACGACGTGCTCGCAGTTGTCCAGCACCAGCAGCGCGGGGCCCGGACCCAGGGCGGCCACGATCCCGGCGGGCAGGCCCGGCGGGCCGCTGCGAGGGCCGACCGGGCTGCCGCCCTCCTCACCGACGCCGAGCGCGGACGCGACCTCGGCCGCGACGTCGCTATCAGCGGCTACGCCAGCGAGCTCGACAAAATGCACGACGCGCTGCTCGGCCTGGCCGCTGACCGCGTGCGCGAGACGGGTCTTGCCCAGGCCGCCGGTACCCACGATCGACGTGACCCGGGACGTGCGGAGCAGGTCGGCCACGGCGGCGATGTCGTCGTCCCGGCCGAGCAGCGGGTTGGGCTCGTTCCGGACACCGCGGCGGATCACCGGCGCGTCGGCCTGCAGCAGCTCCTGATGCACCGCCTGCAGCGCCGGGCTCGGGTCGCTGCCGAGCTCGTCGCGCAGCCGCTGCCGGTAACCGGCATACCGGGCGAGGGCCGCTGCGGGCCCCGCCAGCGCCGCCTCGCAGCGCAGCAGTTCCGCCAGGACCTCCTCGTCCCGCGGGAACTGCAGGATCAGCTCACCGAGCGGCGCCGCCGCCTCAGTCCGCCGTCCCAGGCGTGACAGCGCCAGTGCGCGGGCCCGCAGCAATGACCGGTACGCCGGAACCCGCGCCGCTCGCAGCACGGACAGCGGGCTGTCGTCCCCGGCATCCCAGCCCTCCGCGCCCTGGCACAGCGCCAGCCCGGCCTCGGCATGCGCGAGTGCCGCGAGGTGGTCGCCGGCCCGGGACCGTTTCTCACTCTCGGACGCCTCTGAACGGACCGCGGAGGCGTCGATCTGGTCCTCGCGCAGCGAGAGCCGGTATCCGCCCGGCGTGCTGACGATGACCCCGGAGCCGAGCCGGGCCCGGGCCCGTGACACAAGGATCTGGAGGGCCTTGAGCGGGTGCTCCGGCTGCTCGTCTGGCCACAGCGCGTCCACCAGCCTGGAGGTGCTGCACCCTACGTGCGGGTCCTCGGCCAAGAGCGCAAGCAGCCCCTGCAGCCGGGAGCCGGTAATCTCCAGGCTGCCATAACTAACCCGCGACAGCAGGGCCAGCTGAACGGTCACCGCCGTCAGATTAGCCGGTTCCCTCCCAGACGACGCGGGTGACGGCGACGTCTTTGGCGGCCCAGCACAAATCACCCGGCTCAGCGTGGCATTCGACGGGTCATCTTGCTCACTGAGCTGGAGCAGCGCAGGGACCCTTGGCGGGGCATGTGGCGGCTACTTGCGAGCCGGTCTTGCCTTGCTGTGGCCGCCGGCCTGCCTGGTCCAAGGCGAGGCTGGCGCGAGCAGCCTGAGTGTCGGGGTGCTCGGCACCGGACACGCGCTCGCGGACGGGCGGGAGCGCGGCATACAGATCGCGGGCCACCGCAGGGTTCCCCGACCGTCTCAGCCGGAAGGATGCGCTGGAGGTGGAGGCAGTTGACTGGCTCGCTGCCTGGCGCTGTCATCGAACAGGGCGGCGCGCAGCACGGTGTCCGCTGAGGCGAGCTGGGCCGGGCTGACCCGCCTGGCGACCTCCCGGTTGAGTTCCTCGGTGACGGCGATCACGGCCCGGGCGTAGTCGCGGCCGACCGGTGTGAGGGTGACGTTCAGCTGCCTGGTATCGCGGGAGTCCCGTTCTGTCGTGGCGTAGCCTCGCTGCTCCAGCGCGTCGGCGATCTTCCTCGCCGCCTGCCGGGTCACGCCCAGGCCCGCGCCGAGACGGCCGACCGGCAGCGGCCCCCGCCACAGCACCCGCGCCACGGCCGCGTCGCCGCGCCTGAAGCCGGCATAACCGAGCCTGTCCAGGCGGCTGGTCATCTCGCCGACCCAGCTCAGCCTGGCCAGCGCGACCAGGTCGCCGAACCGGTACGTGGGAGTTGACTCCGGGGCCACAACTCCAGCATAGTAAAAATATGCAACCAGGTTGCTCTTTCTTGCGGCACCTGCATCAGACGCAGACCCGCGGTCCCCATCCCGGCCCGCCCATCCGGGGATCCGTATGAGGGCCGACGTCTCGCCGCCGCGGCAGCGCTCCGCCGCTTCCCGCTCGAGACCACTGGCCCGGCTCACCCTCGCCGGGGTCGCTGTCTACGTGGCCATCGACATCCTGCTGGCCTTTCTCCGGCCCCAGTACAGCCTGATCTACAACGCCGAAAGCGACTACGGCCGCGGCCCGTGGTACTGGGTGATGGACCTGAACTTCCTGCTGCGCTGCGCCCTGTCCCTGGCCATCGCCGCCGCCCTGTACCGCGCCGCCCGTCTCGACGGCCGCACCCGCGGCGGCCTGGCCCTGCTCGTCACCTGGGCGATCTGCTCCGGCCTGCTCGCTTTCTTCGCCGACGACCCCGAGGGCACGCCCCAGCACGGCAGCGGCGTCGTCCACCTGGTCCTGGCATTCATCGCGTTCACCTGCATCACGATCGGCGCCATCCTGATTTCCGCCAGCCTTATCTCCGACCCGGCCTGGCGGCCCGCCGCGCCCGTCCTGCTGGCCATCTCGGTAGCCGGCGCCATCGCCTACCTGCTGCTCGGCGCCGCCCTCAAGCACCACCACGCCCCGGGCGGCCTGTACGAGCGAATCTTCCTCGGCCTGGAACTCCTGTGGATCGTCGTCGCCGCCATCACCATCGCCAGGCGGACCCCGGCGACTCAGCCAGAATGACCCGATGGCCGCGGCGACACAGTCGTCCGTGGCGGTGACCGGCTGGCGCGTGCGTCAGCTCAGGCGCTGGCGTAAACCTCGCGGATATCGAGCGTCAGCGGCGTGACGCCCGGCAATGGCGGGAGCTGATAAGCGGCAGCCTTCTCGGCGTATTCCTTGTTCTCGAAGACGATGACGGACATGCCGATGCTGTCGACCGGCTCGAGCCAGTATGCGCTGACGAATCCGGGTGCCCTCGGGACCAGGTTCAGCCTCAGGCCGGCGAGCGCCTCGCGAGCCACCTCCACGTCGTTCACGCGCACGGTAGCCACTACTGCATGCATGCGCTGAGTGTCCTCGGCGCCCGGAGGGAGGGTCAACGGAATTACCGCATCCTGACCCTGGTCAAGGTTCTGGAACACGGAGCAGGTCGGCTGCGGTCGGCAATCGCTGCCGAGAGCTGTCGACCAGCAGAGGAGCACCCTTTTCGGCCTGGATGGCGCCGGGTCCCTGGTTCTCAGCGGGTTCGAGCGCGTGGAGGAGCACCTTGACGAATGCGCCGGGCCGGTCGACCTGCAGATAGTGATTCGCGTCCGGGATGAAGTACAGGCGATTGCGGCCCGGCTTCAGCATCAGGTACTCGTTCCACACGTAGCTCGCCACCCGCGGCGGCGAAACGGTGTCGCACAGGCCCCAGACGACGGTTACCGGGAACAGAGCCTGGGCGAGCGCCATCAGCCACGTCTGCTCGTCCTTCGATCGCTCGACCAGATACTGGATCGTCTCGTGCAGAACCTTTATGCCGTTGTCGTGGCTGAAAGTGGCCGTAAGAGCCTCGACCTCAGGGTCGCCAGCTTGGCGCGGCGGGGTGAACGTGCTGGCGCCCATTCCTTCGGCTAGGCGTGAGGGAGTCAGCACGGCTGCTATCTCGGGCCCTGACTTGCTGTGGAGTAGCTGTCGCTGCGCTGCGGTCAGGTTGGACAGCGGCAGGAAGATGTTGCCGTTCGACAGGACCAGGTGCTCGATACGCATCGCTGACCGGCCATCAGCGCAACGCGCGGCGTGCAGAAGCGCCACGCTGTCACCGCGATCGTGCCCGACTGCCACACGAGCCTCGGCGCCGAGCACCTCCGACAGGTAGAACTCGATGAGCTCCTCGTCTCGCGTGAGGCTGTAGCCCCATCCCTGCGGCTTGTCCGAGAATCCATAGCCAGGGAAGTCCAGCGCGCAGACACGGAATCTCGCGCTCAGCTGGCTGGCCACCTCGAACCAGTCGATGCTGCTGGTAGGCCAGCCGTGGATGAGCAGCAGCACCGGAGCGTCAGGGTCGCCGATTTCAACGTGGAATATCTCAACCGGAGAAACGTCCTTGCCCGCCGGCCGCCACGAGAAATGGCTGCCGCGACTTCGCCAGTCGTCAGCCCGCGTGTTCACGATCTCGACCCCCTTCGGACAGCCCTGTTCGGGATGGTCTGGTCGTCGCTGGCCAAGGTTGACCACGCCGTCCACCACCGCCGGCTCGGCCTTGAACCCGGCCGTCGCGGTGTACTCCCACGCCGTCTCCGGAAAGCCCACGGTCTCCCTGTCACCGTAGACGCTGCCGCCATGCCTCTGTCAGCACCTGCCGGTACGGTCAGCTTCACGAACACGTTGCTACTCGCCGTCGTCAGGTCCGCTGTCGCCGACCCGTGGTAGTTCCGGGGGGTATGCACTGAGATCACTTCGAGAGGAACGCGCCGATGACCAACGTGCCGCACCTGGCCGAGCTGACCGGCTGGGCCGGACGTGGTGACCCCGGCGTTGACTGGGAACACGCGCAGCAGGAAGTCGGAATGCCGGTGCCGGCCGATTTCCGCGAGCTGGGTGAGCGGTTCCCGCCGGGCACCTTCCAGGGCTACCTGCACATCCGCCCGGCCCCGTACGCCCTGGCTGATTTACGTCGCAGCCTCGACGTTCTGCGCCGATGGCGGGACGACGACCCCGACGAGGATGACATCCGGGCCATGCGATTCGAGGAGGAACTCCTGGCCCGGGAAGGCATCGTTCCCGACTACGCGCCTGAGCCCGAAGTCTCGTTCCCGTTCCCGCTGTGGCCCGAGCCGGGTGGCATCTTCCCCTGGGCCGAAGCCGCGGGCATCGGGACTTTCTTCTGGCTGCAGGCAAGCCCCGAGCCAGACTCGTGGCCGGTGGTGTGGTGCCACGGCGAGAACCTTGAGTGGGAGCAGTTCGACGGGACCTGCACCGACTTCCTCATAGCCCTTGTAACCGGCCAAATGGACACCGGGCGGCTCGGCGCGCCGGTATTTCCGCCGCCGCCGAGGTTCGACGAGTGGCAGGAGGGACACTTCATACCCGAGGCCGGCGCGCTCCCGGAACGGGATGTGAAGGAATACATTGACATTATCAAGGCTCGGATGAAGGAGTCGCGGGAGTCCCTGGGCCTGGGACCGGAAGACGACTGGCCCGAACATGACTTGTCCGGATGAGCGAGCTAATCCCGGCAGCGCCAGAACATGCTGAGCA
The DNA here is from genome assembly GCA_963815375.1 of uncultured Actinomycetota bacterium. Taxonomy (GTDB): domain Bacteria; phylum Actinomycetota; class Actinomycetes; order Streptosporangiales; family Streptosporangiaceae; genus JASHPR01. Next base: position 661,262 of record CAWFGX010000005.1, on the reverse strand, counting down.
GAGAAAGGCCCACCTACGGCCGGCTCACCTCAGCATTCCGTTAAACCTAAGCCCCTGGCTGGGCACGGAGCCCATCCGGGGGCGGAACCGAACCGAAGGTTCACCGGCTGCGCTCGCTGGCTCAGCACGAGGTCGGACGAGGCGGCTACTCAGAATTGCTTGGGGCTGGCGATCTCGTCCACTTCTGTCCCAAGGCCCTGGTGGCGCGCTTCCTGCACGATGTAGGAGGCGCCGATGAGGTCCTGGGCGGCGGTGCCGACTGACTTGAACAGTGTGATGTCTTCGGGTGCTGAGCGGCCGGGGGCTGAGCCGGCCAGCATCTGGTTCAGGCTCAGGGCTGAGTTCCACCCGGGTGTCTGGCTGACCAGCGCGGCGACGTCGCCTGACTCCTCGCGGATCTGGCTGAACTCGGCGTCGAAGACGACCAGGTCAGCCCGGCGGAAGACGGCGGTGTCGATCTCACGCAGCGCTGGCGTGGTCGACCCGATCGACACCACATGCTGCCCGGGCTGCAGATGCTCCCCGTGACAGGCGGTCCTCCCGCCCGGGCCGGTGTTGGTCGCCACCACGACGATGTCAGCCCCGGCCACCGCCTCCGGTTCACTGTCCACCGCGGTGATCCGCACACCCAGACGCCCGGCCATCCGGGTAGCGAAGGCCTCCCGCCGCTGCGGGGAGCGGCTGTAGACCTTCACCTGCTCCACCGGGCGGACGCAGCAGACCGCTTCCAGGTTCGTCTCGGCTTCCAGACCCGAGCCGATCAGGCCCACAGCACGCGAATCCTCCCGGCTCAGCAGCCGCGTCGCCACCGCGCTGGTCGCGCCGGTACGGGCCGCGGTGAGGTAAGCCGAGTCCAGCAGCGCGACCACCTCACCACTCTCCAGCGAGGACAGCGCGACGATGTAACGCACCCCCCGGGCCATCGACCCCTGGAAAAACTTCAGGCCCATCAGCCCAGCCTCGGGCAGCAGCACCGGCATCACCCGCAAGAACACATCCCGATGCCCCAGATTCAGCCGGCCAGGCAGCACCGCACCCGGGCCCTTAGCCTCGCTGCGCAGCCCCTCCTCCACCGCATCGATCATCCCGGCCATATCACACAGCACACGCACGTCGCGGTCCCTGAGCAGCAACGTCATCCAAGATCCTCCGAACACTACCGCGGCGCTTCACCGGACCGCATTGCGTATTCCGAAGGCGATCGCGGCAACCCACGGGCCGTGCACCGGGAGACCTCCGCGTGGATCAGTCTCCGGGGGACGCGTTATCGCGCTCGTTATCCGGTCGGGACTCTTGCGCTAAGAACAGCCGCGTTAAATGTTCTATGTCCTCGCCGGCACTACGAGCGTGGCCCTCTCTGCGGCGTCAGCTGGCCGGCTGGGGCAGCGGCGCCAGCGAATTGCCGGTTCCGATGGAGCCGCAGCCATTTGGCGCAGGGAGCCCGGCGAACAGACCCTCAAGGAAGGCGAGCGCGTCCGCCTCGAACGGCACCGCTGCGTCGGCGTGAGGCAGCCCCGAGTACACGTCAAAGGTGACCGCCACGCCGCTTTGGCAGTACTGATGGGCCAGCGCCTCCACGTCCCCGTCAATCATGATCCCGTCGCCGGTTCCGTCGGAGTCGCCGACGCCGAACAGCAGCGGCTCGCGCGGGGTGTTGCCCGAGCTGCCCATGATCAGATGGTTGAGGACAGTGACCAGGGGAGCGATCTGGAACGGGCTGGAATACTGCGGCAGCAGAAGCTGCTGGATGGTCAGTCCTGGGTAGGCGCTGGCGAAGGACCCAATGCACTCGCCTTCGACCGCACTGGTGAGCTGCTCGCCGTACGCGGACAGGTATGGGGTGATGTCGATGCTGAACGCCTGCCCCAGCGAGTCCAGGATCGCCGGCATGATGCCCGACCAGTCGTCATCGCCGTTGATGTAGGTCAGGTTGTGGGCGAAGTCGACCGGCACGCCGCCAGCGGCAGCGCCGATAATGTGCAGTCCCGGTGCGTAAGCCGGCGCTAGCTCGCTCGCCCACTCGGTGGCAATGGCTCCGCCCGAGTAGCCGACCATCCCGGCCTTCGTGGAGCTGGAGACACTGAGATAGCTCTCGGTGGCCCGGATCGCGTCCAGCGTTCCGTAGCCGGATTCCTGGCCCGCGCCCCAGTCGAGGTTCTCGCCCTCGTAGTCGGGCACCGTGACCACATCAGCCGGCGATCAGGTAGGCGGAAATGGCGAGTTCTTCCTCCTGGCCGGTGGTGTCGCTGTTGTTGCCGCCCGGCAGCGTGTATGACGGGTCGCACTCCGATCCCAGCGAGTCGTAGGCCATCTGGTAGGCGACGATGTTCGGGCCCAGCAGCGATAGCAGCGGGCGGATGATCGTCGTCACCGTGACCGTGGGCTGCCCCAGCTCGCCCGTGGTGCGGTAGAGCACCTGCTCGGTGGACACCGGGACAGTCAGGCCCTCCAGCGCCAGGCTGGCACTGCGCTTCTTCAGCACTGTGCCCGGCGCGATCTCCGATAGCGGCGTCGAGCCGGTGTAGGTATAGAACGGGTCCTGCGAGGGCAGCACTGATCCGGCTGCCCGAGCCGACGGGGCTGCCTGAGCCGCCGGGGCTGCGGCCGCGAAGGTGGTCGCGGCGCACAGGGTGACGGCGGCCAGTGCGGCGAACAGGCGCGTTCTGCTGAGTCGGACGTGCATGCTGGCTCCTCGTTAAGGGGACCTCCCCTCGATCAAAACGCCGCGTCCAGGTCACGGCAACAGGACCGGCCGCGGTTTATCAGTTCCGGATAAACGCCTTATCACCAGCGTGACAAAATCTCCGCTGCCAGGCACTGCCGCGCGGCCAAGAAACCATTGGCCTGTAAGCGCGCAGGCGGGCACCCTTGCCGTGTGATCGAGATCGAGACACTGACACCCGCCGACTGGCAGGTCTGGCGGGAGTTGCGGCTGGCTGCGCTGGCCGAGGCCCCGGCTGCGTTCGGGTCCCAGCTGGCCGACTGGCAGGATGCGGTTGAAGAACGCTGGCGGGACCGGCTCGCTATCCCCGGATCGGTCAACTTCGTCGCGCTGCTGGAGGGGAAGCCTGCTGGCATGGCCAGCGGGGTTCCGGGCGAGGGCGGGATGCCTGAGCTGATCTCCATGTGGGTGAGCCCGGCCGGGCGCGGCAAGGGGATCGGTGACCGGCTGGTGCAGGCGGTGGCGCAGTGGGCACGGTCGCAGGGCGCCGCCGCGCTGCGCCTCGAGGTGGCGGAAGACAACGAGCAGGCCGCCGCTCTGTACCGGCGCAACGGATTCACCGACACCGGTCAGCACGCGGGCCCAATGCCGGACGGCATCCGCATGGAGAAGGTCATGGTGAAGCAACTCCGGCCGCCGGCCAGCGGCGTGTAACCGCTTGCGTTCTGCGCAGACGGTTTCAGCATTGTGGTACTAGCACTGACGCTGGCAGCCCCGGGTGGCCAGTGCGGCGCAGACGGCTGCCACGGGAAGTTCCAGGCATACTGCCATCGCGATCGCGATTATTCTGCCGGCGCCGGGAGCGGACGTCGTTACGTCGAACCAGGCGTCGACCAGCAGGAGCGTAGCGGTGACGGCCGCGGTCAGGTGGTACCGTGCGTCCCGCCAGATCAGCAGCGCTCCAGTGCTGAGCAGGCCAAGTGCCTCAAAGGCGTCCAGCCCGGTCCATGCGGCAGACCAGTTCCAGGCACGAGTGCTGGCTGGGAGGAAGGTGGCCAGCACGATCATCCACGGGACCAGTCCCGCGCCTGCGGCGGTGAGCGCGGTGGCCAGCCACCACAGCCGGTCATGCCGCCTGCGCCGGGCGGCTGGCGCCGCTTGACCGAACCCAGGCCGCTGGCTAGGTATGGCCACGCTACAGGCCGGGGTGGCGGAGAGGATTGCGGTCATGCAACTGACGGTAAGGATCCGCTCCGGCGCTGCCATCGGCCTGGCAGTGGATTCCGCGGCTGCAACCGTGGTACCAGCGTGGTACCAGCATTAGACCTGTGGGTGGAGCCTCGTGACCCGGGGGTTGATCGCCAGGTGAATATCCGGGCGGCACGCTGGCTGAGCGCCCCGTCATCATGGAGGACGATGACTGAATCTGAACCGATACGCACGTCGGTCGCTGTTGTGGGCGGCGGGCCGGTAGGCCTTGGCCTGGCTGTGACCCTTGGCCAGGCGGGCATACCCTGCGTGCTTCTGGATCGCTCTCGTGAGGTGTCGGCGATCCCGAAGGGACAGAACCTGACGGCGCGGAGCCTGGAGCACTTCTATTTCTGGGATTGTGCCGATGAGCTGCGCGCCGCGCGGCTGCTGCCGCCCGGATTCCCGATCGGTGGGATCACAGCGTATGAGAGCCTTGCCAGCCAGTACTGGTACGCTCCGGCGGGCCGCGAGGCAGTTGGTGACTTCTATTTTCAGCGGCACGAGCGACTGCCTCAGTATCTGACCGAGGCCGTACTGCGCACGCGGGTCCGGGCGCTGGATTCCGCGGTCACGATGTTCGGCTGGTCGGCAATTGACATAAGCCAGGACGACGCCGGCGTCCGGGTAACGGCGGTGCCGGACTCAGGTGAGACGCGCTGCGTGATCGAAGCCGAGTACGTCGTCGGCTGCGACGGCGCTCATTCGGGCGTCCGGGAGCAGACGGGTATCGCGAGCAGCGGAGCGGACTTCGACCAGCGGATGGTGCTGGCTGTCTTCAGGTCAAGTGATCTGCAGGCTGGCCTGGAACGTTTCCCTCCCCGGACGACGTACCGAGTACTGCATCCCGAGCTCAACGGATACTGGTGGTTCTTCGGGCGCGTCGACGCGGCCGATACCTGGTTCTTCCACGCGCCGGTCCCGAGTGACTGGGCGACCGGGAACCTTGATGCCCATGCTGTGATCGAGCGCGCCGTCGGCTTCCCGATAGCCTGCGATTTCCAGCACCTGGGCTTCTGGGACTTGCGGGTCGACATCGCCGACACCTACCGTCGCGGCCGCGTGTTCATCGCCGGGGACGCGGCGCACAGCCACCCGCCATACGGTGCCTACGGCCTCAATACCGGCCTGGAAGACGCGGTCAACATCGGGTGGAAACTTGGCGCCGTGCTGCAGGGGTGGGGTGGGTCGCGGCTGCTGGACAGTTACACAGAAGAGCGACGGCCGATCTTCGTCGAGACCGGGCAGGCGATTACGGACGGCATCGGAAGGGACCGTGCTTTCCTCGCGCGCTACAGCCCGCACCGCGACCGGAGCGAATTCGAGCAAGCGTGGAGCGGCCTGACGGCAGGAGACACCGCGCCTGCCTCGTATGAGCCGCACTACGAGGGCTCGCCCATCGTCTGGGGACCCGCTGGCTCGGCCTGCAGCGTCCATGGCCAGCACGCGTTCGAGGCGCGGGCAGGGCATCATCTGGCGCCAGCGCTGCTGTCCTCGGGCAGCAACATCTTCGAGCAACTGGGACGCTCCTGCACGCTGGTTGCCTTCACCGAGGACCGGCGGCCGGTCATGGCATTCCAGGATGCCGCCCGGGCTCTTCAGATACCGCTGCGAGTTGTAGTCGACGCAGTTGATGGTGCGCCTGCTGTGTACGGCAGCCGCTACATCCTTGTCCGACCCGATCAGTACGTCGCCTGGGCAGGCGACCAGTTGCCGGCGAACGCAGCCACCCTGCTTCGCAGAGTGGTGGGGACGGCCGGCGACGACCAGGCGAACACCTAACGCACCGGATCACGCCTTGGTCCACGTGACGGGCAGCTCACGCAGGTTCGATATGGCCATACCGGGTTTGAACCTGAGTTCACTGGCCGGTACGGCCAGCGACAGACCGGGCAGGCGCGTGAGCAGTCCGCGCATGGCCTCCTGGAGTTCGACCCGGGCAAGCTGGGCGCCGAGGCAGTGATGGAAGCCTCCGCCGAATGCCAGATGGGTGACCGGGGCGCGATCGATATCGAACTGGTCCGGATCGCTGAACGCAAGCTGGTCCCGGTTGGCCAGCGGCAAGATCGGCAGGACAGCCTCGCCTGCCGGGATCGTCACGCCGCCAAGCTCCACATCCTCTGTAGTGACCCGGGCCAGCGCGGCTCCGCCGGTAAGCCTGACGTAGCGCAGCAGCTCCTCCACGGCCGCGGGAATCAGCGCGTCTTCTGTGCGCACTCTGGCCAGGTCGGCCGGGTGGTCCAGCAGGACAAGCAGCGAGAGGCTGATCTGGTTCGCGGTGGTCTCGTAGCCGCCGACAAGCATGGTGGAACCCAGCCTGGTGAGCTCTTCCTCGGACAGGCGGTCCTCGGAGTCCCTTGCTGCGATGAGGGCGCTCAGCAGGTCGTCGGTCGGCTGCGCCCGCTTGACGGCTATCAGCTGCGCGAAGTAGCCGTTCAGCTCGAGAAGCGCGGTGATTATCTCACCAGTGTCACGCTGCCAGTCAGCCACCAGCGCGCTCGTCCACACGTGGAACTTGTCCAGGTCGGCGGCTGGCACGCCGAGCATGTCGCAGATCACCCGTACAGGCAGCGGCAGGGAGAAGCTCGTTACCAGGTCGGCCGGCTGCGGCTCGGCGGTGAAACCGTCGATGAGCTCGTCAACGATGGCAGCTACCCGCGGTCGCAGCGCCTCCACCCGGCGGGCGGTAAACGCACTGGCCACTAATTTGCGCAGCCGCGTGTGCTCTGGCGGGTCCATCCCGGCAATGGTGTCAGCGGCCGACAGCTCGATGCCCTGCGGCGAATGGTCCGGCGCGGCCGCCAGCGCCCGGGAAAAGCGCTGATCGGTTAATACCTGCCGGACCTGCTCGTAACCGCCGACCAGCCAGCCTGTCCTGCCGTCCGGTAGTTCGGATTCCAGCACCCGGCGTGTCCTGAGCAGCTCGTAGATGGCTGGCTCCGGGTCGTCCGGCGATTCCGGAGCGGGCGGGAACTTGAGCAGGCTGCCGTCGGCAGTCATATGATCCACTCCTCGTTAGGCCATTACCGACCATGATGACCGACAGTGACGAAATTGTCACTCTTATAGGCTCGGGGCTGTGCGTACCCGGTTAAGCAACCCGGATAACAGCCGCGCTCCACGAAAACCCCGTGCCTTCGCCAACGAGAAGTACCAGGTCCCCGCTCGTAAGCGCGCCGGGATTGGCGAGAGCGGAAAGAGCAGCTAGCTGGTCCGCTGCTCCGAAATGGCCTGTGCTACGAGAGAAGAGCAAGTTTGTCCGTTCGGCGTCAATGCCGAGAGGGCGGAGGTAGTTCGTGCCGAACAGATCGGCTCCCACGCCTGGAAGCAGGATCAAGGCAAGGTCGTCGGCGCTGCGAATATCCGCGTCCGACAGGACGCGGCTCACAGCGGAGCGCAACCCGGTGACCAGGTGACGTTTGGTGCTCACTGTGGCCATTACCGAGCGGAACTCGCGAGCGCGCCTGTTAGCGTCGGGCGGCTCGGTGTACCACTCGTCCTCACCGCGGTGCAGGGTCTCCAGATCTGGGTCGCCTGTGCTGCAGACACTGAGAATCTGCCATGGCCCCGGCCTGCGCGTGAGAACAGCGGCCGCCGCGCCGTCGGCGAGGACAATTCCCGAGTTCGTCCGGTAACGGTCTATCTGCCCTGCTGGCCAGCAATCGGCCGCGGTGACGAGCGCGGTTTGTGTGAAACCGGCTGCGAGATAGGCGCACGCCACCTGGACGGCTCCGATACCTGCCGCGCACCCGCCGCCTATCGCCATGAGCGCGCTGCCGGAGCAGCCAAGTTCACGGGCGACGTAGCCGGCAGGGTTCCAGAAATCAAGCGGCAGACGATGACCATGACCGTAGAAGACCGTGTCCAAGACATTCGGCATAACGTCAGCCGCTGCTACCGCGTCAGCAGCTGCACGAGCAGCCAGTTCGGGGGCAGCGCGCTTGTCATCGGCGCATATGGACACGTACTGAGTGCGGTCGGCTTCGGCCTGGTCGTAGCGGCCAGCGGCGATGGCTTCGGCAATGGGAGTAGGAGCCGGCCAGCAGGCTCCCAGGCCACCGATGTAGGTGTCAGGCAGCATCGGATACCTTTCTCAGCGCTCTGGCGCTGACGCTGCGACAGCCGTCTGCGGTATCACCTGGCGTCTCTCATCGCTTTCCAGCGCAGCAAGCCCGGCCTCGTGTCGGGGCTTCCGTCGCCCGGCGGGGAACTGCTGTCACCGGATCTGCGCTTCGAGAGTTTGGTGGCGAGTGTGGCGATGGTGGGTGCGGTGAACACGTCGGTGATCGGCACCTCAACATCAAGCGCCGCCTTGATCCGGCTGATCAGCCGCACCGCCAGCAGCGAATGACCACCCAGCTCAAAGAAACTGTCATCAGCGCCAACCCGCTCAGCCCCCAGCAGCTCACCAAACAGCCCCGCCAGCAGCACCTCCTCCGCACCCTGCGGCACCCGCCCCCCACCACGGCGCACCGCCGGCGCCGGCAGCCCAGCCCGGTCCACCTTCCCGTTAGCCGTCAGCGGCAGCGCCTCCAGCACACTCACCCACGCCGGCACCATGAACCCAGGCAGCCGCCCCGCCACCCACCCCCGCACCACCTCCGGATCCACCACCCCGCCAGCCGCCGGCACCACATACGCACCCAGCTGCCGCTCACCACCCCCGCCCTCACGCACCACCACAACCGCCTGCCCCACCCCCGGGCACCCCGCCAGCACCGCCTCCACCTCACCCGGCTCCACCCGGAACCCCCGCAGCTTCACCTGATCATCAGCACGCCCCGCGAACTCCAGCTGCCCATCCCCCCGCCACCGCGCCAGATCCCCCGTCCGGTACATCCGCGACCCCGCCACCCCAAACGGATCAGCCACAAACCGCCCAGCCGTCAGCCCCCGCCGCCCCGCATACCCCCGCGCCACACCACCACCCCCCACATACACCTCACCCACAACCCCCACCGGAACCAGCAGCAACCCCCCATCCAGCACATACACACGCGCCTGGTCCAGCGGTCTGCCGATCGGCAGCGCGCCGCCCGCCAGGTCCTCGGGCCCGATCGGGTAGCTAGTCGCGAACGTCGTGGTCTCCGTCGGCCCGTAGCCGTTGACGATGCGGGGCCTCGGCCCCTGGCCCGCCAGTACCTGGCGGATGGCCTCGGGCGGGACGACGTCGCCTCCGGTCCAGACCTCACGCAGGCCCGAGAGTGACCCTGGGTCCTCGTCGGCTATCACCCGGAACAGGCCAGCGGTGAGCCACATGCAGGTGATGTCCAGCTGCGTAATCAGCCGCCTGAGCGTGGCCACGCCAAGCTCGCCCGGCGGGGCGACGAGGACCTGACCGCCGGTCAGCAGCGGGACCCACAGCTCGTAGGTCGCCGCGTCGAAGGCGTACGGCGAGTGCAGCAGCACCCGTGTCTGGCTTCCGCCTCGCCAGCGCTGATCATCGGCCAGCCCGAGCACGTTGCCATGCGTGATGGCCACGCCCTTGGGCTCGCCCGTAGAACCGGACGTGTACAGGATGCAGGCGAGCTGATCGGGGTGGCCCGTGGCTGCGCGGCTCACCGGCGGCCTCCGCCGCCGGCGACCAGTCGCCACGGTATTGTCTGACCCGGTGCTGCCTGGTCCTGCGCCCGCCGGTACGGTGCCATCCACGGGACTGCCATTCACGACAGTGTCGTCCGCCCGGATGACGCGCGGGCCGGCGGGCAGGTCCTCGCGTGGCGTGGTGGCGTCGGCGATGAGCAGCCGGGTCCCGGTGTCCGCGATCACCTTCGCCCGCAGCGACGACGGGTACTGGTCCGGGATGGGCACGTAAGCGGCGCCTGCCATCACCACTGCCAGGGTCGCGACAACGAGATCCGGCGAGCGGGACAGCATCAGCGCGACTGGGCTTTCCGGGCCGGCACCCGCGTCAGCCAGGCGGCCAGCTAGCCGGCCCGCCCGCTGGCCGAGTTCTGCGAAGGTCAGCGCTCCAGTGGCCCAGCGCACCGCGACCGCTTCCGGATGGCGGGCCACCTGTTCGGCAAACCGCCTGGGCGGTGAGTCCGTCCGGGGCTTGCGGAGGCGTCTGCCCTGGAAAGCAAACACGCGTCGTTCGGCGGGGAGGATGATGTCGAGGCTGCCGAGGCGGGCGTGCGGGCTTTCGGTGGCCGCGGCCAGCAGCCGGGCCAGGCGGCTGGCCAGGCTCTTCGCGGTGGCCTGGCTAAACAGGTCGGTGCGGAACGTAAGCGAGCCGTCCAGCCCCGCCGGGATCCCGTCGGGGTGGCGGGGACGCTCGGCGAGGGTGAACAGCAGGTCGAACTTTGCCGCGCGGGGGGCGAGAGGCAAGGTCTGGACCTTGAGCCCGGGAAGGCGCGGCCGGGCCGGAGCGGCGACGTCGAAGGACAGGGAGACCTGGAATAGCGGGTGATGAGTAGTGGAACGGGTCGGGTTGAGGATCTCGACCAGCACCTCGAGCGGAAGGTCCTGGTTGGCGTAGGCCCCGAGGCTGGCCTGCCGCACCCGGCTTACCAGGTCCGCGAAACTGGGGTTGCCTGACACGTCGGCGCGCAGCACCAGGGTGTTGACGAAGAACCCAACTAGGTCATCTAGGGCCTGGTCGGCTCGCCCGGCCACCGGGACCCCCAGCGGGATGTCGCTGCCGGCGCCCATTCTGGCCAGGAGCGCGGCCAGGCCGGCCTGGACCGCCATGAACACTGTGGCGCCAGCGTCGGCGGCCACGGCGGCCAGTGCCTGGTGCAGCGACGGGGAGATCCGCAGCGGCACCGTGCCAGCCGGCGGACTGGTCACAGGCTCGCGGAAGTCGGACGGCAGGTCGATCCGCTCCGGCAGCCCCGACAGGGCCTCCTGCCAGTAGGCGGCCTGGCGGGTCAGTAGGCTGCCCGGATCTCCCGGATCCCCCAGCACTTCGCGCTGCCACAGCGTGTAATCGGCATACTGAACCGGCAACGGCAACCACCCCGGCGCCCGCCCAGCCCGCCGCGCGGCATACGCCGTGCCCAGATCACGCAGCAGCGGCTCCATCGACCAGCCATCAGCCGCGATATGGTGCAACAGCAGCACCAGAACGTGCTCATCCGGGCCGGTCTTCGCCAGCCACGCCCGCACCGGCAGTTCCCCGGCTAGGTCGAACACGTGCCGGCACGCCCGGTCCACCACGTCCGCCGCGCCGCCGGCACCGGCCGATACCAGCTCCAGTGGTGGGATCGCGTCCCCCGCGGGCAGCACGTGCTGCACTGGCTCACCATCACGCACCGGGAAGACCGTGCGCAGGCTCTCGTGCCTGGTGGTCACGTCTTCCAGCGCGGCCTGCAGCGCGTCCCGGTCAAGCTGCCCGGTCAGCCGCAGCGCCACCGGAATGTTGTAGGCCACCGACTGCCGGTCGAACTGCTGCAGAAACCACAGCCGCCGCTGCGCGGACGACAACGGGATCACGGCTGGCCGCGGCCTTGCCGCCAGCGGCGGGATCGCTGCACGAGGAGCTGTGAGTTTGGTGGCGAGTGTGGCGATGGTGGGTGCGGTGAACACGTCGGTGATCGGCACCTCAACATCAAGCGCCGCCTTGATCCGGCTGATCAGCCGCACCGCCAGCAGCGAATGACCACCCAGCTCAAAGAAACTGTCATCAGCGCCAACCCGCTCAGCCCCCAGCAGCTCACCAAACAGCCCCGCCAGCAGCACCTCCTCCGCACCCTGCGGCACCCGCCCCCCACCACGGCGCACCGCCGGCGCTGGCAGCCCAGCCCGGTCCACCTTCCCGTTAGCCGTCAGCGGCAGCGCCTCCAGCACACTCACCCACGCCGGCACCATGAACCCAGGCAGCCGCCCCGCCACCCACCCCCGCACCACCTCCGGATCCACCACCCCGCCAGCCGCCGGCACCACATACGCACCCAGCTGCCGCTCACCACCCCCGCCCTCACGCACCACCACAACCGCCTGCCCCACCCCCGGGCACCCCGCCAGCACCGCCTCCACCTCACCCGGCTCCACCCGGAACCCCCGCAGCTTCACCTGATCATCAGCACGCCCCGCGAACTCCAGCTGCCCATCCCCCCGCCACCGCGCCAGATCCCCCGTCCGGTACATCCGCGACCCCGCCACCCCAAACGGATCAGCCACAAACCGCCCAGCCGTCAGCCCCCGCCGCCCCGCATACCCCCGCGCCACACCACCACCCCCCACATACACCTCACCCACAACCCCCACCGGAACCAGCAGCAACCCCCCATCCAGCACATACACACGCGCCCCCGGGATGGGCTTCCCGATCGGCGGCTGCTGGAGGCCTCGCAGTGGCTCGCTGATGGTCGCGCACACCGTCGTCTCGGCCGTTCCGTACTCGTTGACCATCAGCCGACCAGCCGACCAGCGGCTGGCCAGGTCCGGCGGGCACGCTTCCCCCGCGGTGAGCACTGTGGTGTGCGGCGGCAGATCCGCGGTGCTCATGACGGCCAGGGCGGCCGGCGGGAGCGCCACGTGCGTGGCGTCCGCCGCATGGGCGAGCCGCCCGAGGTCCGGCCCTGGCAGCGCCCGGCCTTCCGGTGACAGCACCAGGGCCGCGCCGCTGAGCAGCGAGCAGAGCGTCTCCCAGACGAAGCCGTCGAACGACGGCGAGGAAGCTTGCAGCAGCCTGCTGCCTGGCCCGAGGCCCAGCCGCTGCCTATGGACACTGACGAGCGCCGGCACGCCCGCGTGCGTGACCAGGACGCCCTTGGGCACTCCGGTCGACCCAGACGTGTAGATGAGATAACAGGGGTGCCCAGGCAGCAGCGGCCGGGACCGTTGCGCCTCGCCGAAGCAGGACGCCGGGAACTCCCGGAGAAGCTTCCGCACGCCGGGGCTGTCGAGGTCTATGACCGCCTCAGTGAACCCGCCTGGCAGCCGGGCCTGGGTGCCGCTCGTCAGGACCAGAGCCGGCCGCGCGTCGGCGAGCACTTGCTCGATCCGGGCCTGCGGGTATGCGGGATCGACGGCCAGGAACGCTGCACCCGTCTTGAGGATCGCAAGGATCGCGATCACCATCTGCGGGCTGGGCTGGGACAGGACCGCCACGACCGACTCCGGTCCTGCCTGCCTGGCGGCAAGAAACCGGGCGAGCCGGTTCGCCGCGGCGTCGGCCTCCCGGTAGGTGAGCACTTCCGTCCCGGTGATGATCGCCGCGGCGCCCGGCGACCGGGCCACCTGGGCGGCGAAGCAGTCGGGCCCGGTTGACGGCATGCTCGCCGCGTCGGGGGCCGCGCATCCGGCTCGCAGCAGCTGCAGGCGACTGGCCGGGCTCAGGTTCTCGATCCGCCCGACGGGCCGGCCCGACGCTGCCGCCATGTTCCCGAGGAGCTGCGTGATGCCGGCCGCGTGGCCGTCTAGATCGGTGCCGCTGTGCCGGCTGCCGTTCGATTCGAAGGCAAAGCGGCCTGTCCCGCCGGAGCCGCGCATGAACGTGACACAGAAATCTTCTGCGTACCGGTTCGAGTAGTTGCGCACCTGCCCGGGTATTCCGGCGAAGTCGAGCAACGGCTCCGGCCCCGGGACATTGACGACCACGGTGGGAAACGAGCCGCCAGCACTGGCGAGATCGTTGCGGATGTCCTCCATCCGGTACCGGGAGTGGAGCATTGCCTGGAATATCTCAGCGTGGACTGTACGCATCAGCGCCGTGATGTCCTGGTCCAGGCGTACCCGCAGCCTCAGTGGCACCACGTTGGCTTTCATGCCCGGGACCCGGAGCTCGGCGGCCGTCACCCGGCCGGGGACCGGCAGCGCCAGCGTGACGTCGCTCGTGCCGCTCACGCGGGCCAGGTAGAGCGCCACCGACGCGACGGCGAACTCAGCCCACGACGATGCCGCGGCGTCAGCCGCCCGCTGGATCGAGGCCATCTCCGGATCGCCGAGGCTCACCAGACGCACCAGCTGCTGACCTGGCCGTGTTCCCGGGCTGCCAGCGGGCAAGCGGGCCGGCCCCGCGCCGTCGAGCCGCTGCGCCCAGAACTGCTGATCCCTGCCGAAGCGAGCCGAGGACCGGTAGGCCTCCTCCTCTGCCAGCAGCTCAGCGAATGGCGAGAACGGATTCTGCGGCGGCGGGCTGCAGCGGATGATCGCGCTGTAGAGGCTGGCTAGCCGGGCCACGACCGCGTCAAGGCTCCAGCCGTCAGCCGCCAGGTGATGGCTCCGGAGATAGAGAAGCTGACGGCCAGCCGAGATCGTAAACAGCCTCGCTGTCCACAGGCGCTCCCCGGTGAGCTGCACCGGGGCTGCCATGTCCGCCGCTATCTGCTCTTCCGCCGCCGCCATCGGCTGCGGCAGCGAGCTGACGTCGGCGCGCGTCAGGAGCGGCCCGGACAGCAGGGCCGGCTCCAGGCGGGGCACTGCGCCGCGGAGCGCCAGGCGCAGATGCAGGGTCTCGGCCTCAGCCGTGACCTGCCTGATGGCTTCCTCGAGAGCTGACGGGTCGAGGCACCCGCCGATGTCAATCCCGTAGGCAAGATTGAACGACGGGCCCGCGGCGGGATCACGCGAGCAGGCAAGCCAGATTCCCAGCTGGCCCGCGAGCAAGGGCAGACCGCTGTCGGCACCTGGCGCGTCCTCGTCAACGAAGGGGCTGGCCACTGGCTGCTCCTCCTTCCGCGTCGGTCGTCATATCCACGCTTCCCGGCCCCCGAGAACAAGGTCGCTGTGTGCGACGAGCTCGAGCATGGTCTCGGTGGTCCCGCCGGCGACGCCGAACGCACGCGCGTCGGCCAGCATCTGGAGCAGGCCAGCCTGCGCGGTCAGGCCCTCCGCTCCATGCAGCTGGACGCATGTGGCCAGCGCGGATGTCAGCCGGGGCGCGAGAGCAGCTTTCAGCGCGGCGGTGTCCTCGGCCGGAGGCGGGGCGGTGCACCGCTGCCGCAGGATGTCCTCGGCCAGCGCCTCGATGAGCCTGATGCCGACCGCTGCCTCGGCGAGCCGGCAGCGTACTGCCGGGTTGTCCCACAGCGAGCCGCCTGCCAGGTCGCGCTGCCTCAGCCAGGCGGCGGTGCGGCGGACCTGATCGCGGCCGATCGCCGTGGCCCAGAAGCCGCCGGCCAGCCGCTCGGTCGCGACGTAGCGAAGGAAATGGGCAAGGCCGCGCCCCTGCCTGCCGACCAGCGCGTCACGTGGCAGCCGGACATCGGCGAACTCGACAGTTCCCAGGCCAGCGTGCTGCATCACCGCGGTGTCGCGTGGCCGTATGGACACGCCGTCGAGGTCGGCGGGCACCAGCGCCAGGCTGAAGTTGGAGAAGTGCCGGCCCGAGCCCGCGCTGCCGGTACGCGCGCACACCACCAGGTAGCTGGCGATGCAGGCGCCGGTCACCCAGTCCTTGGTGCCGTTCAGGATCCAGCCATCGTCCGCCCGGCGCAGTGTGGTCGCCATCGCGGCCGGGTCCGAGCCGGCGATGCCGGCATCCGAAATCGCCACCGCCGCCGCCGCCTGGCCGTCGAGAACCTCGTCGAGAACGCGGCGCTGGGCGTCGTCGGCGAGGTCGGCCATGATCGGTATGAACAGCGCCGCTTGTACGCAGGTTGCCAGCGTGACCCCGGACGGCGCTCTGGTCGCGAGGTGCTGGATCAGAGTTCGCAGCCCGTGAAGCGACAGCCCAGGCGGATCATCCTCGGTAAGGCATGCGCGCAGCCCGCCGGCCCTGCCGATGGCGGCCAGCACGGACCTGGCGAGCTCCCAGGGCGTGCCTTCGTCCGCCGGAAGGCTGGCCGCCGGGCCTGCGAGTGCCTCGTCCACGGCGGCGCGGATCGTCGCTGCGGCGTCAGGCACCACGCCCCGGACGGGCGCTGCAGCGGCCCGGTCAGCCGAGACGGACATGACGATCCAGCAGGGTCAGCGCGCCGTTGGCGGACAGCAGCCGCTCGTTCGCGTAGTTGAGGCTGGCCGAGCGCAGGTCCCGGAACGTCCGCTCCAGGTGCAGCGGCGAGTCCCGCAGGTAACCGTTGCGCAGCCCCGATAGCTGGACCATGCGGTCGACCGCGGAGAAGCACAGCTCCGAGGCCGCGACCTTCAGGCCGTTGAGCCGCAGCTGGCAGTCCGCGGCCTCGATATCGGCTCCTGGCCGCTCTACATCAGCGATAACCCGCTGCAGAAGCGAGCCGACCAGGTCAAGGTCGATCCTGATCCGTGCGAGCTGGTGGCGGAACGAATCCGAGTGCGCCTTAAGCTGCCTGCGGCCCGCCGGGGTACGGGCCATCGCGACGATGCCGCGCAGCGCCCCGGCAGCGGCGCCCAGCCACGCTGCCGCCCAGCCGATGTGGCCAGCCGGGATGAACGTGCTGACGGCGATCGGCCTGAACGCGCCCTGGCCGCCGACGATCTGGTCGGCCGGGACCCGGCCCGACAGCCTCATGGCGATGCTGCGGGTGGCCCGCATCCCCATCGGGTTCCACCCGCCAGAAGGGCTGGCCTCGAGTTGCCCGCGGTCGGCGTAGACGAGGGTTACCGCCGAAGGAGGGCCAGGTGGTGGCGCCTGCATCGTGATGAGGAACCCGTCCGCGTACTCGCCTCCGGTGACCACAGGAGCGTCCCGCGTGATCGTGAGCCACTCCCCGTCGGTGGCCAGCGGGGAATGGCAGGAGAGCAGGTGACCGCCCTTGCCGTACTCCGTGGTTACCGAGGCCAGGTAAACCTCGCCGGCGGCGATGCGCGGCAGCAGCCGCTGCTTGAGCGCAGGAGCGCCCCACGCGGCGATCGTGACTGCCTGCTGGCAGTGCATCGCCCAGATCAGAGCCGTGGACAGGCATGGCCCGGCCAGCGCCGCTGCCACGTCGGCCAGGTCACGCAGCGATCCGCCGA
Organism: uncultured Actinomycetota bacterium; assembly: GCA_963815375.1. GTDB lineage: Bacteria > Actinomycetota > Actinomycetes > Streptosporangiales > Streptosporangiaceae > JASHPR01. The sequence goes on along the minus strand of CAWFGX010000005.1, from coordinate 644,533 downwards.
GGCCGCCGTACTCGCCGGGGACCAGCAGTCCCATCAGCCCGCTGTCGCGCAGCGCCGTCAGCGCGGCGACAGGGAACTCGGCGCGCTCGTCGCAAGCGCTGGCGTGCGCGGCGGCGACCTGCGCGACGGCATCCGCGCGGGCGCTGACCGGGGTGTCACCGCGGCGTCCGGCGGCCGGCCGGTGCCCGCTCAGGGTGCCGGTGACCGTCATGACCCGGACCCATCCCTGCTGAGCACGGCCCACAGGCTGGTGGCGGTGGCGAACGTCTCCTCGGTGAGGTCCTCGTCGTCGAGCGCGCGGTTGAAATGATCCTCGATGTCGAACAGCAGCTCGACCGCCTGCATCGAATCCAGTCCCAGATCCCGCAGCGGCCGGTCCGGGTCGAGCGCATCCCCCGGCTCGAGGTACTTCAGGTGGTGGCGGAGAATCTCGACGAACGCGGGGTCAAGCATGGTGGCCTCCTGAATCTGCCGGGCTGGCGGTACGGTGGTCGGCAGGGCCCGGATGCACATGGCTCGGGTGCTCTGTCTGCCTGGTGAGTGTGAGGCGGTCCGCGGTGCAGATCTCGCTGCCGTCGACGACGACTTCCACAGCCGGGGGCCGGCTCAGGAAGGCGAGCAGGCTGGCGGTCAGGCCGTAGCCGCCGACGTTCGGCACGGCTACCAGATCTCCGCTGCGCAGGCGCGGCGCTGTCACGCCGCGCGCCCAGGTGTCCAGCGGAGTGCACAGCGGGCCGACGAAGTAGCAGTCGTGGACCTCCTCGGGCGTGTCCGGCTGCGCGCGGGAGGACCCGCGCGGCTGTGCGCTGGGCTGTGCGCCGGGCACTGCGTCCGATGGCAGGTCAGCGAGCGGACGCACCCCGGCAGGCGGCACCCGGCGCAGCCCGGCCATCCCGCCGAGATGGTTGATGCCGCTGTCGAGCACGACGAACGTGCTGCCCTTGGAATGCTTGACGTCCATCACGCGGGCGACGAGGGTGCCGCACCCGCCGACCAGGTGACGGCCTGATTCGAAGGCCAGCTGCCGCGGCTGCTGGCCGGGCGGCAGCCACCGAGCGACGAGGCCGGCCAGCCGCTCACGCAGCCCGCCGTAGGCGGGCCTGGTCCCGGACTTGGCATACGGGGCCGCGAAACCGCCGCCAAGGTCAATGAACGGAAGCGGCCGGCCGAGTGCGGCCTGGAGTTCAGTGACGGACCGCAGTGCGGCGTCGAACTGGCGCACGAGCATGTCCTCGTCGGCCAGGTTCGATCCCATGAACAGGTGCAGCCCGGTCACTTGCGCGTAGTCGTCGTCGGCGAAGTCACCGGGGTTATCGCGAACCTGCCTGGCGTCGGTGCCGAACTGAGAGGCCACGCCGGTCATGGTCAGGCCCATGCCTGGGACAGGGGTGTCGACGTTGACGCGCAGCAGGCAGTGCAGCCGGGTGCCGGCCTCGGCCCCGGCGGCTGCGACCTGGCGCAGGTCGGCGGGCGACTCGACGGAAAAGTCCCGGATCCCGTGCTTGATCGCCAGGCGGATCTCGTCGGGCGTCTTACCCGGCCCGGTGAACAGGCAGCGGGCAGCGGGGAAGCCCGCGTCGATGCCGGTCTGCGCCTCACCGGCCGAGCTCACCTCGGCACCGCAGCCGAGCCGGGCTAGTTCCCGGCATACCGCCGGGTGCGGATTGGCCTTGACCGAGTAATACAGCAGACTGCTCTCGGGCAGCAGCGCCGTGAGCTCCCCGTGGGCCCGGCGGACCTCGGCGAGGTCGTAGACGTAGGCCGGAGTGCCGTAGAGCACCGCGGCCCGGCGCGCCACAGACAGCTGCTCAATTGTTTGCTGAACGGACGTGACCTGCTCGCCCGGCACGGTAGTCACCGCGGTGCCTCCAGGAGCCGGGCGGCGACGGCCTTCTTGTCCGTCTTGCCGTGAGCGGTCAGCGGCATCGCCGTCAGGACATGACAGGCCGCTGGCACCTTGAAGTCCTCCAGCCGCGTGGTCAGTTCCTTGATCACGTGCGAGGGCACAACGTCCCCGGCGACGGCCAGCACCGCGGCTGGCTGTGCGGCCGACGGCGGGAGGACCGCGGCGGCGGTGACACCCGGCACATCCAGGGCAGCCGCCTCTACCTCGGCCGCGCTGACGCGCAAGCCCCTGCTCTTGTACGTCTCGTCGAGTCGCCCAGCGAAGAACAGGTAGCCGTCGGCGTCGAAAGCGCACAGGTCACCGGTGCGCAGGATGCGCGGGCCGTCGCCGTCAGCGCGGAAGCGGCTGGCCGTCAGCGCGGGCGCCCGCCAGTACCCGGCCATGACATGCGGACCGCTGACGATGAGCTCACCGGTCTCGCCAGGTGGCAGCCGCCGTCCGGCCGCGTCGACGGCGTAGGCATCAGTCCCGTCGAGCGGGCGGCCGTACGATCCGGGCCGCGTGAGGTCGCCGTCCGGTTCCATGATGGAGACTCGCTTGCACTCGGTGAGCCCGAACATGAGCTGTACTCGCAGGCCGGGCAGGCTGGCCCGGAGCCGGCGCAGGGTGGATCCGGGCATTGGCGCACCCGTGCTGGTGATCAGCCGCAGCCCGGGGTCCGGCGGCCCGCCCCGCTCGAGGAGCCGGGCGAGCGTGCCAGCCATCGCGGGCACCAGCGGAGCGACGGTGATGCGCTCCCGCGACAGCGTGGCGAGCAGCGCCGGCCCAGCATCGCCCGCCCCGCCGAGCACGAGCTGCGCCCCGGACAGCGCGCACAGCAGGATCTGGTAGAGACCGTAGTCAAAGGACAGCGGCAGTGCGCAGAACACGGCGTCGTCCTCGCGGTATTTCAGCCGCTCCTGGATGGCACGCACGGCGAAGATCATCTGCGCGTGTGGCGCTACCACCGCCTTGGGCATGGCGGTAGAGCCTGACGTATAGATCAGGCAGGCCGGGTCTTCCGGTCTAGCGGGCTGGCTGGCCGCTGCCCGGCTGGGCCCCAGGTCAGCAGGCAGTTCCTGCAGGCAGCAGACATCCGTGGCGGCCGACGCGCGGGCTGCGTCCAGGCATTCCTGGCCGGCGATTACCAGAGCCGGTTCGCAGTCGGTGAGGACATGCCGGAGCTGGTAAGGCTGGGCCGCGGGGTGCAGATGCGTGAAGATCGCGCCAAGCCGCGACGCGGCGTACAGCAGGGCGGCGGACTGCGGGTGGTTGGCTGCCTGGACGACGATCCGGTCGCCCTTGCCCACTCCCCTGCTAGCCAGCCAGCTTGCCAGTCCCAGGCTGCGATCGCGCAGCTCACCGTAGGTCAGCGTGCCGCCGGCGTGTCTGATGGCTGGCCGGCCCGTCGGTGCGGCGTCGAGCAGATCGTGCAGCAGTCTCATGGCCGGTCTCCAGCGCCGCTGGCGACCCCGGCGGCCGCGTCGAGCAGCCCGGCCAGCGCATCGACGCTTGTAAACGCCTCTGGCACTATCCACTCGGCCGGAATCTCAGCGCCGAGCGCGTCCTCAAGCCGGCCCAGGATCTCCACCAGGGCTACCGAGTCGAATCCTGGCAGCTCGTACAGGGCCGTGGCCGCCTGGACTTGCCCCCGGTCACAGCCGAGCACACCGGCTATGACCTCGACGATCCGCCCGCTCGGCAGCGCCCCCGTCACGACGCCGCGTCCTCGTGGCTGGCCAGCAGGGCACCGAGCTCTGAGCGGGCGATCTTGCCAGTGCTCGTCCTCGGCAGCGCGCCGAGCAGCTCGATGTCCGGGATCATGTAACTGGGCAGCAGGTGACGGCACATGTCGGTGATGCCGTGGGCGGTGACGTACGGGCCGGACGGGATCACGAGCGCGTGCAGGCGGGCGGTAATGGCCGGGTCTGGCGTGGCAACCGCAGCCACCTCGCTGACCCCGGGCAGCGAGGCGATCACGGCCTCGATCTCGCCCAGCTCGACCCGGATCCCCCTGGTCTTGATGAGGCCGTCCCGCCGGCCGAGGTAGTGCAGCAGGCCCGAGGAGTCCCGCTGGGCGTGGTCACCTGTCCGGTAATAGCGCACCTGCGCTTCCGCATCCCCGCGCTGAAGGATCGCGGCCGAGGTCTGGGCGGGCTGGTTCAGGTAGCCGGGCGTCACGCAGGGGCCGGCCACCAGGATCTCCCCCTCGGCCTCGCCAGAGGTGTGCACCGCGCCGTCGTCACTGAGCAGCGCGATCCGCACGCCGGGGGCAGGGGTGCCCAGCGGGATGCGCGGCATGGCCAGATGGGCGGCCCCGATCACGAGCCTGGTCACCACGTTGGTCTCGATGGGGCCGTAGAGATTCGCGATGGTCGCGTGCGGCAGGGCAGCGGAGAGGCGGCGCAGCGGTGCCGGGTGGTACTCCTCCCCGGCGTACAGCACCTGCCGCAGCGCGGGCAGTCCCTCGCTGGCCAGTCCTGATCTGCTGACCAGCGCGTGCAGCGCGGATGGCACCGCATACAGCGCTGTCGCGCCGTGGGCGCGCAGGAACCTGAACACCGCCTCGGGGAACAAAGAGCTGCGCTCGGGCAGCAGGCACAGGCACGCGCCGCTGCCCAGGCCTGCGTAGATGTCATAGACCGGCAGGTCGAAGTGCAGAGGGGCATGCACAGCCACCCGGTCGCCTGGGCCGAGCGGGAACTCGCGGCTCGCCCAGTCCACGAAGAAGGCGGCGTTCTCGTGGCTGATCATGACTCCCTTGGGAGAGCCGGTGGACCCGCTGGTGTACAGGATGTACGCGAGGTCGTCCATGCTCACCGGGGGCGCCGAGGACGGCCGCGCACCGTGGCCCGCATCCAGCGGCTGCCCGAGCGGGCCGAGTACCCGGCACGGCGGCCCGAGGGCGGCTGCGGGCCCGGCGAGGTCTTCGTCGGTGAGCACAAGGGCTGGCCGGGCGTCGGCGATGATCAGGCGCTGCCTGGCCGGCGGCCAGTCAGCGGCCAGCGGCAGGTAGGGCATGCGAGCCTGCAGCGCCGCCAGCATTGCGATGACCACAGCAGGCTGCTTGCGCATCAGGATCGCGACCCGGGTGCCTGGTGCCGCCTCGCCGGCCAGCTGGGCGGCGAGCGCGTCCGCTGATCTGATCAGATCCTGGTAGCTGAGCACACCGGCATCCGCGGTAACCAGTGCGGCAGCGTCCGGGGTCAGCCCCGCCTGCCTCCGTACGCGCTCGTGAATCAGCACCGGGACACCCCGCCGGGTGCAGTTGAACCCTGGGCCGTCATGGGAGCAGGACCGGACAAGAGGCCGTCGAGCATGACCCGGGCCAGGTCCTGCTCGGCCGAGCAGGCCTGGCGCAGGCACTCGGTCACGGCTGGTGGCACGGCGCGGCCGGACCGGGCTCTGCGCAGGCCGATGTAGGACATCTCCGCGGCACGGGTCCAGGCGGCGGCAACGCTGGCAGCGAAGTCCTGCCTGACGGTGGCGGGCACCACCGTCGCGGCATCGCTGTCCAGCCACCGGGCATGCAGTCTGCGGTTGCGGGCCAGCAGCCAGCTATCCAGGGCCACCGGTGCAAGATCGCCGGCCTGCGCCAGCGCGGCTGCCTGGCGCAGGAAGATCTCGTAGTGGCCGGCCTCGCGGGCCGCGCGGATGTCGTCCGCGTTGTCGCGGACGAGCTGGGCAACTATGCTCGCGGCCGGCGAGCCCGCGCGGCGCGGGACGGACCAGCGCCCGGCCCCGGCTAGCAGTCCGGCGATCTCGGGCCGGCCGACCGTCGCCGTCACCGGCCGCGCCGCACCCCACTCAGTCGTGTTGGTGTAGCCGTCGGCGATAGTGAGGCGGTCGCCGTCGACCCCGGCGACGATGAAGCTGTGCTCCATGTGCTCGTGGCCGGCATAGGGAACCCAGGGCACATCGAAGGCATCCGCTACCACCAGCACCGGCTGGCCGTCATCACACGCGGCGGCCCAGGCGGGCAGCTCACTGCCGAGATCCGCGGCTGACTGCCAGCGCAGCTCCCATCCGGCAAGCTCCCGCAGGTCCGCGGCCAAATGCTGCGGCGGCAGGTCCGGCCGCCCGTCGCCTGCTCTGTCGCCGCGCAGCCGGAACCGCCACCTGGCGGCGAACGGGGTGCGGACATCGGCGGCGCCATGCCACACGAGCAGCACGGCCAGGTTGACAGCCAGGCAGTCGAGCAGGTCGGTATCTGCCCGCTCCATCGCCGCATGCCAGCGAGCCGTGGCTTCCGGGGTGGCGTCCGGGCTCGTCATCGTGACCCGCTCAGGACCGCGAGCATCACAGGCGCGATCTCGGCGATCGCGGTGGCGTGCGTCATGTGGTCGTGCCTGGCCGGGATGTGATACGTCCGGATCTGGCCAGTCACATGCGGAGCCCACCTGTCCGGGTCGACGCCGTCGTCCTTGGCCGCGAAGAACAGGATGTCGCCGCGAAACGTTCCGGGAACGGCATCGATCGACAGCCAGATGTTGTTGCGCAGCACCGTCATCAGCGCGAGCACGCTGTGGTCGGCCAGGCCGACGGCAGCGTCGCTTTGCTGCCTGATGATCTGCAGCGTGCCGCGGCGGTCAAGCGACTGGCTGTCCAGGCTGGGCAGGTCGACGTCAAACCCGTTCAGCACGTCACGGAGCAGTTGCCGCTCACTGACCGGAAGCTCCTCCGGCGTCGCGATGCGGCGGCCACCCGAGGGGTTCGAAGGCGCCGCGTCGACGAGCGCGAGCATGGCCACGTTGTCTCCGGCCGCCTGCGCCTGGACCGCGATCTGGTGCGCGACGCCGCCGCCGAAGCACCACCCGGCCAGGTGATAGGGGCCTGCGGGCTGCACCGCCCGGATCTGCTCCAGGTAGTCGGCCGCCATCTCGGCAATGCTGCCCGGCAGCCGCTCGCCGTCGTGCAGGCCGCGTGCCTGCAGGCCGTAGACTGGCACGTCTGGTCCTAGCTGGCCGGGCAGCGCGGCGTAGCACCAGCTCAGGCCGCCACCAGGGTGAATGCAGAACAGCGGCGGGCTGGTGCCATCGGCGCGCAGCGGCAGCAGCGGGGTCAGCGGGTCCGGCCCTGGTCCCTCCCGCAGCCGCTCGACCAGCCCGGCAGGAGTAGGCGAGCTGAACAGGCTGCTAACCGACAGGCTGGCACCGAATGCGGACCTGACCCGGCTGATCAGGCGGATCGCCAGCAGCGAGTGGCCACCCATGTCGAAGAAACTGTCCTCGGGCCCCACCTGCTGCGCCCCCAGCACCTCGGCGAACAGCACGCACATCGCCGCCTCCGCCGGTGTACGCGGGGCGCGGCCGGCGGCACTGCCGGCGGGCGCCGACGGCGCAGGCAGCGCCGGGAGATCCAGCTTGCCCTGGGGGCCGAGCGGCAGCCTGTCGATGACCGTGACCGTCGCTGGCACTAGGTAGCCAGGCAGCAGCGACGCCGTATGCTCGCGCAGCCGGGCGGTGTCGACATGGCTGTTCGCAGCCGTCACGTAAGCTGCCAGGCCACGTCCTCCGGGAAGGTCATCGCGCACGATGACCGCGGCGTTCATGACGTCTGGGTGGCTGGCCAGCACGGCCTGCGTCTCGGCGGGCTCAATACGCAGCCCCCGTATCTTTACCTGGCCGTCGGCACGGCCGAGGAACTCCAGCTGATCGTCTGCCGTCCACCGGGCCACATCACCGGTCCGGTACATTCGCGACCCGCCCGGCCCGAGCGGGTCAGCCACGAACCGCTCTGCTGTCAGTCCTGGCTGGCGCAGGTAGCCGCGCGCAAGGCACTGCCCCGCAAGGTACAGCTCGCCCGCGACCAGCGGCGGGGCCGACCGCAGGCGCTCATCGAGCACGTAAGCCCGGACCCCTCGCAGGGGCCGGCCGATGTGAGGCTGCTGACCGGCGACGACCCGCGCGGTCACCGCGTCGATCGTGCATTCCGTCGGGCCGTAGAAGTTGTAACCTGCGGTCCCGCCGATCGCTGCCAGGGCGTCCCAGTCCTGCCTGGTCACCCGCTCGCCGCCGAGGACGACAAGCCGCGGCCAGCTCTGGAGCGGCGGCCACGACGCGCGCAGCTCGGCGAACAGCGACGGGGTTACGTTCAGGAAATCGATCTGGTGCGCGGCGGCGAAGGCGGCGATGGCCTCCGGGTCACGGCGGTCCTGATCGTCGATCAGGTGCAGCTGATGGCCGCCGAGCATGAGCAGCACCGGCTCCCAGAATGTGTCAAAGGAGACCGACGCGGCCAGGGCGGCGCGGAGCCTGGTGCCTGCGGCGCGTTCAGCAGGCCGGTGGAAGTCCCTTGTGTGGGAGTGAAACAGCCTGGCCACCGACTCGTGGGTGACCACGACGCCTTTTGGGGTTCCTGTGGTGCCCGATGTGTAGATCACGTAGGCGGGGTGACCCGGCGTCAGCGGCGCGGTCCTGTCGGCATCGCGCAACCTGTCCGGTCGCTGCGCGGCAATGCCGGCGCCGACGCTGGGATCGTCGAGCACCAGCCGGGGCCCATCGGGCGGCAGGCTCTCCTGGCAGGTCCCCTCGGTCAGCACGGTCGCGCAGCCTGCGTCGGCCAGCATCAGCCCGATCCTGGCCCGTGGATACCCGGGGTCGACGGGGAGGCAGGCGGCTCCCGTCTTCAGCACCGCGATCAGCGCCACGATCAGCTGGGCCGTCCTCGGCAGCACGACGCCCACGACGGCCTCCGGGCCGACCCCTGCCGACGCCAGGAAGCGCGCGAGCCTGCTTGCTGCCTGGTCGAGCTCGGCGTATGTCAGCCGCCTATCCGGGCATACCGCCGCGATCGCGCCGGGCGTCCGGGTGGCCTGCGCTTCGAATAGTTCTGGAACCGTCACCGGCCGCGATCGCTGGCGCGGGGCGATCTTCCAGGCGGCCAGTGCGCGTTTTTCGGCGGGCAGGGTGATGTCGAGTCGGCTGAGCGAGGTGCGCGGACTGGCAGTGGCGGCGGCCAGCAGCCGGGTGAGGCGGGAGGCCAGGCTGGCCGCTGTGGCCCGGGTAAACAGGTCGGCACGGTACGTCAGGGCGCCGTCCAGCCCGGCCGGGGCCCCGCCGGGACGGCGGGGACGCTCGGCAAAGGCGAACGACAGGTCGAACTTGGCCGTTCGCGGCGCCACGGGCAGCATCTCGACCTTCAGCCCGGCCAGGCGCGGCCGGGCAGGCGCGGCGACGTCGAGCGAAAGGGACACCTGGAATACGGGGTGCTGAGTCGGGATGCGGGTCGGGTTGAGGATCTCGACCAGCACCTCGAACGGGAGGTCCTGGTTGGCGTATGCCGTCAGGCTGGCCTGCCGCACCCGGCTTACCAGGTCCGCGAACGCTGGATCACCCGACACATCAGCGCGCAGCACCAGCGTGTTGACGAAGAACCCGACCAGCTCCTCCAGGGCCTGATCGGTGCGCCCCGCCACCGGCACCCCGAGCGGGATGTCGGCGCCAGCACCCATCCACGAGAGCAGCGCCGCCAGGCCAGCCTGCACCACCATGAACACCGTGGCGCCGGCGTCGGCGGCCACGGCAGTCAGTCCCTGGTGCAGCGCCGGGGAGATCCGCAGCGGCACTGAGCCACCCGGCGGGCTGGCTACCGGGTGACCGTAATCGGCCGGCAGGCCGATCCGCTCGGGTAGCCCCGCAAGCGCGTCCCGCCAGTACGCAGCCTGACGCCCCAGCGCACTGTGCGGATCCCCCGGATCCCCGAGCACCTCGCGCTGCCACAGGGTGAAATCGGCATACTGCACAGGCAACGGCGGCCATCCGGGAGCTCGCCCGGCCCGCCGCGCGGCGTACGCCAGGCCCAGATCACGCAGCAGCGGTCCCATCGACCAGCCATCAGCCGCGATATGGTGCATGACCAGGACCAGCACATGCCCATCCGGGCCGGTCTGCGCCAGCCACGCCCGCAGCGGCAGGTCTTCTGCCAGGTCGAATACGTGCTCGCAGGCCCGGTCTACCACCCCCGTAACCGCGCCAGCGCCTGGCGACACCAGATCCAGCACCGGGATCGCGTCCGCCGCGGGGAGCACCCGCTGCACCGGCTCGCCGTCCCGCAACGGGAAGACCGTGCGCAGGCTCTCGTGCCTGGCCGTCACGTCACCCAGGGCAGCCGCCAGCGCGCCACGGTCAAGCTCCCCCGTCAACCGCAGCACCACCGGGATGTTGTAAGCCACCGACCGCCGGTCAAACTCCTGCAGGAACCACAGCCGGCGCTGACCGAAAGACAGCGGGATCGCGGGCATCTCAGCCATCTCGGGCATCGATCATCCTCACGACGGCGAGCGGGGTCTACGAGTTCTCGTAGGCAGACTTGGTTTGCCTGACTGCCTGTGGTGCCACAGGCCGCCTCGCTGATTTCATCGTGATCGCATGGTCGGCCCAGCCGGCGCTGGATCTGTACGGAGCCCTTGACCAGCGTTTAGCGGCCTGTTAGCCATCTCTTAGCGCAGTCGAGTTCGCTGTCAAGGGTGGAGTACAGCGCATGAGCTCGTCTGGTTTCGCGGCGGTTGTACGCGAGTACCGCCTGGCTGCAGGCTTCACGCAGGAGCAGCTCGCTCAGCGCGCTGCGCTGAGCCTGCGTACGGTTGGCGACATCGAGAGAGGACGCACCAGACGTCCTTACCCCCGGTCGGCGCAGCTTCTCGGAGCCGCATTCGGCTTGTCAGATTCCGATCTGGACCGCTTCGTAAGGGCCGCGGGCCAGTTACCACCGGGCTCGCCAGGTCCAGGATCGCCGGTCCGGGCCGCCGCGACAGTGCCACACGACCCGCCGGGGGCGATACCGAGGCAGCTTCCGCTGAATCCGCCCCGGGTCGTCGGGCGTTCCCGTGAGCTCGCTGAAATGTCCGGCCTGCTCGACGCCGCCAGCGGCAGGCGAATGGCGGTCGTGGCCATATCCGGGATCGGCGGTGCCGGGAAAACGGCACTGGCGCTTCGTTATGCGTACCGGGAGGCTCACCGGTTTCCAGACGGGCAGCTCTACGTTGATCTGCACGGATCCGGCGGGCATGGCCGGCCGGTACCGGCCAGTGCCGCTCTGTCGGGCATGCTGCAGAGCTTGCAGTTGCCCGCAAACGGGAAGCCGGTCAGCACGGATGCGCACGCCGCCTGGTACCGGAGCGTGGTAGCCGGCCGGCGGATGCTGATCGTCCTGGACGACGCCCGCGACGCAGCGCAGGTCCGGCCGCTCCTGCCAAGCGCGCCGGGCTGCGCCGTTGTCATTACTTCCCGCCACCGGCTCACCAGCCTGGCGGCGCGCGAAGGCGCTCACCTTGTGAACCTGGACGTTCTCACCGACGCCGAGGCGCAGCAACTGCTCACCGGGCTACTCGGGCCGGCGAGGGTGGCTCGTGAGCCAGAGGGCGCGGTGACGATCGCCCAGTCCTGCTTTGGCCTCCCGCTCGCCCTGACCATGGTGGCCGCGCGGGCCCGTGCCAGCTCGCACCTGCCGCTAACGGCGCTGGCCCACCGGCTGAGTGACCCAGAACGCGCCTGGAGCATTCTGGACGGCGGTGATCCTGCGTGTGATATCCGCGCGGCGTTCTCGTCCGGGCTGGAAGGGCTGAGCACCGAGGGCCGGCGCATGCTCGAGGCACTGGCCGCCCAGCCGGGCCGTCACATCGCCGGTGGCGCTGCGGCGGATCTCGCGGGCGGCGCGGCCGTGCATGCAGCAGAACTGCTGGACGAACTGGTCCTGGCCAACCTGCTGCACGACGACCCTTCTGGCGGCTTCACCATCAACGGCCTGCTCCAGCTTTATCTGCGCAGCGTGCAGCCTGGTGGCAGGACGGAATCCGAGCACAGCCAGCGTGATGTCTGCGGCCGTGTCTACGAGCGCAGCCACCGCCGCGGCCGGACGCCGTGCGGGTAATACCGGCCCGGGCTCGCTCCGCGCTACGTGACGGCCCGCTGGCCGTGCGGAACTTCAGGCTGCTGACCGCTGGCCAGTTCACGTCCACGATCGGCGACTACTGCTATGCGGTTGCACTGCCGTGGTTCGTGCTCTCCGCCCACGGAGGCACGATTGTGCTGGGGACAGTCCTGGCCTGCTACGGGATACCACGCGCGGCGCTGATCCCGGTTGGCGGGATGCTCGCGGACCGGTTCGGCGCGCGCACCAGCATGCTTGCGGCCGACACAGCGCGGTGTGCGCTGCTGGTGCTGTTTGTCGTCCTTGCGTCACGTCATACGCTCTCGCTGGTCACACTCGCGCCAGCGGCCGGTCTCCTGGGTGCGGGCACGGGCGTGTTCATGCCGGCGTCGTACGCGATCATGCCAACGCTGCTCGACTCGAGACGGCTCACAGCGGGCAACGGCGTGTTCACTACCGCTCAGCAAGCCGGATCGCTGCTCGGGCCGGCGGCAGGCGGCGCCCTCATCGTGGTGACCGGCCCAGCCCTGGCGTTCGGCGTCGACGCGGCCTCGTTCGCGGCCTCCGCCCTGGCCCTCGCGCTGATCCCGCGGTCCGCCGCGCCGGATCCGGGCCCTCCGGCCACGCCCAGCCCGCCGAAGGCCCCGGCGGCGGCATCGCGCAGCGACAAGACAGAACCCGGCGGCGAAGCAGTGCCGGGCGTGCTGGCGATGCTGCGAACCTCCCGGGTACTGCAGATCAGCGTGCTGCTCACGCTCTGCGCCAACCTGGCCATGGGCGGGCTCATCGAGGTCGCGGTGCCGGACCTGGCGCACGAGCGCTTCGGCGCCCCGGGGCTCGGGGCGCTCCTCGCCTGCATCGCCGCGGGGAGCATGGCCGGGACACTGGCCGCGGCGCGAACGGGCTCGCTGCGCCTGGCCTGTGCCGGCCGCCACCGCCGTCTACATGATCATGGCTGCGGGCATGGCGGCAGTGCCATTCCTGGGCGGACTGCCGGGCGCGCTGGCGGCGATGACGATCGTGGGCGCCGGCAACGGCCTCGGCAACGTAGTGCTGATCAGCCGGCTCCAGATGTGGGCACCACCGAAACTGCTGGGCCGCCTGATGAGCGTGATCATGCTCAGCGCGTACGGCAGCTATCCGGTGTCTGTGGCGGTGACCGGTGTGCTCATACGTCACACCGGCCCGGCGGCGTTCTTCCCCGTCGCAGCTGTCATTGCCGCGCTCCCCCTGCTCGTCGGCCTGACCCAGCGGGAATGGCGCGACTTCGGCGTGCCGCCGGCTGCGGCCGCACTCAGCTCGCAACCCGGTGATCAGCTGGAAGGGGCTGCGCACCGGCCTTAGCCGGCAGGCGGCGACGCCGATGACTCCTTCACCGGCCGTACCGCTTTGTGTACGCGGCGGCGCGCTCGGCGCAGCCGCAGCGCATACGCTGCCGCGGACATGAGGAACAGCACGCCGGTCACCGCTAGCCAGTGCCAGAGGTAGGGGCTGGTTGGCAGGGTCGTCGAGGCCTGGAAGTTCCTGGGCAGCCGGAGGATCAGCGGGAACCAGATCAGCAGCAGGATGCCGGATAGCACCACGGGGACGCGCAGGTAGTTGATCCACGGCACCGCGGGCAGGTCCGGCTGACGGTGCCTGAAGACCGCCCTCGCCGACTTGTCGGCGATCGTGTACAGCGGCAGCAGGACCAGGTCGTGGCCGATGACTGCACCGGCAAACCAGACAGTGACACCAAGGGCGTTAACCTTCAGCAGCATCACGGCGGCGTACCCGGCAAGCGCGAAGCAGCCGAGCATTGTCAGCAGGTGCAGCGGGCTGGCACCGTACCAGCGCAATAGCCGTCGCATGTCAGCCCTCGAATGTCAGGCTGGCGACCCACTTGGTGTTGTGCACGCCAGGGCTTGCGGGCACGATCACCCGGGCCGGGTATCCGTGGTCGGGCGTGAGGTCCGCGCCGTTCACCCGCAGGGCCAGCAGTGAGTCCGGGTCCATGATCTGCCCCGCCGACAGGACTACCTGGCTGAACGCCCCGCCGCGCTGCAGCGAACGCACCAGCACGCTCGACGGGCGGGTGACGCCGGCCAGCCGGGCGAGATCGCTCAGCCGGACGCCGGCCCACGCCTGGTTATCGGTGGACCAGCCTTCGACACATGCGATCGGAAGGCTGGCTGTGTGCTGGTCCATGTGCAGCAGGTCCGCCCGGCTCAGAACGACTGGAGCCTGGCCTGCCCCGCCGCCATTCGCGAGCGCCAGCCGCCAGGCATCTCCGGTCTCCGACTGCCTGATCCCGACGTCGGCCGCTGTCCGGTTGACCTGGAAATCACCCGGCCCGCCGTTGGCGTCCTGGCCGTGCGGCGCGAGCAGTGCTGTGCGCCGCAGCGGGCCGCCCAGGGCCTGGCCCACCGACAGGGCCGCGACGAGCAATGCGCCCGCGCCAGCGAACGCGAGCACACCGCGCCGTGAGATCGTCGGGGCGGCGGCCGCCGTGCTGACCAGGTACCCGGCGTCCGGTGACTCCGGCCGCGTGTCAGCGAGACTGGTGCGCAGCTCCCTGATCAGGCTGCGGCTGCGCAGTGCCCTGATCATGGTCGGAAACTTGACCGCCACATGGACGACAAGGGCCGCCGTGAACACCCAGGCTCCGTACAAATGCAGCGAGTAGAAGGAGCCGGGAAACTTGTACCAGGTCTGGATGTTCAGGATCCCGGTCGCGAACTCGAACACTCCCCCGCCGACGAGCAGGAACAGCGACAGCCGCTCCAGCAGATGAGCGGGCGACCGCAGGGGCGGCCATTCGAACAGCTTCGGCAGCACCGACCACAGCTTGAACAGCAGGATCGGTACCAGCACCAGCCCGAGCGTGACGTGGACGCCCTGGTTGAGCCGGTAAAGCCAGACCGGATGTGTGGGCCACGAGAACAGGTAGAAGCCAAGTAGCCCCTTGCCCGGAGTCTCGTCGTTGATCTTGCTGAGGTCCGGGTTGTAGGCGGCGTACGACAGCAGGCCGGTCACGAAAACCACCGGGATGGACACCAGCAGCACCAAGCCGAACACCGAGGTCAGCCACGGGCCTCGGACCGGGCTGCGCCAGAAAGACCGCCGGAACGGCCCAGGAGGACTGGCCATAAGCGGCTTAAGCTTCGCTGGCAGCTTCACCGGCGGCCTCAGCCGCAGCTTCACCGGCAGCTTGGCTGCCGACCTCGCCCGCAGCTTCACCGGCACCTTAACGGGCAGCTTCACGAGCGTGACTCCCCGGCGGCTCCGTCAAGGATCCTTACAGCGGCCGGGCAGGAGCCACGGCCGCGGGGAAGCCACACCGATACCGGGTGCTCACTCTGCGCGTCCACAACCGGACGGAACAGGGCAGCCGGGACGTTGGCCAGCAGTCGCTGTGGGCACCGGCGGTAGTACCGGTTCAGCCAGGACGGGTAGCCGCGCGGCGGGTACGTGCTCGTGGTGATGATCGCGCTGAACTGGCGTTCGGCGACCGCGGTTGCCGCGCTTCGCTCGAAGCTCGCGATCGCGGCCTGGTCCGAGGCCCGCATCACGTCGTAAACCGCGTCCGCCTGCGCCGTCGGCGCCTTGCCCGCCAGCAGGTCCAGGCCGGGATCCGACGGGAGCGCGATCGGCCCGCCAAACGCGCGCATGCCGGCCGTGAACCGCTCGCTAGCGGCGCGGTCGGCGACCGTGGGGATCGCCTGGGACGGCTGGAAGCCGCCCAGCAGAAGCGCCGACTGAGCGAAGACCAGCAGCCCGGATGGCATGGCGCGCCACCAGGCTGCCGCGGTGTTGCCTATCGCCAGGCCCGCGAGCAGCGCCACGGCGAGGTACGCGGGCAGCAAGTCCTCGGCGCCGCCGCCGCTGTGGAGCAGAGCGGCATAGCCCTCGACCATCAGCGCAGCGCAGCCAGCGAGCAGCACAAGAGGCACCCGTCGCGCGCCGATCACGGCAGCGCACACGGCGATGCCCATCGCTGGCAGCAGGAGGTTCCAGAACCCGCCGAGGGCACTGTAGTTCAGCGAGTGCTGGCCCATCTCCTCAAAGACGTAGTAGAGGTACCAGCCGCCGCTGGTGAGCGTGAGCACGAGCGTGGTGATGCCGACAACCGCGACGTCGGTCAGGGCGAGGACGCAGGCGAGCCTGCGGCGCGGGCCTGGAACCAGTGCGGCGATCACAGCGACGCCCTCAGCGAGCCCGGTCTGCTTGGTGAGGGCCGCAGCCGCCAGCAGCAGCCCGGCAGCGATGGCGCCACGAGTGCCGGTCATCCACCTGGCGGCGTAGAGGCCGCCAAGGCTGAGCGCGAGGAAAAGCGGATCGATCCGGCCGACGTCGAACCATGTGGCCGTGGCGAAGTAGGTCGCGGCGAACAGGCCCGCGGCGGCTGTGCCGGCCGCTGCGCTCCCGGTTTCGCGCTGGACGAGCCGGCCGAGCAGCGCGAGGCAGGCCAGCGAGGACACCAGGGAGACCAGCCGCAGTGGCAGGTAGGAGACGCCGAGCACGCTGGCGGCAGCGGCGGACACGGCGAAATACAGCGGCGGATAGCCGTCCGGGACGTACTGCGCCGTCGGCGCGGTATACAGCGACCGCCCGGCCAGGATCTGGTGCACCTCGACGAGCGAGTTGCTCTCCACCCACTCGAGGGCGAACGGGTAGGTCAGCCGGCTCACCGCGATGACCAGGAACGCGATGATCGCGGCAACGCCGGCCAGCGCTGCGGCCAGCCGTGCGGCCCCCGCCACGCTCAGGTTCCAGCGCCGGGGCAGCGGGGCCGGGGCCAGCTGGCCGGCGTCCCGTGGACGGCGCTTGATATCCAGACTGCTGCTGAACGTCACGCCGGGTATTACATGCAACCGGACCGCAGCGCGGCAAGGAATTCCCCCTTACAAAGTGAGGAGAGCGCGCAGCACCCGCGAGTTTCAGGGCCTGACCATGCGTAGTTTCGGAGCATGCGAGTACTTGTGACCGGCGGTGCCGGCTTTATCGGATCCCGTGTTGTCGACGCGCTTAGCAGCGCACGTTATGAGGTCAGGGTGCTTGACGCGCTGCTGCCGTGTGTCCACCCCAGCGGCACCCTTCCGTTCTCGGGTGACCCCGGTGTCGAGTTCATACGCGGCGACGTCCGTGACGCGCAGGCTGTCGACGAGGCGCTCCAGGGCGTCAGCGTGGTCTGTCACCTGGCGGCGATGGTCGGGCTTGGGGTCGACTTCGAGGACGCGCCGCAATACGCGGGCTGTAACGACCTGGGAACTGCGGTGCTGCTGGCCGCGATGGCTCGCGCGGGAGCCAGCCGGCTCGTGCTGGCCTCGTCGATGGTCGTCTACGGCGAGGGCGCCTACTCGTGCGCCGACCATGGGCTGGCCGCGACGCCGCTGCCGCGGCAGGCCGCTCAACTCGACGCGGGCATGTTCGAGCCACACTGCGAGCGTTGCGGCAAGCCGCTGTCATCGGAGCTGGTGCCTGAGGAAGCGCCGCTCGAGCCCCGTAACGTCTACGCCGCCACCAAGGTCGCGCAGGAGCATCTCGCCGCATCATGGGCCAGGACGACCACGGGCCAGGCGGTGGCTCTGCGTTACCACAACGTGTACGGCCCGGGGATGCCGCGCGACACCCCGTATGCCGGCGTAGCGTCGTTCTTCCGCTCTGCCCTGGAGGCCGGGCGCGCGCCTCGGGTCTTCGAGGACGGAGCGCAGCGACGGGACTTCGTGCACGTCCGCGACATCGCCGGCGCCACCGTCGCCGCGATCGAGGCTGTCACCGGAGCCGACGGCCCGAGCCGGCCGGGCGCGCTGCGTGCCTACAACGTGGGCAGCGGCACCCCGCGCACCGTAGGTGAGCTGGCGTCGGCGCTGGCTGACGCCTACGGCGGCCCCGCCCCCGTTGTCACAGGCGAGTACCGGCTCGGCGACGTCCGGCACGTCACAGCGTCCAGCGAGCGCATCCGGCGGGAACTGCAGTGGCGGGCCGCCGTGCCGTTCGCTGAGGGGGTCGCGGAGTTCGCCGCGGCGCCGGCCGGCCGGGCAGCTGCCTGACGGCGTGGGTCTCAGGAGCAGGCGGGCAGCCTCACCTCAAAACAGCAGCCCTCCCATGTGTTCATCACGCGCACACTGCCGCGGTGGGCTTCAACGACGCCGCGCACGATCGCGAGGCCGAGGCCGGCGCCGCTGTCAGGCGCGGGGCTTCGAGCGTCAGTGCCGCGCCAGGCCAGGTCGAATACGTGCGGGAGGTCAGCTTCTGGGATGCCGCCGCAGCTATCGGCGACCGTCAGCAGGGCGTACCCGTGCTCTGGCCTCGCATCGACGTGCACCCGGCCTCCCTGCGGCGTATACCTGATCGCGTTGGTCAGCAGGTTGGTGAGGGCCCGGGACAGCTCACGCGGATCGGCGACCACGGCGAGCTGCCCGTTGGCACTCCCGGTCAGCCATACACCCCGCTCCCGTGCCAGCGGCTCCGTGCTCGCGAGTACGTCGCTGACCAGGTCATCTAGTGCTATCTGGTCAGGGGTCAGCTGCAGCGTGCCCGAATGGATGCGGGACAGCTCAAACAGGTCATCGACCATGGTCGCCAGCCGTTCCGCCTCGGCCCGGATCTGCTTGTGGTAGCGGGGCGGGTCGGTGGCCAGGCCATCCTCGAGCGCTTCGGCCATCGCCCGCAATCCAGCGAGCGGGGTGCGCAGGTCATGCGAGACCCAGGCCACGAGCTGCCGCCGGGACTGCTCAAGCGCACGCTCCCGTGCGCGCGACTGCGCCAGCTTTTCGCTCGTGTCCTCCAGCTCCCGGGATAGTGCTGCGAACTCCGCCGTCAGCGGCCGCGCCGGAGCCCGGAACTTGCCGGCCTCCTCGCCGAGCGACCGCGCTGCCCGCCGCAGTGCCGAACTCGCGGACACGACCTGCCGCCCGAGCAGCCAGCTGAAGGTGTAGGCCACGACCCCGGCGACGATGCACACCGTCACGACCACGCCGAGATCATCCTGGGACAGGAACATCTCCTCGGCGGTGCCGAGCGTGCCGGCCACGATCGCGAGCACGGGGACGGCGCCGCTTGCCTGGATGGACAGGCGGAGCGAGGCCCGGCGCAGCAGCCAGATGACGCCCATGCCCACCACACCAACGGCGCTGGCGCAGCCCGCCGCGATCAGGATGATCTGGAGCTGGTCGCTCATGACGGGTTCGCCTCCCAGCGGTAGCCGACGCCCCAGACCGTCTGCAGCTGAACTGGTGCCGAGGGCTCACGCTCTACTTTGTCTCGGAGCCTGCGTACGTACACGGTGATCGTTGACAGATCGCCGAACGACCAGCCCCATACCTGCTCAAGCAGCTCGGCCCGGGTGAATGCCCGGCCCGGGTGGGATACGAAGAAGGCGAGCAGGTCGAACTCACGCACAGTCAGGTCCAGTTCCCGGCCGTCACTGCGGGCGCGCCGTGCCGCAACGTCGACCTCCAGCCGTCCTGAGCGGACGGGCTGGGGCGTAGCCGCCGTCGCTGCTGTGTCGGCCGCGCGAGCCCGGCGCAGGACTGCCTGCACGCGAAGGACGAGCTCACGTGGGCTGAATGGCTTGGTCACATAGTCGTCGGCACCGCTTTCAAGCCCCAGGACGCGGTGGCTCTCCTCGCCGAGCGCCGTCAGCATGATCACTGGCAGCGGCGCATGCCCGTTCTGCCCTTCGCGCAAGCGGCGGCACACTTCCAGACCGCTGACTCCCGGCAGCATCAGGTCGAGCACCACCAGGTCGGGCCGCCACGTCGCCGCGATCTCCAGGGCGGTCTGCCCGTCGACCGCGGCCCGGGGCTCAAGGCCAGCGTGGCGCAGGTAATCCACGACGACCTCCGCCACGGTCAGGTCATCTTCGACAACGAGAATGCGTCCGTCCATGTGCTGAGTCTAAGAACATCCGACAGCCATCAAGAGGTAGTTACGCAGTGATTGCAGCATTGCCAGGAATATTTCTTCAGACTGTCATAACGCCTCGTCCCACGTCAGAGAGCTTGCACGAAGGCTCCAGTTCTTTGTTTTGTAAGGTTCTACGGCCAATCCCGGCCCGGTACTCGTAATAACGTCACACCATGATCGTTGACGTGATCTTGCCCTGTCTGAACGAGGCGTCAGCATTGCCGTGGATTCTCGACAGGATGCCGGCCGACTTCCGCCCGATCGTGGTCGATAACTGCTCCACCGACGGGTCGGGCGCGCTCGCGAAATCGCTTGGCGCGACGGTCGTCACCGAGCCGACCCGCGGCTTCGGCGCAGCCGCCCATGCGGGCCTGCTGGCAGCAAAGTCCGACCTGGTGTGCTTCTGCGACTGCGACGCCAGCCTCAACCCCCAGCAGCTGCCCCTGCTGACCCGGCCTCTCCTCGCTGGCCAGGCCGACCTGGTCCTCGGCCGCCGCCGCGCGCAGCAGCGCAACGCATGGCCGGTGCCGGCGCGCCTGGCCAACAGGGAACTGGCACGGCGGGTCCGCCGCCGCACCGGCCTCGCGATCCGTGACCTGGGACCGATGCGGGCGGCAGGCCGGGAGGCGCTGCTCGGCCTGAACCTCGAAGACCGGAGGTTCGGGTACCCGCTGGAGATGGTCATGAACGCGGCAGCCGCTGGCTGGCGCGTGTCTGAGGTGGAGGTGACCTACCTGCCACGGATCGGAAAGTCCAAAGTGACGGGCACTGTGCGGGGCTGCGTGCGCACAGTGCGGGACATGAGTGAGGTGCTTGCCCGATGACTGCCCTGGTTTCGGACCCGCTTACTACCCTGCTCGTGATCGCGAAGCAGCCAGTGCCCGGCCGGGTCAAGACGCGTCTGGTTCCGCCGTGCACGTATGAGCAGGCCGCATCTCTCGCCGAGGCCGCGCTCGCCGACACGCTGCACACTGTCCTGAGGGTGCCGGCCCGGCGCCGGGTCCTGGTCCTCGACGGCAAGCCGGGCCCATGGCTGCCCTCCGGGTTCGACGTCGTGCCGCAGTGCGGCGGCCCGCTCGATGAACGCCTCGCTGGCGCGTTCGCCTCTGTTCGCGGCCCGGCACTGCTGATCGGGATGGACACGCCGCAGGTCACACGGGCCTTGCTCACCGTCGACTGGCGGGGTGCCGACGCTGTGTTCGGCCCGGCCGTCGACGGCGGATTCTGGGCGCTCGGCATGCGCGAGCCAGATCCCGCGCTGCTGCGAGGGGTTCCTATGTCGACCCCGAGGACCGGTGCGATCCAGCGTGCCCGGCTGGTGGAGGCCGGGATGCGCGTCGCCGATCTGCCGCGACTGCGCGATGTGGACACGGCTGCGGACGCCCTCATAGTGGCCCGCTGGACACCGCGGAGCCGTTTCGCCGCACGGGCGGGGGAACTCGCCGGGGTCCTGGACCAGGCCGACAGCATCCTGTGGGAAACGGCATGAGGGCAGGGGCGATCGCCCTGTACGAAGAGGCGTTCAACGACCAGGCCGACACGCTGTTCATGCGGACCGAGGACGGCCGTACGCTGCCGCTGGAGATAGCGCGGTGGTGCGGGCCACCGGATGCTACCGACGAGAACCTGCTGCGGCACTGCCGCGGGCCGGTCCTCGACGTGGGCTGCGGCCCTGGCCGGCTGACGGTGGCGCTGACCGAGCGGGGGATTCCCGTACTCGGCGTGGACATCTCAGGAGCCGCGGTGGCCCGGGTGCGCCAGGCCGGTGCATACGCCCTGCACCGCTCGGTGTTCGATCCACTGCCTGGGCATGGCCGGTGGGCTACTGTACTCCTCGCGGACGGCAATATCGGCATTGGCGGGCTGCCAGCCCGGCTCCTGCAGCGCTGCTCCGAGCTGCTCGCGCCGGGCGGCCGGATGCTGATCGAAGCCGAGCCAGGCAACGTCGATGAGCGGATGACCGCATGGCTCGAACACCCAGACGGCCGGCGCGGCCCGGTGTTCCCCTGGGCTCGCATGGGCACAGCTGCCCTGCTCAGCGCCGTTGCTGATGCTGGCCTGCACGTCGGGGACCGATGGCGTGACCGCGACCGCGAGTTCGTCTGCGCGGTCACGCGATCGGCCCGCGGGATCGGTCTGTGGCCGAGCGCGCGGCTCCGCCCAAAGCCAACTGCGGGCGCTTGCGCCCATTCCGCCCAAGACCTCCTCGTGCTCTGACGCCGCCGGGCGGAGCCGCCATCTCTACTTTCGAATATACTTTCGATATTGTAGGATCGTGGTCACGATGACTCGGTGCACCTGGAGGACTGGTGAGCTACGCCGACGACCATCTCCTCCCGCTGGTCGACGAGGGCCTGGGCAACTCTGCCTACCTTGCTGACCTGGGCGACGGGCGGGCGCTGGCCGTCGATGCCTCTCGTGACCTCCGGATCCTGCGCGAAACTGCGTCCCGGCGGGGACTGAGGGTGGCGTTCGCAGCCGACACTCACTTGCACGCCGATTTCGTCACCGGGGCCGTGCAGCTGGCAGCCGACGAGGGGGCGGTCGTGCTCGCCCCGGCGGCTGGGCACCGCAGGTTCGCCCACAGCCCGCTCGCCGACTCCGGCGAGGTCGACCTGGGCGGCCTGACCCTTCGGGCCATGGCCACCCCCGGTCACACCGATGACCACCTGTCCTACCTGCTGCTTGACGGGAGCCGGGAGCTGGGGATCTTCACCGGCGGATCGCTGATCGTCGGCTCGGCCGCCCGAACCGACCTGCTCGGCGAGGACCGGGCCGAGGAACTGGCCCGCGCCCAGTACCGGTCGCTGCGCCGGCTGACCGCGCTGCCGGACGCGACACCGGTGTGGCCGACGCACGGCGCCGGGTCATTCTGCTCCGCGCCCCCCGGCGCTGCCCGGGTCACGACCATCGGCGCCGAGAAAGCACGCAACGATCTGCTGTCAGCGCCTGACGAGGACACTTTCGCCCGGCAGCTGCTGGCCAGCCTGGGTTCCTACCCCGCCTACTTCAGCCGCCTGGCCGAGGTCAACCGCCTCGGTCCCGCGGTCATCACCGGCGCACCCAGCCTTGCCGTCCTCACCCCGGCCGACGTCCGTACGTTGCTAGCCGGCGACGGCTGCGTGATCGACGTCCGCCCGATCGAGGACTTCGCCGCCGGGCACATCCCCGGCGCGGTATCGATCCCGCTGCGCGATCAGTTCGCGACCTGGCTGGGCTGGCTGCTGCCCGCGGACCAGCCGCTCGCCTTCATCCTTGCCGCCGGCCAGGACCCGGCCGAGGTCGCCTGGCAGGCAGCCAAGATCGGCTATGAGCACCTGGCGGGCCAGCTCGACGGGGGGATGACTGCCTGGCAGGCCGACGGCGGGCCAGCGGAGAAGACCGAACTGATCAGCGCCGCCGGCATCGAGCGCCGAGCGGTGGTGGACGTGCGTCAGGACCCTGAGTTTGCCTCGGGTCATGTCCCCGGGGCAGTGCACATCGAGCTCGGTGAACTGCACGGCCACGAGGACGCAGCGCCCTACGGCGCGGTGGTGATGTGCGGGCATGGCCTGCGGGCGATGACAGCCGCCAGCCTGCTGCAGGCGGCCGGGAGCCGCGGCCTGGCCGTCCTGGCCGGCGGAGCGCAGGACTGGGCAGAGGCCACCGGACGGCCACTGCAGCACTTAACATGACACGGACCGGCAGCACGCGCCGGCCCGCAGGCGCCAGTGGCGAGGCTGGCGTGCAGCTGGGACTGAGCCCCAACCTGGGCCAGTTCATCCTTCTCGCGGTCGTGAACTTCTTCGTCGGCGGCATGGTCGGCCTGGAACGCACGGTCTCCCCGCTCGTCGGCTCCGAGCAGTTTCATCTTGGCGAGATCGCCATCGCGGCGTTCGTCGTGGTCTTCGGACTCACCAAAGCAGTCACCAACGCCGTTTGCGGCGCGGTCACCCGGCGCCATGCGCGCAAGTCCATCCTGGTGGCAGGCTGGATCACCGGCCTGCCCGTGCCGTTCATGCTCGCCTACGGCCCAAGCTGGGACTGGGTGATCGCCGCGAACGTCCTGCTGGGCATCAATCAGGGACTGACCTGGTCGATGACGGTCAACATGAAGATCGACCTCATCGGCCCAGGCCGCCGCGGCTTCGCGCTCGGCATCAACGAGACCGCCGGCTATCTCGGAGTCGCCGTCACCGCGCTGGCCACCGGCTACCTGGCGACCTGGTTCGGGTTCCGCCCGGCCCCGGAACTCCTGGGTGCGGGCTACGCCCTCGCCGGCCTCGCCCTGTCCTGGCTCGCGGTCCGCGACACCGCGTCCTGGGCCAGCGCCGAGGCCAGGCAGCATCCGTACCAGGCCGGCCCCTGCCCCCGTTCCGTGAAATCGCCCTGCGCGTCTCGTGGACCGACCGCACCCTGGCCGCGGTAAGCCAGGCCGGTCTGGTCAGCAACCTCAACGACGGCCTCGTCTGGGTCGTGCTGCCGGTCCTGCTGGTCGACCACGGCGTCTCAGTCACCGGCGTCGGGTACATCAAGGCCCTGTACCCGTTCATGTGGGCGGCGGGGATGATTGGCACCGGCCATCTCGCCGACCGGGCGGGCCGCAAGCTCCCGATCGTGTCCGGGATGCTCATTCAGGCCGCCGGTCTCGCGATCATCACTGCAGGAATCTCCCACGCGCTGGCTGCTGGCCTGGCCGGCGCGTTCCTCCTGGGCGCAGGCACCTCGCTGGTCTACCCCACGCTGCTGGCCGCGACCAGCGACGCCATCCACCCCCACTCGCGGGCAGCCGCTCTGGGCATCTACCGCTTCTGGCGTGACAGCGGGTATGCCATTGGCGCCCTGATCGGCGGGATAACTGCCTCCCTCGCTGGCCTCGGCGCCGCCATCGCGGTCGCAGCCGTCCTCACCGCCGTGTCCGGGCTCCTCACCTGGGTTTTCATGCATGAGACCCATCCGGCGCTGGCTCACGAGCCCTTGTTGTGAGCAAAGGCCGATGAGATTTCAAAACGATGTCACCCGCGAGCCAGACCTACCGCAACGCGATCATGAACGGCCTGAGATCGCCGGTCACCGGGCCTAAAATGACCCGGTGACCGGCGATCTGCTGGCGGCAATAGGGGCGGCGCTGGGGCGCGATGGTCCTTACCTGGTGTCGCCACCACCGCGTGAAGAGATGTTCGTGCTGTCAACCGGGCACTCGGTAGCCCGGGGCCGAGGCAACCAGGTGCTCGCCGGGATCACTGACCCCGAGCGCGGGATGACGGCCTGGGTGGAGGAGGTCACCGGCGAGCTCATGGCGGGCTACCTGCCGGTGGAGATCACGATCAGCCTGGCCGGGCGTGGAGTCTCACCGCTGCGCGTCCCCATCGCGACCTACAACCCGTACTTCGGCTGCGACGTCCACTGGATGGAGCTGTCCGGCGGGGCGCTCGTCACTGTCTACACGGAGAAGCACCAGACGATCATCGCCCGCATTGTCCCGCCAGACGAGCGGCTGCACCTGCTGCCTGCGGACACTCCCCTGGTGGCCGAGGGTGGCATCCTCTGCTATCCCCAGCCAGCGGGAGGCATCGGGGTTCTCGCGTCCGGCGAGTTCGTGCCCTGCGTGCCGTTCCCGGCCCCGCCCGGTGTCAGGAATGTGCAACTGGATCTCGTTCTGGCACCAGACGGGCCGGTGCTGCGCTGGTCCGAGCAGGTACGGGCCGAGGGGCCCGCGGATGTCCCGCTGCAGGCGCGCGGCTGGCGGGACGGGCGCGTGCTCCGGTGGCGGCTGGCCGCCGCATCCCAGTCCGGCTTTCCTGCCGACCCGGCGGCGGTGTGGTCGCGGATGCGGACGGGCATGGCAAGCCGAGGTGCGCCGCTGAATGGTCCCGACATCCTCATCGGCGCAGTGGCCGCGCCATTCTGGCAGGCCCCGTCGCCCACGACCCGTTACGCTGACCTGCGCGGCCTCGAACGGCAGCCCCCCTGGTGGTTCCCCGCGGCGTGGTACCAGTTCCTGCGCTCGCTGCCCGATGGCGGCCAGGCGGCTGCCGAGTGGCTGGCCTGGCTGGACCGTCTGGCCGCCGACGGCGCGGCACTGGATGGCGCCGACGGCGGAGCGGCTGACGGCTGGCAAGTCGACTGGAGCAGCGAAGACGGCGCGGCCCACCTGGCCCTCCGCCAGATCCAGTTGCACGCCGGGGCCATCGCGGATGCCTGCAGAGGCGGGGCACTGCCTGGCAACGCCTGGTACGCCTGGCGGGATGGGGCATGGCCGTACCCAGTCCCGCTGGAGGCGTTCCCGCCCGGCTTCATCAGCGCCTGGACTCGCCTGCCCGCCGGGCACCGGCCCGGGACCGGGCAGCAACGCTAGCTCGCTCCCGGTACGCCTTCATCAGGCGCGCCGGCCTGGTCTTGCTGGACCTTGCCGGGCGCCGCCAGGCCCAGCGCGGGGCCCTTGGTGGGGTAGCCACGCGGCCGCCCCGTGGTGGCAGGCCCAGCGCGGGCCCCTAGCTGTGATTGCGCCCGTGCTGGCAGGCACCGCGCGGGCCCCTAGCCGTGGTTGCGCCCGTGCTGGCAGGCACCGCGCGGGCCCCTAGCCGTGGTTGCGCCCGTGCTGGCAGGCACCGCGCGGGCCCCTAGCTGTGGTTGCGGGGCACTGGGAGGACGGTGGTGGTGCCCGCTCTGTTGTAAGAGAAACAGCGCGGGGCCCACGACACTGTTGGGCGCGGGAGGCGTCTGGCGCGGGAGGCGGAGGCGGCTGAGCCCGCCGTCAGCGCCTGGAGTACGCCAAGCCTTGCCGTAGGGGCGCTATTCCTTCACGGCGCCTTCGCCGGTGCGCAGGATGTACTTCTGGAACACGAAGAAAATGATGGCTACCGGGACGGTCATGGCCAGCGCGGCTGCGAGCTTGAGCGGGTACTGGGTGGCGGCACCGAGCTGACCGCTGACCAGGCGGCCTACTCCTGTTGTCAGCGTGTCGAGCGACGGGCTCTCGTGCGAGATGAGAATGGTGGAGAAATCGTTCCAGGATGCCTGGAACGAGAGGATGGTCAGCGCGATGAGCGCCGGGCGGGCCATTGGCAGCACGACAGACCAGAACGTGCGGAATACCCCGGCGCCGTCGATGTGCGCCGCTTCCTCGATGCTGGCCGGTATTGACTCGAAGAACTGCTTCATGATGAAGATGCCGGTCGCGTCGGCCAGCAGCGGCATGATCAGGCCCGGGTAGGTGTCGTAGATCCCCAGCGTGCGGATGACCAGGAACTTCGGGATGAGCAGGACGACGCCGGGTACTGCCATGACCGCGATGACGGCGGCGAACACACCGCCGCGGCCGCGGAACCGGAGCCGGGCCAGGGCGTATCCGGCCATCGAATCAAACAGGATCCGCCCGGCGGTGACGAACACGGCGACGATGACCGAGTTCATGAACCAGTGCGGGAAGCCCTGCTGGTCGAGCTGGCTGAAGGCCGAGACAACCCAGTTGTGCGGTATCGGGTTCACCGGATCGCTTACCGCGCCGGTCTCGGTCTTGAACGCCGTGCCGAGTTCCAGCAGGAACGGGTAGATGTACAGGAACGCGAAGACGAGAAGGGTGAGATACAGGCCAGCTCGCAGCCACGGATTCCGGCGGCCCGCCATGCGCCCCGTTCCGGGAATCACCACCGCCACCCCCGCCCCTGGGTGGCCGAGCCGCGCTGGCGGAGCACCAGCCGCTGCACCACCGTGAAAACCACGATGATGCCGAACAGGATGAACGCGATCGCCGCTCCCTGACCCCATTGCTGATTGCCGAACGACACCTGGTAGGCGAGGTAAGCGGGGGTCAGAGTGGTCTCGGCCGGGTTGCCCTGGGTGATCAGGAACACCTGGTCGAAGACCTGCCAGGTCCCGATCAGCCCGAGCGTCAGTACCAGGAAGAGGGCAGGCCGGATCAGCGGCAGCGTGATCCGCCTGAGCCGGGTCCACGCGCTTGCGCCGTCGACGATCGCGGCCTCCTCGACCTGCTCGGAGATGTTGTAGAGCGCGGGCAGGAACAGCAGCATGAACGTTCCCGACGTGGTCCAGATGGCCAGGATGATCAGCGTCATCATGGCCACGCTGGGGCCCGCGAGCCACTGCGACCACGGCACGCCGAGCAGCCCGTGATTGGCCAGCGCACCCGGTGCCCTGATCCCCAGACCGTGCGCGATCATCTGCAGCAGGCCGCTGCTGTCGCTGAACCAGTTCGGTCCGTGCACCCCGAGGTATCCGAGGGCCCCGTTGATCACGCCGCTGTCAGCGAACAGGAACAGGAAGATCATGGAAACGGCGACCGAGCTGGTGACGGACGGGAAATAGAAGGCGGTACGGAAGAACCCGCGGCCGCGCAGCGCCTTGCGGCTCACCACGATCGCGAGCAGCAGGGCGAGCGCGGTCTGCACCGGGACGACGAGCAGGACGTAATAGAGGTTGTCGCGGATGCTCAGGCCGAGGTCTTGCCGCGGCAGCCCGGACTGGGTCAGCAGGGCTTTGTAGTTCGCCGCGCCGACGAAGTTCACGCCTGAAGAGAACGGGCTGCCGATGCCGCTCCAGTCGCTGATGCTGACCCAGGCGGCCATGCCAATCGGGACGACGAGAAACACGATGAGCGCAGCGATCGCGGGCGTGATGAACAGCCAGCCGGCCATCGCCTCACGCAGGCGGGCGCTCAGGCCCAGGCGGGCCCCTGGCGTACCAGGGACCCGCCGCTCGGCTGGCGGCGCTAGCTGCGGCGTCGCCATCGGGTCATCCCGTCGCGCTCGCTAGCGGCGCGAGGTTGGTCTGCGCGCTCTGCAAGATGGTGGCCGGGTCGCCGGTCGCGAGCTGGGCCAGCGCCGAGTCGAACGCGGCCAGGGCCTGAGTGTCGTTTGGCAGCGCGATGTCGGGGTGCGCGTACGACAGTTCCTTGGTGTGCACGGCCAGGTTCGGGAACGTCGACTGCCACTGGCCCTGCAGTGTCTTCAGTGACGGGATGACACCGAAGGCCTTCGAGAACGCCATCTGCTGCTTCGCTGTCGTCAGGAACTTCACGAAGTCCACAGCGCCGCCGATGTTTGCCGACGATCGGGGTATGCCCCAGCAGTTGGTGAAGGACACCGTTCCAGCGGTGCCGGCCGGCCCGGCGGGAATCGTCGCTACCTGGTACTTGATGCCCGGGTAGTCGGACTGGAGGGAGCCGACCATCCAGTTGCCGACGATGTTCATGGCTGCCTTGTTCTCGCCAAAGGCCTGCCCGCTCCAGCCTGATGACAGGGCCGACGGGAACTTGAGGACGCCCTGGCTCAGCATCTGCTTCAGGAATGTGAGAGCAGCGACGTTCTGGGAGCTGTCGAGGTCGACCTTGCCGTTCGCGCCGACCACTGTGCCCCCGTTCTGATAAAGGAATTCATCGAGCTCGGAGTGACTGTCGTCCAGCACAAGCCCGACCCGGCCGGCCGTGGTCAGCTTCTTGGCCACGGCGTCTAGCTGGGTCCAGTTTGTGGGAATGTCCGCGCTGGTCAGGCCGGCCTGGCTCCAGTCGGTGGTGTTGATGTACAGCGCGAGCGTGCTGGCGTCCTTCGGGGCGCAGATGAACTGGCCCTTGTACGTGAACGCGGCCCGGAGGGCGGGATAGAAGTCGCTGGCGTTCGGCAGGCTCTGGGCGTACGGGTAGAGCGCGTTGTCCTTGGCGTAGTTCTGGAAGCTGCCCGGGTCGAGATAGAAGACGTCCGGCGGGTGCCCGGCCGCGAAGCCCTGCGCCAGTTGCTGGGTCAGGTTCGAGGCCGCGATGACCTTGACTTTGATGCCGCTCTGCTTGGTGAAGGCGGCCGCTGCGGCGTTGACGGCGCTCGTCTCTGCGGGCCCGCTGGACCCGAACATCAGCGTCAGCGGCGTCTTGCTGACACTTGACGCCGCCGGGGTGGAGCTGCTGGATCCGCAAGCTGAGACCAGCATGAGCAGGCAGCTAGCGGCAGCGGCAGCAAGGAATGACCTGCTGTGTTTCATTTCGAATCCCTGATTGTCATCTCGGGGCCCGGCAGCGCCGGGCGGGGGTGTGGCCGTCTGCGGAAGCGCTGCGCTAGGCAGAACTGCGCAGTATCAGCCGGGGCTCGAGCAGCACCATGTCCGGGCTGCTGTCACCAGTGCCGGGCCGTTCCTGCAGCTTGTGCAGGCAATCGAGGCAGGCGCTTGCCACGTCGGCGAGCGGCTGCGACACACTGCTGAGCCCGGCGAGGGCAGCCGCAGCAGAGTCGTCAAAGCCGATGACAGCCGCCTCCGATCCAGGCTCCAGGCCGCGAGCTGTCAGTTCGGACCAGGCGCCGAGGGCTATCACGTCGCTGACACAGACGAATCCCGTCGGAGGGCTCTCCGCCTGCAGCAGCTCGGCGCACGCCGACCGGCCCGCGGCGAAGCTGTTGCTCATTTGCTGGACAAGTCCGTCAGTGGGCAGCGCCGCTTCATGGCACGCTGCCTCCCAGCCGGCGCGGCGGTCGTCTCCGACTCCCGAGCCTTCCGGCCAGCCGAGGAAGGCGATCCGCCGATGCCCGAGGCCGATCAGGTGGCGGGTGGCAGCGCGCACGCCGCTGGCACCATCGACGTCCACCCACGAGTGGCTGGCCGCCGCGCCCCAGGGACGCCCGAACGTAACGAACGGGATCTTGTGCTGATCCAGCCAGGCAGTGCGCTTGTCCCCGGTGTGCGTGCCGGTCAGCACGAAGCCGTCGAGGTCGTACTCGCCGAGCAGGCTTTCGTAGGTACCGATCTCCGCGTCGTCGTTCTCGACGGTGTAGAGCAGAATCCGGTATCCCCGGAGACCCGCGCGTTCAGTCAGCGCGTGCAGGAACCCGTGCTCCACCTCCCCTCTGTCCTCAGCTGGGGTGGTCTGAAGGCCGACGGCTATCAGGAACGAGCGCCTGGTCCGGAGCGTCTGAGCGGCCTTGACCGGGCGGTAGCCGGTCCTGGCGATCACTGCTTCGACGCGCCGTCTGGTTTCGTCGCTGACCAGGTGCGGTGCGTTGAGCACATTGGAGACCGTCTGCCGCGAGACAGCGGCTTCGCGCGCGACGCTCTCCAGCGTCGGGCGCGCCGAACGCCACCGGTCTCCTGGCTTGTGCATGACGATCCTCGTGTCGCAGCGCGTGACTTAGGACGAATAGCTCTTTAGAGTTATCTTGAGCGTTCAAAGCAGTGTTGAACACTCAAAGGTGGGCTTGAACGTTCAAACCACCGTTATAGTGAGTCCGTCCTAGGTTGCGTGTCAAGGGTCTGTTACAGATGAGTTAGCGCTAGGTCCACAAAGGGGGTCGATGGTGGATGCAGGCCAGCCGTGGCTCCACAACCTGATCACGGTGCTGAGTGCCCCGACGATGGTGCTCAGCGAACGGGACGGCCAGCTGCGCCGTTCTGGAGCCCAGGGAGCGCTCCATGCGCACTCCAGGGTCCTGTCCCAGGCTGTCCTCGAGGTCAACGGTACTGAGCCCGCGGCGATCAGCTCCGGCCTGCAGGCTGCTGACAGCGCGCTGTTCGAGGGCATCCCGCGGCGGACAGCGGCCGACTCAGCCGACCCGGCGATGTGGGTGACGCGGCAGCGCACGGTACGCCCTGGCGTCATCCAGGAGCTCATCCGCCTGACCGGCGGCCCGCGCGCCTCCGGGACCGTCCGGGTGACCCTCCGGGTAGCCGCTGACCTTGCCGTGCTGACCGATATCAAGGACGGCCGGGCCAGCCCGCTGGTGCCGATCGCGGTCACGAGCACGGGGCTTGAGTGGGGGGGCGAGCGGCTGACGGTTCAGCTCAGCGCGCCCGGTGCAGTGGCGGAGCGCGGCGAGGACAGCGAGGTGCTGCTGACATGGCAGGTTCCGCTCGCTGCCGGGCGTGAGGACGAGCTCAGCTGGCAGCTGACCGTGCATGACGAGACGGCCCTGGTGATGGCCCCGTCTGGGGCATCCGCAGGCAGCGTCCGCATACCCAGGGCCCGCAGCGCCGAGCCAGGCCCGGCAGCTTCCCACCCAGGTGAGTCCGCGCTCGCCAGCCCGGGCGGCCTGTGGGCACGGGTGGGCGCGGAGTCAGCCGACCCCAGGCTGCCCCGGCTGCTCTCCCGGTCCATCGACGACGCGGTCGCGCTCCGGATGGTTACGGTCCGCGCGCCGGACGAGATCTTCCTGGGAGCGGGCGCTCCCTGGTACCTGACGTTGTTCGGACGCGACAGCATCTGGGCCGCGCGGCTTATGCTGCCGTTCGGCTGGGAACTCGCCCGCGGCACGCTGCGAGCGCTGGCGGCGTACCAGGGGCAGCGGGTCAACCTGGTCACCGGCGAAGCCCCGGGGAAGATTCCGCACGAGCTCCGTCCCACGAGGCGCGCGCCCGCGCTGGCCGACGCCCTTCCGCCGCTGTACTACGGCACGATAGACGCGACCCCGCTGTGGATCTGCCTGCTGCATGACGCCTGGCGCTGGGGGATGCCAGCCGATGACGTGCGACCGCTGCTGCCGAGCCTGATCAGCGCGCTGGCCTGGATGCGCGATTATGGCGACGCTGACGGCGATGGACTGCTCGAGTACCGCGACGAGAGCGGCAAGGGCCTGGCCAACCAGGGCTGGAAGGACTCTCACGACGCAATCCGGTTCGCTGACGGTCGGCTGGCCGCGCCACCGGTCACGCTGTGCGAGGTGCAGGGATACGCGCATCAGGCGGCCATCGCGGGCGCCGAGTTGCTTGACGCATTTGGCGCACCGGGTGCTGCGCAGTGGCGGGACTGGGGCGCCCGGCTCGTGAGCACGTTCCGCGCGTCGTTCTGGGTAACGGAGGCGGGCGCGCGTTATCCCGCGCTCGCTCTCGACGCGGCGAAGCGCAAGGTCGATGCGCTGACCAGCAACATCGGGCACCTCCTCGGCACCGGCCTGCTGACCGCCGACGAGGAGGGCCAGGTAGCCGCGCGGCTCAGCTGCGCCGAGATGAACTCGGGGTTCGGGCTGCGCACGATGTCGGCGGCTAACCGCGGATACTCCCCGCTGAGTTACCACTGCGGATCGGTCTGGAGTCATGACACCGCGATCGCGATCCTGGGCCTTGTGCGCAGCGGGCATCTGGCAACGGCGGCCTCGCTGGCGGACGGGCTGCTCGACGCTGCGTCAGCGTTCGACTGGCGGCTTCCGGAGCTGTTCTCGGGTCACTCGCGGGAGCAGGTCCCGTGGCCGTCGCCATACCCGCCGTCGTGCCGGCCGCAGGCATGGGCGACGGCGGCGGCCGGCGCACTGGTCCTGGCCATGCTCGGGCTCGATGTCGATGTCCCCGCGGGAACTGTGCGCGTCTTGCCTGGGCGCCTGCCGGCCGACTCTCCCCCGGTCCCGCTGCGGGTCGGCGGACTTGTCGCCGGCGGCGAGACGTTCAGCGCTGGCATCGACGCTGACGGCTCGGGTTACGTGAGTGATCTGTCGCTCGCACACGTACGCGGGTAATCTCGCGCCGCAAAAAGCTGGCAATAGATAATAAATCGGGTCGCATCGTTAACCTGGCCGGTCATCTCGGTTAAGAATCGCGTGCTATGAGCTGTGGCCTGACCAGGCGTTATTGCCGTTTCGCGCCCATTGACACCGTTGCGTGGGCTAATCTTCCCGGTATAAGACAGCCATTTATCATGACAAGGGGAAGCCTGAAATGTACGCCTGGTGCAGGCCGGACCTCGGGACCGCAGCGCGCCCGAGGACAGAACTGTTATGGGTGACCTCGATGAAGAGCCAGGGCGGCTCCTCCTGCGGCGGTCCTCGGCCGCGGAGGAGCCGCCGGGCCTCATGCTGGACTGGCACATCGGCAGTGATCCGCGGCCGGTCGTGGTCGGCGGCGATGGCCCGTACCTGCACCAGGCCGATGGGCGGCAGCTGTTCGACGCATCTGGCGGGCTGGCCATGTCCGCCCTCGGCAACAGCCTGCCGACCCAGATCGCGAGCGACGTCTCCCAGCAGATAGCCCGCGTGCCCCATGCCACCACGCAGCGCGTCGCCACCAAGCCGATGATCGATCTGGCCAAAGAAGTCGCCTCGATCGCCCCGGCCGGGGGGCAGCTGTCACACCCGTTCTTCGCGGCCAACGGCACCGACGCGGTAGAGGTCGCGCTGCAGGCCGCGCTGCGCTATCACCAGCTGCGGGGCGATCCCGCCCGGACCAAGATCGTCTGCCTGGATCACGAGTTCCACGGCGGGTCGATGTGGGCCGTCGCTGCGGGCGGCCACCGCGGCCACCTGGCACGGCTGGCGCCCTGGCAGCCCGGCCCGTCGGTCGTGCTTCGCGCGCCGGCGCTCCCGCCCTACGGCGCCGACGTGGCAGCGGCCCGGGCCGCCCTGGTGAAAGTGGTCGAGGACGCAGACCCGTCGACGGTCGCCGCCCTGCTGATCGAGGCGCACAACGCCACGACAGGGGGCGCGGTCGTTACGCCGCCAGCCTGGCACCAGGCAATGCGGGAGGTATGCACCCGGTACGGCATCCTGCTGCTCGTCGACGAGGTGACGACCGGGTTCGGCCGGACTGGGCTGATGTGGGGCCTGGACCACAGCCCAGGCGTGGTCCCGGACCTGGTCACGGCGGGCAAGGGCGTATGCGGCGGCGTGATCCCGCTGTCCATGGTCCTGGCAACCGATGAGGTCGCCTCGGTAATCCACGCCGGTCCCGAGCGGCTCCAGGTCCGGTTCACGGCCGCCGGTCATGCGGTCGCATGCACCGCCGCTCTGAGCGTGCTGCGGCATATCCGGCGCGAGGGCCTGGTCGATCACGCGAAAGAAGCCGGCGACCACCTGCGCAGCCTGCTGGAGATGCTGCATGAGCGGTTCCCGCGGCACGTCGGCGAGCCCCGCGGTATTGGCCTGCTGCTCGCGCTGCCGCTGTGGCAGGACGCAACGGCGCGGGTGCCGTTTCCCCGGACCCAGCGGGTGGCGGAACGGGTGTGCAATGTGGCGATGCGTCATGGCCTGCTCATCGTTAGCGGCTCCGCCTGGGGTGATCACGTGATGATCACCCCGTATCTCGGGATCACACCGGCCGAGTCTGCTGAGCTGGCAGACCTTCTGGAAGGCGTACTGGACGAGGTATTCGCGGATGAGGCGCCCTTATCGGGCGCGTCACGCTGCCCGGCCGGCACAGAGCGAGCCGCTCCGGCGGGCCCGCATGAGCACGGCGGTCTGCTTCGGCGTGTGCGGTGCGGCGTGGGGCACGTGGACGGCTCGCCTGCCGACGCTGGAACATGCCGCCGGGCTGGGCAGTGCGCAGCTCGGCCTGGTGCTGTTCTGCTGCCCGGCCGGGCTGCTCGCCGCGATGCAGGTCATGCCCATGCTTGTGCGCTGGACGGGCAGTGCCCGGCTGTGCCGGGGCTCGATCGTGGTGCTGGCCGCCGCGGTGGCGGCGCTCGCCGCCACGCATAGCGCCACGGCGCTGGCGGGCACGCTGTTCGCCGTCGGCGCGGCGACGGGCTGGGTCGACGGAACCATGAACACGCTGGGTGTCGCCGTCGAGCGAGCGTACGGCAGGCCGGTCATGACGAGCCTGCACGCTGCCTTCTCCGCTGGCGCGCTCGCCGGGGCACTGGGCGGGTCGATGGCGGCCCGAGCAGGGGCGGGACTGCTGGCCCAGTTCGGCATCGCCGCGGCGGTCCTGGCCGTGGCGGGGCTTGCCGGGACACCATGGCTGCCGGGCGCCGAGGCCGACCGTGGCACTCCGGCACCCTCACCCGCGCTGCGGCCAGGGCTGAGCGCAGCTCTCCTGGGCGCCGGTCTCATCGCGGCGGTGTCGCTGATGGCGGAAGGCGCTGCTGACAACTGGGGCAGCGTGTTCGTCCGCACGGTACTGCACGGGTCGCTTGCCGTGGCGCCACTGGCACCCGCTGGCGCGAACGGGGGGATGATGGCAGGCCGGCTTGCCGGAGACTCGTTCATCAGCCGGTTTGGGCGCCAGGCGGTTCTTCCGGCGGCCGCCGGGGCCGCTGGCGCGGGACTGATCCTCACGCTGGTAACGCACAGCATCCCGGTGGCGATCGCTGGATACGTGATCCTGGGCATCGGGTGCGCTCCGCTGGTACCCATCGCCTACACCACTGCCGGCGCATTGCCGGGCGCCGCCCCGGCCCGGATGATGGCCCGGGTCACGACGATGGGATACGGAGGCCAGCTATCCGCCCCGGCGGTCATCGGCCTGGTAGCCGCCCGCACGTCTCTGACGGCCGCGCTGGTGATCCCGGCACTGCTGCTGCTGGGAGTCGCGGCAGCGGCCATGACCGCCCGTGACAGCCGGCCGGTGCTGGCGCGCCGGAGGACCGGGCAATGACCGAGGATCTGCTCCTCCTTGCCTGCGACACGGCAGTGGCGGCGGGGAATCTGCTCGTTGACCTGCAGCAGCAGGCCGCCGTCGCCGCGGAGAAGCCGGGCACCGGGAACGTGGTGACAGATGCGGATTACGCGGCTGAGGCACTGATCAGGGACCACATCAGCGCTTCCCGGCCAGCTGACCGGATTCTCGCCGAGGAGGGAGGAACGACCGGCGGGCCGGCTGATGTGGTGTGGATCGTGGACCCGCTCGACGGCACCACCAACTACCTCTACGGGCTGCCTGCCTGGTCGGTGAGCATC
This sequence comes from uncultured Actinomycetota bacterium, assembly GCA_963815375.1. Lineage (GTDB taxonomy): Bacteria > Actinomycetota > Actinomycetes > Streptosporangiales > Streptosporangiaceae > JASHPR01. The sequence goes on along the minus strand of CAWFGX010000005.1, from coordinate 608,311 downwards.
GCCGCAGTGGTGAGCGGAGCTGCCGCCGCTGCAGCCGTGTACGTGCCTGCTCGCGGTGAGCTGTTCAGTGCCACCCGGGGTGGCGGTGCTACCCAGCAGGGAGCGGGCGGCCAGCCGGTCAGGCTGCGCTGCAGCCAGGGTGTGCCGCTCGGCCAGGCGCTGGTAGCCACAGGGTTCGGCTATCACGCCGACGAGCGGCGCCTGCAAGGTGCCGTGCTGGCTCAGGTGCTGCCGCAGGTACGCGACATCCGCCGGTTCGGGTCGGCAGCGATGGACCTGTGCTACATGGCCGCGGGCAGGTGGGATGCCTACTTCGAGACCGGGCTTGAGCTCTGGGACATTGCTGCCGGCGCCCTGATCGCTCGCGAGGCAGGCGCCATGGTTGGCGGCCTGCATGGCCAGCCAGCCGGCAAGCCCATGATCATGGCAGCTGCGCCGCCTCTGTTCGGCGCGCTGCACGACCTGGTAGTGGCCGCATACGCGGGGCAGGCCGGTGACAACGATCAGCTCCCGGGGCACTGCAACTGAGGTAGCACGCTCGCTATGCTCGGGGCTCAATCGACGCCAATGGTTCGGAGCGACCGATAATGCCCTGGTATGACCTGCCGCTGGAGCGGCTACGTGAGCACCGGACCCAGACGGCTGAGCCAGTCGGCTTCGACGAATGGTGGGCAGCGCGCATCGCGCACGCCCGGGCTCTGGCGCAGCCACCAACGCTGACCAGGCAGGACCCGGAACTCTACGGGCCGATCGAGGTGTACGACACCGAGTTCTCCGGCGCGGGCGGGGACCGGATCCGAGGCTGGTTCCTCAAGCCAGTCCCGAAGCCGGACGCGGCCGGCTTGCCAGTCGTCGTGGAGTTCATTGGCTACGGCGGTGGCCGTGGCGCGCCGTCCGAGCACGTCCTGCTGCCCGCGCTCGGCTATGCGGTGCTGGTCATGGACAGCCGCGGGCAAGGCGGGAAGTGGACGATCGGAGCCACCGGAGACGGCTTTGCCGGGCCCGAGAACTCGCAGGTCATGACCCGGGGAATCCTTAACCCGGTTTCGTACTACTACACCCGCCTGTTCACCGATGCTGTCCTGGCGGTAGACGCGGCCATGGAACTCTCGGGCGGCAGGAAAGTCGCGGTCAGCGGACAGAGCCAGGGCGGCGGGCTGGCGCTGGCCACCGCGGCGCTGCGGGCCGACGGCGTCGCGCTCTGCCACGCTGACGTGCCGTTCCTGTGCGATATCCAGCGCGGCATCACAGTGGCTCCACACGCTCCGTACACGGAGATCCCCGAGTTTCTCAGCCAGAACGTCGACCTGATACCGCAGGCGCTGGACACGCTGCGGTACGTGGACTGCGCGCTGCTCGCGCGGCGGATCACAGCCCCGTGCCTGCTGTCCGCCGGGCTCATGGACGTCATCTGCCCGCCATCCACGGTGTTCGCCGCCTACAACGAGATCACCGCGGACAAGGACATCGCCGTCTACCCGTTCAGCGGGCACGACGTGCCGCGCGCGCACACCGAACGGCGGCTCAGGCACCTGCGGGAAAAGTTCCCCGCGTAGCCGCGTAGCCGCGCAGCCGCGCAGCCGCGCAGCCGCGCGGGAGCGCGCAGACGCGCAGCCGCGCGGGAGAGGTTCCCCGCGTAGCCGCGCGGCCGGCTTGAGGCCCCGGCAGCCATGAATGGTCATCCGGTGCACATCTACGTGCAGCAAAGTACCTTTCATCCACCCCGGGGCCGCGCTCTAGGAAAACCGGATCGGCGCCCGGTGCGGGGCGCCGAAGGCGCCGAGCAGCAGGTCGTTCTGCAGGTCGTAGTAGGCCTGCTTGGGGTTCTGGTTCACGTCGTAGATCGCCGCGTAGCCCTCGCCGGCGAAGGTGCCTGGAACCCACGAATCCGAGTCGGTGAAGCCCCACACCGTGAACGAGATCAGCTGCTGGACCTGAAGGGCGGCCTTCATCATCGCGGAGTACTCATACGGCTGGGCGAACAGCGCCAGGTTGTCGGTGGGCACCTGGTCGGTCGGGTTGTTGACGAACGTGCGCACATCAGCCTCGGTGATCGCGACGTGCAGGCCGAGGGTGGTGTACCGCTGCAGGTCGGCCAGGAACTGCTGCGGGCTGAACCCGTACTGGGTGTCCAGGTGACCCTGATTGCCGACACCCATGATCGGGACGCCCTGATCGAGCATCTGCTGCAGCCACTCCTGCACCGCGTCGCTCTTGGCGTTCGTGCCGTCCTCGCCGGCGATGTTGTAGTCGTTGTAGAACAGAAGCGCACCGGGGTCCGCCTCGTGCGCCCACCTGAAGGCCTGCGGGATAACGGTTGGCCCGAGTGCGGCGATCCAGAAGTTGCTGGGATCGATCCCGGACGGGTCAGCGTCGAGGAAGAACTCGTTAGCGACGTCCCACTGCCAGATCTTGCCCCGGTAGCGCGGGACCTCAATGAAGATGTGCTGCTCCAGCAGGTCCCAGAGCTGGGAGGTGGTGATGCTGCCGTTAGCTACCCCGGTGGTGAGCCAGGTCGGCAGCTGGTTGTGCCACAGGAGCGTGTGGCCTCGGATGAGCTGGTTGCTGGCCTGCGCGAAAGCCACGAGCTGGTCTGCCTGGGACCAGTCGTAAACGCCCGGCGACGGCTCGACAATCTGCCACTTCATCCCGTTGCCCGGGGTGACGACGGAGAACTGGCTTGCGGCGATGGCCGCGTACGACGGGGTCTGGATGTCCTGCGGGATAAGCGCGGTCCCGATCGGCAGGCCGATTTTTGCCCCGAGCGCGCGCAGCGAATCAGGCGCGTAACCCCCGCTTAAGCTCGGGTTGGCGGTTACAGCCCGTGTGGCCCGTGACGACGCCGCGAGGGCGGTACCACCGCTGGTCAGCATCGTCGCCGCGCCGGCGGCGCCCATCGCGAGAACATTACGGCGTTTCATGATGCTACCTCCTGATTTATCTTTGGCTCCTGTGCCAATGTTTCGAGGCGGATTCGCGAACTGAGTGGGCTGCAGGGTTCCGCGCCATTCCGCATTCACATGCGGCGCCATCTCCCCCCAAGAACTCCGCCCAGGCCACACGGGCGGCCTTCCCGGCTCTGATGCCGACCAGGCTTCGAAAGTTTTCAGTAATGCTTTCGACGTGCCGCAATCGTAGGTCGGCCGCGCAGGCCGGTCAACCCCCGGTTCTGGCTGCATTACCGGCTTTCCCGGAGTGCGGTCAGCAGTCTCCTGCCACCTGACAGTCCTGAGAGACCGGGCCGGGCCTTTCCGCGCGGGGCCACCGGGGGTTCGAAAACTTTCAGAAAAGCACTACTCAGATCACCGCCGCCATGGCACCTCGACTCAGGAGGCAGAGTATCTGAATGTTAAGATAGTGAACGTGCAGATACCTGAGGGCGACAGGATCGAGCGTGCTCGCGCTGAGTGGGCAGCCGAGCGCCCGGACATCGACACCTCACCGATGGAGATCATCGGGAGGGTCCTGCGGGCCGCCCATCTGGCTGACGCCCTGATCAGGAGCGGGCTGCGGCGCGAGGGACTGGACCGTGGCGGCTTCGATGTGCTGGCTACCCTCCGCCGGACGGGGCCGCCCCATCAGCTCACCCCGACCCGGCTGTATGACGAGCTGGTGCTGACCTCCGGTGCGATAACCCACCGGGTGGACGCCCTTGAGCGGGCGGGACTTGTACAGCGCGCAGGCGGCCAGCGAGACCGGCGCAGCACGCTGGTCGGCCTGACAGCCAGAGGCATTGCAGTCGTCGACGCTGCGATGAGCACGCACATGACATGCGAGCAGTCGATGATCGCCTCCCTGCCAGCCGCCGACCGCCAGGCACTGGCGGCTCTGCTCAAGAAGCTGCTGGCCGGCGTCGAGGCAGAACACAGGAAGGCAAATCATGAATAGCAGTGACACAGTGGTCGTCATCGGCGGCAGCTCGGGCATGGGACTGGCCGTAGCGCACAAGTGCCTGGCCCGCGGGGCGTCGGTCGTGATCGCGGGCCGCTCCAGCAAGCGCCTGGAGGCCGCCAGGGCCGAGCTCGGCTGCCCGGACCGCGTGTGCACCGCTGCGGCCGACATCGGCGATCGCACCCAGGTCAAGGCCCTGTTCGAGCAGACCGCGACGATCCGTCACCTGGTGGTAACAGCCGCTGACCTGCCCTACGGCCCCGTGACGGAGCTGACCGAGGAGAGCCTGATGCGGGCTGTCCGTTCCAAGTTCCTCGGGCCGTTCTTCGCCGCCCAGGAAGCCGCCCCCCGCATGAGGGCCGGCGGGAGCATCACGCTCACTTCCGGCGTTGCCGCGTACCGGCCCGCGCCGGGCGGTTCGCTGGCCGCCTCGGTCAATGGGGCGCTGGAGTCCATGGTCCGCGCGTTCGCGCTGGAACTGGCGCCGATCCGGGTCAACGCGGTCTCCCCCGGATGGGTGGACACGCCAATCTGGGATCAGCTGGCGACAGCCGAGGCCAAGCAAGCGCGGCTATCACAGATGGCAGAACGCCTGCCAGCGGGCCGTATCGCCAGACCCGCCGACATTGCGAACGCCATCAGCTACCTGATCGAAGATGACTTCGTCACCGGCACCGTCCTGCATGTCGAAGGCGGCCAGCTGCTCGTCTGACAAGGGTTCCCAATCAAGGCGGGGCGCGGGGGCAAGGACCTGCACGACCTCGTGGCGGGACGACCCGGTAACGCCGCCCTGGCGGTGGAACCTCGCGTGGATCGCGTGCAGGTCGTCGCCGATGTCGACGCTCCCAAGCCCAGGGTTGTATTGGCGACCGTACGTACCGGTTCACCCTGCGGCCGCACAGTGAGTCGCTTGACGATACTAACTGCTCCTGAGAGACTGACGCCGTCAGTGAGTCTCTTGATGCTACTTAGAACGCCGGAGGACGCGTGACGACACAGGTACCAGCGTCGGCAGCGGACGTAGTACCGGGGCGCGGAGGCCGGCGTGCATCGGCTGTCGTGGCGGTGCTGTCGCTCGCGGTGTTCATGTCGAGCCTGGATCTGTTCATCGTCAACCTGGCGTTCCCCTACATTCAGCGGGAGTACGCGGGCACCACCCTCGGCTCGCTGTCCTGGGTGCTCAACGGCTACACGATCGTGTTCGCAGCGGTGCTGGTGCCCGCCGGCCGGTGGGCAGACCTGGTGGGACGCAAGCGGCTGTTCCTGGCCGGCCTGGCCGGCTTCACCGCCGGCTCGCTGGCATGCGGGCTCGCGCCCAGCGTCGCGTTCCTCGTCGGCGCGCGCGTGGTGCAGGCTCTCGGCGCTGGGCTGATGGTGCCGACGTCGCTGTCGCTGCTGCTGACGGCGGTCCCGCCGGCCGCAAGGGCACGGGCGCTCGGGACCTGGTCGGCGGTTGGCGCGCTGGGCGCCGCCCTCGGGCCGGCTATCGGCGGGAGCCTGGTTCAGGCGAGCTGGCGCTGGGTGTTCTGGGTCAACATCCCGGTCGGCCTGCTCGCGCTGGTGCTGTCCGCGCGCGTGCTGACCGAGAGCCGGGACGAGAGCGCTCGCAGCCGGCCCGACGTGTCCGGCGCCGCGCTGCTCGCGGCCAGCGCCGGGCTGGTCTGCCTGGCCCTGGTCGAGGCGCCGGCCTGGGGATGGGGTTCCGCCGGGTTCGCCGGCGTGCTCGGCGCCGGGCTGGCCTGCGGCGCCGCCATGGTCTTCCGGTCCGGCCGGCACGCCGCCCCGGTGCTGGAGCTTGGGCTGCTGCGGTCACGGACGTTCAGCGGCGCGTTCGCCGCCTCGTTGCTGTACTACGCCGGGTTCGGCGCATTCGTGCTGAGCGCAGTTGAGTTTCTGAACGGGGTCTGGCACTACTCAGCTGTCCGGGCTGGCCTGGCCATCACTCCAGGACCGCTGATGGTACTGCCGTTCGCACGCCTGGTCGCCCCGCGGCTGGCCACCGCCCTGCGCGGCCCGGGCCGGGTGGCGGCGATCGGCTGCGTGGTGAACGCCGGGGCACAGGCACTGTGGCTGTGGAAGATGCAGGCTCAGCCCGCCTACCTGACCCACCTGCTGCCCGCGCAGCTCATCGGCGGAGCCGGGGTGGGCCTGACGATCCCGTCGCTGCTCGGAGCGGGCAGTTCGTCGCTGCCGCCCAGCAGGTTCGGGACCGGCAGCGGGATCCTGAACATGGCCCGTCAGATCGGCACCGTCCTCGGCGTGGCCGCGCTGGTTGCGATCCTGGCCACGGTCAGCCAGCACGACCCCGTGACCGGCTTCCGCCACGCGGTCGAGCTGACGATCGCGTTCTACGCGAGCGCCGCCATCGTCTCGGCTGCCTTCATCTCCGGCCGCGTCCGCCCGGCGCCACCCCCCGTGCAGGCGGTACGTTTGCCGCAGCAGTGACAAAGGAGGACGACCGGAAGCGGGGCATCGCGATGGCCGAGCCCGGTGCGTCCCCCGCCGCCGGGACAGTCCGGGGCCCGGTGCCGGATCCGGCACCAGCCCCGCGGTTACAGGGTCGTAGTTGCGCCAGCCCGGACCGGGTGCCGCTGCTGGTGTGGGTGATCGCCGGCGTGTTCGTGGCGGTCGAGCTAGCGGTCAGCGGCCGGTACGGCTTCATGCAGGATGAGCTGTACTTCATCGCTGCCGGGCGCCACCTGGCCTTCGGCTACGTTGACCAGCCGCCGCTGACCCCGCTGCTGACCCGGGCGACCACCAGCATTCTCGGCCTCAGCCCGACCGCTGTCCGGATCATCCCGGCGCTCGCAGGCGGAGCGGTCGTGGTCATCGCGGCCAGGCTCGCCGCGCTTCTGCGAGCTGGCCCGCTTGGCCAGGTACTTGCTGCCCTCACCACGGCGTGCGCCCCGCTGGTCGTCGGCTACGCAGAGCTCGACGGGACGACGGCGGTGGAGATGCTTGCCTGGGCGGTGGTCCTGCTGTGCGTGACGACAGCGGTGCTGCGAGACCGGCCGCGCTGGTGGCTGGGGGCTGGTGTAGCGGCCGGCCTGGGTCTCGAGGACAACAACATGATGGTCTTGCTGGTGGCAGCCGTGGCCGCCGGAATCCTCGCTGCTGGCCACGCGCGGCTGGTGCGTACCCGGTGGCCGTGGCTGGGCGGCGGCATCGCCGCGGTGATCTGGGCGCCGAACCTCGGGTGGCAGGCCACACACGGATGGCCGCAGCTGGTCATGGCCGCAGCGCTGCACCAGCAGAACAGCAACCGGTTCGACTACCTGACCGGGCTGCCAGCCCAGCTCGACTACGCGGGGCTCCTGGTCATCCCGCTGGTGGTCTCCGGCTTCGCCGCGCTCTGGCGCGCTCCGGAACTGAGGTTCCTCGCCATCACCGTCACGCTCATCGTCGTCTACGTGCTGGCCTGGGTCCCGGGCAAGCAGTACTACGCCCAGGGAACAGCGCCAGTAGTACTCGCGGCGGGGTCGGCCACCGCCGAGCGCTGGATCGCCCGCACCCGCCGGCCGAAGCTGCTGCGCGGGATCACGGTCGCCGCTCCCCTGGTCAGCATCGCCGTGACCCTGCCGGTCGTGCTGCCGGTGCTGCCGCTCGGCGACGTGCACGACCTGCCCGCGTCACTGCAGCAGTACTCGATCATCACCGACACGGTCGGCTGGCAGCAGCTCACGAGCGCGGTCGCGGCGCAGGACGCCGCGCTCACGCGGGCCGGGAACCCGCCGACCTCGATCTTCGCCGGGAACTACGGGGAGGCTGCCGCGCTCGACGTCCTCGGCTCGGGGTACCGCCTGCCGCCCGTGCTCTCCGGCCACAACGCATTCTGGATGTGGGGTCCCGGGCGGGCCTCCGACCGCGTGGTGCTCGCCGTCGACGCGCTGGGCTCACTGCGGCCCTACTTCGCCAGCTGCCGTGCGCTGACCACCTACCACGCCCCGTACCAGATACAGAACGGCTGGATGGACCTGCGGATCGGCGTCTGCACACGGCCAGTCGCTGGATGGCGCACCCTGTGGCCGCACCTGAGGCACTACGACTGACCCGACGCACCGCTGGAGGTATCGCGTGGACCAGGCCAGCGGCTCCGCCGTCCCTGCCGCTGCGGGCCCAATCCTGCGGGCCACGCCCGCACCGCAGGCTCCTCGTTCTGAATCCGATCGCGTGCCGTTGCTCGCGTGGGTGATCGCCGCCGCCCTCGTGGCTGCGGAACTAGCGGTCAGCGGCCGGTACGGATTCTTCTCCGATGAGCTGTACTTCATTGTGTGCGGGCGCCATCTCGCGTTCGGCTACGTCGACCAGCCGCCGCTTGTCCCGCTTCTCACCCGGATCATGACCGGCATCCTCGGCGTGCGCCCGACAGCGATCCGGATCATCCCGGCCCTGGCTGGCGGGGTGATTGTGGTCATCACCGCCAGGCTCGCGGCGCTGCTGCGCGCCGGACAGACCGGCCGCGTGATCGCCGCCCTCGCCGCGGCCTGCGCTCCGTTCATCATCGGCGTGGCGTACCTCGACGTGACCACGCCGCTGGAGATGCTGGCGTGGGCGGCGGTCCTGCTCTGCGTGACCACGGCGCTGCTGCGCGGCAAGCCGCGCTGGTGGCTAGGCGCTGGCGTCGCGGCCGGCCTCGGCCTTCAGGACGACAACGTGCTGGTGCTGCTGCTGGCCGGCCTCGCCGCCGGCATCCTCGTCTCGGGATACCGCGGCGTGCTGCGCACCAGGTGGCCGTGGCTGGGCGGCGGCATCGCCGCGGTGATCGTGGCGCCCGACATCGCCTGGCAGGCCATGAACGGATGGCCGCAGCTGACGATGGCCTCCGTGCTGCACCAGGAAAACAACACGCTGCCCGATTACCTCGGCGGCCCGCTGGCCGTGGTTGACTACGCGGGACCGCTGCTCATACCGCTGCTGATCGCTGGCGCCGTCAGGCTCTGGCGGGCCCCGGAGCTGCGGTTCCTCGCCGTCACCAGCACACTCATCGTGGTCTACGTGCTGGCCTGGGTGCCAGGCAAGGCCTACTACGCGGAGGGAGTCGGGCCGGCGGTGCTGGCGGCCGGAGCTCTGGCCGCCGAGCGCTGGATCGCTCAGGGGCGCCGGCCGCTGCTGCGGCGCGGGATCATGGTCGCCGCTCCGCTGGTGAGCGCAGCCATGACTGTGCCGCTTGTCCTGCCCGTGCTGCCAGCCGCGGACCTGAGCGACCTGCCCGCGTCGGCTCAGCAGTTCCTGGCCACCCCGAACACCGTCGGCTGGCCGCAGCTCGCCGCCGCTGTCACAGCGCAGGACGCGGCGCTGACGCGGGCTGGCCAGCCACCCACCTCGATCTTCACCGAGGACGCCGACACAGCCGCCGCGCTGGAGGTTGTCGGGTCAGGCGACCGCCTGCCGCCCGTGCTCTCCGGGAACGACGCGTTCTGGACGTGGGGACCCGGGCATGCGTCTGACACCGTGGTGCTCGTGGTCGACGCGCAGACACTCGCCGGGCTCCGGCCGTTCTTCGCCAGCTGCCACGTGCTGACGACCTTTTACGCCCCGTTCGGTCTGCAGAACAGCTATGCGGACGTGCAGATCGGCGTCTGCACCGGCCCGGTAGCCAGCTGGCACACGCTGTGGCCGCACCTGAAGAGGTACGACTGACCATCCGCGGCCGCTGGACACACCGCGGTGCTAGCTGGCACAGGGTTAGCTGGCACAGGGTTAGCTGGCACAGGGTTAGCTGGCACAGGGTTAGCTGGCACAGGGTTAGCTGGCACAGGGTTAGCTGGCACGGGGCTGGCGGCTCTCGGGTCATGTGAGCGGTGTTGTCAGGGCAGCTGAAGAAGTCGGCCCTGGCACGCGCCAGCCGGTCCGCGCTCGTACGTGCGGGCTAGCGGCGGGAGGCCGCTGAGCAGGAGCCGGTGCCGGATAGGGGGAGGACGGAGAATCGGCACGGCCGTATCGGCGTTTCGGGCTGGTCCGTAGATTGGTTTCGGCGTTAGGTGGGTTTGCGGTCAGGGGAAAGGCGCTTTTGGTGTCAGCGAAAGTGGTCCGTTATGGGGGCGCGGGGGCACGAGGTCGTGATCACGGATTTCGGCCGTCATATGGCGCGGCCGGATCTCCGTGATCAGTGTGTTCGCAGGCAAGACTCCGCGATCATGCACCGGCGCTCTGGCTGCGCCGAGTCCGGCTCACGCACGAAAACGGCCGCGGCACACAGGTGATCTGCGGGTTGCCGTGAGCGCGCCCGTCAGGTGGCTTCAAAGGCTAAAGCTTCCGGAACCGGGCACGCCGGCGCCGCGTCGAAGCGGCAGGAACCCCCAAGACTGGGAGCTGGGTAATGGCCATCAGCGTCACTCCATCAATCCGGGCGGCGGCCACTGGCTCAGCCGCCGCCGTACTGCTAATCGGGGCGTTCGCGCTCGGCGTGACCCTGGGCGACGCGTCATCCAGCGCCTCGCGCTCGGCCCCCGGCTCGCCTCGCGGCCAGGATGTCCAGCTCACCTCGGCGACGTCCGGTACCCGGATCACGGTCACCGGCACCGGCATGGTCAGCGGGACTCCGAATCAGCTGACGCTTGACATGGGCGTCCAGGTGAACGGCGCTTCGGTGGACTCGGCGTTGCAGCAGGCCAGCCAGGCGGTGGATCAGGTAACCGCTGCGCTGCGCGCAAGTGGCGTCGCCGCCTCCGACATCCAGACCTCCGGGCTTTATATCCAGCCGAACTACGAGTCCGGCTCACAGTCGCCTAGTAGCTACGGTGCCAGCGAGTCACTCACCGCCACGCTGGTCAGCATCGGCACCGCGGGCTCCCAGATCGGGGCCGCGGTGCATGCCGGGGGCAACGCAGCGACCGTCGACGGCATCTCGCTGAACCTGACCGACACAAGCACGCTGCTCGCCACCGCTCGCGCCCGCGCGGTCGCCGATGCCCGGACGAAGGCGGCCCAGTACGCGCAGGCGCTGGGCCAGCAACTCGGTCCGGTGATCAGCATCAGCGATCAGACCCAAACCCCTACGGTGGCTGTTCCTGCCGGCGCCCAGGCGGGAAGTGCGAACTCGTCGGTTCCCATCTCGCCAGGTTCCCAGCAGCTCAGCGTCTCGGTCACGGTCGTCTACGCGCTCGCCTAGGCATCGCGAAGTCGGAGCAGGAGAGCGCCGGTGACCAAGGCCGCGGCGGCCCAGGCGGCGAGCACGCCAAGGCCCGCCCAGGGGCTGATCGGCAGGGAATGCAGGTTGATGCTGGCCTGGATCTCCAGGCCAGCTGTCATCGGGCTGATCTGCTCCAGGTGCCGCTGCACGCCCGGGCTGCCGACCACCTGGCTCAGGATCGGGAACAGGTACAGCAGGCCGAGGACCACGCCGATGGCCACCGCGGACTCCCGCACCGCCACCGAGATGCCGACGCTCAGCAGCGCGATCAGGGCAAGGTAGAGCACCGATCCCCCGGCGGCGCGCAGAACTGTGCCGCTGGCCAGGGACAGGGCCGGGTAGCCGTCCGCCGGTGCGTACCCGTGGCCGGGCAGGATCAGCCGCCCAGCCAGCACCGAGCCGAGCACGGCGACCGTGCCCGCGGCCAGCACCACGGCAGTGACCACGGCGGCTTTGGCGGCCAGGACCGTGAGCCTGACCGGTGCCGCGGCCAGTGTGGTCCGGATCATCCCGGTGCCGTACTCCCCGGTCACCGCCAGCACAGCCAGGATCGCTACGACCGCCTGGCCCAGGTCAACCCCGCTCAGGCTGAGCCTGGTGAGGTCAGGATGGCAGCCTGCCGAGGACGTGCAGCTCAGAGCCGAGGAGACGACCGCGCTTACGGTCACGGTCACCGCGATGATGCCGAGCAGCAGCCACACCGTGCTGGCCACCGTGCGCAGCTTGGTCCACTCCATATGCAGCGTGCTCATGCGTCTCTCCGGCGGAGCACGACGTACGCCAGGCCCAGGGCGGCAGCGGTCCAGGCGCAGAGCACTGCGAAGCCGACCCACGGCGCCAGGGGGTAGAAGCCGTACTGCGGCGTGTACGGGTAGCTCACCTGGACGTAGGCCGGGACCGACTGCTGGATGGCGAACCCGGCCGCCGGGGTGACCCGCAGCAGCCACTCCCCGGCACTGGCGGGAACAACGGCCAGATCCGAGGTGAAGAAGAACGGCACCACGATCAGCGCGATCACCGCGGTGACCGGCCCGGCGTCATACCGCAGGATCGTGCCGAGGGCCAGGGCGAAGATCGCCGCGACCGCGAGCAGCGCCGCGGACCCGGCGATCAGGCGTATCTCAGTCAGCGCGCTGACCGGGAACACGTAATTGCCGTCCTCGCGCAGCAACCGCGGCCCGAACGATATCGGGACCACGGCTCCCACCACGCCTGCGGCGAACATGACCCCGCCAATCACGATTGCCTTGGCCGCGAGAACCTGGCCGCGGCGTGGACTCGCGGCCAGCGTGGTGCGGATGAGGCCCCGGCGGTACTCGCCGGTGATAAACAGAGAGCCCAGGACGATCGCCACGATCAGCCCCGCGAACACCCCGTTCAGGGTGTCCTGAAGCGGCCGCCCGAGGCCCAGCGCTCCTCCCGGCACGGCTGGCGCTATGTCACCAGAGCCGCTCACCGTGAACGTGCCGCCCCCCTGGCTGAACCGGCCGGGAACCGCCGGGTACCCGGGACCCCCGTTGCCAGACCCGATCCCCTGGCCACGCCACGCCCGGCCCGGCCCCGCTCCAGCCAGGCCAACATGCCCGAACACAGCGGTGGCCACGCTGGGAGCGGAACTCTCGGCCGCCACGCGCGCAGGAGAGGTGACGAAGAGCCCGGCCTGCATCGTGGCTGGCAGCCCGGCCAGGCTGACGCTGCCGATCTTGACCCACTTCCGGCCGTCGGCCGAGTCGTATCCGGTGAGAGTGTCACCGGAGCGGGTCAGCCGCACCCACCGCGGTGCAGCGGCGGAGACCGCGCCAGGCAAGCCTGCCGTGTCGCCGGTGTAGTTGTCCTGCATCCGGACGCCGTGTGCGCCGGTGATCATCACCGCCGCGTAGTCCGACCCCGGCTGGAGGCTTGCCTTCACGATCACGCCGGCCTTTGCCCACGGCTGAAGTCCCGCGGTGAAGCCGGCTTCCGGGTCTGGCCCGGAGGCAATGCCCGCGCCCGGCGAGTAACTGCCGGTCAGCGCCGTCACCTGGGCGGTGACGGTCCCGTCGCCGTCCAGCGGCTGGCGCACGAAGTAGAAGGTGTCGTCGACCGCCTCGCCGCCCGGCCCGGTCGCTACCTTGCTCTTGCAGGGCTGGCCACCGCCACCAGAACCTCCTGGGCCGGCCGGAGCCGGGGCGGTGGGCGTGGGCGGCCCGCACATGCTCTGCGGGCCGGCTGCCGCCCACAGCCCGACCCCTGCGGTCAGCAGCGCGGCGATCACCGTGGCGATCAGCCAGCCGCGTACGCTGCGGAACTTGGTCCACTCGGCGCGAAGCACCCTCCCGAACCCATCCCGCCCGTCCTCGAGACCCGCCTCGCGCCGGGAGATGGTCGCGGTCATCGCGCGGTCTCCGTCTGAGCGCGGTACTCGACTGCGTCGCGGGTGAGTTTCAGGTATGCCTGCTCCAGTGAGGCGGTACGGGTCTTTGTCAGCAGCTCGCTCAGGGTGGTATCGGCGATGACCTGGCCGCGTCCGACGATCACCAGGTGGTCGGCTGTGCCTTCGAGCTCGCTCATCAGGTGGCTGGACACCAGCACCGCGCGGCCCTGGTCTGCGAGGGCCCGCAGGAACCCGCGCCCCCACACGATGCCTTCGGGGTCCATCCCGTTGAACGGCTCGTCGAGCATCACCGCTGGCGGGTCGCCCAGCAGCGCGGCGGCGATGCCCAGCCGCTGCCGCATGCCCAGCGAGTAGCCCCCCGCCTTGCGCCGCGCCGCTGACTCCATCCCGGCCTGGCTGATCACCTCGTCCACCCGGTCAGCGCCCAGACCCTGGGAATGCGCCAGCCACAGCAGGTGATTGCGGCCGCTGCGGCCCGGCTGCAGGGCCCCGGCGTCCAGCAGCGACCCCAGATGCGTCAGCGGCCGCCGCAGACTGGCATACCGCCGACCGCCGACCAGCGCCTGACCCTCGTCAGGGGCATCCAGGCCCAGGATCACCCGCATCGTGGTCGACTTCCCGGCGCCGTTCGGGCCCACGAACCCGGTCACCTGACCGGGCCGCACACAGAACGACACACCGTTCAGCGCCATAACCCGGCCAAACCGCTTGCGCACGCCGGCCACTTCTATAGTCGCGTTATCCATGTGCCGGTTGTACGCGGTTGGCAGTGTCAGCCCGGTGTCGCCGGCTGACACCGGGCTGACACCAGCTGTCTGGCCTGGGCGTCGGGGGCTAGGTCAGCGCGGAGACGAGATCGGGAAGCCGGCCCAGCAGCCGGGCGCCCGCGATTGGGTCGCTGTAGTCCCGGGAGTGCATGATGTGGCCGTCCCTGATCGTGAGGACCATGGCGAAGCGCATGGAGTACGGCTCGCCCGTGGCGGTCATCTCGCCGTTGAGCTCGTACTCGGCAATGACGACCTCCGGGTCGGCGGTCTCATGGACCGTGACATCACTCAGGCTCTTGTACCGCCTGCTCGCGGTCCCGGCCTGGTACCGGGCCCGGAGTTCCTCGCGGGTGGTCTCGAACCGCGAGGGATACAGCGCGGGCACAGCGAACGGGATCTCGATGACCACCTCGGGCGCGTAGCAGTCCGCCATGTCGCCTGGTGTGGCGCTGACGGCTGCCCGCAGCAACTGCTCGACCGTCTCGCGGGGGGAACGGGTGGTGGCTGGCATGATCCGGTGACCTCCTCGTGCGACGGACTACAATCGGAGACGTCGCCCCGGTTAGCAGAAGACCGTACCGGAGACATCGCCCCGCTTTCAAATCAGGGTGATGAACGGAGGTGAGATGCCAGACTCGAGGCCGCTGCGAGCCGACGCCCGTCGAAACCGGGAAGCGGTCCTCGAAGCCGCCGCGACCGCGTTCGCAGCGGACGGCCTGTCGGTTCCGCTCGATGAGATCGCAAAGCGCGCCGGTGTCGGACCCGGAACGCTCTACCGTCACTTTCCCACCAAGGAGGCCCTGGTCGAGGCGGTAGTGCATGACCGGCTGCGCCGCCTCGCCGCCGAAGGCGCCGCGCTGGCCGACTCCCCCGATCCCGGTGCGGCCTTTTTCGCGTTCCTGGACCGGCTCGCCGCCCAGGCCGGACCCAAACGGGACCTGTTCGACGCACTGGCCACTGCGGGTGTGGAGGTCGGCCCGGCCGTCATGGCCGCAGCGGATGACCTGCGCGACCAGATCACCTGCCTGTTCAGCAGGGCTCAGCTGGCCGGCGCCGTACGCGCGGATCTCGGCCCGGCCGAACTCACGGCGCTCCTGTCCGGCCTGCTATTCGCGATGCAGCCGCGCCCCGGCGCTGATCAGGCGGTTGTGCTGGCGGTCTTCAGCGACGGCCTGCGGCCCCGCGCGGCGGGCTGACCTCCAGCTCACGGCTGAGCGCGAGGTACGCGCGGGCCTGGGACAGCCCCGCGGCACACTGGCCGCAGAGCCGATCAGATGTCTCGCAGTCGGGACAGTGCAGCGGCGGATCACGGTAGCTAATCGCGTCTGCTAATGCCTGACGGAGGACTTCGCGCTGCTCAGGCAGGAGTGCGGCGCTGCTCATGCGAGCCGCTGACGGGGCACAACGGGGCGGGGCCCGGACGGCCGGGCAGCGGTGAGCGCGGCACGCAGCTCTGCCGGGTCGCGGGTGACAACGGTGTGCGGGTTCTGGCTCAGGTGCCGGCTGCGGGCGATGTAGCGGGGGCCGCTGACGGATGGCTCCAGCGCGATGTGGAAGGCCGGGAACTCGTCTCGCAGAGTGGCGAGTGCGGCCTCGTGCTCAGTGTCCATGATGATTCTCCGTGACATTCCTGGGTGATCTGCTCGTGCATTCCCAAGGCTGCCGTTTCGGGAATAGCCTGGGGAATGGTCACATCGCGGTCCGTCATTGTGGTGCCGGCCATGCCCGGAGCGTGTCGGTGTTTCGGGCATTCATGTGTCGTGATGTGTGAGGAGGGCGTGATCATGTCGCACGATGTGGGCGGTAATCCTCGTCAGGTGTTCGGGGCGATGGTGCGGTTCTACCGGGAGAAGGCCGAGTTAAGCCGCCAGGAGGTGGCCCGGCGGATCTGCAAGTCGGTATCCCTCGTACAAGCGATCGAGCTGGGCGACCGTGCCGCGACACCGGAGGTGACTCACGATCTTGAAGCGGCGCTGGATGCGGGCGGCGCTCTGTTAAGGCTGCGGAAGGAGATCGGGAATGGCCTGGGTTACCAGGCGTTTCCTGCCTGGTTTCAGGAATGGGCGCACAAGGAATCGCAGGCAGCCACCTTACGGTGGTTCGAGCCGCTGATTGTGCCTGGCCTGCTGCAAACCGAGGAGTACGCCAGGGCGATATTCCGAACCCGGTTCCGTGCAACAGACGAGCAGATCGAGGAGGAGGTCGCTGCGCGGATCAGGCGTCAGGAGGTGCTGACCCGCCAGGACCCTGCGTCGCTCTGGGTGATCCTGGACGAGTGGGTGCTGCACCGGCCGGTGGGCAGCCGGTACGTGATGCAGGAGCAGGTGACCCGGCTGGCTCAGATGGCCCGGCTGCCGCACGTCATGATCGAGATCATCCCGGCAAGCGCGGGGGCACACTATGGCCTCACGGGAGCGTTCGCCATCGCGGACTTCGAGGACGCGCCGGGCATCGGATACCAGGAGGGCGCGGCGGGCGGGCAGCCTGTGGAGCAGGCCAAAGACGTGGCGTTTCTCTCGCTGATGTGGGATACGCTGAGAGCCGATACCCTGCCAAAGGCGGCTTCTCTGGCGGTATTGGAGGAGAGGGCGAAATCATGGACGTCAGTCACGTGACCTGGCGCAAGTCGAGTTACAGCGGCGCTAACGGCGGTGGCTGCGTGGAGATAGCGCAGTTCCCGGCGGCGGCTGTCGGCGTGCGTGACTCGAAGGACCCGGAGGGTCCGAAGCTGCTGTTCGCACTGGATGAGTGGCGGCTGTTTGTCGCTGGCGTGAAGGCCGGCCAGTTCGACCTGTCGTAATCGTCTCCCTCGCCCGCTGACGCGAGCTTTCCCGGCCGTCGTCAGTCACCAGTCGCGATGACTCCGGCTTTCTCGATCATCAGCACGACTGTGCGGACCGCCCCCACCGGCCGGTGCAGCATTCCGGCTGGGACACTGAACCCCTGACGGGGCGATAGCTCGACGGTCTCGGCATCATCGAGTTCGATACGCAAGAGCCCGTCCAGGACGAAGAAGAACTCGTCCTGCTCGTCGTGCTTGTGCCAGTGGAACTCCCCCGACAGGACGCCAAGCCGCACCAGCACATCACCGACCTGGACCAGGGTCTGGTTGTACCAGGGGTCGTCTACCTGATCGATCAGTGCCTGGATGTCGATCTGCTGCAGCGTGTTAAACAGCGGCGCGTAGTGGATGACATAGTCCTGCTGTGACATGAGCGTCTCCTCACGCGAGCGCTGACCGGCGGGCGACGGCGGTGATCTCTACCTTGGCGCCGCCCAGGAGGGCCGCGCCGACCGTTGTCCGGACCGGCCGCGGCTCCGGGAAGTGCTGCTCGTACACCGCGTTGAAGCGCTGGAAGTCGGCGAGGTCGGCCAGATGGACCAGGCACGACACAACGTCCGCGGCTGTGCAGCCCGCCGCGTTGAGCAGTGCGGCGACCTTGCCAAGCGCGCTGGAGGTCTGATCCTCGATTGTCTCGCCCGGACCGGTCTGACCGGCCAGGAACACCCACTCACCGGCCGCAAGGGCCGGCGAGTACGGCCCGGCCGGCGGGGCGGACGGGGATGTGAACAGAACCTTGCTGGTCATAGCTCCTCCGCGATCTTCTGCTTGAGGGCCGCGAGCGCGCCCTCGTCGCGCTTGTAGAAGGTCCACTGGCCGATCCGCTTTGAGGTCACCAGCCCGGCGCGGGCAAGCGCCTGCATGTGCGTTGTGGCGGTCGGCTGGGCAATGCCGAGCTTGTTCGCGATGAACACCACGCAGACGCCGTCATCGACAAGGTCACCATCGCGCTGGCGCGGGAAGTGCGCGCGCGGGTCCCGCAGCCACTCCAGCACCTGCAGCCGCTTTGGGCTGGCCAGGGCGGCCATGACCGCTGGGTCAAGCATCAAGCTCGCCCCGGGCGACTATGACCGCCGCGCCAGCGACCTCGACCGAGTCGATCCGGTCAGCCGTCCCGGTCGCCCGCGCGTGCAGCAGAGACGGGCGGCCAATCTCGGCGCCCTGGCTGATCTCGATCTCCTGGCCGAAGCTGATCCGGCCGTGCCGGGCCAGGTGCACGGCCAGCGGCCCGGCGGCCGATCCGGTGGCGGGATCCTCGGGCACGCCGAGCGCAGGGGCGAAGTTGCGGGACTTCCAGCTGCTGCCCGCCCCTGCGAAGCAGGCGACCCCGACGCCGGGCAGCTTGGCGAGCGCACCCAAATCCGGCTGCAGCGAAGCGACCGCCTGCTCGCTGGCCAGCTCAACGTAGACATGCCGCGGCCCGTTGCGGTAGGCCTCCACCGGCAGCCCCGACGACT
This sequence comes from uncultured Actinomycetota bacterium, assembly GCA_963815375.1. Classification (GTDB taxonomy): domain Bacteria; phylum Actinomycetota; class Actinomycetes; order Streptosporangiales; family Streptosporangiaceae; genus JASHPR01. Next base: position 589,848 of record CAWFGX010000005.1, on the reverse strand, counting down.
CCACGCCGACCGCAGCGAGCAGCTCACCGGCCATCTCGTAGGGTTCCCAGGTCGGGACCGGCTGCCGCATCCGGCCCGAGACGATCCGCCCGTTCTCCTGTATGAGCTCGACAGGCACCATGCCCGCGCCGGTTTCCAGTCTGATCAGCTGCGTGCCAGCCGCCCCCCCGAGCACGACCGCGGTGCCCAGTACCGGATGCCCGGCGAACGGCAGCTCGGCCGACGGGGTGAAGATACGGACCCGTGCGTCGCCCCCGTTCTCCGCCGGGAGCACGAAAACGGTTTCGGACAAGTTGAATTCCCTGGCGATCCGCTGCATCCGGCCACCCGGGATGCCGCGCGCGTCGGTGACGACCGCGGCCGGGTTTCCTTCCAGCGGCGCGTCCGTGAAGACGTCGACCACGACGTATTGATACATAGCTAACAAGCTATTCCTCTATGCGCTGGATGGTCAACCGGGTGCCGCGTCGCGGCGGCGTGGTGGATACTCGGTGAAGTCACAAAAGGGGAGGGATGTTATGCCGCAGGATCATGTCCACTTCAACGGCAGCGTCAACCTGTCCGATACCGAGACGGTGATGCGTGAGATCACGGCACGGGTGCCGTCTGGCGTGCGGCGCCTGCCTGACGGGGAGACCGGGGACCGGGTCGGCTGGATCCAGTTCCAGATGCAGAAGTTCATGCAGCAGCCCTGGCTGGTGCCAGTGCGATCAATGGACGACATGCAGGAGGGGGATTACAGCGTGATGCCGCAGCTGCGGCTGGCCGACGGGGTCGATCCGGCCGAGGTGAGCTGGCCTGATCTGGGCTACGCCGATGCCTACCTGGAGTCTTACGCGGTCTTCACCGGGCTGCGCGCGGATGGCGTGATCCCGGCCGGCGTCCGCTTCCAGGTCCAGTACCCGACGCCGATGGCGTCAATCAGCGGCTTCATCGCCCCTGAGGAGCAGCAGTCACTGCTGGGCTCTTACGAACAGGCCATGTTCGCTGACCTGGGCCGGCTGCTGGCCGCGATCCCGCACGACGACGTGGCCGTGCAGTGGGATGTCGCGGTGGAGTTCAGCATCCTGGAGGAGATCTACGGACCCGGCGGAGCGCAGCTGTTCGACCCGATCATCGCGGCCCTGGCCCGGTGCATAGACGAGGTGCCCGACGACGTCCCCGCTGGGCTGCACTTGTGCTACGGCGATTACGGCCACCAGCACTTCAAGCAGCCCGAGTCGCTTGCCCTGCAGGTCCGGGTGGTGAACGCGGTCTCGGCGGCAGCCGGGCGGCCGCTGAGCTTCGTCTCATTCACCGTGCCGCAGAACCAGCGTGATGACAGCTACTTCGCGCCGCTGGCCGACCTGACCGCCGGCCCGGAAACCGAGCTCAATTTCGCGCTGGTGCCTTACCACCCGGCCGACCAGCCGTCGGGGACCACGGATGCCCAGGTGCAGCTCATCGATGCCGCACTGGCGGACGGCCCGGGCGGCGGCCGCGGCTGGGGCATCAGCACCGAATGCGGAATGGGGCGCGCAAGCCGCGACGATGTCCCGGTGCTGCTGGACCGGTACCGCGAGATCCTCGCCACCGGGTAGCACCCTGGCCGGCTGTGGCCGGACCAGGACAGCGATTCGTGCAGCTGACCTCACCCGGTCAGGACTTGGCGGGCGGCGCCAGTGCGGCCTCGATCGTGGTGTCCAGGAAGGCGAGCGTGTCGCGGCGACGAGCCAGCGGGCTGCGGTAGCTCCGCCGACCCTCAGCACCGTTGGTGCGCAGGCACAGGCTCTCGGCGACGATGCGCTGCCAGCGCGGGTCGAAGACCTTCTGGGCATACCGGCCGGCACCGCATTTGGAGGTCATCGTCCCGGTCGCGAGCACGTGGTGCAGCCGGCTCACCCCGAGAACTGCCCACGCCGGAAACCACGCGGTAAGCCCGACGGCCAGGGGCAGCGGACGCAACTGCCGGCTGTGCCGCCACCACGGCCGCCAGTAATTGCGGAGGTTGTTGACGGTGTAGCGCGCAGGGCGTTGCGGTCTGCCCACAGATCCACCTCGGCCGGCTGTGGCCCGCGTACCGCGATCCCGTGCCAGGCCAGCTCGCAGAACGTCACCGGGTTGATGCCCGACCGTCCCGCCGCTGTGAACCGGCTCTCCTGCGCGCACGGAATGTCGGGGCAGCCGTCCGGTCCGGCGGCAAGGTCGGTCCAGGTGAGCACCACGCCATCAAAGTGTGGCCGGGGGAAGCGGGCCGCGGTGCGGGCGTGTGCCCCGGCCAGCGCCGGCATTTCCCAGCACTCGGGCTCCAGGCGGCGATCGGTCACCGCGACGAAGTCGATATGCCAGCTGCCGGGCATTGGCGGCGTAGCGGAGCGCGGTGTGCTCGCTGATGTCGCCCAGGGCGACCTAGTGGTTCTGCTGGCCTGCGGCCTTTGCCAGGAGTTCCAGCCTGGCCAGCGACGCGGTCATGGCGTCCCGCCACCCCTCGCCCTCCTGGGTAGCCTCGCGCAGGTCATCCGGGGAACGGGTGCAGTCGAACGTCTCGGTGACCAGGGTGGCCCCGGGGCCATCAGGGGAGAACTCGTACCCCCACCGGTACCGGGCGGGGCCGCCGATGGCTTCCCGCTCTTCCGGGGAGGCTGCCACTCGCACCGGCTCCCACACCAGCCAGCGGCCGGCCTCATACTCGACCACCTCGTTGCGCATCTGGTAGTCGCCGAACTCGCGGTGGTGCATGTTCATCAGGAACGAGTCACCGGTCCGCGACAGGCTGACCGCCGGGGCCGGTTCGCGCACCATCCCCGAGCCGTCGAACAGCGGGTGATTCGCGGAGTCAGCGAGCAGCGCGAACAGCCGTTCTGGGGATGCCTCGATGCGCCGGGAGACCGACACGAATCCGTCTGCCATCGTGATGCCCTTCCTGTTGTTGCCCTCAGTACCTGTGCTGTTAGACGGAGCAGGCAGCGCGGAATCATCGGCACGCGCTGCGGTGAATACGCCGGCGCGAGCGGCGGCGAGCGCGATCCGCGCCGCCTGGTCTGCAGCAGCCGGGTCCACTGGCTCGGCGGTGACCGTCAGCCGGAAGTAGATCGGCGCGATCAGAGTCCTGAGGACAGGTGCTGGGTCGGTGCCGGCGGGCAGCTCGCCGCGTTCGACGGCGCGCTCTATGACCACCGCGGCGCGGCGGGGGCCGTACTCGAACAACTGGCGCCGGATATTGGAGATGCCGGGGATGCGCGCGGCGTCGGAGTAAACAGCGGCGAAGATCATCCGCCCGGTGGGGCCGGTCACCCAGGCGACAAACGCCTGCGCGAGCTGGAGCAGGTCGGCCTCGACGGATCCGGTGTCCGGGATGGGGAAGTCCATCGCGATGCGCTGGCCGAGCACGTCGGCGACCAGGCTCTCCCGGTCCGCCCAGCGCCGGTAGATCGTCGTCTTGTGGACTCCGGCGCGCCGGGCGATGTTCTCGACGGTCAGTGCCGCGTACCCGCTGTCCGCCAGCTCGGCCAGCGTCGCGGCGAGGACAGCGGCCCGGACCTTGGGGCCGCGGCCCGGCGGCCGCGCCCGTTCCCCTGACTCCACCACGCCTCCACGTCCCGCTGGTCAGTCACCACTCCAGACGATCACGTTATCGCAACTCCGAGTCGCGATCGACAAGCGCGGCCGTGATGGCACCGCTCCACCCTCGGGTACCGGCCGACGGCCTGGCCGGCGTTTCCGCGGAAACGTCCACGCGGGCCCGGCCGGGCATCGTCCAGGTGCACCCCGCCGCTAAACCTGAGCGCAGTCAAGCAGGGCCTGGCCAGGTTTCGTCAGCCGGGGCCGGGGCGCAGGCGGTGCTGGCAGATAGCGCCCCTGCCCGCTCTGGCCGGTCGGCGGATGCCCCCGGTATTCGGCCAGCCGAATCCGAGAGACATTGATCGGCCAAAACCTAGGCAAGCATCCAGAACCTCGCTCACACTGATCTGCGTCGAGCGATATGCCCGAATAATGACCTTAATTCGAACGGGTCCTCAGCAAGAATGTACCTCTGATCCGGTCAGAGCATGACTAGCCGTACATTCTTAGCTCGGAGCGGTGCGCTGGACACCTTCGGCCCGACCTGCTGCCCCGGGACTTCCTGTCCCCTTGACCGACTGGGCCCCGCGCTCGCCGGCGAAGAACACACGACCAGAGACGAAACCGCAGGCAGGCCGACCGTGAACCACTTGGCTGCCTGAGACCAGGGGTCGCTACCGCGCGCGAACGCGACTTGGCTGCCCGAGACCAGGGTCGCCACCGCGCGCGAACGCGACTTGGCTGCCCGAGACCAGGGTCGCCACCGCGCGCGAACGCGACCGGGGCCGCTGCTCGCAAAAGCGCCCAGGAAGAACCTGCGCCCCGCCGGAACCGCAGTGAGGTCAGGTCGCAGCGTCACCGCGGCGGGCGGGAAACTCGGAGTCATCGCAACTGAAAGTTGCGATATTCGCGCTCAAGTGGCATGCTCGTAATCGCAACTTGAAGTTGCGAAGGACGGTTTCAGAGACGACTTCAGGAAGGAGAGCGGCGATGGCAGTCGTCAGGACGACCCGGTTCGAGGTCGCGCCCGCGGACGTAGAGCCACGTGACAAGATCACGGCAGTAGCGCCCGCCGCTCGCCTTTCCGGCCCGGGGGAACGCATCCAGTTTGCGGGAACGCTGCTTCCCGGCTTCATCGAGCTGCACGCTCATAAGCGGCTCGGGGAGGTCCCGCCAGACGTGGTGCTGCGTCACGGGCTCACCACGGTCCGGGAAACCGGTGGCCCGCTGGCGCCGCCCTCGGGCGGCGACGGGCGGCTGCGCCTGCTGGCTGCCGGGCCGATCCTCACCGCGCCCCACGGCTATCCGGTCCCGGTGTTCGGCCCTGTCCCCGCGCTCGAAGTGGCTGATATTCCAGCCGCACGCGAGGCAGTCCGCGGCCTGGTTGCCGGCGGCGCCGCGTTCATCAAAATCGCTCTCGAGCCGGGCGGATCACCTGGGGCACCGTGGACCAGCGGGCATCAGCCCGGATACCCGCCGCCGTGGCCGGTCATGCCGCTTGAGGTGGCCCGGGCGATCGTCGGCGAGGCCCATGCACACGGCCTGATCGTCTCGGTTCATCTCAGCGGGCCCGACGGAGCCGCGCTCGCCCTGGACGCTGGTGCCGACGAGTGGGCACACGTGCCGTGCGACCCGATCCCGCGCGAGCTCGCCGTCCGCGCGGCCGCCGCAGGCGTGCGGGTAGTGAGCACGCTGGACACCCTGTCGCACTGCGCGGGCGTCATGGCCAACGCCGCAGCGCTCGCCGAGGCGGGAGTAACGCTCCTCTACGGCACCGACCTGGCCCACCCCGATGCCCCCTGGGGCATCAACGCCCACGAGCTGATGCTGATGGCTCACACCGCCTACCGGACTTCTGCGCCCCTGGACGTGCTGTCGGCCGCAACCGCACGAGCCGGCGAGCACCTGGGGCTGGCACCACTCGGGCAGCTGATCGAAGGCGCCCCTGCCGACTTCATCGGCGTCCGCGGCAACCCGCTTGAGCAATTCAAGCCGCTCGAGTACCCAGACCTCGTCATCTCCGGAGGCGTGCCAGTGCGCTCAGCAGCGTGAGTCCTCTCTCTTACTCCGAATAAGGTCGTACGGTGACAACGCCAGCCGCTGGCAGCCAGGCTGAGCACAACCGCCACACACGCGATGCTTATGACCGGCTCGCAGCAGTCTGGTCGGCCACTACCGACGACGGGCCGTTCAACGGCCTGCTGGAGCGGCCCGCGCTGCAGTCCCTGGTGCCCACAGGCCTGGCCGGCGGTGTCGTGCTCGACGCGGGCTGTGGCTCAGGGGCTCAAGCCCAGTGGCTGCTCGATCAGGGCGCTGAGGTGATCGGGGCCGACTTGAGCCCCCGGATGATCGAGGAAGCCAGGCGCCGCTGCCAGGGCCGGGGGCGGTTTCTCGTGGCGGACCTGGCCGAGCCGCTGCCGATCGAGCCGCAGTCGCTCGATGGCATCACCAGTTCGCTCGCGCTGCACTACGTCCGGGACTGGGGTGTGCCACTCCGTTCATTCGCGTCGGCACTGCGGCCTGGCGGGTGGGCGGTCCTCTCCCTTGATCACCCGTTCGGCCAGCGCCTGCCAAGTCAGCGCGGCGGGTACTTTGACATCGAACTGGTGACCGACACCTGGCGCAAGGCCGACGTCGAGGTGTCGCAGCGGTTCTGGAAACGGCCGCTGTCGGCAGTTGCCGACGCCTTCGCCGCCGCTGGATTCGTCATCGACCGGATCGCTGAGCCGCAGCCGTCGAAGGAAGCGCTCGAGCGCTATCCATCCGACCTGGCGGCCATTGCTGGCATTCCGGTCTTCATCGTGTACCGGCTCAAGCTCGCCCGCTAGCCAGGAGCAGAGAGGCTGCCCGTCAGGGAGAGCAGCTGGTGCGAATATGGTGGCGGGTGAGGAGGCAGCCATGGGCCTTTATGGCGAGCGAGTCCTCCCCCGCCTCCTTAACGTCGTGTGCGGTGCCAAGTCGGTCGAGCCGCTGCGGCGCCGGGTCTGCGGGGGTCTTGCCGGGGACGTGGTCGAGATCGGCTTCGGCTCGGGACTCAACGTCCCGTTCTACCCGGCGGCTGTCACGCGGCTGGCCGCGGTCGAGCCTTCCGATGTCGGCTGGAAGCTGGCGGCCAGGCGCCTGAGCGCGACGGCTGTGCCGGTGCAGCGGTCCGGGCTGGACGGCCAGTCGCTGCCGTTTGCCGACGACAGCTATGACGCCGCCCTGTCCACGTGGACGCTGTGCACGATCCCCGACGTCGCTGCCGCTCTCGCCGAGGTGCGGCGGGTCCTGAAGCCCGGCGGGACCCTGCACTTCCTCGAGCATGGGCTGGCTCCCGATGAGCAGGTCCGCCGCTGGCAAAGACGCCTCGACCCGCTGCAGCAGCGGATAGCGGGCGGCTGCCACTTCACTCGTCGCATCACCGACCTGCTCACGGCAGCAGGCTTCACCATCGAAGAACTCGACGTCTTCTACGAGGAGGGCGGCCCGAAATTCGCCGGCGCCGACTCCCTCGGCACCGCAATCTCTCCCTAGAGACTGTTACTCCTGCTGTCGTCTGCCGGTCCCGGCCGGTGGCGCGCCGGGTCGACCGACTTGCACAGCGAACCAACCCAGGCAAGCACGCAGAACCTTGCTCACACTGCTGTGTGCTGGGTGATATACCCGGCCGGCTGTTAGCAGGGGTCGCTGCCGAATTGGGCCCGCCTCTAAGGGCGGCAGATCAACCGACTGCCTTGACCAGCGCGTCGGGCGGCGCAGAGGGTGCTGCGTCAGGCAGGACGGACGTTCTCCGCCTGCGGTCCCTTTTGGCCCTGGGTCGTTTCGAATTCGACCTTCTGGTTCTCATCCAGCGACCTGTAGCCAGAACCCGCGATCGCGGAGAAGTGGACGAACACGTCCGCCGTCCCGTCATCGGGGGCGATGAAACCAAAGCCCTTATCGGCGTTGAACCACTTCACTGTTCCGGTTGCCATCAGTTCAGTTCCTTTATCCGTCGTGCGACGACGCGACCTCGCCGCGCCGACTGCGAGCCTACCGGTCCTGGGCACCGGACCGGACCCCTCCCCCGGTCATGGGTCTTCCGCACCACCAGCAGCCGTGTGGCAGCACCGCCGCACTAGCGCCCTGCTGCGTCACCCAGGCTCGAGAACGCTGGCCAACAGCTGGGCAGCAGGCGGGGCCCTGGCGCTGGCGGCTAGCTCGGGGTCACGGGGTGGCGGACCCGCCGCAGGATCTTCCGTCCGTCTATGGTCCACGACCGGTCACAGCCCGTGCAGCCCAGCAGATCCCCCCACCGGGGAGAAGTCTTCCCCGTTCTCCCGATGGTGCCGCCACAGACGCAGGGGTCTCCGGCCGCGGCTCGCCGTTTTCTGCGCCGGACTTTCCGCACGCCTTTCCGCACACCTATCACGGTCGGCCTGGAGACCGGGCGCGTTTCGTGGCGCACGAACATGTAAGCCGCGGCCGAGATGCCAACCACCACCACGATGACGATCGCCGCCAGGTCACCCAATTGCGCCTCCCTTTGCCAGATGTAGGAGACGGTACTGCGCGAGCGGGGCGCGCGGATAGCCATGGCAGCGCTCGCCGCGCGGACTGCTTCGTGCTGGTGGCGCTGGCCGAGCCGCAACGGCGGCCTGGTGGCGAGGGAGGGCCTCCCCCGTTATCGAGCGGCGCTGAGCAGTTTCTCGATCCGGCGCAGGTGGTCGGTAAGTGCGGCGACGTCGGATTTGGTGGCGCTCTGCTCGCCGTCCTTCAAGGTGAGCACGAGCTGGCCTCCCGGCTCCAGGCTGCCGGTTTCGACGTCGGCAACGCTGTCCGCGCTTTGCAGGCGTACCGCTGTGTCGAGCTCGCTGCGCCGCAAGCCCAGGCGCCGCAGGGCCCGGTCCACGACATGGCCGCGCGTGATCACTGTTGTCGCGTGCCCGTCGAAGATACGCGCGGCAGTGGCGTTGGCAGCGATCAGGCGGTTGACGCCCGTGTTCACTGCCACGAGGGTGACTGCTCCGATCAGCCCGCCGGTCAGCGAGGTGTCGTTACCGATGACGGCGTTCTGCACGACGTTGGACAACAAGAAGATCACGACGAAGTCGAACGTGTTCAGGGCGGCCAGCCCGCGCTTGCCCGTGAGCCGGAATAGCACGGCGATTGCGGCATACACGATCACGGTGCGCATGATCTTCTCAGCCAGCGGGATCTGCTCGGCGAACATGGCATGCCACATGGCGGCCTCCTCGTCTGGGACACACTGACTGCCCCGCATTCACCCGCCCATACTGGCGACCCTGGCCTGGTCCGAAGTGCGCTTTGGGCAGGCCGATCAGGCGGGGCGGCGGATGGATGAATATCTCGCCGCTCACGACCCGGCCAGGATCTCCCGGCCCTGCGGCCAGCACCGTCGCCGGCCGGGGTGCAAGCCAGGCCTACCACCGCAAACGGGCTCCATCGAAGCTCACCTCATGATCGACTTCGCCGCGCTGACGGTCAGCCGCTGGATCGGGAACCAGACACGCTGGTCTGTCCGCACGTTCGTCCGCACCCCGCCGCACCGCACCGCCGAGATCCAGGCCGGCTCTTCCGCTCCTCAGGCTGAGGTAACAGCACGGATGTGCCGCAGCACCATCTCACCTGCATTAACGGCTGCGAGAAGCGGTTCCTCACAGTGCCCGTGAAATATCCGGCATGAGCTGGCCAAGTCCTGTCTGATACCAGCAAGCGAGAAGGAGTGCCCCGTGGCAGATGACGAACGGGAACAGTTTGAGCTGGTCTACCGCCAGAACTTCCGGGCAGTGCTGCGCTATGCGCTGGCCAGGGTCGAGCCGGAGGCCGCCAGGGACGCCGCACAATGGAGGAAGGGTCTGGTCTTGGGAATGATCAAGCGGAGCCTGGGCATCGCCGCGGCTATGGCGCTCGCGGTGGCTGGCCTCAGCGGCGGGTCTGCCTCGGCGGCCACTCAGCCGGGCCCTGAGGCGGAAGTGGCCTGGCAGGCAGCCATAGCACAGGTCCCTGAGCCGGGTCACGGGTGCTACAGCGCCTCGTATCCCGCGCTGGCGTGGCACGCTGTCGCGTGCGTGGCCGCACCGGATGTGCCCTTTGTCCCGGCGCCGCCGTCTGGGTCAGCACGACACGCCGGGCCGCAGACAGTGGGTGACACTCACGACTTTTCCGCCCGGGTGCCGGGATTAATCTCCCGGGCGACGGGGACGTTCAGGCATGTGAGCCCGGGCATCACCGTGCAGGGCGCGGTCCTTGGCTCAGCCTCGATGGTGGACAACGGCTTCTCGCTTCAGCTCAACAGCCAGAACGTGACTGGCTCGCCCGCGTGCTCGGGGAGCAGCGATCCCTCGGGCTGCATAGCGTGGCAGCAGTTCCTGTATGCCTATGACGCGGGCAGCGCGCTGAGCGGTGGTAATCCCGGCAGCAGCTACATTTTCATGCAGTACTGGCTGATCAGCTATGGCTACACGTGCCCCTCGGGCTGGGCCTCGGACGGCCAGGGCGACTGCTACATCAACAGCCAGGCGGCCGAGGTGAACGCGGTGACGGCCAGCCAGCTCGCCACACTGCAGTTTTCGGGGACCGCCAAGGCCGGCGGCAATGACGGGGTGTCATTGTCGGTCGGCTCGGGGCAGGCCACTATGGTCACCGCCAGTGACAGCCGGATTGATCTGGCTAAGTACTGGACCACCACCGAGTGGGGCCTGTTCGGTGACGGTGATGGTGACGAGGCGTACTTCGGCGCGAATACGTCGCTGGAGCCGCAGACAGCCCTGACGGCCAGCAGCGGCGCTGCGGCACCCAAGTGCATTTATGCAGGCACCACCGGCGAGACAAACAACCTCAAACTGACCACGACACCGAAGCTCGCCAGCCAGTCCTCACCCACGTTCGCCACCAGGCAGACCAACGGCACAAGCAAAACCCCCAGCTGCGCGGTCGCCAGCTGAACCTCGACCAGGCTGGTGCCGCCCCGTCCCAGGCGCGGCACCAGCCTGATCGGGTACCGCGGCCAGCCCGCCTGCCGTTCTGCGATTTCCGGACGGACATAAACCCTGGCCCGCCGTCGGCATGGCGGCCCTGACCGTTCTAGACCCAATGCCACAAAGGGGATGGCGATGGAAGCTGTTTGACCTGCATCACGGATCGCCCAGGATCACCGCCTAATTGTGTCTGAGGTCGCTGCGGTTGTGCCGTCGCGTTCCAGAGGTCCGGCAGGCTGGTTCCCGAACCGCCTGCCGACCGGGAGCGGTCTGGCTTTAGATCGAGGTGCCAGCGCGCCGGGTCTCGCCGTGGCCTCGTTGGAAAGAGGCGCGACCGCCGGCAGGTCCGGTATTAGGCATGCCCGCTGCGGTTTCGCCTTTTCTGGTGAGGATCTTGGAGCGTGCTGATGGCCGTGATGATCGGAGTGGACCCGCATAAGGGCTCGCACACCGCGGCGGCAATCGGGGCGCCCGAGGAGCCGCTGGGAAGGTTGCGGGGTCCGCGCGTCCGCTGCCCAGGTTCAGAAGCTGGTGGCCTGGGCAGCGCGGCGCCGGCCGTGTCATCGCCGGCACCGTGACCGGCGACATCGGCAGCATCACCCGCTTCGCCAGCCGGGATCACTTCGCCGCCTGTAAACGGCACCGCCCGGGTCGAGGTGCGGTCGGGGAACCGCAAGATATACCGGCTGCCGCTGCGCGGCAGCAGACGTGTCAGCCACGCGATCCACATAATCGCGATTACCCAGGTCCGCTATCGGCATAGCGGCGGCCGCGCCTGCTACGACCAGAAGACCGCACAGGCCAAGACCCACAAACAGGCACTCCGGTCACTCAAGCGGCCGATCCGCAACGCCATCTACGCCCGCCTCCAGGCTGATGCCCGCCAGGCCACCGCGAAGGCCCCGCGAGGGCAACCGGGGAACGACCCTGACTCCCGCGCGGCCAGCTCACACCCCGAACGGTTGATCTGGGCAGGGCCCCGCGGACGATCGATGCTAATGCCCGGGGTCTGGCCGAAGTATCTGGAGGCGTGCGAGCGGAACGGGGTGGACCCGGTGGTCGCGACCCGCGCCGAGGTCGCCGCGTTCGTGCGGGAGCCGAGGACGAGGCCCAGTTGCCGGGGCGTGAACGTGGTGGTGATGGACTCGGCCGCAGGGCTGGCGAACGCCACGATGCAGCAGCGGCTGGTACCGGTGCGGTTGTTCTATGACCTCCTGGTAGAGGAAGGGCTCCGGGCGTCCAACCCGGTGGGCCGCGGCCGCTATACCCCAGGCGGCGCTTCGGTGCCGGCGGCCGGCGCGTCAGCTCTGTGAGATCATGACGCCTGATCGGCCGCGTAAGCAGAGTCCTGCCAGTGAATGCGACTGGCAGGACTCCCCGTAACGCGGCACGCAGTGCCTTCTGATGACTGGCTAATGACCGGCCATGGCAGTCTCAGTGAAGCCCGGCGGTACGGCGGCGGTAGTCAACTCGGCCAGGTTTGCTGCGTCGGGCGTCTGCCAGGCCAGGGTCTGCAAGGCGATGACCTGACCTGCGGGTGTGGTCATCTCCGCCTGCACTGGCAGGTAGGTGTCGGCATCGACCAAGAATGTCTCGACCGCCGCGCCGGCGTACATCTCGCCCGGGACGGAATCGCTGTACGTAAACATCGGCAGCGGCATCATCCCGCGCCCGCCCTGGTCGGCGACGGGTGCCGAAGCGGCTGCCGGCAACTGCCAAGTCAACCGGAACATCGGCCTGCCGTTCATCTCCACCCGCGTGATGAGCGGCTTCGGGTTCGTCATTTCAAACTGATCACGGACCAAATCTGCGAAGGAACCATCTTGGGGCGGGGCGGCCGGGTCAACCGTGTAGGTATCCGTCTGCCAGGTCCGGTCGGTGTAGTCGACGGCGCGGTACACCGCCTGGCCGCCTGACGCGACGTTTGAGCTGTCAAATGTCAGCCCACCCTGTGCGCTGAACCACTTCTCCCGGCTCGATTTACCAAGATGCCACTCCTCGATCGCCGCAGTCTCCGGCACCACTGAGCCGCGGGCGTACGTCACCTGGGAGTACAGCATGTCGGCCAGGCTCGCCCCGGACGATGCGGCCGCCGTCCGGTTGGTCAGGGTCGTGAGGCTGATCACGTGCGCCTTGCCCGGAGAGCCGGGGGCGGTGCCCGGCATCCCGTGAAGGGCGCCGGTTCCGGCAAGAGCCCCGGCGGCGGCGGCGGTGACCGCCGCGGCCACGGCGATGGCCACGCGAGGCCGGCGCGGCCGGGAGGCCAGGCCATGCACGGTTCCGGCCGCATACGGCGTGCCCGCCGCGATAGCCGACTCCATGATCTGCGACAGGATCTGATCTTCCTGAGCGGCGTCCACGACCAGCTCAGTGTTGTCAAGAATCGCTGGCCGGGCAGCGGCGAGACGGTCGAGGCTGGGCTGGGCGTTCATCGGTGTTCCTTCCTGGCGGACGCGGGTGGTGTCTGGAGGCCCGGGATGGCTTCGGGGCCGGAGCGGGCCATGACGTGCGAGCGCGCATACTGCTTGCCCGGGAGTTGCTCACGCGGCGCCTGCTCGCGTTGAGGGGGCTGCCGGGCCGGCAGGCGAGGGCCGGCGAAGCCGGCCACGGCTAGCGCAGCGGCGAGGCGGCGCCGGGCCCGGTGCAGCCGGACGGCGAAGTTCAGCCTGCTCATCCCGAGCGTCTCGGCAGCCACACCGGCGGGGAGGCCATCCCAGGCGACGAGCTTGAGCACCTCACGGTCGAACTCGCCGAGCCGGGCGAGGGCGGACAGAGCCGAGTCGCGCAGCGCCACCTGCTCGGCTGGATCAGCCTGAGCGTCGTGGCTCCAGGTAAGAACCAGCCTGTCCCGCAGCGCCTCCCGCCTGGCATCGGATCGGAGCTGGCCCGCTATGACCTTCCTGGCTACCCCGAACAGCCAGGCAGCGGGCTCGGCCGGCACCTCACCGAACCGCCGCCAGGCGATTAAGAAGGTCTCGGCGGCGGCGTCCCTGGCAGCTTCCGGCTCGACCCTGGCCAGCGCATAGCGCAGCACTGCCCGGAAGTTCTGGCGGTAGACCAGCTCAAACTGTTCCCGTTCGTCGTCTGCCACGGGCCACTCCTTCTCGCTTGCTGGTATCAGACAGGACTTGGCCAGGTCATGCCGGATATTTCACAGGCACTGTGAGGAACCGCTTCGGATAGACCAGCGTGTCTGGTTCTCGATCCAGCGGCTGACCGCCAGCGCGGCGAAGATTGGCGCGTAACGGGATCGGCCACAAGGTGGACTTGGCCGACTTCATCCAGCCCGTGGCGTCCCGGGAATGGTCCGCCAATGTCCCGCCAGGCACCGAGTTGATCGTCCCCGAAGGCACGGCCAGCTGCCAGCCGGTGGGCTGCTAGCCCTCGTTCAGCAGTTGGACCCGAGCCGGTAGCCACCCTCCCGGACAGTTTCGATCAGCGGCGGGTCGCCTAGCTTGGCCCGAAGTCTGCGGATCGTGGTCTTGACCGCCGTCGTGAACGGGTCGGCCATCTCATCCCACACCCGGTCCAGAAGCTCCTCAGCGGAGACCACCCGCCCAGCCGACGAGATCAGGCACTCCAGCACGCCAAACTCCTTCGGGGACAGTTCCAGCCTCCTGCCATCGCGGATTGCCACGCGCCTGCCCGGGTCCACTGTTACCCCGGCTGCTTCGAGCACGGGGGGCACTACGGCGCCCGTGCGGCGGCCGAGGGCGCGCACCCTGGCAACCAGCTCGGCGAAGTCGAAGGGCTTGGGAAGGTAGTCATCCGCACCGAGGCCAAGGCCCTCAACCCGGTCCGCTACGGTACTCGCTGCCGTCAGCATCAAGATCCGTGTCCCTGACCCGCCGGCGACTACAGCCCGGCAGATCTCGTCGCCGTGGGTTCCGGGCAGGTCCCGGTCGAGTACCAGGACGTCATACCGGGTGACCGCCAGGTGCTCTAGCGCAGCGTTGCCGTCCAGGACCACATCGACCGCCAGGCCCTCGCGGCGCAGCCCGGTCCCGATCGCCTCGGCCAGCACTTCGAAGTCCTCGGCTACGAGCACACGCACGGCCCCGATGGTCTCATGTCCCTGGTGTCGGCCAGGTGTCAGCTCGCGATACCGTGCTGACACCAGCCGACCGGGAAGATAGCTGCATGATCTTCTCTGGCGCTCGCTCCCGGGGCATAAAGCCAGCTCGGCTGCCACAACGCGCCGCGCCGCTAGAACGGGCCTGGGATGAGGCGGCCGACCTCTTCACAACCGCGGTCAAGACCACGATCCGCCGCCTGCGGGCCAAGCTCGGCGAACCGCCCGTCATCCACACCGTCCGCGAGGGCGGATACCGGATCGGAGAAGCTTGATGCTCAGTTCCCCCGGACTGCGCTCCGGGCTGCGGCTGGTGCGCCGACGCACCCTGCAGATCCGCCTGGCGCTGCTGTACGCGGCCGTGTTCTGCGGCTGCGTCGGCGCTGTGGGCGCGGCCGCGGTCATCTTCAAGCCGGACTTCCTCATGCACAGCGCGAGCCAGCAGGCCCCACCAGGTTCGAGTGCGCCGTCCAGCGGCTGCCGGTTCGCTGTCACCTCAGCGCAATCGTGCGGCACCGGCACCCGCAACTGGACTGGCGGCATGATCATGGTCGCGATCGTGGTCGTACTTGCCGTCGTAGTGAGCTGGCTGATCGCCGGGCGGGTGCTGCGGCCGCTGCGCGCGATCATCTCGTCCGCCCGCGCGATCTCAGCCAGCAGCCTGCACCAGCGCCTGGGCCTGCAGGGGCACGGTGACGAGTTCACCGAGCTCGGCGAGACGCTGGACGACCTGTTCGGGCGGCTGGAGGCGTCGTTCGATTCGCAGCGGCACTTCGTGGCCAACGCCTCGCACGAGCTGCGCACCCCGCTCGCCGCGCAGCGGACCCTGCTCCAGGTCGCCCTCGCCGACCCTGAACCCAGCACCGGAACCCTGCAGACTGCGTGCAAACAGCTTTTGACCCTGAACGCCCAGCAGGAGCGCCTCATCGATGGCCTGCTGACCCTGGCCAGCAGCGAGCGGGGCGTGGCCGAGTGGAAATCGGTCGACCTCGCTCACGTGGCAGCCGCAGTCCTCCAGGATCGCCGCGGGGAAGCCGGGCAACGGGGTATCAGCGTCGAGGCATCACTGAACGAAGCCACGGCCTCCGGCGACCCGAGCCTGGTTGAGAGCATGGTGGCCAACCTCGTCGACAACGCACTGCGGCACAACGTGGCGGACGGCTGCGTGGAGATCACGACGGCAATGGCTGACGGGCGGGCGACGCTGGCGGTACGGAACACCGGGACGGTCGTCGCTCCCGGCGATGTGGAGCGCCTATCCCGGCCGTTCCAGCGGCTTGGCGCCGAGCGGGTCCGCCACGGTGACGGGCATGGGCTCGGCCTGGCCATCGTCTACGCCATCGCCCGGGCGCACAACGCCTCGCTGGCCGCGCGGGTCCGGCCGGAAGGCGGGCTCGACGTCGAGGTGAGCTTTCCCGTGAGCTCGGCGCCCGAGTCCGTGCAGTAGACGGTGTCCCGGTCGGTCACACTGGAACCGTGATCCCGCCCGGCAGCTCGGATTCAGTGGCGCTTCGCCCGCCCGCTGTTGTCGACCCGCCGATTGGCACCGACGGAAACCTGCTCAACCGGAGGCTGCTCCCGCTCCTGGCCACGGCTGTGCTGATCGTGATCGCTATGACCTCGGCGATCTGGTTCGGGCCCGGCCTGGCCGGGTCGACCGGCTGGGCGCTTCCCGACGACCTGTGGGGAACCCTGACGGCCGCGCAACGGCTGGTTCACCTGGACCTCGGCGGCCTGTACACCCAGCCGACCGGCCTGGTGTCGCTGCCCGGGACCGCCCTGATCCTGGTCCCGGTCGTCGCGATCATCGACGCCGCAGGGATCACGCTGCGGGCGCCTACAGTCCAGTACGACCATCCCACCGCGTGGCTCGTCGCCGGGCCCTACGAGATCGCACTGTCCGCGGTGGTGCTGTTCGCTGCCGACGCCATCGCCGAGCATCTGGGCGTTACCTGGCCGTGGCGGGCGTTGCTGGCCACGGCAGAAGCGGTTGCCCTGTGGAGCGTCTCGGCGCGGTGGGGCCATCCCGAGGACGCGGTCGCTGTCGGGCTGCTGCTGTACGCGATCCTGGCGCTGTCGCGCTCGCAAGCCGGGCGGTCCGGATGGCTCATCGGGGCGGCCGTCGCTGTGCAGCCACTGGTGCTGCTCGCTGTGCCGGTCATCGCCGCAGCCGTTCAGCCGCGCCGCCTGCCCGGCTTCCTGGCCCGGGCTGCTGCCCCAGCCGCGGTGCTGCTCGGCGCGGCGGCCTGGGCGAACTGGGGCGCCACGTTCGGCGCGGTGACCCGGCAGCCCAACTCCGCGACCGTCAATCACACCACCGCGTGGACGCCACTGTCACCGCACCTGGGCGGCGGGATGGTGGCTGGCGGGCCCGGGCGGGTGCTGGCGATCGTCGCTGCCTGCTGCTGCGCGGTCATCGCCGGGCGAAAGTGGCACGCAGCCAGGCAGGGCGGCTCGTGGGAGCCGCAGGTTCTCCAGGACGTGCTGTGGTGGACAGCTGTCGCGCTGGCGCTCCGCTCGGTGTTCGAGTCAGTGATGGTCGCGTACTACGTGTGGCCAGTGCTGGCTGTAGCAGTGCTGGCCGCGTCGAGGGACTGGCAGCGCCTGGTTGCGACCTCCGCTGCCGCGACGGTGCTTACATTCGTTTCGCAGGCCCCGTGGCACAGTCCGTGGGCCTGGTGGCTGCCAATGGTGGCAGGTCTCGGCGTGACCCTGTTCCTGGCCCGGGTGCCGCTCCAGCCGCTGTGGCAGCGGGCAGTCGAGTGGCTAAGGCCGGGCCGGAGCGCACTTCAGACGCCCGGTAGCGGCGGCCCGATGCGATACTGACGGGACCCGAGCCATGGAGAGGAAGCCGGAATGCCGCGACGGAACCTCTCACGCCGCGTGATCCCCGGCAAACCGGACGACGACTCGCTGATGTCGTATCTGTATCCCCAGGCCACTCGGATCGAGGCCCCCGAGCCACCCGGCGGCTTCCGGCCGCCCCGCGAGCCGAAGGCTGTCAGGTCACGCCGGCGCCGACGCGCGGCCGAGGCGGAACGACTCCATCTGGCAGGCATCTTCGGCATTGGCGCCGTGGTCATTGCCGCGGCTGCCGTACTTGTGGCGGTCATGGTTGTCGTCCTTGTGGTGCAAGAGCACTAAAAAACGCGCAACCGGCCGGACCGCAATGCCGTCGTAAGTGTGTGTGCGGGCCGGATTCGGGGGAGTATGACCGGCTTGATACCCCTCGGAGAACCAGCGACGGCCTGGAGGTCACCAGTGAGAGACCTGCTCGTCAGCGTGAAGGCTCGCGGCACAGCACTGGCCGCGGTCACCACTGCCATTGTCATCACCGTCGCACTTGCAGCGTGCGGCACCCTGAGTTCGTCTGGCTCGGAGGCCGGAGACTCCAGCCCGGCTTCGGCCGCCGCTAGCGG
Source organism: uncultured Actinomycetota bacterium (assembly GCA_963815375.1). Classification (GTDB taxonomy): domain Bacteria; phylum Actinomycetota; class Actinomycetes; order Streptosporangiales; family Streptosporangiaceae; genus JASHPR01. Next base: position 571,855 of record CAWFGX010000005.1, on the reverse strand, counting down.
GTCGGCCACGTCGGCCGCGCCGGGCGTCATACTGCCCGGATTCCAGGTGCTGTCCATGAGCTTCGTCTCCGACGTAGACGGCTTTGCGCTCGGCACGGTGGCCTGCGGTTCCGATCGCTGCGACTCGCTGCTGGCCAGTACCAACGGCGGCGCGACCTGGCATCAGCTGACCTCGCCGACCACGGCAGCGCCGACCACGGCAGCGGGGGCCCACGCTGTCGTCAGCTGCCCGTCCGGCCAGCCGTGCGACGCGCAGGTTCGCTTCGCCACTCCCCTGATCGGCTACGCCTACGATCCCTCGCTGGAAGTCACTACCGACGGCGGGACACACTGGCAGTCTCAGTCGACTGAGTCTGTCGGCTCGCTGGAGGCCGCGAACGGCACCGCGGTCCGGGTGGCAACCCCTGGCGCCGGGTGCAGCGGCGCAACCGGCCAGGTGAGCGCTGCGCCGGTTGGAAGCTCCACATGGCAGGCACTGCCAGCGCCTGCTGTGGCGAAGATCTGCCCGCCAGTGCTGTACCGGCAGGGCCAGCGGCTGGTCCTGGCTGACTACGGCAACCCGGCTGGCGGTGCCCCTGCGACAGCGCAGATCGCCCGGTCCGGCGACGGCGGCAAGACCTGGGCGAGCGGCATGGACAGCTGCGGCGGGACCGACGGCTACGCCTCCTCCGTCGCCCTGGCCCTGCCCAACGTGCTCGTACTGCTCTGCCAGCACCAGATGGCACTCAGCTCTGGCGGCTACGGCCCGGCCTGGGTCCGGGTCTCGGACAACGGCGGCGCCAGCTTCGGCCGCGACGAGCAGGTGCCGTCGCTGCAGTCAGCTCCGGCCGGAACGATCGTGAGCTACCAGCTCGCGGCGTCCAGTTCGGGCCGACTGCTGGTCACCGAGTCCGCTCCCAGCAGCAGCGAGGCACTGCTCACCCAGAACGGCGGCCAGAGCTGGTCACCGACGCTGAGCATGCCAGCCGGGAACGTCGTGCTGGTCGGCTACCAGGACACGGTGACCGGCCGGATCGCCTCGGTTAACCAGGTCTGGACGACCCACGACGGCGGCAGCACCTGGACCGCCGACGAGTTCTAGTTTCATGATCGTGGACCCAAACCCACTCGTGGAGTGGGTTTGGGTCCACGGTAAGTGAGATCGGGGTTCCCGTGGCCAGATGATGCCGCCGCACCGGATTTAGGCTGGCAGGTGGCTACAGGCCGCTGGGCCAGGTGATCGATACCGGGGCGATCAGTGGAGTGGCCACCTCGAGCTGGATCTGTGCGTGCGCGGTGAGCGGGATGTTGCGCGGGCTGCCCAGGAACACCTTGCCGTTGTAGATCGCGGTAACGGGCCCGTGCTCCGGCCCGACCTGGTCCGTCCCGAGCGGAAGGCCCCACTCGTCGAAGAAGTCGCCGAGGGTATACGTCCGCTGCACCGGCGACTCGATATGGATGATCCCGTCGGCAGCATGCGTATGCAGCCAGTAGAAGCAGGTCCCGGTTGCGATAAACGGTCCCTGCGGGGTGCTCTCGGCAGCGGCTCCGGGAATGCCGATGGCAGCGGGGATCTGCCGGGCCACGCCATTGACGAAGACTGTCAGGTGCGCGTGGATGTGGAAGAGGGTCTGCTCGCTGGCCTGGCAGCTGATGCCGTCGACGGCGTGGCCAGAGGCGCTCGTGGCCGTACCGGCCAGCGCGGCGGCGCTGGGCACTGGCACGCCCTCGGGGCCGAGCGGGCCAGCGGCAGGCGCTGGCTCGAGGCGGCCCAGCGTGCTCAGGCTGGCCAGCCTCGGCTGCGGCGTGCCAGCATTGGCGGCCGTTGAACCACCGCTGGTGACCGCCAGCGTGATGCCCACTGCTGCGGCAACTGCCAGCACGAACGCGCCGGCTCCACCGAGCCACCAGCGGCGCCTCCGGCGCTGCGCCTCCGCAGCCCGCAGCTGCGCGATTCTCTCCCGGGCCTGCTGACGGTCCCGGGCTCCCTTCGCTCCCTTGGCGCCCTTGGCCATGGCCTGTCCCCCACGTCATGGCCCGCCGTGGGCAGGCCTCCCAGGGGCTGAAACGACTGGCGCGGCGAGCCTGTTCCCCTTAAGCTGACGTCACTGAAACAGTCGTTTCAGTGCCCTCGGCGGCACTGGGAGGACAACATGGAGGTTGCGGTGACAGCTCGGGATGCGGCGGACGGCGACGTAACGATCCGGCGGCTCGGCGAGCCTGGCGACCTGGGCTGGGTGGTGATGGCGCACGGCGAGGTGTACTCATCCGAGTTCGGCTGGAACGGTGAGTTCGAGGCTCTGGTCGCACGGATCGTGGCCGATTACGCGGCCGGGCCAGACCCGGAACGCGAGGCGGCGTGGATCGCCGAGCTGGACGGTACGCGGGTGGGCTGCGTGTTCCTGGTGGCCCGGGACACGGACACGGCGCAGCTGCGGATCCTGCTCGTGGACCCCACGGCCCGCGGGCGGCACCTCGGCCGGCGGCTCGTCAGTGAGTGCCTCGAGTTCGCGCGACGGGCGGGCTACTCGCGGATGATGCTCTGGACCAACGACCCGCTCGTGGCGGCGCGGCAGGTTTACCTCGCGGCCGGGTTCCGCCTGGTGAACGAGGAGCCGCACCACAGCTTCGGGGTGGACCTGACCGGCCAGGTCTACCAGCTTGACCTGCAGCCTGACCGCGAGCCCCAGCCGTCGGGCGCGGCTGCCTCATCGTGACGGCCGCGCCCGCGGCCGGCCCGGCCAAGCAGCCCTCGCCACGCCAGAACGAGCTGCTCGAGCTCGCCTACCGCTACGTTCTGGCCCATGGGCTGGCCGACATGTCACTGCGGCCGCTGGCCAAGGCGATCGGCTCCAGTCCCCGGGTGCTGCTGTTCCTGTTCGGGTCCAAGGACGGCCTGATCCGGGCGCTGCTGGAGCGGGCGCGCCGGGATGAGCTGGCGGCGATAGAGGCGTTCCGCGAGGACGCCGGCGCCGCTGGCCTGGCCGAGACGGCATGGCAGGTCTGGCAGTGGCTGGCGGACCCTGGGCACAGCCACCTGCTCGGGCTGTGGGCCGAGGCCTATGGCAGGTCGCTGGCCGATCCGGACGGTCCCTGGGCGGGGTTCGCGGCGCAGACGGTCCGCGACTGGCTGGAGCTGCTGGCCGCCCGCCAGCCGCCGGAGCTGCGCCGCAGCAGTGCCGGAGCCGGCCAGCGCACGGCTGTCCTCGGGCTGCTGCGCGGCGCCATGCTCGACCTGCTGGCCACTGGTGACACCGAGCGGGCGGGCGAGGCTGTCGGACAGCTGATGGCGGCGTTGCGTTCGGAATCCTGGGCTTGAGAGGCCGTCAGGGCTGCCGGCCGTCCAGCCAGATCGCCAGCCGCCGGATCTCACCGACGTGCAGCAGTTCCATGGGCTTCCAGGGGTCCTCGTCGAAGCGCGCCATGACCTCGGCCTCGCCGGCGGCCTCGACGATCAGCAGGGCTGTCTCGCCGTCGTCGAGCGGGCCGCCGAGGATGACAAAGCCGTCCTCGACGAGGCGGTCCATAAACTCAGCGTGCTTGTCAAAGGCGTCCTGCTGGCGGATCCCACTCAGCCCGGGCTTGGCCGTGTCCCAGTTCCGGCCGTGTACCGTCGTCACCGCGAAGTGGGCCATAGTGGGAAGTGTAGGAGGTCCGCTTGCCGCTAAGGGGGCGCCGTGGCTGACCAGGAGGACGTCCGCCGGATCGCCCTGTCGCTGCCTGCCACCAGCGAGGGCGAGGACCATTTCGGGTTCTCGGTGCTGAACAAGGGCAAGCAGAAGGGGTTTGTCTGGGCCTGGAATGAGCGGGTCGAGCCGAAGAAGCCCAGGATTCCGAACCCCGAGGTCGTGGCTGTGCGCGTCGCCAGCCGTTTCGACAAAGAGGCGCTGCTGGCCGCGGACGAGCAAAAGTTCTTCACCGAGCCGCACTACAACGGGTTCCCGGCTGTTCTGGTCCGGCTGCCAGCCATCGACGCGGGCGAGCTCGAAGAACTTATCATCGATGCCTGGCGCTGCCAGGCGCCGCGGGATCTGGCCAGCTCATGGCCGCCTGCCGGGACCGGACCCGACGAGGCTAGCCGAGGCTGACGCCCAGGTCCTCGTCGGCTGCCAGCACCTCGCCGCCGAATTCGGCGGAGGCGGCGGCGACAGAGGCCGCCCGGTCGTTGCCTGGCCAGAAGTGGGTGAGCATCAGCCTCCTGGCCGCCGCCCGGCGGGCCCAGTAGCCAGCTTCGGTGGCTGTCATCAGGTTGCGGGTCGGGCGCCGGGTCTCGCCGTCCCGGTCGGTGGCCTCGACGATAAACAGGTCGGCGTCACGGCCGAGTTCGGCCAGCAGCGGGTCAGGGCCGGTGTCCCCGGTGTAGGCCAGGGCGATCTCGCCTGCCTGCAGCCGGATGCCCGCGTTGGGGACGTAGTGCGGTAGCGGCAGGCCGGCCAGCTCATATGGCCCGGCCCGGTAGCGTCCGGGCAGCGGATGCACGTCGAAGACCGCGGTCAGGTCCACATCAGGCTCCAGGCCCTGGAGCCGGTCGAGCACGCCGGGCGGGCAGTACAACGGCAGCCGTGGCTCGCGAGAGCCGCCGTAGAACCGCATCCGGAATAGCCCGTGCAGGTCGACACAGTGATCGGGATGCTCGTGCGTGATAACGACCGCGTCCACGCGGCCATCTGGCCAGTGCGTGAGTAGCCGCGGCAGCGTTCCGTAGCCAAGATCCAGCACCAGCCGGCAGCCGTCCCAGTCCACCGCAAAACCGCTGCACGCTCGGCCCGGCTCCGGGAATGCGCCACAGCTTCCCAGCACCGTGACCTGCAGCATGCCTGGCCAGCCCGCTAGCCGCGGCCGATGAACGGCATCTTGGTGGCCATCAGCGTCATGAACTGCACATTCGCGTCCAGCGGCAGGCTGGCCATGTGCACGACCGCGTCGGCGACGAGCCCGACGTCGATCATCGGCTCGGCGCGGGTGCTGCCGTCCGGCTGCAGCGCCTCGGCCGACAGCATGTCAGCCAGCTCGGTCCTGGCGTTCCCGATGTCGATCTGCCCGCAGGCGATGTCGTACTCCCGCCCGTCCAGCGATGTCGATTTCGTCAGCCCGGTGATCGCGTGCTTGGTCGCCGTGTACGGAGCCGAGCGCGGGCGGGGCACGTGCGCGGAGATGGACCCGTTGTTGATGATCCGGCCTCCCCGGGGATCCTGATCCTTCATCACCCGGAACGCGGCCTGCGTGCACAGGAACGCAGCCGTCAGGTTCGCCGCGACCACGGAGTGCCAGTCCGCGACAGGCACATCCTCCAGCGATACCGGGGGCAGGGCCCGGCCGGCGTTGTTGAACAGCACATCGACCCGCCCGAACTGCTGCCGCGCCTGGTCGAACAGCCGCTGCACATCCGCTGGCTCACTGACGTCGGCGACAACGGCGAGCAGATGCGAGCCTTCGGCCGTGCCGTCGTTCACGGTCTGCTCGAGCGGTTCTGGCCGGCGCCCGGCGATCACCACCGAGTACCCGTTACGCCCGAGCGCCAGTGCCGACGCCCGTCCGATGCCGGTTCCGCCCCCAGTAACTACCGCTACCTTGCCTGCCATACCGCGGAACCTAGCAGGCGGCGCCGCCCGGCGTGACAGGTCAGCTGCTGGCTTCCTCGATGGTGAGCTCGGCGGCCGGGTCGGCTTCGAGCCGCTCGTCGGGAATCGCGACGCCGCTGCGGACCGAGCGCCCGTACGTGCCGTCATCCAGCCGCTGCAGGGCACGGTCGATGACCGCGAGCCGGTCACGCATGCTCTCCGCGATGGCGGTGTCCGTGCCCTCGGCGGTCAGCGCCTGCGCCGGGTCGGCGCTGTCGCCCACCTCATCCTCGGCCGACCGGTCCTCCTGTGCCGCCTCCTCCGCGGCAGCAAGAAGTTTCTGCACGTCGACGCGCTCTTCCAGGAGCAGTGCCCGTGCCCGGTCCTCGTCCATGTGCTCTCCATCCGCCTGCATCGCTGTTCCAGGGACACCCGCAGGATGCCAGCAATCCCACGAGTCTGCCCAGCCACTGGCGGCCCACACACCAGCGGCCCGGCCGTGGCCCGATAAGCCGACCACCGCGGCGCTGGCGGCGATCGCCGAGCCGCGCGCCCCGGCCATGTCCAGGTCCGGAACCAGCGCTACGGTCGCGGCCTCCTTCTGCTCCTCGCGCAGGATCGTGTGCTCGCGCACCCGCTCCAGGAACCAGTCGCGGAAGTGCGGCGCCGCCTCGACAACCCCGCCGCCGACGAAGTAGGCGTCTGGGTCGGTGAAGTTCGCGGCAATCGTGAACAGGCGGCCGATCGCCATCGCCTGCTGGGCAAAGATCCGCAGCGCCAGCGGATCGCCAGCCTCGCCGTAACCCCGCACCCGCTTCGCCGCCTCGGCCAGGCTCATCTGTGCCAGCGGATGATCGGGATAACGGCCAAGCCAGTACGGCAGCAGGTTCTTCTCGATCCCGGTCAGCGACGCCACGCTCTCGGCGTCGCCGGACAGGCCGCAGTTGCAGGCAGGCAGCGGCTGGCCTTCGGCGAGCAGCCCGTCCATAGGGATCCACACGTGCCCGAGTTCGCCCGCCATACCGGCGGCGCCATGCACTACCTGGCCCGCCTCGACCACTCCGCCACCAAGCCCCGTTCCGACAATCGCCGAGACCGAGGAACGCGCCGGGGCCTGCGCGGCGCCGAAATAGGCATGATGCGCATACAGCGCCGCCGCGTTCGCGTCGTTGTTATACAGAACGCGTATGCCCAGCCGGCTCTCGAGAGCACCGCGAACGTCAAAGCCGCACCAGGCCGGGTTCGCGAAGTTGGTGGCACCCGAAGCCGAGATCACACCGTCGGCGCTGACCGGGCCCGGCGTGTCCAGACCCACGGCGCGCACCATCGCCCTGGGGATCCCGGTGAGCTCGAGTACCAGGTTCAGCGACCGCTCAAGGGCCTCGATGGCCTTGTCCGGGCCGTCCCGCACGCAGCTGGGGCACTCGGCCATCTCGTCCACCAGGAACTGGCCGTCGCTGTCGAGGATGGTCGCGTTGTTGGTCGTCCCCCCGTTGTCGAGGCCGACCACAACCCACCGATCGTGATCTGGCATCGTGCCTCCTCGACCTGTGCCGCCGCGCCGGGCGACCTGAATGACGCATCCGGCATTGATACGTCCGCATCCTAATGCGGACGTTTCGGTAACCGTCACATGCTCGCGGTACGGGCCGCGCCGCGGTCCACCCGCGCTCGCCCTGCGGATGAGCCAGCTCTGGCTTCAGCGCGGCGGGCCGTCTGTGTGGTCGACCTGGTCCAGTATCTCGACCGGGTCCCCGATTCTGATCTCCTGGGCCGCGCCATCGGCAGCGCCCGGCGGCAGGTCGGGGATCAGGTTCATGCCGAACCAGACTTTCCCGTCCCAGCGCCGCGAAGTGGCCAGCGTCGCTATCGGCTCCTTGCCCTTGGCCGCGGTGTCCGGGTCAATGGTGGTCAGCACACATCGGTCGCAGCCCTTGACCGCGCGGAACACCGTCGGGCCGATCCGCAGCCGCCGCCAGCCGTCCTCGGCCCACGGAGCGGACCCAGCCACCACAACGCTTGGCCGGAACCGCCGCATCGGCAGCGGTCCCTCGGCCGCCCGCGGCCCGGCCGCGATGAGCTCGTTGAGCGCTGCCAGCGAGCTTTCCGCCGTGAGCAGCAGCGGGTAACCATCGGCGAAGGACACGCGGTCACTATCGCGGCTGAAAGCCGGGTTTGTCCGGCGCCGCGTCGGGTCGTCGAGGTAGACCAGCCGCACCGGCTCACCGGCCACGACGCTGAGCCAGGCGGCCGCCCCCTCGCTGGCCAGCGTGGCCAGGAGCTTGCTGTCCCATACGACGACCGGGACCAGTTCACCATCCCGCGGGATGCTCACCGTCAGCTCAGGCAGGCCAGGCGAGGTCAGCCGGATGGCGCCGGGCTCTACGGCGGGCGTGACCAGCACGAGCGGTGGGTGCTCCCGCGCCGTCACCACCAGGCCCTCGTGATCGACGATCATCCACCGGCGGTCGCCAGCCAGGCCCCACGGCTCAACGCAGGCCGCCGGAAGCCGCTCGCCCCGACACGATTTGACCGGGTAGCGGTAGAGGTCGGTCACGGTCATGGCCATGTCAGCGAGCGTAATTGAGGTGGCCGCCCTCCCCCAGCAGGTTTTCGCCGCTGACTCCGTGCCGCTGTCAGGTGGTTACGTAACGTATCAGGGGCATAAAGGGGGGCAGTGGCCCTTGCCGTCGTATTCGCTGTCGCTTCCGCCTTCTCGAATGCGGTCACGCTGGTCGCCCAGCACCTGGCCAGCGTCACCGCTCCCAGGCGGGAGAAGGGCTGGGGCCTGGTCCGCTACCTGATCCGGCAGCCGATGTGGACGCTGGGGTGGGTGGGCGCCGTGGGCGCGTTCGTGTTCCAGGCCCTCGCTCTGCACTTCGGGCTGCTCTCCGTTGTCCAGCCCCTGCTGATCACCGAGCTGGTCTTCGTCCTGGTGCTGCGGTGGCTGTGGATCGGCCAGGATGTGGCCGGTGCCGCGTGGGTAGCCGCCGTCGTTGTCTGTGTGTCGCTGGCTGCGTTCCTCGGCCTCGCCGAGCCGGCGGGCGGAACTGCGAGCCCCTCGGCGACCGACTGGCTGTCGGCCCTCATCGCCTTCGGCGTTGTCATCGCAGTGCTCGCGGCGTCGGGGATCCGGGGAACGCCAGCGCAGCGCGCGGCCGTGTTCGCCGCAGCCGGGTCGCTCACCTGGGCGCTGATGGCGACGTTCGTGAAGACCGCGACCCAGATACTGGCGGCGTCCGGCCTGGTCGGCATGCTCGAGAACTGGTCACCGTACGCGCTCATCGCGGCCGCGGTGGCCGGTACATTCCTGGAGCAGGCAGCCCTGCACGTGGGCCCGCTGAGCATCTCCGAGCCGCTGCTGGTTGTCATCAACCCGCTGGCGAGCATCGGGCTGAGCGTGTGGGTGTTCAACGAGCAGTTCACTGCCAGCCCGGCGCGGGTTGCCGTAGCGTTCACGGCCTTCGCCGTGATGGCCGCCGGGATCGTATGGCTATCCCGTGCGGCGCCGGCGAACATTGCGCCGGCGCGCCCGGCTAGCACCGAGCCTGCCGGGCAGTCCTCGCCTCACCGGTCGTAGTGGCTGGGCGGGAACGGGTCCCGCTCGCCCTTGATCTGCAGCTCGTCGGCGTCGTACTCGCGGCGGATCTCGGCCCGCGCCTCCTGGAACTCCTCGGTCTGGGTGACGTCGAACTCGGGCGGGGCGTCGGTCGCAGGCGGTACCTCGTCCGGGTCGTAAGCGTCGATCCCGGCCTCGACCCGCTCCTCCTCAGTCAGCCGGGCCAGCCGGTCGTCGTCGAGGCGCTGGGGTTCGCCGCCATGCTCCCGGCGGTCGCGGTGGAAGTCCTCGGGCAGCTCGTCCTCGGGCACCTGCTCTGTCACTACGCCTCCAGGGGGTGTGCGGACAAGGCCTAGACAGCTATACCCCAGCACGCTACGCCCAGCACCCGCACCGGCGGGCCCGGGGTAACCTCGCGGCGTGGCGCTGCCGACGGTCGCCGCTCACGCTGACTGGGGGGCGACACCCCGCAAACGCCAGGTTGCTGAGGCCAGGCTCACCGGGGGCGGCCGGCCGGGTGAGCCCTCCAGGTACCTGGTCACGTCGCTGAGGCCCGCCCCTGACAGCGACAGGCCTGAGGGCGGCCTTCTGCGGCAGCTCGCCACCGCGGCCGCACCAGGCCAGGCCATCGCCGGGTTCGACTTTCCGATCGGGCTTCCCCGTGCGTACGCGGCGGCCGCGGGAATCTCGTCGTTCCCCGGGTTCCTGAACGTGCTCGGCTCTCCCCCGTGGCAACAGTTCAGCGTGGTCGCCAGGCAGGCCAGCGAGATCGCCCTGGGCCGGCCGTTCTACCCGGCGGTGCCTGGCGGGACCAGGCGCGAGCACCTGTACCGCGCCCTCGGGCTCACCGCTGCGGAGCTGCGCCGCCGCTGCGAGGGCAGCGACGCGGAGACGTTGTTCTGGACGCTCGGCGGGAAGCAGGTAGGCAAGGCAGCGCTGAACGGCTGGCGGCTGCTGTCGGCGGCGCGGCAGTGGCAGCCGCCGGTCGCGCTGTGGCCGTTCGACGGGCCGCTGCCCGCGCTGCTCGGCGGGCGCGGCGGCGTCGTGGCTGCCGAGGCGTACCCGCGCGAGTACTACCGCTACGTCCGCCCAGCGGCCCGCGCCCGGTGGAGCAAGCGGCGGCGGGACGACCGGCTGGCCTGGGTCCCGGGCATCCTCTCCTGGGCCGAGTCGCTGGGCGTCACCTGGGATGCCCGGGTCCGGCGCCGCGTCGAGGCCGGCCTGTCGCCGGGCCCAGACGGTGAGGACGAGTTCGACGCCGTGATCGGCCTGCTCGGGGTCATCGCCGTGGTCACCGGGGCCATCCCGTCCGGCGAGCCTGACCACGACCCGGCCATCACCACGACGGAGGGCTGGATCCTGGGCCGCGTGGCCGCGAGGTGATCAGGTGCCCGGTAATGGTGCCTTTAAATCGGCTTATAGACATGTTTAAGGGGATAGCATGCGCGGCAGATTCCCGGTCGAAGAGGCAGGTTCACAGGATGCGCAAGCCCTTGCTCCTCGCCGCAACCGCGGCTGCCATGGCAACGATGCTGATGGCCGGCCCGACGATGGCCTCGGCGGCCACCGCGGCGGCCGCGAAGGTGACGGTCCTGACGTACGGCAAGGTCAAGGGCACCAACGTGTCTGCCAAGGCAGTCCTGTCCGCGGGGCTGAAGCCAAAGACGGACTTCACTCTCACCTTCGGCGATTCCGTCACGATCGCTGTTACCTGCACACAGGCAACGTTGAAGACCGAGGTCACCAAGGATCCGGCGCGACCGGGCAGCGCCGTGACCGCAGCGACGTCACTGACCGTCCCGACTGCCGATTGCACTGGGTGGAACAGCCAGGTGCCCGGGGTGGCTCTCACGGTCACGAGCCTGACGTTCAAGATGCCCGGCGTCCAGACGACATTCAGCGACGCCAAGGGCCTGCCCGTAAAACTGGCCCAGCCGGTGAAGTCGACCTCGAATCCTGCCATCGAGATATCACTCTCGCTCTCCGCCCCCGCCCCCATCGGAGCGTTCAGCTGCAGCTGGGCTGCTGCCAAGCTCAGCGGCCACTACTCCGACACCGGGCCACTGCTGGCCCTAAGCAGTCAGGTCATCAGCTCATCCCTTCCACAGAGCAGCCCCGACTCGTGCCCGCCGGTGAGCCTGTCACAGGTGCAGTTCGGCCCGGTCAACGACGCAAGCGTGAAGGGCAGCCCGCACCTGTACGTGAACTGACCCCAGGGTCCCGGCGGCCGCGCCCGGGTCAGTCCAAGCCGCTCGCCCCGGCCGGGCTGCGGAAGTAGGCGGCCGGGGTCACACCGGTCTCCCGCCGGAACGCGGCTACGAACGCGCTGGCTGACTCGTAGCCCACGTGCCGGGCCACATTCCCGACCGGCTCGCCGGCGGCCAGCGCGGGCAGCGCGGCCTGCAGGCGCAGCAGCGCCCGCCAGCGGCCGAACGCCAGACCTGTGCCGGCCACGAAGCCCCGGGCCAGAGTCCGCTCGCTGGCACCCACATCATGGCCCCACTCCGCCAGCGTCCGGCCGTCGGCCGGGCTGGCGGCGAGCGCCTCGGCCACCTGCCGGGCCCGCTCGTCAGCCGGCATCCGGACCTCGATCGTGGTCATCGTTACCGGCTGCAGCAGATCGACGAGGAGAGCCTCGGCATGCGCGCGGCGGTCCGGGGCGAGGCGGGAATCCTCCAGGTAGCCGATCAGCTCGGCCAGCAGCGGGCTCGCGGCGACCGGAACCGGGTCCGGCCAGCTGACCGGGCAGAGCTCCGGGCGGAGGTACAGGGCCCGCATGGTCGCGGTACCCGCCGACAGCGTCTCGTGCCGCAGCCCAGCAGGAATCCACAGGGCCCGGGTAGGCGGCAGCACCCACGCCGCTGTGGCGGTCCGGACCGTGAGGACGCCGCTGGCGGCCCAGGCGAGCTGGTGATCGGCATGGGTGTGCCAGTCGAAGACCCGGCCCGTCGGCATGGGGAATGTCACGACGGTGACGGCGGCCGGAGTGTCCCCCTCCCCCGGGCCGCAATGTCCGTCCTGCGACACAACATGGCAGCCTACGCCGTTGGCCCTGGCCAGGCGCGCCCGTAGCGTCACCACTATGAACGAGAATCATGAACGGCTCTGCCCCAGCCCCGAGTGGGCGGCTCACATACAGGACGAGATCCTCCCGTCCCTCACCAGGGACGCTGATCTCGGTGACGACATGCTGGAGATCGGGCCCGGGCCGGGCGCGGCCACTGAGTGGCTGCGGCACCGGGTGCGGCGCCTCACCGCCGTGGAGAGCGACGCGGAGGCCGCGGGGAAGCTGGCTGCGAAGTACGCCGACAGCAACGTCAAGGTTGTCGTCGGCGACGCGACCGAGCTTGGCTACCCGGACGCGAGCTTCGACTCGGTCGGCTGCTTCACGATGCTGCACCACGTGCCCACGCTCGCGTCGCAGAACAGGCTGCTGGCAGAAGCGTTCCGGGTGCTGCGGCCCGGTGGCGTGTTCATCGCCTCCGACAGCCTCGCCAGTAACGGCCTGCACCACTTCCACGAGGGTGACACGTACAACCCGGTCGAGCCGGCGTCCGCGCTCACCCGCCTGCAGACCGTCGGCTTCGACAAGATCACCATCATGGTCGACTGGGGCCTGAAGTTCGTGGCGTGCAAGTCAGCCGGGCCGGACGGCTGCGGCGCCGCATCCGCCGAGGATCAGGAGGGCGTGGCATGACCTCCACACGCGAACTCAGGGGCGCGATCACCGGGCTGATCGGCCTGGCCGCGACCGAGGAGCAGATCCTGCTGCAGACGGCTCCGGCTGGACAGCCGGGCGGGCCCGAGCGCTGGGCGGCACTGCCGGTCATCGCGCACAACACGGAATTCCGTGACCAGCAGGTACAGCGGCTGAGCGCGATCAGGCTCGGTGAGGCGCCGCCGGACTTCGCCGAGATCGATCACGGCTCCGCGCAGACGTACAGCCGCTACGCCGCGCTGCCCGCTGACCAGGCGGCCGGCGACAGCCACCGGGTGGCCCGCGAGCTGGTCAACGGCACCGGCGGTCTCAGCGATGAGGACCTGCTCGACCCCTCCCGGCACGCATGGCTGCGCGGACGCCAGCTGTGGCTGCAGATCATCGTCCGCGGGTTCTGGCATCCGATGGGTCACCTTGCCGAGTACTACCTCGCGCACGGCGAGCCGGACCGGGCGGTCGCCCTGGCGGCGCACGCCGCCACGACCGCCCGCTACCTCTGCGCGCCCGACCAGGCCCGCGGTATGGCCAGCTACAACCTGGCGTGTGCGCAGGCCCGGGCCAACATGCCAGACCAGGCGGCAGCGGCGTTGCGCGAGGCGATCCGGCTCAACCCGGATGTTCGCGCCAACGCCAGCCGTGACCCGGACCTGGCCATCCTCCGCGAGCGCGCGCTGGCGGAAGCGGGCACTGTCGTCATGGACTGATAGCCCGATCAGGCGCCCGTGGCGGCCAGGGCCTCGCTGCGGCCGTTGACTGCGATGGGCTCGGTGCCGTCCACGCCGTCCTGCTCCGCCGGACCAGAACCGGCCAGCAGTTCCTCCAGCACCTGGATGGCGCCGCCGATCCGCAGCAGGGTCTGCTGCAGCTCGGCCTGCCTGGCGTCGATCTCGGCCAGCACGCGCTGGCCCTTCTCCCGCTCGGCCTTGAGCTCGCTGACACGCTGCTCCAGCTTCTCCCGCATGCCGGATCACTCCCCTTCCGGTTGCCGCGCCGTGCGGCCCGCGTTCGTCTGGTGCAGGGCTGCTACTTCGGCCACCAGCGACCGGACGCGTGTGTCCTGCTCCTTGACCGCCTCGACCAGCAGGGCTGCGAGCTGCTGGTAGCGGATGTGCATGTAGCCGTCCTCGTCCTCGAAGACCAGTTCCGGCGCCACCGCCTCGACGTCCTGAGCGACCAGACCCATGCGGTCGCCCGCCAGCGCCTCGCGCACACGGCGTTGCTCTGCCAGCCCGACCTCGCGGTTCTGCTCGTCGGTGGCACCCGGCCCAGCCGACACGCTGGCCGCGGTGTCTCGGGTCAGGTAGTCGAGCCCAGCCTCGCTCCACCGGAACCGGATGCCGCGGAGTTTGCCAACCGTTGCCAGGGCGCCGCTGACCGGGCGCACCCCGGTCTTCAGGCGGATGTCAGAAGGATAAGGAACGGCAGTATCGGGGGGCACTGCGGCAAGTGCGTTCTCCTGGACCTGCCTCCATCCGCTGACCTCGCCGGATTCCCAGTAGTAGCAGAGCTTGCCTCTTGCGAACACGCTCTGCTCTATATAAGCGTCGCCTGCGACGTGGAGCTGAGCTTCAGCGTTGCCGGTGCCGATTGCGTGCTTGCCGGCACCGTTTACGGACCAGACGACTTTAGGGCTCCCGCCAGGCCCGCCTTTCATATCTCGGGCAATCATGAAGTAACTGTTATCTCTGTTAGGAACGTTGTCGAAGGAGCCCACATCGATCCGCTGCGCCAAGATCTGTGTTTTCTGCCCGGGCACGGACAGGTGCAGGTTGGCATTAGGGTTAGCGGTACCGACGCCGATACCTACGCGACCGACAGTGTCGATCATCATCCGGCTGGCTCCGCTGGTGCCGAAGCTCAGAGAATGACTGGTCTTCGTGCCGATAATCATTCCGGGCTGCGCACCCCACCAGCCTGTATCGTGGGCCTGGATTCGGGTCTCTACATTCATGGTCCGAACGGACAGTTTCGTGCTGATGGGGCCGAGAACGTCCACCACTTTTTTCCAGTCCTCGGCGTTCTCCGGGCTGTCGGTGCCGATGCCGATGTGGCCGCTGGGCAGCACGACGAGACGCCAGGCGCCGCCGTTGAGGATGCCTATCTGGTTGGTGTTGAGACCACCGACGAAACGATCGCTGGCAACCCAGAGGCCGCCGTCGTTGTTATCGGACTTCAGCTGGCCGCTGACCAGCAGGTCGACGTTCTTCCCACCAGGGCCGAGGACGTGCAGCCTCGATCCCGGGTTCATGGTGCCAACGCCGACGTTCCCGTTGTTCAGGACAGCCAGTCGCCAGGCGCCGTTGAAGATGCCTATCTGGTTGGTGTTGACGCCGCCGACGAAACGGTCGCTGGCAACCCAGAGGCCGCCGTCGTTGTTGTCGGACTTCAGCTGGCCGCTGACCAGCAGATCGATGTTCTGGCCACCATCGCCGGCCACGTGCAGCTTCGCTCCGGGGCTGGCAGTGCCCACGCCGACGTTGCCGTCACCGCGGACGGTGAAGCAGGTCTTGACCGGATTCGAGCCGGTGTCCCGCACCAGCATGAACTGGCTTGCTCTCGCGTTGTCCGGTGTCCCGAACGATGACACGTCGAGCTGCAGCGCACAGACCGGGGTCGGCGGCGGTGGCGGCGTCAATGCCGGGACCTTCACGTGCAGGGCGGGCTGCGCCTCTCCGGCGGCGGCACTGCCGTCTATGGTCAGCGGGCTGGCCAGGCTCACACGGCCGCTGCTCAGCGAGCGCAACGTGGGGGCATCGGCAGCCGGGCCGGGCAGGCGTGCCCCTGTGTACAAGCGCGCCGTGTTGTCCACGGTGACGTTGCCGTTGCCGTCCAGCGACAGCCTGGCCAGCAGCACGGGTGGTTCGGTACCTGGATAAGACTGGCCCGGTGGCACGGCGGTCAGTTCCGGAACTTCCGACCAGCGCGTGTAGTCGCTGATCCCGTCGGGGTCTTGCTGCAGGTCCGACGGATCCTGCTTATAGCTCAGGTAGAGCTCGATGCCTTGCTTGTCGTTGAACAACGAGCCGGGCAGGTCGACCTTTGTTCCCTCGGCAAGCAGCACCAGCTGACGGCCTTGGGCGTCGATCGCCGTGCCCCAGCCGATGGTCACCTGATTCGGGGCCCCAGACGTGACGGTCAGGCCCTCGGCGACTCCAGGCCCGTGCAGCAGGCGGTTCTGCCGGTGCTCGCGGTCGAGCTGATAGGCCTGCTCGGCTGTGAACTCCTTTTCCTGCAAAAACTCGCCATTGAAGTAGCGGCACCGCTTGTCCACACCGGGAGGTGCAACGAAATCGGCCATGGTTCTCCTTCACAGTTCCTTAACGATTTCAGTGCCCAGTGTGGTGTTTTTCCCGAGGAAGAGCTTGTCCCAGCCAAACTCCTTGTGCTGTTCCTCAGATACCAGCCGCATGCTGGGCACGGCGACTTGCAGCGCGTAGAAAGTGTGCGCCGGCTTCTCCTGATCGATGATCGCTCGGGCAATGTCCGCCTTGGCCCGCAGCACCGCCGGGTCTTTCGTGACGAGCGTTATCTTCACCTCGAAGAAGAAATCCGGCCGCTCCAGCGGGTCGTAGACCTCGACCGGCTCCTTCGTGTACTGCCAGAGCATCCGGCGCAGGCCCTCGCGGGTACCGCGGAGCCGGTACAGCGGCACGATCTCGCCGATGAAATCACGCTTGGTATCCTCGTCCCAGTCGGCGCGCAGGGTCAGCGACACCCACCCAGCCAGCCAGGGCAGGAAGTCCCGGACGGTGTTCTCCGGGTCGAAGTATTCGGCGATGCCGTCGATGGTGGTTTCCAGCCCGGGAGCATCCGAGCCAGTGCCACTGAGCATGGTCTCGAAGGCCAGCAGGAAGCGGCCAAGGAACGGGTCCTGCCGGAAAATGGCAGGCAGATAGTCGAGGTAACTGCTGGGCTGCTGCGGCGGGTCCATCTGGCTCCTACGAGTTCCCGAGTTACGTGCCGACTGCGCTATAGGGCTTCAGGTCGGTCGCCTCCAGCCGCACCAGTTCGCCAGCGTAGAGCGTGACGGCCACCGGCTGGCCCTCGTCATCGACCTGCACGCGGCCTGGGTCCCCGGGCGCGGTGACCTGGACCTTCTCGACGTATCTGAGCAGCGGAAGTGACTGGAGCACCGCGGAGGCCTCTGATGCGTAGGCCGCCCGGCCGAACGGCCAGCCCTTCCCGTCGCCGCCGCCGGTCAGCGGATCGAAGTAGGCCGCGAGAGCATCGTGCGCATCGCCGAGAGCTTCCTCCGGCGGCGCGTCGCGGCGCAGGGCCAGGTTCGCCGAGATCCTGATCGGCACGTAGCCAGGTCCGAGGACGTGGTGGCGGGTGGTCAGCGTGCGGCGCTCGTCGAAGAAGCACCACAGCGCCTCGTGCAGCTCGACCACTGGGTCTGGGGGTTCCGGACCTGACTCCGGCCGGCCGGCCTCGCCAGGAGGGGCGGGTTCGGGCAGCACCACCAGGCTCACGTGGGCCGGGGCCGGGGCGCGGCGCACCGTGGGGTCGCCGGCCGTCAGGTCGCGCCGGGGCACACACCGCACCCGCGCGATCTTGCCGCCTCCGGGCAGGCGCTTTGCCTCGTCAGTGGCGGGCCAGGCGTGCAGCGTCAGCCACTCGTAGTCGTCGGCGGTGACCGCGCGGTAGCGCTCGCGCAGGCCGAGGATGGTCTCGCGGATCGCCGTGTCCAGGGGCATGCGCTCCTGAGGCCCGTCCGGGCCGTTGATCAGCTTGAGGAAGTTCTTGGTGCTGGCGTCGGGTATCTGGTTGACCTGGTAGAGCAGCATCTCGGTCAGCCAGGCCAGGAGCTCTACCAGCGTGATGCCGGGGTCGCTGGGGTTGTAGTTGGTCCACTCCGGCAGCAGCGCCGGGATCTGCTCGCGCGCTAGCGCGGTCAGCTCGGCGTAGCTCCGGTCGTCGAGGTCAGGCAGAGGGATCGGCACCGGCGGCCTCCGCTTGGTTATCTGCAGGCGCGAGCTCGACGCTGACCCCGCGCTTTCCGCAGTAGGACAGAGCCCTGTCCAGCCAGTGCCAGACGTCGGGCTTGGCCGCCGGCGGATCGGGCGCGCCCAGTGGCCACGTCAGGATCCTGAGGAGGTCCAGCTTCAGTTGTTCGTCCTCGGTGTCCGGCTGGTAGGAAACGTTCAGGAAAATCACGTGGTCTACGCCCTCGGTCGCCTCGATCAGCGCCGACACGGCTGACGCGCGAGGCCAGCGGCCGAAGGGCCAGCCGTCGCCGCGCGGCCCGCCGGTCAGTGGATGCAGGAACCGGCTCAGCGCGGCGATGACCCGGTCACGCACCGGGTCTGCATCCTCGGCCGCCGTGACCGCGACCCGGGCGGTGACGTCGACGGCGATCCACTCCGGGCCCGCCACCCACAGGTCAGCGGTAGGCGGGCACCGCGAGCTCAGATACTCCTCGACATCGCGCAGCAGGCCGAGGCCGGGTGCCGGGCGGGCCACACTGCTGTCGCCGGGAACAATGACCACACCCATCCGGCCCGCGTGCACCGCTTCGTGGTCGGGGGTGGGCTTCGGCTTCTCCGGGTCAAGCCAGAGGCTGTACGGGTTGAAGATCGGCACGATGGCGGCCGCCCGCGCCACGTCGGCGGACGCGGCGGCGGCAAGGTCCTCAAGGTCCTGTGCGGCGATGGCGCGGCCGCGGTGACGCAGCAGGTGCGGGCCCCGGGCCTGCAGGCGGTCAAGCGGCTCGGCTGCCGACCCGCCCTGGGCTGGCTCGTGGTTGGTGACGCCCTCGATGGAGGGAACGCTCGATTTCAGCTCGACGATCGCCCCGGCGGGCCTGTTGCCCTGCTCGCCTCCTCCGGTGCGGTAGGTGATCCGGATGTTGTTCTGGGCGGCCGGCGGGGTCAGGCCATGCGTGCCATCCCCGAAGCGGATCTCGCCGGAAAGCGGGTCCACGGTGTAGTGGCGGTCCAGCGGGCCGGACTCGTAGAAGTCCGGCACCGCATTCCATGCCATCCAGGTCTGCTCCGGCTGGCCCTCCTCGCTGACGGTTTCTGTGACCGCCCCAGCCTCGTCCTGCAGAACCACTGGCTGCTCTTCCAGCGGCGGCGGCAGCTGTGTCTCGCCCACCAGGATCTGCTGGCCGGGCTGCACCGGTGTCCGGGCGGTAAAGAACGCCTGCCCGGGGTCGCCGTTGCCGGACCCCAGGGTCTCGTTGGCGATGGTGGTGACTTGCGCGGCCCAGGTGGTGCCGGGCAGCACACGGCGCAGTTGCGGCGGCAGCGGGAACTCACCTCCCTGCCAGCGCAGGCGCAGCCACGACAGGACCTCGCCGAAGCAGGAGCGCTCGGCCATGTCCTGTGGCCCGATGAAGGTCACCAGGCCCTGGCGGCTCAGCGCCTGCGTCTCGTCGGCCGCGCGCAGCGGCTCCCACCCCTGCGCGCCGGTGTAGTCCCAGGCGAGCCGGGGCGGCGCTGCCGGGCTGCTGCCGGTGAACTCCTCAGCCGCCACCTGCTCGGGCAGAGGCGGCTCCACAGCCAGGAACAGCGTCACCGGCCGCTCCCCTGGCGGTTTGTCGAAGCCCAGATACAGAGCGGGCTCGGCATCCGCCGCGGGGACGAAGGGAGTGAACGGAGGACCTTGCGGCGCCGTGGCCGCCGTGGTCTCGTCAATGTAGGTGAAGTTGTTGTAGGTCAGGCAGGCCGTCACCGGGGCCTGAACCTGATCGCCGTCGGCAGGTGCGAACGACAGCGTCCTGATGACCGGCGGCGCGAGGGTGGCCGCCACCGGCCGGAACCCGCCGTTGCCGTCTGGCTCATAGCTGGCGGGGTCGCCGTAGCTGCCGCTGACCAGACGGGCGCGCAGCCAGTACCCCTCGTCTCCGTTGACGGTTGTGCGGGCGAGTGGCGCCGGCATGACGACCTTCACCGAGCCGTCATCGGTCAGGTCGTACTCCGCGTCCTCCAGCTTGTGCCAGAGCGTGCCGTCGCACACCTCCCAGACGAGCTTGGCGTCACCGCTGGTGTTGACCGGGGGCGGCGCCCCTGGAACCTCGGGGGATCCCTCCGGGTTGGCCAGGGTCGCGCTGAGCATGACCGTCGCGCCGGGCCAGGCGAGCGTGTCCGGGCAGGCGACGAAGAAGGTGTCGTTGAAGACGGGCTGCTCGCCAAGCGGGTAGAAGTCCTTGCTCAGGTCGATCGGGCTTGTATTGCAGAACGCAGCCGACGGCGGCTGCGGCCCGTCGGCTGCGCTCGGCTTGCAGGCGACGGTGACGCGGCCCAGGTGGGGCAGTTCCCAGCCATATCCGGTAATGATCGCGGCGGCCACCGGGCGGGTGGTGTACTGCCCGGCCGTGACCTGGGCCCGCAGCCACCGGCCGCTCCGATTCGAGTACAGCTCGACGGGCCACTCCCGCGGCACACGGAAACTGATCTCGCCGCTTGTCGTAAACGCCTGGGTGCCGTCGCTGAAGCTGGCATCCGGCTCCGCCAGCGGCTCCCATTCGTCGCCGCCGATGTAGTACGACCAGCTGAGCCTGACGTCCGCGCCGACTCCAGGCGTGGCCAGCGTGACCGCGACCGTGGCGCGGGCGCCGCCAGCGCCGAAGACGCGATCCGCGCACAGGAGGAACTGCTGAGCCCCGGCGTCGGCGGGAAACAGTGCCAGCGGGAAAGCGGGCTGTTGCGGGCGCCCAGTGCCGCTTGCTACCGAGTCGGGCGCCAGGCCGGCCGCCTCGTGCGGCAGCGGCAGGCCGAGCTCGGCCCGGAGCCAGCCCGCTTCGACCGCTCCAACAATGTGCGGGGTCAGTTCCGGCAGCGATGAGAGCGTCACGCGCCACGAGCCCTCACCGGCCTCGACCGTGACCGGCACCGTGCGCCACTCGTCGCCGTCGCGCAGAGCCCAGCTCACCGGCCAGTCCCGCCACTGCCAGGTGTCCGGCGTCGTGAGCGTGAGCGTGACGTCCTTGACGCCGGGCTGGGTTAGCAGCGGGGCGCAGGCCAGGAAGAGCTGGTGCGGTGATGGCGTGTCGCCGTGGAACACCCCGAACGGCCCGTCCGCTTTGCCGGCCGCCCGGGCGGAGCGGTCGCTGAAGGTATCGGCTGTGGGATCGCTGACATAGATGGCCTCAAGCTGCGCGCGTGTGACGACCAGGCTGCGCTCGGTCTCATAGACCACCTCGTCGGTGTCCGCACTCTGGGCTGGCGCCGCGGCCAGGGTGCCTGCCGGGACCAGGGCGTCGACCGGGCTTTCGGCCGCCAGGCTGAAGGTCAGTGGCACCCGGGCGGGCCGCGGCGGGACCTGCGAGGCGCCGATCAGGTTCAGGAACGCCAGGAAGTTCGTGTCCGGCGCTCGGTTGAGGCGCTCGATGACCAGTTCGGCGAAGCCGGCGAAGATCCGGATCAGCGCGTGGCCGGCGTCGGGGCGCTCGTCGGCCCGGGGCGGCCGCCACCCGCTCAGCCGCTGCGCAAGCACCTCGGTCTGCGCGACGATGTCGTCGTAGCTCCGCTTGTCGATGTCCGGCGCCCGCATCGCTACTCCAGGTAGAAGGGGTAGACCAGGTTGAAACGGCTGTTGGTGGAACGCACCTGGTAGCTGATCTCGACCAAGAGCACACCCGGGTCGGACGGGTCGGGAGCCACGCTGACGTCGAGAACGTCGATCCGCGGCTCCCAGACAGCCAGCGCCTCGCGGACCGAGCCGGCTACAGCGGTGGCAGTTGCAGCGTTGCTGAGGCCGAAGACCAGGTCGTTGATGCCGCAGCCGAAGCCGGGGCGCATCACCCGTTCGCCGGGTGAGGTGGCCAGGATCGTCCAGATCGACTGGCGGATGCCCTCCTCCGGGTCCCGGGCCAGTCTGATCCGGTCGCTGCCGTCGAGGCTGACCGGGAAGTTCCAGCCCAGGCCGAGGAAACCGGTGTCCGTCATGGGTCAGCCAATCAGCACGGTTCCCAGAGTGACCACCGTCCCGGACGGCAGGTCTGCTGGGTCGTTGCAGGTCAGAGCCTTATCGCCGCTGCGGGCGGCGGGCTTGCCGTTGATCATTACTGTCGGGCTGCCCTGCTGGAGCGTGGCCTTGTTCGCTGGCGGCCGCGGGAACGCTGTGCCCGGAGGTGTGGGTATGTGCGGCGGGGTGTTCACCGCGGTACTGCCTGCGACGGCCGCAGGCCGGCCCATGATCCTCACGTTGCTGCTCAGCCCACCGTTGATCACCCCGGTGAACGGGTGCGGCAGCGTCTGCGGCGTGGGGGGAGTGCCCGGCACCAGCACGATATGGAAGTCGGTGGCGATCACCTGGTCGCCCTGTTTCGCTGCCGGTAATCCCATCTGAATGCCCCCTGCCCGGTCTTAGTTGATATTGACGGTGGCGCCCTTGACGGTGAGCCGGGCCGGGGTCTTCAGGTCCATTCCCTGGCTCGCCTCGATCTTGACCGCCGCCGTTGAGGTGATCTCTATGCCCTTGCCGCTCAGCGTCAGCTTCCCGTTGCCTGATGTGATCGTGACGTCGGAGGCCGCGGTGATCGTGATGCTGTTGTCTTTGGTGCTGATCACGATCGTGTTCCTGGCGCTGGCGTCGGTGATCTCGATCTTCTCGTCGCCTTTGGCGTCGGACAGGCGGATCACGTTCCCATTGCGGGACCTGATCACGCGGACGTCGTTCTTGCCGCTCCCGTTGGATTCCGGCGGCACGTCCTTGCCGTTCCACAGGCTGCCAAGCACGTACGGGGCTGCCGGATCGCCGTGCTCGAACGCCACCAGCACCTCGTCGCCTGCCTCGGGCAGGAAGTACATGCCCCGCTTGGCCCCTGCCATCGGGGTCACCACCCTGGCCCAGTCGGTCTCCGCGTCGTCGGCCAGCCAGGGCATGCTCGCTTTAACGCGCCCAAGGCCGGCCGGGTCCTTGTTGTCGGTGACGATGCCGATGACGACGCCGTAGAACCGGCCGTCGGTTCCGGGCGGCGCCATCAGGTGCGAATATGCGTTCATCATCGGGAATTCCTCTGCACGGTGAAGGACGTCTGGTAGCCGTACGCCGCGGTGACCGTATGCGTGACCGAGGTGACGTAGTAGCTGCCGCCGAACGTGTCTCCGGCGCCGGCTATGTCGACCACAGTCCCCGCGCGCAGCCGCGGCCGGCCGCGAGCGACGACGTCGCCCTCGACGTATGTCAGTGCCATCTCGCTGAACTCGGCCTGCGCGAGCGAGTCCGCCTCGGCCTTCGTGCGCACCGGCAGTCTGGTGATCGCCGCGCTGGCTTTGCCGAAGGCCTGGCGGGCGGTGGCGGGGCCGGACGGACGGCCGCCCGCGGCCGGTGTGGCCCGCGCCGCGGCCACCACAGCCTTCTTCTCCCTGATGCTCCAGCCACGGACCAATACCTCGTCGGCCTGACTCTGCGCGCTCAGCCGCGCGGTGAACTGGGTGATGTCCTGGCCAAGGGACAGCTTGTCTGCGGGCGAGGCCGCTGGCTCGGGCGGCCGGAAGTGCAGGACCTTGTCCCGCACAAAGACCTCGTATCCAGCGAGACCGGCCCGCTGCTGGAGGAATTCCCAGTCGCTCTGGCTGGCCTGGATGATGTACCCGGCCACAACCTGGGTGCTGCGGACCTGGGCCCCCAGGCCAGCGCGGGCCGCAAGCTGCCTGGCGACGTCGCTGTCTCTGGAGTTCACGAAAGTGCGGGTCGCGGTTCCCCGTGCGAGCCGGTGGCCGTGGTCGTAGCCGCGGACCGTCACCACCGGCAGGCTGTCGGAGCCGAACACGGGCTCCAGGCCGGTGATCTCGCCCAGCATCACCCTCGACAGGTCGCCGACGTATCCAAGCCAGATCTCCACCTCGTTGCCGATGGCGAACAACGAGGAATCAGACCAGCTGACCCGGAGGCGGTCGCTGTCCCAGTTGTGCAGTTCAAGGGCGAACATGCTCAGCGCCCGGACGTCGTCCTCGACGGTCACCGATCGCAGGTCCTGCTGGGCCGCCGCAGGCAGCGCCTTGCCGTTGACGCGGACGCTGACGTCAGGCACTCCGCCGCGCAGCTGGGAGCTTCCCGCTTGACGGTAGCCTGCTCGGTCCCTGGCAAGCACTGTCGTCACCTAGGGCCTGAGCCTGGGGATCGTCAGCAGTGTCCCGGGCCGCAGGCTGCGGGGGCTGACGATGCCGTTGGCCAAAGCGATGGGCCGCCACTGGGCAGGGTCGCCGTACTCGTCCGCGGCCAGGCTCTGCAGCGTGTCGTTTCGCCGCACCAGCCGGGTCTTGACCACATCCGATGAGTGCAGTTCCCCCACCCGTGCGTGTGCTTCCGAGGTGACCTGGGCAAACTCGCAGGAAAGCGTGGCGCGAACCGGCGTCCCGTCCGGCAGGAAAAGGGTGAACCGCTCGCTGACACCTGTCAGCACGCCAGTGAAGATGGCGAACGCACCCCACCGCAGCCGGCAGACCGGCGGACGGTGCAGCTCGACATCGACGCTGAGCAGCTCCGCGATCCGTTCGGTGCGCCGCCGCACATCGCTGGCAGCGCGCCCCGGCCCCGGGATCGCTCCTGGCCGGCGTTCGTAGGTGTCGAAGAACAGGTCCAGGGCGATGGCATCCGCTGCTACAGAACGAAACTCCTGTACCACCGCTGCTGAGGCCAGGCCTGCCTGGGCCACGGCGTGCTTCTGCTCCCATTGCGCCGAGCGGGTCAGGCTGATCTCGCTGGGGTTGAACAGCGCCTCGACCCGCCCGTCTGGCCGGCCCCTGCTCTGCTCGTAGAAGATCGTGAGCTTCTGCAGCTCGCCGCTGCTCGCCGCGAAACCGGGGAACCCTGGCAATGCCTCGGGCACGCTGATAGTCATCGGCTTCTCCCCCGGCGTTCGCGTTCCACAGCCAGTCGCTGCAGGAACCGGCCGTGCACCGTCTCAGTCAGGCGGTCAACGTCGATCGGTGGCGGCGCTGACGGGCGGAGTGGCCGTGACTCACGCGCGGCAATGGCCGCCCGGCTGCCTGCCGCCTCCGGCTGATGCACCCAGGCGAGGTTCAGGGCTCCGGGCGGGGTGCCAGGCCCGGCTGCGGGCGCAGGCGCAGGCGGGACGGTGTTCTCCCCCGCCGGGATCGCCGCCGGCTGGCTTCTCCCGCTCGCCGGGATCATGCCTGGGACGGTCCTCGCACTCGCCGGGATTACCGGGCTGGCGGCCCCCGCGGCCCCGGCGGCCCCCGCGGCGCCAGCAAGCGGCAGCGGCTTGCGGCGCTGGCCATCCAGCCACAGGTGGTCGCGGGACAGCCGCTCGTGCACAACCGGGATGACCCGTGTGACCAGGTGATCCGGTAGCGGCGAGGGCAACGCACCGCCGGCCGGCCGACCGTCCCGGGCACTAGTAGCTGGGCTGGCGCTGCCCTCCGGGTGACCCCGCCGTGTGCCTTTCGCTTCCGGCGCACCGCCACGCGTGAGGACTCCGTCGGGGCGCTGCAGCCCCGGGACGAACGCGGTTTGGCGGGCGCCGGATGCCCCGGGCTGACCTGCCCATGTTGGCGCTGATGGCGGCAGGGTCACTGATGCCGGGTTTCCGCTACCGCGCAGGAGACCAGCGGGCGCCGCCACCACCGGCGCGGGCCTGGCTGGCCGCACTAGCGCCGGCCGCAGTTCGGCGCGGAGGTCGGCCGGCCGCGAGGGCCCGACAGGGAGCGCCTCCTGGGGCATCGGAGCCGCCGGTGCTGCCGCCCCCGCGACCGCGACCGGCGCCACCTCCGCCCCGGCGACCGTGACCGGCGGTTCTGCTGGCCCGTCATCGCCCGAGGCGGCCGCGCGCTGCAGCAGCAGTTCGGCGAGCGGGGGGCCGGCGGCCATGCGCTCGTGCCGCGCGAGAACAGCCTGGGCCTGGCCGTGCCGGACGCAGCCCGGCTGCGCCGTCCGCTGCCACAGCCGCCTGACCAGCCCGGGGTCGACTTCGCGCTGCCAGGCCTGCGGGCCATCGGGTGCCAAGGGCTGCTCCATGCTTATCGCCACACGATCTGCGCGACGCCGGTCGCCAGGGCGGCACCCTGGCTGGCCAGCGGGGCGGTCAGTCCTTCGTGGGCGAGCTCCAGCGACTCGGCGCCGACCTCGTCGCTGGTGGCGTTGAAAGCCGGGCCAGTCCAGCGGACCGGCAGGCCGTTGCGGAAGTTCCACCACATCACTGGGAGCTGCCGGGCGTCGAGCAGCATGATGGTGCCGTTGCGCCGCTGGATCTGGCCTTGAGTTGTGGCGTAGTACCAGTTCCACAGGCTGCTCAGCGAGGTCAGGCCGTGCTGGAGCACGAGGTTGGAGTGGCTGGCCGGGCCGGGCAGTTTGTGGGCGTAGCCGTTGACCCCGCCCTCCCGGTACTCCTCGACACCGACCTCGCTTTCCAGGCCGCTCACCTCGGTGAACCCGCCGACCAGCAGGCCCTCGATCTCCAGGGCGAAGTTGAACGTCGCCAGCGGCGGCAGCCGCAGGGCGGCCGGCACCCAGCTGCTGGCCAGGGCCGGAAGCCAGTTCAGGCTCATCGGCGTCATCGCGTCGTGCCTCCCGATTGGTTCAGCCGCTCGTTGATCCGGGCCGCCTCCGCCACCCACCGCTGGCGCTCCCGGTGGTCAAGCTGCATGACCTCCCAGTAGGACCAGTGGAGGTGAAAAGCCAGGTACGCCACCTCCTCGTGCAGCCGGTCCGAGGGGTAGCGCATCATTTCCCCAGGCCTGCCGGCTCCACGTCGAACTCGCCGTCGCAGTGCGGGCAGGTCACCTGCAGGCGGCTGTGTCCGCTCGAGTTGACGCGCTGGTAGAAGTCCTGCAGGTAGGCGAGGTCGCCGGCGTAGAGGTTCTCGATCGTCCTTGTGTTGATGTGGTCGACGCCGCTGAGCCTGGTGATCACCCGGGCCAGCAGGATGATCACCAGGTAACCGGGGTTTGAGCGCACCCGGGGGTCCTTGAGCGGCTCGATCTCGTCGAACGCCGTCGCCAGGCGCATCGCACCGTTGCGGTGCCTGCTGCCGTCGGGGTCGGGCAATCCGTTCGGCAGCGTGAACTGAAACTCGGTCAGCGGCGACGCAGCCGTGGTCAGGTCCACCGGTCGACTTCGATCCGCTCGTAGGCCAGGACGAGCTGCTCCACCGCAAGGTCGTCGGCGGTCGCGTTGAGGCTGGGCCCAGTCCACTGGCGCGGCCAGCAGTCGTAGAGGTTCCAGGTGATCTTCGGGTTGCCGGCTTCGTCAGACAGGGTGACGGAGATGTCGTGCCGTTCCACGGTGCCGTTCATCACCGTCTCGCGCCACTCCCACAGCTTGCTGTCGGCGGTGATGCCGCGGGTGAGCGTGATGTCGGAGTGGGTGACGAGCCCCGGGATCTTGCGCACGCTCGGGTTCTTGTCCGTGCCCTCGCGGTACTCGCCTGCGTTCTGGCTGTTTTCCAGGCCGGAGCACTCACGGAAGCCGGCCCGCGTGATCCCGTCGAGCTCGACGGAGAAGTTATAGCCGGCGTAAGGATCGACTCGGGTGGCCATGGTCGGGCCTCCTCATACGGTTGCTGGAGCGGGCTGGACGCTGACGCCGCTGGCGCCGTGGATGATTCGGACGAAGATGAACTCGGCCGGCGCGGTCAGCGCCAGCCCGACGACGGTCACCAGCAGGCCGGCGCTGGTGATCTCGGGAGGGTTGGTCTCGCCGTCGCACTTGACGTAGAAGGCCTCGTCAGGGGTGCGGCCTCTCAGTGCCCCGCGCTGGAACAGGCTGTCCAGGTAGGCGGTCAGCTCGCGCATGATCCGTACCCACAGCCGGATGTCGCTGCGCTCGAAGAGAACCTCGGCCATGAAGCGCTCCACCCAGCGGCCCACGGTCAGGAAGACCCGCCGCGCGCTGACGTGAATCCAGGCCACGTCGTCGCTCAGCGTGCGGGCGCCCCAGACCCTGATGCCACGCCCGGGCAGCGCGCGCAGGCAGTTGACCCCCTGGGCGTACAGCCTGCCGATGTCCTCGTCAGCGAGGCGAACCCGCAGGTCGAGCACGCCATCGATGATCATGTTGGCGGGGGGCCGGACCGGCCCGGCCTGAAGGTCGCTGCGGGCGTAGAGGCCGGCCACGTGACCGCAGGGCGGCACGTACAGTGGCTCACCGCCGGTCCCGGGCGCCCACAGCCACGGGTGGTAGATCGCGCCGTCATCCTCGCTCGGCAGCGCGGCCCTTTGCTCCTCGACCGTGCCGGTGTCGCTGGTCAGCACCGCGTCGAGGATCGCGAACCGGCCGCCGGCAAGCCGGCAGTCCGCCAGGACTTCTGCCTGCAGACCGGTGACGTCGCCGGGCTCCAGCGGGTCTGGAGTGGACGACCTCATGATGTCCGGCGCGCAGACCAGGTCGATAGCGTCGACGGCGCGCAGCCCGGTTAGCCCAGCGCGGAGCGCGTCGAGCCCAGAGGCGCTGTCATCGAGGCGCACCGCGTAACACAGCCCGCCGCCATTCTCGAAGAAGCCGCGCACCGCGTAGCCCAGGAACCCGCCAGCCGGCACGGGACCGAACTGCTTCTCGAACTGCGGCCACAGCGTGAGCGGCTGCGGCTCGTTGACCGGCGCCCGGGCCGCCGGGCCGGCATAGCCGAGGAAGGCGGGAACCCCGGTCAGCAGGCTCGGCCCGGGCGCCGGGAACACGTCTTCCAGGTAGACGCCCGGGGCCAGGTTGCGGGCCAGCGGCTGCGCAGCCATCGGCGGCTACTGCCCCTCTCCGGCGCCGGCCCACTGGGTGATACGGAAGATCACGAACTCGGCCGGCCGCACCACGGCCACGCCGATCTCGGTGACGACCTCCCCCCGCTCCCGGACCTCGGGCGGGTTGGTCGTCTCGTCGCAGCGGACGTAGAACGCCTGCTCCGGTGTGGCCCCGACCAGCGCGCCAGCGGCCCACTCGCCGTTCAGGAACGCGCCGACGTTGCGCCGGATCTTCGACCAGAGGTCGGGCCCATTGGGCTCAAACACCACCCACTGCATGCCGACGTCGATCGACTCGCGCAGGTAGTTGACCAGCCGCCGGACGCTGATGTACTTCCACTCGGGGTTCCCCTGCCCGTCGCTGTCGTGCGAGGCCAGGCTGCGGGCGCCGTACACCTTGATGGTGCCGCTGAACGACCGGATGCAGTCGACGCCGTCCGGGTTCAGCGCGCCCTGTACGAACTTGTTGACGTGGTAGCGGAGGTCGACCGCGCCCCTGATGATCTCGTTGGCGGGTGCCTTGTGCACCCCGCGCTCGGCGTCGTTGCGGGCGTAGACGCCGGCCAGGTGGCCGCTCGGCGGCATCCAGATGCGAGCGCCCGGATCTCCCAGCGGGTCCGCCACTCTGATCCAGGGGAAGTAGAACGCGCCGTAGCCCTTGTCGTTGATGGCCGGCTTCCAGATGCCGTTAGGGCCATCCGTGATCTCCAGGTTGTCCTTGATGATGTCGCGGGCGCTGTCCAGGATCGCTACGCGGTCCTGCATGTGGGCGCAATGTCCGACAAGCTTTTCGTGCGCGTCGTGGCGGGATTCCTGCTCCACGTCATGCGGCAGCGGCGCGGCGACGATGGAGATCTCGTCGATGCTCTCGAGCTTTGTCAGGACGTTGCCCAGGTCTGCGAGCAGGTCGCCATACGGTTGTTTATCGGATCCGCCTGTGCGTACGACCCGGGTTACCCAGCAGCGGATGCCCCCGTTGTTGAAGAAGCCGTAGACCGGCTGCGCCAGGTGCTGGTTGGCCTCCTGAATGTCGCCGAACTTGTGCGTGAACTCCGTCCAGCTGTTGACCGGCTGCGGGTCGCGTGCCGGCGCCTGCTCGTAGGGCTCGCCGTCGAGGTTGACCGGCATGCCGCTCTCTTCTTCGGGATTCCAGGGCCCGGTGATGTCGTCCGACACGCCGATGATCGCCGCGGTGCTGGTTCCCACCCCGGCGATGGGCCTGAAGCCGGAGGGCACTTCCTCCACGTAGACGCCCGGCCATGTGTAGGCCATGTCATCGCTCCTTTGGTCGGGGCACCGGAGAGGCTACGGCCCGGTGCTGATCTCGATGATCTTGGTGGTCACGACCGGGCCCGCGTCAGCGGGCCCGAACAGGGTCACTCCGACCGTCACCGCGTAGTGCAGAGCAGCCTTTGGCTTGCCGCCCATGGCCTGCCACAGCTCACCCAGGCTGTGCAGCTGGGTGTCGCCGATGATCCTGGCCGGCATCGGGGGCTCCTGGCCGACTAGCTCGCCGCGCAGGTAGCGGTCTGGGATCACCGGGTAGCGCAGCAGAACCTTCATTACGTCACCCAGCAGACCGTGCTCTTCCTCAGGAGGATCGAGGACGCTGGGGCTGGGCCAGGCGGTGATCAGGTAGGAGCACTCCACGCGGACCGGCGGCGGCGTGCGGGTGAACGAGCCGTTGGTCCGCTCAAGCTCCCACTGCCCGGGACGCAGCTCACGGTTCTCCCGGACGTCGTACAGGAAAAGGCTGAGCGCGGGCAGGCTGACGTGCGGTGGCGGGAACTGGTCGTCCGGCGCCGCGAAGCTGATGGTGACATTGCCGGCGGGCAGCTCAGCCTCTACGAGCGCCGCCAGAGTCGCGTCCAGATCCTGAAGCATGGTGCATCCGTGATAACAGGCGCGTGTCGCTGCGGCATCTGCCCGCGCGTCCGCGAGCGCGTCTTCGGCCCCCTGGCCTGCGCAGGCTAGCCGTCGCTTTCGCGTGCCGGCGCCGGAGCGGTCCGAGGGTCACTCGCTGGCGCTGGCTCGCTCGTCCGCATCCTCTGCGGCAAACGAGGATCTCCGGGCCAGCGGGACTCGTCCCCTGTACGGGACCATGTACGTTGTCCTGAGTGGGAGCCCACGTGCCCGCCGGTACTTATTCTCGGTGAAGAGCTCATTCGCGTAGTGGAACGCGCCATCTTGGGCGTCCAGGCCAACCGCCTGGTACTCGCGCCGGTTGACACCGACGTCGACCTCGTTCTCCGCCTCGGCATCGCGGACTGTGCCATCGGCGGTCGTATGGTGCACGTCGTGATAGGCGTGGACCAGTTCGTGGAACAGGACCACGTCGGATGGCATTTTTCTCCAGTCCACCTCTACCCGGCCATGCTCAGAAGCGAGAAAGGCCCAGGCGTCGTAGACTCTCTTCACCTGAAGCTCGATGCGGCTCTCACCAGGGTAGGCGGTAGTCTTGGGGTCCGGCCCCGGCCGCTGCGGCATTATGATGGTCTTTTCAGGAGCCTTTGCGGCAAGATTCCGCAGCAGCCTGCTCCCGATGCCGGTGCTCCGGATCTTTCTGAGAACCGGGATCACGCCTTCCCTGAGCTTCCCGAGCAGTTTTTCGCGCCCGGCGGGTTTGAGCAATTTTCGATGGGTTGCCGGCTCGATCTGAAGCTTCGTCTGCGGCTTTTCCCACGGTTCAACATAGACCGGCTGTTCGCCCGGGTGATTCCGGCTGCTATGGGTAACGCCATTCAGTCTGAAGAACTTGTAGCTGTCGTACGAACGTCTCCAGTAGAACTTTCCGTATCGCCGGACCCAGAACGGCTGGATGATGCCGCGGGGCGCGCTGGCGATGCTCGCGGGTTCGCCGTAGCCGTTGGCGCCGCCACCAGGCGGAGCTATGCCGCGCTGCTGCACAACATGAGTCAGCTCGTGGGCCAGCAGGTGCCGGCCCGAGGTGCTGCCCGAGGGCTGCTCGCCCCGGCGGAAGAAGATGTGGTCGCCGACCGTGAGCGCTCGCGCGCCGAACGAGCGGCACAGGTCGTGCGAGCCTGCGTCGCTGTGCACTCGCACATGGCCGAAGTCCGTCCCGAATGCCTGCTCCATCGGTCCGGCAACTGTGCGCGCCAGTGGCTGTCCGCCGCCCGCCAGGTGCCGGACTGGCGCCTCAAGCCCCAGTGACGCCTTGGGATCGCCCTCATCGTCGCGCGTCGCGGATCCCTTACCCGGCCAGTGACCCGTCACCCGCCGCGCGACGGCGTCGGCCTGGCGCTCGTAGCGGTCTCTGGGTGAGCCCAGGCGCAGCATGGGCTGAACCCTGGGGACCGGGCCAGGCGGCCGCTGGCCGCTTGGCGTCTGGAGCAGCCGCTGGGCGAACTGGTTGCCGTACTGGCGCTGCACCGCGAGCAGGGCCGGCCCGGCAGGCAAGCAGCCGGGCGAGACTTGGACCTCGGGCGAAGCGGCGCCGGCCACGAGCGTGTCGGGACCGGGGAGGCCCCGTGGCCGGGCCTTAGCGCCGGCGCTCTCTGAACCCGTCCGGGTTAGCCACTGGCGGCTTCTCATCGTGACTCTCCTAGCCTCGGTGCTCAGGAACCGTGGTCGCCGAACTCGCCGGCTGGCAGGACCTTGCCCATCTTCTGGTACTCGCGGCGCGCTGCTCGGAGCACGTGAGTCATCGTCACTACGCCACCATCAGCAGCGGCCAGGAACGCTCCGGCAAGGGCGATGTTGCGGATACCGCCGCCCGCCACCTCGATCCGCCGCGCGAGGAAGTCCAGGTCCAAGCCGACATCACGGGGAGTGGCGACGGGCCAGACCTGCGCCCAGATGCGGCGGCGGTCGGCCACGCCGGGGACCGGGAAATCGACGATGACGCGCAGCCGGCGTACGAAGGCCTCGTCCATGTTCTTGCGCAGGTTCGTAGCCAGCACCACCACGCCCTGGTACTCGTCCATCTTCTGCAGCAGATAGCTGATCTCGACGTTGGCGTAGCGGTCGTGGGCGTCCCGGACCTGGGTGCGCTTGCCGAACAGCGCGTCGGCCTCGTCGAAGAACAGCACGGCGTTGCTGGTGGCAGCCTCATCGAAGATGCGGGCCAGGTTCTTCTCGGTTTCGCCGATGTACTTGCTGACCACGGTAGACAGGTCGATCTTGTAAAGGTCGAGCCCCAGGGTCCCGGCGAGGACGTCGGCGGCCATGGTCTTGCCGGTCCCGGGCGGGCCCGCGAACAGGATGCTGAGCCCTGTGCCTGTCGCCAGCTTGGCGCCGAAGCCCCACGTGTCGTAGACGAGCGCCTGGTGGCGGGCCTGATCATGGATCTCCCGCAACTGCGCTATCTGGTCTGCGGGCAGCACAATGTCGTCCCAGGTGTAGCAAGGGCTGATCTTGATCGCCAGCTCGGCCAGTTTGCGGTTGGAGTGCAGCCGACAGGCGGCGTTCAGGTCGGCCAGGGTGACCTGCGGCTCGGCGGGGTCGCGGAGACGGGCCAGGTTGCAGGCGGTGGCCGCCGCGTCGCGGATCTGGCCGCCGCTCAGCCGGAATGCGCCGGCCAGGTCCGGCAGGCCCGGCACGAGGGCGCCCCCGTTCCCCGCCAGCGACGCGCGCCAGATGCGCAGCCGTTCCTGCGCGCCAGGCATAGGGAACGGCACCCGGAGGAACATGATCCCGCGCAGCGCGCCTGCGGGCTCCCAGGTGGCCGTCCCGGAGAGGAACGCCGGACCGGGCTGCTGGTCCCGGAGAACGGAGAACAGCGCCGTCAGCCGCGTGCTGTCGTCGCCGTCCAGGAGCGCGTCGAAATCTTCCAGGTAGATGAACGCTCCCTGCAACCTCGCCTCGCGCACGGCCAGGCGGGCTAGCAGCGCGAACTCCTCTGGCGTGGCCGTGGCCAGCCGCTTGCCCGCCACGGCCAGCAGCGGGCGGCCGAGCGCGTGGCCGCACGCGGCCGCTGCGGCCCGCTTCCCGACGCCATAGGGCCCCTGAAAGTACAGGACCGGTTCGCCGCCATCCGGCCTGGCGGCCTCCATGTACCGGGCGAGCCCGGACAGCCGCTCGCGTAACACCTCAGGGAACTCCAGGTCGTCTACGCGGGTGCCGGAGGTGACCACCGTGGCCAAGTCCGCCAGCCGGTCGTCGACGGCGTCGTCGTCGTCGAGCAGGAACCTGGCCACACGAGGCTCCAGCCGCAAGCCGCTGTCCAGCAGGGATGCATCACCGGGCTCCTCGCGCAGGCTCACCAGGTGGTGCCGGAGCAGGGGGGCCGCTGCGGTCAGGCGCGCGCGGGCCGCCGCCTTTTCGTCCAGGTCAGCGCAGAGCAGATTGAGGACCAGCCCGACCGTTGGCCGCCGGCGCGTCAGGTCGTCGTGCAGGTAGCCGTAGAGGCGCTCGTAGCCCTGGTCCAGTTCCGGGGCGAGGCAGATCAGGATCACATCGGTATCGAACGGGGTCAGCCCGAACCCAAGTGCGAGTTCGGCCAGCCGCAGCGGCACGCCTGCGCCCAGGCTCTCGGCGGTGCGCCGGGAGATCTCGTACGACAGGTGGTCGAGCCGGGCCTGGACGGCTGCCTGCGCATCAGCCGGCAGCGGGACGCCAGCCCAGACCGGCGCGCCGATGGCTTTGTCGAGGAACTCGTCGGCCTCGGCGTCGGGAACATAGAAGGCTGCCAGATCTCCGGCCTCACCGCGTCCCTGACGGGCACGCCACACCTGGACCCGGAGCAGCAGGTCGAGCCGCTCCAGCTCAGCGAGAATCTGTTGCAGCGATGTCGCGTACACCGGCACACCCACTACGCCTGCTCAAGCGTCTCGTGCCCGGTCAGCTTGCTGATGACGGCCATCTCCTGCTGCACCTGCTGGTGCAGTGTGGCGAGGCTGGCCTGAATATGGTCGAGCCTTGTCTGCAAGCCAAGAAGCAGGTCGCTCCCGGGCTGATCTCCCCGGCGAGCAGCGGTCACGTCCGCCGCCGGGTCTTCCAGGTAGTCCGTACGGATCTGCTGGTAGAGCGCATCCGTCTCACGCGAGGGCCGGAGGCTGAAGTGCCGGGCCAGAGCCGAGGCACAGCGCTCGTACTGCCGCAGAGCCGAGGTACGGTCTCCAGCGAGGTAGTAAAGGCGCATCAGATGCCGGTGAGCGGACTCCTGCGCCGGGTCGTAACGCAGGATGCGCTGGCCGTACGCTACGCCCGTGGCGTAGCGCTGCCTGGTCTCGCAACAGCCCATCATCTGCTCGAGCATGGCGAGGTAGGTCTGCTGGAGCCGGTCACGCTCATAAAGGCACCAGTCCTGGTACCAGGCCTCGATCAGGTCACCCCGGTAAAGGACGACGGCCGACTCAAGGGCTTGTGCCTGCGCATCGGACAGGTCTTTGCCGCGGGTATCGCGGCAAAGGTTATACGCTTGCTCGAATGCTGCGACATCGAGCCACCACCCGGCCCGTGGATTGATACGAACCCATCCTGGCCGCATCGTGAGCAGTGCACCCGATTCCGCTTCTTCGCCGCGAACTCCGTCGGCTAGAACTGAATGAAGTTGCCAGATAGCCTGCCGCAGGTATTTCTTGGCGACTGAATCCGAGGCATCCGGCCATAACGTATCTGCCAGCACCTCCCTGGTATGACTGCGGCCCCGGTGCAAGAGCAGATAACAAAGAAGCTCTAGTGCCTTCGCTGAGAGGCCTGCCAGCGGCTGATCGTCCCGCTGTACGGAAACCTGGCCGAACAGCCGGATACTGAGCCCTGCCATAGGGAATCAGGCCCTTCCCCCCGAAAAACCATTCACTCGCACCATTGCACCGTCATACCGAGGCTGCCGGGGCCGACGGCGCAGACCCGAGCGAAATAATAAGCGAGATATATCCGACAGTCAACGGCATGCCAGTCAAGTGAGCAGGCTAACTCCAGCTGCCCTTAAATCGGGCAAATCCGAGGAATGCTCCCCAGAATGGGAACCCGCAAACGATTAACAGACGCTCCGGCAGACGCGCTGGCAGACGTCACGACTCTCGCTATGGATTACCCTCCGGAATCAGGTCTCCCCGACCAGCGGCGTACCCATGGAGGAGCAGATGGCTCGTTGATCACCCGGCAGCTCAGTCCCGAGGCCACCCCGACCGTGCCCCGCCACAGGCCGTCGGCGGGCCCCGCACACCTGTACGACGGACCACATCCGCGCGCGGACGGGAGCCACGTGATGCCGCGGACTGCGCGGCCGCCCCAGTGTGCCCCGGCCACCCCGACCCAGGCAGCCACTGCGGGCCCTTTGCGGCTGGGGCCGGCCAGCGACCGGCACGAGCGTGAAGCGGACCGCGTCGCCGCCCAGGTCGCAGAAGGCCGGGGCTGGGCCTGGCCACTAGCGTCGCGACCTGGCGCCGACTCCGGCGGCATCGTCCTCCCAGAAATCCAGCGGGCCATCGCGCAGGCGTCGCATGGCGGACAGCCACTGCGGCGAGCTGTCCGCGCCCCGCTGGAACGGTCGATAGGTGCCGACTTCGGCGGCGTCAGGATCCACGCTGGCTACCACGCTGACCAGTTGGCCCGGTCCCTACATGCCCGGGCCTTCACCACTGGCCCGCACATCTTCTTCCGGCGTGGCCAGTATCAGCCGTCAACAACGGTCGGCCAGCGGGTCCTCGCTCACGAACTCGCCCACGTCGTCCAGCAGAAGGCAGCCGGGCGCCAATCTAGTCAGCCGCTGGTCCAGCGCATGGTGGGCTTCGAGTTCGAGACGGACTGGGGAGCCCACCCGCGTACGGATCCGGGAAGACGAGCGCGCACAGGAACGGAACTGCGGAAACACAAATCTTATAAACAGGGCACTGGTTTCACAGTACAGGTAGACGAGGCGTCTCGTGGCTTCCGTGCGGGCTACCGCGGTATCAAATACGCAATCGAATTTGTAGTTGACCCGCATCCAGAAAACCGGTCGAGTCTCGGCCTGTTGCGGACCACAATGGACGCGCTGGTGACAGAGGCGGCAGATCTCGACAGACGCGCCATCGCTGCCAGGAACCGCGGGCAAGGCGGATTCCCGCACTTCAGATATCCGGGCGCGAATCCGGCCATGTGGGTGTTCCCGGATGCGAAGAAGACCGCTACCGACATCCATGCGCGGGCGCAGGCAACTGTAGGGCTGACCCTGCCCGCGATCTTCCGGTATGGGACGCGTCCCGACCTCGAGCTCATGAGAACGGAGCGCGAGCGGACGGCGCAGGCGATTCAGCAGAATTACCTGGGAATCAGTCACGCAAGCCCCGGAATGGCACTCCGCAGCATGAAGGGAGTCTTCGGCAAGGCCGCAAGAGCAGCCTCGCAAATTGAAAACGCAAGTCCGGAGCTGTCAGGCCTCGTGACCCTGCTGTCTCTCTACACTGCGATCTTCCACGACCCACTCACTGTGAAGGCTGCCTACGCCAAGGCCTATCTGCCCATCCTGGCAAAGACCGACTTTGCTGCGATGTTCTTCCATATCCCAACGGCAGAGCAGGAGCGGTACAGAAAACGGCCGGGTGCGTTCGTCAAGATGGTCCTCAAGATCGTCAACGAGGACTTGGGGGTCGCAGCGAGCAAACACAGTCCCCTTATCCCGGAGCGCCTTCTCAGGGAAGGCAGGCCGCTCGGGCCAACTCTGGGCCAGTGGCTGTCATTCATTGTGGGCGGCATGGATCTGCTCACGGGAATATCTGACGAAAGGCTGTTCGGGCTCGGGGATCTTGGCAAGGGCGCGTCCAAGGGAAAGAAGGTGGATCCGGCGCCGGGCGGCGGAGGGAATCCGCGCATGATCCTGGAATTCCGCTCAGGTTCTAAAGGCAGCAGCGGCTCAGAATTTCTTGCGCCTGAGGAGTGGCGCCATTTCGCCTTCGATTACCTGAACTTGGTCAGGCGCCTTCATGGCCGGGAAGTAGTGCCCGAAACGGAGTGGAACCGCGCCTAACGGTCCTTAAGCGTGGGGGGTGGGTTGCGCCAGGACGTGCGGTCCAGCCGGCGTGCTCGCCACGTGTCTGCCCGGCCGTCCGCTGGGTCGTCTCGCGCGCCGGTCTCGTCGACCGGTGACATCACGCTGACACGCCGCCGTCAGCGTGATGACGGTGGCGTGTCAGCGCCCCCGGTGACGATGGGGTCATCAGTCACGACAGACAGGGGCAACGATGACAATGGCGATCGAGGCCGAGGGCCTGGTCAAGCGCTTCGGCGCCACCCAGGCACTGGCGGGCGTCGAC
Source organism: uncultured Actinomycetota bacterium (assembly GCA_963815375.1). Lineage (GTDB taxonomy): Bacteria > Actinomycetota > Actinomycetes > Streptosporangiales > Streptosporangiaceae > JASHPR01. The sequence goes on along the minus strand of CAWFGX010000005.1, from coordinate 534,200 downwards.
ATCAGCGCCGAGCGGGGCCAGGTGCTCGCGCTGCTCGGCCCGAACGGCGCAGGCAAGACCACGATCGTGCGGATCCTGGCGACGCTGCTGCGCCCGGACAGCGGGCGAGCCAGCGTCTGCGGCTACGACGTGAAGTCCGAGGCTACCGTGGTGCGTCAGCTGATCGCGCTGACCGGCCAGTACGCCTCGGTAGACGACGAGCTGACCGGGACCGAGAACCTGATCATGATCTGCCGGCTGCTCGGCATGGCCCGGCCGGCTGCGCGCGGCCGCGCTCGCGAGCTGCTGGAGCAGTTCGGGCTCACAGACGCCGCCCGGCGGGCGGTGAAGACATACTCAGGCGGCATGCGCCGTCGCCTGGACCTGGCGGCGAGCCTGCTCGGTGAGCCCGAGGTGCTCTTTCTTGACGAGCCGACGACTGGGCTGGACCCCCATGCCCGGAGCCAGATGTGGGACACGATCCGGAGTGTCGTGGCGGGCGGGGCGACGGTCCTGCTGACGACTCAGTACCTGGACGAGGCGGATGAGCTCGCCGACCAGATCGCGGTGATCGACCATGGCCTTGTCGTGGCGTCCGGCCGCCCGGCTGAGCTCAAAGCCAGGACCGGCAGCCAGACCCTTGTCGTACGGGCTGCCGACCCAGCCCAGGCCGCGCAGGTGGCCGCCACCGTCGCCGAGGTCACGGGAATGCGCCCAGACGTCCGCGGCGACACCGGCCTGGTGACCGCGGCGATCAGCGACCCGGCCATGGCCCCAGCGGTCATCCGCCGTCTCGACGACGCGGGGATCGTGGCCGCTGAGCTAAGCCTGCGGCTGCCCAGCCTGGATGAGGTATTCCTGACCCTCACCGGCCACCGCACCGAGGATGAAGGGAAAGCAGCGTGACCGCGGTACAGGCACCAGCGACGGACAGGCCGGTCAGCTTTGCTCGTGCGGAACTGCGGCGGCGCGTAGGCCTGCGGCAGGTGCTCGCAAACGGGCTGACGCTGGCCTGGCGGAATGTCATACAGCTCAAGCACTCGCCGGAGAAGCTGACGGACGTCACGCTGATGCCGATCATCTTCCTGGTGCTGTTCCTCTACGTGTTCGGCGGGATTGTGGCCGGCAGCACGCACGCCTACCTGGAGCAGTTGCTGCCCGGGCTGTTCGGGCAGATGGCGCTGTTCGCCTCGATGGGGCTTGGCACGGCACTGTGCGAGGACATCCACAAGGGTGTCTTCGACAGGTTCCGCAGCCTGCCCATCGCGCGGTCGGCCCCGCTTGTCGGGGCCGTGCTCGGCGACACCGTGCGGTTCTGCGTGGTGATGGCCGTGCTCACCGGGTTCGGGTCCGCGCTCGGCTTCCGCTTCCACACCGGGCCGGCGTCGATCATCGCCGCCTATGCCGTTGCGTATGTGTTCTACCAGGCGATGTGCTGGATCTCAGCGCTGATCGGGCTGGTCGCACCGTCGCCGCAGGCCGTCCAGGGTATAGCCGTGACCTGGACCATGCCGCTGGTCTTCGGCAGCAGCGCGCTGCTGGCCAAGACCAGCACGATGCCGGGCTGGCTGCAGGCCTGGGTCAAGGTCAACCCCGTGACCGACCTGGCCGACACGGTCCGCGCGCTGACGATCGGCGGCCCGGTGGGCTCGCACCTGCTCTACACGCTGGCCTGGGCCGCCGGGATCATGATCGTGACCTTCCCGCTGGCGATGCGGATGTACCGGCGGCGCGTGTAGCGCCGGCTGGCGGCTCAGGGCATCAGCGCGAAGGCGTCGGCGCGGCTCAGCGCGCGGCCCCTGGCATAGGCCGCCGCTGCGGCCGCGCCGTCCAGCGCCGCGGCGATGGCGGCCCGGGCCCTGGCTACCTCCAGGCTGCCGTTGTCGTCGAAGCCGTGCAGCGTCCGGGCCAGGCCGAGCAGCTCGGCGGCCCGGGCGGGCTCGCCCCGGGCCGCTGCCAGCGCCGCGATCCCCTCCACGACCACTGCCAGGACAGGATTGACCGGCATCATCGGACTCCTGATCTGGGCCAGCTCACTGAGGCTGCGCCGATGCCAGTCACTGGCTACCCCCAGGTCGCCTTCCTGCTCGGCGACGCATCCAAGCTTGGTGAACGCGGTCGCCACCACCGCTGGCAGGTCGGGCCTAGGGTGGCGCTCAGCCATCTGCAGGCCCAGCTGCAGCAGATCGCGCGCGCCCGCCAGGTCGCTGGCCTGGCGCGCAAGTTCAGCGAGCTCCACGTAGCCGCGGATCGCATCGTCCGACTCGCAGATCTGCTCGGCGAAGCGCACGCCCTGTTCCAGGTCGACGCGGGCCCCGGGCAGGTCGCCCGCCCTCGCTCGGGCCCGGCCCAGGGGTACCCGCAGCGTCCGGCCCCAGTTGCTGCCCAGCCCGTCGCTGGCGTGTCCGCGGGCCTCCTCCAGCAACTGCACCGCCTCGCCAGCGCGGTCCTGGGCGATGGCCACGTCAGCCAGCCCGGTCAGGCAGACGATCATCCCCCACCGGTCTCCGAGCCCAGAGAACACCGCATATCCCGCGGCCAGGTCATGGTCTGCCGCCTCGATATCCCCCCCGTGCAGGGCGAGATGCCCGGCCAGGGCCCGCCGGGCTGCCCGTACCCACGGATCAGGATGGTTTCCGGCTGCCGACAGATCCTGACGCACGCTGTCTGTGCCTGCTCGCAGTGCCGCCAGCATGGGGGCGGCCGCGGCAAGCAAAGGGTGGGTGGTGTCCGGCGGGATCGTCAGCCGCTCGAGCACGCTGACCAGTTCCGTCGGCTGCTCGCCGTCCTCGGGCTGCTCGGCGTGCTCGGGCTGCTGGGCCTGCTCGGGCTGCCGCGGGGGGCTGCCGTGTTTCGCCGTGGCCTGGCTGATCATGGCGATCACGGTGGCGACTGTGTAAACGTCGTCCAGGCCTGCCGGGGGTCTGTTCTCAGCCAGCGCCAGTGCCTGCGCGGCCCAGTCCGCGGCCTCGACCTCGTAGTCCCGGGTGATCCAGAACCACGCCAGCGCCCCTACGAAGCGCAGTGCGGACTCGGCATCGCCGGCCGCGACGACGTGGCGGAGCGCGGCCGAGAAGTTGTCGTGCTCGTCGGAGAGACGGTTCAGCCAGATGATCTGGTCACGCGAGCGCAGCTGCGGCTCCGCCCGCTCGGCCAGGGCCAGGAAGTACTCCGCGTGCGCGGCGGCGGCCTGCTCCGCCTCCCCCGCCTCCTCGAGCCGGTCGGCCGCGTAGGCGCGCACAGTCTCCAGCAGCCGGTACCGCACCTCCCGCTCGCCGGTGGCGGTGACAAGTGACTTGTCGACAAGGGACGCGATCAGGTCCACCACCCCGCGCTGCGGGGCGCCGAGCGAGCACACCTGCTCGGCGCTCTCCGGCGTTGCGCCGCCGCTGAACACCGACAGCCTGCGCAAGATCGTGCGCTCGGCGCTGTCGAGCAGGTCCCAGCTCCAGTCCACGATCGCCCGCAGCGTCTGGTGCCGTGGCAGCGCGCCCCTGGTCCCGACCGACAGCAGCTCGAACCGGTCATCCAGCCGGCTGGCGACCTGTTCCGGGGTCAGCGCCCGCACCCGCGCGGCCGCCAGTTCCAGCGCCAGCGGGATGCCGTCAAGAGCGCGGCAGATCCGCGTCACCGGGCCTGCTGTCTCGGCGTCGACGCGGAACCCCGGCCGGACGGCCGCAGCGCGGTCGGCGAACAGCCGTACCGCCGGACTGGCCGCCGCCTGCTCGGCATCAGCGTCTTCGGGCGGCAGCGGCAGCGAGGGGACCGGGCACAGCGTCTCGCCGGTCAGACCGATCGGCTCCCTGCTGGTGGCCAGGATCCGCGCCCCCGGAGCCTCGGCGAGCACCCGCCGGGACAGCCGGGCGACCGCGTCGAGCACGTGCTCGCAGTTATCGAGTACCAGGACCACGCTCGACCCGCCGACGGTCTCGCTCAGCCGGTCCAGTGGATCCATGGCGGCCAGCCGCGCGGCCTCCGCCGGGTCCACGGCCCTGGCCCCCTGGTGCATCCCGATCGCCGCCAGAACCGCATCAGGCACGTCGGCCGCGTCCCGCACCGGCGCCAGCGGCACGAACCACACTCCGTCCGGTGCCTGATCGGCGATCCGGGCACCCGCCTCAACGGACAGCCTGGTCTTGCCCGCGCCGCCCGGGCCGGTCAGCGTGACCAGCCGGGCGTCAGCCAGCAGCCGGGCAACCTGGTCCAGCTCGTCCTCCCGCCCGATAAAGCTGGTGAGCTGGGCGGGCAGGTTGCCGCGCCGGGCCCCGTCACCGGCCGCGTCGCTGCCTGCCGCACTGCTGCCCGCACCACCGGGGACCGCAGCATCCTCGGCGAGCTCGCGGCGCAGGATGGCGAGGTGCACAGCGGAGAGCCCGGCCGACGGGTCTGCCCCGAGCTCGGCGGCGAGCCGCCGCCGGGTCTCCTCGAACACGGCCAGCGCGTCGGCCTGCCGCCCGGCCGCGTACAGCGCGCGCATGAGCTGGCCGCGCAGCCTCTCCCGCAGCGGGTGCACAGCGGCCAGCTCCTCGATCTCGGGAACGAGCTGAGCGCCCCGGCCCAGCGCCAGGTCGGCGTCGATCCGGCCCTCGGTCGCCGCGAGCCGGAGCTCTGACAGGCGCGCGATCGTTCCCGCGGCGAACGCTGCGCCGGAGACGTCGGCCAGGGCCTCGCCACGCCACAGGCACAGTGCCTGGTGCAGCAGGTCAGCTGCTGCGGCGTGGTCGCCTTCGGCGAGCCTGCCGCGCCCGGCGGCGACGAGCCTCTCGAACGCCGGCGCGTCAATGTCGCTGGCCGGGATGGCCAGCCGGTAGCCGGCAGGGCCGTGCGCGACGATGTCCTTGCCTGCCGCCGCGCGCAGCCGCGACACCAGCGCCTGGACCGCGTTGGCGGCGTCTGCGGGGCCGTCGCCCGGCCACAGGTCGTCGGCCAGCCGGTCGACCGGCACAGCCTGGCCGCCGGCGATCGTCAGCCGGATTAGCAGGCTGCGCAGCCGGGAACCGCCGACTGGCAGTGGCAGCCCGTCGGCATCCCGCAGTTCCAGCGGGCCGAGTACGCCAATTCGGATGCTCATCGCTGAAGTTCCCGCGCTCACCCTAAGCTTTTCTGTGGCCATAGGTACATCCGGGTTGAGCCACTGTGGGGGGAATGACCGATGTTCCGGTCCGTCGATGCTGCCTGATGAGCGGATCCGCGGCAGCCAGGAGAACTGGCGCGCGGTCCGCCGCTTTCTGAACTCCCAGCGGCATGAACTGAGCCTGGCCGCGCAGCACTTGTACCCGCCGTCGTTGCGGGCGGCGGGTACGCCGATGCTCGCCCGGCCAGGCTGGCTGCCAGCCAGGCCGGTCCCGCTGGACCAGGTGACGCTGTCGTGGCAGGTCGGCTCTGGCTCCCGCGACCCGGTCGCTGACGGCACCGGGCCGGACCTCGCCGACGTTCTGCCACTGCGCGAGGACGGGAGCCAGTTCGGCAACTACGCCGACGCGCTCGGCGCACTGAGCAGGCCGGGGATCTTCGAGGACCGGTCCTGCTACCGGCTGCTCGACGCCAGAGCGCTGAACAGCAGCGCGCGGCTCGGGTTCGGGCCTGGCCGCTACTTCGACCTGGTCAATACCTGTGAAGCCGTGGCTCACGAGTACGCAGCGGTGGCGCTGGCTCACGGCAGCGCCGACAGCCGCCCAGCCCTGGACGACCTGCCGCTGCGGTCACTGATCGGCGATCCGACTGACCTGCGGCGGCGGCCTGTGATGGTCGCCACGTGCACACTGGTGCTGCGGGCGGACCGCGGCGCTGGCGAGGCGGCGATGCTGCTGCACTGGCGGGACCCGGCCCGGGTTGCCAGCGGTGGCGGCCTGTACCAGGTCGCGCCCGTCGGAGTGTTCCAGCCATCGCACGACGCCTCCTGGAACCGGGCCAACGACTTTGACCTGTGGCGGTCGATCACCCGCGAGCTGTCCGAAGAGCTGCTCGGAAGCGACGAGGACTACCACAGCGACATCGCGCCGATCGACTACGAGCGCTGGCCGTTGTACACCGAGCTGGCCAGCGCCAGGACGGCCGGGACGCTGCGGGTGTACTGGCTCGGTCTTGGGGTCGACCCGCTCACGCTTGCCGCTGACATGCTCACCGTGGCCGTTTTCGACGCCGCGCTGTTCGACGCTGTGTTCTCCGGCCTGGTCAGCGCGAATGACGAAGGCCACCTGGTGAGTGGCCGTGCGGCCACGGCTGCGGTCGGCGTGGCGTTCATCGAAGAAAATATTGAACGCTTCACAGCGGAAGAGCCCATGCAGGCCGCGGGGGCCGCCCTGCTGCGTACCGCATGGACCCACCGCGGGGTGCTGCTTGACTGACAGCGACAATGCCCGGATTGAGCAGGAAGGCCGGGTGTTCGCGTGCTCGCGGGCGGTACGGACAGGTGACGTCGGCCTGGGTGGCCGGCTGCGCCTTGATGCGCTCGCCCGGTTCCTGCAGGACGCCGCCGAGGACGACGTGGCCGACGCGGGCCTGCGCGAGCCGCAAGGCTGGGTGGTGCGCCGGTGTGACGTGGAGATCGGGAGCTTCCCGATGCTCGGCCAGGAACTGGCGGTGCGGACGTTCTGCTCCGGGATCGGCCCGCGCTGGGCGGAGCGGACAACAACCCTGGCCGGTGAGGCAGGCGAGCTGGTGCGGGCGCGGGCCGTGTGGGTGTACGTGGCCCGGGACTCCGGGCAGCCATGCCAGCTGAGCACTGAGTTCCACCGCGTGTACGGGGCCAGTGCGGCTGGGCGCAGCGTGTCAGCGCGGCTGTCGCATCCCAGGCCGGCGGTACCGACACCGGATGGCTACCGTCCATGGCAGGTGCGGGCCACGGATTTCGACGCCCTGGGCCACGTCAACAACAGCGTGCACTGGGCCGCCGTCGAGGAAGCGCCGGCGCGGGTCGGCTGGCTGCCCGCCAGCGCGGAGGTGGAGTATCACCGTCCGCTGCTGCCCGGCTGCGAGCCGCAGCTGCTGGTGACACCCGAGCCGGGCCATGCCTGGGCCTGGCTGCTGGAAGGCGGCGAGGGCAGCCGGCCGCTGGCGTCCGCCCGGCTCACCCAGCGCGCCGGCTGACCCAGCAGGGCTCGGCGGGGCATGTTGAGGGAAGGCTGTACGTTGCAGACTGATGATGAGCTGTCCGGCGGCGCGGCTGCTGCGTATCGTTTGCGGGCCGCGCCGCGGACCGGGACCGGAGGTGAGTTGGTCGTGACGCTGTCGTACGATTCCGCTCCGAAGTTCGCCGAGTACGCGCGCCCGGAGGTGCTGGTCTCGACAGACTGGCTGGCCGAGCACCTGGGCGACCCCGGCCTGGTCGTCGCCGAGTCCGACGAGGACGTGCTGCTGTACGAGACCGGCCACATCCCTGGCGCCGTCAAGCTGGACTGGCACACCGAGCTGAACGACCCGGTGACCCGGGACTACGTGGACGGTGCTGGTTTTGCCGCCCTGATGTCGGCGAAGGGGATCAGCCGGGACACCACGCTGGTCCTGTACGGGGACCGGAACAACTGGTGGGCCGCGTACGCGCTGTGGGTGTGCACCCTGTTCGGGCACCCGGACGTGCGGCTGCTCGACGGCGGCCGGGCCAAGTGGGCCGCGGAGGGCCGGCCGCTGACCACCGAGGTGCCGGAGCGGCCTCGTACCGACTACCCGGTGGTCGAGCGGGACGACAGCGAGTACCGCGCGTTCCGCGACCAGGTACGCGAGCATCTGGGCCAGCCGATGATCGACGTCCGCTCCCCGGGCGAGTACTCGGGCGAGCTTCTGCACATGCCGGACTACCCGCAGGAGGGCGCAGTCCGCGGCGGGCACATCCCAGGCGCGCGAAACGTCCCCTGGGGCCGCGCGGCGGCTGAGGACGCCACCTTCAAGAGCCGCAAGGACCTCGAGACGATTTACCAGGGTGAGGCCGGCCTGCACCAAGCCGACGACGTCGTGGTGTACTGCCGCATCGGCGAGCGGTCCAGCCACACCTGGTTCGTGCTGCATCACCTGCTGGGCTACCCGCACGTGCGCAACTACGACGGTTCATGGACCGAGTGGGGCAACTCGGTCCGGGCGCCCATCCGCCGGGGTGAAACACCGTGACCGCAGACACCCTTAACCCGCGGCTGAAGGAGATCGCCGAGGACTTCGGCTCGGTTCCGGACAGCCAGCGGCTGCAGCTTCTGCTGGAATTCGCCGAGGACCTGCCCGAGCTGCCAGAACGCTACGCCGGCCACCGCGACCAGCTGGAGCAGGTGCCCGAGTGCCAGACGCCGCTGTTCCTGGCCGTCGAGGTAGACGGCGACGACGCGGTGCACCTGTTCTTCGACGCGCCCAGGGAGGCGCCAACGACCCGCGGCTTCGCGGGCATCCTGCACGCCGGGCTGGACGGTCTGACCGCCGACGAGGTGCTGAGCACGCCGGGTGAGTTCTCCAGTCAGCTCGGCCTGACCGACCTCGTCAGCCCGCTGCGGCTGCGCGGCCTGGCAGCGATGCTGGCGAGAATCAAGCGCCAGGTGCGCGAGAAGCGGAGCTGACTGTGTTTCCGGGCCGGGGGGCAGCCTTGGGCAATGGCCGCCAGGCGATGCGGGGCAGGAGCGGCTCGGCCAGCCGCTCGGCGGCTGCGCCAGCGTAGACACCGGCCCCATAGGCCATCTCGTCCGCGAGGTACCCGAGCGCGAAGCGGACCGGGTCCAGGCGCGGCCTGCTGCGCAGCCACGCCCCAGCTGGAGGCCCGGCCAGCAGCGACGCCAGGGCCAGCCGCCGCGCTGCTGGCGTCCGCCAGCCACGGCCGCCCGGGCTGGCGATGGCGGCGCCGACCAGCGGGAGCGCGAACTGGATGCTCCATTGCCCGGTGCCGAGCCAGGTCTCGCGGACCGACGCCGCCATCGGGCGCATGACGCCCCGGGCCGGAACGTCCCACCCGCGCAGCAGGCGCACAAGCTGGCCCAGGGCCGCGCCGTAGGCGGCCAGGGCCGCTGGCGGGCTGCCCGCCAGCAGCGCGGCAACAGCGGCGGCCGGCCATGCCTGCAGGATCAGCGGCGGAACCATCCCCGGGTGCCGGCGAGCCAGCGGAGCCGCCGAGGTCCCGTACCAGAACCGGCGGGCCACCAGCCGGGCCCAGCCTTCCGGCTCGACGTGACGGACCTCGGCTCTCGGGTCATACCGCACCCGCCAGCCGGCGCCGGTCATCCGCCAGACCAGGTCGACGTCCTCGCCGTAGCGCAGGCCAGCGTCGAACCCGTCACCGATCGCCTCCCGGCGCACCAGCAGCGCGGCGGTTGGCACGAACGACAGCCGGGTCAGGGGCAGCACCCGCGCCTCCTGTGCGCCCATGTCGGCCGGGGCCCGGGCGTCCAGGTAGCGGCCTGCGGTGCTCTGGCTGGTCTCAGGGCGTACTCGCGGTGCCACAGCACCGACCATGGGGTCGGCGAAGTGCGCTGCGAGTTCCGTGATCCAGCCCGGCCCGGCGACGCAGTCGCTGTCCAGGAACGCCACCAGCGGCGTCCTCACCAGCGCCAGCCCGTCGTTGCGCGCAGCGGCCGGGCCGCCAGGGACCGGGCGGCGGAGCAGCCGGGCGCCATGCTTCTCACACAGCCCGGCGACGGCGGCCGGGTCGCTCGACCCGTCGTCGACCACGATCACCGGGTACCGGTCGCCAAGCGCTGACAAGCAGCGTTCCAGTGCGGATGCGCGGTCCCGGACCGGGATCACCACCGTGACTCCTGCGCCCTGGTGCGTGGCTGCCGGCCGGGGATGTGCCAGCCCGGTGTCGGTGAGCCGCCGGGCCAGCCGGCCGCTGTCCGGCGAGATGACCGGCCGGTACCGCAGCTCCTGGAACGCCCGTATACCCGCCGCGCTCAGCCGGAGCAACCGCGGCGGCGACCCGCCGAACAGCACGTCAGTGCCGATCACCTGGGTCTGCGGGTCCAGCTCGATGCGGAACCCAGCGGGCAGCGGCACCGTCTCCCGCCACCGAGCGCACTTTCCAGCGGCCCCGGCATAGCCGCCGGGGATGAAAGCGGCTCTGGTGGCGTTATAGCCCACCTTTTCCTTCAACCACGACACGCGATGCCGCTGCGACCCGTACCATTTGCGCCTTATAGGAAGTTTCACAGGGCCAGGCCGCCGTCCACGGGCACCACAGCACCAGTGATCGCGCTGGTGTCCTCCCCGGCCAGCCAGATCAGCGCTGCAGCGACCTCCTCGGGTCCGAGCAGGCGCCGTACCGGCTGCTGGGCAGCGAACGACGCCGCGCCAGGCAGCCGGTACAGCCGGGCGCTCTCCGCCAGCATCTCCGTATCGGTCGAGCCGGGGCTGACCGCGTTCGCCGTGACCCCGGTTCCGCCGAGCTCGGCGGCCAGCCCGCGGATCATGCCGGCGACGCCAGCCTTGGCCGCGCAGTATGCCGCCAGCTTCGGCAGCCCGCGTGTGGCCGCGGCCGAGGCCACGGCGAGGAACCGGCCAGAGCGTGGCTCCGGCCGGCGCAGCAGCGCCGGGACGGCAGCACGGGCGAGGCCGAGGACGCCGCCGAGGTCGACATCGAGGACCGCGCGCTCTTGGCTCACTGGCAGTTCCCAGAGCGGCAGGCCGCCGGCGATCACTCCGGCGGCGGCTACGGCGGCGTCAAGCCCGCCCCACAGCCGCTCGGCCGTTGCGACCGCCGCGGCCAGTTGCGCTGTGTCGCGGACGTCGACAGCCAGTGCCTGGACCGCACCAGAGTCGCCTGCCACGGCGGCGGCCTCCTTCACCACCGCGTCCAGTTCCTCGCGACTGCCCAGCCGGTACGGCAGCGACGGGTCGTCAGCGCACAGGTCGGTAGCCAGTACGGTCCAGCCCCGGGCGGCGAGGCCACGCACGGTCGCCGCGCCGATGCCGCGCGCCGCGCCCGTGACCAGCGCGACGCGAGTCATTCCGGGGCGCCCAGCGTGCGGGCAAAACCAAACGGGACCAGGACATCAGTCTCATTGAGTTCCTGAACGGAGGTCCGGCCGAGCCCGAGCAGCGCCGAGTCGATGCCGCCGCGCAGGATATCGAGCACGTTCTCCACCCCGGCCTGCCCGTTGGCGGCGAGCCCCCACAGGTAGGCACGGCCGATCATCACCGCGCGCGCTCCCAGGGCCAGCGCCTTCACCACGTCGCCCCCGCGGCGGATGCCGCCGTCCAGCAGGACCTCCACCTGGTCCCCGACGGCCCTGGCGATCGCTGGCAGAGCCCGGACGGTCGCGGGCGTGCTGTCCAGGTTGTTGCCGCCGTGGTTGGACACCGAGATCGCGGTCACCCCGGCGTCGACGGCCCGCAGCGCGTCATCCACCCGGATCACGCCCTTGAGCATGAACGGACCGCCCCACTGCTCGCGCAGCCAGCACACGTCGTCCCAGCTGGGCAACGGCGAGCCCATCCACTGCCCGTACGCTCCGAAGAACGTCGGCGCGTGGTCGTCCTTGGCCGCCATGTTCGGCACGGTCAGGGCGGGCAGGTGACCGGCCCTGACCCAGCTGAGCAGCCACTGAGGGTGACGCAGGCCCTGCGGCGCGAACTTGATCATGGTCTTCAGGTCCATTTTCTCCGGGATAACCGGGCTCCCCCAGTCCCGTCCGTTGGAGAACGACCAGTCCAGAGTGGCGATCAGCCCGGCCGCCCCGGCGGCGCGGGCCCGCTCCACGTGCAGCAGCATCTGATCGCGGGTGCCGACCCAGTAGGTCTGGAAGAACGTCTTCAGGTTCGCCGTCACAACGTCCTCGACCGGCATGCTCGCGAACGAGCTCAGCCCCATCACCGTCCCGCGCGCCGCTGCAGCGCGCGCAACCGCGAGCTCCCCCTCGGGGTGAACGGCCTGGACACCTGTTGGCGAGATGATCACCGGCAGGGATATCTGCTGTCCCATGACGGTCGTGGCCAGATCCCGTTTGGCCGACAGGCCCGCCACGTGCGGCGCGAACCCCAGCTCGCTGAAGGCCGCCACGTTGTCGTCAACGGTGAGCCCCTTCTCTGATCCAGCCAGCAATGCGCCGTAGACCGACGAGGGCAGCCGCTTCTTAGCACGCCGCTGTGCCTCCGCTACGGTCTCGAACCAGGCGTTGCTCATGGACCGATCCCCTCGTCTGAGAGCTGCTGGCGAGCCGGCTGCTAGCAGGCGCCTCCCGCTGTGCTCACAGTTCCCGCGTTGCCGGGCAGGAATCCCGCCAGCGGGTTCTCGTCGCAGCCCCGCGCCGGCGGTGCCGCTGACGGACCCGTGGGGCGCGGCCCGATGGTCACAGGCACCGGCTCGCGCCGACCGTTCACGCCGCCCCTGTGGGAGTGATCGATGGCCGGGCGCGGGGCCGCCGCGGAATCGACCGCTGCCAGTGCCTGGGATCCGTACCCCTGGACGCACTCCGGGTCCGGGCCGGCCAGCGGCAGGCCGGTGAAGAACTTGGCCGCCATGCACCCGCCCCGGCAGGCGTCGAAGAACTGGCAGGACCGGCACGCTCCGCTGGACTGCGGCTGGCGCAGTTCGGCGAATAGCTCCGCGTCACGCCAGACCGCCTCAAAACCGCCAGGCTGCCGAACGCTGCCAGCCAGGAACTCCTCGTGGATGGCGAACGGGCAGGCGTAGACATCTCCGACCGGGTCGATCAGGCAGACCACCCGGCCGGCGCCGCACAGGTTCAGCCCCGGCAGGGCTCCGCCGTAGGGCGCCAGGTGGAAGAACGAGTCGCCGGTCAGCACCTGCTCGCCCTGCCCGACGAGCCAGTGGTACAGCTGGTGCTGCTGCTCCGCAGTCGGGTGCAGCTCGGGCCAGGTGTCGGCGCCCCGGCCCGACGGGCGCAGCCTCGTCAGCCGCAGCTGTGCGCCGTAGGAGTCGGCCAGCGCCTTGAACTGGTCGAGCTGGCTGACGTTGTGCCGGGTGATCACCACCGACAGCTTGAAGCCTCCGAACCCGGCGGCTTTGAGGTTGTCCATTGCGCGCAAAGCCGTTGCGTACGACCCCCGGCCGCGCACCGCGTCGTTCACCTCCGCGGTCGCGCCGTCGAGCGAGATCTGCACGTCGACGTAGTCGCTCCCGGCGAGCCGCCTGGCCACGTCAGGGTCGATCTTGATGCCGTTGGTGGAGAACTTCACGCCCACGTGATGGGCTGTCGCGTAGTCGACCAGCTCCCAGAAGTCCGGGCGGACGGTCGGCTCGCCGCCGCCGATGTTGACGTAGAAGACCTGCATTCGCTCGAGCGTGTCGATGACGTCCTTGCACTCCGCGGTCGTCAGTTCACGTGGGTCCCGCCGGCCGGAGCTGGACAGGCAGTGCACGCAAGCCAGGTTGCAGGCGTAAGTGAGTTCCCAGGTCAGGCAGATCGGTGCGGTCAGCCCCCGCTCGAACTGCTCGACCAGCTTCGGCACCGGGGCGAGGGTTTCCGCCGTCATGGCCTCTCCCTGATCATCTGCGATTCGGCAAGTGTGGCCAGTGCCCGCTGGTAGGCGGGCAGCGCCCCGGACCCGACTCCGGCGGCCGCGCAGGCCTCGCGCGCACTCGGGTGATCGCCAAGCGACCGCACGACGGTCAGCACCGTCGCATTTTTAAGGAACGAAAGCCGGCGGGTCCCGAAGTGATACAGCAGCGCGCCGAACGGCTCCGGGCGAACCGCCACCTGGTCATCGAGGCACCACGGCCGGTCCAGGTCGAACCTGGAGGCAGAGTCAGTAGACACCGCACATTCCGTCGATCGAGACTTCCTCGACCAGCAACTCCTCGGCCACTAGCGCTTCGTCGGCCGCGTCCACCTGCTCTTCCTCGGGCAGCGTGGCCTCGACCGGTTCTGCCTCGATGACTGCCTGCTGGGTCATGCCTGCCTCCCTCGGAATGACAACCTGGTGCCGACAGTAACGGCACCAGGTGCCATAGACAAGAGTCAGAACGACGGGTCGGCGCTCACTGCCGCGCGGACGGTGTCCGTGGCATTGCCTGTCGTGGCATGCTCCCTGTAACGACCGCGTGCCGCTGAATGACTCAGGGCGGGGGGAGGTGACCACAGTGCCGCAACCGGCGGATTCCGCCACGGGCAGCCGGGTCGGCCGCAAGCGGGTCACTTCCCGGGCCGAGCTGGAGCATGTGGCGTTCGGCCTGTTCGGGCGGCAGGGATTCGAACAGACCACCGTCGACGACATCGCCGCCGCGGCCGGGATCGGGCGCAGAACGTTCTTCCGTTACTTCCCGTCGAAGAACGACGTCCCCTGGGGCAACTTCGACGAGGAACTGGAGCGGATGAGGATCCGCCTAAGGTCGTTCCCGATGTCCACGCCGCTGATGGACGCGATCCGCGAGGCGGTAGTGGACTTCAACCGGGTGCCCGCAGAGCAGATCGGCTGGCACCGGCGCCGGATGGAACTGCTGCTGCGGACACCCACCCTGCAGGCGCACTCCACGCTGCGCTACGCGGCATGGCGCCAGGTAATCGCCGATTTCGTGGCCGAGCGGACCGGCCAGGCACCGGACGCCCTGGCCCCGCGCACCATCGGATACGTCGCCCTCGGCGTCGCCCTGGCCGCGTATGAGCACTGGCTTCTGGCAGCGGACGCCGACCTCAGCGAGCTGCTGGAGGGGGCGATGCGCCAGCTGGACGCAGCCTTCGGCAACGACCTAGCCTCCCTCGGCAACGTAAGGACGGCCGCGGCTCCGGCACTCCGGTAAGAGACCCACGGGAGTGGGCGACACGCCACGCGATGTGAATCGAAAATGAGTTTGCTTATATGTCCAGAAATGCTAGTATGAGGCACAGCGAACCTCCGGAATGTGCCATCCGAGCAGGGAGGGAGGCTCCGGCTGATGACCACAGCACCCGACGACAACCAGCCCGAGCCTGCCCAGCCTCCAGCCGGCTCTGGCCGGCCAGGGCCCGCGGTGGGCTGGTTAGCCGGTGAGGATGGCCTGGGTGGGTGCCTGACCGGTGAGGAGATCGCTGAGCTGAGCCGCCAGGACTGGGATCCGGCGGATGCTGACTTGTGGTGCGAGGATCCCGGGGGCCGGGCCGCCGGAGCTGCCCGCCGGTGAGTGGGCCCGGCTGCAGGCTCAGGACGACCAGGGGGCGGAAAGCGCGCCGGAGGCGTTTGATGCCGGGTTCAGCCGGCATTGCGGTGGCAGGCCGGGCAGCGGGTTTGCTGATGGCGGGCCGCTGGATGTGATGCTGCCGGGGCCCGATCTGGCCTGGCATGTGGGGCAGGCGCGGCGGGACCTGGCTGGGCTGGATGATGATCAGCTGGTCGGGGTGATGATCGGCGGGCAGAAGCTGGAAGCCTGGGCTGGTGAGGTGAAGCTGGCTGCGGCGGCGGAGCTGGACCGCCGCCGCACCGCCCGTGACGGCGAAGATGGCCAGAAGGTGGCTGAGGAGATCAGCGCCGCGCTGACCCTGACCCCCCGCTCGGCGGACCTGCTGGCCGGGCTCGCTGGTGAGCTGGGCCGCCTGCCGAAGATCGGGGCGCTGCTGGCCAGCGGGATCATCGACCTGCCGCGGGCAAAGGTGATCACCCGGTCCACCGCTGTGGTGGCCGATGAGGACGTGGCGGCGGTGGAGGATGTGATCGCCCGGCGGGCCGGGGAGCTGAACACCGGCCGGCTCGCCGCCTGCTGTGACGCTGCGGTCAAAGCAGCCGGCCCGGCCGCGGCGAAGCGGCGGAAGGAGAAGGCGCTGCGGCGGGCGCGGGTGCAGGCGTGGGCTGAGCCGGACGGGACCGCGGCGCTGGCCGGGCGGGACCTGCCGCCCGCGCAGGTGATCGCCGCCGGCAAGAACCTGGACGCCGACGCCCGGTGGCTGCGTGATCACGGGGCCCAGGGCAGCCAGGATGAGCTGCGCGCCCTGGCCTGCCTGTGCCGCCTCAACCGCCAGCCCCTCCACACCCTCCTGCCCACGGCCGCCGGCCCGGTTACCTCCGGCCCCGCCGCCGCCACCACCGGCGCGGCCAGCGACCAGGCCACCGCTGCTAAGGCGGCCACTGCGGCCGGCACTCACCTGCCGCCCGCGCTGGGCGGCACGGTGAACCTGACGATGCCCCTGACCGCCTGGCAGGGCCTGTCCGGCAGGCCGGGTGAGGTCGCCGGGTTCGGCGCCGCCGACGCCGACACCTGCCGCGACCTCGCCACCCGCATGACCGCCGCCGGACCAGCGACCAAGTGGTGCATCACTATCGTCGACCCCGACGGCCGCGCCACCGGCCACGGCTGCGCCCGAGCCGGACCCGGACCACCCGGCAGCGACCTGGGCTCCTGGCTGGCCACCATCACGATCCACACGATCCAGACCAGCAGCTGCGACCATGAGCACCAGACAGCCGGGTACCAGCCCTCCCCAGCCCTGCGCCACCTGATCAAGATCCGCAGCCGCCGCTGCGGGCACCCCGGATGCGGACGGCCCGCCGTCGGCTGCGACGACGACCACACACTGCCTTACCACCTCGGCGGCCGCACCTGCGAGTGCAACCTCCATCCGCTGTGCCGACGTCACCACCGCGCCAAGCAGGCACCCGGCTGGCACCTCGACCAGCCCCGCCCCGGAGTCCTGACCTGGACACTGCCCAGCGGACGCCGCTACAGCAGCATCGTCGAGCCCTACCCCGTCTGACGCACGGGTCGCCGCGGCTAGCTGGCTGCGGCGCGGAGCAGCGCGGCGCCGACGGCGATCTCGGTACCCGCGAGGCCGACGGAGCAGAACAGGGTGATCTGCTCGCTGCTTTCCCGGGCCTTCGCGGCGCCGGCGACCTCGGCGCCGAGGGCGACCATGCGCTCGGCTGCGGGCGGGCCCAGGAAAAACGGCCCGGCGTACGCGCCGACCTGGGCCAGGGAGTCGGTGACGATCACATCAGCGCGGTCGGCCAGGTCGGCGGGGCACTCGTTCCCGCCCTTCAGCTTGGGGCCAAGCGTGGTGACGTGCGCCCCGCTGCTTACCCAGCCGGTCTCGATCACCGGCTGCCTGCTCGACGTGGCCAGCACGACAATGTCCGCCCGCCAGACCGCGTCCCGTGGGTCGGCGACCGCGGACGCCGGCAGGCCGAGTTCGTCGCGGGCGCGCTGGGCGAACGCCTCCCGGCGCCCAGCGTCCCGGCTGAAGACGCGAACTTCGCGCAGCGTGCGGACCGCGTGGATCGCCCAGAGCTGGGTCCAGGCCTGACGGCCGCTGCCGATGAGCCCAAGGGACCCCGCATCCGGGCGGGCCAGCACGTCGACGGCCACGGCCCCAATCGCCCCGGTCCGGGCGGCGCCGAGGAAGTCCCCCGTGATCGCCCCGATCAGCCGGCCGGTGGTGTCGTCGTAGACCGCGGTGATCTGATCGCCGTCCGAGGTGGGCATCGTGTCGTAGGCGCGGAATCCGTAGGCGGTGCCAACGAGCCTGCCTACGGTGAAGTACAGCTCACCGCCACCCAGGCCGGCGTGCAGCCTGGCCGGCGCTAGCAGCCCGCCTGCCTGGTGCGCGGCCAGGCTTTCGCGGACCGCGGCGATCGCGGTACCCGGGTCGAGCAGCCGCCGGACATCTGCGTCATCGAGGACAAGCACAGGTGCAGTGTCCCAGACTGACCGTCACACCCCCATCTCGGCCGCGAGATCGTCGTCAACGATCAGCACGCGCTTGCCCCGGGTATGTCCCTGCTCGATGTCACGGTGCGCCTGCGCGGCATCCTGCCAGTAATATCTGCGGGCGATCTCGACCGAGAGCGATCCATTGTCGAACCACGGGGCCATCCGGATCAGGTTGCTGCCGGTCGGCTTCCCGTCGTACGCCTGCCAGTGAACCCGGTCAGCATCGGGAAACTCCTCGGGATGGACCGGAGTCGCGATCGTGGCGCCGTCGCGGGCCGCCCGGCTGGCGCCTGCCACGGTGGGCGCGGCGCAGGCGAGAACCTGCTGGGCACCGCCGTCAGTGACTTCGCGAACCTGGTCCGGCCAGTCAGGCCGGGTGTGGTCGATGACAACTGCCGACCCGAGCTTGTGCAGGAACTCATGATGCTGCGGGCTCGCGGTCGCGATCACCTCGGCCCCGAGCGCACGCGCGATCTGCACGGCGAAGTGACCGAGGCCGCCCGCGCCGGCCGTGATCAGTACCTGGTCGCCGTTGCCGACGCCGAGCACCTCGGTCAGGCCTTGCAGGGCGGTCAGCCCGTCAACCGGCACTGCTGCTGCCTCGACGGCGGACAGACCGGCCGGTATCGGCGCGAGCAGTTCGCCGGGGCAGGTGAGGTACTGCGCGTAGCAGCCAGTCAGACTTGGGTAGCCGTACACCAGCTCGCCGTCGTCCAGGGCGACGCTGGCGCCGGTGTCCCCCTCGACCACGCCAGCGAACTCTCCACCGGGGATATAGGGCAGCGGGACGGGGAACGCCCCGCTGCGCATGTGGGCATCCCACGGCCCGACCCCGGCAGCCAGCACCCGGACCAGTACCTCGTCCGGCCCTGGCTGCGGTATCTCGGTCTCGCGGACCTGCAGCACCTCCGGGCCCCCGGTCTTGTCAACCATGATCGCCTGCATCACCGCTCCTCTTGCCGGGCCGCCCGTTCATCGTCACCGGACCCCATCTGAGTAGAGCCGGCCTCCGCCGGAGTATGCCCCACGGCGCCGCAGATCTCACTTTGGCCGCTGCCATGAACGCCGCGGGCTGGCACACTACGGGTCATGCAGACGCTGGTGGCCGATCACCCGCTGGTGGCGCATAAGCTCACCGCGCTTCGCGACTCAGGCACTGACACCCCCGTGTTCCGCAGGCTCACCGACGAGCTGGTGACCCTGCTCGCTTACGAGGCGACCCGCCATATCCGGGTCGAGCAGGTGTCGGTACAGACCCCGGTGGCCGAGGCCACCGGGGTGCGGCTGGCGCGGCCGCTGCCGCTCGTGGTCCCGGTGCTGCGGGCGGGCATCGGGATGCTCGACGGCATGACCAGGCTGCTGCCCAGCGCCGACGTTGGCTTTGTCGGGCTGGCCCGGGACGAGCAGACGCTGGTTGCCGCCACCTATGCCGAGCGCCTGCCGGCCTACCTGACCGGCCGCGACGTCTTCGTTCTCGATCCCATGCTGGCGACCGGAGGCACGCTCGAGAGCGTGGTGCGCATGCTCGCGTCGCGCGGAGCGGCGACGGTCACCGCGATCTGCCTGCTCGCCGCGCCCGAAGGCATCGCCAGACTCGCCGCCGCGTTCCCCGACGACGGCGGGGCCCGGGTCCGCGTGGTGACGGCGGGCCTGGACGAGAGGCTGAACGACCGCGGGTACATCGTGCCCGGCCTCGGCGACGCCGGCGACCGGCTGTTCGGCGAGATCTGAGGGGGATCATGGAATCTCTGGAGGTGGGAGACCTCAGAGAGGTAGGTGGCTACCGGCTGCGGGCCCGGCTTGGGACAGGCGGTATAGGCCGGGCCTTCCTGGGATTCTCGCCAGCCGGCAGTGCGGCCGTTGTGAAGGTGGTCCGCCCGGAACTCGCCGCCGACACTGAGTTCCGGTTCCGCCTGCGCCAGGTGGTCACGACCGCGCAGGCGGTTGGCAGTGCCTGCGTCGCTCCGTTATTCGCGGCCGGACCGGACGACGACCCGCCCTGGCTGGCCACGCTGTTCGTGGCGGGCCCGTCGCTGAGCGACATGGTCACCGGGGCCGGGCCGCTGCCTCCGGGCGCGGCGTGGCAGCTGGCAGCAGGCCTGGCCGAGGCGCTATCTGAGATCCACAGCCGCGGGATGGTGCACCGCGGCCTCAAGCCAGCGAACGTTCTGCTGGCCATCGACGGACCCCGTGTGGCTGACTTCTGGGTATCAGCCGCGCTGGAGGCGGCCCGGGTATCCGCGGCCCGGCTTCCCCAGCCGTCGTTCCTGTCGCCGGAGCAGGCTGACGGAGGTCACGGCGGGCCGGCCAGCGACGTGTTCTCTCTGGGCGCCCTGCTGGTGTTCGCGGCGACCGGTGCCGCGCCGTTCGGCGACGGGTCGGCCCGGTCGGTGACGTCCCGGCTTGTCCACGCCGAGCCCGTCCTGGACGGGTTGCCCGGCTCGCTGCGTGATGTTGCCGCAGCCTGCCTGGCCAAGGATCCCGCCGCCCGGCCCAGTCCGGCCCAGGTGCTAGCCGGGCTCAGTGAGAAGGCTCCACAGGCGCACGAGTCCCTGGCCTCGTTCTGGCCGTCGGCTGTGGCCAGCCTGATCCGCTCGCACCAGGCGCGCCTGGACGCCGACCTCGCCCGTCCGGGCGCGCAGCACGCAGCGCCCCCGCAGCCTGCCATCCCGGGACTGCCCCGCGAACAGCCCAGAACCGCGATTCACACCAGGGCGCGCCGCCGCCCCCGGCCGCTGCTGATCGCGGCGGTATCGGCTGCCGTGCTGGCTGTGGTGGCTGCGGTGACCGCGGTGACGGTCATCTGGGCCGGGGCCCAGAACGCGCCTCTGGTGGCCACCCTGGCCAGTCCAGGCACCAGCATCGGTGGTGTCTCGTCGGTCGCATTCAGCCCGGACGGCAAGACACTGGCCGCTGCCAACGATGACGGCGATGTCTACCTGTGGGACGTGGCCACCGCACGGCTCGCCGCCACCCTGGCCAACCCGGCCAGCACCGGCGTGAACGCGGTGGCGTTCAGCCCGAACGGCAGGACACTGGCAGCCGCGGGCGCGAACGGCAGCGTGTGCCTGTGGGATCTGGCCGACGACCGTATCACCGCCACGCTGACCAACCCGGCGAGCGCCTTCGGCTTCGGCTCGTCAGTACTCTCCGTAGCGTTCAGCCCGGACGGCAAGACACTGGCCGTGGGCCCGAACGAACGCTCCAGCAGCAGCGTCGGCGGCACTACGTACCTGTGGAACGTCACCGACGGCCACCTCATGGCGGGTCTGACAGACCCGTTCAATGACTCGCCCGGCGTCCTGTCGGTCGCTTTCAGCCCGCGCGGCACTCTGCTGGCCGCCGGCGAGGGCAACGGCCTGACCTACCTGTGGAATCTCGCCACCGAGCGCCGGATCGCCACGCTGTCGGACCCTTCGGGAAGCTACGGCACGAACTCACTCGCGTTCAGCTCCGACGGCAGAACGCTGGCCACTGCCGATCGTGGCGGCAGCATCTACCTGTGGGATGTCGCGACCGCACGCCGCATCACCGTGCTGACATACCCGGCTGCCAGGGATGTGGATGCAGTCGCGTTCAGCCAGGGCGGCGCGTCGCTGGCTGCCGCCGGTGCCGACGGCAGCACCTACTTGTGGCAGGTCAATGCCTCGCCACCAGCCCAGAGCGCTGTACTGACAGACCCTGGCAGCAAGAGCGTGAACGCGGTCGCGTTCAGTCCCAGAGGTTCGCTACTAGCCACCGGTGACCGGGATGGCAGCACGTATCTGTGGCGGGTCGGCTGAGCCGCTTTTGAGCCGGCGGCCCCGCAACATACGTTATGGCTACATTGCAGGAATACGGGGTAGTGGCGGCGGGATGTCACTGGCGGACGGAGGGAAATAGTGCTGGCTGCGCTGGTTCTGGCGGGCATCCTGGCGGCGCCGGTGGGCACTGCGGCTTTGCTCATCGGGTCGGGGCACCCGCGGCGGACGGCCGGAGCATGGCCGGCCACGCGGCGGCTGACGATGGCGATCCTGGGCACGGTCGTGCTGGGCGCCGCGGTAGCCGTTGTGATGCGGCTGATGGGGGTCACCGAGCGTAACGACGTCGCCGGCGTGGCCGGCCTGATCGTGGGGAGCCTGATCTGGCTGCCGGTGACCCGGCGCTGGAACGCCCGTGGCCACCTGTGCTGGTCCACGAGCATCTTCCTGTTCGCGGTCTACCTGGTCTACGTCCTGGAGTGGACGTTCTACAGCCACCTAGGGCCCGCCAGCGAGGCGGGCGGAGTGCTGCTGTGGCTGTTCGAGCTGTTCGCGGCGATCATGGCGAGCGCCTACCTGTGGGAGATCTGCGACGCCATCGGCTCGGAGACCTGGAACCGGCGCGTGGAGCCAGTGCAGACGGCGATGCTTCCCGCTCTGGGCGAGCTCCCGTTCGTCAGCCTTCACGTCCCAGCGCACAATGAGCCGCCGGACATGGTCATCGACACGCTGCGCTCGCTGATCCGCCAGGACTATCCGCGCTACGAGATCATTCTCATCGACGACAACACCGACGACGAGAGCCTGTGGCGGCCGGTCGAGGCGTGGTGCAGGCGGCACAATGTCAAGTTCGCGCACCTGGAGGACTGGCCGGGCTACAAGTCGGGGGCGCTGAACTACGCCTTGCGCGAGATGACCGACGAGCGCGCGGAGATCATCGGGGTCGTCGACTCCGACTACCAGCTCGAGCCGGGATTCCTTCGCCGGTGCGCGCCGCTGTTCGCCGAGAAATGGATCGGCTTCACCCAGGCGCCGCAGGACTACCGCGACTGGCAGACCGCCCGGTATTACCGGCGTCTGTACTACTCCTACTCGTACTTCTTCGCGGTATCACAGCCGTCACGGAACGAGCGGGACGGGGCGATCTTCGCGGGCACCATGGGGCTGATCCGACGGGTTGCCCTGGACCAGCTCGGCGGCTGGGACGAGTGGTGCATCACCGAGGACGCCGAGCTGTCGCTGCGGCTGCTGCGGGCCGGCTGGACCGGGCAGCACATCGCCCACTCGTACGGCAAGGGCATCATGCCGCTGACCTTTGAGGCCCTTAAGGGCCAGCGGTACCGGTGGTGCTTCGGCGGCATCCAGATCCTGCGGATGCACTGGCGCTCACTGCTGCCGGGCCGCCCGTCGAAGCAGAACCGGCTCACCACCGGCCAGCGGTGGGCGTACCTGTCGGGAGGTGTGCAGTGGTACGGCGACCTGCTGGGCCTGGTGTTCTTCGTGTTCCTGCTGGCCGGCGCCTACAACCTGGCCACTGGCGGCGGCGAGCTGTTCCGCAAGCTCACGGCGTTCCTGGTGGCCACGGTGCCGGTGCTGGTGCTGCTCGGCCTGGTGCGGGCAGTGGCGCTGCTGCGCCGCGGCACCGGCGCTTCGTGGCGGGACGCGCTCGGCGCGTTCTTCATCTGGCAGTCGACCTCGATCGTGGTCGCGCGGGCCTCGGTGCTCGGCCTGTTCGCGAAGAAGGCCGCGTTCCTGCGCACGCCGAAGACCAGCGAGAAGGCGAAATGGTGGGAGTCGCTGAGAGCGAACTGGGCCGAGTCGACGCTGGCCTTGCTCGGGTTCGCGGGCATCGCGGCGGCTCTGAGCAAAGCCACCGAGCTGGCCGGGCCGCTGCTCGCGGGCCTGCTGCTGTTCCCGACACTGGGCATGGCGGCTGCGCCGGTGAACAGCTGGGCCGCGCAGCGGGCGGCGCTGCCACCGAAGCTGCAGCACATGCGCACGATGGAGTGGAAGCGGGCCAGCCACCGGCGGGCATTCGTGCGCGGCGCCGCAGTCGGCGGGCTGGCGACGGTGGCCGGCGTGGTCGTCGCGGCAGTGGCGCTGTTGTTCGTGCCCAGCCACCAGACCGTGCAGCCCCCGCAGCTGGTCGCGCCGGCCCCGAACGCGACGACCCAGTCGCCCACCCCGGCCCCGTCGAAGTCAACGCCAAGCCCGACGCCGTCGCCCACTCCCAGTCCGACGCCGTCGCCCACGCCGTCCCCGACACCTTCGCCGACGACGGCGCCAACACCGACGCAGTCAGCCACTGCCGGGCCGTCGGCCACGGCATCACCCTAGGAATGGGGCAAGGGCGCAACGATGCTGCTGATCAGCCGGGGCTAATGCGCTCGATCACCAGCGGGACGCCAGCGGGTTCGGGGCCGATCTCGATCGCGCCGGTCAGGGCCTGACGGGCCCGGGGAAACCGGGACACGTCGTCGGCCAGCAGTTCCAGCACAGGCTGGCCGGCCTCGACCCGCTCACCGGGCTTGGCGAGGCAGCGTACCCCGGCCGCGGGGGTCACCGGGTCCTCCTTGCGCGCCCGCCCGGCCCCGAGCCGCCAGGCGGCCACGCCGACAGCCCGGGCGTCGAGCCGCCGCAGCCAGCCGGCTTGCGTGGCGGTCACCGTCTCGCAGTGCCGGGCCCGCGGCAGCGGTGCCGCCGGGTCGCCGCCCTGGGCCGCGATCATGCGGCAGTAGCGGTCCATGGCCCGGCCGTCGGCAAGCGCCGCCGCCGGGTCGGCCGTGATCCCGGCCAGCGTGAGCATCTCGGCCGCCAGCGCCAGGGTCACCTCGACCAGGTCCGGTGGGCCGTGGCCCCGCAGCGTCGCTACGGCCTCCTCGACCTCGATGGCGTTGCCGACCGCCAGCCCCAGCGGCGCGTCCATGCGGGTCAGCAGCGCGGTGGTCCTGACCCCATGCTCGGCGCCAAGCGCGACCATCGTCTGCGCCAGCAGCCGCGCGTCCTGAAGGTCCTGCATGAACGCGCCGCTGCCTACCTTGACGTCCAGTACCAGCGCCGCCGTACCCTCGGCGATCTTCTTCGACATGATCGAGCTCGCGATCAGCGGGATCGACTCGACGGTCCCTGTGACGTCCCGCAGCGCGTACAGGCTCCGGTCGGCCGGAGCCAGGCCGGGACCTGCTGCGCAGATCACGCAGCCCACGTCGCGCAGCACGGTCACGATCTCGGTCGCTGACAGGCCAGCCTGCCACCCGGGTATCGACTCAAGCTTGTCCAGGGTGCCGCCGGTGTGGCCGAGGCCGCGCCCGGACAGCTGGGGCACGGCCGCTCCGCAGCTGGCCACCAGCGGGGCGAGGACCAGCGACACCTTGTCGCCGACCCCGCCCGTGGAGTGCTTGTCGACCGTGGGAGCTGGCACCGCCCCGAGGTCGAGCCGGTCGCCGGATTCGACCATCGCCGCCGTCCAGGCCCGCAGCTCGCCCGGCCCCAGACCACGGAAACAAACAGCCATAAGGAACGCGGCCATCTGCTCATCCGCCACCAAGCCGCCTGTGTAGCCCGAAATGAGCCAGTGGATCTCCGTGTCAGTGAGGGTCCGGCCGTCCCGCTTGGAGCGAATCAGCTCGACAGCGTCAGGCACCGGGCTCCCGCCGCGCGGCAAGATCAGAGCCGGTAAACGCGGATGGCAGCAGCGACCCGAGCGTGACTGGCCCGCCGTCAGCATCGATCAGCAGCTCAGGGCCGCCCGCCTCCAGCAGCAGCTGGCGGCAGCGCCCGCACGGAACCAGCGGGGCACCGTCGGCCGCCACCACGCTCACCGCGGTCAGGGTCCCTCCTCCGCTCGCGTGCAGTGCCGATACCAGCCCGCACTCAGCGCACAGCGTGAGGCCATAGGAGGCGTTCTCTACGTTGCACCCGACCACGATCCGGCCGTCAGCCGACTGCCCTGCGGCTCCCACACGCAGCCGCGAGTAAGGCGCGTAGCCGCGGCCAGCAACGGTCGCCGCTGCCTCGCGCAATACAGTCCAGTCAGTCGTCACGGTGGGGCCATCATACGTTTCGATTTAGCAACAGGGCGTACGCCGTCGCGGCTGCGCACTTCCCCGGGACCCGCTTCAGGGCTAATCTTCGCGAAACCCGGCAATCAATGGGGCAACGGAGCCCTGGTAATGGCCGCTGTAGTTCGCGCGGCGCCAGTTCCTCCGGGTGACCCAGGTGGTCCCGGCATAGGAGGCTCAGCGTGTTGAAGAATGTCAGGAGCGCCGCAGCACTGTGCGCTGTCGTGCTGGTGGCCGCGGCATGTGGATCGGCCACGTCCGCTGGCAGCCCGTCGTCAGGCGTCTCGACCAGCAACAAGTTTCTCGGCTGCATGGTGACCGACACCGGCGGAATCGACGACCGCTCCTTCAACGCCTCGTCCTGGCAGGGGATGCAGGAAGCGCAGGGCGCTGACCCGAGCAAGATCAAAGTTAAGTACCTGCAGTCCTCGTCTGGCAGCGACTACACGCCGAACATCAACACGTTCATCGGGGAGAAATGCGGAATCATCGTCACCGTCGGGTTCCTGATGGGCGACAACACGCAGTCCGCGGCCAAGGCGAACCCTAAGCAGAAGTTCGCGATCGTTGACTACACCTACAGCCCCGCGGTCAAGAACATCGACGCGCTGGTGTTCAACACGGTGGAGGACGGTTTCCTCGGCGGGTACCTGGCGGCTGGCATGTCCAAGACCGGCGCCGTGGGGACCTTCGGCGGCGAGCAGCTGCCCACCGTGACCATTTACATGGATGGCTACTGGGACGGCGTGCAGTACTACAACCAGCAGCACCACACCAGCGTGAAAGTACTCGGCTGGGACGAGCCGACCCAGAAGGGCCTGTTCACCGGCGATTTCACCAACCTGACCAAGGGCCAGACCGACACTCAGACGCTGATCAGCGAAGGCGCTGACGTCATCTTCCCGGTCGCGGGCAACGTCGGCCTCGGCGCGGCGAAGGCGGTCCAGGACACGGACCAGGCCGCGGGCAGCACGAAGGTCACGATGGAGTGGGTCGACACTGACGGCTGCATCAGCGCGCAGCAGTACTGCCAGTACTTCATCAGCAGCGTGACCAAGGGCATCCAGGCCGCGGTCAAGAACGCGGTCCTGTCCGCGGCCAACGGCACGTTCAAGGGCGGCAACTACATCGGCGACCTCGCCAACGACGGCGTGGTGCTGTCGCCGTTCCACGACTTCGCCAGCCAGGTCCCGGCCTCACTCCAGTCCGAGCTGAACACGATCAAGCAGCAGATCATCAGCGGCCAGATCAAGCCGGCGACCAAGAGCCCGGTGTAGCAGCCCGTGGCGGGCGTCCTCCCGGCCGCCCGCCACGGCGCAAACCCGGGTTCG
This sequence comes from uncultured Actinomycetota bacterium, assembly GCA_963815375.1. Taxonomy (GTDB): domain Bacteria; phylum Actinomycetota; class Actinomycetes; order Streptosporangiales; family Streptosporangiaceae; genus JASHPR01. Next base: position 507,547 of record CAWFGX010000005.1, on the reverse strand, counting down.
TTGTGGCGGGAGGTAGCTGGTGCGGCTTGAGCTGCGGGGCATCACGAAACGCTATGGCTCCCTCGTGGCCAACGACAGCATCGACCTGACGGTTGAGCCGGGCCAGATCCATGCGCTGCTAGGCGAGAACGGCGCCGGGAAGACGACGCTGATGAACGTCCTCTACGGGCTGACCCAGCCCGACGAGGGCGAGATCGTCGTCGATGGGAACCCGGTGACGCTGCGCTCGCCACGGGACGCCATCGGTGTGGGCATCGGAATGGTGCACCAGCACTTCATGCTGGTGCCGGTGTTCACAGTGGCTGAGAACGTCACGCTCGGCGACGAGCGGACCAAGCTCGGCGGCCTGCTGGACCGGCGTCGGATGCGCGACGAGGTACGCGAGATGTCCCGCGCCTACGGGCTATCCGTTGATCCGGACGCCCGCGTCGAGGACCTCCCGGTCGGGGTGCAGCAGCGCGTGGAGATCATCAAGGCGCTCGTGCGCCGGGCCGGCGTGCTCATCCTGGACGAGCCCACGTCGGTGCTCACGCCCGGTGAGACCGAGGAGCTGTTCGCGATCATGCGCCGTCTGCGTGACGACGGCCGTTCGGTCATCTTCATCTCGCACAAGCTCAAGGAGGTCCAGGCGATCGCCGACACGATCACGGTGATCCGCCGGGGGCGGGTGGTGGGCGAGCTGCCGCCGACGGCGAGCGATGCCGAACTCGCCGCGCTCATGGTCGGCAGGAACGTCGAGCTTGTCGTCAGCAAGGCGCCCGCCACGCCGGGCGAGGTTGTCCTGGAAGTACGCGACCTGATGCTGGAGGGACAGCACGGCCAGGTCGCCGTAGACGGCATCTCCTTTGACGTTCGGGCGGGCGAGATCCTCGGCATAGCCGGAGTACAGGGCAACGGCCAGACCGAGCTGTGCCAGGCGCTGCTGGGCCTGCGCCCGGCCCTAGCCGGCACGGTCCGGCTGAGCGGGCGTGACATCACAGCGCAGCCGCCGCACGAACGGCTGCGCGCCGGCATTGGGTACATCCCCGAAGACCGCCAGGCCGACGGTCTTATCGCCGCGTTCTCGGTGGCCAGCAACATCGTGCTGGACGTTTACGACCGGCCGCCGTATGCCCGCGGCATCGCGCTGCAGCTCGACGCGATCGCCGCGGCCGCAACCAGCCGGGTGGCAGAGTTCGACGTGCGGACAACCTCGATCAATGCCCCGGTCGCCGCCCTGTCCGGCGGCAACCAGCAGAAGGTCATCCTGGCCCGGGAGATCGGCCGCGAGCTGAAGGTTCTTGTCGCCAGCCAGCCGACCCGAGGCCTCGACGTGGGCTCGATCGAGTTCGTGCACCGCCGCATCCTCGAGCAGCGCGACGAGGGTGTCGCGGTGGTCATCATCTCCGCTGAGCTGGATGAGATTTACGCGCTCGCCGACCGGATCGCGGTCATGTACGCAGGCCGGATCGCCGGCATCCGCCCGCCCGACGTCGGTGTCGCCGAACTCGGCCTGCTGATGAGCGGCGGCCTCGATGACAGCGCCGCGATTGCCGGGCCGGCCGCGAACCCGGGAGGCGGCTCATGACCGACCAGCAGGCCGCTCCCCCAGACGAGACGCCCGCCGAGACGCCCACGCAGACAACTGCCGAGACGCCGGCCGAGATGCCCACGCAGACAACTGCCGAGACGCCGGCCGAGACCGCTGTCGGCACCCCCGCCGAGACCGCTGCCGGCACCCCCGCCGAGACCGCTGCCGGCACCCCCGCCCGGCCCAGCCTTGGGCGGATCGCGATCCAGTCGGTCATCGAGGGCAATTCGGTGGTAGTCACCACGCTCTCGATAGTCGCCGCCATCGTCGTGGGCGGGCTGCTGATCGCGTTCACAGATCCGCCGGTGCTGCACGCGTGGGCCAGCCTTTTCGCCGCGCCGGGCAATGCGTTCGCTCAGGCCTGGGACGCCGCGTCGAGCGCGTACGTCGCGATGTTCGAGGGCGCGGTCGTCAACCCCCACGCTCTGGGCACTCTGTTCCAGCAGAAGTCGGCGTCGGTGGCTTTCAGCGACGGCGCGGTCACCGACGTCCTCGCTCCACTATCGGCGACCGCGGTCAACGCGACCCCCCTGATCTTCGCCGGCCTGGCGGTCGCCGTCGCGTTCCGCGCCGGGCTGTTCAACATCGGCGGTCAGAGCCAGTTCATCGGCGGCGCCATCGTCGCCACCTGGCTGGGCTTCGGCGTCAGCCTGCCACCGTTCGTGCACGTCGTCGTCTGCGTGCTCGGCGCCGTCGTCGGCGGAGCTGCGATCGGCGCGATTCCCGGCTTGCTCAAGGCCACCACCGGCGCGCACGAGGTCATCGTCACGATCATGCTCAATTACGTGGCGATGTACTTCCTGGCCTGGATCCTGGGCACCTCGGCGATGCAGCGGCCCGGCCGGACCGACCTGATCAGCCCGTTTATCGCGGGTGATGCCCACCTGCCGCAACTGCTCGGATCGCACCTGCAGGTCAACGCCAGCTTCCTGATCGCGATCGGCTGCGCTGTCGCCGTTGCCTGGCTGCTGAACCGCAGCACCATCGGGTTCGAGTTCCGCAGCGTCGGCGCGAACCAGAGCGCGGCCCGCAGCGCCGGGATGAGCGTGCAGCGGACCTGGATCGTTGCGTTCCTGATCGCCGGGGGGCTGGCCGGGCTGGCCGCGTCAGCCGTTGTCCAGGGCACCGACTTCACGCTGACATTCCAGAGCTACGGGACCTATGGCATCGACGCGATCACGGTGGCGCTGCTCGGCCGGGCCCGGCCGCTCGGCGTGGTGCTCGCCGCGCTGCTCTTCGGCGCGCTGCACGCCGGCGGCACCCTGATGCAGGGCATCACCTCCACCCCGCTGTCGATAACCGAGGTGATCCAGGCGCTGATCGTCCTGTTCGTGGCCGCGCCGCCACTGATCCGGGCGCTGTTCCGGCTGCACAAGGCCACGGCGGGCGGGCAGGGCCAGTCCCTGGCGAAGGGATGGAACGGTTGACTGCGACACTCGCCCGTCCGGCTGGCCTTGGCCTGGCCCGGCTCGCCCCAGACCGGCGGGCCGTGGCAGTAGCGACGTTCGCTGGGTTCGGGCTCGTTGACATTCTCGGGCTCGCGGTGCACTCCCGGCACGGCGATGCCACGTTCGCGTTCTCGCCCGAGTTCGCGAAGATCATCGTTCCGAATCTTGATCTTCCGGCGGCCGTGACGTCATACGTGTGCGGCGCGGTGTCGCTGGCCGCTGCGATCGCGCGCGCCTTCGTACCGCTCGGTGCTGCGGCGCGGCGGGCAGCCATGGGCGTGGTGCTCTTCTGCTTCGTGGTCGCGCTGCTGTGCTGGTCCGACGTGGGGCAGACGGTGCCGCTCAACGCCGTCAACCTGCTGCAGGGCACGATCGCCGCGTCGATCCCGCTGATTCTGTGCGCTCTGGCCGGCTGTACCAGCGAGCGGTCCGGGGTGATCAACATCGCGCTCGAGGGCAAGCTGCTGTTCGGCGCGTTCGCGGCTGCGATCGTGACTAGCGCCTTCGGCAGCCTGTGGCTCGGCCTGATCAGTGGCGCCCTGGCAGGCGGCCTGCTCGGCGCGATGCTCGCCGTGTTCGCGATCCGCTACCTGGTCGACCAGGTGGTCCTTGGCGTGGTGCTGAACGTGTTCGCCGCCGGGCTAACCCAGTTCCTCTTCGACCGGGTGCTCACCCCTTACGACAACACGCTGAACTCGCCGGCCACCTTCCGGGCCGTCAAGATCCCGCTGCTCGGCGATATCCCGATCATCGGGCCGGTGTTCTTCGACTCGACAGTGTTCCTGTACATCACCTACGTCATGCTGGTCGTTGTGCAGGTCGGCTTGTTCAGTACCCGGTGGGGGCTGCGGGTGCGCGCGGTCGGCGAGCACCCGGTCGCTGCCGAGACCGTCGGTATCAGTGTGCTGGCGACCCGCTACCGGAACGTGATCCTGGCCGGGCTGCTGGCCGGCGTTGGCGGCGCCTACCTCAGCATCGGCTCGGTCGGCTCGTTCCAGCCGAACATGTCGTCCGGCATGGGCTACATCGCCCTCGCCGCCGTGATCTTCGGCCGGTGGACGCCTCTCGGCTCGATGGGGGCGGCGCTGCTATTCGGCTTCACGCTGGAGCTGCAGAGCGTCCTGGCGTCCATTAACGTGCCTATCCCGTCTAACATCCTGCTGATGACGCCGTATGTGGCGACGATCGTCGCGGTCGCCGGCCTGGTCGGCCATGTCCGGGCGCCGCAGGCTGACGGGCAGCCGTACATCCGGGCATGACCGCGGCATCGCCAGGCCAGGCGCCAGACGGCGGCCCTTTCGGCCGCGCGGCGGCCAGCGCCGGGCAGCTGGCGGAGCGCACTGGCCAGCCCGGGCACGACGTTGCTGTGGTCCTCGGCTCTGGCTGGGCCCCTGCCGCTGACGCGCTCGGGAACGGCCCGGAGGTGCCAGTCGCTGACCTTGGTGGGTTCCCGCCGGTCACCGTTCCCGGCCACGCCGGGGTCGTCCGGTCGGTGCGGGCCGGCCAGCTGCGGGTCCTGGTCTTCCTCGGCCGGACACACCTGTACGAAGGGCATGGCGTGTCCGCCGTCGTCCACGGGGTGCGGACCGCGGTCGCCGCGGGATGCCGCGTGATCGTGCTGACCAACGCGGCGGGCGGCATCCGGGACGACCTGCAGGCCGGGCAGGCTGTACTCATCGGCGACCACCTGAACCTGACGGGTCAGTCGCCGCTGTCGGGTGACCCGCCTCCGGATGGCTATCCGTCCCGGTTCACCGATCTCACCGACCTGTACTCGCGGCGTCTGCGCGCGCTCGCTCTGGCGGCCGAACCCGGCCTGGCCCAGGGCGTCTACGCTGCGCTGCCGGGTCCGCACTACGAGACCCCGGCTGAGATCCGGATGCTCCGGGCGCTCGGTGCCGATCTCGTCGGCATGTCCACCGCGCTGGAGGCGATCGCCGCGCGGCACCTCGGCGCCGAGGTGCTCGCGGTCTCGCTGGTCACCAACCTGGCGGCGGGCCTGGCCGCAGCTGGGCAGGTCCCGCGGGCGCTGGACCATGGCGAGGTCGTGGCGACGGGACACGCCGCGGCAGCAAGGGTGGGAACGCTGCTGGCCGCTATCCTGCCGGGCATGGTTCCTGAGAGTGCGGCTTGATCTCGTACGACCTTCGCGCGCGGCTGAACGCATGGCTCGCCGACGATCCCGATGAACGGGACCGGGCGGAGCTCACCGCGCTGGCCGGCGACCCTAGCGCCGCCGCGCAGCAGGAACTCGCGGACAGGTTCGCTGGCCGCCTGGAGTTCGGCACCGCGGGCCTTCGCGGCGCGGTCGCGGCCGGGCCGAACCGGATGAACCGGGCGGTAGTGCGCGGCACGACAGCGGCACTGGCCGAGTGGCTCAGCGAGCGCGGTCCGGCCGAGGCCGGCGTGGTGATTGGCTGCGACGCCCGGTACCGGTCTGCCGACTTCGCCGACGAGGCGGCCCGGGTGCTGGCGGGAGCAGGGTTCGGAGTGCACGTGCTGCCAGCGCAGCAGCCCACCCCGCTGCTCGCGTTCGCGGTCCGGCACCTGGGGGCGGCAGCCGGGATCATGATCACGGCGAGCCACAATCCTGCTGGTGACAACGGCTACAAGCTGTACCTGGAGGACGGTGCACAGATCATCCCGCCCGCCGACGCCGAGATCGAGGCGGCGACCGGCCGCCTTGGCCCGCTGTCTACGGTGAGGCTGGCGCCACCGGACAGCCCGCTGATCGTCAGGCTCGGTGACGAGGTGGCCAAGGCCTACCTCGACCAGGTCTGCGCGGCCTTTCCGGCGTCGCGGGACGCGGCGTGGCTGCGCTTCGTCTACACCCCGCTGCACGGCGTGGCGGGCGGGCTGGCGATGCGGGCCTTCGAGCAGGCCGGCTTCTCGCTCCCGGACGTGGTGGCCGCACAGCAACTGCCCGACCCGGACTTCCCCACGGTCCTGAGTCCCAACCCGGAGGAGCCCGGGGCGCTCGACCTGGCGCTGAAACTGGCCCGCAGCTCTGGTGCTGACCTGGTACTCGCCAACGACCCGGACGGTGACCGGCTGGCCGTCGCCGTTCCTGACCGGGACGCGGCTGGTGGCTGGCGACGGCTTACCGGCGACCAGGTCGGCGCGCTCCTCGGCGCCCACTTGCTTGACCGCGACACCGGCGGGGGCGACAGGCTCGTTGTCAGCACGATCGTGTCGTCGACGCTGCTCTCCCGGATAGCCGCAGCGGCCGGCGCTCGGCACGCGCAGACGCTGACCGGGTTCAAGTGGATCGTCCGGGCAGCCGAGAAGTCTCCGGGCAGTCGCTTCATCTTCGGCTACGAGGAGGCGCTCGGTTACGCGGTGGGCGACACGGTACGGGACAAGGACGGGATCAGCGCCGCGCTGGCGCTGCTCGACCTCGCCGCCCGCTGCCGGTCCGAAGGCAGGGAGCTGCTCGATGCGCTGGACGCGCTCGAGGCCGCGCACGGCGTGCACCTCACCGCCCAGGACTCGGTCGCCACGGCAACCCCGGCGCTGGCCATGGCCCGGCTGCGGGCCGCAGCCCCCGCGGAGCTGGCCGGCGCGCGAGTTGACACAGTCACGGACCTGACCGGCGGCACCGCCGACCTGCCGTCGGCAGATGTGCTCATCTACCAGCTCGACGGGGCCAGGGTCGTGGTGCGACCCAGCGGCACCGAGCCCAAGCTGAAGGTCTACTTCGAGGTGGTCGAGCCAGCGTTCATCCGGAGCCTGGCCGAGGCCCGCGAGGCCGCAGCCAGCCGGATGGCCCCCTTGCGCGAAGCCGTGGCAGCGCTGCTTGCCGATTAGTCCGGGACGGCAAGAATCACGTCGGAGGCCTTGATGACCGCGGTGACCTCACTGCCCTCATCGAGCCCGAGTTCGTCAGCGGCCTCGACGGTGATTGAGGCCACCAGGCGGATTCCGCCTGCGTCCAGGGCCACGTTGGCGGTGGCCTCGCCCCGGGTAATGCCGGTCACCCGAGCGTTGATCTTGTTACGCGCACTGAGTCGCATTTTGTCCCCGTTCTGAATCATCGGCGGCCAGCCACTGACCGTGCGAACCCCATTGTGCAATCCCCGGGTCGCCTAATCGCGCCGGGCATGGCAAGCTCGCAGCATGACCAGCTTGAACGAAGACCCCGCGGCGTGCGAGGTCGCGCACGGCACCGTTCCGGCTGAGGCGGCGGGGCGAGTGCTCGTCGCTGTGTTCGCCTCGCCGGTCGCTGAGTTCCTGCTGCGCTACGCCGGCGACGCGGGCTACTGGGCTGTACTAGTTGAGCCCGATCCAGAGCGAGCCAAGAAGAAGGCCGTCACCGATCTCGCCGTCGAGGTGGATGATGCCGTGCGCGGCTACCCCGACGGGTCGGCCGACGTGGTGGTCACCGATCACCACCGGCCCGAGCTCGGGCCGGTGCTGCGCGATGCCCTGGGCAGCGGCGCGCGCTGGATCGGGGTCATGGGCAACCCCCGCCACCCGGCTCCGCACATCCCGGCCCTCGCCGGGCTCGGCGTCGCGCCGGAGGAGATCGCCCGGGTGCACCGGCCGATCGGGCTCAATATCGGTTCCAGGACACCAGCAGAGATCGCCGTGGCTACGCTGGCTGGCCTGATCGCCGACCGGAATGGCCGGCCAGGAGGGTTCGCCTTCTGACTCCAGACACAGGGGACAGCGATGACCGAGACTTCCGGGTACGCGGGGGCGCTGTCGCGGAAGCTGGACATCGGCCCCGGTGACGCTGTTGCCCTGATCGGGGCGCCCTGGTGGCTCGAGGACGCGCTCGCCGCTGTCCCTGGCGTGATCGAGCTGCACACGGACCTCGACGGCGCGGAAATGTTCGACGTCATTGTCGTGTTCGTGGAACAGCGAGCTGAGCTTGAGGCGGAACTCGGCCGCTTCCGCGAGCGGATGGCACCAGCCTGCGGGCTGTGGATCGCCTGGCCCAAGCGAGCCTCACGTGTTCCCACCGACATGACAGACAACGTGGTCCGCCAGGTCGCCCTGCCGACCGGCCTGGTCGATAACAAGGTCTGCGCGATCGACGAGACCTGGTCGGCGCTGCGCCTGGTCATCCGCAAGGAGAACCGCCCGCGCTAAGCACCCGCGCGGCGCGCAGTGTCAGTGCTGCAGAGTCAGTTCAGCAGACGCTCCCCCTCGAACACACCGAGTTCCTGGCGGTACAGCTCGAGCCCGATCCCGTTCGGGTCCCTGAAGTACATGCTGTCGTCTGCGCCGCGGTCCGGGCCGAGGTACTCGACGCCGGCCTCCTCCAGCTTCTTCTTCGCGGCGTCGAACTGCTCCGGGGAGATCGAGATTGCCAGGTGCTGGACCCCGCCGATGGTCTCGGTGAACGCGGGGTGCTCGTACCCGGGGAAGTCGAAGAACCCGAGCATGTTGTGGTCCCCGATGTCGAAGAAGAAGTGGTTCGAACCCGCGTAGTCGCGGTTCTCCACCAGCTCCACCAGCGGGAACCCGAGGAACTCCTGGTAGAACTTGATGGTCTCCTCTGTGTCCTTGCAGATCAGCGCGAGGTGATGGACGCCCTGCACCGTGCTCGGCGGCCGCTCGCCTGCCGGACGCAGGTAGCGCTCGCGCAGTTCCTCTCGGCGTGCCCGGACTCGCTCTAGTTCTGCCCCCTGTGGCTCTGGCATGACCCGCTCCCAAGGCGTGACGTGGCTGATTCCTCATTGTCCAACGACGCTGGCAAGCCGGCCAACGCCGCCACGGCCGGCCGCCCTGAGAGCATCACACCCGGCTGCTCGTGAAAGCATCTCTATATTGACAGTGACTTTCAGATAGTTCTAGCATCCACTTTGGATGAGGTACCGAAAGAAGGTGACTATCATGAACGTCTCTGACCGGCGCCGGTGGCTTGCGCTGATCGCCCTGGCTCTGAGTGTGCTCGTCGTGGGCCTCGACCTGACAGTGCTCAACCTTGCCCTGCCCACGCTGGCGACGCAGTTGCGCGCCTCAACCGGTGATCTGCAGTGGTTCGTGGACTCCTACAGCCTTGTCCTGGCCGCGGCGCTGCTGCCCGCCGGCCTGCTCGGCGACCGGTTCGGCCGCAAGAAGATGCTGGTGGCGGCGCTCATCCTGTTCGGCGTGGCCTCTGCGGCCTGCGCCTACTCGCGCTCGTCTGGTGAGCTGGTGGCGGCCCGGGCGGTGCTCGGCCTCGGCGCTGCGGTGATCCTGCCACTGGCGCTCGCTGTCCTCCCGGTGCTGTTTGCCCCGGAGGAGCGGCAGAAGGCGATCGCTGTAGTGATGGCCGCGGTGTTCGTCGGCTACCCGGTCGGGCCGCTGCTCGGCGGCTGGCTGCTGGACAGCTTCTGGTGGGGATCGGTGTTCCTGATCAACGTGCCGGTGATCGCGCTGGCTCTGCTCGCCGTGGCGCTGCTGATGCCAGAGTCGCGCAGCGAGCGGCGCCCCCGGCTGGACGCTGTCGGCGTGCTGCTTTCCAGCCTGGGCCTGACTGCCCTTACCTACGGGGCGATCCGGGCCGGCGAGGACGGCTGGAGCAGCCTGACCGCGCTGGCCACGATGATCGGCGGGGCCGCGGTCCTGGCCGCGTTCGTGGCCTGGGAGCGGCGCGTGTCCCGGCGCCCGGAGGGCCAGCCGCTCGTCCAGCTCAGCCTGTTCGAGTCGGCGGGCTTTACCTGGGGCACGATCCTGGCCACCCTGGTGTCGTTCGCACTGTTCGGAATCTTGTTCGCGATGCCGCTGTACTTCCGGGACGTCCGCGGGCTCGACTCGCTCGGCGCTGGCCTGAGGCTCCTGCCGATGATTGGCGGGATGGTCGTCGGCATGGTCACCGGAACCCGGCTGCAGAGCCCGCCGAAGCCGCGCCAGCCGGGTTCAGCGCCTGCGGGCGCACCAGAGCCCCGGGTCGGCGCAAAGGCGCTGGTGACGGTGGGATTCGTGGTGATGAGCGCGGCTCTGGCCGCCGGGGCGTTCACAAGCACGAGCAGCGGCACCGGGTACGGCGCGGCGTGGTTCGCGGTGGCGGGGATCGGTCTGGGGCTGGCCATGCCCGCCGCGATGAACGCGGCCCTGGGCGCGCTGTCGGCCGAGCGCAGCGGCGCTGGCTCGGCAGTGATCACGGCATTCCGCCAGGTCGGGGCCACGCTCGGAGCAGCGATCCTGGGGACGGTCCTCAACTCGGCCTACCAGTCCCGGCTGGACGTCACCGGTCTGCCCGCCGCGGTGTCTGGCGCGGTCCGGTCCGGTGTCTCCGGCGGCACCGAGACGGCGCGCCGCCTGGGGTCGGCATCGCTGCTCTCCTCGGTGGATACCGCGTTCGCGCACGCCCTGGACGTCATGCTGTGGTGCTGCGCTGGCATCGCGCTCGCCGCCGCGCTGCTGGCGCTGGTGTTCCTGCCCCGACGGGCCGGGGCGGCGGGCGAAGTGCAGCCTGAGGCATCGCGCCCGGCTGGCGGGGAGGTCCCCGTTGCCGCGCCCGGTTCCGCCCGTGACGAAGGGCGGGCAGAATGGCCAGAGTGAGCGACGCGTCCCCCTGTGGCAGACCCGTCGGCCTGCGCGAGCGGAAGAAGGCCCGGACGCGTGCTTCCATCAGGGAGCACGCGCTCCGGCTGTTCCGTGAGCAGGGGTACAACGCCACCACAGTGGAGCAGATCGCCGAGGCGGCCGAGGTCTCGCCGAGCACGTTCTTCCGGTACTTCCCGACCAAGGAAGACGTTGTCCTGCAGGACGACTTCGACGTCGTGGGGCTCGAGAATTTCGAGGCTCAGCCGCCCGACATGAACCCGATCGCCGCCTACCGGGCAGCGACGATGCAGACGTTCCGGTCGCTGCCGCCAGAGGAGCTTGACCGCTTCCGCGAGAGCACAACTCTCACCTTTACCGTTCCCGAGGTGCGGGCCCGCGCCCTTGACGAGTTTGCCCGCTCTATCGATGTGGTCGCTGCGGCGTTTGCCAGGCGGACCGGGCGCCCTGCGGACGACTTCGCGGCGCGCAACATCGCCGGAGCGGTGATCGGCGTCGTCCTGGCCGCCACCTTGCCGTGGGATCCCCAGCCGGACCCGGACATGCTTGAGCGCATCGATGCGGCCCTGGTTCACCTGGAGGCCGGCCTGCCGCTGTAGCCGCCCGCTTAGGCGGCTCTAGGCAAGCTCAGCGCGAAGGCCAGGCCGGCGTCGATGCAGGGGAATGTTGCGCGTTCAATCAATGTTGGCCCGGAGCAGATCACCGAACCGGGAGGGGACCAGCCAGTGCCAGCAGTGACAGTGCCGGACATCTTGCAGCTACCCAGGATTTCCGAGCCAGACCCGGCGGTAGCAACGGAACGGAAGGTCCTTGCGGTGACGACCGCCCCGTCCGCGTTGGAGGGGGAGGGTTTTCCGGTCCGGCGCGCGTTCGCGGGCGTCGACCTGAGGTCGCTGGATCCGTTCATCCATATGGACCAGATGGGCGAAGTGGAGTATGCGCCCGGCGAGCCTAAGGGCACCGCCTGGCACCCCCACCGCGGTTTCGAGACCGTCACGTACATCATCGATGGCACGTTCCGCCACCAGGACTCCAACGGCGGCGGCGGTCTGATCACGAACGGGGACACCCAGTGGATGACCGCTGGGGGCGGGATCCTGCACATCGAGGAACCGCCGGAGGCGCTCGTCGCCAGCGGCGGCCTGTTCCACGGTTTCCAGCTGTGGGTGAACCTGCCCGGCCGGCTGAAGATGACGGGCCCGCGTTACCAGGACATCCGGGCCGGGCAGGTCGCGCTGCTGAGCTCGCAGGATGGCGGCACCCTAGTCCGCGTCATCGCGGGCGAGGTCGGCGGTCACCCGGGACCGGGCGTGACCCACACGCCGATCACCCTGCTGCACGCCACACTCGAGCCGGGCGCCCAGCTCCGGCTGCCCTGGCGGGCCGACTTCAACGCGCTTGGCTACGCGCTGGCCGGGTCAGGGACCGTCGGCACGGACCGGACGCGCGTCCGGACTGGCCAGCTGGCCGTGTTCGGCCCCGGCGACGTGATCACGATCGCCGCGGCCAGCCGCGGTGACGGCCCGGCCCAGGGGCTGGACATCCTGGTGCTCGGCGGCGAGCCAATCCGGGAGCCGGTCGCTGCGTACGGACCGTTCGTGATGAACACCAGGGACGAGCTCGTCCAGGCCTTCGAGGACTACCAGGCCGGCCGTCTCGGCACGATCCCGGCGCAGCCCTCCCCCATCCCGGACGAGCCGCACCCCGGCCACGACGTTCTCTAGGCAGCGCTAGCAGCCCCCGCCGTCCTGGTCGGCTATGGCGCTCAGGGAGCCGCTCGTGACCACGACACTGAACTGCCCGCAGGTGGGCGTGTATTCGATCGTGCCCTCGGCGCTCAGGCCGGGCGAGAGCGCGCTGTGGGTGCAGGTTGCAGCGTTGCTTCCGGAGGTCTCGCAGGTCCAGCCACCCGATGAGACCCCGTCGGTGATCACCTGAACGTCGCCCGGGATTGTCACCGACGCGGTCAGCGGGCCGGTCGTGGCCGAGCCAGAATCGCTGACCTGAAACGTGAGCTCAGACGGCTCAAATGGATCATCGTTGGACTGTCCGGGAGAGATGCTGGCGCTTAGCTGGGCCGAGGCCGGGGCGGGAGGATCTGACGCCGGGGCCGGGGGCGATGATCCCGGCGGCGCTGAGGGCGATGGCGACCGGCTCGTCGACAACCCGAGCAATGGGGACCGGCTCGGCGACGCGGTCGGCGAATGCGCGGATGGCAGTGGCGTAGGCGCAGCGGCCGCCTGCGACCGTGCCGGAAGCAGCGAGTTGGCCTTGCCCGGAGCGCTGCCGGGCCGGATGAACGCGGCCGCCAGCACAACAACAATGAGCCCCGCTACCAGACCGGCTGCGGCCGCAATCGTTCGGGAGGATCTCAGCCGGAACCGCCGCCGAACGGGGGCGGGGAGCGGCGCTGCGTCAGGGTCGGCGTCGGGGTCGGGGTCGTAGATGTCGTCCCAGTCTGTGGGCTCGGCGTGCCGGCCGTCGGCTGCCGTTCCCGCTGCTACAGGCGCCGCCTGCCAGGCCGCGCCTTCCAGATACCCGGCTGCTGCCGAGCCCAGCACGATGCGCCCGACGACGTCGCGCAACGCGACGCCGACGTCTTCAAGTTCCTCGTCCTCGTAGGAGCCTCCGCAGTCCAGGTAGGCCTCTCGCAGGCCCTCTGCAGCCCGTCGCCGGAGGGAAGCGACACCGCTGCCTGACACTCCTAACAGCGGCGCAACGTCAGCGTCAGGCGCCCGCTCGACCTCGGTGTGCCATAGCACGGACCGCCAGCTGTCGGGGAGGGAGAAGTAGACACGGGCGATCAGCGTGTTCTCGAGGACGGAGAGCTGAGACTCGGAAAACTGCTCGTCGCCCATCTGGCGCAGCACGGTAAGAACGTCAGGACGGACGGAACTGGACACACCGGTACCCCGGCGGGCCACTTCCAGTACCTCGGCGAAGGCCTTCGCGACCACATCGTCTGCCTCGGCGGGCGAACCGATGAGCAGGCGGGCCAGCCTCCGCGCTGCCGCCACGTGCCGCTCGTACAGCACACCGAACGCCTCGGTGTCTCCGGCCCACACCATGTCGAGCAGCTGGGCGTCACCCGGCTGCTGCACCGAGGGCGTGGATTCCATCGCTAAGCCCCCTGTTTGTGAAGCATGTCAGGGCACAGTACCGCCGCCGCCAGGCCGGGCGCCCCGGAACCGCCGCGAGCTACGAGCTAGAGGCCGTACTCCTCCAGCAGCCTGAGCCAGAACTCGCTGACGGTCGGAAACGCCGGCACGGCATGCCACAGCTGCTCCAGCGGCACCTGGGCCGTGACGGCAATGGTCGCCGCGTGCAGGTGATCAACGACCGCGGGGCCGACCAGGGTGAAGCCCAGGAGCACGCTCGTGTCTTCGTCGACCACCGCCTTGACCCGCCCGGTATAGCCGTCGGCCTGCAGAGCAGCGCCTTCGACACTGGCCATGTCGTATTCGACGGTGCGGACGCTGAAGCCGTCACCGCGGGCCGTTGCCTCGGTCCGGCCTGCAGAGCAGACCTGCGGGTCGGTGAAGATGGCCTGCGGGGCGCCACGGTCGTCGGCGGTGTCGCGAAGCGCGGACCGGTGGTCGGGCAGGCCCTTGGCGCGGGCAGCGATCACGTCAGCGCACACCCTTGCCTGGTACTTGCCCATGTGGGTGAGCATGTTCCGTCCGTTGACGTCCCCGACCGCGTAGAGCCAGCCGCCGGGCACGCCGGTCGCCCGCATGGTCGCGTCGACCTTGATCGGACCGTCCTGGGCCGCGCCGACCGTTTCCAGCCCGATGTCAGCCACGTTCGGGCGACGGCCAGTCGCAACCATGATCTCGTCGGCCTCGATGAATGCGCCGTCGTCGGTGCGCACCGTCACCGGGCCGCCGGCAGCCGGGCGCTCGACGCTCCCAGCCGAGCCGTTCAGGCGAACGTCGATGCCCGACTCGCGGAACGACTTCGCCACGAGTTCACCGGCGAACGGCTCATGCCTCGGGAGCAGACGGTCGCCAGCGACCAGCATGGTGGTCTCTTCTGCGCCAAGCGCGTGCAATGCCTGGGACATCTCACAGCCGACGGGCCCGCCGCCGATCACTACCAAGCGCTTCGGCACCTCATGCACGTCGGTGGCCTCGCGGTTCGTCCACGGACGAGCCTCGCGAAGCCCTGGCACGGCGGGGATCAGGGGGTCACTGCCGGTTGCGAGGACGACAGCATGCCGGGCGGTCAGCGCCAGGACGGCTCCGTCCGGGCCCGTTACCTCGACGCGCTGCGGTCCGGCCAGCCGTCCTTGCCCTCGGACAAACGTGGCCGGCATGTCCTCGATCGCCTGCACCTCAGGGGAATCGTTCTGATGATCGACGAACTTGTCGCGCCGCGACAAGACCGGTGCCGGGTCGATCGGGCCGCGCAGTTCCAGGCCCGGCATGCGGCTTACCTCAGCCGCCAGCTCCATCGGCCACAGCAGCGCTTTGCTCGGGACGCACCCGTAGTGCTGGCACTCCCCGCCCGCGAGGCGCCGTTCCACCACAGCCGCGGTCAGGCCATTCCTCACCGCGCGAGCCGCGGCAGTCTCCCCGACTGGTCCGGCGCCGACCACGATCACATCGAAGACATCGTCATTGTCTGTCATGGATACCCCCCGCGCCCGAGGTGGTTCCCAGGCTTACAGGTCCAAAACGATGTTGTTGGCCGGCTGGGCGCAGCAGATCAGCACCTCTTCGCTGGCGGGCGGGTCCAGCGGGTCCGGGGAATAGGTGATGTCACCAGACAGCAACGGGGTGATGCGGGTGTGGCAGACGCCGCCGTCCACTGGGTGCTTCCACACTCCCGTGTGAACAGTTTTGCACTGCCAGGACACATCGCGGGGCATGCCGACGTTGACCGACAGCAGTACCGGCAGCCGCCGGTCTGCCCCGTTGCCACGGGTGTCCTTCGCTGAGGTGGTGGTCATGACCTCCGGCCAGGCCCCATCGCTGCCTCTTCCTTCGAGTGACCCAGGGCCCGGTCATCCCCGCTGGTCGCGTCCTGGTAACGCCGAAATGAGGTGAGTTAGGTCTTGAGTGGTTGTGCTGGTGGATGTTCGCTATGGGGGTAAGCAGAAGTCTCACAGCGGAGGCACCGTCATGCCCCCTTACAGGCATTTAATATTCCGAACGAGCCAGGCTCTTCTCCCTCGGGGCCGGCGCGCCCGGTACGGCGCCGGCGCAACCCTGCTGGCGCTCCCCCTGGCAGTCGCGGCGGCCATTCTGCCAGCCCGCGCTGGGACTTCAGCCACGTCGGACGACAGCGCGCGAGCCGGCGGTCACCAGGCGGTGCCCACCGTGAACTGGGCGCTGGAGGGCACCGCGACCGCGACGACCGCCGAGGCCGCGAACCCGGCACAGGGCGCCATCGACGGCAATGCCGGCAGTGACTGGTGCACGTCCGGCTGGACCGGCACGCTAACGGTCGACCTGGGCCAGGTCCGGCGGCTGTCCGATCTGGGGATCACGCTGGACTCGGCAAGCCCGTCCGCTTCCGCCACCATCGAGCTGGCGTCCACAGCCGGGGACTGGCAGCAGGCCCATGCGCTGAAGGACGTGGCCCTCGACCCCGGCAGCCCGATGTACCTGCCGCTTCCTGATGGCAGTGCCGCACGGTACGCGGAGCTCACGGTCTACAGCGACACAGGCGCGGACGTGTGTGTCGGGGAGTTCCGGGCGTACGGCCCTGACCCCGGCGCGGCGGGGATGGACTTCGGGGCCGACCTGTCGTTCACGCCGCAGGAGCTCGCGGCGGGCGCGCAGTTCAGCTACAACGGCAGGCCCGGGACACCGGTGACGATCATGCGCAACGTCGGCACGAACTATGTGCGCATGCGGCTGTGGGTGAATCCGCCTGCCGGCTACAGCGACCTCGCCACGGACCTCGCGCTGGCGAGGCAGGTGCAGGCGGCGGGGATGAAGATCTACCTGGACATCATGTACTCGGACTTCTGGGCCGACCCGACCAAGCAGAACATCCCGGCCGCTTGGCAGGGCCAGGACCTGGCCCAGCTCACGTCCACCGTTCAGTCCTACACCCAGCAGGTCATCTCGGCGTTCGCGGCGCAGGGCACGCCAGTGGACATGGTGTCGATCGGGAACGAGATCAGGAACGGGATCCTCTGGCCGATTGGCGAGATCAACTGCGCCAGCGGGGTGAGCTGCGGCGGCTGGGCTAGCCTGGCTCAGCTGCTCAAGGCCGGTGTAGCCGGGGCCGACGCTGGCAACCCGGCAGGCCACAAGCTGCTAATCATGATCCACTACGACCAGGGCGCTGACTTCACTGACAGCTCGGCGTTCTACTCCACGCTGGAGTCCAATGGGGTGCCGTTCGACGTGATCGGGCTGTCGTACTACCCGGTGCTGTCGGAGCCCGCGATCTCCGGACTGAAGACCAACGTGGACGGCCTCGCGACCGAGTTCCACAAGCCGATCGTGATCGCGGAGACGCAGTACCCGTGGACGCTGGCCAACGGCAACTCGCCGCTGGGCGACAGCACGGGAGACTTCGCCTGGGAGACCAGCCAGATCGAGCCTGGCTACCCGGCGACGCCGGGCGGCCAGCTGTCGTTTGTGACCGACGAGCTGTCCATCCTCGCTACAGCACCGGACGGTCTTGGCGCCGGCCTCTTCTACTGGGCACCAGACTGGATCCCGGGCGTTCCCTGGGAGCCAGGCACCGGCATCGGCTCGCCCAACGTCAACATGACCCTCTTCAACTTCGAAGGTGCTGCCCTGCCGTCGGTCAGCATTTTCCAGAACCCGGCCGCAGTTTGCGAACAGGAGGCTCCCAGCAGCGTCCCCTGCGTCATCGGCGGCTAACGCTTCTCAAGCGTGGGGGTTACGCCAGGCCGTGCGGTCCAGCCGGGTGCCAGCCCGGGCCCGGTGAGGTGGCTGTGCCCGGGAGTGGTTAAGGCGCAGCTTGCTCAGCCGGGCGCAACGAAGCCGGACTCGTAGGCCACGACGATCAGCTGAGCGCGGTCCCGTGTGTCCAGCTTGGTCAGCAGCCGGCTGACGTGGGTCTCGACCGTTGCCAGGGACACAACCAGCTGCTGCGCGATCTCGGCGTTGTTCATCCCCCTGGCGACCAGGGCCAGCACCTCCTGCTCCCGGTCGGTCAGCTCGGCCAGCCCCCGCCCGTTGCGCGCTGCAGGCCGCCGGGCGAACTCGCTGATCAGCTTTCGCGTCACGCTGGGGGACAGCAGGGCGTCGCCCGCAGCTATCACTCTGATGGCGGCGAGCAGTTCGCGGGGAGGCGTGTCCTTCAGCAGGAAGCCGCTTGCCCCCGCGCGCAGCGCAGCATAGACGTACTCATCGAGGTCGAAGGTCGTCAGCACGAGGACCCGGACCGGACGTCCGGCCTGCCCGAGGCCGCTGATCTCCTTGGTCGCTGTGACCCCGTCCATCCCGGGCATCCTGATGTCCATGAGGACCACGTCGGGGCGCTCGCGGCGGGCTAGTTCGACGGCGGCGAAGCCGTCGGCCGCCTCGCCCGCCACCTCGAGACCAGGCTCTGATTCGATGAGCGCCGTGAAGCCCATACGGACCAGGGCGTGATCGTCGACGATGCCCACGCGAATGCTCATTAGCCGCCCGCCTTCGCAGGCAGCAGCGCCATCACCTGGTAACCACCCTCGGCCCGGGGGCCGGCCTGGAGCTCGCCGCCAAGCAGCGACACTCGCTCCCGCATGCCGGTGATCCCGTGACCGGAGCCGTGGCTCTTCTGCGACATCCGCTGGCTGCGCCCATCGTCGGTGATCTTCACCAGGACTCCCCCGTCGGCATACGAGATCACCACCTCCGCGCTCGCCGAAGGGCCTGCATGCCTGACCACGTTGGTGAGCGCCTCCTGAACGACCCGGTACACCGATAGCTCCAGGCTCGGCGAGAGAGCGCGGCTGTCCCTCAACGCGCAGCGACACAGGCTGCCCGGCGTCGCGAACCTGCCTGACGAGGCTGCCGACGGCGCCGATTCCCGGCACCGGTGTCAGGCTCGCCGGATCGTGGCCGCCGTCGCGCATGGCGCCCAGCAGGTAGCGAGTCTCCGCCAGGGCCGCCCTCGCGGTCGCCTCGATGGCGCTGAGCGACCGGGCGGCCTCGTCCGGCCGGGTCGCGATCAGGTGGCTGCCAACCCCGGCCTGGACGGCGACGACGCTCATCGCGTGCGCGACGATATCGTGCAGCTCCCTGGCGATCTCCAGCCGCTGCTCAGCCAGGGCCTGCTGCTGCCGGCGGATGCCCTCAGCCCGGTTGCGCCGCACGGCATCACCGATCAGCCAGACTATGACCTGCAGCACCAGCGAGGTGTACGCGTCATTGACTCGGTTGCTGGTGCTTTTCGTGCTCAGGGCGAATGTCACCGCAACGCCGGCCTCTGCCGCGGTCAGCGCCAGCAGCGACCATTTCCGGTTCTCCTGGACCGCGACCGTATAGAGCACGTAGGTCGCGGGCACGACGGAGGTGATCACCGATCCGAGGACGCAGAACGCTACCCCGGTGGCGAGGACCACCGCAAACACCTGCAGCGGCCAGCGCCTGCGAACAGCGACAGGAAGCGTCGTCAGCGGAGCGAGCAGGAATAGCGGAACGAGATGCTCCGGCGCCAGATGGTGCTGGGTATGCCCGGACGTGGTGCCAGCTACGAGCAGCTTGGCCAGCGCCAGCAAGAGCAGCACGAACATGCCGGCAGCTACGAACACGTCGACGGCTAGCCATTTCCTCGGGCCGAAACGGCTCGCTGCTGGCGGGCTGGTGCCCATGTTGCGATCGTAACGATGGCCGGCAGGGCTACACATCGGTCGCGCGGCTGATGCCGAGGATCGTTCTCGGGCCCGACGACGTGACCGGGGCGCGTGCCGCACTCTGGAAACGCAACAGCACGAGACATCCGGATAAAGAAGACATCCGTGCTGTGCGACTATATCCAGCAGGAGGTTCCGTCCGATGACCCGAGCCATTATTACAAATATTCTTCTGGCTGTATTCCTGGCTGTGTGCGTAGCCGGGTGCTTTGCGCATGTTCAGGTAAAGTGATGATGGCATATCGGCCGATGCCGGCTTTACCGACCTTTAATTCATGATGCCGGTGCGTCTGGTTGTGACTCCCCCGCGATAAGTGGTTGCCGGTCTGGCGGGCGGGGGTACCATATGCAGCGGTGGTTCCGGCCGCCCCTGGATCCGCGGGCAGTGCTTCAAGCTCACCGGCCGCATACGGCGATGACCCACACGACTGGTCTTTGTGGTCTTCCCGCCCGACGCCGCGGATCCCCGGGCATGAGGAAGGACTGCCATGCCTCATCAGCCGCGTCCGCTTCCCGGTCAGCCGAACCTCCGTTACCTGAAGCTGGAAGCCAGGCGCCGCCTGGCCGCCGCCGAGTTCGCCACCCTCCATGACGCTCAGCTTGCCATCGCCCGCGAGCACGGCCAGCCGAGCTGGACCGCGCTCAAGCAGCTCATCGAAAGCCGGCTCGATGAGCTCGGGCATCCCGCGCTCACGCAGCTGCGGTGGCTGATCTCCCGGTTCGGCAGTGCTGGCACGCCGGGCTGGGCGGCTCCCGCCGACAGTGAGCTGAGCGAGCACCTCACCGGCGGTCAGCTGCGCGAGCACCTCACCGGCGACGTCCTCGACCGGTACCTCCGCCACGACGTGACCAGCAAGGCGGTGACGACGCTTACCCGCCTGGCCGCGATCTGGCGCGAAGGCCTCGTGGTCATCCAGGACGACCCGCTGCATGCTCGCGCCCGTGCCAGCGGCTGGCTGCTGGAGGCGGACGCGGAGCCCGGGCCGCCGCACCGGCTGGCCGGCCTCCGGATGACTCGGGTCGGCAGCCAGGTCACAGACGCGCGGGTCGCGGCACCGCCCACGTCCAGCTCCGGCGCGGTTCCGGCGGCGGCGGCCAAGACCGCTGCAACAGCGTTCGGGGAGCTGGGCCTGGCCGGGCTCGTCCTGGCCGGCGGGGCGCCGGGCGGGGCCGGCTGGGCGATCGCGCGGGGCTGGGCCGACCTGGAGCGGGCCGAGCCGCTGCGCCCCGGTCACCGGTTCCCCGCCTACGGCATCACCCGGCTCATCACCGCCACCGCCGTACTGCGGCTCATCGCCGACGAGCGGGTGGGGATCGACGATCCGGCCAACGATCACCTGCGCACCGTGCAGCTCGCCGACGGCTCCGTCACCGTCCGGGAGCTGCTCAGCCACGCCGGCGGAGTGGACGCTCCCGCTCCCCCCAGGCCGTACGCCAGCACCGTCCCCAGCCTGATATCGCTCTACGGCCCGGTGCTGCCTTGCGCCCGCGGCAAGGTCAGGGGACAGGCCCCCGGCGAATACGCGGCCCTCTGGCAGCTGATCGCGGATGTCACCGGCTCGGACTACGGCGCGGCCGTCACCCGGCTGGTGCTCGGCCCGCTCGGCATGACCGGCTCGTCGTTCCCGGCCGGCTGGCCGCACGAGGACCCGGACGCGGTCACCGGCTACGAACTGGAACCCGACGGCACCTTCGTGCCCGACCTCGACGACCTCACGGCGATCCTGCTCGCGGCCGGACTGTGGACGACCGCCACCGACCTGGTCAGGTTCGGCACCGGGTGGTCATCCCTGCTGCCCGCCGGCCTCGCCAGCGAGGCGCTCCGGCCGCAGGACCCCGGCCACATCGGCCTCGGCTGGCGCCTCAACCTGGCCGATGGCATTGCCTGGGAGGCCGGCGACGGCCCCGGCGGCAGCGCGTCCCTGGTCGTCAGGCTCAGCGACAACCACGCCTACGTCGCGCTAACCAACCGGAAGGTGCCCATCCTGGGCCTTTATCGCAAGGTCTTCCGGCAGGGCTCGTAGTCCCTGTGCACCCGTTCCTTATCCCGGCCGCCCAATATGCCAGCTGAAGCTGGCAGACCACCACGCCAGGTAGGGCTGGGAAAGTCAGCAAGGCATCACCGACCACACGCCAATTATCGCTGGGAGTCACACTGGTTCGAGGCTGAGCCCTGCTCGCGCAGTTCCGGCGACTCAGCCACGCTCAGCAGCGCGATCGGTGCCCTGCCCGAGAGTGGCACCCTGGTTATACAGGGGACGCGTGCGATCTCAACCAGCCGCCGAATGGATTTCCAGGGCAACGGCACTCCCGCCAGCCTCGTCATCGGGTCGGCGGGAGACGTCATCCGCGGCGTCGCCACGAGCCGCGTCACCAGCGGCCCTGACGTGTCCATCGGCGGAGAGTAACCTCTCCGGGCGTCGCTGCCATTAGCCTCGCTTCATGGAAAGTGGGGGAGCTTCCGCCGCGAGACGCCCCATCCCGTTGCGGCGGCGCCGGGCGGACTGGATTTTGCTCGCGTTCCTCGCGCTGAACCTGCCCTGGCTGCTGCCGCTTGGCCCGCTGGTCCGGATTGCGCGGGAGCACCCGTTTACCGAGCCAACGCCGGCGGCTGGCCCCGGGCCGCTGCCGCAGGCGGCGACGTGAGCCAGCTCCCGTTCGCGCAGACGTACGGGCCGTGGGCGGTCGTCGCTGGCGGTTCCGAGGGCCTCGGCGCCGCGTTCGCGGCCGGGATCGCGCGGCGCGGCGTCAACCTCGTGCTGGTGGCACGCCGACCGGAACCGCTCGAGCTGGCCGCCGCCCAGCTGCGCCGCGAGCATGGGGTCAAGGTGATCATGGTAGCGGCCGACCTGGCTTCACCGGGCACGCTCGACCAGATCGCGACGGCCGCTGCGGACCTGGAGATCGGCCTCGTGATCGCGAACGCGGCCATCGC
This sequence comes from uncultured Actinomycetota bacterium, assembly GCA_963815375.1. Taxonomy (GTDB): domain Bacteria; phylum Actinomycetota; class Actinomycetes; order Streptosporangiales; family Streptosporangiaceae; genus JASHPR01. Next base: position 485,273 of record CAWFGX010000005.1, on the reverse strand, counting down.
CCCGCAGGGCCCGTTCATTGACACCGCGCCGGCCGAACTCGCTGGCACCGTCGATCTGAACTGCCGGGCCAGCATGCTCCTTGCCCACACGTTCCTGCCGGGCATGGCGCGGCGCGGGCATGGCGGGATGATCTTCGTGTCCTCCCTGGCCGGGATGCAGGGCGTGCCCGGGCTGGCCGCGTACAGCGCGACGAAGGCCTACCTGATCTCGCTCGGCGAGTCGCTGTGGGCCGAGCTACGACCCGCCGGTGTCGATGTTCTGACAGTTTGCGCCGGCGCGGTTGCGACCCCCGGCTACCAGCAGGCGGCCAGCCGACGGGCCCCGGGCACCACCTCTCCCGAGTTCGTCGTCGCGACCGCGTTGCGATCCCTCGGTCACGGGTTCCGGGTGGTGCCGGGCACGGTGAACCGGGTGAGCGCATTCGCGCTGCAGCGGCTGACACCGCGCCGGACGGCGATCGGGGTATTCGGCCGCGCCACCGCCGCCTCGCTGAAGCAGTAGCGCAAGCAGGGGGCGCGCTTCCTCAACGCTGGCGAGATCCGCGGCCTGCTCACTGGCTCGACGCATCCCCGCCATCCCGAATCGCTAGCTGAACCGGAAGCGGAGCATCTCGCTGACGGCCTGGTATCCGAGGCGCTGGTAGACCGAGTTGGCGGCCACGTTGTGCATGCTGGCGTTGAGCACGCACCGCAAGCCCTGCGCGAGCACACTGGCGGAAAGCGCCGCGACGCCCGCGCTGGCGTAGCCGCGGCCCCGCTGTTCCGGCGGCGTATTGACTGCCTGGATCCGCGACACCCCGGCCACGGCCTCGGTGCGCGCCGCCATCGACACCGGGCCGTCATCATCCCAGATCCAGACGTCCCCAGCTGCCAGCCGCCGCGTGACAAAGACCGCAGCCGGATCGGAGGCGGCCCAGCCGCGCCGGCCTCAAACCCCGGCAGCCACGACAGCAGCAGCTCTCGGTCGGCCTCGGCCGCGCGGCGCAGCGTACCGACCACGCCAGCCGGGAACCGCAGGTCCCGGACCTCGTACAGCCGTTCCGCCGACGTGGGCATCGCAGCGACCTTGCGCTGGCCCGCCCACACCCCGGCGAAGCGGGAAGCGGCGCCGGCCGGGCCGAACACACCGGGCAGCGCGACGCCGTCAGCATCGGCGGCCTCGGCGACGGCCACGACAAGGTCCGCGGGCATCGGCGCCAGGGCCAGCGGCGCATCCGCCGGCTGCTGCACGGCAACACCGGCCGGGATCCCGTCACGCAGCGCGATCCAGTGCCGGCCGCGCTCGCCATAGCGGATCGCGTCCGCCAGCTTGGTGCCGACAACGTTATGTCCCACGGGGTCACCAGCCAGCAAATCACCGGCCCGGCCCATCGCCAGACCCGGATCAGCATCAGCAAGAACCGCAATGCTCATTTGGCGCCGGACCTCCGCCCCTAGCCGAACCGGCTGCGCAGACCGGATCCAGGAACATACAACGCATCCCTCGCCCAGGACCCGCCGGGCAATCCGGCGCGATCTGCTCGCGGCCTGCCCAGGACTCGTCGCTCAGGTGAGCGCAACGGCTTCGCCCCACGCGTCGTATTCATAGATCCACCGTCGGTCGGTCAGCTGGCTGCCGGAGCTGTCGTAACCGGCGCCGTTGTGCCGTGAGGCGAGCTGGACCCGCGCCGTCCGGTCCCGCCGTAGTCCTTCGTAGGCGGTGAGCGTCTGCGGCACGTCAGCTGAGCTCGCAGGGGCGCCGAGCAGCGTGGCCAGCGCCACGGCATCCTCGAGGGCCTGGTTCACACCCTGGCCCAGATGCGGCAGCATCGGGTGCGCCGCGTCGCCGAGCAGCGTCAGCCGGCCGCGGGTCCACCTCGGGAGCGGAGCCCGGTCGTACATCCCCCACTGGAACCCGCTGCCGCCCGGCTCGCTGATCGCGGCTGTCACCCTCCCGATGGCCGGATCCCAGCCCGCGAACTGCGCGGCTAGCGCTGCCGGGTCGCCGGAGGCCGACCATGACTCCGGGACTGAGGTATCCGACGGGACGAATCCCACGTAGTTCAGCAGCTGCCCAGCGCGCACCGGAAACACCAGGAAGTGCTTCCTGTCGCCCACCCACATACGCATCGTGCCGGCCGGGTACCCGTCATGACGCGCCACCAGGCCGCGGTAGGCCACCACCCCGGAGAACACCGGCTCGGCTGGTTCCACCACGAATTCCTGCAAGACCGAGTGAATGCCGTCCGCCCCGATCACCACGTCGGCCGTGGCTGTGGTCCCGTCAGCAAAGCCAACCGTCGCGCTGCGGGCGTCCTGGCTGAAATCGGTGCACCGGTGCCCGGTATGCAGCGTGCTCGGCGGCAGCTGCCCGGCGATCAGCCCCAGCAGGTCTGCCCGGTGGATGCCCACGTTCCGTCCGGCGCGGGCGAACTGATGGGGTTCGTATGGCGCGGGCCGCCCGTCGGAGAGTCGCAGTTCGGTCGACACGTGCCGTGCGCCCAGCCGCTCGATCCCCGCGCCCAACCCGAGCCGCTCCAGCATCCGCAGGCCATTCGGCGCCAGCGACACGCCAGCCCCAACCTCGGTCAGCTCCTGGGCCTGCTCATACACCTGGACCTCGATCCCGGCCCGCGCGAGCGCAAGTGCCGCTGCCATACCGCCGAGGCCGCCGCCGACAACCACCGCCCGCAGCGCCACGCCCCTCCCCTTCCACACGGCTCGCACCCATGCACGTTAACGCCGGATCGCGCCGAGAGGTTCGGCCGACCACTGAGGCGGCTCCCGGCTTAGAAGCCCAACTGGCGACGCTCAGCTTCCCCGGATTTTTAGCGCGGTCAGCGCTACGAGCACGACCGTGGCCCCCCCGAGCAGGCCGTGCGCGATCACTATGGGAAGCGGCAAGTGCCGTTCCGGCGGCACGCCGCGACCGGGATCGCCGCCCGATCTGAACGCCGAGTGCGCGCGGTACACCCCGATCCAGCGCCTTCCCATGACGAGCCCGAGGAGAGTGACGACTGCCAGGACCAGCGCGGCGGCCCAGGCGGACCTGTACGAGTTGGTGGACAGATACGCATACCACAAGGCGAGCCCGGTGACCGCAAGCAGCCCATGTGCGCCGACCACGGTTCGCGGCAGCCGGGTTCGCGACACCGACTCGTCGTATTCGATAAGCCAGATCATCGCGAGGACGAGGCCGCCGAGGGCGGCGACGATCCAGGTGACAAAGGCGGCCACGGCCATGGGTACATCCCATCCTCGACAGGGAACGACGCCGGAGCTGTCCCGGATCCACAGCGGGGAAGGGAGCGGATCTACTACGAAACACGGACCGGCAAGCCGCGAAGTTCATGTGCACCTGCGCTGAGCTGCGCGCCTTCACCAGTGCCAGGCCTGGCTGCGGGTGTTCCGGCTGCCCCTTGCGCACCGAACACCCAACGGTGCGTGACTGGAGCTCCGGCTTCTGGGGCATGAGGAAGATGACCGCGGCACCAGACCCCTGGCCTGGTTCGGCCAGAAAGCCAGTAGCCAGTCGCAGGACAGAGGAAGGTCCACGATGGGCGCCATGATGGCGCTGCGGGCGCATGCTCGCGGCGGACCCGAACAGCTGGTCTACGAACAGGCACCGGCGCCGTCCGCCGGGCCGGGCGAGGTGCTCATTGCCGTGCACGCGGCGGCGATTACCCTGGCCGAGCTGACCTGGGATCTGGAGTGGACCACCCGGGACGGTAAGGACCGGACGCCGGTCATACCGTCCCATGAGATGTCGGGCGTCGTCGCCGGCCTCGGCGCCGGCGTCGCCGGCCTAGCCGCAGGCGATGAGGTGATCGGCCTGATCGACTTCGACCGCGATGGCGCCGCGGCCGAGTACGTGGTCATGCCCGGCGCCAACCTTGCCGCCAAGCCGCTGTCGCTCTCCCACGTGGCAGCGGCGACGCTGCCGCTCGCAGCGCTGACCGCCTGGCAGGCGCTGGCGGACCACGCGGCCCTGCAACCGGGCGAGCAGGTGCTGGTCCAGGGGGCAGCCGGCGGAGTCGGCATATTCGCCGTCCAGCTCGCGGCGATCCTCGGCGGCCACGTCACCGCCACCGGCCGCAGCGCCGACGCCGACTTCGTACGGGACCTCGGTGCGGACCGCTTCATCAGCGCCGAGGCCGGGCGGCCCAGCCAGGCCGCGGGCGGGTTCGATGTCGTCATCGACACAGTCGGCGGTGCCGTGCTTGACGGCTCTTACAGCCTGCTGCGCGAGGGTGGCCGGCTGGTAACCCTCGGCGCGCCCCCGGACCAGCAGCTGGCGCGCAGATACAAGGTCCACGCCATGTTCTTCATCGTCGAGCCGGACGCCAACGAGCTAGCCCGGCTGGCGGAGATGGGCGACACGGGAAGGCTGCGAGCGGTGATCAGTCAGACCTTCCCGCTGGCCCAAGGGCAGAAGGCCTTCGAAAGCGGCCGAGGGGCCCGGCGTCCCGGCAAGACGGTTGTCGTCGTTCGCTGATCTGCCACACAGGTGATGATGCCGCGGTGACCGAGGACGAGGTCTTCGAACGCGTCCGCCAGCTGGTCCTGGCCAGCGAGTACCGGGACTTCCGCGACCAGCTACGTCGCGGTCGATGAGCTCCCGGAGGATGCCGACGGGCCCGGCCTGCGCGGCGCATCGCCGTGTACGCCGGACGCCGTGGCCTGGAACACAATCACCGAGAACAACAGGAACGTGATGATGTGCACGCTGGTGCAGTACGGGCACAGCTGACCCAGCTCGACTAGCTCTACATAGATCAGGTAGAGAACGAAGATCATTCCTACTGCGACCGCGGCCAGACGCGCCCGGTGGACCACGGGTCTGGCCGACCGCCATGCCTGCGGCACGCAGATCCCGGTCATGAACACATAGAATACGAGCCCGAACACGGCGACCGGAATCCCGAGGATGTGGGCCTGGGAGCTGTTCTGGACCAGCACACACGGGTCACCGCTGGCCGAGCATCCCGCTAAGCCGGTACCCGAGAGCTTGGTGAAGGTCTGGTATCCGGAATCCGCGAGACCAAGACCGGACAGGATGAGGGCAGTGAACTGCGGCCAGCCCATCGATCGCGGGACCGTGGCGAGCCGGGCGACAGCCAGCTGTGCGGCTCGCGCTTGCGCAGCGCTCACCCCAGCAGGATAGATGGTCCGGCGCCCGCGATAGACGGTCCGGCGCCCGCGCTCGACGCAGCAGGCGCGAGGGCGACGCCGAAGGAATCCAGGCCGAGCGAGAGCACGCAGGCTCCGGCCCGCGGGCTCCTGCTTGGCTCGTCAGAGCATGGTGATGAGCATGTAGCCCATGCCGACGCTCATGGCGATCTTGTAGCAGGCCGCCAGGCGGGGGGCCAGGGCTATGTCATGGCTGGACGGGCTCATCCTGGCCTGTGTCTGGGCGGTGAGCCGGTCAGTCGTCCACAGGATGTAGCCGAGCATGAAGAGGGCCAGGACCGCGGCGAGCGCCGGGTTGGGCGCGCCAGCTGCTCCGGCGTTCATGCCGGGCATCCCCGCCGAGCCGTGGCCCGCCTGGCTTCCGGGCCAGAGCATATAGAGCATGACCGCCGACTCCACCGCGTGCGGCGCGGGATGCGCGCACCGCGGCCTGGCGGGCGTTTGGCCGCGGGCGCGGATGGTCTGCCACGCGAACCAGGTCCCGGCGATGGCGAACACAGGCAGCCATGCGCTGCCGGGGATCGGGCTGAGCCGCGGCTGAAACATCCCGGCCATGGCCACGCCCATCAGCAGATGCACCGCGTCGGCGTCGACTTCGGTTCCGGGTCCGCGCAGCCGCCACAGAGCCAGCCGGGCGGCGCAGCAGGCGGCGACCAGCAGCATGAGCATTGCGAATACGTCAGCCAGCCAGCCTGGTCCGGTCACGCCACAAAGGTTAATCGGGATTAACGGATTGCGGCAAGCTGACTGGCCATTGATGTCAGCGACGGTTTCTGTTCAGGGTGTATCGGTAACCCGGCTAGGGGCCGATTGCAATACCCATCGAGGGTATTCATGATACCCCGCGCAGGTATCTCTGGTACCCGTGTCGGGTATATCAGCGCAGCTGCTGATACCGTCCCTGGGTATTTCCTGGACCCCCGGCAAGTTATGGGCGTAACGGAATAGCGGCGTATTTTGGCGGCCGTATTGCGGTGCGCTTTCGCGGCTGTGTAGATTCCGGGCGGGAGGAGCGTGGGGACGGATGGAGAGGAAGGCCTGAGTGATACCGGATGCGGTCACCGGACTATCGCCCGCGCCGGGTCTGCGCGATGTTGAGCTGTCGATCGGGGGGATGACGTGTGCGGCCTGCGCTGCCCGGGTGCAGAAGAGTCTCGGCGCGATCGCTGACGTGACGGTGTCGGTGAATTTCGCGACCGAGAAGGCGACGGTGAGGGCTCCGGCCACGGTGACGGCCGGAGAGCTTATCCAGGCGGTGGAACAAGCGGGCTATTCCGCGGAGCTGGTGCTTCCGCCGGCCCAGGCTACGGCGGCCGGGCCGGGAGAAAACGCGGATGCAAACCGGGTTAAGTACCTGCAGCGGAGGCTGATCGTCGCGCTGGTGTTCTTCGTTCCGCTCAGTGACCTGTCGGTGCTGCAGTCGCTGTTTCCTTCTTACCGGTTTCCCGGCTGGCAGTGGGTTCTGGTCGGGCTGGCGCTTCCGGTGGCCGGGTGGGCGGCTTGGCCGTTCCATGCCGCTGCGCTGAGGCATGCCCGGCACGGCTCGACTTCGATGGACACTCTGGTTTCGCTGGGGATCACCGCTGCGTGCGGCTGGTCGGCCTATGCGATGTTTGCGCTGGACCGCGGGCAGCCCCGGGTGAGCCCGCTGCACCTGCTGATTTATGCCTCGGGCGGCGGGATCTACCTGGAGGTCGCCGCGTCGGTAACCACGTTCCTGCTGGCCGGCCGGTGGTATGAGGCCCGGGCCCGGCGCAACGCCGGGGACGCGATGCGGGAACTGGCCTTGGCCGCTGCCACAGACGCGTGCCTGCTGGGCACCGATGGCTCGCAGACGCGTGTTCCGGCTTCGCAACTCCAGCCGGGTGACCGGTTCGTAGTCCGCCCGGGGGAAGCAATCGCGGCCGACGGAGTCGTGGAGTTCGGTGAGTCGGCCGTCGACACCAGCATGATGACCGGCGAGTCGGTGCCCGCCGAGATGACGGAGGGGCGGACGGTGACCGCGGGCACGGTCGCCCTTAGTGGCCGGCTGGTGGTCCGCGCCACCCGCACCGGTGAGAACACCCAGCTCGCACACCTGGCGGCCCTGGTTGCGCAGGCTCAGGCGGGCAAGTCAGCGGTGCAGCGGCTGGCCGACCGGGTCTGCGGCTGGTTCGTTCCCGCGGTACTGGCCGCCGCCGGGCTGACCCTGGTCGGCTGGCTGGTGGCCGGCAGCCCAGCCGAGCGGGCCGTCAGCGCCGCCCTGGCCGTGCTGATCATCGCCTGTCCGTGTGCGCTGGGCCTGGCTACCCCGGCCGCGCTGGTAGTGGCGTGCGGGCGCGGCGCCCAACTGGGCATCTTCATCAGCGGCTACCCAGCGCTGGAAGCCTCCCGCAGCGTGGACACCGTGCTGCTGGACAAGACCGGAACCCTGACCACCGGGGCCATGACGGTGGCGGATGTGGTGAGCGGGCCCGGAACCAGCCGCGAGGAGCTGCTGCGCCGGGCAGGCGCAGTCGAGGACGCATCCGGGCATCCGGTCGCAGCCGCGGTCAGCGCTTTCGCCCGCGCTGAACTTGGCCGTCTGCCGCAGGCACAGCGATTCATCGGGCTGTCTGGCCTGGGAGCCAGCGGGACGGTGGATGGCCGCGAGGTGCTCGCCGGCCGGGAGACGCTGCTGGCCGAGCGCGGCCTCACCATTCCCCCCGGTCTGGCCGGCCAGTGCTCGGCCTGGGAGCAGGCTGGCCGCACCGTGGTGCTGGCCGGGTGGGACGGGCAGGCCCGCGGAGCGATCGCGGTCAGCGACGCGGTCAAGCCTTCGGCGGCGGCGGCGGTAGCCGCGCTGCGTGCGCTGGGGCTGCGGACGGTGCTGCTGACGGGCGACAGCGACGCGGCAGGCCGGGCGGTCGCGGCCCAGGCCGGGATCGGCGAGGTGATCGCCCGGGCGCTGCCCGGTGACAAGGCGGCCGTCGTGACCAGCCTGCAGGCACAGGGCCGGCGGGTGGCCATGGCTGGCGACGGTGTCAACGACGGGCCCGCCCTGGCCGCCGCTGATCTCGGGCTGGCGCTGGGTTCGGGTACCGACGTGGCGATCAGCGCCGCCGACATGATCCTGCTGCGCGACGATCTCACCGTGATCCCGGAAGCGATCAGCCTGGCCCGGGCCACCCTCACCGTGATCCGCCGCAACCTGGCCTGGGCCTTCGGCTACAACATCGCCGCGATCCCGGTGGCCGCCTGCGGGTTCCTGAACCCGCTGATCGCCGGGGCGGCGATGGCGGCCTCGTCAGCGTTCGTGGTCGCCAGCAGCGTCCGCCTGCGCCGGTTCGGGACCACCCACACGGAGGAGACCTCATGCCGGGAATGAACTCCGGGCTCAACGTCGACGACCCGACCGTGGTGGCCGCGTTCAAGGCCGCGCTGCTGCACCAGGGCCTGATCGCGCTGCTGATCTTCGGAGTGCTCGGATTCGCCTGGGTCACCCTGCGGGCCTGGCTGCCCGCACGCACCTCATCAGGGACCGCAGCCGAGTCCGGTCCAGCCCAGGCGGAGCCGGCCTGGCGGCAGTTGCTGCGGATCGGCTTCGGGATCATCTGGCTGTTCGACGGGATCCTGCAGGCCCAGCCGAAGATGGCGGTCGGCCTGCCGTCGCAGGTGATCGAGCCCACAGCGGCCAGTTCACCCGGGTGGGTGCAGCACATAGTGAATTGGGCCGGGACTGCATGGTCGTATCACCCGATGCAGGCGGGCGCGTCGGCGGTGTGGATCCAGGTCGGGATCGGCATCTGGATGCTGGTGGCGGCACGCGGCCTGCTGTCGCACCTGGCCGGGGTGGTCAGCGTGGGCTGGGGCCTGGTCGTGTGGGTGTTCGGCGAGTCGTTCGGCGGGATTTTCGCTCCCGGCCTTACCTGGCTGTTCGGTGCCCCCGGCGCAGTGCTGCTGTACTGCGCGGCCGGCGTGCTGATCGCGCTGCCGGAACGAACGTGGCACACCCGGCTGCCAGGCCAGCTGATCCTGCGCGGGCTCGGTGCGTTCCTGGCCGGCATGGCGGTGCTGCAGGCCTGGCCGGGCCGGGGTTTCTGGCAGGGCACGACGCACGGCCAGCCCGGCTCGCTGGCCAGCATGACCAGCTCGATGGCGGGCACGCCACAGCCGCACGTCCTGGCCGCATGGGTCGCCGCGTTCACCGCCTTCGACCAGGCGCACGGGTTCGCGGTCAACCTGTTCGCGGTGGTGGCGCTCGCGGCGGCCGGCGGCGCCTTCCTGAGCTGCCGGCCACGACTTGTCAGTCCCGCCCTGATCGGCTTCACCGTGGTCTGCCTCGCGGACTGGGTGCTGATCGAAGACCTGGGGTTCCTGGGCGGCCTGGGCACCGACCCCAACAGCATGATCCCGTTCGTGCTGCTCGCTGTGGCCGGATACCTGGCGCTGATCCGCGTGCCGGCGACGGCCTCCGAGACGGCCCCAGCCGCGTCGCCGGCTGGCTGGCGGGAACGGCTCCAGCCTCGGCTGGCGCTACGGTCGCTGGCATCGGCAAACCTGACCTCGGTCGCCGCCGTCGGCGCGGTCGGGGTGATGATCCTCGGCGCGGCGCCGATGGCCGCGGCCCAGGCCAGCCCCGTGGCCGACACCGTTCTGGCTCAGGCCATCGACGGGGATAGCGCGCCGCAGAACTACCAGGCGCCGGCGTTTACCCTCACCGACCAGAACGGACGCCGGGTCACGCTGGCCAGCCTGCGCGGCAAGGTGGTGCTGCTGACCTTCCTGGACCCGGTCTGCACGAGCGACTGCCCGCTGGAAGCCCAGGAGTTCCGCCAGGCCGGACAGCTGCTGGGCAGCGCCAGCAGCCGCGTCGAACTCGTCTCGATCGTGGCCAACCCAGTCGACTACCAGGTCGGCTACGTGCGGGCCTTCGACCGGCAGGAAAGGCTGAACACAGTGCCGAACTGGCTGTTCCTGACCGCAACCCCTGCCCGCCTCCAGCAAGTATGGAGCGCCTACGGCATCGCAGCCCAGATCGAGCCCGGCGGGGCGATGATCGGGCACAGCGAGCTCGCGTTCGCCATCGACTCCCACGGTCGGGTGCGCCAGGAACTCGACTTCAACCCCGGCCCAGGCACCGCCGCCACCCAGTCGTCGTTCGCAGCAGAGCTAGCCGACGCCGCACAGCAACTGCTGGGCCTGTCATGATCGCCCCAAACCGGGCGGCGCGCATGCGAGCGGCGATCACACGAAGCGAGCCACAGCGACCGCGCCGCAGGCATGCGCGAGCCGCAGCCGCCGGCCTTGTCGCGGCCGGGATGCTACTGGGCGCAGGCTGCGGCAGCCAGGCTCCACCCGCGACCACGGACAGTGCTGCCCGGCCTGCAGCGACCACCCTGAACACCTCGCTGGCCACGGCTGCGGGCACCTGGGCGGTGGTTATGATGGGCGGGTCAGCCGCTCAGCACAACAACTTCTGGCAGCTGTTCACCCGCGCCGCCGGAAGCACCACCTGGAAGCTTGTCACCCCACCCGGCACCGCCGACAATGGCGGCCTGGTCCTGGCCGCTGGCGGTACGCAATCACTGATCGCCGCGTTCCGGCCCAGCCAGGACCTCACCTACACCCCCCTGATCGAGACCAGCAACAGCGGGCAGGCCTGGTCATCGCTCAGCCCGCTGGACGCCGCGCTCGCCAGCACTCCCGGCTCCCTGGCGGTCCAGCCCGACAGCGCGCATCTGGTCGCGCTGACCGGCGGCGGAACCGCCGAAATGGCTGCCGCTGACTACACCACCTGGAAAACCCTGACCAGCACCCGGGAACTGGCCTCGGCACCAGCCGGCCAGCGCTGCCGTCCGAGTGCGCTGACCGCCATCCTGTTCACCTCCACCGCGACACCACTGCTGGGCACTGCCTGCGCTCATCCGGGTACCGCGGGCATCTTCGCCGAAGTAGACGGCACCTGGCAGGCAGCGGGCCCCTCAATACCCGGGGCGCTAGCCCACCAGGACGTCACGGTGCTCCGGCTGACCCAGACCGCCACCGGCATCGCCGCCCTGCTGCAGGCAGGCAGCCACCTGATCGCCGCCTGGTCTACCGACAACGGCAGCCACTGGACCCTGTCACCACCGCTGCAGATGGGCGACGCCGGCACCGCGTCGTCGGCGTCGTTCGGGCCCGACGGCACCGCCGCAATCGTCCTGACCGGCAGCCGCGGCCACACAATCACCCCCGGCGGCCAGTGGCATCAGCTGCCCCCGCTGCCAGCCGGAACCGCCGCGCTGGCCCCCGCCGCCCACGGCAGCACCACTGCCCTGGCCGTCTACGGCGGCACGCTCACCGTGTGGCAACTCGCACCCGGCACAATCCGCTGGGCAAAAACACAGATCATCAAAGTGCCAATCCAGTTCGGCTCGTCGAGCTGAAGGAGGAGCACCATGGCGCCGGACGCGCACTCTGCGACTCAGTCACCCGGCCGAGGGCGGCCTGGCGACTCCAGCCATAGCCTGTCAGGCTAAGGCAACGACATGCCCTTAGGCCGAAGGACGACGATGCACGGGTACACGGAAAACAAGGACGCCTATGTCAAACGGCTACGGCGCATCGAAGGCCAGGTCCGCGGCCTGCAGCGCATGGTCGAAGACGACAAGTACTGCATCGACATACTGACCCAGGTCTCCGCCGTTACCAAAGCGCTGCAATCAGTCGCGCTCGCGCTGCTCGAAGAGCACCTCGGCCACTGCGTCGCCAACGCCGTAGCCGAAGGCGGCGACACAGCCACCGACAAAGTCCGCGAAGCCTCCGACGCCATCGCCCGTCTCGTACGATCCTGAACCTCTCCGCTGCGGGCGCAGGGATGGGCAGCGCCTGCGCTGGATGACGTGACCTATGGGCCCGCGCACACCCGACCCCCCCTCACACCCCTGGTGGCGCGCGTGATAGTCGACCTGCACGAACTGGTGATTCCCGGGTATGCGGGCGGGCCTTATACGCATCGTCTGGCGCTTCTCGACAGTCACTTGTTCTGGATTGCGCACCTCGCCTCGTTCTTCCACGGTCGAGAGCTGGAGGAGCTACTCCTTGGCCCCGACTACGCGGCCTGCGAAGAGTTCACGCACCAGATTTACGAGATCGCGGACTGGCCGACGTTCGTTATCCCACTCGGCGGGGGAAGGACCGTCTATGTCGTCTGTCGCACCCTGGTAGGCGACGCCGCGCTCGACCTCCTGATCTGCCGTTCAGACTGGCTGAGCTACAGGGTCCTGGTCAGCACCGACTCTCTGTCTACAGCCCCCGGGCTGTCGTGGGCCGATCTGACCGAGGTTGGCCGCAATAGCATCGCCGGAGGCAGCTCCAGCGATCCTCACGAACGCCTGCTCCTGCTTCTGCCTGCCCTTGCTCATGGCGAACTGCCTGAGACCGCAGCGGACACAATCGCAGCCGCGCTCGCGGCCTGTACCGCGGTCGATAATCCCCAGGCTGTGGCCTCCCTGCTGGCCGCACAACGAACGGAGTAGTGCCGCAGAATGACCCCCCAGAGGAACTGCCGGTGAGTGAGGGGCACCGCCCTTGGCCTAGGGGCGACCCTCGGTGGTGGAAGGACTTCGACGCGGTCATCGCGACGGCGCTTCCCGCGGGCTCGCGGGTCCTGGACGTCGGGTGTGGTGACGGCGGCTTGGTTGACCGTCTGGTGGAACTGGGCTTTGACGCGCTTGGCGTGGATCCGGCCGCTCCCGCTCACCCGCGTTTGATCGTGGAATCCGTCGAGCAAGTTCTGTCGCTCAGTGCATTTGATGCAGCCACCGCCGTCATGGCGCTCCACCACGCCGAGCTGGACGCTATGACCTCGGCACTGGCACGGCTGCTCCGCCCGCACGGACAGTTGTTCGTGTACGACTTCGACTGGATGGCCTACGACGACCGCGCTGTCAGCTGGCTGGCCAAGCATGATCGCTCTGATGCGGATAATTCGGTGACCGGATGGCGGCGCGAGCACAGCGACCTCCATACGGGCGTGACGATCGCAAAAGCGCTCGATGCGCGCTTTCAGCCGCTGCTTGAGGTCTCTCGTCCTTATCTCGCCCGGATGCTGGCCCGGCATGATCTCGAAGCGGTAGAGCGTGCGCTGATCGACGCACAGATGCTTCCAGCCCTAGGGTTCTGGCTAATCGCTGAGCGCACAAGCTGAAATGAGCCGATTGGCTCGATGCCAGGTCTGGTCGTGCTCGCCGAAGTTCCGCCTGCAAGCCGCCCAAGATCCATGAAGGCAGGGATCTACGGCCGGGCTTGCGAGCGGTCACCCTCCTGGGTCTGGCCCGGGTTCGCGGCGCTCCGCCCGGCGGCCATGCGGGACACCGGACGAGGTCCTGGTGTCTCGGTCTCTGCTATTGAGTGGCAAGACAATCTCCCCACGTCGCCGGAAGTCTGGAAAGTCAGCGGGTGATCATCCCAGGTCCAAATCCGGCGGCGGCCAGCTGATCGACACGCAGCGGGCGATCCTGCGCCGCGCCTTCGAGCAGCCTGCTGCCGGGGATCAGCGTTGGTGAACGGGGCACCAGAAGGTTGTTCGGCCACCTACTGTGGCGCGGAGCAATTCAGCGCCGTCGCGGGGGCATTGACCGCCCGGCCGACGGTGGGGCACCAGAGGCAGGGCGTGCACGCCGCCCTCGCGCAGTGCCTCGCTAACCGTTGCGGTCAGTGCCCGGTAGAGCTGTTCGCGTTCGGGCCCGGTGAGTGTGCTGACTGGGCGGGCGGGGTTCACCCCGGCCCGCCACAGGATTTCGTCGGCCAGCAGGTTACCCACACCAGCCAGGGCGCTCTGGTTCAGCAGCCGGGCTTTGACTGGGGCCGTGCCTCTGCTGAACGCGGACGTGAACTGGGCTGCGCTGATCGTGGCGGCGTCGGGGCCAAGCTCATCAAGTGGCGGGTCGAGCCGGATACGGCCGAGCCGGCGCGGGTCGATCAGCCGAAGCATGCCGCCGCCTGCGAAGGTCAAGGAGAACCGCGACCAGCGGTAATCTCCAGGGGAGCGCCCGAACTCCCAGTGGTCCCCACCCTCGGCCTCGGTGCCATCGGGGGCAGCGATCACGATCTTGCCCGACATGCCGAGGTGGATGCCGAGCACGGGGCCTGCCCCGGTGTCGCACCAGAGCGTCTTGCCCTGCCGGTGCACTGCGGTCAGCGTCGTGCCGACAAGCGCCGCGGCGATCTGTCCCTTGCCGAGCGGCCGGCACACGTAGCTGTCGGCGTCGTCGGCGGCGACGATCCGCCGTCCGAGGGCTGATCGCTCGATGACCGCGCGGGCCGACTCGACCTCGGGAAGCTCAGGCATGGTTAGGTGATGGTAGCCAGGTCAGCCAGGGTTGCTCCAGCCGGGTATTGGCAGCGCGAAGCCTTCCTTATCCCCCAGTCGCACTTATCGCGAACGAGGCGCGCCGATCCATTCCCCTCGGGTGATCGATGATGGCGTGACCGCCGACGTGCACCTGGTCGCCTTCGACCATGACGGCCAGGCGGCCACGGCGAGGGTATGCCTGGAGCGCGCTGAGGCGGCGACGGCCGAGGCGTCCGGCCCACAACGGCCCGAGCACGGCGTGAGCTGAGCCGGTGGCCTGGTCCTCGTCCAGGCCGAGGGCGGGGGCGAAGTTGCGGGAGGTGAAGTCGGCGCCGTCACCGCCCGCGGCTGTCACCAGGACGCGGCTGACCGGCAGGCGGCGGATTCGCCCCAGGTCGGCCCGGACGGCCTCAACCTCGCCGGGGGCGCCGAGCACGACGACATACTCGTCCTCGTTGCCGCCGAACCAGACCCGCGCCCTCAATGCCGAGAGCCTCCACGACGGCACCGGGAGTATCCGCCTCCTGGACCGCCACTGGGGCGAACCCGATCCAGACCAGGCCGTCCCGGCGCCACGCGCGAAGCGGACCCGAGGCCGTCTCGAAGGATTGCGCTATCCCGTTCATCCCCGGGAACTCCGGAACTTCCCCGGGATTTTCCCGGAGGAGCCGTCGCTGTCCCCTGCCCCAGGACGGGGTCAGTCCGGACGCCCGGAAAGAACCGTCGGGCGCACTAATGCGTGCCAGGTCGGGCCGGAGGGGCTGACGACGACAGCCGGAATCGCGGGAGCGGTGATGGCACGAGCAGGGCGGCGCCGAGTAGCCCGCCGATGACCGCGATCCATAGCGCGGGCCGTAGCCCGATCTGTGACCCGAGGGCGCCGCCGAGCAGCGCTCCGAGGGGACGCGTGCCGTAGTTGATGGCCTGGAACGCGCCGCCGACTCTGGAACGGACGGTGTCGGGGATGACGGCCGCGAAGATCGAGCCGATGCTGATGTCGAGCACCATCACACCGAAGCCCAGCAGAAACTCTGCGGCGAATAGCATCATGAGAACGATGGGCCCGGCGGATGCGCGCCCGTGCGGAACGGGTGCCAGCGGCACGAGCGCGAAGGGCGCGGTGAAGCAGAACGCGCCCGCCACGTACGCCATACCCACGCCGAGCCCGGTGGCGATCCTCTTGGTCAGCGCTGATCCGAGCACGCCGCCAAGCGCCCCGCAGCCGAGGACCACGCCGAGGAGCCCGGGAGGAATGTGCAGGGTCCGGACCGCGTACAGGGTGTACAGCGCGCTGAACATCAGGTTGAACAGGTTCACGACCGCGACGCCGACGAGCGAGGACCGGACGATCGGGGACTGGGCGATGAAGCGCAAGCCTTCAGTGACGCTGCCTGAGCGGCCGGACGCCGGCGGCTCGGGCGGCCTGATGCGCGAGAGGAAGAACGCCGAGCCGACGAACGACAGTGCGTCCGCGATGATCGCGAACGGTGCGGTCAGCAGTTGAGCCAGCAGCCCGCCCGCCGACGGCCCGGCCACGAATGACATGGCCCGGCTGCCGTAGATCAGGGACTGTCCGTCTACGTACCGCGACTCGTCGACGATCGAGACAAAGAGCGTGCTGTCCGCCACGTTGAAAACGATGGACAGCGCTCCTGTCGCGAAGATCGCCGCGTACAGCTGCCACAGTGTCAGCACGCGCAGCGCCCAGCACACAGGAATCGTGGCTAGCAGCAGGAACCGCCCCAGGTCGCTGGCGATCATTGCCTCGCGCCGCCGCCCGCGCCTGTCGACCCACATGCCGGCGTGGATGCCGAACAGCAGGCTGGGCAGCCACTGCAGCGCCGTCAGGTACCCCATCGCGGCAGCTCCTGCGTGCAGCGCGATCACCGCAGTGAGCGGCACCGCGATGCCGGACACCTGGTCACCGAACATCGACACAGTCGAGGCGGTCCAGAACCTGCGGAACACCGTGTCCCGCAGCAGCGACGGCACTAGGGACACCAGTCGTCCGCGCGCCGAAGCGACCTGGGCGACCGCGCTCATCCGGCTTGGCCGCCATCGCCCCCGGTGTCGCCGCTGGCGGGCCGCTGCTGTGGGAACGCGAACCGCACGTACGTGACCTGGCGAGAACCCTCCGGGCGCAGCTGCGGCTCCGTCAGACGCTCGGTGTACGCGTCGAGCAGCTCATCGACCCTGGCACCCAGGCTGGCCAGCTCATCGGATGTGAGGAACAGTATCCGGTCGCCGAAGATCGCAGCCTCCTGCCAATCCTGCGGCTCCTGTCCCCTCACCTCAAGCCATTTCATCAGGCGGTCGAAGTAACCCTCCGCCATCACGGAGTAGAACAAACCGGCCGCGGCGGTCCCCTCCGGGCTGTCAGCCGTTGCCGGCACTTCCGTAAACAGCGCAGTCGCCCGCCACGGTTTCTCCCTGCCAGTGCCGCCGCCCGCCTCCTCCACAAGCCCGTACTTCGCGAGCTGCCGCAGGTGAAAAGAGCAGGTCCCTGACGACTCGCCGAGGATCTCCGCCGCCCGGGTAGCAGTCAGCGGCCCCTCGGTCCGCAACAGACCAACCAGCGCCATCCGCACCGGGTGGGCATAGGCGCGCAGCGCCCGCGGGTCGGTCAGCCGAGTGCTGCTCCGCGCTGGCCGATGCTCCCTATCCATGGATGACAAGATAACGTTGCAAAGAACTCTTTGCAACGTCGGCTGGTAGTGGAGCCTGCGGCAGGCCCCGGAACGGCACGTCCACTGGATGAGCCGCCGAACATCAAAGGCGCCCGCGACCAGCGGGGATGACCACCGCGGCCCGGCTGAGCCCGCCTCTGCGGCTCACCTGGGCCAGTCCGTACAGCGCTACCAGCCCGGTTGGCAGCAGGCCGGGCAGATCCAGGCGCGGCACCTGGGTCGCTGGCCGCCCCGGCGGCAGGCCGCGCCCGGCGAGCCGATGCCCGCAGCCGGGTTTGTTATGGGGTGCCGAGGCATCCGTCGAAGGCGTAGAGGGGGTTGATGTAGCGGCGCCCTCTGATGTCGTAGAGATAGAGGCCTCCGAAGGTTCCGGGCTGGGACTGGACCCGGTAGCAGCCGTCTGCTTCGAGCTCGACTTCAAGGGTGGTGACCGCGAAGTGGTCCGAGGCGCGCCGGTCGCGGATGATGCAGGACCAGTCGTTGCCGGGGCCGCGGCTGCTGGCGGTATCGGCGCTGGTGGGTGCGCTGCCGGTGGCTTCGGCGATGCCGCCCCGGTCGCATTGCGCGGCCCAGGAGATATTGGTGCCTATCTTCCCTTCGCTCTGCCACTGGTAGGCGACCTCGTTCAGGTGCCCGAAGGTGCTCGCGACTGACTGGTTCATCCGGGTTGCGGTCAGCGCAGTGGGCCCGACGCTGCCGAGCACGGCCAGCACTGCGCCGATACCGACGACGGTGCCGCCGATCTTGATGCTGGTGCGCCGCCGGCTTGCGGGGACACTGTCAGCACCGGCGAATTCACGGCGCCGCAGCAGCCACCAGGCGGCACCAGCGAAGATCATCGTGTACAGGATGCTCGTGATCACCGCCTGCACGATGGGCGCGCTGCTGACCGGATCGGTGAACAGGGCGTGGTAGGCATCGAACGGGGTGAAGAGCATCACCGTGCGCACGATCTTGCCAGACGCTGTCGCCTCCAGCCCCTGCATCACGATCGCGGCCAGCAGCGGCCCGAAGACGCCGACGACACTGCTGCGGCTGGCGATAGAGAACAGCAGGCCGAGGGCCGCAAGCGCGGTCACCGGCAGAAGGCCCAGACCCCAGGCGGACATGACCAGGACGAGAGCGTGCCCGGCAGGGATCAGCTGCCCGGAGAGCCCGACCAGCGGCGCCGCCCCGACGATGACCAGGCCGGCGCCGATGCTGGCGGCGGCGATGACGATCCAGCACAGCCAGACGGCCGCGGTAGCCGCGATCGCCTTGCCGAGGAACAGGTGAGTACGGGACACCGACTGTGTCAGCAAGGTTTTCCAGGTGCCCAGCCGGTCCTCGCTGGCGAACACGTCACCGGCCAGGAAGCCTGAAGCGAGCGCTACCCCCCACGCGGCCATCCAGTCCAGGACGAACAAGGAGGTCGCGAACCCGCAGGTGCCAGCCCAGCGGCCGAAGAGCGTGTCAGTCGGCTGGATGTCCGTGACCCGCATCGCGACGGCGAACGCGACCGGTACCACCACGCACAGAGCCAGCATGATCCGCAGAGGCAGTTGCGCGAACAGCTTGGAGAACTCAACGCGCACCGCAGTCGCCAGTCCCGGCCGGGCATCCCCGGCGCCGGTAGAACGGGCATCCCCGGCGCCGGGAGAAGGAGCAGCGACGGAAGGCTTCTGCCTGACGGCACCAGCCCAGCTCATGCGGCGGCCTTCGGCTGCGAATCGGGCCCGGCTAGGGAGGCGAACAATGCCTCCAGCGGGGGCACGTCCGGCTCCAGCAGCCGCAGGTCGACGCCGGCACGGATGAGTTCGCGGACGAAGGCGTCGCGCTGGGCCTCACTGCCGGAGACAGTAAGCACGTCCAGCCCGCTGATGCGGGCGCTGGCCTGCGGCTGCATTGCCATCCGCTTCGCGATGGCGGCCGCGCTCTCATCATCGCTGGTGCGGATCCGGTAGACGGGGGCGGGCGCGGCCTCATGCAGCTGCGCCTGCGTCCCTTCCCAAACGGTGGCACCGTCGCGGATGATCGTCACCTGCTGGCACAGCTCGGCGACCTCGGCCATGTTGTGGCTGCTCAGCAGAACCGCGATGCCGCGGCCGGCCAGCTCCGCCAGCAGCTCGCGCACCGCCCGCGCGTTCTCCGGGTCCAGGCCGATCGTCGGCTCGTCCAGCACCATCAGCCTCGCCTCGCGCAGCAGGGCCGCCGCAATTCCAAGCCGCTGGCGCATGCCGGTGGAGAAGTTGCCCGCCTTCTGCCGATCACAGCCGACAAGTCCCACGAGCTCCAGCGCCTCGCCGACCGCATTCCCGCCGGGCCTGCCGTTCAGCCGGGCGAGCAGCTCAAGATTGCGCCGCGCCGAAAGATACGGGTAGAAGCGCGGCTCTTCCACGAAACCGGCCACCGCACGGCGCGACTCGACCTCGCTTGGCCGCGCCTGGCGGCCCAGAATGCGCACCGACCCGGAATCCGGGGCAAGCAGCCCCAGGATCATCCGCATCAGCGTCGTCTTCCCGGCACCGTTGCGGCCCAGCAGGCCATGCACCGTCCCCGCCGTCGCCTCAAGGTCGATCCGGTCGACCGCCAGCAGGTCGCCGAATCGTTTCGTCACAGCACAGGTCTGGAGAACAGGGCTTTCGAGCATGTCGAATGTTCTTTCAAACGATGGGGGGCTGAGATGGCCATCGCTGATGGTACAGGGGCTGGGTCCCCGCCGACGCGCCCTCTGGCGTCAGCCCTCCGCGTAGTGTTCCTGGACTGGCAATCACAACCATCCACAGCCACGTGATCCAGATCGCGGGCGCTGTCAGCTCCCTGGTTGATGACACCCACGAGGAAGATCGCCGCCCTGGTCAGCGGCGACAGCACGGTTTGCGGCTCGGCGCCTGCCGCGCCGGGTGCATCGCTTGTCACGTGCTCATCGTGCCATGGGACCCGGCGGTCACGCTCCCGACTCGGAGTGGGCGAAGAAGACGGCGCCCATGTCCGGCAGCGCACGGAACTCCTCGGTCGCTCCCGTGAACCTGGGCGTGCCGTCTACCAGCACATATACCCAGCTGGCCACGTCCAGCGCGAGCGCGATCCGCTGCTCGATGAGCAGGACGGCCGCGCCGCTCTCGGCCAGGCCGGCCACGACCTCGGTAAGCACCCGATGCGCCACTGGTGGCGCGAGGTTCGCCGTCGGCTCATCCAGCATCAGCGCGCTGGGCTGCGCCACCAGTGCCCGGGCGACGGCCAGCAGCTTGCGCTCCCCGCCGCTGAGGGTCTGCGCGAACCGCTTGTGCAGCCGCGCCAGCGAGGGGAAGCGTCCGAAGATCTCGGCGATCCGCTCCGCGGCGACGGCCGGCGGCAGCCGGTAGCCGCCCATCTCCAGGTTCTCGGTCACGGTGAGCGTCCCGAACACGTCCCTGGACTGCGGCACGTAGCCGAGCCCGCGCGCGGCGCGCTGGTCCACGGTGAGCCCGGCGAGGTCATGGCCGCCGAGCTGCACCGAGCCGCTCATCAGCGGCAGTTCCCCGTTCAGTGCTTTGATCAGGGTTGACTTGCCCGCGCCGTTCGGGCCGATGACCAGGGCCACCTCGCCTGGCGCGACCTCGACCGACACACCGCGGATCACCGGCACGGCGCCGTAGCCAGCGGTGACACCGTCCGCGGCGAGCAGCGGCGACGGCCTCATGCGAAGTACGCCTCCCGCACCGCGCCGCTGGACATCGCCTCGGCGTAGCTGGCCTGCGCCACGACCTGGCCGGAGGCCATCACGACCACCCGGTCGCAGACCGCCTGGACCACCTCCAGGGCGTGCTCGACGATGATGATGCCCACCCCGGAATCGCGGATCCGGGCGCAGTCAGCGCTGATCCGCTCGACAAGGTGCGGGGCCACCCCGACCATCGGCTCGTCGAGGAGCAGCACCCGCGGCGACTGCATCAGGCAGCGCATGATCTCCACCAGCCTGCGCTGCCCGCCGCTCAGCTCCGACCCATAGGAATCGGCCGTCCCGGCCATGTCGAACTCGTGCAGCCGTTCCCAGACGGCTGCCGCCGCAGCCCGCCGCGCCCGGGCCTCGCCCCGCCCGGGCAGCGCGTCCCGCAGCCGCGACCCGCCAAACCGGGGGCCAGCCATCGCCGACACCAGCAGGTTCTCGAAGACTGTCAGGCCATTAAAGGTGCTCGTGTGCTGGAAGGTGCGCACCAGGCCGAGACGCGCGCGGCGGTACGGCGGCAGCGACGTCACGTCCTGCCCGCACAGCACCACCCGCCCCGACGCGAGCGCGAACTGGCCGCCGAGGGCGCCGAGCAGGGACGACTTCCCCGCGCCGTTCGGCCCGATGAGACCGATCACCTCCCCGGCCGACAGCTGGAACCCGACGCCGCGCACCGCCTCCACACCGCCGAAGCGCACCGAGACATCGCGCACGTCGAGCGCTGGGATTGCGGTGCTGACGGCGGCGGTCACGCCGGCTCCTCCGGCCGGGCAGCCGCCGCTGCTGGCGCGCCCGCCGCCGCTCCGGCCGCTGCTGTCCTGGCCACCCATTCCCCGGGTGCGGGCGGCGCGTGGTAGCGCCGCTCCGGGAGGATCCCCCTCGGGCGCACCGCCAGGCAGGCCAGCCACAGTGCGCCGATCAGGACCCACTGCAGGGCGTCGATCAGGCCGGTGTAGCCGACCTGCGGCAGGAACGTCGGCACCTGCAGGAAGATCACCTGCACGAGCAGCGTGCCGAGCGCCACGCCCCAGTTGTTGCCGACGCCGCCGAGGATGATGCTGGTGAACACCGCGAACGTCTCCGCGTACCCCCAAGCGCCCGGAGACCACGCGGCGAGGAACTCGACGAGCACGCCGCCGCTCAGCCCGGCGATCATCCCGCCGAGTACGAACGCCTGCATGCGCAGCTGGACCGGGTTCAGCCCGATGGTCGCCGCGGCGTCGCCGTTGTCCCGTACCGCGCGCAGCGCCCGGCCCCAGCCGGACCGGCTGAGCCGCGCCACCAGCAGGTAGACCAGCACGGCGAGCAGCCCGGCCCAGGCTGTGTACACCCACTGGTACCCGCCGTAGCTGAGCGCGGACAGCGCACCGGACAGCGGCTTCGGCACCCCGGTCAGGCCGTTCGACCCGTTCACCAGCCCGACGACGTTGGTCACCAGCTGGATCGCGATCAGCGAGACGATCAGCATGATCGCGGCCTGGTAGTCCTGCCGGATCCGGCGCAGCGAGAACGAGCCGACGACCAGGGCCAGCAACCCGCCCGCTGCCATCGCCACCACGAGCGGCAGCGGGAACGGCCACGACGACCCGAACACATACCGCTGGAACGAGTTGATCCCAGTGTCCGGCCCGAGGGAAACCACGGCCGCCGCGTAGGCGCCGGCGGCCTGGAACATGATCAGCGCGAAGTTCGGGATCCCGGCCCAGCCGAACTGCAGGTTTAGCGCCCATGCCAGGAGCACGTCCACGAAGAAGTAGATGGCCAGCGTCGAGACGTAGAAGGACATCTAGACCAGGCTTCCCGCTCGCCGCCCGGGCGCCTGGAGGCGTCGGCTTCCCTCGTTGCCCGTTACGCCCGCGACCGCGCGCTCACGGGCGCGGCCTGAGGTGGCCAGAGGGTGGCTCATACGGTGATCTCCGCCTTGGCGGTGACCTGGCCGGCCAGGGCGGCCGGGCGGGTGAGCAGCACGATCACGAGGATGCCGAACCCGGCCACGGAGGCGTACTCCGCCCCGCCGAACGCCCCGACCTCCTCTGTCACGATGCCAAGCACCAGCGAAGCCAGCACTGCGCCCCGGGTCGAGCCCGCTTTCCCGAGGATCGCCGCAGCCAGTACGAGCGGCAGGAAGTTGGTGCCCACCGAGTAGTCGATCGTCAGCGAGTTGATCACGTACGCGAGCCCGGCCAGGCCGCCCAGCGCGCCGCTGATCAGCCAGACCACGTTGACGATCTTCCGGGTCGGGATACCGCACGTCCTGGCCAGCCGTGGCTCCACGGCCATCGCGCGCAGCGCCTTACCCAGCCGCGTCCCGCGCAGCAGGAACTCCAGGGCCAGGAAGGCCGCCAGCGCCACCGCCACCAGAATCAGCTGGGTGACCGTGAACACGAACGGCCCGGCGTGCACCGACGCGCCCTGCGGGAACGAGAAGCGGTAGATCTGCTCGCCGGACGCCGCGTCGATGCCGAACTCGATGATCAGGTTCACTGCGAGCGTCACCATGACCATCTCGAACAGGCCCGCCCCGCGGCGAGCGTAGAACCCGAACAGGGTCCGGCCGAGCAGCCAGGTCAGCAGCGCAGCTGCAGCCGGGGCGATCACCAGCCCCAGCAGGACCGGGAAATGGAGCTCCTCCGCGGCGAACGCGGCGAACGCGCCCACGGTCATCGCGCCCGCGTACGAGATGTTCAGCACGTTGGTGAGAGCGAACTGCAGGGTGAAGCCCATGGCACCGATTGCGATCAGGGCAGCCGTGATGACGCCGAACCCGAGCGCCTGGACGATCAGCAACTCTTCCCCGGGCTAGCCATTAAGCGCCTGGACTGCTGCCTGGCTGATGGTCCCGACCACCACCGATGGTGCGCTGGCGGGAAACTCCTCAACGGCCTGCGCGCCGAAGGAGTTGTGGTACTTGTTGAACAGCAGCGGCCCGGAGGCGCCGATGTACTGGATCTGGTGTCCGGCTGCTAGCGCAGCCCGGCCTGCCGGGTATGTGTACACAACCTCCTTACCCGGCCCGGGCGCGGTGACCTTCATGATGTAGCTGTTGTACACAGCGCCGCTGGTGCTATGGGCAGCGTCCATGGCCAGCGCGAGCGTGATCACGGCGTCGTACCCGGATTCGGAGAACGAGTTGTTCTCCCACTGCGTCACCGGCTTGGCCAGCTTGCCCGCTGCCGCGAGCACCGCCTTGTTGAACGCGGTGACTGCCGGGTTCTGCACTGGGTTGCCGGTCACCACGGCGCGGAAGTCCGCGTTGAACGCCGCGTTCCCGATCGCGCCGCGCAGCGGGGTGAAGTAGGACGTCGACGGCGTACCGCTGGTGCCGATGATCGGAACCAGCGAGCCAATCTGCTTGAGCTCGCCGAAGAACGTGGCTGCCGTCGCGCCGTCCGACTCAGTGATGATGGCCTGCGGCTTCGCCCCCAGCAGCCGCTCGACCGACGACCGGTACGACGGCTGGTCGGGTGTCAGGTTCTCCTGGTCGGCCAGGGTGATACCGACAGCCTTGAGGCCGGTCAGGACGCCGGGAAGGTCGCCCTGCGAGCCCGTGTCGGTGCCGAACACCGTGGCCACCTTGGTGTACCCCTGCCGTTTCGCCCACAGCGCGATCGCCTCGCCGTTGGCCGGGTCGGGCGGTACATCCCGCCACAGGTACGAGTACGAGGAGCGGTCGTAGGCGGCTTCCCCGGCCGCGATCATCATCGGCAGGTGCCTGCTGTTGAGCAGGGGAACCAGCGTGGCTGCGCTTGTCGAGTCTGGCCCTAGGATGGCATCGACGCCGCTGCTGGTCGCGAGCGTTTTGCCCATCGCGGCAAGCGCGTCAGCGGGGTCGCTGCGGGTGTCCACCTGGATCAGCGACACCTGGTGGCCCAGGACACCTCCGCCGTGGTTCACCGCGTAGAGCGCGGGGTAGTCGATGGAGCCGGCGAACTGCGCCTCAAAGTTCTGGTCCCCGGTGTACGCGGCAACCTGGACCATTCCCACCGGCCCGGACGAGCCGCCGCTCCCGTTGCTGCTGGACGCGCAGGCAGCCAGGAGAAGCGCGCTGGAAACCGCCAATGCGAGGTAGACCGACTTCGACATCAACGAACCTCCCCTTCTGGGCAGGTAACCCTGGGGGCGCTGGGCGAGTGACGGCAGACTATCTGCCTGGAGCGCTATGGGGAATGGGCGACCGGTTGATTCTGGTATGCAGAATCAACGCCGGGCGGCTTGGCCCGGCTGTCCCAGGTCAGCCGATGCCAAGGCGGCGACTTCGCCCAGCTCACGGGCGATGTCCCGGAGGTATTCCCCGCTCATTCGCTGCATTGGCCAGGCCACCGCGAACGCGGCCACGGGTCTCCTGTCGGCGTCCAGGATGGCCATGCCGACGGCACCCAGCCCGGCCTCGCTCTCCTCGAAGTTAGTCGCGAAGCCGTCCGCCCGGATTTGGTCCAGCTCGGCGAGGAGATTGGTGCGATTGGTCACGGTGCGCTCGGTGACGGTGCCCAGCCAGTCGTCCGGGTAGATCGCGAGCACCTCCGCGGCCGGCAGCGCAGCGAGGATCGCCTTGCCCGCCGAGGTCGCATGGGCCGGCTTGCGCTCGTCCAGCCGGGCACTGACCCGCACGGTCTGCTGCGACTCGATGCCGTCGATGAACCGGACCGTGTTTCCGTCCATGACCAGCAGGGACACCGTCTCGCCGGTGGAGGCGGCGAGAAGGGCCAGGTACGGTCGCATGCGTGCCCGCAGGTCCAGGGCTCCCACCGCGGCGAGGCCGATCTCCACCAGCCGGGGTCCGGGGCTGTACGCGCGGGTGGACGGATCCTGCACGGCGAACTGGCGGTGCACCAGCATCACTAGCAGCCGGTGCGCGGTGGATCGCGCCACGTCTAGGTGCTCGGCGACCTCCGACACCCGGACCGACGGCCGGGACCGGAACAGCAGCAGCACCCGAAGCGCGTGGTCGACGGAGTTGAGACGGTAGGCAGGCCCATCCGGGGGCCTGTCCGTCGGCGTGCTTACTGCCACGTGATCACCGTACGCGCAAGCGTCTATGCAGCCAGTGCATCTCGCCCTGGGCTGCGGCGGCACCGACGCGAACCTGGACTGGTAGCCACCTACGCGGGGTGGAACCCGGAGGACTCCGCTCAGCTGCCTCCGGGCCGGCACTGAACCAGTGCGCCGCTGGCGGCGTAGACATGGGTGTGAGCTACTCCAAAGGCCAGACCCAAATAGTGCATGAGTTCCGTGGCCTAATCAGCACTTCGGGGAGACGTTAGGAAGGAGGCTCACCTGGTCTCGGCTCACCGATTCGTGCCTGCGCTCTTCTCAAAAATAAGCCTCTGACCTTACGCGGCCAGACCACGACCAGAGGACAGCGACAGACGCCGACGCGGAAAAACTAGGACCGGTCACCAGAAGAGTCGTCTCCATCGAGATCGACGCCCAGCGAGACGACGGTGTCGGCCTGATGCGCGACGGCAATCTCGTTCCACTCACGCAGCCTCTCGCTCAGCGCCTTCTGCAGCTCGGCCGCAGTAGTTGAGTGCAAGTAGTGCGTGACGCCATGGATGGTCACCGCAACGCATTCGTCCTGGTCGTCGCCGGTCAGCGTCACCCGCGCGTGACTCTCGGGTCAGCCAGGCAGGCCGGGGAACGGGGGCTCATGCGTCTCGGCAGGCACCCGTGGCCGGACTGCGTCAGTGGCCCGGCGCTGGTCGCGCCGGACAGCCTTGGCCGCATGACTGTTGCGCTTACTCAAGGGTGTATCCCCCCGATCATCGGGCCTCTCCCTCGGACTGTGGCACTACTTCGGCGACGACCGGCCGATCGACACCCAGCGGGCGATCATCCGCCGCGCGTTCGACCTGGGCATCACCCACTTCGACCTGGCTAACAACTACGGCGGTGTGGCGCCCGCGCAGACTTTGGGAAACGGGAACTACGGGCCGCGAATTACTGAGGCCAAACACAAGTAGCGCATGAGTGGACGCGCAATACCGGCTGGCTACGGGTCGGGTCCCTGCGAGAGAACCGGCACGTGCTGCCTGAGCAAAGATCAGAAGATCGACGGACAGCGCGTGGCCAGGTAGTCGCTGATCAGACCGGGTCCGGCACCCACTCTAACGTGAGCACAACGCCCGGCGGTCCGTTGACTGATTCAGTACAGCCTGTATAGTACAGGAGTGACTGTATCTTCTCGGGTGGACCTGGGAACCCTGGCCCGTGTCGGGACCGCTCTTGCCGACCCGACTCGCCGCCGGGTGCT
Source organism: uncultured Actinomycetota bacterium (assembly GCA_963815375.1). Lineage (GTDB taxonomy): Bacteria > Actinomycetota > Actinomycetes > Streptosporangiales > Streptosporangiaceae > JASHPR01. The sequence goes on along the minus strand of CAWFGX010000005.1, from coordinate 458,184 downwards.
GGTGCACCTGATCGACGGCCCGGGCTACCCGGCCGAGATGGCTGAGGACTTCGGCACCAGCCGGGCCAATTTGTCCAATCACCTGACCTGCCTGCGTGAGTGCGGCCTGGTCACTGCGACCGCCGAAGGCCGCCGGATCCGCTATGAGCTGGCCGACCAGCGCCTGGCCGAGGGTCTGCGCATCCTGGCCGCGCTCGACCTGCCTGGCACCTGCCAGTAACGCAGGCTTCGCTCTGATCCTTGGAGGTCACCCACATGTCTCGCGTTCAGCTCTCTATCAATGTCAGTGACTTCGACGCCGCGGTTGCGTTCTACTCGCGCTTGTTCGGCACCGAGCCGGCCAAGCTGCGCCCCGGCTATGCGAACTTCGCGATCGATAACCCGCCGCTCAAGCTCGTGCTGAACTCGCCGGGCAACGGTCCGGGCGGAACGATCAACCACCTGGGCGTCGAAGTCGGCTCGGCCAGCGAGGTCACCGGAGCCGAGGCCCGGCTGACCGCCGCGGGCCTGGACACCGACTCCCGGCCGGGAACCGAGTGCTGCTATGCCCGGCAGGACAAGGTGTGGGCGCATGACCCCGGCGGGGTGCCCTGGGAGTACTACACCGTTCTGGAGCACATCGAGATCCCATGACCTTTCTTCCCTGGCCCTCGCCGCCAGCCGACCGGCGCGAGCCCGCTGAGCAGGTGGAGGTTCCGGCGGGCTGGCTCCGGCTGGCGCGCCTGGCCCGGCTGCTGTCCTGGCTGACCCTGGCCTGGATGGGCATCGAGGGCGGAGTGGCGATCGGCGCGGCCATCGTGGCCGGGTCGGTGGCCCTGCTTGGTTTCGGTCTCGACAGCGGCATCGAGGCCATGGCCAGCGTCATCGTGATCTGGCGGTTCACCGGAACCCGGCTAGCCAGCGCAACCTCCGAACGCCGCGCCCAGCAGCTCGTCGCTGTCAGCTTCTACCTCCTGGCTCCTTACATCGCTTTCGAGGCAATCCGCGCACTGGCGGCCGGGGACCGTGCCGAGACCAGCATCGTCGGCCTGGTGCTCACTGCCGGGACGGCAGTCTTCGAACCCGCGCTCGGCGTGGCCAAGCGACGCATTGGTGCCCGGCTCGGATCAGCGGCAACCGCTGGGGAAGGAACGCAGAACCTGCTCTGCGCTTACCTGGCGATGGCGGTCTTCGCCGGTCTGGCCGCTAACACGCTGCTGGGCACCTGGTGGCTAGACGGCGTCGTCGCGCTGGCAATCGCAGGCTGGGCCGTGGTCGAAGGACGCCGCGCCTGGGCGGGGCGATCGTGCAGCTGTGCCTGCCAGCCCGGGGCATCGTGCTGAGCGGGCTGCTCGCCCGCGCAGATTTGCCCGGTGCTCTGCGGCGTCTGTGAAAGCCGCGGCCACGGTGGACGAGCTGAGCGCGGATCAACCTTCTTCCTGATCGATGAAGGGGCGGTTCCTTCCCCGATCGGCCGCCGCTGGCAGACTCCCGTCTATGACCTATGTAGCTGATCCTGACCGGTATGACGGGAAGATGCCCTACCGCCGCTGCGGGCGCAGCGGCATCCAGCTCCCCGAGATCTCGCTGGGCCTGTGGCACAACTTCGGCGACGACAGGCCGCTGACCACCCAGCGGGCCATCATCCGTCGCGCCTTCGACCTGGGCATCACCCATTTCGACCTCGCCAACAACTACGGCGGTGTCGGACCCGCGCAGACTTTGGGAAACGGGAACTACGGGCCGCCGTACGGCTCTGCGGAGATCAACTTCGGCCGCATCATGCGCGAGGACCTGCGCCCGTACCGGGACGAGCTGATCATCTCGACAAAGGCGGGCTACGACATGTGGCCAGGCCCCTACGGTGAGTGGGGTTCCCGCAAGTACCTGCTCGCCAGCCTGGACCAGTCGCTGCACCGGATGGGGCTGGAGTACGTCGACATCTTCTACAGTCACCGGTTCGACCCGCAGACGCCGCTAGAGGAGACGATGGGAGCCCTGGACACTGCCGTACGGTCCGGGAAGGCTCTCTACGCTGGGATCTCGTCCTACTCGGCGGAGCGGACTACGGAAGCGGCGGCAATCCTGCGCGGGATGGGCACGCCGCTGCTCATCCACCAGCCGTCGTACTCGATGCTGAACCGCTGGATCGAGCGCGGCCTGCTCGACGTCCTCGGCCAGGAGGGGATCGGCTGCATCGCGTTCTCTCCCCTGGCGCAGGGCGTGCTCACCGGCAAGTACCTGGACGGGATCCCGGACGGCTCGCGGGCCAGCGAAGGCAGCTCGCTGGACGCCGGGCAGCTCACCGAGCAGACGCTGGATCACGTCCGCTCCCTCAGCGAAATCGCCCGGTCTCGCGGCCAGTCACTGACCCAGCTCGCGTTGTCCTGGGCCCTGCGTGACCAGCGGGTCACCTCGGTGCTCATCGGTGCAAGCAGCGTTGACCAGCTGGAGGAGAATGCCGCTGCCGCGGGCAATGCCACGTTCACCGCCGACCAGCTCGGGCAGATCGACCGTGACGCTGTGGAGTCGGGCATCAACATCTGGGCAGCGTCTAGCTCCAGCACTCATTGACAATAGATAACGCTAGAGTTAATTATTGATCCCGTGAGCATGCAAAGTTCGCGGGACAGCGACGCCGAGCTGTTTGGCGCGCTGGCCGACCCGACCAGGCGACAGGTCCTGCAGCTGCTCGGCACGCGGCCGCTGCGGGCTGGTGAGCTGGCGGCGGCCACGGGGACCTCGGGCCCGGCCATGAGCAGGCACCTGCGGGTGCTGCTGCGGGCCGGCTTGGTCGCAGACGAGCGCCCCGAGGACGACGCCCGCGGCCGGGTGTTCCGGCTGCGCCCGCAGTCACTGGTGGCCGTGCGTGCCTGGCTCGATCAGCTGCAGGCGCAGTGGGATGAGCAGCTGGCCTCGTTCAAACATCACGTCGAGAAAGGGCCGTAACGTGAACGCATCGGGCTCAGTTTCATCGCAGGTCGAGGTCGCGGTGGACCCGGCAACGGCGTTCCGGGCGTTCACCGAGGAGATGAACCTGTGGTGGGTGCGCGGGCCGGTCAACTTCTTCGACGCATCGCGCGCGGTCGCGAAGGTCTGCGAGCCCGGCGTCGGCGGCCGGATCCTCGAGGTGTACGACGCCGCGGCCGGGGACGTGCTCGAGGTCGCGCGGATCACTCTCTGGCAGCCGGGCGAGCGGCTGGCCTGGCGAAGCTCGGTCGACGACGTCGAGGTCGACATCCGCTTCGAGCCAACGAACGCGCTGCCCGCCGCCAGCGCCGATGACAACTGGGATGCCGAGCGGGCCTGGATCGAGTTCCACCTCGGCAACAGCGCGGTGCTGGTCTTCAAGCTCGAAGACACGCGGCCTGGCAGCGCGCCAGTCACCCACGTGCCCTGGGTGTTCGTCGACGACCTGGACGCCCATTACGCGCGGGCCAAGTCCAGCGGCGCCCCCATCGCGGCGGGCATCAGCGAGCACGGCTACCGGGCATACGTGGCGGACGATCTCGAGGGCTATCGCTGGACCTTTGCCCAGGCCCGGCCGACCATGCGCTGATCAGGGATTGCCGGGAGCGGGCCGGCGGGTGAATGCTAGGCGACGTAGGCATGCGTGCCTTCCGAATACGTCCGGGGGATCGGAAGGAGACCGCGATGCAGCGACCTCGAATAACCCCGATAACGGCGGAGTCAGTGGAGCACTACCCGCCAGGTGCAGCCGCCTTAGCGCCGCGGCCTGGCGACTTCATCGTCACGCACGGCGGCAGCTTTCTCAGCAAGCTCATCCGGTTAGGCGAGTCCATGCGCGTGCACGCCGACGACCGGCAGTACGCCTACTGGAACCACGCCGCGCTGATCACCAGTCCGAGCGGAAACCTGGTCGAGGCCACGAGCAAGGGAGTGCGGCACGGTGACCTCACCGAGTACACCCCCAACGACTACTACCTGGTACGCATCAAGGCGTCCGATGAGGACCGGGCCGAGGTGGTCTCATTCGGCGAGTGGGCGGCCAACGTTCACGCCCGCTATGGCTGGCTGACGATCGCCAGCATCGCTGTCACCGTGCTCACTGGATGCAAGCTGACGTTCTTTATCGATGGCGAGTTCATCTGCTCGGGTCTTGTGGCCCGCGCCCAGGAACGGACAACGGCACTGTTCAGCAGCGACCCGATACATATCACGCCCGCGCAGTTGGCGAGGTACTACCGCGTGCCGAACCCGGCCGCGCGGGCCAGCTGACCGGGCTAACGGTCGCCTGATGCCGCGGCCAGGCGGCGCAGCGCGCCCCGTGCGACCTCCGGGTCGGTCGTTGTCCAGAACGGGGGCAGCGACGCACGCAGGAAAGCGCTGTACCCCGCTGTGACCAGGCGGGGGTCGAGGATCGCGACCACTCCCTTGTCACTCATCGTGCGCAGCAGCCGCCCGGCGCCCTGAGCCAGCAGCAGCGCGGCCTGGGCAGCGGCGACGGTCATGAAGCCGCTGCCGCCGCGGGCGGCGACCGCGCGCTGCCTGGCGGAGGCCAGCGGGTCGTCCGGCCGCGGGAACGGGATCCGGTCGATGACCACGAGCTGCAGTGACCGCCCGGGCACGTCCACGCCCTGCCACAGCGACAGCGTGCCGAACAGGCAGGTGGCCTCGTCCTCGGCGAACCGGGTAATGAGCTGCGACGTCGGGTCGTCGCCCTGGCAGAGCACGGGGAAGCCGAGCCGGTCGCGGAGCTCTCCCGCTGCCTGCCGCGCAGCCCGCATCGAGGAGAACAGCCCGAGCGTGCGGCCCCCGGCCGCCGTGATCAGCTCACGCAGCTCGTCGAGGTACGCCTCGGCGAGCCCGTCACGACCCGGCGGCGGGAGGTGCCGGGCCACGTAGAGGATCCCGCTGCGCGGATGGTCGAACGGCGAGCCAACATCGATCCCGGCCCACGCCGCCGAATGGGCCTCGCCGCCCTCCTGTGTGCCGCCTTCGGCGCCGGCGGCGGGACCTGGCTCCGCTGCGGGGGCCGGGAGGCCCCACTGGCGTGCCAGCGGCGCGAACGAGCCGCCGACCGTGAGCGTGGCCGATGTCAGTGCGACGGTCCGGCGGCCGAAGAGACGCTCGGCGAGCAGGCCGCCAACCTGCAGCGGCGCCACCCGCAGCGTCGGCGGATGGCGCGAGTCACGGTCCGGCGAGGCATCGAGCCAGACGACGTCGGGCCGGGCCGCGATGTCGGGCCCGAACGCTCCGAGAATCCGGTCGGCCGAATCGTGCAGCTCGTCCAGGGCGGCCAGCGCGGCCCGCCGCGCTGTCAGCTGCTGCGGATCGTCCTCAGAGTTCTTGGCGCTGGCGCGGATCTCGGCCGCCGCCGATCCCGAGGCGTCGCGCACGGCTGCCAGCGGGACGGCCATTGGCTCGGCCAGCACGTCGATGCGGCCGGCCGGAGCGTCGGTCAGCGCCTCGGCGAGCCCCTGCCCGGCGTCGCGGAGCCGTGCTGATGAATCCTCAGTGACCTGCCGGCCGATCCGGCGGGTGGCCGCATCGACGCCCGCTGCTGACAGCTCCGCCGCGGCCACCGAGGTCACCCGGTCCACCAGGTCGTGCGCCTCGTCGATGATCACTATGTCGTGATCGGGCAGCACCTGCCCGTTTTCCAGCGCGTCGATGGCAAGCAGCGCGTGATTGGTGACGACGATGTCCGCCATGCCCGCGGTCTCGCGCGCCCGCTCGGCGAAGCACTGCCCGGCGAACGGGCACCGCTGAGCGCCGATGCACTCACGTGCGGTCACGGCCACCTGCCGCCATGCCCGCTCGTCCACGCCTGGCACCAGCTCATCTCGGTCGCCGCTGCTCGTTGTGGCCGCCCACTCGTGCAGCCGCGCGACCTGACGCCCAACGTCCGAGGCTGTGCGCGGGTCGAAGAGTTCCTGCTGCGGGTCGTCGGCCGCGCCGCCGCGGAGCCGGTTCAGGCACAGGTAATTGCGCCGCCCCTTGAGGATCGCGAACGTCGGCGCCCGCTTCAGCAGAGGTCCCAGCGCCTCAGCGAGGCGTGGCAGGTCACGGTCGATGAGCTGGCGCTGCAGCGCGATCGTGGCCGTGGACACTACGACCGCGGCGCCGCTCGCCGCCGCGTGCCGGGCGGCGGGAACCAGGTACGCCAGCGATTTCCCGGTGCCGGTGCCTGCCTGGACGGCGACATGCTCGCCGGTCTCCATGGCCCGCGCTACCGCTGCCGCCATCGTGACCTGCCCAGGCCGCTCCGCTCCGCCGATCGCGGCGACCGCGGCGGTCAGCAGAGCGGGAACGTCGGGAAGTTCGGTGACCTTGCCAGGCACGTCTGAAAGGTACCGCTGCCGGCCGACACGGCGCGCTCGGTACCCCACCGGAGCGCGCGTGTCGGGAGACCCGCCGCGCGGCCGCTCAGTGCCACGGTGGCGTCAGGGTCGCTATGGCACAACGATGACCGGGCAGCGGGCGTGGCGGGCAAGCCAGCTCGGGATCGAGCCCGTCACGCGGTGCAGCCAGTGGCCCGGCGCACCGACGACAAGCGCGTCGGCGTTGATAGAGTCCGCCGCCGCGGCCAGCTCCCTGGCAGCGTTCCCGCGCCTGGTCATGACGCTGACGTCCAGCTCGTGCCAGTCGCAGGCCTGGTCCAGCTCGGCCAGCAGCCACGGCTCCAGTTCCGCGCGATCACGCGCTGGGTAGACGACCTGCCCGGTCAGCGGCTCGCAGTAGACACCGAACGGAACCACGTAGACCACGAGCAGCGGCTGGCTGAGCCGCCGGGCCAGCCCCGCGGCATACGCCAGGGCGTTGCGGCTGGTAGGCGACCCGTCATAGCCGACAACGACGGGATGCGCCGCCTGGTGCCCCCCGCGTGATGCCGCTTCGCGCCCGTCGACGGACGGGACCGGCTGGGCCCCGCCCGGCGCAAGCTGGTCTGGGTCCTGGCTCACGGCCCGGTCCTGGGCGTCCCTGGCCAGCCGTGCCTGCTGCCCGCGCGATGGCCTGCGCTGGCCCGCCCGGTCAGGCTTCCCCGGGCGCGATTCCGGTCCTGCCTGCTCCATAAGGACGTCCTCGCGGTTTTCTGCTCCGCTGTTGGGACGGCACCATCATAGGACTTAGTTTGAACTAAGCAAATAGTGTCGCAGCTCGTTCCTTATCTAAAAGGCGGTGGCCGCAGCGGATAACCAGGCGGGGGCTGCAATGGGTCGACACGGACGGTAGGCCGCTGCGCCAGGATCGCGGCCCTGATCGCCTCGGGCGGGAAATGCTGCGGTTCCAGCGGGCAGATGCGGATCGGCTTGGGCGGTCCTCCGCCAGCTCCCACGACCCACGCATTCAGGTAGCTCTGCGATCCGATCACGGCCGGCCCGAAGCCGGTGATCCGGTCCCAGGTTATTTTCGCCGATCTTCCCCCGGTGACGACGACGCCGCGGCTGGTCAGCGTCAGCTGGCACCACTTTGAACGCATCACCAGCGCCACGATCACGAAGGCCACAGCTGCGATAGCGAGCACGAGATACACGAGGGGAGGTATGAACACCCAGCTCACCAGGACAACGGGAATCGCGACGATGCAACCGACGATCAGCAGGACGCGCAGCGCCTCGCCGGGCATGTTCGAGAACGTTGCCACGGGGGCCAGCCCCATGAGCCCCGGAGGGCGCGGCATGGGCGATGGGGGCATCGCCACCGGGCGACGCATACCGGGCGGCGGTGCTGGCCCGGTGAGCGGCGGCCCAGGCGGGCCTGGCGCGCCTGGGCGTGGCATGGAGCCCGGCATGGCTGGGGGCTGGACGGGGTAGCGCACCGGCGAGACCGGTGACACTGGCGTGACTGGTGCAGTCGGCGCGCCGGGGTAAGGTGCGCCGGCCGGGCCCGGTGCCGGCTGGGGCGGCTTCTTCCAGCCGGGCGACAGCCTCGTGGTCGGCCTGCTGTCCGTTGGCCGCTCGACCGACGGGGCAGGCGCCGAGGCTGGCTGGCTGGCCGCCCGGAGCAGGCTGTCGCGGGCCTGGGCGAGCGTGATACGCCGGGCCGGATCACGCTGCAGCATCCCTGAGATCGCCGAGGCCAGTGCAGGCGCGCACTGCGGCACGGGCAGGGCATCGAAGAGGATCGCGCGGAGCGTGGCGCCGGTGGTGTCCCGCTCGAACGGGGCGCGTCCATCCGCCGCTGCGAACAGCGTGGCGCCCACTGACCACACATCCGCGGCCGGGTTGATCGGCGCCGCCTCAAACAGCTCCGGAGCCAGGTAGGCCTGCGTGCCCATGATCCCGCTGTGAGTCAGCCGTGGATCGCCCAGGGTGTGCGCGATCCCGAAATCGGTCAGCTTCACCTGGGGGCCCGCGGCGATCAGGATGTTGCCGGGCTTGATGTCACGGTGCACGATGCCCAGAGCGTGTGCCGCCTCGACGACCGCCACCAGCTGCAGGCCCAGCCTGGCCACCTCAGCGTCGGGGAGGCGCCCGCGCTGCTCGATCACCTCAGCCAGCGTCGGCCCCTCGACGTACTCCATGATCAGGTAGACCGCGTCGTCGCCGTTGGTGGCGGGCAGCACGTCATACAGGGTCACTGCGCCAGAGTGGTGAATCCGGGCCGCACTGCGCGCCTCCTGCAGAGCCCGCCGCACGTACTTGTTCCGCTCTTCGTCCGCGAGCATCGCGGGCGGGCGCAGCTCCTTGACCGCCACCTGCCGGCCAACCAGCTCGTCCTCTGCCAGCCACACCACGCCCATCCCGCCACGCCCCAGCTCACGCACCAGCCGGTACCGGCCAGCCACCACCCGGGCGTGCACGGGGGTATCGCTTTCCGACATTGATCTTCCTTATTCGGAGCGGGTGGAGCCGGTTGATGCTAGTGAGGGAAGAGAGGGCCGATGATAATGATGCCGGTCCCCCGCCCCGCACACCGACTGCTATTTAGCATCATTCTGGCGTCAGTTACCAATGCTTAGCCGATGTGCCACAGGTAGGTGCTGTTGTCACCATCACCAGCGGCCAGCATCGCACCGTCCGGGCTGATTGCGATCGCGCTCACGCCATCCGGGTTGCCCGCCGCTACCTGCGGGTTGGTGAGGGTCGCGGTTGGCTGCCCGGTCGCCGCGTCCCAGAGGTAGGTGTTGTTGTCCCCGTTGCCCGCGGCCACAGTCCTGCCGTCCGGGCTGAACGCCACCGAGGACACCACCGAGCTCCCCTCGTTGAGGGTGGCCGTCAGCTTGCCGGTCGCCAGATCCCACAGGCACACGCTGCCGTCGTCGTCACCGGTCGCGAGCGTCTTCCCGTGGGGGCTGAACGCTACCGAGACCACATTCTCGCCATCTGCTTCGCTCAGCGTGGCGGTCAGCTTGCCGGTCGTCACGTTCCACAGGTAGGTCTTTCCGTCTTCGTTGCCAGAGGCCACCATCGTGCCGTCCGGGCTGAACGCGACCGAGTGCATCTGGCTGGCGAGGCCGGACGGGTCAGCAAGGGTGGCGGTGACCTGGTGGGTGGCCACATTCCAGAGGTAGAGACTGTCATCGGCGTCGGCCGCGGCCAGCAATTTCCCGTCAGGGCTGAACGCCACCGCGTTCACGCCCTCGCTGCTGCCGCCAGACGCCGATGGCGGGTCGGACAGGGTCGCGGCCAGCCGGGCAGTGGCCACGTTCCACAAGAGCGTGCTGCCATCACCGTTTGCGACGGCCAGCGTTGTGCCGTCAGGGCTGAACGCGACCGAGGACACGGGCTGGCTGCCGACAGGGGAGGTCAGTGTGGCGACGATCCGGTGCGTGGCCAGATCCCACAGGTAGGCATTGTGATCTTGATCTCCGACGGCCAGCTCTTTGCCGTCAGGGCTGAACGCGACCGAGTTCACTGTCGCGGTGAGGCTGCTGCCTCCGGGGCTGGCCAGGGTGGCGGTTAAGGTCTGGGAAGCGCTGTTGCGCAGCAGCAGGAAGGGCACGATTGAGGCGGCGATCGCGACCACCGCTGCCACCACACCGATGATCACCAGGCGACGGCCATTGCTGGACCGCGTGGGCGCCGGTGCCAGCACGGGCTGAGGCACCAGGACGGGGACGGGTGGTGGCGACGGCGACCGGGTGGTCGCAGCCTGCTCCCAGGGCGGCGGCCCGCCTGGCGCTGCGGCCGGCGGCTGCGGCGCGGCCCTGGCGGCATCGGCCTCGAGCAACTGGGCCCGCGCCTGGCTGGTAGCGGACCGGCGAGCGGGGTCGCGCTCCAGCATCCCGCGGATCGCGCCGGCCAGAGGCTGCGGGCAGCGAGGGACGGGCAGGTCGTCCAGGAGGATCGCGCGGAGCGTGGAACCAGCGGTATCCCGGTCGAACGGGCCGTAGCCTTCGGCCGCCGCGAACAGCGTCGCGCCAAGCGACCAGACGTCGGCAGCGGGGGTGATCGGCCCGGCGTCGAACAGCTCCGGCGCCGTGTAAGCCTGCGTGCCCATAATGCCGCTGCTGGTCAGCCGCGCATCGCCCACAGCATGGGCGATGCCGAAGTCGGTCAGCTTCGCCTGCCCGCCCGGGGTGATGATGATGTTGGCGGGCTTGACGTCGCGGTGCACGATGCCCAGGGCATGCGCGGCATCCAGGACGGACAGCATTTGCAGGCCGTAGGCAGTTACGTCAGCGGCTGGCAGCGGCCCGCTTCGCCGGACGAGCTCGGCGAGGGTCGGCCCCTCCACGTATTCCATGATCAGGTAGATCGCATCGTCGCTGCTGGTGGCCGGCAGCACGTCATACAGCAGTACCGCGCCTGGATGGTGTATCCGGGCGGCGCTGCGTGCCTCGAGCAGCGCGCGCCGCCGGTACGTCTCCCGCTCCTCGTCCGTCAGCCCGGCCGGCGGGCGCAGCTCCTTGACCGCCACCTGGCGGTCCACCAGCTGGTCCTGCGCCAGCCACACCACACCCATCCCGCCGCGCCCCAGTTCGCGCAGCAGCTGGTACCGCCCTGCTACCGGCTCAGCCAACATGCCACAGGTAGGTACTGTCGTCAGCGTCGGCCGTCGCCAGTGTCTTGCCATCAGGGCTGAACGCGACCGAGTTCACGGCACTGCCGCCGTCCGGTTCGGTCAGGGTGGTGTCGAGATCGCCGGTAGCCACTTCAAACAGGTAAGCGCTGTCATCGCCGTCGCCGACGGCCAGCGTCTTGCCGTCAGGGCTGAACGCGACCGAGGTCACGCCGCTGCTGCCCGGGTCGGTCAGAGTGCTCTGCACTTGGCCGGTAGCCACATTAAAGAGGTAGATGCTGTCATTCCCTCCGCCAGAGGCCAGCGTCTGGCCGTTGGGACTGAAAGCTATCGCGGCATTCTGCGAGCTGCTGGTGCCTGGCGGGTCGGTCAGGGTACTGGCCAGCTTGCCTGTAGCCACATTCCACAAATACGTGACGTAGTTATCGTCGCCGGTAGCCAGCCTCTGGCCATCGGGGCTGAACGCGACCGAGTTCACGCCGCCGAAGCCCTGGTCGGTCAGGGTACTGACCAGCTTGCCCGTGGACACGTTCCACAGATAAGAGCTGTCGTCTTGATCACCGGCGGCCAGCAGCTGGCCGCTCGGGCTGAACGCCACCGACTGCACGACTGCGTCGCTCCCGCCATGGTCGTTCAGTGAGGCGGCGACCTGGTGGGTGGCCAGGTTCCACACATAGGTAATGTCATCGCCGTCGCCAGCGGCGAGCATCTGGCCATTGGGGCTGAACGCGACCGCGTAAACGCTCGAAGCAGGGTTTCCGGGATCGGTCAGCGTAGCCTCGATCTGCCCGGAGGCCACATTCCATATGTAGATGCTGTCATCAATGTCGCCGGTTGCGACCATCTGGCCGTTGGGGCTGAATGCAACCGAAGTAACTCCTGAAATGCTTCCTGAACTAGCCCCGTTGCTATGCCGTGGGTCTTTAAGGGTGGCGGTCGGGTTAGGCCCCGAGCTGGAAGAGGCGGCAGATGGCGACGTCGGCTGCCCCTGGGGCAGGTTGAGATTGTTCTGCCCAGAAGAGGAGGGCTGGTGGTGGCCCGATAGCAGCAGAGGCACGGCAATAGCCGCTGCGACCGCCACGGCAGCTGCGGCAGCCCCGATGATCACCAGACGACGGCGCTGGCCCGACCCGGGCGGCGGTACCGGGTACCCCGGGAAAGGTGGCGGGACAGGTGGTGGCGCTGACGGGGACCGGGTGGCGGCGGCCTGAGCCCACGGGGCCTGCAGGCTGGGATGCGGCGCCAGCGCAAGGTTGGCGGTCGCTGGGTCGGCTGGCTGCTGCGGCAGCATGGTGGCCGGCGGCTGGTCGCCGGGCACCTCAGCGGCCTGAAGCAGGTGGGCTCGTGCCTGGGCGATGGTGGCGCGGCCCGCGGGGTCGCGCAACAGCATGCCGCTGATCGCAGCGGCCAGAAATGGCTGGCAGCGCGGGACTGGGAGGTCATCGAGAACGATGGCGCGCAGCGTGGCACCGGTGGTGTCGCGGTCGAACGGGCCCCGGCCCTCGACGGCAGCGAACAGCGTCGCGCCCAGCGACCACAGGTCGGCAGCCGGAGTGATCGCAGCCCCCTCGAACAGCTCCGGCGCCAGGTAGGCCTGGGTGCCCATGATCCCGCTGCGGGTCATTCGCTGGTCGCCCACGGTGTGCGCGATGCCGAAGTCGGCGAGCTTGGCCTGGCCGCCGCGGCCGATCAGGATGTTGGCCGGTTTGACGTCACGGTGCACGATGCCCAGGCCATGCGCCGCTTCCAGGACCGACAGCAGCTGCAGGCCGTACGTGGTGACGGCAGGAACAGGCAGCGGCCCGTCCCGCTGGATCAGCTGCGCCAGCGTCGGGCCCTCGACGAGTTCCATAATCAGGTACAGAGCATCGTCGGCGGCGCTGGCAGGCAGGACGTCATAGAGCGTCACCGCACCGGGATGGCGGATCCGCGCGGCGCTGCTTGCCTCCTTCAGGGCTCGCTGGCTGAACGTTTCCCGCTCCTCGGCCGCCAGCCCGCGGGGCGGCCGCAGCTCCTTCACCGCGACCCTGCGGCCGACTAGCTGATCCTCAGCCAGCCACACCACTCCCATCCCGCCGCGACCCAGCTCGTGCACCAGCTGGTAGCGCCCTGCCACCAGCCGGGCCTCACTCACCGACACCTATCGTCCCCGTCCGTGATGCTCGCATAATGGCGAGCTATCGCAGTCTAAGAGCCAACCGGCCGATACAGTAACGTGTTTGGGGATTGAACCAGCCGCATCCTCGAAGGTCGGAAAAAACGACAAGGAATTGCACAACCGTGATCTTGAGGCTGACGGCACAGGACACGCACTCCCGGGAGGCCAGCGATATCGAGTTAATGGCGGCGCCCGACAGTTCTGTCGGCTCGCTGCTGAGCTCGCCGCCCTTGCCGCACGGCGGCCGCGCCTGTTTCGTCGGAGCTACTGCCGCAGGGCCGCGGCATAGTGGCGTAACGTCCGGTTGATGGCTTGATGAACGTCACTGCTCTGGGTGCCGGCTAGCTGCGGGTGCTCGCCGCGATGGTCTGAGCGAGTTTGACGCGCTGTGCTGCGAGGGCGGCGACGGCGCTGATGCGCTCGGCCGCCCAGCTGGCCGGGTCGTCACCTTCGGCGGCCAGGAGCTGGCATTTCGCGGCGCGGGGTGCGAACACGAGCGCGAGCAGGGTGGGCAGCGCGGCTCGCTCGGCATTGGTGAGGGGGCGGCGGCGCTGGTATTCGGCCAGGAACGTGGCTGCGAACTCGGGTCTGGCACGCAGCGACCCGCGTTGTGGCCGTGCGAACGCGAGCAGTGAACGCGCGACGTCGACGGCGCGGACGGTGTGGTGGACGACGTCGAAGTCGAGTACGGCGGCGACGTCGTCCTGGCTGAAGATGAGGTTCCGGCCGTGGAAGTCGCCGTGGACGTACCCGGCCGGCAGGCGTGCGCAGGCATCGAGATCAAGCTGGGCCACAGTCCGCTCCAGCAGTGCCAGGTCATGCCGCCGGACAGTCGGAGCCAGCGCCTCGATTTCCTGCCCGGGTTGCTGCCACCAGCGCTCGACGTGCGGGTTCACCGTCATGGGCACGTCGTCGATGCGGAGTGTGTCCAGAGCGTCGTGCAGGCTGGCGAGCGTCCGCGCGGCGGCCTTCAGCTGCGCCAGGCTCGTGAAAGCGTAGTGGTCGCCGTGGATGTACTCGAAGGCCACGCAGGGAGGCTCGCCTGGCGTTATCCGGCGGTGGTCGCGGGTAACGACGATCGCGGCGGTCGGCACGCCTGCCCGGGACAGATGCTCCTGGACGTCGAGCTGGAACGCGATCCGCGCCCGGTCAGGGTTGCGCCGGAACCGGCGGATGACGAGCCTGCGGCCCGTGCTGTCCTCGATCAGGAAGTTGTCATTACGCTCGCCCGGGAACGAGGACGCGATGCGCGGCTGGTCGAGTTGGTAGTGCCGCAAAGCGTCCATGAAAGCTTTCCTACCAGCTCCCGCGGATCCGGATGCGGCCACGCGGCTCGCCTGCAATCACCGGCGTGGAAAGGATGACTGCATCCCAGGGCTCCGGCTGGCTAGGGTGTGCGTGCCCGCTCCGGTTATGCCGGGCAGAGCCCGAGGGTGGCCAGGGTCCGGGTGGCGTCCCGGCTGTGGTGGCGGCAGGCGGCTGCGATGCTGGCATGCCCGGCGAGTTTCAGCATTCCGATGACGAGGTTCCGCAGGGTCGCCATGACCTGGGGTCCGTTGCCGGTGCGCATCTGGGAGGCGTCCTCGCCGTAGCTGACGTCGCGGATGTAGTGCAGGACTTCGATCTGCCAGTGGCCGCGTATCCAGGCGGCGAGCTGGGCCGGGGTGGCCTGGGCGGCGGTCAGGCTGGTGACGGCGCAGGCGGTGACGGTGCGCCCCTTCCCACTGCCAAGGTGCCGGATCCGGCGGGTGAGACGGATGGCCTGGGCGGCGTGCGGGAAGGCGAGGCCAGCGGCGACCGCCGCGGCTTTCAGGGCGCGGCGCTCTTCACGGCCATGGCTCTGGTCGCGCTGCGTGTGAATGGCCGGGATGTGCCGCCAGGGCAGGCCCTGGGCATACAGGGTGGGCTGGCTGCCAGCAGGTGCACGGGCTGCGCGTTGCTGCTGGCATGCCGGGTGCCCCGCAGCGCCTTGCCGTCCACCGCCACCGCCCGCCGCTGGCGGCGGCCACCGTCCTGCCCCTCGGCGGCGGCCTGCACCCGCAGCCGTGCCCCCAGCCAGGACCCCACTGCGGCATCCAGCGCGGCAGCATCCGCGGTTTCCAGCTCAGTCGGGTTGTGGAGCGGAAGGGTTAGACCTCGATCGCCTCGACGGCGTACGCGGCGCTGTCTTCGATCTTCTCGCGGCGAGCCGCTCGCCGTTGAAGTGCTCCGCCAACGCTCACTCGCCACCGCGAGGATAGCGGCCGACGGCCACACCCAGCTGTGGCGCCGCGGTGGACACCGACGGCGACCGGCGCCTGCCAAGGGCTGGATAACCCCGGCTACTGCAGCAGTGGCTGCCAGCCGGGCGGAGCGATGGCTGCGAGATCGTTGTCGAAGTTGCCGAACAGTGCCGAGCGCGGCTGGCGATCCGGGGCGGTGATTTCACCGCAGCCGCTCGGATACACCCGCACCCGCTCCCACCGGCCGCCGCCGTAGTCGAAGAACAGATCGACCGCGCCACCGAAATCCGCCGGGCACCCGGACGACAGATCGAAGCCGATCGCTGGTGCCTGCTGGATGTCCCGTATCAGCACCGCGGCCACCGCGGCACCGCCGTGGGTGACCACGACGTGGCAGTCCGGATCATCCATATTCGGCCACCACCGCTCCGTCACCGAGCGGGCACCGGCACCCACACCCACCCAGAACAGCGCCGGCCACCGCGACCGGTCCCAATCATCGATTCGGCCGGCACAGCCCGAACCGTGACGCTCCGGCGGAGCCGAGACGATCACCGGTAACGGCCCGTACCCATGCACCAGCCCGACGCCGACCCCGACGACCACCGCGACCGGCACCGTTACGGCCGCGACGATGATCCAGCGCCTTCGGCGCACGGTATCCCTCGCAGTCAGTTCCGACGATTCAGGAGAGCTTTGACGGGGGAAGCGACACCGCTCCGCCACGTCATGACATTGGCCGTCCGCTGACCACGCAGCACACCGGTCGAGGCATCGGCAGCCGATCTCTGTTGTGACGGGATGTATAGCGCAGCGGCGCGGCGATTCGCGTCATCCACGCATAACCCCAGCTGAAGGCCGCGGCGCCGCCAGCGGGACCTCGACCGGATCCTCCGGGCGAGCACGGCGAAGTCACCAGGCCAGCGACGGCATAACTCACCACGGCAGGACCACGTACCAGCTCATCAGGGAAGGGCACCCGGCAAGCCTAGGCTCGCCTGCAGAATGCCGTCACCGAGCGGGCAAACCTTGTCTGATGCGGCACTACTATGCTCGACCCGCGGTCCAGGCTGGCCGACAGCCCGGTCCTGCCTGGTGCGGTGATCAGCGTGGGCAGCCCTGGACCGGATTACCATCGTGTGCGCGGTGCCGCGGCAGGCACGCTGCACGTGACCAGCGGGCCGGATGCCGGATTCGGTGTCGCACTGCAGCCGGGCCGGCACACGATCGGCCGGGCCACGGATTCGAGCCTGTGCCTGCATGACACTGATGTCTCCCGCAGGCACGCGGTAATCGACGTCTTCCCGGACGGCAGGGCCGCGATCTCGGACGTGGCCCTGCCGCCCCCGGAAGCCCCGCCGCGCAACCCCGCTGCGATGTTCGCTGGCGGCACCATGGGTGTGGTCACCGGCATCGTGCTCGCCCTCACGACACATCAGAAAGCGCTGATCGCGATCAGCTTCCTGTCGGTGCTGGGCACGGTCGTGCTGTACCTCATCGAGAACCCTCAGCGCAAGCAGCGCCGCCGACCGCCTGGCTCAGGAAGCTCGCCATGCCGGTGAGTCCCTCGAACGCCAATTCCTGGAATGGTTAAAAAGGACCGCTCAGTCACATTGTCGCCCTAGCGGGCTGTCGAAAACTACCAGCGGCCCCAGGGCAGCAGCGCAGTCACCGCGACCGCCGCGAACAGCAGAGCCAGATACGCGATCGACTGGTGGAACAGCCGCATCGGGGCTGGGGCGTCGCCAGAGGCGATCCGGGCCCGGAGCTGGTGTGCCTCGACGAGGAACCATGCGCCCAGGCCGACCGCGCAGCCGCTGTACAGCCAGCCGGCATACGGAGCAAGCGCCAGGGTCGCCGCCACCATCAGATAGGAATACACAAGGATTTTCCGCGCCACCACCGTCGCCGGTGCCACCACCGGGAGCATCGGAACGCCGGCTGCCGCGTAGTCGTCGCGGAACCGCATTGCCAGCGCCCAGAAGTGCGGCGGCGTCCAGAAGAAGATGACGGCGAACAGCACAACAGCGGCCAGGCTGACCCGGCCGGTCACCGCTGCCCATCCGACGAGCACCGGGAAGCATCCGGCCGCCCCGCCGATCACGATGTTGGACGCCGTCCGGCGCTTCAGCACGAGCGTGTAGACGAACACGTAGAACAGGATCGCCGCGTCGGCCAGGGCTGCGGCCAGCCAGTTCACCAGTATGCCCAGCACAGCCGTTGAGGCAGCCCCGAGCACGATGCCGAAAACGAGGGCCTCGGCCGGCCGGATCACGGTCGCCTTGCCCTTGGCCACCAGCGGCCGGCGCGAGGTGCGCCGCATGACCGCGTCGATGTCGCGGTCGATGAAGCAGTTGATCGTGTTGGCGCTGCCCGCGGCCAGCGCACCCCCGGCCAGCGTGGCCAGCATCAGCCACACCGACGGCAGGCCCCGATCTGCCAGCAGCATTGTCGGCAACGTGGTGACCAGAAGCAGCTCGATGATCCGCGGCTTGGTCAGGGCAAACAGCGCCCGGGCCAGGCCGCGCGGGGAACGCCGCCCGGCCGCAGGCTGGTACGCCTGCGTAGTCTCGTGCCCGGGCAGGGCGCCCGTGGCCTGTGTCACTCGCTGGCCTCCGTGCTGTCTGTGCTCGTGTCCTGCTGCGGCTGCGCACCCTCGTCGGCAGCAGTAGCTCCAGTGCCCCCGGCGGCAGCCGTCGATGCAGCCTCAGGCGCCACTGCGGACGCAGTGGACACGTTACCGGTCCCAGCCTGGGACGCGACCATGGCCCGGCGCGGGGGCACCCGGCGGTGCGGGCGGGCAAACAGCAGCCACAGGATCGTGGCGACGACGACGAACAGGCCCACCGGGCCGCCGAACGTCATGTAGGACCCACCCTCGACGTTGCTGGGCACCGAGGCAAGTACAGCGACCACGCCAGCCTCCTTAGTCGTTATCAGATCGTAGGGCGCCGGTAACCAGACCGGGCATGCCAGACCGGCTTGCCCGGGCCGGACACAGCGGGCACGGCGGTAGCTCGTCCCATCACCCGGTCCAGGTCACGCGACAGCTCATCAGATTCCTCGGCATCCAGCCAGTTGTTGATCAGCGCCACCGCCACGACGATCAGCGGGGGCAGCACGCCCATCCACAGCACCGCGCCTGCTACCTGCTGGTCGGACACCACGCTCAGCGCGTGGTGGTGCGCGCCGATGTAGGCCGGGTACAGCAGACCGGAGCCGAACACCAGCACCATGCCGAGTACCCCATCAGCCGCAGCCGTGAGGATGACCAGAACCAGCCGCTGTACCGGCGGCAGGACTGGCCGCAGCGGACGCGATCCGATCAGCTGCAGCCAGAAAACGGTACCGACGGCGAGATAGCTGGCGTACTCGAGGTACCGCGCGCCTGAGTGCCTGGCCGCGAGATCGTAGAGCGGGGGCACGTGCCAGCCAAGCCAGACGACGTTGAATGCGACCACGATGGCGACCGGCCGGGTCGCCCACAAGCGCCGTGGGGACGGCCCGGGTACCTGGTCCGGCTGGGCGGCTGGCCGAGCCGGGTCTGCCGCCGGGCCGTCAGCAGGCCGGCGTCTGGCGCTGGCGAGTACCAGCCACGGAGCGCCCAGCACGATCAGCCCCGGCGCCACCAGTGCTAGCAGCAGATCCTGCAGCGACCGCACCCAGATGTACAGCCCGGACCAGTAACCGAGCGGCGAGATCAGCGCCAGCAGCGCGACCAGCAGACCGCCCTGGAACGCCGCAGCTTCCCAGGCCAGCCGACGGGCCTGGACGCCGTTGACCCGGTCATGGCCGCGCCCCTGCAGGTACTGGCGTAGTCCGGCCAGGTGCGCGGCCACGAGGGCCGCCCAGACGGCGAGAACCGCCCAGTTGCCCGACCAGTGCTGCAGGACGTAGGACATGGCGGCCGGTCACGCCGCCAAATAAAAGAGCACCCAGAACAAGATCGCGATCGCGGCGAGGTAGTTCCACACCACGGTGAACGCGCTCAGGTTCGCCTGGAACCGCTGCACGCCAAAGGCCTCGGTGTAGGTAGGAGGCTGCTCCACGAACGAGATCTCCGGTATTCTGCGCGCACGCATGATCAAGGTCTCCAGCCAGATCATCATCGCGACCACGAACACCACGAAGACCGGCGTCTCCCCCACGAAGACACTGGCGAAGCCTGCACTGCCGGGGAAGAACGGCAGGTTCAGCAGCTGCCACACCTGCACGCCGACTGCGGCCAGGCCGAGCACCAGCGCCAGCAGCGCCGCGCTTAGCCAGGCCCCCTTGTGCCCGGCCTTGATCCGGGCCAGGCCTGCGTACTGAACCAGGGCGCTGAGCACGACCAGCGCCATAATCACTGCCCCGGCCCACTGCTGTGGCCCGGTGAAGCCCGACGGGTGCCACATCCCGTTGGAGTTCAGCGAACGCAGGTAGAAGTAGGCGAACACGAAGCACCCGAACAGGAACGTCATGCCGCCCACGGCGAGCCGGGACCCGGTCCACGACGCGTTGAGCGCCGCCTCGTGGTAGAAGCCAGCCTCTTCGGCCTTAGATTCCACAGTGCCTGGCGCCGGAGCGCCTGCCTCAGCCATGGCGCTAAGCCTCCACTTCTGACTGAGAGTACGCGGCGGCAAGAACGCCTGCCGGCGGGTGCAGGTCCGCGACGGGTGGCGCGTCCTTCACCCCGTACTCATAGGGTCCGGAAAGTACCACCGGCACCACATCGAAGTTGTCTGGTGGCGGCGGCGAGGGCACCTGCCACTCCAGGCCGCGGGAATTCCAGGGGTTCCCCACCTCGCGCACCCGGGCGATCACCGTCGAGTAGACGAAGTTGATCAGGAAGATCAGGATCGACCCGCCGAGCAGGAATGCCGAGATCGACACCCAGTCGTTGATCGTCTGCAGGTTGCGCGCATAGGTGTAGACGCGGCGCGGCTGCCCGGCCATGCCTACCGCGAACAGCGGCAGGAAGGTCGAGTTGAAGAAGATGAACATCGTCCAGAAGTGGATCTTGCCGAGCGTCTCGTTCAGCTTGATGCCCATCATCTTGGGCAGCCAGTAGTAGCAGCCGGCCATGAACGCGAAGATCAGCCCGCCCATGATCGTGTAGTGGAAGTGTGCCATCACGAAGAACGAGCCGTGCTCCGTAGTGTCGGCGGGCACGTCGGACAGGAATACGCCAGAAATCCCGCCGATCAGGAAATTGAAGTACATGGCCAGGCAGAACAGCATCGGCACGGTGTAGCGGATCTTCGCCTTCCACAGCGTGCCCAGGGCCACCAGGTAGATGAAGCCGGTCGGAATCGAGATCATCTCGGTGGTGAGCATGAACACCGGGCGCATGTCGGGGTTGATCCCGCTGTCGAACAGGTGGTGCTGCCAGACGAAGAAGCTGAGCAGCGTCACGCCGATCATCCCGGCGGCCGAGATCCGGTAGCCGAACAGGGGTTTACGGCAAAACACCGGGAGCAACTCGGACACGATCCCGAACCCGGGCAAGGCAAGGATGTACACCTCGGGATGGCCGAAGAACCAGAACAGGTTCTCCCAGAGGTAGCTGCTGCCACCCAGGCTGTTGGTGAAGAACGCGGTCTGTACCGTCCGGTCGGTCAGCGACATGTAGCAGGCGCCGACCAGGATCGGCGCGGCGAGGACGAACAGGAACGACACGGTCAGCATCGACCATACGAAGATCGGCACCCGGCTCCACCGCATGCCCGGCGCCCGGTGGGTGATCACGGTGACGATGATGTTGAACCCGGCCAGGATCACCGACACGCCCATCAGGCCGAACGCCACGAAGTACGAGTCGGCGCCCTGGGTCGCCTCGATCGACAGCGGCGCGTACCCGGTCCAGCCGAACGGGAACCCGCCGAACATCAGGCCGGACAGCAGGACGATGTAAGCGGCCGGGGTCAGCCAGAACGACAGTGCCTCGATCCGGGGGAACGCCACCCGCTTCGAGCCGATCATGATCGGGACGAGGTAGTTGCCGAACGGCCCCACGATGACCGAGGTCATCATCATCATCATCATGGTGCCGTGCTCGCCGACGATCTCGGTGTAGGCAGCCGAGCTGAAGGCGTGGTACGTGGGCGACAGCAGCTCGGTGCGGATGGCCATCGCCAGCAGGCCACCGGTGAGGAAGTAAACGAGCATGCCCACCAGGTACTGGATGCCCACGACCTTGTGGTTCAGCGTGTACCTGAAATACCGGGCCAGTCCGGTCGCGGCGCCCACCTCCTCCGCCTCGGTGGCCAGCGGGCGGCCGAGCATCGACCGGGCGAGGTCGTTGAACACGCCGACGCCGATCAGCCAGCCCAGCGTCCCGAACACATAGCCGAAGACGATCGCGAAGTTGTTCTCGCTCTGGTTTCCAACCTGCGAGTAGCCGCTGGCGATCCAGTTGCCGAACCAGTGGCCGACGAGGTAGCCGAGCACCGCGCCGACCAGACCGGTGTGGAACGCCGGCCGCAGCCACCACGGTCGGGCGCGCCGGGTGCCGTCCGGGTCGCGCCCGCCAGGCTGCTGTGCCTTTTCCGGCTGAGTCTCGATGGCCATCCGGTCACCCCTTCACGGAAGGAACGGAAGATGTCGCGCGCACCGCAGGCCGCCCGGTCATGGCCCCACCGGGTACTGGCCGCCGTAGTAGCCGCCGCCCGCGCCGTTCAGCCCAGCGCCCTTCGGTGGCGGCGCGGTGAACGCCTTGCTCAGCTCCGGGACCAGGTTGGGATCGTAGGTCAGCGAGTACGGGGGGAGTTGCTTAGTTACCGCGGCAAGCTGCGTCCTGGTCGCCGTCGCCCACGACTGGAACGCCGACTGCGAGAGCACAGTGCCGGTAGTGGTCATGTCGGCGTGCCACAGGCCGCACAGTTCGGCGCACCGGACCTCGACCGTGCCGGTGGCCAGGGTCTTGGTGAACGCGATGTTGTTCACCCCGGGGTTCGCGTCCGCCTTGACCCCGAGCTGGTAGGCCCAGAAACTGTGGATCACGTCCAGCGAGGTGACGTTGAACTGGATCTCGGTGTTGACCGGCAGCACCAGGTTCGCAGTCTCGAACCCGCCGAACTGCGGGTAGCGGTAGCTCCACCGCCACTGCTGGCCGATGACCTGTATCTGCAGCGGGGCAGCGCCCGTCGGGGTCCACAGCGCGGTATTGCCCTGGCCGGCGCCGGCGCCAGCGGGCACGACGAGCTCGACGGTGCCAAACACGAACAGCCCCATCACGATCACCGACGTGACCCCGATCCAGATGGCCGAGATCCTGGTGTTGCCGTGGATCGGCGGCCCGTCCTCGTCGTCGCCCTCCCGATGGCGCCAGACCACGAGCGCGTAAGCCGCGTAAATCAGCACGAACGCCACCACCGGCGCGGCCATGACCGACATCACGGTGATGTCGAACTGCTGGCTCTTGGCGGCCGACCCCATATCGCCGGGTGGGATGTGCGGCCCCCAGACGAACCAGATGATCAGGTCAGCAACCAGTGCGACCGGCAGCCAGATCAGGAAGATCCGCAGCCCGTGGTTCGGCTCGCGGCGCCCGGCCTCGGGAGGGGCCTGCGTGGCGGTGGCCATCAGCTCACCACCGACATGTTGCCCATCATGTAACCGATCGTCTGCATGGGACCACCGTTCCCGTCGAGGAAGGCCAGGCCGCACGGGATGAAGCACTGCCAGCGGTAAACCCCCGCCGAGGGGCTCATAAAGCTGAACGTCGTTGTGGAGTGGGCATTGTTGGTGCACGGCCCGAGAGTGCAGGTCGCAGGCCCGGCCTGGACGGGCACGTTGAGGCCGATCCCCGGGATCGCGAACGTGTGCTGGATGTTGTACGTGGGGTCGCCGTTCCAGCCGTTCAGGAAGTTCTGCTTCACTCCGGTGTAGGTGGCGTAGCCGCCGATCGTGCCAGTCACCTGACCCCAGAGCGGGTTGCGGATCGGGGTCGAGCCGTCGTAGCCAAGGATCGTCACGTTGATGCGGGTATGCGCGGGGACCGTGAACAACGTGGTGTGAAGCCACTGCCCGGTCTGCGGGCTCTTGATGAAGTACGAGACCCAAGTCGGGTTCGACGGCACCGCCGTCGGGCTCGACGACGCATCGGTCTGCATGGTCACGTTGACCTGGCCGGACGCGCTCGGCGTAAACGTCACCTGCGGTGGCGCGCCGAGCAGGTAATGGATGACGACGAAGAACCCGCCGCCGACCACGGCGAGGAACGCCACGACCAGCGTGGCCACCCGGGCCGGGAGAGACACCCGCCACCACCTCGCTTCTCCGCGAGAGATCGCTAACAGGGCACGCTTTCCCGCGCGTCCGGTTTAGCGGAAGCTCACTGACACTGCTGAGCTTGATGCTCCGGCCTGG
The DNA here is from genome assembly GCA_963815375.1 of uncultured Actinomycetota bacterium. Classification (GTDB taxonomy): domain Bacteria; phylum Actinomycetota; class Actinomycetes; order Streptosporangiales; family Streptosporangiaceae; genus JASHPR01. The sequence continues at coordinate 434,547 of CAWFGX010000005.1, read as the reverse complement.
GGCATTGCAAGATCCCCGGACCTGGATGACGAAATTGTCATCCATTGACACCAGCCGCCCGCCCAGGCTTCGATAGTCACACCGGCACCACTTGCAAAGGATTGCGCACTCGCTGGAGGTCCGGGTTACGTTCTTGACCCGGGCATCACAATATGGAGTAGAGCGCATGACGAACCCTTGACACGCCGCGGGGGGTTCGATAGGCAACCACCACGAGATGTGGCGATGATGTGGCCAAGTAGTGAGCGAAGTGCCCCGCGATGATCATTGACCGGTCGGTGCATCGCCCGGCTCAGTCGAGCATCTTGCTTGTCGATGACGAGCCGGGGATCCAGAGCTTCGTCAGCCGCGCGCTGTCAGTGGCTGGCTACGCGATCGATTGCGCCCAGAGCGGGGCCGACGGGCTCGCCCTGGCCCGGACCGGAGATTACGGACTGGTGATCCTGGACCTGGTGATGCCAGATCTGGATGGCCGCGAACTGCTGGCTGAACTCCACCGCGCGCACCCGGATCAGCCGGTGCTCGTGCTCTCCTGCCTGGATGACGTACCGACAAAGGTTGCCTGCCTGGACCTGGGTGCGCACGACTACCTGACCAAGCCGTTCTCGCTCGAGGAGCTGCTCGCCCGGGTGCGGGTCCGGCTCCGCGGCGATCCCCGCCACGAAGTCATCAGGGCCGGGGAGCTGAGCCTTGATGTCGGCAGGCTGCAGGCCGACATCGGGAGCGGCCCGGTCGCGCTCACCCGGCTGGAGTTCCTGCTGCTGCGCGAGCTCATGGAGCACGCCGGTCATTCGGTCCCGAAGGAGGAACTGCTCGCGTCGATCTGGGGCTACGACTTCGACCCTGGCTCCAACGTGGTCGACGTCTGCGTGCGGCGGCTCCGGTCCAAGCTAGGGTTCGACCTGATCAGGACGGTACGTGGTGCCGGATACCAGTTGGCCTCCTAGCAGCGCCGGCGGCAGGCCAGCCAACGCCGGGACGGCGGGGGCAGACCCAGCTACGGCCATGCCGGGTGAAGGCGAGCCAGCCCCGGCCACTCCAGCACCGGGCTGGCGTCCGCTGGCGCCGCCGTCCGGGTGGGCCAACCTTGCCGGCCTGCTGCTGCTCTGGCTGCTCACCCTGGTCATCTTCGTCGTCTTCGCCCGCCGCGAGGTCGTGCTGTTCTACGCGGTCTGGATGGGGTTCGCGCTGCTCTGGGGGTTCCGGGTCTCCGGTGTCAAGCCAACTCTGTGGGTGGCATCCACGATGATCGCGACCGCCGTCGCGGCAGTCGGCATCGACGCCGCATGGCGCGATGACCCGGCCGAGGAACTGGCCGCCGTCGCGCTGATCTCGGCAGTGTTCCTGATCATGGTGTGGCAGATGCACCGCAGGCAGTCGGCAGACGCCGAGCAGGCCAGGCTCAGTGAGGAGAAAGGCCGCCTGCTCGCTACCCAGCGCCGGTTCCTGCAGGATGCCTCGCACCAGCTCCGGACGCCGATCACGATCGCGCTCGGGCACGCGGAGCTGGTAGCACACGAGCTGGCCGGACGCGGTGAGCAGCGGGACATCCACGCCGTGGTTGGCGAGCTCACCCGGCTGAAGAAACTGAGCGACCGGCTGCTGCTGATCGCCGCGTCGCAGGATCCCGACTTCCTGCGCCCGGAGCCCGTCGAACTGGACAGTTTCATCATGGAGGTGCTCGGCCGCTGGATGCCCACCGCCCAGCGGCGCTGGCGGATCGGCCACATCGAGGCGGTCACCGCTCACGCCGACCGCGAGCGCCTCGGGCTCGCAGTGGACGCACTGCTGGAGAACGCGGTGCGGCACACCGCAGCCGGGGACGTCATCAGCCTCTCGGTGCAGCGCGGGGAGGCTGATGACGTCCCCAGCGCCCACGCCTGCCTGGTCGTCGAGGACACCGGCGAGGGCATCGCGGCCGATGAGCTCGACACGATCTTTGAGCGGTTCCAGACGGGCTCGGGCGACAGCGGACCCCGGGGCACGGGCCTGGGCCTGGCCCTGGTCCGCGCGATCACCCGGGGGCACGGTGGAGAGGTGCGTGTGCGCAGCACGCTGGGCGATGGCAGTAAGTTCGAGCTCATGCTGCCCGCGATGCCTGAGCTTCCCGAGGCGCCCGGCGCCGCGCCACCGCGTCAGCGCCCGGGCCGCACCGCTCAGCCTGTCCATGCTGACAGTCCGAGCCTCGCCATGAAGCTGAAGCTGCGATGAGCGACGACAGCAACACGGAGCCAGCGGAGTCCACTGGCTCACCCCGGCCAGGCCGCGGGTGGCCGCGCGGCCGGCGGCGCCCGAGCACGCTGGTCATAGTTCTGGCCGCTCTGTGCGTAGCCGTGGTCGCCGCGGTCATCGCCGTTGACAGCACCACCCACAAGGCCAAGCCCGCAGCCGCACCGCCCGCGCCGGCGATCACGCTGCCGTCGCTGCGCGATCCGGCCGAGCAGGTATCGCTGGCCGCCTACCGCGGTCACCCGGTGATCGTGAACTTCTTCGCGTCGTGGTGCGCGCCGTGCCAGCGGGAGACGCCGTTGCTGGTCAAGTTTTATGGCGATGGGCATGGCAAGGTCGTGATCATCGGCGTGGACGCGGACGACAGCGCGCCAGCCGCCCGCCAGTTCCTGGCCGCCCATGCAGTCGCCTATCCAGTGGCTTTCGAGTCCACACCGGCGGTTGCGGACGCCTGGGGCGTGAGCCAGATCGGGATTCCCGAGACCTTCTTCCTGGACTCCAGGCACCGGATCGTCAAGCGGATATTTGGAGACGTGACCATGCAGGGGCTGACAGCGGGTGTTGCACTGATGAACGGTGGGTCGGGAACGCTCGCCAGCCAGCAGCCGCAAGGGGCTGCCGCGACCCAGGACCGGAGCTGACGATGTCCTCACCGGTCCGTGCCGACCCGCCCTACGTCCCGATTCGCCACACCAGGTGGCCCGTCCGCCGCACCCCGCGCTGGGCGCTGATCGCCCTGGCCCTGCTGATCGTGGGCGGCGTGCTCGTTGGGCTGGCCCATAAGCCGTCTGCCTCGCAGCGCACGACGGACATGCGCGGGTTCCTGAACGACATGACTACCGACATTCAGTCGTGTGCTGGCGGGGTCCGCGAGTCGCTGGCCGCCCTGCGCGGGCTCGGCCCGCTTCCGAGCCAGAACACGTCCGAGGTTCAGGACACGATCGGCATCGCCATCTATGGCTCGAGCAACTGCTCACCGGCCAACAGCATGCCCCTCGACGACCTGGACCAGTATCAGGTCGAGGAGTCGCTCGCCAGCTTCCACCTGGCCACCGCGGTCACCGGGCTGGTCAACTGGGCCGCACCCGACGCGATCGACGTGCAGAACGATGTCGTCTCGGTACTGCAAGCAACGGACGCGCAGGCCAGGAGCAGCGCAATGGCCCAGCTGCAGCAAGCGATCAGGAAACTGGACGCTCAGCGTGCGGCCGTAGACTCCGTCATCGATCGCGCCATCCGGTCGCTGTCGATGCACGCCTCGCCGCCCAGCCTGCCGGGGTGAGCTATGAGTAGCTGGGAGTGGTGAACCCGCGATGCCTGGCATGAACTCCGGCCTGAACGACAACAACGCCACCCTGATCGCCGCGTTCCGGGGCGCCGTGCAGAATCAGGGGATCATCGTCCTGACCATCTTCGCCTTGCTGGCGTTCATATGGGTCGCGGTTAGAGAGTGGATGCCATCAGCAGCCCGTGCGGCAGCAGCGCGGCGCAAGGCCGCAGCACCGGAGCCCAGGTGGCGGATGCTGCTGCGGATCAGCTTCGGCATCATCTGGATCTTCGACGGGCTGCTGCAGGCTCAGCCCGCGATGGCCGCCGGACTTCCGTCCCAGGTCATGGAACCCGGCGCCGCCAGTTCGCCGGTCTGGGTACAGCACATCGTGAACTTCGGCGGCACCACGTGGTCCTACCACCCGGTCGAGGCGGCGGCCTCTGCCGTCTGGATCCAGATCGGCATCGGCGCCTGGCTGCTCGCAGCGCCGCGGGGCCGGTGGTCCCGGCTCGCCGGACTGGCCAGCGTCGCCTGGGGCCTCATCGTGTGGGTTTTCGGCGAGTCCTTCGGTGGGATCTTCGCCCCCGGCCTGACCTGGTTGTTCGGAGCGCCAGGCGCGGTCCTGTTCTACTGCGCAGCCGGCGTGCTGATAGCGCTGCCTGAGAGGTTCTGGCGAGCGCCGCAACTCGGTCGCACGCTGCTGTCGGTCCTCGGCCTGTTCTTCGTCGGTATGGCCGTGCTGCAAGCCTGGCCCGGCCGAGGCTTCTGGCAGGGAACGCTGCATGGTCAGCCAGGCACTCTGACCAGCATGGTCCAGTCCATGGCCGGGACGCCGCAGCCGTCGCTGCTCGCCGGATGGGTCCGTGGCTTCGGGTCGTTCACAGCGGCGCACGGGTTCGCCGTGAACCTTGTGGCGGTGATAGGCATGGCCGCGATCGGTGCGGGTCTGCTGGCTACGGGCTGGGCACCGCGATGGCTGACCCGGCTCACGCTGGTTGTGCTCATCCTGTTGTGCCTTGCCGACTGGGTGCTGATCGAGGACTTCGGCTTCTTCGGCGGGCTCGGGACTGACCCCAACAGCATGATCCCGGTCGCGCTGCTCGCGGTGTCCGGCTACCTCGCGCTGAGTCCAGCGGCTGCAACAGAGCCCGCGGCGGAAGCAGTGCCGGAGCCTGCCGTTCCGGCGACTGAGCCCGCAGAGCCGAAGGCACGGCCGGCCCTGCGCCGGCCTGACTGGCTCGGCGAACTCAGGCCGAAGCGGCTCGCCCGGGGGGTCGCGGCGGCGAGCACGGGCGCGATCCTGGCGATCTGGGCGGTGGCGATCATCATCGTCGGCGCCGCACCGATGGCGGCCGCGCAGGTCAGCAGGAACGCCGACCCGATCATCGCCCAGTCGCTCGACGGCGACAACGCCCCGCTGAACTTCCAGGCGCCCGCGTTCCAGCTCACCGACCAGTACGGCAAGCAGGTCAGCCTGGCCAGCCTGCGCGGCAAGGTGGTGCTGCTCACGTTCCTCGACCCGGTCTGCACCAGCGACTGCCCGGTGATAGGGCTTGAGTTCGCCCAGGCCGATCAGCTACTTGGCGCGAAGTCACGCAACGTCGAGATGATTGCGATCGTCGCCAACCCGCTGTACCGCTCTATCGCCTACATGCGGGCCTTTGACAACGAGGACCAGCTCTCGGCGCTGCCGAACTGGCTTTACCTGACCGGCAGTCTGGCCCAGCTCCAGCTGGCGTGGAAGAACTACGGTGTCGCGGCCCAGATCCTGCCGGCGGGCGGAATGATCGGTCACAGCGACGTGGCCTATGTGATCGACGCCAGCGGCCACACCAGGACCGAGCTCAACTTCGACCCTGGGCCGGGGACGTCCAGCACGGAGTCCTCGTTCGCTGTCGAGCTGTCCGATGACGCGCAGCAGGTCATGAAGTCATGACCCATGCTCGACGGGCTGCGCGCACGGCCACGGCGCTGGCCTGTCTCCTGGCCGCTGCCAGTGCTGGATGCGGCAGCAAGCCAGCCTCCAGCTCAGCGCCGCCGGCCGTGCCCCCGTCGCCCCCGCTCGCGACGTCGTCCGGCAGCGCCGGGGGCAGCGGCTGGACGACCGTGGAGATGGGCGGACCGGCCGCCCAGGACGAGAACTTCTGGCAGCTGTTCCTGCGGCCGTCGGCGACTGCCCCGTGGCGGCAGGCGACCCCGCTGGGCGTAGCCGACAACGGCGGGCTCGTCGTGGCCAGCCCGGGCACCGGGTCGCTGCTGACCGGCTTCCGACCCAGCCAGGATCTCAGCTTTTCCCCGCTGGCGGCCAGCAGCGACAACGGCGCGCAATGGTCGTCGACCGGCCCGGTGAGCCCCGGCCTGGCCAGCCTGCCCGACGCGCTGGCAGCAGGCCCTGGCGGCCGCCTGCTCGCGCTGACCACTGGCGGCGGCGCTCAGCTTGGCACCGGCCTCGGGTCGGCCTGGACGCGGCTGTCGAGCGTGAAGGCGCTCGCCGCGACTGGAGCTGGCAAGGCCTGCGGGCTGGCCAGGCCTGACCGCGGCTGCGTTCAGCGATTCTGACGTGCCGATGCTGGCCGGCGGCTGTGACCGTCCCGGGGTCGCGGGCATCTTCGCCGATACCAGCGGCGGCTGGAGCGCTGCGGGCCCGGTGATCCCCGCGTCCATCGCCCGCGAGACCATCGGCGTGCTGAGGCTGACCACGACCAGCACCGGCACGGTCGCGCTGCTGCAGGCCGGCACCGGGTCGGACGCCAGCCTTGTCGCCGCGTTCTCGCCGGCTGGCGGCAGCGGCAGCCAGTGGACGCTGTCAGCACCGCTGCGCATCGGCTCCAGGCCGCTGCTCTCCACCACCGTGGGCCCGGGCTTTTCAGTAGCAGTGATCCTGAACGGAGGTGCCGGGGTGACCCTGGCCGGGCCTGGCTCATCGTGGCGGACACTTCCCCGGCTGCCGCGGTGGGCAGCAACGCTCGCCCTCGGCCCGTCGGGGGCGGTGGACGCGATCGCCGCGCACACCACCACGTTCTCCGACTGGCGCCTGGAGCCTGGTTCCGCCGGCGGATGGCACCTGGCCCAGACGATGCAGATCACGATCCCCTATGGCTCGTCGGGCTGAGGCGGCGTCATGAATTACCTCACTGGCAACTGGTCGTTCGACCCGTTCCTGATCGTCGTGATCATCCTCGTTGGATGGCACGAGATCGGCCTGGCCCGGCTGGCCCGGCGCTCCCGGCCCGAGCGCACCCGGCAGCGCAGGCTGCGGTCGCTGGCTTTCTATGGCGGGCTCGCGGTGCTGCTGATCGCCGTCGAGTCGCCGATCGACTACTGGGCCGACGACTACTTCTTCGTGCATATGATTCAGCACCTGCTGCTGATGTTCGCGGCGCCGACGCTGGTGGTCGCCGGGGCACCGTGGCAGCCGCTGCTCGACGGCCTCCCCTGGCGATTCAGGCCGCACCGCTACCGCTGAAGTGATGCGCGGCGGCTGGTCACGGCCGCTGCGCGCGGTCGTCGGCTGGCTGCTGCGGCCGTGGGTCTCGGTGACCACGTTCAGCGTCGTCATGATCGCCTGGCACATCCCGGCGCTGTTCGACCTGGCAGAGAACAACCAGCTGGTGCACATCTGGCTGATGCACGCCAGCTTCTTCACCGCCGGCGTGCTGTTCTGGCTGCAGTTCATTCCCTCACCGCCCTTCCGGATGCGGATGCCGCTTACCTCTCAGGCGGTGGCCATCATCGGCACCAACGTGATCATGTGGATCCTGGCGATGTCCATGAGCATCCTGGCCCGCGGCTCCTGGTACCCGGTCTACAACCACATCCCCGGCGTCACTATCTCGCCATTTGCCGACCAGCAGATTGGTGCCGGCATCCTGTGGATCTGCGGCGACTTCTGGGCGATCCCGACGCTGGTCGTGATCGTCCGGCGGATCATCGCCGCGGACGGCAGCGTCGGGTCGGCACTCGACCGGATCCTCGGCCGGCCGGGCACCACCGCGCTGCGGCCGCCGGGCACCCCCGGTGGCTGGGCCAGCCGCGCGGGGCGCTGACGTCCCGGTCCAGCCGCCAGGAAATGGCTCGCTGATGATTGGCCGGGTACGGTGACGAGACGCAGACCCCGTTCTGCTTATGCGCCGATTGTGGCCAAGGCGGAGAGGAAAGCGGCCTCCCACTCGGCCAGCGACCTGGATGGCCCTTGCTGGGCCGGCTTGACCCGGTCCAGCGCGGCGAGGGTATTGCGCACGACATCAGCGGTACGCGCCGAGGTCACCGCGGCATCGCCGAGCTCTAGCTCATGCTGCAGGTTGTCCCGGCCGTGACCCTGGACGATGTCGAGAAGCAGCAGCGGGCGCCCGACCGCCCGCGCCTCGATGCACGTGTCGCTGCCGGAACTCGTCACGACCAGGTCGGCGGCGGCCATCAGCTCCGGGATCGTGTCGGTGAAGCCGAACGGGCGCACCCGCTGCTGGCGCCGCGCGACCGCGCTGAACCTCTGCTCGAGCCTGGCGTTGTGGCCGGCTACGGCGAGCACATGAACGCCCGCCTCGGCCAGCGCCTCCGCCACAGCGGCGACCGGGCCGAGGCCCCAGCCCCCCGTCATCAGCAGCACGCATCGCTCGCCTAGCGGCACGCCGAGCTGCGCCCGCGCCTCTTCCTGTGCGGGTGGCTGGTAGAAGGCCGGGCGCACCGGCCCGGGGATAATTTCTACCCGGGCTTCCGGCTGGAACCTGCGCACGGCAGCCTCGGCCGGGGTCGAGGTAACCAGGTAGAGGTCCACGTGCGGGTGCACCCAGAGCCGGTGCGGGGTGGCGTCGGTGCAGATGACGACGTGGCTCATCTCCGGGTACCGTCCGGCCAGGCGGCTGACCGCCGACGCGCCGGTGGCGAACACCGAGATGGCCAGGTCAGCCGGGTTCTCGTCCAGGTAGGTCCGCAGGGCTGGTACAACCCGGCGCGCGGACATCCAGTCCATCAGCCCGGCCGGCTGGCTGCCGGTGCGCAGAGCAGAGAAGTGAATGGCGTCAAACAGTCCGGGGGTCGCGAGCAAGCCGCGGAACGTGGCCTTCCCCATGCTGGAACCGCGGCGCCCGAGCATCCGCATCGAGTCGAGCGTCTCCGTCGACCAGCCGTGTCTTCGCAGCGACGTCGCGCAGGCCTCGGCGGCGACGTCGTGGCCCATCCCGAGTGATCCGGACAGCAGCAGGGCCTTCCGCGTCGAGGTCATGCCCCCGCCCTTCCCCCGTTGGGTCGATCACCGATGTCTAACACACGGCACAATAGGCGACGGGGGTACGTGAGGAGCAAGTGCAGCGGGCACACAGCTCACTTGGAGGTTCATCAACTCGGGGCTGATCACACTGAGGGACTCGCAGAGGCAGGAGAGCAAGCCAAGCCACAGGCGGTGGGCAGCCGGCCCGGCCGCGCGGACGGCTCTGGTCACGGCCGGGCTGGGGTTCGCGCACGCGGCTCCCAGCATTACCGCTCTGGGGCCGGTCCGGCGGCTGGCGTTCCCGCGCCTGGCAGGCCAGGGCGCCCCCGGCCATGTCGCCCTGACTTTCGACGACGGCCCGGACCCGGAGTGGACGCCGCGGTTCCTGGATGTGCTGGCCTCCCGGGGCCTGCACGCGACCTTCTTCCTGCTGGGCTCCAGGGTGACCCGGGCGCCGGGGCTGGCGGCCGACATCGCGGCAGCAGGTCACGAGCTGGGCGTGCACGGCTGGGACCATCCTTACCTGCTGCTGCGCAGCCCCGCCGCGACCAGGGACGCTATAAGGCGGGCATGGGACACCATCGCCGACGCCGCGGGCTGCACCCCGCGGGTGTACCGGCCGCCTTACGGGGTCCTGACCACGGCTGCGTTCGTGGCCGCTCGCGGGCTCGGCATGACCACCGTGCTGTGGACCTGCTGGGGGCGGGAATGGGCGGAGGGTGCGACGCCGGAGTCGGTGATCTCTGTTCTCCGGGCCCGCCTTACAGGCGGCGCTACTGTACTGCTGCACGACTCGGGCGCGGTCACCCCAGGAAACCCGCGCGTCGCCTTCGGGGCTCTCCCGATGCTGCTCGACGAGTGCGCCGAGCGCGGGCTGCGGGTGGGTACCGTAGCCGAGCACGGCATCGTCGAGTGAGCAAAGGCTCCTCCAGCCTCCGGGAGACCCATGGACAAGACCATTCTGCTGGTGATGGACGTTCAGCAGGGAATCGTCGAGCGGTTTGCCGATGATCCCGGTTACCTGCAGCGGGTGTCGAGTGCGCTGACCGCCGCGCGCTCGGCTGGAGTTCCTGTGGTCTACGTGCAGGTCGCGTTCCGGCCCGGCCACCCCGAGGTCAGCGGCCGCAACAAGAGCTTCTCCGCGGCCGCTGTCTCCGGCAGGTTCGAGGAAGGCAGTGAGGCCACGCAGATACACCCTGCGGTCGCGCCGGAGGAGGGTGACCTGGTCGTGACCAAGCGCCGGGTGTCAGCGTTCACCGGCAGCGACCTCGAGGTCCTGCTGCGCGGCCTCGGCGCGGGCACGCTGGTCCTGGCCGGGATCGCCACCAGCGGTGTCGTCCTTTCGACCCTGCGCCAGGCCGCTGACCTGGACTACCGGCTTGTGGTCCTGGCCGATGCCTGCCTCGACGCCGACCCGGAAGTGCACCGGGTGCTGACCGAGAAGGTGTTCCCCCGCCAGGCCGAGGTGCTCACCGTCGAGCAGTGGGCGGCGCAGCCTATGCCGCCGGTCAGCGCCTAGCCGCGTTACCCCTGTGGCGTCGCCGGCACCAGGTCAGTGGCCACCGGTTCTCGCCGTCTGCGGGTAGCCCGAGACCGGCGCGCGGATCTGCCGTCATCCCAGCCTTCCCGACGGGCCGGGTCTTCGCGCGGACCGAAAATTCCACGCTGTGCCCGCCGGGCGGCAGCGTAGCCTTGCCAGCGTGTCAGACCTGATCCCAGGCGCAGGTCCTGGCTGGGAGACCGCGCTGCTCCTGCCGGTGCCGACCGCCGAGCCGGCTGTCGGCCAGCACCGTGATCGGCTCGACGAGGCCGCGAGGGACGGGGTCCCGGCCCATATCACAGTGCTGTACCCGTTCCTGCCGCCCGCCGGAATCGGCAAGCCGCTGATCGCCACGTTAGGCAGGCTGTTCGCTGGGCTGGCGTCGTTCGAGTTCACACTGGACAGGGTCGGCTGGTTCGGTGAGGAATTCGTCTGGCTCGGTCCGCGCGACCCCGCGCCGTTCACCGCCCTGACCAACCGGGTCTTCAGCGCGTTCCCGTCCTGCCCGCCCTTTGGCGGGCAGTTCCCCGAGGTGATCCCCCACCTGACCATCGGTCATTCCACCAGGCCGCTGGACCTGCGCGCCGCCGCCGAGTCGGTCCGGCCCTGCCTCCCCATCCACGCGGCAGCGGCAGAGGTCATCCTGATGGCCGGTCCCTGCCCAGGCACTTCAGACACCCCGCCACGCCAGTGGCGCACCACCGCCACCTTCCCCCTCGGCTAGCGCCTATCCCGAGCGACGACGGGCTCACAGAGCTACCCGGATCCCGGCCGCCACGATGGGTGCGTCAGTCATCCTCGGGTCGCGAGCGGCTCATTCCTGGCCGGCGACGGGGCGAACCCCGGCCGCGTGCCGACGGGCGAGGTCCCTGTAGACCTGCGGATTGGACTGCACCCAGGCCAGCGCACCGCCGATAACCTCACCCACGATCCGGGCCGGGATCCCGACGGCGAGCATGCCGTCCGGGATGTTCATGCCCGGCGGGACGGTGGCGCCAGCGGCCACAAGCGCGCGGCTGCCGACGACCGCACCGTCCAGCACAGTAGCGCCGTTCCCCACCAGCGCCTCCGCCTTTATGACTGCCCCGTGGACCACGCACAAGTGGCCTATCGTCGCGCCCTCACCGACTTCGGTGACGGGTTCGTCGCCGCCGTGCAGAACCGAGCCATCCTGCACGTTAGCCCCCTGGCGAATCAGGATCGGGCCGAAATCCCCCCGCAGCACCGCCCCGTACCAGACCGACGCCCCGGCCTCGACCCGAACGTTGCCGACCAGGGTGGCAGTGGGCGCTATCCACGCGTCTGGGCTGACCGAAGGCTCGTGGTCCTCAAATGCGAAAAGCGGCATTCGCCCATGATGCCAGCGGTGCTGGCCAAGCAAGCGCCGAGGCCAACCTGGACGCCCCACTTGGCCACCTACGACCGGGCAAAGCCGATCTGGTCATCGCCTGGCATTGCGGTGCGGTCGTCGATGACGCCGTCCGCGGTACCTTCGTCGTCTCCTATGCGATGCCCGGTTTCCGGCCTCGCCCGATCCGGCGTCGGCGGAATTCGCGTCCAGCGCCGTCGCGGGCTGCGCCACGCCCTGGGCGTCCCGGCGGTGACCCGCGGAGCGGCGAACCGGCGCAGCCCGACGCTGTTCCACACGACGAACGCTGAGGACAGCGCCATCGCCCCTGCCGCGATGATCGGATTGAGCAGGCCCGCCGCTGCCAGAGGGATAGCGGCCACGTTGTAGCCGAACGCCCAGACGATGTTGCGCCGGATCGTGGTGAACGTCGCGCGGGCGAGCCCGATGCCGTCCGCAACGGCCCCGAGGTCGTCCCGGAGCAGGATCAGGTCGGCCGCTGTGATCGCGACATCGGTGCCCGAGCCCAGGGCCAGCCCCAGGTCGGCGGTGGCCAGCGCGGGCCCGTCGTTGATCCCGTCCCCGACCATTGCCACCGTCCGGCCCCTGGCCTGCAGGTCCCGTAGCACGCCGACCTTGGCCGCGGGCAGCGCTCCGGCGATCACCTCACCGATACCGGCCTGGGAGGCGGCCGATAGCGCCGAGCTCTCGCTGTCGCCGGTGAGCAGGAGCGTACGCAGGCCAAGCGCGTGCTGACGGGCCACAGCGGCGGCGGCCGATGGCTTGACCGTGTCCGGCCACCGTCAGTGCCCCTTGAGCCTGCCCGTCCCACCCAACGAGCACCATGGTGCAGCCCGTCTGCTGCCACCGGACAAGCCCGGCCTCCAGCGCTGACGGTATGGCCATCCCGTGGTCACGCAGCAGCCGCTCCCGCCCGACCAGGATCTCCAGCCCGTCTGTGGTCCCGCGCGCTCCAAGGCCGGGCAGCGCCTCGAAACCGGTCACCTCGGGCAGCGAGCCCAGTTCCGCGCGGGACGCCGCGCTGACCGCCGCGGCCACGGCATGCTCGGAGGCGTTCTCCACCGCCCCAGCCCGCCGGAGCAGGGTCTCGCGGCTGATTCCGGGTCCGGGAAGCACGGCGGTGACCTCCATCGCGCCGGTGGTCACCGTCCCCGTCTTGTCCAGCACCACGGTGTCCACCGCACGGGAGGACTCCAGCGCCCGGTAGCCCTTGATGAAGACGCCCAGCTGCGCGCCGCGGCCGCAGGCCACCATCAGAGCCGCCGGGGTGGCCAGGCCCAGCGCGCACGGGCAGGCGATGATCAGCACCGCCAGGCCTGCGCTGAACGCTCGCTGTGCCGGGGCGCCCGCCAGCAGCCACCCGGTCAGCGTGAGCGCGGCGAGAACCAGCACCGACGGAACGAACACCGCGGCTATCCGGTCGGCGAGCCGCTGTGCGGCTGCTTTCTCCGTCTGTGCCCGCTCGACCAGCGCGATCAGGTGCGCGAGCTGTGTGTCTTGACCGACTTTGACCGCGCGCACGACCAGACGCCCGCCGACGGCAATGGTCCCGGCGGTCACCTGGTCTCCCTCGCTTACGTCGGTCGGCACCGGCTCGCCAGTCATCATGCTCGTGTCGACCGCAGACTGGCCGGACAGCACCTGGCCGTCAGCGGCGACACGCTCGCCCTGGCGCACTACAAAATGCTGGCCTGCTCGCAGCTGGGCCACGGGAATACGCCGCTCAGCGCTGTCGTCCTCGATCACGCACACGTCCCTGGCGCCCGCAGCGGCCAGCTCCCGCATCGCGTCACCGGCCAGGCGCCGCGCCCGGGCCTCGTAGAACCGGCCCGCCAGCAAGAACGTGGTCACCGAGGCTGCCACTTCCAGGTAAATCCCGCCACCCGAGGCGTGCACCAGCTCGTACCAGCCGCTGACCCCGGACCGCCTGTGGTCCAGAACGAACATCGCGTACACAGACCAGCCGCAGGCCGCGATCACGCCCAGGGATACCAGGGTGTCCATCGAGCAGGTGCCGTGGCGGGCATTGCGCAGGCCGCGCGGTGAAATGGCCAGGCCGCCCACAGCGCCACCGGGGCCGCCATCGCCACCAGCAGCCACTGCCAGCCAGGGAACCGGAACGACGGAAACAGCGAGAGCTGCACCGAGACATCCGTGAGCGGTATGTAAAACGCCAGCGCCAGCAGCAAGCGCCGGCGCAGGTAACGCGCCTGGACTCCGTCCGTGTCCGGCTCTGGCGCATGCGGCTCGGGCGGGATCACCCTCGCGGAATAGCCCGCGTCCGCCACCGCCCCGACCAGTGCCGTCACAGGCATCGCGACCGGCGCCGTCACCCTGGCCTGTCCGGTGGCGTAGTTGACCACCGCGACCACGCCGGTCATGCGGTTGAGCTTCCGCTCGATCCTGACCGCGCAGGCCGCGCAGGTCATTCCCTGCACAGCGAGCCCGATGTCGCTGGTCTCCGGTGCTGTCACGACCTCACCTGCTGTCTCCTGTACGACAGCTTAGGATCCCAGCTGTAGGGTGGCTTCGCCGGATGGTGACCGATACGTCCGCCCTGTCCGGGCCGGTGCTATCGCCGGTCCCCGCCTCACGCAGCTTCGATGCGAAAGAGCATGCCGTGGACACGACCATAATCACAGTCAAGGGGATGACCTGCGAGCACTGCGTATCTGCCGTGCAGAAGGAGATCAGGAGCCTGCCCGGGGTAACCGGGGTGGACGTCGAGCTGGACACCGGTACTGTCCGGGTCACTGCAGACCCACAGCCGGGCATGACAGCGCTGAGGGAAGCGGTGGACGCCGCCGGGTATGAGCTGGCCGACTGACCGCTGACCCGCTGCGCGGCGGCAGGTTTCCATCCGCGGCCGACTGCCCCTGGGCGTACCGCCGCCATTACACCATGAGGATCAGCATGTACCCCATGACGACGGCCATGGCAATGTGACAGCCCGCCTCCGCCGGGGGGACAGCGGCACTAGGCGGCCCAAGACCTCACCGCCGCCTGCGGCATCGCCGTGGGACGCCAGCCTGCCAGCGGCAGCGGCGTGAGCCACGGCCGCCGCCCGGACCACCGGTGGCTGGATCACGGCAGCCGACTGGACGGCCGCGGCAGGCCCGGGCCCTCCGCCGGCCGCCCCCGCCACCTGCACGCCGCTCCCCGCCAGCACGAGCTCAGGCGATGCTCGCCAGGACCGGACCGTCGCGATGCCCGGGAGCTGGTCGAGGAGCCAGACCACATAGCCGAGCATGAACAGCGCTAGGATCAGAGCGACGAACGGGGCGTGTGCGCCGGCTCCCGATCCCCTCATCGCCATCCCGCCGCTAGAAGACCCGCTCGGCGCCGAACTGGCCGGGCTACTCCCATGTAGATCATGGCCAGAGCCATGACCAGGTGGGGTACATAGTGCCACCTGAGTTGATCCGGGCGTGCTTGCCTGCCGGTAGGCCGTCAGGATCCGCCAGGCGAGCCAGACGCGGCCACAGCGAACACCCAGGCCCAGGTCACATTGAGAACCGCACTCAGGCTGGGCACGAGCATAGCCGCCATTCCTACGCCCATGACACCGTGAATCGCGTCCACGTCCACATCGGTCGGCCGCCTGCTGTCCCCTCGAGATGACCAGGCGTCCCAGGCAGTACGCGCGATCACAAGCGTGACCACGGCGAGGTGTCGGCCAGCCAGGCCGAGCCGCCCATGTTCATGTCTAACTGTCCTTCCTGCAGCGCGGGCTTGAGCTGGAGCAGCCGCAGCCCGCGCGCGCATGGCGGTTCGAGCTCTGCCAGTAGGCCAGCGCGAGCAAGGCCAGCAGCGGCCCGCTGTTCTGGTCGGTGCCGCTTCCGGTGAACATCGCGCCGAGGTCCTCGCCGAATACCCAGATCAGCCGCGGCCAGCACGACAGCGGCGACCACGCGCCGCGGCTGCGGCGAGCTGGAAGGAACACGCCTATGCCGATGACAGCCAGCACCACCGCCAGCACGATTGAGGCCGCCAGTCCGTGATGAGCAAGCAGGCTGGCCGCGTTGTTGTCCAGGCTCGCCAGCCAGCCCGGCTCGCCGCTGGCCATGCCGGAGATCATGTCATGCAGCGCCTGCGGCGCCCGGTTGGAAGCCATCAGGCTGAAGTAGGCCAGGCTCACCCACAGCACCAGCCATAGCGCCCGCGCACGCGCGCGCCGATCGCACGCGCGGCCACGAACGCCGCTGACGTCGGCCCCGGTCCGCGGGCCAGAGCAGTACCGCCAGCAGCGCGTAGATGATCACCGCCCCAGCGCTCCGCTCACCGGGCTCGCGGCCGAGTTCAGGACCTCGCCGAGCCCCTCGCCCAGCCACCACACCCCAAGTGCCCACAGTACGGAGGCACCGAGGGCTAGCTTTACCGTGGGCCGCCAGGCTATCCCGAGCGCCAGCAGCAGCTGTATGGCGGCGAAGGCGGCGTTCGTGGGCACCAGGTGATGCTCGATGATGCCCGCCGACCAGGTGATGGGGCCGGCGATGACGCCCTGGTTGCCCGCGGCGTGCCCGCGAGCATCTGCCCGAACGCCTTCGTGAACATAAAGTACTGGTACTGCAGGATCGCGTCGAGCAGCCACACCCCGGCCAGGCACAGCTGCAGCACCCGCCGGGTGTCAGGCACGCTCCAGACCCCGCTCACGGTCATGGCCGCTGAGGGCTGGAGTTCTTCCGGCGGTCGCTACATCGCTCATCCCGTGCTCTCCTTGCGCTTCCCGTCCGCGGGTAAGCCGACCCGGGTTATGGGTCGTGGGAAATGCCGACGGTGGACCACTATTCCGCGGTCCCTATAGTTATCTCAGGCGAAGATGCTAACTTGTAACTACCTGCTGACTGCAAGATTGACGAGCGCGCAGCTTTTGTTACCCTGAGTCTGATACCTCTGACTTGCTGATTTGACTAATAGGTAAGCTAACAGACCAGCCCAGAAGTAGCATTCAGAAAATCCCTGGGGATATCTCGAGACCTGGCTGTGGTATCCCAGCAATAAACCCAGTAAGTGTATTCTTAACTGCACTTTAAGCTACTGCATGGCTGGCTGTGCCAGGAAGGATAAGGCTCGGCGTCCCGGTCACACGCGCCGTGACCGGTTTAGACGTAGGCTCCCGGCGCAGTCGCTGCGAGAGCGAGAATATCGGTCTGTAGCGACTACGCGAGCGACAGCGCGAGGCAATGTGAGCCCGTAATCCAGGTGCTCGGATTCGTGATCTTGCTATTGGCGATCTTCCTCGGCGCGTACAAGCGAGCGCGTTCGCAGGGCCAGTCATCCCGGCTCACGCGGTGATCGGAACACCGGTCTGCGCTGGACAGGCGCCGAGCATGAACATGAACATGAACATAAACCCAACCCGGCGCAGCCCGCCAGCCACGCGACAGCTACGTGCCCGCGCCGTCAGCAACCCGGATTCCCCGGTGACCGGAGGTACCGGTGATCCGTTCTGACCCGCCAGAACAGCCCCTGGAACTGGTCGTCAGCGGGATGAGCTGTGCAGCGTGCGCGGCACGGATCGAGAAGCGGCTGAACATGCTGGACGGGGTCGAGGCCAGCGTGAACTACGCGACCGAGCGGGCATACGTGTCAGCCTCGGCGGCCATGCACCGGACGAGCTGATCACGGCGTACGGGCTGCTCGTTACACCGCGTCGCTGCCCGCCGCCGGGGCGGCGCCGGACGCGGATGCCGCCGCGGTCGCCCGCGGGCTGGCGGTACGGGTCGTCGTCTGCGCCCCGGCCGCGCTCGTCGTCATCGTGCTGGCGATGGCTCCGTCGCTGCAGTTCAGGGGGTGGCAGTGGGTGAGTCTGGCACTGGCACTGCCAGTCGCGGTCTGGGGCGGATGGCCGCTTCACCGCGCAGCCCTGGCTGGTCTGCGGCAGGGCGTAACGACCATGGACACCCTGGTCAGCCTAGGCATCACCGCGTCGCTGCTGTGGTCGGTGCAGGCGATGCTGTTCGGCGAGGCCGGCATGGCGGGGATGAAGATGCCGTTCGCGGTCACGTTCGGCCCGGTGAGCCAGATGACGCTGTACCTCGATGTGACCGTGGGAGTTACCGTGGCCGTGCTGACCGGCCGCTACCTGGAATCGCGGGCCAAGCGCCAGGCAGGTTCGGCCCTGGCGGCCCTGGCCCGGCTCGGTGCCAGGACGGTCGCTGTCCTGCGGGACGGGACCGAGCAGCGAGTGGACGTGGCCGAACTGGCGTGCGGTGACCAGTTTGTCACCCGTCCCGGTGAGAAGATCGCTGCCGACGGGTGATCGTCGCGGGAACCTCTGCTGTGGATTGCTCGCTGCTGACCGGCGAATCGGCACCAGCCGAGGTCGGTCCAGGAGACAGCGTCACCGGCGGGACCGTCAACCTGAGCGGGCGCCTGGTCGTACGGGCAGCCCGTGTCGGCCGCGACACCGAATTGGCCCGGATCATCGACCTGGTGACGAAGGCCCAGGCGACGAAGTCCGCCGCGCAGCGGCTGGCGGACCGGGTGGCTGCGGTCTTCGTGCCGTGCGTGATCAGCCTGGCGGTGACCACGGTGGGGTTCTGGCTCGGCACCGGGCTGCCTTCCCAGTTCGCCTGGAGCTGTGCATTCGCCGTCCTGGTGGTGGCCTGCCCATGCGCGATGGGCCTGGCCACGCCGACAGCTCTGCTCGCCGGGGTCGGGCGCGGCGCCGAACTCGGGATCCTGGTCAAGGGCGCGGAGGCGCTGGAGGCGACGCGCAGGGTCGGCGTGATCGTCCTCGACAAAACCGGCACCCTGACCACGGGCGTGATGACCCTGCAGAGCATCAGTGCCGCCGCCGGGACCAGCGAGGAGGAGGCGCTGGCGCTGGCCGGCGCGGTCGAGGACGCCTCCGAGCACCCAGTCGGCCAGGCGATCGCCCGGGACGCGACCGCACGGCTGGGCGCTCTGCCGCCAGTGACCGGCTTCTCCAGCGCGCCGGGGGCAGGGGTGCGAGGCACCTTGGCCGGCCGCACGGTGACACTCGGCACCCCCCGGTTCATCCGGGAAAGCCAGCTGACGATTCCGGACGACCTCGCCGAGGCCGTCAGCGCTGCCGAGCAGCAAGGCCAGACGGCGGTGCTGGCCGGCTGGGATGGCCAGGCCCGCGCGGTGCTGCCAGTGAGCGACGCCCTCAGGCCGGGCCGTGCTGCGGCTGTCCGCCAGCTGCAGGCCCTGAGCCTGCGCGTCGTCATGCTCACCGGCGACAGCAGGCCGGCGGCGCTGGCCGTGGCGCGTCAGCTGGGCATCGGCGACGACGACGTGTTCTCACAGATCCGGCCCGACGGCAAGCTGCAGCGCATCCAGCAGGTGCAGGCCGAGGGGCTTGCCGTGGCCATGGTCGGTGACGGGGTCAACGACGCGGCGGCCCTGGCCCAGGCTGACCTCGGCATCGCGGTCGGGACCGGCACCGACGCGGCCATCGGGGCGGCGGACCTCACCCTGGTCGCCGGGGATCCCCGGCGGATCGCCGAGGCGATCGTGCTGGCCCGGGCGGTGCTGCGCACTATCCGGGTCAATCTCGCCTCGGCGTTCGGTTACAACCTCGTTGCGCTGCCCCTGGCAGCGCTGGGCTACCTCAATCCGCTGTTCGCGGGCCTGGCCATGGCGGTCAGCTCGCTGGTCGTGGTGTCCAACAGCCTGCGACTGCGGCGCCTTCGTGTCAGCGCTATGCCAGGGGACACGCTTCTAGCCGCGGGCGGGCAGGGGACGCTACATGCGCCCCAGGTAACCGCGGCCAGCGGCACGGCAGGCACGACATGACCAGGCCGTCCGGTTCGCTGACGGACCTGGTCCGGCCAGTGGCCGTGCCGGTCGTCTGCGCGGCACTGCTGACCGCGCTGCTGTCCGTGTGGGTCGTCACCGGAGGCGGGGGAACGCTGCGCAAGATGCCGCTCAAATTCGAGCTGGCCGCCATCGCCAGCCCCGCCGCCAGCCCTGGTACGTCCTCCGCGGCCACCTATCTGGTCATCAAGAACCTGGCCGGCCCGGACGAACTCGTGTCCGCGCAGGCGAAGGCATCCCGCCGGGTCGTCTTCGCCCGACGCGGTACGGAGCCGATCGGCACTGGCGGCACCCTGCCCGTGCTGCCCATCCCCGCCCGCAGCACAACGAGCCTGAGCCCGCTCGGCGCTGACATCGTTCTGGTCGGTCCCGGCGCACTCCAGGTCGGAGAAAGCGTGCCGCTGACTCTCACATTCCGCAACGCTGGGCGGATCACCGTCGATTTCACCGTTACCCCGGCCGGGACCCCCTGAGTTCAGGTAGTCACGGGGGGGTCCTTGGGTCCGCCCCGGGCTTAGCAGGTTGAGTGGAAGAGCCCTCCTACCGGCTCACTGCCCGCGAGCTGGTTGTACAGCTCCACAGCGGCGCCGGTCTCAAGGACGTGGACCTCGACGCCGCTTTTCTCCAGGTGGGCGGTTGTCTCGGGCATCGTGTGCAGCCGCAGTTCCATCCCGCCGCCCAGCACTGCTACCTGGCAGCCGTGATCGATGAGTTCCTGCACATCAGCTGGCTGGATGCCTGGCTCATGGCGGGTCCCGGTCTCCGACCAGTCCCACTCCCGGCCTCCGCCGCGGCCTAGTTCTCCCAGAAGCTACGGGCTAGCCGGACATTGAGGTCTACTCGGGGACGTGGCGACCGCTTCGGCGCCTGCGTCCCGGGCGGCTTCGAAGAACGCCCGTACAGCCACCCTGTCAGGTGCGGTGAACGCTAGGTGGGACTCACGGAAGCCATGCCCGGTCGTCTGTGCCCCGATCCAGAAATCCGGCTTGTCGCGGGTTCCGAAGCCGATGGCCACGCCGAAGTCCATGACTCGGCTCACGCCGAGCGGGGCCAGCGCAGCATCGTAGAAGGCGGCGCTAGCGGCAATGTCAGTGCATTGGATTCCAACGTGATCAAGCATGCGACCGTCCTTACCTAGCAGCCCTGTTCCAGCAGATACTGTCACCGGGCACTGACAGCGGGGGGAGCCCGGGGAGGGGTGCGATCCGGCAATGCCTGTCCTTGTCGGTACCTCAGGCTGGCAGTACCGCGACTGGCGCGGCGTGCTGTATCCGCCTGGGTTGCCGCAGCGGCGCTGGCTGGAGCACTACGCCGGGCAGTACGCGACGGTCGAGAACAACGGCTCGTTCTACCGGCTGCCCAGCTCGGGGACATTCGCCGACTGGCGCGCACGGACCCCGGAGGGGTTCCTAATGGCTGTAAAGGCCAGCCGCTACCTAACCCATGTCAGACGGCTGCATGATCCGGCCGAGCCGGTAGGGAGACTGCTCCTCGCGGCCTCCGCGCTCGGTGACCGGCTCGGCCCAATACTGCTCCAGCTCCCTCCTGACCTGCGGGCTGACGCTGACGCACTGGACGGGTGTCTGCGCGAGTTCGCGGCATTTCCCGGACCCGGACTGCGCGTCGCCGTGGAGTTCAGGCACGAGACATGGTGGACCGAGGAGGTTCGGCAGGTGCTGACTCAGCACCACGCCGCGCTGTGCTGGGCGGACCGGCTAGGCCGTCCGGTCAACCCCCTCTGGAGCACCGCGGACTGGGGCTACCTGCGCTTCCATGAGGGCACGGCCGATCCATCGCCGCGGTACGGCCAGGACGCCCTGAGCAGCTGGGCGCACCGGATAGCCGAGACCTGGCCAGATAGTGCTGATGTGTTTGCTTACTTCAACAATGACCCGGGCGGTGCGGCCGTGTACGACGCCGCGGCGTTCGCCGCGATCGTCCGGCGTGGCGGGCGTCAGGTCACCCGCACCGCCGTCCCGCAGCCTCCGGCCGGTCAGGCGTGAAGCTCGGCTTCGCCGATGTTCAGGTCGGGTCTACCACCCGTGCAAACGCCGGCGCCTATTTTCATTTTCAGCAACCGGCGGACCGGGCCAGCAAGCCCCGGAGGCCGGCCAGGGCGCCGGATCGGGCCAGCAAGCCCCCGGGCCGAGCCATGGCCGCGGATCGGGCCAGCACTGCCCGGAAGCCTCCCGGCGCCGACCGGGCTGAGAGGCCTGGCCGACTCCGGGAAGACGGCGGGCGCCGGAGCGCGTCACGCCGCGCGCCGCCTGCGGCTGCCCGCTACGGTGCCGGTCAGGCCGGTCACGCCGTAGGCCACGGCGCCGTGCCAGACCGAGGTGAAGACGCCACCAATAACGTCGCTGCTGCCAAGGAACACCGACAGCACGAAGACCACCACCGCGGCGGCCACACCGGGCAGGAGGGCGAATCGCCATGGGTTGCTGCGAGCCCAGCGCGCCACCCGCCCCGACCGGGCACGCCAAAGCGCACCCGCTCCCGCGACCGCGAACAGAGCCACGACGCCAGCCGATAGCGAACTGCTGATCGCAAGGTGGCCGCCAATGAGGTGCAGGGCCAGATCAGCGCCAGTGACGACAACCCCGGCAGCCCCGGCAGCCCGCCACGGGGCGCCCGACATCGTCGCGCCGGAGACCGTCAGCTCTTCTCGCCGGGTCAGTCCCGACCCGTCGTTGCGCGTAGGTGCCGTCATCACATCTCCTTGGTTCATAGGCACACTCATACTTAAGATATATCGCTTGTTGGACGAGCGCCAACCGCGCCGGGGGTGTGAGAATAGAGTCATGCACCTTCTCCGCAGTGACTCTCGTCACAGTGGAGAACCTCAGTGAGCGTTCAGACAACCTTCAGTCCCATGGTGCTTACTGGGATGACGCCAGGACATGACAGCGGCTGTGCCTGCCGCCGCGAGTGAGGCCGTGATCTGTGGGGCAGTGACAAGTGCGGCAGCGCGACTGTGCGGCCGTGGCAAGGCAAGTACCCTGGCTTCCGGGCAGAGGTGATGGAGACATGCAGGAAGAGCAGAGCGGCAGCGAGAACCAGGACCCACAGTACGTGGGGCCCTGGTCGCCGCTCCCGGCCGATGCCACACCGCCGCATGAGACGGGCGATGCCGGCACGCCGTCACCCGACGCAGCTCCGGGCGCAGAGAGAACCGCACCGGTTATCGGGCCTTTCGGCGGATCATCGGGTCAGCCGGGAAGTTACGGCCAGCCCGGCGGATACGGCCAGCCCGGATACGGCCAGCCGCGGATACGGCCCATCGCCGCCCGGCGGATACGGCCAGCCCGGATACGGCCATCCCGGAGGTTACGGCCAGTCAGGAAGCCGCGGACAGTCTGGCGGCTTCGGCCAGCCCGGCGGGTACGCGCAGACTGGCGGCTTCGGCCAGCCCGGAGGATATGGCCAGCCTGGCGGATACGGCCAGTCCGGAGGCTTTGGTCAGCCAGGTGAGTTCGGTGACGCCGGCGGGTTCGGCCAGCCTGGCCTTTTCGGCGGGCCGCCAGGTGACTACATGGGACCGCCGCCGCCACGCCGCCCCGGCTGGGCCCGCGGCTTCCTTGTCTACGTAGTCGTCGCGGCTCTGGCCGCCGGGATCGGTGCCGCGGCCGTCGCAGTCTTCGACCACAACTCCGCCTCGCAGAGCCCGAATGCCAGCTCACAGAATCCCAACGCAGGCAACGGCGCCAATCCCGGGACCGGGATCGGCAACGGCGCCAACACCGGATCCGGCGTCAGCAGCGCCCAGGAGCAGGCGATCGCGAACAAGATCGAGCCGGGTGTCGTCGACATCTCGAGCAACCTGCAGTACGCCGGGGGCACCGCCGCGGCCACTGGCATGCTGATCAGCAGCTCGGGCCTGGTGCTGACCAACAACCACGTGATCGACGACACCACCGGGCTGAGCGCGACGCTGGTGTCCAGCGGCCAGAGGTTCACCGCAAAATGGCTCGGCTACGACAAGACCGACGACGTATCCGTCATCAAGCTCGATGGCGCGTCCGGCCTGCCCACGGTGCCGCTCGGTAACTCGTCGTCGATCAAGGTGGGCGACAACGTGGTAGCTATCGGCAACGCCGGCGGCTCAGGTGGCAAGCCCTCGGTCGTGACCGGCAGCATCACCGCTCTTGACCAGACGATTACGGCATCCGACGACCTCGGCGGCAGCGAAACGCTGCACGACATGCTGCAGACGAACGCTGACATCGTGGAGGGTGACTCGGGCGGGCCGCTCGTGAGTGCTTCCGGCCAGGTGATCGGCATGGACACGGCAGCGTCGTCGGCGAGTTTCGGCAACCAGTCCCCGAGCGCCGGCTTCGCGATCCCGATCGATCACGCCCTGTCCATCGCCAATCAGATCATCGCGGGCAAGGCCAGCTCGACGATCAAGATCGGCGCGTCAGGCTTCATCGGCATTCTGGTGCCATCGGGTAACGCGAGCACGCTCAGCAGCCCGGCCCAGCAGCAAGCGCAGCAGCAGAGCCAGGGCAACGGCGGTAGCGGTAACGGCCAGCCGGGGGCAAACCAGCAGTGCCTGGAGAGCAACGAGAACGCCGGTGTTCCGCAGACGGTCGCCCCAGTCGGCAGCGGCACGCTGGTGCTGGGCTCTCTGTGCGGGACCCCCGCCGCCACCGCGGGCATCACCGCCGGCGACGTCATCACATCGGTGGGCGGTCACACGGTGACCACGCCAGACTCGCTGACAGCGATCCTGCAGGGCGACCATCCCGGTCAGATCGTCCCGGTGACCTGGACCGACATCTCCGGCACCCAGCACACAAGCAAGCTGGATCTCCTCCAGGCGCCGCCCCAGTAATTTACGGGCGCTTCCTCTTTTTAGAGGCTCGCTTGCCTCCGGCGCGCTTGGAGGCGCGCCTTTGGCGCTCGCCTGTCAGCCTGTTAGCCAGGCACGCATGCGGGTCTCGGAGTCGGTAATGGCGGCGATCGCTACGTGCTCGTCGGCTCGGTGGGCGAGGTTGGGGTCTCCCGGGCCGTAGTTGACGGCGGGAACCCCCAGGGCGTCGAACCTCGCGACATCGGTCCAGCCGAGCTTGGCCCGCGGCGTGCCGCCCATCGCAGCAGTGAATGACGCCGCGGCCGGGGAACCGAGCCCGGGCCGCGCCCCGCCCGCGACGTCGACGACGTCAACGTCCCAGCCGGCGAAGACCTCCCGGACGTGCTGCCCCGCCTGCTCGGCCGTGCGGTCGGGCGCGAACCGGAAGTTGACCGACACCACGCACTCGTCGGGTATCACGTTTCCGGCGACCCCGCCGCTGATCCCGACAGCGTTCAGCCCCTCGTGATAGGTCAGCCCCTCCACCTCAGGCTCCCGCGCCTGATAGGAACGCAGAACGCCAAGTATCTGCTTGGCCTCGTGGATCGCGTTGACGCCCAGCCAGGACCGGGCACTGTGCGCGCGCTTGCCCCGGGCGCGTACCTCGGCCCGCAGCGTGCCCTGACAGCCGCCTTCGACCACGCCGCCGGTGGGCTCCATCAGCACAGCCAGGTCGCCAGTGAGCAGGTCCGGGCGGCTGCGGCTGAGCCGCAGCAGGCCGTTGCGCTCGGCCTCGACCTCTTCGCAGTCGTAGAACACGTAGGTCACGTCCCGGCTCGGCGCGCTGACGTGCGCGGCCAGCCGCAGCTGGACCGCGACACCCGACTTCATGTCGCTGGTGCCACAGCCGTAGATGGCGTCCCGTTCTGTATGCGAAGGGAGATTGCCCGCGACCGGAACCGTGTCGATGTGCCCGGCCAGCACCACGCGCTGGGCCCGCCCACGCTCGGTCCCCGCGACCACGGCGTTGCCGTCGCGGTGCACTGACAGGTGCGGCAGCTGGCGCACCGCAGCCTCGATCGCGTCAGCCAGCGGCTGCTCGGTGCCGCTGACGGACTCAATGTCCACCAGCCGCACGGTCAGGTCCGGCGCTGTGAGGGAAAGATCCAGGTCCACGGCGGGGAGCCTACCGGCCGAGCCGGTCAGCCGCCGCGTCCAGGGCTGCGAGTATCACCGTTACCGACGAGCGGCGCACGCTTGAAGTCCTGGCCACCGCGTAGACATCGCGGGCCTGGGGAGTGCCGGGCAGTTCCCGGAGCGCCACCCGCCTGTCGCCGGCCGCCAGCGTCAGCCGGGGCAGGACGGCAATCCCGATACCGCGGGCTACCAGGCTGAGGATCGTTGACAGTCCCTCGAACTCCCAGGGTGGCTGGGGCATCCCGCCGATAGCTGCCAGCAGACGGTCGACCGCCAGGCGTGAGGGCTCGCCGGCCGGTGCCGCCATCCACGGCTCGTCGCGCAGCGCGTCAAGATCCACAGGCCGGTCCGGGTCGGCAGCGGCATGCCCGCGCGGGACGACCAGCACCAGCGGGTCGCGGATCAGGCGGTAGAACTGCAGCGTCCCGCCGCCTGCGCTGACACCTCCGGCCACCCCGCTGCTGCTCCCGGTGTCGATCCCGGCGAGCCTGCCTGACCAGTCGTCCAGCAGCGCGACGTCGGCCTCACCGGACCGCACCAGCCTCAGGCCCTCGGCTCCGCTGGTCTCCCGCAGCAGCAGCTTCAGCCCAGGATGCGCGCGCACCCGCCGGACCAGGGCCGGGCCGAACGCGACGGCGGCGGTGGGGAACGCGGTCACGGTCACACGCCCAGCAGGCTCGGCCGCCGAAAGATCAGCTTCGGCCGCCTCTACCAAGGCCAGGATGCGCTCGGCATGGTCGACCAGCCGGCGGCCCGCGTCGGTCAGCTCGGCGGCGCGGGCCGTGCGATCGAGCAGGACCGCGCCGGCCTCCCGCTCCAGCGCGGCAAGCTGCTGCGACACGGCCGACGCCGTGTAACCGAGCGCCGCGGCGGTGGCCGCGATGGTGCCACGCTGCGCAAACTCCCTCAGCAGGCGCAGTCTGTGCGTATCGAGCATCAGATTAGCTTAGCGTCTGCCACAGTCATGCGTGCTTGTCCTGATGCTTGAATGGATACGAGCTGGTGAACGCGTTGTCTTAGCATGAAGGCGTACCACTCAAGATGCCAGGAACGGCCCTGGCTCGCTCCGCCCCCAACCCCGCAGCTTGGAGCTTCACCATGCCCTCCGCCGGGACTATGACACCGGCTTCACTCACCGAGTCCCCAGCCGAATCCCCGGCTCCGCCGGTCTCCCTTGCTCCCCCGCTCTCCTCGGTGGCCCCGCCGTCGGCACCGGAACGGGCCGCGAGGCAGATGCCAGTGTCGGCCACCCTCGCGGCGAACGAGGCAATCGACGCCAGGCGCAGCCGGGGCGAGCCTGTGCTGCCAATGGGCTTCGGGGAGGCCGGGCTTCCCGCCCACCCGGCGCTGCAGGAGGCGCTGGCCGCGGCCACCGCGAGCAACGGCTACGGCCCAGTGGCCGGGCTGGCGGCGCTGCGCTCGGCAGCGGCCGGGTACTGGGACCGGCGCGGCCTGCCGACCAGCCCGGCCTCGGTCGTCTGCGGGCCCGGCAGCAAGGCCCTGCTGTTCGGCCTGCTGCTGGCGGTCGGCGCGGACGTCGCCGTGCCCAGGCCGAGCTGGGTTAGCTACGCCGCCCAGGCCAGCATGATCGGCACCCGTCCGCACTTCGTGCCCCCTCCGCCGGGCGAGGGTGGCATCTGCGACCCTGACGTGCTCCGCGCTGAGCTCGCAGCGGCCACGGCCGCCGGGCGCCCGATCCGGTCGGCGATCGTCACTCTGCCCGACAACCCCACCGGCCGGCTGGCCCGGCCCGCCACGGTGCAGGCGTTCTGCGAGGTGGCCGAGGAGCACGACCTGGTCATCATCTCCGACGAGATCTACCGCGACCTCGTATACGACCCGGCGGCCGTAGTGATCAGCCCAGCCGCCGTGGCGCCGGAGCGGACCGTCGTCACCACCGCGCTCAGCAAGAGCTTCGCGCTCGGCGGCTGGCGGATCGGCGTGGCCCGGCTGCCCGAGGGCCCGCTCGGCGGCTGGCTGCGCGGCCAGCTCGTCGGCATCGGCAGCGAAATCTGGTCCGCGCCGGCTGCGCCGATACAGCAGGCAGCCGCCCTTGCGTTCAGTGAAACAGACGATCTTTCAGAACGGGTGTCGAGCAGCCGGTCATTGCACGCGGCTGTGTGCCGCGGGGTCGCAGAGATCTGCGCGGACGCCGGGCTTGAGGTCAGGCAGCCCGAGGCGGCGTTCTATGTGTACCCGGACTTCCGGCCGTGGCGGGCGCACCTCGCCAGCCGCCACGGTGTGACCTCGAGCGAGGCCCTGGCCGGGCTGCTGATCGAGCGCTACGGCGTCGCAACCCTGCCCGGCAGCGCGTTCGGCGAGAGCCCGGGCGCGCTGCGGCTGCGGCTGGCCACCGGGCTGTTGTACGGGGACACGGTGGCCCGGCAGGAGGCAGCGCTGGCCGCTCCGGACCCGCTGGCCCTGCCGTGGATCGCTGACCATCTCGCCCGGCTGCGCGAGATCCTCGCCGACCTGGCTCCGTGATCCCGACGGCCCGGCCCGGTTTCAGGGCTGGGTCATCCCCCCGGGGCTAACACAGGTAGGCCTTGGCCTACCTCGGGAGTGGGCACTAGCCCATGGCACCGCGGCCCCGCGATGAGCCACCCTGGAGGTGCACCGGCTTCTGCCTCCTCCTCTTCAGGGAGCCATCATGTATGTCCAGCCCGTGGTGGTGCTGCTCATCGTCGGCTGCTGTGTCGCTCTGTACTGGCGCGTGCCAGTCGTGCGACCGCACACGCGACGGGCACTGCCGTACATCCTGATAGCGATCGGTGCACTCGGGCTGGTGCTGGCGCTCTCGTCGAGCTCGTACGACGGCCAGCCGCCCACGGGCTCCGCCGCATCCTGGCGCGGCGTGCTGTTGGTCCAGTCCGCAGCGTTCGGCGTCGCGGGGCTGTGGCTGACCTTTGACCGGAGACCAGTCCGCCCGCTCATGACCGCACGCGGGAGCCTGCTGCTACTGCCGGTCGTGGCGGCCGTCGCCATTCTGAACGGCAACGACAACCACACCCACCGGGCCAGGATTGCCGTTGCCCTGTTCATAGTCATTGCACTGAGCGTGATTGTCATGATTATTCGGCGTCCGGCACTTGCGGCAGACCTGGGAGCCGCCGCGCTGGCCGGCCTGGGGATCGTTGGCTTCGCGGTAGCGACGTGGCCGCCGCAGGTCCTTCTCAATTTCACCGTTCAGGCCGTACCAATTTCGGACGGCGGGCAGATCTCCCAGCCTGCCGCCGTCTTCGGCAGCGTCGCCGGGTCAGTGGACGTGCTGGCCGCGGTTCAGGCTGCGGCGATCCTGTCGATCGCCCTCTGGCTGGCGCCGCGCACGATCGGCGTGCACGCCAGGAAACTGCTGCGGCTCGGTCCCGACCCCGAGCTTGCCGGACGGGTCGACCAGCTGACCCAGACCAGGGCTGACGCGGTCGGCAGCGCAGCGGCCGAACTGCGCCGGGTCGAGCGGGACCTGCACGACGGCGCCCAGGCCCGCCTGGTGGCGCTCGGGATGAACCTGCGCGCCGCCGAGCGCCTGATCCACACCAGCCCGCAAGCCGCGGTCGCCCTGGTCGCGGAAGCGAGGGAGGCCTCATCCCAGGCCCTGACCGAGCTGCGCGACCTGGTCCGCGGCATCTACCCGCCGGTGCTTGCCGACCGGGGCCTCGGCGATGCTGTGCGGGCGCTGGCGCTGGACACCCCGATCAGGACCGAGACCGACATCGACCTGCCGGGACGGCTCGAGTCTCCGGTCGAATCCGCCTGCTACTTTGCGATCGCTGAGGCGCTCGCCAACGCGGTGAAGCACTCCGGCGCCCGCCTGGTGCAGATCCGGATCCGGTACTCGGCCGAACCGCACTACTCTGGCCGGGGCGCTGCCGGCCTGCTGCGGGTCGAGGTCACGGACAACGGGACCGGCGGGGCAGACCCGGCCCAGGGCACTGGTCTCGCCGGAATCGAGCGGCGGCTGGGTACATTCGACGGCATCCTGGCCGTGAGCAGCCCGCCTGGCGGCCCGACCATGATCATCATGGAGGTGCCGTGCGCGCTGTCCTCGCCGAGGACCTCTTCCTGCTGAGGGATGGCCTCGTCCGGCTACTGCAAGCGCACGGCTTTGAGATAGCGGCTGCTGTTGATGACGCGCCCGCGCTGCTGCGCGCCCTGCTGGAGCAGCAGCCGGACGTGGCGATCGTTGACGTGCGGCTGCCGCCAACGTTCACCGACGACGGTCTGCGGGCCGCGCTGGAGGCCCGGCGCCAGGTTCCCGGCCTGCCCGTGCTCGTGCTGTCCCAGTACGTGGAGCAGCTCTACGCCCGGGAGCTGCTCGCCGACCAGGCGGGCGGTGTCGGCTACCTGCTGAAGGACCGCGTGTTCAACGACGATCAGTTCATCGAAACGATCCGCGTCGTCGCCGCCGGCGGCACGGTGATGGATCCCGAAGTCGTGTCCAAGCTGCTTGGCCGGCGCGCCCAGGACGAGCCGGTCACCCGGCTGACCTCCCGGGAGCGCGAGGTCCTTGAGCTGATGGCGGAGGGCCGCTCCAACAGCGCCATCGCGCAGCGGCTGTTCATCTCCGAGAAGGCCGTCGGCAAGCACAGCTCCAGCATCTTCGCCAAGCTCGATCTCGCGCCGTCCGCCGACGACAACCGCCGGGTCCTGGCTGTCCTGGCCTACCTCAACTCCTGACCGAACAGGCCTGGGTCTACAGAGGCAGCAGCTCGGGGCGCTTAGGCAAGACGTTGTCGCCGGTGGAGATGCCGCGCAGGCGCCGGGCGACCCAAGGCGCCGCGTGCTCCCGCACCCATTGCACGTCCCCGCGCCGTGCGGCGAACCACCGGGCTGATCCGGCCAGTGTTGGTCCATGCGGCGCGGCCTGGCCCAGCCGCGGCGGCAGCGGCTCGCGCCAGTCCTTGTCGACGCTCACGCCCATGACCTCGCAGGCGCGGAGCGCGACCCGGCGGTGACCATCCGGGCTCAGGTGCAGCCGGTCGGCGCTCCACTCGCGCGAGTCAGCGAGTACCCGCATTGACCACAGGTCCACCAGGTGGCAGTCGCTGCGGTCGGCGATCGCGCGCAGGTGCATGCTGTAGGCCGCTGCTTTGCCGCGGATCAGCCGGATCAGCGGGAACGTACCCGGGTCGAACCCGGTGAACAGCATGACCTCGCAGCGTGCGGCGCGCAGCCGGGTGACCGCCGCGTCGAGGGTCTCCGCGATCGCGTCCGGGTTTGACCGCGGCCGGAGCAGGTCGTTGCCCCCGGCGGCGATGCTGACCAGGTCGGGTCCCATCGCGATCGCGCGCGGGACCTGGTCGTCAGCGACCTCAGCAGCCAGGCGGCCGCGTACGGCGAGGTTCGCGTACCGCAGTCCAGGCCGGTGCGCGGCAAGTCGCTCGGCAAACCTGTCGGCCCAGCCCCGGTAGCCACCCGAGCCGTCGCCGCACGGGTCCCCGAGGCCCTCGGTGAAGCTGTCACCGAGAGCGATGAACGAGCCGATCTCCAGCATCCTGTCCGGCACCTCCGCCCAAGCCCCTGCCGTCAGCCAGAGGGGACGACCCAACCGGACCCCCGCTGTTTCAGCCCAAGGGTATCCGCGCGGCGACGGAGCCGCGAGGCGTGCTGCCTGATCAGCCAGGCGCGCCTGGGGTCACCGAGGACGGTTCTGCTGGGCGAACGTCGCGACCGAGTCACTGCGGAGTGCCGTCCACAGCTGCTGGCTCAGAGTGACGTCGGCCCGTAAGCCTGTGCTGACCGGCAGCGGGAGCCAGGGATGTCTGGCAGCTCTCAGCCGGCGGGTTCCGCAGAGTTCGGCGCCGGGCCGATGTAGCCGATCTCCACCACGCGGTCCGTCCAGCGCCAGACCACCAGCCACCGGGTGCCGTCGGGGGCGTCCACCGGCAGGCCCCACACCTGCGGCCCATCGCGCAGCGCGTCCTCGATGATCTGGTAACGCCGCGACCGCGGGTCGCCGCACACGGCTGTCGGGTCGTCGGTGAGCCGCTCGAGCGCCTGCCGGATCCGGGCGCCGAGCTCGTCGCCGCGCTCCCGCTGGTATGTCTCCCAGGCAAGCGGGGCGAAGTCGAGTAGCAGCGCGGTCACAGCTTGTCCGCCTTAAGCCTGATCATGAGCTCCGCGCCGGAGAAGCTCTCGATGATGGTCCTGACCAGCCCAGAACGCCAGAGATCGGCGTCGTGTGCGGACATCGGGTGCAGGCTGATGGAGCCGTCGGGCTGCTTGGAGACCCGGAACTGCGTGCGGGGGCCGGCCATACCGCGCAGCAGCTCAATGCCCGGCTCATCCAGCTCGATGACCGCGATCCGCGTCCCGGTGCGTCGGCGCGTCGTCTCGCACAGCGACAACCGTAACCCGGGCGCGGCGCAGGCGCTCCGGCCGGTCCGCTCAGCGCCGCTGGAACAACCGGATGCCGAGAGCGACCAGGATGCCTGGGATGACGACCAGGACTGCCGGGAAGCGCCCTTCCTTGGCCAGCATGCCGAGAATGAGCACGACAACGAGGAGGCCGGCCATGATGAGATAGCCCTGCCAGGTCCGGGGAGCATAACCGTACCCGAAGCGCTTCGGGCCGAACCAGGGGCGCTTGACGGGAGCGTCGAAGTCGGTGCGGAACTGGTTCTCATCGGGCGGTTGCTCGCGCCCTCGTCTGCTCCTCATGTCGCTCTCCGTTCGCGGCGCGCGGCTACAGTCCAGCGGGACGGATGAACAGGCCGACGACCTTGCCGTCATGGTCGAAGCTGACCCGGCCGGTCCGCTCGCCGGCCTCGAAGTACAGCGGGATGTCCACCACTGTGCCGTCGTGCCCGGCCGGGAAAGCGACCGGCTCGCCCGCCCGGTCGAAGACGCCGATCATGCCGACCACGGTGGCAAAGCCGTCAGCGAGCCGCTGGGCGTCGAGGCCCTCGCGCATCTTCTCGCTGAAGTCTCGGCGCGCCTCCTCCCAGCGGCCGCCGATGATGTCGAGGAACAGCGCGACCGCGCGATCGGTGGCGCCGGGCAGTGTGTCGCGGCTCATCGGCGTCCCCGTTCGAGGGTCGACCGGCCGCCCGAACCGCTGGAACGCTGCCTGCCGGGTGGTCTCAAGGACATCTCCGATCTCCCTCCAGCTGTGGCCAGCGCCGCGCGCCTGGTCGACGGCCGCCTGCAGCGCCGAGTTCGCGGCGGCCGCCAGCTCGCGCGCGGCCGCTACGGCCCCCAGGGGCGATCCGGAGCCGGTGCCGAACTCTTCAGTCAGGCGGCGCGCCGCGTCGCTGACCCTGCCCGTCACCGGGTCCGCTGCACCCGACAGCCCCGCCACTTCGTCAAGATTTACATGACGTCTTGGTGTTGTCAAATCCTTAACGCTGCCTTGCGCACCGGCGAGTGCGGGACGCTGGCGGCCGCGCTGCCGCCGCGCCGCGCTGCGACAAGTGGCGTCGCAGTACCGGCGCCTTCTCCCCCGGCCATGCTGCGACGGCAGCTCACGTCCGCACGCCTCGCAATTCACAGTACCTTGGACGTCTGCCATCGCGTCATCACCAGCCAACCCGCCCGCGTTCTGAATTACGCTCCCTAACCTAGCACGTAATTTGTAAATCGTGGCCAGTTGGCAAGCACGGAAATGCTGCGGCTCGGACTGCGGCGGCGGCGCACCCCAGCGCCATAAGGCGGCGGGCTAGCAGGGCCTGCGCCATCGGCAGTATGAGGCCACCGCCCAGGTCCTGGTCCAGCCGACCAGTCAGGCCAGCGCGCTCGGGACGACCCATCAGCCGGTCACATCGACCGATGTGCAGACCATGCAGCAGCTGGTGACAAGCGCGCCGGTGACCGCCGCCATGCGGCGGCAGCTCGGCAGCGCGACGTCGCTGCCCGCCGTTCCGGCGACATCCACTCCGCACGGCGGCCACCGCGCATGGTAGCCGCGCCCCCTTGCAAACAACATGGATGGACCATTGCTGCTGCAAGGGCCTCGTGGTTGGACCATTGCTGCTGTTGCGTCCCGGGTGATGTGGCAGGTCGGGGCGGGAGGCTGGGGCGAGGGCGAGCGCGGCCGTTAGCCCCACATGCCGCGGGTGTCGTAGACGACCTTCCCCGGTGAGCTGAGTCTTCTTGACGGAACGGAAGCAGCTGTGGTCGACCAGCAACCCGATCACGTCCGACTCCGCCACGGCGTGCTCGGCGTCGGTCAGCATGACGTTCCCGCAGCAGCCCAGCTCACCGGGCAGTGACGGCGCGTGCGGCTTCACGGCGAGGATCTTGATGTCCGGAAGCGCAGACGCGACCCGGGCCGCGATCTCGACCGCCGGGCTCTGCCGCAGGTCTCCAACGTCCGGCTTGAATGCCAGCCCCAGCAACCCGATCGTCGGATCGCCGAACCGGCGTGAAGCAGCCACGATCTGCCCGGCGGTGTGCTCAGGCATGTGGTCGTTCACCCCAGGGCGGTAGCGCTCAGCCGGGCGAGCTCGGGCCCGCAGTCCGCGCGCTCGGCACACGCAGGTGGCTCACTGCCAGCTCGCACGCTGAGATCCCAGGTGCTGCAACTTAACGGAATGCCATAACTGCGGAACGTTATTTCCGCAGGCAGGTATGAGTATGATCACAGCCCAATCTCAGCGGCGCGGGCATGGTTGATCATCGTTTTCGCCGTTGGTCTGATGACCCGATCACCCGCGCGCGTGACGGTTGCCCCCCGGCAACACGCATCGCCTTGAACCGCTTACGTCCGCGCCTGTCGCGCCCGGCTTGCCGCCGGGTGCCCCAACCCCCGGGTGACAGCCGAGCGCTCCCCCGCGCCCGACGGAAGGCCATATCGTGTACCGTTTCCCCTCACCCCTGCCCACATTTTCCGGTACCAGGGCCATGCATGCCCTCCGGCGCTCTGTCCGCAACCCTCGCTGCCAGCCTTCGCGGCTGACGCTGGCGGCCGCGGCGGCGACCATAGTGACCGCAGCGATTGCGATCATTGTGGCCTTGGCGTCCGGCGGCACAACTTCCCCCGCCTCGGGCAGCAGCGCCGCTACGGTCCATGCGTCGGCTGCCGACGCGGCCGGCCAGTCCGGTCAGGCGGCCCCGCGCGCCGTATCCGGGCCGCAGGCCGCCGGCCAGCAGCCGGCAACTTCCCGGTCGGCGGCACCAGCGGCGCGCCCGGCAGCGCCAGCCGCTCCGGTCCAGCCGGCCCGGCCAGCCACGCCCGCGCCGCCAGCTCAGCCGTACCTGATCTACGACTCGGTCACGCCAGGAGCGATCCCGCCGGGCCACATGGTCGCCACCTATGCCACCGGCCGCGACCCTGCTTCGGCGGCCGAGGTGGCCGGGCGCGGGCCGGTGCTGTGGATCGACGTCACGGGGACGGACTACGGCGCCTCAGCACTCGATGTCGAGCCCGGCAACGTGGGGCCTGCCCAGGCCGCCGTCTGGGCGCTGCACCGGCTCAGCCTCTACCCGAACGCCATCGCGCACATCTACACGTTCAGGGCGGAGTGGCCATCTGTGCAGGCTGCCGTCGCCGCCACGGTGCCGCAGTCGATGCAGTCGCGTATCCGCTGGTGGATAGCTGACCCGACCGGTGCCCCGCATATGGTGCCCGGAGCCCAGGCGACCCAGTGGTACTGGGGACCGGGCTACGACATCTCGACCGCGATGCCCGGGTTCTGACGTGGCACGTCCGGCAACTCAACGTAAGCAAAACACTACGCAGAGTTGTCTCCGCTGCTAGCATCGCCGCTGTGCGGGGGGAGCTGACAGCCGTGCTGGCCGCGGTGGCATGCGGCGCGTTCGTTACCGTAGCGGAGCCTGTGACCATTCGGTTACTGCACCGCACCACCGCTATCGACGTCGCTCACGCCCTAGTCGGCGGCGCCGCGGTCACGGACACCGGGTGGACGCTGCAGCGCCGGATCCGGTCCGGCGCCGCCATCCTCCAGGCTCACAGAACACATACCTACCAGCAGCTGTGCGACATCGGCTGGTCACACCAGCGCGTGACGATGGTCACCGCGACCGTGACCACGGCGCTCTGCCTGCTCCGCGCGGCCAGCCTGAGCGGCAATCCGGCGCTGCGGGTGGCCGCGGACCTGGCCGCTGCGTGCCTGCTGGCGGCCTACCTGAGCTCGCCCGTTCTGCTGGGGCGGGCCCGCGTCGCAGCGCACGGGGCGGCCTGACATGAGCCCTGGGCGCCCGCACAGCATCCTGATCGTCACCCATTACTTCCCGCCGGAGACCGGCGCGCCGCAGGCCCGGCTGTCCGCTCTGGCAAAGGTCTGGGCTGCTGGCGGTGACCGGGTAACGGTGCTGACCGGGATGCCGAACCACCCGACCGGGGTGCTGCCGCGGCATTACCGCGGCGCGGTCCGCCGGAGGGAAAGGCGGGACGGCTACCGGGTTGTGCGCACGTGGCTGTACGCCACCCCGAAGGAGGGTGTGGCGCGCAAGACCTTGTCGCACCTGAGTTTCATGGCCAGCAGCGTGCTGCTAGGCGGGCGTCTCGCCGGGCGGGCGGACACCGTGGTCGTCTCCTCGCCCACGTTCTTCTCGATCGGCTCGGCGTGGCTGCTCGCGCGGCTGAAGCGGGCCCGGCTCATCGTCGAGGTGCGCGACCTGTGGCCGGCCATCTTCGTCGAGCTCGGAGGGCTGACCAGCCGGCGCCTGATCGCCGCGCTCGAGCGGCTGGAACTCGCCGCCTACGCCGCCGCCGACGAGGTCGTCGTTGTGAGCGACGGGTTCCGCAGCAACCTCATCGACCGTGGCGTGCCTGCCGCCAAGGTGCACACGATCAGGGACGGCGTTGACCTCGGCCGGTTCCGCCCGGACACTCCGGTCTACCCGGGCGACCGCACCCGCCTCGGCGCCCGGCCCGGCGACCGCCTCGTCCTGTACGCGGGCACGCACGGGATCTCACACGCACTGCCTTGTGTCGCCGACGCAGTGGCGCTCCTGGCCGGCGAACCGGTTCACGTCGCGTTCGTCGGCGACGGCTCGGACAAGCCGCGGCTGCGGCGCCGGGTGGCTCAACTCGGCCTGCGCAACGTCACGCTGGCCGACGCAGTGCCAGCTGGCTTCATGCCCGGGCTGCTCGCAGCCGCTGACATCTGCCTGGTGACCTTGCGCGACGTTCCGCTGTTCGCCTCGTTCATCCCGTCGAAGATGTTCGAGTACCTGGCCGCCGGCAAGCCGGTCATCGGCGCGGT
The DNA here is from genome assembly GCA_963815375.1 of uncultured Actinomycetota bacterium. Classification (GTDB taxonomy): domain Bacteria; phylum Actinomycetota; class Actinomycetes; order Streptosporangiales; family Streptosporangiaceae; genus JASHPR01. The sequence goes on along the minus strand of CAWFGX010000005.1, from coordinate 397,991 downwards.
CGCTGGTGAGGCCGCTCAGCTGCTGCGCGAGGCCGGCGCGGTCGTCGTGCCTCCCGAGGACAGCGAGGCGCTCGCCGACGCGATCAGTGTGCTGGCGGCCGATCCTGCCCGCCGTGACGCGATGGGACGCCGCGGCCGCGCTTACGTCGAGCGGTTCTTTGACCGCTCCGAGCTAGCCGCCGAGTACCGCAAGATCATCGGCCCGCCCAGCGGGAGGTCCCTGTGACGGCGCAGTCGGCACCGCGGAGGGTTCCGGGCCCCCGGGGTCTGGGGTCCGCCCAGGGAGCACAGTGTCCCCCCAGGCCAGCACTGAGATATCTGATCACGGGGGGCAGCGGGTTCCTCGGCGGGTACGTGCTGCGCCAGGTCACTGGCGCTGGGCGGCATCAGATCGCGGTCCGCTGGCATCTCGCTCCTGGCTCGGCGGTTGAGCGGCTGGCTAGCGGAGGAGCGCTGGTCACTGTGCCCTCGGGCGCCGGTTTTGCGGTCACGGCAGCGGCCTCGCATCCGTTCCGAATCCTGAACGAACACGCGCCGGTCGCGGCCGGCTTCGGGCGCACGGACACAGCGCCTGTGCTGACCTGCCGGATCGAGTCTGCTCTGCCAGCGCGGATCAGTACCTGCTGGCGGCGGGCCCCCCGGCACCCCTGGGAGGAACTGTGAAAAACGTTGTCCAGCCCGTGAGCGGCGGACCGGTCGCCGTGCTCGACGTACCCCGCCCCGTGCCCGGGCCGGCCGAGGTCCTGGTGCGCACGATGGCCTCGGTGATCTCGCCGGGGACCGAACGCGCTCTGACCGCGCTGGCCCGGTCCGGCCTGCTGGCGAAGGCGCGCGCCCGACCGGACCTGGTGCGCCAGGTGGCCCGGCGGGCCAGGGCTGACGGGTTCGGCGCCACCGCGCAGGCAGTGCGCGGCCGCCTCGCTGAGGACCTGCCGCTGGGCTACTCCGCCGCGGGCGAGGTTGTCGACGTCGGCACCGCCGTCACCGGAATCGCGCGCGGGCAGCTCGTAGCGACCGGCGGCGCCGGGAAGGCCAGCCATGCCGAGTACCAGGCGGTACCCGGGCTGCTGTGCGCCGCGGTGCCCGACGGGGTGACTGCCACCGACGCGGCGTTCACGACGGTGTCGGCCATCGGCCTGCATGGGCTGCGGCTGGCCGATGCTGGCCCGGGGTCCAAGGTGGTCGTGATCGGCCTCGGCCTGGTCGGGCAGCTCGCTGCCCGGCTGGCTATCGCGGCCGGCTGTGACGTGGCCGGCATCGACCCGGCACCGCACACGCGGCTGGCCGCCGCCCGGGCCGGAGTGCTGGCGCTGGATGAGCTCGGCGAGGCGACCACCGAAGAGCTGCTCGCCTGGTCACGCGGCCGGGGCGCGGACGCGGTTCTGGTCTGCGCGGCAACGCCGTCATCCGGCCCGGTGCGCCGGGCGCCGGCGCTGTGCCGTGACCGCGCGGCCGTGGTGATCGTCGGCGACGTCGGCCTGATGCTGGACCGGACCCCGTTCTACCAGCGCGAACTCTCGCTGCGATTCGCCCGCTCGTACGGCCCTGGCCGGTACGACCCGTCCTACGAGGCGTGGGGCGTCGACTACCCGGCCGGCCATGTCCGCTGGAGCGAGGGCCGGAACTTCGAGGCGGTCCTGGACCTGCTAGCGACGCGCAGGCTCACAGTGGACGACCTGGTCACCCACAACTTCGAGATCACCAACGCGCCCGCGGCCTACGAGATGATCGACAAGCAGGCCGAGCCGTACCTGGCGATACGGCTGAGCTACCCGGCCACGGCGGCCGCTGACGCTCCGGTGGTGATCCGGCGGCGTGCGGCCGGGACAGCATCCCCCGGGGTCGGCTGGATCGGCGCCGGCGCGTTCTCGAACCGGACGCTGCTGCCCGCGTTCCGCCGCGCGGGCTTCAGCCGGCTGGTCGCGGTGACCTCGGCCAGCGGGATCTCCGCCCGGCAGGCAGCGGAGCGGCACGGCTTCGAGAAGGCGGTCTCCGGGACCTTCCCGGTCATCGACGACCCGGACGTCAGCGTCGTGGTGATCGCGACACCGCACGACAGCCACGCCGAGCTGGCCGCGCTGGCGCTGAAGGACGGGCGGCACGTGTGGTGCGAGAAGCCGCTGGCGCTGAGCATGGCGGAACTGGACGATGTGCAGGCCGCCTGGGAGGCCGCCGGGCGGCAGCTCATGATCGGCTTCAACCGGCGCTGGTCGCCCGCTGTGCGCGCGGCGCAGCGCGCGCTCGCAGATGTCAGCTCACCGCGGTTCCTGGTGTACCGGGTCGCTGCCGGGCCGGTTCCCGCCGGTCACTGGTACGCAGACCGGCGCCACGGCGGCCGGCTGCTCGGCGAGGTGTGCCACTTCGTCGATACCGCCCAGGCACTTGTCGGCGCTGAGATCGCCGAGGTCGGCTCGGTTCTCGGCTATGGCAGCACCGGCCCGGGCGACGACGCGGTCGTGTCGCTGCGCTTCGCCGACGGCTCGCTGGCCACGATCTGCTATGGCAGCTCGCAGCCGCCTCCGGCCACGGGCAACGAGTGGATAGAGGTCACCGCGGGATCGCGGCGCCTGGTCATCAGCGACTTCCGCTCGGCCAAGCTGGACGGCAGGACGCTGTGGCGGGGCCGCAGGGACAAAGGCCATCGAGCCAGCGCCGCAGCGTTCCGGCGCGCGGTCGGTGGCGGGACGGCCGTGCCGACGCACGTGATGCTGGCGACTACCCGTGCCACCCTGCAGGCCGCCGCCGGAGCTCGCCACAGTGACTGACCTGGGCAAGCTCGGGCTTCCGGCGTCCCAGGCGGCGACGCTGCGGGCGATCGCTGGCCTCGATGCCGAAACGCTTGCCACCTACACTCGTATCGCCGGAATCGCTGCAACGGACGAGTCATCCCGACGAGCGCTGGAGATGCTCATGGCCACCGCCCCTGCGCTGTCGTGACCACCGAAAGAGTCGAGCCGCCCTCCATCGCCGGGGAACGCGAGATGCTGCGGGACTTCCTGGATTATCACCGGGGAACGCTCGTCATGAAGTGCGACGGGCTCTCCGACGATGACCTGCGACGGCGGTCGATGCCACCGTCAGCGCTGTGCCTGCTGGGCCTGGTGCGTCATATGGCCGAGGTGGAGCGCCAGTGGTTCCGGCGGGTGATCAACGGGGAGGACATCCCGCTCGTGTGGTCGGCGGACGGTGACTTCCAGGCGGCGTACGACGCCAGCACAGCGACGCGGGCGGAGGCATTCGCCGCCTGGCAGGCGGAGGTTGACCACGCACGCCGGATCGAGCGAGAGGCTGCGTCCCTGGATGTGACCGGCTATGTCGCCGGCTGGGGCGAGGACGTGTCCCTGCGACTGGTGATGTTGCACCTGATTCACGAATATGCCCGGCACAACGGTCATGCCGACTTGCTCCGTGAGGGAATCGACGGGACCGTCGGGGTCTGAGCTCGTCTCCGCCCGGCTCCGGCGCCGGGAGCCCCGGGCCGACTAGGCGGCAGCACAGGCAACACTGGCCCGACCCTGTGAGATCTGCCAAATAACGCGATATATCTTCCTCAGCGCGTGACGCGATGTATCTTAAGGATGCGAACTGGCGGGGACGGCGGTCGCGGGCCAGCAGCACGGTCAGCGGACGCCGCGAGCCAGCCAGACGGGGCGCGTGGTCCGGCCAGGGGCGAGGCTGGGAGGCGGAGACATGTTCGACAGGTTTACAGACCAGGCGCGGCGGGTCGTTGTGCATGCTCAGGAAGAGGCGAGGATGTACGACCGCGGTCGCGTGGGTTCCGAGCACCTGTTGCTCGGCCTGTACCTCGCGGGTGACAGCGCGGCGACTGAATCGCTGGAGTCGCAGGGCGTCAGCATCGAGGTGGTCCGGGCGCAGTTCACCCAGGATGACGCTGGTCCTGGCCGGCCGCTGCTGGGATACCTGCCGTATGAGCGGGAAGCCAAGAAGGTGCTGGACCTGTCGCGACGTGAAGCGCTGCAGCTCGGCCACCACCACATCGGCCCTGAGCACATCCTGCTCGGCCTGATCCGCGGGGGCGAGAGCACTGCCGCGCAGCTGCTCGTGGAACTCGGCGTGGAGCTGAACCAGGTCCGTGACCAGGTGACCGAGATGCTCGGCGAGGATGGAGAGCGTCCGCAGGAGCCGGAGCCCGGACTGGCTGGCCCGGGCTTCAGCCCAGATTCGCCTGCGGAGCGCTCGCTGATCCCCGCGATCCTGAGCCTGGTGGAGTCGATTGACTCCCGCCTGTCAGCAGTCGAGCGGCGCGTGGGCACCGGTCCGGAGATGGGTGACCTTGAACGGCAGATCGCCCGTACCCGCCACAGCAAGGAAGCTGCGGTGAGCTCCGAGGATTACGAGAGCGCTGCGGCGCTGCGTGACTCCGAGCGGCAGCTGCTGAGCGAGAAGGCGACCAGGCAGGAGGAGTGGGCGACCGCGCAGCCCGATCTTCCATCGATGGCCGAAGGTCTGCGACGGCTAAGCGACGAGGTAGAGCGGCTTCGCGGGGTCCTCCACCAGCAAGACATTCAGCCGCGGGGTGGCGCGGCGTAGCATCTGGTCCCGCGCGGCCAGAGCGACCCCGGCATCGGCTGCCGCCGGCCAGCTAGAAGGTGTCGGCTGTCTGCTTGGGCAAGTCGTAGTTAGCCGCGACCGGGTTCCAGACTCCGACGAACGTCTGCTTCGCCGCTCTTGCCTGTGAGTCGGTGCTGATCGCGGCGTTGTACGCGCTCGTGGTACTCCCCGGCTTGCACCCGGAACTCTCCTGCTGCGCCCAGGTCAGATAGTCCGAGTCGGCGGTGAGGGACGTGCGCAAAGCCCCGACCAGGTCCGATTTCACCACAGTGCCATTCGAGAGCGCGGCTGTCGACAGCGCCTCCGCTTGCTTGAGCTCGGCGTTGCGCTGGTTCACGACGTTCTGCAGCTGGCTGACCGCGCCAGTCAGATTCGTGCACTTACGGACCTGGCTGACCGGAGCCGACAGCAAGACTCGCGTTGCTCCGCTGGCCGACAGCACGTTGTTCACCGCAGCCGCTTGTTCCGACGCGCTGGCCGCCGGCGCGGACGACGATGCGGCTGAGGCGTTCGAAGAGGGCGATGACGGCCCTGACCCGCCCGACAGGGCGATCCCCGCAACGACGATGACGATGATGGCCACGATCACCGCGCCGCTGATCGCGAGCAATCGGCCGCGCCCAGCCTGTTGCGGATTCCGTCTGGGGCGTCCGCGGTGCAGATCGCCGGGCATGGGGTATTGATCGCCAGGGCCCTGGTACGGTCCGCCGGGCTCGCGGTAGAGCCCGAGAGCCTCAGGAAACGAATCATCGGACCCTGCGTAGGCTTCTCTCTGCTGCCGGAACAGACCAAAAGGCCCGGAAGACCGGTCATCCGCTCCTGAGAATGGATCGCCCTGCCCGGGATGGCGTCCCCCAGCATCGCGGAACAGGCTGGCATGCTCGGGAAACGAGTCATCCGCCCTGGGGAACGGGGTCGCTGGCCCGGGTCGCGTGTCCCCTGGCCCGGAGCGCGGACCGCCCGGACCACCCGGACCTGGGAACTGGGGGCCCGGCCCGCCAGCCATTACCGATGGCCCGCCCGGGCCGCCGGGCACAGTGGGCGGCCCGCCTGGTCCAGAAGGTGGTGCACCTGGTCTGGGGGGTGACCCACCCGGACCGGCGCCCGGCTGGCCGGGTCCAGAGGGTCCAGCTTGCGATTGCGGGCCATCGGGCCCGACGAGGACCGGCCCCAGAACCTGCGTCGGCTTCGGCCCTGAGCCGCGCTGCCCGGCGCCGGCCGCTCCCACCGCGCCGAACGCCGGCCAGATGTCCTCGGGGGGCCCGGCGCCGGTTTTCGGGGGAAGCAGCGGGGTGCCTGCCGATCCGCTGGCGCCCAGCCAGAGCGCGCTTTTCAGCGCCGTCGCGAACTCGGCGCACGTCGGGTAGCGGTCGGCCGGGTTCTTCGCGAGCGCGGTCGCCAGCACGAGATCGATTGCCGCGGGCAGGTCCGGGCGCACAGAGGTGGCCGTGGGCGGCCGCGCATGCAGGTGCGCGCGCATTGCCGCGGTGCCCTGATCCTTCCCGTAGGGCGGAGCCCCGCAGAGCAGGTAGTAGCTGACGCAAGCCAGGGAGTAAAGATCGGCTCGCCCGTCGACGTCCTGCCCGGCTATCTGCTCGGGCGCGACGTAGCCGAAGTCGGGTGCTCCCGCGGGATGGGCGGACTCAGCGCTGCCTCCCGGTGGCATGCTCGGGCTGCCCATACCGAAGTCGGACACGTACACGTGGTCGGCAGGACCAGACTGTCCCTGATTGGCTCCCAGGAGCACGTTGGCTGGCTTGACGTCGCGGTGGATAACACGCGCGTGCGCGGCATCCAGCGCCGAGGCCGCCTGGGCGATGATGGTCCACGCCCGATCGACAGGCATCGGGCCAGACCGGCTGACCAGGGAACCGACGTCACCGCCCGGCACATACTGCATGGCGAGATACAAGATCCCGCCCATGTCGCCAACTTCGAAGACCGGAATGATATTCGGGTGGCGCACCTCTCCAGTGGCCTCTGATTCACGAATGAACCGGTTCCGGAACACCGCATCGTCGGCCAGGGCAGGCGCAAGGACCTTGACCGCGACGGTGCGGCCGGCCCGCTCGTCGTGCGCCCGGTAGACATCGCCCAGACGGCCACGGCCAATATACCCGTCGAGCCGGAAATCGGAAATTTTTCCTGGCATTCCCGACATGGCCGGGTTCGTCGTATCGCGCTTCACGAATTCGCCGTGCAGCTCACGAACCTCCGTCCCTGGTCGGCGCGCAAGGAAAGTCACGAGGGAGCAGGCGCACCGCCCGGCCGGCAACTCACGGCCGGAGGGCCATTTACCCGGCCCTGTGATCAGCCTAGTGATGTTTAACCCGGCTTGTCCTTGGCAACGGGAATCACGTCGTCGGGGGCCACGGAGAGGGGTGTCACCATGACCGGGTCGATCGAGGCTCAGATAATCATCCCCATCGTCGCTTTCGTTCTGCTCTTCAGCTGGCTCGGGATTGTTTACTGGGCCGACAGCCATCCCTACTGGAAGGGGCACAAGCCCCCAGCGCAGTCCAGTGGCCAAGGCGTCGGTCAGGGTATCCGCGAGCCCCTGATACCACCCGGTCGGGACGCTCCAAACGTGCCTGGCCAGCGGGTACCAGCTGGGGATGACAGCCCGCGCGTCGCAACCACGGCCACTGCGGCGCAGGACGCCACGGCTGCGCCCGCCGACCGGTCGCGCCGGGATGCGTTACTGCTCCGAGAGAATCGCCTCCAGCTCAGCTAGCGGGTCACGTACGACTGGGCCGGTCGCCTCGATCAGCGCCCGCCGTATCGTTCCGGAAAAAGGGAACGGTGCCGTGTAACCGGTGCCGATCGCCGGGCCCCACTCGTAGCCGCATGTGAGCCCGGCGCCGACACCGTTGAACGCCGATGGCGTGAACCGCGGCACCGTGCCGTGGCCGACCTGGACCCCGTCGCAGCGCAGCACGCTTGTGCCGCCAGCTCCGTCATCCTTCGTGAAAGCGAACTCGATGCGGTGCTCCCCCGGCCCGACAGGGGTGTCCGACTCGATCACGTGCCTTTCGGAGCCGTAGAGGTTGTGGACGTACCGGATCTTGCCGCCGAGGATGTGCAGAGACCATCCGCCGAGCGCCGATCCCAGGGCCAGCAGCACCCCGTCTGTGGCCCCAGTGCCTGGGATGCTGACGTCGACGATGATCAAATGGGAACGATTCCGAACGTTCACCGCGGCTGACTCGGGCACTTGCGCGCAGCCAGGGAAGTAGCGGAAAACACCGGGGCGCCGGCGATGGTCGGGTTTGGGATTAACAATCGCCCACAGGACCCGGTTGTCGAGTGGCAGCACCTGGTTGCTGCGGGCCTCATCCCACCACAGCGCGGTGAGCTTACGCACCAGGTCCGGGTGCTGCCCGGCCAGGTCGGCTGTTTCCGCCGGGTCCTCGGCGACGTGATACAGCTCCCACACGTCCTCGTCGAACGGCGCGTTCGGGTCCTGGTCGTCATAGAGCGGCCCGACCGGATGAAATGTCACAGCCTTCCAGCCTTTGTGGTAAATCGCCCGGGAGCCGAACATCTCGAAGTACTGCGTTTCATGCTGTTCCGGGGCCTCCCGCGTGCCTGGCGCGAGCAGGTAGCCGAAGCTGACGCCGTCCAGGCCGGTCTGCGCGACGCCGTCGATCTCGGCGGGCAGCCCGGCACGCGCGAGCTCGGCCAGCGTCGGCACGATGTCGATGGCGTGGGTGAACTGGTGGCGGATCCCGCCGGGCTCGACCGGGCCAGCCGGCCAGCAGACGATGCACGGGTCGGCGACCCCGCCCTGGTGGACCTCGCGCTTCCACCGCCGGAACGGGGTGTTTCCCGCCATGGTCCAGCCCCACGGGTAGTTGTTGTGGGTAAGCGGCCCGCCGATCTCGGCCAGGCGCGCAAACATCTCCTCGGTCCCGGCCGGATCCAGGTTCAGCATTCGCACGTCATTGATTGACCCGGTAGCGCCGCCCTCGGCGCTCGCCCCGTTGTCAGAGACCACGACGACGATCGTGTTGTCCGCCTCGCCCAGGTCGGCCAGGAAGCTGAGCACCCGGCCGATCTGCTCGTCGGCGTGCGAAAGGAATCCGGCGAAGCATTCCATGAACCGGGCCGCGACTGTCCGTTGCGGTTCGTCCAGGCTGTCCCAGGCTGGAACCCACCCGGGCCGCCTGGACAGCACGGCCGACTCGGGAAGCAGGCCAGCCGCCAGCTGCCGCGCGAAGACCTGCTCCCGCCACGCGTCCCAGCCGAGGTCGAAGCGGCCGCGGTAATGGTCGCGCCAGCGCGCCGGGGGCTGGTGCGGCGAGTGGCACGCGCCGGTGGCGAAGTACAGGAAGAACGGCTTTCCGGCGTCGGCCGCCCGCAGGTCGGACAGGAACTCGATCGCGCGGTCGGCGAGGTCATCGGTGAGGTGGTAGCCGTCCTGCATGGAGGCGGGCGGCCGGACGGCGTGGTTGTCGTAGTACAGGGCCGGGACGAACTGATGCGTTTCCCCGCCGTGGAAGCCGTACCAGCGGTCGAACCCGCGAGCGAGCGGCCAGGTCGAGCGCGATGCGGCCATGCTGATCTCGTCCTCGGGCGACAGGTGCCACTTGCCGACGGCATAAGTGGCGTACCCGGCAGCGCGCAGGATCTCGGAGAGGTAGCCGTTCTCCCGTGGCGGCCTGCCCCAGTAGCCGGGATATCCGATGGCCAGGTCGGCGACCCGGCCCATGCCGCTGCGGTGGTGGTTCCGCCCCGTCAGCAGGCACGCGCGGGTCGGCGAGCACAGGGAGGTGGTATGGAAATTCGCGAGCCTAACGCCACGTGCGGCTAGGCCGTCGAGCACTCGTGTCTCGATATCGGAGCCGTAGCACCCGAGCTGGGCGTAGCCGACGTCGTCGAGGACCACGAGCACGATGTTCGGCGCCCCGTCCCGCGGGGTGGGCTCGGGGGGCCACCACGGCACCGAGTCGCGCCAGTCCCGGCCTATGCGTCCCTCAAATTGCGGCTGTGTCATTTCAGGAATCTCCGGCATGTGTGTCAGCTGCGGTCGCCATCCTTCTCGGTTGACTGCAGGTAAGTTGTCGCCCGTGACGCAGGACGTGTCGGAGCCAGCGGCCGGGGCCGCCGCTGACCGCACCGCTGACGGCACGGCCGGGCGAGGCCTGCGGGTTGCGGTGCGCTACGTGCTCGGCGCGGCAGTCGGGGCCGTCGTCCTGCTGCTCCTTATCGGCAAGCGGAGTGATCTTGCGGCAGCAGAGCGGCAACTCGGCGACGTTGATTTCGGCTGGATGGGTGCTGCTGTCCTGGTCGAGAGCCTCTCGCTGTGGACGTTCGGCTGGCTGCAGCGACGGGTCCTGCTTCTGACCGGCGCGAGCATACCGACACGAGCCCTGATGATCCTCAGCCTGGCCAACAATGCCATCGCGAACACGGTACCCGGAGAGCCAGCCGTCTCGAGCGCCTACCGCTACCGCTACTACCGGCAGCGCGGGGTGACCGGGGCCGGCGCTGGCTGGACGATATTCACGGTGCTGATCGCCCAGGCGATCGGGATGTCGCTGGTCCTCCTGCTTGGCGTGATCGTGGCTCTGGCCGGGGCGACGAACGCGGCGGACGCTGGCGTGACAGTGGTGGGTCTGGCCGTCGTCGTGGCGGCGACCGCGGTCCTGATGCGCCGGGATCTTCTGCTGCGGCTGGCCGAGGTGGCGGTGCGCGGGGTGCGGCGGCTCACCGGGCACCCGCGCGGCAGTGTCGGGGCCCGCATCGACTCGACGCTGGCACGGATGCGGGAGATCCCGCTGGGCTCCCGGTCGGCCGCTGAAATTATGGCTATTGGGGCCGCCGTGTGGTTCTGCGACTTCCTCTGCCTGGTCTGCGCATTCGGCGCTGTCCACGCCCAGGTCCCCTGGGCTGGCGTGCTGCTGGCGTATGGCGTGGCCCAGGTCGTCGGCTCGCTGCCGGTGGTCCCCGGCGGTCTCGGCATCGTCGAGGGCAGCCTGGCAGTGGTCCTGGCTGCCTATGGCGCTGGGCGGGTCTCCGCTGTTGCCGCGGCGCTTGCGTTCCGTATGGTGAATTTCTGGCTCGCGATCGCCGTGGGATGGGCCAGCGTTGGGGTGATCGCCCATCAGACGCGGCGCAGCCGGAGAAAGGCCTCACTCGGCGTACCGGGCTGACGCCCCGTCAGAATTGCTCCTGCGTGACCTCGTCCACCGCAGCCTCCCCGGACAATGCAGCCAGAGCTCGTTCGCTTTCTCGGAAATCAAGGTAACAGCATCATCGATGAAATCAGGTGCGGCCAGCAAGCGCTGCCAGCGGGATCGCCTGGAGCGCTATCCGGATTGCACCAGCCCGGCAAGCCAGGAGCCGAATTGCACGACCGTACTCTCGCTGATAGGCGCGCTGGTTCCTGTCGACGTGTTCAGGCCGACTACGTAGCTTCCGACCTGAGCCAGCAGCACCTGAGAAACAATCGGGCCAGCGTTGGAGGTCTGCACCGTGGAGGTCAGATAGACGCTCTGACTGCCGATCTGCGGGATGGCTGCGGAGCTGACGGTGCCGCTATCGCCGCTGCTGTCAGTGAAGGATTTGCAGCCGCCGGCGAGGCTGGTAACCGCAGAGAGGGTGCGGCCGGCATTGCCAGATGGCTGGTACGCGCCGATCGTCAGGTCCATGATGGGCGGGCTGAGGTCGCTGGAATTCTGGTTGTTCTGAACGATGAGCGTCGCTTTTGACACCGCCCACCAGCCGATGAAGTCCAGTGCCTCGACCGCGGGCCCCAGTGTCGCGCAGCTGTCCTGCCCTGACGCCGGGCCTAGCGGATGATCCAGCGAAGACCCGCTGTCAACCTCTGGGCTGTTGCCGTCGGCCCCTGCCCCCCAGCCGGCGGGCAGCCGGGCGTGCGTCAGGAGGCTGCCGAGCTGGGTGCCGACGGGGATCTTCCCGCCGAAGGGGGCCGAGCCCGCGGCCTGCTGGCTGGGCTGGGCGCTGCCCTGGCTTGTCGGGCTGCTGTGCGTGTTTTGTGCGGGCTGGCCGCAGCCGCTGGCCGCGAGCGCCGCTGCCACCAGGATCGCAGCCATGGTGTGCCCGCTGCGGACAGCGCCGTGGCGCACTACCTCCCGCGGGCGCGACCTCATGCCCCGTGTCCCGCTCTCATTCGGCGTGCTATCCGATCACTGGCGGCACGCCGTGCGCTCCTGGGTCCCAGACGTCGGCATCCTCGTTCATCCATGTTTGCCGCTGCCGGCCATTCTGGTCCCGGCCGCCACCAGCACCAGCGCCAGCGCCACCCATGAACGGGAACATCCCATTGTCCCCAGCCGCGCCGTCAGCGCCCATAGCTCCGGCCCCTCCGGCTCCGGGTCCTCCGGCGGCGCCGAACCCGCCGGCCGCGCCAAAGGCCGCCTGAGAACCGACGCCACTGAACGCCGCGTCCGCGCCGATCATCCCATCCCCGCTGAACCCGGGCGCGTCAGTAGCGAACGCCCCCTCACCTGACGGCTCCCATAGCCCGCTGTCCTCGGATTCCCACGCCTGCCGGACCCGGCCTTCGCCGCCTCCGGCCCCGCCGCCGAAACCGCCCATGCCGCCCATGCCGCCCATGCCGCCCATGCCCGGGAACCCGACGGCCGTTTCGCCCGGGACCACAGCGTCACCAACGCCGACACCGTCGCCGGTCGTGCCGATCCCGTCGGTCCCGACACCAGCCGTGCCAGTACCCCCGCTGCCGACACCGCCAGTCCCGAGGCTCCCGAGGCCGGGCACGTCAATCCCGCCGGGATCGCCCTCATTACCGAGTCCGCCCTCGCCAGTAGAACCGCCCGCCCCGCTGGTGCCCGACGGAACGGCAGGCAGGGTCACCGGCGAAACGCCTGTCGTTGTGCTAACCGGGGAAGGTCCTGTCGGAGTGGTCAGCGGCGGACCACCTGGCTGAGTCGTGGTCGGCGGGGGGCCGGACGCCAGGTGTATGGGAGTGGGCGTGCCGACCGGCGGCGGCACAGTGCCCACAGGCGGGGGCGTAGTGCTGCCGGGCGGCAAACCGCCGGTACTGCCTGACCCCCCACCCACACCGCCTGGGAAATTCGTCGTGCTGTGCGACGACGGGGGTTTCGGCGGGAGGTTCTGGTTGACCGATGGTGGCAGAAGTGAGTACGCGTTCGAGATGCCCGTATTGAGGTTCGTCAGGTACTGCTGCGCCGCCGTGTTGCGGTTAATAACCGCCGGACTATTCGCTGGTGCGTTATTCGGCGGCAGTGTGGGCATGTTACTGCTGAATGTACTCAGCGTTGCTTGATGATAGTTAAGGGTCTGCATTACCTGATATGAATTCTGCTGCAGGCCCTGCGCGGTCTGATAGAGCTGCTGCACCTGGTTAATCGTTTTGACAGCAGCTTTTCCGGAAAAGTTCGCCGCGAGCTGGTTGCCCATCGTGGCCAAAGTAGTGGCGCTGTTGCCCAGTTGCGTGTACAGCTGCTGGTAGGCAGTGCTCGCATCGCCCAGATCACTTATCGCCTGGGGCGCGTTGGCCATCATCGCGTGGATATCAGCCGGTGTCACATCCGAGGTGCCGGCCGTGACGGAGACCGGCAGTGGGTTGCCGTTGGTAACGGGCTTGACCACCGGCCAGCTCTGGGTCTGCCCGCCATCAAGCCCGGACATGTGGTGGATCAAGTTCTCCACCTGCAGGGCCTGCGGGGCGCTCATCGTCAGGCCACCCTGCTGGACGAGCGTCACCGATGAGTTGCTTGGGCTCCACGTGCTCTGGAGATCTCCTAGCTGTTTACCTATCTTGCTGACCTGTTTCGAGTTGTGAGTCTCGGCAGCATCAAAGGTGCCGGCAGCGCTCGTCAGCGCATTGGCGGTCTGGTTATGAGCGGTCACCAGGTCGGTCACGAAGCTCGACACCAGCTGGTGGGCATTACTGACCTGTGTATGCAGCGCAGCCGCCTGCGGCCAGGGACGCCCGCCCGAATCCGGGGCTATTGCGGCGGCCGCCTGGGCGCCGGCGCTCTGCGCTGTGTTCGCGAGGCTCTCCAGCGTGTCAGCCATGCGGCCCAGATGCTTGGCAGCCGTCTTTAACGTGCTGGGCTCGACCACGAGGTTGTTGCCGCTGCCGTCAACAGCCAAGCTCCCCGATTGCCCCCATTGCGTGGGCACGTTCATGTTCCAGTTCGGGAACTGCGGCGCGTTCGGCGAAGCGTAACCATGACCATGCTGCGTTCCAGTCGCGGCTGGCGTTCCGCTCGCGCTGGGGCGCCGGTGTCCCCCGCCGTGTCCGCCCACTATCGTCCTCCGCTTCTCGCGGCTGCTGCCCGCACGATCACAGTAAATTATCCCCAAACGCCACAATGGCGGCAAGCAGAACGCAGGATAGGCCTCGTAATTCCATGGTAGAGCCAGGTGCAAGACGGTCAGGCTGACGTGCCTGGGCAGTCCAGGTCAACGGCTCGCCGCCGTTGACCGCGTCGATACGCGCTCCGGCCTCGACGTCGATACGCGCTCCTCCCTCGACTGGATACCCGGCCGTCATCCTGCGCGCTTGTAGGCGCGGACAGCGAGTGGCGCGAACACAATGAAGATGCCGGCCAGCCAGGCGATGCTCTTCCATAGGTCCGCAGCCACCGGCCCGCCGAGCGCCAGTGCCCGCATCGCGTTGATGACCTGAGTGACTGGCTGGTTGTTCGCGAACGCTTGCAGCCAGCCTGGCATGGTCTGGATCTCTACGAACGCGGAACTGACGAACGTCAGCGGGAACAGCCAGATCAGGCCGAACGCCTGCACCGACTCCTCGTCCCCGATGGCCAGCCCGGTGAAGGCGGCGATGCAGCAGATCGCCAGCCCGAACACCGTGGCGAGCACCACCATCCCCACGGCCCGGCCGAAGCCGGCCTGGAACCGGAAACCGACGCCGTAGCCGACGCCGACCACGATCAGGATCGTGATGAACATCCGTATGGTGTCAGCGACCAGACGGCCGGCCAGCACCGCCGAGCGGGCCATCGGCATCGACCGGAACCGGTCGATCACACCCTTCTGCAGTTCCTGGGCCAGCGCGATCGCGGTCGCGAAGGTAGCGAACGCCGCGGTCTGCGCGATGATCCCGGGCAGCAGGTAGCTGACGTAGCCACCGTGGGTCGTGACCGGGATCGCGCCGCCGAAGACATAAGCGAACAGCAGCACGAAGATCACCGGCTGGATCACTGTGAACATCAGGTAAGCGGGCACACGCATCCACACCAGCAGGTTCCGCCTGGCCATAGTCAGCGTGTCGGTCACCGCCCAGCGGCCCCTGGTGATCAGGCTGGGCCCTGCCGACGGCGCGGCGATAACCGCAGCGGTCATGACTGTCCCCTCCCGGTGTCCGCGCTGGCTTTCCTGCGGCCCCGCCGTCGGTCGCGCGGCTCCTCGTCCTCGGCGGCGTGACCGGTCAGGGCGAGGAACACGTCGTCGAGCGACGGCCGCCGCAAGGTGAGACCCCGCATCTCGACCCCGGCACCGTCAAGGCTGCGCACGGCCTGAATGAGCGCCTCCGACCCACCGCTGCCGACGCCTATGCTGACCACTCCCGTCGCCTGATCGACGTGCGGCTCGCCGTCGGCGACCCGCGCTATCGCTGCGACTGCGTCAGCGACCCGGCTGCGGTCGGGCACCGTGAACTCGACCACGTCCCCGCCGACCCGGCCCTTCAGTTCCTCGGCGGTACCGGCTGCGATGACCAAGCCGTGGTCGATGACCACGATCTCGTCGGCAAGCTCATCCGCCTCGTCCAGGTACTGGGTGGTCAGCAGCAGCGTTGTGCCGCCGGCGACCAGCCCCCGGATGATCTCCCACATGCCCAGCCTGGACCGCGGGTCCAGGCCTGATGTCGGCTCGTCCAGGAACAGAACCTGAGGGTTGCCGACCAGGCTGGCGGCCAGGTCCAGCCGGCGCTGCATGCCGCCGGAATAGGTCTTGGCCCGCCGGTCGGCTGCATCCACCAGGTCGAACTGCTTGAGCAGTTCATCAGCTCTGCTGCGCGCGGCCGGCCAGCTCATGTGGTACAGCCGCCCGACGATCTCGAGGTTCTCGCGGCCGGTGAGCTCCTCCTGGATCGCAGCCGACTGCCCGGCCAGCCCGATCGAGCGGCGGACAGCCGCTGCTTCCCGCACCACGTCGTGGCCCTCGACCACGGCCCGGCCCTTGTCTGGCAGCAGCAGCGTGGTCAGGATGCGCACGGCGGTCGTCTTGCCCGCGCCGTTAGGCCCGAGCACGCCAAGGACTGTCCCGCGCGGCACGGCCAGATCTATCCCGCGCAGCGCGCGGACCTCCCCGAACGACTTGACCAGGCCCTCCACCAGGATCGCCGGCCCCGTTCCAGCATCTGACACTGTTCCTCCTCGCCACCCCGGGCAGACACACTCAGCTCCCCGCACCGAACCTACCGGCACACTACGATCACGGGCGAACGCTTAACTCTCCGGGCGGCTAGTCAGAACGCCGGCGCGGTCGGTCATCTAGGGTTTCTGACATGCGAGCAGGAGACACAGCGTGATCCAGCCGGCGGAGTATCCGGAGCCGCCGGCTCCGGCGTTCCTGTTCGATCTGGACGGCACGCTGATCGACAGCGTGTACCAGCATGTGATCGCCTGGCGGGAGGCGCTGTCGCGCCTGGACATCGACCTGTCGGTGTGGCGGATCCACCGCCGGATCGGCATGAGCGGCGGGCTGTTCGTGTCCGCTCTGCTGCGGGAGACCGGCGTGACGCTCTCCGAGGCTGACATCGCCGTGCTTCAGGCGGCTCACGGCGAGGAATACCTGGCCAGGGCCGACTCCGTCCGGGCTCTGCCCGGCGCGGCCGACCTGCTGGCGGCGCTGAGCGGCAGCGGCGTGCCGTGGGCGATCGCGACCAGCGGGTACCGGGCCACAGCCGGCCACGCGCTGAATCTGCTGGGTCTGCCCGCCGACACGCTGATGGTCACCCGGGACATGGTCAAGCACGCCAAGCCAGACCCGGACCTGTTCCTCGCGGCGGCGGCTCTGCTCGGCGTAGACGCCGGGCATGCCTGGGTCGTTGGAGACAGCGTCTGGGACATGCTCGCAGCCCGGCGGGCCGGCGCCCTCGGCGTCGGCCTGATGTCGGGCGGGTACGGCCGCGAAGAGCTTGAGCGGGCCGGCGCCTACCGGGTGTACGCCGACCCCGCCGAGCTGCTGGCCAGGGCCGACGAGCTCGGTGTCCGCAACCTCGCGCCAGGCGGGTACGGCTGATCCGGGACGTCTCCGCCGACAGCTGACCGGCCGAAGGCGCGGCTGTCAGCTGCGGTTCACCCCTGCCGGTCGCGCAGCCAGCGCTCGAACGCCACCGCGACGATGCGCTCGTCGTGGACGCCGGCCGCCTCGTCCGAAGCCAGCCACACGATCGGCGGGCCCATCACGGCGGGGTCGAGGAAGCCATTGCCCCCGGGCACGGCGTCGGCCGGCAGCATGCCGGTGACGGTCGCCCCGCCGGGCAGCAGCAGGTTGACGGTGACACCCGTGTCCCGCAGGTCGGCGGCCATTATCCGGGACAGCGCCTCACTGCCAGCGCGGGACGGCCCGTAGGGGACGAACCCGGCCCGGTGCATGGTCGAGTGATTCACCGAGACGTTGACGATGCGGCCGCCGCCTGCGTCCAGCATCCGCGGCGTGATCTGGCGTGCCACCAGGAAGTAGCCGGTCAGGTTGGTCTCGATCACCGCGCGGAAGCCGTCGGCCGGCACCTCCCAGAAGCCCTGCGGGTGCGTCATGAAGCGCGGGTTGACCGTGCGCATCCCGATCCCGGCGTTGTTCACCAGCATGTCGATGCCGCCCAGCCGTGCCCACGCCTGGTCGACGGCGCGGGCCACCGAGGACTCGTCCCGCACGTCCAGCTCGATGCCGACCGCGCCTGGCAGCTCCGCGGCCACCGCGGCCGCACGCCCGGCTGACCGGCCGGTGAGCGCGACCGTCGAACCCGCCGCGGCGAGAGCGGAGGCCATGGCGCGGCCCAGGCCGCTCGTCCCGCCGGTCACCAGCACCTTCAGCGCTGAAGCAGTCATGACCGCGATGCTAGGCCGCCACCCGGTCGCATGGGCTCCGTTAGGGATCGGCGCCTGACCGCATGGGTAACGCCTAGACGGGAGCTTCTGCCTAGCCATCGGTTTTGACTAGGGCCGTTCAGGCGCGATGCTCCGCCGCGCCCAGCCTGAGGAGGGCTCCATGCTCGACCTGCTCTTTATCGGCCTGACGATCGTCGCGTTCGGCGTGCTCCTGCTCATCGTGAAGGGGATTGAGACCTTTGACCGTTGAGAACTGGATCGGCCTGATCGGTGGCGTCCTGCTGACGATCTATCTCTTCGTGGCTCTCGTTCTGCCTGAGAGGTTCTGATGAGTAGCCAAGCTGCGGGCTGGCTCCAGTTCGCCCTGCTGGTCGCGGCCCTGGCCGCGTGCTACGTACCGCTCGGCAACTACATAGCGCGCACCTTCACCAGCGACAAGGACTGGCGGGTCGAGCGCGGTTTCTACAAGCTGATCGGCATCGACCGCAGCGCAGACCAGAAGTGGTCCACCTACCTGCGCAGCATGCTGGCGTTCTCCTTCGTCAGCGTCCTGTTCCTGTACGGGATCCAGCGGCTGCAGCACTACCTGCCGCTCAGCGAGCACATGACGAGCGTCGCCCCGGACTTGGCCTGGAACACCGCCGACTCCTTCGTCACCAACACGAACTGGCAGAACTACGCCGGCGAATCGACCATGGGCTACCTGACCCAGGTGTCCGGGCTCATGGTGCAGCAGTTCATGTCGGCCGCGGTCGGCATCGTGGTCGCGATCGCGATGATCCGCGGCTTCACCCGGTCCCGCACCGACAAGCTGGGCAACTTCTGGGTGGACGTGACCCGCTGCGTGATCCGGCTGCTGCTCCCGCTAGCCGTTGTCGTCGGCCTGATGCTCATCGCGGGCGGCGCGATCGAGAACCTCAACGCCTACCACACCGTCACGACCCTGTCTGGCGCGCACCAGACGATCCCCGGGGGCCTCGTGGGCTCCCAGGAGAGCATCAAGGACCTGGGGAACAACGGGGGCGGCTGGTTCAACACGAACGCCGCGCACCCATTCGAGAACCCCAACCCGTTCACCAACTGGCTCATCATCTTCAGCCTGCTGCTGATCCCGTTCGCCCTGCCGCGGGCATTCGGCCGGATGGTCAAGGACAACCGGCAGGGCTTCGCCCTAGTCGCGGTCATGGGCGTCATCTGGGCGGCCGCGGTCGGCGGGATCAGCTACTTCCAGAGCCACACCAGCACCGGCGGCGTCGCCACGGTTCTCGCGGGCCACGCAGCGGAGGGCACGGAGGTGCGATTCGGCAGCGTCGGCTGCTCGTTGTTCGCGGCGTCCACCACGGTGACGTCGACCGGGTCGGTGAACTGCTTCCATGATTCGCTGAGCCCGTTCGGCGGCGGCATCGCGCTGTTCGACATCGCGCTCGGGGAGGTAGCGCCAGGCGGCGTCGGCGCCGGTATGTACGGCATCCTGGTCCTGGCCATGGTGACCGTGTTCGTGGCCGGGCTGATGGTCGGCCGCACGCCCGAGTACATCGGCAAGAAGATCCGGCCCACCGAGATGAAGTACGCGGCGCTGTACTTCCTGACCCTGCCGGTGATCGTCCTCACCGCGGCCGGGCTGTCGATCGGCACGCCCATCGGGCAGAGAGCCATCTTCAATCTGGGGCCGCACGGCCTGACCGAAGTGGTGTACGCATTCGCCTCGATGGCCAACAACAACGGTTCGGCATTCGCCGGCCTGAGCTCGGGCGAGGCCTGGTACCAGGTCGTCGGCGGCTTCGTGATGCTGTTCGGCCGGTTCATGCCGGAGATCTTCGCGCTCGGCCTGGCCGGATCCCTGGCCCGACAGCAACCGGTGCCCGCGAGCGCGGGCACGCTGGATACCAGGACGCCACTGTTCGTCGGCATGCTCATCGGCGTGATCCTCATCCTCGTCGGACTGACCTACTTCCCCGCCCTCGCGCTGGGCCCGTTCGCAGAAGGACTGCACTGATGTCTGTGACAACCACGCCCGGAGTCCCGGCCGGCGCGGAAAAGAAGCCCGCCCCCGGGCAGCCGCATCGGGTCGGCGGGGGCACGCTCGACGCCAAGACACTCTGGAAGGCGACTCCCGACGCGTTCAAGAAGCTGGACCCGCGGGTCCAGATCAAGAACCCGGTCATGTTCGTGGTCGAGGTCGGCGCGCTGCTGTGCATGTACACGGCCATCTTCAAGGACACCAGGCCGGCCTTCAACTGGACGATCGTAGTCGTGCTGTGGCTGACCGTGGTGTTCGCCAACCTGGCCGAGGCGGTGGCCGAGGGCCGCGGCAAGGCGCAGGCCGAGACGCTGCGGCGGACCAAGCGGGAGACCGTGGCGCGGCGACTGGTCGGCTGGCAGGCCGGGCAGAAGGAGGTGCGCGAGGAGCCGGTACCGGGCAGCCAGCTCACGCTCGGCGAGTACGTGGTCGTCGAGGCTGGCGAAATCATCCCGGGCGACGGTGACGTCGTCGAGGGCGTCGCCTCGGTGGATGAGTCGGCGATCACCGGCGAGTCCGCTCCGGTGATCCGCGAGTCCGGCGGCGACCGGTCAGCGGTCACCGGCGGTACCAAGGTGCTGTCCGACCGGATCGTGGTGAGGATCACGTCGAAGCCAGGCGAGACGTTCATCGACCGGATGATCGCGCTGGTCGAGGGGGCCTCGCGGCAGAAGACGCCGAACGAGCTCGCGCTGAACATCCTGCTCGCCTCGCTCACGATCATCTTCATGCTCGCAGTGATCACCCTGCAGCCGTTGGCGTTCTACTCCGGCGCGCCACAAACCCTGGTGATCCTGGTCGCGCTGCTGGTGGCGCTGATCCCGACCACGATCGGCGCGCTGCTGTCGGCCATCGGCATCGCGGGCATGGACCGGCTGGTGCAGCGCAACGTGCTGGCTATGTCCGGCCGCGCGGTCGAGGCCGCCGGCGACGTGAACACGCTGCTGCTGGACAAGACCGGCACGATCACCATCGGCAACCGCCAGGCCACCGAGTTCCTACCGGTGGGCAACGTCCCCCCGGCCGAGCTCGCCGATGCCGCCCAGCTGTCCAGCATGGCCGACTACACCCCCGAGGGCCGTTCGATCGTGGTCCTGGCCAAAACCGAGTACGGACTGCGCGAACGGGAAGAGGGCGAGCTGCCCGGAGCGGAGTTCGTCCAGTTCTCCGCGCAGACCCGGATGAGCGGGGTGGACCTGGCCGACGGGCGGCAGGTGCGCAAGGGCGCCGCGGCCGCGGTCAGTACCTGGATCCGGGAGAACGGGGGTGTTCCCGAGGCCGAACTTGGCCCCGTGGTGGACGGCATCTCCTCGGCGGGCGGTACCCCGCTGGTCGTCGCCGAACGGGCCGCGGACGGGCCGGGCGGGAAGGGAACCGCCCGGGCGCTCGGCGTGATCCTGCTCAAGGACATCGTCAAGGAGGGCATCGCCGAGCGATTCGCCGAGATGCGCAAGATGGGCATCCGGACCGTCATGATCACCGGCGACAACCCGCTGACCGCCAAGGCGATCGCCGATGAGTCCGGCGTAGACGACTTCCTGGCTGAGGCGACGCCGGAAGACAAGATGGCGCTGATCAAGAAGGAGCAGGAGGGCGGCAAGCTGGTCGCGATGACCGGGGACGGCACCAACGACGCCCCGGCGCTCGCCCAGGCCGACGTCGGCGTGGCCATGAACACCGGGACCTCGGCCGCCAAGGAGGCCGGGAACATGGTGGACCTGGACTCCAACCCGACCAAGCTCATCGAGATCGTGGAGATCGGCAAGCAGCTGCTGATCACCCGCGGTGCGCTGACCACCTTCTCGATCACCAACGACGTGGCCAAGTACTTCGCCATGATCCCGGCCATGTTCGAGAGCGTGATCCCTGACCTGTCCAAGCTCAACATCCTGGGCCTGCACGACCCGGAGTCGGCGATCACCTCGGCGATCATCTTCAACGCACTGATCATCGTGGCGCTGATCCCACTGGCCCTGCGCGGCGTCCGGTACAGGCCGGCCTCTGCGTCGTCGATGCTCCGCAGGAACCTGATCATCTACGGCGTCGGCGGCCTCATCGTCCCGTTCGCCGGGATCAAGCTCATCGACCTCATCATCCAGTTCATACCAGGATTCCGGTGATCTGCCCATGAACCGTCTCCCCAGTATCGTCCGACAGCACATCGCGGGGCTCCGGCTGCTGCTGGTCTTCACCGTGCTCACCGGGATCATCTACCCGGTGTTCATGTGGGGGGTCGCGCAGGCGGCCTTCAACAAGCAGGCCAACGGCTCGATGGTCAGCTACCACGGCCGGGTGGTCGGCTCCAGCCAGCTCTGCCAGGAGTTCGTCTACGCCAACGGCAACCCGCTGCCGCAGTACTTCCAGCCGCGCCCGTCGTTCGCGATCCCGTCCCCGGCACCCAAGGACGACTACGGGTGCGACCCCACGTACTCGGCAGCGTCGAACTACGGGCCGAACAACCCCGCGCTGGTTAAGCTGATCAAGCAGCGGCAGAAGCAGATCTCCGCGTTCGACCATGTCCCGGTCTCCGAGATCCCGGCGGACGCGGTGACCGCGTCCGGGTCTGGCCTGGACCCCGACATAACACCGCAGAACGCGGCCATCCAGGTGAACCGGGTCGCGGCGGCGCGGCACGTCAGCCCGTCGGCGATCACCGCGCTGGTGCAGCAGTACACCCAGGGCCGCACGCTCGGTTTCCTCGGCGAGCCGACGGTAAACGTGCTTAACCTGAATATCGCGCTCGACCAGAAATACCCGTTGTCCTAGACGAGTGGCAAGGCAGTCATGACGCAGGCGCGCGGGCCGACGGACGGTCAGCCCGCGCGCCGCCGTGAATCCGGGCATCACCTGGAGCACCGAAGGGTGCTCATCGTGGAGGACGAGCCCGCGCTGCTGCGCGCACTCCAGATCAACCTGCGGGCACGCGGCTATGACGTCGCCACCGCCGCTGCGGGCGGTGAGGCGCTTGCCGAGGCCAGGGAGCGGGCGCCGGACGCGGTGCTGCTGGACCTCGGGCTCCCTGATCTCGACGGCACCGAGGTAATTCGCGAGCTGCGGAGCTGGTCCGGTGCGCCGGTCATCGTCCTGTCCGGCCGTGCGGGGTCCGGCGACAAGATCGGCGCGCTCGACGCGGGTGCCGACGACTACGTCACCAAGCCGTTCGACATGGAGGAGCTCCTCGCCCGGCTGCGGGCCGCCTTGCGCCGCGGCGAGCAGCCGGCTGCCGCCGCGAGTTTCCGGATCGGCCAGCGCGAGATCAACATCGCGGCCCACACGATCGTCGCGCCGGGTGACTCCGAGGAGCAGCTGCACCTCACGCCGACTGAATGGCGGCTGCTGGAGGTCCTTCTGACGTCACCTGGGCAGCTGGTCGGCTCCGAGCGGCTGCTCGGCGAGGTCTGGGGGCCCGGGTTCTCGCGCAGCACCCATTACCTGCGGTTTCACATGGCCGGGCTGCGACGTAAGCTCGAGAACGACCCGCACCGCCCGCGGCACCTGCTGACTGAGCCCGGTATGGGCTACCGCTACCAGCCCTGAGCCCGGGCAGCTCCGGCCAAATGTGGGTGAAGAGCAGAGTGACCGAAGGATTCGCTTGGTAACGTCCGGCGCGGTATGTCCTGCGGCGCCAGGGGGCGCCGGCATCCAGGACCGCTAGAGGAAGGAAAAGCGCCGTGAGCGATCAGTTCCCCCCCGAGGTCGGCCAGACCCCCACCCCGGCCCCGGCCGCAGCCCCGGCAGCAGGTGAGCGTCAGGAAACCGGCGGGCCCAACCGCACCCCGCGCAGCGAGATCAGCCCAGCGGTCTCGGCCAACCGCAAGAAGGAGCCGGTGCTCCTGCTCGACCTGTCGACCAGCATGGACTGGGGCGCCGCCGACGAGAACAGCGGCGACTTCCCTGATCCGAAGAGCCGCAGGGCCATCGTCATCGGGGCCCTGCATGGCCTGGTGCGCGCCCTGGAGGACGAGGACAGCGAAGCGGCCGGAGAGCAGGCAGGCGGCAGCGACGAGCGTGGCGGGCTGATGACCCATGGGTTCGCCGACGGTCACGTCGAGATCGGCGACCTGAACACCTCGAACCTGGAGCGCAGGCTCAACTCCATCAAGTGGGGCGGCCGGACCTACATCATGCCTGCCTGGAAGGCGGCGCTGGCCGACTACGACGAGGAGTTCGGCGACCGGGATCCTGACGAGCAGCCGGTGATGGAGACGGTCGTCATCACCGACGGCGAGGCCGACGACTGGATGGACTTCGAGCCCATCCTGGAGAAGGCGACCGCCAAGCGGGTCTTCGTCGTCGCAATCGTGGGCTCCGGGCCGAAGCACGACGCCACCCTCCAGGCCTACCAGCAGGGGGCCGCGAAGAACCAGGCTCAGGACAAGTTCGGCAAGAGCCACGTGCAGGTGGTGTCGTTCGACGCCGTGATCGACCCGGCCGAGATTGCCCAGGACCTGATCACCCTGGTCGTCTGAGGGCCAGCGCGGGCGCCCGCTCGGCCCGCGTAGGCGGGCGCCCGTGGCCGTATGGGATCCGTATGCGTTGGCAACGGCGGCGCATGGAAACCGTTTGGCCGGCCTGCGCAGCACCGGACGTAGTGTCTTATCGTCGGCAGGGAGGCAGGTCTTACCAGGTAAAGGCATTGGTGCTGACGCAAAAGCCATGAACGATCCGGAAACTAGGCGCTACCCAGACCACACTGCTCCGCACGGGCGGGGCCAGCTGCGGATCTATCTCGGCTCCGCCGCCGGCGTGGGAAAGACGTTTGCCATGCTCGGCGAGGGTCACAGGCGGGCCGAGCGCGGCACCGACGTGGTCGTGGCGTTCGTGGAGACACACGGCCGGCCACACACCGCCGCCCAGATCGAGGGCCTGGAGGTGATCCCGCGCCGGCGGATCGCCTACCGCGGCTCGTCCTTCGAGGAGATGGACATCGACGCCGTGCTCGCGCGGCGTCCTGAGGTCGCGCTCGTCGACGAGTTCGCCCACACCAACGTTCCCGGGTCACGGCACGAGAAGCGCTGGGAGGACGTGGAGGAGCTGCTGGCGGCCGGCATCGACGTGATCTCGAACGTCAACATCCAGCACCTCGCGTCGCTGAACGATGTTGTGGAGAAGATCACCGGCGTGCCGCAGCGGGAGACCGTTCCCGACGCGATCGTCCGCGCCGCTGACCAGGTGGAGCTCGTGGACCAGACGCCAGAGGCGCTACGCCGCCGGATGGCCCACGGCAACAT
The DNA here is from genome assembly GCA_963815375.1 of uncultured Actinomycetota bacterium. GTDB lineage: Bacteria > Actinomycetota > Actinomycetes > Streptosporangiales > Streptosporangiaceae > JASHPR01. The sequence goes on along the minus strand of CAWFGX010000005.1, from coordinate 373,137 downwards.
CTACCCGGCCGAGAAGATCGACGCGGCGCTGACGCACTACTTCCGGGCCGGCAACCTGGCCGCCCTGCGCGAGCTGGCCCTGCTGTGGCTGGCCGACAAGGTCGACGAGGGCCTGCAGAGCTACCGCGCCGCGCACGACATCCGCGGGACCTGGGAGGCGCGGGAACGGGTCGTGGTCGCGCTCACTGGCGGCCCGGAAGGCGACACGCTGATCCGGCGGGCGGCCAGGATCGCCGCCCGCTCGACCGGGGGCGACCTGCTCGCGGTCCACGTGACCAGGTCTGACGGGCTGACCGGCGCTAATCCTGCGGTGCTGGCCGAGCAGCGCCGGCTCGCCGAGTCTCTGGGCGGCACCTACCACCAGATCATCGGCGACAACGTGCCCGACGCCCTGCTCACGTTCGCCCGCGCCGAGAACGCGACCCAGCTCGTGCTCGGCGTGAGCCGCCGCGGCTGGCTGTCCTCGCTGCTCACCGGGCCGGGCGTCAGCAACCGCACGATCCGCGGGTCCGGCGACATCGACGTGCACATCGTCACCCACTCCCAGATGGGCCGCGGCCGGGGGCTGCCGCGGGCGCGCGGCGGGCTGCCACTGCGCCGCAGGCTAGCTGGCTACGCTCTCGCTGTCGCCCTGGCCCCGCTGCTCACGGTGCTGCTAGCGAGTATGCGCAGCGGGCTCAACCTGACCAGCGACGTGCTCTGCTACCTGGTAGCCGTCGTCGCCGTGGCTCTGGTGGGCGGGTTTGTTCCGGCAGTGCTGGAGGCGGTCGCGGCGTCGCTGCTGCTGAACTACTACTTCACCCCGCCGATCCACAAGTTCACGATCTCCGAGGCCAACAACGCCCTGGCGCTTGCCATCTTCGTGGCCGTGGGCCTCATGGTCAGCTCGGTGGTCGACGCGGCAGCCCGGCGCACCAAACAGGCGGCCCGCGCGAACGCGGAGTCCGAGCTGCTGGTCACCGCGGCAGGCAGTGTGCTGCGCGGACAGCGGGCACTGGCGGCGGTGCTTGATCGGGTCCGGGAAGCGTTCGCGATGGAGTCGGTGACGCTGCTCGAGCGCCAGCCGGGCGCTCCGCGCGGCCCGGCCGCCGGCTGGACTCCGGTCGCCACCGCTGGCGGGCCCGCACTGGCCCGCCCCGAGGAAGCCGATGTGGACGTCCCGGTCACCGACAGCCTGGTCTTGGGGTTGCGCGGCCGGGCCCTGCCCGCCGCCGACCGCCGGGTCCTCGGCGCGTTCGCCGCCTACGCAGCTGTCGCCCTGGAGCAGCAGCGGCTGGCAGCGGAAGCCGAGGCGGCCCGGCCGATAGCGGAGGCGGACAGGATGCGCACCGCGCTGCTCGCCGCGGTCAGCCACGACCTGCGCACACCGCTGGCGTCGGCCAAGGCGGCAGTGACCAGTCTGCGCTCGCGCGACGTCGAGTGGACACCCGAGGACCGCGACGAGCTGCTCGCCACCGCAGACGAGTCCCTGGACCGTCTCACCCGCCTGGTGGATAACCTGCTGGACATGAGCAGGCTGCAGGCGGGCGCGCTCTCGGTGTTCCCCAAGCCCGCTGACCTGGGTGAGATCGTCTCCAGGTCACTGGACGACCTCGGGCCCGCGGCCGCGGACGTCGCTGTCGAGGTTCCTGATTCACTGCCTGAGGTGCTCGTGGATCCGGGCATCCTGGAGCGGGTCATCGCGAACGTGACCGCCAACGCGCTCCGCTACTCACCGCCGGGGTCACCGCCGCTGCTGACCGCGAGCGCACACGCCGACCGGGTGGAGCTGCGCGTCGTCGACCGTGGGCCAGGCGTGCCCGAGGCTGACTGGGACCGGATCTTCGTCCCGTTCCAGCGGCTCGGGGACACCGACAACACCGCCGGCGTAGGGCTGGGCCTGGCTCTTTCCCGTGGCCTGACCGAGGCAGTGGGCGGCACCCTGGAGCCGGAGGACACCCCGGGCGGCGGGCTGACGATGGCGCTATCGCTGCCGGCCGCGCCGCGCGCCGCCGAGCCAGCTGGCCCGGCCACGCCCGCCGGTACCGTGGCGGGGTGACAAGAATCCTCGTCGTGGACGACGAGCCGCAGATCCTGCGTGCGCTGCGGATCAACCTGCGGGCCCGTCACTACGACGTGCAGACCGCCGCTACCGCGGCCGAGGCGCTGGAGCAGGCCGGCCGGCACCCGCCCGACCTGATCATCCTTGACCTCGGGCTGCCAGACCTGGACGGCGTCGAGGTGATCCACGGCCTGCGCGGCTGGACCAGTGCCCCGATCATAGTTCTGTCCGGCCGGTCCGACAGTACCGACAAGGTCGAAGCCCTCGACGCCGGAGCGGATGACTATGTCACCAAGCCGTTCGGGATGGAGGAACTGCTCGCCAGGATGCGCGCGGTCGCGCGGCGCAGCGGCGAGGACAGCGACCAGCCGCAGTTCCAGCTCGGGGACCTCACCGTCGACCTCGCCGCCAAGCGGATTACACGGAACGCTCACTTGTCGCCCCACCCGGCGGCGAAAGGCGACCCGGACGCGGCTTCCAGCGACGCCGCTTCCGGTGACGTCAGGCTGACCCCGACCGAATGGCACCTGCTCGAGGTGCTGCTGCGTCATCCAGGCAAGCTGCTCGGGCGGCAGTACCTGCTGAACGAGGTGTGGGGCCCGGGATACGCGGAGGCAGCGGGCAACCTGCGGCTCTACATGGCTCAGCTGCGCCGCAAGCTGGAACCAGACGCGAGCAGACCGCGCTGGCTGCTCACCGAACCAGGTATGGGCTACCGCTTCCAGCCCAGCGATGACGGTGCCGCAAACGACGGTGCCGCAAACGACGGTGCCGCAAACGACGGTGCCGCAAACGACGGTGCCGCAAACGACGGTGCCGCAAACGACGGTCAGCCGGACAGCCGGGGATAGGTCACTGGGTCCTGTACTCCGCCCCGGATTCGGTGGGCGCAGCGACGGTTGCGAGCTGGAAGCGCAGCCTGCAGATCACCACGTTGACTGTGCCCCGCTGGATGGCCCGCTGCAGCACCAGGCCACGCTGGTTGTGCAGGATCCACTGCCACCACCGGCCCGGCCGCACCTCGGGAATCAGCACGAGCAGCCGCTGATAGCGATCCTCGGCTTCGAGAGCGCGCAGGTATTTCACGATCGGCGGTGCGAGCGAGCGATGCTGAGTGCGCAGCGTGATCAGCGGCACGTTCGGATGCCAGGCCTCCCAGTCATCGCGGAAATGTGCATCCACTTGCTCGTCTTCCGGGCTCGCGTAGCAGACCGTAACGGCGACGGCCTCGTCGCCGATCGACAGCGCCGTGGAGACGGCCTCCGCCGTCAGCCGGGACAGGCCAGCCACCGGTACCACAGCGAGTGAGCTGAGCCGACGCGGAGGCGGCGGCTGTCGGCCCAGCTCCAGCAGCCCGCCGATCCGGTCATAGGTCGCGTGGATCCGGTTGAACATCAGCACAAGCAGCGGGACGACGATGACGACCAGGTACGCGCCCTCGGTGAACTTGCTGACGAGTTCTATCGCAAGGGCTGCGGTGGTCAGCACGGCGCCGAGGCCGTTGATGGTCGCGCGGCCGGCCCAGCCCGGGCCGCGCTGCTCGTGCCAGTGCCGCACCATGCCCGCCTGGGACAGGGTGAACCCGACGAAGACCCCGATCGCGAACACCGGGATCAGCGCCTGCGTATCCCCCCGGGCCACGACGAGCAGGATCGCGGCCACGACGGCCAGCACAGTGATGCCGTACCTGTGCACCTGCCGGTCCGCGCGCAGCGAGAACAGGTGCGGCAGGTTGTTGTCCCGGGCCAGCAGGCTGGCCAGCACCGGCAGACCGCCGAAGGACGTGTTCGCGGCCAGCGACAGCAGCACAGTCGTGATCAGCTGGATCGCGTAGAAGACGACGTTCTTGCCGACCGCCGCGGCGGCGAGCTGGGCCAGCGTCGTCACGGTGGCCGAGGGCTCGACGTGGAACTTGCGGATCAGCACCGAGATGCCGAGCAGCATGGCGCCGAGCAGGATGCCAAGCCACATCTCGGTGTGCTGCGCCCGCCTGGCCCGGGGCTGGCGGAACTCGGGCACCGCATTGGCGATCGCCTCCACACCGGTCAGCGCCGAGCAGCCGGAGGCGAACGCGCGCAGCAGCAGCAGTATGCCGACCGACTCGGTGACCTGGGGCAGGTGACCAGCGAGCAGCACCACCGGATGAGGCTGCACTAGGCCGCCGACGATCACTATCGCCATCGCGACGATGAACGCCACGGTCGGCACGATGAACACCCGGGCCGACTCCGCGACACCCCACAGGTTGACAGCAGTGATCAGGGCGAGGACGCCGAGGCACAGCCAGACCCGCGCCCCGTACAAGCCCGGGAACGCCGACCAGAGTGCCGCTACCCCGGCGGAGACGCCGACGGCAGCGTTCAGGATGTAATCAACGATGAGCGATGCGGCGGCGATCAGGCTCGCCTGCCGGCCGAGGTGCCGGCTGGCGACCGCGTACGCTCCGCCGCCAGTGGGGAATGCCTCGATTACCTGACGGTAGGAGACGACCAGCACGGTGAGCAGCACGACGATCGCGACCGTCACCGGCAGCGTGTAGCCCAGGCCAACCGCGCCGGCGGCGGCCACGACGATCACGATCGCCTGCGGTCCGTAGGCCACGGAGGAGAGCGCGTCCAGCGAGAGCGCGGCCAGGCCCTCGAACGCGGTCAGCCGGTGCCGGTCCTCCAGGTCTTCCCTGCTGCGGACGGTCATGGTTGCTCATATAAACATGGCGCGTGGCCGCCCCGTGAGCCGGATCGCCCCGGAACTGGGCTCGTTTCAAGCGCCGCTGGTATGCGGCCTTGCGGCGCTACCCGCTGGCGACCGCTATCGCGATCAGGGCGAGCACCACCGCGACGCCAATCACCACGGCCGCGAGCACCGCGACATTGCGGCCAGGCGCCTTCATGCGCCAGGGTGGCTCGGTCTCGCCGGTGCGACTCGCGAACGCACGGAACTCGGCGGTGCTGCGGGAGGCGTCGGGGACCTGAGGGCTCTCGCTGGCCGGGAGGAAGTCGGCGTCACGCTCAGACATGGCTTGACCCTAGCCGATGGTGACCTGCCAGTGGGCTGGTCAGCGCAGATAGGCGCGGTCCCACGGAAGCATGTCGCCGCGGCTCACCAGGCGGGACAGCACGATCACGCTGCGTGTACGGACCACGAGCGGTTCGGCACTGATCCGCTCCACCACCTGCTCGAAGTGCCCCATGTCCGCCGCCCTGATGTGCAAGAGGGCATCGGCCTCGCCGGTCACCGTGGAGGCCGATATCACCTCGGGGTGCTTGCTGACTGCCGCACCGATGTCGGCAGGCGATGTCCGGCCACGGCAGAACAACTCGACGTAGGCCTCGGTGCCCCAGCCGAGCGCCGACGGGTCGACACGAGCTGAGAAACCGGTGATGGCCCCGGCCGCCAGCAGCCGGTCCACCCGCCGCTTCACGGCCGGGGCCGACAGTCCTATCTGCGCGCCGACGTCCGCGTACGTGGCCCGGGCGTCATCGACCAGTGCAGCGACGATCCGCCGGTCCAGTTCGTCGAACGCCACCGTGGAAGCTTCTCACGGCCACGGCGCAGCCACGCCATCAGCTTCCATGATCATGGCGTGATAATGCCCCAGGCTTACCCACCGTTGCGGCAAGCCTGGTCAGCCAGCCCAGCTCACATACCGCCGCCGGGTGAATGCTGAGCGCCGAGCATGAACGACGCGTGGCCCTGCTCGTCGAGCTCGGCATCCAGCTCGCTGTCGGACACGATGTCGGCAGCGTCCTGCTGGACGAAGACGCGCGCGCCGCTGTCCTCTATCACGGCGTCGCCGGGCTGCGGGCTTTCCAGCGACAGGGCCAGGGTTCCAGCGGTGCTGTCCTGGACCGACATCCGCAGGCCGGTGTCAGCTGGAATCCCAGGCTGTGAGGTAAGAGAACGGATGGTCTCGGCTGCCCTTTCGGTTAGCGTCAGCACGCTCGCACCTCTCTCATGGACGACTTTCGCATGACACGGTTGTTCACCCTGCCCGCTCTGCAGCCGTCCCAAACAGACGCCCGGGAAACTAGTGAATTGCGGAGTTTTCACCGTGCACGGACACGACGGCCGGATTAGTGTGATGAAGCGGTCAAGGGCGAGCCCCGTGACCTGTCCCGGGCCCTCGACATGTACCGCCAGGTCGGCGACGTGGCCGGCCAGGGCCACGTCCACCTCGGCCTGGCCAGCCTGTTCGACCAGCGGCAGTCGGCGGCAGAGGCGGTCCGGCACGCCGACCGGGCACTGGGCCTGTACCAGGAAGCCGGACAGCGCAGCGGCCAGGCGGCCGCCGAGGAGTTTCGGGCCCGGCTGCGGGAGTCGGCGGAGTTATCGCCCGCTCAGAGGGCGACCAGGGCCGTGCGCAGAGTCTCGGTACTCTCCTCGGGCAGCCCGTGGCGCGCCAGGTAGCCCCCGACGCTGCCGGCCTGGGCGCGCACCCGGGCCAGCGCGTCGAGGATCAGCTCCGGCGGTGCGCCGAGCACGCCAAGGTCGAGCCGGGCCGCAGCGCCGCCGATAGCCCGGATCCGGCTGATCACGCTGGCCGCTGCCGGATCGAGGTAGCTAGCGCTCATCGCGTAGTCGGCGGCGATGGTCTCGTCGGGAACACGAGCGATGGCCAGAACGAGCGCCGCGACCAGCCCGGTCCGGTCCTTGCCCGCGCTGCAGTGAATCAGGCCCGGGAGCGCGCCCTGCTGGCACAGCCGGCCCACTGCGGCGGCGATGGCCGGGCCGCAATCGTCGATCATGTAGCGGTAGACGGCCGCGAGCTCAGGCGGCAGGCGGCCGATGGCCTCAGCAGTGAACAGCGGGATGCGGTAGGTCTGCACGCCGATTCCGTCCAGCATGCTCGGCGCGTCCCGCGCCTCTTCGTCGGTTCGCAGGTCGATCACGGTCCGCAGGCCGAGGCTGGCCAGCGCGGTCCGGCCGGTGCCGTCGAGCCGGCTCAGGGCATCCGACCGCAGCAGGGTCCGCCAGCGCAGGGCACCACCGTCGCTCGTCGGGTACCCGCCGAGGTCCCGCAGGTTCACCGTGCCGGGCAGGGCGATCCTGCGCTGGCCCTCCCCGCTTGCCGGCATTCAGGCTGGTGCTACATGTCGTTGCTGGGCACAGGAGCGGCCTCCGCGTGCGCGTCAACGCCCGCCAGCGGGTTAGCGGGCTCCATTTCGGGCCTGACGGGGCAGGCCCCGTTTCCAGCCTGAGCAGCGGCCGGGGCGACCACCTTGGCGCAGACCTCTGCAGCGGCCGCCTCCACGACCACCTCCGCACAGGCCTCCACGGATGTCACTGTCGCTGCCTGCATACCCGGTTTCCGGCACTGCGCGATCACGGTGGCGATGTCCTTGGGGTAGTACCGCGCAGCCACGAGCATGATCAGGCCGCCGAGCGCATAGAGAGGACAAGCCGCCACGATCGCCCAGCGCAGGCCGAGCCCGGTGTTCGGTGCGATCTGGTCGGAGATCAGGCCGATGAGGTACGGCCCGGTGAACGACAAGGTCCGCACCAGCTGCCGTACCATCGCGCCCCTTCCCCGCAGCTGCGGCGGGACGACGTCGGTGCACAGTGCCTCCCCCGGGGCCACCGGGACGGTCAGCAGGATGCCGCCAACGAACAGCAGCGGCGCGGTCATCGCCAGGCTGGTGCTTGCGAAGGCCGGTGCGAGCACCAGCGTGGCGCCGATCGCGCCGAGCCCGGCCACGTACACGCGTGCGTTGACGTGGCCGCGGCGCAGCAGCCGGTCGGCCACTGTCCCGCCGCAGATGATGCCGATGGCCGAGCCGACGCCCAGCAGTGCGGACAGCTCGCCGGCCGCTGCTGGCCCCAGGTGGTGCACCCGCTCGAAGTAGAGGACGCCCCAGAACGACAGGCCGGTGAGCAGCAGCTGGGAGACAGTGAAGAACATGGTTCCGAGCCACATCGTGGGGATCCGCAGCAGCGCCCGCAGTGCCGCCATCTGGCCGGTGATGTCCTCGGGAGCCGTTACCTGGCGGGGCGACGGAAGCGAGAGCAGTCCCTCGGCCGCCAGGGCCGCCGCCTCGGGGCCTTCGACAGCGGCCGTCTGCCCGACCGCCGCCTCGAACGCCGCGTCCTGGTGTCCGCGCGCAGGCTCGTGCAGGAAGATGAACACGAAGGCCACGATGATGCCGATCGGCACCCAGATCAGGAACGCCCAGAACCAGCCACCGATCTGGACCGCGAAACCACCGCCGATCAGGCCGATGAAGGCCCCGATAATCGCGCCGGCCTGGTAGACGCCCATCGCCTCGCTGCGGCGGCGGACCTGGACGTAGTCGGACAGCAGGCTGATCGAGACCGGCGGCGTACCCTCGGTGACGCCAACAAACAGCCGCGCAGCGAACAGCACGGTGATGCCGACCGCCAGCGCCCCGATCCCCATTAGCAGAGCCCACAGCGCACAGACGATCGCGAGCAGCCAGGTCCGGCGGTGCCGGTCAGCGAACATCCCGACGGGGATCGCGCCGATGCCGCCAGCGACCGCCATGAGGAATGGGATCAGCCCCAGGACCCCATCGGAGGTATGGAACTGATGCTGGATGCCGTTGACGGCCTGAGACAGTGACGACTGGTCGCCCTGGGCCAGCATGGTCGTCGCAGCGAGCGCCGCGAGTGGGATAAATACGGACTTGCCGCCCGCGCCCCATCCAGGTTTGCGCGGTGACCGCGCCCTGATCTGGGTCACCGTCCGTCGCATGGACTTGACGCTACCGTGCATCCCTGAGGGGAATGACACGATTAGCCCTGACAGAGCCGTGATCGCCTGACATCAGATAAGCCTGGCACCGCGCTAACGGGCGATTAATCGAGGCGATCTATTGTTGACTGATGCTGGACGTGACCAGGCTCCGGGTCCTGGTCGCTGTGGCCAGGTACGGCTCGGTGACCGGCGCGGCGCGCGCGCTCAACTACGCCCAGCCCTCGATTAGCCACCACATCGCCCGCCTGGAAGCTGAGACAGGCGCCAGGCTGCTGCAGCGGGCCGGACGCGGCGTGCGGCTCACCGAGGCCGGCCGCTGCTCGCCGAGCGGGCCGAGGAGATCATCGGCAGGCTGGACGCGGCAGAGAACGAGCTCGCGGCCCATGTGGGGATGCGGCAGGGCCGGGTCCGGCTGGCGGCCTTCCCGTCCGCACTGGGCACCCTCGTGCCCGCGGCCGCAGCCCGGCTGGAGACGGAGAACCCCGGAGTAGATCTCACGCTGGCCGAGGCCGAGCCGCCAGAGGCGCTGCGCATGCTCCGGGCGGGCTACGTGGACGTGGCCCTGGTGTTCCGCCACTACCAGCAGGACGCCGACCCGCAGGCGCCCGGTTCCGACGAGGAGGGCGCTCGCGGCAGGCTGCTGCTCGACGAACCGGTCCACCTGGTGACCCCGGCGGCTGACGCGCCGGCGGGCGGCTCACCCAGTCTTGCCGACTACGCCAAGCATCGCTGGATCGCGGGCTGTGAGCGGTGCCGTGCGTACCTGCTCCGCCAGTGCGCCCTGGCCGGGTTCACCCCGGCGATAGCGTTCACCACCGACGACTATGTGGCGGTGCAGGCGCTGGTGGCGGCGGGTCTTGGCGTGACCACCCTGCCCGGTCTGTGCCTGCGCGCTGCGCGCCACCCCGGCGTGAGCGCGACGCCGCTGCCGGGTGCGCGCAGGCACGTGTTCGCTGTGACCTATGGGGAGCCTCCGGACCCGCCGGCCGTAGCCCGCCTGGTCGACGTCCTCGCGGCGACAGCGGCCGACGCGCCGCCGCCCGAGGAGGACCCGCGTCGTTCCGGAACCTAAATGGACCGGCTGTGGCCCTCCCAGTAGGGCGCACGCAACTTGCGTTTCAGCAGCTTGCCGCTGGGGTCACGGGGCAGCTCGGCGGTGAAGTCGATGCTGCGGGGCCATTTCATCCGGGCCAGCCTGCCTTCCAGCGAGGCCAGGATCTCGGCGGCCAGCTCAGGCCCGGGCATCGCGCCGGCCGCGGGCTGCACCACGGCCTTGACCTGCTCGCCCCACTCCTCGTCCGGGATGCCGAACACCGCTACGTCGGCGACCTTGGGATTCAGGATGATCTCGGCCTCGATCTCGGCCGGGTAGATGTTCGCGCCGCCCGAGATGATCACGTCTGACTTGCGGTCGTGCAGGAACAGGAATCCGTCACCATCGAGGTACCCGATGTCGCCAACGGTGAAGAACCCCTTTAGCCGCCCGGCAGCCGTCTTGCCCGGGTCGCCCTTGTAATCGAAGCTGGACTCCCCCATCTTCATGTAGATCGTGCCGGGGACGCCGGGCGGGCACTCGTTGCCGTCGTCATCGGCGACCATGACCTGGCTAACCGGCCATGGGGTTCCCACGGTGCCCGGGCGGCCCAGCCAGTCGGACGGCGTGGCGATGGTACCGCCGCCTTCGGTGGCGGCGTAGTACTCGTACACGCACGGCCCCCACCAGTCCAGCATCGCCTGCTTGATCCCGACCGGGCACGGCGCTGCGGCATGGATGAGCCACTTCATCGAGCTGAGGTCGTAGCTGGCGCGGACCTCCTCGGGCAGCGACAGCATCCGCTTGAAGTGCGTCGGCACCATGTGCGTATTGGTGACCTGGTAGCGCTCCACCAGCGCCAGCGCCCGCTCGGCGTCCCAGGAGTCCATGCAGATCAGAGTGTGCCCCATGTGCAGGGCGCCGCCAGCGAACACGGTAACGGCTGTGTGGTAGTTCGGCGAGGTGACCAGGTGCACGTTGGGCGGCCCGACGGTAACCCCGAAGAACTGCAGCAGTGCCGTGCTCAGCTCGGCCACGTCATCCGGGTCCAGGCCCGACAGCGGCCGGCGGACGCCCTTCGGCCTGCCGGTCGTGCCTGACGTGTAGTGCATGGTGGCGCCGGCCGTCCGGCCCGAAGGTGGCTCCGCTGGCTGGCCTTCGCGCAGCTCAGCCACTGGAGTGAACCCCGGCTGCCCGCCGCGACCGTGAGGCGCAGAGCCAAACAGGAACCGCGCGGCCTGCGGGATCTCCGCCTCATCCGCGGCCACACCCACCGCGGCCGCGAATCGATCGTGCGTGAACACCGCCCGGGCCTCGCAGTCCCTCAGGATGTAAGCAATCTCCGGCGCGGTGAAGTGCCAGTTGATAGGCGTCAGATACCAGCCTGCCTGCAGCGCGGCCAGGTAAACCTCGAGTGCGGCGGCTCCGTTGGGCAGCACCGAGGCGATGCCGTCGCCAGGCCGCAGCCCCAGCGCGCGGAGCCCGTGGGTGATCTGGTTGACCCGGGCTAGCAGGTCACCTGCCCGGTGCTCCGTCCCGTCCGCCTCGACTGTGGCGACCCACTCGGGGTTGCTCAGGGCGCGGTTCCAGAATCCAAGGGTCCCCATCGCTCCCCCTCCCAGGGAATTCCGGCGTGCCGTTCACCTCGGGGAACTGGTCGGTCTGGTAGACGTCCTGCGGTGGCCCCGTCGGGTAGTCCGTCTCTGGAGGCTCGGCCGCGTAGCCGTTGTCTCCGAACCCGGTCCAGTAGCCGTTGCCCTGTGCCTGCCCGGGCTCATAACCGTTCTGCGGCACCGGTGACTGGTGGTTTGGCTGCCGGAACTGCCCCGAGTCGTAATCGGGCTGCTGGAACTGCCCGGACTGGTAATCGCCCTGCTGGAACTGCCCGGACCGGTAATCGCCCTGCTGGAACTGCCCGGACTGGTAATCGCCCTGCTGGAACTGCCCGGACTGGTAACCAGGCTGCTGGAACTGCCCGGACTGGTAACCAGGCTGCTGGAACTGCTCCTGCTGGTGGTAGCCGTTCGCAGGCAGCGCCAGAGGGCCGGTCTCCGGGTACTCCGCCTGGTGGCCGTTGCCGGAATAGCCAGGCCAGGAGCTGGCCTCCGCCGCCTCCCCCTGCTGGTAGCCAGCAGCCTCAGGCAGCCACCGCGCTCCGTTCTGCGGCGGCGCGGGCGGGTTGCCAGCCACGGCGTGCCGCTGTGGGAAGACGTTGTCGAGCAGCCCCGGCGGGTAGTCGCTTTCCACGTACCCCTGCGGGAGGCCGGCCGACGCTTCGCTCTCATAACCGGAAAGCTCAGCGCCCCGGCGCCGCCCGGTCAGGGCGATGCCGACGATCAGCATGGCCAGGCCGACCAGCACGCTGACCAGCGGGAGGATGTCCTGAAGGAGCTGCTTGCGGAGATCGAACGAGGCTGCCATGGCCACGGCAGCCGACGCGCTGGCCGGGGTCTCCGTGAGCGTGCCCTGGTAGAGGACCAGCTGAATGGTGCCAGCCGACTGAATCGTCTGGGTCTGGCTCTGCACCTCGTACACCGGGATGCCGCTGCCCGGGTCCACAAAGACGGTTGTCGTCTCGGAGACGAACTCGGGGGCACTGACTGTGGACTGCCCGCTCCCGCCGACCAGGAAGGCCGGCAGCGTCCGGGTGCCGAACTGCTGGTTGGCAACCTTCTCCACGAACTCGTAGGTGAGCCTGCCATCCACATTCGAGGTCCCGGTGTAAACGAACGGTTCTGGGTGCAGCGTGATCGGGTCGAACACGTCATAGGTCTGCTTCTGGGTGCCGATCGGCCACATAAATCCCTGGCCGGACTGGTTCACCGAGGTATTGCCGCCCACGAACTCCCCGCAGCAATTGACGAGCGCTCCGGTTGTCCGGTTGAACGCGGACCGCCGCGCGGTGGAGTTGATGTTCCGGAAGTTAGTCAGGTCCTGAATCGTCGTCGATTCTTCCCAGACGGCCGTCGACGACGAGCCCGCCTCGACGTCACCCTCGAGGAACTGCGTTGCCTGCACCTTGACGTCGGTCACGTCGTCGAGCTGCTTCAAGTAGAAATAGCTGACGTCGCTACCGCTGAACGTGGTCTGGTTGAACTGGTTCAGCGGGAACTTGACGGCCTGGCCAGCCACGAAGAAGTGCAGCAGCGCTGCAAGCGCGACGAAGAAAGCCCCCAGCCCCGTGAGCGTCAGCGCAACGATGCCACGCATCGGTCCCTCTCTCCGCAGCGGCAGCCGCCGCGGATGTCATGGCCCGTAGTTGTAGAGCGCCTTGTTCGCCGGGGCAGGCGGGGTGGAGAGCACGCCACTGGTCGCGAACGCAGCTCCGACCGCCAGCACCACGCCAACGACCAGCGATGCGACGATCAGTGTGAGACGTGACACGGTGTCCTCCTTGCCCGGGCCACTCCGGCACGGGATGCAGATCAGTGCACCGGGCAGTTGCTTGCCATAAGAGGCTAGCGCTGCCGGCGGAAAGCGCAATAACCATGCTAATAGTAACTTTCCGTCGTCCACTGCCGGAACCGATACTTCGCCCGTAATGGCCGTAATCATCCCGGCCGCCGTGCCGCCGCGAGCCGGAACACGATCAGGTCCTGGCTGGCCAGGACCAGCCGGGCCCCTGGCAGCCGGGCGCTCGCGGCAAGGCCGGACCCAGCCCGGTCCAGCAGCGGCCCGGCGTCGATGATCACATACAGCACGCCGGCCGAGCGCAGCGAAGGGGTCAGCGGGCCCGGGCGGGTGACGATGCGGTTCAGCCGGATCGAGTCCGGGCTCTCCTGGTCCAGGGTCAGCCGGCCGACCTGCAGCCCGTCGTTGTAGATCACCTCACGGCCCAGCAACCGCGGCCACGGGTCGAACACCGCCTCGCCGCCGTTCCACGGATACCGGCGGTATGCGCCCCACGGCAGCACCAGCACTGTCCCGCTTGCCGGGTCGCTGTCGATGACCTGCTGTGCCCGTGACCAGTCGGCCGGGTACTCGGCCGGGCGCAGCCGCCCGGCGAACCCCCACGCCATGCCAGGCAGCAGTACGACCGGTGCTAGCGCGGCCATGACCGCGAGCGCCGTGGCCGCGGGCGATGGCCGCCTTCGGCGGTCAGCACTCTGGCCACCGCGCTCCGGCCCGGTGGCCAGCCACGCCACCAGAGCGCCCAGCCCGATCGCCACCGCAAGGGCCAGAGGCGCCAGGAACTGCTGGCCGTCACGCAGCACCGCGAAGCCAGGCCAGGCGGCAACGAGACCACGCAGTGCTGCGCGGCCCGGCGAGGTTATCCCGATTGCCGCGATCGCCAGCCCGGCCAGCCCGGCGACAGCCAGGCTGTCCCGCAGATGCCGGGGTCGTATCAGCCGCAGCCCGAAGAGTGCGGCGGCCACCACGAGCAGCCAGATCGCGGATGCCCAGCCGCCGTATCCGGGCGGAACCGTCTGTGAGTTCCAGATGCCCGACAGCGCGAGCAGGCTGCCGAGCCGCCCGAACGGCGTGTCAGCGTGCGCGGCGAAAGCGTCGACGCCACGCGGGTCCGTGATGACACCTTCGACTAGCGCCGGGATCACCCAGACGAGGCTGAGCAAGGTCATCACCACCAGCACCGTGACCAGCCTCCGCACGCGCTCGCCGCCGCGGATCAGTGCGGCCGGCACCGCTGCGATGGCCGTCACCCCCATCGGAGCGAAGCCGCCAACCGCGGCCGGAATCAGAACGCAGAGCAGGCGTACCGGGCTGGTCCGCGCCGGGCCGGCGGACAGCAGCCTGACCACCCACGGCAGACCGGCGTAACCGATCAGCAGTGCCCACTGGCCGATCAGCAGCCGCTCGGCCACGTACGGGTTCCACGCGTAGCACACCCCGGCGGCCAGCCGGGCCGTGAGCGGCGCGCCGTCAGGCAGCAGCCTGGCAGCACCCGAGCACGCCATGACGAAGATCAGCAGCAGAACGAACTTCTGCAGCACCTCGCCGGGTATCGCCAGCGACGCCACGGCCATGATCGCGTCGCTGGGGACCGCCCGCGGCGGCCCGCCGGTCAGCCCGAGCAGCGCCACGCTGAACGGCAGCCGCGGCACGAACACCATGTCGTAGCTGAGCAGGAACCCGGGGCCCAGGCCCGGCCCGAGCGCGAGCAGGCCGAGACCTAGACCGACCAGAGGGGGCCAGACGAGCGCTGGCCGAGCGAGCGCAGCGCGCCAGCGTGACCGTGCGGAGCCGGGCCCGGCTGGCGCCGCGGTCGCCAGCGTTTCCGGTGTCATCCGCTGCTTCGCAGTGTTACCCACTGCAGTGTCGTCCGCTGCCGTGCTATCTCCCGAGCGTCAGGTCCTCCGGGCGTGCACCAGCAGGATCGAGGCCGCAGCGGGCCAGGCGCAGAACACGCGGTCGAGGGGGCGCAGCAAGCCTGGCACATCGTGGTATCGCGCTCCGCTGACCCGGACGACCGCGAACCCCCGCGCGGCCAGCAGGCCCACCAGCGCCCTGCGGGTAAACAGGTGCAGGTGCCCTGCGACCACGCTGCCCGGCCTGCCGTACACACCTCTGAGGCTGACCTCGGAGAATACCGGCTGGACGCCGAGCGCCACCAGCCCGCGGTTGTACCAGGCCGAGAGGTTCGGCGTGGACATCAGCAGCGACCCGCCCGGCTTGAGTACCCGGTGAGCTTCGTCCAGCGCCGAATCGGTGTCAACCAGGTGCTCGATCAGCTCGCTCATGATCACGACGTCCGCAGCCTGGGACGCCACCGGCAGGTCCGGGCCGACGCCTGCCCGGACCACGGTCAGCCCGAGCTGCCTTGCGCGGCTCAGCGAGCCCGCCGACCAGTCCATCCCGATCACGTGGTGCCCCGGGTTCCGCTGCGCCGCAAGCAGTGTCGCGGCACCGTCGCCGCAGCCCAGATCCAGGATGCAGGCCGGCCTGGGAACGTCATCCAGCGCCTGGGAGAGCATCCGGGCCATACGGTGCGCGCGGTCCGGGCCGGAGCTAGCCGGGACCTCAGGGTTCTCGTAGAACTCGCGCAGCGGGCCAGGTGCCGTCACCGCGGACACCGGGCACCCCGTCCTCTGTCGCCAGCCCGGGTGATCACCTCGTCGGCGACCTGGGCGAAGCCTTCCACAGCGGCAGACCAGTGCAGCCGCAGCGCGCGCTCGCGGGCGGCCCGGCCCATAGCATCACGGGTCCGGTGATCGAGTGCGAGCGACGCCCAGGCCGAGGCGAACTGGCCCTCGTTCCTGACCAGCACTCCGGTCTCCCCGTCGACGACCGAGTCACGCAGGCCGGGCACGTCGAACCCAACGCCGGGCGTGCCGCGGATCGCGGCCTCGGCTATCACGATCCCCCAGCCCTCGATCATGGCCGGGTGCAGCAGTATCCAGGCAGCGCACAGCAGCCGGTGCTTCTCCTCCTCGCTCACCCGCCCGGTGATGACGACGCCCGGGCCTGCCAGGGCCTCGATCCGCGCCCGCTCCGGCCCGTCTCCGGCGATCACCAGCTGGCCGCCGACCACGTGCCGCACCCGGTCCCATACCCGCAGCAGCAGGTCGATCCGCTTGTAGTCGGTGAGACGGCCCAGCGCCAGGAACAGGGGCTCCGGAGATCTCGGCAGCAGCGGCTGGGGCTGCTCGACGCCGTTCGTCACCATCCGGATCCGGTCCTGGCTGACGCCGATCTCGCCCAGCGCGGCGGCCGTCGACGCGGAGACCGTCAGGAACAGGTTGTTCCGGTGCGCCTTGGGCATCAGCGTGCTCTCGGTGTACCGGCCGACGGCGGCGAGCGGGCGGGGCATCCGCACCGCCCAGAGGTCGGTGTGGACGTGATTTACCAGGCAGAGCGTGGGGCGCCGGGACCACAACGGGACGAAAAATGGCATCCCGTTGCAAACCTCGACGATTAGGTCATAGTCCTTCACCCGACGGTCCAGATGGTAGGCCAGCGACGCCCGCAGGAATTGCGTATAGCTGCCGCCGTTCTTGATGACCTCATACGGACGCGGGGCCACCTGCCCGCCGGCAAGCAGGGTCACCCGGTCGCCGCGGGCCGTCATCCCGTCGGCCAGCCGGTCGACCAGCACCTCGGAACCGCCCGCCTTGCGGTTGGCGAGGTCGCGCCAGGCTACGAACAGAATGTGGCGCGGCGGGCGTTCCTCGCCCGGGGCGGCCTGAGCAGCCTGGACCGGGGACGCCCGCACGGGCTGCGGTGCAGCCGGTTCCGGGGGAATCGCGGGAGGGACCGCTGGGGGGGTAGCCGACGGCATCTCTGGCACCGCCTCCGCCGGGGATTCGGGTCCTGCCGCCGTAGCCGTGCGCGTGCGCTGGCTGCCCGGCTGCTGACTCACTCCACCACGCTCCACCCCTTGCGTGCCACGAACCGCGGCTACCGTTACCCGACGTCAATTTCTACCGGACAATCAGTCATCATTCTGCTAATTTCGATAAGTCAAGAATCGCCTGGCTCTAGACTCATGATGGTGGGTTCCGGCTGATTTTGACATGTGCCACCGGACGGCCAGAACGGGATGCCCAACGGCAGCATGGCTGCGTCGGCCGGCAACCCAGGACCCAGGGCGCTACCCAGAGGACGTCATTTGAGCCTGCCGCCGCCGTCTCTTCGTCGGCCCATAAGGTCTGCCGACCCGATGACAGGTATCGCTGCGGCTGTGCCAACCGGTGGGGAATCGGCCAGTGCAGAGGCAGAGTCGGCCAGTGCCGAGTCGGCCAGTGCCGACGCTGCGGTGACGAGTTCTGGCCGGCGCTACCCGCGCGGCGTGCTTAGGTCCATTCGCCTGTTCCGGCTGTTCCGCAAAGAGCAGACAGATCCGGAGAGCTTCTACGCCGGACTGGCCGACGACACCGTGCACCAGCTAGAGCGGTACTGCGACCTCGCTGGCGCCACGGTCGTGGACATCGGCGGCGGCGCCGGGCACTTCACCACGGCGTTTCTCGAACGCGGCGCCCGGTGCTACCTCTTCGAGCCAGACTCCGCTGAGATGCTCAGCCGCGGCGAGGCGCCGCGCGGCGCCGTCCTCGCCGACGGCTACTGGCTGCCGGTCCGCGACGGCGGAGCCGACATCTGCCTGTCCTCGAACGTCCTCGAGCATGTGCCCGATCCACGCGGGCTGATCGACGAGATGGTGCGGGCCACCCGGCCCGGCGGGCTGATCTACCTGTCGTTCACCAACTGGCTGTCGCCGCACGGCGGGCACGAGATGTCGCCCTGGCACTACCTGGGCGCCGGGTTCGCCGAGCGCCGCTATGTCCGCAAGCACGGGCACCCGCCGAAGAACCGCCCTGGCACCACCCTGTTCCAGGTTCACGTCGGGACAGTTCTGCGTCTCGTCAGGGCAAGCAGCGACGTCCGCGTCGTCGACGCGCTGCCGCGCTACTACCCGCGCTGGTGCCGGGCGATCGTGCGGATCCCCGGGTTGCGCGAGATCGCCACCTGGAACCTGCTCCTCATCCTGAGGCGCACCGAGTGAGCGCACCGGCCATCCCCGGCGGGCCCGCGCGTTACCTGCGACGAGCCTGGGAATCGCGTACCGAGGTACAGCCCGCGACGTACCCCGGGATGGAGCCTGGGCCGCCGGATGAGCCGGACGCGTGGGCGCCGAGAGCGCGACGACATTGGGCGGCTTCGAGCTGGCGATGGTTCGCGCTCGTCTGGCTGATCGCCCTGATCGTGCTGATGGCGAACGATCCGGGCCGGATGATCTTCGATACCAAGCTCGGCGTGGACATCAACGCAGCCAGTTTCTACTCGCGCCTGTGGCCGCTGTGGAACCCGCTGGAGTGGTTCGGCACACTGCAGGATCAGTACATCGGATACGCCATCCCGATGGGCCCGTTCTTCCTCATCGGGCAGTTCCTGCAGCTGCCGATCTGGTTCATCGAGCGGCTCTGGCTGTCGTTGCTGATTGCCGCTGGCTTCTGGGGAGTCACGAAACTCAGCACCGCGCTGGGAATCGGCTCGGATGGCTCGCGGCTGCTGGCCGGAGCGGTGTTCGCGCTCTGGCCCACGTTCACCATCGTCATCGGATCCACGTCAGCCGCGGCCCTGCCCGGCCTTATGGCGCCGTGGGCGGTCCTGCCCCTGATCAGCGGCCTGCGGGGGGAAAGGTCTCTCGGTGTCGCCTGCGCCCGCTCCGGTGTCGCCGTGCTGCTCATGGGGGGCGTGAATGCCGTCTCCACGATCAGCGTGCTTTTGCTGCCCGGGCTCTACATCCTGACGCACGCGCGCGGGAGACGGCTGGTCGCCACCTTCGCCGGCTGGGCGACTGCGGTAGCTGCGGCGACCGCGTGGTGGGCGATCCCGCTGCTGCTTCAGGGTCGCTACTCGTTTAACTTCCTGCCCTACGTCGAGCAGTCCTCCACCACGACTCAGACCATGTCGGCGGCTGCGTTCCTGCGCGGGGCCGGGAACTGGACCGCCTACTTCGACCTCGGCGCACCGTGGCTGTCGGCGGGATGGGCGATGGTAACCAACCCGGCGGCCATCCTCGCGTCCACTGTCGCGTCAGCCGTCGGGCTCTACGGCGTCGCCAGGCGCGACATGCCCGAGCGGCTGTGGGCGTGCCTGTGCGTCGGTACGGCCGCGCTGGCCATGATCGGCTACCCGGGCCAGCTCGGCGGTCCGCTGCACGGCCTCGTTGGCACGCTGCTGAACGGGAGCTTCGCGCCGTTCCGCAACGTCAGCAAGTTCGAGCCGGTGGTAGCGGCCGTTCTGGCACTCGGGATAGCGAACGCGTTCAGGCGCGGCGGCATGCCGGTCATGCGCGTCTGGAGCCGCCGGCGCCGGCGCGCCGTGGCCGCCGTGGCCGCACCGGTCATTGCCCTGGTCCTGGCCGGCCTCGCCCTGCCCTACCTGACCGACCAGGTGCTGCAGCCGGGCTCGTTCACGCAGGTGCCCAGCTACTGGTCTGCTGTGGCGCGCTTCCTCGCCAACCGCTCGCCGGACCAGACGGCCCTGGTCGTACCGGGCGACAGCCACGGGCTCTACCTCTGGGGGGAGCCGATCGACGACCCGCTCGAGCCGCTGGCCAGCTCCCCGTGGGTCGAGCGCAGCCTGGTTCCGTACGGCGGGCCGGGGTCACAGGTGTTCCTCGACACAGCTGAGACCGCGATCGAGTCTGGTCAGGATGTCCCTGGCCTCGCCGCGTACCTGCAGCGGGCCGGGGTCAGGTATGTAGTCGTGCGCAACGACCTGAACCCCAGCGAGATCGGCTACACCTCGCCAAAGATCGTGCTGCAAACCCTGACCCTGTCCGGGTTCCGGCGGGTCGCCTCGTTCGGCCCCCTGATCACCGGAGCTCAAACCAACCCGTTCGCGCCCCACCAGGTCCAGGCCTACCTGCCGAGGTACCCGGCGGTCGAGGTCTTCCAGGCATCCAGCCAGGCCAGTCGGGCTACCTCCCCAGTAGCAGCGCAGCCGGTCGGCGACACAGCGCTTGTCAACGGCGGACCCGATTCGCTGCTGCAACTGGACGGGCAGGGCGTCCTCGGCAGCAACCAGGCAGCGGTCATCGCTGGCGACTCGCTGGCTAGCCGGCCAGCCCTGTGGGCGGTAACCGACGGGCAGCGCCGGGCCGACAACGCGTTCGGGCTGATCAACTCCAATGTCTCCTATACCTATACGGCGACAGAGACCAACCCGATCGACGACGCGCTCGGCGGGAACGGCGGGCCGCCCCGGCAGATACTCCCGGTGCCAGCCACAGGACATCAGACAGTGGCGGTGCTCTCTGGCGCGGCCAGCGTCACGGCCTCGTCATACGGCTCGTGGATCACCTACCAGCCGCAGTACGACCCGGTTAACGCCTTCGACGGCAACAGTGAGACCGCCTGGACGGAGGGCAGCCCCACCACCCCGGTGGGTCAGTGGATCCAGATCACCTTCAACCACTCGGTCGACCTGCCTGCCAGCATCGGTGTCCAGCTGCTGGTCGACAACATCAACCGCTCGGTCGCAAACGAGCTCCAGGTCAGCACCGCCCGGGGCAAGGCCATGACCACGGTGCTGCCGACGAACGCCACCCAGGCGCTCCGGGTACCGCCAGGGCCGACCACGTCGCTGCGGATCACGATCCTCGGGGCCAGCAACGACGTCCCTGGCAACCCCGGCGCGGGTATCCGGGAGGTGCAGATCCCCGGGGTCACGGTGACCAGGTACCTCAAGCCCGCCCAGTCGAGCGCGGGGGCCGCCGCCCCGTCTGTCGCGTTCTCCTTCGACCAGGCGCCGCCGACGCCCGCCGGGAGCAGCGACATCGCCGCCACCGTCCCGATCGCCCGCACCTTCAGCCTGAGCAGCGCGACGCAGCTGCAGCTGACGGCTTCCGCCGTGGCCCAGCCGAGCGGGGAACTGAATTCCCTGATCGGAAAACTCGCGCCGCCGGGGCAATCCACGCTTCAGGTGAGCGCCAGCTCCACCTGGGGAGCGCTGCCGATGTTCGGGCCGGACAACCTGTTCACGTCAGCCACGACGCCGTGGATATCCGGATCGAGCGACCCGACGATCAGCCTGAAATGGCAGGGCAACCGGACGATATCGAAGATCGTGGTCCAGACGGCGTTCGGCTTCACGGCCGCGCCGCCGGAGATCATGGTCACGAGCCCGGCCGGCACGAGCGAGGCCACTGTCAGCTTCGGCGGGGTGGCTGTGCTGAATCAGCCGCTGACCACTAACCAGATCACAATCAGCTTCCCGGGCTGGGCGGCAGCGAAGCAGCCGGGCACAGGGGCAGCCCAGCCCGTGCTCGGCCTGGCGAAACTAGCCATCCCTGCCCTGTCGGGGCTGCAGGTCGGCGCGCCGGACCCGGCGACCCCGTTCAACCTGGGCTGCGGTCAGGGACCGCCGATCACGCTGGACGGCCAGACCATCCAGACGGCGGTCAGCGGAACGCTCGGAGACCTCGAGGGAGAGCTGCCGGTCCAGGTGCACCTGTGCACCCCGGGCAGCACGGAGGGGGGGTCCGGGGGGTCGTCCGCCCAGGCTGACACAGTCACCATGAGCGGCGGCAGCCACCGGCTGGTCGCGCAGCCGGGGCTGTTCACGATGACCGACGTGACGCTGCAGAGCATGCCCGCTGTTACTTCAAGCACGGGCACCGCGAGCAGCACCGCACCCTCACGTGCGCTGAACGTACTGAGCTGGCAGGCCGACAACCGAACCGTGCGGATCGGGGCGGGGCAGGAGTCCTACATCGAGGTACACCAGAACGCCAACCCCGGGTGGGTGGCCACCCTGAACGGGAAGGCGCTAACACCCGCCGTGCTCGACGGCTGGCAGCAGGCGTTCGTCGTGCCGGCCGGCGCCGGCGGGGTGATCACGATGACGTTCCAGCCGGCCGGCGTGTACCACGCGGCCCTGGTCCTGTCCCTGCTAGCGCTCCTCGTCCTGGTCGTCGTGGCCAGACTGCGGAGAAAGAACGTGCCGCCCGCCGCTCGACGCCGGGCCAGGTCCAGGCACCGGGGGCACAGCCGGTCGGCACCGACCAGGCACCGAGCGGTACATGATCTTTCCGGGAACGCAGGGAACCTGGGCTGGGCCGCCCGCTGGGCCGGCCTGACCGCGGTCGCGGTGCTTATCTTCATGCTCGGCGGGCCGGTGGTGCTCGCACTGCCCGTGCTGGTTCTTGTCGCCGCGGCCTGGCCCCGGCTGCTTCCGCTCATCAGCCTGGTAGCCATGCTGGCCGCCGGCGTGATCGCCGCCGCTGGCTCAGGACATCCGACACTCGGCTTCGGCGCGTTCGGCCCGAACGCGCAAGCCTGCGCTCTGGTTGCGCTCGCGGCCGCGCTCTACCCGCACCGCCCGTGGCCGGTTCCTGCAGACGAGCCCCAGTGGAACGATCAGCAGTGGAGCGAGCCCCAGTGGAACGAGCCCCAGTGGAACGACCAGCAGCAGTGGAACCAGCAGCGGTGGAGCGACCAGCCGGGCATGCCGGAACTCCCCGGTGAGGACTGGTAGTGCGGCGCGCCGCCCCCACGACGGGGCCATCACTCGACCAGCGTGGCCCGCGCCGGCCGGAGCCGCCGCCCCAGCGCACACCCTTCGGTGTTGCCGACGAGCTGAGCTGCTACTACGACGCCCCGGCGGAGCCCTGTAACGTACACGTCGAAGTGCGCGTCCCTGGTCACCTGGACGAGCAGGCGCTTCGCCTCGCCGCTGGTACCGCGCTTACGGAGCACCCGAGGGCAATGGCCCGCAAGGCGGCGGCAGGCTGGTGGCAGCACCGGCAGGAGTGGGAGCAGCCGGCGTACCCGGACACCGACCCCGTCGATGTGGCCGCCTGGACGGACGCCGATGACCTCCGGCAGGTGCGGGCACGGTTCATGGGGTTTTCGCCGCCGCTTGGCGGCTCCCCGCCAGTTCGCATCCTCCTGGCGGGCGGTCCCGGCGAGGACCGTGTGATCCTCAACGCGCACCACGCGGCACTCGACGGCATCTCATGCCTCGACCTGCTGCGCAGCCTCGCACGGCACTACCAGGCCCACGTCAGTGGCGTGGCCGCGCCGGGCGCCCCCGCCGCGACTGCCACGAGTGCACCCACCACGGCTGGGCCAGCGGCCGATCCGGGCGGGCGCGGGCTGCCAGGCACGGGGCTTCCGGGCACGGGGCTTCGGCCTGTGGCCCGGATTGCCCGCGACCGCCGCGACGCTGGGCCACGAGGCAGCCGGTGCGGCTACGGGTTCGCTCTGCTGGACATCCCGGTGCCCGCGCTCCCGCGGGCCGGCCAGGGTCCTCACGCCACCGTTAATGACGTGCTGATAGCCGCGCTGATCGTGACCATCGGCCGCTGGAACGCCAGCCACGGCCGGCCGGGAGACCGGATCCGGATCACTATGCCGATCAACTCCAGGGCGCCCGGCCAGGACGGCGCGGCTGGCAACCTTTCCCGGCTGGCGGCCGTGACCGCGAGCCCGCCCGCGGACGGCAGCGGCTTCAGCTCGCTGCTCTCCGGCGTGGCCGCGCAAACGCGCTGGGCAAAGGAACACGCCGGGCCGCAAGTCGACCTGGTCAGCCGGGCCCTGGCCGCAGCGCCGGGTCCGCCAGCGGTCAAGCGGGTGATGCTCCGGCTGGCCCTGCGCATGGCAGGGCCGCTGCTGTGCGACACGTCGCTGGTCTCCAATCTGGGCATCGTCGCTGACCCGCCCTGGTTCGGCTACACGCGCGGCTGTGGGCTGTGGTTCTCGACGTCCGCGCACATGCCACGCGGGCTGTCTGTGGGTGCGGTGACCGCGGGCGGGCAGCTTCAGCTGTGCCTGCGTTACCGGCGCGCCCTGCTCAGCGAGCCAGCGGCGGGCAGCTTCGCGAGCGCGTACGTGTCCGCGCTGAACGATGTCTGCGGCGATGCCGCGGCCGACCCGTCCACCAGCCACGTACCGAGCCCTGGAGCCTCACAGTGACCGGAAGTACCTGGGCCGGGCTGGTGCTCGCGCTGCTGTCCACGACCGCCTACAACTCCGGCCTGATCGTGGAGAAGCAGGCGCTCGGGGGGCTTCCGGCGATCTCCACCCGCCGGATCGTCTCCGTGGTCGTGAGCCTGCTGTCGTCATCGCGGTGGCTGGCTGGTTTCACGCTCATGCTGGTTGGCCTCGGCTTGCAGGTGCTCGCGCTGATGCTGGCGCCTGTCACCCTCGTCCAGCCGCTCATCGCCGGGGGCGTCGGCGTGGTTCTGGTCCTGTCCAGGCTGGTTCTGCGCGAGCACATGGACCGTACCCAGTACTTCTGCATTGCCTTCATGGCCGTGTCCGTCGTCCTGCTGGCGGCCTCGGCGGGCGGCGCCTCGGGCGAGGTCGGCCATAAGGCCAGCGGCGTCCTCCTGGCGACGGTCGCCGTCCCGTCGTGCCTGGTTGGGCTGCTCGCCGGGGCCAGCGCGCTCCGCGCGGGCGCGCGCAAGCACCGGGTCCCGGTCATCGGCATCTCCTACGGCTTCGCCACCGGCATGTTCTACGGCGTGGCGGCGCTGGCCATCAAGGCGCTGTCCGGCACGCTTCTGCACCGTCACGGGGTCGCAGGCACGGTGATGGCGCTACTGTCGTCCCCGTACCTGTACGTGATGGCGGCGTGCTCAGCGCTTGGCCTGCTGTTTTTTCAGACCGCGCTTCAGCGCTGCCGGATTTCCATTGTCGCGCCGGTGTCCAACGTCCTCGGGAGCATCTACTTCATGGTGGTCGGCACCTGGATGTTCCATGAGAAGCTTCCATCCGATCCGGGGCAGCTGGCACTCCGGCTCGGCGGCATCGCAATCGCCTGCTTCGTCGTCATCCAGCTGTCGAGGCAGCCTGGCCCGGCGCGGCCGGCGCCGCGGCGGCGTCGCGTGGCGGCCGCGGCCGCCACCGCGGGGATGGCGACGGCAACGGCGACAACGGCCATCGGGCCGCGGGTGTGGCGCAACGAAGGAGAGGCTCATGGCTCTGGATGAGGCACTGCTGGAGATCCTTGTCTGCCCCATCGACAAGCGCGGCCTGCTGTACTTCGCCGATGAGGCGCTCCTCTACAACCCGCGGCTGCGGCGCGGCTACCGGATAGAGAACGACATCCCGGTGATGCTCGCCCAGCACGGCGCGCCGGTCCCGGACGATGAGCATGCGCGCCTGATCGAGCGGGCGCGCAGCGGCGGCGCCGTGGGAACCTCAGCCGCTCATCAGAGCGAGGCCGGAATCGCGGGCCCCTTTGACGACGCGAAGATGATGCCCGCCCGCATGCCGCTGATGCACAAATCGGGGCCGGTCGCGGGCCCGCCCGACACGGTGACGCTGTTAGAGCTTCCGCGCACCGGCAGGTAGGCGTCGTGCAGCCCGGCCTTGATCGTCAGCCGCTGCGAGATCTTCCCATAGGTGACGGTGACGTCCTCGCCGTTTGCAGCCTGGGCGGCGAGATAAGCCACATGCAGCTCGTTGCTTCCCGGTGCCGTCCGTGACGTGAACGGGATTACGAGCTTTCCGCTGTTCGCACTGGCGTTGTAGCATCCCTTGTCCTGCGACGTCAGCGGCACGGTTCCCTGGCCGTACATCGCTGCCTGGTGCAGCCGGCCGTCGGTGCCGAACACCAGGAGCTGATGATCGAGCGTCCCGTCCGGCTCGGTGGTCCAGCGGATCCTCGACTTTGCCTGGGCGCTCTCCATGGGCCCGATCACGCGGGAATCCTGACGGAACTGCCCGAAGGCGCCGATCATAAGCGACGCGGGCACCGGCTGGTCGTCGATGATCGTCCCGGCGGGCGCGTCCGCCACAGCGACTCTGGCGTTCTCCAGGAAGATCTGGTCCGACAGGCTCGAGGTGTTGCTCACGAAGGCCTGCACCGACCACACCGACCCGATGATGAACGCGCCGACCAGGCCGGCTGCGGCCAGGCGGCCAGGCTGGACAAGGACTCCCTCGGGCGTCGCCAGGCGCCGTTTCTGCCGGAGATTCGGGTATCCATCCAGCGGCAGGAAAGCCAGGCCAATGCAGATGACCAGGATCGGTACAGCATCGGAGACGTAGTGGGTCTCCAGCGCCAGGAGCAACGGACCGCCTGGGCCAAGCTCAGTGATCCGCCCGAGAACCACAGGGACGACGTCAGCCAGCAGATACCACAACGCGATGATGGCCCAGGCGCGCCAGGCATACCTGCGCGCCCAGACGCTCGCGTAGATGACGCACACAGCCACGATCAGTGACAGCCAGATCAGCGCCGTCGGAGTAGCCGCGTAGGCCCATTCCGAGCCGCCCTGGGATACCTGCGGGAACCATTGCCACGGTCCGCCGATGGCACCGGGCACGAATGTGTCCTTCAGCAGACCCCAGGTAAACGTGAAGACCGCGCTGATCGAGTTCGGGGCGGTCGGCTTAACCGTCGACGTCTTCAGCGCGTTCTTGAGCACGACCAGATAGCCGCCCAGGATCACCAGCTGTACCAGCCAGGACAGCCAGTACACGCGCAGTGTCCGCCAGGCGGCCCGCAGCCAGCCACCCTCGCCCACCAGGAACGCTGATGTGACCAGAAACAGCAGCAGCGGGAGCACCAGGGCCTTCTCGAAGAAGGCCAGGCCGACGAGCAGCCAGGCCCACACGGCGATCGCATGCCGGGCACGGCCGGTGCGCACGTAGCGCACCTGGGCGTCGAGAGCCATGAATATGGCCGCCTGCAACGGCAGCGCCTCCATCGCCGCCGACCACCAGCGGATGATCGGCATGGTCAGCGGGCACAGGAGGTAAATGGTCAGCAGAACCAGGATCGCGGGCCGGCTGCCGAACAGGGTCCGCAGCAGCCGCAGCAGCGCCAGGCCGCAGGCCGCCAGCATGATGAGCGTGAGCGCGGAGGCGACCGTCCAGTTGTACAGCGCGACCCTGGCCCAAACCCAGATGAGGGCATAAACCCCGGGGAACATGTGGCCGGCCCCGACAAATGTCAGGTAGCTCCAGTTGAAAGAATGGCCGAGCGCCAGCTCAGTGAAATGGAAGTCGTCCTGCCAGAAGTAGTAGTGGCCGAGGAAGATCGCCTTCCAGACCAGCGATGCCGCGATGATCATAACGCCGAATACGACCACCCCGCGGCCCCTGGCCCATGCGGTGAATTCCGGCAAGTTGACGATCGGGGCAGTGGTTCCGCCGCTGTGCTGGCCGCTGTGCCGGTACGGAACCGGGGTGTCCGGCCGGCGCCGCTGCAGCTCACCTCCGGTATAACTCACGGCGCTTAGCCTAGTGTCAATTATCGTGCCTATGTCGCTTCTGAGGTAACTGTCACCAGCGGCAGTAGCTGTTCGTATGCCTCAATGTCAACGTCGCCGGCGAGGTCAGCAGCAGCCGCCAGCGCCACCGCGTGCGCCAGGGTGTCGCGCCAGGACCACCCCAGCACTGCGCCCGGTACGAACCCCGCCACCAGCGCGTCGCGAGACCCCAGCTGCGCGCAGCTGCCAGTGCCGAGTAGTACGGCGGTCCACTTCGCGCCGGCGGTGACCACACTGACGCCACCGTCCAGCACGACAACTGCGGCGCCGGCACCGCTCGTGACCAGCGCCTGCGGATCGGCTGCGTCCGCAGGCTCGGGGATGACCAGTGTCGGCCGCCTTTTCACCGCGTGCCACAGCGCGCTTCCGCCAGCGTCGAGTACCACCGGGACCCCTGCCTCAGCGGCGTAGCTGGCCAGCGAGCCATACGTCTCGGCAGGCAGGCCCTCAGGCAGGCTGCCGCATAGCACTGCCGCGCTCGCGTCGGCCAGCAGCGATCGGTAGTCAGCGGCAAGCCTGCCCAGCTCCTCGGTGGTGATGTACGGCGCGGGCTCGCTGAATGAGGTGACCGAGCCGTCGGACGCATCGGCCACCTCGAGGATCCGCCGCGACTCGCCGGAGATCGGCGTGAACTGCGCTGGCACTCCGGCCCGGGCCAGCTCCTCTCTGATCACCTCGCCCGAGGCGCCGCCGGCCAGCCCGGCCGCCACCACCTCGTGGCCGAACGTGTGCAGGACCCTGGCCACTGCCAGGCCACGCCCGCCGGTCCGGTAACGGACCCTGCTGACCTCGTTGCGGGTCCCCAGCGCGACCCGCTGTGTCTCATAGCCGACATGCAGGGCCGGGTTCAGCGTCACAGTGACGATCACTCGGCGCACGTTACCCTGGCCAGGTGCGCACGGCACCCTTTGCTGGCTCCTCTGTGGCCGGCTGCACTGGCCTCGACGTGTGCTGCGTGCTCGCGTTCGTCGCCATCGGCCGGGCTAGCCATCACGATGGCGAGACCGTTGCCGGCCTGGCCAGCACCTCGTGGCCGTTCCTTGCCGGGCTCGCGGCCGGCCTGGCGGTCACGCGCGCCTGGCGACGCCCGGCCGCGATCCTCCCGGCCGGGCTTGGCGCGTGGCTCGGCGCCGCAGGCGCCGGCATGCTGCTGCGGGTGCTGGCAGGCCAGGGTACGGCTCCGGCCTTCATCGGCGTCGCGCTGGCGTTCCTCGGGCTGTTCCTGCTCGGCTGGCGGGCCGTTGCCGCAGCCTGGCGACGGCTGCGCACGGGCCGGCCCGGTACCGCAGTCATGCAGAAAGGAAGCTCCACTGCTGGCTAGCGCCGCCGGTTACGCCGGACTGCTCCAGCTGAGCCCCGCTCTTCGTCGAGGAGCCGGGCACTGCAACAGGATCCGTGCTGTTGATGCTCGTGATTGAGTAGTAGCCGGCCGCGTTCTGTGAAATGAAGAACTGCTGGTTCCCGCCGCCCCAGTAACGATACTGGTCGACCTTTGCGCCAGGGGCAGCCGACTGGCCGTTGACGTCCAGCGACTCCCCGTCCATGACGGACTGGA
Organism: uncultured Actinomycetota bacterium; assembly: GCA_963815375.1. GTDB lineage: Bacteria > Actinomycetota > Actinomycetes > Streptosporangiales > Streptosporangiaceae > JASHPR01. Next base: position 344,110 of record CAWFGX010000005.1, on the reverse strand, counting down.
TCGTGTACAGGTTGCAGCTGATGCGGGTCACCTGCCACCTCTGGTTCGTGCCCTTGTTCAGCGGCCACTGCTCCAGGTCAGTGCCCTGTGCGGATTTGGACGCCGGGATGTCGATGACCTCGCCGCTGCCCACGTTGCGGATGTAGTAGGTCCCGTTGGCCAGCGCGCCGGCCGGGCACGGGGGCTGGATCGCCTGCACAGCGCTGAGCAGGGACGGCAGCGCGGCCCCGCTCCAGGTCGGGTTCAGCAGGCCGAAGCTCTCGTGGCCGCCGTACTGCGAGTCCTGGGCCGGGTCCTGGTCTGAGGTCGTGCCGTTGAGCGGCCAGTAGGACCAGCTCAGGTCGTGCGCGGCCAGGTAGCGGGTGAAGACCGTGAACCACATGCCCGGGCTCTCCGAACTCGGGCTGGCCACGCAGCTTCCTTCGGAGTCACAGGTGCCGAATTCGCCGACAAGCAGCGGGTACCGGCCGACCAGGTAGCCCCAGCTGGTCTGGATCTTCTGCACCCACTGGTCGTAGCTGGTGACGGCGGGGTCGTCGGAACTGTAGTCGTGCACCGAGTACACGACGTGGTCGGGCTCGCTGAGCACGACCGGCGCGCTTGCGACGTCGGCGAGGTCAGTGGCCGAGCTCGTGCCCTCTACGAAGATCAGCATCCGCGGGTCGGCGCTCATAACCGCGTTGCCACCGCGCTCGGCCGCTGCGTGCCAGTCGTCGGCCGCGCTGCCGCCCCAGGTCGCTGTCCCGCGCGGCTCGTTGCGCAGGTCGGCGCCGATCACCTGGGGAACACTCCTGAACGCCGAGGCCACCGACTTCCAGTCGGCCAGCCATTGTGACTGGGAGTAGCCGGACGTGTACCAGAGAGTGTCCGCCGTGCTCGTGCAGCAGCCAGTGGCGTTGCTGGCCTGGTTGTCGAGTACCACCATCAGACCGGCGGCGGCCAGGTCTTTCACGACGGTCTCGAAGATGGTCCGGGCGCGTGAACCGATGAACTGCTTGTTGGCGGTGAGCAGGCCGGCCGACACCACCGGGTTCGCCTGCCACATCTGCTCCGACCAGGGCAGCCGCACTCCGTTGAAGCCCATCGACACGATCTGGTCCACGATCGCGCTCACCGGCTGGTACTTCAGCCCGCCGACGACGTAGTCCGGTGACTCGGCGCCGTACCAGTTCACCAGGTTCAGCTTGACCTGGCTGCCGCTGGCATCAACGATCGACGAGCCCTGCGTACGCAGCGGGAACGCGATCGCCGCATCCGGCACGGGCAGCGCGGGCGGCGGCGCGGCCACCGAAGCCGCACTGCCAGGCTTCGGATCGCTGGCCAGCTTCCTGGCCGATCCCGGTCCGTCGCCCGGGGCCGTTGGCCCCAGCGCTGCACCTGGCCCCTGCGCGTTCCGGCTTCCTGGGTGCAGCGGCACGATCGCGCCGCGATCCGGCGAAGCCAGCAGGATCCCCGCCACGGTGACGGCCATCGCGGTCGTCATCGACAGCAGGACTCGCGGGCGGGCGCGCAGATTCCACCGGAGACCCCTGCCGCGCCCCGCAGGCGCGCTCCGATGGCTCATGTCTGCCCATCCTCGGAAATCGGAGCGTCAACGCACAGAACAACGGCTGCGGGGGAATGGCCGGTCCTGACTCACCAACCGCCTACGGTACCGGCCGGCACCAGGCTCTGCCGACTGATCGACCAGGTTCGGGCGCTGTAGCCCGAGGCGCATGCGGCCGGTCACCGCCGAGGTCCTCACGCCGGAGCCCGCCGAAGCCGAGCCAGTGGCGCGGTGCCGGTCTCTGGTCACGCGCGGGCGAAGCTCCATTGCTGGCTGGACGCGCCGTTCGCTGACGACTGGTCGAGCAGGGTCCCGGCGGCGCTCGAGGTCCCGGGCACCTCGACCGGCTCCATGCTGTTGATGCTGGAGATCGTGTAATACCCGGTCGCGGCCGGAGTGATCAGGAACTGCTGGTTACCGCCACCCCAGTAGGCCCACTGGTCGACCTTTGCGCCGCGGGCCGTCGACTGGCCGTCGATGTCGAGCGACTCCCCGTCCATCGCCGAGGTGATCGTGTACAGCCCGCAGCCGAGGCTGGTGACCTGCCATCGCTGGTTGACGCTGTTGTTCGCTGGCCACTGGTCCAGGTCGGTGCCCTGCGCTGAGTCCGAACGCGGGATGTCGATGACGTCGCCGCTCGAGCGGTTCCGGATCTCATAGGTCCCGCTCGGCAGCGCGCCGCCGGGGCACTGGCCCTGAATCTGGTGCAGCGCGCCGACCAGCGAGCCCATCGAGGGCACGTCCCACCGTGCGTCCAGTACTCCGTAGCTCTCGGTCTGGCCGTAGCTGATGCCCTGTCCGGATGCGCCGTCGGACTTGGTCCCGTTCAGCGCCCAGTACGACCAGTTCAGGTTGTGGTACAGCAAGTAGCGCGTGAAGACCGAGAACCACATGCCGAGGCCGGACGAGCTCGGGCTGGACACGCAGCTGCCAGAGTTGTCGCAGGTGCCGAACTCGCCGACCCACAGCGGTACCTTGCCGACCAGGTAGCCCCAGTGGGACTGGATTTTCGACACCCACTGGTCGTAGCTGGTGACCGTGGTGTCGAAGCCGTAATCATGCACCGAGTAGACGAGCTGGCCCTGGTCGGTGAGCCGGACGGGCAGGCTCGCGACACCGGACAGGTCCGTCGCGTAGTTGACGCCCTCGACGAAGATCAGCAGGCGCGGGCTGACCGAGAGCACGTCGTCGCCTGCTTGCTCCGCGGCTGCGGGCCAGTCGTCGGCCGGGTTGCCTCCGCCCCAGGCCGCCGGGCCCCGCGGCTCGTTGCGCAGGTCGGCCCCGATCACCTGCTTGACCTGGCTGAACTGCCGCGCCACCGCCTGCCAGTCCGAGAGCCAGGAGCTGCGCGGGTAAGCCGGGTTGTACCAGAGCTCGTTACCGTCGCTGGTGCTGCAGCACCACTCGGCGTTGCTGTTGTGATCGTCGAGCACCACCATGAGCCCAGCGTCCGCGAGATCCTGCACCACCTGAGTGAAGATGTCGCGAGCGTGCTCGCCGACGAACTGCGGGTTAGCTGCGACCAGGCTTCCCGACACCAGCGGGTTGGACTCCCACATTTCGTTCGACCAGGGCAGCCGGACGCCGTCGAAGCCCATAGCCCTGATCTCGCTGATGATCGTGGAGACCGGCTGGTACCTCAGGCCGCCGGCAACGTAGTCCGGGGACTCGAACCCGTACCAGTTCACCAGGTCCAGTTTCACCGGGCGGCCGCTGGCGTCGACGATCGACGCGCCGCTGGTCCGCAGCGGGAACGCGATGCCGGTGTCCGGCGCAGCGGCGCCGGGCTGATGACCGCGCGCCGGGGCTTGCGCGCCCGGCGACGCCGACACCGGAGCGGAGGTGTCCGGCGCGGACGGGGACCGCGCAGGCGGCGTACCCGCCGGAAGCAGCGCGACCACCGCGATCGTGACCGCGATGGCGGCTGCAGCGGCAATGGCACCAGCCGCCCGCGAGTGCGCTCGTAAGAACAGGCCCAGTCGCTGGAGCATTACCCCGGAAGGTTCTCCTCGATGGCTGCGACCAGGGCCGGGTCCTCGGGATCGGTACGCGGCCGGAACCGGCCGAGGATCGCCCCGTCGGGTCCGACCAGGAACTTCTCAAAGTTCCACTGGATGTCCCCGGCTTGCCCGTCGGCGTCGGGCACCGCGGTCAGCTCGGTGTAGACCGGGTGCCGGCCAGCGCCGTTCACGTCGATCTTCTCGAACATCGGGAACGTGACGCCGTAGGTGGCGGAGCAGAACTGCCCGATCTCCTCAGCGCTGCCGGGCTCCTGCCCGCCGAACTGGTTGCACGGAAACCCGACCACAGAGAACCCGCGCCCGGCGAATCGCTCGTGCAGCCGCTCCAGCCCCGCATACTGCGGCGTCAGCCCGCACTTGGACGCGACGTTGACGATCAGCAGCGTCTTGCCGGACAGCTCGGCCAGCGACCCGGGCTGGCCGGTCAGGGTGTTCACCGGGAAGTCATACACGCTCACGTGGCAGGTTCCTTCGCTCTCAGGAGGCCGGTACCCCACAGCTAACAGCACCGCCTGCTGCTGTCTTCCGCGACCCCGGTGATGCCCGCGTAAACGCCGCGGCAGCACCACTCCCCCGGCAGGCCCGGACTCGTCCGTGCCGCCCGGATAGCCGGCCAGCTCCGCGAGCTGCACCTCGGCTCGTTCCCGCACGCGTTCGCGGTCAGCCTGGTTGCGCTTGCTGCCCTCAGCTCGGCTGTACGGGGCTAGCTGCACGGGGCTCCAGCGCACTCGCTGGACACCGGACCGGTCTCGTCGGCCAGCACCTGCGGGCTGGCCGACGAGCCTGGTGGCTCGTAAACGGCGAACTGATCAACATAATTGAGCTGGAACGAGGTCGACTGCTGGCTGTTATTGAAGAAACCCGGGATCGTAATCGAGAACGGCTGTGCGAACGGAGCGCCGAGCACCAGGCTGGCGGTCAGGTCGTAGAAGACCAGCGCGCCACCGCTTGTGGTGCGCAGCGCGTAGATCTGGTCCGTGGTGGTCTGGTGACTGTCCAGCACGCTCGACCCGGACGGCATGTGCGACTTCCAGAACGACGTGTCTGAAAGATCGCCCAGGCCGGTCGTGCCATTGACGAAGCTGATCACCTTAGGCCGGGTCGGCGTTGGGAGGCCCGGTCGCGCCGGTGTCGTCGGGATGTTGCCGACGTCGAGGAAGCTGACGTCCTTAGCCGGGAGATCATCGGGGGCGAGCGCCAGCCCGGTCGCATCCGAAGGGCTGACCTGCGTGGCGTAGCCGGACTTTGTCGCGACCTGCGGCTGCTGCCCGGCCGGCAGGCCGTAGGCGCTCGGCTCGCGCACCTCCAGCCAGGGGGCGCTCGCCGATGCCTTGGCGAACAGCAGGTACATCGGCGCTTTCTTGGTCAATGACGGGACGTCTTCCTGGACCACGTGGACCGCGAACCAGGCGGGGTACCCCGACTGCTTCGGGATGAAGAACTGCGGGTCTGCGTAGGACAGGACGCTGTAGTTCTTGTTCGACGGATCGCTGTTCAGCGTCCACCGGTAGTCCCCGGCATCGATCTGGTAACTGGAGCCGCCCTCGTAGGTGGCGAGCAAGCTGTCCTGGCGGAGCTTGTTAGACCGGTTATTGACCGTCACGTACTTGCTGAGCACCTGCCGGGCCACGGCCACGGTCACAACGCCCGAGGAAGACGCCGAACCGCCGGAACCGCCCGGCTGGCTGCCTGACGAGCCGCAGCCCGCGATCACGACCGCCGGCAGCACGACGGCAGCGGTGAGGGAGACGATCCGCCGCATGCAGCCTCCTCCATCGCGGGCCGAACGAGATGACATGTCACGCAATCGGCCACAACCAGATGACTAATGGCCGAAAAGGCTAGCAGACGCTTGTTCAGCTGCTGAGAGACGCCTCGACACCGGCGAGCCAGCCGCGGAGCAGGCCCAGGGTCAGCTCAGGCTGCTCGGCCTGGGACATGTGTGAGCAGCCAGGCATCACCAGGAACTGCGAGCCGGGGATGGCCTTGTGCGCCAGCGCGACTGTAGCCGGGGTGACCTCGTCGAACTCGCCGCAGAACAGCAGCGCCGGCACTGAGACAGCGCCAAGGTCCGCTGTGATGTCGAAATCCTTCAGCGGCCCGATCACGTGGAACTCGCTGGGGCCGTTCATCGTGTTGTACACCTCGGGATTGACCGCGATGCCGTCGAACGTGCGCTGCAGCCAGTCCGGCCACGGCCGGCGGCGGCAGACGTGCCTGTCGTAGAACGCCATCATCGTGGACTCGTACTCGGGGCTGTCGGTGGTGCCGTCGGCCTCGTGCCTGCGCAGGGTCGCCTCCACGTCCTCGGGCAGCCCGTCCCGCAGCCGGTCAAGTTCAGTCAGCCAGAACGGCACCGACGGCGGTGACGACTCCGCGACGAGGCTGACCAGGCCCGCCGGACGGCCCGTGGCGTAGGCCATGCCGAGCATGCCGCCCCAGGAATGGCCGAGAACATGGCACTGGCTCAGCCCGAGCGCTTCGCGCACCGCATCCACCTCACGCAGATACAGCTCGGTAGTCCACATCGACGGGTCATGCGGCTCGCTGACGGCCGAGTTCCCGCAGCCAAGCTGGTCGTAGAAGATGACCCGGCGGCCCTGAGCGAGATCGGCGTACGGCTCCAGATGATGCCACGTCGCCCCCGGCCCGCCATGCAGGCACAGCAGCGGGTACTTGCCGCTCTCCTCGGCCTCCCCCACCACCCGGTACCAGGTCCGGTAGCCCTCGAACGGAATGTAGCCCTCACCCGCCGCCAGCTCGTCGCTCATGCAGCCCTCCCTGCGTTGCCTGCCGTGCGTGCCTTCATCTGTTATCCGGCACATCTGTTATCCGGCACGGGCTGCTCCGGCGGCAAGCCGTTCGGAGACATCTCGCAGCAGGCGGTCGAGCAGCTCGGCCAGGATCGCGCGGTCGTCCGGCTGCAAGCCCGCGACCAGCTGCGCCTCGCGGCTGAGGACCTGGTCCACGACGCGCTCTGCCAGGCCATGCCCGGCGGCGGTCAGCGTCACGGTCACCGACCGGCTGCCATCCGCCGCGGGCGCGCGTTCGACCAGGCCCTCGCGCTCGGCCCGGCTGAGCCGCTGCGATACTGCGCCAGCGGTCACCAGTGCCCGCTGCGCGATCTCGCGGGTGGTGAGCTGGTATGGCGGCCCGGCCCGGCGCAGCACGCTCACCAGGTCGAGGGTGGCCGGGTCGACCCCGCAGGCCTGCAGCACCCGGCGGCGGTCGTCGGCGAGCAGCTTCGCGAGCCGCCAGATCGGGGTCACGATCTCGATCGATGACACCGGCACGCCGGGCCGCTCGCGCCGCCAGGCGGCGGCGATCTCGGCCGCGGGGTAGGCGGTCACGGAATCGAACGGATACGCGTCCCCGTCGGCCACGCCGGCCACCTTTTCTGGGTGAGTGCTACGTTTAGGTCTAAACATAGTACGGCGACACCGGAGGGTTCAGTGACTCGGAACGTGCTCATCACCGGGGCGAGCGGCGGTATCGGGCGGGCCATAGCCGCCCGCTTCGCCGCTGAAGGCGACACGGTCGTCATCACCGGGCGCGACGCCGACCGCCTCGCCGCCGCTGCCGCCGAGGTCGGCGCGCACGGCATCGTCTGCGACGCCGCGGACCCCGCGCAGGTCGCAGCGCTAGGGACCAGCCTGGACGAGCAGATGGGCCCGGCTCTCGACGTGCTGGTGAACAACGCAGGCGGCAACACCGACTTCGACAGCCAGGACGATGACAGCGACGGCGGGAGGGATGACCGGGATGGAAGCGCCAGCCTGGAGCGCCTGGCCGCGGGCTGGCGGGCCAACCTCGACGCCAACCTGCTGTCCGCGGTTCTCACAACCCACGCGCTCGGAGGCCGGCTTGCCGCCGGCGGATCGGTGATCAGCATCGGGACCATCGGAGCGGAGCGGGGCGGTGGCTCCTACGGCGCCGCCAAGGCCGGGCTCGCGGCCTGGAACGCCTACCTGTCCGCCGACGTTGGCCCACGAGGAGTGACCGCGAACGTCATCTCCGCCGGCTACATCGAGGGCACCAACTTCTTCCGCGACCGGATGACCCCGCAGCGGCGCGAGCTGCTCATAGCCGCGACCCACGACAAGCGCGCCGGCCACGCCGACGACATCGCGCAGACCGCGCACTTTCTTGCCTCACCGGGTGCGAGACACATCACAGGCCAGACCATCCACGTGAATGGCGGGGCGTTCACGACGCGGTAGAGCCTCCTCGGGGCGCGAGCACCGCCTGGGTCTGTGTCGTCTGGCCGGCCGCCCGGCCGTCGTCGTCGGTCAGATCGGTCCTGACCACGATGAACGAGCGTCCCACGTGCAGCGGCCGGGCCGTGGCATGCAGCGTCCCGCCGCGGACGCCGCGGAAGAAGTTAGTGGCCGACTCAACGGTGGCCGTGCCCGCGCCCTCTGGCAGGTTGAGGAACGCGCAGACCGCGCCCACCGTGTCGGCCAGCGACATGATCGCGCCACCGTGCATCACCCCGCTGGTGGTGCAGCGCTCCGGGGACCAGGCGAGGCTGCCACGGACGACCTCCGTCGTGGCTTCGTCCAGCGTGATGCCGAGCTCGGCGGCGTAGGGAATCGTGGCAGCGATCTGGTCGGCCAGGGACGGGCCGTCGGTTTCTGGCACGGGTACGGGCCTCCGTAATCTTCTGGCAAATAAACGGGCATACCACAATCTCGCGCCGCACTCCCTGACTGCGCCGCTGGATAATTGGGCACCCTGGGGGCGACATACGCTCTGACACAGCATTCTCGGCGATCCCGGCGAACGGAGGGGCTGTGAGCCTGGTGCCGCCGACGACGGTAGCGCCATCCGCGGCTGCCCTCGACCGGCGATCGGGTCGTGGCCGCTGGGCGCCCTGGCTGATCGTTGCCTGCTACCTGGCCGCGGCTTTCGTGCTGACCTCGCGGCTGTGGGCTGACCCGGCCTCCCGTGAGCAGAGCGGCGACACCCACGACGTCGACCTCTTCGCCTGGTTCCTCCGGTACGCGGCCACAGCGGTATCCCACGGGCACCTGCCAGCGCTCGTAACGACGGCACTGAACGCTCCCCAGGGCGTCAACCTGATGTGGAACACGTCCGTCCTGCTGCCGGGAATCGTGCTGACGCCGGTCACGCTGCTGGCCGGCCCGCAGGTCAGCCTCACGCTGCTGCTGACCCTGGGTTATGCAGGCTCAGCGGCCAGCCTGTTCTACGTGCTGCGCCGGTGGGGAGCGAGCCTCGGCGCCGCAGCGCTGGGCGGCGCTGTGTACGGGTTCTCCCCCGCGCTCATGGCGTCCGGCATTGGCCACTATCACCTGCAGTTCGCCGTGCTGCCACCGCTGATGATCCACGCGCTGCTGCGCATCCTCACCGGCCGAGCGAGGCCGACGCGGGGCGCTGTCCGCACCGGGGCCTGGCTAGGGCTGCTGACAGCGGCGCAGCTGTTCACCGGTGAAGAATTGCTGCTCGACACGGGCATAGCCGGGCTGGTGCTGGTCGTGGTCCTGGTCGCGAGCAGGCCGCGCTCAGTGGCAGGCCAGGCACGCGGCATAGCGTTCGGAATCCTGACCGGAATCGCAGTCATGGGGGTTGTCTGCGGACGGGCGTTGTTCGTGCAGTTTTTTGGCCCGTTCACCGAGCAGGGGCGCCAGCTGACCTCGGTCGCCGGCAGCCTGGTCCCGTTCGTGACCCCCCCGGGCGACGTGCTGCTGCACACCCGGGGCAGCGCAGCTGCCGCGGGTCACCATGCGTCGGAGTACCTCGGCTATCTCGGCTGGCCGCTGCTGATCGCATCTGTAGCTGTCGCCATCAGGTTCTGGCCGGATCTGCGGGTCCGGGCCGCCACTGTGATCTGGGCGGTGCTGGAGCTGCTGTCCCTCGGCGGCGGCACGCTCCGGATCGGTGGCCTGCACTATCCCGGATGGCTGCTGCCTTGGCACTGGCTGCAGGGCCTGCCCGGCATGGCCGAAGTGCTGCCCGACCGGTTCGCCCTCCTGGCGGACGGCGCTGCGGCGGCGCTGCTGGCGTTCTCGCTGGACCTGGCCCTTGTGTCGGTGCCGCAGGCCCGGGACTGGTGGCGCCGTGGCCTCGTCGCTGCCGCCGTGCTGGTAGTCGTGCCGCTGATCCCGGTGCCGTTCGCGGCGTCTGGCGTGCCGGCGGTCCCGGCTGGCTGGCAGGCAGCGTTCACCCGGCTGCACCTGGCGCCAAACGCCCGGGTGCTGGTCCTGCCGCTGCCGGCGAAGTTCCACACTCTGGCGATGCGCTGGCAGGCGGAGACCGGCGAGCCGGACTCGCTTGTCGCCGGTTACTTCCTCGGGCCTGGACCGGACCGGCAGTCCGGATTCAGCCCGGGCCCGATCCTGCCGGCCTCCGGCGCTCTGAAGCAGCTCGCCGAGGCGCCGCCGAATGTCGCGGTACACGAGTCGGAGCGGATCGCGCTGATCCGCTCCGACCTGGTGCACTGGCGGCCTACTGCCGTCATCGCGGTCCCTGGCCTCGGCTCGCCGCCGCTGCCGGTGCTGACTCTCCTGTTCGGCAAGCCAACCTTCCGGGTCGGCCAGGTGATCGCCTGGCTTTACCGCGCACCGTGAACGCGGTGCCCCGCGAGCGGCTGTGACGGCTCTCCCGGAAGCGATATCCCCGATCCAGGGACTGCGCCGCAAGCGGTGATGGCCGCAGCGGAGATGAGCAACGGCGGGGCACCTGGCGCTGCCGCTCATCTCCCTGTCTGCCAGAACAGGTGCTGGCCAAGGGTGACGCCCTAACTGCGCTTGGAGACCCTTCGTCATCCCCAGCGTGATGTCGCGGTTCACCTGCTAGGCTCTTTTTATTGGACAAAATAGGACGAAAATAGAAAGAGGTGTAATTTTGATGACTTGCCGGAAAATTCTGGGAGTCGGCGCAACCCTGCTGAGCGCGGGGTTCCTCGCCGCCGGGTGCGCAGCCCCGAGCAGCGGTCCTGCCAATGCCCTGGTCCGTCCGGACGCTTCGGCAGTATCAAAAGCCTGCGCCAGTGCCGAAGGCACTGCCGTCAAAGATCTCCGGCAGGCCGGGTATAAGCCGCCTACCAGCAGCCCGCAGGCTCTGTACAACTACATCGAACGTGATGTCCTGCCGCATTGGCAGGGCAGTGCCGCCGTGACGCTCAAGCAACTGGCGAAAAACATCAGCATTAACTGCCATGTGCACTGAAACGGCGGTCTATGGTCGCTCCACGTGTCGTGCTGTGCGGCCAGTAATCACCGAGCCGTATCCGGTGTGACGACTGGGACCAGTAGCTCCGCCAGGTGGAGGGCGGGCCAGTCGGCCAGCTGAGTGGCCTGGGTGCGGCAGGAAAACCCGTCCGCCAGCAGCACCGTCCCGTCCGGCGCGGCTCGCAGTGCCGGAAGCAGAGAGTGTTCGGCCACAGCGACGGACACCTCATAGTGACCGCGTTCCATGCCGAAGTTGCCTGCCAGGCCGCAGCATCCGGTGAGTGCCTGAACCTCGGCGCCAGCGGCACGCAGTACGGCCAGGTCAGCGTCGTAGCCCATGACAGCGTGGTGGTGACAGTGCGGCTGCGCGATGATTCGCCGGCCCGCCAGCCGCCCGTTCAGCCAGGACAGGTCCGGCCGCTCGCCCGCCAGCAGCGTCTCGGCCAGCGTTCTTGTGGCACTGGCGACGGCCCGGGCCCGGGGATCGCCGTCGAGCAGCTCGGTGAGGTCGCCGCGGAGCACCGCCGTGCACGAGGGCTCCAGTCCGACGATCGTCACTCCCTGCTCGGCCTGCCCGGCCAGCCCGTCCACGATGGCCCGCAGCCGCTTGCGCGCTCCGCCGAGCTGACCGGTGGAGATCCAGGTCAGCCCGCAGCACAGGCCGTGGTCCGGCGTGACGACGTCGTACCCGGCCTCAGCGAGCACCGCAGCGGCCGCGTCGGCGACCTGCGGGGAGAACGCCCGGGTGAAGGTGTCGGCCCAGAGCAGCGCCCGACCGCGCGCCGGTGCCGCGGGGCGCGCGACCCGAGGCGGGCCGGTGCGCCGGGCCGGGCGCGCGAACTCGGGCAGAGGCCGCCTGGGGTCGATGCCGGCCAGGAATCGCGCGATCCCGGCGGCCGGCCGCACCCGCAGCACAGCGTTGGCCAGCCCGGGCGCGGCGCTGGCCAGCCTGGCCCAGCGTGGCAGCCAGCCGAGGGCGTAGTGACTGCGCGGCCGGAGCCTGCGCCGGTACGCCTGGTGCAGCACCTGCGACTTGTAGGTCGCCATGTCAACCGACACCGGGCAGTCACGCGAGCACGCCTTGCAGGACAGACACAGATCCAGGGACTCGCGAACCTCGGGCGCGTTCCAGCCGCCGGTGACCAGCGTCCCGTTCGCCAGTTCCTGCAGCACCCGGGCGCGGCCCCGGGTCGAGTCCTTCTCGTCGCGCGTGGCCAGGAAGGACGGGCACATGAACGCGCCGCCGGCCCCGCCGGGCACCCGGCACTTGCCGACACCCACGCACCGATGCACCGCCGCTGACAGGTCCCCGCCGTCCCTGGCGAGCGCGAACCCGCCCGCGACCCGCAGCGGGCGCGCAGCTGGGAGCCGCAGGTCGGCATCTGCCGGCCGGGCACCGACGATGACGCCCGGGTTCAGCAATCGCTGCGGGTCAAACAAGGCCTTGAACGCTGCCAGCGCCTCGATCGCAGCGGCCGAGTACATGATCGGCAGCAGCTCACTTCTGGCCCGCCCGTCGCCATGCTCTCCCGACATCGAGCCGCCATACCCGGCGACCAGGTGCGCGGCCTCGTTCAGGAACGGACGCAGCCGGTCCGGGTGGTCAGCCAGCGGCAAGTCGATCCGGATGTGCACGCAGCCGTCGCCGAAGTGACCGTACAGCAGCCCGTCGAGGCGGTGGCCGCGCATCAGTGCGGTGAACTGCCGCAAGTACTCCCCCAGCCTGGGCGGCGGGACCGCGGCGTCCTCCCAACCTGGCCAGGCTGGGGCGCCCGTGGCAGTGCGGCTGCCGAGCCCCGCGCCGTCTTCCCGGATGCGCCACAGCATCGCAGCCTCCGGACCCGCGGGGACGACCAGCGAGTCGGCGGCGCCCGACGCAGCGGCCAGGCGCCGGGCGACGGCCAAAGCCTCGGCCTCGGTGGATCCGGCTGTCTCAGCGAACAGCCACGCTGAGCCGGCTGGCAGCGCTGGCAGCGCGGCGTTCGCGCGGTGCGCCCGGACCACATCGACCAGGCGGGCGTCGAAGCCTTCAACGGCCAGGACCTCGTGCCCGGCTAGGACCGGCGCGTCATCAGCGGCGGTAGCCATGTCCGGGTAGGCCAGGACGCACAGCGCGGTCGCCGCTGGCACGGGCACCAGCGACACGGTCGCGCCCAGCACTACACCACAGGTGCCTTCGGTCCCGGTCAGCGCCCTGGCTACGTTCGGTGAACCTGGCGGCAGAAGGTGCTGCAGCGAGTATCCGGAGACCTGGCGGCGGAACCGGCCGAACTCCTTGCTGACTGGCAGCAGCTTCTGCGCGATGAACTCGTCGAGTCCTGGCACCGCGTCGCCGCCGTCCGCGGCCCGCAGTCGCCGGCCGGTGCCGTCGAGCAGGTCCAGCGCCACGACGTTGGCCGCCGTCGTGCCGTACGCCATCGCGTGCGGGCCGCAGGAGTTGTTCCCGATCATCCCGCCGATCGTGCACCGGGAGTGGGTGGACGGGTCAGGCCCGAACCGCAGCCCGTGGCGGGCAGCGGCCTGCTGCAGGCCGTCCAGGACTACGCCCGGCTGGACGGTGGCGGTGCGCGCGTCCGGGTCGATGCTCACGACCTGGTTGAGGTGACGGCTCATGTCGAGCACGACCCCAGGGCCGACGGAGTTCCCGGCGATCGAGGTCCCGCCGCCGCGGACGGTCAGCGGGACTCCGAGCTCGCGGCAGGCCGCCGCAGCCGCGATCACATCATCGGGCGATCGCGGGAACACCACAGCCTGCGGCACGACCCGGTAGTTCGACGCATCCGACGAGTACTCGGCTCGCCGCCGCGCCGATGCGTCCACCAGCGGCCCGAGCTCTGCCCGCAGCCGGGCCAGGATCGGTGTGTCGTCAGGCATCTCGCCAGACTACGAAATCCCGCGCCGGGCCAGCAGTGCCCGGCAGGCGCTGGGCGTCTGCCCGGTCGCGGCGCGGATCGTCCGGGTCATGTGCGCGTGGTCGGCAAAGCCGAGTTCGGCGGCTAGCGCTGCGAGATCGGGCTCGCCGCTGGCCATGCGTTCCAGCGCCCGGGTGACGCGGAGCCGGTTACGGTACGCGGTCACGCTGCTGCCGGTAAGTCGGCTGAAGACCCGGCTCAGGTGGTGCGGCGAGCAGCCGACCCGCCGGCCGAGCTCGACCAGGCCGACGGCTGGGTCAGCCAGCATCGCCGCCCGGGCCCGCTGCACCAGGAGCCGGTGAGCCGCCGCCGTCGCCGGGCGTCCGCTCTCGACGCGCCCGGGCGTGTCACGAGCGAGCAGCCCGGCCACCAGGCGGACCACTTGCTCGGCAAGCTCCCCGGCCGGGTCGCGGCGCTGGGCGGTCACGGTGAGCCGGCGCAGCGCCAGTTCGCTGGCCGCGTCCATCGGCAGCGCCGGGACGCTGATGAACGGGTCGCCTCCGGCAAGCTCGCTGAGCAGCGTGCCGGACAGCCAGATCGCGGTGCAGACGTCACCGCCGGCCACCGGGTGGGCGAACTGCTCGACCGAACCCGGTGCGCTCAGGTACGCGACGCTGCCGTCGACGAGGACCTCCTTGCCGTGTACCCGGCGCAGGAATGCGCCCCGGCGGGCCGCCACCAGCACGTGGCCGTGCTTCTCTTCCGGCGCGTCGAAGTCCCGGTGCCCGCCCGGACAGCGCACGTTGGCCACCCTGAACCCGTCGCCACTCGCGACCAGCGTGTCCACGATCACCTAGCCAGGCTAGATGGCGGGCATACATCTTCAAGCCCAAGCGGACGGAACGGGGCATGCTGGCCCCGTGGAACCAGACGAGCACATCAGCGCGCTCGAACGCGAGGGCAGTCTGCTGGCCTCGGCGGCCGATCGCCGTGGTCTTGGCGCGGCGGTGCCCGCCTGCCCTGGATGGCAGGTGCGGGACCTGCTGCGGCACCTCGGTTACGTGCACCGGTGGGCGGCCGGATACGTGGGCCAGGCTCGCCGGGAGATGATCGAAGAACCGGCGGAGAACGAGATCCTGCAGGCTGGCCCGGCAGACGCGAAGCTGCTCGGGTGGTTTCGCGACGGCCTCGGCGAGCTGGTAGGGACGCTCAGGTCCGCCTGCCCGGGGCTCACGTGCTGGACGTTCTTTGCGGCGCCCACGCCGCTCTCGTTCTGGGCCCGCCGCCAGGCTCACGAGACCGCCATCCATCGCGCAGATGCGGAGGGGGCGGCTGGCGACGAGGTTCCGCCACCGGGACCGTCGCTGGTCACGGCGTTCCCGGCTGCGTTCGCCGCAGACGGAATCGACGAGCTGCTCACAGGCTTCGCCCCGCGGGCGCGGTTCAGGGCACCAGCCCAGGACAGCCACCCCAGGCTGCAGGTGCGGGCCACCGATACTGGCGACGAGTGGCTCACCGAGATCGGCGGACGGATCACGGCCCGGCGCTTGGCTGATCCGGACCCGGCTGATCCGGACCCGGCCGCTCCCGCCCTGTGTGTGCTGGCCGGGCCGGCCTCAGACCTTTACCTCGTGCTCTGGAATCGGCAGAGGCTGGCACACCCGGTGACCATCACCGGGGACGCCGCCGTCCTGGCACTGTGGCGGGACAGGGTCCGGGTGACATGGTAGGTACAAGCGGCGGCGCGGCCGCGGCTGATGCCGCCGGGCCGCCGACCCTGATCGGGATGCTGTCGCTGGAGGGAGCCGGGGGCGAACCGGTGGACCTGGCGCGCACGCTCTCCTCGCACGGCGTGGCCACCTTGCCGCCGCAGCTGGTCGACCCGGCCGCGAGGACGCTGGAGACCACGCTGGCGCTCGGTGAACGGCACGCCCGCACGATCCGGATCCGGCCAGGCGGCCCGGGCCACGTCGCGGTCGAGGCGATCGGCGACGACGTGGCCGCCGAAGCCGCAAGCTGTCTGGTCGCCACCGCCCGGAGGCTGCTCAACCTCGACCAGGATTTGTCCCGGTTCTACGCGCTGGCCTCGATGGACCCGACCTTGTCCTGGGTGACCTCCGGCGCCGGCCGGATGCTGCGCAGCCCCACGGTGTTCGAGGATGTGGTCAAGACCATCTGCACCACGAACTGCTCCTGGTCGGCGACGACTCGTATGGTCACCAGCATCGTTACCGAGCTCGGCGACCCGGCCCCGGACGGCAGGCGGGCGTTCCCCAGTGCCGCGGTGCTGGCTGAGGCGGGCGAGGGCTTCTACCGTGACCGGGCGCGGGCTGGCGACCGCGGCAGTTACCTGCTGCGGCTGGCCGCTGACGTCGCAACCGGCCAGCTCGACCTGGAACAGCTGCGTGATCCTGACCTGCCAGACGCCGAGGTGTCACGCCGCCTGCTGGCCCTGCCCGGCGTCGGGCCGTACGCGGCTGCGCATGTGATGCTGATCTCGCTCGGCCGGTACCAGCAGCTGATCCTCGACTCCTGGACTAGGCCGACTTACGCCAAGCTGACCGGACGCAGAGCATCCGACAGCACAGCATCCGACAGAAGGATCGAGCGCCGCTTCCGCAGGTTTGGTGACTACGCCGGACTGGCGTTCTGGCTCTTCCTGACCCGGGACTGGATCGACGACTCAGATCCAGTGGATGCGGCGGGACGGTGACGACTTCCAGCCTGCGAATACCGCGAGGCCCAGGACCGCGCCCAGGACGGCCAGCATCTCGATCCAGTCATCCGTGACAGTCTGCGTCGCCTGACTGTGCAGTGCCTGGCCGCGCGCCTGGATCGAGTTGAGCAGGTTCTGCTCGAACTCGCGCATCTGGTTGATCTTGTACGTCATATCTTCTCGCCAGGTTACCTGCGCGGTCGCGAACGAGGAGCCCTCGGGATTACCCGGCAGAATGCCAGCCGGACCGTCCTTCACCGCCTGGGCCAGCATGCCGTCCGCGATATTGACTGGCTCCCCGGTGACGGTCGCTTGGTAGCTGGCGAGCTCGGAATCGGGTACGTCGGACTGGAATTGCGCGAGTTCGGCGCTCTCCTGAGCGCTGGCGTCTGACAGCACCGTCGTCTCGCCGGGCTGCCAGGCTCCCCTGGTGAGCGCCGCGGTCAGGATCGCCCGCTCATCGGCCGCAGAGTTCCCGGCCCGTTCCAGCGCTCCCAGCGCCATGACATCAGCTGACAGCTGCGAGTCGCCACCAGTGGCGGCGATCTGGTCGTCCAGCGCGAGCAAGGCGTTGACGCACGTGCTGTACCCCTCGACGACATTCAGCGCCGGGGCCTGAGTAGTGAGCGATTCCGCGCGCAGGGACTTGAGATTCTGGATCTGCTGATACACCGCGGTCACGGCGGCGCGCACTGGCTGCGGGTAGCCGGTGCCGAGCTTGTTGGCCAGCGACTCGACCTGTGCGGCCGCCAAGTTGGTGATCGCCTGGTTCGCCTGCGGCAGCAGCAGGTCGCTGGCGCTTGTCGGCCTGCCGCTCGCGACGTACTCGGCCAGTACGTTGGCCTCGTCCTGCAGCGCCGACACCAGCCCGTGCTCTCCGGCAACGGCATTCGCGAGGCTGGCGAGTTGCTGCGCCTGATGACTGCTGATGGTGGCGTTGCGCGCGGCGTTGATACGCGCGCCGCCGAAGCCGACGACGGCCAGGGTCAGGACCACAATCAGCCCGACCAGGCGCCAGCTAACGCGCCAGGCGCCGAGTCCTAACCGGGACCCGCTCGGGCTGAGGGCCTGCGGTGCGCCATCCTGACTGTTCTCCAGCATCGGCGACACCGCCCCCATTCCCTGCTGCCCGCAGGCATAGCACTGAGAAGGTCTAGCGAGATTTCCTTGCATAGCCTAGCTATGCAAAACGCGTAACGGTAGCCAGATGCATGCACTTGTGGCACGCAATCTAGTAGCGACATTTCGTGGCGTAGTGGTGCGAACTTTGCATATCGGAACGCCACAGCCCGAGCAGCGGCACCCCGACCGACGCGGTCACCCACCCGCAGAGCACCCGCTTGGGGCCTGCTGCTCGGGCCCTACCCCGGCAGTGATCACCTTCCCGCCGAGCCGCCCGGTCTGCAACCACCGCACAGGCTGACAGGCTGAGCTGGCGAGTTTCGGTTTGCTTGGGGGGGCGCGCCGGGCGCGGATGGCCTGGGGCCGCCGTAGGCGGCGATTAAGGACAGCTGAAGCAGCCTCTGTGGCATTCCGCCAAGGTCCCATGTGGTTTCCGGCGCGCCGAAACGGGACTTTCCATGATCTGGGTCGCTGGCACGTGAATAGCGCGTGCGATCAACCCAGATCATGAAAAGTCGAGAAGAGTCGTGGAGGTGGCGGGGATCGAACCCGCGTCCTTCAGTACATCACCAGGGCTTCTCCGGGCGCAGCCTGCTTGCTTTTCTCAGCCCCGGCGGTCACGCAGGCAAGCCGCCGAGCGGGCTCAGCCGCTGTTAGATGTCCCGTCTAGTCCCGCGGCCGGGCCAGACGGTGGATCCTCCTAGCTGATGCCAGTCACCGGGCCGGAGGCGCTCCCGGGCTGACAGCCCCTAACTCGCGGTCAGGCCGCGAGAGCGAGGCGAGTGCGCGTTGAATTGGCACTTATCAAGATGCGGCCACAGGATTTGCGAGGTCACAGCCGCAACCCTCGGCCCGCTTCCCCTGGATCAACTACCGAAGTCGAAACCAGTCACCCCCCTATTGAGTTGTGCTGTCACCGTACACGACGGCAACAGGGAGATGAACAACGGCGGCACCGGACATATGCCCGCACCGGAACGCTGGCCAGACAGCAGAATGCCCGATGGCGTCCCGCCAGCTAGCGGGCCCATCGGGCATTCCCGATGATGATGAGAAGCCCCCGTGGGCGCTGGCGGTGGCCGATGTCGCGCCCACGGGGGATGACCGGCAGGGTCGGGGCCGGTCTAACAGGCCCGGGCCTCCCCCGAGATGAGACCCGGTTCTCATCACGACGACTGGGCCGCAACCCCCCAAGCGGCACCCCAGTCACTACCTAAGACGTCGCGGCGCATTGTTCTGGTTGCTCCGTGTGATCAAAATTACGGCAACGGCCGGGTCACGGCCCGGACAGGCGACCGCGGCCGGGTCACGGCCGGACAGGCGACCGCGGCCGGGTCACGGCCGGACAGGCGGCAACCGCGGGGTCACGGCCCGGACAGGCGACCCGCGCGGCCGGGTCACTTGCTGAGTCAGGCCCCGGACAGCTGGGTGAGGAACTGGCCGGCCAGCGGTGCGGCCGAGCCAGAAGCCGAATTGGTCAGCTCGAGCACGGCAAACGCCACATTTCCCTGGTAGCCGACAAACCAGGCTGCCCGGAGCCCGCCCGAGCTCATCGGCGCACTCCCCGTCTGCGCGTACACCGGCGCCCCGTGCCCGTTGGCGGCCTGCCCGGCGCCGCCGGTCACGGTAGATCGCATCAGCGTACGCAAGGACGACACAACCTGGCTTCCGAACGGGGCGCGGGGCGGGTCCGGAACGCTGCCGACCAGCGAGGGGGCATGCCAGGCGCCCGACTGGACAACCGCGGCGGCCAGGGCCATGCCGAGCGGGCTGACCTCGACGCTTCCGTCGCCGATGGAGTCCTCGGCCAGTTCCGCCTGGCCCTTCGGCGTCTGCATGGACCCGGCAAAGGAGCTGAGCGGAAGCTGCCAGTCCGCACCGAGGCCGAAGCCGGACGCAGCGCTCTGAAGACCCTTGGCCGACAACTGCAGCGACAGGCCGGCGAAGGCGGTCGCGCATGCGTTGGCGAAGTCGGTGCTGAACGAGGGCTGCGTGCCGAGATCAGGCTCCGGCGGGTCGTTCGTGAAGTCCTGGCCGCCCACCGGGTTCGAGGCGATGCAGGGGATCGGTGTGTCCGGGTTGAAGCCGCCGTCCAGCAGCGCCTCGGAAGAAACGATCGTGAACGCCTGACCAGGTGGGTAGTGCCCGTCTAGCGGGTCGACCGCTGGCATGCCGGCCGCCTGGCTGCTCGCAACGGCGAGCACCCGGCCGGTGGTCGTGGAGACAGCCACGATCGCCGCGGATGCCGGAACGGAGCCGACCGCTTCATCAGCCGCATTCTGGACCTGCGCGTCGATGGTGGTGCTGACGTTAGTTCCGGAGTGACCGGGCCAGGTCTTCAGCACCGAGACCACCTGGCCCGAGGCGCTTTCCTCAACGACCTCAGTCGTCGGCGTGCCGACGAGCGTGCGCTGGAACGCCTGCTGAAGCCCGGAGAGACCCACGGTCGTGCCGGGCCGGTAGGGCACCCCCTCCTCCTGCAGCACCGTGGATGCCTCGCCGCCGACCGAGCCCGTCACCGCCCCGGCGATGCTGCCGAACAGCCGCAGTTGCTGCTGCTGGACGATCAGCCCGGGCACCTGGGAGAGCTGACCGCTGAGCTGGGTGTACTGGGCGGGGCTGAACCGGACCAGCTCGAGGAACCCGGCCGCCGGCGCCTCACTGATCCAGCCGAGGACCTGGCTCGCTGTCAGCCCGGTCGCACTGGCGAGGCCATCCGCGGTCCGCTGCACGTTGGCCAGCTGACCCGGGATCACGCCGACCGTGACCACCGACGACACCGGGGAAAGCGGCTGCCCCTTGTCATCAAGGAGCTGCGCCCGCTGCGGCATGGCAGAAAGCACAGCCAGGCGGAGCCCAGGCCGGAGCCCAGGGGCGATCACACCTGGGGACCAGACCACCTTCCAGCCGTCGCCCACGCGGCGCAGCTCGAAGCCATCCTGGTAGGTCCAGGGTGCGCCGCCATGACCGAGGTCGATCGACGCGTTGAAGGTCGCGTCGGCCGTGTCGCCGTGCTGGGTGACCGCTGCCATGCCCAGGGTGACGCCGTCCGCTCCGAGCTGCATGTAGGCGGTGGACAGTGCGCCGGCGACCGTGACAGGGACGCCGGTCGTGAGTGCGGCGGCGGCTGAGTACTGGCCGCTTTCCCAGTCGAGCAGGAACGCCTGGACGGTGGGTTCGGCCGACGGCTCGGGCGAGGCCCAGCCGAGTGCGACGCCGGCCAGCAGCAGCGCGGTCGCGGCGGATGCGGCGACGATTCGGACCCGCGTAGAGCGGAGCCGGCTTCGGCTGGGTTCTGGGGCCGTAGCTCGCCGGCGGCCAGGCTGAGGCCGGCCGGGCTGAGGCCGGCCGGGCCCGGGCGCGCTGGGTGGGCCGGCTCGCCGGGGCCCGAGCAGGGGGGTGGGCTTGCCAGCGTGCGCGCCGCGGCTGTGCGTGCGGGCCATGGCCAGGGACTCCCCTACCTCCGCCGCCGGAGGGCGCGGTCAACCTCTCGGGCGGCATCCCGGCGGGCCAGGTCCTGCCGCTTGTCATAGGTCCGCTTACCGCGGGCGAGAGCCAGCTCGACCTTGGCCTTCCCGTCCCGGAAATAGAGCGAGAGCGGGATCAGAGTCAAGCCGCGTTCCGCGGTCGCGGCGGCCAGCTTGTCAATTTCCTTGCGGTGCATCAGCAGCTTACGGGTACGCCGCGGCTCGTGATTCGTCCAGGTGCCGTGTGTGTACTCAGGTATATGCACGTTGTGCAGCCAGGCCTCGTGATCGCTGATCTGGCCGAATCCGTCGGTCAGCGAGGCCCGTCCGGCCCGGAGCGACTTCACCTCGGTACCGGTGAGTACCAGCCCGGCTTCAACCACGTCCTCGATCTGATAGTCGTGCCGCGCGCGGCGGTTGCTGGCGATGACCTTCCGGCCCTGGTCGGATTTCACGTTCGGCCCCCATGGGCGTCACACGCGCAGGTAGCGCCGCAGTGTGAGGAACGACGTGGTGCCGGTCAGCAGCACGCCGAGGATCATCGCCAGGATAATGACCTCGATCAGATCCGTGCTGGTCAGCTGCACGTTGAACGGGAAGTACTGCTGCAGCGTGTTCAGCCACAGCGACTTCACGGCGATGAGCAGTCCGGACGCTACCAGCCAGCCGACCAGGCCCGCGAGCACGCCCTCGAGGAGGAAAGGCAGCTGCACGTAGAAATTGGACGCGCCGACCAGCCGCATGATGGCGGTCTCCCGCCGGCGGTTGAACGCTGACAGCCTGATCGTGTTGGCGACCAGCAGGATCGCCGCGATGACCAGGATGATCGCGATGATCACCACCGCGTTCCGTGCCCCATTGAGCAGGTTGTAGAACTTGTTCAGGATCGCCGAGTTGTCGACCACCTGGTCGACGCCGGGCTGGCCATCAACGCTCTCGTCCACGATGGGGGTGTCGGTCTGCGCGTTCTTAAGCCTGACCTCGAAGGACGCCGGAATCTCGCCCTGGCTGACCGAGCTGACCATCGACGGGAACGCCGTCTTGAACTGCTGGTACGCCGTGGTCTGATCCACGTAGGTCACGCTGGTCACCTGAGGCAGCCGCTGCAGCGTCTGCCGGATGTTCTGTATCTCCGCTTGAGAGGCCGCCCCGTTCTTTGTGCACTGTGGGCTCGAGCTGACCGTGGTGCAGAGGTAGACCGAGAGCTGGACCCGCCCCTGCCAGAACGTTCGGGTTTCGTTGACCTGCTTGAAGAACAGCAGACCGGTGCCGAGCAGGGAGAGGCTAATCGCCACCACCACGACGAGGGCGATGGTCATGGTCAGATTCCGCCGCAGGCCGATCCAGACCTCAGAGAGGACAAAATGCGCTCGCATGTCGCTGAATTCCCTCGGTAGTCCCGCGGGCCGTCAGTAGGCCTGGCCGTAGACCCCACGCGACTGGTCGCGCACCACCTTGCCGTATTCGAGCTCGATGACGCGCTTGCGCATGGAGTCCACGATCGCGGCATCGTGAGTAGCCATGACGACCGTGGTGCCTGTCCGGTTGATGCGGTCGAGAACCTTCATGATTCCGATGGACGTCGCCGGGTCGATATTCCCGGTCGGCTCGTCGGCGAGCAGGATCATCGGCCGGTTGACGAACGCCCGCGCCATGGCCACCCGCTGCTGCTCGCCGCCGGACAGCTCGTCGGGCATCCGGTCGCGCTTGCCCTCGAGGCCGACCAGGTCGATCACCTCTGGAACGACCTTCCTGATGAAGCGCCGGGGCTTCCCGATGACCTCCAGCGCGAAAGCGATGTTCTGGTAGACGTTCTTGGTCGGCAGCAGACGGAAGTCCTGGAAAACGCAGCCGATCCGGCGGCGCAGCTGGGGAATCTTCCAGTTCGTCAGCCGGGCGAGGTTCTGGCCGGCCACGTGAATCCTGCCCTCGCTGGGCCGTTCCTCCTTCAGCACCAGCCGGAGGAACGTGGACTTCCCTGACCCCGAGGGCCCGACCAGGAACACGAACTCGCCCTTCTCGATGTCGAGAGTGACGCCCTCCAGGGCTGGACGGCCCTGGTTCGGGTACACCTTGGTCACGCTGTCGAAGTGGATCACAGGCCCATCACGCGCGCTCGGGGGAGTAGTGGACTGCCAGCCCGGGCGCTAAACCGCGGCCCGGTTTGGCCACTGGCCAGTCTAGGGGGGAAACTGGCTTGGAACGTCCAACATCGCCGAAGTGACCGGGTGGGCGCCGGCCGGAGGGATCGACATGAGCTGCGAGCACCTGATCTGCGCTCAGTGCGCGGGCCCCGTGGCCGAGGGCCGCTGCCCCGTGTGCGCAGCGGCGCGGGCACGCATGCACCACCATCACGCCATGCCCGGTATGACCCTGCCACTAGCCGCGGCGGTGCTGATCGCGCTGCTGCTGATGCTGGCCCTGCACTTGGCGCACTAAGCCTTATTCACTCCGGGCGTCAGTCACCCCGGGTCCGGAGCCAGCGAATCTCGGCCTCGATGAAGTCATCGATCTCGCCGTCCATCACCGCTGCGGTGTTCCCGGTTTCGTATCCGGTCCGCAGGTCCTTGATGTTCTGGTAAGGGTGCAGAACGTAGTTCCGGATCTGGGTACCCCAGCTGCCAGCATGGTCGCCGCGAAGCTCGGCCATCTTCGCCTGCTGCTCCTCGCGCTTGCGTCCCAGCAGCTTGGCCTGCAGCACTCCCATCGCGCTGGCGCGGTTCTGGATCTGGCTGCGCTCGTTCTGGCAGGAGACCACGATGCCGGTGGGCAGGTGGGTGATCCGCACGGCGGAGTCCGTGGTGTTGACGCCCTGGCCACCCGGGCCGCTGGACCGGAACACGTCGACACGGATCTCGTCGTCGGGGACCTCGATGTGATCAGCCTGCTGCACGACCGGGATCACGTCCACGCCAGCGAACGAGGTCTGCCTCCGGCCCTGGTTGTCGTACTTCGAGATGCGCACCATGCGGTGCGTGCCGTGCTCGCCGCGCAGCGTGCCGTATGCGTAGGGCGCCTTGACAGTGAACGTGGTCGACTTGATGCCCGCTTCCTCAGCGTAGGAGGTGTCGTAAATCTCGGTCGGGAAGCCATGCCGCTCGGCCCAGCGCAGGTAGATCCGCCGCAGCCCCTCGGCCCAGTCGGCCGCGTCGGCCCCGCCCGCCTGCGCGTTGATGGTGATCAGCGCCTCACGGCTGTCGTACTCGCCGGACAGCAGGGTCCTGATCTCAAGCTGGTCGATCTCCTTGCGGAGACTGGCAAGGTCGCGGACCGCCTCCTGGCGCGTCGCCTCGTCGTGCTCGCTCTCGGCCAGCTCGAACAGCACCTTGGTGTCCTCGAGACGGCGGTGCAGGCCTTCCAGCCTGGCCACCTCCTGGTCGAGATAGGACAGCCGGCGGGTGATGGCTTGTGCCTGCTCCTGGTCCTCCCAGAGTCCGGGCTCCCCGGCACGCTCGCGCAGGCCGTCCGCTTCCTTCCGCATGGCCTCGGGGCCAAGGACAGCTTCGATACTGGCGAGTTTCGATGAGAGTTCCGAGATTTCGCCCGCAGGGTCCGTAGCCATGCGGGAAAGCCTACGTCAGGCCAGGCATGTCCGCTTGCTGCGCAGGGCCGTGCAGGCTACAGGATCCAGGCGCGGCCAGGCCAGCTTCCCCTGGCGGCTAGCGCTCGGCTAGCTCACTATCGTTTGCAGCATCGTTTGCAGAGCGGGCCGCTTTCCCGGCGGCCCATTTTCCGGCAGAAGCTGCCTGGGAGGAGCCCGTGATCTCTGCTGAAAGCGAACAGGCAGCCCCTTTGGCGGCCGGTGCGCCGGCCGCTCCAGGCCAGGGCCTGGACTTCGCGCGGGTCCAGGCGGCCGCTGCGCGGCTGGCCGGGGTTACCCACCGAACCCCGCTGCTGGAGTCGACCACCCTCAACACGAGGTGCGGCGGCGCACACGTCGTGCTCAAGGCCGAGCCGTTCCAGCGCAGCGGTTCGTTCAAGTTCCGCGGTGCCTACAACCGGCTCAGCCAGCTGGATTCCGGCCAGCGCGCCACGGGAGTCGTCGCGTACTCGTCGGGCAACCACGGCGCCGCGGTCGCGCTGGCGGCCAGGACACTCGGCATCAACGCTGTGGTCGTGGTCCCGGCGAACGGGTCGCCAGCCAAGCTGGCGGCGATCGAGGCCTACGGCGCCGAACTCCGCCGTTATGACCCGGCCACCGAGCGCCGGGAGGCCGTGGCTGTTGCGATTGCCCGGGAGCGATCGCTCACGATGATCCGCCCGTTTGACGACTATGACGTCATGGCAGGCCAGGGCACCGTGGGCATGGAGCTGGCCGAGCAAGCCGGCCAGCTCGACCTGGTGCTGGTACCGATCGGCGGCGGGGGACTGGCGGCGGGCGTGGCCACAGCGATCACGGCTGTGCTGCCAGGGACCGCGGTGATCGGGGTAGAGCCCGCAGGGGCCGACGACACCCGCCGGTCACTGCGCGCGGGCCACCAGGTCAGCCTGGAGCCCGACACGATCGCCGACGGGCTGCGCGCTTCGACCCCGGGCGACCTTACGTTCCCGGTGAACCAGCGCCTGCTCGAGGACGTGGTCACCGTGGACGAGGCCGCGATCGTCGAGGCGATGGCGTTCTGCTTCGCCCGGCTCAAGGTGGTGGTCGAGCCCAGCGGCGCGGTGCCGCTGGCTGCCCTGCTCAGCGGTGCCGTTGAGCCCCGCCCCCGGACGGCGGTAGTCCTGTCAGGAGGCAACATCGCCCCAGCCGACCTCGCGACCCTGCTCGGCTGAGGCCCTGGCGCGATGAATGAGAACTTACTGCGGTCAGGTCAGGTGTGCACTAGACCGGCATTCACGCGCGCCGCCGCCGTGCCGGGATGGTTAGAGTGAGTGATATGCGTGGTTTGGCGCTTCCGGACGGGTCCGCGGTTGAGGTCCTGACCGCGGAGCAGCGGCCTGACCTGTGGCAGCAGGGGAAGCAAGTCTTCCGGGCCACCTGGCCCGAGTACAACCTGCACGGCAACCGCACCGAAGAGTACTTCGGCGAACTCATTCCGCGGTTCCCGCAGTTCCAGCTGCTGCTGTACGACCCGGCCGCCGGCCGGCCGGTCGGGCGGGGCCGCACGATCCCGTTCCGGTGGGACGGCTCGCTGGAGGACCTGCCCACCGGGATCGACGCGGTCGGCCTGCGCGCGATCAGCGACGATGGCCCGCCGACCGCAGTGTCCGCGCTCGCGGCCGAGGTGGACAGCACCCGCCAGGGCCAGGGCCTGAGCCGGCTGATCATCCAGGCCATGGCTGTCATGACCCGGGAAGCGGGCCTCGGGCCGCTCGTTGCGCCGGTGCGGCCGAGCATCAAGGACCGGTACCCACTGGTCCCGATCGAGGAGTACGCGCAGTGGCGCCGGCCCGATGGTTTGCCTTTCGACCCGTGGATGCGGGTGCACGCCCGGCTAGGGGCCAGCATCCTGCGCGCCGAGCCCCGGTCGATGGAGATCACAGCACCGGTGGCCGACTGGGAACAATGGCTCGGCCTGGAACTCCCGCAGCCCGGCGAGTACGTCTTCCCCGGCGGTCTGGCGCCAGTGACCGTGGCCGACGGGACAGCCAGTTACTGGGAGCCCAACGTGTGGATGCTGCACAAGGTCTAGCCGGATCAGCCTGGGAGCGCGCTCGCCGATACGAGGGTGCGGACCGCCCGGACCGCTACCGACAGCGTGGCGACCGTGAACCTGTCGGTCTCCCAGATCTCGGCCAGCGTCTGCGCCGCGCGGCGTACCGCTGTGTGGTTGCGCTGCTCCCACGCGGCCAGCCGCTGCTCAGGGCTGCCAGGGCTGGCCACCTGGATGATCTCTGCGGTCAGCGCCGCGTGCGCGCTGTACAGGTCGTCGCGCAGGGCCCCGCGCGCCATCGTGGTCCACCGGTCATCCCGGGGCAGCGCGGTGATCCGGTCGCGCAGCCGGGTGATCTGCAGCCGGTCGGCCAGGTCGAAGTACACCTCGGCCACGTCATCGACCGGGCGGCCTGTCCGCGCCGCGATGTCCACGATGTCGAATGCCGAGTAGGCGGGGACCATGGCGGCGACCCGCTCGGCCAGCCCGACCGGCACGTCCCTGGAACGCAGCGAGTCCCGCCGCTCGTCGAACCCGACCAGGTCGCTGCCTGTGAGCAGCTTGGGCAGGCCCGCCGCGACCGTCAGCACCCCGTCGGCGAAGAAGTCGATCACCGGCTGGATCGAGAACGGCGGGCGGCGGCTGTGCAGCAGCCACCGCGCGGCCCGCTCGGTGAGCTTGCGCCCTTCCAGCAGCATCTGGATCGCCACGGCGGGGTCTACCTTGCCGTCCAGCGCCTCTACCTGCTCCCAGAACCCGGTCATGTCGAAGACGTCGCGGGCCACCAGCCAGGCAACGGTGATGTCCGGCACTGACGCTCCGGTCTCCTCGTTCAGCCGGAACGCGAACGTGATCCCGGACCGGTCCACCATGTCGTTGACCACAGCGGTGGTGATGATCTCCCGGTGCAGCCGGTGAGCGGCCATCCGGTCCGCGTAGCGGCCCCGCAGCGGCGCCGGGAAGTATGCCGTGAGCACCCGCCGCAGGTAGGGGTCGTCTGGCAGGGCGGACGCCAGCACCTCCTGCGCCACCGCGATCTTCGTGTGCGCGAGCAGGACGGAGAACTCGGGCGCGGTCAGGCCGATCCCGGCGGACCGGCGCTCGGCGATCTCCTTCTCCCCCGGCAGACCGTCGATCCGCCGCCGGATCCGCCCCTCGCGCTCCAGCTTCCTGATGTACCGGGTGTGCACGTGCAGCATCTGGGGGGCCTGGGCCGCTGACGCCGCCAGCGCCCGGTTCTGCTGGTAGTTGTGCCGCAGCACGAGGCTGGCGACCTCGCCGGTCATCTCGTGCAGCAGCGCGCCGCGGTCGGCCTGCGCGAGCTCGCCGTCATGCACCGCGCCGTCCAGAAGGATCTTGATGTTGACCTCGTGGTCGGAGGTGTCGACTCCAGCCGAGTTGTCGATGAAGTCGGTGTTGACCAGCCCGCCGCCGAGCGCGTACTCGACGCGTGCCTGCTGCGTGACGCCGAGGTTTCCGCCCTCGCCGATGACCCGGGCCCGCAGCTGCGAGGCGTCGACGCGGACCGCGTCGTTGGACCTGTCCCCGACGTCAGCGTTCGACTGCCCAGTCGCCTTGACGTAGGTTCCGATCCCGCCGTTCCAGAGCAGGTCCACTGGCGCCCGCAGCACCGCCGAGATCAGCTGGTCCGGCGACAGCGCGGTCACGCCCTCGTCCAGGCCGAGCGCCGAGCGGGCCCGGGGTGAGACCGGCACTGACTTCGCTGTCCGGGGCCACACGCCGCCGCCGGCTGAGATCAGCGAGCTGTCGTAGTCGGCCCAGGACGACCGGGGCAGCGCAAACAGCCGCTGCCGCTCGGCGAAGCTGGCTGCCGGATCGGGGTCCGGGTCGAGGAACACGTGGCGGTGATCGAACGCCGCGACCAGCCGGATCCGCCGGGACAGCAGCATTCCGTTGCCGAACACATCTCCGGACATGTCACCGATGCCAACGACCGTGAAGTCAGACCCGTCGACGTCGATCCCGAGCCTCGAGAAGTGGAAGCGGACCGACTCCCAGGCACCCCGGGCGGTGATGCCCATCTTCTTGTGGTCGTAGCCCTCCGACCCGCCGGAGGCGAACGCGTCGCCAAGCCAGAACCCGCGGCCCTGTGCGATCTCGTTGGCGGTATCGGAGAACGTCGCCGTGCCCTTGTCGGCGGCGACCACGAGGTAGGGATCGTCACTGTCGTGGCGCAGCACGCGGGCGGGCGGCACCACATGGCCGCCCTCGATGTTGTCTGTCACGTCGAGCATCGCGCTGATCAGGGACTTGTAGCAGGCCAGCACCTCAGCCTGGTAGGCCTCGCGATTGCCGGGGTCGGGGAGCTGCTTGCAGACGAAGCCGCCCTTGGCTCCCGACGGGACGATCACCGCGTTCTTGACTTCCTGCGCCGTGGCCAGGCCAAGGATCTCGGTGCGGAAGTCCTCCCGGCGGTCCGACCAGCGGATCCCGCCCCTGGCCACCCGAGCGAACCTGAGGTGCACCGCCTCGACCCTGGGCGAGTAGACGAACAGCTCGAACGCTGGCCGCGGCTCCGGCAGATCAGGCACCGCCGCCGCGTCGAGCTTGACAGCCAGGTACGGGACCGGACCCCGTTCATTGGCGAAGTAATTTGTCCGAAGCGTCGCCCGGATCAGTCCCCAGTAGGCGCGCAGGATGCGGTCCTCGTCGAGACTGGCGACGTCATCCAGCTCACCCCTGATCTCCTCGGTGAGCGCCTCGCTGCGCTCGGCCTGCCCGGCTTGCCTGTCTGGGTCGAAGCGGGACTCGAACAGCCGCACCAGCAGCCGCGCGACGGTGATGTTGCTGCGCAGCACCCGCTCGATGTAGTTCTGGCTGAACGTGCTGCCCGCCTGCCGCAGGTACTTGGCGTAGCCCCGCAGCACGACCACCTGCTGCCAGGTCAGATGGCCGGCGAGGACCAGCGCGTTGAAACCGTCGTCCTCGACATCGCCGCGCCACAGCGCGGCCAGCGCGTCCTGGACGAGGTCCTGGAACGCCTCGACCGGCGTCGCCACACCCCCGCTGGTCCGCAGGCCAAAATCGTAGATCCAGAACGGCTGCGCCGCCGCGAACTCGTACGGATGCTCATCGACCACTTCGACGCCCATGTGCTGCAGCCGCGGCAGCACGTCGCTCAGCGTGATCGGGGACCCGGTCCGGAAGAGCACCAGCCGCCAGGCCCGGGCGCCGTCGTTTTCCGATTCCCGGACCTCGAACGCCACGTCCTCCCCGGACTCGCGCAGCTCAAGGATTCTCTCCAGATCCGCGACCGCGGCGCTGGGGTGCACGTCGGTCTTGTACGTGGCCGGGATCGCCCCGGTGCCGCACATCGCGAGCAGCGACGCGGTCCGCGTCTCGCCGAGCTGGCAGAGGGCCTCCTCGGTGAGGTCGTCGTCCCACGACCGGACCGCCGCGGCGATCCTTTCCTCCAGCTCGGCGGCATTGGCATCCGGCACCGTCGAGCCGCGTTCTGCCCGCACCACGATGTGCAGCCGTGCCACCGGGGACTCCCCGACCATCGCGCTGTAGTCCACCTGGGCGCCACCGAGGGCGCTGCGCAGGATTTCCTGCACGCTCAGCCTGACGCTGGTCGTGTACCTGTCCCTGGGCAGGTAGACCAGGCAGGACATGTAGCGGCCGTAGACGTCCCGGCGCAGGAACAGGCGCGTCCGGGTCCGCTCGCGCAACGCCAGCACGCCCTCGGCCACGTCCGCGAGCTGGGCGACCGTGGTCTGGAACAGCTCCTCGCGCGGATAGCTCTCCAGGAACTCGGCCAGGTCCTTGCCGTCGTAACTATCGTGGGCGATGCCGGTGGCAGCGAGCAGCCCGGTGAGCTTGCGCCGCAGCACGGGAATCCGGGTGATGCTCTCGGTATAGGCGTCAGGCGCGTACAGACCGAGGAACCGGTGCTCGCCGATAACTGTGCCGCCGCTGTCCAGTCGCTTGATCGCGATGTAATCGAGGTACCTCGGCCGGTGCACGGTCGAGCGGGAGTTCGCTTTGGTCACGATCAGCAGCTGCGGATCCCGGGCCCGGGCCCGCACCTCGGGCGCGAGTGCCGCGAACGACTTCGAACGGTGCCGGTCGTGGCGCAGGATGCCAAGCCCGGTCCCGGCGACCGGACGCAGGGCCATCCCGTCGGGGCCGTCCTCCAGGTCGTACTCCCGGTATCCCAGGAACGTGAAGTGGCCGTCGGCCAGCCAGCGGAGCAGCGCCTGGACCTCGGCGGGCGCGTCATCCCCGGTTCCGGCGGCCGGGGAACCGGCCGGCCGCTCGGACATCAGTGTCGCGAGCTGCACGGCCCGGGCCTGCATCCGGGGCGCGTCCTCGACAGCCACCCGCACGTCACCGAGCACCCGGAGCAGGTCCCGCTGCAGGTCAGCCTCGTCAAGACTGACAACCCGGGGGATCTCGATGTGCGTCCACGACTCGGCGATCTCGTCGGGCGCATGGGCCGCCTCCTCCCCCTCGATCAGGCCGAGCACCTCGCGCAGCGAGCCGGCGACGTCCCGGCGGACCCGCGGCTGCGGGTGGACGACCAGCTGCGGTGCCACACCGTGCCGGGCGAGTTCCATCCGGATCGAGTCCACCAGGAACGGCATGTCGTCGGTGACGATGTCGACGACGTCCCTGGCGGCGTCGCACGCGGCCGTGGCCCCGCGGCGGACCCGGACCAGGGCCCGTCCCTGCGGCCGGTTCGCGGCGAACGCGGCCATCTCGACTGCTATCGCGGCCAGGCGCTCCGGTCCCGCGGCGGCTAGTTCGTCCACCGCGACATGCCGGTAGAAGCCTCGCAGGTAACCGCGCACGTCGCCGACCACAGTGCCGCTAACCACAGGGCCATGCGTCTCGCCCAGCGATGTTTCCGCCGCCTGCGCCGCCGCGTCCAGCAGGGCTTCCGTGCTTGCCCGGGGGGACGACCCCCCGTAACCCCCCGCTGTGTCTGCCCCGGGGGACGATCCCCCGTAACCCCCCGCTGTGTCTGCCCGGGTCTCAGCCATCGATTTCACGCCTCCTTGCGTGCGATCACCGCCGATGCAGCCTAGTTCTACGGCCGGGTTATCCGCCGGGCGGATGTGGGACGAAGGACACCAGTACCTCCGGGTTGGCCAGCGCGTCCGGGTCGGCCGCATCGGCCACCGGAGTACCCAGAAGGATCTTCCGAACCGGAACCTCGAGTTTCTTGCCGGACAGCGTCCGCGGGATGCCGGGCACCTCGTGAATCTCGTCCGGGACATGGCGCGGCGACAGCGCGGAACGGATCTGCGACCGGATCCGGCTGGCGAACCCGTCGTCCAGCTCGTGGCCGGCGGCGGGCACCACGTAGAGGATCAGCCGGCCCTCCTGGCCGAGCCGGCCGGTGTCGATCACCAGGCTGTCTGCGACCTCCGGCATCGCCTCCACGATGCGGTAGAACTCGCTGGTGCCCATCCGCACGCCGCCGCGGTTCAGGGTGGCGTCGGACCGGCCGTAGATCACGCAGCCGCCGTCGGGCAGCATCATGATCCAGTCGCCGTGCCGCCACACGCCCGGGTACTCAGCGAAGTAGCTGGCCCGGTACCGCTCGCCGCCGGGGTCGTTCCAGAAGCCAACCGGCATCGACGGCATCGGCCGGGTGATCACGAGCTCGCCGACCTCACCCACGACCGGCTGGCCCGCGTCATCGAACGCCTCCACGCTCGCGCCCAGGCAGCGTCCTGAGATCACGCCTGCTCGCACCGGCAGCAGCGGGCACGGCCCGACGAAGCCAGTGCACAGGTCGGTCCCGCCGGAGAACGAGCCGAGGAGGACATCGCTGCCCTCGGTCACGACGCGGTCGTAGACCCAGCGGAAGCCTTCCGGCGGCAGCGGCGACCCGGTCGAGCCGATGCCGCGCAGCCGGGACAGGTCGTATCCGTCGGCCGGCCGCAGCCCGGCCTTCATGCTGTTCAGCAGGTACGGGGCCCCGGTCCCGAAGTAGCTGACACCGGTCTCGCTGGCCAGCTGCCAGAGCGTGTCTGTGCCCGGGAAGGTAGCGCTGCCGTCGTACTGCACCACGGTCGCGCCGACCAGCAGCCCGCCGGCCAGGTAGTTCCACATCATCCAGCCGGTTGTGGTGAACCAGAAGAACACGTCGTCAGGGCCAAGATCCTGATGCAGCGCCAGAGTCTTCAGGTGCTCGAGAACGATCCCGCCGTGGCCGTGCACGATCGGCTTGGGCAGCCCGGTGGTGCCCGATGAATACAGAACCCACAGCGGATGATCGAACGGGACCTCGGCATACTCCGGTTCGGATGCCTCGGCCGTACCGGCGCTGGGGAGGGAATCCCAGCGCAGCCGCACTGGACCCCCGACCGCTGCACCCTCCCCCGCTGAGTCCCCCGTCGTCGAAGGTCCAGTGCCGAGATAGTCCACCATGATCACGGCTTCCAGGCTGGGCAGGGCGGCGATGATGTCGGCGACCTGCTGCCGCCGGTCGAACGACTTCCCGTTGTAGGGATAGCCGTCGACAGCGATCAGCACCTTCGGTGAGATCTGCGCCAGCCGGTCGATCACGCTCCGGGCGCCGAAGTCCGGGGAGCACGACGACCAGATCGCACCCAGGCTGGCGGTGGCGAGCAGGCCGGTCAGCGCCTCGGGAATGTTGGGCGCGTAGGCGGCCACCCGGTCGCCCCGGGTGACCCCGAGCGCGTGCAGCCCGTCAGCCACTCGTGCGGCATCCCGGGCGAGTTCGCCATAGCTGATCGTTCTGGATTGCCCGTTTTCAGAGCGGAAGACCACGGCGGTCGCGTCTGGATGGGAACGTGCGCTCCGCAGCGCGTTGCGTGCATAGTTCAGCGTGGCGCCGGCGAACCACCGCACGTCCGGCATCTCGCCACCGGACAGGACCGGGCCGTCACCACGGTTCCCCAGCACCTCGAAGTGGTCCCAGACCGACGGCCAGAACTCCTCCGGGCTCGCCACTGACCACTGCCACAGCTCGTCGTAGCCACTGAAGTCGCGGCCTCGGTGACGGGCCAGCCAGGCCAGGTAGCTGGTGATCTTTGCCCGGCTGACCGAACGCTCGCTGGGCTCCCAGAGGGTGGCCCCGTAGCCCTCGCTGAGCGGCCCGGCTGCATGCTCCCCCGGTTGCGTCGCTGTGACCTGGTCGTCTGCTGGCATGACCGCCTCCTTGTCCAACTTATACCGGGGGTGAGCCGGGGTCCGGTGGACAATGCTGGCATGGGTGACCTCGATCCAGCGCCGGTCATAGAGGCGGCGGCCAGCGATCCGCAGCTGCGGGTATTTGTCGGCGACGGCATGATCCAGACGATGCCAGCCAGGCTGTCACGGCGGCGCCTGCTGCTCGACGTGATCGCCCAGGCGTTCGAGCCCGGGGTGCGCTACCGGGAGCGCGAGGTAAGCCTGTTCCTCCGGGCGATCTATGCCGACTACGCAGCGCTGCGCCGGTACCTGGTCGATGAGGACTTCCTGTCCAGGTCCGACGGCGAATACTGGCGGACCGGCGGCACGGTGCTCCCGTCAGACACGGTGCTCCCGTCAAACACGGTCCTCCCGTCAGCTGAGGACGGGTCCCGTCAGACCGGTGCGCCCGTCGGCTCAGGAGCGGGCCGCTGGCAGCAGCCAGCGCTGGGAACAGCGCTGGTCAGCTTGCCGACGGCGGTGACCAGCGCGCGGGTGTCGGTGAGGTCGCCTAGCACAAGGTCGGCTCCGGCCTCACGGAGTTCCGGCGCTGTGGACCGTCCTGTGGCCACGGCCACACAGCGAGCCCCCCCGATCCTGGCCGCCTCGACGTCTCGGACCGAGTCCCCGATGTAGACGGTAGCGTCCGGGCTCATGTCGGTGCCGCCGTATTTTTCCCAGGCTCGGCCGCGGGAGCGCAGCAACAGGGCGCCCATCGGGTAGACCTCGGATCCGTAGCCGCCGATTTCCAGATCGAGGAACCTGTCCATCCCGAACGCCTGGAGCTTCGCGAGCGCATTCTGCCTGATCGTGCCGGTCAGTACGGACTGGATCACGTCGGGAAGGCCGGCCACGGTGCTCACAGCCTGCCGGGCACCGGGCAGCGCCCGTCCCTGCACCGGGAGCTGGTCGCGACGGCGGGCGAAGGCAGCGGCCAGCTCGGTGGTGTACCGGGCCAGCAGTTCCTGGCCTTCGGCATCGGCCTGGCCTGGAGCCAGGTCCGTGCCCTCTTCGTTCAGCGCCAGGGCCTCGAAGAAGATCTCCGAGTCGGTCCGGCCCGCGGTCAGCGGCAGCGCGACAAGGGGATACCCGGTGACGCGGCGGAAGGCGTCGGCGTACGCCTCCCGGGACACCTTGACCACATCGACCAGGGTCTGGTCGATGTTCCACAGAACCAGGCGGTGGATGGGGGCCTCCGATGCTGACGGGAGCGCTGGCGGGCGCTCCTGGCGTCTTCGCTGAGCCTACCCGCTTTGCGCCCGTCCTAGGCATTCGCCGGGTTGCGCACGTGGGCTATCCGAACACCACCCTGACCCGGAGGTTGCCGCTGTCGGCGATCAGCACGTTGCCCGCGCTGTCGACTGCCACCCCCTGGGGCACGAACACCCGGGCAGACGGGCCAGGCCCGCCGTCCCCGGCGAACCCAGCTTTGCCGTTCCCAGCGATCGTGTAGATGTCCCCGGCGGTCATCGCCTGCCCGTAGAACGGGCCCGAAGCCGCCGCCACCACCCGGACCCGGCTGTTGCCTCCGTCAGAAATGATCACGTTCCCGGTGTTGTCCACGGCCACAGCGTGCGAGGCGAACAAGCTGGCCGAGAGCGCCGGACCGCCGTCCCCCGAGTAGCCGGCTGTGCCGTCGCCAGCGATCGTGTAGATGTCCCCGGCGGTCATCGCCTGCCCGTGGGAGGGGCCCGAGAGCGCAGCGACCAGGCGGACCCGGTTGTTCCGGAAGTCTGTGATGAGCACGTTCCCGGAGTGGTCCACCGCCAGCCCGGCCAAGTCGATGCCGGTGCTGTTCAGCTCAGCTGCGGTGGCCGGGCCGCCGTCCCCCGAGTAGCCCGCTGTGCCGTTACCAGCGATCGTGTAGATGTCCCCGGCGGTCATCGCCTGCCCGTAGAACGTGCCCGTGGCCGCCGCCACCACCCGGACCCTTGCGTTGCCGCTGTCATTGATCAGAACGTTTCCCTGCGCGTCCACAGCCAGTCCGGCGGGACCGTTGAGCTCGGCAGCCGTCGCCGGGCCGCCGTCCCCGGAGTAGCCCGCTGTGCCGTCACCGGCGATCGTGTAGATGTCCCCGGCGGTCATCGCCTGCCCGTAGAACGGGCCCGAAGCCGCCGCCACCAGCCGGACCCGGTTGTTCCCGTAGTCGGCGGTCAGGACGTTCCCGGCGCTGTCGGTCGCTACCCCGCCGGGACCGTTGAGCTCTGCGGCGGTGCCCGGACCTCCATCGCCGGAGTAGCCCGCCGTTCCGGTCCCGGCGATGGTGTAGATGTCCCCGGCGGTCATCACCTGGCCGAAGTGGCTGCCGGAACCGCCTGCCACGAGACGTATCCGGCAGCTATCCGCGTCGCTGATCACCAGGTCGCCGGATCCGGTTACCGCCAGACCGCCGTCATCGAGGAGTTCGGCGTTGCGTGCCGGGCCGCCGTCCCCGGAGTAGCCCGCTGTGCCGTCACCGGCGATCGTGTAGATGTCCCCGGCGGTCATCGCCTGGCCGTAGAAGGTGCCCGAGGCGGCTGCCAGCACCCGGACCCGCCGGTTCAACGTGTCGCCGATCAGGACGTTCCCGGCTTGGTCCGTCGCCACCGCGTAGGGCGAACCCAGCATGGCCTGCGTTCCCGGGCCGCCGTCGCCGGAGTAGCCCCCTGTGCCAGTCCCAGCAATCGTGTAGATGTCCCCGGCGGTCATCGCCTGGCCGTAGAACGTGCCGGTAGTGGCCGCGACCACCCGGATCCGGTTGTTGGTCGTGTCGGCGATCAGCACGTTCCCCGCGTTGCCTATCGCAACGTCGTTTGGGTCAAACAACATGGCCTTGGTTGCCGGCCCGCCGTCTCCTGAATAACCCCTCTTCTCGTTCCCGGCGATGGTGTAGATGTCCCCGGCGGTCATCGCCTTTCCGTAGAAATTGCCGGTGCTGGCCGCGATTACCCGGATCCGGGTGCTCCTCGTGTCGGCGATGACGACGTTCCCCGCGCGGTCGACGGCCAGCCCCTGCGGAAAGTTGAGGTTGGCGGACAGCGCGGGAACCGCGTTGCCGTAGTCGCCGGCCTTGCCGGTCCCGGCGATCGTGTACACGTGGCCCGCGGTCATCGCCTGCCCGTAGAAGGTGCCACTGCTGGCCGCAAACACCACCACATGCTGGTGGTAAGCCGTGGAGATCACCACGTTGCCGGCGCCGTCGATGGCCACCCCGTAGGCATACGGGATCTTGGCGAGCGTGTAGATATGCCCGGACGTCATCGCCTGCCCGTAGTAGGTGCCAGATACGGTGGCCACAACCCGAACCGTTCCGTATGGCTGGTCGTTGGCGATGACCAGGTTTCCGGCGGCGTCGACCGCTTCCCCAGAAATATCGCCGACGGCCGTCTGAGTGTCCAGACGGCCGCTCGCCGCGCCGACCCCGTCGTACCCGATGCCCGCCGCCACATGCTCGAACGACGAGGTGCTGGTGAACTCGCGCACCACCCCTACGTCGCCCACGTAGACCTCGCCGCCGGGGCCGGCCACCACCGACAAGGGCGTCTGTGAAACTTCGGAGGCCACACCGCGGCCGGCACCCCCCGCCGCCGTTGTGATGATCCCCGGGGACGACGACACCCCCAGGGCCGGCAGCACCGCAGCAGATAACAGCCCGCCAGCCAGGCCCGCCGTGACAAGGACAACGGCAGCCGAGCCCATCCGCTTCATAACATCCCCAGTAACAGTCCGCTCCCGGCACACAATGGCAGGAACCCAATCTGGCCCCGGGAAGCATATACCGACGGAATGCCGCATGTCCGTTCTGCAAATTTCGGCATTGCGGAACCCGGGCTATCCGAGCCCCCCAATGACATCCCGTTTCCCGGGCGGCCGGCTTAACCCATGTGCGGGTAGCGGTAGTCCGTCGGCGGGACGAACAGCTCCTTGATCGACCTGGTGTTGACCCAGCGGATCAGGTTGAAGATCGAGCCCGCCTTGTCGTTGGTGCCGCTGGCCCGGGCGCCGCCGAACGGCTGCTGGCCGACGACCGCGCCGGTCGGCTTGTCGTTGATGTAGAAGTTGCCGGCCGAGAACCGCAGGGCGTCTGTGGCCTCGGCGATGGCCGCGCGGTCCTGGGCGATGATCGAGCCGGTGAGCGCGTAAGGGGCGATGTCCGCCGCCTGGGCCACGATGTCGGCGTACTGCGCGTCGTCGAAGACGTGAACGCCGAGGATCGGCCCGAAGTACTCGGTGGTGAACACCTCGTCGGTCGGGTCGGAGCACTCCAGGATCGTGGGCTGCACGAAATACCCCTCGGTCCCGTCGGTCTCGCCGCCGGTGAGGACCCGGATCGACGGCCTGGACTTGGCCCTGGCCAGGGCGTCAGCCTGAGTATTGAGCGCCGCCTGGTCTATCACCGCTCCTCCGAACAGCGACAGGTCCGACGCCACATCGCCCATGGGAAGCAAGCCCACCGCGGAGACGAACTGGTCCCCCATCTTGTCCCACACTGACCGGGGTACATACGCGCGCGAGGCGGCGGAGCACTTCTGGCCCTGGTACTCGTACGCGCCCCGGATCAGGGCCGTGGTCAGCACGTCCGGGTCGGCGCTCGGGTGTGCGATGACGAAGTCCTTGCCCCCGGTCTCACCCACCAGGCGCGGGTAGCCGCGGTAGCCGGAGATGTTCTGCCCGACTGTGCGCCACAGATGCTGGAACGTGCCCGTCGACCCAGTGAAGTGAATCCCGGCCAGGTCCTGGTGCGACAGTGCCACCCGGGAGACCGCCTGGCCGCTGCCGGTCACCATGTTGATCACCCCGGGCGGCAGGCCAGCGGCTTCGAGCACCCGCATCAGGTAGTGAGCGGCCAGTTGCTGGGTGGTCGACGGCTTCCAGATCACGACGTTGCCGAGCAGCGCGGGCGCAGTCGGCAGGTTGCCAGCGATCGAGGTGAAGTTGAATGGGGTGATCGCCAGCACGAACCCTTCGAGCGGACGGTACTCCAGCCGGTTCCAGGAGCCGGGCGCCGAGGACGGCTGCTCGGCGAGCAGCCGCCGGGCGTAGTACACGTTGTAGCGCCAGAAGTCGATCAGCTCGCACGCGGCGTCGATCTCAGCCTGGTAGACGGACTTGGACTGGCCCAGCATGGTCGCCGCGTTCACGGTCGACCGCCACGGCCCGGCCAGCAGGTCCGCGGCCCGCAGGAAGATCGCTGCACGGTCGTCGAAGGACAGCTCTCGCCATCCGGGCGCCGCCCGTCCAGCGGCCACGATCGCCTCGGCCACGTCGTCGTCGGTCACGCTGCCGAGCTGGCCGAGGACGTGCCGGTGGTTGTGCGGCTGCACCACATTGACGCGCTCGCCGCCGCCCATTCGCCGCTCGCCGCCGATGGTCATCGTCAGCTCGGCGTTCTCCCCGGCGAGTTCCTTGATCCTGGCCTCCAGGGCCGCGCGCTCGGGGCTCCCCGGCGCGTAGCTCCTGATCGGCTCGTTCACAGGAACGGGGACGTTGGTCACGGCATCGAACACGATCGCTCCCTGGCCTTTACCTGGTTTCAACCAGCACGATACCGTCAGCCGGCGGGTTCCCAGTCGGTGGAGTTCAGCTCCTGGGTGGCATACCAGAGGAGCTCATGGCCCTCGGCACCGTCGACGGTGAACCTGGCGTCCTCGTCCCCGCTGTCGGCAGCGTCGAGCGCCGCGACGGCTGCGCGGACGTCGGCCGAGGCGTCCGGATCGTCGATGTGGCCGGACACGACCTCACCAAGACTCACCGGCGTCCGGATCTCGACCAGTCCCGGCTCGTCGAACCCGGCGACGTGAGCTACCTGCGCATCGGGCACGTCGGCGGCCAGCACCACACGCCGGCCCGGGGCCACCGGGTCGGCCTGCATTAGCCGCAGCGAGGCCCGCGCCGCCTCGGTCATCGCGACGTACTCGAGTTCCTCCTCGTCGCCGCTGGAGTACCACTCGCGCAGCGTGGGCGTGACCGCGTAGGCGGGCTGAGGCAGAGTGCCAGTCTGGCCGTCGGCGATCAGCCTGGCCAGCATCGGCAGCGTAAACGGCAGATAGACGCGCATGGAGACCCCGAGGACACACAGCAGTGATCACGAGTCTGCCAGCGATGCGGCGCCCGCGGCGGCGGAACAGCCTCTCCGCCCTCGGCGCGGCGCCGCACGGACCGCACGGACCGCACTGGCCGCGGCGGTCGCTACGGCCCGGCGGTATCCGCGGGCGCTGATGAGGGCTCACCCGCGGCATCGTGAACAGCGCCGGATGCCCCATTCCGTCGCGGTCTGCGACTGCCCGGCTGGGACCGGGCCAGGGCCGCGATCACGGCTGTCATTGCCTCGTCCAGAGTCTCGTGCTCCCAGACCCGGACCACATCCCAGCCCGCGGCCGCCAGCGCCGCGTCCGCGGCCCGGTCGCGCTCGACGTTGCGCCGCAGCTTGGGCTCCCAGTACCAGGTGTTGTTGGCCGGCTTGGTGCCGTGGTCAGGGCACGCATGCCAGAAGCACCCGTCGACGAAGACGGCGACACGCCGCGCGGTGAACGCTATGTCCGGCCTGACCCGCTTGCCTTCGGCCAGGTCGAGCCGGTAGTCCTTGCGGAACCGGTATCCCTGCCGGTGCAGTGCTCGGCGCAGCGCCATCTCGGGCTTGGTGCCCGTCCGCCGGATAGCGCGCATGTTGGCCGCGCGCCCCTCGCTCAGCGGATGCGGGTACTCAGCCACGGCCCTCAAGCGTAGAGGCTGACCCCTCGAGTGACCCGTTTTCGATCGAGACCACGGTGCTCACCGGCCGTTCCTCACTGAGCCTTTCACCCCTGCCCAGCACTGTCAGCCTTTAGGGCCGACCGTAAGTTCAAGCCAGCTGACTCGGTAACCCGCCACCGTGTCCTCAATCACCTGAATTCGGTCACCACACCGCTTCCGGCACAGCCGGTCTCTAACAGTCACCAGACCGAAATAGCCTTCAATAGCCAAAGAAGTGACCAAAACTAACAACTTGGTTGATCGATGGTTCAAATGAACCCTGAATCAACCAAGTTGATGAGCCCGGCGGTCGCCACGGCTCACCGGCCGGGTATGGGGATGGTGCAGGTGGGGCCGCAGCGATGCACGGAGCCGGTCCAGCCCCGCTGGACTGCTACTTGGCTGAACTGGGCGGCCGTGACGCAGGGACGGCCATCGACATCGGCCCAGCCGTAACGCAGCACCAGGATCCCGTCAGCGGCCAGAGCGTTATCCCTTCTGATGTCCAGCCATCGCTCGTCAGCAGGGTGAAAGGCCTGGCCGTCGAGCTCTACCCCGAGGCTGAGCTCCGCATAGAGGTTGTCAAGGTACTGGGGCTGGCCGTCACGGACGATCAGGACCTGGCGCTCGGCGGGCGGCAGGCCATGCGCGCGCTCGACATCGCGGACCCAGCGGTTCTCAAGCGGCGACATCACGCCCTCGGCGATGTCGGAGAGGGCGAGATCGAGCTGACGGCGCCAGCGGACCCGGCCGCGTGACTCCATGGCCGCACGTATCAGCTGCGGGGTGGTGAGCCGCCCGTTGCATGGGCGGCTGATCCAGCCAAACGCGTCGTCGAACGTCGGTGCCAGCTGCACAAGGTCCAGCGCGGTCTCCTCGATCCTGGTCCGCGGCGGCGTCCGGGCGGGGTGCCTCGCCAGATCGAGGCGGCCCGAGCGGTGCACCACGATGCCAGGAACCTTGACCATGTGCTGGGCCAGCGGAACAGTGACGTGGATCAGCCGACTCGGACGGGGAGCGAACCCGTCAAGCTCGGCCGCGCTTAGGTGGCTGAGCACAGCGTGCGGCCCGGCCCGCAGGACCGCCGCCCACAGCTCGACCTCGCGGGAAACCGCGCCAGTGAATGCCGCATAGACGCCGAGTTGCAGCCGCTGCCACCGGCCGCGGCGCAGCCGGGTCCGAGCGAACTCCAGGTCAACCCCGAGTGCGCTGGCCTGCCACCGGGCGAAAACCCCGCTCTGGGCGTCAAGGAGACCCCGAAGCTGACCGGGCACGTGTTCTGTCATGGGCCCGAGTCTCGGAGGGACGACGCAGCCCGCTCAGCCGATCGACGCTCCTGTGGATAACCGTTGGCAGGCTCGGGGGCCTGTGGACAGGAGGTCGCTAAGCAGCAGGGCGGTCTGCCAGCGGGCGGCGCCTGAGCAGCGGGTCGGAGAGGGCCGGCGAGCGCCAGACGCTCGGCTCGTACAGATCGGTCCCGGGTGGCACGATCTCGTCGATTCGGTCCAGCACATCCTCGTCGAGGGCAATCGAGGCTCCCTGCAGCAGTTCCTCTAGCTGCGGGATGGTCCGCGGCCCGACGATCACCGAGGTGACCCCGGGATGAGCGGCCGGGAAGGCTACGGCGAGCTGGGGCAGGGAGCAGCCGATCTCACCAGCCACTGCTGCGAGCTTTTCGGTGGCCTCGAACTTCGCGGCATTCTCCGCGGCGGCCGGGTCGAACCGCTCCGGCTGGATCCCCGCGCGCCCCGTAGCCAGATCGGCGGGCTGCCCTGAGCGGTACCGGCCGGTCAGGAAGCCGGACCCGAGCGGGCCCCAGGTCAGCACGCCTATGCCGTAGCGCTGGCAGACCGGCAGCACCGATCCCTCTATCCCCCGGGCCAGAATCGAGTAGGGAGGCTGCTCGGTGCGGAAACGCATAAGCCCGCGCCGCTCGGCCACATGATGCGCGTCAACGATCTGCTCCGGCGGGAACGTCGAGGAGCCAAACGCCCGGATCTTGCCCTGCTGCACCAGGTCGGTCAGGACCCACAGGGTCTCCTCGACGTCGGTGGTGTGGTCGGGACGGTGCACCTGGTAGAGGTCGATCCAGTCGGTCCGCAGCCGCCGCAGGCTCTCCTCGACCTCGGTCACGATCCATCGCCGTGAGTTGCCGCTCCGGTTGCGGCCCTCGCCGAGCGGGAAGTGGACCTTGGTGGCGAGGACGACGTCGCCCCGGCGGCCCTGCAGCGCCTTTCCGACGATCTCCTCGGACTCGCCGGTGCTGTACATATCGGCGGTGTCCACGAAGTTGATGCCGCGCTCGAGCGCGGCATGGACGATCCGGACGCAGTCGTCGTGATCAGGGTTGCCGACCGCGCCGAACATCATCGCCCCAAGGCACTGAACGCTTACCTGCATACCAGTCCCGCCGAGTGCGCGATAGCGCATGGTCTCTGTCATGGGCCGGACGCTAGGACCTAGAGCACGGTCTAGGTCAAATCCTTATCCTGGAAATCGTGACTGACGTCATTCCGGGCGGCCTGACCATCGGGCAGGCGGCCGAACGCTCCGGACTGAGCATCCACACGCTGCGCTTCTACGAGCGGGAGGGCATGCTCCCCGCTCCTGTCCGGCGTGGCCCGGACGGCCGTCGTGTTTACAGCGACGATGATCTGGAGTGGCTGGAGATCTGCAGCAACTTCCGCGCCTCTGGCATGCCCCTGGCGACAATCCGCCGTTACGTCAGCCTGGTCCGCGAGGGAACCGGGAACGAGGCCGAGCGCCTGGACCTGCTGCGCGAGCACGAGAAGCGCGTGATCGACCAGATCGGCAAGCTCACCCAGTGCCTGGAGCTGATCAGCTACAAGGTCAACGCATACTCAGAACGGCTGGCCGAGGGAACGGCCAGCCAGCTGTGGAACCCGCTGCCCTCACCCGGTGACAACGCAGGCTGACTAGTCCTCTCCCGCTGGCCGCTGGTGGCCGGGCAAGGACCCGACCAGGCCGGCCAGGTGAGCGAACGTCGCGGCCGACTCCCGGTGGTGCAGCGCCGCCAGGCCAATGGTCTGGGCCGCTGTGACGTTGGCCTCGACGTCGTCGATGAACACGCACTGCGACGGCTCGAGGCCGAGCAGGGCCGCTGTGTGCCGGAAGATCCTGTCCTCGGGCTTGCGCATGCCGACCTCGGCCGAGATCACCACGACATCGAACAGCTCACCCAGCAGGTCCCGCGGATACGCCAGGCCGCTTGTGCCCCACGAGTTGGACAGCAGCGCGGTACGCAGCCCGGCCTGCCGCAGCGAGCGGACAAGGTCGAGCATCTCGGCCTGCAGGACACCGGCGGCGAACATGCGCTCGAGCAGCCTCTCAGCCCGGACCGGCTGCCCGTCCACATGCCTCAGTTCGGCGGCCAGCAGCCGCTCGAACTCCTCGTCCGTGCACTCACCGCGTTCCAGCGCATGGATCGGGTTTCCGTCGAGACCCTCCACGTAGGCCTGGACGACCCAGCGCCGCATCACCGTCGTGTAGCTATCCCGGTCGATCTGCTCGGCGGCGATCCACGCGTCCATCGTCTCGATGAT
This sequence comes from uncultured Actinomycetota bacterium, assembly GCA_963815375.1. Taxonomy (GTDB): domain Bacteria; phylum Actinomycetota; class Actinomycetes; order Streptosporangiales; family Streptosporangiaceae; genus JASHPR01. Next base: position 300,161 of record CAWFGX010000005.1, on the reverse strand, counting down.
GGGACTGGTCATCACTCCGCCCCAGTCCACGATCACGCCGCGGATCCGCGGGGTGCCGACAGGAGACTCGCTGTGGCGATCGGGCAGGTCAGCCGGAACGACGTCGTCGGGCACGGTGTCGATCGTAGGTGACAGCCAGCGCTGGCCGGACGACCGAGGGCAGTCACACCATCTCCGGCCAAGATGGTGGAAATTTCACGCCTGGTGGCGCAGCAGTAAGGCAAGAGTCCCCTTTCGGTCAGCCGGAGCCGCAGCTGCACCGCAGGTCCGCTGAGCGCAAGGAGCTTTTTCATAGCTTTGGAATTACATGACAGAAATGTCATTGCATAAGAGATTGCTGCGTCATGACCCTTGCTTTAACTTTGCCAGCTCCACCGCAGTTGGCTCCCGTCCAGGGCCACCCCTCGCGGTGGGCCAGGGCTGGCTGCTATACGGCAGCTGCGGACGAAAGGACGCCAGGTCATGACCATGAAAGAGCGGAAGAGCGCTGCGGGAAGCACTCCGGCAGGGCCTCACGGCCGTGCCGAATCTGGCTTACCCACGCCCGGTGTCATCGGCCGCCGAGCCCTGTTCAAAGGAGCAGGCGCGCTGGCCCTGGCCTTAGGCACCATCGAGCTAGCAGGCAGGCATGCCGTGCTGCCGCAGCGGTTCACGCTGGACGCCAGCACGCTTCCGGACATCCAGTTCAACATCGGCGCGTATATCGCCGCGGCCCAGACCGTCAACGACGGCGGCGGGAGCATCACCATCCAGCTGCCACCGGTGCACAGCTTGTTCCTCACTGCAGCCCTGAACCGCACGCCGACACCGGCCGACCAGGCCAACCTCAGCAAAGCGCTGAACACCATCGAGTCGACGTACCAGTTTGCCGCTGACGGGATCATCACGTTCGTCGCCTATGGGATCCCGTACTTCAGCCGGCTCCCCGGCGGGATGACCGGATCCCTGGTCTCCGCCAACATCCCCCGCCTGCTCTCCAACACCAGCCGGTACGCGCTGGAGGAGGCCGTCCCGAGTCCCACCGACGTGAGCCCGGCCAACCCGGGAGTCACCAAGGAGACGTTCAACGTCCCGGTAACGATCGAGAGCAACGACCTGCTCATCACCCTGCGCAGCGACAACTCGACCATCATCACCGACGTGGCCAACTGGCTCAACGGCAGCAACACGCTCCTGGGACAGCACGTCACTTCACCGACGCTGTTCCAGGGCCTGGCCACCATCACGTCCAGCCGCGCCCAGTTCGTTGGGATTTCGCTGCCACGGAACATGGCCGAAACCCACGGGTTCGAGTACGCCGAGCGGATCAACTCCGACTCGCCCATGTGGATGGGCTTCCTCGACCAGCAGACCGATGGCGCAGGACCGGCCGCGATCTGCACCTTCGCCGGGAATTCTTCAGCTGTACTGACCACGGCCAAGGCCGGCGACTACTTCGACAACGGCGGGATCCAGCACCTGTCGCACGTCATCGAGGACCTGGCCCAGTTCTACGAGACACCTCAGCAAGATCCGGCGGGGGAGGGTGAGCCGTTCACCGAGCGGGCGCAGTACATGTTCCGGTCCAACCCGATCCCGTCGGTCGGCAACTCCGACCAGTTCAACGACGGCGGCGGTCCGTCATACTTCAACAACGTGTTCCAGGGAACCGGTGACGCCTCCGCCAACGCCCAGGCCATCAACACGTTCCAGGGCGAGCACCGGCTCGGGCACCTGTCCTGCCTCCAGCGGTCCTCCCGGGCCGCCGACAGCACGCCGGTCCACATCCGCATGGACGGGCCGGGGCTGGACAGCATGGACGTCCCTGGCGGCTCCGTCCAGCCCAAGCTGCAGTTCACCATTTTCGTGCCCACCGCTGATTTCTTCCGGACCATGCGGATCAACCAGGCCTCACTCGACCTGCAGAACGAGTTCGGCGTCGATCCCGACGACAACGGGCTTGAACGGTTCCTCACCGCAACGCGGCGGCAGAACTTCCTCATCCCGCCCCGGCGCCATCGCGCCTTCCCGCTGGTGGAACTGGCCTGACCGACACAGGCGCACTCGGGTCAGCACGGCGCTGAAGCGAAGTCCGGGCCGGGTCGCCAGGTGCCCGGCCCGGACTTAGCCGTGGATATCGGGGTGGAGAAAGGAAGCGATGACGGGCGCAGCACCTGCATCCCGAAGTTCTCACCAGACAGGCAAGCGAACTGGCTATCGGTGGGTGGATCAGGGCGATGAGCGGACACGGCGGGTAGCCGCGGCGCGGGCGGCTAGGCCCGCCTCAGCCGGGTAGCAGACCTCTTCCAGGCACAGGCCATGCGGAGCCGCCACCATCACGGCGGGGTCGCGGACCCGGGCGGCAAGCACCTGAGCGAGCCAGCCCGGCTCGCGCCTGCCGTCTCCCACTGCCAGAAGCGCCCCGACCAGGGCACGAACCATATTGTGGCAGAACGCGTCTGCGACAACGCTGGCCACAATGACGCCGGGTGCTATCCGGTCCCAGTCCAGGCGCAGCAGCTCGCGCACTGTGCTCGCGCCCTCGCGCCTGCGGCAGAACGCCGCGAAGTCGTGAGTGCCGAGGCATGCTGCGGCGGCGTCGTTCATACGGGAGGCGTCGACCGGCCGCGGGTACCAGAGCGTGTCGTGCCGGCGCAGCGGGTCCGCCGCCGCCGGGTCATCGCAGACGCGGTAGGAGTAACGCCGCCACAGCGCGGAAAACCGGGCATCGAACCCGTCGGGTGCGGGGCCAATGGCCCGCACCCGGAGGTCGGGCGGCAGCAGCCGGGCCAGGCGCCGGGCAGCGGTCTGGCTAGCCGCTTCCCAGGCCGCTGACGGCACGTCGGCGTGGGCCACCTGGCCCCGCGCGTGCACTCCGGTGTCGGTACGCCCCGCTACGGTCGCAGCGGGCTCATCCGGCAGGGCCAGGCCCCGCGCCAGGGCCTCTTCCAGGACCGGCTGGACGGTCCGCAGGCCCGGCTGACGGCTCCAGCCATGAAAGCCTGAGCCGTCGTAGGACAGGTCCAGGCGGAGCCTGGTCTGCCCGTTACCAGACTCCGCCGGCCAGGCGGCCAGCGTGGCGCTGAGAGCCGCGTCAGGCTGGCCAGCAGCCGGGCCCGGGTCGGTGGCCGGCCTACTCGCCGGCGTCGTCCGCCTCGTCGCCGTCGTCCTCGTCGCCAGGCTCGGCGGGCGAATCCTCGGCATCGTCGGCACTGTTTTCAGCGGCACTGTCTTCGGCGGCACTGTCCTCAGCAGCGGTGTCCTCAGCAGCGCTGGTGTCCGCCGCTTCGGCTGCCTCTGGCCCGGTGTCTGTTTCAGCTTCCGCCGTGCTTGCTTCGGCTGCCTGGGCCCGGCGCGGGCGGGCCGCGGGCTGGGTGCGACGGGCGCGGCGGCGCCGCGGCCGGGACTCCGTCTCCTCCGGAACCAGCTCGATGACGGCCAGCGGGGCGTTGTCGCCCTTGCGCGGGCCGATCTTCGTGATCCTGGTATACCCGCCCTCGCGGGTGGCGAAGGTCGGCGCGATATCAGTGAACAGCGTGTGCACCACGCTGCGGTCGGTCACCGTAGCCAGCACCTGGCGCCGCGCGTGCAGGTCACCGCGCTTGGCGAACGTGATCAGCCGCTCGGCGACGGGCCGCAGCCTGCGCGCCCTCGTCTCGGTCGTGGTGATCCTGCCGTGCTCGAACAGCGCGGTGGCCAGGTTCGCCAGGATGTGGCGCTGATGCGCCGGGCTTCCGCCCAGCCGCGGGCCCTTGGTGGGCGTGGGCATCGGGGAACTCTCCTCGGTTTGGCGCCTGCGGGGCTCGCGCTGCCCGCTGGTCGCGTGCCGTTAGTACTGCTCGGTCTCGACGTAGCTCTCGTCGTCATCGGCCCCGTAGCTGTCCGCGGCCGTCCCCGGGTCAAACCCGGGCGGCGAGTCCTTGAGCGACAGGCCCATGTCGATCAGCTTCTGCTTGACCTCCTCGATCGACTTGGCGCCGAAGTTGCGGATGTCGAGCAGGTCCTGCTCGCTGCGGGCGACGAGCTCACCCACCGAGTGGATGCCCTCGCGCTTGAGGCAGTTGTACGAGCGGACGGTCAGGTTCAGCTCCTCGATCGGCAGCGCCAGGTCCGCGGCGAGCGCGGCGTCGGTGGGCGACGGGCCGATGTCGATGCCCTCTGCGTCCACGTTCAGCTCCCTGGCCAGGCCGAACAGCTCCACCAGGGTCTTGCCTGCGCTGGCCACGGCGTCCCGGGGACGCAGGCAGGGCTTGGTCTCCACGTCCAGGATCAGCTTGTCGAAGTCGGTACGCTGCTCGACACGGGTCGCCTCGACCTTGTAGTTCACCCGGAGCACGGGCGAGTAGATCGAGTCGATCGGGATCCGGCCGATCTCCTGCCCGGGCTGCTTGTTCTGCGCGGCCGAGACGTAACCGCGGCCGCGCTCAACCGTCAGCTCCATCTCCAGCTTGCCCTTGCTGTTCAGCGTGGCTATATGCAGGTCGGGGTTGTGCACCTCAACGCCAGCTGGCGGTGCGATGTCAGCAGCCGTGACCCGGCCGGGTCCCTGCTTGCGCAGGTACATCGGCACCGGCTCATCGTGCTCCGACGAGACCACGAGCTCCTTGAGGTTCAGGATGATGTCGGTGACGTCCTCGGTGACCCCGGGGACCGTGGAGAACTCGTGCAGCACTCCCTCGATCCGGATGCTGGTCACGGCAGCACCGGGGATCGAGGACAGCAGGGTGCGGCGGACTGAGTTACCGATCGTGTAGCCGAACCCAGGCTCGAGCGGCTCGATGATGAACCGGGACCTGAAGTCGCTGACCTGCTCTTCTGCGAGGCCTGGACGCTGAGCGATGAGCATGATGGTTCCTTTCCGCGATGCCCGCTATATGACTATCGCGACCTTCGCCGACGGCTGGCTGCCGTGCGGCGTTACTGCTACTGCTTGGAGTAGTACTCGACGATGAGCTGCTCCTGGACCAACGTGTCGATCTGGGTCCGGGAAGGGAGCGAGTGCACGAGGATGCGCATCCGGTCCGGGATCACCTCAAGCCAGGCCGGAACGGTCCGCTCCCCCGCCTCGGCGCGGGCCACGATGAACGGCGTCAGCTCGCGCGACTTCTCCGCCACCTCGACGATGTCGGTCTCGCGCACCCGGTACGAGGGTATGTCGACCTTGCGGCCGTTGACGAGGATGTGCCCGTGGCGCACGACCTGCCGGGCCATGTCCCTGCTCTTGGCGAAGCCCGCACGGTAGACCACGTTGTCGAGACGGGTCTCCAGGATCTGCAGCAGGGCCTCACCGGTCCGGCCGCGAGTCCGGCTGGCCTCGGAGTAGTAATTGTGGAACTGGCGCTCCAGGATTCCGTAGATACGCTTGGCCTTCTGCTTCTCCCGGATCTGCAGCAGGTACTCGTTCTCCTTGGGCCGGTTCCGGCCGTGCTCACCCGGCGGGTAGGGCCGGATCTCAATGGGGCACTTCGGCGAGTCGCACTTGGCGCCCTTCAGGAACAGCTTGGTCTTCTCGCGGCGGCAGCGCTTGCAGTCAGCGCCGGTGTATCGAGCCATATTGTCTGGTTGCTCCCTCAGACCCGGCGCCGCTTCGGCGGGCGGCAGCCATTGTGCGGAACCGGGGTCACGTCCTGGATCGAGCCGACCTCAAGACCGGTCGCCTGCAGCGACCGGATGGCGGTCTCCCGGCCCGATCCTGGACCCTTCACGAACACGTCCACCTTGCGCATGCCGTGCTCCATCGCCCGGCGGGCGGCGGCCTCGGCCGCCATCTGCGCAGCGAACGGAGTGGACTTGCGGGAGCCCTTGAACCCGACCTGGCCGGAGGAGGCCCAGGAGATGACGCTCCCACCGGGATCGGTGATCGAGACAATCGTGTTGTTGAACGTGCTCTTGATGTGGGCGTGCCCGTGAGCGATGTTCTTCCGCTCCTTCCGGCGTACCTTCTTGACGCCGGTTCGGCTCTTGGGAGGCATCTGTATGTGTGTCCCTAGTTTCCGGAGGTGATCTGACCGCTGTGGTGCGGTCTACTTCTTGCCGGCCTTTCTTCTTGCTGGCCACGGTCTTCTTCTTGCCCTTCCTGGTCCGGGCGTTGGTCTGGGTGCGCTGGCCGTGCACTGGCAGCCCGCGGCGATGCCGGATGCCCTGGTAGCACCCAATCTCGACCTTGCGCCGGATATCGGCCCGAACCTCACGGTCCAGGTCACCCTCGATCTTGTAGCTGGCGTCGATCCAGTCGCGCAGCCGGACCAGATCATCCTCGGTCAGGTCGCGGACGCGCGTGTCCCCGCTGACACCGGTCTCCCGCAGGGTCTCCAGCGCCCGGGTGCGGCCGATTCCGTACACGTAGGTGAGGGCGACCTCCAGCCGCTTGTCACGGGGGAGGTCGACGCCGACAAGGCGTGCCATCGCGGACTGTTTCTCCTTCTGCTAGCTAGCGCTGTCTGCTGGTGCTCGTGGTCTCGCTCAGCCCTGGCGCTGCTTGTGCCGGGGGTCGGAGCAGATGACCATGACGCGGCCATGCCGACGAATGATCCGGCACTTGCTGCAGATCTTCTTCACGCTCGGCTTGACCTTCATTGCTCACTCCTCGTCCGGGACCGCGTCAGCGGGCCCGGCATCTCGTTACTTGTACCGGTAGACGATCCGTCCTCGATTGAGGTCGTAGGGGCTCAGCTCCACGACGACCCGGTCGTCGGGGAGGATCCGGATGTAGTGCATCCGCATCTTCCCGCTGATGTGAGCCAGCACCTTGTGCCCGTTGTCGAGCTGAACCCTGAAGAAGGCGTTCGGTAGCGATTCCACTACCGTCCCCTCGATCTCAATCGCGCCGTCTTTCTTCGGCATATCCTCCGCGCTTCGCTGAGTCGCCAGCGGCTGGATCCTGCCGGCCGGCTCGTCTCTCGATGGTGTTCGTATGTCCTGTGTCCCCCGGAACGGCTGTTGCCGACCGCGCCCGGGAGATGGCTAGTCGTCATAAGGCTGACCCCTGGCCCGGCTCGTGCCGGGGCACACTGCGCTACTTGCTGCGCCGCGCACTCCAGCTTCTGTCCGGACCAGGAAGGCCCCGTCAGATGGCTACCCTCGCTGTGTCGTCCTCGGTGCTTCTGCAGACCCAAGGTCGTACCGCGATAGCAGCTCATGGGCCGCAGCAGAGTTTACTCGACGCCGACGGTCAATGCGAACCGGGGCGTCTCGCTTCTGCTGCAGCAAGAACGTGCCGGACCCGGCTGGTATTCCCGGGCCAGTATTCTACTGGGACGGGGCGCCGTGCGGCCCGCCAGGCTGGCCGCCACCGGGGTGGCTGCCGGTGATCCACCGGGCGAGCATGATCGCCCCCCATGGCCCGGCGACCCACAGCGGCCACAGGTACCCGGCTCCGCTCAGCGCCCAGACGACGAAGCAGACCAGGCTGACCGTGAACCAGCCCGCCCACGCTGCCTGCCAGGCCGGGGAAAACCTGCCGTGAACAGCGGGCAGGCTGCCAGGCCCAGACGCCTGGACCAGGGAACCCCCTCCCGGGCCCAGCGGCCGGCGGTAGCGGGGCAGGGATGCATGAGGCAGCTGGTACAGGTCGATGGCTGGCAGGTCTGCCATCAGCTCGTCCAGGTCGCCGAGCGTCTTGGCTGCGTACGCCTTGTCCAGCCGCTCGTTGAACTCCTCGGCGTTCAGCCTGCCTGCCGCGTGGTGCTCGCGGAGCAGCGCCGCAGCCCGGTCCCGGTCCTCGTCAGAGGCCCGGATCTTGGGGTCACCCGGCATCTGGCCCTCCTCAGGTAGCCGGGGGCGCCCCTGCAGGCGCCAGTGGCGCCCGGTGTGCCCCTGTGTCCTTGACCCGCTGGTCCTCGATCCGCAGCCGCTCGAAGCCGCTGCTGCCCCCATCCAGCGCTGTAAGCACCCACGGCCCTTCCGCGGTGATCGCCACCGTGTGCTCGAAGTGGGCAGACAGTCCGCCGTCGGCGCTGACGACGGTCCAGCCGTCGTCCAGCAGGCGGGTCCGCGGGCTCCCGAGGACCAGCATGGGCTCGACTGCCAGCGCCATCCCCTCGACCAGTACCGGCCCGCGGCCCGCGCGGCCGAAGTTCGGCACGGCCGGGTCCATGTGCATCTCGGTGCCGATTCCGTGCCCTACATACTCCCGGACGATCCCGTAGGGTCCGCTGGCCTGCGCACTCGCGCCTACGGCGTGGGAGATGTCGCTCAGCCGCGCACCGGGACGGGCCTTGGCCAGGCCGTGCCATAGCGCCAGCTCGCACGCTGCCAGCAGTGCGGCCAGCTCGTCGGAGACCGGGCCGACACCAACGGTCCGGCACGCGTCCCCGTGCCAGCCGTCGACGATCGCGCCGCAGTCGATGGAGATGATGTCCCCGGCTGCGAGTCTGGTACCGGCGCTCGGTATGCCGTGCACGATCTGGTCGTTGACCGAAGTGCAGATGGTCGCCGGGTAGCCGTGGTAGCCCTTGAACGACGGGGTGGCCCCGGCGGCGCGGATCTCGCGCTCGGCGATGGCGTCCAGGTCGGCTGTTGTGATGCCGGGCTCGACCGCAGCGGCCAGCACATCGAGCGTGCCCGCGACAACCAGCCCGGCCTCCCGCATCCGCGCGAGCTGGGCCCCAGTCTTGACCTGGATCCGCGGTTCCTGCCTCGTCCGCATAGCGCCTCCGGTGTCCATCACCAACGTTACCCGCAGCCCCGCGCAGCACCAGCGCATCCCGTAATGCCCTCCGGGAGGGGTCCCGCCACTCAGCGGATAAAGCGACGCAGCGCGCTGAGCGCCCGCGTGGTGACCTCCTCGACGGGGCCGGTCGCGTCGACCCCGAGCAGGATGCCTTCGTCGGCGTAGTACTCGATCAGTGGCTGGGTCTGCTGCTGGTATACGTCCAGCCGGTGCCTGATCGTGTGCTCCCGGTCGTCGTCGCGCTGGAAGAGCTCGCCGCCGCAGTCGTCGCACTGCCCGCTGCGGGACGGAGGGTCGAACATTACGTGCCACACGTGCCCGCACCTACGGCAGGTGCGCCTGCCCGACAGCCGGCGGACCACCTCGTCGTCTTCGACCACAAGTTCGAGAACGAGTTCCAGCCGGGTCTCCCATTCGGTGAGCATCTTCTTCAGCGTCTCCGCCTGGGGCACGTTCCGAGGGAAGCCGTCGAGGAGGAACCCGGCCTGGGCGTCCTCCTCCTGCAGCCTGCTCGCCACCATCGCGATCGTGACCTCGTCGGGTACCAGATCGCCACGGTCCATGTACGCCTTGGCCGTGCGCCCGAGCTCTGTGCCGGTGCTGACGTTGTACCTGAAGATCTCACCTGTCGAGATCGTGGGGATCGCCAGGTGGGAGGCTATGAACTGGGCCTGCGTCCCCTTGCCCGCACCGGGGGGCCCGACGAGGACGACGCGCACTACCGCAGGAAGCCCTCATAATTACGCTGCTGTAGCTGGCTCTCGATCTGCTTCACGGTGTCCAGGCCTACCCCAACCATGATCAGGATACTGGTGCCGCCGAGCGGGAACTGGTTAGCGGCCCCGACCAGGCCGATAGCCAGCATCGGGATCAGCGCCACCAGGCCGAGGTAGACCGACCCCGGAGCGGTCAGCCTGCTCAGCACGTAGCTCAGATACTCGGCGGTCGGCCGCCCGGGCCGGATGCCAGGGATGAACCCGCCGTACTTCTTCATGTTGTCAGCGACCTCGGGTGGATTGAACGTGATCGAGACGTAGAAGTACGTGAAGAAGATGATCAGCACGAATGTCGCGGCCATGTAGACCGCATCGTCGCCGTAGACCAGGTGCGTCGAGATCCACTCAGCCCAGTGCTTCGGGTGAGCACCGGTCAGCCCGCCGAATAGCTGGGCAGCGAGCTGCGGCAGGTACAGCAAGGACGAGCCGAAGATGACCGGGATGACACCGGCCTGGTTCACCTTGAGGGGGATGTACGTTGATGTGCCGCCGTACATCTTGCGGCCGACCATGCGCTTGGCGTACTGGACCGGGATCCGGCGCTGCGCCTGTTCCATAAACGCGACACCGGCGATGATCCCGACGCCGACGAGGACGACGACGCCGAACACGAACCCGTGCTTGACGATGTAGATCTGCTGCATCTGGCTGGGGATCTGCGAGATCACGGTGGTGAAGATCATCACCGACATTCCGTTGCCGACGCCGCGGTCGGTGATCAGCTCACCGAGCCACATGATCACCGCAGTGCCGGCGGTCATGCAGATGACCATCGTCGTGATCGTGAAGATCGACTCGTTCGGGATCAGGTTCTGGCACTGGGTCTGGGTGCCGGTGGAGCCGTAGAGGGTGCCCGCCCGGGCCAGCGCGACGATACCGGTGGACTGGAGGATCGCCAGTCCGACCGTGAGGTACCGGGTGTACTGGGTGATCTTCGCCTGACCAGCCTGGCCCTCCTGCTTCAGTGTCTCAAGCCGCGGGATCACCACGGCGAGCAGCTGCAGGATGATGCTGGCTGTGATGTAGGGCATGATGCCGAGCGCGAACACCGACAACCGCAGCAACGCACCGCCGCTGAACAGGTTGACCAGCTGGAACAGGTTGGTGTTGCCGCTCTGGTTCACCACGTTCAGGCACGAGGTGATGGCCTTCTCGGAAATCCCCGGGGTCGGCAGCGAGCATCCCAGCCGGAACACGGCGATGATGAACAGCGTAAACAGCAGCTTCTTACGCAGGTCCGGGGTGCGGAACGCCTGCAGGGCCGCGGTCAGCATGCGCCGTCCTCACGTCGTCGGGTCAACGTCATCTACCGCTCCTTGTCACGGGCGGGATGCCGCCAGTTGCGGGCGGCAACGGCCCCCCGGCGAAGTTTAGCTCGCTCCGGGAGGGCCGCGGCCATCACAGTTTGGTGACTGTGCCGCCAGCGGCGGTGATCTTCTCCACGGCTGAGGCGGAGAACGCGTGCGCGCTTACCCTCAGGCCGCCCACGGGCTCGCCGGTGCCCAGCACCTTGACCGGCTCCCCGGGCCGCACGGCACCCTTGGCGACAAGATCGTCCACGGTCACCTCGCCGCCGTGTGGGTACAGGTCAGCCAGCCGGCCTGTGTTGACCAGCTGGTAGGTGACCTTGAACCGCGCGTTCGAGAAGCCCTTGAGCTTCGGCAGCCGACGGTGCAGCGGCATCTGGCCGCCCTCGAACGCGGGTGCCACCTGGCCGCGCGCCTTGGTGCCCTTAGTGCCGCGGCCCGCCGTCTTGCCCTTGGACGCCTCTCCGCGGCCGACCCGCCTCCGGGCAATATGCGCACCGGGAGCTGGCCGCAGGTGATGAATCTTCAGTCCGCGCCCGGCCCGTACGGTGTCGTCGCCAGCCTTGTCATCCGCCATCTCAGTCGACCTCCTCGACGGTGACCAGGTGGCGCACTGCCTGGACCATGCCGCGGATCTCTGGCCGGTCCGCCTTGACCACCACGTGGCCGATCCGGCGCAGGCCCAGCGAGCGCAGCGTCTCGCGCTGCACCCGGGTGCCGCCAATCCGCGACCTGGTCTGGGTCACCTTCAGCTGTGTCATCGAAGTGCTCCTATTGCTGCCGCTCGCCCGCTGCAGGTGCAGAGCCAGCGGTCTGGGCCGCTGCCGCGCCAGCCATCGCGGCGGCGCGTGCCCTGAGCATGGCCGCGGGGGCGACGTGCTCGATCGGCAGCCCGCGCCGGGCCGCGATTTCCTCGGGCCGGTTCAAGCTCTTCAGCGCCGCGACGGTCGCGTGTACCACGTTGATCGGGTTCGACGAACCCAGAGAACGGGACAGCACGTCATGGATGCCCGCGCACTCCAGCACCGCGCGGACAGGGCCGCCGGCGATCACGCCGGTTCCCGGGCTGGCCGGCTTGAGCAGGACCACGCCAGCTGCGTCCTCGCCCTGGACCGTGTGCGGGATCGTACTGGCGATCCTGGGCACGCGGAAGAAGCCCTTCTTGGCCGCCTCGACGCCCTTGGCGATCGCCGCAGGCACCTCCTTGGCCTTGCCATAGCCGACTCCGACGAGCCCGTTGCCGTCGCCCACGATCACCAGCGCCGTGAAGCTGAAGCGCCGTCCGCCCTGGACGACCTTAGCCACCCGGTTGATCGTGACCACCTTCTCCAGGTAGGTAGTGCCCCTCTCGGCCGCGCCGCTGCGACGGTCGTCACGGCGGTCGCGCCGTTCGCCACCGCCTCCGGCACCGCGCCGCGGTGTTGCTGCCATCAGAATGTGTTCCTTCCCATTAGAGGGCCAGCCCGCTTTCCCGGGCACCCTCCGCCACAGCGGCGACCCGGCCGTGATAGGCATGGCCGCCGCGGTCGAAGACCACCGACGTGACGCCGATCGCCGAAGCCCGCTGCGCCAGCAGCGCTCCCACCTGCCGGGCCTTGGCCGTCTTATCGCCGCCGGAGCCGCGGATCGACTCGTCCAGGGTAGACGCCGAGGCCACCGTGCTTCCGGCGCTGTCGTCCACCAGCTGCGCGAACATGTGCCGCGCGGAGCGGGTGACCACCAGCCGCGGACGCGCCGCGCTGCCGGTGATCTTCTTCCTTACCCGGATGTGGCGCCTAGCGCGCGCGGAAGCGCGCGCGCTCGACCGGCCGGTGATGCGGCCGTGCCCCAGGGTCTTGGTGCCAGACATCTGTTACTTCCCAGCCTTCCCGACCTTGCGGCGGATCTGCTCGCCCTGGTACCGCACGCCCTTGCCCTTGTAGGGGTCCGGCTTGCGGAGCTTGCGCATATTTGCTGCCACCTCGCCGACCTGCTGCTTGTCGATTCCCTCGACGACGAACCTGGTCGGCGACTCGACCCGGAGCGTGATGCCCTCGGGCGCAGCCACCATGATCGGGTGGCTGAAACCGAGCGAGAACTCCAGGTCCTGACCCCTGGCCTGAACCCGGTAGCCGACCCCGACGATCTCGAGTGTCTTGCGGAATCCTTCGGTGACCCCGGTGACCATGTTGGCGATCAGGCTGCGAGACAGCCCGTGCAGTGCCCTGATCTCGCCCTCGTCGCTCGGCCGGGTCACGGTGATCGTGCCGTCGGCCTGGGCGACGTCAATGGGCGCGGCCACTTCCAGGCTCAGCTCGCCGCGCGGTCCCTTCACAGTGACCTGCCGGCCGCTGATGGTGACGTCGACGCCGGCCGGGACGGCAACGGGCGTACGTCCGATTCGTGACATCGTCCTTCCCTACCAGACGTAGGCGAGGACTTCCCCGCCTATGCCCTTCTTGTTGGCCTGCTTGTCGGTCATCAGGCCGGACGAGGTCGAGATGATCGCGACGCCAAGGCCGCCGAGTACCCGGGGCAGATTGTCTTTCCGTGCGTACACGCGCAGCCCGGGCTTGGACACCCGCTTGATCCCGGCGATCGAGCGCTCCCGGGTTGGCCCGAACTTCAGCGCGATCACCAGGTTCTTGCCGACCTCCGCATCCCGCACCTGCCATCCCGCGATGTAGCCCTCCTGCTGGAGGATCTCGGCAATGCGGACCTTGATCTTGGAGTGCGGCATGCTCACGGTGTCGTGGTATGCCGAGTTGGCGTTGCGCAGACGGGTGAGCATGTCTGCGACCGGGTCGGTCATGGTCATGGCCTGCAGGCCCTCCTCGCCGTGGTTTCCGCTCGGACCTTCGGCGTGGTCGGTGGGCGCTGGTCGCGCCCAGGTCGGTCAAACGCTGCGGGCGCGGTGGCGCCCGTGTGCTGGCTGCCCGGTTGGGCTACCAGCTGGACTTGGTGATGCCGGGGAGTTCTCCCCGGTGCGCCATGGTCCGGAAGCAGATCCGGCACAGGCCGAACCTGCGGTAGACGGCACGTGGCCGGCCGCATCGCGAGCACCTGGTGTACGCCCGCACCGCGAACTTCGGCTTGCGCTTCGCCTTCGCAATCAGAGCCTTCTTGGCCACTGTCAGTTCTCCCTGAACGGAAATCCGAGGCGCCGGAGCAGCGAGCGGCCCTCGGCGTCGTTGGTCGCTGTCGTGACGACCGTGACGTCCATGCCGCGCTGCCGGTCCACCTGGTTCGGGTTGATCTCGTGGAACATCAGCTGCTCGGTGAGGCCGAAGGTGTAGTTGCCCCGGCCGTCGAACTGCCTGTCGCTCAGCCCGCGGAAGTCGCGGATCCGGGGCAGGGCCAAAGTCAGCAGCCGGTCGCAGAACTCCCACATCCGCGTCCCGCGCAGCGTGACGTGCGCCCCGATCGGCATGCCCTCCCTGAGCTTGAACTGGGCAACGGACTTGCGCGCCCGGGCCACGGCTGGCTTCTGCCCCGTGATGATCGTCAGGTCCCGCACCGCGCCGTCTATGAGCTTGGCGTCCCTGGCCGCCTCGCCGACCCCCATGTTGACCACGATCTTGGACAGGCTGGGGATCTGCATGACGTTGGGGTAGCTGAACTCCTGCCGCAGCGCAGGGGCGATCTCCTCCCGGTAGCGCTGCCTGAGCCGCGGCGGGGTGGGCGTGGCAGTGTTGTCCCCGGGGGGACGACCCCCCGGGGCCTCGCCGCGCTCCCGCTCGCTCGGGCCGGCAGACCGGCCCTCGCCATCGGGATTTCCGCCGGCCTGGCCGCCCCGCCGGGTACTGGTCCGGGTCGACCCCGCGCGCTGTGCCTGTGGTGGAGCCATCAGATGTCCTTACCGCTCGCGCGCGAGAACCGCTTCTTCTTGCCGTCGTCCAGCCGGTAGCCCGCGCGCGCTGGCTTCTTCGTGTCCGGGTCGATGAGCTGCACGTTGCTGATGTGGATGGGGGCCTCCTGGTGGATGATGCCGCCCTCCTTGGCTCCGCGCTGGCCCTGATAGTCGACCTTGGTGTTCTTCTTGATCATATTGACGCCCTGAACGAGCAGCGTCCGCTTGTCGGGGTATACGGCGATGACTGTGCCCTCACGGCCGTTGTCGCGGCCGGCGATGACAGCGACCTTGTCACCCTTCTTGATCTTCATTCCCCGCGGCTTCTTCGCCGCCGTGACCTTTCCTGGCATCACAGCACCTCCGGAGCTAGCGAGATGATCCGCATGAACCGCTTCTCCCGCAGCTCTCGCCCCACAGGGCCGAAGATGCGAGTCCCGCGCGGGTCGCCGCCATCTCTGATCAGCACCGCCGCGTTCTCGTCGAAGCGGATGTAGGAGCCGTCGCCGCGGCGGCGCTCCTTGCGCGTGCGCACGACGACCGCCTTGACGACGTCGCCTTTCTTCACCCCGGCGCCGGGGAGGGCATCTTTGACCGTCGCCACAATGACGTCGCCGATGCCGGCGTATCGCCTGCCCGAGCCGCCGAGCACGCGGATGCAGAGGATCTCCTTGGCACCCGTGTTGTCGGCGACCTTGAGCCGCGACTCCTGCTGGATCACGTCAACTCCTGCTTCGAACTCGGCCCGTTCGGGCTACTTCGCCTTCTCGAGGATCTCGGCGACCCGCCAGCGCTTGGTCGCGGACAGCGGACGGGTCTCCATGAGCAGGACCCGGTCGCCGATGCCGCAGGCGTTCGCGCCGTCGTGCGCCTTGTACTTCTTCGTCCGGCGGATGACCTTGCCGTACTTCGGGTGCTTGACCCGGTCCTCGACAACGACCACGACGGTTTTGTCCATCTTGTCGCTGATGACCAGGCCCTCGCGCACCTTGCGGTAGCCCCGCGAGGACTCGCCGCTCCGGGAGTCACTCATCGGCGTCCTCTTCCTCCTCCGCGGCGCTGTCCTCTGACGCGCTGTCCTCTGCCGACCGTGTGTCTTCTGCGACCGCGGTGTCGTCGGCGGGCACCGTGTCCTCTGCCGGGAGGTCGTCCTCCTCGAAGGTCACGATCCCGAGCTCGCGTTCCCGCTTCACTGTGTAGATGCGGGCGATCTCCTTGCGCACAGCGCGGAGCCTGCCATGGCTCTCCAGCTGGCCCGTGGCCGCCTGGAAGCGCAAATTGAACAGCTCGATCTTGGCCTCGGCCAGCCTGTGGTCGAGTTCTTCCTCGGTGGAGCCGCGCAGATCAACCGCGGCCAGAGCCTTGGCCATCACGCCTCACCCACTTCGCGCTTGACGACCTTGCACTTCATGGGGAGCTTGTGGATGGCGCGGCGCAGTGCCTCGCGGGCGACCGGCTCGGAGACCCCGGACAGCTCGAACATGACCCGCCCTGGCTTCACATTGGCCACCCACCACTCGGGAGCCCCCTTGCCGGAACCCATCCGGGTCTCAGCAGGCTTCTTGGTCAGCGGCCGGTCCGGGTAGATGTTGATCCACACCTTCCCGCCACGCCGGATGTGCCGGGTCATGGCGATACGGGCCGCCTCGATCTGCCGGTTCGTCACGTATGAGTGCTCAACGGCCTGAATGCCGAACTCGCCGAACTTCACCTGGGTGCCGCCCTTGGCAGCCCCGTGCCGGTCTGGCCGGTGCTGCTTGCGGTGCTTGACCCTGCGCGGGATGAGCACGACTCAGCCCTCCTCGCCGCTGTTGTTGCCACTGGCCGGGGCACCGGCTCCGACAGCCTGCTGCTCCCGGCCGTCCTGGCCGCGATCGCCACGCTCCGCGCCCCCGCTGCCAGTCCAGTCGGTCCCGCCGGGCCCGCCGGGCCCGCCGGGGCGGCGGCGTCCGCCACGCTGACCGCCGCGATCCCGGTCGCGGTCACGGCCTGGCCGCTGGCCGGCGCGCAGCGCGGCCGCAGCCGCCTCGCGCTCGGCCCGGGTCTGCGCGGCCTCGCCGCGGTAGATCCATACCTTGACGCCGATCCGGCCGAACGTTGTCCGCGCCTCGTAGAAGCCGTAGTCGATGTCGGCACGCAGGGTGTGCAGCGGGACCCGGCCCTCGCGGTAGAACTCTGACCGCGACATCTCGGCGCCGCCGAGCCTGCCCGAGCACTGCACCCGGATCCCCTTGGCTCCGCCCTTCATCGCGGTCTGCATGGCCTTGCGCATCGCGCGGCGGAACGACACCCGGCTCGAAAGTTGCTCGGCCACGCCCTGGGCGACCAGCTGCGCGTCGATCTCCGGGTTCTTGACCTCGAGGATGTTCAGCTGGATCTGCTTGCCGGTCAGCTTCTCCAGGTCGCCGCGGATCCGGTCGGCCTCCGCGCCGCGGCGGCCGATCACGATCCCAGGACGGGCGGTGTGGATGTCCACCCGCACCCGGTCCCTGGTCCGCTCGATCTCCACCTTCGAGATCCCGGCCCGTTCCATGCCACGCTGCAGCATCCGGCGGATCGCGACGTCCTCCGCGACGTAGTCCTTGTACAGGTTGTGCTTGTCCGGGTACCAGCGGCTCTTGAAGTCGGTGGTGATGCCTAGCCGGAACCCGTGCGGGTTCACCTTCTGGCCCACTAGCGGGTCTCCTCCTCGTCGGACACCACGACCGTGATGTGGCTGGTGCGCTTGTTGATGCGGTAGCCCCGGCCCTGGGCCCGCGGGCGGAACCGCTTGAGCGTCGGACCCTCGTCCACCCATGCGCGGCTCACCACGAGCGAGCCGCCGCTGAACTGCCGCGTCTGCTCGGCGTTGGCAATGGCGCTCGCCAGCACCTTCCCGACGAGGTCGCTCGCTGACTGCGGCGCAAAGCGGAGTGTCGCTCTGGCCTCCTCGGCCGGCATCCCGCGGATGAGGTCCACCACCCGGCGGGCCTTGCGCGGGGTGACGCGCACAAACCGCGCCTTTGCCCTGGCTTCCATCGCTGCGTCTCGCTCTCCCTCTTTTTCCTAAGTCCACGCCGCCGCGCTGTCCGGTACCTGCCTAACGGCGGCTGCGCCGGTCGTCCCGCACGTGACTGCGGAAGGTCCGGGTGGGCGCGAACTCGCCGAGCTTGTGGCCGACCATCGCCTCGGTGATGAACACCGGCACATGCTTGCGGCCATCGTGCACAGCAATCGTGTGGCCCAGCATCGCCGGGACGATCATGGAGCGACGGGACCAGGTCTTGATCACGTTCTTGGTGCCCCGATCGTTCTGGACGTCCACCTTCTTCATCAGGTGGTCGTCGACGAAGGGGCCCTTCTTCAGGCTACGAGGCATCGCCGGGTGCTCCTACCGCTTCTTCTTGCTGCGCCGGCGTGTGATCAGCCGGTCGCTGGGCTTGTTGGCGCGACGAGTGCGCCCTTCGGGCTTCCCCCAGGGGCTTACTGGGTGCCGGCCGCCAGAGCTCTTGCCCTCGCCGCCGCCAAGTGGGTGGTCGACCGGGTTCATCGCCACGCCGCGGACTGACGGCCGGATGCCTTTCCACCGGTTCCGGCCAGCCTTGCCGAGCTTGATGTTGCCCTGCTCGGAGTTGCCGACCTCTCCGATCGTCGCCCGGCAGGTCGCGTCGACGAGCCTGATCTCACCGGACGGCATCCGCAGGTGAGCGTGCTTGCCCTCCTTGGCCAGCAGCTGGACGCCGGATCCGGCCGAGCGCGCGATCTTCGCGCCGCCGCCAGGCCGGAGCTCGATGGCGTGCACGACCGTGCCGGTGGGGATGTTGCGCAGCGGCAGGCAGTTGCCTGCCCTGATGTCGGCACCCGGACCGTTCTCCACCCGGTCGCCCTGCCGAAGTCCTTGCGGGGCGATGATGTAACGCTTGTCGCCGTCGGCGTAGTGCAGTAGCGCGATTCTCGCGGTGCGGTTCGGGTCGTACTCGATGTGCCCGACCTTCGCAGGCACACCGTCCTTGTCGGCCCGCCGGAAGTCGATCAGCCGGTACGCCCGCTTGTGCCCGCCGCCCTGGTGGCGGGCGGTGATGCGGCCGTGCACATTCCGGCCGCCGCGGCTGTGCAGCGGGCGGACCAGCGACTTCTCCGGCTCGGACCGGGTGACCTCGGAGAAGTCCGCGCCGCTCGCGCCCCGCCTGCCCGGCGTGGTCGGCTTGTACTTGCGGATTGCCATGTGTGCTCGAACCCTTCTAGCTGACCGGGCCGGTGAAGATGTCGATCCGGTCGCCCTCGGCCAGGCTGACGATGGCCCGCTTGGTATCAGGCCGCTTGCCCCAGCCGAACCGCGTCCGGCGCCGCTTGCCCGGCCGGTTGACGGTGTTCACCCCGGTGACCCGGACCCGGAACACTTCCTCGACCGCCTGCCTGATCTGGGTCTTGTTGGAGCCGGGCGCGACGATGAACGTGTACTTGCCGTCGTCGGCCAGCCGGTAGCTCTTCTCGGAGATCACCGGCCGCACCAGGACGTCCCGCGGGTTGTAGACCTTGTTCACGACTCCGTGTCCTCCTGCTCCGTACTGTCAGCGGCAGGCTCAGCATCCTTCACCCCGGGGACCGGCGAGTCGAACCCGGACCGCGTGACGAACTCGGCCAGGGCCGCCTCGGTGAACACCACGTGGTCGCTGACCAGGACGTCGTAGGTATTGAGCTGGCCAGAGTCGAGCAGGTGCACACCGGGAACGTTGCGCAGGCTCTTGCGGGCGGCCAGCTCGCCGGCGCTGATCACGACGAGCACCGGCGCCAGCGACGGCACAATGCCCGTTGCGGTGCCCAGCACGGCCAGCGCGTCCTTGGTCCGTGGCGCGCCGCCCTCGATGAGCTGGCTCACCACGTGCACCCGCCCGTGCGCTGCCCGGTCCGACAGTGCCCCGCGCAGCGCGGCGACCTTCATCTTCTTGGGCGTCCGCTGCTCGTAGGACCGGGGCTGCGGACCGTGCACGACGCCGCCGCCGGTGAACTGCGGGGCCCGGACCGAGCCCTGGCGGGCCCGGCCGGTGCCCTTCTGGCGGTACGGCTTCTTGCCGCCGCCCCGGACCGCGCCGCGACCCTTGGTGGCGTGCGTACCCTGCCGGGCCGCTGCCTGCTGCGCGACAACCACCTGGTGCATCAGGGGGAGGTTGACCCGCGCGCTGAAGATCTCCGGCGGCAGCTCGACGGTCGCCCCGTCCGGGCCCGACGGTGATACCAGGTTGACTGTTACGGCCATCGCTCGCACTCCTACCGTTCGCTCCGGCGCGCGGCCGGGGTCTTGACGGCGTCGCGGACCAGCACCAGGCCGCCGGACGGCCCAGGCACCGCTCCCTTGATCAGCAGCAGCCCGCGGTCGGCGTCGACGGCGTGCAGGGTCAGGTTCGGAGCCGTAGTACGCACGCCTCCCATGCGGCCGGCCATGCGCAGACCCTTGAACACCCGGCCCGGGGTCGCGCAGCCGCCGATCGACCCGGGCGCGCGGTGCTTGCGCTGGGTGCCGTGCGAGGCCCCCAGGCCGTGGAACCCATGCCGCTTCATGACGCCGGCCAGGCCCTTGCCCTTGCTGCGGGCGGTGACGTCAACCAGCTCCCCGGAGGTGAACGTGGTCGCGGTGACCTCCTGGCCGAGCGTGTAGTCCGACGCGTCGTCGGTGCGCAGTTCTACCAGGTACCGGCGCGGGGTCACGCCAGCCGCGGCGAAGTGGCCGGCCTTCGGCTTGTTCACCGAGCGCGGGTCGATGTCGCCGTAGCCGAGCTGGACGGCCGAGTAGCCGTCGGCGTCCGGCGTGCGCACCGCGGTGACGACACAGGGGCCGGCCGCCACGACCGTGACCGGCACGATCTTCCCGTCGTCGGCGAAGACCTGCGTCATGCCGAGCTTGGTGCCCAGGACGCCCTTGCGCGTCCCTGGCACTGCTGTGGCCTTCGTGGTGGTCATTGTGGGGGCACCTCAGAGCTTGATCTCGATGTCGACGCCGGCGGGCAGGTCGAGCCGCATCAGCGAGTCCACAGTCTTCGGCGTGGGGTCGATGATGTCGATCAGGCGCTTGTGCGTGCGCATCTCGAAATGCTCGCGGGAGTCCTTGTACTTGTGCGGTGAGCGGATGACGCAGTAGACGTTCTTCTCGGTGGGCAGCGGGACAGGCCCGGCCACCCGCGCGCCCGTGCGCGTCACCGTGTCGACGATCTTCCGCGCCGAGCTGTCGATGACCTCGTGGTCATACGCCTTGAGCCTGATGCGGATCTTCTGTCCCGCCATGTGGTCTCGCTGTCCTTCCGGGGGCTAACACCGTGCGGCGGCCGGGCCGTTTTTGCGGCCCGGCCGCCGCGAGACGGCCCGCTACTTGTTGATCTTGATAACCCGGCCGGCGCCGACGGTGCGGCTGCCTTCCCGGATCGCGAACTTCAGGCCCTCTTCCATCGCGATCGGCTGGATGAGCTCGACGCGCATCTGAATGTTGTCGCCGGGCAGCACCATCTCGGTGCCCTCGGGCAGATGCACGACGCCGGTCACGTCGGTGGTGCGGAAGTAGAACTGGGGACGGTAGTTGTTGAAGAACGGGGTGTGCCGCCCGCCCTCGTCCTTGGACAGGACGTAGACCTGACCCTCGAACTCGGTGTGCGGCGAGTTGGTGCCCGGCTTGATGACGACCTGGCCGCGCTCCACTTCCTCACGCTTGATGCCGCGAAGCAGCAGGCCTGCGTTGTCGCCTGCCTGACCTTCGTCGAGGATCTTGTGGAACATCTCGACGCCGGTGACCACGGTCTTCTGGGACTTCTCCTTGATCCCGATGATCTCGACTTCCTCGCTGGTGTGGATCTTGCCGCGCTCGATCCGGCCGGTCACCACGGTGCCGCGACCGGTGATCGAGAACACGTCCTCGACCGGCATCAGGAAAGGCCTGTCGACCTCACGGACCGGCTCGGGGATGTTGTCGTCGCAGGCCTCCATCAGCTCCGCTACCTTCGCAGCCCACTCCGGGTCGCCCTCGAGCGCCTTCAGCGCCGACACCCGGATCACCGGGATGTCGTCACCTGGGAACTCGTAGTAGTTGAGCAGGTCCCGCACCTCGAGCTCGACCAGCTCCAGGATCTCCTCGTCGTCGACCATGTCCGCCTTGTTCAGCGCCACCACGATGTAGGGGACGCCGACCTGGCGGGCCAGCAGCACGTGCTCGCGGGTCTGCGGCATCGGCCCGTCCGTGGCCGCGACCACGAGGATCGCGCCGTCCATCTGGGCCGCGCCGGTGATCATGTTCTTGATGTAGTCGGCATGCCCGGGGCAGTCGACGTGCGCGTAGTGCCGCTTCTCGGTCTGGTACTCGACGTGCGAGATCGAGATCGTGATCCCGCGCTCCTTCTCTTCCTTCGCGTTGTCGATCTGGTCGAAAGGAGTGAACGGGTTCACGTCCGGGAACTTGTCGTGCAGCACCTTGGTGATCGCCGCGGTCAGTGTCGTCTTGCCGTGGTCGATGTGCCCGATGGTGCCGATGTTGACGTGCGGCTTGGTCCGCTCGAACTTGGCCTTCGCCACTGGTATCTCCTCGTTGCGATCGTGATCTGGTCCTGCGTGGATGCTTCGCCTGCGTCTGGGTCGCGGGTTACTCGCCTCGTGCCTTGGCGATGATCTCCTTGGCAATACTGGGCGGGACCTCGGCATACGAGTCAAACTGCATGCTGTAGTCCGCCCGCCCCTGAGTACGACTGCGCAGGTCGCCCACGTAGCCGAACATCTCCGAAAGCGGCACGTGCGCGGTAACTACACGCACGCCCGACCGGTCCTCCATGGCCTGGATCTGGCCTCGGCGGCTGTTGAGGTCGCCGATGACCTCACCCATGTACTCCTCCGGGGTCCGGACCTCGACGGCCATGATCGGCTCAAGCAGCACTGGATTGGCCAGGCCGGCCGCCTTCTTGAACGCCATCGATCCAGCGATCTTGAACGCGAGCTCGGAGGAGTCCACCTCGTGGTACGCGCCGTCGACGAGCGTCACCTTGACGTCCACGATCGGGTAACCCGCGAGCACGCCGAACTCCGCAGCCTCCTGGCAGCCGGCGTCAACCGACGGGATGTACTCGCGCGGTACCCGGCCGCCGGTGATCTTGTTCTCGAACTCGTAACCGCCGCCGTCGCCGCCGGTCGGCTCCAGTTTGATGATCACCTTGGCGTACTGGCCAGCGCCGCCCGTCTGCTTCTTGTGGGTGTACTCGACGTGGTCGACCTTCTTGGTGACGGTCTCCCTGTAGGCGACCTGCGGGCGGCCGATGTTGGCCTCGACCTTGAAGTCACGCCGCATGCGGTCGACCAGCACCTCCAGGTGCAGTTCGCCCATGCCGGAGATGATCGTCTGCCCGGTCTCCTCGTCGGTCCGGACCTGGAAGGTGGGGTCCTCCTCGGCCAGCCGCTGGATCGCGGTGCCCAGCTTGTCCTGGTCACCCTTTGTCCTCGGCTCGATCGCGACGTTGATCACCGGAGCCGGAAACGTCATCGACTCCAGGATCACCGGGTGGACCTGGTCGCAGAGCGTGTCGCCGGTCGTGGTGTCCTTCAGGCCCATCACGGCGACGATCTGCCCGGCAATGGCGGTGCCGCGCTCCTCGCGCTTGTTGGCGTGCATCTGGTAGATCTTGCCGATCCGCTCCTTGCGGCCCTTGGTGGAGTTCAGCACCGTGGTGCCGGCCTCCAGGGTGCCGGAGTAGACCCGCAGGTACGTCAGCTTGCCCAGGTGCTGGTCTGACATGATCTTGAAGGCCAGCGCAGCGAAAGGCTCGCCAGGGTCAGCATGCCGCTCGATCTCGGTCTCCTCCGACCCGATCGCGTGACCCTTGATCGGCGGGACGTCGAGCGGGCTCGGCAGATAGTCCACGACGGCGTCGAGCATCGGCTGGACACCCTTGTTCTTGAACGCGCTACCGCACAGAACGGGGGTCACCGTGCCGGCGATGGTCGCCCGGCGGATCGCCGCGACCAGCTGCTCCTCGGTCGGGTCGGTGCCCTCGAGGTACAGCTCCATCATCTGGTCGTCGTTCTCGGAGATCGTTTCGACCAGCCGGTCCCGCCACTCGCGGGCAGCCTCGATGTGGTCGGACGGGATCGCTACGACGTCGTACTTGTCGCCCTTGCCTTCTGTCTGCCAGAGCAGGGCGCGCATCCGGACCAGGTCGATGACGCCGCGGAAGTCGGCCTCGACGCCCCAGGGCAGCTGGATTACCACCGGCACAACGCCGAGCCGGTCGGTGATCATGTCCACGCAGCGGTGGAACTCGGCGCCGACCCGGTCCATCTTGTTGACGAAGCACATTCGCGGAACGCCGTACCGGTCCGCCTGCCGCCACACGGTCTCGGTCTGCGGCTCGACGCCCGCTACGCCGTCAAACACGGCGACAGCGCCGTCCAGAACCCGCAGCGAGCGCTCCACCTCGACGGTGAAGTCCACGTGGCCCGGCGTATCGATCAGGTTGATCGTGTGGTCCCGCCAGGTGGCGGTGGTAGCCGCCGACGTGATCGTGATGCCGCGCTCCTGCTCCTGCTCCATCCAGTCCATCGTGGCGGCGCCCTCGTGGACCTCACCGATCTTGTAGTTGATACCGGTGTAGAACAGGATCCGCTCAGTGGTCGTGGTCTTGCCCGCGTCGATATGCGCCATGATCCCTATGTTGCGGACCTTGGCCAGTTCGATGGCGGTCTGCGTGGCGGCCACGGCTTGCGATCCTCTCTGCCTCAGCGGCTTGCGTACGTTCTGTATCTTGATCTTGCTGGGTTACCAGCGGTAGTGGGCGAAGGCCTTGTTGGACTCCGCCATCTTGTGCGTGTCCTCGCGGCGCTTGACGCTCGCCCCGAGGCCGTTGCTCGCGTCGAGCAGCTCGTTCATCAGCCGCTCGGTCATGGTCTTCTCCCGGCGCTGCCGCGAGTACGTGATCAGCCAGCGCAGCGCGAGTGTGGTGCTGCGCGACGCGCGGACCTCGACGGGGACCTGGTAGGTGGCACCGCCGACCCGCCGGCTGCGTACTTCAAGGGTCGGCTTGACGTTGTCCAGCGCCCGCTTGAGCGTCACCACCGGATCGTTGCCGCTCTTGTCGCGGCATCCCTCGAGCGCGCCATAGACGATGCGCTCAGCGAGTGACCGCTTGCCGTTGCTCAGCACCTTGTTCACCAGCGCGGTGACCAGCGGCGAGCCGTACACGGGGTCGGTAACAAGCTGCCGCTTGGTCGCTGGGCCCTTGCGCGGCATGTCAGCTCTTCTCCTTCTTCGCGCCGTAGCGACTGCGGGCCTGCTTGCGGTTGCGCACGCCCTGGGTGTCCAGGGATCCACGGATGACCTTGTAGCGGACCCCGGGGAGGTCGCGCACCCGGCCGCCGCGGACCAGCACGATGGAGTGCTCCTGGAGGTTGTGGCCCACGCCGGGGATGTAGGCCGTGACCTCCATGCGGCTGGTGAGCCGGACCCGGGCCACCTTGCGCAGCGCCGAGTTGGGCTTCTTCGGCGTGGTGGTGTACACGCGGGTGCAGACCCCGCGGCGCTGCGGGCTCGCCTTGAGCGCCGGAGTCGTGTTCTTGGCTACCTTGTCCTGCCGGCCCTTGCGGACAAGCTGCTGGATCGTGGGCACCCGGTCTCCGTCTTCCTCGTCGTCGATCGTCCTAGCGCCCCTGGTTCAGACGCGCTAGCCATTGCGTTCTGGCCTGCGGTTTTTCCCGTCCGCCCGACCCCCGTACTCGGGTGTGTCGCCGCGGTCACGGCGTTCCAGGCCCACAATCGGGCCGGAGACGACGGGAAAGGGAAGTACCTCCGCACGGCTGGGTCAACGCGATCGGTAGCTTTCGGGCTTACCTGAAAGCTACCGGGACCGCAGTCCGCATCCGTGCTCGTGCCCGCAGCCGCGGACACGCCAACCAAGATTACCCGCGCTTGACGCGGGCGTCAAAGCGGGCCGTACCCCGTGACCTACGCGTTATCGAGCATAGCCCACTGGGGCCGGCAACTATATGGCCGCGCCGGATATTCCGCGTGACGGCGCCCGGCACCCCCGAAGAGGGGCCGGGCGCCGTCGCTTCGTTACTGGCTACCGGTTGTAGGCGCCGAAGTCGTACTCCTCCAGCGGGATCGCCGCGCCGGACGCCGCCGGGCTCTGGCCGAACGGCGGGCGCGGCACGCCGTCCCCGCTGGTGCCGTAGCCGTCGCCGCCGTACCCGTCGCCGCCGTAGCCGCCGACCGCCGGGTAGACCGACGAGCGTGCCTCCTCGGTCGGCTCGACCTTCAGCGAGCGGTACCGCTGCATGCCGGTTCCGGCCGGTATGAGCTTGCCGATGATCACGTTCTCCTTGAGCCCGACCAGGGAGTCCGACCGGGCGTGGATCGCCGCGTCGGTGAGCACTCGGGTAGTCTCCTGGAACGAGGCCGCCGACAGCCACGACTCGGTGGCCAGCGACGCCTTGGTGATCCCCATCAGCTGCGGACGCCCTGCCGCGGGGGTGCCGCTCTCCTCGACGACGGCCCGGTTGACCTCCTCGAACTTCGGCCGCTCCACTAGCTCGCCGGGCAGCAGCTCGGTGTCCCCCGACTCGATCACGTTCACCCGCTTGAGCATCTGGCGGATGATGATCTCGATGTGCTTGTCGTGGATCGACACGCCCTGCGACCGGTACACCTCCTGGACCTCGTGCACCAGGTGCAGCTGCACCTCACGCGAGCCCAGGATCCGGAGCACCTCGTGCGGGTTGACAGCGCCAGCGATCAGCTGCTGGCCGACCGTAACGTGGTCGCCATCGCTCACCAGCAGCCGCGAGCGCATCGAGACCTGGTAGGTGACCTCGTCCGAGCCGTCGTCCGGGGTGATGATGATCTTGCGGACCTTCTCTGGCTCCTCGATCCGGACCCGCCCCTCGACCTCGCTGATCGGCGCCAGGCCCTTGGGGATCCTGGCCTCGAACAGCTCCTGGATGCGGGGCAGGCCGTGGGTGATGTCCAGGCCGGCCACACCGCCGGTGTGGAACGTCCGCATCGTGAGCTGGGTGCCCGGCTCGCCGATCGACTGGGCGGCGATGATGCCGACCGCCTCACCGACGTCGACCCGCTTGCCCGTGGCCAGCGACCTTCCGTAGCACTTAGCGCACACGCCGTACTTCGCCTGGCACACCAGGACGCTGTACGTGCGCACCGCGGCCACGCCGGCAGTGACCAGCAGATCGATCATCGCCTCGGTCGTGTCGGACCCGGCCCGGGCCAGCACGGTGCCGTCCGGAGCCTCGACGTCCTCGGACAGCGTGCGGCCGGTGCCGGTGTTCTCGATGTTCGGCAGCTTCCGGAGGGTGCCGTCGGCGCCCTTGTCGGCTATCCGCATCGAGATCGACCGGTCGGTGCCGCAGTCCTCCTCGCGGACGATCACGTCCTGCGCCACGTCGACCAGACGGCGGGTCAGGTACCCGGAGTCGGCGGTGCGCAGCGCGGTGTCGGCCAGTCCCTTGCGGGCGCCGTGCGTGGAGATGAAGTACTCGACCACGGACAGGCCCTCGCGGAAACTGGACTTGATCGGCCGCGGGATCGTCTCGCCCTTGGGGTTGGAGACCAGGCCACGCATGCCGGCGATCTGCCGGACCTGCATCGGGTTACCGCGGGCACCGGAGTTGACCATCATCCAGACCGGGTTGGTCGCCGGGAACGCGGCCTCCATGTCCTGGGCTACGTCGGCAGTCGCATGGGTCCAGATCTCGATCAGCTCCTGGCGGCGCTCATCGTCGGTGATCAGGCCCCGGTCGTACTCGCGCTGCACCTTGTCCGCGCGCCGCTCGTAGGTGTCCAGGATGTTGGCCTTGTTCGGCGGCGCGACCACGTCCTCGATCGCGATCGTGACACCGGACCTGGTTGCCCAGTGGAAACCGGCGTCCTTGAGCGCGTCGAGTGCCGCGGCGACCTCGACCTTCGGGTAGCCCTCGGCGAGCTCGTTGACGATGCCCGAGAGCTGCTTCTTGCCCACCTCGTAGTTCACGAAGGGGAAGTTGTCCGGCAGCGTCTCGTTGAACAGGCACCGGCCAAGGGTGGTGGTCAGCCGCAGCGGCTGGCCCGGCTCCCAGCCTTCCGGCGTCTCGTACCGGAGTGGCGGGGTGACGCCCCGCAGCCTGATCTGCATCGGGGCCTGCAGGTGCAGCTCTTTCCGGTCGTAGGCCATGAGTGCCTCAGCCAGGCTGGAGAACGCACGGCCGTGCCCCTGAGCCTCCGGGTCCTCGCGGGTCAGCCAGAAGATCCCGATCACCATGTCCTGGGTGGGCATGGTGACCGGCTTGCCGTCGGCCGGCTTGAGGATGTTGTTTGTCGACAGCATCAGGATCCGCGCCTCGGCCTGCGCCTCGGCCGACAGCGGCACGTGCACCGCCATCTGGTCCCCGTCGAAGTCTGCGTTGAACGCGGTGCAGACCAGCGGGTGGATCTGGATCGCCTTGCCCTCGACCAGCTGCGGCTCGAACGCCTGGATGCCGAGCCTGTGAAGGGTCGGCGCACGGTTGAGCAGCACCGGATGCTCGGTGATGACCTCCTCGAGCACGTCCCACACCACCGACTTGGCCCGCTCCACCATCCGCTTGGCGGACTTGATGTTCTGCGCGTGGCTCAGGTCGACCAGCCGCTTCATGACGAACGGCTTGAACAGCTCGACCGCCATCTCCTTGGGCAGGCCGCACTGGTGCAGCTTGAGCTGCGGACCGACCACGATCACGCTGCGGCCGGAGTAGTCGACGCGCTTGCCGAGCAGGTTCTGGCGGAACCGGCCCTGCTTGCCCTTGAGCATGTCGGACAGCGACTTGAGCGGGCGGTTGCCGGGCCCGGTCACCGGCAGGCCACGGCGCCCGTTGTCGAACAGCGAGTCCACGGCCTCCTGCAGCATCCGCTTCTCGTTGTTGACGATGATCTCGGGTGCGCCCAGGTCCAGCAGCCTCTTCAGCCGGTTGTTCCGGTTGATCACCCGGCGGTACAGGTCGTTCAGGTCGGAGGTGGCGAACCGGCCACCGTCAAGCTGAACCATCGGCCGCAGGTCCGGCGGGATCACCGGGATGCAGTCGAGCACCATGCCCAGCGGGCTGTTGGTGGTGTTGAGGAACGCCGACACGACCTTGAGCCGCTTCAGCGCCCGGGCCTTGCGCTGGCCCTTGCCAGTGCGGATGGTCTCACGCAGGTTTGCCGCCTCGGCCTCAAGGTCGAAGCTGCCGACCCGCTCCTGGATCGCCTGGGCGCCCATGCCGCCGCGGAAGTAGCGGCCGAACCGGTCCCGCATCTCGCGGTACAGCAGCTCGTCGCCTTCCAGGTCCTGCACCTTGAGGCCGCGGAACCTGGACCAGACCTCCTCGATCCGGTCGATCTCCCGCTGGGCGCGGTCACGGATCTGCCGGCACTCGCGGTCGGCGCTCTCCCGCACCTTGCGGCGTGCGTCACCCTTGGCGCCCGCCGCCTCCAGCTCGGCCAGGTCCTTTTCCAGCTTGGACTGCCTGGCCTCGATGTCGGCGTCGCGGCGCTGCTCGAGCTGGCCCTTCTCGACCGTGATCTTCGCCTCGAGGCTGGGCAGATCCCTGTCCCTAGCCTCAGTGTCGACATAGGTGATCATGTAAGCGGCGAAGTAGATGACCTTCTCCAGGTCCTTCGGCGCCAGGTCGAGCAGGTAGCCGAGACGGCTCGGCACACCCTTGAAGTACCAGATGTGCGTGACGGGGGCGGCCAGCTCGATGTGGCCCATCCGCTCGCGGCGCACCTTGGCCCTGGTGACCTCGACGCCGCACCGCTCGCAGATGATGCCCTTGAACCTGACCCTCTTGTACTTGCCGCAGTAGCACTCCCAGTCACGGGTTGGGCCGAAGATCTTCTCGCAGAAGAGCCCGTCCTTCTCCGGCTTGAGCGTGCGGTAGTTGATGGTCTCGGGCTTCTTGACCTCGCCGTGCGACCACAGCCTGATGTCGTCGGCCGTGGCTAGGCCAATCCGCAGGTCGTCAAAGAAGTTGACGTCTAGCACGTTGTTGTCCCCTGGGGTTGGTTCGGATCAGACTTCTTCAACGCTGCTCGGCTCGCGCCGGGACAGGTCGATGCCTAGTTCCTCTGCTGCGCGGAAGACGTCTTCATCGGTCTCCCGCATCTCGATCGCCGCGCCATCGCTGGAAAGCACTTCCACGTTCAGGCAGAGCGACTGCATCTCCTTGATCAGCACCTTGAAGGACTCGGGGATGCCGGGCTCGGGGATGTTCTCACCCTTGACGATGGCCTCGTAGACCTTCACGCGGCCGAGGATGTCGTCGGACTTGATCGTCAGCAGCTCCTGCAGCGCGTAGGCGGCGCCGTAGGCCTCGAGCGCCCACACCTCCATCTCACCGAACCGCTGGCCGCCGAACTGCGCCTTGCCTCCCAGCGGCTGCTGGGTGATCATCGAGTACGGACCGGTTGACCTGGCGTGGATCTTGTCGTCGACCAGGTGCAGCAGCTTGAGGATGTAGATGTAGCCGACCGAGATCGGGTCCCTGAACGGCTCGCCAGTCCGCCCGTCGAACAGGGTGGCCTTGCCGCTCGCACCGACCAGGCGGTTGCCGTCCCGGTTCGGCAGGGTGCTGCCGAGCAGGCCGGTGATCTCCTCTTCCTTGGCCCCGTCGAACACTGGTGTGGCCACCTTGGTGCCCTCCGCGGCGGCGTGGGCGCCGATCGCCCGCAGGCGCTCACGCCAGTCACCGTCGCCTGGTTCAGCGTCGATGTCCCAGCCGGAGTTGGCCACCCAGCCGAGGTGGGTCTCGAGCACCTGGCCCACGTTCATCCGGCCAGGGACGCCGAGCGGGTTGAGCACGATGTCGACCGGCGTGCCGTCGGGCAGGAACGGCATGTCCTCGATCGGGAGGATCTTCGCGATCACGCCCTTGTTGCCATGCCGGCCAGCCAGCTTGTCGCCGTCGGTGATCTTCCTCTTGGCGGCCACGTAGACCCGCACCAGTTCGTTCACACCGGGCGGGAGCTCGTCGCCGTCCTCGCGGGTGAACACCCGGACGCCAATCACCTTGCCGGACTCGCCGTGCGGCACCTTGAGCGAGGTGTCCCGGACCTCACGGGCCTTCTCACCGAAGATCGCGCGCAGCAGCCGCTCCTCGGGAGTCAGCTCGGTCTCGCCCTTGGGAGTGACCTTCCCGACCAGGATGTCGCCAGTGGTCACCTCCGCGCCAATGCGGATGATGCCACGGTCGTCCAGATCGGCGAGGACGTCCTCGGAGACGTTCGGGATATCCCTGGTGATCTCCTCGGGGCCGAGCTTGGTGTCGCGCGCGTCCACCTCGTGCTCCTCGATGTGGATCGAGGACAGCACGTCGTCCTGGACGAGCCGCTGGGACAGGATGATCGCGTCCTCGTAGTTGTGCCCCTCCCACGGCATGAACGCGACGAGCAGGTTCCGGCCTAGCGCCATCTCACCGTGGTCGGTGCACGGGCCGTCCGCGATCACCTGGCCGGCCTCGACCCGCTGGCCCTCCTCGACTACCGGCTTCTGGTTGAAGCAGGTGCCCTGGTTAGACCGCCGGAACTTGGCGACCAGGTAGGTGTTCCGGGTGCCGTCGTCGTTCGCGATAGCGATGAAGTCGGCGCTGGACTGCTCCACAACCCCGCCCTGCTCGGCGACGATCACGTCGCCAGCGTCGGTAGCGGCACGGTACTCCATGCCGGTGCCGACCAGCGGCGCCTCGCTGCGCAGCAGCGGCACCGACTGGCGCTGCATGTTCGAGCCCATCAGCGCCCGGTTGGCGTCGTCGTGCTCGAGGAACGGGATCATGGCCGTGGCCACGGACACCATCTGCCGCGGCGAGACGTCCATGTAGTCGACGTCGTCGGGCCCGATGTAGTCAACCTCGCCGCCCTTGCGCCGTACCAGAACCCGGTCCTCGGCGAAGCTCCCGTCCGGGCCGATCGGCGTGTTGGCCTGCGCGATGACGTGCCGGTCCTCCTCGTCGGCTGTGAGGTACTCGATCTGCTCGGTGACCTTGCCGCTGACCACCTTCCGGTACGGCGTCTCAACGAAGCCGAACGCGTTGACCCGCCCGTAGGACGACAGCGAGCCGATCAGGCCGATGTTCGGGCCTTCCGGGGTCTCGATCGGGCACATCCGGCCGTAGTGGCTGGGGTGCACGTCCCGCACCTCGAACCCGGCGCGCTCCCGGGACAGGCCGCCAGGCCCAAGCGCCGACAGGCGGCGCTTGTGGGTGAGCCCGGCCAGCGGGTTCGTCTGGTCCATGAACTGGGAGAGCTGGCTGGTGCCGAAGAACTCCTTGATGGACGCGACCACCGGCCTGATGTTGATCAGGGTCTGCGGCGTGATCGCCTCGACGTCCTGCGTGGTCATGCGCTCGCGGACCACGCGCTCCATCCTGGCCAGGCCCAGCCGGACCTGGTTCTGGATGAGCTCGCCGACTGTCCGCAGCCGGCGGTTGCCGAAGTGGTCGATGTCGTCGGTCTCGACCGGCACGACACCAGCCCCGGACTTCATCTCCTCCTCGCCGGAGTGCAGCCGGACCAGGTACTCGATCGTGGCGACGATGTCTTCCTCGGTCAGGGTGCCCTGGCTGATCGGCAGCGACAGGCCAAGCTTCTTGTTGACCTTGTACCGGCCGACCTTGGCCAGGTCGTAGCGCTTCGGGTTGAAGTACAGGTTCTCCAGCAGCGCCTGGGCCGACTCACGGGTCGGCGGCTCGCCTGGGCGCAGCTTGCGGTAAATGTCCAGCAGCGCGTCCTCCTGGCCGGAGGTGTGGTCCTTCTCCAGGGTGGCGCGCATCGACTCAAAACCGCCGAACCGGTCCAGGATCCTGGCCTCGTCCCAGCCCAGCGCCTTGAGTAGCACGGTGACGCTCTGCTTGCGCTTGCGGTCGATCCTGACCCCGACGCTGTCGCGCTTGTCGATCTCGAACTCCAGCCAGGCTCCGCGCGACGGGATCACCTTGCAGCTGTAGATGTCCTTGTCGGAGGTCTTGTCGACCTGCCGGTCAAAGTACACACCGGGCGAGCGCACGAGCTGGGACACGACGACCCGCTCGGTGCCGTTGATGATGAACGTACCCTTGGGCGACATCAGCGGGAAGTCACCCATGAACACGGTCTGGCTCTTGATCTCACCGGTGCTGTTGTTGATGAACTCCGCCGTGACGAACATCGGGGCGGAGTAGGTCATGTCCTTCTCCTTGCACTCCTCAGCGGAGTACTTCGGAGGCTCGAACCGGTGGTCCCGGAACGAGAGCGACATGGTCCCGGTGAAGTCCTCGATCGGACTGATCTCCTCGAAGATCTCCTCGAGGCCGGACTGTTCCGGGAGGTCCTTATGACCAGCGTCCTTTTCCGCCTCGACCCGGGCCCGCCAGCGCTCGTTGCCGAGCAGCCAGTCAAACGAGTCGGTCTGCAGGGCGAGGAGGCTGGGGACTTCAAGTGGTTCGCTGATGCGGGCGAAGGAGACGCGACCTGGACCGAGGGCGGTGGCTGAGGCGCTGCGCGAGGCTGCCAACAGGGGTCCTTCCGAGCTTGTGGCGGACGGCTAGCGCGCGCACGCAAAACGCCCTGCGGACACGCCGCGAGGGTTCGCTGTGAGTTCCGTGGACGTGAGAGTGCAGCGCAAATTAGCAGTGTAGTCCAGGGACACACCGCTGGTCAACTGTACGCCACCCTGATGTTCACGGTTGCAGGCAGCATCGCTCCTCCGCCGCCAAACGTCAAGTCCGCAGGCCGTTGAGACGCGCGCTCACGTTACGTGACGAACGTCACAGTCGCGTCAAGGTTTGGCCTCCGTCCAGTAGGGGCAGAACTACGTTTCTGCACTTGGTGGCACCGGGCTTGCCTGCACCCCATCGGGCCGCTTCGGTCCCTCTCCCGGCTGCGGCCACGGCCGCACCGCGGTACAGGCTTAGCCCCGGAGCCTGTCACCCAGCCGATTGTCCGCCACACCGCCGCCACGCGCTTGGCCCGGTCACGTGCCACCGGGCTGCCTGATCGCCACAGCTCTTACGCCGCTACCCCCGCGCACCTGCTGGCTAGTCGCATACCCGCCACGTGGCCGCCCGAACCCGCCATCAGCCGCGCGCCCGCCCGCCGCGGAACCCGGGGGCCAGACGCGCGCGCCCGCCCGCCGCGGAACGGTGCGCGGCGGGCGGGCGCGGGATGGTGCTGGGACTACTTGACGGTGACCGTGGCGCCGGCGCCCTCAAGGGCAGCCTGGGCCTTGTCCGCGGACTCCTTGTTGACGTGCTCGAGCACGGTCTTCGGAGCGCCGTCGACCAGGTCCTTGGCCTCCTTGAGGCCGAGGCTTGTCAGCGTCCGGACCTCCTTGATGACCTGGATCTTCTTGTCGCCGGCAGCCTCGAGAACGACGTCGAACTCGTCCTTCTCCTCGACCTCCTCGGCCGGGGCCGCGCCGCCGCCGCCCTGAACAGGGCCGGCCATCGCGACCGGCGCCGCCGCCTTGACGTCGAACGTGTCCTCGAACTGCTTGACGAACTCGGAGAGCTCGAGCAGCGTCATCTCCTTGAACGCGTCGAGCAGTGCGTCGTTACTGAGCTTTGCCATCGTTGTGCTTCCTCTTCCTCTTCCCTGCTTGTCTGTGGTGACGTCAGTCTGCGGCTGGTTCTGCCTGGGCTGGCTCGCCCTCGCCGCCCTGCTTCTCCTGCAGGGCCGCGAGCAGCCGGGCCATCTGGGTTGGCAGCGCCGCGAACGTGGCGGCCGCATTGGCCAGTGATGCCTGCATCGCGCCTGCCAGCCTGGCCAGCAGCACCTCCCGCGGTTCCAGGTCCGCGAGCTTGACGATCTCGTCTGGGCTCATCACCTTGCCGTCGAGAACGCCGCCCTTGATCACCAGGAGCGGGTTCGCGCGGGAGAAATCACGCAGGCCCTTGGCCGCCTCAACGACATCGCCCTGAACGAACGCGATCGCCGACGGTCCGCTGAGCTGATCGGCCAGCTCCTTGGCCACGCCAGCCTCAGCAGCGGCGATCTTGGTGAGCGTGTTCTTCACCACCGCGAACGTGGCGTGCTCGCCCAGCGACCGGCGCAGATCGCCGAGCTGGGCCACTGAAAGGCCGCGATACTCGGTCAGCACCGCAGCCGACGAGTCCTGGAAGCGCTCGGCTAGCTCGGCGACCGCGGCCACCTTCTCCGCCCTCGCCATGGGCCTCCCTCCTGTTACGGCGCCGGCGAAAGGCGGTGACATGCAAACGCCCCAGCGCAGACGCGCCGGGGCGAGGCCGCGTTTCCCAGGTGGTCAGCACCGGGTCTGACGGCGTAGCTCGGTCGCCTGCGCAGGCCGCCCGCTGTCACGGGCCTTCAGCCGCCGCGCATCATGCGCGGCGGCAACCGGCGGTCTATGGCTGACTTGAGAGTACCAGTAGTTCTAGCTGGCGGGCTCTAGGTCGTCGGTGAGGCCGCGGGTCATGCTTGGGTCGACCGGGATGCCGGGGCCCATCGTCGTGGTGATCGTGGCCTTCTTGAGATAGCGGCCCTTGGCCGCGGCCGGCTTGAGCCTGACCACCTCGTCAATGGCGGCGGCGTAGTTCTCCACGAGCGCGCGGTCAGGGAACGACGCCTTGCCGATCACGAAGTGAAGGTTGGCGTGGCGGTCGACGCGGAACTCGATCTTTCCGCCCTTGATCTCGCTGACTGCCTTGCCTACGTCGGCTGTGACCGTGCCCGTCTTCGGGTTGGGCATGAGGCCGCGGGGGCCGAGGACCCGGCCGAGCCGACCGACCTTGCCCATCAGGTCCGGAGTGGCCACCACAGCGTCGAAGTCGAGCCAGCCACCCTGGATCCGCTCGATCAGGTCGTCGGTGCCGACGTAGTCCGCTCCGGCGGCCCGGGCCTCCTCTGCCCGGTCGCCGCTGGCGAACACCAGGACTCGGGCGGTCTTGCCGGTCCCGTTGGGCAGGTTGACCGTCCCGCGCACCATCTGGTCGGCCTTGCGCGGGTCCACGCCGAGCCGCAGCGCGACTTCGACCGTGGGGTCGAACTTCGTCGCGGACGTCTTCCGGGCCAGCGCCACCGCCTCGGACGGGCTGTAGAGCCGGGTCTCGATCTGGTCGGTGGCCTTGCGGTAGGCCTTGCTGCGCTTCATGATCGTTCTCCTTCGAGAAGGGAGTCTGTGGTCATCGGGCCAGCGCCTGGCCCTGCCACGTGGTGAATCCTGCGGGCAGTCAGCCCGAGACCGTGATGCCCATCGAGCGCGCGGTCCCGGCGATGATCTTCTCCGCCGCTTCGACCGACGTCGTGTTGAGGTCAGCCATCTTCGTCTGGGCGATCTCGCGCACCTGGGCCGAGGTGACCGTGCCGACCTTGGCCTTGTGCGGCTCGCTGCTGCCCTTCTCGACGCCCGCGGCCTTCTTGATCAGCTCCGGCGCCGGCGGGGTCTTCGTGATGAAGTCGAAGGTCCGGTCCTCGTAGATGGTGATCTCAACGGGGATGATGTTGCCCCGTTGCGCGTCGGTGGCCGCGTTGTACTGCTTGCAGAAGTCCATGATGTTGACGCCGTGCGGGCCGAGCGCCGTGCCCACCGGCGGTGCCGGGGTGGCCTGTCCCGCGTTCAGCTGCACCTTGACGACCGCAGCGATCTTCTTCTTCCTCGGAGGCATTTCCCTCGTTCCTTAGTTGCAACTTGACATAACGTCATGCTGGCCGCAGTTATGCCTGACAGCGGGTCGCACCAGTCTGCTCAGATCTTGCTGACCTTGTCGAAGGAGAGCTCGACCGGTGTCTCGCGGCCGAAGATCGAGACCAGCACCGTGAGCTTCTGGGTGTCGGCGTTGATCTCGCTGACGGTCGCGGGAAGCGTCGCGAACGGCCCGTCCATGACGGTAACGGACTGGCCGACCTCGAAGTCCACCGAGGCGGCACGGGCGGTCTCGGCCTTCTGCGCCACCTTCTCCTCCGGCTCGGGCGCCAGCAGCACCGCCACCTCGTCCAGGCTCAGCGGTGACGGCCGGCTGGACAGCCCGACGAAGCCCGTGACCCCGGGCGTGTTCCTGACCGCAGCCCAGGACTCGTCGGTGAGGTCCATGCGGACGAGGATGTATCCGGGCAGAACCTTCTCCTGGACCTGCTGCCGCTTCCCGCCCTTGATCTCGATCACTTCGTGCGTGGGGACCTCAATCTGGAAGATGTAATCCTCCATGTTGAGCGACTGGGTCCGGCTCTCAAGGTTGGTCCTGACCCTGTTCTCATATCCGGCGTAGGAATGCACCACATACCAGTCACCGGGAAGGAGCCGCAACTCCGTCTTGAACCTGGAGACAGGGTCTTCGTCGGCCTCGTCAGCTGGCGCTGACCCACCGTCAGCCTCGGGCGGGGTGGCAGCTTCGGGCGCACTGCCATTGGCGAGCGCGCCCTCGGCGCCCACCTGGGGCGCATCTTCCTCGACGTCCTCCAGGGCCGCGTCGCCCTCAGCGGACATGGGGCCGTCGGCCTCAGTCTCGGCCAGGTCGTCCTCGGTGCCGCCCGGCGCCTGATCGCCGCCCTGCGATTCGTACTCGGACACGGATACTCATTCTCTCTGTTCTAGCCGTGATCACGCTGTCGTGATCACAGTCTCACGATCATGCTGTCACCAGCGCGTCACCGGTCATCAGCCCGGGGCGCACACCAGCACAGCCGCCGGCCTGGCCGGTGCTTCAGCCGAAGACGTAGAAGATCAGCTTGGTGAACCCGAAGTCCAGCCCGACCACGATCCCCGTCATGATCAGGATGAACACCAGCGCCACAGCGGTGTAGGTCCCAAGCTCCTTGCGGGTCGGCCAGATGACCTTCCGCAACTCCCCCATGACCTGCCGCACGAACAGAGCAGGGGTGGTCCGCCCCGGCTTCGCCGGGCGTCCCGGCTTGGCCGACTTCTCTGGTGCCGTGCCACGCGTCTGAGTTGCCATGTCCTCACCTGAGCAACGCTATTCACCGACTCGGCTGGCGCCGGGTACCCGCGGTCGCGGGCCGCACTCGCAGGGCAGGAGGGACTCGAACCCCCAACCACCGGTTTTGGAGACCGGGACTCTGGCCAATTGAGCTACTGCCCTGTGCTTGCTTTCCTCTGACGGCACTGCCGCGCCGGTACCTGCCACGGCTACCTGACGAGGACTAGCCTCTGGGTTTGGGGGCATGCACCGGCCACTGGTGAACCGCCACCAGTTGGTGCAGTCTACGTTGCCACGGCCCTGTCCGTCGAACCCGCAGCGGATGACACCATGGATGCCATGACTTCCTTCGAGCACCGGATCTCCGCCAGAGCGCGCGGCATAACAGAGTCGGCGACGCTCGCCGTGGACGCGAAGGCGAAGGCGGCCAAGGCCGCAGGCCGGCCAGTGATCGGCTTCGGCGTCGGCGAGCCGGACTTTCCTACCCCCGGTTACATCGTCGAGGCCGCGCAGCGGGCCTGCGCCGAGCCGAGGTTCCACAAGTACTCGGCAACGGCCGGCCTGCCCGAATTGCGCGAGGCGATCGCGGTGAAGACGCTGCGCGACTCGGGGTACGAGGTAGCTCCGGGCCAGGTGGTGGTGACCAACGGCGGAAAGCACGCGGTCTACGAGACGTTCGCCGCGCTGCTCGACCCCGGCGACGAGGTGCTTCTGCCCGCGCCGTACTGGACCACCTACCCAGAGGCGATCGCCCTGGCCGGCGCGAAGCCGGTCACAGTCATGACCGATGAAACTTCCGGCTACCGCGCTTCAGTGGAAGACCTCGAGTCGCGGCGCACGCAGCGCACCAAGGCGCTGCTATTTGCCTCGCCGTCCAACCCGACAGGCGCGGTGTACCCGCCGGAGCTTGTCGCTCAGATCGGTGGCTGGGCCGCTGCGGCGGGACTGTGGGTGATCACCGACGAGATCTACGAGCACCTCGTCTACGGCGACACGAGGTTCACCTCGATGCCGGTTGCCGAGCCGGCGCTCGCCGATCGCTGCGTGGTTCTGAACGGCGTCGCGAAGACCTACGCGATGACCGGCTGGCGTGTGGGCTGGATGATCGGCCCGCCGGACGTGGCGAAGGCAGTGGCCGACCTGCAGTCGCACATGACATCGAACGTCAGCAACGTGCCGCAGGCCGCGGCCCTCGCGGCCGTGTCCGGGGACCTTTCCGCTGTGGCCCGGATGCGCGAGGCCTTCGACCGCCGCCGCAGGCTGATGACCACGATGCTGAACGAGATCCCGGGCGTGATCTGCCCGCTGCCTGAGGGTGCCTTCTACTGCTATCCATCGGTGAAGGGGGTACTCGGCCGGCGGATCGCGGATCGCACACCGCAGACCACCACCGAGCTCGCCGAGCTGCTGCTCGACGAGGCCGATGTCGCCGTGGTGCCGGGCGAGGCATTCGGTACCCCGGGATACTTCCGTCTGTCGTACGCGCTGGGCGACGACGACCTTGAAGAAGGGATCACCAGGATCGGCAAGCTGCTGAGTGAGGCCCGCTGACGGCAGGATGCCTTGCCGGGCTTCCCAAGGCGCACCTGCACCTCCACTTCACCGGCTCTATGCGGCACTCGACGCTGGTCGAGCTGGCCACTGAGCACGGAGTGCATCTGCCTGAGGCCCTGGTCTCGGAGTGGCCGCCCCGGCTGAGCGCGACCGACGAGCGCGGCTGGTTCCGGTTCCAGCGGCTCTACGAGATCGCGCGCTCGGTTATCCGCAGCGAGGCCGACGTGCGCCGGCTGATCCATGAGGTGGCCCAGGACGAGCGTGACGAGGGCTCTGGCTGGCTGGAGATCCAGGTGGACCCATCGGGGTACGCGGCCAGGTTCGGGGGCCTGACGCCGACGGTGGAGCTGATCCTCGACGCCGTTGCGCAGGCGGCCGCAGCGGCCGGGATCGGCATGGGCGTCATCATCGCGGCCAACCGGACCAGGCATCCTCTGGACGCGCGCACACTGGCGCGGCTCGCGGCCGCATACGCGGGACGGGGTGTTGTCGGCTTCGGCCTGTCCAACGACGAGCGGCGGGGCGCAGCCGCGGATTTCGCCCCGGCCTTCCGGATCGCCGCCCGCGCCGGCCTGCTCGCGGTCCCGCACGGTGGCGAACTCGCGGGCCCGGCCAGCGTCCGGGCCTGCCTCGACGACCTGCACGCCGATCGCATCGGGCACGGTGTCGCGGCAGCCCACGACAAGCATTTAACGCAGCGGATAGCGACGGCCGGGACCACGCTGGAAGTCTGCCCGTCCAGCAACGTAGCGATGGGTGTAGCCGCCACACCTGCTGATGTGCCGCTGCGAGTCCTGCTCGACGCTGGCGTCCGGGTCGCGCTCAGCGCTGACGACCCGCTGCTCTTCGGCAGTCGGCTGGTGGACCAGTACCGGCTTGCCCGCGACGTGCACGGGCTGTCCAACGGCGAACTCGCGGAACTCGCGCGGGTGTCAGTAAACGGCTCAGCCGCGCCCGGACATGTCCGGGCGCGGCTGCTGGCCGCGATCGACGACTGGCTCTCGGCGGTCTGTACTCCGGGGACCGGCCCGGACTAGCGACCGATCAGCGACGGGACCATGGGCTCGCCGCCGTTCCAGAGATCCGCGTCCTCGTTCATCCAGGACTGGCGGTAGCGGTCCTTCTCGTTGTTGCTGCCGCCGACACCGCCACCCATCGGCATTCCGCCATATCCCATCCCGCCGACGCCGTCAGCGCCTTCGGCTCCGGCGACGCCGCCCGCGGCGACGTTGCCGTCGGCCATGCCACCGCCAGCGCCAGCGAACGGGCCGCCGGCATCGGCGCCAGCGAACCCGCTCACGCCGGATTCACCAGCGACGGGCTCACCCGCGAATGCGCCGAAGCCACCCATCGGACTGCCGGGCACACCGATCATTCCGTCGGGGCCGATGACAGCCGTGTCGCCAGGAACCGTGCCGAACGAGTCGTCCGGGGGCACCACACCCTCGCCGACGCCACTGCCATTGCCATTGCCGAACCCGCTCTGGCTGACAGGCTGGTCGCCTGGCGGCAAGGTGCCCACGGGCCCTACGCCGCCTCCGGAACCGGGGAAGAAGCTGCCCGGGACGCCCGGGACGTCACCGCCGACACCGACCTCGTCGCCAGGTGGGACTGAATTATCCTGACCCGGTGGTGTACCAGTACCTGACGGCCCAGTCGTGCCAGAGGTGCTGGTGCTGGTGCCTGGGCTGCCCGGGAAGAGGCTTCCGGGGCCCGTCCCGCCGGATGATCCAGGCCCGGAGCCCGTACCCAGGCCAGAACCTCCGCCCGTACCGACGCCAGTTCCGGTGCCCGTTCCCGTGCCAGTAGGCGTACCGGGGGCGGGGTTCCCGGACAGCTGAATAGGCGCAGGCTTCTGAGTGGTCGGCGGAGCTGGAGCTGGCGAGGGGGGCGTAGGGGCGGCGTGCCTGCCGCCACCGGTGCTGCCGACCGGAGGCAGGCTGCCGACAGACCCGCCACCCGTTCCGCCGCTGACG
The DNA here is from genome assembly GCA_963815375.1 of uncultured Actinomycetota bacterium. GTDB lineage: Bacteria > Actinomycetota > Actinomycetes > Streptosporangiales > Streptosporangiaceae > JASHPR01. The sequence continues at coordinate 259,203 of CAWFGX010000005.1, read as the reverse complement.
GCGGGCAGGCTGGCCGTTCCGGCACTGCTGCCGAGCTTCGGCAGGCTTACCTTGATAGTGGCCGGCAGGGCTCCGTTAGCCGAAACGAGTGCGTCGTTGAGCTCGCCCAGCTTCTGCTGCGCTGCAACGTTCGCCTGGGTCTGCAGCTGCGCAGCGGCAGCCACCGCGGCTTTGCTCGTGCCTGTGCTGCCACTCGGAACAGTCGTCGTCCAGCTCTTGTACTCAGGCAGAACCGAAGTGCCAAGAGTCGTCAGAACCGCGCCGGTCTGCTTGGCTGCCGTGGCCAGCTGAACCGCTGACGTCTGCAGCTTGCTGAACGCGTCTACCGCCGACGAGGCAGCCTGGCCTCCCCAGTTTGCCTGCAGTCGCGACACGTGCGTCGACACAGCATTGGCGAGGTCGGCCAGCTTGCCGGCCGCGGCAGTATGCGCCGCCCCGGCCTGTGCGACGGCCTCGGGGTCAAGCCCCTCGAACAGCTGCATGATCTCCTGGGCGGTGTAGCCGCTGACGTCGCTTGCGGTCACCGGCATGATCTTGACGGTATAGCTATCACCGGAGACCGAAGGCAGCCCACCACCGCCGCCGTCGATGAACATGTCGTGGCGTCCTTTCTAAGCCCGTACCGGTATCTAAATACCTACAGAGCGTGCCGCGCCTGCCGCGCTCTCGTCGGCATCGTTGTAACCTGTTGCCGCTTTACGCAGGAAGGCACTCATATCGTCGTAAGACTTCAGCAATTTCGAGGTGAGTGCGGAGACACCGAAATACGCACTCTCCGCGTTGGCCCCGAGGTTGTCGGACGTATTCCATCCGCCCGCAACGAGTGCGGCTAGGGGCCCGTCATTGTTCAGTGTGTTCAGGCCAGCCTGCGCCGTGCTCTGATCCGAGCCCATCGCACCGGCCACGCTGGTGAGCTGCGGAGTCTCCACATAGAACCCAGAACCCACGGCCGGCTGGCTGGCCACCGCATGTACGTGAACCGGGGACGAACTGAAGTCCGGCGGCGGAGGCGGCAGCGCGGGCGCCTGCCAGGGACTTACCGCAGCCTGGTCCAGGCTCTCCTGGTTGCTCGCAGGCAGCGAGTCACCGAACTGAGTCACTGCGGTCCTCCCAAGCTTGTCGTTATTGTCTGTCTCATCAACCCGGCAACGCCGTGCGGTGCCGCGGAAGGCGCGGCACCGCGAACGGCGTCACTGGAAGAGCGAAGCAGCGCTCTTGTCAGCGGCCTGGTAGGTCGTGTTGGCCTCAGTGAGCACCTTGCTCAGCTGGGCAAGCACTTGCTCCATCTCTTGAAATCCCCTGTTTACCAATCCCAGGTTGTTCGAGAAGTTGGCAGCGGTTGTGCCGTGGAAGATCGGCATGAGCTTCGTGCCGATCTGCTGGTTCAGATCACCGACCGTATTCGTGAGCTTGCCCATGGACGACTGGAAGCCCGCCGCAGCATTCTCAAGTGCTGCGTAGGTGACTGATACTGAATCGCCTGCCATTACCTTTGCTCCTGCCTTGTGCGTTTCGGTTGGTTACCAACAGACTCGCGGGCCGCTTCTGGGGGACTAGCCAGCGAAGCAGCGCGTCTGCTAGCCGTTGATGAGGCCGCCGACATGCTTCGCGGTCGACTGGACGTTCGTGTCCGAGGTGCCCAGTGTGCTCCTGGCCGTCGCCAGGTTCTGGCCTAGCCCGTTGAGACCCTGGTTCATCTTCGCGTAGGCATCCTGAAACTCGAGGTAGACGCTGGCGAATGTGCTGGACGCATTACCGAGCCAACCACCCGCCAGATCCTGCTGGATGTTGCTCATCGCAGTCTGGAGCGTCTGCAGGTCAGCATGAGCATTGGTTATGTCGGTCGATGCCGACGCCATCGCCGTGGTTTCAAACTCAAGACTTGGCACTGTGGTCCTGCCTCCTGTCGCTGGGCGGTGCACCCTTGTCATCCATAACGTAGTCAGGTGGACGAAGGTTCGCACCGGATCTGTCGTCCCCGTCGCGTGGCGGGCGCGGGAACTCCTCCCGCCAGGAACTGGATCAATTCAAGCGAAGCCCGACATTGGTGTCAACCAAGACAGCCAACTACGCTACGTAGCCGTTCCACTACCTATGACCGAAACCTTGGTGACGCCCATGACCTGCAGATATGTCCGCCATTACGGACAGGCGGTCGCGTATCGGTCCGCCACCGTTCACCAAAATTCATCCGCCGGACTGCGGCGGCTCATTGGCCTGCGCCGGATCGAATCCGGGACCAACCGGGATCAAATCCACTATGTTCGCAGGCAGCCGCACGGCCTGGGAGGTGCTGTAGCCGAGGAAACCGGGGACGGACGTGTTGGCCAGGGCGTACCGGTGCCCGTCGGTGACCAGAATGTAGCTGACCGAGCTCCCGGACTCCTTCACCAGTGCTCCCTCGCCGCCTTTCACCGCAACCTCGTCGACCAGGCCGGACCCGGGCGGCGCGTCGGTCGCCTGGCCGCCCGACGGCATCTGGCCCCCGGTCTCCACCTGCATCCCCAGAGTCTGGCCGCCGCCAGAGTAAACCACGCAGAGCTCAGCGTTCGACTGCGCCCTGACAGCGTTCTTGTCGGTGGCCGGCAGGCCATCGCGCGCCAGCGCAGCGGACACGTTGGTGAGCTGCGACGGAACCAGGGTCTGCGGCTGGAGGCTGCCGGGCTCGATAGCTAGCAGCGACTCCTGCGTCTGGGTGATCGGGGCAAGACTGCCGTTGTCGGTGGTTGCGTAGTACTGAGGGGGGTCGGCTCCGTTCTGGTAGAGCGTCCCCACCCGCACCTTGGTCTGGGTCGGGCCGGTCACGAACTGGCCCTGGTCAGTGATTGTCGGCGCTTGGAAAAACGCACCCTGGTTCACGGCGTTGAGCCACACCGACGGCACCGGGACCGGCTGGATACCCGGGAACAAGGAACGCATCGTGTTGGGCTGGATCGGCATGCGCAGATCGTTCCCGATCACCCAGTCCTGGAGGGTGGAATTGTCCTCGACCAGCAGCAGGCTGGTGCCAGTCGGCTGGCCGCCGGGCTGGAAGCCGGCCGCCAGTGCGGTAGTGGTCTGCACGCCGCCGACATGCCCGAATTGACTCTGCGTGCAGACCGACCAGGGCTGCTTGACCAGCAGCCCGGCAGTGGGCAGGTCCGATGGCAGGCCGCGAATGCCGAGCAGCGGCCCCGGCGGGATGCCCGTCAGCGACGACTGGTTGACCGTCTGTACAGGCGCCGAGGGGGTCTGCAGAGCGAGCAGCGCCGACGCGTAGTTCAGCTCCTGGCAGATGTGCTTCTTGTCGTTCTCGCACCAGATGTAGGGGGCACCGGTCTGCTTGTCGATGATCACACTCGCCTCGCTCGACAGCGACGGCGCGCCGTGGAAGAGCAGTCCCCAGATACCGAAGATGCCCGCCACGATCACGCCGACGAGTATGCCGGCGAACGTGCCAACGTTCAGCCGCCGTAGCGGCTGGTCCGGGACGTCGGGCTCACCGCGCAGCAGGGCCAGGGCCGCCCGCTGGGTCATCAGCCGGTGAGCGTGGAGCAGATCCTTGCGGCTCTGCATAGCCATCGTGGTGCCTCCGCGGGGTTATTGACAGCACACCTGGTCAGCCGAGCCCACGGACGAAGCCGAGCACCCCGACGACGCCGAGCATGAGCGGCCACAGCGCGACAATCAGCATCGTGTCCACGATGTCGCCCGCCCGGCCCCAGAACGGTGACGGCCGACGGTTCGCCAGCCACATGCCGACACCGACGACCAGGGCGGCTCCGCCGATCAGCGGCGCTATTGCCAAAGTCAGCTGCCGCGCCTGGGTGGCGCCGTGCGCCAGGCCGGCCGCAAGCAGGATCAGGCCGCCGTAGGCGGGAATCATCAGCCACAGCCGCTGGCCGATACCCTGAAAGAGCCTGGACCGCAGCAGCAGCGAGCAGGCAAGCACGATCGCGGTCAGCGGGCCGAGCCAGCCGTGGATCATGCCCAGCGCCACCTCGGCGACCGCGGCCACCAGGCCGACCCCGGCCGCGCAACCGGTCACGAACCTGTCGGCGGCAGCGGTCTTGTCGAGCACAGCGGCCCCGTCCACGGCCAGCGTGTCGCGCCGCAGGTCGTCAGCATGGCGCGGGACCTCAGGCAGTTCCATCCGCGCCATCTTGAACGAGACCGCCGGGATCAGCGGGGCGAGCGACAGCACCAGAACGGCAACCGCGGACGCCCCGCCCGCGAAGCCAATGCCGAACGCGTATGCGAGCCAAGCGCCGATCAGCCCGAGCAGTGCCGCGACCGCCAGGCCGAAGAAAAGTGCCACCTCCCCGGATGCCGCGGCCGCGATGACGGCGACGAGCGCGGCCGCCGCGAAGGCCGGGAGCACGTGCAGCGCGCCCAGCTGGGTGAGGCCTGACGATTTCGCCGCCACCAGAAGGCCAGCCAGGAACGCGTACGGGATCCCGGCAATACCGAGCGCCGCCCCGGCGCGGGAGTCGCCAAAGACCCGGCCGACCGCCGTCGTTGCGAGCAGCAGGCTGACGGCAATCGCGGCCGCCACTCCGGCCGGCACTGCCCACGGTGGTCCGGACCGGAGGATGAAGATGGCGCCGGCGAGAAGGGCCGCCGCGCCCGCGCCCAGCGCAACACGGCGGGCGTCGCCAGAGGCCCACCGGCCGGGCCGGTCGCGCAGTCCCGTCGCGATCACGTCGGCCACGTCGTCGAACGCGAGCTGCGGCAACTGGGCCCGGTGCGGGCGCAGGTAGATCATCTCGCCATCGCGGATACCAGCCTGCAGTGGCGTCATCGCCGGCGAGAACGGCTCCTGGCCCAGGCGCTGCAGCACCCACCCGCCACGCTCGCCCACGGCATCGGGGCCGTCCAGGCCCGCGTACCGGGCAACCGCGGGGAAAAGGTCGGCGAACGACACATAGCCGGGAAGGGCAATGTCGACTCGCCGGGATGGCCCGACCACGGTGACCCGGCACAGGTCCGTCCCTGCTGAACTCATCTGCCTCTCACAACCTGATCGTCGGCCTGCCGCCTGTGGCACCCCAGTGTGCGCGGATATCCCCGCGGCTGTCGTCTTCCCCGCTATCCTCGCCGGCAGGTGGACGGGGCCGCTGTGTCTTTTGGGGACGGCGCCAAGAGTGACGAAGCCGCCCGCGCATCGCCCGCCAAGGTGGAAATGCGGTCGTAGAATAATAACCCGCCGCAGCGCGGACCAGCCGGTCCAATCGCCCAGCACGCCGTGACCCGACGTGACCGAAAGGACGCCGAAAGGCAGCGCCCCGTGAGCACCGTCATCGTACGTCGCACTGAGCAGGCACCACCGCCCGAGCTTCCGAGTGGCGAGATCGTGCTGCAGCCGCCGCCAGAGATCCCGGAGAGCCCACCGGACAACTTCCAGCAGACGCTGATGATCCTCCCGATGATCGCGATGGCGGTCGGAATGGGAGGCGCGTTCCTTGGCGGCGGCGGGAACAAGATCATGTACGTGGCCGGCGGCGCAATGGCGCTGGGCATGGGCGGAATGATGATCGGCAGCATGACCCGCGGCAAGGGCGAGCGGAAAGTCAAGCTGAACGGGGCCCGCCGCGACTATCTGCGCTATCTGGGCCAGGTGAGGCGCCGGGTACGCCGGATCGCCGAGATGCAGCGGGAGGCACTCGAGTGGGTCAGCCCGCAGCCGCGCGCGCTTCCCTCGCTGATGGCCGACCCTGAGCTGCGCCGGGTCTGGGAACGGCGCCCGTCGAGCAGCGAGTTCGCCAAGGTCCGCATCGGCACCGGCACCCACCGCTTGGCCGTGCGCCTGGTGCCGCCCGACACCAAGCCGGTCGAAGACCTTGACCCGCTCTGCGCGGGCGCCCTGCGGCGGTTCATCCGCGCCTACGGCAGCGTTCCCCAGCTTCCGGTGGGCGTCTCGCTGCGGTCGTTCGCGCGGGTAGCGCCTGCGGGCGACCCCGAGGCCGTCTACAGCATGCTCCGGGCGATGATCGCGCAAATCGCGATCTTCCACTCCCCCGATGACGTCCGCATCTGTGTGTGCGCCTCAAGGGACCGGATGCGGTGGTGGCAGTGGATCAAGTGGCTGCCGCACAACATGCACCCGACCGAGATCGACGCCGCCGGGCCGGTCCGGCTGATGGCGCCGAGCCTGGTGCAGCTGGAGGCAATGCTCGGCAGCGAGATCTCTGGCCGCGGCACGTTCTCACCGAGCCGCTCGGCCTCGCCGCTGCTCGTGGTGATCGTCGACGGCGGCGAGGGCCTTGGGGATTCCCGGCTTGGCACCGACGGTGTCGAGGGGGCCGTGATCATCGACCTGACCCAGTCAGGTGCGGCCACTCCAGGATCGGGCACAGCGCCAGCGCTGCGGATGAAAGTCAGCCCCAGCGGCACGGAGATGCTCAGCAGGGACCGCACCGGCGCCGAGACGGCCACGCCCGTCGGCCTCCCCGACACGATGTCGCTGGCCGAGGCCGATGCTCTCGCCAGGCAGCTCTCGCCGCTGCGCCCCCGTGTCGGCGGTCCCAGCGAGGATCCGCTGGCCAGCGACACCACGCTGACGTCACTGCTCGGCGTCTCGAGCCCATTCATGATCGACCTGGCCACACTCTGGCGGCCCCGGCCGCAGCGCAGCCTGCTGCGGGTACCGATCGGCAGTGACGGGGAGGGCCAGCCCGTCGAGCTGGACATTAAGGAGTCGGCCCAGGGCGGCATGGGTCCGCACGGACTGGTCATCGGCGCCACTGGTTCCGGCAAGTCCGAGCTGCTCCGGACGCTGGTGCTGGGCATGGCGCTGACCCATCCCCCGGACGTGCTGAACTTCGTCCTGGTCGACTTCAAGGGCGGCGCGACGTTCCTCGGCCTCGACGAGCTGAATCACGTCTCAGCCGTGATCACGAACCTGGCGGACGAGCTGCCACTGGTCGACCGGATGCGCGACGCGCTGAATGGTGAGCTGGTCCGCAGGCAGGAGCTACTGCGCGCGGCTGGCAACTTCGCCTCGCTGCGTGACTACAACCGGGCCCGGACAGAGCGGCGTGACCTGCCGCCGGTGCCGTCGCTGTTCGTGGTTCTCGACGAGTTCTCCGAACTGCTCAGCGCCAGGCCGGAGTTCATCGACTTGTTCGTCCAGATCGGACGGCTCGGCCGGTCGCTCGGGGTCCACCTGCTGCTGGCCTCGCAGCGTCTGGAAGAGGGCAGGCTACGGGGCCTGGACACGCACCTGTCATACCGCGTGGGGTTGCGGACGTTCTCCGCTGCGGAGTCGCGCGTCGTACTCGGCGTCCCCGACGCGTACGAGCTGCCGCCACAGCCAGGCAACGGCTACCTGAAGATCGGCACCGAGGGGATGACCCGGTTCAAGGCCGCGTACGTCTCCGGGCCGCCCGACACAGCGAAGGCCCAGACCCAAGTGCGCCGGGGACGGCCGATGATCGTCCCGTTCGGCCCGGGCTACATAAGGCCGGAGATCATCGAGGACGCCCCGCCAGCGGAGCGGCAGCGCAGCGAGGAAAGTGGCACCACTCTGCTGGATATCGTGGTCGCCCAGCTCGCAGGGCAGGGTCCAGCCGCGCACCCGATCTGGCTGCCGCCGCTGGATACACCACCCACGCTGGACCAGCTCCTGCCCCCGCTGTCCGTCACCCAGTACTACGGCTGCTCGGTCGACAGCCCTGACTGGCATAGCCAGCTTCGCGCGGTCACCGGGATCATTGACCGGCCTTTCGACCAGCGGCGTGACCCGCTGTGGGTGGATCTCTCCGCTGCCGCTGGCCACGCAGCCGTGGTCGGCGGGCCGCGCAGTGGCAAGTCCACGATGCTGCGGACGCTGGTCAGCTCACTGGCGCTGCTGCACACGCCGCGCGAGGTGCAGTTCTACTGCCTGGACTTCGGCGGTGGGTCGCTGGGTGCCCTGGCCGGGCTTCCTCACGTGGGAGGCGTCGCCACCCGTCTGGACGTCACACGCGTCCGGCGCGCGGTGGCCGAGGTGCAGACCGTGCTCGTTCGCCGCGAGAAGGAATTCGCCGAGCAGGGCATCGAGTCGATCGACGCTTACCGGCGGATGCTCGGGCGCGGCGAGATCACCGGCGACGGGTTCGGCGACGTGTTCCTGGTCATCGATGGCTGGCTCACCTTGCGCCAGGAGTTCGAGGATCTTGAGCAGACGATCACCGCGATCGCGGCCCGGGGCCTGGGATACGGTGTGCACGTCATCGCCGGCACCGGCAAATGGTCAGAGTTCCGCCCGGCGATCCGGGACCTGTTTGGCACCCGGCTGGAGCTGCGTCTGGGCGACCCGTATGAGTCAGAGGTGGACCGGAGGGTCGCGGCCAACGTGCCGGAGAACACGCCGGGCCGTGGCCTCACCCGTGAGGGCCTGCATTTCCTTACCGCGCTGCCGCGCATCGACTCCCAGCCCGACCCGCGCACTCTGGCCGACGGCGTGCGCAAGATGGTAGAGGCGGTCGCGACCGCGTGGTCGGGCCAGACTGCTGCGCAGGTCCGGATGCTCCCGGATGTGCTGCCGGTGAGCGCGCTCCCCGGCGCTGCCCAGACAGGCACGAAGATCTCGATCGGGATCGACGAAGCTACCCTGTCCACGGTGCTGCTCGATTTCGAGGCCGACCCGCACTTCCTGGTCTTCGGCGACACCGAATGCGGCAAGTCGAACCTGCTGCGGCTCATCGCCGAGAGCATCGCCGACCGCTATACGCCCCAGCAGGCCCGGGTGATCTTCGTCGACTACCGGAGGTCGCTGCTGGACAGCGCGGAGATGGAAAACCAGATCGGTTACGCGACATCGTCGGCAGCCGCCATACCGCTGCTGAACGACGCGCGCGAGGCGCTCGTCGCCCGGCAGCCACCGCCCGACCTGACCCCGCAGCAGCTGCGCAGCCGCTCCTGGTGGTCCGGGTCTGACCTGTTCCTGATCATCGATGACTATGACCTGGTAGCCGGATCGACCAACCCGATGCTGCCGATAGCTGACCTCCTCCCCCAGGCTCGCGACATCGGGCTGCACGTCGTCCTGGCCCGGTCGGCTGGCGGTGCTTCGCGGGCCATGTTCGACCCGGTGATCCAGAAGATCAAGGAGATGGGCTCACCCGGCCTGGTCATGTCGGGAAGCAAGGATGAGGGCGTGCTACTCGGCAACGTCAAGGCGCAAGCCCAGCCGCCGGGACGTGGTTTCCTGGTCGAGCGCCGGGCCGGCAGCCGACTTATCCAGGTCGCGCTAGTAGACGACGCTGGCACTCCGACCAGGGGGACGCATCACGCTACGTCTGAGCCGCCGGTGAACGGAAACGGCGGAAACGGCGGAAACGGCGGAAACGGCTCATCTCTCGACGTGCCCTCCAGCCACGTGGCGTCACACCGCCGGCTCTAGCCCGCTCATTCCCACAGGGGGCTGTCGCTGAGCCCGGTGTCAGCCGGCACCTTCGCGGCGGGCGGCTGAGCCGCCTGCGGGCGCCGCCGTCGGCGCCCCGCGCTGATCACAGCGGCGCCGATGGCCACCAGGGCAGCGGCGGCGATCGCACCAGCGGTGGTCGCCATAACGGCATCCATGGTCCCGGGGTCCGCCGGCACCGGCCGGGATACCGAGACCGGCTGGAGGTTGCCCGTTCCGGTCGAGGCGTTCGGGTTGGCCCCGAGCGGGAGGACCGCCTGGACCGCCTGGAGCGGGTTGACCATGCCGTTCCCGGTGAGCGAGGCCGTGGGCCCGTCGGCGGTGGCCTCAATCCTGGCAACGACCTGCGCCGCGCTCATCGTGGGATAACGGGAACGCAGGAGGGCAGCGACCCCAGACACAAATGGCGTGGCAAAGCTGGTCCCCTGAAGCTGGGTGGCGTAGCCTCCGGGCTCGGTGCTGGTGATCTCCACGCCGGGAGCGGTGACGGACTCCTGCGTGTTCGGATCGGCAAAGCCAGCCAGTGACCCATCAGGGTTCAGCGCGCCGACCGAGATCACGCCTGGGTAGCTCGCCGGGTAGAACGGGCCTGTCGGTAGCCCCGGTGAGTCGTTGCCTCCGGCAGCCACAACGACGACGTTGTGGCTCTCCGCGTACTGCACCGCGCCAAGCAGTTCGCCCGTGTTGCTGGTCGTTATCGAGATGCTGAGCACCGTCGCGCCGTCGTTGACCGCGTCCTTAATTCCCACCGACAGCGTGTGGGAGTCCCCGGACTGCGAGTTTTGACCGTTTGTCGCCTCCTGGCTGATCACCTTGACCGAGAGGATGTTCGCGGCCGGTGCTACGCCATAAAACGCCGTCGAGGCCGGGTTGTAACTTGCGGCGATGATGCCGGCCACCGCGGTGCCGTGGCCCACGCAGTCCGTAATGCCAGACCCCGTTTCGTCGATCGCGCTGACCCGGCCGGCCAGATTGGAGGTCCAGTCCACACCGCTGTCGATCACCGCGACGGTCACGTTCTGCCCCGTGCTCAGCGACCAGGCTTGTTTGATGTCCAGTGCGTTCTCCGCCCATGGGGGGGAGCTGACTTTAGTGGTATTGAAGCCGTCACTCGGCGGGTTGTTCTGGCAGTTGATCAGCTGGGACGTATTCGCCGCCGTCACCGGCACGGGGGGCTTGGCCGCGGAACCGGCCGGCGGCGCCGCCTGGGGCGCCCGGGCCGCCGGCGACGCTGACGCGGCCAGCGCCGGTGCCGTGCCGGCAGTGCCTCCTGCGAGCACGGCCAGACCACACGCCGAGGCCAGAGCCCCCAGGGCCGCGAAACCATACCGGCTCATCGCTCCGCCTCCGGTCGACGGGACAGATCACTCGAATCGGGAACCGCACATAGGCTATGAAATGGCTGCGGCCTTCGCAGCATCGTCCGCAGTATCATCCATCATCTCCTCCCAAGCCTGACCCCACATGTCGCTGGTCCTTGTCGCCACCATTGCCCCGGCCGGCCTGCTCATCGGCTGGGGCCTGCGGATCCCCGTCGCCCGCCACGGCGTCCGGGCCGATGACTCCGCCGCCACTTGCCCGCGGTGCGGTTACGAGGTTCCGAGAGCCCTGCGCCTGCGCTGGGGTGTCTTGCCCGCACCGGGCCGCTGCCCTGGATGCCAGGCGCGCGCCGGGCCGCCGTCGCTGGTCCTGGAATTCGTCACCGCGCTCGTGCTCGCCGGGCTCGCCGCCCGCGTCCCGGCTGGCCTCACGCTGGCCGCCGCCTGCTGGCTGGGGGTCTGCGGCGTGGCGCTGGCCTGGATCGACGCGTCCGTCCACCGGCTTCCCGACGTGCTCACCGGTGCGGCCTACGCCGGAACCACAGGCCTGCTCCTGGCGGCGGCCGCAGCCAGCGGGCACTGGCGCGACCTGCTGCGCGCCGCTGTGGCCGGGCTGGCTCTAGCCGCGGTGCTCGCAGCAGTGGCCATCTTCAGCCGCTCGGCGCTTGGCCTCGGCGACGCCAAACTGGCCGCGAGCCTGGGCACGCTGCTGGCCTGGTTTGGCTGGCCGACGCTGGTGCGCGGCATCGCCGCCGGGTTCCTCCTCGGCGGGGTTTACGGTGCGTTGCTACTCGTGCTCCGGCGGGCCACGCGAGCCCAGAAGGTAGCGTTCGGACCCTTCATGCTGGCCGGCGCGTTCCTCGCGATACTGGCGACCTGAACCACTGTCTATGCTGGGCAGGCACCGGGTCGATGATCACCAGTACAGGTCCGGTTCTGATCGCGCTGCCGAGTGGCTGGCTCTGTCCGGGGGCTTCCTCGGCCAGCTCCCCCGCTGGGCTGCCCTAGCCGGAGGCGCGCTGTGTCTCGCTGGGATAGCCATCTCCAGGCGGCGGGGACCGCGGCCGACAGCAGCCGCGGTATCGCTCGCGGACGGTCAGGGCGCTGGCTTGTAGGCGTCCCAGGTCTTGGCCAGGATGGACCACATGACAGCACAACAAGACTCTTTGCCTCAGCCAGTCGTCTCGGTCAAGGACGTTATCGATGCACTCCCAGGCCCCTGGCAGCCCCGTGACCTGGTCACTGCCAACGAGACCGTGGTCCGGGTCGCCCGGTTCGAGGGCGAGTTCCCTTGGCATGTCCACGATGAGGACGAGCTCTTCCTGGGCTGGGACGGCAGCTTCCGCATCGAGACGGAAGGACAGGACCCCGTCACGCTGAACGCCGGCGAGTTGTTCGTCGTGCCACGAGGTGTCCGCCATCGCCCCATTGCCCCCCAGACCGCTCACGCTCTGATGATCGAGCGGCCAGAGACCAGGCAGTACGGAAACTAGCCGCTGACGCCAGGCTGGGCCCTCAGAGTTCGGTGCCGACCAGGACCGGCTCGGGGACCAGCTCGATCCCGAACGTCTGCCGCACCCCGCCGGAGATCTCCCGCGCGAGCGCGATCAGGCTGGCGGCGCTGGCGCCGCAGTAATTGACCAGGGCGAGCGTGTGCTTGGACGAGATGCGGGCAGTCCCGTTCTGGGGATATCCCTTGGCGAAGCCGGACTGCTCGATCAGCCACGCCGCCGGGACCTTCACCCGGCCGTCTTCGGCTGGGAAATGCGGCACGCTCGTGTGCTGCCCCGACCGGGCCGCGACCCGGCGCCGCAGCTCGGCGAACTGCCCGGCGTCCAGGACCGGGTTGGTGAAGAACGAGCCTGCGCTGCGCGTGTCCGGGTCGGCCGGGTCGAGCACCATGCCCTTACCGCGGCGCAGCGCGAGCACGGCGGAGCGGGCGTCGCTCAGCGGGACCCGGTCGCCCTCGGTCACGCCGAGTGAGCGGGCGAGCTCCGCGTACCGGACTGAGGCCGACAGCGGGTCTCGCGCCAGCCGGAACGTTACGCCGAGCACGACGTACCGCCCGGTTGCGGCGGCTGGCTCCAGGGCGGCGCGGCTGCTGGGCGCAGCGCGCCTGCTGGCCACGGCGCGGTGCTTGAACGCGCTGGTGCGGTAGCCGAAGCCGCAGTCGGCACCGGACAGCTGCACGACCGCGTCGAGCACCCGGTCGTAGGCCCGCACGGCGACGACCGTTTCGGCAACCTCCTGGCCGTAGGCGCCGACGTTCTGGATCGGCGTAGCGCCAGCAAGGCCCGGGATGCCGGACAGACACTCGATGCCGGACAGCCCTTCATCCACACACTGGGCGACGAGGCCGTCCCAGTCCTCGCCAGCGGCGACGGCCACCATGATCCCGTCGCCGTCCGGGGTGGTCCGCACGCCCCTGGTTGCCAGGTGCACCACTATCCCGGGGAAGCCCTCGTCGGCCACGACGAGGTTGCTGCCGCCGCCGAGCACGAGCACCGGCTCGCCGCTGTCATCGGCCTCGCGCACCGCCGCGACCACCTGGTCATCGCTGCGGGCCTCGACGAACCGCGCGGCCGGGCCGCCGAGCCCGAGCGTCGTATACCTCGCGAGCAGGATCTGCTCACGTGTCGCGGCTGTTTGGGTCTCTCCCATAGGCGCAAAAGATCCGGTCAGTGTGTGATCGAGAACCCGAGGATGACCGCGGCCGAAACCACCACATGGCCGGGAGACCAGTCGATCCGGGCCAGATCCGGGCTCGCCTTGACACTCGCCGCGCCGTAAGCCGCCACGCCCCACGGCTGCTCGACCATCTGCATATGGTGATCTACCCCAGACGAACTACCGCGCGGGCCCGGGTAAGGACCTTCTCCCCGCCCGACCTGGCCGTGATCGCGAGCGCGACGCGGTTGTCGTCCAGCTTCTCCTCGACCACAGCGCTGACCTCGATCGTCGCGCCGACGTCGTCATCGGGGACCACCACGACCGAGGAGAACCTGACCCCGAAGTCCACCACCACAGCGCCGGGCCCGGCCCAGTCGGTCACGAACCGGCCAGCCTCGGCCATCGTGAACATGCCGTGCGCTATCACGTTCGGCAGCCCGACCGACTGCGCTATCCGCTCGTTCCAGTGGATCACGTTGAAGTCGCCAGACGCACCGCAGTACTTGACCAGGCTGAGCCGGGTCACCGGGTAGCTGACCGGCGCGAGCTCCTCGCCGGTCTTGACGTCGTTGTAGCTGGTCACCCGGCACCACCCCGTTCCACCAGCGTCGAGTACGCCGTGCAGACGTGCTCGCCGTCGAGAGCGCGGATCTCCGTCTGGGTCGACAGCATCACGTTGCGGCCTGCGTCCCGGATCTCGAGGATGGTGGCCTGCGCGGTAAGTACGTCGCCGGCCACGATCTGCCGCGAGTACTCGAAGCGCTGCTCGCCGTGCACAACCATCGCGTAGTTCAGCCCCAGGCCCGGATCGGACACCACGCGTCCGCTGCCCGCCGAACTGATCACGATCGCGAACGTGGGCGGTGCGATCACGTCCGGGTACCCGGCCGCCTGCGCGGCAGCCCGGTCGCGGTACACCGGGTTCGGGTCCCCGATCGCGTCGGCGAACTCCCTGATCTTGACCCGGCTGACCTCATACGGCTCAGCCGACGGGTATGTCCGGCCGACGTAGTCCCGGTTGACCGGCATAGGGCGCCCGCCCTAGCGCGTCTCGCGGTGGGGCCGGTGGCAGCGGCAGTTCGGGCAGTACTTCTTCAGCTCGAGCCGGTCGGGGTCGTTGCGCCGGTTCTTCCGGGTGATGTAGTTGCGGTGCTTGCACTCCTGGCAGGCGAGGGTGATCTTCGGCCTGATATCTGTCGCTGCCACTCCTGGCTGCCTTTCTGTCTATCGGCACAGTGTCTATCCGCACACTGTCTATCCACACGGTTCTGGTAGCGGAGGCCGGACTTGAACCGGCGACACAGCGATTATGAGCCGCTTGCTCTGCCTGACTGAGCTACTCCGCCCGGCCGGCCATCCGCCGCTGCGATCAGCGTACGCACGACCAGATTGCTCCCCCTATGGAGCCCGAACAGTTTACCCCGTCCAGCGCGGTCTCCCGCGCTGTCGCCGGCGTGTCCGCGGTCAGCGGGTCATCTGGAAGGATCGGATCATGACCGCTTCGCCCCTCAGCTTCCCCCGCCAGCACGCCCGCACCCAGGGGTTCACCCTGGGTGTCCCGCATACGTTCGCGATAGCCCCGGACGGAAGCCGGATCGTGTTCCTGCGGACGCAATCGGGAACCGGCAACATCACCTGCCTCTGGGTACGCTCGGCGACGGGTGACGAGCGCCTGGTCGCAGACCCCCAGCAGCTGCTATCCGGCGGTGCTGAGAGTATTTCTCGGGCCGAACGTGCCCGCCGGGAGCGGGCCAGGCAGTCGGCCGCGGGTGTGGTGTCGTTCACGACCGACGACGCGGTCAGTATCGCCGTGTTCGCGCTGTCCGGCCAGATATTCGTGGCCGATCTGGCCACAGGAGACGTCAGCCAGCTAACCACCCCGGGGCCGGTCATCGACCCGCGCCCGGATCCGTCCGGCGCGCGCATCGCCTATGTGGCCGACGGGGCGCTGCGGGTGATCGGGGCCGACGGCCGCGCAGACCTGGCACTCATCGAGCCCGAGGCCGAGAACGTGAGCTACGGCCTGGCCGAGTTCGTGGCGGCCGAGGAGATGAACCGCACCCGGGGCTTCTGGTGGTCACCAGACGGGAGCCGGCTCCTCGTCGCCCGGGTGGACACCACGCCGGTCGCCCGCTGGCACATTGCCGATCCCGCCAACCCGGAACGGCCGTCGGTCGAGGTGGCGTATCCAGCGGCCGGCACAGCGAACGCCGACGTCAGCGTGGTCCTGGCGGCACTGGACGGGACCCTGACCCCGGTCGCCTGGGACGCCGCGGCGGCGCCGTACCTGACCGCGGCGCACTGGTCGGACGGCGGGCCTCCGCTGCTCCAGGTAGCAACGCGTGACCAGCGTACATTCCGTGTGCTCACGGTCGCAGACGACGGCTCGGTCGAGCTCCTGTGCCAGGACAGCGACCCGGCCTGGGTGGACGTCGTGACGGGCACGCCGGCCTGGACCCGCGGCGGTCAGCTGGTCCGGGTGACCGCCCGGGACGGCGCCTACCGGCTGATGATCGGCGAGGAGCCGGCCTCACCGGTCACGCTGAACGTCCGCGAGGTCCTCGATGTCGGAGACGACGTCCTGTTCAGCGCGACCGCCGAGGACCCGGGCGAACTCGCCCTGTACGTTGCCGGGCCCGGCGGCGACGTCACCCAGGTGACCAGCGAGCCTGGCCGGCACGGCGGGGCCCGCGCGGGCGATGTGCTTGTGACCTCGTCCCAGTCGCTGGGCTGGTCTGGCAGCCGCGTCCTCGTGCAACACGGCGGAAAGGCTGACGAGATCCGGTCGCTGGCCGAGACCCCGGTGCTCGATCCCGAGGTGACCTTCTTCACCGCTGGCCCGCAGGAGGTGCGGTGCGCGCTCCTGCTGCCGCGGGGGCACCAGCCCGGGTCCGCGCGGCTGCCGGTGCTGTGCGACCCCTATGGGGGCCCGGCCGCCCAGAGGGTGGTGTCGGCCCGCAACGCATATCTGATCTCCCAGTGGTTCGCCGACCAGGGCTTCGCCGTGCTGATCGCCGACGGCCGGGGAACGCCGGGCCGCGGGCCTGCCTGGGACCGGCTGATCAAGTTCGATGAAGCAACGCCGAACATCGAGGATCAGGTGGTGGCGCTGGAGGCGGCGGCGGTGGCACACCCGGACCTGGACCTGTCCCGGGTCGGCATCCGCGGCTGGTCACACGGCGGCTACCTGGCCGCGCTGGCGGTGCTGCGCCGGCCCGACGTGTTTCACGCTGCCGTCGCGGGCGCTCCAGTGACGGATAAACAGCTTTATGACACCTTTTATACAGAACGATATCTGGGCCTGCCGGACGAGCATCCCGACGTCTATGCCCATAATTCGCTGATCGGGGACGCGCCCAAGCTGGAGCGGCCGCTGATGCTCATCCACGGTCTTGCCGACGACAACGTGGTCGTGGCGCACACGCTGCGGCTGTCCTCGGCGCTCCTGGCCGCCGGGCGGCCGCACACGGTGCTCCCCTTGTCCGGCGTCACCCACATGGCCCGGCAGGAGGAGGTCGCCGAGAACCTCATGCTGCTCCAGGTCGACTTCCTCAAGAACGCGCTGCGCTGAGGGGTGCATTAGGGTAGGCCGGTGATCTCTGGCACGCTGGCATGGCTTGACGGTCAGAACTCCCCGGCCGCGGAGCCATCCCGCCAGTTCGGCCTTAGCCGCAGGTGGCTGGTGGCCTGCTTCGTCGCATTCACCGGGTATGCGTTCGCGATGCTCTTCACCGGGGGCAACGACGCGGCCTGGGCCCGGTGGGCGGTGGGCGGGTACGCGGTGGCCGCGATCGCGGCCTTGTGCTCGCGCCGGGTCGCGGTGCCGCTGCTCGTGGCGCTTGGGTTCGGCATCGTGGCGCCGACCGTGTGGCTGGTGCTGCGGGCCCCGGCAACCCCGGACGTGGTGGTGGTCACGCAGTCGGCGAGGCTGCTCCTGCACCATGGCAGTCCCTACCTGCCCGCGGGGCAGCTCACCAGTGTGCTCTCGTACAACCCGTACCTGCCCGCGATGGCGCTGTTCGGCATGCCGCAGGCCGCGGGCCTGCCTGGCCTGATCGGCGACACCAGGTCCTGGCTGGTCGCAGTGACGCTGGTGCTCTTCGCTGCCTCGTTCTGGATCGCCGCCCCGCGCTGGCGGAGGCAGGCGGACCGGCGCGGGGCCGCGGCGTGGGCCGCTGTGTTCGCGGTGGGCTCACCGGTGCTGGCGCTCGAGCTGGCGGTCGGCATCACCGACGGGCCGGTTATAGCGATGGTGTGCCTGGCTCTCGCCTGTGTAGCCCGGAGCGTTACGCGTTCGTCCCGGCTGCTCACCGTTGCTGGCCTGGCCGTCGGGCTGGCGTGCGCGATGAAGTTCACTGCCTGGCCTGCGCTCCCGGTGATCGCCGCCCTGCTCTGGGCTCGCGACGGCAGGCAGGTCGCGGCCCGCTTCACGGTGGTGTCCGTGGTGACGGCCGTGGCCGGTGTGGCCGCATTCGCCCCGGCGCTGCTCGCACACCCGGGCACGCTGGTGCAAAACGTTGTGCTGTTCCCGCTCGGGCTGACACACCACAAGACCCCAGCCGCGAGCCCGGTCCCCGGTCACATCCTGGCCGACGCCGGGCCCGGCCGGCCACGCTGCTGCCATCGCGGTGCTGATCGCCGCTGGCGTGGCGGTCGCGGCGTCCCTGGTGGTGCGGCCGCCGGCCGACATCCGCGCCACAGCTCTGCGCCTCGCCGCCGGGCTCGTGCTGCTGTTCGCGCTGGCCCCGGCGAGCCGCTTCGGCTACTTCTCGTACCCCATCGCGCTGCTCGGCTGGCTGGTGATGACCAGGCAGGGCCGGGCGCGTCCGCGCCCCGCTATCGATGGTGCCGGGTCCAGCGTGGACCTATCAGTGCCCACTGCGACTCCCAGCCCGCCAGGCGGCGCCGGTTCAGCTGCGACCGGGCCAGCGCGGCCAGGCTGACCAGCAGCGCGGCCAGCGCGGCCGCGGCGAGCACCTCCACGCCGAGGACGCGCCTGACCAGCTCGGACGGCGAAAGCGGCGGGCCGGTGACCTGTCCGTAGCGGTCCACCCAGACCTGCACCCGGGCTCCCGTCGCTGTGCCGGCCGCCGCGGCAACCTCGCCGACCTGCCGCTGGCCGCCCGGGCCAGCCCAGGCGGCCAGCACCTGCACAGTGGTATTCAGCGGCACGCGGAACGTCTGCGGCGACGACGGCGCGCCGTGGAGCACGACCGCGGGGACCTCGCGCCAGGCACGCTGAGTGCGCTGCTCGCGGAGCCCGGCCTGGTGGACCCACCGCCCGACGCTCAGCCAGGACAACGGCACCCCGGCCACGAACAGGGCGAGCAGCGCCGCCATGATCCACGTCTCGAGGTGGTCCCAGCGGCGCCGCAGCGGGTTGCGATCCGGCCGCCACCGCCGGGCAAACCGCACCGTCCTGCCACTGCGCACCGCAAGCCCCGATTCCCCGTTCGAGCTGGCCCCGGTCGCAGCTGGCGGCCGGTTCCTGCGCTTGCTAGTTCCCCTGGACCCGATTCTTACTCCTGCCACCCTGACCGGCGCGGCCGGGGCCGGCGCCGGGATTTCCCAGCCGTTGCCCCTGGCGATCGCTTCGCGCACGGCCGGGACGATCTCGGTGGCCACAGCGACCGAGGGAGACGATGTCCTGCGGGCCACCGTCGGGCGAGAACAGGATGAAGCCCGACGCTCGGTGCTCCAGCACCGCGCCGGTGAGTTCCTCGACCCACTGGCCGGCGGATCCGCCGATCCAGCGGCCGTCGCCATCGCGGGTGGCGGCCAGCGGCCGCTGCGTGATGCGCCCAGGGAAATTGAAGACCGTGCGGATATCGCGCGGCTCGCGGCCCGCAGCGGCCGCTGTTTCATCGATAACCGGCCGGGACACCCGGTACCGCTGGCTGAGCCAGTCCGCCGCGTGGCCAGGGATCCATCCGTCAGCCACCCGGCCTGTGGCCGCCAGGGACTTCGGGCCGACCGACCCGGTCCACACCAGGGGCGCGGGCACGGGCGCCGGCGCGACCTGCCTGACGTGGTAGTAGCTGCCTGCCCTGGTAGGTGACTGGCTGGCCACCGCCGGACAGCAGCTTGACCAGGACGATCGCCTCCTCGAAAGCGTCCACAGCCGCGCCCGGCGCGAGGGGCGGCACGCCCATGTCCGCGATCCGGTCCCATAGCCCGCCCGCGCCCATGCCGAGCACGATGCGGCCGCCAGAGAGGGCCGACAGCGACGTCACCGTGCGCGCGAGCAGCGGAGCAGGCCGGGTCGGCAGGTTCGTGACGTTGGCGAGGCCACAGATGTGGCTGGTACGCCCCAGGATGAAGCCGATGGAGGCGCACGCGTCGAGGCGCTCGCCACGATAGGGGTGATCCGACAGCGAGAAGACGTCGAGCCCGTCCCGGTCGGCCTGCTGCGCCATGCTGAGCAGTTCCGGCCCGCCGCCGATGTCTGTGTGTGTGCCAAAGCCGAAGATGACGTCAGGTACTGGCAATGCCCTGCCTTTCGGTTCCGGGCCGTTCAGAGTCCGTTGAGTTCGTAGTACGAACTATATTAGGCAGGACTCTTCATCAGGCGGGGGGCTCTTGGCCAAGCTCCATGAAAACCAGCGGAACTTTATTGCCGGTGACGATGCGGCCGAGCAGCCCGGCGAGGGTGTCACGCTCGGCGGCGCTCAGCCCGTCCGGCAGTCTCGCGATCCGCCGGCAGGTCTCGTCATAGAACTCGTTGGCCAGCCGACGGCCGCGCGCGGTGAGCGCGACTCGCACCGCGCGCGAGTCCCGCGGGTCTGGCTCGCGCCTGACCAGGCCATTGCGCTCAGTGCGATCAACAAGTCCCGTCAGGCTCGACTTGGCCAGCCCCAGCATCGCGCCCAGCTCGCTCATGCCATAGGGCTGAGCCATCAGCACGCAGAGCAACTGCCCCTGCTGCGGGGTGAGTCCGTGCTCCCGGCCGGACTGCGCGTAGACGGCATTTACAAGGAACGAGCACCGCACAAGTGCGGCCACGACACCGATCTGGCCGTCATCCGGCTTGCCCACTCGCCCAGGCTACCGTCAGGCAGCCCACAATTCGCGACACGAACTACCGTCTCAGAGCGAGAGCACAGCAGCGCCGGTGAACTTGTCGGCCTCCAGGTCGGCCAGGGCCTGCTGGGCGCGGTCGAGCGGGTACGGATGTGTGGTGACCTTCAGCCGCAGCCGCTCAGCGAGCCGGAGAAACTCCTCAGCGTCGCCGCGGGTGTTGGACGTGACGCTGCGCAGGGTGCGCTCCTGGAACAGGTGCTGCTCGTAGTTCAGCGAGGGGATGTCGGTGAGGTAGATCCCGGCGACCGCCAGCGTCCCGCCGCGGTCCAGGGCTGCGAGCGCGGGCGGGACCAGGGTTCCGACCGGCGCGAACAGGATCGCTGAGTCCAGCGGCTCAGGCGTCGGGTCGAAGGAGTCCTGTGCGGACGCAGCTCCGAGGCCGAGCGCCAGCTCGCGCGCTTGCTCCCCGCGGCTGAACACGTGCACGGCGGCGCCCTCGGCGATCGCTACCTGTGCGACCAGATGCGCGGAGCCGCCGAACCCCCAGATGCCCAGCCTGCCGCCTGGCGGCAGGTCGGCACGGCGCAGCGCCCGGTAACCGATGATGCCCGCGCACAGCAGCGGCGCGAGCTCGGCGTCGCTGAAGCCTGCCGGCAGTGGGTGGACGTACGCGTCGGCCGCGACAAGGTACTCGGCATAGCCGCCCTGGATGTCCCAGCCCGTGTAGGTCGAGCGCGGGCAGAGGTTCTCCCGGCCGCTGCGGCAGTACCGGCAGGCGCCGTCGGTGCCCGCGAGCCAGGCAACCCCGACCCGGTCGCCCGGAGCGAACCTGACGGTCCCCGGCCCGGCCGCGACCACCTCCCCCACGACCTCGTGGCCGGGCGTGACATCGGGTGCCTTCGGCTCCAGGTCTCCCTCGGCCAGGTGCAGGTCAGTACGGCAGACGCCGCAGCACACGACCTGGATCAGCAGCTCGCCTGGCCCCGGTTCGGGGACCGGCCGGTCGACAAGCCGCATCGGGCCGCCGGCGACCGGCCCTGGCTGGTGCACCACCCACGCCCGCATTAGCTCAGGCTATGCCCGCGGGCCCCGGCGGCGACTGCGGGGCGGCGCCTGCCCGGTGGCGCCGCCCCGCGCTGCGCCGGTCAGTCGTTGGCGCAGATCTGGTTGTTGATGTAGAACACGGTGGGCGCGGGATCCTGCCCGGTGTCGGTGCCGTTGAAGCCGATCGACACGGTCCCGCCGTTCGCCCCGATCGTCGCGTTCCAGCTCTCGCTGGTGACGGTGACCGCCTGCCCGCTCTGGCTCCAGGTCCCGTCCCAGCCGCCCTGGACTCCCTCTCCGGCGGCCGGGAAGCTGAACGTCAGCGTCCACGGGCTGATCGCGGCTGAACCGCTGTCGGTCAGCGTGATCGTCGCCCCGAACCCGCCCGGCCAGCTGCTGCTCACCGCGTAGTGCACGGCACAGCCAGCGTTCGCCGGCGGCGGGACGGTGAACGTGACCGGCGGGGATGGCAGCGACGGGTTGCCGTGGGTATCCACGGCCACCACGTTGTAGGCGTAGCTGTCCCCGATCGTCAGCCCCGTGAGACTGATCGACGTCGACGTGACGGTGCCGACCAGCGTGGACGTGCCGCCGCTGTTCTCCTGGTACACCTGGTAGTCAGCGACCGGGTAGGTGCCAGGCGTAGATGCGGGCCAGGTCAGCGTCGCGGCGCCCGAAGTATTGCTGGAGGTGCTCGACGACAGGCCAGAGGCGACCGGCTGGCCCGGCGCTCCCGGAGCGGTCACGCCGGTCCCGCCCGAGCCTGGAAGCTGGACCACGGTCAGCGAGTAAGGCCCGACGGTCACCGACGAGGTCGAGCTCTGTGTCGCGGACGTGATCGACGTGGCGTCGTTCGCCAGCGTGTAGACGGTCGGCGACCCCGACGGCGTGAACCCGCTGTAGCTGAGGCTGACGGTGTAGGAGTTACTCGGATCCTCGTTATCGATGAGCACGTTGATGCCGCCGTCGGCCTGGCGCACCGCGTGCACCCGGACCAGCGCGTTGCTTGAGGTGGACGTGACCATCTCATCGCCGGACGTGCCCAGTTTGGACAGCATCTCGATGCCGTAGTAGGGCGCGAACGGCGTGTCAACCGCGGGCTCGGTGTCCCCGCCGATGCTCGACCCGTTGGAGAAGATGCCCTGGTCGCCGTAATCGGTCTCGCCGTCGACCGTGCTGGCGGCGCTGGCTCCGTTGTGCTCGTTCCACCAGTCGACGTTGCTGACGCCGTTCTCCAGCCAGGTCATGTACATGTCGGCGCCAAACAGTGCGGCGGGCTGGGTGTCCATGTCAATGCTGGAGTTGGTCTCGGTGACGATGATCTTCACGTTGCTCGAGTTCACGCCGGCGTACTGGCTGATCTCTGAGTGCAGCGTGGACACGACCGAGGAGATGTCCTGCGGGTCGGTGAGCATGCCGGCCGTGGTGCTGCCGCCCGGGTAGTAGTGCACGATCACGCAGCTTGTCTGCGACCCAAGGATGGACAGCACGGTCTGGTTCCACGAGTCCGGGTACTCCGAGTTCGTCACCCCGTCCGGCCAGAAGCCGGGCGTGGTCAGCACCGCGCAGACGTTGATGTTCGAGTCCACGGCCTTCATTGCCGAGATGTACTGCAGCACGTTGTCTGCGTACTGGGTGGGCCCGCAGTCGTAGGTCTGCGACGGCTCGCTGCCGATCGTGACCGGAGACCCGCCGAGCGACGTCTCGCAGTGTGCGTCCGACTCCCAGTTGGCGCCGTAGGTCCCGTTGCCGTAGACCTCGTTGCCGACCTCCCAGTCCTGGATTCCGTAGTTGTTGGTGACGTCAGCGTCCTGTACCCACGAGGCGGCCAGCGACGGGGTACCGGTGCCGTAGTTGACCGTGATGATCGGCTGTGCGCCGGCCGCCTGGGCTGTGGCCATGAAGTCAGCGAAATCGGTGTTCGGGGCGTCGTAGCCGCCCTCGGCCACGTTGGTCTGCCAGTTGTAGATGTCGGAGTAGGACCCGCCCGGGTAGCGGAGCGCGTCGATGCCCGCCGCCTTGAGCAGGCCGGGAATGGGCGTGTCGTTCATGTCCCCGTCGTAGACGGCTGTGTTGAGGCCGATCGCGTTGGCCGGGATCGTGCCGAGTCCGGCTGTCGCGTTCACGGTGACGCTGTCGGTCAGCGTCTGCGCGGCCGCGGGCTCAGCCGCGGCTGCCGCGCAGATGCCCGCCGCGAGCAGGACCGCGCCCAGTAGCGCCAGTGCCCGTTTTCGTAACGGCATCGGTGATGTGTGTGTGATCACGCGAGATCTCCCTCCAGATCGCGGCAAGGGTGTTGCCCCCGGCCCGGCCGGGTAGCCGGGCCGGGGGCAGTTCTGCTGTCAGGTGGTGCAGGTGGAGCCGTTCACCGTGAACGACGTTGGTGTGGCGTCGCTGTTGGTCCAGGTGCCCTGGAAGCCCAGCGAGGCAGAGCCGCCCGCGGCGATCGTCGCGTTGTAGCTCTCATTGGTGATCGTGACGTTCTCCCCGCTCTGACTCTCCACGCCGTTCCAGGCGTTGGTGATCTTCTGGTCGCCGGGGAAGGTGAAGGCAAGCGTCCAGCCGTTAATGGCCGAGCTGCCGGTGTTGGTGATCGTGACGTTGGCGGTGAACCCGCCCTGCCACTGGTCGGGCGTGTAGGTGACGCTACAGCCGCTTGGCGGGCTGCTGGAGCTGATGGTCCAGGTGAAGCTGGCCGTCCCGCTCGCCCCGGTGCCGTCGGTGACGGTCACGGTGACGCTGGAGGTGCCTGCCGTGGTCGGGGTGCCGGAGATCAGCCCGGTGGACGAGCTGATCGACAGCCCGGCCGGCAGGCCACTGGCGCTGTAAGTGAGGGTCTGGCCGGTCGCGGAGTCGGACGCCTGGATCTGCAGGCTGACCGCAGTGCCCACCGTGCCGGTCTGGTTGCCGGGGCTGGTAACCGTGACCTTGTTCCCGGTACTGGTACTGATCGCCCACGTGAAGCTCGCCGTCCCGCTCGCCCCGGTGCCGTCCTTGACGGTCACCGTGACGCTGGAACTGCCTGCCGTGGTCGGGGTACCGGAGATCAGCCCGGTGGACGAGCTGATCGACAGCCCGGCCGGCAGGCCACTGGCGCTGTAAGTGAGGGTCTGGCCGGTCGCGGAGTCGGACGCCTGGATCTGCAGGCTGACCGCAGTGCCCACCGTGCCGGTCTGGTTGCCGGGGCTGGTAACCGTGACCTTGTTCCCGCTGGTGCTGCCGGCGCTGATCGTCCAGTCGAAGTTGACCGAGGACGCTCCGCTGCCGTCGCCCACGGTCACGGTGGTGGTGTAGCTGCCCGCCGCCGCCGCGGTCGGCGTGCCGGTGATCGCCCCAGTGGAGGAGTTGATCGACAGGCCGAGCGGGAGATCGGTGGCACTGTAGCTGAGAGTCTTGCCGGTGGCCGAGTCGGACGCCTGGATCTGCACGCTGGTCGCCGTGCCGACCGAGCCGGTCTCACTACCTGGGTTGGTGACCGAGACCGTGGGCGTGGCGCTGGCAGGCGGGGACACGCTCGGGAACAGGTACGCGAAAGACTGGAACGCCGTCGCGATGTCCACCTCCGCCCAGAACCTGTGGTAGTTGAACACCGGCGCGGAGCCGCCGTTCAGGTAGTTCTGCACCTCGGGGTAGTCCGCGACGCTCGTGTACCACGGGCGGATGGACAGGAAGGTGTTGTCGGCTGAGGTGATGTCGGTGTTGCCGAGGCCGGGGTAGCTCCCGGTCCAGCCGGACGGGATGTACAGGCCCTCGTAGCTGGTCGTGTTGAACGCTGAGGTGAAGTTGCTGTAGTCGGTCCGGGTCTCCGGCGCCGAGAAGCCGAGCGAGTCTCCGTAGAACTGGTGGATGATATCGATGATGTTCTGCGCGTCGGTCTCGGCTGTGGTGTTGCCCGACTTAGCCGCGTAGTACATGTACGTCTTGGCCAGCGAGGCGGACACGCCCAGGTCCGAGGAGCAGCTCCCCGACACCGTAACGTGCAGGCCCGTGTTGGCCGGCGGCTGCGCCGAACTCGACGTGCCTGTCGTGAAGCTCTCGGCCGGCTGGCCGCTCCAGTTGAGCTGCCCGGGCAGGCAGATCGCACCCGTAGACGTATTGAACGATGCTACCGATTCCGCCCAGGACACCCACTTGCTCAGGATCGCTCCGGCCTGGGCGTTGCCGGTCACGTAGTAGTACTCCGCGACCCGTTCCATCGGCCAGGTCTGGTAACCGAACCACTGGTTGGATGGCGGGTTGTGGTACACCGGCTCGAAGTCGTAGTACATGCCGTCGAAGGTGGGATCACCGGACGGCGGCTTGGACACGTCGCCATAGTTGCCGCCCCAGTTATTGGTGACGCCACCGGCGATCGCCCCCTCGTTCGACTGCAGCCACTGCATCAGGTTGAGCTGCGTGGTTAGGCTGGTCGACCAGTCGCCCTTGGCCGACGGGGAGAGCGGGATCAGGGCTGTGGTGTTGGACAGCGCGTAAGCCGCCAGCGGGTTCTGGTACCCCTCGTGGATCTCGGTGCCGCTGATCCGCCAGGACCAGGCGCCAGTGGTAGAGCCGCCCCAGGCGTAGTACCAGGACAGCAGGTAGGTGTCCTCGTTGGACTTGGACGTGCCCGCCGGGCAGGACACCGAGCCGTCTTGGCTGCACGAGGCGCTGATCTGCTTGAAGTACTTGTCGAACATCGAGTACCGCACGTAGTCACCGAGCTTGGCCGCGTCGGCCAGGGTCGACGCGATCTGTGACTCGTTGCCCTGCGCGGTGGCGTACTGGTCGGCCCAGTACGCGGCCTGGACCAGGCGCGCGTCGGCGTCCGGAGCGTCGGTGTACTTGTACTGGGAGGCGAAACTGCCGCCGCCGTTGTTGAACAGAGCGAGGTACCCGGACCCGCTCTCGCCCTTCGTCAGGTTGTCCCAGTCGGGCTGGTCAACCGTGTCCCACACCGACTCTTCGGAGCCGCGCTGGAACGTGTTGATGAAGCTAGGTGTGGAGGTGCCGTCTTCCTGCTGGCCGAAGCCGTAGCGGTTGTCCGTGTCCATGATCCACATGGGCGCGTAGATGTCGCAGTTGCCGTAGGTCGAGTTCAGCTCGCTGTACAGCGGGTCTGAGCCGACAGGGACTGAGGAGCTGAGGGCCACCGGGTAGTCGCTCGGCGACGGCTCCTCCGGCCCGTACGTGGCCGGCGAGGACGCGTTGTAGGCGCTGCACCCGGGCTGGTTGGCCGCGTTCGGGATCATGTACGTCTGCATGTTGGACCACGCTGTGTTGAACTCGGTCCAGTCACCGGTGACCTGGCCGTAGTCGGCGGCCAGCCACAGCCAGTAGCTGTAGGTCTCCGAGGTGGTCTCATGGCCGTAGTCCGGCGCCTCCACGATCAGTTCCTCGACTGAGTGGTAGGGGATGCCCTGCGGGCTGAAGTAGCCGTTGCTGGTATTGGTGATGTCGTCGTAAAGGTTGAGGAACCACTGGTCATATCCGGTCGCGGCCGCCGCGGCGGCGGTCACCCCGACCGAGGCACTCCTCAGCCCGGCCGCCGACGCTGTGAGGGTTGAGTGACTGCCGGCCGTCGCACTGCCGTTTGTCCCGGCCACGGTGACCTGCTGCGTCTTGTTCCAGTCCGACGACGTGAACGTGAGCGTCTGGCCCCGGGACACGCTGGCGCCGGTGGCACCTGACTGGTTCAGCCGCACGGTCACGTTCTTGGCCGGTTTCGCTGACAATGAGACGCCGAACGAAGTGGTGCTGCCCTTCGTAACCGCGACCGACGACTGGCTGGTCACGACAGTCGGGTTTTCGACCTGGATCGCTACCGGGCTCGAGATTGTGCTCTGCCCCGCTTTGTCGTAGGTCACCGCGGTCAGCGAGTAGTCGCCCGCCCGCACCTTGGCCCACTTCACCGTCCAGGGTGCCGCCGTGGCCGTGCCCACCAGGTGGTTGCTGGTCAGGTTGGTGCTCGCGTAGAACGCGATCTTGGTCACGGGGCTCGTGGTGAGGCCGTCCTTGATGCTCTCGCTGAGCGGGAAGGGCGCGGCCTGCAACCTGATAGTCGAGCCCGGCGTGAACACCTCGTTTGGGGTCAGGCTGGTGATCGGCGCGCCGGCAAGCGTTCTGGCCTGGCTTGCCTTGGCTGATGTTCGCGCAGAGGTGGCCGATGCGCTGCCGGTGGCGGCGACTAACGCGCCAGACAGCAGAGTGACCGCGGCCAGAATGCTGGCCAGGGTGCGCGAACGAGGTCGACGTTTCATCATCCGCATCTCCTCGCTGGGGGAAGTGGGGGAAAGCCAGGCGGCGGCGAGCGCTCGCACATAAGACGACCGGAAAGTAACTCAGAGCGCTTGGGCCGGGAAGCGCGCGATCGTGATGCCCGGTAAAACCGGTACGCACTGCGGTCACGCTGAAAGCCGCCCCAGACCGCATTTGACGGGTGGCGCGGCCTCTACCTGCGCAGAGGCCGGCGCAGGCAGATCGGCGGACTGGGCATCTTCTTGGGTTCAGTCACTTCGCGAATATGAAACTTTCGTGTTCCTGTGAGGCTGTCATCTCCCGCAGACGCCGCCTGCCCGAGTTGCGCAGCCTCCGCCGGGTGACCTTTCCCGAGGTGAAACTAGCGGCGCGGCTTTCATTTGCCGGCGCATCCCCACTGCTGGCCGCGGGGCGCCGCCCGAGCCTCTGGGCGCGCGTCGCGACCCGGCGTACCGTAACCGCCATGAGGCACCGTGCGCGCCAGTTTGCCGCCGGCGCGATCCTCGTTGCCGCCCTGGCCCTCGTGGCCGGTGCCGCCGTGGCCGGCTGTGCTACCGCTGGCGCTACCGCCGGAGCCCCCGCAACCACTGTGGCCGCCACCACGGGGCCCGCCACAGCAAACCCGGCGTCCCCCCCGTAGACGGCCCGCCTGTCTCCGACCCGGCCTGTGTCGCAGCGAAGAATGCCGAGCAGACGCTCCAGTCCCGCCAAGCCCAGGACCAGGACAACGAGACCGCCCTGAACCAGGACTTCACGAACTTCGCCGCCGCGCTCAGCGCCGCCGCGCAGAGCGAGAAACGCCCGGCAGTGGCTCAGGCGATGACTGCCCTGGCCAACGACTACAACGATCTCGTCGAGTCGCAGAGCGGCGGCGCCCAGCTCCCCGACGTGAGCCAGGTCCAGAAGGACGGAACCGCCTTCGATAAAGCCTGTTCTCCGTAACGCTATGCCTGCTTTCCATCCAGGGAATTGCCCGCGCCTGTCCTCCTCACGCGCATAACCGCTCCCTCAGAAAACCCGGGCCGCCGCAAAACATGAAAGTTTCAGGCTTTAGGCCCGGAAGACCAGACCGAGGCGCCATTCGTCCAGCTGCGCGGACCATCACGGCCGTCGCTCGGGTGTAATTTTCATTTTGTGAGCAGCTCGGGACCAGCGCTTTCCCGCGCTAAAGCAAAGAAAGCCGACAGGCACTGGCTCGCCTATTGACGAGGCCGCTTCACGCGCTTGTAGTTCCGGACATGAGGTTCTTTGCATTGCTCACGAAGCCACGCCGGCTGACCTGCCTCGTGGCCGGGCTGGCCCTGGCCGCCGCTGGGGCCTTAGCGGGCACCGGAACAGCTGCCGGACCCGCGGCCGCCGCCGCCTCACCGTGCACGGTCACGTACTCGGTGACCAACAGCTGGCCGGGCGGTTTCCAGGCCGGCATCACGATCACCAACAACTCGACCGCGATCACCAGCTGGACGCTCGGGTTCACGTTCCCGAACGACCAGGTGATCAGCAACGGCTGGGACGGGACGTACACGCAGAACGGCCAGAACGTCAGCGTGGCCAGCGAAAGCTGGAATGGCTCCCTGGCCACCGGCGCCAGCACCACGATCGGGTTCACCGGAACCGTGGGCGCCACCAACAGCGTGCCGGCCACCTTCACGGTCAACGGGCTCGCCTGCAACGGCGCCACGCAGGCGCCGTCGGTGCAGATCACCAGCCCGGCCGCAGGCGCGTCGTTCACGCCGGGCTCCAGCGTCACGATCACCGCCAGCGCCAGCGAGCCGACCGCGACAATAACGAAAGTCGAGTTCTTCGACACTCCCTCTGGCGGGACCGCGACGCTGATCGGCACCGCGACCTCCAGCCCGTACTCGGTCTCGTGGGCAGACGTTGCCGCGGGCAACTACTCGCTGACCGCGGAGGCGTTCGACAGCGCGGGCAACACCGCCACGTCATCGGCGGTCAGCGTCAGCGTGGTCTCCGCGACGTCCACCGCGCCGCAGCTGCACGTCTCTGGCAACAAGCTCGTCAGCGCCAGCGGCGCCCAGGTAGTGCTGCACGGGGTGGACCGCTCGGGCACCGAGTACGCCTGCGTGCAGGGCAACGGGATCTTCGACGGGCCGAACGACCAGGCGTCGATAAGCGCGATGAAGTCGTGGGGCGTGAACGCGGTCCGCGTGCCTCTGAACGAGGCCTGCTGGAACGCGGAGTCCTACGTGGACTCCGCGTACGCCGGGGCCAACTACCAGTCGGCGATCGAGTCGTACGTAAACCTGCTGAACAACAACGGCATGGTCGCGATCCTGGACCTGCACTGGACCGACGGCCTGTACACGGGCAGTTCGGCAGGCTGCTCCTCAGCCGAGGCCACCTGCCAGAAGCCAATGCCGGACACTGCGGAGTCCGTGCCCTTCTGGACCTCTGTGGCCAGTGCGTTCAAGGGCAACGACGCGGTGATCTTCGACCTGTTCAACGAGCCCTACCCGGAGCGCGCCGACAACAGCAACGAGACCGAGGGCTGGCAGTGCTGGCTCAACGGCGGCAGTGACTGTGTCGGGATCTCCTACTCGGTAGCAGGCATGCAGACCCTGGTGAACGCCGTCCGCGGCGCTGGGGCCAACAACGTGATCATGCTGGGCGGGCTGGAGTACTCCAACGACCTGACCCAGTGGCTGAGCTACGAGCCCACCGACCCCGACCACAACCTCACGGCGTCCTGGCACTCCTACAACTTCAATACCTGCTCCACCCAGTCCTGCTGGACAAGCCAGGTGGAGCCGGTCATCGCCCAGGTGCCGGTCATCGCGGGCGAGATCGGCGAGAACGACTGCGCCGACACCTACGTCAATCCGCTGATGACCTGGCTGGACTCTGAAAGCACCAGTTACCTGGCCTGGGCCTGGAACGCCGACTTCGCCTGCTCCAGCGGCCCTGGCCTGATCACGGACTACAACGGCGACCCGACCGCCTACGGCGCCGGAGTCGAGTCCCACCTGCAAGCGCTCGCCGGAATCTGAGGACGTCATGAAGCTGCCAGCCCTCCGCCAGGGTGCGGCCGCCGCCGCTGCGATCACCGCCACCGTGGCCCTGGCTGCCGCCGGGATCACCGGCCTGACCGCCGTAGCCGGGATGAGCCGGGCGGCCGCCCAGCCCAGCGCGGCTGGTGCCGGGTTCTGGCACACGAGCGGGAACCAGATCCTGGACTCCGGCGGCAACCCGGTGCGGATAGCCGGGATCAACTGGTACGGGTTCGAGACCCCGGACGAGATCGCCCACGGCCTGTGGGCCCAGGACTACCACACCATCATCAACGACATTAAGAGCCTGGGCTACAACACGATCCGGATCCCGTTCTCCAACCAGATGGTCGAGGACCCGATCGTGCCGCAGAACCTGAGCTTCTACAACGCGACCGGCCCGATCAACACCGACCTGGAGGGCCTGAACGCGCTGCAGGACCTGCAGAAGATCGTCAGCTACGCGGGCGAGGTGGGCCTCAAGGTCATCCTGGACGATCACCGCTCCGAGGCCGGGGAGTCAGCCGAAGCCAACGGCCTGTGGTACACGAGCACCTACACCAGCCAGGACTGGGTCAACGACTGGGTGAAGCTGGCAACGATGTTCGCCGGCGACCCGACAGTGGTCGGCTTCGACCTGAGGAACGAGCCGCACACGCCAGCCGGGGATACCTACGCGGAGGGCGCGACCTGGGGCACCGGCGACACCAGCACCGACGTCAGGCTCGCCTACGAGCAGGCAGGCAACGCGATCCTCGCGGTGGACCCAAGCGCGCTGATCTTCTGCGAGGGGATCAGCGAGAACCCGGACTCGTCGGCTTCGGGCGGCTTTGACTCCACCTGGTGGGGCGGCGACCTGGCGGAGGCTGGCCAGTTCCCGGTCACGCTCAGCTCCCCCGGCCACGTCGTGTACTCAGCGCACGATTACGGACCGAACCTGTTCCAGCAGACCTGGTTCAATTCCTCGACCACGGCGGCCAGCCTGGACGCGGTCTGGAACCAGTTCTGGGGGTACCTGTACGCCGACGGCACAGCCCCGGTCTGGGTCGGCGAGTTCGGCACCGACAACTCGGCGTCCGACGTCGAGAGCAGCGCCGCCGGGTCGCAGGGCCAGTGGTTCCAGAGCCTGGTGTCCTACCTGTCCGCCAACCAGTGGATGGGCTGGACCTACTGGGCGCTGAACGGCGAGGACTCCTACGACCTGCTGGACAGCAACTACGACGCCACACCGGTCAGCTCACTGAAGCAGTCGGAACTGGCCAGCATCCAGTTCCCGCTGCCGGGCGCGGGCAACGGCACTCCCCCGCCAACCGGCACCTCGGCCCCGGTCTCCTGCACGGCCGCGTACTCGCTGACCAACTCCTGGTCCGGCGGGTTCCAGGCGCAGATCGTGCTGACCAACACCGGCACGGAGACGATCAGCCCGTGGACGCTGGCGTTCACGTTCGGCGGCGACCAGAAGATCGCCAGCCTGTGGAACGCCTCCTACACCCAGTCCGGTGAGCAAGTCACGGTCACGCCGGAGTCGTATGACGCGACGATCGCGGCGGGCTCGTCGGTCACGGTCGGCTTCACCGGCAGCTACACCACCAGCGATGCGGCGCCAGCGGCCTTCACCGTCAACGGCACCGCCTGCAGCACCTAAATCCACATTTCACAGAACGGAGGACGTGTGTTGAACCACCCGACCATACCCGCTGTGGTGCGCAGGGCAGCGCTTCGGCTCACAGCGGGGTTAGGGACGCTCGCGCTGGCAGCAGTGGGGCTCGTGGTCGCGGCCGGCCCGGCCGCGGCGGCGGATACAGCGACGATCAACGGGGCGCAGACGTTCCAGACGATCAGCGGGTTCGGCGCCTCCGAGGCGTTCGGCCAGGCCTCCACCGTCATGAATGCCTCGTCGTCGGTCCAGCAGCAGGTGCTCAACGACCTGTACAGCCCGACGACCGGCGCCGGGCTGACCATCTTGCGCAACTGGATCAGCGCCGACTCGGGCACCACGATCGAGCCGACAGCACCGTCGAGCCCGACGGCCACGCCCACCTACCTGCCGCTGTCGTCGACTGGCGACGACGCGGGCCAGCTGTGGTTCGCCCAGCAGATCAAGGCGGACTTCGGCGTGACCAACGTGTTCGCCGACGCGTGGACCGCTCCGGCGTTCATGAAGGTGGACGGCACCACGGACAACGGCTCGGCGCTGTGTGGTGTGTCGGGCGCCACCTGCTCCAGCGGCGACTGGCGCCAGGCATACGCCAACTACCTGGTGCAGTACGCCAAGGACTATTCGGCCGCCGGCGATCCGCTGACCTACATCGGCCCGGAGAACGAGGCCAACCTGTCCACCAGCTACGACAGCATGCAGCTGACCCCGGCGCAGACCACTAACGTCCTGGACGTGCTCGGGCCCACGCTGGCCTCGTCGGGGCTGTCCACCAAGATGGAGTGCTGCGCCACCGAGGGCTGGGACTACGCCCAGCAGTACGCGGCCGCGATCGAGGCGGACTCCACGGCCAGCGCCGACACCGCGACGTTCACCAGCCACGGCTACACCGAGGCTCCGGACTCGGCCCTGTCCGGCTGGACCAAGCCGGCCTGGGAGACCGAGTGGTCCACGTTCGAGTCCTGGGACCCGTCCTGGGACAACGGCACCGTCGCCAGCACAAACCCGACGGGCGACTCCGGAATTTCCTGGGCCCAGGACATCTACAACGGGCTGGTCAACTCCAACCTCAGCGCGTTCCTGTACTGGTGGGGCAGCACCACCCCGTCGGCGAACGGTGACGACGAGGGCCTGGTCGAGATCAACGGCTCGACGGTCAACACGTCGGGCCGGCTGTGGGCATTCGGCAACTACAGCCGCTACGTGCATCCCGGCGCGGTCCGGATCGGCGCGACGAGCTCCAACTCCAGTGTGCCGATCGTCGCGTTCAAGAACACGGACGGCACTGTGGCGGTCGTCGCGCTGAACAACCTGAGCAGCTCGGACACGATCAGCTACTCGGTGTCGGGCACCGGCACCCCGAACGGGGCCACGGTGACGCCGTACCTGACGAACTCCTCGAATGACATCGCCGCCCAGGCCACCACCAGCGTCAGCGGTGGGTCGTTCAGCGCCACGATCCCGGCCCGCTCGCTGGTCACCTACGTGGTCGGCACCTCCGGGACCACGTCGCCCGGCAACACGGTCACGGTGACCAACCCCGGCAGCCAGACCGGCACCGTGAGCACCGCGGCCAGCCTGCAGATCCACGCGGCCGACTCGGCCTCTGGCCAGACACTGACCTACACAGCGGCCGGCCTGCCAGCTGGCCTGTCCATCAGCTCCTCGACCGGGCTGATCTCCGGCACGCCGACCACGGCCGGAACCTCCGGCGTCACGGTCACGGCCACAGATACCACCGGCGCCAGCGGGTCGGCCTCGTTCAGCTGGACCATCAGCCCATCGGGCGGAGGTGGTGCTACGTGCACGGTCACCTACGTGGCGCAGAGCCAGTGGACCGGCGGCTTCGTGGCCCAGGTCACGATCGCCAACAGCGGTACGTCGCCGATCAACGGCTGGACGCTGGCGTTCACGTTCCCAGGTGACCAGAAGATCACCGACGCCTGGAACGGGGCTGCCACCCAGAGCGGCGAGAACGTGTCGATAACCAACGAGAGCTACAACGCCGCGATCGCTGCTGGCAGCAACACAACGCTCGGCTTCCAGGGCACCTGGACCAGCAGCGACGCCACCCCGACGGCCTTCACCGTCAACGGCGCCACTTGCGCGACCTGACCAATCCTGTCCCGGCCCGGCTCCGATCACGGAGCCGGGCCGGTCCATCAGCACGCACTCAGCAAGGGAACAAACCCTCCCGGAAGGAGAACCTGTATGAAACCCCCATCGCCGCGGGCGCTCGTCCCGCGGCCAGCTACGCTCGCACGGATCTGGCAGCGCTGGCGCCGCCAGGCCGCTGTGCTTGCCGCGCTCGCGCTCAGCGGGAGCGGCCTGGTCCTGGCCGGATCGGCGTTGCCCGCATCCGCTGCCACCACGTGCGGCGCGGCGTACTCGGTGCAGTCGGACTGGGGTGCCGGGTTCGTCAACAGCATCACGGTGACCAACACCGGGACGACGGCGATCACCGGGTGGACGCTGACGCTTACCTACTCCGGCAACCAGACCCTGACATCGGGCTGGAACGGCACCTGGACCCAGTCCGGCGAGGTCGTCACTGTCGTGAACGAGTCTTATAACGGGAGCCTGGCCGCGGGCGCGAACACGCAGCTAGGCGCGCAGTTCAGCTACTCGGGCACGAACAGCCCACCGACGGTGACCTGCACCGCGCAGGGCGGCGGTACCGGCAGCGGGGGGTCGATCACGGCCACGCCCACGAGCCTGAGCGTTTCCCAGGGAAGCACGGGCTCGTTCACCCTGGCCTTGTCGCAGGCACCGACGGCCAACGTCACTGTGAGCATTGCGGCCAGCGGGAACTCCGGCCTGACCGACTCGCCGACCAGCCTGACGTTCACGCCGTCGAACTTCAGCACCGCACAGACGGTGACGGTGAGCGCTAACGCGAGCGGCACTGGCACAACCACGTTCACCGCCAGCGCCTCTGGGTATACCTCGGCGACCATCACAGCCACCGAAAGCCCCCTCGGCGTCACGCCCAGCCTGATGGTCACGCCCTCCTCGCAGAACATCACGCAGGGTGGCACCGGGACTGTCGGGGTATCGCTGTCCTCGGCTCCGTCGTCGAACGTGACCGTGTCGGTGGCCCGGACCTCGGGCAACACCGGCCTGTCGGTGACCGCGGGAAGCTCGCTGACGTTTACGCCGTCGAACTTCGCGACCGCGCAGAGCGTGACAATCACAGCGGACAGCTCAAGCAGCGGGGCGGCAACGTTCACGGTGAGCGCGTCCGGTCTGACCTCGGCGACGTTCACTGCGACTGAGGCTGCCGCCTGCACCAGCAACTGCCCGACGCACGTGGCGGACCCGTTCTCCGGGTCCAAGCCGTACCTGAACCCGGACTATGTCAGTGAAGTCCAGGCCCAGGTGGCCGCGGACGGCGGCAACGCGGCCGAGGCGGCGGTGGAGCAGTACCAGACCGCCATCTGGCTGGACACGATCGCCGCGATCAACGGCGGCACCACCGCCACCGGCACCCGCACCGGCCTCATGCAGCAGCTCACCAACGCGGCTGCGGAAGGCACCGCGTCCACGCCGGCCCTGGTCGAGATCGTGATCTACGACCTGCCGGGCCGGGACTGCGCGGCGCTGGCATCCAACGGTGAGATCCCGGCGACCTCAGCCGGGCTGACCGAGTACGAATCCCAGTACATTGACCCGATCGCATCGATCCTCAACCAGTTCGCCAGCTCGCCGATCCGGGTGGTGGCGATCATCGAGCCGGACTCGCTGCCGAACGTGGTCACCAACCAGTCCGTTGCGAATTGCCAGACGGCAACCCCGTACTACGAGCAGGGCATCGAGTACGCGCTGAACAAGCTGCACGCGATCCCCAACGTGTACAACTACATGGACATCGCGCACTCGGCGTGGCTCGGCTGGCCGAGCAACATGAGCGCCACCCCGGCCGTGTACAACACGGTGGTCAAGGCCACCACGGCCGGATACAACAGCATCGACGGGTTCATCAGTGACACAGCGAACTACACCCCGGTGCAGGAGCCATTCCTGACTAACCCGACGCTGAACGTCGGCGGGCAGGCCCTGGACTCGGTGACGTTCTACCAGTTCAACCCGACATTCGACGAGCTCACCTACGACACCGACATGTACAACACGCTGGTGTCGGCCGGGTTCCCGTCGACCAAGAAGTTCCTTATCGATACCTCACGTGACGGCTGGGGTGGCCCGCTGCGGCCGACGGCACTGAACACCTCGCCGACCACAGCGACCGCCTATGTAGCCGCGAACAAGATCGACCAGCGGCCGTTCCGTGGTGACTGGTGTAACCAGAACAACGCGGGTATCGGCGCTCGGCCGACCGACCAGCCGTTCGGTGCGAGCAGTCCGATCCTGGCGTACGTGTGGGTCAAGCCGCCGGGTGAGTCCGACGGCGACTACCCGACGTCCACACACACCCATGGCGACCCGCACTGCGACCCGAACGGGACCAACACCGACGGGAGCGGCAACACCTACCCCACCGGCTCGATACCGGGCTTCGATGTCCCGGCCGGTATGTGGTTCCCCGCCGAGTTCCAGATGCTCGTCAAGAACGCGTTCCCGGCACTGTAACCCTGTAACCGACCTGACCCGGGGGCCGCCGTATCACGCGGCGGCCCCCGGCCGTCTCCAGCCAGACCCCGCCAGCCGGCTCCAGAAAGCAGCCCCCCGCCAGCAGCCCCCCCGGCTCCGCGCCAGCCCGGCGCCATGAAACTTTCTTGTGCCTGGTAGACACACGGCCTCGCTAACATGCTCTGACGTGCTATTTCAGGCTGCGCGGCACAAGAATCTGGCCCTCGCGGCACTTGCCGGCGATTGTTGTAGTGGGGCTTGACACGCCAGGCAGCTCGCCGGACCATGAGTCCAGAATGTTTCGGTAATATCACCGAAGAGTTATCGAAAGTTTTCTACAAGGAGGATACGGTGCCTGGCACCCCACAGACTGTGTCCGCCGTCCCGAAGCTGGCCGACGTTGCTCAGCTCGCAAGAGTCTCCTCGGCCACGGCATCACGCGTGCTGACCGGCTCCGCACGGGTTCGCCCGCAGACCCGGCTCAAGGTCGAGGAGGCGATGGCCAGCCTCGGCTACGTCCGCAACCGTGCCCCCCGCGGCAGCGCGCAGGCCAAGCGCGCAGGCTCGATTGCGTTAGTAGTCTGCGAGGAGAACGTCAAGATCTTCGCCGACCCGTTCTTCGCCCGCGTCCTGTGGAGCATCAGCAAGGCACTGGCGACGGCAGACCTGCAGCCGGTGCTGCTCGCTGTGCACTCGCCCAAGAGCTGCCGCACCGGGTCGCGGTATCTGCGCTCCGGCCACGTCGACGGGGCAATCATCGTCAGCCTGCACGGCAGGCTCCCCCTGGACCTGGAGAGCCTGGGGATCCCGGTGGTGCTCATAGGGCGGCCGCTCCAGGGCAGCGACGAGTTCTCCTATGTCGACGCCGACAACGCTGGCGGGGCCCAGCACGCCGTGCGGTACCTTCTCGGCACCGGCCGCTCGCTGGTGGCCACGATCGCGGGTCCCCCGGACATGGCGCCCGGCGCTGACCGGCTGGCGGGCTACCGTGCTGCGATGACATCGGCCGGGCTGGATGACCGCGGCCTGATCGTCTACGGGGACTTCACCCCGGCATCGGGTGAGCACGCGATGTACCGGCTGCTCGACCGCAGGCCGAACGTGGAGGCGGTTTTCACCGCGTCCGACCTGATGGCGGCTGGCGTCATCCGGGCGCTGCGCTGGAGGGGCCGGCGAGTGCCCCAGGACGTCGCCGTGGTCGGGTTTGGCGACGAATTACTGGCCCAGCACACCGACCCGACGCTGACCACGATGCGCCAGCCGATCGACGCCATGGGCGCGCAGGCAGCAGCGGAACTGCTGGCCTGCATATCCATGCCGACAAAGGACCCCTGCCAGGTCGTCCTCGACACCAAGCTGGTGCTGCGCGACTCCGCATGAACCCAGGATCTGCGCGCGTGGCCGCGTCGACAACGGGTTGCGCGCACGACGAGGGGCGCTACCGGCCACATCTCCATGAGCTTGTGGGCCGCGATCCTGTCGGCGGCGACGTTGTCATGGCCAAGGAGTAAGTAGTCGTAGATGCGGGCAGCGGTCGCAACGCTCGCGTCGGTACCCGCAGGCACCTCGTCACTGTCTGTCATCGGCGGATCTCCCGTCGTCAGCCACCTGAGTCAGCGTCGGTCATACCATTGTTCCGTTGAGTAGCCCGCCACCGAGAGACGAAGGGATGCTCTCCGCTTGAGCTGTGAGGTCTCCTGGTTCGCCGCGCTCTGCGACGACGACTACGAATTTCTCGGGGTGCCGGACGCCGCGCTGAAGTCCAGCTGGGAGCACTGCCGGGGTATCGCGCTGGCCGCCGAGGAGGCGGGATACGACAACCTGCTTCTGCCGTCGGGCTACAGCATGGGCATGGACTCGATCGCCTTCGCTGCCGGGATCGCCCCGATGCTTCGGCGGATGCGCCTGCTCGTGGCAGTCCGGATAGGCGAGATGTGGGTACCGCAGCTCGCGCGCCAGCTTGCCACCATCGACCAGATGCTCGGCGGCCGGCTGACGATCAACATCATCTCCTCAGACCTGCCCGGCCAGACGCTGGAGTCCGCCCCCCGGTACCGCCGCACGCTAGAGATCATGGGCGTACTGCGCGACCTGCTGAACGGCAAGGCAGTCGATTTCCACGGGGAGTTCCTTGACCTGTCCCTCGACCCGCCGGGCCTGCGGACTGTAGCGGGGGTATGCCCGCCGTTCTACTTCGGCGGCCTCTCCGAGGCGGCACGGGAGGTGGCAGCTCAGGCCGCCGACGTCTACCTGATGTGGCCCGACACGATCGCCGGCGCCGAGGCGGTGGTCAGCGACATGCGGGCGCGCGCCGCCCGGTACGGCCGCGAGCTGAGGTTCGGCTACCGTTCCCATGTCATCGTCCGGGCCACCGAGGACGAGGCACGGGCCGGTGCGCGGCGCCTGGTCTCGCGGCTGGACCCAGCGGCAGGGGCAGAGATCCGTGGCCGCTCGCTGCATCCCTCGTCGGTCGGGACGCTCCGGCAGAGCGAGCTGCGCGACCTGGCCGACGACGAAGGCTACGTCGAACCGAACCTGTGGACCGGCATCGGCCGCGCCCGCTCCGGAGCGGGTGCCGCGATCGTCGGTGACCCCGACCAGGTCCTGGCCAAGCTGCGGGGTTACGCCGATCTCGGCCTGGAAGCGTTCATCCTGTCTGGATATCCCCATGCCGCAGAGGGTGACCTGTTCGCCCGGCACGTCCTGCCGCACCTCGACCACGCTCCGCTGGTGATGCAGTGAGCGGCCGCGCGGCGGGCTCGCCGGTGCGCGGGCCGCAGCAGGCACCGAGGTCTTAGGTCCAGTCTGATGCGGCGTGAGTCTTCTACGGTCGTTGTCCTGGTCGGCGAGGTGGACGACCGGTTCCTCGCCGGGTTCGCCCAGTCTCCGAACGTCTCCGTCGCCCGCGCGCCAGTTCCCGGATCCGGCGCTGCGGCCTCCGAAGAGTTTGCGGCGGCCCGGCCCGCCTGGGAAGCCGGAGCGGCAGCCATGCGAGAGGCAGCGCGGCGGCGGTCAACGTTCGTCATCATCCGGGACGACCCGCTCGCTGACGTCGCGCAGGCATGGAGCGC
The DNA here is from genome assembly GCA_963815375.1 of uncultured Actinomycetota bacterium. GTDB lineage: Bacteria > Actinomycetota > Actinomycetes > Streptosporangiales > Streptosporangiaceae > JASHPR01. Next base: position 219,208 of record CAWFGX010000005.1, on the reverse strand, counting down.
GATGTGGGATGTGTCAGCCGGCCCGGCGGGCTCTGCCGGGTTTGAGGCGGGCGCCGCGGACGCGCTGACAGCCTGGAAACAGAAGCAGTTCGAGCTGCCCGACTACTACCTGGTGGTGGCCCCGGCCCAGGCCGCAGGCCGGGACCCGGACCTGTACCTGGGCCCCCTCCGCGCGGTGCGCCCGCGCCGAGTCGCCGTCACCCCAGTCGCCGACAGCCCGACCACCCAGGCAGCCTGGCTGCTGGACGCACTCCGGTCCCTGGAGCCAGGCCCGTGGTGGCCTCCGCTCGACGAGCTGATCGACGCGGCGCGCCACTTCTACGCCGGAGCCCTTGCCGAGGCGCAGCCAGCCTGGACCCGGCCAGGGCAGCCAACCTGAGGCTCTGGCTCGCATCCGCCGTGTAAGCCTGGAGCCCGCAGGCGCATGAAGACGAAGGTGATCAGGATGACTCCCCCCAGTCAGTCTCCCAGCCGCAGCGACGATCTGGCCGGCCCCGAGGCCGCGGTTCCACGGACGGGCTTCCTGCGCAGCTTCTCCTTTGCCGGCCAGGGGGTGTGGTACGTCGTCCGCACCCAGCGCAACATGCGGGTCCACCTCGCCGCCACGGTCTGCGCTATCGCCGCCGGCCTGGCGCTGAGGATCGGCGCCGCGGACTGGGCCTGCGTGATCATCGCGATCGGCCTGGTCCTGGCCACCGAGGCGCTGAACACGGTCGTCGAGGCGCTGACCGACCTGTGCACCAGCGACTTCCACCCGCTGGCCAAGGTCGCCAAGGACGCCGCCGCCGGCGCCGTGCTGATCACCTCGATAGCCGCTGTCGGCGTAGCCGTCGCGGTCTTCCTCCCCCGCTTGCTCACCCTCGTAAGCTGAGCCGTCAGTTCAGCCGGTCGCGGCCCGGACATGCCCGCAGTGCTATCAGGAGACTGGGGAGGCGTCCGCGTCCTGGCCGGGGGCGATGTCGGAGTCATAGCCTGACCGTCTTCGGTGGTCCCGCCCGTGGTGGCCATAGCTGGAGGGACTGTCCTCGTCTACCGTTGCGGCTATGGACGACGGGTCGCTGCGCGCCTCGGATGCGGACCGCGAGCAGGCCGTCGCGGCGCTCCGCGAGCACCTGCTGGCGGGCCGGATGACGCTCGATGAGTTCACCGAGCGGGTCGGTGATGCCCTGCAAGCCAGGTGCACCGGGGATCTGGCGCGCGTGCAGCAGGACCTGCCACCGGAACTGGCGGCCGCCCAGGACCGCAAGCCGGTACGGCTGGCGGCAGCCTTGTTCGGGCATGTGGTGCAGCGCGGGCGGCTGCGGCTGCGCAGGCGGGCGGTGGCCGCCAGCGTGTTCGGTGACCTCGACCTCGACCTGCGCCAGGCCACGATCGATCACAGCGAGACGGCGGTGACCGTTCTTGGGGCTTTCGCGAACGTCGATGTCTACCTCCCGGAAGGCGTCAACGTCAATGTCAGCGGCGGCACCATCGGTGGCCACCGGAGGGACTGGGGCAGCGATGCCGAGCACCCCGGTGCGCCTGTCGTTCATGTGCGGGTGCTTGGCTTTGCCGCCACGGTTGACGTCTGGCGGGTTCCGCACGCTATGACGGGCGGCTACAGCGAAATCTTCCGCCAGGTTAAGGCCTGGCAGCGCGAACTTCCCGGGGGATGACCCGGGCGGAAACATCACCATTGCCAGCTAGTCGCTGCGTGCGGTAGGCCTGAGCCAGCCCTGTAATCCGGCAAAGGGGAATCCGTGCCTGTTCATAGCGGCGCTGGCGAGACTGTGTTCCTGGGCGGGCGCGTGTGGCCCGGCGCGGGCCCGGCCGCGGGCGGCGAGCCCAGTGCGATGGCGGTCGCCGGGGGCAGGGTCGCCGCCCTCGGCAGCGACGAGGAACTGCGCGAGCTGATTGGACCGGGCAGCACCGTGATCGAGCTCCAGGGACGGCGGGTGATACCAGGCCTGATCGACGGCCACATGCACGCCGCGAGGGCGGGCCTTACCTGGACCAGCGAGCTGCACTGGGACGGCGTCCGGGATGTGGACAGCGCGCTGGCAACGGTCAGCGAAGCCGCTGCCCGCGCGGCACCCGGCCAGTGGATCCGGGCCGTCGGCGGCTGGCATCCATCCCAGTTCACGGAGGTCAGGGAACCGACCCGCGGCGAGCTGGACAAGGCAGCCGGGGATCACCCTGCCTACGTTCAGGCTCTTTATGAAGTTGCCGTCCTCAACTCGGCAGCCCTGCGTGACAGCGGCCTGGACAGGCTCACCAGTGACCTGCCGGACGGGCGCATCGAGCGGGACCCGGGTACCGGCGAGCCGACCGGGCGGGTGTACGGGATGGGCGCGTTCACGTTCTGCCTGGCGGCTGCCGGGACATCCGGGCGGGAGGAGCAGCGGCGCTCAACCGCTGGCATGGTCGCAGACATGCACGCCAGCGGGCTGACCGGGATCGTTGACCCTGGCGGCTTCGGGATGGTGCCGGAGAGCTACGACCCGCTGTTCGATCTCTGGCGCGCCGGGGAGCTGACGATGCGGATGCGCCTGTTCCTGTCGGCCGCTCATCCCGGGCAGGAGTACGACGAGGTCGACGCGTGGCTGCGGCACGCCCAGACCCGGTTCGGTGACGAGATGCTGCGGGTTCTCGGCGCCGGCGAGGTGGTCCACTTCGGCTGCCACGACTTCGAGGGCCAGCAGAGCTTCACGGTGTCCGACGAGTCAGCCGCCGAGCTGCTCCGGATCACCCGCCGGGTAGCCGAGCGCGGCTGGCCACTGCACATCCACGCGGTCCTGGACTCGTCGGTCAGCCGCATCGTGGACTGCTGGGAATCGGTGAACAGCGAGATCCCCCTCGCTGGCCTGCGCTTTAGCCTTGCGCATGCGGACCGGATCAGCCCGCGGAACCTTTCCAGGCTCCGCGCCCTGGGCGCAGGAGTGGTGCTCGACGATCGCCAGGTGTTCAAGGCCGCGACGTCAGCGGCGGCGTGGGGCGGCGACGACGTGATGAGCCGGGTCCCGCCGGTCGGCGACATCATTACTGCCGGCATCCCGGTGGCTGCCAGCACCGACGCGACCCGGGCCTCGTCGTGGAGCCCGTGGCTGTCGCTGTGGTGGCTGACGACCGGGACGTCGCTGGACGGCGTCCGCCGCCGCGGGCCCGGGCAGCTGGCCACCCGCGCGCAGGCGCTGGAGTGGTACACCGCGGGCAGCGCCTGGCTGAGTTTCGAGGAAGCCGACCGCGGCCACCTGCGTCCCGGGGCCCGTGCGGACCTGGCAGTGCTCAGCGAGGACTACTTCACCGTGCCCGATGACCGGATCCCGGCGGTCCGTTCCGAGCTCACGATGGTCGGCGGCCGCGTCGTCCATTCGTCAGGCGCTCTGGCCTGACTGGCCGCAGCGTCAGGCAGCGGGCGCCGGCTCCTGGTAGCCGGGTCGCGGCAGGACGGTTCCTGTGACGCTCTCGATGAACCGCAGCAGCTGGATGCCGAGGGCATCGTCGTCGATGCCGAGCGCGGCGACCTCGCTGATGTGGTTGTGCCTGAGCGCGTACACCAGCGGCGGGAGCGTCCCATGACGGTGCATGAACGCCTCGGCCACCCCGCCGACCTGTTGGTGGAATATCGGCGGGTCGAATTCGGCCACACCGAACAGCACCGGGATCCCGGAGGAGACCAGCCCGGCCAGCGGCGACCGCGCGCTGTACTGGCTGGGGTCGTCACCGAAATACGCTGCCTGCGCGCCGCCTGGCTGGGTCGCTGTCAGGTCGTAGATGCCGGAGAGCAGGACTCCGGCGGCCGCGCCAGCCGGGGAGCCAGCGTGGCCGGCGAGGTAGCCCGCGACGTGCGTCGCGCCGGCGGAATGCCCGGTGACCACCACTCGCGCCGGGTCGCCGCCGTAGTCGCCGATGTGTTCGGTGACCCACGCGACCGCCTGGCCGACGTCTTGCGCTCCGGACGGCCACGGATGCTCCGGGGCGAGCCGGTAGGTCATCGTCACGCCCAGCACCCCATGGCTGACCGCCCAGGCACCGATGTGGTCGTAATACGGCGTGCCCGGAATGTGCTTGTCGCCGCCCACGAACCCGCCGCCGTGCACGTAGACCAGGACCGGCAGGGGTGGCGTGGCGGCCTCGCCGCTGTGGACATCCAGGCGGTTCCGTGGGTCAGGGCCGTACTGCAGGTCCCGCGCCAGGGCGGGTGCGCGGTGGCCCGCTTCCTCGTGCTCGCCGGTGTACAGGCCGAAGCTGGCCTGGATGTTATCGGGGGTGATATCCGGCCCGATCTGCCGGATCCGCTCCGCCCGCTCCAGCCGCCCGGCAGCCCGGCCGTCAGCAGCCCCACTAGTCACTAGCGCTACCTCCTCGACGCTCCGGCCACCCTCTGCAGCCAGTATCCGCCGCCAGGAGTGGCGCGGGGCGCCCCCAGCCCGCCTACCGGGCACCCAGCTAGCGCCTCGGTGGTCATGAATGTGGGTTTGGTGGCGTGGGAACGCCTCCACGGCTTCAACCACGAACGCCATGCAGGCCAGCCGCCCAGGGAAGAACTTGGGCTCCGCTGGTGTTTTCGAGTATGCGTTTCATGCAGGCGGGAGAATATCGATGGCGGAGCGTCAGCCTGAGGGGACTGCGCCCCAGAACCCTCTACGGTGCATCACGTGCGGGGCGGAACTGCACCCCGAGCGGGCGCGCAAATACAACTACTGCATGTCCAAGGAGTGCCAGGAGAAGAACGCCAAGAGCCTGACGATGGTAGCCGTCGGGATGAACAAGGCGGCTGAGGAGTTCATGATCCTCGATGAGGACACCCGCGCCGACCTGGCCAGCGGCAAGTACCGGGATCAGCGGCGGACATCGTTCGGGACCTCGGCGGACGCGGCGCCCCGGCCGACTGCAAACAGCGGCACGGATGCCCCCGCGCAGGGAACGGGCGAGCCGGGCCACCATCCGGCTGGAGAGGGGCGCACTGGCCCGGGCGGACCGCCCAGGCCGGCGCGGGTCCGTCCGCAGCCGCGGCCCGTCCGCGCGCCCGCCCGGCCGTGGACGCCGAAGCAGGAGCGGCTGGCGCTGCTGTACAACGAGCAGGGACTGCGGCCGGCGGAGATCGCGCAGAAACTCGGCGTGAGCTCCTGGCTGGTGACTCAGATCATCCTCGCCGCCAAGAACCGCGGGAAGCTCTGACCAGTCCGCAGGCACGCATGCGGCCGCCGAGTCAGAGCTGCATGGTCATGAACGTGCTGTTCGGGCTTTCGCGATAGTCGCCGAACGGGCCCGTCTCGGTGAACCCGGCCCGGGTGTACAGTGCCCGCGCGGCGGCGAACTCGGGAGTGGACCCGGTCTCCAGGCTGACCCGGGCCAGGCCGCGTTCGCGGGCGAGGCCGACGAGGTGATCCACCATCGCCCGGCCGATGCCCTGGCGGCGGGCGGCCGCGGCGGTATGCATCGACTTGAGCTCGCCGTGGCTGTCGTTCAGAAACTTGAGAGCACCTACTGCCAGTAGATCGCCATCGCGCCGGTAGGTACAGAAGGTGACGGCGGGATTGAGCAGGCCGTCGATGTCCAGAGCGTGCACATCCTCGGGCGGGGTGCAGCCTCTGGCGAAGTCCAGGTGGCGCTGCAGCAGGCCGCGGACATCGTCCGCGCGTGGGTCATCAGCCGAGATGCAGGCGCTGGGCATGGCTGGACCCTACTCAATAAAGCGGCCAGATCGTGGTGTTAACTGTCGCCATGGCGATCGAGGGTAAGTACGAGCCAAGCACAAGGGCCTGGGTCCGCGAGCAGGTTGACCTGTATGAGCGGTCGGGCGGCACGGACGGAATTACGCTGCGGGACACCGGGCTTCCGGTGGTGGTCATCACCAACCGCGGGGCGCGCAGCGGCAAGATCCGCAAGACGCCGGTGATGCGGGTCGAGCATGACGGCCGGTACGTCGCTGTTGGGTCGATGGGCGGTGCCCCGACCAACCCGGTCTGGGTGTACAACCTCCGGGCGGACCCGCATGTCCAGCTTCAGGACGGGCCGCTCAGGCAGGACATGACCGCACGCGAGATCACTGGCGACGAGCGCGAGCAGTGGTGGGAGCGCGCGGTCGCCGCGTATCCCCCGTACGCCGAATACCAGCAGAAGACCACGCGCCAGATCCCGCTGTTCGTCCTCGAGCCGGTCAGCGAGAGCTGACCGCGTCCAGGCGCTCGACCTCTCGAGGCCAGTCCGCCCAAGGGTCACCAACAAGTGATCATGTCACCCACGGCGAGGCCACCCCGAGATGCTGCTTGGCAATACCGGAAATTTTGGAGCAAGCCAGGCCTCACCGGCTTGAAGGAATCAGGACCGTGCCTTCCCTGCCCGGAGCATCTCCAGCGCTTGCCTGACGCGACGCTGCCGGGTCTCGTCGCTCTTAGCTTCGGCAATCCAGCGCGCGTACTCCTTGCGGTGGGTGAAGGCCATGCCGTCGAAAGATGTCTTCGCCCGGGCGTCAGCAGCCAGAGCGGCGGCCAGCGCCTCAGGCACCTCGACCTCCCGGGGTGCGGTGTCCAGCTCGATGATCACCTCGACCTCGTCGCCGGCCTGCACCCCCGCGCCCTGGCGCACCTCCTTGCTGACGCCCACCACGAACTCGCCACCCATCCGGGAAACGCTCGTCCGCCAGGTACAGCCGTTCACGGTCGCCGCCACGGGGAATCGCTTGGCACCCTCGCCAACAGCTGCGACCTGATCGTCGTCAAGCACGACGGCGGCTGCCGGGCCGCGGGGCTTGAGCTGCGTGGTGAACTGGATCCTGCCCATGCGCCCTATCCTGCCTCACCAGGACGACAACGCCCTCAGGTGCGAATCGAGGCGACCAGGTAGGCAACGCCGAACGGGTCATCGCAGTAGAGGATCTCGCCCGACGGCTTCGTGCCGTGCAGGGCCCCGGCCAGGACCTGCCAGCACGGTCGGCCGGTCGCCATCAGCTCGCGCGCGAGATCTGGGTCAACCGCCAGCAGGGCGTCGAGGTCGCCGTCTCGCACGGCCCGGGTGACCTCAGCGTCGAACGGGATGCTCCGGTCGTCGAAATAGCCCGGGGCCTTCGGGCCGCGGCGGGCGCTGCCATCGGCCATCGCCAGCAGGGACACCTTCGCGGCTGAGCCGGCGATCTGGGCTCCCACCTCCGCGCACCGGCCGGGGGGCTCGTCGTCGCCTGCCGACCACAGTGCCCGGCGACCTGTGTAACCGGCCTGGTCAAGCAGGCGGGAGCCCAGGCCAAGCGGCAGCGGCAGCCCCGGCCCATCGGCGTGGACGGCCGACCTGACCCCCGGCGCGAACACGGACAGGTCCAGTTCCAGGGACTCGTCCCAGGTCCGGGTCTGATCCCCAGCCCCGACCACGCCGACCAGGTCAGGACCCGCGCGTACCAGTGCGGCTGCGGCGTCCCGGCAGGCCTGTCGCAGCTGGGGCAGGACCGGGTCGGCACCGGTCAGCTCGCGCGCGAGGGCCGGCGGCGCGGGACAGATGGCGGCTGCGATGATCACCGGTCACGCGAGTCCACGGATCACCCGCGCGGGCGGGATAGTGCCCCGGATTGCCGCGACCATGTCCACAGCATGCCGGGTCTGGATCACCTCATGGGCACGGAAGATCCGCGCGCCCTGCCACGCGCACACCGCGGTGGCCGCCAGTGTCCCGGCGAGCCGTCCGGTCGCCTGCTGGTTCAGCGTCTCGCCGATGAAGTCCTTGTTCGACACCGACACCAGCACAGGCCAGCCCGTCGCGGTCATCTCGCTCAGCCGGCGGGTGATCTCCAGGGAGTGCCAGGTGTTCTTGCCGAAGTCGTGCGCGGCGTCGATGACGACACGGGCCGGGTCCACGCCGGCCTGGACAGCGCGGTCCGCCAGCCCCAGCACATGGTCCAGCACGTCGCCCATGACGTCGGCATACGCCACCCGGAACGGCCGGGTCCGGGGCCGCTGGCCCCCGGTGTGCGAGCACACCAGACCCGCACCGAACTCGGCCGCGACCTCGCCGAGCCGCTGGTCCCATCCGCCCCAGCTGTCGTTGATCAGGTCTGCGCCAGCCTGGCAGGCTGCCCGGGCAACCTCATGGCGCCACGTGTCAGCGCTGATAACCACGTCCGGGTAGCGGCCGCGGACCGCCGTTATGAAAGTCGCAGTGCGCCGGATCTCCTCGATGGCGTCCACTTGCGGGCCTGGCGCTGCGGGCACACCGCCCACATCGACGATGTCGGCCCCCTCGGCCACGACCTGGTCCACCCGGTCCAGCGCCGCTGACTCGTCCCAGGTGACCGCGGGCCGGTAGAAGGAGTCGGGCGTGCGGTTGACGATCCCCATGACCAGCGGCTGCTCCGCGGCGAACTCACGCCGCCCCAGCCGGAGCACTCCCGGCTCGCGGGCGGTGACCGATGAGCCGCTGCCGGGCACAGGAGCGGTAACCACGGCGGCCCCAGCCGCGCCACGCCATGCCCCTGCAGTGACCGGGCCGGGGGCCGCTCAGCCACCGGGACCGGACGGGACATCCGGTGGAGCTGGCCCGACACGCGGCCGAACTGGTGCAGCTGCGCAGGTTCGGGCACCTGCCCGCCAGGACGGCGGCGCTCGGCGACCACCAGCAGTTCGGCCGCCATCACGGCCAGGTCGTGATTTGCCTGATGGCGGTGGGCCCGGCGGCCCAAGTCCACTTGGGCGACCGCGTCGAGCCCGTGCTTGGAGGCGGTGTCCATCAGCGTGGCCAGCTCGACCCCGTAGCCGACCGGGATGCTCAGTGTTTCCATCAGGCTGCGCCGCGCGGCCCACTCCCCCGCTAGCGGCTGCACCACCTCTGCCAGCTCTGGCCACCACAAACTGATCAGCGGTCGCGCGACCAGCTCGGTGACCCGGCCTCCGTCAGCGGAGACTGAGCCATCCGATTCCGTGCGCACCCGTGTGTAGAAGCCCTTGACCAGGAGCACCTGATCGTCGTCCAGCAGCGGGCCTAGCAGGCCGGTGACGAAGTGCGGATCCCACAGCGTGAGGTCCGCGTCCACGAACACCAGCAGATCACCGGTCGTTACCAGAAGGGACTTCCACAGCGCCTCGCCCTTGCCGGAAAAACTGCCATGGCCGGGCGCCACGTCGCGCGCGCTCCATACAGCGGCACCCGCGTCGGCTGCGACCTGAGCCGTGGCGTCGGTGGAATCCGAGTCGATCACCACGAGCTCGTCGACCAGCGGTGCCTCCTCCATCAGCGACCGGGAGATTGCCCCGGCCACGTCACTGACCGTCCGCTCCTCGTTCCTGGCCGGTATCACTACGCTGATCCGGCAGCCGAGCGCCTGCTTACGCTCGATAAGCCGCGAAGGTGGCCAGTCCTGCCAGCGCGATGTCCGCCGGCCGAACCACGACCTAGCATCATCCGACATAAGCCGGTTCGACCCCCCATCACTGGGACAAGGGCACCGGCGGGGGATTCCGGCCAGCCGCCGCCGCTGCGCGTGCACCGCAGTGTGGCCGAGGTAGCCGGGTCCTGGTACGCCTGGCCAGCGATCAGGCCCCCGGCGCCGCTGGCAGCGGCGACCTCAGAGCAGCGGACGGGTTCGGTTACGCGCATCTTCCTTCCATGGCACCACAGCACAATGGCTGGTCCTGACACGAGAAGCACGGCCGTAGAGCAGACGGCGCAAGCGGAGGTGCGGCCGGGTTTCATAGCTAGGACTCCTTATGCACGGGCTGGCGGTAACGTGCAGCAAGACGCCGGCGATGCGCTGCTGGCGAGCCGAACAGCGACCGGTTGAGCAGTGCGCGCTTCAGGTAGACGTGGATGCCGCTCTCCCACGTATAGCCGATACCTGCCGTGCAGCTGCATCGCAGCGCCTATCACCTGGACCGCGGTGCCGCATGCATACGACGTCGCCATTGACGCTGCGACACCTGACCCGGGATCAGTTTCGGCCAGTCGCGTCACCGCCGCCGTTACGAGCGGGCGGGCTAACGAGACCTGGACCAGCATGTCCGCACACGCGTGCTCCACTGCCTGGAATGAGCCGATAGCCCGGCCGAACTGCTCCCGTACCCTTGCATACCCGACGGTGGCGTCGAGCATGGCCGTGGCCAGGCCGAGGCTGTCGCAGGTACTGCGGCACCAGGATCGGATCGGGCCCGTAGATCAGCGCCGAAGCTCCGGTCACGATGGCCACCCGGCCGGACAGATCAAACCGGCGCAGCGCCGCTGGGATGCCCGGGTTCATGAGACGAGGCTGCGACTGATCACGATGCGCTGAATCTGGTTCGTGCCCTCGAAGATCTGGGTCACCTTGGCTTCTCGCATGTACCGCTCGGCCGGGAAGTCCTTGGTGTAGCCGTAACCGCCGAGTACCTGAACCGCGTCGGTGGTGACGCGCATAGCTGCGTCGGTGCAGATGAGCTTCGCGATCGCGGCCTGGCTGGTGACCGGCATGCCCCGGTCCAGCCTCCTGGCGGCTTCGAGGTAGGTCGCCCGGGCGGATGCAACGGCCGCGGCCATGTCCGCGAGCATGAACGCAAGGCCCTGGAACGTGGCGATCGGCTGCCCGAACTGCTCCCGCTGCGAGGCGTAGCCGACAGCAATGTCAAGCGCGGCCTGCGCGAGCCCGGTCGCACAGGCAGCGATGCCAAGCCGGCCGCGGTCCAGGGCTGACAGTGCGATCGGGAAGCCATCGCCCTCGGCGCCGATGAGCCGGCCGGCTTCCAGGGGCACCGCGTCGAGATGCAGCTGCGTGGTGGTGGACGCCGTCAGGCCCATCTTGGCTTCCGGTGTGCCAGAGCGGAATCCCGCGGCGTCCGACGGCATCAGGAAGCAGGAGATCCCGCGCCGCTGGTCGTCAGAGGTTCTCGCGAAGACCGCGTAGAAGTCGGCCTCTCCCCCGTGCGTGACCCACGCCTTCGTGCCGGTCAGCTCGAACCCGCCGGAGCCTTCGCGCTTGGCCCGGGTCCGCAGCGCGGCGGCATCCGAGCCGGACTGCGGCTCTGACAGCGAATACGCGCCGAGCTGGTCGCCGCCCAGCATCCCGGGCAGCCAGCGGTCCTTCTGGGCGTCCGAGCCGTAGCGGGCGAGCGGATAGCACGACAGGGAGTGCACGCTCACTCCTACCGCGACGCTCATCCAGGCAGCCCCGATCTCTTCCAGCACCTGCAGGTAGACCTCGTAGGGCTGACCCCCGCCGCCGTATTCCTCGGGATAGGCCAGACTCAGCAGGCCGGCCTTGCCCAGCAGCCGGAATATGTCACGCGGGAACCGGGCCGCGGCCTCGTATTCGGCTGCGACCGGGGCGAGCTGGCGCTCGGCGATCTCCCGCACAAGCTCGATCAGGTCGGCGGCTTCCTGCGTCGGCATCATGCGCTCGACAGGCATGGCTGCTCCCTCGCTGCGGCGGGAACGGCCAGCGCTGGCGAGTCAGCCTGGCGAGCTCACACCGTCAGAGCTATCGCTCGGTCGGCAGACACGGTATGACTCGCATCCAAGGCTCGTCAACGTTGCCATACGTTGCCGCATAGAGGAACGGCCGAAGCATATTGACAGCTAATGTTCGGGGAGGCTAAACACTGTTGATGCGTCCTGATGACGTTGAACGCCTCGATGTCGGCCGAGATCCCGGGGCACAGGAAGCCTCTGCCGGGGCCCGCGTGCGAGACGTGCGCCGAAGCCAGCGCATGACACTGCGCGAGCTCGCGCGCCGCCTGGGCCTGAGCGCGGCCACGGTGTCGCAGATCGAGCACGGCCGTACTGGTATTTCCGTCCGCCGCCTGGGCGAGATCGCACAGGTGCTCGGCGTTCCGGTCGCAGCGCTGATCGGCGCCGGTTACCCGGTGGCCGCCAATGAGGCCGAGCGGCTAGCTCCGCTGACTGACGACAGGAATCACAAGCTTCACGGGGCGGTCGAGACGGCACGCGGTGCTGACGGGACCGACTGGCGCGCCTACCCGCCGCTGCGCCTCCCGCCGGTCCTCAGCTCGGCGCTGGATGCTTTCCTTGACTCCGGGTATGGCGGCGCGTCAGTCCGGGACATCGCGCGACGGTGCGGCCTGTCTGTACCTGGGCTCTACCATCACTACGCCAGCAAGCAGGACATGCTCGTAGAACTGCTGGAGATCTACATGGACTCGCTGCTGTGGCGCACCGCTGCCGCGCGGGGTGAGGGCCACGACCCGGTTTCCAGGTTCTCTCTGGTCATCGAGTGCCTGGCTCTGCACCACACCTACCGCAGGGCGCTTGCGTTCATTGGACTCAGCGAGATGCGGAGCCTCGAGCCGGCCAACCGCGAGCGGATCCTGCAGCTGCGTAATCACCAGCAACGCATGGTGGACGCCGAGGCTGAGGAGGCGCACCGGCTCGGCGCGTTCCGCACACAAGACCCGCACGACGCGTCGCGGGCGGTCGTCACGATGTGCACGTCGATCCCGCACTGGTACCGGCCGGACGGTCCGGCGACACCCGAGGAGATTGCCCGTATGTACGTGCGATTTGCGCTGGACGTGATGCGATGGGCCGGGGTGTGCGGATGACCGGCGGCGGCCCGCTCGCCGGTCTGCGGGTGGTGGAACTGGCGGGGATCGGCCCGGCGCCACATGCGGCGATGGTGCTGGCCGACCTCGGCGCTGACGTCGTCCGGGTGGAACGCCCAGCTGGCGGGTCGCTCGAGATCGGCACGCCCAGGGCCATACTGCGGGGGCGACGGTCGGTCGCCGCGGATCTCAAGACCTCCAGCGGCCAGGAGGTCGTCCTTGCCCTGGCCACCCACGCGGACGTTCTGATCGAGGGCCTTCGCCCGGGCGTCGCAGAACGGCTTGGCGTCGGACCAGACGCGTGCCTGTCGCGCAACCCGCGGCTGGTGTACGGGCGCATGACAGGCTGGGGCCAGGAGGGTCCGCGAGCGGCAGACGTCGGCCACGACATCAACTACATCGGCCTCACCGGCGCCCTCCACGCGATCGGCCGGGCCGGCGGACCGCCGCCGCCTCCTCTGAACCTGATAGGTGACTTCGGCGGCGGGTCGATGCTGCTGCTCATCGGCATCCTCGCCGCACTGTGGGAACGGGCTAGCTCCGGTCGCGGCCAGGTGGTCGACGCCGCCATGGTGGACGGAACCGCACTGCTGACGCAGCTGACGTTTGCCCTGCGTGGCATAGGTGCGTGGACCGACGACCGGGCGAGCAACCTGCTCGACGGCGGCGCGCCGTTCTATGACACCTATACCTGCGCAGACGGGAAGTACGTGGCCGTGGGGGCGCTCGAACCGCGGTTCTTCGCCGCCCTGCTGGCGGGGCTGGGCCTCGACCCGGCGGAGGCCGGCAGTCAACTCGACGGGGCCACGTGGCCGGCAATGCGCCAGTCGTTCAGTGACCGGTTCGCCACCCGGACGCGTGACGAGTGGGCGGCCCATTTCGCCGGGACGGAAGCGTGTGTCACGCCGGTGCTGTCCTTCGCCGAGGCGGCGGCCGATCCGCACCTGGCCGCCCGGGCCACCCTCGTGGAAGCCGACGGGATCGTGCAGGCGGCGCCCGCGCCACGCTTCTCGCGGACCCCGCCGTCGCTGCCGGGCCCGCAGCAGCCGGCTGATCCGGCGGAGATCCTGAACGCCTGGAAAGCGCGTGTGTAGCCGGGCCTGCCCGCCGTGACGAGGGGAGCCTCGACGTCGGCGAGCTACGGCGGGCAGATCCACGGCTTCATCGGCCAGCCGGAGCTGATGAGCCAGGCGACGCCAGCGACGCTGGAGATCGGCGAGCTGATTGCTGCCATTCTCCGCCGCCGGTGAGCGGGCCAGCTTCTGCGGCGCTGGCCGCCGCCACATCTGGAGAAGACGCGGGTGAAGCCGGGGCTGTGGCTGCTGATACGGCATCGCGGAACGCGGCTTGGTGTTCCTCGACGAGCCTGGCGATAACGGCCCGCTGCTCATTGATCCGGTCCTTGGACGCCTGTCGTTGCTGGACCTCGGCTGCCTGCCTGGAGAGCTCGGCTATCTGAGTTTGCAGCGTTCCGAGGGCGTTTTTGATCCGCTCGTCCAGGGCGGCAATGGTCGCGTCGGTTGCGGCGCGGGTCGCATCGTTGATCGCGGCTTCGCAGTCTCGCTGGAACCTCTCCAGGTACGCTTCGAGAATCCTGCGCGCCTCAGCCTGCTCGGCTGTAGAACGCTGAATGACTACCTGCTGAAATGAGGTTGCGACACCGAGCGCTCCTCGCAAGATGTCGACGGGGTTGAGCGAAAGGATCGACGTCAGCACGCCCAGGGCGCCGGAAAGGATGCCGCCGCCCACCATCGCCCGGTGGACCGGAGTCTTGTCAACCGGCCGCGCGACCAGGCGTTCGCGTTCTGGTAGCGACAGCGTTGCGGTCGGCGTGACGAACTCCCCGAGCTTGAGCCGCTCGGCCTGGTCGCCAGCGCACTCGAGAATGGAGCCGGCCAGGTCGCGCTGCAGTGCCACAGCCGCCAGGTGCAGGTCGGCCTCGATCTCGGCCGGGAAAGAGCGGAGCCTGCCATGACGCCAGGATTGCGCGATCTCCCCATCGAACCTGGTGCGGAGGTTGGCTGCCTCTTCGGCCAGCTTGCGATTCATCTTCGTATTCAGGTCATCGAAAGCATGCTCAGCATCCTGGCGCCAGCCCTCGGCAGCGTTCTTCTGCGCATCTAGTTCCCGCTGGCGGTCCTGAAGAGCCTGCAGCGGCGAGGTGTCTCCGCTCAGCGTTGCCAGCTGGTCGCCGTATCCCGCGTCAAGCTGCCACAGCACGCTCACTGCGAGGCGGTGACCGTTCGCGAGCCGGATGCTGGCCGCGCGCCCGGCGACATGGTCCCTGAGGTACTCGATGAGCAGCGCGATCCCGCACCGCTCGAGCAAACGGTCTGCGGCTGGTGCATCCCCCGCATCCCGTCTCCTGGCCGCCTCGAAGAACAGCGGCGACCTGACCCGGATGATCTCCTGCCCGGCGAAGCGCGGGGCAGCCTGCTCCAGAAGCTTCCTGTCCTCGTCGAGAATCGTCCGCCACCCGGGAAAGACGTCGGTCTTCGTCATGACCAGGACCACTGACTGGATTCGCTCCGCAGCCTTGGCGAGGAAGGTCAGCTCAGGCCGGGAAAGCGGCGCCGACGCGTCGAGCACGAATATCAGCGCGTCGGCTCCTGACAGCGCGGCCAGCGTCGTTTCTGCGTGCGTGGCGTCCAGGCCGCCGACGCCCGGTGTGTCAATGAACGAAATGCCCTCGCTCAGCAGGTCCGAGGGCAGATCGACTTCCACATAGGCAACACCCTTTTCATTCCCGGGGTTGCTGGCAACGGAAATCCACTGGCCGATGCTGTCGATCGGCACGCCCGTGGGCGCCCGCTTTCTCCTGGTGAAAACCCGGGCCTCAGCCGGCTCTCCATGCTGGACCAGCACGTACACGCCGGTGCTGACGTCCAGGTCGACCGGAAGCAAGCCCTCTTTCGCCACAAGCGCGTTGATGAGCAGGCTCTTCCCGCGGCTGACCTCGGCCGCTACGACGACCGTCACGGCCCCGGCCTGCGACGCGTGCGCTATTTCCTGATCGATGGCTGCTGCGAGGTCTCCCCGGCCCTGCGCGGCCGCGATCTGGCCGATCTCCTTAAGGCTGGCAACAAGTCCGGCAGCGAGGCGTTCCTGCGCCGTTTCGCGCTTAGGGCGCTGCCTCCCTTTTTTAACTTCCATCGATGCCCCCCATTACTTCAGGCGGATTGTATCATCTGCCATCAAGGCGGACAAGAGGTGAAAAGCGCCCGCAGAAATTCTAGCGTCCGTTGCCGGCTCCAGCCGATTCCCGGTAAATGTTCGTGTACGACCTGCGCAGTATCTCAGCCACGCGGTATTCCGGTCGTGTCACGCTAAGCGTCGCCGCATATGAGTGCGCCCGTGCCGCTCCGTTTCTGGCCGCTTCGAGAATCTCCCCGGCAGTCGCCTCCGCAGGCAATCCTGTCCTGGCGCTGAGCGAGCCGCCGGCAGCGACCCGCGCCAGCTCGGCTGTGACCCACTCTGGGTGGTCCGCCTCAGGCCGCGCGCACTGCTGCAGGGCCCACAGTTCCTGGATTCCGTGCATGCCGGGATCAGCGCGGAGCCGCTCGACCAGAACGCGCACGCGGTGACCGTTCTCTGCGTCCGTCTGGTAGGAAAGGCGCGTCACCGCTGCCAGCGCCTGACCAGCCTTGATCTGATCGGCGCAGTTAGCGAACGTGCCGTCGATAATGTCCAGGAGCCGGGGCAGCCCGGACTGCTCCAGCAGCGTGTCGCTGATATCCCCGGGACCGTCGGGGCTGGACCGTATGGCCTGAAGCGCCATGTGCAGGCCAGAGAAACCCAGCAGGTCGAGGAGCCGCTGCCGCTCCTCCCGGGTAACGTCACACGGCTGCTCAAGATACTCGTCGACATCGATGAGCAGGCCGTCGCCGCACGCGGCCAGCTTCCGCAGCGCAGACGCGTCGCCTGGGCTCAGCATGGCACTGCCCGCGGTAAACGCGAGCAGCCCCGCGACCGGAATCACGTCAGCTACCCGGCTCCGGAAGACGGGCTCGCTCTTCAGCCGCCGCGCGGTGCCGTAGTAATCAGAGATCGGATGCTCGGTCTTGCAATTCAGGACACCCACAGCATTGAGCGCGCAAAGGTCGAAGGACGTCAGTTCGTTGAACGCCGAGATCGCGGTAGCGTCCGCGGCGCTGTCCGTGCGCATCAGGTAAACGAGCGCGTCAGCACTGGCAACGGCATCCCGGGAGTCCAGCGAGAACAGGGCTTCGGTGGTCCGCCCGGACGCCTCCTCGTTAACGCTTTCAAGGCCCGGCGTGTCGATGAGGGTGACCCGGCGCAGCAGCGGGGCATACGGCAGGCGCACTGTGACCTGCCGTATCCCCTCGGTGGGGACCGGATAAGCCGACGGCAGCACACCCTCTTGCGTCAGGAACGCCTGACGTGTCGTGCCGTCACGCAGGCTGAGTTCGACGTGCTCGAAATCCCCGTTCTCGAACTGGGTGACGACCCTGGTCGTCTCGCGGTCCCCAGTCGGGGCCACGGGCGCACGCAGCAGCGCGTTGACAAGCGTGGACTTTCCCATGCTGACACGGCCGGCGAAGGCGACCCGAAGCGGCTCACCGAGTGCCCTGACCAGCCGGTCGAGCTGGTCAGTGAGATGTTTCTCCGGAAAACTGACGGTGGAGCACAGCTCGGCGACGCGCCTGGACAGCGTTCTGGATTCCAAAGAAGGTTCTGCGAGTTCCACCGCGGATGCCCCCTACGTACGCAGTTTGCCGTTCTTGCCATAGGCATAAGGAGCCTCATACGTCAGCGCGATCTGCTTTCCGCGGCGGATCTTTATCAGCTTGCTCAGGGGCGTAAAACGCGTGCCCGGCTGTTCGTAGATCGCCGTGACCGCTTGGCTGCCCGCGGGCACGTGCAGCAGGCAGGAGGCGCGCCAGGGCACATAGCGTTTCCCTGCGTTGTTCACGGTCACGGCCAGTCGTGAGGCGGTACCCGCAGGATCGAGCTTGCGTGACGGAGATCCAGTCGTCAGCAGCAGCCCAGTGTCAAACGGCATCCTGGAGCCGCCGCGCAGCAGCCAGCCAGATACCGCGAGCGTGAGCATGGGCTGATTCAGCATCAGCGGCTGGCCGACCTGACAGGCCAGCGACTCGACCCTGCCTATGAACGTCGACCAGATCGTGACCACGCTGCTGCTGTTCCGCAGGACCAGGAGCAGGTCCCCGATGTTCACCCAGGCTCCCACGCCGACGGCGACCTTCTCGATCACGCTGTCGCCGGTCAGCGGGCCTGACCACTGCATCTCACCGGGAAGCACCGGATAGCCGGTAACCGCGATCGGCATCGTCGCAGCAGGTGGCAGCACGGGGGTTTGCGGCACGGAGGTTTGCGGCACGGAGGTTTGCGGCACGGAGGTTTGCGGCACGAGGGTTTGCGGCACGAGGGTTTGCGGCACGAGGGCTGGCGCCATGGCGGGCAGCGGACCAGGGCGACTCTGGGCAGCTTGCGGGACGGTCAGGCGCGGTTCGCTGGCATAGTCTGCTGCCGGATGACTCAAGCCCGGGCCGGGCCCGGACGAGGCCATCTGGACGGCGGGCGTTCCAGGGACGTCAGCCGGTGCGGGCTCTGTCGGGGTTGCCTCGGCGGGCGCAGTGACGGCAACCGACGGCGCCGAGGCCGGGGTCACGGCGAGCGCGCCAAGTGCGGTGACAGCTTTGGGGTCGCCGAGCGTTGCGATAGCCCGGGGACCGAAGCGGTTTCCCAGTATCCGGTTCACCACAGTGAGCCGTGATGACCCGCCGACCAGGCAGATCGCCGCGAGATCGGCCGCGGTGTGGGCATTACGCTGGAGGAAGAGCTCGAAACGGTCAGCGCTCTCGTTAATCAGCGATGTGGCGGTCCGCTCCAGATCAGTGCGCGACAGTGACAGGTGATCAATGCTGAACGGCGGGCTGAGCGGTATCTGAACGCTGGTCTCGCGAGCGAGGCGTTCTTTGGCTTTACGTATCTCCTGCCGGAACGCAGCACCGGCCCGCCGCCATAGCAAGGCATCCGCGCAGGTGCCCGGATCGCGCAGGCTGGCCTCGTCGTCCGTGGGCAGCTGCCCGCTCAGCCGTTCGAAGAGCCGGTCATCCAGCCATTCACCGCCGAGTTCTGGGTCGCCGCCAGGCTCGCCCACGAGGACGAAGTCGCCGTCCGGGGTCCGGCTGAGCAGCGCGGTGTCGAACGTCCCGCCACCCAGGTCATAGACCGCGATCAGTTCGCCTTCGCTGACCTCCAGCTGCCCGGCGGCGGCCAGTGCCAGCGCGGCCGCGCACGGCTCGGCCAGCAGCCTCGGCTGCCCGAAGCCTGCTTGCCGGGCCGCGGCCTCCAGCCGCTCCATTCGGGGGTCGCCGACCTCCCACCGAGCCGGGTGGGTTAGCCACAGCTCATCAGGCCCGCGGCCATTGAAATGCCGCAGCATCTCGTCCCTGACGTATTCCAGCACCGCGGCCACTAGATCCATTGTCTGAACTGGCTGGCCGCCGAGCATGACGTCCGGCTGGTCAAGGCAGCGCTTGGGGGTGCGCTCAACACGGTCAGGAGTCAGCGCGAGTGCTTCGTCAACGTAGGGACCCGCCTGAAGCCTGCCCTCGCTATTCAGGGCCACCGCGGAGGAGAGCCGGCCTTCACTGACGAGAGCGAGGACGGATGCAGCCTGGGATCCCGCCTGGCATGCGGCGACGGTGTAGCTGGTCCCGAAATCAATGGCCGCGCGATAACCGACCACAACTGCCCCCCGTAAATACCTTCGTGCGGGAAGAGTAACGGGCCGGCCGTAGCCCGTCTATAGGGAGTATTGGCAATGCCGCCAGCTCCTGGGACCCCTGTCGTACCCCTGCGCTACGGTGCGGCCGTGGCGCTCAGAAAGACGCCCTCTGTCCCGGACTGGGACGTGCACGAGGCAAGAGCAGGCCACCTAGCCAGGCCGGTACTGCAACCCTCCGGCCGGAGATTCGACTGGGAGATCGCCGCCGACTGGAGCGATGCCGTTCAGAGGGAACCCGCCGAGGTGGCCGCGGCCACCCTAACCGAGTGGTGCGGTCAGCCGGGTGAGCCCGGCTTGGTGAGCGCGGTCAACGAACTGGAGGCGGCGGCGCCGTCGGCCCGGCTCGCTGAAATCACCCTCCGGGCGGACCAGAATCAGCCCTCCGGCTGACGCGATCTATCGCGTTTGTGGGCGAGACTGGGTTCGCCAGCCGGGCCGGCTGGCACACGACTGCTGAGGAGACGACACATCATGATCGAGGCAGAAGGCCTCACCAAGCGGTACGGGGACACGCTTGCCGTTGACAACCTGTCGTTCAGCGTGGCACCTGGCAAGATCACCGGTTTCCTGGGTCCTAACGGGGCAGGCAAGACCACGACGATGCGGCTGATCCTGGGGCTCGACCGGCCGACAGCTGGCCGGGTGACCATCAACGGGAAGCCATTTGACCAGGCGCGCCAGCCCATGCGCCAGGTCGGCGCACTGCTGGACGCGAAGGCCATGCACGGGGGACGGAGCGCTCGTAACCACCTGCTCTGCCTGGCTCAGTCCAACAACCTGCCCACGCGCCGGGTCGACGAGGTGCTCAGCCTCGTCGGGCTGAAGGGCGTGGCCGGCAAGCGGTCCAAGGGCTTCTCGCTCGGCATGGGACAGCGTCTCGGGATTGCCGCTGCGCTCCTCGGCGACCCGGAGATCCTCATGTTCGACGAGCCGGTCAACGGGCTGGACCCAGAGGGCATCCTGTGGATCCGCAACCTGATGAAGGCGCTGGCGGCCGAAGGCCGCACGATCTTCGTATCCAGCCACCTGATGTCGGAGATGGAGAACACAGCCGACCACTTGCTGGTCATCGGCCGGGGAAAGCTCATCGCCAACTGCGCGGTGGAAGAGTTCATCGCTGCGAACTCGCAGCAGACGGTCCGGGTGCGCACACCCCAGCTTGACGTGATGACGAAGCTGGTCACCGCGGCCGGGGCCACGGTCCGCGAGGACGGCGACGGATCAATGGTGATCATCGGCCTTGACCCGACCCGGGTAGGGGACCTCGCCTACGACAACGCGATCCGGCTGCATGAGCTGTCGCCGGTGCACGCGTCGCTCGAGCAGGCGTTCATGGAACTGACTGCCTCCAGCGTGCAATTCCACGCTGGCGTGCCCGATCAGCCAGTGCTGGCTGGAGAGGTGGCCTGAGATGGCAGCGACAACTGTGCAGCCTCCGGCCCGGGTGGGCCTCGACCTGCCCCGCTCAGCAGGCCAGGCCACCTTCGCGGGCTCGCTGCGCTCGGAGTTCACCAAGATCCGGTCAGTCCGGTCGACGTACTGGACGCTGCTAGCGATGTTCGTCGTAGTCGTCGGCTTCGGGGCGCTGGCGTGCTGGGGCCGCGCGTCGCACGGTGGCACGGCCGGGCCGTTCTTCGATCCAACGCGGCAGAGCCTCGCCGGGCTGTATATCGGGCAGCTGATCATCGGCGTGCTCGGTGTGCTGGTTATCAGCTCCGAGTACTCCACTGGCATGATCCGGACCACGCTGACGACGAACCCGCACCGCGGCATGATGATAGCGGCCAAGGCCGTCGTCTTCACAGCTGTGGCCCTTGTCAGCAGCCTGATCACGGCGTTCGTGTCATTCTTCCTCGGCCAGGCGCTGATGGCGTCCCACCACATGGGCACCAGCATCGGCAGCCCGAATGTCCTGCGCGCTGTCATCGGCGGGGCGCTGTTCCTGACCGCGTGCGGCGTACTGGCCTTCGGCCTCGGCCTGCTGCTCCGGCACACCGCGGCTGGCATCGGCACTGTGGTCGGGCTGCTCTTCGTGGTGACGATCCTGATTAACTTCCTGCCGCAGTCGTGGCAGAACGACGTTGACAGGTGGATACCGGCCCTGGCGGGCGGGCAGATCTGGATGACCACGCCGGAGCCGCCAGGCAACAGCCCGATGTTCTCGGCCTGGCCCAGCTTCGCCATCCTGTGCGGCTATGCGGCGATAGCCGTGGCCGCCGGATGGATGCTGTTCCGCAAGCGGGACGCGTAGGCTCGCGGCCCGGGAACCCCGCCGCGTCCGGCTGCGGGGTTCCCGGCGCCGGCAGCGAAACCACCAGCCCGGCCTGACTGTCAGGTTTCGGTAATCGCTGCTACCCCGGGAGCGAGTCTGGCAGCCCGAACCATGGGAGCACGGTGTTCTCGAATCGGGTCATCGCACAGATCCGGTCGGCGGTGAGCGTGAGGACAAACAGGCCGGCTCCACGGCTCGTACCTGCTGGCGTGCGCACGTAAGCTCCGACCGCGGGCTGACCATTTGCTCGGGTCCGCACGAGATCGAATTTCCGGCCTGAGCCGAAGATGCTGGCAAAGAAGCGGGACACCGCGGCCGGGCCCTCGTACTCGAACGGTATCGGCGGCATCGAAACGAAGACGTCGTCGGTCAGAAGCGCCACGAGCGCTTCGAGATCGGCGGACTCGTACGCTTCGACGAACCTGGCGACCAGCGCATCCTCGGAAGGTGAATCTGAGACGGGAGCCGGCTGGCGGTCACTGGCAGCCGGAAGCTTCAGCTGCAGGGTGGCGCGCGCGCGTTTGAGAGCGCTGTTGACCGAATCCACGCTCGAGTCGAGCATCTCCGCAACCTCACTGGCATGGAACCCGAGCACGTCGCGCAGCACAAGGACGGCAAGCTGGCGCGGCGGAAGCACCTGCAGAGCGGTCACGAAGGCCAAGGAGATGGATTCGCTCTGCTCGTATCGGGCTTCTGGGCCCGGTGACGCGTCGATCGCACCCTCGAGGAGCGCGTCGGGATAGGGCTCGAGCCACACGACATCGCCCAGCCGGGTCGGTGCGGGCGGTTCAACCCCAGGCACATCCCACTTCTTGGCCCGGCGCCGGCTGGCCGAGCGGCGCGCGTTGAGACACCGGTTGGTGGCGATCCGGTAGAGCCAGGTACGCAGCGAGGCGCGCCCCTCGAAGTCTCCGAGGCCTTGCCAGGCACTCACCAGCGTGTCTTGAAGGACGTCCTCGGCATCCTGAAAGGATCCGAGCATCCGGTAGCAGTGCACCTGCAGTTCCCGGCGATACGGCTTGGTCAGCTCGTCGAACGCGTGGCCGTCCCCCGCGCGTGCTCTTTCGAACAAGTCGGCCATTACGTCATCGTTCCCTGAAACCTCCGTGGCGATAGCGGACATCAGCGGGGCGCTTTCACCGCCTCGTAGGTGACGAACGCCAGGCCGTTGCCGATGGTGCTGGTGCGGACGAGGCGCATCGGCTTGGAGTCGCTGGTCTCGCCGAAGAGGCGCTCACCGGCCCCGAGCACGACCGGGAAGATCACGAGCCGGAGCTCGTCGACGAGGTCGTGCTCGATCAGCGTGCGCACGAGCTGGCGGCTCGCATAGACCAGGATTTGGCCGCTGATCTTCTGCTTGAGTTGGGAGACCTCGCTCACCACGTCGCCCTTGAGGACCGTCGAGTTGGACCACTTGGGATCGTTCAGGGTGGCGGACACGACGTACTTGGGCATGCTGTTCAGCCTGTCCGCCCACACGCCACTGCGGGACAGCCAGCGCGTAGCGAACCACTCGTCGCTCCGGCGTCCCAGCAGGATAGCCTCGGCGCCGAGCGCCTCCTCGGTCTCGACTCTGGTCCACTCTTCGAGGTCCTTGCCTCCGAACTGGAAGAACCAGTCGCCAAGCTTGGAGCCTTCCTGACCGTCTGGGTCCTGGACGACCCCATCGAGCGAGACGTTCGTGCTGACTATGATCTTTCCCATTTCATCCCCTTTGTCGGTGTCGTGGCTGTCACCGGTGGAGACACCACGACATCGGGAAACTGGGCGCCAGCAGACCGCCCAGTTTGCGCCCTGGCCGGGTCTCTAGTGGGATGGAAGCGGGGCGAGCGTCACCGACCGGACCGCAGGAGATCGCAGAAACGGCGGGCGAAGAGATAAGCGTCACCGGGCCAGCGCGCGGACACGTAGTTGCCGTCCTGCACGGCGAAGGCCGGTGTGTCGTCTGTGGCCGTGCCCCGTGCTGACAGCGTGAACGGCCCTCGCTGGAACTGCGGGCCCGGGTCGTCCAGGCAAGCCCGGACCTCTTCCTCGACGTAGGCCGGGTAGGTCCGGTAATAGCGGCCAAGCCGCCACGCGGTCATCAGGAAGGCGGCGCGTTCCATGTA
This sequence comes from uncultured Actinomycetota bacterium, assembly GCA_963815375.1. Classification (GTDB taxonomy): domain Bacteria; phylum Actinomycetota; class Actinomycetes; order Streptosporangiales; family Streptosporangiaceae; genus JASHPR01. The sequence continues at coordinate 195,562 of CAWFGX010000005.1, read as the reverse complement.
CTTGGGCAGGCACGTTGTGCGGCGCGCGGCGAGGACACTGCGGCCACTGCTGTTGTCGCGGGTCCGGGCCAGCACCAGCACGCCGTGGCAGATAGCCCCGACCGGCCTGCCTAGCTGCCAGAATCGCCTGACCTGCTCGGTCAGCACCGACGAGCCAAGATATTGCCGCATGCCCGGCGCGTGTCCACCTGGCAGCAGCAGCCCGTCGAAGCGGGCGGGGTCCATCTCGCCCCAGGCAGCCGTGGCCGCGAACTCTTCAGTCGCGGTGAGCTCGCGGTAGAGATTCCGGGCAGCCGGCGCTGCTCCCAGCCGGCCGAACAGGACGCCGTTCAGCAGCCGCGGATCGGCGGCTGGGACGGTCCCCGCCCGTTCGGCAGCGAACACAACCTGATGGCCAGCGTCGCTCAGCACACGCCACGGCACAGCAACCTCGGTGACATCAAAATCCCGGTCAGGCAGCGGAATCAGAACGCGCATCCCGCCATTATCAGGTGATCAGCCAGCCTGCCCAGCCCTGGAACGGCTGCCTGACCGATGAGTTTTTCTCGGCTCAGCCGTTGTAGCAGCAGAACCGACAACGGAGGACTGACAGTGCCTGAGCAGCAGCGCCGCGTCGTCGCATGGGTGACGATCTCGATGGATGGCTACACCAGCGGGCCGGGAGGCCCCGCGCAGGATGCCTGGATGTATGAGCATGTCCGGCGGGCATCGTCGGCGGCGCACTTCGAAGGGATCTGGCGTGGCGCGTCGACGGTCGTCGTGGGCCGCACCAACTATGAGGGGTTCTACTCGGTCTGGCCGGGGATCACCGCTGACCCGGGCACCGATCCGCGCACCCGCGACCTGGGCGTCTTCTTGAACACGGTGGAGAAGGTGGTGGTCTCCCGCACCCTTCAGGAGGCGGGATGGGAGAACTCGCGGATCGCCCGCGACCTGGAGTCAGAAGTCAAGGCTTTGCGGGATTCTCGCGGCCGCGACATCCTCGTGATCAACAGCGCGAGCGTCATCCAGGCGCTGCTGCGGGCCGGACTGATCGACGACCTTCGCTTCGCCGTGGTTCCCGTGCTCCTGGGCGGCGGCCTTCGGCTGTTCGCCGAGGGACTGCCAGCCTCGGCCTGGACCCTGACCCAGGCCACCATCCTGGAAGACGGCGCGATCGGCCTTCATTACAGCCGGGCCTGACCGGTCCCTGCTTCCAGGCCGGGGCCGGGAGCGATCCCCAGCGACCAGCACAACCCCATGACCTCGGCGGATATCCTTAATGACATGGACAGCCGGGCGAGTGACAAGATCCCCGGCGCCAGGGTGCGCTTCAAACGACGCGTACCAGACGGGCCCTCATCCAGCGCCAGGCCGCGGGAGTGGCTGGCGCTAGCTGACGGGGCTGTCCAGGAAGCCAGGACCGAGGGGCCCGCCCTTGCCCTGGTCGGACAGCCGCTGCGATACCAGCCAGGTCGCGCCGAGCGGCGTACTGGCGTGCCCGCAGAGGTCATAACGTGCGACCGCGTGCCTAATTCCTGTACGTGCTCGTGGGCGTATTCCCAGGGAAAGCTGACCTTGAAGCACTACAACGCGGCATGCCCGGTGCACCAGACGACTCCTGGCAGCTAGTGCCGGGAAAGCCGGCGGGACGTCGTCGCGCTCTTCTGATCAGGTGAGTGACCCTGATACTGGAGTGGCGGCGAGGGTAGGGGTACCGGCAGTCAGACTGCGCCGGCTGCGGGCAGCAGTGCAGTCAACGTGGGGATACTCCGCCGCCGTCCGGAGGAAGCGATGAGCCTTGAATTTGACGTATTCGTCGTGGGTCCCAAGCCGATCCCGAGCGCACTGCCGGGTTTCGATGAGGCGGTGGGCACAGCCACCTGGCCGCCGTCCACTTCGACCTTGATCAGTGATGATGGCGGCGCCCTGCTAGTCGACTGCCTCATCACTGAACAAGAGGGGCGGCAGCTTGCGGCTTGGGTAACGTCCCACAGCTACGAGCTCGGGTACGTGTACATCACCCATCCCCATGCCGACCACTTCCTGGGGCTGCCAGAGATCCTCGCGGCGTTCCCGGCAGCCAGGCCGGTGGCCCTGGCCGACTCCATCCCCGCTATGGAAGAGCAGATCTCGCCCGGGTACATGCAGGTCTGGGGCGGGTTCTTTCCCGGCCAGCTGACTGCCAATCCCGTTACGCCGGTGCCGCTGGCAGGCACCACGGTCCCGGTCGGAGGCTCGGCGGCCACCGTGATACCGGTAGGGACCACCGACACCGGGCACTCCAGCGTGCTTCACGTTCCCGGCCTGCGCCTGGTCGTCTCCGGCGACGTCGTCTACAACCAGACGCACATGTGGCTGAGGGGATCGACACCCGACTCCCGCGCCAGCTGGTTGCGGGCACTGGATACCGTGGCAGCACTGGAGGCCGACACACTCATCGCCGGCCACCGCAACCCCTCCGCCGCCGACGACGATGCCCGCCGCCAGATAGGCGAATCGCGCCGCTACATCGCCGATTTCGAAGCAGCACTGGAGAGCAGCTCAGCCCCGGCCGAGCTCATCGACCGGATGATGGCGGCCTACCCGGACCTGGCGAATCCCTACACGCTGTGGGTCGCGGCCTACGACCTCCTCACCGCCCGGCCCACGTAGCACCGGCTGGCCCGGTATAGCCAGGGCGCGCCCAGGCTTGACCGCTACTGCCCAGGACGCCGATCTGAAAAAGCAGCCCGGCCGTCAAGCTGACCGATGGCACTAGCCGAGATGCTGCCGAGCAGGTCGGCGGGGTCGGCATAGATCTCCAGCGCACCAGCCTCTCGCAGCTCCCCTTCAGCGGTTCCCCCGGAGAGCAAGCCGATGCCGCGGACCCCGGCCCGCCTGGCGGCGATCATGTCCCAGACGGCGTCCCCGACCATCACCGCGCGGAGCGGACCGGTCCCGGACTCGCTGAGTGCCGTGTCGACGATGTCTGGCTCGGGTTTAGCCTGCTCAACGTCGCCAGAACTCACCACGGTGCCGATCAAATCCCCGGCGCCCAGCGCGTCCAGCATGAGGTCTAGCTCCTCATCCTTGGCGCTGGTGGCCAGCACGACGCGCAGCCCCAGTTGTGCCGTGGCCCCGAGCAGGTCCACCGCGCCGTTCAGCGGCCGCAAGCGGCCCAGATACGGCGCGAAATAACGGCTGTGCGCCTCGATAACCGAAGAGTCCGGGTGGCCCAGCACCCGCTGCACCAGATCGAACGAGCCCATCCCGAGCGCCCGGTGAACGTCCGCGCAGCAGATGTCGTAGCCGCGTTCGCGGAACGCCTCCCACCACGCCGCGACATGCAGGTAGTTGGTATCGAGCAGAGTGCCATCCACGTCGAAAATCACGCTGGCGTCCGCTGCACTCGCCATCACCGTTGGCTCATTCCCTCGATACCGGGCAGGTCGTGCCTCGGTCGCCGGGTAACTGTACTTGCCATGGCGCTTTCCTCCCCGGTGGACCATAGCTGTCTCCTGGTTCTGCCTCGCTCGATATGATTTATGCGCCGGTCAGCGAATCGCGAACGCCAGTGCGCCTCCTAGGCAGGCCAGGCCGACCACAAGCCAGGTCACATAGTCGTTGACCACTCCGCTTTGGAATCCGCGCATGATCCGGGCCAGGCAAACCACGGGCTGCAGCCTGCAGCGCAGCAGAGGCAGGCGCCGCCAGTACAGCGCGAGGAAGGCCAGGACGAGGCCACCGGCAGCCGAGCCGGCGCCTGTGGCTATGGCCGTCGCGGTGACTCCCGTGCTCTCGGCCGGGAAGATCCCCGATGGATGGGTCACATGGGCGCCGGAGAGCACGGTGACGTTGTAGGCGGACTGATCCTGGAACCGCAGTGCCGCGTCCTGAACCGCGCTACCGAGGTGCGGTGCGAACACGAGGCCGATAGCGGCCGCGACCAGGAGCGTCGCCGGGATGATCATCGACAGCGGGGTCCTCCGTTTGGCCTGGTCGGTCTCGCTGGTTTCCTCGGAGGCCTCCCTGGTCATTTCCGGGTCCTCGCCCGGCGGGTCACCTAGCCCGTAGAAGACGCCGCCGGCGACCCTCAGCACGGCCCCGCCGACCAGAATCGACGAGAGCACGAAGATCACCGGGATCCAGATCTGGCCGTGGGCGATGCCGCTGTCCTCGATCCAGCCCTTGCCCAGGAACGTGGCGAATGGCGGCAGGTCGGCGAGGCCCAGCGCGGCCAGCGTAAACACCACCCCCGTGTATCTCAGGAGACGGCCCCGGCCGTGCAGCCAGCTCTCGTTGACCGAGCCCAGCCGGTGCAAGACGATGCCAGTGCACAGGAACAGGGCGGCCTTCACCAGCGCGTGCCCGGCCACGTAGACGGCGACGCCGGCCAGCCCGAGCGGGGTGAGCAAGGCGATGCCGGACAGGAACATGCCGGCATGGCTGATCGTGGAGAACGCCAGCAGACGCTTGATATGCCGCTCGCGGAAGCAGTACACGGCGCCGACGACCGTGGTGATAAGGCCGAGGGTCAGGAAGACGCTGGTGATTGCCGACCGGTGCCCGAGCGCCTGGCCGAACACCGACCAGTACACCCGGGCGATGCCATACAGCCCGAGTTCGACCATAACGCCGGAGAACAGTACGCATACGGGCGTGGGAGCGACGGCGTGAGCGTCGGGCAGCCACAAGTGGAACGGCACGATCGCGCCCTTGATGAGAAGCCCGGTAATGATCAGAAGGAATGCCACCACAACGAGGCCGCCAGGCTGGTGCCGGGCGATCTCGCGGCCGATCTGGGCCATGTTCAGCGCACCTGTGCTGCCATAGATGATCGCTATGCCGGACAGCGTCAGGTAGGCGCCGATGCTGTTAGTGATCGCGAAGTTCAGCGCGCCCTGGATCGGCCCGCGTTCCTCGGGCCGGTAGGCAGTGAGTACGTAGGCCGACACACCCATCAGCTCGAACCACACGAACAGATCGAAGATGTCGCCGGTCAGGCAGAACCCGGTCATGCCAGCGAGGAACGTCAGCATGAGGGCGTGGTAGTAGGTGCCGACCCCCTCGAAGTAGCGCCAGGAAAACACCATGGCCGCGGTCACCAGGAGCGCGGCCAGGCTGGCCAGCCCGGCGCTGAGCGGCCCGACCTCAAAATCTATGCCGATCGCCACGCCGTGGGACGGCCGGAACCCGGCGAACCAGTACACGACGTCACCGCGGGCTGTCTGGGCCGTGAGCACGATCAGCATGACCGTGACCGCCGCGCTGATCAGGATCGCGGCGCCATCGAGAACCCTCCGCCGACCGCGCAGCAGCGGGTTCAGCGCCGAGATCCCCGCCGCCGCAATCAGCGGCACAACGGTAGCCAGGGCGGGCAGATGGTTCACGGCGGCATCAGCCCTTGAGCTGGACCAGCTCTTGCGGATCGAGCGTCCCGAAGCGCTTGTGAGCCTGCACGGCGAACGCCAGCAGCAGCGCGGTTACGGCCGCCTCGACCACCACGTCGGTGAGGGCCAGCGCCTGAACCACCGGATCCACGGCCGGGGTGTGGACCGGGATGTCGAAGAAGTAGGGTGCGACGGCGCCGGTGACGTAGCCCACTGCCAGCAGCAGCACGTACGTCGACGACTGTACGATGATCAGGCAGACGATCTGGTGGACGAGGTGGCGGCTGGTGACGACCCCGTACAGGCCGACGCCCAGGATCCAGGCCACCACGATGAACGGGAAGATCTCCATCACTGCCTCTCCTGCCGGACCAGGAGCGTCTGCTCGAGCAGTTCACTCACGATGAGGATGAACGCTGCCGCCACCTCCACACCGACGAAGAAGCTGATCAGCGCGATGGTCCCGGACGAGCTCACGGCGCCGGGCCCTGTGCCGAGCGGCAGGAAGTTCGTGAGGTAGGCCAGGCCCATTGCCACGGCGCTGAGGCCGACGGCGGCGAAGCCAGCCGCTCCCACGGCCTCGACCGCGTCGGTGATGTCTACCGGGCTGATCCGCTCGAAGGCCAGAAAGCGGCCGGACAGGTAGACCAGGACGAAGGCGGTGGCGAGGACGACGCCGCCCTGAAAGCCGCCCGAGGGGCTCGTCTGGGCATGCGAGGCCAGGTACCAGCCCATGACCACGGCCGGGCCGGTCAGGATTAGCGCCGTCATGCGGACGGCCTCACTGGTAGCGGGCACGTCGCGGCCGGCGGCCTCGTCGCGGGCATCGCGCTCGCGCTCGCCGCGCAGATGGCGGAGCACGGTGGCTACGCCAGTGGCGGCTACGAACAAGATGAATTCCTCGCCGACGGTGTCGAAGCCGCGGTACTCGAAGTTCACGGCCGACACCACACCGGTGGCGTTCGTCTGGCCGACCGCGATGCGGTTGATGATGTATCCGTATGGACCCGGATACTTGCCGAAGCCCGGCAGGCCGGCCAGGCCCCACAGGTAGAACGCGGCCAGGCCGCCCATCGCGACCAGGAAGACCCACGCGCGCTGGCGGGGCTTCATTTCTCCCGTTCCTTGACCTTGGCCAGCGTCAGCAGCAGCAGGATAGGCAGCGCTACCGCGCCGACCGTCAGTTCGGACAGCGTCACGTCGGGCGCCTGGAAGGCCATGAACAAGACCGTCAGCAGCAGTCCGTAGACGCTGAGCGCGATCACCTGGCGGGCCGGGACGCGGATCAGCGCTACGGCGGTCGCGCCTGCCGCCACGAGCACCAGGATTGTCACCTGCAGTGTGTCCATCACGGCAGGCGTGACCGTGTAGGGCGTGACCACCGCGAGCACGTGAGCCGGGTTCACGGCCTGCCCCCGGCCGGGGCGTCAGGTGAACCCTCCGCGTGGCCGGCGCCGGGACGCCAGTCTCCCGTCTCCCTGATGCGGGCGGCCCGGATCGTGGCGTGGGTCAGGAACGGACCGGCGATCACGATGAACACCAGCGCGAGCCCGGTCTCGGCGGTGTCTTCGGTCAGTCCCGACTGCGCCAAGATCGCGAGTCCCACGACAATCGGTGCGACCAGGGCGGCCGGGGTCACGTAGTGGAGCTTCTGGTAGGTGTCGCGCATGACCAGGATGCCGATGGACGAGGCGATCACGATCACCACGGCCAGGCCCAGCAGCGCATCGGCCAGGATTTCGCGAGTACTCACAGTGCCTCCCGGTTCGCTTCTCCGCCCGCTCCGCGTGCGTCGCTCACAGCCACCGCTCCATGAACCGGACGAAGACCAGCCCGCTCCCGAACAGCAGTACCGCGAGCAGCACGGGAAGCTCGAACTCACCCGAGCGCCCGAACCCCTCGGCCAGCAGGACCAGCACCATGATGACGATCGAGCTGATCGCCTCGTAGGCCACCACACCCGCCATAAGCTCCCCCCGGAAGACCACGATCCCGCAGGGAACCATCGCGATGAGCATCGCGATGGCCGCGATGACGAAGCCGTTCAATCCGTCGCCTCTCCCTCGTTCGCCACAAGCTGATGGATGACCACTACGTTCCGGCCGGGGTCCATTCCGAGCACGAACGCGTTGGGAGCCAGGGATCGCCCGCCGACGAGCAGGAACCGCCGGGTCACGCCCTCGGGGGTATCGCTTCCGTAACGCACGGGCAGCTCACGGAACCCGCTGGGCGGATCCTCACCGCGAGCGAGCCGCCTCCACAGGGCAGCGAACACGATGGCCGTGTCCCGGGCTACCTGGCCCGGCAGCCTCAGCGCCGGGAGTACCCATCTCACTCGCATGGTGAAGCGGGCGCCGGCCTGGTAAGCCGCGAACTCGGCGAGGAAAGCCCCAAGCGCTGCTGCCCCTGCCCCGGCAAGCAGCTCATCGGCGGCGATGGAGTCGTCCAGGACAACCCAGAAGGACATCAGCAGAACCCACCACGCGAGCCAGTCGCCTGCGCGCCGCGCGAGCGAGGCACCGCGCTGATTGCGACGAGGCCCGTCGCTCACGGCGCCGCCTCACCGGCACGCTGGACGATCAGCGTCTGCTCAGGCACCCGCGTCACCTTCCCTGGCGAGAATTGGGCAAACCTGGCCTGAATGCGTGCCTTGCGCTGGTCAGCCCCCGGGCGCGGAGAGCCGGGCTGCGGTCTCTAGCAGGGCAGCGTGCACGAACGCCTGCGGCAGGTTGCCGCGCAGCTGACGCTGGTGCACGTCGTACTCCTCGGTGTAAAGCGCGGCCGGACCGCACGCGGACCGGTTGCGCTCGAACCAGTGCCGCGCCGCAGCCAGGTCGCCGCTAGCACAGCAGGCGAGCGCCATCCAGAACCCGCAGAGCAGGAACGCACCTTCGGCCCGGTGCAACGGCCGGCTGTCGTGCTGGTACCGGTAGACGAAGCCGTCGTCGGCCAGCTCGTCGCTGATGGCGCTCAGGGTGGCCTGGCTGCGCGGGTCGTCTACGGCAACTGCGCCGCGGATAGCCGGCAGAAGCAGTGCGGCGTCTAGCCGTTTGTCTCCCGGAGAGCGCTGCCACCGGCCGGAGGTGTGCACGCAGTCGCCGAGACCGGCCAGGATCGTGTCGGCCAGCGCGCTCCACTGGGCGGCCTGCCGGTGGCCGTGGCCGCCTGGCGGCCCCTGCGCGGCGGCCGCGGCGGCACGCAGCCCTGCTACGCAGGCGAGCCTGGAGTGCGTCCACTGCTCGTCGTCCAGTTCCCAGATGCCGGCGTCGGGTTGGCACCAGCGTCGCTCGATAGCAGCGACAGCGTTCTCCGCGGCGCGCCAGCCGGCGGCGTCCAGCCGTTCCAGCCGGGCCGCGGCGGCCAGCAGCTGGAGTGCCTCGCCGAAGACGTCCAGCTGGAACTGGGCGGTTACGTGGTTGCCTGCGCGCGCTGCCGCCCCGGGGTAGCCGCGGGGTCGCAGCGACCGCTCCGGTGGCACCGGGTGACCGGTCACTGTGTAGGCCGGATGCAGGTCCGGGCCGTCATCCAGGATGCGCTCGGCGACAAAGCGCACCGCTGGGTCCAGCATCGTGTGCCCGCCGTGCGCAGCGAACGCGAGGCCGGCATAGCACTGGTCGCGAATCCAGGCGTAGCGGTAATCGTAGTTACGCCGGGCCTCCAGCCGCTCCGGCAGTGATGTGGTCGCGGCCGCGACCATCGCACCAGTACCCGAGGTGAGCCCGCGCAGCACCGCGTAGGCGTGCCGGGCATCCCGCGTCGCGACCAGGTCGTCGCAGCGGGGCACGGCCGATGACCATTGCTGCTGGGTAGCCTGCCATGCGGCATCCGGATCGGGCGGGCTGTCCGGGAGCTCGCGGTCGGAGATCTCGACCACGAGGTCGTGCGAGGCGCCCTCGGCCACCTGCAGCGACATCGTGAGCCCGTGCCGGTCATCTGGCCGCGCCCGTGCGGCCCCGGACCAGCGGAACCGCAGGGGTCCGCTGCGGCCGGTCCAGCAGCCATCAGCGCGGGACAGCTCGCTCATCCGGCTGTGCCCGAATCCGGAGCGCAGGTCGAGCGCCACCCGCACCCGGGCCGGGCCGTCCACTGCCTCTATCCGCCGCAGCAGCACGACGCGGTGCGGGTCAGCGGGCATGGCCAGCGCCTCGCGGCATTCGGTGCGCACCCCGCCGGTCCACCGGCTGTGCCAGATCAGGCTGCCGGGCTCGTAATAGCCACCCCAGACATACCACGGGTCAGCGGGAGTTACCGCGTACCGGCCCGGGCCGCCGAGCAGCGCCGCGAACGCAGCCGGGCTGTCCCAGCGGGGTGCGCACAGCCAGACGATCGACCCGTCCGGGCCAATCAGCCCGCCGCGCTCGCCATCCGCGATCAGCGCATACTCGCGCAGCACCCGCGGCTGGTCGGTGATGGTCACAGCGTCAGCTCTTGAGCTGGTCGATCAGCGCTTCAGAGACGATCGGAGCCACGGCGATCCTCCACTCCCGCAATTGCTTGTTCAGCGGGCGCCGGCAGCAGCGAGACCGGCCGGGCGCACCTGTGCACGCTGTCCAGGGCCGGGGCAGCCAAACATTGCGGGGTTTGGCGGGCGCCGCACCCGGTAGCAAGACGGGACCTGCGGAAGGCCGGTGGTACCAAGGGAAAGAAGGCACGGTGAGCAAGAGCCAAGCCGACCCGGTCGTCTCGGAAGTAACGGCCAGCGTGTACGCGATCCCCACCGACGCACCCGAGGCCGACGGCACGCTGTCCTGGAATGCGACCACGATGGTGCTGGTAACGGCCTGCGGCGGCGGGCTGCAAGGTACCGGCTGGACCTACGCTGCTGCTGCGGCCAAGAACGTAATCGACGAACTGCTCGCTCCCATAGCAGCCGGGTCCGGCGCCCTCGACGTGCCTGCAGTTAACGAGGCGATGGCCCGCGCGCTCCGCAACGTCGGCCGCCCAGGCATCGCCGCGACCGCAATCTCCGCTGTCGACATCGCGCTCTGGGACCTCAAGGCCCGGCTGCTCGGATGCTCGCTGCCTGCCCTGCTTGGCCAGGTACACGCCGACGTACCTATCTACGGCAGCGGTGGGTTCACCAGCTACGACGAGCGGCAGACGGCCAGTCAGCTGGCCGGCTGGGTCGAGCAAGACCGCATCCCGCGCGTAAAGATCAAGATCGGCGAGAACTGGGGCCGTGCGGAGCGGCGGGACCTGGACCGGGTCGCGCTGGCCCGCCGGGTCATCGGCCCTGGGGTGGAACTGTATGTAGACGCTAATGGCGGCTACCGGGCCGGGCAGGCGGTGCGGCTGGCGGCGGCGATGGAACAGCATGAGGTGAGCTGGTTCGAGGAACCCGTGTCATCGCAGGACGTAGCGGGCCTGGCGGACGTAAGGCGGCAGGTGCTGCCCGACGTGGCAGCTGGCGAGTACAGCTGGTCGCTGGCTGACTCGGCGCGGCTGCTGTCCGCCGGTGCCGTGGACTGCCTCCAGGTGGACGTCACCCGCTGCGGTGGTGTCACCGAATTCCTCCGCGCCGCCGCTCTGGCCGCCGGGCACAATCTGGAGGTGTCCGGGCATTGTGCGCCGAACCTGCACGCGAGGGTCGGCGCGGCTGTTCCCAACCTGAGGCACGTCGAGTACTTCCACGACCACCAGCGGATCGAGCGGATGCTGTTCGACGGCGCGCTCGATCCCTCGGGTGGCGTTCTGACTCCCGACCCCGGCCAGCCCGGCCACGGCATGGCCTTGAAGGACAGCGACGCTGCCAGGTACCGGCGCGCGTGAGTTCGCGGCGTCGTCGTTTTCGGCAGAGTAATTCGTACGGCAGCAGCGGCCCCAGCGGCCCGAGATCCAGGTTCAGGTCCTCAGGTGCGAGCCCGAAATGGTCCCTGAGCTCGGCCATCCGGCTTTCCAGGGACATGAGGGTGGACCCCAGATTCTCGACCTGATCGTCGGTGAGCGAGCCGTCATCCACCCGGCGCAGGGCCTGCCGCTCCATGAGCTGGCGCAGCAGTTCCACGACGGTCAGAACGAGGCTGACGAGCCCGCGCTCCACCTGCTCGGGATCGGCGTCGATGTGGTGACGCCGTGCTGGCGCACGGGCACCCGCTCGGTCGTCCGGCTCCCAGCCAGTGGTCACTGGCCTGGCTCCCCGGCATCGGCGGCGGGCCCGGCGAGGGCGCTGACGGACGTGACCAGAGCTCGCAGTGAGACCGTTACCAGATCAACGTCGGCCACGGACAGCGTGACCTCACCCGCCACGACCACCCCGCCGGCCAGGACCCGGTCGAGCAGGTCGACTAGCGCGATCCGTTCCGACGGGACAGCTGGGTTGCGCACCGGCCGGCGTTCCGGCGCAGGAACCACTGCCCCCTCTATGTACTCTCCGGTCACCACGCGTCCTCTCCTTGCTCTACGCCGGCGAACGAGTACGGCGGCCAGGGCCCGGTCAGCTCGATCTGGAGGGCTGGATGATTTTCGGCTAGCGCAGTCACCGCCGCGGTGAAGTCGTCGCTGCGCTGCTCGTCCAGCAGGTAGGCGGCGTTGAGCAGCATCTGCGCGCTGGTTCCGGTGAGCTGCGGTGCCTGCGGCGGGTGCAGCCGGCTGTCAGCGGCGAGCTGGGACAGCGCCCCGTGAATGACCTCGACGCTGGCTGTGAGCTCACGACGGGCGTCCTGCTGAGCCGAGAGCTCATCACGCCGCTGCCGGAGGTACGCGGCACCCTTCCCGCCTTGTGCCGCACCCTTGCTGCCGCCGTCAGCTGGCCCGGGTTTGGCTTCGGCCCCCCTGGCCGCGTACGCCTTCACGCCCCATTCCTCGCGTTGGCTCGTCTGGGCGAGCGCGGCAAGGAAGTCATCGCGCCGGCCAGCCAGCATGGCCGCTACGCTCCCGTCGCTGCTGTACACGGTGGCCAGGCGCATCGGCACCACCGGGGACTGCCGGGCGGCGGCGTCGATCACGCGGTGGTGCGCCCGGGCGGTCTCCTCCAGCCAGGCCAGGTCCTCCAGGTTGCGGCGCAGGGCGGCCTCGCCGAATTCCTGCAGCGGCACCTCTTCCGCGATCGCCGCCAGGCCGGCTGCGGCCACAGTGCGCACCTGCCCGCCACCGACGCCGGCGACCTGGTCGAGGCTGGACGCGGGGACGCGCTCGGTCACGGCGTAGACCCACAGGCCGCGGGGCTCAGTCACGGTCCCGCCCGCCTGATTCCAGCGCCCTGACCCGCTCACGCAGGCGGCGGTTCTCGTCCTCCAGCTCCCGGCCGGGTGCCCGGTCCCGCACCTCTCGGCGCTGTGAATCAGCGCTCAGCCACGGATCGTTCTCCCACCAGTTGATGCCCACCTCCCTGGCTGTCTCCAGCGAGGCGATCACCAGCCGCAGCTTGATCGTGAGCAGCTCGATGTCGAGCAGGTTGACCTGGATATCCCCCGCGATCACCAGCCCTTTGTCCAGCACCCGCTCCAGGATGTCGCCGAGGTTGGCGGGCTCACGGCCGCCACCGCCGTACCTCGAACCGTAGGTCTGCGCGGCCCCCGAACCCGGCTGCACTACGTTTCCTGAGGTCATGTGTTAGTCCCCGTCGCTGTATCCCCGTCCGCGCCCGTAGCGCCTGACCCTGCGATAGGACAAGAGCTCCCCGCTCAGGTCGAACTCGGTTTCGTAAATGGCAAGGATGTCGGATGACGAGGGGATTCGCTGGTCCTCGACGACCTCCACCCCTACCACCCAGCCATCCTGGGTGGGCTCCACCGCGGTCACTCGTTCCGGCTGCCTCCCGGTCAGCTCGGCGATCTGGTGCAGCCCGGTCCGCGCTGCACCGGCAGCGGTGATATCGGCCCCGCTCCTATGTGTGTCCCGTTTATCTGGCATCTGGATCAGCCCCCGTCGCCCGCGTCGCCCGCGTCGGCACCTGACGGCCGCCTAGGCGATCGACAGCCTCACGCTCCATCTGAGCGACGTCCTGCTCGGAGGCCTCACCAGAGCTACGCGCCTCCTCGGCCTCCTCGAGCCCGCGCCGGACCGCCGCCGGATTGTGCAGCTCCCGGTCCGCCTGCTCACCGATCAGCTCCCCGAGCTTGATCACTCCCTGGAGCGGCAGGAACGGCAGCTGTAGCAGCAGCGTCAGCAAATCCAACTCACCCCCCTGGTTCGGTCGTCCCCACGAAGTCGTAGGCAGCCATCGGTCCCACCAGCCGGAACTCGACCCGTCCGGCCCAGGTCTTGGCCAGGCCCTCGGTGACCCGTTCCAGGTCCTTTTCCTGCCGGGCCTCTAGGAGGAACGCGACGTGGACCGCGTCTCGCTCATGGGTCGGCTCGCGCACCAGGCTGGCCACGCAGTGGCCGGCCATCTGCTCTCCCAGGACGCGGGTGTCTGCCTCGCGCTTGGCGGTGATGGCATCGCTGATGATCTCGCCGAGCTGGATCCTGGCGTCGCGGGTGGCATCGGCGTCCGCGCCGTGGATCTTGTCTCGCAGTCGCGCGGCCTGCCCGTTTTCCGATAGCACCTCGTCCAGGATGGCCTGCTCTACATACCGTCCTTTGACGACATATTCGGCCAGGCCTTCCATCTCGCTCAGAGCCTGAGCGAACTCGTCGTGATGCTCCTCGAGCAGCTCGCGTACCACTGCCTCCTCGCTAGCCAGGACGGCACCGAAACGCATCGGCAGGACCGGCATGTCGGCGGCACTGGAGTCCAGGAGGTTCTTGTGCCTTCTGAGGTCCTCTGGCGACCCGAGCGGCCGGGCCAGGTCGACCTCGCTGACCAGCGCGGCCAGGTCACCGGTGCGCACGACCTGGAGCGGCCCCGGCGGGTCACCCACACCCTTTTCCTGCGCGGTCACGTCGATGTCTGCTGGGAAGATCCCGTAGACATAGATGCCTGCCTGCCGCTGGCCACCAGTGGTTCGCGATGTCTGCGACGGCGCCGCCACGTCACCCCTCCTCTCGGTGGCTGCGGCCCGAGGAAGCCTGCCGGTCCCGCGGGCCGTCGGCGGCGAAGTCCCGGAGCTTGTCCCCGGCTGCGTCCAGCGCGCCCTTGGTCTTGTGCCGGGCGCCGCCTTCCTGCATGTCGCCGACCAGGCCCGGCAGGCCCTCTTTCTCCTGGGAGATGTCCAGCCGGTTGACCGCCTCAGCGAACCGCAAGTAGGTATCAACGCTTGCGATGACGACGCGGGCATCGATGGTCAGCAGTTCGATACCGACCAGCGAGACTCGCACGTAGGCGTCGATGACCAGGCCCTTGTCCAGGATGGTGTCGATGACGTCGGCCAGCCCGCTGGGGGACGGCCCGCCTGAGCTGGCCCCACCGGGCTGCAGGGCTGTGGTCACTGGTCTCCACCTCCTCGCTGGCCGACTCGGTGCGCTGCTCGCTCACGGCGCTCGTCCCGGCTCGGGGCGGTCTGCCGCTCGCCGGCGGCACGTCGCGGCCGGTCGTTAGCTGTGCGCCGACCGCGACCGCGGCCGTTCTCGTCCGCGGCGCCATCGCCTTCGTCGTACGAGTCGCGATATCGGGTACGCCCGTCGTGGCTCTCTTCCGCCGCCGTGCTCTCATCCTGGCCATCGCTGTCCTGGCCTGCCTGCTGTTGCTCGGCGAGGGCGGCTTCGTGGTCCTGGGCGACCTCGCCATCCTCGATCACTCCGCGCCAGCCCTCGACCTCGTCGGGATGCAGCAGGGCCTCGGACATCACGTGACGCCGGAAGTGCTTGAGCTCCAGCCGGGCTCGGCGGCCCTGCGCCCGCCAGATATTGCCGGTGTGCTCGAAGAAGCCCTGCGGGTGATACTCCAGCACCAGCAGGATCCGGGTCAGCCGTGGCGCCAGCTCATGGAAGGTCACAGCACCGTCGACGTAGCCCTTGGCGCCCTTGGACCGCCAGATGATCCTCTCGTCGGGCACCTGCTCCAGGATCGTCGACTCCCAGGTCCGGTGCGACCAGAGCACCTGCGCCTTCCAGGAAAGCGTCTGCTCCTCGACCTGCTCGACGTTCTCGACCTTCTTCATGAAGCTCGGGAAGTCGGCGAACTGGGTCCACTGGTTGTACGCCAGCTCGACTGGCGCGCCCACGTCAATCGACTCGACGATGTTCGTGACCTTCAGGTTGTTCCCGTGGCCACCACCCTTGCCGCCTGAGCCGCCAAGCTTCTGCTTCAGGGCCTGCATCCCGCCTCCGAGTAGCGACCGCACCGGGCCCTTTCCCTCGGCCAGGTTCTTGGCACCGGTCACGGCGGCCACCAGACCTGAACCGCCGCCGTCTTCGGCATAGTCGGTCAGCCGGCTGGCCGCCTCTTCGACCTTGCCCCGCATCGAGGACGCGGCGCGGGTGCCGAGGGCGCTGGCCAGGTCGCGCGCCTCCGACTTGAGCCGGTCCACTGGCGCCTGGAGAGCTCCTGCCTTCTGATCCTGCGCCATTCCTGTCACCTCCTGCCCCGAGAGACGGCGGGCCTGTCGCGCCGCGTACGGCGACGCTCCGGCGCAGCCTCGGGCTCGTCGACGTCGTCCGAGTCGTCGAACTCGCCCTCGTCTTCGGGCTCTTCGGGCTCTTCGGCCTCGTCAGGCTCGTCGGGCTGGTCGGGCTCTTCAGGCTCCGTGCGGTCCTCACCGGCAGGCGCCCTCGTTCGATCCCGGTCCGCTGACCGCTCCGGGCGCGCCTGGCGCCGCAGGCCCTCGGTCGTTTCCCCTGCCGCTTCTGCGGCCTGCCCCGCCGGAGCACGCAGGGTGTCTGCGCGTTCGTGCAGCGAGTCGGTCAGCGAATCGATCCGCCCGGTTACAGCCGCCATCGCTGCCGCCTTCCCGGCATCGAGCAGGTCACCGCGTACCTTGTCGGCGACCTCCCCCAGCTGCGGGGCCACGCTGTCAAGCAGTTCGCTCGATCCGACCGCCTTCGCGCCCCGCCGGAGCGCCGAGCCGCCCAGGCCGCCGATGCCACCGACCGCCGTGGCCCCAGCCAGCATCGCGGCCGTGCGCATCTTGCGCCGCCGGCCGAGCACGTAGCCAGCACCGACTGCCACCGCCGCCCCTATGCCGCACTTCATAAGAACCTCCTAAATTTAGGACACGCATTCTGTTCCTCAAGATTTGACCGAAACTCGGTGTGGAGACAGATGCGCTACCCCCGGTGCCTGGCCCGAAAACATGCGCAAGCCGGAGTCGGCGGAAGGAGAAGCCCAGAGCCGCGACCAGACAGGCGATACCGATGATTCCGCAGGTCACAAATTCATTGACGGCATGGGCAGACGATCACTGCGAGCCCAGCGCCGAACCAGCGCCGAACCAGCGCCGAACCAGCGCCGAACCAGCGCCCTGCGGTCGCCGAAGGCTAAGTCCGACCGCGCCAGGATCGCGAGTCACGCATTATCGGACGCGTCCTGGCGCCGGAACATCAGCAGTGCGATGTCGTCGCGCGCTGCCTCACTGCCTACGACGGTCCCCATGACCCTGGTGCAGGCGGCCTCAGGCGGTGCCGCTGCCACTGCCTGGCAGAGCAGGGTCAGGCCATCATCAAGCGACTGGTCTCGTCTCTCGACAAGACCATCGGTGTAGAAGCACAACAGGGTGCCGGGTGTGAGGTTCACGGTGGTCACCGTCCGCTGCGCGCCCGGGGCAATCCCGATCATCAGTCCCAGCGCGATATCAGCTACCTGCGCCTGCTCCCCTGGGCGCACGATGACCGGAGGAAGATGCCCGGCCAGGCTGATGTGCATCCGGTCAAGCATCGGCTCAGCCACGGCGCACAGCACGGTGGCCATCGCGTCGGGCTCGAAATGCTGCATCTTGCGGTCCAGCTTGTCGAGGATCTCTGCCGGATCGCACGTCTCCAGCGCGTAGGCGCGAAGCGCGCTGCGCATCCGGCCCATGATCACCGCGGCGGGCAGACCGGACCCGGCCACGTCGCCGATCACGATGCAAAGCTCCCCAGACGGCAGCGTGAACACGTCATACCAGTCACCGCCCACCACGCCGCTGCCAGGGATGTAGCGGGCAGCCAGCTCGGCTCCGGCGAAAACGGGGAGCGCCGCCGGAACCAGGCTGCGCTGCAGCGCGGTCACCGCCATGCGGTCGGCCCGGCTGTTCATCGACTGCACGGCCGCGGCCGCCCGGTCCGCGGCCAGCTGCAGCAGCTCGGCGTCCTGGCTGGTGAATTCTCTTGGCGCCAGCGAGCCGACGTGCAAGACGCCGATCACGCGGCCGCCAGCCAGCAGCGGCACGCCGATCATCGAGTGGATGCCTTTCTGCCACAAGATCGGGTTGAGCACCGTCGTGTGATCAACATGGTCGAGGATCACCGGCTTCTGCTCGGCTGCAATCCGGCCGGCGAAGCCACGGCCAACCGGGATGCGGACGCCCTGGCGCACCTCTTCCTCGAGTCCCGAAGCCGCGGTCGCGATCAACTGCCCGGAGGGGGAATCCAGCAACAGCACCGCAGCAGTGTCTGCCTGCAAGATGCCCTTCGTGCGGTCTAGCAGCTCGGCCAGGAAATTTTGATCGTCAAGGCGCGACAGCTCCGCATCAGTGATCGACTGCATGTCGCGGAGCCTGTCCGCAACGGACACAGGATCTACTTTCACTGCCACGTACATTCCCCCCCGTCGGTGGACGATCCTCACCATGCGGGCGAACCGACGCACAGCAGAACAAGGAAATGCATGATCTCCGGCAGGTCCCTCTTGCTGTGCTAGCAAGCGTATAGACCCGCGCGGGCAACAGCCACACACGCGCGTTTGGCATGCCTCGTGCCGGGCAGTCGACGGCATCGCGAGTTACCGCGACGGGGGGCGGCGGCTCATCTGGGGCCGCGGTCCGTGGCTCCCGTGGATCGGAGGCCAGAGTGGCTGGCGTTCAGACTGGGACGGTAACGACAAGGGTTCCAGCACGTCTGGACCGTTTGCCGTGGTCCCGGTGGCACTGGATGGTCGTGATCGGCCTCGGGACGGTCTGGATCCTCGACGGCCTTGAAGTGACCATCGTCGGAAACATCTCGGGGCAGATCAGCAAGCCAGGCAGCGGCATTCACATCACCCAGGCCCAGATAACGGGGTTCGGCGCCGCGACGTACGTGCTCGGCGCCTGCCTGGGAGCTCTGTTCTTCGGCTGGCTGACCGACAGGTTCGGCCGCAAGAAGCTCTTCATGATCACCCTTGGCACGTACCTGGCTGCGACAGCCCTGACCGCCCTGTCCTTTGCTCCGTGGTGGTTCTTTGTGTTCCGGTTCATGACCGGCTTCGGTATCGGCGGTGAGTACGCCGCGATCAACTCCGCCATCGATGAGCTGATCCCCAGCAAGCACCGGGGCGTTATCGACATCGCCATCAACGGCACATACTGGGCCGGTGCCGCGGCCGGCGCTTTGCTGACCGTTCCCGCCACCAATGACCTGCCGGTCAGCGTGGGCTGGCGGGTGTGTTTCGGCGCCGGGGTCGTCCTCGGTGTTGTCGTGCTGCTGGTGCGGCGGAACGTCCCGGAAAGCCCGCGCTGGCTGTTCATTCACGGGCGAGAGCAGGATGCCGAGCGGCTGGTAGACGGGATCGAACGCCGTGTCGAGCAGGAAACTGGCACCTCGCTGGCTGAGCCGAGCCAGTCCCTCACGGTCAGGCAGCGCAAGACGATCGGGTTCATCACGATCGCCAGGACGATGTTCACGCTGTACCCACGCCGCACCATCCTCGGCTTCTCGCTTTTCGTCGGGCAGGCATTCCTCTACAACGCGATTACGTTCGGCTACGCGCAGATCCTGGCCACGTTCTTCCACGTCACGACCAGCCCCGGCTATTACTTCGCGGTGATCGCCGTGGGCAACCTGCTCGGCCCGCTGCTGCTTGGCCGGTTGTTCGACACCATAGGCCGCAAGCCAATGATCGCGGGTACTTACCTGATCTCCGGCCTGATCCTGCTGGTAACCGCGTACTTGTTCGATAAGGGTTCGCTGAACGCCACCACTATGACCGCCTGCTGGTCGGCCGCGCTGTTCTTTGCCTCAGCAGGCGCCAGTTCCGCGTACCTGACCGTGAGCGAGGTCTTTCCTGTGGAGACCCGGGCCCTGGCCATCGCGTTCTTCTACGCGATCGGCACCGGCGCGGGCGGGATCGCTGGCCCGCTGCTCTTCTCATCCCTGGTCAGCACCGGCAAGGTGCCCGACACGGTGCTGGCGTTCTCGATCGGCGCCTCGCTGATGATTCTCGCGGGTGTCGTCGAGATCTTCCTCGGCGTCAAGGCCGAGCGGAAGAGCCTGGAGGACATTGCCCAGCCGCTGACGGCTGCAGACGGACCTCAGTCTCGCCAGGCACAAGCCACCACCTGACCAAAGGGACAGCGCCCAGATGGTGCCGCGCTATTGGCGAGTAGGCGGCAGACCTGAGACCTCTGATGTGAGCGCTGGCAGGTTTCATCGGTCCCCGATGGGTAGCGGGATTTCTTCGGCACACCAATCCAGGGCGGGAGCTTATGGAAAGCCAGACCGTTGTCATCACTGGAGCAAGCGCGGGGATCGGGCGGGCCACCGCTCGCCTTTTCGGCGAGCGAGGAGCCAGAGTTGGGCTGATCGCGCGCGGCGAGGCGGGCCTGGAGGGAGCCGCTCGCGAAGTTGAGGAGGGCGGCGGAAAGGCGCTCGCTGTCAGCGCCGATATGGCTGACTTCGAGCAGGTCACGCAGGCCGCACGCCAAATCGACGAGACTCTCGGACCTATTGACGTGTGGATCAATGTCGCGTTCGCCTCGGTGTTCGCGCCGTTCGCCGAGATAACAGCCGACGAGTTCCGGCGGGTAACCGAGGTCAGCTACCTCGGCTTCGTCTACGGGACGAAGGCGGCGCTCAGCCTGATGCTGCCCCGTGACCAGGGCACGATCGTGCAGGTCGGATCTGCGCTCGGATCGCGAAGCATCCCACTGCAGTCGGCGTACTGCGGGGCCAAGCACGCCATTAACGGCTTCACGTCCGCATTGCGGTGTGAGCTGCTGCACGACAAGTCGGGCGTGCACGTGACCGTGGTGCAGATGCCTGCAGTTAATACACCGCAGTTCAGCTGGGTGCGGTCAAGGCTGCCTCACAACCCTCAGCCGGTGCCGCCGATCTATCAGCCCGAGGTCGCCGCGCGCGCTGTCGTCTTCGCCGCCGGCCACCCACAGAAGAAGCAGTACTGGGTCGGAGCGAGCACCGCAGCCACGATCCTTGCCAACAAGCTGGCGCCGGCTCTGCTGGACCGTTACCTGGCTCGCACCGGCTACGGCTCCCAGCAGACGGACGAGACTGCCGACCCCGGTCGGCCGGACAACCTCATGCACCCGGTCGACGCAGACAACGGGCACGACTACGGCTCGCACGGCACCTTCGATAACCGGTCGCATGACCGCAGCCCCCAGCTCTGGCTGTCAGAACGCGCGCGCATCCCCTCCGGTCTCCTCGCGCGGGCCGCAGCCGCGGGTGGCCTGCTGGCGGCCAGGGCAAGGCATCAGCGGTGACAGCCGCATCCGGGGAAACCCGGGCGGCTGGCGGAAGGCAATCGCTGTTCCCGGCGGCCCGAGCCAGCTATGGAGCCGCGCTGGTCCTGGCTCCGGGCGCAGTGACCTACCTCGCTACGGGCCGTTTCCCCGGGCGCCGGGCGCGCCGGGTAGCGCAGCTGCTCGGTGCCCGCCACCTGATCCAGGCCGGGGTCAGTGCCTTCGCTCCGGTACCCGCCGTGCTGGCGGTAGGCGCGGGGATCGACAGCCTGCACGCCGCTTCCATGCTCATATTTGCCGCAGTCGGCCGCGGCACGCGCCGGGCCACCCTGACGGACGCACTGGCCGAGACACTGTTCGCGGCTGCGGGATTCCGGCGCGCGTCGGCAGCCGCCCTACTCGACGATCTGCACTGCTAGCGAGGCCGGGCACCCGCGCCGGACCAGCCTCGCTACCTCATGCCAGTCGACTCGGTCCGCGATTGTCTCCGCGACCAGCCTGGTTACGCCGAGGCCGGTCAGCCGGCCAACACGCCAGGAGTGCACGGCGTCGGTCTCCTGATGAAAGTCCTGGTGCGGCTTGACCGTTGCCTTGCCCATTCGCGTCTCCCAGCGTCCTGCGCGGCTGCTCCGTCATCCGCGTGCGTTCCCGGCGCAGCATTCCGCTACCCGCAGATCTCCGGTGCAATAGCGCTAGCGCATCCAGTGCCGGAAGCGGGCGCGGGAGGCCTTCTTCCAGGTGTCCTGTGCCTCGGCCCGTAGCCGTCGGGCCTGGTCGGCCTCACGCTGGTAGAGCAGGCCGTAGCTGAACGCGTTCTCTCCGGCGAGGTGCGCAACCATCCCCAGTTCCCGGACGACCGGGCGGGCGATGACGGTGTCCTGGTGGTCGCCGAGTACCGACTGGACCTTCTTCATCTGGCCAGTGAAACGCCGGGCCTTCTCCCCTAGCGCCGGCGTGACTGCTTCGCTGGCGTACCGGGAGCGTTTGGCGGCCTTGCGGGCCTGATGCAGGGCCACGTCGGTTGCCGCGCCAGCCCGTGCCAGCCGGGCTCGTCCGATCCGGCGGGCGGTCCTGCGGTAGCTACGCCGGACGGCGGCCGGGAGCACGTCGCGGGCGGCTCCGGACGCGGCCGGGCCGTGAGGCGGGTCGTCGATCAGCTGGTCCAGCTGGTTAAGCAGCGCGAAGTAGCGAGGAGAGTCAAGAGCTTTGAGCAGAGCTCTGCGGGTGGCCGCCCGCCGGGGAGCAAAGTGTCCCTGCACGCGGGCCTGGATGGGCCCGATCACCTGCTCCGCGGGGAACTGGGCGAGGCCGTCCTGAAGGTGCCCGGACAGCACCTCGGCGTCACGGGCCTCACCGAGCACGCCGCCCAGCCACTTCAGCTCTTCCGCCAGCCCCGCGGTCTGCGATCTCGGGATGACCTTCCCGAACGCCTGGAGGGTGCTGCGCAGTCGCCGGGTAGTGACCCGCATCTTGTGCACGGCGTCGGGCTCGTCCCGGCGTGCGAGGGGGTCGAGCGACTTGAGCGTATCGCCCTGGGTACGCAGGTAAGCCTGCACGACCTCAGCGGCCGGAGTGGATGGCGCCAGCCCGCCGGCGTCCGGGTGGGCGGCATCAAGACCCAGCGCCCGTTCCAGCTTGGCTGAGTGACTTGCGCGGTGGAGGCCATCACGGCGCAGCACCTGGTCCGCCGCGGCCAGTAGCGTCCGGTCTCCGCCTGTCAGCTCGACCTCCACTTCCTGCCAGCGGGAAATGCTCGTGGAGGCGCCCATTGTCCGGGCACTGACATCGTCGGCCGCGACTTCAGCCAGCGACTCGCCGGACGGGCCCAGCAAGATCAGGCGCTGGCGCCTGGTCGTCATCTGAACTACGGGGCGCAGCGGCTCGCCGCGCGTGTACGCGCGGACCAGCCCGGCCAGCTCCGCCGGTACCCGGCTGCCGGACCGGCTCAGCGGCAGCCTGATCTCGCGGCGGGAACCGGGGCCGGCCGGCAGCTTCAGGTGCCAGCCGGCGTCCTCTCCCCCGCGCCTGCGGCGCAGCGTGATCCCGGCTCGTATCAGCCGCAGGTCAGCGGTATCGAAATACTCCGCCTCGAGCTGATCTTCGTCGGGGACGACAGTGCGGGCCACCTGCGCAAGCTCATCCAGGCGTGGCAGGGCCATTCCGGCCGCAGCGTCATATTTAGTCTCGGTTTCGGTTGTATGTTCAGCCATCACTCGTCGCTACCCCGCAAACTCCCGCCAAACTCATCTCCCGCACTCCCGCCCCCTCAGGTGCTCGCCGTGGCCCGGTTCGCGAGCCCGAGCGGCCGCCCCCGTATTAGCCATTCCCTGAGGCACGACGCACCACGGGAACCTGAGCTTGATGACGCGTTTAGCAACAGGAGTCACGGGCAGTCGCGCAGGAAAGCAGTGCGGGTTGTCCAGGAGCGGCCGACTCAGGGCCGCGGACGGAAACGCAGACATGCAGGCAGGAGTACCGACGTCTGGCCGGCGGCCGGGATGAATGATCGCGGCCTGTCGCACGCGGCGTTGCTGAGGCCGTGTAGCCCGGAACGCACCGCCTGGGTGGCCGATTTCGTCCGTCAGGGACTGGCCCGCGATGAAGCCGTCTCCATCGGCGTGTCTGCCGAGGAATCCGAGACGTTGCGCCAGGCCCTCGGCGACCACGGGGCGCAGGCGGCCTTTTTTGATGTGGGCGAAGTGGGCCGCAACCCCGGCCGGATCATCCCGGCCATGCTGGATTTCGCGGCCGCCCACGCCGGACGGCGGGTCCGGTACGTTAGCCAGCCGTTCTGGACTGGGCGGTCATCCGCCGAGACAGCAGAGGCGATGCGGCACGAGGCGTTGGTGAACCTGGCCTTTGCCCAGGCCAATGTGTCCATCATCTGCCTGTACGACGCGGCCGGGCCGGACTCCGAGGTGGCCTCGGCCGCCGAGCAGACCCATCCAGCCGTATACCGCGACGGCCGGATGCATGCGAGCACGTGCTACGACGGGCCGGGCCAGATCCCGCCCGCGTTCGACCGGGCACTGACACCCCCCTCGCCGGAGGCGACATCGGTGGCCTACCGGTATGACATTTACCCCGTCCGCACGCACGTGGCCCGGTCTGCCCGGGAGGCTGGCCTGGCCGCCGACCGGGCCGCCGACCTGGTGCTCGCTGCCTATGAGGTGGCGGCCAACACTCTGCGCCACACAGCCGGTGGCGGCACTATGCAAGTCTGGCGGGACCAGGACGAGGTCATATGCCAGATCCAGGACACCGGACAGGTCACTAACCCGCTGGCCGGCCGCTCGCGGCCGGCCAGTGACGGTTCCGGGCACGGATTGTGGGTCGTCAACCAGGTCTGCGACCTGGTCGAGTTCCGCACCGGGCCGGCCTGGCACGGTCGTGCGCATGCACATGTCGCTCCGGTCCAGCCAATGACCAGGCCCGGCCAGGGTCTCACCTCTGTGGGAGCTCTCCCGACCACGATGGTGCCGACAACGGCCTGCCCGGTCAGCGGCCGAGCGCACGCGCCAACTGGGCTTTAGACATGCTGGCGCGGCCTTTGACTCCGCGGCTCTTCGCCTCGGCGTATAGCTGAGCCTTCGTCGGGCCGCCAGCGCCGCGATGCGATCGCAGACCACCCCGGCGCGACGACGATATGTCTTCGACGGACGTTCGGCTGGCGGTTCTGGCCTCCCCGGAACGCGCCCGCTCCTTGTTGACCGTCCGAGCAGCGATCTCCGTCGCCCGCTGGTCACCTTCCCCCCGGCTCTTCGCGCTCTCTTTGATGTGCTCATACTGCCGCTCGCGCTTCCGGCTCGATCCGCGAGGCATCGTGGTCACCTCCTGATCAGATTCACTACCGCACTCGGTGCTCCGCTCTTCGACCAGCGCTACCCGAGCGGCGGCACTCCATGCCCCCACGCAGCGCCAGCCGCTTCCGGCCATATCTGCTGGGCTCCGGGGATGGAGCGGATGCGTCGCTCAGTGTGACGACTTCCACACCCAGATCGATAGACGACCGATTTGGGTGAGTCCTACGTTAGCTAAGTGACATGGGAGGATATCGGCCCCAATCTCCTGTTCGGCCTTTGCCAGGGCCTCGAGGCCGGCCTGGTGGTCAGCATTCTGCTGGCCGCCGTGCGCCGGGCAGCGCCAGCGCGCGCTGACGCTGGGCATGGTCACGACGGGCTCGGTCACGGCCGCCACACCAGGAAGATATCGGCGGCGCCGGTCTGGCTCGGCGTGCTGGGCGCGGTGATGCTGTCCGAGAGTTCCGCTGCCGTCCTCACCTCTTCGGCGGACGTGGTGTCCAGCCAGGCACAGGATGTAATGAGTGGACTGCTCAGCGTGTTCGCGGTGGGCCTGGTCACCGTGACGATCTTCTGGATGCGCCGCACAGCAATCTGCCTGACAGCGCAGCTCCGCGGCGACAGGGCCCCCGCGCCGCCGATCGGCGCGGGAGTGCTGACGATGACCGCGTTCCTGGCGGTCGGCCGCGAAGGCCTGGAGACGACGCTGTCCATGTGGACGGCCGCTCGCGCGCCAGGGGGACATACGGCCGGGCCGCTGGCTGGCACCGCCGCCGGGCTCGCGGCCGCCCTCGTGCTCTGCTGGCTGCTGAACCGCGTGGCGGTCAAGCTGAGAACAGAGGTGTTCTTTAACCGGACCGCGCTCGCCCTGAGCGTGATCGCCGCCGGAATGCTCGCTTATGGGCTCGGCGGCCTGCAGGACGCGGGCCTGCTGCCGGGGCAGCGCTGGGTGGCGTTCGACGTCGCCGCGCGCGCCCACCCGGGATCCTGGTGGGTGTCGCTGATCACCGGGGTCACCGGCCTGTCGCCGACGATGACCGTGCTTCAGCTCGCTGCCTGGGTCGCCTACCTCGCTGTGGTCATCCCGGTGTTCGTTAAGGCCGATCATCGCGCCGCGGTACCAGGCACTGCCGCCGCGGGCGCCGCGGGCCGGTGGCAGCGGCTGGCCGGACGCCGGCCGTGGGCGGTAGCCGGGGCACTTGCCGTGATCCCTGCCCTCGCCGCCGGCGTGGCGATCGCAGTGCTTCCAGCCGCAAGCGCCGCATCGGCCGCCGTGGTGACTGTGACTGTGAGCCGGACCGGGTGTGCGCAGGACTGGACATCCGCCACCGCCGGAGCCCAGACGTTCACGGTCGACAACCAGTCCGGGCTGCCGGGCGAGATCAACCTCGACGACGCGTCCGGCGACATCGTGGCCGAGATCGAGACCATTGGCCCGGGGACAAGCGCACAGCTCAGCGCCATGCTCTACAGCGGCACCTATGTCTTCAAGTGCTTCATGGGCAGCCTGCCGGTAACGGTCTCCCAGCCGGTCCAGGTGACCGGCGCCGGGAACGCGGCTGTGGCCAGCCAGATAAAAGGCAGCCCGGTCGCCATCAAGCCGGTGACGGCCGGCGACCTGGCGGGCCCGAACAAGGAGTACGAAACCTATGCGGCCGGGCAGCTCGCGGACCTGGCGCAAGCGGTCACCCAGATCCAGGCTGACCTGGGCCGTGGTGACACAGCCGCTGCGAAGGACGACTGGCTCACCGCTCAGATGGACTGGGAGCGCGTCGGTGCTTCCTATGACAGCTTCGGCCGCCTCGGCCTGGCGGTCGACGGCCTGCCTGACGGCCTCCCCAGTGGAGTCAACGACAAGAACTTCACCGGCCTGCACCGGCTCGAATACGGCCTGTGGCACAGCCAGAGCTCAGCCAGCCTGCTGACGGTCGCCGCGACACTGGCCAGCAACGTCGCGGCTGTGCGGCAGAACCTGACCTCCGATGACCTGGCTGGCGACCCCACGAACCTGCCGATCCGCGCCCACGAAATCCTCGAGGACGCGCTCCGTGACCACCTGTCCGGGATTGACGACCAGGGCGGTGGCGCGGCATTCGCGCAGACGTACGCCGACGTGGCTGTCACCAGGGCTGTGCTTGGCTACCTGGCACCACTGCTCAATGCCCGGCAGCCCGGCCTGCCTGCCATAGCAGACAGCGAGCTGGACATCCTGAACTCGGCGCTGCTCGCGACCCAAGTCAACGGCCAGTGGGAGTCACTCGCCGCGGCATCGCCTGCGGCTCGCGAGCAGGTGAATGCGGCAACCGATGCGGTGCTGGAGACGCTCGCCGCCGTTCCGAATCTCCTTGAGGTTCCGCCGGCCCACTGAAGGAGCGAACCCCCGCGTGAACGTCAACCGACGCAACTTTCTCAAGGGCACGCTATCGGGCGCGGCCGGGACCGCGCTAGCTGGCGGCGTGCTGGCCGGCGGTGCGCGGGCGGACGCCGGCCAGACGAGAGGCAGCGGCCCGGTCACCGAGGCGGTGTACCCGTTCCATGGCACTCACCAGGCCGGGGTGCTCACGCCTGGGCCAGCTGCCAAGCAGCCGTACGCGTGCGTGGCCGCGTTCGACTGCGCCGTTGCCAGCAAGCCCGACCTCGCGCTTCTCATGTACGGACTGACCGAGCGCGCCTGGTTCCTTGCTACCGGCGGTACCCCACCCAGCCTCGGGGTCGGGCAGCCGCCTTCTGACAGCGACGTCCTCGGGCCGACGGTGCCGGCGGACGGGCTGACCGTGACGGTGTCGGTGGGATCGAGCCTGTTCGACGACCGTTACGGCCTCGGAAACCGCAAACCATTGAAGCTGAACGCGATGCAGCCGTTCCCCAACGACTTTCTTGATCCCGCCTGGCTGCATGGTGACCTGCTGCTCCAGTTGTGCGCCAACCATCCCGATGCGGTCCACCACGCCATCCGCGACATCACCAGGCACACGAGCGGCGGCATGCAGTTGCGCTGGAAGATGGAGGGCTACGCGTCCCCGCCACGGCCGTCCGGTACCTCGCGGAACCTGCTGGGATTCAAGGACGGCACCGCGAACCCGACCGGAACGCTGGCGACCAGCCTCGTCTGGGTCGACGATCCGGCCGAGCCCCGCTGGGCGCAGGGCGGCTCGTACCAGGTCGTGCGGCTAATCCGGATGCTGGTCGAGTTCTGGGACCGCGTGTCGATCAACGAGCAGCAGAACATGTTCGGCCGCCGCCGCGACAGCGGTGCGCCGCTGGACGGCACCAGCGAGTTCGACACCCCCGACTATGCCGCCGACCCGCACGGGTACGTCATCCCGCTGGACTCCCACATCCGCCTGGCCAACCCTCGCACCAGCGCGACCGCCCGCCAGCGGATCGTACGCCGCTCCTACAATTACGACCTCGGCGTGGACGAGAACGGGAACCTGCAGGCGGGGCACATTTTTATCGCCTACCAGCAGGACGTCCAGCGGCAGTTCGAGAGAATCCAGAAGCGGCTCATCAACGAGCCTCTGGTCGACTACGTGCAGCCGTTCGGCGGCGGGTACTTCTTCACCCTTCCCGGCGTGCGGGACGCCGCCGACTGGTACGGACAAGACTTGTTCCAGTAACCGGCAGCGCCATCAGCCCAGCGGGATCACCCGGTACAGGGCTACCCCCTCGGCCGGGACGGTCGCCTTGATCAGCCCAGCGGACGAGATGGGGAACGTCCTGGCAGCGCCGGACGCGACCGACTGCGGTCCCCAGAGGTCCTGCACTAGGTAGCCGCCCCGCGCGGCGGGCAGCCCGATCGCGGCCGCAGTTGTGGAGATCGTGACCGGCGCCGAGGCCAGCCTGGTCGTGGTGTTGAACAGCCCGACGATCGCGTCTGAGGACCCAGGGTTCCACCTTGGCGAACACCTGGTCGCCAAGGCTGCGGCCCGGCGGCCGCCGACGCGCTCGTGCTGTCCGCGTGCGTGCAGATGCCGTCGCTCGCCGTCCTGGACCAGGTAACCCGCGAGACGCAGGTTCCGGTGCTGACCGCCGCCACGGCCACCGCCCGTGAGGTGCTCGGTCTGCTCGGCTACGAGGGCGCAGCGGCGCCGGCAGGTCGCGGCTAAGCCGACCTGCGGCGCTACGGCGAGGAACCCGGCCTCCACCGGCGTCATCCCGGTGCAACGGCATCGTTGGAACATTGCTGCTGCCCTGGGAGCCCGCACGCGCGCCGCCCCCCCGCTCCCAACCGCGTCGTTGGACCATTGCTGCTGTCCTGGGAGCATGGTTGGACCATTGCTGCTGCTCAAGCGGCGTCCGGGCAGCATGGTTGGACCATCACTGCTGTTGCCCGTTCACGCCTAGCAGTTCCACAAGGGCATCGGGAACCGGGCAGCGTCGGCCATCTCTCACCGCGACGTAGTGGATCAGGGCCGTAACGAGCAGATCGCCGCCGCGCTTGACTTCGAACGCGGCCGCAAGCGCGGACTCGGCTGTGACTTCCGCCCTGACAGCGACAGACAGGTCATCATCGAGGTGTGCTGGCCGACGGTAATGATAATGCGCCTCGGAGATCACAAGATCGACGCCTTGGTCGCGCCAGCGCTCGTACGGAGCGCCCGCGTGCTCCAGCATGTCAAGGAATGCGTCCTCGCAGAACTCGTGATAGCGGCCGGCATAGACCATGCTCTGGGCATCGCAGTGGCGCGGGCGCACCCGCTGGGACCAGACGAATGGCGCTGTGCCCACAGCACCATCCTCCCAGCTCTGTCTGCCCCCAAGTGCTGCTGCGGCGGTATGCTCGGCTGGAACGGTGCGAGCCCGTGCTGCGCGGTCATAGTCCGCGAGTTCCGCCGCTGGCGGATCGATCCGGCGCAATCCCGGAACCATCGGTGACAGTCCGAAGGAACGCCATCACTTGCGGACCAGAGGAGTTTGTCGCTATGTACAGCGGACGCATTACCGAAATCGGCACCGTGATCGAGACCGGCACACGTCTCGTCATAGAAGCGCCAAAGACTGCCACGGGACTGTCGCCGGGCGGTTCGGTCAACGTCAATGGGACCTGCTTGTCAGCGGTTCACGTCGAGCCTGAGACCGGGCGTTTCCGGGTTGGGATCTCGGCCGAGACCGCCAACCGCAGCACCCTGGCCGACCTGGCGCTCGGCGCGAGGGTGAACTTGGAGCTGCCGCTGCGTGTCGGGGATTCGCTCGACGGTCACCTCGTGCAAGGGCACACCGACGCGATCGGCAAGGTAGCCAAGGTCGAGGCCGAGCACAATGGCTCCCTGCGGGTGTGGATCCGGCCACCGAGGCGGTTCCTCGATGAGATCGTGGCCAAAGGCTCGGTCGCCGTTGACGGCGTCAGCCTGACCGTTGCCGAAGTCCTGAACGACCGGTTCTCAGTCGCCCTGATCCCGCTCACCCTGGCCGAGACCACACTCGACCACGTGCAGCCCGGACAGCGGCTCGATCTGGAATCCGACCTGTTCGTCAAGTCGGCGCTTGACTTGTGGCAGTCGGCTCGTACGGTGGCCGCTCGTTCCCTCGCCGCCTTGCCGTGGGCCGGGGAGCTGACCGGGCCGACAGGAGTCGGCAAGTGCATCAGCCACCTGGCCGCCGGGGGCGGGGTTCTGATCTACGACCCGGACCGGGAGGCCGAAGCCGACATGGTGTTCGCCGGCGCGCAGATGCGGCCCCAGTCGATGGCCTTCCTGCTGACCCAGGTATGCGGGCATACGACTGTCCCCTGCGATCGCGAACGCCTCGACCGGCTGGAGATCCAGCCGATGCCGGGCGCAGGGGACCGGCACGGTACCGCTTACCACGTCTCGGTCGATGCAGTCGCCGGGACCGGCACAGGTGTGTCGGCACATGATCGAGCTGCGACCATCCGTCGGCTGGCTCACCCCGACGCCACGCCGGCCGACTTCCTGCGACCCGGTCACGTCTTTCCCCTGGCCGGGCGGCCCGGTGGCCTAGCCGAGCGGGCTGGTCATACCGAGGCCTCGCTAGCGCTTTGCGCGGCCGCTGGCCTGCCTACGGTAGCGGCCATATGTGAGGTCATGGGTCCCGACGGGCACATGCTCACCGGGGCCGCCGTCGAGCGTTTCGCCCTGGACTGGTCTCTCCCCCTGGTCTCGATCGCGCTGCTGGCGGCCCACCTATGACCGACGTTTACGACAGCATCGGCATGACCTACACCATCACCTGGCGTGCTGTGGGGTATTCAGGAGTTGATCCCGAGCCACGCCGCGAACTGGCGCAGATCCTCGCTCGGGCGCGGCTCGGCGTGCGCGATGGCGCGCACGGTCTCGCGGACCATGGGGTGATTGCGCACTTGCTGGGGGGAGACACGGCGGGCGGACCGCAGGACGCGCAGGGCGCGCTGTCGGTCGCCGTGGTATACCCAGCCGCGAGCCAGCTCGATCCGGTAGTGACCAACACGCTCGGGCGGCAGCACTGCGAGGTAATCATTGGCCTCCATGCGCTGGGCGCGTGTGATGGCCAAAGTGCCGTCGGCCATCTCGACAGCGGCCGATACCTCGTGCAGGCCGACGTTAGCCGGGCCGAACTCCATCCCGTAGTGGTTGGCGGCCTCAGACACGAGGATGGCGGTCTCGCGGGCCTCAGCGAGATGCCTGTCAGACTGCTGGCGCCGGCCCGCGCGAGCGGCGAGCACCGCTGAGCGCAGATGCAGGCTCCCGTAGACGCTGCGGGTGGCCTCGTCCATACGGCCGATGTCATGGCCGAGGCTGGCGCGGGTGCGCTCCATCAGCACGAGCCCCTGATCGTAGGCAGCGGCACCCAGTAGGGACGCACCTCGCGACCACTGCGTGCGGGCGATCCTGAGGGGGTCGCCGGACTGGCGGGAGGCCCACTCGATGCGGTCGAGCGTGAGCGCGCGCAGGTCGAGGTAGCCGAGTTGGTGAGCCAGAGCGGAGCCGCCGCCGTAGGCCTGGGCGAGGAGCGCGTACAGCTCGGGACGGTCAGGGTCGCGGGCTTCGGCGATCGCGGCCTGAAGCTCTTCGATCAGGGCAGGCAGCCGGTGGCCAAGCTGGAGGTAACGGGCCTGGCGGCTGAGCAGCGAGACGGCCGAGACATCGTCGCGCAGCTCGGCGAGGGGACGCGGACGGACGGCGGCAGCTGGTGGCAGGTCATAGGTCAGCAGCGCTCGCCGGAAGGGGTCAATCGTGG
The DNA here is from genome assembly GCA_963815375.1 of uncultured Actinomycetota bacterium. Classification (GTDB taxonomy): domain Bacteria; phylum Actinomycetota; class Actinomycetes; order Streptosporangiales; family Streptosporangiaceae; genus JASHPR01. The sequence goes on along the minus strand of CAWFGX010000005.1, from coordinate 163,822 downwards.
CCTGCAACGCGGCTATGCGGCTGTCTGGCTCCTCATACGGCTGGCCCGTAAGCCTGGTCACGTCCACGCTCATCGCGCGTGCCACCGCGCCGGTGAACGCCGGGCTTGCCGGCGAGGCCCCGGACTCGACCTTTGTCAGCAGGCTGTAAGAGACCTGGGCGCGGCGCGCGAGTTCCCGTCCCCCCCAGCCGCGCATCTTCCGGACGGCTGCCACCCGCGCGCCAATCCGGCCTTGCTCAGCCATGCGCCTCCAAACTCCGGAGTTGCAAACGATTTGAAATCTCGCGGCGGCTCCTCGCATCCATGCTCATGGGCAAAGGTCACAAGGCGCAACCGGAAGAGACATGGACGAGACTCAAACCGACACTGCATCGAGTGCTGAGGCGATCGAGGCAGCGTTCAGCGGGCGCTGGGGGGTGTGGCTCAGTGACACCGGGTGGTGGTGGGCGGCACGCTGCGAGCCGCTGAACACGGCAGCGCTCGGTGCTGGATGCGTCCCGTTCCTCAGGGCGCAAACGTCCGCTGGGCTGGCCGAGCGCATCCAGGACCAAGAGGATCTCTACACGCGGGCGGCAGGCACGGCACAAGCCTGCCGGCGACAGACATCTCCCCCGAGGACACGCGCCAGTGACAGCCACCAGACCGGCGCTCACCATCAGAAGGAGACCACCCCGTGAATGGCCCGCCTACCGCGCAGCCGCATTCGGCCAGAAGCGCGCCCGCCGATTCAGGAGCGCTCCGGTTCGACCCCGGGGCACCGCATCCGGCCCGGGTGTACGCGCACTGGCTAGGGTCGAAAGATCATTATCCCGCCGATCGCAAGGCTGCCGAGGAGGTTGCCGCGCAGCGTCCGCAGGTCGTTGACGGCGCGCGGGCCAACCGCGCGTTCCTGGCCCGTGCCGTCCGCTACCTGGCCAGGGAGCGCAATATCGGCCAGTTCCTCGACATCGGCCCGGGCCTGCCCGCCCCAGGCAACACCCACGAGATAGCCCAGGCCATCGACGCACAGTGCCGCGTCGTGTATGCGGACAACGACTCCCTTGTCATTTCGCACGCCCGTGCCCTGCTCACCAGCGCCCCCGAAGGAGCCTGCGGCTACGTCCAGGCTGACCTGCGCGACCCTGCGCTCATCTTGCGCGAAGCCGCGTGCACGCTGGACTTAACCCGTCCTGTCGCGGTCCTTTTAGTCGCGGTACTGCATTTCATCGGCGACGCCGACGACCCAGCCGGAATCGTCCAGGAACTGGCCGAGGCCCTGGCCCCCGGCAGCCTTATCGCGATCTCGCACCTGACCGCCGACTTCGCACCCCAGCAGGTCACTTCCGGGGTCGCAGCCTACAACAAGCTGGTCCCGGCCACCATCACCGCGCGGACGCACGCTCAGGTCACCGCCTTGTTCAGCGGCCGGTCCCTGGTGCCGCCCGGGGTGGTGCCGGTGGCTGAATGGCGGCCGGCCACCGGCTGCTACCCCTCACAGACCACCGACATGTACGCAGGAATGGTCGTGACCGGCAGGCGGAGATGGATGCCATGAGCACTGCGCCGCTGCAGCCCGCCCAGCGCGAGACACTTCGCCAGGCACTAGCCGACGCCATCAGTTACCGGGACCCACCGGTGCACTGCCCCAACTGTGAGACACCAGACCGGCTGTGCACTCAGTGCGCCGCCGGGCTGTCCCAGGCCCGTGCTTACCTCGGGCTACGCCGCGAACTAGGCATCAGCCCACCCGCGCCGTGACGGCCACCATGGCGCGCGAGTTCGCCGGAGCGCACCGCGACCGCGGTCACGACGACGGCTGCAGCCACGGCACCAAGGAGTACCGCGGGCGGCCGCGCTAAAAACACTGGCACCGGCATCGTGCAGCCGGCCACCCCGGCCGACGGCGGCTAAGTGCTGGCACCACCCGCACGCTTCCTGATCTTGCTGAGAGGCTATGGTCCCGAGTTGGTCAGCCGCTGGTGCCTGCCTGGGACCGCAGTGAGGTCATGTCGAAAGGTAATGGGGTGCGAGGGTGAGCATGCTAGAGCTTCGGCATGTCTCGAGGGTCTATGGCAACGGGGCTGGCGAGGTGGCCGCTTTGCGCGATGTCAGCCTGTCGGTTGAGCCTGGGCAGTTGGTTGCGGTGATGGGGCCCAGCGGGTCGGGGAAGAGCACGCTGCTGACGATCGCCGGGACGCTGGAAGAGCCGTCGTCTGGGGAGGTGCTGGTGGGCGGCCGGCTGGTGTCGGGGGCGTCGGATGCCGAGCGCGCACGGCTGCGGCGGCGGGCGGTTGGCTATATCTTCCAGGACGTCAACCTGCTGCCCGGCCTGACGGCGGCGGAGAACGTGGCCTTGCCGCTGCAGTTGGACGGCGTGGTGGCCGGGCGGGCCCGTGCTGTCGCCGATCGTGCCCTGTCAGGCTTGGGCCTGGCGGATCGTGCCGGGCATTTTCCCGAGCAGCTGTCCGGCGGCGAGCGGCAGCGGGTTGCGATCGCCCGGGCGCTCGTCGGGAGGCGGCGGTTGCTCTTGGCCGATGAGCCATCGGGTGCCCTCGACTCCGCTAACGGGGAGATGGTGATGCATATGATCCGTGCCGCCTGCCGGCAGGGGGTCGCGGCGGTGGTTGTCACGCACGACGCGCAGCTGGCGTCGTGGGCGGACCGGCGGGTGTTCCTGCGGGACGGGCGCGTGGTCGGCCAGGCTGGGCCGCCCGGCCCTCGGCCGCTGATTGAGGACGCCCGGTGAGCGCGGGGGTTCTGGCGTGCCCGGCCGAGTCGGAGTTTGATGACGGGGGCATTCCCGCGCGGCTCGCGGTCATCCACTGGGCATGGCGGCTATTCCGCCGTGAGTGGCGCCAGCAGCTACTGGTGATAGCGCTGCTTACGGTCGCGGTCGCAGCTACCGTCTGGGGCGCGGGGGTGGCCACCAACACGCCGCCAGCCAACCCCAACGCCGGCACGTACGGCACGGCTAGCGCGTTGATATCCCTGGCCGGGACCGATCCGCACCTGACCGCCGACATCGCTGACATCCAGCGGCAGCACCGTCCTGCGGACGTGATCGAGAATCAGGGCCTTGCCAGCGGCACCGTCCAGGCCGTCTGGCTGCGCGCCCAGGATCCGGCCGGGCCCTACGGCGGCCCACTGCTCGCCCTGGTCTCCGGGCGCTACCCCGCCGGCCCCGGGCAGGTGGCAATGACCGGCTCCGTCGCGGCTCTGTATGGCGTGGGCATCGGGAGCACCTGGGATGCGGACGGCAGGCCGTGGCGGGTGACCGGCATCGTCGAGAACCCGAGCAACCTGCTGGATGAGTTCGCGCTGGTATCTCCCGGTCAGCTGACCGCGCCGGCCCGGGTGACGATCCTGGTCGGCACCAGTCACATTCATGGCCTGCCGACGGCCGCCAGCGTGTCCTACCCCTTGCCCCCCTCGGGGTCATCGCCTGGCATTTCGCCCGCAACGATAGTCCTCGCGGTGGCCGTGCTCGGCTTGGTCTTCATCGGTCTGGTGGCCGTGGCCGGGTTCACGGTGATGGCGCAGCGGCGCCTGCGGGCGCTCGGCATGCTCAGCGCCCTCGGGGCGACACAAGCCAACGTCCGGCTGGTCATGGCCGCCAACGGCGTCATGGTCGGCCTTGGCGGCGTCGGCGCGGGCACAGTGACCGGCCTGGCCGCCTGGTTCGTCTACGCGCCGCACCTTCAGGCGTTCACCGCGCATACCGTCGACCCGCTGAACCTGCCGTGGTGGGTGATCATCATCGCGATGGTCCTGGGGGTAGTGACCGCTACGGCAGCTGCCGTGCAGCCAGCCCGGGCTGCCGCCCGGATTCCCGTGGTGGCGGCACTATCGGGACGGCGGGCCCAGCCGCAGCCCGTGCGCCGGCAGGCCAAGCTTGGCGTCAGCCTGCTCGCGGCTGGCGTTTTCTTCCTCGCGATCTCGGGCGGCTTGGGCAGCCAGAGCGGCGGGAATCTGCTCTTGGGAATGGCTGCGATCGCTGTCGCGATTTCGCTGCTCGCGCCGCTGTGCCTCGTCGTGCTGACTGGCTTTGCGGGCCCGCGGGCTCCGGTCGCAATCCGGATCGCGCTGCGGGACCTGGTCCGGTACCGGGCCCGCTCCGGCGCGGCCCTGGCCGCTACCTGCTTCGCCGTGTTCGTGGCCATGCTCATCTGCATGGTCGCCAGCATCCGGTTCTCCGACATTCTCGACTGGACCGGACCCAACCTGACGACAAGCCAGCTCATCGTCTACACCTCCTACTATCCGACAAGGGCCGGTCCGGGCACTGCCCCCACTCAGGCCCAGCTCAAGTTGCTGCACGCGAAAGTGGACAGCTTCGCCGTGTCGCTGGACGCCCGGGCCGTACTGGCGCTGGACGAGGCAGGGACGTCCGTCCCGGCAATGCCGGGCAGGCCCGGGGGCCCCCTCCAGGGCGCGACCCTTCAGGCAGGCCGACTCGAAAGCAAATTCACCGGCCCGCTCTACGTGGCCACCCCGGCGCTGCTCGCCGAGTACGGGATCAAGCCCAGCCAGATCCACTCGGCCACGGACATCCTGACCATGCGTCCCAGCCTGGCGTCGCTGCCCGATATTTACCTGGTCTGGGGCACGGACATCGTCCAGCCCGGCGCCCGCAGCCAGGCTGGCAGCTACATCGCCGGCCCGCCGATGCAAACGTTCAGCAGCCTTCCCAGCGGCACGTCGGCGCCGAACACAGTCTTGACCACGCGGGCCGTACGGCGGCTGCACCTGCAGCTGATCCCCTTCGGCTGGCTGATCCAGGCTCCCGCGCCTCTTTCCGCCACGCAGATAAGCGCGGCCAGAGAGCTTGCCGTCTCATCGGGTGCCACGATCGAGACCAAGTCTGGCGAGCTCGGGCTGGGCGAGATCAGCGACGGGGCCACAGCCTTCGGCATCCTGCTGGCGCTCGGCGTCCTGGTGATGACCGTCGGCCTCATCCGCAGCGAGGCGGCAGGCGACCTTCGCACGCTCACCGCAGCGGGAGCAAGCAGCGGGATCCGCCGCACTATCGTCGGCGCGACAGCCGGCGTGATCGGCCTCCTTGGAGCCATACTGGGCACCGCGGCCGCCGCCGTCGCCGCCCTGGCCTGGGCGAAGAGCAGCCTGTCCGCCGTGTTCGGCGGCATCCCGGCCATCGACTTCCTGCTTATCCTGGCAGGCCTGCCCACCGTGGCCGCAATCGGCGGCTGGCTGCTGGCCGGCCGCAACCCATCTGCCATCACCAGACAGCCGCTGGAGTAACAACCAGCCGTCAGGTAGGCCGTGCCGGGCGGCGGCAGGATCCGCCTCCCGGCACGTGTGTGCCGTACTGAATCTCAGTGGGCCCAGTACGCGGCACTCAGCTGCAGGTCGCGCTCGTTGCTGCCGATACTGACGCGGTACCAGCCAGGAGCGGATACCCAGCTACTCGACGAGGTCTGGTAGTAGCTCATGTCCTGGCGGGTGATCGGGAAGGTGAGCCGCCGGCTCTGCCCGGGGGCCAGCGTGACTTTCTGGAACCCCTTGAGCTGGAACGGCGGCTCGCCTGCCCCTGCCGGGTCGGTGACGTACATCTGGGCGACCTCGGCGCCGGTCACGCGTCCGGTGTTGGTGATGGTGACCTGCGCCGTGGCACCGCCCCGGTTCGGCGTGACCCGGAGGTTGCTGTAGGCGAAGGAGGTGTACGACAGGCCGTAGCCGAACGGGAAGAGGGGCGCCTGGCCATGGGTGTCGTAGTACCGGTAGCCGACGTCGATGCCTTCGGTGTAGTCGACGTCGGTACCGTTACCGGGGAACTGCAGGTTCGGCGTGAGCACGGTCCCGCCATGTCCGACGCCCTGGCCGGCGTTCGCCGGGAACGTCTCCGGCAGGTGGCCGGAGGGGTCGAGGTCGCCGAACAGCAGCGCGGCGATCGCGTTGCCGTCCTGCTGGCCCGGGTACCAGGCCTCGAACACGCCTGCCACGTCTGGCAGCCACGGCATCTAAACCGGGCCGCTCGTGTTGAGCACCACGATCGTGTTCGGGTTGGCCCACGCCACGGCGCTGATCAGCTGGTCCTGGTCACCGGGCAGCTCGAGGGTTTGCAGGTCGCTGCCCTCGGCCGAGTCGTTGCTGGCGAAGACCACGGCCACGTCCGACGACCGCGCGGCATCCGCCGCCTGCTGCCAGAGCAGGTTCTCCTGCGGCGCCCAGGTCAGGTCAACAACGGTCGGCGGGCCGAAGAACCCGCTGCCGTTGCTGACGTCAAGGCCGGTCGCGGCCAGCTCGAACGGGACGGCGACACCCGCGGTGAGCGTGGCCAGGCCGGTGAACGTGGAGCCGGTGCCCGGCCCGTAGCTCACGACCTGCCTCCCACCGATCGACAGCGTCGCGTTGTCCTCGGCGCTGAGCTCGAACTTGGCGACGCCCGACGCTGTCGGCGTCAGCGTGGCGGTGTACCTGACCGACCACGTGGAGACGCCTGCATTCGTCACGATGGCCGGGGTGCTGGTCACGTCGAGGCTTGCACGACCTCCGAGCCCAGCGGAGTTCCGGTCGTTGTGCTGCCGGAGTAGTAGGTGGCGGTCCAGCCCGGACCAGTGCCCGAGGTCGGCGGTGTCCTAACGAAGACTTCGCCAGGTTAGGCGCGGCGGCCAGGGGTATTGGCGCTGGATGGCGGTGCAGAATGTGCTGATCGACCGTGATCCGCCGCAGGTGTGGGCCGTGCTCAGCGACGGCCGGTCCTACGCCGAGTGGGTGGCGGGTACCCAGCGCATCCGGGACGTTGATGGTCGCTGGCCGGAGCCAGGGGCCAGGATTCATTACTCGTTCGGCGTTGGCCGGTGGACCCTTGATGATGTGACGACGGTGCGGCTGATGGAGCCGTGCCGCCGACTGGAACTGGAGGCATATGCCGGCCGGCTGGGCAGTGCCCGCATCTCGATTGAGCTGCTGGATTGGGGCGATGGCCGGACCGTGGTGATCATAGATGAGCACCCGCTGACCGGCCCAGGCGCCCGGTGGCACTCGGTGCCGCTGGACGCTGCGCTCCGGTGGCGGAACCGGACGATGATGCGCTCGCTGGCCGAGGTTGTAGTCCGGCACCACAGCCCCGGCCGCGCAGGGGGAATCCGGCTGGCCGCCGAGCCGGACTCGGGAAGGCTGCCCTAGCGGCCCGGCGGCATGCCGGGATCTGGGCGGCGGGGTGTGGTCAGCGACCGATGGCGAACCGGATGCTGGCTGCGGCGGCCGACTGCATCCGGGCGCGGTAACTTCGCAGGGCGACGCGGGCCGCGTTGGCCCCGCAGGCGCCATGCACCCCGCCTCCCGGGTGCGCTGATGACGAGGCCAGGTACAGGCCGGCGACGGGGGTCTCGGGCCGCCCGAGCCCTGGGGTGGGCCGGAAGACCAATTGCTGGTGTACTGCGGCGGTGCCGCCATTGAGCGCGCCGCCGACGAGGTTGGCGTCGCTGGCCTGGAACTGCTGTGGTGCCGTGATCCGGCGGGCGATCACCAGGTCCTGCCACCCGGGCGCGAAGCGCGCGATCTGGGCTTCCAGGCGGTCGGCGAAGGCCTCGCACTCCTTCTCGTCCCACGAGCCGGTGAGGTCGCCGCCGGCGTCGCCCCGCACCCGCTGCGGCACGTGGGTGTAGGCCCACAGCGACTGCGTGCCCGCGGGGGATCGCCGGGGGTCGGCGGTCGTCATCTGCCCGGCCAGCACGAAGGGCCGGCCCGGCAAGTGTCCGGTGGCGATCTGCGCGGAATAGTCTGTCATCTCGTCCAGGCTCGCAGCGACGTGGACAGTGCCGGCCCCGGCCACGTCGGCGGCCTGCCACGGCAACGGCCCGCGCAGCGCCCAGTCCACCTTGAATGTGGAGTAATCCCACTGGAACCGCCGCATGTCAGCGCGCAGCCGCGGGGGGAGGTGATCCCAGCTGACCAGCCCCCCGTACAGGCGGGGCGCGGCCACTGCGGCCAGGACCGCCCGCCGGGCGGAGATCTCGGTGCCGGAGGCTGTGCGCACCGCGGCGGCGCGGCCGCCGCGAACTATTACCTGGCTGACGGCGTCGCCGCACCGGATGATCCCGCCCCGCTCCGCCAGCCGCCGCGCCAGCGCCGTCGTGAGCTGCCCCGATCCGCCCTCGGGCACCGGCCAGCCGTGCTGGTGGCCGAGCATGGCCAGCAGCCATCCGTACAGTCCGCTCCCGGCCGATTCGGGCATCAGGTCCGCGTGCAACGCGCTGCCCGCGATCAGCAGCGCGCCCGGGCCGGTGAACTCCTCCTCGATGAGCCTGCGCACCGGGAGCAGGGCGAAGCGCGCGAACCGGAGCAGGCCGGGGCCGCGCAACTTCGCTGCCATACCCAGGCCCGGACGCACTGGCGGGAACGGCGTGAACAGCGCGTCCAGCAGGTGCGGCCCCAGCCTCTCCCACAGTCCGTGCAGCTCTCGCCACGCGCGGCCGTCCCCCCGTCCCAGCGCTTCCAGCCCCGCCGCGGTCCGGGCCACGTCACGCGACAGCACCGCCGCGCGCCCGTCGGGCAGCGGGTGAGCCAGCACGTGCGCGGCTTGCGACCAGCGCAGCCCGTACCGCTCAAGTTCTAGCGCCCGCATGACGCGGGAGCCGGCCGTCAGCGGGTAGAAGGCGCTGCAATGGTCATAGACGAAGCCGGCCGCTGGCCCCGCGCCGCTTCGTACACCGCCGCCCGGTTCAGGCTGCTCCTCGCACACGATCACCCGCCAGCCCGCGTCGGCGAGGACGTTCGCCGCCACCAGACCGTTCGGGCCGGCCCCGATGACCACCGCATCCGGCGTTCCCGCGCTGAGATGCTCTGCCATTCCCGGTCGCTACCCCGCCCGGCCGCGGTCAACCCGCGCCACGGCTATCACCGTGCCGAGCACTGACAGGTCCTTTGAGGCGCGCAGCAGCCTGCCACCTGGCCCATGGAAGTACGGGTCGACGGCCATGGTGATCGGGACGACGAGGAACACGATGAGCGCCGCCCGATCCTGATTACCCGGCTCCCGGCAGCCGGACCTGGAGCATGCCGTCGGCCACCCGGCTCTCGAACAGCAGCTGAGGCGCCTTCGCGGGCCCCGGACTACCTTCCCGTCGGACAGGCGGAAGATGCTGCCGTGCCACGCGCTAAACCGCCGGCATAACCCGCCGGAACCAGGGAAGCCTGCACTCTTCGCCAAGAGGAAGGGGAGCGTCGTGGTCACGTACACGATCCCGGGCATGAAAAGCGACAGCGCCGACAAGGTCATAGCGCTGCTTCAGGACCGGCTCGACTCGCTGAGCGACCTGGCGCTGACGCTCAAGCACGTCCACTGGAACGTCATCGGGCCGAACTTCATCGCCGTGCACACCATGCTGGACCCGCAGGTCGATGCAGTCCGCGTCATGGTCGACGAGACGGCGGAGCGGATCGCGGCGCTCGGCGGCTCGGCGTCCGGGACTCCCGGCGCACTCGTGGCCCGACGTGACTGGGGCGACTACTCCATCGGGCGGGCCAATACCCTCGAGCACCTTGGCGCGCTGGATGTCGTCTACGCAGGGATTATCGAGGCCCAGCGGGCCGCGATAGAGGTCACCGAGGAACTGGACCGGGTCACCCAGGACATGCTGATCGGGCACAGCAATCAGCTGGAGCAGTTCCACTGGTTTGTCCGGGCACACCTGGAGCAGCCCGACGGGTCCCTGCGGACCGCGGGTGCCACTACCGAGCGCTCGGCGGCGCGGCGTGTCGGCAGCAGCTGACTGACCGGCCGTGCGCACCTGCCCGCGTGCGCGGGCGACAATGCGGGGGTGAAGAGATGACACTGGGGCTGCCCGGCTGGGCCAGCGCGCTGATCGGCGAATGCCAGGAATGCGGGGAAGACGTCGACGTGGCGCTGAAGCTCGCCGCGGACTACGGCAAGCTCCTCCCGCAGCCCGGCCGCGGCGAGACCGCGTGCCGGTGGGCCGTCCTCGCGGCGGCCGGCGAGCACAACCTCACGGTGGCCCGGGTCCTGGAAGCGCACAGCGACGCGCTGGCGATCCTGGCCGAGGCCGGGGCGCCGGTGCCCGGCGGGACGTGGGGTGTCTTCGCCGCCGAGGCGAAACCGGGCCGGCTAGAGGCGCGTGGCAGCGGCGGGCAGGCAACGCTGACGGGCGTCAAGCCATGGTGCTCGCTCGCGGCGCGGCTCGACTCGGCACTGGTAACCGCCCATGTCGGGAGCGACGAGCGCCAGCTGTTCCGGCTCAGCCTGCGTCATCCCTCGGTAACGGCGGAGCCGCCCGGTACCTGGGTTGCGCGCGGGCTGCGGAACGTCGTCAGCTCCCCGGTCCGGTTCGACACCACGCCGGCCGAGCCGGTCGGGCCGCCGGGCTGGTACCTGACCCGGCCCGGGTTCGCATGGGGCGGGATGGGGGTCGCCGCATGCTGGCACGGCGGCGCCCGCGGCCTCCGGACCACGCTGGTGCGCCAATCGGCGGGCCGAGCGAATGACCTGGCCGCCATGCACGTCGGCGCCGTCGACGCCGCTCTGTACGCCTCCGAGGCCACGCTCAGCGACGCAGCCGCGCTCATCGACGCCGGGCAGGCCGAGGGCAGCGCGGGCCAGATCCTCGGCCTGCGGGTGCGGGCTGCCGTCGCAGACGCGGTCGAGCGGACCATCCGCCACGTCGGCCACGCACTCGGGCCCGCCCCGCTCGCGTTCGACGAGGAACACGCTCGGCGGGTGGCCGATCTTGAGGTGTACGTCCGCCAGCACCACGCCGAGCGCGACCTGGCCCGGCTCGGCGACGAGGTACTGACGGCCCGGCCCGGCGGGAGAGCCGATTGATCCGCCGCGTCGCGGTGGTCATCCCGGCGGCCAACGAGGAGCGGCGGATCGGCCGCTGCCTGGCCGCCGTCGCGGCCGCGCGGCATCATCTGTACCACAGCAACGCGACCATCGCCGTGCGCACCGTGGTCGTCCTGGACAGCTGCCAGGACCGCACCGCAATGATCGCCGGAGCCTTCCGCGACGTCCAGACCGTGGCCATCACCGCCGCGAGCGCGGGCGCGGCCCGCCGGGCCGGGGTCAGCGCCGCGCTGGCCGGCGCCGGGCCGTCCAGCGAGCTGTGGCTCGCCAATACCGACGCGGACTCTCAAGTGCCCGTGAACTGGCTGACCGGGATGGTCACCGAAGCGCGCCTGGGCGCGCACCTTGTCCTGGGCACAGTGCTGCCCGGACGGGACCTCCGGCTGCGGACCCGGGCTGAATGGATCAGCCGCCATCACCTCCGAGACGGCCATCCGCACGTCCACGGAGCCAACTTCGGCATCCGGTCCGACGCCTACCTAAACCTGGGTGGCTGGCCGCCGCTGGTGACCGGCGAGGATGCCGAGCTGGCCCGGCGCGCGGGCCACACCGGCCACCTGCGGATCTCCCGCACCGCCTCGATCCCCGTAATTACCAGCGTGCGCCCGGACGGCCGGGCACCACAGGGCTTCTCCAGCTACCTGCGCGGCATCCGGGCCACGACCGCGGAAGCAAGGGCCTGATGGACACCACGCCCGCGCCAGCCAGCCCGATCGACGCTCCCGGCACCGCCGAGGCGGCCTGGCGCGACTGGCCCGGGCTGGCCCGCCTCCCGGCCCTGGACGTGGCCCCCTGGGCCAGCGCGGTGATCGTCGCGGCCCACCCGGACGATGAGGTACTCGGTCCCGGCGGCATCATCTCCATGCTGGCCGCCGTGGGCGCCCGGCTCCGGGTGGTCGCCGTAACCGACGGGGAGGCGTCGCACGGCGACCGGGCTGATCCGGCCGCACTCACGCGCCGCCGGGTGGCCGAGCGGCAGGCTGCTCTGCATGCCCTGGGCGCCGGCGACGCCGAGATCGTCCGGCTCGGCCTGCCCGACGCGGCGCTCGACGGCCGTGACGCCGACGTCGCGGCCGCGCTCGACGGCCTGGTCACCGGCTTCGACGTGTGCCTGGCGTCCTGGGTACGCGACGTGCACGCCGACCACGAGGCCGTAGGTCGCGCCGTGGCGCAGATCAGCCATCAGCTCACCGGGAGCGCCTGGTTCTACCCGGTCTGGATGTGGCACTGGGCCCGCCCTGCGGACCCGCGCGTTCCGTGGCGGCGCGCTTTCCGGGTGCCGCTGGCCCCGGCCGTATCAGCCCGCAAGCGCATCGCCATCGGCTGCTTCACCAGCCAGCTGGAACCCCGCCCCGGCGGTGCCGGGCCCGTGCTGCCGAGCGCCTTCGTCCCCCATTTCCTGCGGGGATATGAGCTGCTATTTCCCTTGGAGTGAACATGATCCCGGAGCCTGCCTACTTCGACCATATGTATGCCGAGTCAGCCGACCCCTGGGGGGTCGCCAGCCGCTGGTACGAGAAGCGGAAGTACGCCATCACCCTGGCCATGCTCCCCCGGGAGCACTACGACGACGCGTTCGAGCCCGGCTGCTCCATCGGGGTCATGACCCAGCAGCTAGCCCCGCGCTGCGCCCGCCTCCTGTCCTGCGATGTCGCCGCGGACGCCGTGCGTCACGCTGCGGCGAGGGTCATCGGCCAGCCCGGTGTCAGCATCGAGCGCCGCGTCCTGCCGCGTGACTGGCCCGACGGCGACTTCGACCTCATAGTCTTCTCCGAGTTTCTCTACTATTTCGGCTGTTCCGATCTCGAGCGCGTTCTCGACCTAGCCGGCGCCGCGCTGCGCCCAGGCGGCACCCTGATCGCGGTGCACTGGCGGCACCCGGTGGCGGAATACCCGCGTAGCGGGGACAGCGTGCACGACGTGCTCGCCCGCCAGCCCGGCCTGAGCCGCCTCGCCGAGCACCGGGAGACCGACTTCATCGCCGAGGCCTACCTGAAAGGCCCTCTGATCTCGGTCGCCCAGGCCGCTGGCCTGGCCTGACGTCGGCGCCGGCGGCGCCTGGGAAGCCACCTGTTATCAGGCGCACGGGACCCCACAAGGGCGGTCCTACCGCGACGATGTCTATGACCCGGACCGCTTAGTCGTCCTTGTGCGGCAGGAACTCCTGGACCTTGGTCTTCACGCCTTCCATGATGACGCCCCACCGGTCCTCGTCGCCTCCGAGCAGTGCCATGGCGGCGTCTTTTGCCTGCTCGAACGTTGCGTGCGGGGGGATCGGCGGCACATTCGGGTCGGTGCGGACATCGAGCAGGGTTGGGCAGTCGGCGGCCAGGGCACGGTCCCATGCCGGGCCGACCTGATCGGGCTTGTCGACGTTGGCCGATTGCAGGCCGATGCTCGCGGCGAAGGCGGCGTAGTCGATGTCGGGCAAGGTCTGGGATTCGGTGAACTTCGGCGCGCCTTCCATCGCGCGCATTTCCCAGGTGACCTGGTTGAGGTCGTTGTTATGCAGCACGGCGATGATCAGCCGCGGGTCGGTCCATTCCTGCCAGTAGTGCTTGATGGTGACCAGCTCGGCGAGGCCGTTCATCTGCATCGCGCCGTCGCCGGCGAACACGATCACGGGCCGGTCAGGGTTGCCGAACTTGGCGCCGATGCCGTACGGCACGCCTGGTCCCATGGTGGCCAGGTTCCCCGACAGGGACCCGCGCATGTCGCCGCGGAACCTCAGCTGCCGTGCGTACCAGTTCGCCGATGAGCCCGAATCAGCGGTGACGATCGCGTTGCCGGGCAGCCGGGATGACAGCTCGTGGAACAGCCGCATCGGGTTGACCGGATCAGCCTCGACCATGGCCTCGGCGTCCATGACCTCCCACCAGCGGGCCACGTTCTTCTCGATGCCATCGCGCCAGGACCGGTCTTCCTTGTGCTCCAGGTGCGGGATGAGGGCGCGCAGGGTCGCGGCGGCATCACCGACCAGGTTAACCTCATACGGGTAGCGCATGCCGATGTACTTGGCGTCGATGTCGATCTGTACCGCGCGGGCCTGGTCGAAGCCGGGCAGGAACTGCGTGTACGGGAAGCTGGACCCGACGGTTAGCAGCGTGTCGCAGTTCTTCATCATCTCGTAGCTGGGCCGGGTGCCGAGCAGCCCGATCGAGCCGGTGACATAGGGCAGGTCGTCGCTGAGCACGTCCTTGCCCAGCAGCGCCTTGGCCGCGCCAGCGCCGAGCAGGCCGGCGACCTGCTCGAGTTCGGCGCGGGCGCCGCGGGCGCCAGAGCCGGCCAGGATGGCGACCTTGCTGCCTGCGTTGAGGATCCCGGCTGCGCGGCTGATCGCGTCATCGCCGGGCACAGTGAGGGGCCAGTCCAGCCCGGTGCTCGAAGGGACCATCTTGAACGCGTGGGTCGGCGCTGAGTACGCCAGCTCCTGCACATCGGACGGGATGATGACCGCGGTCGGTGCCCGCTCGGCCAGCGCGACCCGGATCGCCCGGTCGAGCACGTTGGGCAGCTGCTCGGGGACGGTGACCATCTGCACGTACGGGCTGGCCACGTCCTTGTAGAGGCTGAGCAGGTCAACTTCCTGCTGGTAGGAGCCGCCCATCGCCGAGCGGCTGGTCTGGCCGACGATCGCCACGACCGGGACGTGATCAAGCTTGGCGTCATACAGGCCGTTGAGGAGGTGCACAGCGCCGGGGCCCGAGGTGGCCATGCAGACGCCGACCCGGCCGGTGAACTTGGAGTAGCCGACCGCCTCGAAGGCGCTCATCTCCTCGTGCCGGGACTGCACGAACTTCGGGTTGTTCCCGGCGCGGCCCCACGCGGCCAGGATGCCGTTGATGCCGTCGCCGGGGAAGGCGAAGACCTTGTCCACGCCCCAGCTGCGCAGGCGTTCCAGCACGTAGTCGGCAACAGTAGGTGCAGTCATCAGTTTGTTCCTCTCATGGTTGGCCTGCTGTCCGTTGAAGTGCCGCGCATCAGGCGGCGCCTGTCCTGGCCCCGGCGGCCATGATGTCGGCGGCACGGGCCGCGACGGCCATGATGGTCAGGGCCGGGTTAGCGCTGCCCTGGGTGGGCAGGACGCTGCCGTCGGTGATGAACAGGTTGGGCACCGCGAAGCTGCGGCAGTTGCTGTCAACGACGCCGTGCCGCTCGTCGGCGGCCATCCGCGCCCCGCCGACGAGATGGGCGTAGCGGTCGATGGTGATGACCTCGCCAGCCCCGGCCGCGCGGAGGATCCGCTCCATCACATGCTGGGCGGCGCGCATGAGCTGCCGGTCATTGTCACATTGTGAGTAGGAGAACCGCGCGACCGGCAGGCCATACCGGTCCTTCTCCTCAGCGAGGGTGACCCGGTTCTCCGGCAGCGGCAAGAACTCGCACAGCGCCCCCAGGCAGGACCAGTGCACGTAGTCGCTCATGTACGCGCGCAGCGCCTTGCCCCAGTGCCCCTGCGCGGCGACATGCTCGGCCCAGGTGATCGGAAGCGGCGAGACGGTCTGGACGGCGAAGCCGCGCTGGTACGGCTTATCCGGGTCGGTCTCGTAGAACTGCTCGCTGCTGACCTCGGGCGGCGGCGCCTTGTACATCCGGACCTCGGCGTCGAAGCGGCCAGCGGTCTGCGGGGCGCCCTGGACCATCAGGTAGCGGCCAACCTGGTCGAAGTCGTTGCACAACCCGGCGGGGAAGCGGGGGGATGCCGAGTTCAGCAGCAGCCGGGGGGTCTCGATCGAATACCCGGCCAGGGCGACGGCCGCCGCCCGCTGGAAATGCGGAACACCCTGCCGGATGTAGTGCACGCCGGTGGCGCGGCCAGTCCGCTCGTCCACCTCGACTCGGGTGACCATGGAATCGGCCCTGACCTCGGCCCCGTGAGCGAGCGCGTCCGGGATATGAGTGATCAACGGGGATGCCTTCGCGTTGACCTTGCAACCCTGCAGGCAGAACCCGCGGTAGATGCAGTGCGGCCGGTTGCCGAAGCGGCCGTTGGTGATCGCGACAGGGCCTACTTTGGCGGTGATGCCCGCCTGGCGGGCGCCGCGCAGGAAGATCTCGCCGTTACCGCCCACCGGGTGCGGCCGCTGCGGGTAGCCGTGCGGGTCGCCCCATGGCCAGTGCTCACCGGCGACCGGCAGCTCCTCCTCGATGTCGCTGTAGTAAGGACTCAGGTCCGTGTAACTGATGGGCCAGTCGGCGCCGACTCCGTCGTTGGTGCAGATCGCGAAGTCGCTGGGATGAAAGCGCGGCGCGTAGCCGGCGTAATGCACCATCGACCCGCCCACGCCCCGGCCCGAGTTATTCGAGCCCAGCGGCACCGGGTCCGCCCCGGCGATCACGCGCGGTTCAGTCCAGTAGAGGCGGTGCGAGCCTGCCTCGTCGCTGACCCAGTCGGCGTCGGGGTCCCAGAACGGGCCCGCGTCCAGGCCGATCACCTTCCAGCCCCTGCGGGCAAGCCGCTGCAGCAGCACGGAGCCGCCAGCGCCGCACCCCACCACCGCCAGGTCGACCTCGTCAGCATCTGCATACCTGCGTATTCCCGATCGCAGCCGGTGATTCGCCCGGGCGCCATCATTCGGGAGCAGCCAGGCCGACTCGTTCCGGTCCCGTACACCGGCCATCAGGTACCCCGGACCGGATCATCCGATGGCGCGGCGTCGCGGACCTCGAACGGCTCGCGCCGGTCGACGCCCGCATTCTTGTACCCGCGGGGATAGGCCGGACCGGGGAAGCCGATTTCCGCCCAGGCCGCGGGGTGCGCATACAGTGCCGTGCACGCATACCGCGTCCACAGACTCCAGACACGCGCGGCGCTCACGCCGTGCCAGTCCGCCGACCCGGTGTCCTGCACCGCCTGGATCAGCTCACGCTGATCGCCGGCTGGGCACCGCGCGAATGGCCGCCCGAACTTAGCCTGCGCGTCATCATCGAGCCAGCGCAGCGAGTCGCGCCAGGCCTGACCGTCCTCGGGCATCTCCTCATACCGCCAGCCGTCGGTCTCCCCCTCAGCCAGCCGCGCATCAATGAACTCCACAACAGGCACCCGCAGCTCGCTGTCCTGGCCCAGAAGCAGGTCACACAGCGAGGTCGCGACGCCTTCCTCCGCCGGGGTGAAGAACCGCATGCCGGGCGGGATTCCCAGACGAGCCCGCACGGCACTGGCCGTAACCAGGTCCCAGTGCTTCGACTGGGCCAGCGGGTCGAATCCGGGGAAACGGCCGCCGCTGCTCGCTGACACGCCGCTTGCGGCGGTCACTTCTCCCGCCGCAGGATCGCTGCGAGCAGGCCCATGCCGCCGACGATCGTGACCAGCAACGGGGCGAGTACCGGCGGCCCCATCTCCATGTTGTAGCGGGCGTTGGACCAGCCGCCCGGCTTCTGCGCAATCCCACGCGCATGCAGGTAGGTGCCCTGCAAGCCATTGGCCACGATGATGGCCGACGCCGCTGGCAGCGCTGTCTTGGCCATCCTGCGGCTAAAGAAGCCCGCGATGCCCGCGACCGCGCCCACCGGTCCCAGCGCAACAGGCAGCCACATCATCTTGTTACCGAAGCTCGCGCTGTCATGCTCGAAGAAGATCTCAGCGGCGGTAACAAGCGCCCCAGCCGCAGTCAGCGCAGACAGACTGCGTTCGAAACGACCCGCCTGGACGTTGCGCAGCATCCGGTCGATGCCCTCTAGCGTCTGCTCCGGCCGCCTGCTGCCCGATGGGTCGGCTCGCATGATCTGTTCCTTCCGCTCATCCGGATTGCTCGGCGCAGGACACGGGCCGGAATAATCCCGGTCCCCTGGCGCATCAGCTGGCCCCCCACCTGCCGCGTGAACCGACTACCCCGCCTGCGCGCCATAAACAGATGCTCACGCCACCGAATGGGCCGGGCCGTGGTGAACCCGCGACTCTCTTCGGCCCGAGGCCACTCGCCACATGCCTCTGCACCTGGTGCAACGAGGCTCGGCGGTTCGAACCGACGGCCGTTATGCGGCTTTGTTTAGGTTTTCAGCGCTTTCCTGCGCTTTCGGGTTGCCCGCCTGCGCTGCGGCTTCTCGCTCGGCTTCGGCGTTGATTTCGCCGCCAAGCAGCACCGCTAGCCCGGTGAGGTAGAGCCAGAAGATGAGGATGACCACGCCTGCGAAGGCGCCGTAGGTCTTGCCGTAGGAGCCGAACTTCGCCACATAGAAGGAGAATCCGAGTGAGGCGAGCAAGAAGATTGCCGTGGCGACAAGACCGCCGGGACTGACCCACTGCCAGCGGGGTGATTCGCGGTTGGGCCCGTAGAAATAGTAGACGGAGAACAGCAACGAAATAAGGATGATCGTCAGCAGCCAGCGCACAGCCGTCCAGGCGATGATGAAGGCGGTGCCGGCGACCGGCAGATGACCCTCGATACCTGAACCGATCGATGAGCCGAAGACGATCAGCGCCGAGGCGATCCCGCCAGACACGACAGTGGCGAGCATGAGCGGGAAGGCCCGCAGCCGCTTGGGGATGAACTTGCGGTCGACCGGCACCTCGTAGGCCACATCCAGCCCGGTCTCGAGCGCGGCCATGCCTGCCGAGGCGCTCCACAGCGCGACGACCACGCCGATGACCAGTGCGGTGAGCGAGGCCGAGGCAGAACGGGCCGTAGCGGCGCGGACGGCGCCGCTGAAGACTCCCGACGCGCCGGGGGGCAGTGCTTTGTTCAGGCCGTCGACCAGCCGGTTCACGGTGCCGGCATCCACGTGGGCCAGGCTGGCCAGGCCCAGCAGGGCAATCAGGGCCGGGAACAGCGCGAGGAACCAGTGGTAAGCCAGGCTCCCGGCGGTCATGCTGCAGCGATCGCGGACGAACTTCTTCCCGCACCGCTTGACCGTGTCGCGCCAGCCCGCCCCGCCCAGCTCCAGTGGCGTGGCCGGGCCGTCAGACGACGCAGTCTGCGGGGGAATGGTCTCTCCTCGTCCGCTACCGCTGGGAGCGCCCGCCGCTGGAGTATGGTCTCGCTGGTCCATGGTCACGCCTCCTCTCCGGATCGCTGGCCTTCCTCACCTGGCCAGACGCCAGTCAACTTGCGCGTCCCCGCGGGGGCGCCGTGGTCGACAGCTGCCTTGACGACGGCGAAGGTCTCGCCTTGCAAGACGGCAGCCAGCAGGACCTCCGGCCATCCCGCGCGCATTGGTAGCCGAGAGTGCGCGTGCTCTACCCAGCTGTACGCAGGTCTAACGTCGCCTGCGCAAGAGAAGGCTGCAGACGCAGTCGTCTCGTGGCGGTGCATTATCTGGCATCGCTTTCGCCATACGCGCGGACGGATCGGCTGGCGACCTTTTGCTTTCGGGATCTTCGGCAACGCTGCCGAATGCCTGCCGTTTTGACTCGCTGTATTTTGAGTAGCTTTTGCTGTCCGGGGTAGCGGCGCGGAGTGCTGGGGAGCGGCGTCGTCAGGGCGCGCGCGGAACAATCTGCGGGAACCGTCAAGGAGGCTGGCTCTGGCGTTCCGGCCAGCCTCCTCGGGCCTGGTCCGGTACTGGCAGGATCGCAGCCGGCTGGCAGCGAAGACGGCCATCGCCGCTGTGGCAGCCTGGGGGCTGGCGAGGTACGCCGCAGGTCAGCCCGATCCTTATTTCGCGCCGCTCGCGGCGTTGCTGGGGGTCTATCCGACGGTGGCCCGTTCGCTGCGCGAGGGGTTCCAGTACGTCGGAGGGTTCGTTCTGGGCGTGGCTGCGAATCGCTGCTCGATCTCGACCCGAGCTTCGTCACGTATCCGGCCGAGTGGCAGCCTAGGCAATAACGGCTCCTGCGCTCGTCGCGGCGCGAGACCGCGAGGAGAACGCGCCGTCAGATCATCACGGAATGCTGGTCGATGCTGCGCGCAATGCCCTGCGCGGCGACCGACAGCGCGGCGATCATCCGGGGGCGGTTTCGCCGCAGGTCGGGGACAACGACGCCGAGTGCGGCGACCACCGTGCCGTCCGCCCGGCGGATCGGCACCGCGACCGAGCACGCCCCCATGGACATCTCCTCGTTGCTCTGCGCGAAGCCGTCGCGCAGGACGCGGCTCAGTTGCTGGCGCAGCAGGCCGGGCTGCGTGACGGTATACGGAGTCAGCCGTTTCAGGTTGGACGGCACGTCGGCCTGCACATCCGCCGGTGCGTAAGCGAGGAGGACCTTCCCCACGCCGGTCGCGTACAGCGGCACACGCGACCCCACGTGGCTGGGGATCGCTACAGACGCCCGCCCGGACAGGCGGTCGATGTTGAGCGCCTGAGTACCGCCGCGGACCGCCAGAGCGCTCGTCGCGAGCGTTGTGGCATAAAGATCGTGCAGGAACGGCGAGGCCACCTGGCGCAGGCCGTTCCGGTCAGGAGCCAGCAGACCGAGATCCCACAACCGCCGCCCGACGACGTACTGCCCGGACGGCTGGCGCGTCAGCGCCCCCCACACGACAAGCTCGCCCACCAGCCGGTGCGCGGTCGTCAGCGGAAGGTCCACCCGGCGAGCCAGCTCACTCAGCGTCAGCGACTGGCTACGGGAATCAAAGGCGCCCAGGAGCGCCAGCACGCGGGACGTGACCGACGCGCCAGGAGCACTTGTGTTACCGGCCATCGAATCCCACATTCTACTGAACGGAAGGTAACTGCTCCCCCGGGAGCATTCCGCCACTGCAGCCTGCAGGATTGCAAGGAGGCGTCAGCCCGGCCAGGGGCATAGCCGCCCCGGTCAGCCGCTGTCCAGAACGAAGGTGCCCTGATGATCATCGAACGGCACGAAGACGTCACTCCCGCAGTGCTGGCGGTCATGCAGCAGACGACCGATCCGCGTCTTCGGGAGATCATGACATCGCTCGTCTCCCATCTGCACGCGTTTGTACGCGACGTGCGGCTCACCGAGGAGGAGTTCCAGGCGGCCACCGCCATCCTCAACGAGATGGGCCAGGCCACGACCGATTCGCACAACGAGATGGTGCTGATGTCGGGATCGCTGGGAGTGTCGACGCTCGTCTGCCTGCTCAACAACGGCGAACATGGCGCGACCGAGACGCAGCAGAACCTGCTAGGGCCGTTCTGGCGAACGGACTCCCCCCCGGTCGGCAATGGCGCGTCGATCGTCAGGTCGCAGACGCCCGGGCCGGCCCTGTTCGTCGCCGCGCGGGTCACCGACACCGGCGGCAGTCCGGTCGCCGGGGCCGAGGTGGACGTGTGGCACTCCTCGCCGGTCGGCCTGTATGAGCACCAGGACGCAGGGCAGGCGGAGATGAACCTGCGCGGGAAGCTCGTCACCGACGGTGCTGGGCGCTTCTGGTTCCGGACGGTGAAGATGGCCGGCTACCCCATCCCTACGGACACCGTCGTGGGCCGGCTGCTCAAGGCGCAGGGCCGCCATCCCTTCCGGCCGGCGCACCTGCATGTCCTGATCTTCAAGCAGGGCTACAAGACGCTGATCTCGCAGATCTACTCGAATGACGACCCGCACCTCGACACCGACGTCCAGTTCGGCGTGACCCGTGCCCTCATCGGTGATTTCCGGCGCCACGACGAGCCGCACCCAGCCGACCCCGGTGCCGGAACGCCCTGGTACTCCCTTGAGATCACGCTCACCCTTGAGCCAGGCCTAGCCAAGCTCCCCCGGCCCCCGATCAAGTAGCCAGCGGGCCCGCTGGCCTCACAGGCCCGGGTAGCTGGGAAAGCTGCAGGAGGGGACGCTTCCGCTTCCCGAGATCGCTGTCACTGTCACGTCGGTACCGGATGGCGTGAAGTTCGTGTCGTAAGTGCTGACGTCCGCGTACTGGGCGGTCGATCTGGTCGCGTCGAGGCTGACGTTCTCTAGCGTGAGGCCGAGCGGGCTGGCGGAGCTGTAGCCATCCAGCACCGATTGCGCGCTGGATGCCGAGCTGACCGACTTGAAGCCGTCGACCACGATGCCGGTGAAGTCAGGTGTCGTGGAGCCGTTGCCGCTGGAGTAGAACGGGTTGAACTCGAGATTGTGCTTGACGCCGGTGTCGCAAATGTTCTCGTAGGTCACGTCCGAGACCCTGCCGCCCTCGCTTGAGCTGGTCTTGATCCGGATGCCGTTGTTGTCGGTGCTCACGTTGCCCGAGCTGTCGCTCCCGCTCACGGTGTCGTTCTCTACCAGGATGTTCGTGACGCCGTACTGCGTCTGACTGCCTATGGAGATGCCGTGCGTGCCGTAGAAGTGGCTGTTCTCTATGGTCATGTCCGAGGCGGCGCTTGCGTTCGTCTTGATCGCGATGCCGTCGTCCCCGTCCTGGACGTAGGAGTCGTTGACCGTCACGTTAGTGGCACTGTCGGGGTCGATGCCGTCGGTGTTCCGCGCAGTCGCCGGAGTCTTGATCCGGACACCCCAGACGGTGAGGCCATTGCCGCTCTGGAAGTACACATGGAAGAACGGCGCGTTCACCAGGTCGATGTCGTACAGCGTCAGGCTGTTGTAGCCGTCCGACTCGATCAGCCGCGGGTTGTTCTGCTTCTTGCCGTCGCTGTTCGCGGTGTTCGCCAGCGCCCACCAAGTCCCGTTGGAGCCGAGGATGTCCTGGTCACCGCGGCCGTTGATCTCCCCTTGCGAAGTGCCGCTCTGTGTCCCCATGATCCCGGCGTTCGATCCGGTCACGTTGATGAATGGCTTGCACCCGTTGTCGCTGGACGCGACAGTCCCGCACGTGGCCTGGCCCGAGACCTGGTAATTGGCAGGGTTCCTCGACGCGTAGAGCGTCGCGCCCGCCTCGACGACCAGGTCGACGCTGGCCGGCAGCGACAGCGGGCCGCTGAGGAACGCATTGTTGCTGCCGCTCGGGGCCAGGACCACCGCCTTGCCGGATCCACTGCAACTGCCCAGCGCGGACTGGATCCTGGAGGTGTCCGGCGGGGTCGTTTCGTCGGTGCTGCTGAATTGCTCGTTGCTGGTTTCGAGCTGGGCGCTCAGCGTGGTGCAGGCCGGGGGGACGGACGGCTGGCTGACGGAACGGCTGTCGCCCGTCGCCAGGCTGGTTGCTGCGCCGGCCGGTACCGACGGGATGAGCGCTCCCGCCGCGATGGCCAGGGCGAGGATGGCGGGTGTCCTGCGCATGGACGGTGCCTTTCGTTCTTCAGTACATCTCGACGCAGTCGTAGCTGTAGGCCGGGCTCAGGTAGTCGCTCAGGGCGGCGGACCCGCTGATCACGGTGATCGTCATCGTGTTGGTGCCGGCCACGAAGGCACTGGCCGGCACGGCGTAGGTGAACAGCGTGTTGTTGCCCCGGTAGGTGCCGATGGTGAGGCTGCGGGAATCTGGCTGGGACGACGGTGACGGGGCGGAGGAGGTCCAGTTGTTAACCGTTATCTGCGGCCGTCCGCCGGCGTAGGCGGCGGTGATGCCGATCCGCACCGTCCGGGCGGTGATCTCGCTCGATGTCAGAGTGAAGCGCACTGTCGTCGGGTTGTTCACGTTCTTGAACTGGTAGGCGGGGAACTCACTGTCAGAGCTGCTGCCGACGGTGTAGGTGACTGGTCCCCAGCTCGCCATGCGCGCGTCCGAGGGGTGCATCCAGGTCAGGTTGCCGGAGTTCAAGAACCCGGCCGGCGCCCCGGTCCAGGTCCCGATCCGGAAGACAGGGCTGGCCGGGGTGTACCAGGCGGAATTGAGGTTCTGCCCAGTGAGCGTGGAACCCGCGGTTACCGTCACCGACTGCGACGCGACGGCCAGTTCGTTCTGGTACATGGTCATCGTGTAGGTGCCGGGCTTCATGGCCGGGCTGTAGTAGTCACCGTTCGACTGGGCCGACGCCCAGTACTGAGCGGTCGGGTTCGCCCACCCGACCGTCACGCTCGTGCCGCTCGTCGCGCCAAACGCACCACCCACCACATAGCCGCGGCCAGAGGCGGGCACGTTGGCCATCAGGCCCAGGTCATCCATGAAGCTCATGTCGGGCGCGGCCGGTGTCGTCTCATCCGACACCAGCAGCGCGTACGGCCCGTAAAGAACGCCGAGGCGCTGCGACTCGGTCTGGCTGTGCGCCGACCACAGGTAGTTATACAGCTGGTTGTCGGTGGTGCCCTGCTGCTCGATGTCGCGGAAAAACGGGCCGCCCGCGCTGCTCTCCCGGTTGCCGTACGCCATGTAGACGCCTATCCCGCTGCCGGTGACGCCGCGGACGGTCAGGTCCATCGCCTGGCGGTTGGAGTAGTACTTCGAGCGGGTCTGGCCGCCGAGCAGGTAAATGTCGGTGGACTCGATCGCCGTGCCGCCGTTGATCTCGGCCGGGGTGAGGACCGTGGTGATCACGCTGGAGTTCAGCCGCGAGATCCACCGCAGTTCCCCGGCGCCGGCGGAGCTGACGTAGGTAGCCATGTAGATGTTGTTCTGGCCGCCCGCGGCCACGAGGTAGTGGTGCAGCGTGCCGCTGCCGTACCAGTCGGTCACTGACTCGGTGATCACGATGTAGTTGCCTGTCTGGACAGCGGTCACGCTCGCGCCGCTGCCTAAGCCCGACTCGACCTGCGAGAAAGAACTCTGGTCCTGAATCTCGACGCCGTTGTAGTTCAGCGACGTCATGTCGCCGTCGGACTGATTGATCTTGAAGGTGAGCCCGGCCCCGGTACTCACGGTGAAATACCCGCCGCTGCTGGTGTACCCGAAGGCGGTGGCGGCCCGGGCAGGCCCGGCCAGCCTTAACTCGCCGATGGCCAGCCCGCCGAGACAGGCCGCCAGGCCGCCAGTCGCGGCAAGGAACTCACGTCGGCCGAGCGCACCGGATCCTCGTCTGGTCATGGGATGTCCTCCATGAGGATGGCCGTAGCCGTATCGCAGGTCCCCCACGCAACAAGCCCGACGGCACAAGGTCAAGGCCGAGGCCCGCACGCCCGGTAGCCAGCCGCGCGCGAGCCGACGATTACCTGCCTGCGGCCCATCTAAGGCCAAGGTCGGCACCACGCGGACTTCGAAAGTTTCACTCAGATGGCGGGTGCCGCGCCCCGCGCGGCGGGAAGTACGGGGTCGGAGGTTGGGACCGGAGGTGCTCGGCGCACCGCTCGCGAGTAAGAATGTACGGCTGGTCAGGCTCAGGCCGGACCAGAGGTACATTCTTAATCAAAGCTTGCCTGGACCTAATACCGCTGGACTCGAGTCAGCGGTGTTAGGTCCAGGCCTCGCTCTGGTCCCACAAAGCGCGGGCCAGCTCAGCAGTAGCGGCCGGGCTGGGCTGGCGTTCGTGGCAGCGCTCGTAGTAGCGGCCGCTGGCCGCGGTTACCGCGTCCGAGGTGGCGCAGTACAAGGTAGTGCGGGCGCCCTCGTCGGGGGTGATCATCCGCAGCTTGATCACCGGGCGGATAGGCCAGGGCACCCGCCGCCAGATGTCGGAGGCGACGACGCCGGGGTGCAGCGCGTAGCTTGTGATGCCCTGCCCGGCGGTGCGCCGGGCCAGCTCCGCCGAAAACAGCACGTTGCACAACTTGGAGGTGGCGTACTCGGCCATGCCGGTCACCGATGCCGTGGGCCGACGCACCGCCGTGAAATCGACACCCCGAGCCTGGAAGTGAGCGTCGCTGGACACCGTCACCACCCGGGCCGGAGCGCTATCGGCTAGCCGGCCGAGCAGCGCGGTGGTCAGCGCGAAGTGGCCGAGGTGGTTGACACCGAAGGCCAGCTCAAAACCGTCGGCGGTCAGGCCGCGCCGCCCAGCTACCCCGGCATTGTTGATCAGCCCGTGCAGAGGCTCGTCCCGGGCCAGGAACTCCTCCGCACACGCGCGGACCGAGGCCAGGTCGGCCAGGTCCAGCAGCACAAACCCGACTGCGTCACTGCCAGCCTCCGCGCCGATGGCCGCCGCCGCCGCGCGGCCCTTGTCCGGCGACCTGCAGGCCACATACACCCGGCCTCCCCTCCGGGCCAGGCCGGCCGCCGTCGCCCGGCCGATTCCGGTGTTGCCGCCAGTGACGAGGAACGTCCGCCCCGATAGTTCGCCCGGTTCCGTAACCATGATGATGTTTCTACCGCGCCATCCGTTACCTGACACCGACGGGGCTGACGGGCGGACCGACTACTGGCCTCCACCGCGCCGCAGTGCCAGGACTGGTTACCCGACCCGCAGCGAGCTGAACGCCTGGCCGATGAGGTAGCGCCATTCGTCGCGCACCCGGAGCTTGTCCTCGGCTGGCGCCTCGGCTACGGCGAGGCCGGCGCCTCCGATCATCCAGAAGGCGAACCGGACCAGGCTGTCGAACGCCGTGTCGCGGAGGTAGCCGCCGTCCGTTAAGTATGTGAACCTGGCACGGCGTTCTTCTCGTGGGCCGCTATCGCACCGTTAAGGAGCTCCCGCCTTGACAGGAACAATGCCCCCGCCGCTGTTCGACCCGTTCGCACCGGGCTTTACCGACGACCCCTACCCGCAGTACGCGACCATGCGGGAGCAAGCGCCGGTCTACCAGCACCCGTTCGGGTTCTGGCTGCTCACCAGCTACGGCGACGTGTCTTGGTTGCTGCGGGCGCCGGGCCTGTCGGTCGACGACGACAACCTGGCCAGCGACAGCCTGCTGCGCCAGACGCGTGAGGATGCGTACGGGGACGGCGCTGCCCGGGCGAGCGCGCTGTCCATGCTCGACCGTGACCCGCCGGACCACACCAGGCTGCGCAAGCTGGTGTCAAAGGCGTTCACGCCGCATGCCATCCAGGCGCTGCGGCCGCGGATCACCGAACTGGTCGACGGCATGCTCGACGAGATAGTGGCCAAGGCAACGGTCGACCTCGTCGACGCGCTCGCGTTCCCGCTGCCGTTCAGTGTGATCGCCGAGATGCTCGGCACGCCGCCCGCTGACCACGAGCGGATCCGCCAGCTCACCGGCACCGTGGTGCGCTCGCTCGAGCCTGTAGCCGATCCCGGGCTGATCCAGGCGATCCTGGCCGCCGACGAGGAGATGTCCGAGATAGCGGCCGAAATGATCGCCTGGAAGCGGGCTAACCCGGCGGACGACCTGCTCACTGCCCTGATCCACGCCGAGGACAACGGCGACGCGCTCAGTGACGACGAACTGGTGGCGCAGATGCTGCTGCTGTACATCGCCGGGCACGAGACCACTGTCAACCTCCTCGCTGGCGGCACCCTCGCGCTGCTGCACCACCCGGCCCAGCTTGCGCTGCTGCGCGCCGACCCGGCCCTGGTCGGCAACGCCGTGGAGGAGCTGCTGCGGTACGACAGCCCGGTGCAGGCGAGCCGGCGGATCACGCTCGAACCGGTCACGGCTGGCGGCATCACGATCCCGGCGGGGGCGTTCGTGATGGCGAGCCTCGGTTCGGCCAACCGGGACAAGCGGTTCTGGGGTGCCGACGCCGATGAACTGCGGCTCGACCGGGACAACGCGCGCCAGCACGTGTCCTTCGGCGCCGGGCATCACCACTGCCTGGGCGCATCTCTGGCTCGGCTGGAGGCCGCCATAGCGTTCGAGCACCTGGTGGGCCGGTTCCCCGGCCTGGCCCTTGCTGGCGACGTGGTGTGGAACGGCCGGATCAACCTGCGCGGCCCGGCGCACCTTCCGGTGTCAGTGAGTTGACCGGCTTCATCGAGCGGTCGCGCGACGGAACAGACGGGACACGTGACGGCCGAGCCAGGAGCCGACGCCGAAGAAATAGCCGCCGAGGACGACCGCGACCACGAACAGGACCAGCATGAGCCAGTCTTCCCAAACGCCCTTCCCCAGCGTGTAGCCGAAGAATTTCTCGTGGAAGTCCGTGTCGTTTGCCAAGGCCAGGAAGGTGCCTAGCTCGAACATGCCGAACAAGGCGATAACGCCCAGCAATGTCTCGCGCCTGGCGTTGGCGCGACGCGCTTCCTTCTCTGTGAACCAGTCCGTGAGGCGCTCGGTGGCGCTGAGCTGTCCTTCAAGCTCGCTCTGAAGCCGGCCGATCCCGGCCATTTCGAGGAGCTGATCGAGAAACTGCCTGTGTGCCAACGTCGCGCACAGTTCCTCGGCTCTTACCTGCGAAAGGTGCCTGCGCACCTCCTGCTCGATCCGGCGGATCTGCTCGCCGTCATCATTAGCGCCAGTCTGCGTCTGCGGGTCCTGGATAGCGTTTTGCAGGCGCCTGTTCCACATCCTCAGGAGCGGAGACCAGGAACCCGCGAACTGGGCGGCTTCGGTGTACACATCGGTGTGCCAAGACGGCGCGGCCACGATGCCGAAGACGGTCGTTTCGCCAGTGTGCGCGCACCAGTCGCCCGCGTGGCCCATCTCGGGAACCCCGGAGACAACGGGCGCCGCATTCTGCCCTGTCCGCGGCATCATCGGGTACCGGACCCATTCCTCGAGAGTGGTGGCTGACCGCTGGATCGACCTCAGCAGGATCTTGCCGCCCGTAACCGAGTCGAGGACCTCGCTCACCTTCTCGGGCTGCAGGCCAAGCGGCTTGCCGGTCCGCACGACGACGATCTCGTGCAGGTTCCCGCGGACGAACTTGTCGGGAGCGCCACCCTCGGCATGCCAGAAGGCAGCGTTCGCGATCGCCCGGATTACATCTCTGCTGAACGCCTGCAGGTTGTCCCATGTCGCTGTGGTACCTGAAGCGGGGTCGTCCAGCGTTGCCGTCGCGCCGACGACGAAGGGCGTGGCCGCCCGCAGTGCACGGTACAGCTCGTGCGGGAGCGGGGTCTCCAGCTCCTGTTCCGGCTCAATGCACAGGCACTGATTTCCCATGCGACTCAGATCGATCCACACCTGGCAGCGCTGGGAGTACTGCGGGTCGTTACAGCCGGGCGGCTGCTCGTGCCTGAGCTCGATTGCAGGAAGGGTCACCCGCAGACCGCCGTAAATCCCGCTGCCGGGCCCCTGAGCTCCGAAGAACGCCGTTGGCCGCAGCGGCCTCAGATCGCGGACCCTGATGCCTACCGTCTTGAGCGTCTCGGCCAGGTCTTCCCGCATCTGCCCACCCAGGCGCTCATCCAGGGGATTCTGATCATCCGCGTCGACAGCGAACGGGTAGCAGTACCGGATCGTAACGCGCTTGGGCACGAACACCTGGCCGGCGGTTCCGGGATGCCCGCTCTTCGCGACGATCTCGTTGACCTCCACCAGCAGCTGCTCCCACGGCTCGAGGCGGGAGAGGATGTCGTCGGCGTGTTCGCGCTCGACCCGCCGGAGGGCGCTGAGGCCTTCCTCCGCGTGCCGGATCTTGCGCAGCGCCGCCTCAATGCTGGACTGCACCGCCCCGGAGTCAGGCGTGGCGCCGCTGTCTGCGGTGCCCGGCTGCCCGGAGCCGAGTCGCGAGGCTTGCGCCAGCCAGCCTTCGAAGTCAGCCAGGGCGTTGCCCGCATCGACGAGGATCTCGTAGAAGACCTGGTTCTGCCACGCGTTGATCTCGATTTGGCGCAGGCCTTCGGCGACCGGGCTGGATTCGCCGTCTGGCTCCGGTGGCATGACTTCCAGGGCCGCCTTGATGTCGGCCAGGGCCGCCTGCGCCACCCTGACGCCCGTGGCCGCGGTCACCGCAACCCCGTGAGCGCTGGACAGATTTATCTGCTGGAAGATGTCGCCGTCAGACGTGATCAGCCTGATGGCCTTGGCGATCGCTCGCGACGCGATGGGTTCCCAGCCCTCGTCCGGCTGCTCCGCCTCCGCCGAAGTCACCGTGTCGACGGCCGCGTTGACGGCCTGCAAGGTTCGGTAACAGAAGTAGGCGTCCCACAGATCCAACGATTCCCGCCACAGACGAATCAGCAGCCTGACCCGCTCTGGACCGGACGGGCCGGTCCATGTCCTGAGCCGCCGTGCCAGCAGGTCGGCGCGCCGGTCCCTGATCTGGTCGAGATCCTCCCTGGCGTGCCTTTGCTGTGCCCGGTAAGGGTCGTCATTGGGATGCCACGGCCCGCCGATCCATTGCTCGCCGAGGGCCTCGCTGAGGTCGCGGAGCTCGGCTGCGAGCTCAGCCTCGGCGTTTCCGATGTCGGCGCCGACGAGCGGGTGAGCGGGCCGAGGCGACCGTGCCATGAGGTCCGCGGTGACCGTCGAGATGGTCTGTGAGCCCGCGGTCAGTTGCGACCGCCTGCGGGTACTGGTCACTGGCCGCCCCCGGGAATCTGGTCACCCTGCAGCATTTCCGAGGCGGCGCGGCTTCCCGACCGGAGAGCACCTTCCATGTAGCCGTGCCACTCACTGGAGGTCTCGGTGCCTGCCCAGTGAATGCGCCCGCATGGTTCACGGAACGCGCTGCCGTAGTTGGTCCACACGTTCACCGGGAAGTGCGCCGCGTAGCAGCCTCCTGTCCACTCCTCGGCGCCCCAGTCCTGGATCACGACCGCTTCGGGCGTTGCCGTGGCCGGTCCGAACAGCCGACCGAGCGACTGGAGGATGTCCCGTTCTTGTCTCTCCGGGTCAAGCTTGCCTAGGCGGCGCGCCTCGTCCGCGACCACGATCCCGACGAGCGCGCCGCGTCCGGTCCCGTTGTCCGGTGAGTTGTCATAAGTCAGGCCGACGGTTTCGGTCGAACTCATCGCCTGGCCGCTGAGCCCCGCGTCACGCCAGAACGGGCGCGGGTAGATGGCGTGGAATTTGACCGCGGCTCCCATCAGGAGGCTGTCCAGCAGCCGGGCCCGCCGGTCTGGCAAAGCCGGCGTGTAGGCGATCTTGCTGGCCAGCGGGGGCGGGACGCAGACCGCCACCCGGCGGCAGCGCAGCACACGGGTTTCCGACTCGACGGTGACACCGTCGGTGTCCTGGGTGATCGCCCGTACCGGGTCGCCGAAGTGAATCCGGTCGCTCACCTTGCCGGCCAGCCGTCTGGCGATCTCGTGTGTCCCCTCGAGCAGCCGGAACGCTTCGGCGGTACCCAGGTGGCGGGCGGGGCCGACCGACCGGAGGTCGAAGAGGATGCCGAGCAGGGATGACTCACCCGGCTCAATCGCGGCATTTCCTTTGATGTACATCCCGGCCAGTTCGCGGGCAGCGGTGGTCCGCAGGTGCCTGGCTATCCAGTCCGCGGCGGACATGCTGTCCCACTTGCGGGCGTTCGGCGTTGTCCACGGGGTGTCGGCCGCGATCTGCTTGGACATCAGCGTCAGGCGCGCGCCGCCCGTTAGCAACTCAGCCAGTGCCCTTGGCGGCAGCGGCGGCAGCGCTGCGGCGCCGCGCTTGAGTTTGCCGTCGATATCCCACAGTGCCCGCCCTGGCACCTCGGTCGCGACCGTGTGCAGGCCCAGCTCCTTGATGAGCCGCAGGACGTCGGTCTGTCCGGGCCCTACCCACTGCGCGCCGAGGTCGAGGACCAGCGGCGGCTTTCCCGCGCTGGCCTCGGGATACGGCTCGGACAGCACCCGCCCGCCGACCCGCTGGCGTGCCTCGAACACCGTCACGGCGGCGCCGGAGGCACTGAGCTGGATCGCGGTGCGGAGTCCGGCGAGGCCCGCCCCGACGACGACGAAGTCACACTCGCTGAAAGGCTTCCCGCTCATCGGCCAGATCCATTCATCGAGCGCAACGCACCGTCAATGTCGGCTCGTCCCCGTCGGCTGAGAACCGACCCCGGGGCTAAGGTACCGGCACAATCGCCGGCCATCCAGCCGCCGCTTGCTGTGGCGGCCCCGCTCGATCCGCCTGCAGTGACGCGCTGGACCGTCGTTTGCCTCGACGCGCCGCCGAACGACGCCGCGGTGCATGTCAGCGGCGATTCGCCAGCGCCTCCCGGACGTTTGTTTGCAGTCAGGCGCGGTAGAGATCAGCGACATCTGACTCAAAGGTGGCCGAACGTGTGGCATCTGCTCGAGCGGCGCGAGATGAGACGCCGGGCCCGGCCCCGCGCGGCCATGCCCCCTCAGTCGCTGCCCCAGCCCGGCCTGCCCGCGGGTACCGACCTGCTGCCTCAGATCAGGCACATCGTCGTGCTGATGATGGAAAATCACTCCTACGACAATTACTTCGGCGCGCTGCGGGGCCGCGGTGAGGGCTTCGCGCTGGGCCTCGATGGTGAGCCCGAGATCGTCAATCGCGGGGCGGACGGCCGTGCGGTGCGCGCCTTTCATCTTTCCTCGACTGCCCAGCACCCGGGGGTGCCGTCGCAGAGCTGGCATGCCACCCACCAGCAGTGGGATGGGGGGCAGTGCGACGGCTTCGTGACCAGCACGCAGGACGTCCAGTCGCAGGCCACCGCCGGCACCGCCGGTGACGACGTGGACACCTCAGCGCCGACGGCCGCGGTGGGAATGGGCTACTGGAGCGAGTGTGACCTGCCTTTCTACTACGGGCTGGCCAGGACCTTCCCGCTGGCCGATCACTGGTTCAGCCCGTGCCTGGGTCCCACGTTCCCCAACCGCCGCTTCCTGATCGCCGGAACGGCGCACGGCCTTATCGATGACTCCTCCTACGACCTGCTTGACTATCCCCCGGCCGGGACCATCTTCGACACGCTCAGCACGCACCAGATTTCATGGGCGAACTACCATCCGGTGTCCGCCGAGCAGCCCCGGTGGCGACACTATGCCCGGCATAAGACAAAAATGGCGCGACGGCGGATGATGTCACTGGGCCGCTCATTTCCGGCCGCGACCCGGGGCGTGCAGAAGGACCTGCGGTTCACCGGCGACCTGTACCCGCTGGGAATCGGCCGGTACATGCAGCACGTACACAGCACGGCTCAGTTCTTCGCCGATGCCGCTGACGGCACGCTGCCAGCCTTCAGCATCGTGGACCCGGACTTCGATGACTATTCCGAGGAGAATCCGCAGGACATCCGCAAGGGCGAGAGCTTCGCAGCCGAGGTGATCAACGCGGTCCTGAACGGTGCCGGGTGGCCGCATACGCTCCTGATCTGGGTCTACGACGAGCACGGCGGATACTACGACCATGTCCCTCCGCCATCAGCCGTCCCGCCTGACGGCGTGGAAGGCCGCAGCGCGATCGGGAGCGGCGGCCCGCTGGAAAGGCTCTGCCGGCTTGTCCTGCCAGGCCTGGTGCAGAGCAAGGAGAATCTGGACCTTGGGCCCCACCGCTACGACAGGTACGGATTCCGGGTCCCCGCGGTGATCGTGTCGCCTTATGCGCGGCCGGACTACGTCTGCTCCGTGGTTCTTGACCACACCAGCGTGCTCCGGCTCCTCGAGGAGAAATGGAACCTGCCCGCGCTGACCGCGCGGGACGCCGTGGCCAATACGCCATTGGACGCGCTGGACTTCACCCGGCCGCCCGCATTCCTGAAGCCGCCCTCCCTTCCCAAACCCAGCCTCGAATGGGGTACCTGGTAGCCAGACCGTTCACCGAGGTTTCGTTTCCCAATGGCGGGTAGAGACGACGGTCATGCAATCGACAGCCAGCCCGCAACTGGGAAACAAGGCCCGGCGCGCATCCAGGACACCAGCAGGGCACGTGCTTGCCCGGGCCGGGCTCACGGCGCGGGGAATCATCTACATCCTGATCGGCTGGGTCGCGGTCCTGGTCGCGATCGGCCACGGGTCGCATGAAGCTGACCAGTTCGGCGCCCTGCAGTTGCTCGCGGGCAAGCCTTACGGCACGGTCTCGCTGTGGCTGCTCGGCATAGGCTTCGCCGCCTACGCGCTGTGGCGCCTGAGCGAAGCGGCCTTCGGCGTGGCTGGTGAGGCCCACCGCGCCGGTCCCCGGCTGCGATCGGCGGGCCGGACCGTGGTCTACGCCGGTCTCGCATACCTGACGTTCAAGGTCCTCTCCGGCAGCCAGGGCAGCCAGTCCCGCCAGCAGCAAGACGTCACGGCCAGCGTTATGCAGCACCCTGGCGGACGGTGGCTGGTCGGAATCGTCGGCCTGATCATCGTCATCATCGGCCTGGTCCTCATCAGCGAGGGCATACGCCGGTCATTCATGAAGTACCTGCGGACGTCGCAGATGAGCCCGGGGACGCTCCGCGTGGTCAGGGCGCTCGGCGTGACCGGGACGGTCGCCCGCGGAGTGGTCGTCGTGCTCGTGGGCATCCTGGTGGCCGACGCGGCGGTCACACACAGCCCCGCGAAGTCGGGTGGCGTCGACCAGGCGCTGCTCACACTGCGCGACCAGCCGATCGGCCCGGTCCTGCTGATCCTGGTCGCGCTCGGCCTGATCGTGTTCGGCATCTACGGGCTGTGTGAGGCCCGCTGGCGCAGGGTCTAGGCGCCATGTCGAAGGTCGCTGTGGTGGCGCACGCCCGCAAGAGCTTTGGCGGCGGTCTGCCCGAGCTTCGCCAGGTGCTGGCCCAGGAAGGTGTCACCGACCCGCTCTGGTTCGAGGTAAGCAAGAGCCGCAGGGCGCCCGAGTGCGCGCGCCGGGCGGTTGCCGAGGGCGCCGACCTGGTGTTCGTCTGGGGCGGCGACGGTACGGTCCAGCGCTGCGTGGACGCAGTGGCCGGGACGGATGCCGTGGTCGCGATCCTGCCGGCCGGCACGGCGAACCTCCTGGCCACGAACTTGCAGATTCCTGCTGACGACGTGAGCGCGGCGGTACGGGTCGGGCTTCACGGGGATCGCCGCGTTATCGACACCGGCTGGGTGAATGGCGAGCACTTCGCGGTCATGGCGGGCGCTGGTTTCGATGCCCGCATGATCGCCGCCGCCGACCGGCGCACGAAGGACCGCCTCGGCCGGGCCGCGTACGTCTACGCCGGGGCCAGGAGCCTGCTCGCACACCCCGTGCAGGCAACCGTCGAGGTCGACGGCCGGCACTTCTTTGAGGGCATGGTCTCCTGCGTGCTGGCTGGAAACGTGGGCCGGGTCCTTGGCGGCGTCGAGGTCTTCCCGGCGGCGCAGCCCGACGACGGACTCCTGGAGCTCGGCGTGGTTACTGCCGGGAATCCGGTCGACTGGATGCGGACCCTCGGCCGGGTCGCGGCCGGCCACGCTGAACGCTCACCGTTCGTCGAGATGACAGCTGGTAAAACGTTCCGGATCCGATTTGATCGGAAGCTTCGGTACGAGATCGACGGCGGTGCCCGCCCGAAGGTGAGAAACCTGCAGATCAAGGTCTGCCCTCGCTCCGTCACGATCGGCGTCCCGTCATGAGCGACGTTCCTGGTCTCAGCGGCCCGCGCCACAAACTGGCGTCGCTGGCCGGCGTCTCGCTCGCGGCGATGGTGTTCGCGGTGCTGCTCATCCTGGTACGCCTGCGGTGGCCTCCGCTGGAGACCGTCGACCATAGCGCCGCGGCCGGCATCAACCGCCTGATCGCCGGCGACAACACGCTGGTCACGGTTGTCAGGGCGGTGACCTGGCTGGGCAGCGACATTGCGCTCGGCGCGGTCATCGGGGCGGCGGCGGCCTTCCTCGCGCTTCGCAAGCGCTGGGTGCTGGCCGTCTACCTGCTGGTCACCGGCACGGGCGCGCTGGTTCTCGACCCGGTGCTCAAGTCGCTGGTCGGCCGACTGCGCCCGGTAGTGACGCATCCGATCGCTTCCGGCACCGGGAACAGCTTTCCGAGCGGGCACTCACTGGGCTCGATCATCTGCTACGGGGCCGTGCTGCTCGTGTTTCTCCCCGCCGCGCGGGGCCGGTGGCGGCCCGCCTTCGTGACCGTCGTCGCAACGGTCGTGGTCCTGGTCGGGGTCAGCCGGATCCTGCTCGGTGTGCACTACCTGTCGGATGTGGTCGGCGCATGGGCACTCGGGATCGCCTGGCTCGGGATCACGGCCTTCGCCTTCGAGCTGACCCGGCGCTCGGCCGGCTATCCGGTCACCGATCCGGTGAGAGAGGGCCTGGCACCCGAGGCGCGCGCTGACCTCAGGCCGGCCCAGCCGGAGCCCGCCAAGGCCGATACGCGCGGCCGTCATCCCGGTCGCACCGCCGCCGCGATCGTCGTCGCGTGGGTGCTCATCCTCGGCGTGATCGTAGGCCTG
Organism: uncultured Actinomycetota bacterium; assembly: GCA_963815375.1. Classification (GTDB taxonomy): domain Bacteria; phylum Actinomycetota; class Actinomycetes; order Streptosporangiales; family Streptosporangiaceae; genus JASHPR01. Next base: position 128,245 of record CAWFGX010000005.1, on the reverse strand, counting down.
GGCGAGCTGATCACCGGGCACGGGAACGGCAATGTACTCGGTGACCGGGCCATTCCGCGATGGTTCGCGGCCCATCGCACGCCCCGTCTGACCAGCTGGAGCCTGGTCTTTACCACGGCCGGAGGGACCGCAGCCATCCTCGGCGTCTGCCTCGCCGTCTGCATTGTGTTCATCGCGCTTACCCGGCACTGGCGGCCTGCGATCTATCTAGCAACGGTCATGTCCGGAGAGCTCGCCGCGTTCCTCATCGCCGCGGCCATCGTCAGGCGGCCACGGCCGGACGTCACGCACCTCGACCAGCGGCTGCCAACCTCGGCGTACCCGTCGGGGCACACGGCCGCAGCCTGCTGCCTCTACGTCGCGGTGGCGATCCTGGTTATCGGCCACGCCCGTGGCTGGTGGCGCTGGCTGTCCCTCATCCCCGCGGCCGCTATGCCGACACTGGTCGCGCTCTCCCGGATCTACCGCGGTGAGCACCACCCCACCGACGTGGCGGGCAGCCTTCTGTTCTCAGCGCTGTGGCTGACCGCCACCTGGGCGCTAGTCAGGCCGAACGCAGACAGCCGCCAGCCCGCGAAACGACCTGGCCTCAACCGGCCTCATCGGGTACCTACATTGGATCAGCTGCGGTCCTGACCGAGCGGGCCGGCAAAACGTCGTGCGCGATGGCGTAGCAGTGAGAAGGCCGAGGCGACCCGCACCCAGGACCACATCGGCGCCGATGCCGCCGTGCGTATACCGACCTGTCCCGCCGGGTGGAGGAGGAATTCCACCGGCCGGGAGCGCTCCAGCGCACGGTCAGGCACCGGGCGGGGGGGACTACATACTTTCCAGGTGCCTCCCGCTGGTGACCGAACTGCGGGCCAGGAACCTGTACGGCGCGCCGACCCACCGGGGTCCCGATGAGCTGCCACTGCAGCGACTACTGCGGCTGACCGGCCGCGACCCCGGCGCGCGTCCGCCCCAGCACCGCGGCAGCGCTAGGACGACACAGCCACCACCTGTGCCGCCGGGAAGCGTCCGGATTCCGGGCGTTTCCCGGCGGCACGGCCGTTCATGAGCGAATCAGTCGTGGAAAGATGACGAACTGCCACCAGGTGACCGGAACAACGTTGCTGGACACGAGCACGAAACCTGGGTGACCATTGCCGGGCACGTCGTCGCCCACGAACGCCTCGAAATCCTGGCTGCCGCGAGTGCTCTGCGAGACGGTCCCCGAGCACGTGGCACCCGAGCCGCAGATCGCGAGCGCGGCCCCTGTTGTCTCGCTGTAGATCGTCACGTAGTACGGGGTCGGCCCGACATCGACGTTCGTGATCGCCGTTACAGTCACCGGCTGCCCCACGTAAGGGTAAGACGAGCTCGTTATAAGCGAGATCGAGAACCCGTCCCCGGCAGCGGGCAATGCCGGTGTGGCAGGCGTAGCCGCAGCCGCGCCGGCCGCGCAGCACACCGCGACAGCAGCGGCTGACAGCGTCCCGGCCAGACGTGCGACTGAAATGTGTGCACGAGATTTCATGATCGGCTCCTTCCGGTGGCGATGCTGGTTACTGGTAGGAGCCATGAGCGGACCTCAGTCCAACAGAAAAGTACGATCTACCGTCTGGCCCGGGAGGTGTACTCGGGGAGCTCGATGTCGGCAGCTTTGGCGAACTGCCCGGCCAGCAGGTTCCGCATTGGCCAGCGGCTCATCCAGCGCATCGATGCGGTCCGCAGGCCGATGGCGATGGCGCTGTGCGGCGCGAAGCCCCTGATTCCGCCCGGGGGCAACTGCTGGCCCCGGGTGACATAGGGCCGCGTGATCTGCTCGTAGCGGGCGAAGGCGACGTGGTGATCGCCACCGGCTGCTGCCAGCTCACCCGCGAGAACATAGGCACCGACCAGGGCCAGGCTGGTGCCCAGGCCGGTAAGCGGCGTCGGGCAGTAGCCGGCATCGCCGACCAGCGCGGCCCGGCGGCTGGACCAGCGGTCGAGGCGCACCTGGCCGACCGGCTCAAAGAAGAAGTCGGACGCGCTGCGCATGGCTTTGAGCAGCCGTGGGATCTCCCATCCAGCGCCGGCAAAGCGGGAGGCCAGGATGTCCATCTGCGAAGCGGTGTCGCCAGGGTCGTAGTCGACAGGCGCCGAGCGGAAGCTGAGCCCGGCCTTGATCTCGCCGGGGACCCGTCCCGGCCGCATCGAGGCCACGAGCCCGCCGGGCGCGTTGTGCATGAGAAACCAGCCGCCGAGATCGAACTCGGCGGGAGCGGTGAACCAGGCCGTGTAGCAGCCGAGCGGGCGGATGCAGCTGCTCCTGGGGGCCGAACGCCAGACCACGTACCGCTGAGTTCAGGCCATCAGCTCCGATTACCAGGCCAAACCGCCGCGGGCGTCCTTTCTCGAAGGTGACCGTGACGCCTTCATCGTCCTGATCAAGCCTGCGGGCCGTGTCATCGAAAAGGTACTCGGTGGCCGGCACGGTCGCCTCGTAGAGAGCCTGGCCAAGATCGCCACGCAGCACCTCGACCTCGGAGACGATCCCCTCGCCGCCGAATAGCTCCGCTGGCATCCGCGCCGCGATCTGGCCGTCGGCACCGACGAAGGCGATGCCACGCTGGTCGACGCTCACCCCCCGCACCCGCTCCATCAATCCCATCCGTTCGATGACCGTACGTCCTGCCCCGCGCAGGTCGACCGTCTGGCCCCCGGTGCGAGGGGCCGGCGCACGCTCCACCACGGTCGTGGTGAAGCCGTGCTCGCTTAGCCAGTACGCCAAAGCGGGCCCTGCGATGCCCGCGCCGGATATGAGCACGTCCCTGTTCTGCATAGAGTGCAGCGTATGACGTACGCAATGAACTCGTCAAGTGACTCAGCTGGACATATGAAGCAGCGCACTAGTACGCTTTTAGGTGCGGCTGCCTGGTCCGCAACGACCTGCCGGGCTGGTCAGCTGCTTCTGCGCAGGCCAGTAGTGCACTAGTACGGATGAGGTAATGTGAGCGACGTGAATCTACCGCCGTATGCCCAGATCGCTGCCGAGTTGCGAGACCAGATCGAGAAAGGCACCCTGGCTCCCGGTGACCGGGTGCCTTCAACTCGCGAGATCACTCAGCGGTGGGGCGTGGCCATGGCCACCGCCACAAAGGCGCTCGCCGCGCTCCGCCAGGAAGGCATAGTCAGCCCGATTCCCGGCGTGGGCACCGTCGTTGGCGGCGGCCAGCCGGCACACGGACGTCCCCTGGCGCTCGCGCCGTCCGCCGCCCCTCCGGCCGCGGCCCGCCGGCGCGTTACATCTGATCTGAGGCTGGCACCCGGCCGGATCGTCGCCGCAGCCATGGCCGTCGCGGACGCAGAAGGTCTGGCCGGGCTGTCGATGCGCCGCGTCGCGACCGAGGTCGGGGTGGCGACGATGTCGCTCTACCGGCACGTCGCCGACAAGGACGACCTGCTGCTGAAGATGATGGATGCGGCGTTCGGCGAGTGCCGCTTCCCGGCCCATCCCCCCGAGGGCTGGAGGGACCAGCTCGAGCTCGCCGCGCGGACCCTCTGGGCGATGTTCCAACGCCACCCGTGGCTAGCACCGGCATTGTCGGTAACCCGGCCGCAGCCAATCGCCCGCGGGCTCGCTTGCGCCGAGTGGGTGCTCGGCGCTCTCGATGGGCATGGTCTCGACCCGTCCACGATGCTCACGATCCACATCACGCTCGTCAACTACGTGCGCGGCACCGCCGTGAACCTCGAACTTGAGGCGGACGCCGAGGCGGCCAGCGGCTTGAACAGCGAAGAGTGGCTGGATACTCAGGGATCGGCCTTGCGGTCAATCGTGGAGGCGGGCCGCTTCCCCGTCTTCGAACGCGTCACCGCGACCGAATACGATTTCAATCTAGAGAACCTGTTCGAGTTCGGGCTGCAGCGCCTGCTCGACGGCCTCAGTGCACTCATCGATGGCCGCCTCTGACCAGGCACAGAACGGCGGCCCGGCTGGAACCGGTGCCCCAGGGGATGGCTAGCCTGCCTCCAGGGCGGTCCAGAACGCGCAGTTGTGCGTGTTCGCGAAGTCGGTCTCGGTCTGCGGTGCGGGTGGTGCCAGCGACTGGATCTTCTGGGTGAGGTTGCTGAAGAGCGGCCAGAACGGGATGCCGGACGAGGAGGGGAATCCGCGCTTGGCAAAGTTCGTCCAGTATCCCTTCATGGTCCGCGCTAGCTGCTGCTGCTGTGCGGAAAGCGTCTTCGGGAAGGCGGCCGTCGGCAGGTCCATCAGGTACTGGATCTCGGATGCGTGGGCGGCACCGTAGGGGAAGCTGACCGGGGGAAGGAAGAGCTCCGGCGCGTTCTCGTCGTTGAACTCGTAGGCAAAAGTCGGCACGAAGCGCGAGACGGACTGATCGATGGTCAGCGCTGGGCAGGCAAAGATGGCGTCGGTGCCGACCGCGCCTAGGGCCACGGACGGGCTGGGAAAAGCGGTCAGCGGGTACTTGGCCGCGATGACCGCCGCCACCGCCATGGGAACATCGAGCGTGGAAGAGATCATGCTCTGATAGTTCGAGGTCGTGACCGGGTTGCCCTCTAGTTCGCTGAGCGCGACGAACAGCCGCCATTCGTCGCGGTTGGTGCCGTTGATGATCGGGACGCGGTTGAAGTTGCCTGTGGTGAATGCCGTCCCGAGCGTCTCGGGAAGCACCTCGCTGTTGATGTTGGGCGTGTAGCCCGCCGCGTCCTGGTCGGCCAGGATGGTCGACACAGGCAGGCTTCGCAGGCAGGCCGCGGTCTGGCTGGCGCATCCCGCCTTGACCGCGAATGCCTCGCCGGCCGCTTGGGCGCTCGCCAGTGATGCCTGCGTGAGGCTATAGGAGCCGCTCTCGACGATCGTACGTTCGAACAATCCCCTGGCCTGCGGCGACGCAACCTGTGACAGCGTGGACAGGCCGCCAGCTGACTCACCGAAGATGGTGACGTTGTGCGGGTTACCGCCGAAGCTGGCGATGTTGCGCTGCACCCAGCGCAGGGCCGCTTGCTGGTCCATGAGGCCGTAGTCACCCGACTGGCCGCTCGCGTCGGCCAGGGCCGGGTGCGCCAGGAAACCGAGCGCACCGAGCCGGTAGTTGATGGTGACCACGGTTACGCCGTCTGCCACCATCTGCGTGGGGTCGTAGTCATTGCTCTCGCCGCTCACCAGCGCGCCACCGTGGATCCACACCATGACCGGGAAGTGTGAACCGGCCTGCCGACGGCTGGGCGTGAAGACGTTGAGGAACAGGCAGTTCTCCGACGTGCTGGCCTGGCCGAAAGGCCCCGCCAATTGCGGGCAGTGCGGCGCGAACTGCGTCGCGTCGCGCACGCCAGACCAGCTGGCGGCGGGTTGCGGCGGCTGCCAGCGCAGCGCTCCGACCGGTGGTGCAGCGTACGGGATGCCGAGAAACTCATTGACCGCCCCGTTCGCCAAGCCGCGAACTGGCCCGTTGGCGGTACCCGCTACCGGCCCCCAGCCGCTGCCAGCCTCCTGTCGGCCGAGTGTGCTCGCGCTCACCGCGGGCGCAGCCGCGACCAGGGCACCCAGAGTGATTCCGGCGGCCGCTAGCCGGGTGCAAAACCGCCATCGGGCCCAAGTCACGAACATCTAGGTCTCCCTTCACGGCTGTTGCAGGCTGTCACCTGTCATGCCGCCATTGCCACTCTTCCTGCCGCAGCGCTTGACGTCTTTCATACGGTCGAACGGGACGCGGGTTCCCCGCGGCACGACAGCCGTTCTCCGTCAACACGTACATGGGCGAACCGGCCATTTCCAAAAGTACGAATAAGTACTTTAGGGTTACGTCAGCTACCGTATGCCCGTGACCGACACCGGGCAAGGGGGGACTCTCGCCAAGACCCACGCGGGAAAGCCAGGTCTTCCCCGCGGCCGGAGCCGCCTGCCGCTGCCAGCCGTACGCGCATCGCAGCGGGAACGGCTGCTGAGATCGGTGATCGCCGCGGTATCGGAATCCGGCTATCTGGCCGTAACTGTCGCCGACATCGTGCGGCGGGCCAGAGTCTCCCGGGCTGCCTTCTACGCCCATTTCGCGGACAAGGAGGAGTGCTTCCTCGCCGCGACCGCCGAAGGCCGGGAACTCATGATCGCCCAGATGGTGTCCGCGACACGCGCCCTGCCGACCGGGTTGTGCGACGAGGAGGTACTCCGGGTCGCGTGCCGGGCGTACCTCGCGTTCCTCGTCCGCGAACCGGCGTTCGCCAGGGTCTTCTACATCCACATGCCAACGGCGGGCCCTGGCGCGGCGGACCGGCTCGACGCCGCGGCCGGCCTGTTCGCTGATCTGAACCACAAATGGCACCAGCGCGGGCGAGTGCATCATCCGGAGTGGCCGTCCGTTCCTCCGGAGGCGTATCTCGCTCTTGCTGGAGCCACACATGAACTGGTGCGATCCACGGTCCGCGCAGGCCGGACCGACGCTCTCCCCGAGCTTGAAGAAACGCTCGTGTCGCTGCATCTGGCGGTGCTGGCAGCCCGACCCTGGCCTGCGGGAACCTAGTCGGCAATGCCGCCCGATGCCAGTAGCGACAATTAGGTAAGTACGGACTCGCTGATCTCCACCAGGTGGCCGTCGGGATCTCGAAGGAAGCAGCGGATCTCGCCACTCCAATCATGCGGTGGGGTAAGGAAGGCCGCGCCCCGGGCTGTCAATGCTGCATAGGCTGCGCGGCAGTCGGCGACCCGCAGCGTCATGGCGTGACTGACCAGATCCGGGTCAGCCGGCGGCCCGAAGGTAACCCCGGGCTTGTCCGCGGTCGGGCCTCCTCCGCTCACCAGCAAAAGCCAGGTCCCCTCGAACTTGAGCACGACGCTCGTGCCGCCGTACTCCCGGTACAGCTCCGCGCCCAGGACATTCACCCAGAAATCACGAGAGGCCGCCGGGTCAGCGACCACGAGAATGTGCGTGACCGCGACATCAGCGCCGAGCGGACCGGACTGCTGGCCCATCCTGCCCCGCTCCCATCCGGCTGTCTGACCCAGGCGCTGCTGCGCCGCCGGATCGCCGATGTCATCATCGCGGTTCGACGCAGCTACACCGGAGTTGTCGCGGCTAAAATTGCTGTGACGTTCCGAGATCGGGGGCCTGATTCTGGAACCGGTAATGCTGCTGGCCCGGGACCCACGGACGCGTGACCGCGTCGGGGCGGAAGTGCGCAAGCGCTACGGGGCTGACTACCAGGTCATCACAACCGGGTCCGTCCAGGAGACGCTCAGCGTCCTGGGCCGGCTCCACGACGACCAGCGCCAGGTCAGTCTCGTGCTAGCTGACCAATGGCTGCCGGAAGCGACCGGGACAGAACTGCTGGCACGAGTCCGGCAGCTGCACCCAGCGGCCAGGCGGGTCCTGCTCATCACCTGGGACGATCAGGCAAGCACGGAGCCGATCCTGCGGGCGACCGTCCTGGGAGACATCGACGCCTACGTCGTCAAGCCTGGGACGCCACCGGACGAGCGCTTTCACCGGTTTGTCACCGAACAGCTTGACGAGTGGGGCCGATCCAACCTGCCCGGGTTGGAGGTGGTTCGTGTCGTCGGCGAGGAGTGGGCCGCGCGGTCCCATGAGCTCCGGGAACTGCTCGGGCGCAACGGCATCCCGTTCGGCTTCTACCCGGCCGATGGCCCGGATGGGCAGCGCCTGCTCGAGGAGGCCGGGGCCGCAGGGACGGTCCTGCCGGCAGTGGTGCTGTCCGATGGCCGGGTCCTGGCAGACCCGTCGAATGCGGAGGTCGGCGAGGCTATCGGCGTGAAGACGAAACCGGCTGGCGGCTGCTACGACGTGACCGTGATCGGGGCGGGGCCGGCCGGTCTCGCGGCCGCGGTGTACGGCGCGTCGGAGGGCCTGTCCACGCTCGTCCTGGAACCGGAGGCCATCGGCGGCCAGGCCGGCACCAGCTCGCTGATCCGCAACTACCTCGGCTTCCCGACCGGGGTGAGCGGAGCGGATCTGGCCGTGCGGGCCTACACCCAGGCATGGACCTTCGGCGCTGAGTACGTCTATGGGAACCCGGCTGTCGGCCTGCGGCCTGAGGGCTCGGAACTGGTGGTCACCGTGTCTGACGGCAGCGAGATTCGCAGCCGGGCGGTGGTCGTGGCTACAGGCATGGCCTACCGGCAGCTGGGCATTCCTGCGCTCGATGCGCTGAACGGAGCTGGCGTGTTCTACGGCGCCGCCGCCTCGGAGGCCAGGGCCATGAAGGATTGCGAGGTCTTCGTGGTGGGCGGCGCCAACTCCGCCGGGCAGGCCGCCGTTCACCTCGCCAGATACGCCGCGCAGGTGACCGTGCTGGTCCGGGGACACTCGCTCGCGGAAACCATGTCTGAATACCTCGTCCGTGAGGTCGAATCGTCACCCAACATCGCCGTACGCCACAGGGTCGCGGTGACCGGCGCCACCGGGCAGAGCCGTCTGGAGGGCCTGACTCTCACTGACCTGGAGTCCGGCGCGGCCGAAAATGTGGACGCGGTGGCCCTGTTCGTGCTGATCGGGGCCGAACCGCGCACCCAGTGGCTGCCGGACGAGGTGCAACGCGACCAGTCGGGGTTCGTGGTTACCGGCACCGACCTTCTTCGGGGCGGGCGGCCGGATGAGCAGTGGCCCCTGGAGCGCCCGCCGATGTTCCTGGAATCCAGCCTTCCCGGGGTCTTCGCGGTCGGCGACGTTCGGCACGGCTCGGTCAAACGCGTCGCGTCGGCTGTCGGCGAGGGCTCTATTGCCATCAGCCTGGTCCACGACCACCTGCACGGCGACTGATGCGGCACCGGCCAGGACGCGTCACCGCACTGGCCGCCTCCCGGGCCGCCGCCGCATCCGCAGGGCTCCCAGGAGAAGGGCGCCCAGGAACACCACAATGCCGATGATCAGCAAGTACAGCAGGCCCTTGACCACCGCGCCCACAATGCCCAGTGCTATCGCCACGATCACTAGGAGCAGGAAAAAGGCAAGCATCGGATCCTCCGCTCAGTTCGGCTCAGCGCCGGGCCAGCCGCCGCTCGCCGGAGGCACCCGGCTGGTGCGTCAGGCCGTAGTGCGTGAAGACCGCCTCTTCGCCGGCCGCTGGCAGCTCGCCATCGGTGCCGATCGAAGGAGCATCCTTCACCTGCTTCCTGTCATAGGCGACCTTGACGTACCCGGGACCGACGATCGCGCGGTCAAGAGGCACGAACACAAGCCGGTGCCGGGTCGGCATCCCGACCTTCACGGTGCCGAACGACGGCAGGTCAGAGCCCGTGTCAAAGTAGACGGCCTCCAGCTCCCCGATCTTGTGATCCCCGGAGTCGATAACGTCGTGGCCGCGCCATTCCCGGATGTTGGCAGCTTCGAACACGCTAGCCTCCCTCCCCGCTGTGCCGCACTCCTCTACTGTCCCGACTCAGGACGGGAGCCGCGGGCAGGTTCGCCGGGCATACCGGCCATCCAGGGGCACGTGTCCGAATCCGTGCCGCATGCAGTCAGCGTCACGCACGGGCTCGCATTCGGCGCTGATACCATCCCGGCACCGGCCTCACGGCGGACCTGGCTCCCGTACGGGTCCGGCGTTCTTCAACGGCAAGCAGTGATGAGCTACTCAGGATGAACTGATCACTTCTTGAAAGCGTCTTTTACTTTCTCGCCGGCCTGCTTGAGGTCGCCCTTCGACTCCTCGACCTGGCCTTCGGCCTCCAGGTCGGCGTCGTCGGTGGCCTGGCCAGCCTTCTTCTTGATCTTGCCCTTGGCCTCGGTCACCTTGTTAGCGGCCTTGTTCTCAGCGCTCATGACGGAATCCTTTCGGTTGGAACCCGGCGTAGCTGCCCGCTGAGGTCAGAGCCAAACACGCCAAGCAGCTCGAGTCGCAGGCATTGCTGCGCTGCAGGTCAACCCCCAACCTGTCCGTGTTCAGCCACCGGTACATGTCGCTTGCGTCGCAAGAAAGCGGGTCGCGTGCATCAAGTCATTGCTTGAGGGTAGCGAGCGTGTCGGGCCTGGCTGGCGGGATGGCCGGACGCCGGGGCCACAGAGGAGAGGGGCGTAAGGCCTTATGACATCGTCATCACCGACGGAACACTCCGGCCCGGACCAGGCACCTCAGGCGCCCACACCTGTAGCTCCGCAGGCCCAGCACGTAGTGAAGCGCACTCGCATCGGCAGCATATGGATCGCGCTGGCGCTGTTCGCGCTGGTACTGGTCCTGCTCCTGATTTTTGTCCTGGAGAACGGCCAGCAGGTCAACGTAGGGTACTTCGGTCTTCACGGGCACCTGCCGCTGGGAGCTGCGCTGCTTCTGGCGGCAGCACTGGGCATCCTGCTGGTGGTCATCCCGGGGACGGGGCGCATCATGCAGCTGCGGATCGTGGCTCGCCGTCACCGCCGGATTGACGCCGCACGTGCTGTTCCTGGGTCGCCCCCCGCTGAGCTGACCCCCGAGCTAGTTGACCACCCCGAACCAGGCTCGCATTGATCTGGAAGGCCGGTCACCCACGGCCGTAGCGCATGCGGTGCCGGGGCTTCCGCGATCGCCTGGTTCTGCGCCCGCTCGGCGTCGAGCCCATGCCGGGCAGACAGCCGGACTGCCCCGAGCGCCACCGCCGCGGCCAGTCTCAGGGTCAATGCACTCGCCGGCTATCGGTGGGGCACGGTACCTGGGAATATGGCCGGCATAGGGCCGACTGGGAGAAGCCATAATGCGTTACGCACTGCGCCGGCTTCTGATCTTCCCGCTCATGCTGGTGCTTGCCGCTGTGATCGTCGTGCTGCTACCCGTCGTCGGGGTCGTCCAGGTGATCCTTGCTCTGGGCCTGGTCTTCGGCCGTCGGCCTCGCTGGCGGGTCCTGCGGCTATGGGTTTTCGCGGGCGTTTACTGCGTAGGTGAGTTCTCGTGCGTGCTGGGCTGCCTGATGCTGTGGCTGGCCAGCCCGGTCCCGCGCTGGCGTGACGATGAGCGATGGCGCGCCCGTCACGTTCAGATTCTGAGCTGGTATCTGGGGATGCTCGTGCGCACTGCCGAGCGGATGATCGCTTTCCGGCTGAAGCTGGAGTGCCCGCAAGGCGAGACCATCGCCGGGGACCTTCCGGTGATCGTGCTGGGCCGGCATGCGGGACCCGGAGCGTCCCTCGTACTGATACGCGTCCTGCTGCGAGAACGCATGAGAGTGCCTAAGATCGTGCTGAAGGAGCAGCTCAGGATCGATCCCGCCCTCGATGTGCTGCTGACCCGCATTGGCTGCGCATTCATTGGCGGTTCGGGCAGCGCCGCCGCCGGAGCGGCCGTCGCGGCGGTGGCCGAACTGGCCGCGCAGCTAACTTCCCGTGACGCACTGGTGCTGTTCCCTGAGGGCAGCGACTGGACGCCCACCAGGCACCGGCTGGCGGTGCGCAGGCTGCGCCGCAAGGGGATGAACGCGCAGGCCGATGCCGCGGCCATGATGCCGAACGTTCTTCCGCCGCACCCGGCTGGCACATTCGCGGCGCTTCAGGCAGCCCCCGCGGCCGAGCTGGCGGTATTCATGCATACAGGCCATGACGAACTGCTTGACGTCTCCTCCGTCTGGCGGGCTCTGCCCTTGCGGCGCGAGCTGCACATGGTGTGGTGGAACGAGCCGAGACCCGAACTGGCCAGCGAACAGGACTGTTCCCGGTGGCTCAACGAGACCTGGGTGAACGTCGACGCCTGGATCCAGGAACAGGGGGAAATGGCCGCACTCACGCAGCAGGACACCTCAGAATCCTGAGCAGCAGCCTGCCGCGGAGCATGCGCGCCCGCGGGCGTGAGCCTGCCGACTGCCTCTGCCTGGGCTCAGAAGTAGTGCCGTCGGCCGCGCACCGCATGGCCTGTCATGCCGAGCAGTGCCAGGATGGCGCCGACGAGCGTGACAACGATGCCGATCGTCCAGACAATCGCGATCTTGGCAATGAAGCCGATGATGAGAAGGACTATGCCGAGAATTATCACTTGGCCTCCAGGGACTGGTCGCTGTCACGGACGCCCACGAATAGTTCGCGAGGCCTGGGCAACGGTGAGTTTGCTGACCCACGTCTACCCGCCGATTGGTCGTTAAACATGCGGTTCTTGTCTGGCATGCAACCGAGAATTATCGACACTGTCTGCAGTGCAGGTCTCCGCTGGTCGCGGTCCCGAGGTAGCTCTGTGGGTCTGGTCCGTCCCCGGCGAGATCGTCTGCGAGGGGAGGGACTAGGGGAACATCACCGATCCGCTTGCCGGCCGCCGCCGGCGGGCAAGCCTCCCCGGCGGGAACCCGCATCGGCGGATCCGTCGCCGGTCCCGCCAGGCTGGCGGCAGCTCTACGCTGGCATACCAGCTGCCGTCGCCGGCCCCTGGTTGCAGGTCCAGGCGGAATGTGGAGATCACAAGTGCCCACTGACTATGACGAGATCCGTGCGGAGAACATCTCACGTTACGGCTGGGACACGGCTGTACTTGAATTGCTCGGGCAGCTCTACAGCGAGCGCGCTCACTTCATCTTCGAACTGATCCAGAACGCCGAGGACGCCGGGGCGACGGAGCTGACCTTTGAGCTCTTCGGCGATCGGCTGGAAGTAGGACACGACGGCCGTCCCTTTACGGCGGCCGACGTCCGCGCCATCTGCGGAGTCGGCCAGGGCACCAAGGCCGAAGACCTTACCCAGATCGGCAAGTTCGGCATCGGCTTCAAGTCGGTCTACGCGTACACGGATACCCCCCGGATCTACAGCTCGGACGAGCATTTCCGGATCGAGAAGTACGTCCGGCCTTATTCGGTGGATCCGCTGGACAAGCCGGCAGCCGGGACTCTTTTCGTGTTTCCCTTCGACCGCGCCGAGGTTCCCGCGACGGTCGCCGCCCAGGAGATTTCCGCAGCCCTGAGCAATTTGGACGTCGAGACCCTCCTGTTCCTGCGCTGCATCGAACGGGTGCGCTGCTGTGGTGTGCAGACAGCGGGGGCGGTGCTTGAGCGCCAGTCCACGGCACGGGCCCATTCGGGCCGCGACGTCCGGCTGACCACCCGCCGAGGTGAAGGTCGGAGCGATGAGGAGTGGATCGTCTGGCAACGCCAGCTCGATGCTCTTGGCGAGCCGGAGCACCGGGTGGAGATCGCCTTCATGGCCCGCACCGAGATCGACGCACGCCGGCTGGCCAGGCGCGAGAGCTCGCCGCTGGTCGTGTTCTTCCCCACGCAGAAGGAGACATTCCTCGGCTTCTTGATCCAGGGTCCTTACCGGACGACGCCAGCTCGGGACAACGTTCCCGAGAACGACCCGTGGAATCAGGCTCTGGTCCGCGAGACCGCCAGCCTGCTCGCCGAGGTGCTGACAGACCTCCGCGATGAAGGGCTGCTCACGGTCGACATCCTCCAGGCGCTGCCAGTGGATGCCGCTCGATTCACGCCCGAGTCGATGTTCCGCGCCCTGTTCGACTCGACTCGCACCGCTCTTATTCAGGACAAGCTGATTCCCACGGCCGCGGGCGGCTACCGCAGTGCCCGGGAGGTAAGACTGGCCCGGGGAGAGGGCCTTCGCGAGCTGCTGACGCCGGATCTGCTCGGCGAGCTCTACGAAGACCCGGGCCCGGTCGCCTTCGTTCATGACTCCATCACAGAGAACCGGACGCCCCTGCTCTGGCGGTACCTGCGAGAGGAGGCCGACGTTGATGAGGTGACGCCGGAGGCCGTCGTCGCCAGGGTCACGAACGATTTCCTTTCGGCCCAGCCCGACGAGTGGATTGCCCGCTTTTACTGGTTCCTCTACCAGAACCAGGCCCTGTGGAGAGAGCCGAGACATCCGGGCGATCTGGCCGGTCCGGCCAGGGCAAAGCCGATCATCCGGCTCGAGACTGGCATTCACGTGGCACCATTCGACGCCCGCGGCAGGCCGACCGCGTACCTTCCAGGCCCGGTCAGGACAGAGTTCGCCACGGTCAGGCGAGCCATCGTGGTCATGCCCGACGCCCGGCGGTTCCTGGAGACGCTCGGTTTCGCCGAGCCAGACATCGTGGCCGAGGTACTCGATCACGTACTTCCCCGTTACCACGATGCCGACGCCGCGAAGCTGGACATGGCACAGCGCGAGGCTGATCTCGAGCTGATCGCGCGCGCCCTGGCTGAGGCGCCACTTGCCGGGAGAGACCGGCTACTTGAGGAACTGCGTCAGACCGCCTTCCTGGCCGGAGAGAACGCCGCGACAGCCGAGAGCCGCCTGATGCGGCCGGGCGAGTTGTACCAGCGGACCAGGGTCCTGGAGATCTACTTTGACGGCAACCCCGACGCCTGGCTCACCGCCGATGCCTACGGACCCTGGCTGCCCCAGCTGCGCAGTCTCGGCGTCCGGGAGGCGGTCCGGCTGCAGGTGCGCCCAGCGGATGAACTCGGGTACGTAGCCATCGCCGACGAATTCGCCCGGCACGAGCGCGGGGTCGCCGGGTTCGATCCGTCGGCGAACCTCGACGGCCTCGAGTTCGCGCTAGGCCATCCGGATTTTGCGCGCTCAGAATACGTCTGGAACGTCCTGCTCGTGCCCAACCGGCACCTGATCGCGGGCGTTGTGGAGACGTCTCATCGGCAGGAGTTCGCTGACGCACGCCGCGAGAATGCCGTGTCACCCATCGGCGAGGCGGCGATGGCCGCGGCGTGGCTCCCGGCTGCGGACGGAACGTTCCGACGCCCGGCCGACCTGGACATCGCAGATCTTCCGGAGTCCTACCAGAGGGACGACGTGCTGGCGCAGGCACTCAGAATGAGCCGGCCGGTGATTGAAGAGGCGAGCCGCCAGCTTGGTTTCCCCCCTGATTTCCTGCTCAGGCTGAGCATGCATCCAGACCTTGTGGCGATGATCGAGCAGGAACTCAGTGCCCGGGCCTCCGTCACCAGACAGCAGCGAGATCCGTGACGAAGGGACCTCGCATGCGCTCCGCGATTGTCGGAGCCGGCGCCACGATCACCGTCTGCGAAACCCTCAGCGGCACGGGCAGGCGGGTGCTCAGCCTCGGCGCCCACCTTAGAGTTTGCTGAGCGCCCGCCTGTGAGCCAGCAATCCGCGCTCCACCTCGGCGAGGGCCGCTCGCACCTTGTCATCGCGCTGCTCCGCGAGCGCTGCTGCGAGGTGCTGCCCGAGCCGGTCGAGATCCTCGCCCACGATATGGCGGACCTCCTCATCGTTTGCGGCCCCATGCCAGGAGTGCGGTGGCGTTCGGCTGGCCGCGGTCGGCATGCTCGCCAGCGGCGACACGCCGAGCGCCTCGTCCTGGTCGGCGAGCAACCGGGCCCAGGCTCGCAAATCGTCGAATAGCTGGTCGAGCACCGCGTGGAGGGCGTGGGTCTCGGGAACTCGCCGGTGAGCTTGCTTCACGTCCAGAACCCCGTCGATGACTTCGCTGAGCACCTGGTTGAGAGCGGCGGTCGGGTCGTCACGCCGGGGCTCGCTCACGCCGCCACCGATGCGGGCCGACGGCCTCCGCACGCGCAAGGCCGAGCTACTGGATTACGCCATCCCACGCACAGGACCTCCCTGCCTATGACGTCAGGCTCCTCCCGCCAGGCCAGCCCGCATGAAACCCGTTCAGCGAACCAACGAGGTAGTCATGCACAGAGCGTACCGAGGCGAGCGTCGGCGGCGGCCGCGACTGGCATAGCCAGCCCTTCGGACATCGCCGCCGGTGAGGGCAACCTTCATCACAGACGCGACCGGGCCTCAGCAGAGGTGCGCTAGATCGGGCCAGCGCCCACACCAATGCCGTGCTTCGTCACCCGCGCAGGCGCATACTGCCAGCAGGCGCATACTAGTAGTGATGAAACCAGCCCGCGCCGCGACCCGGCGCCACCTGCCCACCAGCCCCTTCGCGCCGCCAACCGCCGCTCCGCCTGCAGAGCAGTTCGCCGAGCAGGATCAGGTTACCCACGACAAGTACGGCCTTGGCCGGGTCATCAGCGTCGAGGCCGACGCCACCCTGGTCGTGGACTTCGGTTCGTGCCGCATGCGGATTACGACGCCGTACGCCAAGCTGACCAAACTCTGATACCGCCAGCGGCACCCGGTTGCTCCGCCTCCCGGGACGGGATTCGTCCTGGCGTAGGCCGGGAGGCCTCAGATAGTGCTGACGGGTTCGGCGGCGGGCTCAGGCTCGGGGCTTCCGTGGACCCGCATTGCTTAGCCAGGCGACCGCGGGATGTCGCCGGCGGCAGCTTCGCCACTCTGCCAGTCGCGGCTGGTGATCGCGATGACGAGCTTGCCTCGTGCCTTCCCAGTCGCCAGGTGCTGCATGGCCTCGGGCACCTGATGAAGCGCGTAGACCCTGCCGATGCTCGGGATTACCGTGCCTGCCTCGATGAACTCGGTCAGTCGCTCGAGATCGCTGGCGCGCTGCCTGGCGGCGATCATTTTCAGTCGATGACGCAGCAAAGGCGACAGGACCAGTGCTCGTAGTTGCCGGCCCATGCCTCCGGTCCAGCTGCCGCCTTCCTCCCCCCCGACCATAACGACCGTGCCGGCGGGCGCGAGTGCGCGGCGAAGCCGCGAGATCGCAGGATTCCCCGCGATGTCGAGGATGAGGCCGTACTGGCGCGTGCTGTCGCTGAAGTCGTCCTTCGTGTAGTCGACGACATGGTCAGCGCCAAGCGATCGGACGAAATCGAGCTTGGCGGTGCTGCACACACCGGTGACCTCCGCCCCCAATGCCTTCGCTAGCTGGACCGCGTAGCTGCCGACGCCGCCGGACGCGCCGGTGACCAGCACCTTCTCCCCCGGACAGACCCGTCCGGCATCGGTCAGGGCCAGGAGCGCGGTCACCGCGGACACCGGAACCACAGCGGCCTGCTCGAAGGTAACGTTCGCCGGCTTGCGGACGAGCTTGGTCTCTTGTGCCACGGCGTACTCGGCGAACGAGCCCCTGCTGAACCCGAAGACCTCGTCACCTACCGAGAACCTGGTCACCGCCAGTCCCGCCTGGACGACCGTGCCGGCGACATCGAGTCCGGGAACGCGGCGTTTCGGCTTACCGAATCCCGACACAAGCCGCAGCAGATACGGGCGCCCGGTCATTAGGTGCCAGGTGCCCCGGTCGAGGCCAGCAGCGTGCACACGGAGGAGGACCTCGTCGTCGGCGATGCCGGGTCTGGTGATCTGCGCGAGATGCAGGACGTCGGCAGAGCCGTAGGCGTCCTGGACGACTGCGTTCATTGTCTGTGCGCTGACAGTGGCGGTCGCCGGGCCTGCCGTGCGATGGAACGTTGTGGTTTTCGCAGCGGGCATGGACACGATGACTCCCTGGCTCGTGCCACCCAGGCACAGGGCGACAGGTGTCGGCGCGGGCTTGATGCCCTGGAGCATCCGACCTTCCGTGACGAAGCCGACAGAGTTCGAAGGTTCTGCCGCCGTGTCTCGACGGTATCGCTGGCTTACGCTGTAAGCCCCACGCTATGCTTACAGTGTAAGTAGGTCAAGACCGCGAGAGGACAGAATCCGGATGACCCGACCCGCCAGGCCTGCCGCCGAGGGCAGGACCCCGCTGAGCCGCGACCAGGTGCTATTCGCCGGCGTCGCCTTCGCCGACGAGCACGGCATCGGGTCGCTAAGCATGCGCAAACTTGGCGAGGTCCTCGGGGTTGAGGCGATGTCGCTGTACAACCACGTTGAGAGCAAGAGCGAGTTGCTCGACGGCATGATCGACCGGGTCTTCGCCGAGATCGACCTGCCGTCGCCGGGAGCCAGCTGGAAGACGGCCATGCGTCATAGGGCGCTGTCTGCCCGCCAGGCGCTAACGCGCCATCGCTGGGCGATCGGCCTCATGGAGTCGCGGACCTCACCCGGCCCGGCAACACTGAGGCACCACGACGCCGTCATCGGAAGCCTCCGCCAAGCCGGCTTCTCGGTCGAGATGGCCGCCCATGCGTTCTCCGTCCTCGACAGTTACACCTACGGGTTCGCGCTGCAGGAGGCGAGCCTGCCATTTGACACGAGCGAACAGACAGCCGAGCTAGCCGAGATGATCATGGCGCAGTTCCCGCCGCACGAGTACCCGCACCTCACCGAGCTCACCGTCAAGCATGTCCTGAAGCCTGGCTACGACTACGGCGAAGAATACGAGTTCGGGCTCGACCTGATCCTTGACGGCCTCCAACGGGCACGAGACACGGCCCCGCAATAGACTTGATCCGCGACCGGCCCAACGCCTTACGTTCATTTTCCCGGTACTGCTCGTGAAGCCTTGACGTTCTACGGTGAGATCTTCGGCTGTGCAGTTGAGTTGCACACTTTCGGGGAGTTCAACCGTGCTGACGGTCCGGCGGATGCCATTGCCCATGGCTACCTCGTAGGAGGGCCAGTCGCTCTGTTTGGCGCCGATGTGGCCGGAGACGAGCCGCCATTCCGGTCCGAGGGTATAAAGCTGGCCCTTCTTGGTACAGCCGCTCCATTGACACTGCGCCAATGGTTTTCCCGTCTCGGCGAAGGCGGTCAGGTCGCGGCGGACTTGCAGGCACGGCCGTGGGGTGCATCCGACGGCCAGGTCATCGACCGTTACGGCCTCCACTGGCTCATTGGGTTCGAGAGCGACGAGAGCGACTGAACGCCCCCGTCGGCTTTACTTGACACAGGTGCGCCGGATACGGCTCGAGACGGTGATCGTCGCCCCGATTGGCGCCTGCTTCCATCTGTCGCTATCGGTCGACGCCCGCACTGCCTCGATGCGCGGATCGGGCGAGCACGCGATGCGGAGTTACCAGTGGATCGATGAAGCTCGGAGATACCGTCACCTGGCGCGCCCGCCACTTCGGCATCGCATTCCGGATAACCTCTGCGATCACCGAATATCAGTACCCGAGCAGGTTCGTCGACGAGCAGCTGCATGGCCCGTTCCGGCGATGGTGGCACGACTCCGCGATCGCTTCTGCCATACCTGCAAGACCGTTGTTCCTGCGGCCCCAGCAGGTAAATCGGGGCCGCTGCCGGCGTGGTCAGCGACTGCCATCGCCGGCTCCGGCCCGAGTCGGTGCGAGCCCTCAAGGACACGATGACGCCCGTACACCCAGAACGCGTCACCACCCCGGTCGCGGGAAGCGCGCCGAAAACGACTGGCTGGTCGCACCGCCCAAAGACCTCACCACCGCCCGCGCCTACCACACCACCGCGCAGACCCTCCCGGCCGGACACGACATGATGCGCGACACCGCCTGGGAGCAAGCCGCCATCGCCATCCAGACCGTGATCGCCAGCCAGCTGGCACCGCGATGAGACCGCGCCAGCACACCAGCCGAGTAGGCGTCGCCACCCCAACCTGATCTCGCACCGTAACGGGCCAGACGGGGGCCTTACCTATGCGCTGGGCCTCGACAGGTATCAACCGCAGGTGCGCTCCCGCGTGTTCGGTACGTGGTCACAACTGGCGGCGTGCGAGGACCAGCCTCGCCGGCGTAGTGATTAGCGCGAAGCGCTGCGGGTAGCGGCGCAAAGACAATAGGACGTGCCAGGCTGTGCGCCGACCTGGCTGTCGGCGACGCTACTGATGTACAGCTCGGTGCGGTTCGGTCTCGGGCGCATATAAATGGTTTGAATATACTAGAAATTACTTGCTAGCTTTTTGGTTCAAGCGTAGCGTCGGTCGTATACACAGCGGGGCCCGGCTGCCGCTGACCGCCAGGGGTGCTCGAGGGGCCAGCAAAGGAACCGAGGCATCTCATGCACGCACCGGCTGACAACGTCACTCCCCCGCTATCTGCATCTCCGGGCGGTCTTCGTCAGTTCCTGCGAACGACCCTCGGCAGCGCACTTCTTCCCGCGGTTATCTGCGCTGCGCTCTGGATCGCGATCTCTTACGCGACAGCAGGGCCGACCCGGTTCTCCCTCGGTGGCGGCATCCTGATTGGCGTGATCGCCTTCATCATCGGCTATGGTCTCCGGCGGCTGATCTTCGACCGCCGCAGGCCATAGCCGACTATGGGCCAGCCGCCTCAGCTCCGATGAAAACGGCCTGCAGGCTCCGGACTGGGTCAGCTCGCTCAGGCAACATCGGGCGTGCCACTAGATGACGCCGAGGTAGTTCTCCCTGGCCGGGATCGTCTGGTCGCCGCAGAGCTGATGGCCGGGCAGGCCCACGCCGTCTTGCGCCTCCGTATCCGGGAGACAGACGGTCCATAGCCAGCTGTAATTGCCGACCTTGCCGACCGAGAACGTGAACGTGATGATCACCTCGTACGCGTCGGCTGAGAGCGGCTTGGTGGTGACATGCGCGTCGCCGCCGCCTAGCTGCAGTGTCGCCGGAGCAACAGCATTCGCCGACTTGGCCAGGCTCAGGCCGAAGTACGGGCGCTCTGGCTTGGCCATCTCGGTGCTCAGCGCCGACGGCGGGAGCAGCACCTCGCCGGACACGGTCTCACTGCAGACCGGCCGATTGCACGGCCCTGCGTCCCGCAGTGGCCTCCACCCCCCGGTGACGTAGACAGTCGTGACCGCCGACCTGGCCAGCGGGCTGCTCGCCAAGCGGCTGGAGAAGACCTCGACGTGGTAGCGCGTCGCCCGGGCCGGGGTGACCTGGAACGAGTAGCTAGCCGTCTTCGCCGGGCCGGCGGGATGCAGGGTAACCGGGGGCCCGGCCGGGGATGGCCTACGACGGAACGGGAACGGCTGAGCGTACAGCCGGGCGGTCTCGCCGCGTGACACGCCGCGAAGGCTTCCGTCGATCCGGGCGGTGGACCGCTTCGTGTCATGAAAGACGATCCACACGTCACCGTTCTCGGGCATCGTGGCGGACTGAGCAGCAATGCGGAATGCCGTCGGCTTCGAAAGGCCGCCGCCGTGGCCACGCAATCCCACGACGAGGCCGATCACCAGGGCCGCCACGACCGCCACGGCCAGGCCGGCAAAGGCGACCGGGCGAAGGCGACGCCGCCGCCGGGGCGGGATAAGCCACGGCTCGCTGCCAGAAATGGGCGGGTGCGACTGGGACCGGGACTCCTGCGGCGGCCTGGCCTGCAACGGGCTGGCCTGGCCAGGCGGGTCCGCGACGACAGGCCCGGCGCCGACTGAAACTGGTGCTGTTGGCATCCGCGCTGCATACATCCCCGGGCTGGGCTGCGCCCAGAACGCGCCGCCCAGCGCATTGGCGAACTCGCTGCAGCTGGTGTAACGGTCGGCCGGGACCGGGGCCAGCGCTTTTCCCAGGACGCTGTCGACCGCGGGTGGCAGGCCGGGCTGTGCCGAGGTTGCGCGGGGTGGCTGCGACGTGTCGGGCGGCGGCGCATCGAGCTCGTCGTGGCGGAAGGGTGCCACACCGGTAAGCAGTTCGAACGCCACACACGCCAGCGCGTACTGGTCAGCGGGGCCTTCTGCCTGCTCACCTTCCAACTGCTCGGGAGCTATGCAGTCCAGCGCCTCGCTGGCCTGCCAGCTCCCGGCCAGCATCGGCGATGGCCGGGTCCGGCCTTGCCCGAAGTCCGACAGATGCACGCGCTCCGGCTGGCCGGGCGGGGCCCAGACGAGGATGTTGCCTAGCTTGACGTCACCGTGCACCAGTCCGGCGGCGTGTGCGGCGTCCAGCGCGGAAGCGACCTGGCTGACGATGGAGACCGCGCGGCCGGGTGGCAGGGCGCCCTCCCGGCGGAGCAGAGACCGGGCATCTGCGCCATCCAGATAGGGCATCGCGACGAACAGCAACCCATCCGCCTGCCCGGCCTGGAAGACCGGCATGATGTGCGGTTCGCCGAGCGCGGCCGCCGCCTGCGCCTGCTGCAGTAGCCGACTGGCGAACCCCTGGTCAGCCGCCAGCGGCAAACCGATGATCTTCAAAGCGACGGCCTGGCCGCGCAGCTCGTCCACTGCGTAGAAGACGACGCCGACCGGGCCCACGCCGATCTGGCGCTCAAGCCGGTACCCTGCGAGCCGCGAATCTGCCATCAGCCTGGTGACACCCCCAGAACCCAGTCGTTCACCACGCCAATTATCTGATTTGGCTGCTGGGAGTGGCAACCGCGCAAGTCTCGAGCCGACCGCCCGGCCTCTCTGGTTACGGGTACCTGGGCGGCGGATGAGTTCCAACAACGGAACTGGCCTCTGACCTGGTTGCATGAACATGGCGTGATGCACATGATTACCCGCGACATTGGCCAGCCTTCGACCACGGTGATCCTTACAAATCGACCAGGCTCCGACCTGGCACAACACGCGGCAGCCTGCTGACCGGGGCACGTATCGGGCATAATCAAGCGCTCAGCGCCAACCTGACGACCCCGACGGCAGACCCCCCGTCTGATCGCCGGCCTCTGTAACAATCCCGGATTCACATTCACGGCGGCGCGATCTGAGCTGATCTCCCCCCAAGATCGCCATTTGGTGATGGTAGCCACTGGACACCTCACGCGGCACCCAAACAGGAACCGGGCAGGCGCCCGGGCGGAGCCACCGACTACAGCGGCCGGCCCCACCCGGGTGCTCTTACGGACGGCTGCGCTGACCTGTCAGGTGCTGCAGTCAGCGGGCAGCACTCGAGTATTCAGCTGACCCGTGCCCAGCTGTCCCGCGTACTCGTAGGTCCAGGCGACCGCGTCGGCCTCCTCGACCACGTGGTCGAGGGACAGGTTGACGTCATGGCCCGACCCCGGCACAACGCATGCCCGCAGCTGCGCCGCCGCCGAGTAGTACGGCGCCTCCTGGGCGGCGACGGCCGCGCCTGAGGAGCAGTCGTACGTGCCGCCTCCCACCAGCGCGCCGCAGGACAGCGCATCGTTCTGCCCGTCGATCACCAGCACCGGGACGGAGATGGCCGCCGTGTCGTCGCTTGTCAGGACCGGCAGGCCGGTGACGAACATGGTGGTGGAGACGGTGCTCTTGGTGTTCTCGTCGTCGGCGATCACTTTCGGGTCAGAGTCGTCCGCGGCGTAGAACAGCGTGCCGCGCGTGCCCGGCACGGTGGTCAGGTACCCGGAGTCGATCACCGAGACGTTCTCGAACTTCGGGTCGTCGTCCGCGGGGTAAAGGTCCGGCACGGCAGCGCTCTGGAAAACCGTGTCCGAGTGGGCGTCACCGGTGAGGATCACCCCGGCCGCGTCGTTGTAGGTTGCGGATTCGACGGTTGCCGTAATCGAGCCGAAGCTGTGGCCGACCTCGACCACCTTGCCGTATCTGGTCCCGGTCGCTGACCCGTTCTGCAGTGCCTGGATCACTTGATGCGCGACGTACGCCGCCACCTGGATCGTGATGTCGGTGCTGGCCGGGTAGGAGGAGTATCCGCTGGCGGGCAGGTCAGCGGACCAGCCACTGCCGAGCTGGTCGATCGCGAACGTCGGGATTCCCGCCGCGGCGACGTCCCGGGCGTAGCTGTAGGTCACGCCGTCAACCGTGCCGAAGTCCCAGTAGGAGTAGTCGTATGTTGCCCCGTGCAGCAGCAGCTGGACGGTGGCGCCGGCCTTGCGTTCCCCTGGCGTGGAGCACAGTTCGCCCCACACGTGGTAGCTGGCCGGCTGCCCGGCTGCCAGCGCGACGGGAATGTCATGCCCAGTGCACGACACGCCGGGAACGGCGGCGGCTGCCGGGGCCTGGGCTGCCGCCGCGGGCCCTGCCGCAAGCAGGCAGGCGGCTAGCGCCGCAGCGGCGGCAGCCGCAGCAAGCGGCCATCCTCCTAGCGGCCGGCGCAAGGGCTGGAGCGAGAGTTTCAATGAGAGCCTCCGTGGGAGAGTGTGAATAACGGTCCTTCGGTTCCTGCGAGCAAACATGACCGTATTCCAAAGCGTGTAGATTCTCTGGTCTTTCGGACAGCTCTGAAGCGTGAACAGCTGCGGAACGGACTGACCGTGATTGCGGCGTTCCGCGCCGTAATGACAGGTCAGCACAGGAGCGCACGCCCGGGGCCTGGCGGGGCACGGAGGATACGGACCGTGCGGGCGACGCCGGCGGTGCAGCCGGAAAGGCAGCGCCATACGGGTGCGGGACCATCGGCCCTGGCGAGAGCCGGGCAGCCGACGGTTGCATTGATCACTGGCAGCGCCGCGTCCGGGCTATGGCAAGCGGGAACTCGGCTGGACGCTCCGCTTCCCGACCTGGTGCCAGGGATTCCAGCTACCTACGGTCACCACCTCAAGGCGGCGGCCTGACGCCGGCCGGGTCGGCTCGGTCAGCGAGGCATCACGAGACATGCTGGGGCCTGATGCCATCGCCGAACGTGATGGCATCGATACTCGTGCCCGAGGCAAGCTGCAAGATCGTCATCCTCGGCAACGCGACCTCGCTGGCCGATCGACCGCTGGCCGCTTCCGCCCCGGCCCCGGTGCCGGGCCCCGTCCGGTCCCAGCATCCTGTCCGGAAACGGAGTCACGGCGAGACCGAAAAGATAATCTGCCGCTCAGGACAAACTGTTGCCACATCCGTCAAAGACGGATACGGCAGTTGAGCCACGTCACATCGGCCTTCTTTCGCCGAACCGTTCTCGTGGCCGGACCTGGGCGGGCTGCACCGCAGCGCCCGTCGAACGGAGGAGTCATGCAGCGGAGCACCGACCGCATCCTGACGACCCACGCGGGCAGCCTCCCGCGTCCCGATGAACTCACCGCCTTGATGATCGACGTGGCAACGGGTAAGCACGTCGATCAGGCTGCTCTGGACGCCCGGGTGCATCAGGCCGTCTGCGACGTTGTCGCGCGGCAGCGCGAGGTAGGGGTTGACATTGTCAGCGATGGCGAGATGGGCAAGATCGGCTTCACGGACTACGTGAGGCAGCGCTACGGCGGCTTCGGCGACCGGGTCGCCAACGCCGACATAGCAGTGCTGGACTTGTTCGAGGTCCCTGAGCTCTTCCCTGCGGTCATGGGCGAGGAGTTGCTGCAGCGCATCGCACCGCCGGTTACCAGCGAGCCGCTGTCCGCTGACGGTCACGACGCTATGGACCGGGAGATCAGCGACCTGCGCGATGCCCTGGGCGGTACCAGCCCGGACCAGGCGTTCATCACCGCGGTCACGCCCGGGCAGGTTGCGTACTACCACCCCAACCGGTACTACGACTCTCTTGATTCTTACCTGAAGGCCGCGGCCGACCTGCTGGCCAGCGAGTACCGGGCGATCATAGCGGCCGGGTTCAACCTCCAGCTGGACTCACCTGAGGCCGCCATGGCGCACCACTTCATCATCAGTGACGGGCCGGGCCCTGACCCGCTTGACCGGCTGGAAGCCAGCACCGACGCGCTCAACCAAGCCTTGGAGGGCCTGCCGCCGGAGAAGATCCGCTTGCATGTCTGCTGGGGCAACCTCGCCAGCCCCCACCACAAGGACGTCGAGCTGTCCCGCATCATCGAGCCGATCCTGCGCACCCACGTTGGCTTCATCTACGTTGAGGGGGCCAATCCGCGCCACGAGCACGAATGGCAGCTGTGGGAGCAGGTGCCGCTGCCCGATGACAAGGCGCTGATCCCGGGCGTCATCGATACCAACACCAACCGCGTCGAGCACCCCGAGCTCGTGGCCCAGCGCATCGAGCGATTCGCCCGCTGCGTCGGGAAGGAACGCGTGATCGCTGGCACGGACTGCGGCTTCGAGACGTTCGTCGGCATGCAGTCGTGCGCCCCGGGCGTTGCCTGGCTGAAACTGCGGTCTCTAGCGGAGGGTGCGCGGATCGCCTCGCAGCGGCTGTGGTGAGACCCGCCCCGTCGCCGGGCTAAGCGCCACCATCTTCAAGCAGAACGAAGCCAGGTCAGCGCGAGTCTGAGGCCAAGGTGATTCAGGCGCGAACGCGCCGCCGCAGCGTCTACCGCGAGGTGCAACGTGCCGAGCAAGCAGGCCTGGTCACGACCCGGAAGGTCGGAAACACCCGGCTCGCGCGGGCGAACACCGACAGCCCCTACTACGCCGGGCTGGCCGACGTCCTCACGCGAGCTTTCGGCGTCCCCGCCGTCCTTGCTGAAGTCCTCCGCCATGTCGGCGGCATCGACGATGCCTACATCTATGGATCATGGGCTGCACGCCACGCGGGACAGGCCGGGCAGCGACCCGTCGCAGATATCGACGTTCTCATCCTCGGCTCCCCCGATCGCGATCAGCTCTACGAGGCGCTCAGCACCGCCGAAACCCGGCTTGGAAGACCCATCGAGGCGACGATCCGCGAAGCCGACTGGCTGAAATCGGGCTCCGGATCATTCCACGAGACTGTGATCAGCCGCCCGATGCTCAAGCTGACCGCGGCAGACAACTAGGCCGTGTTGCTAAAGGAAGCTGGTGAGCCGGGTGCACCCCAGACTTCGCCGTCGAGCAGCGCCATTCCCAGTACGGGCCACGCCTCCCGCTGCGACGGTGCAGCGGCGTGGTGTCCATCTCGCTGCGTAAACTGCTGGCTCGTGTGCCTGTCTGTGATGTCAACGTGCACACTGACGGTTTCCCGTTCGGCCGAAGGACTGAGCCGTGCCCGACCGACCTGAGATTGTCTGCATCTGCGGCTCTACCCGGTTCGTGGACGAGATGCGTGCGGCGAACCGTGATCTGACCTTCGCAGGTGTCATCGTCGTCGCGCCAGGCGAAGCAGACGAGTTGATCACCAGCGAGCAGAAGACCGCGCTGGACGCCCTCCACCTGCGCAAGATCGACCTGGCTGACCGGGTTCTGGTCGTCAACCCCGGCGGGTATATCGGCGAGTCCACGAGCAGGGAGATCGCATATGCCCACGCCACCGGCAAGCCGATCTCGTTCACCGATCCCGTCTGACCAGCAGGCGCTTGGTGGTGCGCGCGGGCAGCGAGTCTCGGTCAGCCTCGGAGCGTGTTGCCAGAGGGTCTTCGAAGTCGTCGGGCGCAGCCTTGTGCTTGTGTCGCGTGACGTGATCTCTGATGAGGCGTGGGCCGTGCCCGGGCCTGTGTTTCCCGCTGTGAAGGCTACGGGCCGTCCGCCGGCAGACCGGCGCACGGTGGCCGGGGCGACGGCGTGGCGGTTTCGCACCGGGGCGCCGTGGCGTGATCTGCCCGAGCGGTTCGGGAACTGGAACACGATCTGCAAGAACTTGGACCGCTGGCCGAAGGCCGGGGTCTGGGCGCGCGTCCTCGAGCAGGTCCAGGCGATGGCTCACCAGGGCGGCGACGTCGACTGGATCGCGTCGATCGACTCCACGATCGTGCGTGTCCACCAGCACGGCGCGACCCTGCCCAGGGACACAGGGGGCACGGCCGAACTGCAAGAAGTTCGGAGATGAACCCGCTGATCACGCGATCGGCCGCTCCCGTGGCGCGTTGACGTCCAAGACGCACCGGGTCGCCGGCGGCAAGGGGCGGGCGCTGGCGTTCGTCCTGACCGGTGGCCAGGTCGCGGACACGACCATGCTGCCCGGCACGCTCGACGAGATCCGCGTGGCCGGCGCGACCGGACGGCCACGTCAGCGCCCGGACCGGCTGCTGGCGGATAAGGGCTACCCGTCCAGGGCGAACCGGGCGTGGCTGCGCGAGCGCGGCATCGCCACGACGATCCCGGAACGTGACGACCAGATCGCCCACCGCCGCAAGCGACCTGGCCGCCCGATCGACTTCGGTGACGAGCAGCGGCAGCGGTACCGGGGCCGCAACGTCGTCGAGCGCTGCTTCAGCAAGCTCAAGCAGTGGCGCGGGCTCGCGATGCGATCAGACAAGACCGCCCGCAACCACCACTCCGGTCAGTGCCTCGCCGCCACACTCCACTGGGTCCAGACCTTTAGCAACATGGCCTAGCGGGAGCCGGCAACCAACTTGGCGGAATCGACACCGGTGTAATCCGTGTACCCGGAGACCCGCTACTCGTCTTCCAGGTTCGCCGCCTGGGCGTGCGCGATGGTGAGATTCGGCCCGGGTACCCTTGGCAGGTTCGCATCCCGTGGACCCTGCTGTTCCATGCCCGGAGACGGTCGGTTCAGCGCGGGTGGACCTGCGTGCGCGAGCGTCGGGGTGTCCAGACATTCGGGTGATGCGCGCACGGCTACGACACCTGTCGGGCGGACCCGGTCGTGGTCACGCCGAGCTTGGCCAGGAGGCTGCGGTAGTCGGTCTGTACCCACTCCTCGGCCAGCCGCCCGTCGTCGTCGTACCTGAAGATACCGATCACTTGCCACTCGAGGTGCTGACCGGTGGGCTCGACTGGACCGATGGGCGAGTAGGTAAAGATCCCGGTGAAGTCACCGGAGAACGTGGTGCGCGCCGCCAGGAAGCTGCCGTCCGCGATGATCTGCTCACGGACGAGTCGCAGATCGCTGAAGGCGGCGCGCAAGGACGCGAAGTAGGCGCTGAGCTGATCGAAGCCCAGGTCGCCGCCGGGCCCGTGGAAGACGTAGTCCGCACGGAAGTAGGCGCGGAGTGCCGCGTCGTCCGCACGAGCGATCGCTTCGTCGCCGATGCGGATCAGGTCGCGGGCGAGCTGGCTGTCGGAGATGAAGCCTGGCATGGGTGCCTCCTCGTTGCAAGAATAGTAATAATGCTATGCTAGCAATAATGCTCGTCAAGTAGGATGATCCCATGACGGCAGAAGTGGCTGACCGGCAGGAACGCCGGAAGAGGCGTACCCGGCAGGCGATCCAAAAGGCCGCCCTCGAGCTCTTCGCCGAGCGTGGCTACCGCGAGACCACGATCAACGACATCTCGGAACGAGCTGACGTCGCGCCCAGGACCGTGACAGTGCACTTCCCCGCCAAGGAGGAACTGCTCTTCGACGCCGACCCGTTCACGCTCGACAGCCTGAGCGAGCGTCTCGCCACGCGACCGCCGCACGAGTCGGCGCTGGAAGCACTGCGCGACTGGATGGCGGCCACGATGACAGCGGCTGAGACCGCCGGGACCGAGCTGGACGGACGCTTCTGGGAACTGCGCGCTTTGCGCGCACGCATCATCACCACCGAGCCCGAGCTTCGCGGCCGCGCCCGCGCCAGCTACTACCCCTTCGAGCGCGTTCTGGCCGAGGCTATTGGCAGAGATCTCGGCCAGCCAGCAAACAGCCTCATCCCGCGCCTCGCGGCGTTGTCCGCCGTGGCCGGCCTGCGTGAGCTCTACGAGAGCGATGAAGCCCAGGCCCTTGCAGCGCCGCCGAGCGCTGCCGAACTGCTCAGGCTCGTGGATACGGTGATTCGCTTCGTCCAGGCCGGCCTCGAAGGAGGCGAACGACCGCCGCCCTGACCGGCTCCCTCTGCGCAGCTGTCCACTGTTGACGCCTCCAGCGCGCGCAGGCAGGTCGGCCGCAGCAGCTCAGCCGCTACTGACGGCAATCTCGGCACCGCATTTTCCTTGCCCGTGGTCCAAGTGCCGGGGGTGGCGGTGGCTGTTACATGTGCCCGGTACAGATGCTCACCGGTCCTGGGAGAGTGCCTGGATGCAAGCTCGCAGCGTTGCTGTGAACTGCTCGATGTCGCCGGGGGCGAGGGGGGCGAGCATCTGTTCCTCGACAGCGTCGACCGCCAGCCGGCAGGCCCGCAGCGCCATGCGGCCGGCCGGGGTCAGGTCCGCTTGCAGGATGCGGGCGTGTGCGGGGTCCGGGTGGCGGGCCACCCATCCCTTCTGCTCGAGTTCCTGCAGTACCTGGTTCATGGTCTGCGGCGTGACGAACGCCCGGCGCGCCAGGCCGGCGTTGGACAGCCCCGGCTCCTCGTCCAGGGCGGTGAGCACGGCGTACTGCGCGAGCGTGGCGCCGTGCTCGCGCAGCACGCCGGTCATTGCGGCATTGAGCGTGGCCTGGGCGCGCTTGAGCAGGTACCCGGGGTGGCCCGTGACACGGCCCGGACGGACGGCGGACATCAAACGGCCCTCCTTTGCTATATCAGGCACCCTGATATAGAGTCATCAGTATCAGGATACCTGATACTGACAGGAGGTCGCGATCATGGCCGTTACCGGACCCGATTTCGTCGCACTCCAGGTGCGAGACCTGGAGGGATCGGCGCGTTTCTACACTGAACGGCTGGGGCTGCGCCGCGCGCCCGGCTCGCCGCCCGGGGCGGTGGTGTTCGCCACCGAGCCGGTTCCGTTCGCCGTCCGTGAGCCCATGGTGGACCTGGACGCGGCCCCCCGGCTCGGCTGGGGCGTGGCGCTGTGGCTGAAGGCGGACGGCGGCATCGACACCTTGCACGACGACCTGGCCAAGCATGGCGTGACCATCGTGACCGCGCCGTTCGACGGGCCGTTCGGTCGCACGTTCGCTTTCGCCGACCCCGACGGGTACGTCATCACGGTGCACGGCTGAGACCGTACCCGTGATCAGGCCGAGCAGGCCACGCATCCCGTGGTTGTCCGCCTGATCCAGCGGTCCGGCCCCAGCGTCCACCTGTGGCCGCCAGCCGGGAAGTTGGCCGACAGCGCTGCCAGGTAAGGCAATTGGTTGGGTCTGCCGCTGGCCGCGAGCGTCCGCGGGCTGGACCGCTTCTCTCCCCCGCACGCCCAGCTCCATGTCATCCACCCTGCGCCCGTCACCTTGTCCCGGCGGTGCTGCCCGGCACCAGCACCGCGGCAGCTTCCATCGCGGCGCGCGCCAGCTGCCGCCGTTCCGGCAGGAGCCTGAGTCATGTCTGGCCTGCGGGGTCGGCCCGGTCGATCCCGACGTCGGACCGCAACGTGAGCGCACAGGCCCGTGAACCGGAACGGCTGCCCGCCAGCCCGGGCCCGCAGGTCCAGCGTTACTGGCTTGCTGCATCCCGCCGGGCGGATGCGGTTAGCCGGCTGGCGAGCGCGGCGACGAGGTCGCGGAGCTCGTCGGGTCGCTGGACGGCGAACGGCAGGTCGAGCGAGGCGAGCAGCGGGGGCAGCCAGTCGAGCCGTTCGGCTTGGAGCTCGACGCGGAACCAGCGTCCGGTATGCGGGTCACCGCCGCCCGCAGGCGGCAGCTCTGTCACGATCGCGACGCTGGCGGGGAGCCGGGCCCGGATCTGCTCGATCGTGCCCTGGATGCTCAGGGTCACTTCATGCCGGTACGGGGTCGTGGCGAGGGCGGACAGGACGTGCTGTGCCGGGGAGAATCCGGTCGGCGGCTCGAACGAGCCAGGCAGCGTCCTGGCATCGGCGATGCGGTCGAGCCGCAGCGTCCGGTCCTCCCCGATATCGGGATCTGCGCCCGTCACGTACCAGCGGCCGGAGTGGGCGACGAGCCCGTATGGGTGCAGGGTGCGTTCGCTGCGCTGGCCATCGCGGGCGGTGTACCGGATCGAGATTGGCCGGTGATGGTGCACTGCGTCGGCGATCGAGAGCAGGACCCCGGTACCCGGCGCGGGTGCCTCGCCCTGCGGGGCGGTGAAGGCAAGGGAACCGAGCACGGCGTCGAGCCTGCGGGCAAGCCGCTGTGGCAGTACCCGGCGGATCTTGGCCGCCGCCGTCTCGCTGGCCGTGCCGGCGGTCGTCACCAGTCCCGTCCGGCGGCCCGCGACCAGGCCGAGCATGACAGCCAGTGCCTCGTCGTCGCTGAGCATGAGCGGCGGCATCCGGTAGCCGGAGCCGAGCCGGTACCCGCCGTAGCGGCCTCGCACCGACTCGACCGGCACGTCGAGGTCTATCAGGTGGTCCGCGTACCGCCGCACGGTGCGCTCGTCGACGCCGAGCCGGCCGGCCAGCTCGGCCACCGTCCGGACACCGCCTGACTGCAGCAGCTCCAGCAGGGACAGGACGCGTGCGGTCGGACGGGCCATGGCGCAAGTATCTCAACAATACCGGGCCGATTCTGCCCGGTATCAGTTCTAGCGTGGCAGTGCAGGACGTTCCCGCTGACAAGGAGATCACCATGGAATTCGTCTCTATCCGCATCATCACCGACGACGTCGCCCGGCTGGCCGGGTTCTACGAGCTGGCCACTGGCGTCCAGGCGACCTGGTCGAACGAGAACTTCGCCGAGCTCACCATCGGCTCCGCCACTCTCGCGATCGCCAGCACCCGCACCGTTCCGCTGTTCGCCCCTGGCGCCGCCCGGCCAGCCGACAACAGCACCGTAATCATCGAGTTCCTTGTCGACGACGGCGACGGCGTGCACAAGAACCTGGCCGGCTTCGTCGAGGACTTCGTCAACGAGCCCACCACGATGCCGTGGGGCAACCGGTCGCTGCTGTTCCGCGATCCCGACGGCAACCTCGTCAACTTCTTCACCCCCGTCACCCAGGCCGCCATCGACAAGTTCGCCCGCTGACGACGCCAGCGCGGCCGGGCGTTGACCTGGGTACGCTGCCCGGCCGCAAGAAGGCCCGCCAGCAAGCGAGTCCGCGCGGGGTGGCGCTTCCCGCCCTGTTCACCATGTCTCGCCGTGCGGAGAACTGGGGGCTGGCCGGTGAAAGCTACGGCGACGGACTGCTTAGGTCACCCCAGGGACTTGGGCCTGAGGGTTGAGCTGGTCGGCCAGCGGCGTCATTGCTGCGGGCTGTTGCCGTGCTCGCGGTGTCAGCCTGCCGTCCAGGGCCGAAGCTTCTCGGGGTTCCGTACCGCCCAGATGTGCGTGATCCGGTCGCCTGCGATGGCGAACGCGAACACTGTCACGACACCGTCCAGCCGGGCCACCAGGCCGGGCTGGCCGTTGACCATGCGCTCCTGGATTGTCACGTCGAGCGCCAGGCCGATGATCCCAGCGTAGAAGCGCGCGACCTGCTCAGCGCCCTCGACCGGGCGCCGGGCGGCTGTGATGAGCCCGCCGCCATCGGCGGTCACGGTGGCGCCGGGGTCGAGGATGCCGATGAGGGCGCTGATGTCCCCGGCTTCCCATGCCTTCTTGAATTCCCTGACGAGGCCGGCCTGGCGGGCTGGCGGGGCTGCGGGAGCCCGCGAGGTGCGGACGCGGCGGCGGGCCGCCGACGCCAGCTTGCGGCAGGCCGCCGGTCTCCGGCCGGTGATCTCGGCCACCTCGGCGAAGGAGTGGCGGAAGACATCGTGCAGGATGAACGCGACCCGCTCGGCCGGGGTCATCGTTTCCAGCACGACGAGGAAGGCCATGCTGACCGACTCATCCACAGTGATGCGGTCGGCCGGGTCGGCGCTCAGGCACCGGACAGACCATTCCGTGCGCCCGGGCAGCGGCTCGGGGAGCCATGCGCCCACGTAGGTCTCTCGCCGGGCGCGCGCTGAGCCGAGCATGTCCAGGCAGATCCGGCTGGCGACCCTGGTCAGCCAGGCGCCCGGGTTCTCGACGACATCCTGTTGCTGCCGGGTCATGGCATACCAGCGTGCGTAGGCCTCCTGGACGGCATCCTCGGCCTCGGTCAGCGAGCCCAGCAGCCGGTAAGCCAGATTGATCAGTGCACGCCGCTCGCTCATGATCACACTCAGACCCGGGTCAGGCGCGCCGCCTCCCGGCTCAGATGAGCTGCTCATGGCGCCGCCTCCTCGCTCGCATCTGCCCCCATCAGTTCGACGAGACAGCGCACCATACTGTGAGGCCGGCGCGGCACTTCACATTCTCATCGGCTGTGTCGTCGGACTACCGAGACACCATGAACACCGCTGAGATCCAGAAGGGAAGACCTCGCCATGTCCACGCCCGCGGCCACCGACCTCGGCAACCTCACCTCGCGTCTGCCCGACCCCAACCTGTTCATCCCCGAGTTCGGGGAAATCGCCGGAGTCCTGCACAAGGCCACCGCGAACGGCTCGATCCCGCGGACCACCATCAACCTGGTGCAGCTCCGCGCCGGGCAGCTCATCGGCAACACGTACCACACCGTCCGGGTAACCAGCGACCTGCGCAAGGCCGGGGAACCAGAAGAACGCATCACCGCCGTGGCGTCCTGGCGGGACGCCCCCTACTTCACCGACGCCGAACGGGTCGCGCTGGAGCTCGTGGACGCCGTCCTCACCCCGAACCCGTCCGGGGAGCGCGTGCCCGACGAGCTGTGCGCCCGGGCATCGGCCCACTACGACCACAAGGCGCTCTGGACGCTCACCATGGCGATCGGCCAGATGTTCTTCTTCATCCCCGTCGCTCTCATCGGCAAGCCGCTCCCTGGTACCGAAGCGCGTTGGAGTAAGTAACCCCACCAGACTCGGGGTGAGGACACGCAACCATGCCTCACCCCGAGCACGAACGCGCAGAGCTGGTCCATCTGTGCATAGTCATCACCCGAATTGAGCAGTCCCGCGAGCCGCGGCTAGTCGGCGATCTGCGCGCGGGCTGTCGTGTTCCGCTTGATTAATGTTCGTCGTGGGCGGCTGCGGCTACGAGTGGCCGGCCGTGGATGCGGGCTGCTGTGCTACCAGTCGCAGGCCGGGCTCACTGGGCTCATTGCCGAACTGGCCTGCAGCCCCTGAGCGTTTGACCAGGCAGCCCCAGCGTTCACGCCGGCCGTACTGTCCGGCGATCTCCCGTCCGCTAGGAAGGCAGCCATCACCCGTCGGGTGAGCCAGTGCCCACTGCCACGCCTGCCGCTGAAGTTCCCGGCCCGCACCACCAGCACCCGCGATGCCCCGCTGACGTCCGCCTGGCCCGGACGGGTGAGCCCGCGAACGCCCCATAGTCGTGCCGGCAATTTCCCGGTCCGCGCTGTGCGGCCCAGCCTGTCGCTGCTGTTCCTTCAGCTGTTGCCTGCTGGGGTCTGCAGCACGGCGGCGCACCTGGCGCATCAGCATTTCGTAAGCGCGCCGATGAGCGCAAACGACGGCCAGGCCGCAATCACCCGCCCCATCAGCGTCGGCTGGGCAACCGCGACATTAGCGGCCAGGCTCGCCGTGCTGCCCGCAACCAGCAAAGCTCACGGCAGCACCCCGCCACGCTCCCCCGCACGCGAATCAGCCAGCAGCGTGGTCGACGCGGCCACAATCATCCCGTCCACCGACAACGGCGTCAGCGCCGCCACCCACCCAGGCTGACCATGCAGCTCCACCAGCACGTACATATGCAGATAGGAGACGGTCGCCGCGATCATCGCCAGCAATGCCACGCAGCCAGTTGTCGTGCGCCTGATCCACACGTCCGGGTGCCCGGTCATGACCGGCCGCCGATGGCGAACTCGGCTGACAGGATGGATGCGCAGGCAATTGGTTCTGGTCCGACCTCATACCGACACTCCCATTAATGCCTGAGGCTGAGGCCCTGACCAGCACGTTCGCCTGACTGCACTCACCGCGGTGACCTGCGTCCCGGCATAGCCGACGGGCAGCCGTGTCGTCGCAGTAACGGCTCCCGGCGCCGCGGGCGTTCTAATTGCGCTGACGCCGGGAGCTCAGAGTTTCCCGAGTCTACAGCTCAAACCGAGCTGGCGGCGGTGCGGATGACGTCCAGGACATAGTCGGGGTGCGACAGCATCGGGACGTGGCTGCTGTCGATCTCATAGGTCGTCGCGCCCATCCGCTTGGCCGCGAACCGCTCCAGCTCAGGGCTGACGGCCTGGTCGTTGTTGGCCACGATGTACCAGCTCGGCTTGGTCCTCCAGGCCACGCCGGGGGCGTTGTTGGAGAACAAGGTCGCCGCCGGCGGGTAGGCCGTCGCCCAGACCACGTTCTGCTCCTCCTCAGGCAGGTCCCCGCAGAAGCACCCGATGCCCGACGGCTTCAACCACACCCGCCCGTCCGCGACCTCGATCTGGCCGAAGGCCGGCGTAACCGGGAACTTGGCCTGCTCGCCCTCTGAGGTCTCGGTTTCGTCCGGCCCCAGCGCCGCGATGTACACCAGCCCGACTACCCGGTCATCGGTACCCGCAGCGGTGATGACCGCCCCGCCGTAGGAATGGCCGACCAGGATCGCCGGGCTGCTGACCCGGCCCAGCGTCCGCACCGTAGCGGCGACATCCTCCACGTTGGTGTCGAGGCCGTACTGGGCGCAGATCACCTCATGGCCGTCCGCCTGAAGCGCGGGAACCAGCTTGTTGTAGCACGAACCGTCCGCCCAGATCCCGTGGCAGAACACGATGCTTGGCTTTGGCATCTGTCGCTCCCTTCTGAGTGAACGCGGGCCTGAACCCGCGTTGCGCGTTATCAACCGAGCCTTGGCGACTGCCCGCCTGGCGCGCACCCCATGGATGCGTGAACTTTGGCTGCCTCCCGGTCGCTCGTTCCGTCGCGCGTCGGGCTCTTCCGTCTGCGCCTCGCGCACTGTGCGAGGTATCGGAGGTTTTGGCCGGTGAACCAGCACTCAGGTGGATGTCGAGAGACGAAGGACTCTAATGGGTTCTAACGCTCACACCCGGACATTGCGACGGCCCTGTTAGCGGTTGCGAGCTGCGAATCCTGCCGATCGGGCCGCTGATTCGTGAACGCCCCCCACGATCGGGGGGTGTGGCGCCAGCGGCTGCCTGTCAAGCTTGAATGAGGGGAAGACAAGATCGATCGCCGTCCAGGGAGCGAGTTCCGTAATGGCACAGGCCTCGGGTGCTGGCGCAGCCGCCGCCGAGCCCGGCCGGACGGCCGGGGTCCGCGGCATCGCGCGCCCTAGCGGGGACGCGACCGTGGTGGAGCCGTCGCCGCTGCGGGGCCGTAACGAGATGCTCACCACGATCGGATCGCAACTGGACCGCCTCCTGTCCGGAGCGGGCACCGTCCTCGTCATCGAGGGGCGCGCTGGCATGGGCAAGAGCCGCCTTCTCGACGAGATCGCCACGATGGGCTCGCGTCTGTCGGTGCGCGTGGGAAGGGGCGCGGCCGACCCTGGCGCTTCGATCGTCCCGCTCGCGCCCCTGCTGGAGGCGCTGTCGGCTGGTGACGCCCCGATCCTCGCCGGCGACTCGCTGCGGCCCGCGCCCGGCTCACCCGAGCCGTCCTACTGGTTCCTGCAGGACCTACAGGCATCGCTTGAGCAGGCCGCCCTCGCCGGGCCGCTCCTGATCTGCCTCGATGACCTGCAGTGGGCCGACAGCGCCACTGCCGCCGCCCTGCGGGTCCTCCCCGGCCTGCTGGCGACGGTACCGGTCGGCTGGATCCTTGCCACGCGGCCCGGCCCGGCCCCGGCCGGCGTGCGCAACGCGTTCGACCGGCTGACACGATCCGGCGCGGAGAGGATCGACCTCGGTCCGCTCGACGTCACCGCCGTGGCCCAGGTGGCTGCCGACGTCCTGGCAGCTGAACCGGGAATTCTGCTCCTCGACATGGCCGGGCGGACCGGCGGGAGTCCCTTCCTGCTCGTCGAGCTTCTCCGCGGCCTGTACGAGGAGGCTCTGGTCGAGGTGCGAGACGGCCGGGCAGAACTGGTCGCCGACCGCGTCCCCGACCGGGTGTGCGCCAGCATGCAGCAGCGGCTGGAACGGACCTCCGAGGGTGCCCGCCAGGTCGCGATCGTTGCCGCATCGCTCGGCCGGCGTTTCTCCCTGGACGCCGTCGCGGCCATGCTCGACGTCGCTCCGGCGGCACTGCTGCAGCCGGTCGACGACCTGCTCCACAACAGCATCCTGGTCGAGCGCAGCAACACGCTGGCGTTCTTCCATGACCTCACCTACGAGGGCGTCAGGGCGTCAATTCCCGCCTCCATCCGGCGCTCGCTCGACCGTCAGGCCGCGGCCGTGCTGCTGGACCGGGGCGCCCTGCCTATCGAGGTCGCCCTTCAGCTGGCGTCCAGCGCCGAACCGGGCGATGAGGTCGCCGTCACTACCTTGCTGCGGGCAGCCGAGGCACTGAGCGCCACTGACCCGAGCAGCGCGGCCAACCTCGGCCGGCGCGCGCTCGCGCTCGCGCCTCCAAGTGACTCCCTGCGCGGTCCCCTGGTTGCCGGGACGGCCGTGTGGCTGCACGCCGCGGGACGCACCGACGAGGCTCTGACCTTCGCCGATACCGCGCTCAGGCAAGCCCTGCCCCCGACCGAGGAGGCCGAGGTCCGGCTCAGCATCGCCAGCATGTTCTCGGTCTCGCCCGAGATCCGCGCGGACTCCTGCCGTGCGGCCCTCGCGCTGACGGGGCTGCCGCCCACGCTGCGCAACCGGCACCTCGCGCTGCTCGTCCACAACCTCAGTGTCGGGGGCCGCGTGCCTGAAGCGCGCGAGCTGGCAGATGAAGTCCGGGACCCGATCAAAGACTCTGGCGACGTCAGGGCCCGCTTCATGCTCGAGCTCGCCGAGTCCGGGAACTTCTACGCCGACGGCAGATTCGCCCAGGCGCTCGCGCTCATCGAGCTGGCACTGATCTCCGGTGAGTCCTCCGGGGACCTCACACGCGTCATGCTCACGCGTCAGTGGCGGTGCGACATCCTGATGCTGAACGACCGGCTGGACCAGTGCCTAGACGCCGCAGTGGAGAACGTCGCCCTGGCCCAGAAGCACCACCAGGCGTGGGCGCTGAGAGTCTTCGAGACCGGGCGGGCCCGTACCCTGCTGCAGCTCGGGCACCTCGCCGAGGCTCACATGATCCTCAAGGAGCAGGTGACGGAGGACTCAGCCGCGGAGATCACGAACACGCTCGACGCCGCTGCCGTCACAGCCTTCGGCCGCGTCGCGATCCATATCGGCGACGAAGGATCGAGGAGGATCGTCAGCCGCATCGCCCAGGTCATGCTCGGCGAGCACGCCAGGGCAGTCCGGTGCCACGCAGCCTGGATTCTCGCCTCGGAGGCGATGGCCGGCGGGAACCCTCGCGGCGCGCACTCGTGGCTCTGCCAGCTCGGCGAGAGCGAGCGTTTCTCAGTCCTGCCTTTGTATCCGGCGGACATGACCGACGAGCCGCGCCTGGTCCACATTGCCCTCGCGGCCAGGGATCAGGCCCTCGCCGATCATGCCAGCAGCCTGGCCGGCGAGCGGGCAGCGCTCAACCCTGATAACACCTCGCTCGCCGCGGCTGCCGCGCACGCCAGGGGGCTCGTGCGCCGGGAACGCGGCGACCTGGCCGCCGCCGCCGACCTGTTCGCACTCGGTAATCGGCCGCTCGCCGCAGCGGCAGCCCTCGAGGACCTCGGCGTGCAGGCCGTCGACGACAGCGACCCCGAAGGCGCGATCACGGCCTTCAATCGGGCCCTGACCATCTTTACCGACGCATCCGCCACTTGGGACGCGGCCCGGCTGCGCGGCCGGCTGAGGGCACTCGGTGTCCGCCGTCGCCTTGGCCGGTCCACTCGCGAGACAACCGGCTGGGACTCGCTCACCGACGCCGAGCTCGCCGTCGCACGCCTCGTAGCGGAAGGGCTCAGCAACCGCGACGTAGCCGCACGCCTCTTCATCTCCCACCACACCGTCAGCGGACACCTGAAGAACGTCTTCACCAAGCTCGCCATCAACTCGCGTGTCGAACTAGTACGGATCGTCGACCTCAACGGCTGACACCAACTCAGGACCCCTGCACCACCCCGGCCCACCGGAAGACACGCCCGGAGGGTAAAAGTGAATCCAGCCAGCCTCACCGTCGACGTCTACGTCATCGTCCGCGGGATCCACCGGTCGGCGCGCCCGGTCACGCCGTGCCGCCCACGCGACAGCTGGCGGACAGCACACGGGTGTTGGCAATTGGTTTCGGACACAGTAAAACCCCATGACCTGGTGTTTCTGGGCAGCGCTTTCCGGCGTCCGTGCCTGGCCTTCGGCCCGGGACGGGCGCAGTTTTCTTCATCAACCCCTTTCTCAGGCTGGTCGCGACCCTGGTGGCCAGCCTCGCGGATGCCTCACCACAAGCTGACGGCAGCTACAACTTGCGGATCGATCAGGGCGTCGCCATGGACCGCCCCAGCCTGCTCGACGCCACCGCCCGCAAGGAGCACGGCAAGGTCACCGAGGTCAGCGTCGGCGGCCGTGCCACGCGGGTCAGGTGAGCCCGTGAGGAATGACGATGTCAACGACGCTGGAACCGAAGGGCAAGTTAGGCGCCACCACGGTGGTGAACGGACCAGAGGACGAGCCTTGCAGCTGGGACCAGGTGAGCTGGCTCTCGGCGGAGGAGAACGTACGGCGGCTAAGGCAGCGGATCTTCACGGCATCGCAGGCGGGGGACCTCAAACGGGTCCGCAACCTGGAGAAGCTGATGCTCCGGTCCCGGTCGAACACGCTGGTCAGCGTGCGGCGGGTGACCGAGCTGAACGCTGGCCGCATGACGGCGGGCGTCGATAGGGAGGTCGTACTGACCCCGGAGGCCAAGGGTGACCTGGCCGACTGGGTGCAGCGCCGGGCCGAACCGTGGACGGCCCGTCCGGTCAGGCGGGTGTATATCCCGAAGGCCAGCGGGAAGCAGCGGCCGCTCGGCATCCCGGTGATCGCAGACCGCGTGCTGCAAGCATGCACTGTCAGCGCGCTGGAACCTGAGTGGGAAGCACGGTTCGAGCCGAGGTCATACGGCTTCCGGCCCGGCCGTGGCTGCCACGACGCGATCGAGGCCATCTTCCAGGCAGGCAAAGGCGGCAATGGCGCCAGCCCGCGCCGGATGTGGGTACTCGACGCGGACCTGGCAGCGGCATTCGACCGGATCGACCACGACCACCTTCTCCG
Organism: uncultured Actinomycetota bacterium; assembly: GCA_963815375.1. Lineage (GTDB taxonomy): Bacteria > Actinomycetota > Actinomycetes > Streptosporangiales > Streptosporangiaceae > JASHPR01. Next base: position 88,015 of record CAWFGX010000005.1, on the reverse strand, counting down.
CCAGCTCGGCACGTTCCCCGCCAGGGAACTGATCGCCCGATGGCTGAAGGCAGGCGTGATCGAAAACGGCCGGTTCACCCCCACCGGGGAGGGAACTCCCCAGGGCGGAGTGATTAGCCCGCTGCTGCTGAACGTGGCCCTGCACGGGATGGAGTACGCCGCCGGAGTCCGCTACCAGCACGTCGGCACTGACGCCGCCGCTGCGATGACGGGCTCCCCGGTCCTGATCACGTACGCCGACGACCTGGTCGCCTTCTGCCACGCCAGGCACGAAGCCGAGCAGGTCAAGGCGCGGCTCGCCGCATGGCTGGCGCCGAGGGGCCTGGCCTTCAACGAGGACAAGACGCGCATCGTCACCCTCGATCAGGGCTTCGACTTCCTCGGGTTCAACGTCCGCCGGTATCACGGCAAGCTGCTGCTGATCAAGCCGAGCAAGGCGGCAGTAAAGCGGATCCGGGAACGGCTGCGCACCGAACTGCGCTCTTTGCGCGGAGCCAATGCGCAGGCAGTCATCGCCCGGCTCAACCCCATCATCCGGGGCTGGTCGGCCTACTACCGGACGGCAGTGTCCAGCGAAATCTTCGCCGCGCTGGATCACTACCTGTGGAAGCTCACCTACAAGTGGGCCAAGCATAGCCACCCGAACAAACCGACCCGGTGGATCATCCGCCGCTACTTCGGCAAGTTCAGTACGTCCCAGCAAGACCAGTGGGTATTCGGCCACCGCCACAGCGGCGCCTACATGCTCCGGTTCGCCTGGACAAAAATCATCCGGCACCAGATGGTCAGGGGAACCTCGTCTCGTGACGACCCTGCCCTTACTGCCTACTGGGCCGCCCGGCGGCGCAGGGGCATACCCCGGGCGATAGACACCGCCAGCCTGCGGCTCCTGGAGTCACAGCGCGGCCGGTGCCCATTATGCGGGCAACTGCTCCTGGACGCCGACCGCCCGCCGCAAAGCCCGCGCGAGTGGGAACAATGGCTGACGGTCACCCGCAAGGCGATGACCCGCAACGCCATCATCGCCCAGCCAGACGGCCCGCCGGACGAGGCTAAACTCCGCCTCCTGCACGCTCACTGTCACCGGCAGCACGCCCGGAAACGCAAGAGTCTGGCACTTCTGCCCGCTAGCGAGCCCACGGGGCTTGCTTGAGCCGGATGCATGGAAACGTGCACGTCCGGTTCTGAGGGGGGCCGGGCGCAGCAATGCGCCCGGCCTACCCGGCCTTGGCGGGAGCAGGTCACTTGAGAAGTAGCCGAATTCGCCGCAGTCTCGGGACCAGTTCACTGAGCGCCGCCTGAGAGCGTTCGGGCTCACCCTGGCTCATCAAGCGGCGCAGCCCGGCGTCGCCCGCAGCCGCACCCAGCGGGATCCAGTCCAGCATCATCTTGATCCGGTGAGGCACGGTATCCACGATCTGCGCCGGATGGACGCCGCCGTACGCCGAGCAGATGCGCCGGATGCGCTCCGCGGAGGCTTCTTCGCCGATGTCCCGCCACAGCGGGACACAGTTCCAGGCGATGAAGGCCAGCTCCATCAGCGGCGTCGTCGGACCAGCCATATCCCAGTCGAACACCCCGGCCACATCGTCGCCGTTGAAGCAGACGTTGTACGGGGCTATGTCGTTGTGGCCGATGAGGGACGCCTGGCGCACGCGCGGGTACCGCCACGGGCCGGGATGGCCGAACCCAGCGACCACCTCGTGGAAGCTGCGCGTCCACGACACGAGCGAGTGGATCTGGCCCGGCGTCAATATCTCGGTGTCAATATCGACGACCCGCCCGGGCAGAAAGGTGAGAACCTCACGGCCCTGCTCGTCGAACCCAAGCACTCTCGGAGTGTGCTCAAGACGCGAGGCGAGGAAGCCGAGCAGGGCGTGCACTGCGGGCGTCCACTGACCGGTCGTCCGGTGCACCGTGCCGCCGATCCGCCACGCGCCGCCCACATTGCCAGCCAGCCACGTCGGCTGCGCGGATTCGCTCCCGTCAGCATCACCCATGTCTTCAGTATCCGGTGCAGGCCTTTCCGGCATCGCCAAGTCACACCCGGAACCCGCGATTGTGGAGGGTGGCTTCGGCCACCTGCGGCTCCAAGCTAGTACGCCAGCATCGGCTCATCCACGAGTCGTTCCCTGGCCGCGTGCGGGATACACCAACCGCTGGAGTTCTCCGACGGTTCGTTCGATGTTCGGTTTGACGCCGTTAATGAGCTGATCATCCTGATGCACGGGCTGTCGCGGTCGACGCCCGGAAACAGCAGAGAGCAGAACTATCACCAGGGCTTTCCGGGCCGGACTTCAGCCTTCAGCCGATGCACCTGACGGAGTTGAATACGGGGTTATAGCGGAAGGGCAATTGTGCGCCGTGATCTTCCCGAACTCATGACACCGCAGGAGCGTGCGGGAAGATCCTCATCTGCCGGCGATGGTGCGAGCGCCACGGCCCTAGAGGGGCGCGTCGAATGACTATGTGTCGCTGACGCTCAGGCCGCAAATGGCGTGCACTCGGTCGGGGGGGGGTTGGTCTTAGGTCGCATCAACGGTCGGCTACGTGGTCGTGCTGGCAGTCGTCTTAGTGACCTTGCGCATCAGCCGAGGCCGCTGATCGCCCCCGTGATCATCGCAAAACGAACTTCGGTGACGGCACCTGGTCACGGCCCACGTGGCGTATCACGGGCTCAGCTACGGTCCCGTGTGAAGGACCTTTCTGGTAACCATGGTCAGTACGGTGTTGTGGAGCCTGTTGGCGGTTCGAGGCATCTACGATCTGCCCCTCGCCCCGACTCTCTTGACTTCGGAGGCGGGTTCTACGAGCCTCAGTAGTTGAGGCCGATCTCTGGGGGATGAATGTCCGCCGCCATCTCTAGTTTCGCCGCTTTGGGCAGCGCTATCGCCGCCATACTCGCCATTTTCTTCGTATATCTGCAACTTACGGGTTCAGAATCGGCAGCTTATGCAAGGTGCGTTGATTTCCTTGCATGAGGAAATCTTGCGCCCAGAAGTCCAGCGAGCTATACGTATTATCTATGCATCAACGGCCAGCGATCTGGCACGACCAAAAAATGAAGAAATTCTAGAGCAAATAGAATTGGTTCTGAACCGTTACGATCTAATCGGCAGCCGGATACAGTGCGGCGTGATACCTGAAAAGTCTGCTCTGCAGAGTGAGTGGCCGATTGTCCTTCGCCTCAACAGCCAGCTCGCCGAGTTTATCGAAACTGAAATGGCCCTACGGGGAGGAGTACCTTACAAATCCGGTTTCAAATGGCTAGTTGCTCAGTCAACTAAATACCGCGATAAATATTATCCTAATGCTAACCCGCAGGTGTTTTCGCGAACATATGCACGCCGTCGAACTCATAGGGCCGGGAGAGCGCCGGACGCGAGTACGACCGGGCCAAGGGCAGCGTCCTGAAAATGAAGGATGCCAGCCATGAGGCCGGGCGCCGCGTCCGGGTTCGACACTGCGCTCATTTGCCGCGGATTCCGCGCACTCGTCCACGCCGACGAGTGAGCAAGTGCGAGGATCCACGTTGTGGAGGCGGAGCTCGTCTCGCGCGCGATGGCCGCGGCGGCAGCACTGGTTGGCGAGCTGCATCTGCGGGTCGACGACGCAGTCGTGATTCACAATTCGAACAAGCTGGCTCTACGTCTGTTGCCGTGTGGCGTCTTCGCCCGAGTAGCACTGGCGGGGCAAGAGGTAGCCGCGCTTGAGGTCGAGCTCGCTCTGCGACTGGCTGGAACCGCGAGCCCCGTCGCAGCGCTGGAGCCCCGGGTTGAGCCGCGGGTCTACGGACGCGACGGCTTCGCCATGACCTTGTGGACCTACCACGAGGTCGTGGCTCCTGACCTGGACCTACCAGGCGCATACGCAGACGTGCTCCAGCGCCTGCACACCGGCATGCGAAGCGTCGAGATCGCAACCCCGCACTTCCTGGACCGAGCCGCAGAGGCTGAACGGCTAGTCACGCGACCAGACCAAACACCCGCGCTCGCTGAGGCCGACCGGCATCTCCTCCTCAGCACGCTGCAGGGCGCTCGTGAACGGATCCACAGTCGCGGTGCTGCCGAGCAGCTGCTGCACGGCGAACCGCATCCTGGCAACCTCCTCAGCACCCGTGACGGCCTGCTGTTCATCGACTTCGAAACGTGCTGCCGTGGACCCATCGAGTTTGATGTTGCCCACGTGCCAGAGCAGGTCAGCGCGCGCTATCCGGACATCGATCAGGTTCTGCTCGCGGAGTGTCGGCGGCTCGTGCTTGCGATGGTCGCTGCCTGGCGCTGGGACATCCGCGATGAATTCCCGGACGGGCACCAGCACGGCCGAGACATCCTGTCCTTGCTCCGCCATGGTCCGCCGTGGCCCGCACTCGGTACTCTCGCTGCCGAGTAGCGGAATGCACTCTATGCCGCAACCTGGCCGCGCCGGCTGGGCTCGCCCGCGGGCGGGAGCAGGAGCAGTGTCTGCACATGATGGACTTCGCTGAAGTGCCGTCTGGCCCGTCCGATGACTTGATGCCGTTCACTGACCAGGTGCGTCTGGCGGTGCCTGCCTGGCTCGTTTCAAGAGCTCCTCTCGCTATCACACCGAGTCTGATCTGCGCTGCTACCTGGTCGGGTCCGCCGAACGCGGCCTGCACCCGCTCGCCGCCCGGCGACCGCACCTGGAGCTGTACATCCGGTGGATGCAGGAGACGCGCCGGTTCAAGCCCTCGACCGTCTCCCGGTGGTTCTCGGTCACAGCCGGGTTCTACCGGACGTGCGTCATCGACGAACTGCTGGAGCACTCGCCCGCCGAGCATGTCCGTCGGCCTTCAGTACCGCCGGAGTCTCCGATGGCGGGGTTACCCATCTGCAATTCGAAGCCCTGCTAACTGCGGCCCGCGAGTCACCAGGCCGCTGTGACTTCGCGCTGGCGGGAAATAGAGAGCTTGAACGTCACGTGCCGTCTTCGGCCAGGACGTAGTCGCTGCTGCCGCTGCGGCTCCGATGACAGGCTGTTAACCGCGCCAGGGCTGCTGCAGGAGACGCGCAGCTCTGCCGATGAGCGCGTTCCGTGCCTGTCTGACTGATCAGTGTCAGTGGCATCGGGCATCCTGACGGCTGTGAGCGATTGGGAAATCCGCTTGATCCCGACCGACCAGAACTGGCAGCCCACGCTCGAGGCAGCTGCCTCCGCTGTGGCCTACGTCGCGCGGCTGTTCTCCGGGCCGGGTGACGCGGTTGAGGAGGTTCGCTACCGGTTCTACGACCGGGTCACCGTGATCGACGCCGGCGAGTGCACCACCCAGATCAGATGCTCACACTGCGGCGGGGACATCAGCGCGGGGTGGTTCCTGGAGCGTGGCGTGAGAGCCGACCAACTGGACGTGATGGTTCCCTGCTGCAGAGAGGTTGTCTCGCTGGACACTCTGAGCTACGACGATCCGGTCGGCTTCGCGCGCTTCGAGGTGAGCGCAATGAACGCGACCCGGGCGCAATACGAACTTGACGCAGGGGAACTTGCCGACGTGGCCGCTCTGCTCGGCAACCCTGTCACGCAGATCCTGGCTCACTACTGATCACCGCGAGCGGCTGTCCGGCTCCGCGCCGACCTGCTGCTGGTGTGAGGATCTGCCACAGACACATCATCCCCGTGGCTTGTTCCGTACTGTGCGAGCATGCGCGGGCGATGAAGAGCGAGTTGGCCTCGTCCTCTATGCCGCGGCGAGGGTGCTGCGTGCGGAGACAGATGGCAGTCAGGGATCGCCGCCTATCAGCGATAGCCTCAGGCCAGGCTGGTGGCCGTGTTCTGGATAGCGAGGCGTGGTTAGGCTGGCCGTCATGTCACGAGAGGATCTGCTAGTCGCGGAGTTCGCATTTCCGGGGCCGCTGCGTGACCAGCTCGTCGCGGCCATCCTCAGTGGCACCAAGACCACAACCACCGGGCTGCTGGCAGATTACGAACGTGAAGGCGAGTCCCTGCCCCGCCCGGGCCTACGGCAAGCTGTGGTTGATTCCGCTGGTCACCGGGTGGCCGTGATCGAGACGACCGCGGTCCGGGTGATCCGCCTCGGCGATATCGACCTGGCTCACGCGCTTGGCGAGGGTGAAGGGTACAGCTCGGTCGCTGAATGGCGGGCTGGGCATGAGCGCTTCTGGCATTAAGCAGAGGCACGCAGCGCGCTCGGTGATCCAGAATTCACTGTCAGCGACGACACCGTCGTGGTGGCCCAGACATTCTCGCTACTGGAGCGGTGACCCGGAGAGTCCCTCGCACTCTTCTGCCGCGTTGAGCGCGCAGGCAAACCGTCGGTGAACGTCTCCTGGGGTCACGTTTTCTGACGGTGGCGCTGGGCCTCATCAGCGGTCAGCATTACGCTGGGTGACCAAGGTACGCGAGGAGAGCACGCGTTGATCCGCCTAATTTGGCGCCGGATCTGGTTCGTCACAGGTAGGGCCGCGCTGGTACCGATCTGACAGTTCTGTGTGATCCTGATGCTGTTCAGGGGAGCGCCGGGCGGAGGAATTGGTCGGCGGCGCTGGCGAGCTCGTGCAGCTGCTCGCCAGCTTCGAGGGTGAGCACGATCCGGGCTGACCAGGCGTCCGGGTCGTAGGTACGCTCACCCCGGCGGAGGGTGACAGCGATCTGGACATGGCCGGTGCCGTCATGGGTGGCTTCCAGCGTCATCTCGTTTTCCATTGCCGTCCAGGTGCGGGTGCCAGGCCAGCCGCGCCAGTCCTGGTCCAGCCACGTCAAAAAGTCGCGCAGTGTTCGCGGCGTCTGGCCCTCGAACGTCGCCCAGCCGCTGGCGGCGATCCCGTCATCAATAACCTCGACGAAGACCCTGTGCACATAGCCGTCGCCATAGGGGTCCACCGGCCCGCCAAGCGTCCACCGCTGTGTAGAGCCCTCCGGAGCGATCACGAATCGGCCGTCCTCACCATCCACCCGCCTATCCTTCCCCCAGAGTTTCCCGTTCCGCCACTGGCGGACATGCATGAGCGACACCCATTCCACGTGGCGCATTTCCAGAGCCAGATCCGGAAGGCGGCTCGCCATGAGCCGGGCGGCTCCGGCGAGCATGGCTACACCACGTCACTATCACCCCGCCGCAGTGGCGTCCATCACCGCCGCTATGTGCTGCATCCTGATCGCTCCCATGGCCGGTTGCGCCGCGCCCGAACTGGCGAATCTGTGTGCCTACGGACGCCGGGTGAGGCCGAATTGAGTGCATCCTCGTCCGGCTCCTGATTTGCCGGGGCGAGCAATCGCTTGCCGCTTGTGTTGAGAGTCCCAGAATGGGGCCGGCTGCGCCGGTGGCAGGATCATCCGGTCCTCGGTGGCGACCAGATACCATCAGGGCTTGGCCCGCCATGCGGGATCGGTCACCGCGCCGCCCAGCGCGCCGACGCTCCACGGGACCTGAGCGTCGGCCATGAACGCGGCCAGGCCGGCGGGCAGGTCGGCGGCCAACTATCCGTCGCGGCTGAGCGAGTCGTAGACGCCCCGCCGGGTAAGCGGTGAGCGCGAGCAGAATTAGTGCCCATCGGCACGGCCGACTGGTTCACCCAGCACATCTGGGAGGGTATCGAGGTCACCGCCGGGCAACTCGCCCGGCGGGTGAGGCCCGGCCGAGCCTCACAGCGAACGCCGCGAACCGTGGCAGCGCTGCACGGAATACCCATATTGGGTGATCGTGTGCCTTCGATCTCGCCCGCCCGGGCCCTCGTGCTCGGAATGCTCAGCCGGCGGCAGATGTACGGGCATCAGGTCCTGCGGGAAGCCGGACCTGGAGAGAGGACCGAGTAGGCAGGGATCTCCCCGGGCTCCCTGTAGGGGGTGCTCAGCCGCCTGGGCGACGTAGGGCTCATCCCGGCGATCTGCACCGGGCAGGAGGGGCGGCGGCCCGCCGCTGGCACACCGAACTCGGCGAACAGCTGCGACATTCGCGGGCCGGCCCCGGCTGGTGTCTGATCAAGCCTCGGCGCGGCAATAGTGGTTCAAATTTTTTCCGGCTTCGCGCCGCGGGGGTGTCCTCTCCGGGCGGGCCCGTCCGTCCTTCTCACGGGTGGCGCTCGCCACCACGGGAGAGAAACGAGGAGACCGATGACCAGCAAGACCACCACGGCAGGGTCAGACGCCGACCGGCAGGCCGTTCTCGACGTGCTAGCGCGCTTGTACCAGGCGTGGGAAGCCGGCGACGCCGAAACGTTCGTGGCCGACTACACCGAGGACGCCAGCGTGATCCAGCCCGGCGTCTACGAGAAGGACCGTGAGGAGATCCACAAGAATATAGCCGCGGCGTTCGCGGGCCCGCTCAACGGGTCGCGGGTGGCCGCCCACCCGGTGGACGTCCGCTTTCTTACCGGCGACACGGCCATCGTGGTCAGCGAGGACGGGATCATGTTCCCTGGGCAGCACGCTGTCGCGAGCGAGCGCCTGGTGCGCGCGACCTGGGTGCTGGTCAGGCGCGACGGCGGCTGGCGCATCGCCTCCTACCACAACAGCCCCGCCAGCTAGGGTGTCGTCTTCCGGGTATGGGGCGCCTCCCTTCCGGGAGAGCCGCCCACTACCCGGATCCAAACGGGTTCCAGGGCCGTGGCAGCGGTTGGCGCAGTCGTGGTCGCCCAGGTAAGACGGTACGGCATGGTCCCCTGAACGGAAGGAGCCTTGACGATGGCGCTGTATGTGGCCTTGTGCTACTACGACCGGGACCACCACTGGGACTCGGTGCCGGATATGGAGTTCACCCCCGAGTACACGGAGTTCGCCCGGCGGGCCACCGAGGCCGGGGTCATGCGCGGCGGCGAAGCTCTGCACCCGGTGACCATGTCGACCACCATCACCGTCTCGGGCGGCAAGGGCGGCGACGTCCTGGTGACCGACGGCCCTTACGCCGAGGCGAAGGAGGTCTTGGCCGGATACTTCCTGCTGGAGGCGGCCGACCTGGACGAGGCCATCGCGTGGGCGGCCCAGATCCCGGCTGCCTGGCGGGGGAAGATCGAGCTTCGCCCGGTAGCGCCGGCCCACGGCTAGGCACCCTGGTATGGATGCTGCCGACACTCTGGTCGAGGTGCTGAAGGGCGAAGGTCTCAGGGTGCTGGCCACGCTGGCCAGGACCATCGGCGACCTGGCCGTCGCCGAGGACGCGCTCTCCGAGGCCACGATCACCGCCCTGGATGCCTGGCCCGAAACGGGGATCCCTGACAACCCGCGGGCCTGGCTGGCGGTGGTCGCCCGCCGCAAGGCGCTTGACCTGCTGCGACGCGAGTCAGCCCGGGCCGCTAAGGAAACCGCCGCGTTCCGCTGGGGAACCGGGGCCGCACCGGACCAGATCGAGGAGGCGATCGAGGCGATGGAGCCAGAGACGTCTCTGCGCGACGACATGCTGCGCCTGATCTTCACCTGCTGCCACCCGGCGCTTAGCCGTGAGGCCCAGGTGGCCCTCTCGCTGCGCACGCTGGCCCGGCTCGAGGTGCCGGCCATCGCCCGCGCCTTCCTGGTGCCTGAGGCCACCATGGCCAAGCGCCTGGTACGGGCCCGCGCCAAGATCACCACGGCCCGCATCCCCTACGCGATTCCCTCCGATGCCGAGCTTCCCGGCCGGCTGGCTGCGGTGCTGGCGGTGGTGTACCTGATCGCCACCGAGGCCCACTCCCCGACCGGCGGGGACGCGGTGGCCCGGGTTGATCTCGAGGCCGAGGCGGTCCGGCTTGCTCGCTTGCTGGCTGGCCTGATGCCCGACGAGCCCGAGGCGCTCTCCCTGCTGGCCTTGTTGCTGCTGACCTCGGCCCGCACCCGCGCCAGGACCGACGCCGATGGTAACCCGGTGACCCTGGCCGACCAGGACCGCACCCGCTGGAACCGAGCCGCGATCGCCGAGGGTTCGGCGTGGCTGTCCGAGGCGGTGGCCCGGTCCGGCGGGGTCGCCGGGCCCTATCAGATCCAGGCTCACCTCGCCGCGGCCCATTCGACCGCTCCCAGCTGGCAGGAGACGGACTGGGACCGGATCGTCGGCCTCTATGACTTGCTCGGGTCGATCACGGCCAGCCCGGTGGTGGCGCTCAACCGGGCGGTCGCGGTTACCGAGCGCGACGGTCCCGAGGCGGGGCTCGCGGCCCTGAAGACTATCGCCGGCCTGGAGTACTCCCATCTCTGGCACGCTGCCCTGGCGGACAACCTGCGCCGGCTTGGCCGCACAAGCGACGCGGCGGGAGAACTTCACTCCGCGGTGACCCTGGCGCCCAGCGAAGTCGAACAGCGCTTCCTGCAGGGCCGTCTGCGCACCGTGCGGTCCGAGCTCGGCTGACCGCCTTCTAGTTTTCTCGCCTTTTTCCCGGCTTTGCCGGCTTTCTCCCCGGAGATGTCCTCCGCCCGGTTCACCGTTCGTCCTTTCCCTGCAAAGCGGTCCTCGATCTCGCGGATCGCCCAGGGAGAAGCAGATGACTGGCAGCAGCACCAAGCAGGCCGGGGCACCGCGCTGGAGCGCATTGCAGCGCTGGACGTTGGGCGTCACGTCGATGGCAGCCTTCATGGCCGGGATGGACGCCCTGGTAGTGACCACCGCTCTGCCGACCATTCATGCCGACCTCGGGGCCGCCACCTCGGCCCTGAGCTGGACGGTCGCCGCGTACGCACTGGGCTTCGCAGCCGTCGTGCTCCCGGGCGTCGCGCTCGGCGACCGCTACGGGCGGCGGGTGTTCCTCACCGGGCCGGCCCTGTTCACCCTCGGCTCGGCTGGTTGCGCCCTCAGCCCGAACGTCGGCCTGCTGATCGCTGCCCGAGCCATCCAGGGCGTCGGCGGCGGGCTCGCCGTGCCCCTGTCACTCGTGCTGATCAGCGAGGTCTTCCCACCCCAGCAGCGTGCCCGGGCCATCGGGATCTGGGGGGCGATCACCGGCATGGCGGTCGCTGTCGCCCCGCTGGTCGGAGGAGCCATCGTGTCCGGCATCGCCTGGCGGTGGATTTTCTGGGTCAACGTGCCCATCGGCGTCGCCGTACTCGCCGCCGGCCTCACCCGCCTCGCCCGCAGCCCGAAGGTGTCGGCACGTATCGACCTCGCCGGCATGCTCGTCGGGGCGTTCGCAGTCGGAGCCGGCCGCCAGGCCTTCGCCCTGCTGCGTCACCTCGACGCCGCCTGCGCCAGCGCCGACGACCTCGAGCACGCCACCATGGAGTCTTTTAACCAGCACCCGGACGCCGGCATCATCACCAGCTTCCCAGGGCTCGGCGCGCGCTCACCGGCGCCCGGGTGCTCGCCGAGACCGGCGACGGCCGGTCCCGCTTCGCCGACGCCAAAGGCCTCAAGGCCTACGCCGGCGCCGCACCGGTCACCCGCGCCTCCGGCAAGACCATCGCGGTCCTGCACCGCCGCGTCAAGAACCAGCGCCTGGCCGCCACCGGGTACATCTGGGCCTTCACCGCCCTTACCGCCTCACCCGGCGCCCGCGCCCACGACGACCGCCGCAAGACCGCCGGGACCGACACGCCGCCGCCCCGCGGAACCTGTTCGGCCGGCTTCTCGGCTGCCTGCACCAATGCCTGACCACCGGCCAGCACTACGACGAGACCACCGCCTTCCCCAGCCATGCCACACCGACACACGCCGTCGCAGCTTGACAACTAAGCGCATCGGATGTCTACATCGTCGCCGCCTACGTCGCCGGGGCGGCCCGGATAAGCAGCAGGAACATTCGCCTGGCCGGTTTCCGGCCGGGCGAATCAATAGCACCAGCCGTAGCCACCAAGCGCCCGCGAACCGCCGTCCGGAGCGGCGATCTTGTCGTGGGCGTCATCGACCAGCCCGCGGCCGAAAGACCATTCTGTGCTCCGGGTTCTTTGCGTGTCGCCGGCCTGGCTCATGGCTGGCGCCGCGCCAGCATGTATGCGCGGCGTGTCTCGACCTCACCCGGATAGCTCACTCGCTCCAGGCGCATCTCGGTCTGGAAGCCCGCGCGCTCGATAGCACCGGCGATCTGGGGTGGCTGCAAAAAACGGAAGTCGACATCCACGGCATGCCCCCACCATTCGTCCAGGTGCCGCACCTCCGCGCCGATATGGAACGCGACCAGGAAAAGCCCGCGGGGCCGCAGTGACCGGCGGATCTCCGCGAATGCCCGGTCCAGCTCCCCGGGTTCCAGATGGATGATCGAGTAGAACGCGATAGCCCCGCCGAACTCACCGTCTGCCGCCGGAAGCGCCAGCAAGTCCCCCACCCGGAACTCCACTTGCGGGTAGTCCCGGCGGCCGACAGCAATCATGGCAGGAGACAAGTCGATACCGACGGCGGCCACACCCCGACCGGCGAGCCAGGCCGCGACGTGCCCAGGGCCACACCCCAGATCGGCGATCGGCGCCCCGTCGTCAGCCTGCTCGGCCAGGCAGGCCAGCAGTGCCCGGTCCAGCGGCTTGGCGGCGAGCTCCGTGCCGAAGCCGGCCGCATACACCTCGGCGACGGAGTCATAGCTGCGGCGAACGGAATCATGCCGCGAAACCGGGCGATCCATGTCCAAGAGTCTGTCCTGTCGGGCAGCCGCCCGGTGGCCAGACACCCACCGGCATCACTGACCCTGATGTACTCATCCCGCGACTGGCAGTGCTGTAGGGGGTGCTCAGCCGCCTGGGCGACGTAGGGCTCATCCCGGCGATCCGCACCGGGCAGGAGGGGCGGCGGCCCGCCGCTGGCACACCGAACTCGGCGAACAGCTGCGACATTCGCGGGCCGGCCCCGGCTGGTGTCTGATCAAGCCTCGGCGCGGCAATAGTGGTTCAAATTTTTTCCGGCTTCGCGCCGCGGGGGTGTCCTCTCCGGGCGGGCCCGTCCGTCCTTCTCACGGGTGGCGCTCGCCACCACGCGGAGAGAAACGAGGAGACCGATGACCAGCAAGACCACCACGTCCGCTGGCACCTCGGCCGACGGCACCGGCATTGCTTACCAGACCGTCGGCGAGGGAAGAGGGCTGATCGTCGTCGGCGGCGCCCTTCGAACCGGCGGGGACTATCTTCCCCTCGCCCGGGAGCTGGCCGGGACCTTCGCCGTCCATGTCATGGACCGGCGCGGCAGAGGAGCCAGCGGCCCCCAGGGCCCGGACTACAGCGTCGAGAAGGAGTGTGACGACCTGGCCGCTGTCCAGGCGGCCACCGGAGCGACGGCCGTGTTCGGCCACAGCTACGGCGGTTTCGTCGCGCTGGAGGCGGCTCGGAGACTGGCCGCGTTCTCGGACGTCGCGGTGTACGAACCCGGAGTTTCGATCGCGGGTTCGATCCCCGTGGCCTGGGTGCCCCGCTATCGGCAACTGCTGGCTGCCGGGGACACGCGAGGAGCCTTCGCCGTCTTCGTCCGCGACAGCGGGGCAGCACCCGGGCCGGTCACCAGGCTGCCGTTCAGGTATCTGCGCGCGATGCTGCGTTTGATGGTGCGCGGCGAGCAGTGGCGGCGCATGGAACCTCTTCTCGAGGCAAGCGCTGCCGAGCATGAGCAGGAGGCACGGCTAGACGATGGCACCGCCGAGCGCTACCACTCGATCCAGGCTCGCGTGCTGCTCCTCGGCGGCGGCAAGAGCCCGGCCTTCTTGACGGCACAGCTATTTTCAGCCCTCCAGCAGGTGGTCCCCGATGCAACAGCGGAAATACTGGACGGCCTCGACCACTTCGCGCCGGACGGGAAGGCGCCAGCCCTCGTCGCCGAGCGCGTGCGGAACTTCCTGAGCTAACGCCCCGCCGTGTCCGCTGGAGGAACCCCAACCGCACACCGGGCGGCCCTGGAACCGGCCAGGAGTGGTCTGCAGCTGCGGTGTCGCAGATACCCCTCCGGTGAAAATCTCGATTGTCGGGGGCTATCCCCGTACGCTCCCGGTCATGACCCAGACCTTGATCGGCTATGCCCGCTGCAACGGCCTCCGCAGCCGTGTGCGCTGTCCGAAAGCCGCTCAGGGCGCGCCGTTCTCGGTCAGCATCGCGGCTGCTGCGGCTTCCGCTGCCCCGTGCCGACGGGCCGTCGTGGCCGCCTGGTGCTGAGGCGGGCAAGAGCGCGCGCGGGGGCTGGGGCGGGTTCCTCGGGTTCGTCGAGGGAATCGAGCGGTCCGGCGAACATCTCCGCTGACACCTGCCGCCGAGCAATGCAGCTTCGCAATTCGAAGTGCGCGCAGTTGTATCGTCGGCTAACTTGCGCGCCAGCCCCACCCCTGGCGTCCTCGGGCAGCACGCGCCGAGGCGGCGCCGTCCTTCCTAACCGGTGACGGTCTCCCCATCCGGGAACACTTCACTGAGCCGCCCGGTGTGGACGTCATAGACGAACCCCCTGACAGGAACCTCCTGCGAGATCCACGGATGTGACCTGACCTTCTGAATCTGCTCCTTGGTGTTCGGCTCGGCGTCGGTGAAGCTGTAGAACCTCGCTGGCGCGATCGGCGCCTGCCCCGTCTCCTTGCGGAGCCGCTCCTCCATCGCGCTGTCGGTGAACTTGAGCATCCCGCAGTCGGTGTGATTGATGATCATTATCTCTCGGCTGCCCAGCAGCCTGGTCGAGAGAACAAGCGAGCGGACCGCGTCGTCATCGATCACGGTGCCGAAGTTCCTGATCATGTCGACATCGGGCTCGGCGAGACCCAGCATCTGCTCTATGTTGCTCAGCCGGGGATCCGCACACGTGACGATTGCGATCTTGGGCGCCGGCGGCTTCCCATGGTCGGGATCGTAGTCGTTGGCGATGGTTGCATTGGCGCGCAGAGCCTCGTCGATGATGCTCATGATCCTTCCCCCTCCTCCTTGGGCGCGCCGGTTCTGCATGGGCGTGCCGGGTCAACCGAACCACTCATTCGACTCAGTACCCGGCCCCCAGGGGTGCTACCCGTGTCACCTGACAGGCGGGGAAGGGCCACCCGCTGAGGGTTGCTGCTGTGGCATCGGCCTTCAGCACCGTGCCGTCACCGACGACCGCGCCCGGGAATACGACTGCGTCCGCTGGCGCAGCCTCGACCTGGTCTCCGCTCCCAGTTAGACGTCCTCGCTGGCGGCCCCAGCTGGCGCGGGCTGTGGTTCGCTGATGACGGAGATCCGGAAGCCGGCTGCGGGTGGGCAGGGCCAGTCGCGATGGCGCGGAGTGCGTGTCGGTCCATGCGAGTGGCCCGGGTTGATCAAGCTCTTTCGCGAGTGAGCCGGCGGGCCTTTTAGCTTGTCCGGGCGGCGATCTGCCGGGCCAGCTTGACGGCCTGCTGCGGACTGCCTTCCCAGGGAAGACCGTGACCGGGCAGGACCCAGCGAGCCTTGACCGGCTCGATCTTTTTCAGCGAGGCCAGGGCCCGGTCGTGATCATCGTTCAGGAACCGAGGGAGCAGTTGCGGCCCGGACTGGCCGTGGGAAAGGCTTAGAGTTGCGAGCGTGTCGCCCACGATCAGGACGTCACGGTCGGCCAGGCTCAGGGCCGCATTTCCGGCGGTGTGGCCGGGCGTGTGGATGACGCGGGGACGGCCCGGCACGTCAAGGACTTCTTCGTCGGCGAAACCCGACGCCTCGGCGACAGGCGCCGTCCGGGCCACGCCATTGCGCAGGAAGTGCCCGACCAGATGCAGCACCGGCGGCTTCCACAGTGGGAGCAAGGGCTGCCTGCCCTTGTGCATGGCCGCCGCCCGGTCATCGTGGTGGATGAGCACCGCCGCGCCCGCCTGCTCCCGGAGCCGTTCGGCGTTACCCATATGGTCGGGGTGGTAATGGGTGAGCACGACGGCCTTGACGGATGACAGCGGAGCATTCCGCGTGGCGAGGAACCGGGTCATCTGCGGCCAGTAGCCGGGCAGCCCCACGTCGATGAATGTATAGGCGCCCGCGTCTTCAACCGCGTAGCAACCCAAGAACGTCGTGCCGACCCGGAAGACTCCCGGGACGATCTCCCGGACCCAGGGCTTCCCGAGCCTGCCTGGCTGCGCGATTCGGGTGATGTTCACTGTGGTGTTCACCGAGGTCTCCCTTCCTGGTGCGTGGCGCCCGTACGGACGCCAGGTTGTGCGGCTACGAGGCGGTCACCAGCGCTGACCGGTCTGCGCGTTGATGGTTGTTCCTGGGTCAGCCCTTCGCCCGGCAGGTCATCAGACGCCCCAGGACGGGGCGCTGGTCCGGTGCCGGTAACCTCGCACGGTCTGAGTCTGTGTCGGGAACATGCCCGGTCGTCCGGGTCGCCTCATGTGCGGGGACCTGCCTGACCGCCGGGCGCGGCGCGCACGAAGTCCCGGCTGCGGATAGCCGCCAGCGATACGACTCCTGCCACGAACGCGATGATCGCCGCGACCAGCAATATGCGGTCCAGGCCGGCGGTGAAGGCGGCCCGGGTGATCGTTCCCACGACCTGCCTGGCGGGGGCGGGCAGCCGTGCGATCACGTTGCCGATCTGCCCGGACTGCACCGCGCCGGCGATCTCTGGCCCCCGGGCGGACAGCCCGGGGACCGCGGCCGTGCGGGCCAGCACCTCGTCTTTCACGTCGTTGGAGAACAGCGTTCCCAGCAGCGCGATGCCGGTGGCGATGCCGACCTGGCGGAAGGTGGAGTTGATGCCCGAGGCCATGCCGGCCTGCTGCGGTGGCACGACGCCGACGGCGGTGGAGGCCAGCGGCGGGTTTACCAGGCCGACCCCGACGCCGGCCACGATCATTCCCGGAATGAGATGGGTCCAGGTCGAGCCCGCATTGAGCCCGCGCATCAGCAGCAGGCTCACGCCGATGATGACCAGACCGGGCCCGATCAGCAGCCGGACCGGCACCCGCGAGGAGAGTCTGCCGGCCACCGTGGCGCTCACCAGGATGGCTCCCGACAGGTACATCACCCGCACGCCGGTACCCAGAGGCGAGTAGCCCAGGATGTCCTGCAGGTACAGCACGAGGTAGAGCAGCATCGAGAAGATGGAGGCGCTGAGCCCGAACGCCGCCACCGAGCCGCCGCTGAAGGTCGGCAGCCTGAGCAGCCTGAGGTCGAGCATCGGACGCGCGCTGCGCCGCTCCACGATAAGGAAGACGGCGAGCAGCACCGCCGCCGCGGCCAGGCAGCCGAGCACGAGGCCGTCGGTGAACGACCGCTGGTTCGACTCGATCAGGCCGTAGACCAGGCTCGCCAGCGCCGCGGTGAAGATCACGAACCCGGCCCAGTCGGGCCTGGCGGCGCTCGGTGAGCGCGATTCCGCCACCCTGATCGTCGTGAGAGCGACGGCCGCGATCCCGATCGGCACGTTCACGAAGAAGATCCACCGCCAGGACAGGCCGGAGGTCAGCACGCCGCCGATCAGCGGTCCGATGGCGACCGCCAGCCCGGTCACCGCGCCCCACACCCCGAACGCGACGCCGCGGTCCTTGCCGCCGAAGGCGTTGGCCAGCAACGCGAGCGACACCGCGAACATGATCGCGCCGCCGACCCCCTGCAAGCCGCGGGACAGCTGGAGCATCAGCGTGCTGGTGGCGAAGCCGCACAGCGCCGACGCGCCGGTGAACACCACCAGCCCGATCAGGTACAGCACGCGGCGGCCGTAGATGTCCGCGAGGCTGCCCGCCGTGAGCAGGAATGATGCCAGGGTCAGCGCGTAAGCGTCGACGACCCACTGCAGGTCCGCGAAACTCGAGTGCAGGGCCCGCTGGATGTCCGGCAGGGCGACGTTCACGATCGTGATGTCCAGCAGCAGCATGAACGTGCCCAGGCACACCGCGACGAGCGTCCACCACTTGTTCCCGCGCTGACCACGATCCTCGCGGCCAGTCCTGGCCTCCCGGGTCGGCTGCCCGATGCCTGGTGGTGTGGAAGGCATGACAATCTCCCTAAGTTGAGGCCGTAGTGAGCTATCGCCGTGACCAGTCAGCTACGACGGTCACGTGCCGTACGCGTTAAAAGCTCTTTCGACCGAACGGGCCGTGGTTCCTGGCCACCGGTAACGTTTCTTCCTTGCGCGGCCCAGGCCGCGGTTGGCCCCGCTGATCAGCCCGACGGACGATTCGATCTCCATCGGGAATCCTCCCTGACTTTCCTAAGCAAAAGTTAGCTAGCTAGGCACGACCCTAGCCACCGCCTATCGCAGGAGCAAGTCAGGGGGTGCGGATGAGGCCGGGTCCTGGCTCGAGGGTCGTGTCGTGCGGGCGGATGCCGTGGCCCTTCTCGCACTCGAGGACGGCGTGCACGGGGGCGCCGCAGTTGCGGTGGCGCACCACGACGGACGGTCCGGTGTCGGGTACGGCCCAGGTGTCGCCCCACTGGCGCAGCGCCGCGATGACCGGGAGCAGGTCACGGCCCTTGTGCGTGAGTTGGTATTCAAAACGGGTGCGCTGCCCGGGGTCCTGGTACGGCGTTCGCTCGAGCAGGCCGGCCGCGGTGAGTTCCTTGAGCCGGGCGGCGGCCGCGGGCTCGCCGATCCCGATGCGGCGGGCGAAGTCGTCGAACCGGCGGGTGCCGAAGGACGCCTCCCGCATGATCAGTATGGCGGACCGGGTGCCGACGATGTCCAGCGTGCGCGCGATCGAGCAGTTGGCGGTCGACCACCCGTCGCGATCGTCCAGCAAGTCTGTCACGTCCCCAGGCTACCCCTGGCTTGCCTCGGCAGGAGTTAGCGGGTCACAGCCCGGGGTACGTGCTGTTGCCACATGCGAGTAACGGTTGCGGCGGCCGTGCTTGTGCTTGACGACGTACCCGGCTGTGGTCAGGTCGGCGACGATCGCGTGGGCGCTGCGCTCGGTGATGCCCAGGCCGGCCGCGACCTCGCGCAGCCGCACGCCTGGGTCACGCGCGATGCACACCAGCACCCGGGCGTGATTGATGAGGAAGCCCCAGCTCCCCACCCCCAGAAAGTTATCACAAGATTCTAGAAAAATATTGCTAGTTTCTGATTTCAGATGTAGCCTGATGTCAGGCACCGGGAAACACCAGCCCGGGGCCGTACGGGAGCCGGCCCGCGTCTCAGCGGCCCGGCCCCCGCTCGCGAAAGAAGCACCACCATGACCGGACAGCCAGCACCATCAGGCACGACCTCTACCCTGCCGCCCCCCTCCGCCAACGGCACCGCTCCGCCGCCGCCCGCACCCCGGGCACCCCGCCGCCGGCGGATGCACACCCGGATCAGCGGCATGCGCACCGCGCTGATCGCCGGCATCGCCCTGTTCATCCTCGTGCTGATCTTCATCATCCAGAACGCGCACGCCGTCAACATCAGCTTCCTCGGCGCGCACCTGCGCCTGTCGCTGGCCGTAGCGCTGTTCCTCGCCGCCATCGCCGGCGCCCTGATCATGGCCGCCGCAGGAACCGCCCGGATCACCCAGCTGCGCCAGATCATGCGACGCGACCGGCGCAACCAACAGGCCAGCTGACACCAGCCCACCAAAAGACCCGGCAGTCATCCACGAACACGCGCGCGCTGAGCAGGAACATGCTTCCCGCGTGCCCCATCTGGCAGCCACCAGCTACCAGGTCATGCGCACCCCACGAACACCACTGACGAAGGAGTCGGTTATGAGCATCATCGCCTGGATCATCCTCGGACTGGGCGCAGGCCTTCTTGGCAACACGCTGATCCCCGGCAACAGACAGCAGGGCCTCATCCTCACCTGCCTCATCGGCATCGCCGGGGCCATCGGCGGGGGCTGGGCCGCCACCAGCTTGTTCCACATCCACAGCCTGCACGGGTTCTTCAACCTGTCCACCTGGCTCACCGCCATCGCCGGCGCAGCCATCCTCCTGCTCGCCTACCACCTGGTCACCCGCCAGTCCAGCGGATCCCGACCCCGGTCCCGCCGCCGCTACGCACACCGGTGACCTAGCGGGCCGCCACTGGCCGGCGCACCCCGGCCAGCGGCGTGTCCCGCGGATCCTCCCACTCGCCGGGGCGCCATCTTTGGCTCCGCCACCACAGAGCGGTCAGTGACCGGTTATGCCCCCCCGACGATCACCGGCCCCCACCGGGTATCCGCAACGGCACTCGGAGGGGTATGTCCACCAGTCGGGCCGCTGCACGTCCATCGGGCGATTAGAACACGCGAGCGATTCAGCCGTTACCGACGACGCACAGTCCGCTTGTCGAGTTCTCCGCTGGCCGGCCCGTCTCTCCTCCGATCATGCCTGGCTGGGACTGCTACCCGGTCGGCCAGCGCCTGTCACGCCACCCCCAGGCTCCTGCCTGGGTGGACAACGACGTCAACCTCATGGCCCTCGGTGAACTGCGGGCGGGCCTGGCCCGCGATCAGACCGACGTGGTCTATATCAAGATCGGAAGCGGCATCGGAGCGGGACTGATCTCCGCCGGGCAACTGCACCGCGGCGCCCAGGGGGCTGCGGGCGACGTCGGGCACGTCGCGGTCGCCGACGACACCTCCGTCATCTGCCGCTGCGGAAATACCGGCTGCCTGGAGGCAATCGCCGGCGGCGCGGCCATCGCCCGCGACGCGGCCGCCGCGGCGCGGGGCGGCCGGAGCACCTTCCTCGCCGGCCGACTCACCGAGCGCGAGGCCATCACCGTACGCGACGTCATAGAAGCGGCCGGGCATGGCGATATCGTGGCGGTGGAACTGCTGAATCGCTCCGGCAACCTGGTCGGCCGGATGCTCGCCGCGCTAGTGAGCTTCTACAACCCGTCGCTCGTTATCATCGGCGGCGGCGTCGCCGCGGCAGGCGACATGTTCCTCGCCACCATCCGGCAGAGCGTCTACCGGCGGTCCCTGCCCCTCGCCACCCGCGATCTGCTCGTCGTCAGGTCCTCGAATATTGAGACCATCGGGCTGCTCGGCGCGGCATTCGTGGTCCTGGACGAGCTGTTCTCCCGGGCATGACTAGGCCAGTGGATCAACGAAGGAAGCCCCGCGGGGCATCCTGAGCTGAGCGAAGCCACCTGAATCGCACGACCCCGCCCCGACCAGAGAGCATCCTGGCCACCGGCTGGTCAGGCCGGGTGCCCCGGCCTACCGAGGCGCCGCGCGCCGGGCACATCGCTTCCGGCGCACTCGTTCGGTCGTGATGCGGACCGCGCTCCCAGCACGGAACCGGTCGGTGTTGTCCTGCATCGCGTACCCGGTCGGCTGCTCAGCAGCCGGGCTCAGGCCGACCTTGACGTTGCCGAGGGCAAGGTCGATGACCGCCAGGCCGCTCCGCCGGCCGGATCGTCCATCGCACTCTTCGGCACGGGAGCGGTCGGCATGGCCGGCCTCGCTGGCGATCCTCGGCCACGGCGCCTTGCTCGGTGCGGCAACCCCTGGCACCGAGGCCAACATCGACATCGGCACCGTTCTGCTGACCGGCAGACAATCCATATGGTCATCGAAGGTGACGCCGTCCCGCAGCACTTCATCCCGCAGCTGATTTCGCTCTACGAGCGGGGCCTTTCCCCGTTCGACAAGCTCATCCAGAGCTATGACCTCGACCGGATCAACACCGCGTTCAACGACAGCGATTCCGGCCGGGCTATCAAACCCGTGATCGTGTATCGACCACGTGGACGAACCCTCGCTGCGCCGGCCCGCGGCAGCGGGCTTCAGCTCAGTTACGTTCAGGCGCGGACGGTCTCGAGTCGGAGGCGACATAGCCACTGCCGACCCAGATGCAGCACGGGGCCCTCGGGCTCGTTGGCGTGAGTCGCAATCACCCGCGAAACAGGCTGTACCTGAGAACACTCTCGCGCGTCATGGTGCGGTCGGCTTGCGGAACCGGAGCCTGGGAGGCGACGTGGCACAGGACGCGGTGCCGCTTGCAGTGCGCGCCCTGCCTGCACGGCGCCAGATGGCCAGCCGCCAGGCACCAGCAGACGGTACGCGGCCTGACTAACAGTTTCCGGGTACACCCGCGCGTGTTAGGCGGCGGCGTCGCGGACGGGCAGCCGGACAGTCCGGCGGTCGGATATCCGAGATCGAGAGCTGAGAGCACCGGGGACGCGGGCCGGGTTTTAGTGGCTGGTCAGGTGGATCACGCCGACGTCGGACAGCCCGTTGAGGGCCAGCTGGACGGCGAGAGCGGCGAGGAGAAAACCGAAGACTTTCTCGGTTACCAGCATCCGGCTCTCGTCCATGTGGTCGCTAACGTGGACGGCCCAGCGGAACGTGGCGACGTCGAGGGCGAGTATCACGATGAGGATGCCCACCACGACGGCGAACACTGAAACCGAGGAGGCTTCTGCCGAGGCGGTGACCAGGACGACGATCCCGGCGGGGTTGAGCAGGTAGGGCACGGCCAGGGGGAAGACAGCGACCTTCATCGGGTCCTGTTTTCCGGGTCGGTGGTGGCTGGCGTTGCGGTCTTGCTGGCCGAGGACCATCGTGACCGCGATGATGAGCAGGATTATGCCGCTGGCGACGCCGAGCGCGCCTGGGGAGAAGTGCAGCAGCCTGGTCAGCAGGCCGCCGAGGATGAGCAGGATAACGGCGACGCCAGCGGCGGTGATCAGCATCTTGCGCACGACGCGCCGCTTCACGGGCTCGGGCATCTCCTTGGTGGCCTCCAGGAAGGGCACCAGCGCGATTTTCGGGCCGATGCCGATCAGGAGCAGCAAGAACGTGTCGATGACGAAGGTGGAGTCCAGCTGTTCGAGTTCCATCGCGGATGACCGTGGCCTGATCAGATCCGGTGGGCGCGGGAGGGCAGGCGCATAGCGCGCAGCACGTCGGGCGACAGCCGGGCTAGGGTATCGCCGGCGGCCAGCTTGTATCCGTAGGTGTAGGTGGGGGTGTTGTAAGCCATCCGGACCACGTCCTCGACGGTCGCCTCGTTGTGGATCATGGCCTGCCCAGTGCCGGCGATCTCCGAGGCGATCTCGCAGATCGCGTGAACGCCCAGGAGAACTCCGGTGCCGCTGTGGAAGATCAGCTTGAGCAGGCCTTCCTGGCCAGCGATGACCCCGCGCGGAGTAGTGGCGAGCTCGCAGCGCCCAACCTCATACGGGATGCCCTCGGCGGCGCAATCCTCCTCGCTCTTGCCGGCGCGGGCCACCTCGGGCAGCCCGTAGATCGCGGCGGCCGGGGTCTGGTCGACGTGTGCAGAGAAATCCAGGCCGAGGGCTCCGCACAGGGCCTGGCGTCCCTGGTCGGCGGCGACCGAGGCCAGGGAGGGGCCGATGACGTCACCGGCGGCGAAGACCCATGGGCAGCTGGTCCGCAGCTGAGAGTCGACGACGATCTGGCCGCGAGCGTCGGTCTGGACGCCTGCCTTGTCCAGGCCCAGGTCGGTCGTGCTGACGCGGCGGCCGGCGGCGAACAGCAGCGCGTCGGGCCGCAGCTGCCGGCCGTCGCTCAGCTCGACGGCCAGGTCCTCGCCGTCCCGGCGCACCGAGGCCATGCCAGCGCCCAGGATCACCTGGTTGCCGCGGGCGCGGACGACCTGCTCCAGCCGCCCTGAAATCTCGGCATCCATCATCGTCGCCAGCCGCGGCGCGGCGTCCAGGATGGTGACGGGGATGCCGAGGGCGGAGAAGATGGTGGCGTACTCGATACCGATCGCGCCGCCCCCCACGATCAGCAGCTCGCGTGGCTTGCGTGTGATGTTGGTGACCGTCTCGGAATCCGCGACACGAGGATCGCCGAACGGAACGCCGGGGGGGCGCAGCGGCCTCGACCCGGTCGCGATGATGACGCGCCCGGCGCGCAGCCGCGTCTGCGTGCCGTCGCGAGCCCGGGTTATCACCGTCTGGCCGGCATCCAGCCGTGCCTCACCCTGGATCAGGTGGACGCCGCGGTCGCGGATCCGCTCCAGCGTGGCCTGCCGGAGCTGCTCGCTGACCTGCTCCGCGCGGGCGCGGATGGCCGGGTACATTACCTCCGGCGCCGCGGACAGCGCGATCCCGTAGATTTTCTCCTTCTCGAACGCGCTGAAGTAAGCGGCGGCCTCCCGGAAGGCCTTGGTCGGCGCGCCCCCGCTGGTGACCACGGTGCCGCCGACGACGTCCCGCTCGACCAGTGCCACCGAGTAGCCCAGGATTCCGCCGAGTTCCGCCGCCGTCTCGCCTGCCGCGCCCGCCCCGATCACCGCTACGTCAAAGTCGCTCGCGTCACCCCGGGAAGGCATAGCCGATCTCCGTCCAGCCTGGGCGTCCCTGCCGTGATCATCTCTCCCGCGGTAGCCGGGGGCCTCACCCAGCACGGATGATTCCCCCATCCCTGTGCCTGGGCCGCGCCCGCTCGCCCCACGGCGGCCAGGCGGCCTCCGCCCATCCAGGACCGGCCGCAAAGCCGCGGCCGCGCCGTCCGTTCGGGCCTCGTCGCGCCTGGCCTGGATCGTCACGGTCTAGATCGTCCACCCGCGCCGGGTGATGGCAACGGCGCGGCGGTGGCCGCAGACTTTACGGCGGCAGGGACAATGGACGGCCCTCCAGCGCTGCCGGGTTCCGGGAGGATGCATGAAGGCCGTGACAGTGACGCCGGGAACCGCAGGGTCGGTGCGGCTGGAGGAGGTTCCCGAACCGGACGCTGCCCTCGGGTCAGTGGTGGTCGAGGCGCTGGCCGCGGGGATCTGCGGCACCGACGCGGAGATCGCCAGCGGCGCTTACGGGTGGCCGCCTCCGGGGCGTGACCGGCTGATCCTCGGTCACGAGTCACTGGGCCGGGTCATCGACCCCGGTCCGAGCGGTTTCGGCATCGGGGAGCATGTGGTGGGGATCGTCCGCCGGCCGGACCCGGCCCCGTGCCCGAACTGCGCCGTCGGTGAGTGGGACATGTGCTCCAACGGCGGTTACACCGAGCGCGGCATCAAGCAGGCCGACGGGTTCATGGCCGAACGCTGGCGGATCGAGCCCGATTACGCGGTCCGGGTCGACAAGGACCTGGGCCATCTTGGCGTGCTGCTGGAGCCGACCACCGTGGTCGCCAAGGCGTGGGAGCAGATCGCTGCGATCGGCCGGCGCACCTTCTGGGACCCGCAGACCGTCCTGGTTGTCGGCGCCGGGCCGATCGGCCTGCTGGCCGCCCTGATCGGGGTGCAGCACGGCGGTGACGTCCACGTGCTCGACCGGGTCACCGCGGGCAAGAAGCCAGCCCTGGTCGGCCAGCTGGGCGCCACCTACCACAGCGGAGCCATCGCCGGCCTGGGATTGCAACCCGACATCGTGGTCGAATGCACCGGTGTGGTCGAGCTGATCCGGCAGTCCATGGAGGCCATCTCACCAGGCGGCATCGTCTGCCTCACCGGCGTCGGCCCTGCCACCGCGCCCGACACCGTATCCGCGGCAGCGCTGGCGACCGACGTCGTACTCAAGAACATGGTCGCGTTCGGCTCGGTGAACGCCAACCGGCGGCACTATTACCGCGCCGCCAAGGTGCTCGCCGCCGCGGACCGGTCATGGCTCGGGCAGCTGGTGACCCGGCGCGTCACCCCTGGGCAGGCCGAGCAGGCGCTGGAACGGGCACCCGATGACATCAAGGTCGTCATGGAATTCGCCCAGCCATGACCAGCCCTGCGTCCCACAGCCCGCGCGCGGCGGAAGTTCGCGGGCACACATGGAGCGTTGCGCCGTGCACAGCCGAGCCGGGACTGCTCAGCGAGGGACCACGCTGGGACGCCGCCCGCAGCGAGCTGCTGTGGGTTGATGTCCTGACCGGGCAGCTGCACCGGGGCCGTCCCGGAGCCGACGGCCAGCTCCGGGTACAGCAGACAATCCAGGTCAAGGGCCACCTCGGCGCGGCTACCCCCGCGTCCGATGGCGGCTGGGTGCTGGCCGCCGGCCCCGGCTTCCTGCATGTCGATGGCACGGGTACGGTCCGCGAGCTAGCGCAGCCCGAGGCCGGCCGCAGCGACGTCCGGATGAACGACGGCGCGTGTGACCCGCAGGGACGGTTCTGGGCCGGCACCATGGCCTACGACGAGGCACCGGGCGCAGGCAGACTGTACCGGCTGGAACTCGACGGCACCTGCACGCAGGTGCTGGACGGCCTGACCATCTCCAACGGGATCGGCTGGAGCCCAGGCGGGACCACGATGTACCTCGCCGACAGCGGCACCCGCGACATCGACGCCTTCGAATTCGAACCGGCCACCGGCAACCTCAGCCACCGCCGCACGATCGTCCACATCGCTACGCCGAACGCGGTACCGGACGGGCTTAGTGTCGACCATCACGGAAACATCTGGGTCGCCCTGTGGAACGGCAGCGCCCTGGCCCGCTACCAGCCCGACGGGCTGCTGCTGGCTACCATCCCGCTCCCCGTGGACCGGCCGACCTCGTGCGCCTTCGGCGGGCGCGCCGGAGAAACGCTGTTCATCACAACCTCCCGGGATGGGCTGGACAGTTCTGCACTCACCCGCCAGCCACACGCCGGCCGCCTGCTACGGATCGACGTGCCAGGCGTCACCGGCCCGCCCTGCCAGCCCTATCTCGGGCACCCGGCCGTCATATGACACACAGGAACACGCCCGCAGCAGTAGTGGTCTCCGCGCACCAGGCACCGAGGCCGAAATGATCTTGCTTCCGGATTCAGTGCCGGTAGCCCAGGTTTGTGTGACCTGGTCCACCTGAAGCGGGACGAGGCTGCGAAAGCCCCCGTTACATGGCTCCGCAGCCCGGTGATCTTGCCGCGGTAGTGGGCGCGTTCACGATCGCCAGGGCGATCGGCATTCCCAGGTAGCCCGCCTGTCAGGGAGGAAAGAACGTTGTTCCGGTTTGCGGCCTGACCTGGATACCGCTGTCGTCATTCACCCAGCGCGGGTGATCTGCGGCGGGCCCCTGTCAGCGCACGATGAGTCGATGGCAACGCCTGCCGATCCGGTGGCTTTGCTGCGCAGCCGTAGCTACCTGCAGTTGCTAGCGGTGGCAGCGCTGCTGGGCGTGCCAGTCTCCGCAGCCGCCTACGGCTTCCTGGCCCTGGTCAGCTAGCTGCAGGAAGAGATCTTCACTCATCTTCCGCATGGGCTCGGCTTGTCCGCCGAGCCGTCGTGGTGGCCCGTGCCGGTCCTGGCCGCCGGCGGCGTGCTGACCGGGCTGGCCATCAGGTACCTGCCCGGGCGGGGCGGCCCGTCCGCGGCCGACGACCTCAAGCTCCACCCGGCTCCCCAGCCGCGGCAGCTCGCCGGGGTTGTCCTGGCCGCCCTGGCGACGCTGTGTTTCGGGGGCCGTGCTCGGCCCCGAGATGCCGCTCATCGCCCTGGCCGGCGGGCTGGCGGTCCTGGCCGTCCGCCTGGCGCGACGGGACGTGCCCCAGCAGGCTGCGTCGGTCCTGGCCGCCGCCAGCAGCTTCGCGGCGATCAGCACGCTGCTCGGATCGCCCCTTCTGGGCGCGTTCCTGCTCATGGAGGCTTCCGGGCTGGGCGGCCTACATGAGCGAACTGAAGCTCGCCGACCCCGCCGAGTCCTATTCCTTCGAGCTCCCAGGCTTCGAGCTCCCCAGCGTGGCGAGGATCGTCTGGCAGGACATCCGCGACCAGGACAACCTCGTGATCGTCCAGGTGCGCAACCTGCTCGACATCGCGAGGACAGCAGGGGCACCGCGCGCATCGCCCGCCCGCAGGGCGCCCCCGTCCCCGGCGGCGCGGTACAGGGACTGCCGCATGAACACGGCGGGTAGCCGGGTGCGGCCCGCAGGCCGCACCCGGCGGGGTGTGTCAGGGACAGGCCGGGGCGCCGGCACCGCGGGAACCAGGTGACGCGCCCGGTAGCGCCGCCTTCGTGACCCCTACTGTCAGGCTGAGCGTTTCCCAGCCTCAGCCCATGGCCTGACTCGCGGCCGCGGCCGGGCCGGCGGTCGCGGGTTCGTGCCGGGGGACCTGCCTCCAGGACCGCGGTGCTGGCCGGCCTGGGCACAGTCAGCTGACAGCAGGGCTGGGCCGTGCCCAGCCGCATGTTCCGGGTGCGTGCGACCTGCGGTTCCAGCGTGGAGCGGCGGTCGTAGCTTTCGCCGCGTTCGGCGAGCAGGATTTGGGCTTTGTCGAACAGGGCGGGGTCGATGAGTGCTTCGTCGGGTTGGTGGCGGACGTCGCGGAAGGAGATCTCCCCGAGGTAGCCGCGGTTGCGCAGGAACCGCGGCACCTGAGCCAGCAGTCGCAACCCGCAGATGCTCATCGCCCTGCGGCTAGCCGGCTGGGACTCGGGCCTCGCATTCTTTCAGCCTGCAAGTGAGTGATTCACATGTTGTTGGGCCCGGCATGAACGATCGGAACAGAGGCGGGTGAGCCGGGCGGTCTCGGCGACGGACAGCGTGAAACGCTCACAACTTGGCGTCGGGACGGTTCACCGGCTCGGGTCGGCAATCCGGTGGACCCTGTCCGGGTCATCGCATGCCGGTGTCAAGCCGCGCTGGGCTGGCGGTGGCCTTCTTCCGTCCGGCATAGATCTTGGTGATGACCAGGGGGGCGGCGGCGGCAATCCCGGGTCCCTGAACGGCGACCAGGAGCCAGGTGGAGGTGTGGTCAGCGTGAATTATCAGCGCGCAGGTCACCGCCAAGGCGGCGAAGCTCGACGTCCACACCGCCGTGATCACAGAGTTGGCGTGGAGAAGCGCGGGTGACTGCCACCACTCCCGGGGAGTGCTCCGCCGTGCTAGGGCGAGGGTGAAAGGCCGGCGGGCAAGCAGCGATCCGGCAGCGATCACCGCCAGGGTGCCGTTGGAGAGAGCCCACGTCCAGTTGCGAAGTCCCGATTCTGGCATCGCGAGGGCTATGACAGCCATGACGGCGAAGAACCCGAACGCGCCGGCATTCAGCGGGTCGAGATCCTTCTGGCGGAGCTCGATGCCGACCAGCGCTCCGGCGGCCACGGCCGCCGCGCAGACGGCAGCGCGCCAGCCCGCAGGGGACAACGCGGCGTAGATGATCCATGGGGCGAAGCTGCGCAGATAGGCCATGGCCGGGCTCCGTCACGACATTCCACCAGCGGACAGTCCGCTGATGACATATAAGATGTCATTCCGGTATCGACATGTCAAGACCGGAATGTTATATTGCCGGTGTGAGCCTTCGATACGGCCTCCTGGGACTGCTGGCCCAGGAGCCTGGCACTGGTTACGACCTCATCAAGCGATTCGACTCCTCACTAGCATTCGTCTGGCCCGCCAGCCAGAGTCAGGTCTATGGCGAACTCGCCAGGTTGTCCGATGCCAAGCTCATCAACGTCACGGCCACCGGTGCCCGCAACCGCAAGGAGTACGGGATCACCCGTGAGGGCCGAGCCGAGCTCCACCGCTGGCTGACCGAGAGCGTGCCCGAACTGCTGATCCGGCAGGAGGCGCTGCTGCGGGTATTTTTCCTCGGCACGGTCAGCAAGGCAGAGGCGATCGCCTATCTCGAGAAGTTCGCTAAGCAAGCAAAGCAGCTCCGCGACCAATTCGAGCAGGACCGCGACACCACGCATTGGGACGACAGTGAGGCTGACCACTTCGAGCGCATCGTTCTTGAATACGGCCTGCACACGCTGGGGGCGGTGGAGGACTGGGCGCGGTGGGCCGCTGACAACGTTGCTCGCGGCCCGCTTCCCCGCCGGGCCACAACGAGGGCTGGATCCGGTGAGGCAGGCTGAAGGGTACCGCCGCTACTGGCGGCACCTCGGCGAAGCGGCGGTGCTGCAGGTGATAGCGGCGTGACCGTGTGATCGCTAATGAGCACTGAGCTGCCCGTATTTCCCTGTCAACGATCCTGCGAGGCTCCGCGCCCCTGCCCGCCGAGGTTGACTGTTCTGCCAGCTCAGCGGTGCCGGCAGGTTCAGGCTGGGGCTACGGAATCGAACCGTAGACCTTCTCCTTACCATCTAGGGGCATAGAGGCCGATAGGAGCCATTCGTGCAGGTCAAGAGTTTACAAAGGTCAGAGACGGCTCCGCCCACGTGCAGAGGCTGTCGCGGGCCTTCAGGTCAGGCGGCCATGTGAGCTAGGCCGGTGAGGTCCACGCATGTCACTTGGCGCCTGCGGACGAACACCATCATGATGTTGCCGCATACCGGGCAGCGGACCACTGTGCCGGGCGCTTGCAGGTATACCACCAGCTCCGCTACGACGGTGGAACTGCCGCAGGTGGCGCACGTGCCGGTCGCGGTGGTCATTTCCGAGCCGAAGACGTCGTGCAGCTGGCCGGCGATCGCGTTGCCATCCAGGGCGTCCATCATGCTCCTCCTGTCCCGCCGAACCGCTCGATCTTGACACGCTGCGGCGGGTACCCGAGTCCAACCAGGGTCGCGCTCACGGCCTCGGCGAAGGCTGTAGGCCCGCAGACGTAGGCCAGCGGCTGCTGCCGGGCCGGCCAGGCCAGCTGCCGAAGCAGGTCCGCGTCGACCCGGCCGGTGCGTCCGTCCCAGCCGGGCGGCTGCTCCCGGGTGAGCGTCACGACGATGTCGACCCCGTCACCTTGCTGCAGCTGCATGAGCTCCGCGGCGTAGATGATGTCCTGCTGCGTTCGGGCGGAGTAGATCAGGCGGGCCGGGACCGAGCTGGCGGCGTGCTGCCGGTTCCGCAGCATCGCCCGCAGCGGCACGACGCCCGAGCCGCCGGCGATCAGCAGCAGCGGGCCGCCGTCCTCCGGCCGCCAGGCAAAGTAGCCGCCCACCGGGCCGCGGACCTCGATCTGATCGCCGTTGCGCAGCTCCTCGGTCAGGTACGGCGAGACCTCCCCGTCGTCGAGCCGCTCCACGGTGATCGCCACCGGCTCACCCGGTGCGGACGCAACCGAGTACTCCCGCTCCGCCTGATAACCGTCCTCGGCGGTAAGCCGCACATCCAGGTGCTGGCCGGCCAGGTGACCCGGCCAGCCCGGCACGCCGAGGGTGAGCGTGCGCACCTGCGGCGTCTCGTCGGTCACCTTGTCGACGGTGGCGACCTGCCAGGTCAGTCGCCGCTGTACCGCTGCTCTCGCCATGGGTCTCCGTAGTTGTGGTATCCGTAGGTCTCCCAGAACCCGGGCATGTCATGGTCAAGCAGCAACAGCCGCCGCACCCACTTGGCGCTCTTCCAGAAGTACAGATGCGGGACAAGCAGCCGGGCCGGGCCACCGTGCTCGGGCTGAAGCGGCTGCCCTCCGTAGCCGAACGCGACCCAGGCCTGGCCGCCGAGGACGTCCTGGACAGGCAGGTTGGTCGTGTACCCCCCGTCGCAGTGCGCCATGACGAACATCCCGCCGCGGTCGGCCTGGCCGAGCAGAGTATCCAGCGACACGCCCTCCCAGGCCGTGTCGAGCTTGGACCAGCGGGTCACGCAGTGGATATCGACGGTTACCGGCTCCGACGGCAGGGCGCGGAACTCCTCCCAGGTCCACGTCCTGGGCGTGATCGCACCGTCGACCGACAAACTCCACTGATCCGGCGGGGTGTGCGGCGTCGGGCCCGCCGACAGCACCGGGAAGTCGTCCGTGACGTACTGCCCCGGCGGCACCCGGCCTTCTGCTCCGGCCACGTCGCGGCGGCGGCCGTGGAAGCCGCGAGTCACACGGTTCATGATTCAACCCTCCCCCACCAGGCGAGATCCGAGGTCACGCATCCGTAGCCTCATGAGGTTGTCCGTAGCCTCAGGATTTTGCTCTGCGACTATCTACGGTGCTTCGTATCGTTTCGCCGGGATCATGTTGATCGGCTGCGACGCTAGTGGCCCGCACGGGCCCCATTTGGCAGTCGGCGCGCAATGCAGTCGGCGCGCAATAGAGCCCAGGCGAGTCTTCGCAGTCACTCCGAGGATTCGTTCCCACTCCCGGCGGGCGATATGCGGCCTCCATGCGTCGCTCACGCCGACCAACTCAGGGGCCAGGCGAGCAGTTGCCCGGGCTCATGCCTGCAGATGGGCGGTGGTCCCGATTTTGGGCCATCCAGCACGTCATGGTGTGTGATGCCGGCCAGGTGGCCAGCCGATGAGGACTCTGGCCCCCGGTGTTCGCACCGCGGCTGACAGCGTGTCGATGTCGTAGGCGCCGTGGTGCCGGCTGCCGTTGACGAAGAACGTCGGGGTCCCGGAGACGCCGCACAGGTCGGCCGAGTCCACATAGGAGATGACCTACTGCTGCCCAGTCCGGCCGCACGTATCCTGCATGAACTGGTCGGCGTTCAGGCCGAGAATTTGTCCTGGTTCGCCGCCGCCTCAGTTGCCTCGGCCGCGAGCTGCGCATGCGGGTGGACGTCGGTGAGCGGCAGGTGGCGCCACACGCAGCGCAGATCTCCGTAGTCGGCCAGTAGCTCTCGCACCACCGGGTCGGCCTGGCCGCAGTACGGGCACTAGCGTGGCGTTCATGGCTCGGAAGCAAGACTGAAAATCTCTCAACCCGGGAGGTCGTCATGGCATCGGTACTGATCACCGGAGCGTCGAAGGGCATCGGTCGCGCGGCGGTGGCGGAGTTCGCCCGCCGTGGCCACCGGGTGATCGCCACCGCGCGGGACCCGCGCACACTCGCCGGCCTGCCCGCGGACCAGCGGCTCGCACTCGACGTCACCGACCCCGGCAGCATCACCTCGGCGGTCGCGGAGGCCGGGGAGATCGACGTTCTGGTCTCCAACGCCGGGGAGATTTTCTACGCCGCCGTCGAGGCGACACCGCCGGAGGCGCTCGCGCGGCTGCTGGACATCAATACGATCGGTGCCCTGCGGGTGGTGCAGGCGGTCCTGCCAGGAATGCGGGCCCGCGGCCGCGGGCGGCTGCTGTTCATGTCGAGCGTCGCCGGGCGCATCGCGCTGCCGCCCGGCGCGGCCTACGCCGCGACCAAGTGGGCCCTCGAGGCGCTGGTCGAGGCCCTGGCCATCGAGGCGGGCCCGATGGGGATCGAGACCGCACTGCTCGAACCCAGCCCGGTCAGCTCCGGCGTGCTCGACCACGTCACCACCTACACCCTGCCCGACGATCCCTACTCCCGCCTGCCCGGCCGCGGCGGTACCCCCGCCAGCCAGATGATCACGCCGGAAGAAGTCGCAGCGGGGATCGCCGACGCGGCAGAGGCATCACAGCTGCCCCTGCGGATCCCCGTCGGCCAGCTCGCCGCCAAGATCCTGGCCGCACGCTAGGCCGCACCCGACGACCGCCCGTTCATCCCCGGTGCGTCCACGGCCTCCCGGCCGTGAACGCCAAATGGCAACTGACGGAGCTTTCGCTGCCGCCCCTCAGTGCCGCCCCGGCAGGCCGGATCGTCAACGTAGTGTCCGAGTGCCGCCGGACACGCCACCACCTTTACGGACGGTCTGACCTCATCGAGTTGACCTTCGTCGCGGTGACGGCCCCTCTCCCGGCAAGCCGGAAGACTTCGCAGTTGGGCCCGAAACACCGCTGGATCACAGTCCCACGTTCTGTGGCGGTGGACGCTGGATGGTGCGCTACTGGCTGATGT
Organism: uncultured Actinomycetota bacterium; assembly: GCA_963815375.1. Taxonomy (GTDB): domain Bacteria; phylum Actinomycetota; class Actinomycetes; order Streptosporangiales; family Streptosporangiaceae; genus JASHPR01. The sequence continues at coordinate 54,829 of CAWFGX010000005.1, read as the reverse complement.
CGCCACCTGCTCGCGGCCGCGCTGGTTCGCCGGAGCGCAGTTGCCTCTTCCGGTTGTTAATCGGCGGCACATCCCGACTCAGCCGCCCACCGAGGATGTGCCGTCAGTCGTGGATGGGGCGGTTTCCGATGGCGCTGACCATGGCGGGGTCGCGGTGGTCGAAGAACAGGGTCGCGCCGGTGTCCATGGCCGCGATGCGGTCCATCTCGTCGTCGGTGAGGGTGAAGCCGAAGATGTCGAGGTTCTGCGCCATCCGGTCGGGGCGAACCGACTCGGGGATGGCGACAATGTTGCGCTGGGTGAGCCAGCGGAGCACGACCTGGGCGACGGACTTGCCGTGGGTGGCACCGATCTGGGTCAGGGTGGGGTCGGCGAACAGGTTGTTGCGGCCTTCGGCGAACCCGCCCCAGGACTCGTGCTGGACTCCGCGCTCGGCCATGAGGTCGTGGTCGGCCTGTCGCTGGAAGTAGGGGTGGGTCTCGATCTGGTTGACCGCCGGGGTGAACCCGCTGCGGTCGATGAGGTCCACGAGCCGGTCGGGGTAGAAGTTCGCGACGCCGATGGCCTTGACCAGGCCCTGCTTGTTGAGGACGCGCATGGCGCGCCACGAGCCGTAGTAGTCGCCGTAGGGCTGGTGGATCAGGTACAGGTCGAGGTGGTCCAGGCCGAGACGCTGCAGCGAGACCTCGAACGCCTTCTTGGTGTTCTCCTGGCCAGTGTCCTGCACCCACAGCTTCGTGGTGACGAACAGCTCGTCACGGGCGATTCCGCTGGCGGCGATGGCGCGGCCGACGGCTTTCTCGTTGCCGTAGGAGGCGGCGGTGTCGAGGTGGCGGTAGCCGGCGGCCAGGGCGCCGGTGACGGCCTGCTCGGTGTCCTCGGCGGGGATCTGGAAAACGCCGAAGCCGAGGATCGGCATCTCGACGCCGTTGTTGAGGGTGACAGCAGGGACCTGAACAGACACGGTGGAACCTCCTTGTCGCAGATGCTCGGACCGGTGCCCCGAGTCAGGGAGGGCTATCCACCCGGTGGGAAGCCGCCAGCGCAGACTCCACGAAACCCCTTCCCGCCCGCGTGCGGGAGTGACGGTGTTTCCCGGTAATGCCAGACCCTCCCTAGCGTCGTGCCCGGGTCGTACGGTCGAAGGCATGGGCAACCGCGACGAGGTCCGCGACTTCCTCACCAGCCGCCGGGACCGGCTCACCCCGGGCCAGGCGGGGGTCCCGCTCTACAGTGGCCGGCGCCGAGTCAAGGGGCTGCGCCGGGAAGAGGTCGCCATGCTGGCTGGCATGAGTACCGACTACTACACGCGCCTGGAGCGGGGGAACCTGTCCGGCGTCTCCGGCTCAGTCCTCGACGCGCTGGCACGCGCCCTGCAGCTCAACGAGGCCGAAAGGACGCACCTGTTCGACCTGGCTGCCACCGCCAACCCGCCCGGCCAGACAGGGCGCAGCGCGCCGGGCGGCTCCGCGCGCGGCCGGCCGCGCCGCTCGTTGAGCCCACCCCGCGTGCGGGAGGGCGTGCTGCGCGTCCTCGACAGCATCAGTGCCCGCGCCTACGTCCGCAACAACCGCATGGACGTCCTCGCCGTCAACCGGCTCGGCCGGGCTCTGTTCGCCGACGTCTACGCGGAGGGCGCCGTCGGCTTCAATCTTGCCCGCTACCTCTTCCTCGACCCGCGCTCCCGCGACTTCTACACTCAGTGGGACCTCGTCGCCCGCGACGCCGTCGCCGCCCTGCGCATCGAAGCAGGCCGCAGCCCCTACGACCACGGCCTGACCGACCTGGTCGGTGAGCTCTCCACCCGCAGCGAAGAATTCCGCACCTGGTGGGCCGCTCATGACGTCAAGTTCCACACCACCGCCGCCAAGACCCTGCGCCACCCCGCCGTCGGCGAACTCGAACTCACCGGCGAAGCACTCACCCTCCCCGCAGACCACGGCCTGACCATCATCACCTACACCGTCGAACCCCACAGCGCCTCCGAACAGGCCCTGGACTTCCTCGCGAGCTGGAGCGCGCCGGCATCGGCCGCGAACCCGCGCGAGTCCGTGACCATCGAGAAGGCGAAGTGACGACGGAGCAGAGAACGCTCCTCTCCTGCGCTACCCCTTCCCCACGAATCCTGCGCCGGAAGGGCCGCAACGGTGCCAGGGCGCCTTCACGTGCAAGTGGGCGCCGGCGGCCGTTTCTTGCGCTCGTGTTGCGCACCCCCCCTCAGAGACATGCGCGGTGCTCGGCGCGGTCCGGCCGAGAACAACCGGATCTTCGTGGTCGCGGGCGCATGCCGACGTCGAGCGCGCGGCGGATGATCCGGATGCTCTGGCCGCGGTGATCAGCAGACATTCCTGCGCACCGAGACCGGCGGCGGCTGCCGTCAGGCCCGTCGTGATGTCCGAGCCTGGGCGCTGACGGCTGCGGCTTTGGCGCCACGGACGGCGTCGGTGAGTGCGGTGATGTCGTAGCTGCCGTAGTGGCGGCGGCCGTTGATGAAGAACGTGGGGGTGCCGGATACCCCGCTGAGGTCGGCGGAGTCGACGTCCTCGGCGATCCTGGCAGCCCCGGCGTGTTTTCTGATGTGGTCGCTGAACCGCTCGCCGTCGACCCCGAGGTCGCTGGCGTAGCGGATCAGGTCGCTCATCAGCAGGTGGTTCTGGCGGCTAAGGAGCAGGTCATGCATCTGCCAGAAGGCACCCTGGTCAGCGGCGGCCTCGGCGGCCTCGGCGGCGATCTGCGCATGGGGATGGACGTCGTTGAGCGGGAGGTGCCGCCACACGTACCGGACGTCGCCGTGGCCGGCCAGCAAATCCCTGATGACGGGCTCGGCCTGGCCGCAGTAGGGGCATTCGAAATCGCCGTACTCGACGATGGTGACCAGCGCCCGGGCAGGGCCGCGGATCCGGTCGCGTTCCGGGTCGACTGGCGCGCCGAGGTCGGTGATGACCTCGGACGTGCCGAGCAGGGCGCGGACCTGCAGCCGGGCCGGGAGCAGCGCCGCTGCACGGAACACCAGCCAGGTGACCGCGGGCGCCGCGACGACGGTGGTCAGGACGCCGAGCTTGGCTTCCTGCAGCTGAGTTCCGGTGGACGCGAGGGTCGCGATCAGGATGGACACGGCGAACCCGATCCCGGCGATCGTCCCGACACCGGTGACAGTAGCCCAGCCGACAGGTGGCCGGAGCTTTCCGCGGCTGAGGCGGGTCAGCAGCCAGGACGCCCCGGTAATGCCCAGCGGCTTGCCCGCGACATACCCGATCAAGATCCCGAGCGTGATCGGGGAGGCATACGCGCGGGCGAGGAAGGCGCCGCTGAGGATGATGCCGGCGTTGGCGAGCGCGAACAGCGGCACGATGACGTAACTGGTCCAGGGATGGTAGAGCTGCTGCAGCCGCTCGTTCGGCGACAGCGCGGTGGCCAGCCCGGCCCGGGCTGACTGCGCGAGCTCGGGCGTCGGCTGCTCCCGGAAGCCGCGGAACAGGTCGCTGGCGCGTTCCAGGTCGGTCCGCGCAGCCGGATACGCGAACGTCAGCAGGCCCATCACCAGGCCGACCACCACCGGGTCGACGCCGGACTTCAGGACGGCGACCCACGCGGCGATCCCCAGGACGACGTAGGCCAGCCCGTACCGGATCCGCGCCCGGCGCAGTACCAGTATCACGGCGAAGATCCCGGCCGCCACGCCCAGCGGACCCATCGCCACAGCCTTGCTGTAGGCAGCGCCGATGACAACCAGCGACACCAGGTCGTCGACGACCGCCACCGACAGCAGGAACGCGCGCACCCGGTCAGGGAACCGCGGCCCAGTCAGCGCTAGCGTGCCCAGCGCAAACGCGGTATCGGTGGACATCGCCGTGCCCCAGCCATGAGCCGCCGGACCGCCGGCGTTCACGGCCAGGTAGACAGCGACCGGGACCACCAGCCCGCCCAGGCCCGCCGCGACCGGCAGCGCCAGCCGCCGCCGCTCCCGCAGCTCGCCCATATCGAACTCGCGCCGGGCCTCCAGACCGAAGACAAAGAAAAAGAACGCCATCAGCCCGCTGTTCACCCACTCGCGCAGGTCCAGCGACACCCCGCCGCCGGCCAGCCGGACCGACAGCCGCGCCCCCCAGACAGCGTCATACGACGAAGCGTCGATGTTCACCCAGGCCAGCGCCGCCACCGCCATAGCCAGCAGCACGGCAGCGCCGCCAGTCTCGGTACGCAGGAACGTCCGCAGCGGCGTCTGCATATTCCGGGCCCACGCCGTCCGCCCGGAAAACGAACGCCCCGCGGCGGACTGGCCCTGGTCAGGCACGGGGGTCCGTCCCGCAGGCGGCAGGTGCTCAGGTCCGGGCATGATCAGCGGAGCCGCTCTGTCCCGTGCCGCCGGCCGGCGCGGTCGATCATCGCCGCACCGGCGGCTGCGGCCACTGCGACGATGGCGGTGGCCGCGATGAATGCCAGGTGAGTGCCGGTTGCCCAGATCCCGTCGGGCAATCCGAGGAGCACCGCCAGGCCGCACGCCCACACGCCGGTTATCGTGGCCGGAAGCCACCGCCCGGTGAGCAGGGCGATACAAGGCCCGACGATGAGCAGCCCGATCAGTACCACCCGGTGGCCGGTGGCGGCGTCGATGGCTCCGACCGCGGAAGCCGCGATCATGCTGGCGGCCCACAACCGCCGGGCGGTCCAGCCGGGCACCAGCGATGCGCGGCGGGGAGGTGCATCGGCGGTTGCGCCGCCGGCCGGCTTCTGCCCGTTCAGGGAAGGCGGCACCGGCGCATGCGCATCGCGATGGCCGCGTCTCACGGCCGACGTCATGGCCGCCGCGAGCGCCGCTGCCGACAGGACGCTCAGCCCGGTTATCAGGGCGATGCCGCCTGGCGCGGCGTAGCCGCTGATGATGAGACTGGCCGTGAATGCGCCGTACACGGCGATGATGGCAGCGCCCTGACGGCGGCTGAGACCCCGGTGGCGCCAGGCGAGCGCGAGCACCGCCAGCGTGAGGCCGCCGTACCAGGCGGCGACGAGTAGTGCCTGCCCGGATGACGCTCCGAGGCCAAGCAGCGCGCCGGGCAGCAGCAGCCCGGCGATGACGTTCAGGGTGTTGCTGTTCAGTGCGGTGCTGAGTGTCGCGGCACCACGGCCTCGGCTGGCCAGGTACACGGCGGCGACGGCGTTTGGCAGGCTGGTCACCGCAGCCAGGACCAGCCCGCCGGTGACGATCTCCGGGACGCCCAGGGACCTGCCGAGACTGAAGGCAGCCCGTTCCATCGCGATGCTCGCGACGACGACCACGATCAGCGCCCCCGCGGCCGTGGCCGCATCGGTCCACCGGCCGCGACTGGGCCGGATGGCCTCCTCCAGCTCGAGTTCCTCCTCGGCGACCGCCGACCGCAGCCACGCCCGCCACGGCGCGGGCAGGCGCAAGCCCTTTCCGCCCGTCCCCAGCACAACCACATACAGCGCGACAACCAGCGCCGCGAGCACCAGGCCGGCCAGCGTCGGCAGGGCGCCGACGACGACCAGCACGCAGACCAGCGCAACCCACACTGCGACCGTCCCGCTCAGGGCCACGACCCGGCGGTGCAGGCCGATACGCCCCGCCACCACCGCCCCGAGGCCCAGCAAGGCTGCGAGGTTGAAGACATTCGAGCCGAGCACCACGCCCGCGCCGATCCGCTGCTGGTGGCTCGACATCGCGGCGATCGCGGCAGTTATCTCCGGGGCGTCAGCCGCCAGCGCCGCGACGATTCCCAGCAGTGCCTCCGACAGGCCCAGCCGCTCGCCGATCCGCTCCAGCCGGGACACCAGCAGCCAGCTCGTGACCAGGCTCACCGCTGCCCCGGCCGCAAAGACGACTGCGAGCACTAGCCTCTCCTCCTGTTCGCCGGCACCCGCGACGTCGCCGCCAGTCCGCCGGCAAGCTCATCACCGCAGGCCGGGAGCCTGGCCGAGATGCCGGGCCGGACCGTCAGCGGGCACTCCCGGAAACGCGGGCAGCGCTGAAGGCGTGCCCGACCTGCTCAGCCAGCGCCACAGCGACCAGCCGCGCCTGCAGCGCCGGCCTCGCCCCCGGCCTTGGCCTCATCAGGAACCGCCCGTAGTACTGGCCATTGCCGAACACCCGCAACTCCAGTTCCGCGGGCAGGCCCGCCTGATCCACATCCAGGGCACCGCGGCCGCCGGCGACACTGCCGTCGGACTGCAGCCGCGGCGGATGGCTGCGCAGCGAGCCGTACTCAAACCGCCAGTCCAGCAGATCCAGCAGGCCCGCCAGTAGGCCTCCCACATACTCGGCCACCGCCTCCGGTGACCGGGATGCCTGCGCGAGCGCAGCCGTGCCGTGCATCGTCTCCAGGTAGCCCTCGCCAGTGACCGCGACGACTTTCAGCTTCCGCGCCCACGCAGCCAGCTGAGACACCGCCAGCCCGGTCACCAGCAGAAGCACGGCAGTGGTGACGTCATCACCGCTGCGAATCGTCAGCCGGTAATACGGCAGCGTGAAAAAGAAGTCGAACCACGCCGCCGCACCCACCGCGGCCAGCGCGCCCGCCACCCTGTTCCCGGCGGCAGCGACCGCGACCACCACCACAACCAGCAGCAGGGCAGCATTCGTGTTCGACCAGCTGGCCCGGAACGGCAGCAGCACAGCCGATGCAGCCAGCGGCCCGGCAAGCGCGACTGCCAGCGCCCACAGGTCGCGCGGCGGATAGCGCCGCAACAGCCCCGGCCCTGTCATGACCAGCACAGGCGATGGCCGCAGCCGCCAGCGAGATCCTGCGCGGGGACCGCCGGGGAGCGATCGGTTGCCGGAGGGTGCGCCTATTGCCATGGCCGGTGCTCCTGCCGCGGAGCCCGCAGGTTCCGCCCATCGGGGACGTTACGCCGACCAGGCTTCCCGGCTCACCTTGCTCCATTCTAGAGGCCCATAACTCGGTGGCGCCATCGCATGCGACCCGGCATGCTGTCACCGGCGTGGCGGCCTGCGCTGGTCCGCCAGGACCTGCGCAGGTGCGAGGGTCCGATGCCGCAGCCGCCACGCAATCCAGGGATGGCCGATCTCGGCGGCCAGCTCCGGGGGCGGCACGAGCATGACCGGGCAGCGTGCCCTGGCCACGCAGTAGCGGACAACCCGGCCCCGGGCCACCCGCCGAAGCGGGCTCCCGTGCCCTGCGCCGAGCACGAGCACATCCCCAGGGTGATCGGCGATGCTCACCAGGACCCAGCCGGCCGGCCCCGCTCGACCTGCGGCTGGATCAAAGGCTCTGGCCGCGATCCGCCCCGCACCGCCGCAAGGGCCTGGCCCAGCCGCTGGCACGCCATATCGCGCCACGCCTGCATGAGCCCGGCTTCGCGCTGAACCCGCGCCGCCCGGTCACTACCAGGCGGCTGCCACGCAAGAACCGGTACCAGCACAGCGCCATGCGACAACGCGAGATACTCCGCGTAACGCAGCGCGGCCAGGATCAGCCGTGGTCTTGGCGCACCACGAAACTCCCCCAGCCCGCGGACGAACCTCAGGGCCTGCCTGCCGTCCCGAGCGATGTGAAGATGCACCCCGTTACCAACCTGCGCGAAGGACTCCTGAACCATGAGCGCGTCGGCCGGATCGCTGTCGACGTACAGCGCGTCAGCCGGCCCGGCTGGCTCGCCGCTCATCTGTTTCCCCGGGCCGTCAGTGGCTGCCACGGTTGCGCCCGCCGCGTGGCGGGCGGCGGCCCGGGATCACGCCGGCCGCCCCCGGCCCGGTCAGCGCGAGGTGCTCGTCCTCTTGCTTGTCGCGGTCGCCGAGCCAGGTGACCAGCATGTAGTAGATGACCGGCGCGAAGCAGATCGCCGGACTGCCCACAGCACGGCGGCCGCGATCTGCCGGTCCGCGGCGGAACCGAGGGCTCGCGCTGCCACCGCGGTGCGGGGTGTCAGGGTCGCGGCGGACATGCCGGTGATATAGGCGATGATCCAGATCGTCCACATGGCGGCGGCCATGGCGGCGCGCAGTGGGCGGGGCAGCGGCTCTGGTTCTGTCCGGCCCGCGATCGCCCGCCACAGTCCCAGGCCCGCGCCGGCGAGCGTGACCAGCTCCGCTGCCGGCAGCGCCGGATAAAGTGCCAGCGCGTCCAGCACTGCCGGCCGCCGCCAGGTGATGACCAGCCCTATGAACGGAAGCAGCCGCCACGCGGCCACCCGGGCGGGAGGCAGCCGCATGCCCGCGTCCTCGCCGGTCCGGCGCCGCCGCCTGGCAGCGCGGCTTGGCATGCCGAGCCCGAGCAGCCCGGGCGTCAGGACGGCGAAGATCGCGAACTGCAGCACACGTTCACGGGTTCCTCGCGGCGCTCTGGCTAGCCGGACCCCGGGTGATGCGGATCTGGTGGAAGGGGAATCCGCGGCCCGGGCGAGCCTGGCGGCGCAGGCCCTGCATGCCGGCGGCGATCAGCGCGGCCCCCGGCTGAGCCGGCCCGGCTCAGCCGGCCCGGCTCGCCCACCGGCCGGCAGATGGGCCACGATCTGCGGCAGGCGCCGAGCCACCCGTTCACAGTGGCCGGAAGGACACCGCGTGGCTGGCCGACGGTCAGTGCAGCGGCGAGCGCCAGCCGCGCGGCGGCCGCGGGCGGCGGCTCAGACTGTTGAGGCCGGATTCGGGGAGCGCTGCCGCGCAGAGTTCAGCATCCAGGTTGTCACGCTCGCTCAGCCATCTGATCAGCATGGTGTACACGACTGGCGCGAAGAAGATGGCTGGCACCGCCCACATGATGGCGACTCCAAGCTGGCGCTGCGTGGCCGCGGTCAGGACATCGGATTTTGGTCCGGCCGGGATAGATGTCGCGCCGGACATGCCGGTGACATAGGCGACTATCCAGATGGTCCACATGGCCACGGCGGCCATGGCGGCGCGGAGCGGCCGGGGCAGGGGGCGGCGCGAGGGCGGCGCGCTGAGGAGGTCGGTCCACACCGCCGAGCCGGCGCCCGCCAGGGTCACCATTTCCGCGGCGGTCAGGGCCGGGTACGTGTCCAGCGCGTCCAGCACCACAGGCAGGCGCCAGGTGACGACAAGGGCGGCGAAGACCAGCACCTTCGCGGCGGCAGGCCGCGCTCCCTTGAGCCGCATGCCCGGCAATGCGGCTCGCTTCCGGCGACCGGGCGACGCGCCAGGACGGGAGGTGAGCCGGGCCGCTTGCCTGAGCCATGAGGTGATGCCCAGCACCAGCAGGGCGGGCACGGGGACCGCGAAGATCACGAACTGGAGTGCCTGCACGGACGCGTCCTGCCGGGCATAGCTGCCGGCAGGAGGCAGCGCCGCGATCAGAGACAGGACCACTGCCGCTGGTGTCAGGCAGGGCATGGCGCGTGACAGCCATCTGGTCATGGAGATCCTCCGTTCGGCGGTGGCGTGCCAGGCGCGGTGCGCCGACCGCGGTGACCGCCCGGCTAGTGATCTGCAGGCACGCCGGTCCGGCGTGGCGGGCGCTCTGGCGGGGCGCCGCTGCTGTGACTTCCGTCGGCCTGGTCGCGCGGCGCTGCGGGGACCAGCAGGCTGACACGGTCGCCCCCGGCAAGTGTGAGATCCGGATCGGGTTCCCGGAGTCTGCGCCGCCGCAGGACGGAGACGGGGATGCTGCCCGGCGGCCAGCTGAGGCTGCTCAGCGGCCTGCCGGCGGCCGGGGAGTCCCGGTCGATGGAGATCTCGAGCACACGGTAGCCGTGCAGCGGCGCGGGCGGCTCGGCCCGGCCGGGCGTTGCCTGGCCAGCGGCACTGCTGTGCTGCGGCGGGGAGCCGCCGATCTGCTCGGCGACGGTCTGCAGCACGCTCTGATTAGTGATCCAGCCGCGTACCTGCCGCCCGTCCCCGGACAGCACCGGCAGCCCGTCGCGGCCGTAGGCCTGGAGCTGGCGCAGTGTCTGTGCCAGTGACTCGCCGGCGTACACCGCCTGCGGGTCTCCCTGGTAGATGACACGTCCCGGCAGCCCCGCCGGGCCGGCCGGACCGCCGCTGGCAACGGCGTCACGGTCGTGGCCGCCGGGCACGGGCAGCGGCACGGGGAATGGCCGCATGGCGTCGGCGGCCCTGAGGTCGCCGAAGGCGCGCCACGGCGCGGCGCGGTCGATGTCCTGGCCGCGGCGCAGCAGCTTGGTGGTGTAGATGGTGCCGTAGCTCAGCGCACGTGAGGTCGCGGTGGCGATGGCGACGGCGAGCATCACCGGCAGCGTGAGGGTGTAGTCGCCGGTCATCTCCACGACGCTGGCCACCGAGGTCAGCGGGGCGCGGGCGGCGGAGGTGAAGACCGCGCCCATCGCGACGACCGCGTACAGCGCGGGCTGGCCGGCGGCCGGGCCGAAGACGTGGGCCGCGGTCTCGCCGAACGCCATCCCCGAGGTGGCGCCGACGAACAGCGACGGGGCGAACACGCCGCCGGAGCCGCCGATCCCCAGCGTGGTGCTGCAGGCGAGAATCTTGCCCGCCGCGAGGATCAGCAGGAACCACAGGACGTAGCCGCCGCCCACTGCCTTGTACATGACCGGGTACCCGACCCCGTACATCTGCGGCAGCGCCAGCAGGATCAGGCCGAGCGCAACGCCGCCGATCGCGGGCCGGGCCCACTCCGGCCGGTTCTTCCACGCCGCGTCCCACAGGTCTTCCATCTTGTACACGGTCGCTTTGAACAGCAGCCCGACCAGTCCCGCGAGCACGGCCAGCACCGCGACCAGCAGGTAGTCGGCAGGGTGGACCAGCGAGATCCCGGCCGGGAACCCCTGCAGGAACGGCTTGCCGCCCAGGATCGGGATCGCGACCGCGTCGGCGATCATCGCCGAGAGCATGACGGTGAACATCGCGTCGACCGAGAACTCGCGCAGGATGATCTCCACGCCGAAGAACACGCCCGTGACCGGGGCGTTGAAGGTAGCGGCAATGGCGCCCCCGGCACCGCACGCAACCAGGATCCGCATCCGGTTCTCGGGCATCTTCACCAGCTGGCCGAAGCCGGAGGCCAGCGCCGAGCCAATCTGCACAATCGGCCCTTCCCGGCCCACCGACCCGCCGGTGCCGATGCACAGTGCCGAGGCCAGCGCCTTGACGACGCTGACCTGCCACCGGATCCGGCCGCCGTTCTCGGCGACCGCGACCATGACCTCGGGCACCCCGTGCCCGCGCGCCTCCCGTGCGTACCGGTAGATCAGCGGCCCGTAGACCAGACCCCCGATCACCGGGATCACCACGAAGAAGCCCAGCCCCAGCCCGGGCAGATGAGAGCTGCCGGCATAGCCGGCCTGCCCGAACTGAGCATGGCCGGTGGCCAGCCAGGTGAAGAAGTAGATCAGGTACCGGAACACCACCGCGCCCAGGCCCGACCCCACGCCGACCACCACAGCGATCACGAACAGCCCGGCCCTGGACCCGCGCAGCCATCCGCTTGCCCGACCCGCCCGCCTGGCGCTGCTCCTGTCCGGCCTCGCCGCTTCCGCGGTCACGCTGGCTCCTGCATGCTCGCCCTGGCCTCCGCGAACTCCTCAGACGCCTCGGCGACCGCAGCCTGGTGCCGGGCCGGGAGCCGGCCGAGGATCTGGGCCAGCCGTTCCCGGCGCGTCAGCACGCCCAGTCCCGCTGACCGAGCCGGCCCCGGCTCAATGCGTATGCGTACACAAGACAGAAGTGTAAGTGTAACGCGTACGCGTACACAAGTTTGCTGTATCCTGATCGCATGGGTGAACCGGCCCGGGCCAGCGAGCCCTCAGCCCGGCGGGCGGCCTGGGGGACGATCTCCCGCGAGGACGTCATCCAGGCTGCGGTCAAGGCCGTCAGGGCCGGGGGCTACGAGCAGATGTCGATCCGCAGCCTGGCAGCCGATCTCGGCGTCGCACCGATGTCGCTCTACCGCCACATGCGCGATAAGGACGACCTGCTCGACGAGGTGACCGATGTGCTCCTGGCTGAGGCGTGGCGTCCGGCCGCCGACGAGGCTGACGGGCAGGCCTGGCTTGTCGAAGCCGCCGCCAAGCTGCGAGCGTTCCTGGTCAGCCAGCCCGCGGCACTGCACGTGTACCTGAGGCACCCCGTTATCTCCCCGGCTGCTGTCGACCGCATGAACGCCATGATGGGCGTCCTGCGGCGCACCGGACTCGATGAACAGACCGCCCGGAGCGCCTACGGAGCCCTGCACACCTACACGATCGGCTTCGCTGCGCTGGAGGCCTCGCGGGCCGGCTGGGTTCCCGGCGGCGCTGAGGCCGGCAGCCTTGCCCGGCAGCTCGCCGCCTACACCACCACCGAACAGTTCACAGAAGGCCTGCGCTACCTGCTCGAAGGAATCAGCAGGCACCCCAGAACAGGCCCAGGACCTGGTCCGTGACCTGGAGAGATGGTCACGGTGCGGGAGTACAGATTCACGATCCTGATCACGTTCGGTTCCCCGGTACCTGAGGGGCCTCGCGCGGCTACCTGGACCGAAGCCGGAACGGCTGCATCATCCAGCCGATCCGGCACCAGACATACCTGCCAGGTGATCTCGCGCGATACGCGGCCGCTACCCGGCGCGCATGCCGTCCTGGCCATTCCGCTCGCCGGCAGCGAGGCGGAGGAGTTCTTTCCCCCCGGCCAGCGCTTCACCATCTGGGCCGATGCTCTGGTCGGCCAAACCGTCTGCGGTGACGGCTTCGCCGGCTACGGCGTCATCTCCCCGCACGAGCCACAATCTCAGCCCCTATCCGCCGCCAGGGACCGTGAGGTCGTTGTCCGTCCTGATTCCAGCATGTGCCAGGCGACGGAAGCCCGCGCAGGCCGGACCCGATGACGATTGCCATTGAGACGTTCGGGCTGACTAAGAGGTACGGCAGCACCGCTGCTGTTGCCGACCTCAACCTGCGGGTTGACCCCGGGCAGGTCTTCGGGTTCCTCGGCCCGAACGGGGCGGGCAAGTCGACCACCATCCGGATGCTCCTGGCGCTGCAGCAGCCCACCCGGGGCCGGGCGGTGCTCCTGGGGCTCAATGCCGCTGCCAGCAGTGCCGAGCTCCATCGCCGTGTCGGCTACCTGCCAGGCGACCTCGAACTGTTCCCGCGGCTGGCTTGGGGCTGATTTTTCAGCGTCCGGCCGTGCCCGGCTGCCCGGCTGTCACACCGGGCAGCCACAGGCGCCTCCGGTTTTGTCGTCTTCACACCACATGATCGCGAGGCGGTTGCACCATCCCCAAACCAGGGCTAACCAGGTCATCCCGCATGTCTGCGGCCCTATCAGGACTAATGTGTTCAAGCAGCTGGCAGCTCACAGCGCCGAAGCTCACAACGCGATGGGCCGGTACCTGAGCGCCTCATCGATGATCGCTTCAGCGGTTTCAAGGGATGCGTCACTGACGAGGCCGGTGATCCCCGGATGCGCGAACATTGGTTCGGAGGATCAGCAGGTAGTAGTCGCGATCGCGATCCAGTGGGCCATCCAGAATCCGGCGGGTGACTTCGATGAGCTCGTCCCGGGTAATGTCCGGAACTCGCGGCCACGCAGGCCGCGCAGCCTCCAGGGCAAATTCCTCCAGGCTCCGGTACCCGTCGTATCGGCGAAGTCAGGCCAGGTGTAATCGTGGCCGGTCTCAGCGTTGAAGGCCCGGATCGCGTCATCCGCGTCGTGGGTACGCCAGCCCAGGTTCTCGATCCGCCTGATCTCGCGGCACAGGGTTTCCAGGCGCTCCGGGCTTACCAGCGCGGGCCGCAGCTCTGGTCGCAGATCCACGGCCAGATTATCGCCGCGCGCATGCGCCCGTCCTTGAAGGATTTCATGAGGCGCAGCACGTCACGCTGCCGACGTGAACCCTCGCCTGGCCAGCCGACCGTGCGTTACGACACCGCCAGCACCGCCCATCCGGTACACCCCATCGCCAGCACCCCTGATCTCGCGGTGAGAAACGGTCCCGCCCTGTTCAACAGAGCGATCGCCACCTCGGGCCGGTGTGCCGCCGGGGGTCAGTCCGTGAGGCCGAGTGCCAACTCTCCACGCCCAGAACGACGGTCAACTGACGGTCGGATGATCTTGGAGGCCCTGCCAGTCATTCGGAAATCGGTGCCTGACCTGCTGCTTCGCCGAGCCCCCTTACGGAATCGAACCGTAGACCTTCTCCTTACCATGAACCACCGCCAGGTTCCATCGCCGCAGGTAGCGCACTTGACCCGCCAGAACACGAGCGCACGCTAACCCTCACGAGCGTCAGATGGGCATTCACGAGCGGTATTTGCCACTCAATCTGCCACTCAGTTCGATCATGGAAAGCAACGCCACGCCGGTCCAGCTTGCAGCTGCCACGTCAGTGCCCTCGGACGCAGTTGCCTCAGCAAGAACAGACAGCCGAAGCCGAACGCGAACGCTGGCTCGGCGACGCGAAGGGCTCAAGAACAGCCTCGCCGGCGCCCAAGACAAGCTCGCCCTGATCGACCGGGGCACCCGCACCTCCGGCCCAGTCGGACTCGGAATGCCCGCCCTCAGCCGCACCCCCACGAACTAAGCGGCACAAGCCAGTCCAGACATCATGATCAGTTTCGGAGTTCAGAGAATGCCGACGAGAGCGAATTCCGCATGCGCATCCTTATGCAGGGGCCAGCATCTCCATTCGTGATCAGCAATTGAGAGACACGTGGCTGCGCACGGATATCCACTCTCCGGGTGGACCAGATCTCCGAACCGCGCGGCAAGCAGACGGCTAAGGCGTGCTGGTTCGACGCACACAGATCATTGCATCTGGATCAACCGGCGGCGCCAGCTGCTCGCGTCGCACAGCAGCGCAATCGCGGTGATCTCATCCTCCCGGGGCTGCTGTAGGGCCGGTGCGGCAACTTGGCTAACCAGTCAGCCAACCGCGGGACCGAAGAGATCCGCGATGTGCGCCGCAGCCGCCCCTCAAGTTCAGCGATCCGCTCCCGCGGCCGCCGCAGGTCCGCCACCGCATCGGCCAGGTGCCCACGCAGCGATGCCGCGCCGCCAGCACCTCATACGATGGCGGCTCCTGATCGGCGGGCACCGCCGGACACTACCGGCGGAGATCTGCCGCCACACGGAATCGCCCGCAGTCGGAGAGCCGACCGCCACGGAACAGACCAACCATTCCGCGAGCCTGGTTGGTTACAAAGAAACCCACGAGACAAGAGTGACAATTGAGGTCATTGGTGCTTAAATAGAATCCGATCGTGAGGCGGCTTTCTCATAAACCTTCCAGCGGGGGGTGGCCGAGGGCTTGCCCGCTAACGGCCAAGAGCGACGACCCGTCGGGACCGAGAGGAAGAGCAATGCATGCAGTGACCGAACTGCGAAACGCGCGTCAAGAGGAGGCGCGACACCATCCGTTCTTCGCCTGGCTCCGCTCAGGTAGCGTACCCCTGGACCAGCGGTTCGATTTTGCCCCAGCCGCCGCATTGTTCATCATGCAGTTCCGGGACATGAACCTCTGGGCACTTTCCTACGATGAGCCTCGAAACGAATACGAGTGGATAATCACCCGCGGGACCACAGAGGACCGCAAGCACTCTCGAATGTTCGTCGACGACTGGCGCCTGCTGGACCTGGACTCGCGGCTTGGCTGGCAGGCCAGCGACACGCTGTGGTGGCTGTTCGTCTCACCAGAGCAGGAGGTCGTGCGCCGCGCCGGGATGCGCTTCCTCTCGCTGGCGGTTACCGATCAGGGGAACCCGCTGATACGGTTTGCGCACTCCGAGGCCGGAGAGGCCACCGGAAACGTGTTCCTGAGTACCTCGGCGCCGGTCGCCACGGCGCTCACGAAGATGACCGGCCGTGAGTACCAGTATTTCGGTTCCTACCATCTAGACCGGGAGACCGGGCACGTCGCGAATACAGAGGGGCTGTTCGAGGAGCAAGTACTGGACAGGAGTACCCGTACCGCCGCCACGCAGGCCTGTAACGAGATGTTCGATATCTTCGATGACATCTTCACATGCTGGATGGACTACGCGACGCGCTATGTCGAGACCAGAAGCAAGCCCATCCGGCCAGACGTTGCCGCTCCTCGCCATGGGGTGCCTCCGGCACCTCTCGACCTGGGACAGCTCTACGATAACCCGCGCAGCGCACGGGTAGCCTGGGCGCTAGACGCCCGCCGCGCGCGTGTGGCAGCCCATCCCTTCTATCGCTGGCTCCGAGACTGCGATAGCGCGTCGCCTCGCGACCTTCTGTGCGAGCTGGTCCCGTTGTGGACCATGGACATCCTCGGCTACCGCGACCTGGCCCGGTACGCGCTTACATACGCCAACCCGCAGACCGACGTAGAGAATCAAATCAACACGTGGGCTGGCGAACTGTCTACGCACAGCGGAATGTTCCTGCGGGACTGGGACGGTCTAGGTCTCGACAAGCGACTCGGGCTCACGGCCAGCGAGACGCTGGAGTATGTCTTCCTCGACCCGGATCTCGACGTTCACCGCCATCACCTGATCACCTTCGCGCAGCTCGCCATGCGTCACCGCGATCCCGCCCTGCGCTGGTGGCTAATGACAGCGCTAGAGGCCACCGGTGAGGCATTCTTCGCCTCCACACGACCGCTCGCCGAGGCTGTCGAGCGCGACTCCGGCGTCCGCCTCGACTATCTCGCGGAGCGTCATTGCGCTGATCTCGATACCAGCCGCGCACGTCCGGTACTGCCACCCAACCTGCTACGGCCAGAAGATGAGGCCATCGCGATCGGCCTGATAGACACGGTATTCGACGCCATGGAGAGCAATCTCAACCTGTCCTATGCCAGGGTTCGCGCCATCCTCAACTCCTCGGAAGCTGGCTGAAAGAGCTTGCCAAGCCTGCAGAAGGAATTAGGGCCTCGGCAGGAACGAGCAGATCCCGTTCAGGCCCAGCAGCGAACCTAGCGGCCTTGCCAGGTAATTTACCTGGCAGCCAACTGGTCCTGGGAAGCCTCCTGACCTCCCGGGAATTCTTCCCCGACGAGGAGACGCTCTACGTGACGCACCGTCGAGCGAGACACCTGATAGTAGGCGCCTGTCTCGCAGCGTGTGCCACTCGCGTGCCACTCGCTCGACGTGAAGTACTCAGTTCTATATTCGAAAAATATCCATAATCTGGAGCCCCCTTACGGAATCGAACCGTAGACCTTCTCCTTACCATGGCTAACCAGTCGGCTCCCTGGATCGCCACACAGCCTCCGACCAGGCCGGACGCTAGCGTTCGCGTGCTGCCGTCAGCCCTTCCAGGCACTGACTAGCGGGCATTTGCCCCTTGATTGCCCCCGGGCTTGATCTTCCTGGTGTCGTTCAGAAGGTGGAACGTAGCTCGAACGCGCATTCGTTCAGTTCTAACGCTGACCCCACATCGTGTGAGTTTTGGTCAGCGCCACGACTCTTTGACGGTGGCGCGTCGCGATCATCAGGCAGCGGATGACGCTTCGGTTGCCTTAGTGATGCCCACCGCACCTGCGTGGCCTGCGTGGCCTGATGAGGAGGCGCTGTGGTGCGCAGCATGGTGGGCTTCCTGGACCTGATATGCGTAGGGCATCAGGCGGGTCAGCACAGCAGTCAGCCTCGCGATGCCCTCCCACGGTAGCTGGGTTACAGCGTCCGCGAATGCAGCGTCGGCGGCATCGACGGTGGCGCGGGCGCCCTCAATGATCTGCGGCGGAAACCACCCACGACATCTGCACGAACATCCCGCTGACCGGCATCCCCGGCGCCCCTGGAAGCCACCACCCGCAGTCTCATCGATGTACTCCACCGCCAGCACGCCGTCGTCGAGGACGGCGTCGGCAACGGCAAGGCCATGGGACTGCGGAACCAGCACCAGTAGCACCAGCGACAAGAAGGAGCATCCAGCCCGGCGCGGTGGCCAGAGAGTGTGGGTCATCCTTCCGGTGCTTCCGGCACCGAGCGCTTCGAGGCACAGGCAACTGGCGTGCTCAAGCGAAGCGTTGGTCAGCCGAGCAATCTCGTGTCACCGGGCCGTGATCGTCGGCAATCTCCGACCGCGGGTGGTTGCCCATATGCAGCAGTGGAGTCAAAATGGCTTATGGGCTGACAGACGCTTTGCAGAGGGCTAAGGCGCGCGAAGGGGAGAGCGGGAAAGGCCACCGGTGAGCTTGAATGGTGCTGCCTTCGAACGATTTTACGTATGGGCTGTTGACGCCGGGCCTGGCATTGGCCATGTCCTGCACGGGTGCCTTCTTGGGCCTGCGCTGCACGACCCGTGCTCTCTCCTTTGAGGGCGCGGGTCGAGTACGGTGGCTGCTGCTCGGCGGGCTGTCCATCGGCGCTGCCGGGATCTGGGGCATGAGCTTCGTTGCCATGCTGGGGTTCACGATTCCGGGCATGGACGTCTACTGGAACCTGCCCATGACGATCGTCAGCCTGGTCGTGGCGATCGGCGTCGCGAGTGGGGGCTTGCTGTTCGCCGGGCTCGCACCGCCGCGATTCTGGTGGCTGCTCCTGGGCGGGGTCTTCACCGGGCTGGGAATAGGCCTCATCCATTACCTGTGCATGGCCGCGATGCGGATGCCGGGCCGCGTCACCTACGACGCGGTCCAGCTCATACTGTCATTCGCGATCGCGATCGTCCTGGCGACGGCCACCCTGTGGGCCGTCCAGCGAGTGGACGGGGTTGTTCCCACGTTGGGAGCCGCTGTAATCATTGGGATCGCGGTCAGCGGGATGCACTACACCGGGATGGCGGCGATGCGCATGTACTCGGCCGCCGGCCCGGCAGGGATGGTCATGGGTAGCGGCAGCGGCGACACTACCGAGAGCTTCTTGCTCCCTGTCATCGCGGGCGTCATCGTGCTCTTGTTCGTAATGGCCGCCGCCATCATGCTGTCGCCGACCGCCCAGGAGATCCGCTACGACCAGGCGCTACTCGAGCGCCTCGAGGGTGGCTGGCGGAGCGTGATGCCCCAGGGCCAGGAAAACCTGGCCACCAATGGTTACCGGGGCGGGCACGACGTGCAGGTTCACGAGGATCCGCCGAGCCCGCGTCAGTGACATCGACCCTGCCTGAGCGGCACGGCCGGCTAAAACCTGTTGCGGCGGGGGGAGCCGCGCAGCAGTGGCAGACGCACGGCTTCGTGATTCTCCCGGGTTCGTCCCGGCCGCGGAGCTGAAACCCGCGCTGGATGAGCTCCGGCCATGTACCCCACCGCCGAAGGGTTCCAGTACCGACCAGCGACGACACCGGCTCACCGTGGACGAGTGGGCCGGGATTGACACCTTCCCGTTCGGGAGCACCGAGCTAAGCCTCCTGGCCGCCAGCGACCGCCTCACTGACCTCGCACAGGCCCTGCTTGCAGACACAGACCTGCGGATCTCCTCAGCCGAGGCATGGGCGAAGTACACCGACGCCGCCGATTACGACCAGCCGATGCACCGGAACTATCTCAGAGGTCGTGGCGCGTACCCATAGTCATGCGATGGCTAGCGTGATAACTCACTATCTGACGATCGCCCAGAGACCGGTAATAGGCAACTCAGTGCTGTCCTCTTAGCCGGGCCTCACGGCCGTTCCAAGATCATTTGAAGGGTTGAGCCACGATTCGTGGCGGGGTGTTGCGATCTGATCATGAGCGGCGTGTCGGGTGGGGAATGTGACGAAGCCCCGGTAGGAACAGGGGTCCTCTCACAGATCCCCGCCACCGGAGCTTCGTCGTGGGTCAGTTTGTCATTTGTGCTGCCGAGACCGCACCGGCAGCGCCGATCGTGTCTGTTCCGGTATCGGATGTGTGCTGTGACCTGCTGGAATTGTTCGCCGGGGTGTCGGATGGCCGGGTAGGCCAGGGCAGGAATCATCCTGTTGCGGCTGTGCTGGCGCTGGCCGCGGCGGCGGTCGTGGCCGCGATGAAGGGCTATACCGCGATCACAGGCTGGGTCGCTGACGTGCCGCCGGCGATCCTGACCGATCTGTACTTGCGTAGCGGTGCCGCTCCCGCCCCGCCGCCGTCGAAGACCACGATCTGGCGGGTACTGACCGATGCCGACGCCGAAACGTTCGACGCAGCGGTCGGCACGTGGCTGATGAATCTCGCCGGGTTCACCTCGTCGGCCACGGCCAGCCGGGATGCCGGCGAGGTGGCCTGCTCGCGGGCGCTGATGCAGGTGAGGCTTGACGGCAAGGCAGTCAGGGGCGCCAGGGACGCCGGCGGGAACCAGGTCCGCCTGCTCGCGGCCCTGGTCGGCCCGGACGCCGCCGCCTCGGTAGTCGCTGCCCAGGCCGAGGCCGGCGTGAAAACCAATGAGATACCGATGGCCGCGGTGGTGCTCGGCCAGATCGACCTGAACGACAAGGTCGTGACCGCGGATGCGCTGCATACGGTGAAGGCCACCGCGAACCACATCCGTGACCATGGCGGCGAGTTCGTGTTTCCGGTGAAGGAGAACCGGCAGGCCCTGTTCGACGCCCTCAACACGCTGCCATGGGGTCAGACCCTGGTTCTCAGGTACGCGCGCAATACTTCAAGATCCTTTGACCGTCATCTGACCGTCGCTATAAGCGTCGAACTGAGTCACTCGACGGCATAGAGGGGCTCAAGATGACAGGTCGACCAAGATCATCGGGTCGAGATGTTGAACTCTCCGGCGGCGGAGCGTCGGGGCAACGGCGCCGGGGACGTGCGACTCACCTTGGCGGTAAGACCTGGAACCCGTGGGCTGGCGGCACGACGTGTTTGCGGTGGCTTACCGGCGGAAGGGCCTGCGGCCGTCTCGCGGTTCCATGTTCGCGAATGGCTTGAACTAGGCCTGCGGACGGTAATCACCGACCCTGAGTTCCAGGTTGAGTTCGTTGTCGGGATTCTCGATCTCGTCCATGTTGGGGGCCGCTGTCTGGCCCTTTAGCGGGTGGGCAGCCGTGGCACTGTCCTGGCCGTGAGCGTGGTGCGGCCGATGCTGACAGCTACTGCGACGGTTAGTGCCGGGGTCAGAGCTGGGGCGACGGCTAGCGTCCAGGTCACGGCTGTGGTGTCCAGGGCGATGATGGCCGGGCTGGCGAGCAGGGCCAGCCGGGTCCGCTGGTAGCTATGCCGGCTTGTCGCCGCCAGGAGCAGCGCGAGGACCGTGATCAGTAGGACGGCCGCGAACGCGAGCCGGGCAGTGCCGGGCACGGGCCATGTCCAGGCATGGCTGGTGACCAGGGCGGCTGCCCAGCAGGTGCCTGCTAGCGGCCCGGTCGCCAGCAGCTGGCGGGCGGCGCGCCGGCCCGGTGCCTGGCGAGTGAACTCGCCGACGACAGTGGCCAGTTCGCCGAAGTCGGCGATCGCGGCGTGCGCGGCCTCATGGTCGGCGGCTCCGGCGGCGAGGTGCTGCTCGTAGGTGTCGATCAGGCCGGCGGCGGCCTCGTCGGCGATGTGGGCGGGGAGGCCTTGGCGCAGCCCGGTCAGGTAGCCGGTGATCAGCTGGCTGGTCATGTCGCTGGCTCCAGGAGCGCGGTGACAGCTGTGGCGAAGTCTTTCCAGGCGGCCCGGTCGCCGGCCAGCCGCCGCCGCCCGGCCGGGGTGAGCTGGTAGAGGCGGCGGCGCCTCCCGCCGGCCTCTTCCCAGGTGCCGCTGACCAGCCCGGCTGCTTCCAGCCGCCGCAGCGCTGGGTAGATGGTGCCGGTGGGCAGGTCGAAGCGGGCGCCGCTGCGTTCGCGCAGTGCTTCGCGGACCGCGTATCCGTGCCGGGGCCCGTTTTCCAGGCTGGCCAGCAGCAGCGTGTCCAGGTGTCCCTTGAGCGCTTGCGCATCCGCCTTCATAAGTAGGTATGCTACCTGTGAAGCAGATAGGTAGCTATCCTACTTGTCTGAGGTGCGGGCTGTGCCGGAGGCGGGCGGATGACGGACGCGGCGATCACGGCCGAGGGGCTGGGCAAGCGGTTCGGGCCGGTGCTGGCGCTGGACGGCGTGGACCTGGAACTGCCCGCGGGGGGCGTGCTGGGTCTGCTCGGCCCGAACGGCGCGGGGAAGACAACGCTGGTGCGGATCCTGGCCACCCTGCTGCGGCCCGACGCAGGGCGGGCGCGGGTCGCCGGGTTCGACGTGACCGGGCAGCCGCAGGCGGTGCGGCGGGTAATTGGGCTGTCTGGGCAGTACGCGGCGGTAGACCCGGTGCTGACCGGGGCGGAGAACCTGGTCATGATCGGCCGGCTCTGCGGCCTGTCCCGCCGCGCAGCCCAATACCGCGCCGGGGAGCTGACTGGCCAGCTTGACCTGTCCGGTGTGGCTGGCCGCCTGGTGCGCACCTACTCCGGCGGCATGCGCCGCCGGCTCGACGTCGCGGCCAGCCTGCTGGCCAGGCCCCGGGTGCTGTTCCTGGACGAGCCGACCACCGGCCTGGACCCGGCCGGCCGGCTCGCGCTGTGGCAGGTCCTGGGAGAGCTGACCGCCGAGGGCGCCAGCATGCTTGTGACCACCCAGTACATCGAGGAAGCCGAACGGCTCGCCAGCACGATCGTCATCATCGACCACGGCAGGGTCATCGCCGCCGGGACACCCGGGCAGCTGCGGGCCCAGGCCGGGGGAGACCGCCTGGACCTGCAGGCCCCGCCCGGCCGCGATCCGCGCCAGCTCGCGGCCGCAGTCGCCGGGCTCA
Organism: uncultured Actinomycetota bacterium; assembly: GCA_963815375.1. Taxonomy (GTDB): domain Bacteria; phylum Actinomycetota; class Actinomycetes; order Streptosporangiales; family Streptosporangiaceae; genus JASHPR01. The sequence goes on along the minus strand of CAWFGX010000005.1, from coordinate 32,312 downwards.
GCACCGCCGAGCCAGCCGTCGATGATGCAGCCGGACGGGTGGTGCTGCCGGTCTCCGGCGGCGCGGCGGTCCTGGCCGCCGTCGCCGCCCTGCTGGCCGCCGCTGGCCTGCAGGTCAGCGCAGTGGCGCTGCGGCCGCCCACGCTGGAGGAGGCCTTCCTGGCCCTCACCGGCCAGCCCGCCAGCAGCGCGTACGGCAGCCGCGACGAGGCCGGAGGTTCGGGTGACTGACCCGCAGCAGCCGACCCAGGCCACCGGGAGCACCCGATGACCGCTGTCAGAGCCAGCACGCCCGCAACGGCGGGCAGGCCGGGCAGGCCGCTGGCCGGCACCGCCGTCGTCACCGGCCGCAACCTGCGGCGCCTCGTCCGGGTGCCCACGCTGCTGGTGTTCGCGACCATCCAGCCGGTGCTGTTCGTCCTGCTGTTCACCAATGCCTTCGGCGGTGCCGTCCACATCCCTGGCACCGCCCGATACATCGACTACCTGCTGCCGGGCCTCATCGTGCTGGCGATCGGGTTCGGCGCCTCCCAGACCGGGGTTGCGATCGCTGAGGACCTGGCGACTGGGATGATCGACCGGTTCCGCTCGCTGCCCATCAGCGGCAGCGCGGTACTGGCCGGCCGGGTGGCCGCCGACGCCGTGCGCAACCTGCTCGTCGTCGCGCTGATGATCGGCGTCGGGGCGGCGGTCGGGTTCCAGTTCCACGCCGGGCCCGGGCCCGCCCTCGCCACTGTGGCCCTTGCCGTGGCCACGGGGGTGGCGTTCTCCTGGCTTAACCTGCTGCTCGGCCTGGCCGTCCGCGACCCGGAATCAGCCGGGCTGGCCGGGCTGTTCCCGGTCGTCATCTTGTTCTTCACCAGCTCCGCGCTGGTGCCCGTGGCCACCATGCCCGGCTGGCTGCAGGCCTTCGCCCGCGCCAACCCCGTCACCGTCCTCACCGGCGCGCTGCGCGTGCTGTGCCTGGGCGGCCCCACCACCCAGCCGGTCACCGAGGCTAACGCGTGGCTGGCCGCGCTGCTCGCCGTTACCATCCCGCTGGCCATCGCCCGCTACCGCCATACCGCCAGTAGCTGACCCGTCACCGGCTGATGTGCCGGACCGCGACGCGGTCGGCGCAGAGATGAATCAGGGCCGGCAGGACTTCAGGCGTCTGGTCAGCCGTGCAACCGCCGCCGACCTGCGCCGGATATCCGATGGCACGAGGTGGACCAACCAGCAGCTGCTGTTCCACATGCTGCTCGGCTACCTGATCACCCGAGCGCTGCTGCCTCTCGCCCGCTTGCTAGGGCGGCTGCCTCGCGGGGCCAGTACGGCGTTGGCCCGGATCCTGGACTCTGTGCCCGGGCCGTTCCACGTGATCAATTACCTGGGGTCGCGCGCCGCGGCGCGGATCATCCCGGCCGCCCGCCTGCCGGGCATGCTGGATCGCGTGACCGGAGCGCTGCAGCGCCGCTTGCAGCAGGAATCAGATGCCGACCTTGGCCGCGGGATGCGCTACCCCGTGACCTGGGACCCGTACTTCAGCGGGTGGATGACCCTCGCAGAGCTGTACCGGTACCCGACGCGCCACTACCGCCACCACCGGCAGCAGCTCACCCTCCCCGGCAGCGCGAACGGTGCGCGCCTGCAGGCGCAGAGATAACGCCTGCCGGGCTGCAGGCACGCAGCCCGCTCCGGCTTGCACGCGGCCCGTAGCGCGCTCTCGGCGGTAGGGCTTCGTAAATCTCGTCTGACGCGATGGCGCTGACCCGGAGGGCTGATGGAACCTGGCAACGCGGTGGCGGGCATGATGTCGGCTGCGGCGGTATGTCGGCCAGGCGATTTCGCTGATGCCAGCGAGTGGATGACGACACTGTCGCCGCCGAGCGGGATGAGATCGTCACGGCGGCATGGGCTGCGGAAAGGGTCGGGCTGACCGCTGCCACTGTCCGGGGCGAGGATTTTCCGCCTCCGGGGCTGGCGGTGAGGCTGGCCGACTGGGTGCGCGATCTGTCGGCCTGGCGGGCGTCCGTGCTGATCCGCGGCTTCCGGGTCGATCTGCTGTCCGGGGCAGACACGGAACTGGCCTGCGTCCGCCTGGGGCTGCACCTGGGAACGCCGGTCAGCCAGAACGCAGCCGGCGACCTGCTCGGCCATGTCCGCGACACCGGCGTGGTGCGTGACAGCCCGGCCGTCTGCCTGTACGCGACCAGCCAGCGGCAGGACTTTCACTGTGATGGATCGGACCTGGCTGGCCTGCTGTGCCTGAAGACGGCCAGGTCGGGCGGGGAGAGCAAGATCGTGTCCTCGATGGCGGTGTACAACGAGATGCTGGCGCGCTGGCCTGACCTCGTGCAGGTCCTCCGCCAGCCGTTCGCGTGGGACCGCAATGACGAGCAGTCACCTGGCGAGGATCCGTTTTCAGACTGCCGGTGATCTTCGGCATCGACGGCTCACCGCGGATCTTCTTCGCCGGCTGGCATATCCGCGACGCCCAGCGCATGAGCAGGCACCGCGATTGACCGCGCGCGCCATCTGGACGCCCTGGAACTGCTCCAAGGGATCGCGAACGATCCGTCGTTCTTCCTGCAGATGCAGTTCCAGCCAGGCGACATCCGGCTGAATAACGCCAGGATCCCGCACGCTCGCGAGGCCTACACCGACTGCGACGACCCGGCCTGCCGCTGGCACCTGCTGCGGCTGTGGCTGACAGCCCACGCCTTCGCCAGCGTCCAGGACACCCTCCGCGGCGAGGTCCCGGCCCGGCAGCAGGACAGTTAGCCGCGATCCGGACCGCAGGCCAGGCGGGTGCCCGGATCCAGGCCGGCGGCCGGATGCGCCTGCGTCGCCCGGCCCCCGGGATTATTGCGGGACAGACAGCCGCTGGAGCAGCCTGGCTACCCTGTCGCGGATCTCGTCGCGGATGAGCCGTATCTCCCCGGCGGTCTTGCCGGCCGGGTCGTCGAGTTCCCAGTCCTCGTAGTGCTTGCCGGACAGCAGCGGGCAGGCGTCGTTGCAGCCCATGGTGATCACGATGTCGGCGGCCAGGAGAAACTGCTCGTTCCATGGCTTGGCGAACTCGCCGGAGATGTCGATTCCGGCTTCGGCCATCGCGGTCACGGCCTCCGGGCTGACCGCGCCGGCTGGCTCCGAGCCGGCCGACCATGCGACCGCTTTGCCTTCGGCCAGGTGACTGAACCAGCCCAGGGCCATCTGGGACCGGGCAGCGTTGTGCACGCACATGAACAGCACGGCGGGGACCTTCCCGGCGGTGCGGTCCTCAGCGTGTGCCAGAGCCTGCAGCCGCTGGCGGGCGAATCGTTCCGCGCCGACGACCAGCCAGTTCGGAACGGTCGCGGTGGCGGCGAGCTCGTGATAGCTGCTGAGCAGCAGCGATTCGATGGTCTCCTCGCAGAACACGCCGCGGAAGTGCGTGTGCAGGTCCCGGGCTGCCTGGTGCAGGCTCTTCTGCTCGACCCGGGTCATCACATGAGCAGCTGGCATTGTTCCCCCTGTAGGCTGCGCTGACGCTGACGGGCGCTGAAGCAGACCTGGATGTGCTTATTGTTCAGTTGGCGACGGCGTCGCAATGGGGGCGGCCTGCCGGGTCCAGGCCTGGGCTCCGGCCTGGACCGCGTCCCAGGGGCTGCCTAGCGGCGGGGTGTAGGACAGGTCCAGGTCGCTGATCTCGTCGATGGTCATGCCGTGGAAGATGGCCGTGGCGGCGATGTCGATGCGCTTGGCGATCTCGGCGATCTTGTGGCCGAACAGCTGGACGCCGAGGAGGCGGCCGGTGGTCTTGTCGCCGGTGAAGCGCATGGCGATGCGGTGGCTGCCGGGGTAGTAGGCCTTGTGGTCGTCGGCTTCGGAGCCGATGGTGACGGGGGTGAACCCGGCCGCGCTGGCCTCGTGGTCGCGCAGGCCGGTTCTGGCGACCGCGTGGTCGAAGACCTTGACGACCTGGGTGCCCAGACTGCCTGCGAATTCCCTGGTGCCGCCGAGCGCGTTCTCGCCAGCCACGCGTCCCTGCTTGTGCGCGGTGGTGCCCAGCGGCAGGTAGGTCTCGCCCAGTAGCCGGTGGTAGGTGACGACGCAGTCTCCGGCCGCGAAGACGTCGGGGATGGTGGTGTGCATCTGCCGATCGACGGCGATGGCGCCCCGCGTTCCCAGCGCCGCGCCGGCGCTGGCAGCCAGCTGCGTGTCGGGCCGGACGCCGACCACGACCAGGACCATGTCTGCCGGGCGGGTGATGCTGGGGCCGCCTGCGGCGGCTGCCTGGACCGTCAGGCGGCCCGGCGTGCCCGGGCCGGCCCGGGTGATCCTGGTGACCGCCGCGCCGGTGAGGACCTCGGCGCTGTGACTGGTGAGCTGGCTGCGGACAAGGTGGCCGAGTTCGGGGTCGACGGTGGGGAGCACCTCGGGCAGCTGTTCCATCTGGGTGACGGATATTCCGCGGGTGATCAGCGCGTCGGTCATTTCCAGGCCGATGTAGCCGGCGCCGACGATGACCGCGGATGACGGTGAGGTCTCGGTCAGGGTGCGCATGACGGCGAATGTGTCGCCCATCGAGTGCAGGATGTGCACGCCGTCGCCGGGGCCGAGCGCGCCGGGGCCGCTCAGGCCGCGGATGGGCGGGACGACCGGGACGGCGCCGGTGCCGACGACCAGCTTGTCGTAGCCGATCAGCTCCTCGCGGCCGTCCGGGTCGGTCACCAGCAGCTTGCGGCTGCCGGCGTCGATACGCTGGGCGGTGGTGTCCAGGCGCAGGTTCATGCCGGTGGCCAGCAGGTCACCGGTGGTGCGGTGGGCGAGGTTGCGCCAGTGGGTGACCTCCCCGGACACGTAATAGGGAATGCCGCAGATCGAGAAGTTCGGGTAGGAGTCTGCGACCACGACAGTGACGTCGGAGCGCGGGTCCAGTTCGCGTGCCCGGAGCGCGGCGCTGATGCCGGCATCGCTGCCGCCGATCGCAACCAGGTGCATGACAGGTGCTCCTATCGGGTTCCGTCTTGCGCGGCCTGGCGGGCCGGCTGCCCGTCGGTGCCTGCAGCGGCTGTGCCAGGCCGGCTGACTTCGGGCTGCGCAGGGTGGCTGTGGTGATCTCCGCGGCTGGCCAGGTGCGGAACGACTGCCGCCGCCGCCTGTTCCGGCGTAATACGCGGGTAGAGGATCTTGATGATTGCCAGGCCTACCGCGCCGCCGGCGATCTGCGCTGCGATGAATGCCGGAGCCGAGGAGGGGGCTATCCCGGCGAAGGTGTCGGAGAACATGCGCCCGATGGTGATGGCCGGGTTGGCGAAGCTGGCCGAGGAGGTGAAGAAGTACGCGGCGCCGATGTAGGCGCCGACCGCGGCGGGCGCGGTCCTGGACCGGCCGGTGCGGGCCAGAGCGAAGATGATCAGCACGAGCCCCGCGGTCGCGATGACCTCCGACAGCAGATGCGGGCCTGTGGCGCGGTGCTTGACCGATACCGAGACGGCGGCGCGGGCGAACATCAGGTTCGCGGTCACGGCACCGGTGATGCACCCGGCGACTTGCACGGGCAGGTAGGCGGCAGCGTCCCGCCAGGTCATGCCGCCCAGCGCGGCGTCGGCGAACGACACGACCGGGTTGAAGTGCCCGCCCGACACCGGGCCGAACATCAGGATGATCGCGAACAGGCCTGCCGCGGTCGCCGCGGCGTTCTCCAGCAGTTCCAGGCCGGTGGCACCAGGCGAGAGCGTCTGCGCGGCGATGCCGGACCCGATTACCAGAGCGGCCAGCAGCAGGCTGCCCAGGAACTCGGCCAGCAGCCGGCGCGGCAGCGGCGCCTGGCTCACCGGCTCACCGCCAGGCCCGCAGCCGTGGGTGCGAGCACCGCGGACAGCTGAGCCAGGACGCCGGGATTGATCCAGTAGTACACCCAGGTTCCCCGCCGCTGGGAGCCGATCAGGCCGGCCTCCCGCAGAACCCTGAGGTGATGGCTGATAGTCGGCCCGGTGAGCTCGAACGCACCGGTCAGCTCACACACGCAGGCCTCGCCGCCCGCGTGGCTGGCGATCAGCGACACCAGCCGCAGCCGGACCGGGTCCGCGATCGCCTTGAACAAGACGGACATATCCTCCGCCTCGGCGGCCGACATCGGCTCGGACACAAGCGGCGTACAGCACCCCAGGCTGGCAGCTGCGGCCAGATCCTGCTGCGTTGACATACATCTAATTTGACAGTCATCTAGGCAGCATGCAAATCCGGCAGCAGTAGGTGGCGACGACTGGGCTCCCGGCGTAAACCCAGTAGCAGCCGGCAGCCCAGGCCCTCACCGCTCAGGCGCGGACGCAGCCGGTCAGCAGCAACCCGGGGCCGCCGTTCCGGCGTTCTCGGGCTGCTCCTGGGCGCTGCCACAACAGGACGGTGAGGCCCCGGCAGCGGAGTCCGGGGCGGCCCCGGCGACGGCCGGGCTGTTCCCGTCGTCCTCGCCATAGAATGTCGGGCTGTCTTCCAGGACGGTATAGATCTCCCAGCGTTCGCCATCAGGGGTTCCCTGGACCCAGAACTTGTCCTGCCGCGCGTAGCAGCACGTGGTAGAACGCTCTTCGGCCGCGGCCAGGCCGGTTTCGGCCAGGCGGGCCTGCTCGGCATCGACAGCGTCAGCATCGGCCACCTCGACGCCAAGGTGGTTGAGGCTGCCGCCCCGGCCAGGGTTCTGCATCAGGACCAGCTTGAGCGGCGGCTCCACGATGGCGAAGTTGGCGTAGCCCGGCCGTACCTTGGCTGGCCCGGTGCCGAACAGCCTGCTGTAGAAAGCGACCGACTCCTCCAGGTCATCGACGTTAAGCGCGAGCTGGACACGCGACACAGCTACCTCCCGGCACTAGATATTGACAGCGTTCTATGTCTTCCTGGCACGTTGCCATAGACATCAGCATCTGTCAATATAGATGAGTGTCTAAGTCTCTGATCGTGCTGGGCCCGGCTGACGCCACGGTGTGCTGCTCGCCGCTGTCGGACGGCGCGCTGTCCGCTGAGCTGGCGGAGCGGATCGCGCCGCTGCTGAAGGCGCTGGGCGACCCGGTCCGGCTGCGGCTGATGTCGCTGGTCGCCGCGCACCCGGGCGGCGAGGCCTGCGTCTGCGACCTTAACAGCGCGTTCGACCTGTCCCAGCCGACGATCAGCCACCACATGAAGGTCCTGCACGAAGCCGGGCTGGTTGACCGCGAGAAACGGGGCGTGTGGGTGTACTACAGGGCCCGCACCGAGGCGCTGGCCAGCCTGGGCGCGCTGATCGGCAATCCCGCGGCGGCTGCTGACCACTTGCTCATCGATCGTTAATCGTTTATCGTCGATTAACGATGGATGAGTCTGAGGGTCCTCTCGACCGGGCCACGGCGGCTGAGTACGCGAGCTGGTTCAGGGCTCTGTCCGACCCGACCCGGGTTCAGATCGTCTCCCTGCTCGCCCGCAAGGGCGAGCCCATGAGCGTCGGCGAGATCGTCGCGGCTGCCGGTGTCGGCCAGTCCACGGTCTCCGCCCACCTGAAAATCCTGGCTGAGGTGCGGTTCGTGCTCGCTGACCCTAAGGGCACCGCGGTGTTCTACCGGATCAACGACGCCTGCGTGGACTGCTTCCCCACCGCGGCCGACCTGGTAATGGGCAAGCCCGCGCCCCGGCCTGCCCCCGCCACGCACCAGTAAGGAGCAGCATCCGTGAGCGCAGAAACCAGCACCGACGCCATCGTGAGCCGGTATTCGCGTCTGGCGCGCGCCGCGCTGGCCGGCGACGCGATCAGCGACGGGGACGGTGATGCGTCCGGCGGCTGTTTCGGCGCCGCCGCCTACGGCGGTGACGCCGCCGCGCCGCAAGCTGCCCTGAGCGCCAGCCTGGGCTGCGGCAACCCCGTCGCAGTCGCCGGCATCAGGCCCGGCGAGACCGTGCTGGACCTCGGCTCGGGCGGCGGCCTGGACGTCCTGCTGTCCGCCCGGCGGGCCGGACCGGACGGCATCGCCTACGGCCTGGACGCCAGCAACGACATGCTCGCCCTGGCCCGGTCCAACGCGGCCCAGGCCGGGGCAGGCAACGCCCGCTTCCTGCACGGCCGCATCGAGGCCATCCCGCTGCCGGACGGTCACGTTGACGTCATCATTTCCAACTGCGTCGTGAACCTGTCGGGCGACAAGCCCCGCGTGCTCACCGAGGCTTTCCGGGTCCTGCGGCCCGGCGGGCGCCTGGGCATCAGCGGCGTCATCGCCGGCGACAGCACCAGCCACGCGCAGCGAGCCGAGGCCGAACAACGGACCGGCTGCCTGGCCGGCACCCTCACCCGGCGCGAGTACCACGACCTGCTCGCCGCAGCCGGATTCACCGCCATCAGCATCACCGTCACCCACGCAGCCGACGACGGCCTGCACTCGGCGATCATCCAGGCCGTCAAGCCAGCTGCACCACAGTGACAGCACCCGGCCCCGGGACCTCGCCCGCCATGAACGTCGAGCCGATGAGCGACGCGCACGCTGGCGCGGTGCTCGCCATCTACCAGGCCGGCACCGACGAAGGCAACGCGACCTTCGAAACCCGCGCCCCCGCCTGGCATGGGTTCACCACCGCCCGGCTGCCCGGCCACCGCTACGTCGCCACCGGCGGCACGGTCCTGGGCTGGGCCGCCGCCTCGCCGGTCTCCGACCGCCCCGCCTACGCCGGGGTCGTCGAGCACTCCGTCTACGTCGGCCCGGGCGCCCGGCGGCGCGGCGCCGGACGGCTGCTGCTGGAAACCCTCATCGCCTCCACCGAGGCCGCCGGGATCTGGACCATCCAGTCCCGCATCTTCCCCGAGAACACCGCGAGCCTGGCCCTGCACCACGCCGCCGGGTTCCGCGTCGTCGGCACCCGCGAGCGCCTCGGCCAGCACCACGGACGCTGGCGCGACGTACTCCTCATCGAATGGCGAAGCACCGCCATCTGACCGGGTCCTCCTTCACTCGTCGTGCCCGGCCGCCAGAGCGCCCGGAGACTTCGACAAGTATCTATATTGACGGACGTCGATGTCTTGTGAGAAGCTCCCACGGAACAAGACATAGACAGTCATCGATATATGGGGCTTTCTTCTCATGACTGACCAGGTTGATGTCGTCGTCATCGGAGCGGGCCAGTCCGGCCTGGCCGCCACCCGCGCTGCAGGCACGCGGCATCGACCCGGTGGTGCTGGAGGCCGGCGCAGAACCGGCCGGGTCGTGGCCGCACTACTACGACAGCCTGACGCTGTTCTCTCCCGCGGTCCACAGCAGCATGCCCGGGCTGGACTTCCCCGGCGATCCGGGTCACTACCCGCACCGCGACCAGGTCGTCAGCTATCTGCGCCAGTACGCCGCCGGGCTTGACGCCGACATCCGCACCAGTACGACGGTCACGGCCGTAGAGGCCGATGGCCACGCTGGGTTCCTCGTGCATACCGCCAGCGGGCAGACCTGGCACGCTGCGGGCGTCGTGGCCGCCACCGGCTCGTTCGGCAGCCCCTACGCTCCGGTCCTGCCCGGCCAGGATCAGTTCACCGGGCGGCTGCAGCACGTCGCCGGCTACCGCAACCCGCACGGCTACGCCGGCGAGCGCATCATCGTGGTCGGCGCGGGTGACTCCGCGGTACAGGCTGGCTACGAACTGGCCCAGGTGGCCACGGTCACGCTGGCCAGCCGCCACCCGCTCACCTTCCTGCCGCAGTGCCGCGCCGGCCAGGATCTGCACGACTGGCTGGTGACAACCGGCTTTGACCTCCTCCCGCCGCAGTGGCTGCAGCACTACGCCGGCGGCCCCACCGTCGTCGACACCGGCAAGTACCAGCACGCCCTAGACACAGGCCAGATCGGCCGACGCCCCATGTTCACCGCATTCGGCCGCGACCATGTCGTCTGGGCCGATGGCACACGCGAGAAGACCGACACCGTGCTGTTCGCCACCGGCTACCGTCCCCACCTGGATTACCTCACCACGCTGGGCGCCCTCGACGGCGGCATGCCGCGGCACTCCGGCGGGATCTCGGTCACCCATCCCGGCCTGGTCTACGCCGGCCTGCAGTTCCAGCGTTCGTTCTCCTCCAGCACGCTGCGCGGCGTGTACCGCGACGCCGAGTACGTCATCGCCCCACTGGCCGCCCACGTCCGCAACGCCCCCGCCGCCATCGGCCTGCGACGGAGAGCCAGTGCGGCTCGGATGCCGCTAGCCGGGAGGTCAGGAGGTCGTGGCGACGCGGGGGACAAGACGGTCGACACGGTGGCTGAGCTCGGCTAGTGCCTGGTCGAAGCTGGCGGTGTCACCGGCGGGCGCCGGGTCGGGCACTGACCAGTGCAGAGCTGCCTGATGGCCTAGTTCTTCGTGTGCGAGGTCGCACACGGTGATGACCAAGTCACCGTCTCGACGGACGGCGCTGACGTGGCGGGGGCGCAGGCGGCGCATCGGCAGGTGGTGGCGCCGGGCGGCGGCGATCGCGCCCTGCTCGATCCGCGCGGCGGGGTGGGTGCCGGCGGAGGCGGCAGGCAGGCTGCTGGCGCGGCGCCACAATGCGGCGGCCATGTGCGAGCGGGCGGAGTTGGCAGTGCACACGAACAGCACGCGCACGGCCCTGCGTACCGCTGGGATGGCCAGAGCCTCCAGCGTGCCGGGGACGAGCTGCAGGTAGACCCGGCGGCCGTCGCCCTCCGAACGGCGGCGCGCAACCAGCCCGGCTTGCTCGAGGACGCGCAGGTGATGCGCGATCAGGTTCGACGGCATCGCGAGCATCGCCCCAAGCTCCGACGGCGAGACGTCGCCAGCCCCGAGAGCGTCGACTATCTGCAGCCGGGTTACGTCGGCCAGCGCCGCGTGCACAGCAGCCCGGCTCGTCAGAGAAATTATCTCAGCAGACATTGACTCAATCTTGACTGAGCTAATTAGTCTCCGTCAAGATGAGGGCCGTGAGAAGCGCGCCAGTCCCGTCGTGGCACCGCATGGCCGCCGGGCTCGGCCAGCTCGCAGGCCGGCAGCTACAAGGCTTAGTGCCCTGGCAGTCACCACATCACCAGGCGGCTAACCGGCGACCGTGCCACGCGGAGGCTGCTGGGAGTCCAGCTGCCCGGCCCCGACACGCCCAGGTCACCAAGCAGGCCTGGTCCCGCCACTCAACGCGGGCAGCCCGTCTAGCAAAGGACACCAGCATGCCAGGTCAGCATCCGCGGTCTGGCCACCGGCCACGCCACACCATCCGCACTCTTGCAGTTGCGGCAGCGTTCATGCTTGCCCTCGCCGGGTGCTCTACAACATCCAGCACCACCAGGCCGGTACCGGCCGCCAATGCCACGCCGGCCGCTGCCGGGCCGGCAGTCCGCCTGGACGGGGCCGGGCTCGACCTTCGACGCGCCGTTCTTCAGCCGGGCCTTCGCCGGCTATCACCAGCAGAACCCCTCGGTGTCGGTGAGCTACTCGGCTGTGGGCAGCAGCGCCGGGATCGCCGCGTTCAGCGCTGGCCAGGTCAGCTTCGGTGCCTCCGACGTGCCGATGACCGCTGCGCAGCAGGCCGCCGTCCACGGGGGCACGCCACTGCAGGTCCCCGTTGACCTGGGCGCCGTCGTCGTCGCCTACAACGTGCTGCTGCCCGGCACCGGCCATTTGCGGCTGACCGGGCCGGTCATCGCCGAGATCTTCATGGGCCAGATCACCCGGTGGAACGACCCGGCGATCACCAGCCTGAATCATGGTGTCGCGCTGCCCGCCGAGCCCATCACCGTGGTACACCGCTCCGACGGCAGCGGCACCACGTACATCTTCAGCAACTACCTGTCCAGCGTGGACCAGGCCTGGGCCGCCCGCCTGGGTGCCAGCACCACGATCAGGTGGCCGGCGGGCCTCGGCGCGAAGGGCAATCCGGGGGTGGCCACCGCGATCGCGCGCACCCCGTTCTCCATCGGCTACATCGAGCGGTCGTACTCGCAGGGCTCACAGCTGGCCTACGCCGCCGTGCGCAACCAGGCAGGCAACTTCACAACCCCCACCATCACGGCCGTCGCCGCCGACGCCGCGCAGAAACCGGGCGTGTCGGCCACGGACTTTTCCATCGTTAACGAGCCAGGAGCCCAGAGCTACCCGATCAGCGGCTACAGCTGGGTGCTGATCTACCGCAACCAGCCCAGCACCAGCGCCGGCCGCGCCCTGGTCACGATGCTGGACTGGCTGACCCACACCGGGCAGGCTTACGCCGCGCAGGCCAGCTACGTGCCGCTCCCGCTGCAAATCCAGCAGCTAGCCCGCGCCACCCTGAGCCAGATCACCGGGCCTGGCGGCCAGCCCCTGCTCAGCTAGCGCACCTTGCCCTCCGCTGGGCCCTCGCCCGATCCGTGGGCCGTGGCGGAGCTTTGGCCGGCGAGCAGCTCGTCGTCGGGGTCACACCCGCCCCAGCACGTAGACATCGACTGAGTATCAAAAGCGTTCGGGCCGCAAGCAGTCTTTCCGGGCTGGCCGCTCGCCCGGCTGCCTGTGGGCGACACTGCCACTGCCGCATAGAGGCATTGTGAGCTCGGCGCAACTTTGTTCGATAGCGATTGTTTGTTCGATCCTCACACGGCAAGATCGTTTCGGGGGGCAATCGGGGGGCAAAGCGATGCCAGGCGGGGCTGGCCTGAGCCAGCATTGGCAAGTGGAAGCTGGTGTCTGGCCTTTTCAGAGGCTGTATGGTCTGAGTTGCCCTGAGTGCCACTTTTGAGTGGCACTCGGCTCAGATGAGGAAGCCGGTCACCAGGCATTTTGCCGGTGTGGAGCTTCTCTTCGGCCGGGAACAGGTCAGCGGTTTGGGAGACTTCGCGGATCAAGTTAGCGGCAAGGTCGCTGCCGGTGTCGGTGCCCTGGCGAGGCTGCTTTCCAAGGCGCGGACGTGCAGCGGCGCGCGGGTGCACCTGCGCAGACGATAGGACCTACGCAGGGGCTTCACCGAGACCGGCCGCGCCTAGCTGCTAGACGCCTTCGGCTGCGCGAGGCGCATCCTTTCTGTCAGTACCCCGCGGCAAGATGTAACGGTGGCAATCGGAGCGCCTCCGCTGGCGGATGGCAAATTCGAACCACAACCATTCACGCACCTAGGTGTTCCGAACGCCGACCTTTACCGAAGCTTGCTGCGCACCTTCGCTCGGGCCAAGGAGCGCTTCATCGTGCACCTGCGGCCGGAGGACGTGGCGGCTGACTTGCGGATCGGGGCCGACGAGCAGCTCATTCAGGCGCTGGAACAGCTCGTGCTATGGGGGAACCTGCGCGCTGATGTCGACACCAGCCGCGTTACCACTGTGGAGGACTTCCACCGTAAGCGGTGCCTGTACCAGCTCACCGGCGCCGGTCAGGCGGCTGAGCAGGCCATTGCCTTCTATGAGGAAGCCATCGGCCGGCACGGACAGCTCCAGTCGGTGGCACTGGCCGACATCGCCGACCGGCTGCGATCGCTTCGGCTTCTCGCTGCGGACCACGATCCCGACCCGGCCAAGGTGCACTTGCTGCTGCTGTCGGTTGCGGAGCGGTTTTCATCGCTGGCCGACAACGCACAGGCGTTCATGTCCGCGTTGAGACGCGCGATCGACTTCTCGGATGGAGACGTCAACGGCTTCCTCGCCTACAAGGAACGGCTGATCGACTACATCAACAGGTTCATTGCGGACCTGGCTAACTCCGGCGCCCAGATCGCGGTGCTGCTGAGCGACCTGGAAGCTGTCGGCCATGACCGGCTGCTCGAGCTCGCCGCGCGGCGTGAGGCGGCCGACGCGGTTCCCGAGGGTGCGGACGGCGCCGAGTCCCTGTCCAGGGCAGAGAAACAGGCGGCGGACTCGTGGCGGAACCGGTGGCGCGGGCTGGACGACTGGTTCACGTCGCGGGACGCGGCACGCCCTTCCCAGGCGCGGCTGCTGCGGCAGGCTGCGGTGACCGCGATCAAGCAGCTAATCGACGCGGTCGGTCTGCTGAATGAGCGGCGCTCGGGGCGGTCGGATCGCTCGGCGGACTTCCGCGCGCTCGCCCGGTGGTTCGCGGAGGCGCCAGACGACGACGCCGCTCACCACCTGTGGCGGGCTGCCTTCGGCTTGTGCCCCGCGCGGCACCTGTCCGTTACCGGCGAGACCGCCGATGCCTGGGAAAACCTCCCGGCGGGAACAGCGTGGCGAGACGCACCGCCCATCCGTATCTCCCCACAGCTCAGGAAGACCGGGGCGTACGAGCGCCGTGGCAAGCCCAACCAGGTTCGCGACCGGTCAGCGGAGCGGGAGTTCCTGCGCATTCGGGCAGAACGCGAGGCGGCCGAGACCGCTGCAGCCCGGCGGCGCCTGGCCACCGCCGGAGCGACGCTGCTGTCCGATCTCGGCGTGCTGGACCCCGGAGCGTTCAGGCTGTTTCTGGCGCTGCTCGGCGATGCGCTGGCGGTCCGCGCGCCAGGCGACACCGAGGTTAAGACCGTGACCAGCGACGGCACGCTGGAAGTCCGGCTCTCCCTAGTCCCGGACGGCGGAACGGCGACGATCCGCACCGCCGATGGCACGCTTACCGGCCCGGAGCACGTCATCGAGATCACGGATCTCGCGCCGTGAGGGCGCCATGATCCCGGCCGAGGAGCGGGCGCAGCGCCGGGTCGCACTCCGCGCCCTGCTGGCCAAGCCGTTGCTGATCGCGGACACGGACGGCGAGGTGCTGGTCCTGATCCGGCGGCACTTGACCGAGCTGCGCGAGTGGCTGAACCGCGAGACCGGATGGCGTCTCGTCGCGGACTCGGAGACGGCGCGGTTGTTCAAGACGGCCACGACGGCGTTGGACGCGTCTCACCCCGCGCGCGGGCACAACAAGGAGCCGTTCGGCCGACGCCGGTACGTCACCTTGTGCCTGGCCCTGTCCGCACTCGCACGCGCCGACGCGCAGACCACGCTCGGCAGTCTCGCCGACGATGTGCTGACAGCCGCGGCAGAGCCGGAGCTGGCTGCCGCGGGGTTCACGCTGACGCTGGACAGCCGGGCGGACCGGTCCGACCTGGTCGCGGTGGTCCGCCTGCTGCTCGACTGGGGCGTCCTGAGCCGGGTCGCCGGGGACGAGGATGCGTATCTGTCGGCCGGGACCGACGTGCTGTACGACGTGCGCAGGCCGGTGCTCGGCGTGCTGCTGTCAGGCACCCGGGGACCGTCCACGGTGACGGCTGGGACGTTTTCCGCACGGCTCGCCGATCTGACCGCCGAGCCCCTCGTGGAGAGCGACGACCTGCGCAATCAGGCCCTGCGCAGGCGGCTGACCCGGCAGTTGCTCGAGGACCCGGTCGTGTATTACGACGAGCTCGTCGACGACGAAAGCGCCTACTTGCTGTCCCAGCGGCATGCGATCACCCGGCGGATAGCGGATGCCACCGGGCTGATCCCCGAGATGCGCGCTGAAGGGATCGCCATGGTCGACCCGGACGACGAGCTAACCTTGGCCCTCTTGAGGAGGACGGACCATGGCTCTAATTGGGGAAGCATTCGTTGGGATTGATGCGGCGAAGCTACGGAATGCGGTGGCGATTGCGGATGCTGGTAGGGACGGCGAGGTCAGGTATTTCGGCGAAGTGGATGCCTCATCGGAGAGCATGAGGAGGCTGATCGGGAAGTTGGCTTCCAAGTATGAGCGGCTGCACTTCTGCTACGAAGCTGAGCCAATAACGTACGGGTTGCATCGGCTGATCACGGAACTCGGACACTGTTGTACAATCGTCGCCCCTTCGCTCATCCCCCGCAAGCCGAACGACCGGGTGAAGACCAATCGCCGCGATGCGATCTCGCTTGTAAGCCTCCGTTAGGGGCCGCCTGTTGTTGATGGTGGCGTGCTGAGAAGCTGTGCGGGTAAGGCCACCCTATGAGCACAGATAGCAGCACATCATGAGCCAGATAACGCTATTGACCGGGCCGGAGCGTCGTCGCCGCTGGCCTGAAGAAGACCGTGATCGGATCCTGGCGGCGGCGTTTGCCCCGGGGGCGATCGTGTTGGATGTTGCACGTCAGTTCGATGTTGCCAGCAGTTTGATTTATAAATGGCGTCAGCAGGCGCTTGCGGCGAAGGGCGGCGTAGGGTTCGCGCCTGCGGTGGTGATGCATGAACCGCGGGGTGTGTCAGGTTCGCTGCCGATGGCGGTGATCACGGTGGATCTTGCGGGCGGCGGTCGGGTGAGCATTGGGCCGGCGGCGTCGCCTGCGCTGATCACGGCGACGCTGGGCGCGCTGCGATGATCCCGATCTCGAACCAAGTGCGGGTATGGATTGCGACGGGCCATACCGACATGCGCCGGGGGATGCAGGGTCTGTCGCTGCTGGTGCAGGAACACTTCCGAAGGAATCCCTTCGCGGGTGACGTTTACGTCTTCCGGGGCAAAAGCGGCTCGCTGATCAAGGCGATCTGGCACGACGGCCTTGGGCTTTCGCTGTATTCGAACTATCCGGCTTCATACTGCAGCTCCTTCGGTTAGACACGAGGACTTTGATTCCGATGTTTGGCTGACTGCCGTGCGGTTGATGAGCGGGTCCCATCGACTGCTGTGCTTGACCGGTGGGTTTGGCCGTAAGCCTCCGTTAGGGGCCGCCTGTTGTTGATGGTGGCGTGCTGAGAAGCTGTGCGGGTAAGGCCACCCTATGAGCACAGATAGCAGCACATCATGAGCCAGATAACGCTATTGACCGGGCCGGAGCGTCGTCGCCACTGGCCTGAAGAAGACCGTGATCGGATCCTGGCGGCGGCGTTTGCCCCGGGGGCGATCGTGTTGGATGTTGCACGTCAGTTCGATGTTGCCAGCAGTTTGATTTATAAATGGCGTCAGCAGGCGCTTGCGGAGAAGGGCGGCGTAGGGTTTGCGCCTGCGGTGGTGATGCATGAACCGCGGGGTGTGTCAGGTTCGCTGCCGATGGCGGTGATCACGGTGGATCTTGCGGGCGGCGGTCGGGTGAGCATTGGGCCGGCGGCGTCGCCTGCGCTGATCACGGCGACGCTGGGCGCGCTGCGATGATCCCGATCTCGAACCAAGTGCGGGTATGGATTGCGACGGGCCATACCGACATGCGCCGTTATGCGGCGCGCAGGATTATGCGGAGTCCGCGGTGCAGGCGTAAAGCTTCTCTAATGATTTCCGTAGGATGAGTTGGTCCTGTCCTGCAGGGCGCTCCGCATAATTAGGCTCTCTCAGCGTTCGCATAACGCAGGGGAGAGAAGCCATGAACAACGTTGGGAGACAGTCCAAGATACCGCCGACAATGGAGGCTGGAGACCTGGCGCCGTGGGTCGCTGCATTCGCCGCTGAGCTCGAGTTGCTGCGTCACACGAGCCTGACCATCGGCGGCTACACGGCTTGCGCCCGTCATTTCGCGGCTTGGCTCACCTCGAACAACATCGGGATCGATGAGGTTGGGGATGGAACACTTCAGCGCTTTGTAGAACACCGCTGTCGCTGCGGCGGCTATCGGCGCGCCGTACCGTTTTCGGGCAAGTATCTGAACCGCATTCGTCGCTTCATCCTGTTTCTCGTCAGGCGCGGCGTCATCTCACCACTGACTGGACCGGCTGATAATCCTATCGATCCTCTTGTCGTCGATTACCAAAAATGGCTCGAGCGCCATCGAGGCGTTTGCGAGCGGACAACCGCGCGCCATGGCAGAATGGTCATGCGTCTGCTTCCAGCGTTTTTCAGCTGCTCGTGACGTTCGCCGCCCGGCAGCTTCGCAAGCCGCCGTCGCAACTGGACGTCGAGGATATTGGAGTGCCCATGATCCTGTCCTTCCTCGATCATATCGAGCAGGATCGCGGCAATACAGCGCGGTCGCGCAATGCCCGACTGGCCGCTATCAGATCGTTCTTCCGGTTCCTCGAGTATCGCGTGCCAGTCTGTCTCGATCAGTCGCTGCGCATCCGCGCGATCCCGATGAAGAAGACCGACGAGGCGTTGGTCGCCTCCCTGACCCGGGCAGAGATCCAGGCGCTGATCGACGCGCCCAATCCCCGGATCATATCCGGCGTGCGCGATCGCGCGATGCTCCACCTCGCATTTTCAGCAGGACTGCGCGTCTCGGAACTGGTCGGATTGCGTCTCGATCAACTCGACCTTCGAAGCCCCTGTACAATCCATGTCATCGGCAAAGGGCGGCGCGAGCGTGTGCTCCCATTGTGGAAGGAAAGCGTGATCGCGCTCAGGGCCTGGCTTGTCGTCCGAGAGCAAAGGCGGGACGGAGCGCTGTTTCTCAACGCCGCAGGTCTCACCATGACCCGGTCCGGGTTCGAATATATTCTCGCCAGGCACGTGGCCGCTGCCGCGAGGTGCCTTCCCTCTATCGCAACGAAGCGCATAACGCCTCATGTTCTGCGTCACAGCTGCGCAATGCATATGCTGCAAGCCACCCGCGATGTTCGCAAAGTGGCGCTTTGGCTGGGCCACGCCAGTCTTCAAAGCACCGAGGCCTACCTGCGCGCCGATCCGACCGAAAAGCTAGAAGCCTTGGCCGCCACCAACGCACCGACATTGCGCCCCGGTAAATTCAGGCCACCAGACAAGCTCATCGCCATGCTGAAGCAGCAACGCCATCTATAATATTATGCTGAGTGAAACCACGACGACTCCGCGGCAGCGCTCGCATCGCCGCCGCGGACTCCGCATAATCCTGCGCGCCGCATAACGGCGCTTATGTGGAGCAGCACATAAGCGCCGGGGGATGCAGGGTCTGTCGCTGCTGGTGCAGGAACACTTCCGAAGGAATCCCTTCGCGGGTGACGTTTACGTCTTCCGGGGCAAAAGCGGCTCGCTGATCAAGGCGATCTGGCACGACGGCCTCGGGCTTTCGCTGTATTCGAAACGGCTGGAGCGGGGGCGATTTATCTGGCCGGCGGCGAGCGAGGGGGTGATTTCTGTGACCGCGGCGCAGATGGCATTTTTGCTTGAAGGGATCGATTGGCGAAACCCGCAATATAGCTGGCGACCGGCCGCGGCGGGATAGAAAAAAGCTCCGAGACATCCAAATAAAGGGTGCCACACGCGGTGCGTTTTATGATTCAGTTCGCGCATGGACGCTGCCTCGCAAACCCCGCCAGACGACATCGCCGCGCTGAAGGTGGCGCTGGCGATGGCGCGCGCCGAGCGGAACGAGGTTGCTGCCGAACTGGCCGTCGCCAAGGCCAAGGCGTCGGAAGACCTGGCGCTGATCGCCCATCAAAAACTGCGGATCGCCAAGCTGGAGCGGCAGATCTACGGCCCGCGCTCTGAGCGGTCAGCGCGGCTGATTGATCAGCTGCAGCTGCAGCTGCAGCTCGAGGAGGCCGAGGCTGCCGTTACCGAAGACGAACTCGCCGCCGCGGCGGCGGTGGCCAAGACCACGACGGTGGCTGGCTTCACGCGCAAACGCCCGACCACACGCAACACTTTCCCGGACAATCTGCCCCGTGAGCGGGTGGTGATCGATCCGCCTACGGCCTGCGAATGCTGTGGCGGAACGCGGCTGCGCAAGCTGGGCGAGGACGTGACCCGGACCCTGGAGTTGATCCCGCGGCAGTGGAAGGTGGTTGAGACCGTGCGGGAAAAATTCACCTGCCGCGACTGCGAAAAGGTTAGCCAGCCGCCGGCCCCATTCCATGTGATCCCCCGCGGCTGGGCCGGCCCTAGCCTTCTGGCGATGCTGGTGTTCGAGAAGTTCGGCCAGCATCAGCCGCTGAACCGTCAGATCGAGCGCTATGCCCGGGAAGGCGTGCCGATCAGCCTCTCAACCGCAGCCGACGCGGTTGGGGCGTGCTGCGCCGTGCTGGCGCCGCTATCGCGGCTCTTGGAGGCCCATGTCATGGCGTCCGAACGCCTGCATGGCGACGACACCACCGTGCCGGTCATGGCCTTGGGCAAGTGCGATGTCGGGCGGGTCTGGGTCTATGTGAAGGACGATCGCCCATTCGGCGGTTCAGATCCGCCGGCGGCGATATTCTATTACTCGCGCGATCGACGTGGCGAGCACCCGCAGGCGCATCTGGCCAACTATCGCGGCATCCTCCAGGCCGACGCCTTTGGCGGCTATGGCAAGCTCTACGAGCCGCAGCGAAGTCCTGGCCCGATCCAGGAAGCGGCATGCTGGGTCCATGCGCGCAGGCCCTTCTTCGCCATGGCCGATCTTGAGCAGAACGCGCGGCGCAAGGCAGCGGAGAAGAAGGAGATCGTCATCTCCCCCATCGCCATCGAGATCGTCCGCCGCATCGACGCCCTGTTCGAGATCGAGCGGGCGATCAATGGCCAAAGCCGCGAACAGCGAAAGGCTGTTCGCCAGGATCTGAGCGCGCCCCTGGTCGCGGATCTGCAAGTCTATATGCGTGCGCAGTGCGCCAAACTCTCCCGCGGCCACGATCTGGCCAAGGCCATGAACTACATGCTCAAGCGCTGGGCCTCCTTCACCCGCTTCCTCGACGATGGCCGCGTCTGCCTCTCGAACAATGCCGCCGAACGCGGATTGCGCGGCATCGCTCTTGGGCGCCGCTCATGGCTCTTCTGTGGATCCGACCGCGGCGGCCAGCGGGCAGCCGCCATGTATGGCCTCATCGTCACTTGCAAAATGAACGACGTTGATCCTCAGGCTTGGCTGGCTGACGTCCTCGCCCGCATCGCCTCGCATCCCGCGCATCGACTGGATGAACTGTTGCCATGGAACTGGCGATCCCGATCATCACTCAATCCAGCTCTGGCGGCCTGATCATGCACGTCAACAAGGTTCATTCCGTCAAAACGATCAACCGCGTCGCCAAGGAACTCGGCGAGACCGTGGACTGGCTCTATGATGTCGCCGAGGAGATGGACACCGAAGACGGCGTCATCTGGGTCTACGGGGACACTGACGATGGGGTAATGGCATTCACAGACTTCGGGATCGAGACCCTCACTGACCTCATCGAAATGCATAAGCAAGACCCCACCATCCTGCAGCGCAGGAACAATCAGAAATAGACCGCCTGCGGCCCACGCCGAATGGTTACTCTCGCTTGCCCGCCTGCTGCGGGCGGGTGAACTGACGGCGGTTTGGGTCCCGGATCCAGCGCATGAGGCGATGCGCAACCTGATCCGGTCGCGGACTGCGGCAGTCGAGACGGTTCGCGTCCATAAACAACAGGTGAGTTCATTTCTTCTCCGTCATAGCCGTATCTTTCCGCGGAAGAAGCGTAAGCGTCATGACGGCGACACGTGACGTCTTCATTGACGATCGGAGTCGGGCAGCTCAGCGCGGCTGACGACGCAGGTGTTTGACCCGATGTTTTTGGTAGGCGGTGATTTCTCGAGCCATCGAGAGAGTGGTGTCGAAGCGCAGATGAGTGATGGAGACGAAGGCTGCGTTTTTGACGTGTGGCCCGAGATCTAGTTTGCAGAGGATGCCGCCTTCGTCGCCCATATAGTGGAGCAGGACGACCTGGCAGTTCGTCGGAACGGCGCCTCCGAGGTTTTGCCCACGAAGCGATGCGTGAAGTTCCGGGGTCAGCCGAGCTGGGAGCGGCAGGGCCGCGGTTAGCTTGTCGAGCAGATCTATCGTCGTAATGGGATTGTCGATCATCAGGCGGCCAAGCCAGGTGACGCAACGTTCACCAGGAGTGCGTCGTCTGGTTGCCCGTTCCAGCGCAGCAACGTCGTCAATTCATGGCTCTTGGTTCGTCCGGAGACGACGCGCTCGAGCACGTCGGTGAGCCAGACCATCGGATCGATGCCGTTCAGTTTAGCTGTTTGGATCAGCGTCATCGCGAGAGCCCAATGCCTCGCTCCGCCATCCGAGCCGGGGCCATAATGCTGGGTTTCTGACATTCGAAGCCGTTATCACTTATCCGTTTCATCCACAGGCTGGGCAGACGGTGTTGGTGGTTGGCGATTACGAGCATAGCGGCATCCACCACCTCCTTATCCGACAACCGCAGGGCGGATTCTATCAAGTCCCCGATTGGATGTTCTCTCCGACAGCGAGCACTCTCGCAATTGTCGTCGTTCCACGACTTCCCGTCGGCCAGCTCGTTCTGCTGCGTGGGTTGGTGGATCGTCTTCTAGCCTGTCCCTCAGAGAATTGATATCCCAGAGGGACCGGACATGAAGCTGATGCGTCGCGTGCAAATGGACCTGTTTGCGTCACCGACCCGGCCGCCAGAACTGATCAGCTCCGAGCGCCAGACGGCGATAGCACTGTTGCAGGCGCTGTTGATGGAAGCGGCGTCAAATCAGGACGCCATTCCGGCAAGCGCCGACGAGCGGGAGACCGGCAATGAGTAAGATCATGCCCGAGCACCTCGCTCGCTCCGCCTTCGTCTACGTGCGGCAGTCCACGGCCTACCAAGTCGTCAACAACCTCGAGAGCCAACGACGGCAGTATGGCCTGGTTGAGCGAGCACGGCAGCTCGGCTGGGATGACGTTCAGGTTGTCGATGATGACCTTGGCAAATCCGGCGGTGGGACAACGCGGCCGGGATTTGAGAAGCTGCTGGCAGCCATCTGTGAGGGCCGAGTTGGAGCAGTTGTGTCGCTTGAGGCTTCCCGCCTGGCACGGAACGGCCGTGACTGGCACACGTTGCTGGAATTCTGCGGCCTGGTCGGCACGCTGATCATCGATGAGGACGCTGTCTTTGACCCGCGTTCGCCCAACGACAGGTTGTTGCTCGGTATGAAGGGCACCATGAGCGAGATGGAACTGTCGGTATTCCGTCAGCGGTCGATGGAGGCGATGCGCCAAAAGGCGCGACGAGGCGAACTTCATTTGACGGTCGCGGTCGGCTACGTGAAGACTGAGGACGGCCGCATCGAGAAAGATCCCGATCGGCGGGTCCAGGATGGCATCTCGCTCGTCTTCCGCAAGTTCGCGGAACTGCAATCGGTTCGCCAGGTGCTGCTTTGGTTCAGTCAGGAGAACATGCTCGTCCCGGCGATTGTCCAGGGTCGTGGCAAGCGGCCGATCGAATGGAAGGCGCCAGTGTATCACACGCTGCATCACATCCTGACGAATCCGGTCTATGCCGGCTCCTACGCATACGGTCGGCGCGGAACTCGGGTGAGCATAGAGGGCGGCCGTAAGCGGGTCATGCGCGACAACCTCCGGCGCAACTGGAAGGACTGGGAGGTTCTGATCCACGATCATCATCCAGGCTATCTCACGTGGGCTGAGTTCGAGAGGAACCAGCACCTGATCGCCGACAATGCCAATGGAAAGAGCTATATGGGCCGTGGTTCGATACGACGCGGCGAGGCTCTGTTGCCGGGCTTATTCCGGTGCGCCCGCTGCGGCCGACGCTTGCATGTTCAATACACCGGCAAGGGCGGCAATACGCAACGATATGTCTGCCGCGGCGCATTCAGCGCCAAAGCGGTGGATAACTGCATCGGGTTCGGCGGCATGCGGATCGATCGTACTGTCGCGCAAGAAGTCCTTGACCGGCTGCAGCCGCTCGGTATCGAGGCTGCGCTTGCCGCCATGCAAACTCACAACGAGCGCCAGAGCGACAAACGCCAGCAGATCGAGAATGCGATCCAGCAGACGCAGTACGAGGCCGCCCGGGCACGCCGTCAGTACGACGCCGTTGATCCCGACAATCGCCTGGTTGCTGGCGAGCTTGAGCGGCGTTGGAACGAGAAGCTGGTGCAATTGCGTGATCTGGAGATTTAGCTCGACACCCTCGGCCAAACCGAACAAACCGCAGCTCCTTCTGCCGAAGAACGTGCCAGGCTCATGACCTTGGGCAAGGACTTGGCTAAGGCTTGGAACAGCCCGGGTGTATCAGTCGAAACGCGCAAGAAGATCATAAGGCTGCTGATCAAAGAAATTGTCGTCGACGTCGTCAGTGATACCTTAGCGCTTGTCATTCATTGGCAGGGCGGCGATCACACAGAGATGACGGTCAAGAAGAACAAAATCGGCCAAACTCGATGGACAACCGCCGCCGGTGTTGTCGATCTGGTTCGTGTACTCGCGCGGCAATTGCCGGACAACGTAATCGCCGCCATCCTGAACCGTTCCGGAAAGACGACGGTGCATAATGCCAGCTGGACGCGCACTCATGTCCGCGGTCTTCGAAACACGCATGGTATTCCTGTTTATCGCGAGGGCGAACGCGCGGAGCGCGGCGAGGTCACACTCGACGAGGCGGCCGAAACTCTGAAGGTGAGCCGAGCGACAGCCTACCGAATGGTGACCAACGGCGTGCTTCCCGCGCGGCAACTCTGCACCGGCGCGCCCTGGATAATTCGGCTTGTTGACCTGCAGCTGGACGGCGTGCGCCGTGACGCCGAGGCGCGGCGGTCGAGACGTTCGATATCTCACGATCCTCTGCAAAATCTGCTGACTTTATAAGGACATCGCCAGATGGGCAGTATGACGCGCCAACGTCTGACCCGGCGAACAACGCATACTTGCGCGTCAGGGTATTTGGTCTGATTGCCCGCTCCACCACATTGGTGTCCATCTCGACACGGCCATCATCGAGGAACACCACCAAGCCGGGCCAATGGCGGATGGCGTAGCGGATCGCCTTGGCCAGATCGGACGCGCCGGAGAGCCGGCCTAACTGATCCTGCAACCAGACAAGGAGCGCCTCCACGATCGGTCGACTTCGTGCCTGGCGCACCTGCTGGCGGTGCTCGGCGGGGTGACCGCGGATCTCGGCCTCGATTGCATAGAGTTGGCGAATCCGCGCCAACACCTCAGCCGCCAGCGGCGACTTGGTGGACACGTGGAATTCGTAGAAGTAGCGCCGCATATGGAGTTGTTTTTTATGTGGAGTGGCGGGCTGGCGCCGCAGTGTTGGCCGGTGACAACCGCGTGTCGGTGCCGCCAAACTGCAAAAGCTTCATCGCGTCTCGCCAAAGATCCGGGAGATCGCCTGGAAAGCTCAGTCGCGGCTCACCGCGCGGTTCGGAGCGTTCTCGGCGCGTGGGATGAAGCTCACCGTCGCCTGCACCGCAATCGCTCGTGAGCTCGCCGGCTTCATGTGGGCGGTCGCCATGGAGGCTCAGCCACCGTCGGTCTCCGCCTAAGGAACCTCTGAACAAGTCAGGGGAATCGGGTGAAGGGTTCAGGCGGTAACGAGGCTTGCGAGGAAGTCGTCATCCCATCCGGCGGCCTTGCGCCGTCCGCGCAGTGATTGCCTTCCGGGCGGCCTTTTCAGCAGGTTGATGGCGATGTGCTTGATGGTGGTGAAGTTGGCTGGCGCCGGATCGGTTCGAACGCGACACTCATCGTCGCGAAAGACCATGTCCATGACCCAGTGCAGGCTGTTCTCTATGGCCCAGTGGCTGCGTATGACCGGGCCGATGAGATGCGCCAAACTCACCAGCGAGGTGATGTAGTAGCGTGTCTCCTGCTCGATCTTTTCCGCTGATCTCGCGCGTGCTTTCGAGCATGACGAGGGCCTTCAGGCCAGGCCAGCGATGGCGCTCCTGTAGCCACTCGACATCGTGGATGACGGTGCTGGTTCGGGTCTCGATGCGGCCGTGGTCGCCATCGATTGTGGTATCCTGGCTGATCTTGGTGTCGATGAAGCCCTTGAGCTTCTGCTCAGCGACGAACAATTCGCGCAGCGAGCCTTGATTGCCTTTTATACTCTGCTCACGTGAGGACCCGAAAATCCGTTCGGTTGATGATGCGGAAATTATCGGTGACCCGGTCGCAATAGGTGCGCCAGTTTTTCGGCACGTCGTCACGCAGGAAGGTCAGCATCGCGATGCTGAAGTCCTTGAAGGTGGCGTGGCACTTGTTGTGCGTGGTGTGCTTGTGCATCAACCCCCATAGCCGCTCAATTGGATTGAGATGTGGGCAGTATGCCGGGATGAAGTGAAGTTTGATCCGACACGCCGGCCGCATCAGCCATGTCTGCACCAGTTTCGCGTGATGGTATCTGGCATTGTCCAAGAAGACGTGAACCAACCGCTTTGCCGGATACATTGCCTCGATCGCCATCAACAGCATGATCGTGCTCACCGCATCCACCGTCAGGACGTCCCGCATGGCGGTCCGGCCGGTCTCCAGGTCGATCGCGCCGTGAACGTTCAAGCGGTTCCGTCCGCTACTCTGTTCTACCGCGACCCGCAGCTCTTTGGGCACCCAGCAGCCGACCGGGCGCACCGCGTGTGTCGGATGCACCGCATCACCGAACATCACCGCTTCATCGGCAGGAAGTCGGTTCAGCAGGTCTTCATACTTTCTGATGAACGCCGCCTGCTTCGCCAGCTCCAGCTTGCGCGAGATCGTCGTTGGTTTGCGGTATTCAATGCCCAGCCGATGCAGCAGCGCCACCAGCCCGGAGCGGCCCTGATACTCAATGCCGCACTCCCGCGAGATCCAGGCGCCGATCTCGCGTGTCGAACCCGGCAGCGTCTCGGTGATCCAGGCTTTCAGTCTATCCCGCTGCGCGCCGGGTAACATGCACGCGCGCGCCTCGTGCTCGAAGCTCGTCAGGCCTTCGACACCATCTTCCTGAGAGTCTTTCGACACCATCTTCCTGAGAGTCTTATGTGGACGGCCCCCTTGGTTCAAGAGCGTCAACGCGAAGAATGACGTTCGGATTGACTGCGTTCATATGTCCGGCCTCACATGAGGGTGTCTCCCGTCAAGTTATTTCTTCATCCGCGTCCCCTTCGTGTCTGCGCGCCGTGGCGCATTTCAATTGTCTTCCAAGGCGGAGCTCTCGTCACAACAGGGCACTTCCCTGCAAACCTCACATCCGGCGGGACGATGTCCCAACCACGGTCCCGCATTCGGGACGGGAGAGCTCCAGGAGGACGGCACCACTCTATTAGACGGCGGCTTTCGCGCCAGGCCGGACAACGGCGACGCCCCCTTGGATCCGTACGCCCGGGCCGCTTTACAGCCCGGGTTTAATTCGCCTCGTCAATCAGGGCATCGGCTTCAGCACCGCGCCCTCTGGTACCACGCCCTGGGTCGCATACCGCCACAAAGCGATCAGAAGCCGCCGGGCCATCGCCACCACCATGACCTTGCGCATGCGCTTTCCCGTGCCACCAACGCGCTCGCGAAACCAAATGACCTGAGCCGAGCCGGGTTGATAACGTTGCCAGAGCCAGGCCAGCTCGATCATCACGGTTCGCAACCGCCGATTGCCGGCCTTGTTTATTCCTTGCTCACGTTCCGTACCCCCGGTGCTGAACGGCGTCGGGCTGAGCCCGGCGTAGGAGCCGAGTGCCTTGCCATTGGCGAATTCGCGCACGAACGCCTCCCGGACCAGCACGGTGGCACTCTGCACACCGATCCCCCGTAGCCCGACCAGTTGTTGGATCATTTCTTCCGCCTTGTCCGGAGCCTCTTCCTCGAGCACCGCGTCGCGCTCGCGCTCCAGTTCGGCGATCTGCGCGCAGACCAACTCCAGACGATCGAGCATGCGAAGTATTCTGGCGTGGGCGTGCGGCGGAAGTGGGTCCCCGAGCGCCGTGCGCAAAGCTTCCAGGCGCTCACGCCGATCACGCCGGAGGGGATCGTAGTCACCCACCCCCAGGGTCGCCAGCACGGCGCTTATACGATTGACCAGGCTGACCCGCTCAGTCACCAGGACTTCCCGTTCCCGAACGCGCCGGCGTCCATCTTCATCGGCTTCATCCGGGATTGGTACCATCGAACACACGCGCGGTTCGCCCCGAAGCCAGGCCAACAGCGTGCGCAACAACAGCTCAGCGTCGATCCCGTCAGATTTCGCGCGTCGCGCCCGCCGATCAACCGGAACACTGGAGGGCTGAACAACGTGCGTCTCAACGCCCCGCCGGAGCAGCCAGCGCGCCAACCAGAACCCCGACCAGCTGGCCTCGTAGGTGGCGACCACCCGTTCGACCGTTCTCCCCGCTGCTCTGGCTCGCTCTCGATAGCCGTCGATGGCCGCCAGCAGGGCCTCAGCCGTCGGCTCAATGGATTGCTTCGCCTTGACCCGCGGCAGACCTGGAACCTGGGCGGCCAGAACCCAACTCACGTTGCTCAGCTCAATCGCGAGCACGAGCGTGCTGTCGTAGTCGAGGGCGATCGGACGCGTATTCGGAACAAACTCCCGTGCCATGACCATGATCCTCCAAAGATTGCTCACCGGTGGACACAATAAGCCGCCCCACCGCTCGCCCTCATGGGATCTGTTGGCGCGGCGCGATGACCGCTGGCCCAGATGGGTTCCGCGATCCAGTCCCAAACAGTCTCTCGACCTCGAAGGCCAAGACTCTTACCGGGTTTTCTGGATCCTCGGTTCGTCCGATTGTCATCTCGATGAGCTCTCTCACCCGGCAGCCACGCGCCACTCAGAACTCGGCTCGGCGCGTCGCATCGTGACCCAAGCCGCGGCGTGGATGATTCGCTCGCCTGGTCACGGCCGAAGCCGTGCGGCAATTCAGGATCGCTGGTAACGCCGCAGGATCGAGGTCGCGGACTGCCCGCGACAGCTCGGACGCTGTGGCGTCGGTCATCGGTCTGTGGGGGATGAATTGACCGGGCATGCTCTCACTCCACGGAGCTGATCGTTGGAATATTCGGCTACGCCGTGGCGACGCCGGCGGTTGCGTCGCGTCGGTAGGTCTCGCCGCTTGTCATGATGGCCCAGGCGACGCGGGCCATCTTGTTGGCGAGCGCCGTGGCGGCGAGCTTGCGTGGCTTGTGGGCCAGCAGGGCGCGCAGCCACTCGGTCATCTGCCGGCTGCCCGGTTTAGAAGCCGCCTGGATCACCGAGGTGGCACCGGCGACGAGCAAGCCGCGCAGTCTCTCGTTGCCGGCCCGGCTGATCCCACCCATCCGCTGCTTACCGGCGGTCGAGTGTTCCTTTGGTGTCAATCCAGCCCAAGCGGCGAGATGGCGGCCGGACTCGAACTGTGCCGGATCGATCTCGATCGCCAGCGTCAACGCGGTGATCGGACCCACGCCCGGGATGGTGGCCAGGCGCTGGCTGACCGGATTGGCCTTGTGCGAGGCGTTCAGCCTGGCGTCGAGTTCCGCGATGTGGGCGTTGATATCGTTGATCTGCTGGCGCAACAGGGCGAACATCTCCTTGGCCACCGGCGGAATGTCGGGTTGCTGTTCAATGGCAGAGAACAGCACGTCGACTTTCGCCGCCCCCGTGGCGGCGACCACGCCGAACTCCGCGGCGTGACCACGAACCGTGTTGATCAGCGCGGTGCGCTGGCCGACCAGTGTGTCGCGCGCTTTCAGCACCATGCTCGCCGCTTGCTGTTCCACGGTCTTTGCCGGCACGAAATGCATTCCCGGCCGCCCTGCAGCCTCGCAGATCGCCGCCGCATCGTTGCGATCGTTCTTGCCGCGTTTGACATACGGCTTAACATATTGCGGTGGCACCAGACGCACTGTGTGACCGAGCGCGGCAAGCTCCCGCGCCCAATAGTGCGAACTGCCGCACGCCTCCATCGCGACGATCGTGGGCGGCAGCTTGCGGAACAACGGGATCATCTGCGCACGGCGCAGGGTGATGCGCAGGACGGGCCGGTCAGCCGTGTCAATGCCGTGCAACGTGAAAACGGCCTTGGACGTGTCGGCGCCAATGCGGGTAAGCTCGGACATGGACGGCTCCTTTCAATGAGATCTTCAACAGCCTCATTCTGGCACAATAGATGCCGTCGGGGGCCGTCCACCCCAACAGAACTCGAATCATTTTCTTAACGTTTAGTGCATTGATTTGATTGTGAGATCTGCCGATCGCCACGGCTCAAGCGGCTGCAAGGCGTCGCACCATCAGCTTGACACTGGCGATGTAAAGCCAAGTCACCGCGCTTTGGATTGTCACCTCGAAGTCTTTGGCCAGGCGACGATTGCGATTGAGCCATGCGAAGGTGCGCTCGACGACCCAACGCCGGGGCAACAGAACGAAGCCCTTGGCGGCGTCCGACCGCTTGACGATCTCGATGGTCCAGCCGCCGAGATTATTGACTGCCCCTTTCAACTTGTCACCCGCGTAACCGGCGTCGGCAAAGACATGGCGCAACCAGGGAAAAGCGCGACGAACACTCGCCAACAGGCCTGGCGCTCCATCGCGATCTTGCACGTCGGCGGGATGCACGATCATCCCGACCGGCAGGCCGATTGTATCGGTCAGAATATGCCTTTTGCGGCCCTTGATCATCTTCTCGGCAGCGTAGCCGCGTGGGCCACCGGCCTCGGTGGTCTTGACCGACTGGCTGTCGATCACGCCCGCGGTCGGGCTTGCCTCGCGACCAGCGGCCTCGCGCACCAACATCAGCAGCGCATGATTGATGATCCGCCACCGACCGCTGTCCCGCCAGGCATAGAAATATCGCTGCACCGTGGTGAACGGTGGGAACTCCTTTGGTAGCATGCGCCACTGGCAGCCGGACTGGGCGATGTAGAAGATCGCGTCGACGACATCGCGCAAGTCGGTCTCGCGGGTCCGCCCGCAGCGTGCCGGGGCGGGCAGATGCGGCTCTATCACGCACCATTCTTTGTCGGTGGTATCGCTTGCATAGCGCAGTCCATCGCGCCGATACTTGGCGCGCGTGATTTCAGTCCAGGCCATCGAACAATTCCTTCGTGTCGTCGCAACCACGAGAGAATCGATGCCGCTGAAATCACGCAACCCAAAAATTAACGCAGATCGAAGATTGAAGCCGCCCAAGCCGAGTTCATTGAAATGACTCAGATAATCATTCCGATCACATTCCGGGTCAGCCTCTGATACAACCGATACCAGACCCGGATCGTGTCATCGTCCAGATACAGAACCTTCGCCACCGCCTGGCAACTCATGCCATCGTCCAGCAGCACCAGCGCGTTGGCCCGGCGCGACAATCGGTGCTCGGCCGACCCGTCGCGTGTCAGCTCAATCAGGTCTTGTCGCGATTCGGGGTCCAGGAAGCCGCGCCGGATCATGGAGCCAACCAGAATCGCCTCCTGCATGGTTGGCAAGCAAATTCCGCGGATTTCAGCCGAGTCAGGGTATAGCCCGAACTTCCTGGATGGGAACCGCGCAAGGGCTTGAATTATCGACGAATGGTTGGTTGAAGCGCTGTATTACTGGCTACACTTGGAGTCCGAGGAGGGTGAACGCCTTATGCTGGATCTGAGTTGGTCTTGGTCAGCACGGTAAGTGGACATTTGGGTGTGATTGTGGTGATGACAGCTCTCGCGCAGCAGGATGGCGGCTGAGTTCCGATTCAACGGCTTCGATGTACATGCCGCAACATGGCGAAAATCCGGCCGCAACGGACAAGGCTCAAATGTGATATTACATGGCTGCAATTTGGATGGGCTCAGCCACATTGCAGATCCTTTCAAAAACTTCATCGCAAAACCAGCGGGAAGCTCGGTCTCAATTATCGAAATCATTATTCATCTCTCGCTGCAGCGCAGCAAACTGTCCCATTTGAGCCAAACTGGCGTGCCCCGATCTGGACCGGACACGGAGATCGAACGGCCCGCGCCTGTACCGCCTGCGCGCGCTGGTCCGGACCATCGGTCACTTCAACGCCTAATCCGGCTCGGTCCGGCAGCAATGCGCGCGCGCTCCAGAACGTCATCAGGTTCGATCAATCCATGCAGACATGGTCGAAGGCGCAGTCTTCCACCCGCTCGAAGCCACATCGCGAACAAGGAACATGCCGAATGACTGCATGCGAGAGCGGACCGCGCGGTCCCCATTCCTGAGGCTGGTGACTCCCGGAATAAATCGCCAACACAGGCGACCATGGCTCGTGGCCAAGTCGCGACCAGAATTGTTGCAAATCACCAGGTCACTCTGCGTAACAATGCGCCAAGTTCAGCCCAATCAGTGCTACCTATGAGGTTACGCAACGCGGGGTGACATTCTGTTGGCTGATCTGGAGCGACGCGGCGAGTTGTGCCGCGATGCCATCAGCGCGATTTCGCAATGGGTCCGCTCCGGCAGCAAAGTCACTACTACTATAATACGTGACGGCCAGTCGCGCGTCGACGAATTGCTGAATGGCGCGATGATGATCGGCGCCGGACGTTCGCCGGAACGCGGCGCGAGCGTCGCCGCCTGAGGATAAATCTCCGTGGCGCGCTTATGATCGAAGCGACGAGCAGCGACAGTGTCTCGCCCACATGCGATTCATCCGATGGAAGCGGGACGACGGCGCGATCTCGCCGCAGCCAACCTCGATCCCCAGAATCGCACGTACCGCCAGCGGCTTTCCTGTTGCCCTGACCCGGAATTCATAGCGCGATCGTGGATCGCCGTTGCGAATGTCAGACCAGCCGCCACGTCCCAGACGTTCGAGGGAGGTCGGCCAAACACTTGCTCCGCACGCAATGCTCCTCATCGCGGACGATCTCGACGAACGACGAACAAACACCGAAACCGGTACAAAACGATGGATGGACAAACCCACCGTGGCGCCGAACACGCCGG
>CAWFGX010000004.1:0-1293995 GCA_963815375.1 uncultured Actinomycetota bacterium | reverse complement strand
GCTAGGCGTGGCCGAGCACGCCGTGCGA
The DNA here is from genome assembly GCA_963815375.1 of uncultured Actinomycetota bacterium. Classification (GTDB taxonomy): domain Bacteria; phylum Actinomycetota; class Actinomycetes; order Streptosporangiales; family Streptosporangiaceae; genus JASHPR01. The sequence goes on along the minus strand of CAWFGX010000004.1, from coordinate 1,293,967 downwards.
GACGTACGGCTCTTCGAGCCGGCTGATCTCCTCCCCGCTCAGGGCAAGCCGGGTGGCGGACAGTGCGTCTCGTACGTGGCTGAGCTTGGTAGCACCGACGATCGGCGCGGTAACGCCGGGCTTGTGCAGCAGCCAGGCCAGCGCGACCTGGGCTGGCGCCACGCCGCGGGCGGCGGCAACGCTGGCTACCCGGTCGGCCACATCGAAGTCGGCCGGGGACGTGTAGTGCGAGTCTGAGACCGGGTCGGATCCCGACCTGGTTGTCGTGCGCTCACCGCCACGGGTGCGGTTGCTTACCAGCATGCCCCGGGCCAGCGGGCTGTACGGGAGCACGGCAACGCCCTGGTCGATGCACTGCGGGATCATCTCCCGTTCCTCCTCGCGGTACATCAGGTTGTAGTGGTTCTGCATCGACACAAAGCGCGTCCAGCCGTATCGCTCGGCAGTGTGCTGGGCCTTGGCGAACTGCCAGGCGAACATCGCGCTGGCGCCTATGTACCGGGCCTTGCCGGCCTGGACCACGTCGTGCAGGGCGGCCATGGTCTCGTCGATCGTGGTCTCGTAGTCCCAGCGGTGGATCTGGTACAGGTCCACATGGTCGGTGCCGAGCCTGCGCAGCGAGGCGTCTATCGCCTGCATGATGTGCTTGCGGGAAAGCCCGCGGTCGTTGGGTCCGTCGCCGGTCGGGTAGTACACCTTGGTGGCCAGCACGTAATCATCCCGGCGGCCGAACAGCCGGCCGAGAAGCCGCCCGGTGATCTGCTCGGTCTCCCCGTCCGAGTACACGTCCGCCGTGTCGAAGAAATTCACCCCGCCGTCCACGGCCGCCCGCACCAGCGGCTCGGCCTCGGCTTCGGTCAGGTGCCAGGCGCGCTCAGTCTTGCTCCCGTAACTCATCATGCCCAGGCAGATCCTGGAGACCTTCAGCCCGGCCGTGCCGAGCCGCTGGTAGTTCATCGTCATGCTCTCTCCTTATGGATGGCGACGCCGGCCGTCACCAGCGAAATTCCGGCGAGGTCCCCCGCGGTGGGGACCTGGCGCAGCACGATCGCGCCGATGATCGTGGCGGTCACTGGCAGCAGCGCGAGCATCAGCGCGAACGTCGCCCGCGGCAGCCGCGCCATCGCCAGCTGGTCAGTCACGTACGGGATCACCGAAGAGCACACGCCGACACCCGCGCCCGCCAGTAGCAAGACCGGATTCCTGAACGCGGGCAGCGCGCCGGCCAGTCCCACGGGAGTGACCGCCACGGCCGCGATCACCATCGCCGCGGCGAGCAGGTCGATGCCGCCCGGGCCACCGCTACCCTGCCTGGCCCCGATGCTGGCCACCCGGTGGCCCAGCATCACGTACAGCATGAACAGCACGCAGTTGCCGAACGCGAACGCGAACCCAAGCGGGTGCCCGGTGAGCCGCAGCGCGGTGACCATGGCGACGCCGGTTGTGGTGAGCCCGAGGGCAGCGGCGTTGCGCCTGGTCCGAGCCCCGGCGGCGGCAAGGAACACGGTGCCGAGAAACTCGATCGAGCCGACCGTGGACAGCGGAAGCCGGGCCACGGCGATATAGAAGCACGTGTTCATCGCAGCGAGCACCACGCCGAGGGCGAGGAGCAGCCGGAGCTGCGGGCGGGACCGTACCAGCCCCAGCCATCGCCACGGCCGGCGCCAGACCGCGAACACGAGCGCGGCACTGGCGATCCTGAGCCAGGCGACGCCGAGCACCGGGACCCGGCCGAACAGGAGCACGGCCAGCGACGGCCCGAGGTAGTGAAAGACCGCACTGACCAGGAAGAACGCATGGGGCGGCAGACGGCTGGCCAGACCCCGTGCCGCGCCCGGGGCGTCCGCCGAGGCCGGCTCCTGCGGCTGCGGGGAGGCTGGCTCAGCTTGCGGGTGGCGAAGCACTGGCGCAGCATATGAAGGCAGAGACCCACTCGTGAATGACTAACCAACGGGATCGGGCATGAGTTCTCCGCTGAAACAAAGGAATCCTGCTTATGACGCCTTCGAAATGCCTTCGGGGCTGGATGAGCTTGACCGGCGGCTGGCCGCTGAGCTGCAGGCCCAGCCGCGGCTGCGAGTCGCGGAACTAGGCCGGCGGGTCGGCCTGTCCGCCCCGGCTGTCGCCGACCGGCTCCGGCGGCTGCAGGACACCGGCACGCTGACCTACCGGGCTGAGGTTGACCCGCGGGCGCTCGGCTACACGCTCTGCGCGATCGTCCGGATCAGCCCGTCAGGCGGCGGCCTGCGGCTGATCCCGGGGATCGCCCGCGACGTGCCGAACGTGACCGAGTGCTACCGGATCACCGGGGAGGACTGCTACTTCCTGAAGCTCTATCTGCGGTCCATTGATGAGCTGGAGCCGATCCTCGATCTGTTCACGCCGCACGGCCGCACAACCACATCCTTCGTCCACTCATCGCCGGTCCCGCCGCGCCCGCTGCCTCTCAGCGAGTGACCACGTGGCCGGGTCGCCGCCCGCTACGACTGCAGCTCGACCGCGTTGCGGACGCTGATCGCGCTGGCGTCGGCGCTGATGCCGGCCGGGATGCTCAGGTTCTGGAATGCGAACTGGATGTCGCCCAGGGTTGTTGACGTGCCAAAGACGCACTCCTGGATTTGGTCGTCCGAATCCTGGGCGCACTGCATCACGCCGCCGTGCGGCCCGGCCGGCACGGTGTAGAACGTCTCGCCATCGTCACTTTCCAGGGCCTTGACGGCCGCCGTGACATTAGTGAACGTGCCGTTAAAGCCAAATACCTGTACGGAGAGATAAGGGCCAGGGCTATTGATGTCGGGGTACATAGCCTGGAAGGCAACCCCATTCGTATAGTGGCCGAATCCGCCCGGGATGGTGAAGGCGAGCTCTGCGCCCTGTAGCTCAGTCTGCGCTATCTGAGTGAACGCGGCGTCCTGGCTGATCGGAATCCCGCAGACCGTGCTCGGCTGGACCAGCTTCCACGGGCCGCTGCCCGACCCGGGGCATTTGCCCGCGCTCAGGCCGCTGCTGCCGGAGACCAGGCCAGCGGGCTCCTTCCCTGGCTGGCTGCCCGCCGACGGCCGACTTGAGGAGTTAGGGCTGGCTCCGCTGGCTCCCGGCTTCGTTGAACTCGGTCCCGGCTTCACCGCCAGGACGACAACGACGATGAGGGCGAGCGCGGCGGCGGTGACCCCGACGACCAGCCACACGATTCCGCCCCGCCGGCGCTGCGGCGGCAGGTAGGCCGGAAGTGGTACCGGGCCGTACGGCCCGAACGGTGGCTGGCCCGCGATCGGCTGTCCGTAGCCCGGCGCGGGCGGGAAACCTGGCTGCGCTCCGTAGGGCTGCTGCTGCCCGTAGCCCGGCGCGGGCGGGGCCCCATAGGCCTGCTGCTGCCCGTAGCCTTGCGCCGGCGGCACGCCTGGCTGTGAGGCGTATGGCTGCTGCCCGTAACCTTGGGCCGGCGCTAAGGCCTGCTGCCCGCCGTACGGTTGCTGCTGGGGCGGCTGAGCACGCTGCGGGCTCTGCTGGCCGTACTGAGGCTGGCCGGTGTCCGGGCCGTCGAATGGCGGTTGCGCACCCGCCCCGCTGTTATCCGTCACTTGGCCTCCCGTGCCCCCGCTGGATGTCATAGCGCGTGCGCATCCGGTGCTTCTTTAGCTTCTGCGGAATTTTGCTGACTCTATAGGATTCTGTGGAGCCAGGTGCTCTGTTGACAGCTGCGCGACCAGGAGCTCGAATCGACTCCTGCCAGCCTCTTGAGCCGCGCCAACCGCATGTGTAATGCTGTAATCATGGAGTCCATTTACGAGCACGCGGGCGGCTACGGCGCGCTGCACCACTTCGTGGATGTCTTCTACAGCAGCGTGCTGGCCGACCCGGTGCTGCAGGCGCTGTTCGGCGCTGGAAAGCCGGATCACGTGGACCACCTGACCTGGTTCGAGCAGGAGTCGTTCGGCGGGCCGGATGACTTCACCCGCAAGCTCGGCTTCATGCATCTTGTCGACGTGCACCGCGGCCTGGAGATCACCGAGGAGCAGCGCGAGCGGTTCGTGGAGCTGTATATGGCCGCCGCGGATACCGCCCGCCTGCCCGATGACGCGGCATTTCGCGAGGCGCTGCGGTCCCATGTCGAGTTCGGCTCCCATGTCGCCATGCAGAACTCCCACGCCGAGAGCGACGACCAGCTGCACCCGCTGCGCGGCGTACCTAAGTGGCAGTGGGCGCCAGATACCGGCGGCTAGCTGCCAGACGCCAGCGCCCGCCGTTGTTCAGGGGGCATGGGGGGTGCCGCGGTAGAGCCAGGCGGAGTTGTGCGGGGTGAGGTTCCCGGCGTCGAATCCTCCGGCGTAGACGGTCCCGGGCGGGTCATCTGCGAACGGTGACGCGATGATGGTGCGGGTGGCCACCAGCGCCGGGGTGGGGGTGATGGCCGGGTCGAGAACCTCCTGGCAGCGGTAGCGGCCACCCGGGTCTCGCAGGAGCACGTAGGCTCCAGGAGCCTTGTGCTGGGATCCGAGCCCGCCGGAAGTGGTTTTCGCGTCGTAGCCGCCGATGAGCAACCCGGCCGGCCCCGCATCATGGGAAGTGCTGACGTAGCGGGTCATGTTGTTGTAGGCGACGATGACCGCTTCCACCGTGGTGTTCAGCTCCTTGGTGGCAAAGCTGAGCACGTCGAGGTCAGTCGCGGCACCGTACCGATCCAGGGGCGCGATTCGCAGCACGCGCCCCTGGGTTCCTTCGGCGGCAACCAGAAAAGCTTCCCCAGCGCCAGTGGGATCGGCGATCGGGGTCAGACCGCGCAAACCGCCATAACCGTTCAAGGGCAGATCGCGTCCCCAGGTGAACACGTGCTTCCACGAAGGCGTGGTGCCGTCCTGGCGCTCGTAGATCTGCCAGCCCACGGTGGCATACAGGTTCCCGTTGCCCTGGGCGAAGCTCATCACCCGCTGGCTGGCCTCGGTGGGTGAGATTCCTGCTTCTGGGTGCAGGCCCCAGTCGATCCCGCCGGGCTTGCCCGGATCGTAGGTTCCGCTGAAGATGCCGAGAGGATTCGTTCCGGCGAACACCAGCTCTTCCCCGGTGACCTGGTCGCGATGCTGGCCGAAGCTGCGCGTCTGTGCACCGGCCGGCGCCGTCTGTGCGAACCGGTATCTATCCCAGCTTGGCGTCCGGCCGGCCTTGGAGAATATCGTCAGGCTGCCCAGGCGATCCCACACGCTTGCCAGCAGCACTGACTGCCGGGCTTCGACGAACCGGGCGCAGTAAAGTGCGCCGATCGCCTGATAGCGACGTTTGCCACCCGGCGCTACCCGCTCGTTGAACTCTGCGTCGACCCTCCAGGACGCGGTGGAAGCGTCCAGTACGTACACCTGCGCGCCGGGCAATGCGGGATTGCCCTGCTGTGAGTCGCGCCAGTAGCCGTTGCCTGCGTACAGAAACCCGTCCATTGTGGCCAGCGCACGCAGCTCAGTTCCGCCGAAGGGGCCAATGCCCGGACTCATCGAATCGACCGGCAGCGACCTTCTCCAATTGAACAGCGGGACCTGCGCGGCCGCCAGTGGGCCAGCCAAGGCATCCGCAGTGCCTGACCACAGCACCGGGCCTCCGACGGCAGCCGCCCCTGCGGCCAGGACGCGGGACAGCATTGTCCTGCGGTCCATGAGATGAGATCCGGCGAGCTCATTCCGTCCATCGCCAGCCGGGTGAAACGAAGAGAAATCAGAAGGCTCTCGCATACACGCAACGTAAACAGGCCCCTCTTAATTAGACCAATGAAACACCTGCGAGTGATACGCGGCAGCCCTGTGAAATACCTGCGAGTGATATGCATGCAGGTTTCAGCCGGACTGGTCGTCGTGTTTACCGATCACTCTGGTCCTGCACACGAGCCCTCAGAGCACCGCTGGGATTTGAGCGACGGGAGATGACCGCCCGGCCGCCGTCGGTGGTGCTGAGAACCTCGACGGCCGGCCCGAAGTGAGCGCGCAGTACGTCGTCGCGCAGTACCGCCTCTGGCGGGCCTTCAGCCACGGCCCTGCCGCCGTCCAGCAGCAGCAGCCGGTCGGCGAACTGGCCAGCAAGGGTCAGGTCGTGCACGGCCGACACGACGGTGAGCGACCGTTCCCGTCGCAGCTCGTCAACGAGCTCGAGGGCGTCGACCCGTCGGCCGAGGTCGAGGGCGCTCGTCGGCTCATCCAGCAGCAGCACCGGCGCCTGCTGGGCCAGGGCCCGGGCCAGGACCAGGCGCTGCAGCTCGCCGCCGGACAGTGTGCGCAGCGCCCGTCCGGCCATATCCGACAGCGCCAGCCGGCCGGTGAGGTCAGCGGCGATCTGCCGGTCGATGTCGGTCTCCACCCGGAGGTACCCGATGTGCGGCGTGCGGCCGAGCAGAACGTAGTCGCTGACCGTCATCTCCGACGGCAACAGGGGATTTTGCGGAACGTACGCGACCAGGCGGGCCAGCGTCCTTCGGCTCATCCGTGCTGTCGGCTGGCCGCAGACCTCGACGCGGCCGCTGTGGCCGACCTGCCGCGCGACCGCCTGCAGGAGGGTCGTCTTGCCTGCGCCGTTCGGGCCGATCACACCGAGCCACTCGCCGTCGGCCACGCTCTCGGTCAGGCTGTCCAGCGCCATCGTCGCCCCGTAGCGCACCCCGACCGCATCGAGCGTGATCACGACAGGTCGCTCCCGCTACGGCGGGACCGCAGCACGAACAAGAAGAACGGCGCCCCGATCGTCGCGGTGATCACGGTGAGCGGGACCTCAGCGGGTGCCTGGACCGTCCGCGCCGCGATGTCGGCCATGACCAGGAACGCGGCGCCGCCGACCATCGAGACCGGCAGCACGATCCGGTAGCTCGCCCCGGCCGTCAGGCGCACCGTGTGCGGCACGATGATCCCGACGAACCCGATGAGCCCGCTCACTGCCACCGCCGCCGCAGTGCCGAGCGTGGCCGCGATCACCACAGTCAGGCGCAGCCTGGCGACATTCACACCCAGGCTGCCAGCCTCGGCCTCACCGACCTGCAGCACGTCGAGCAGCCGCCGGTGAGCGATCAGTGCCGCCGCGGAGACCGCGGCGTAGGGCAGGATCAGGGCGACGTCCGACCACGAAGCCTGCGAGAGCTCGCCGAGGATCCAGGCGTAAATCTGCTGCAGCTGCTGCGAGGACTGCTGCTGCAGGTATTCCTGGATGGCGGTGAGCAGCGCTGCGACCGCGACCCCGGAAAGGACGATCGACGCTGTGGTGCCGCCGATTCCGGGCGACCCGATGTCCCGCCCTGCGCTGGTACCCAGCACGTAGGTGATCGCCACCGCGACCGCGGCCCCGCCGAACGCGGCCGCGGGCAGCAGGCCGGAACTGGCGCCGCTGACGATGATCAGCGTGGCGCCCAGGCCGGCTCCGGCAGCGACCCCGAGCAGGTAGGGGTCGGCCAGCGGGTTCCTGAAGACGCCCTGGTAGGCCGCGCCGCCGCCGGCCAGCATCGCCCCGACCAGCGCGCCAAGGATCACCCGCGGCAGCCTGATCTGCCAGACGATCGCGACGTTGATCGCTGGCACGGAAAGCGCCGGGTGCCATGGCATCTTCACAAGCAGGGCCTGCCCCACCGCGGCCGGAGAGAGGTCTGCTGGCCCGACCGACACCCCCACAACCATGGCGACGATGAGCGCCGCCGCGGCGATCGCCAGCGGTCGCCCGACCCGGGTCCGGCCGGGAACCGGCCGGACCCGGTCGGGCCTGGGGTCACCGTCCGGGCTCGCGTGTATGGCCGGCCGCCCGGCAGCCGCGGCCGGCACCCCAGGTTCGGGTGCGTCCGCGGCTCGCCGGGGAGCGGCTGACGTCACCCGGACGACCCCTTGTTCAGGTAACTCGCCACGGTACGCAGCAGGTTGACGATCCGCGGGCCCCAGCGTGAGGCGATGTCGTCGTTGAGCGGGATCACGTGACCTTCCTTAACGGCGGTCAGGCCCGCCCAGCCAGGGCGGCCGGCCACGGTGGCCGCGTTCTGCTGGCAGCACACGGTGTCGGCCAGGATGATGTAGTCCGGGTCGGCCTTGACGATGTACTCAGACGAGAGCTGCGGGTAGCCGCCAGACGAGGCCGCACCGGACGCGGTATCCGCGATGCTCTTCAGGCCGAGCAGGCTGAGCAGGCTCCCGACGAACGTCGAGGACGTGACCGAGTAGTACGTCTGGTCCAGCTCGTAGTAGTAGCTCACCGGCCTCGCGCGGGAGTGAACTGAGGCGACGATCCCGGCGATCTGGCTGCGGATCGTCGAGTCCTCCTTTTCGGCCTGCGCGAGATGCCCGGTCGCTTCACCGAGCTGGTCGATCTCTGAGTAGACGCCGGACAGGCCGGTGGGAGCGGGCTGGTACAGCACCGGCACGGAGAACGACGCGAGCTGCTTGGCCAGGGTGTCCTCGTTGCTGCTGAAGTTGGAGATCACTACAAGGTCGGGCTTGTAGGCGACGATGGCCTCAAGGTTGGGATCGAGCCCCGACAGCTTGGTCATGGGAGCGTAACTCGGGTAGTCCGAGTCGCTGTCGACCGCCTTGACCTGGCTGCCAGCGCCGATCGCGTAGAGCATCTCGGTAGCGGTGGGTGACAGTGAGATGATCCTCGTCGGTTTCGACGGGACGCGCACCACGCCCGTGGCGGTGGCGACCTTGGCCGGGAATGCCGCGGCGCCGTCGGCGGTCACGGACGAGGTCGTGGCCGGGCTGGAGCTGCACGCGGCAGCGGACAAAACCAGAGCTGTGGCGGCCGCCAGGGCAGCCAGGCGATGTGGGAGATACCGCATTGATCATCCTCCGGTGTCGTGGAGGACGAAGTGCGCCCGCTACGACGCCGGGGGAGGCATCGGAACGAACCGCCCTTCCTCCGAGGACAGGTCGCTGACGCGATACAGGCGTCCGGGCTTGTCTCCCCGCATGTGCGCCAGGGCACGGGGAGCATCACCGTTGCGGGACAGCGCCGGGTTCTCACCGGCTTCGCTGAAGGTCGCGCCGTCCTGGGCTGGCTCCGCGGATGGCCGGGAGCTGGTCCAGGACAGCGGTACCATACCGCAGCTCGCGCCCCGCGCGGGCTTATCGCGAGCACGCCACGTGCGCAACTTCTCACCGGACGTGACCTTCGGGCTTGTACCGGGCCAAAACGCCGGCGGCAGACGCTGCCGTTCCCGGCACCCGGGTGCTCTGCCGCCGCGCCGGGCCGTGTTCTCGGGGGCTTACGCTGTCATCAGGCTGGCTGTAGGAGGTAGCAACGTGGCTGACGCCGATGGCCTGACAATTCCCGAGGGCGGGTTCTGGCCCGCACCAGAGATCCCGCAGCCGAACATCTACCCGATGGAATGGCGGGTCGAGACCGACAAGCTGGCGGCGATCTACCAGAAGTCCAAGGTTATGGCGTGGAACCCGGCCAGCCTGCCCTGGGACGGGCTGCGCGCTGAGGACTTCACCATCGAGCAGCGCCTGGGGATCATGTACTGGTTCGCGGTGCTCGCCAACTTCGACGCCTCCGGCCCGGCCGTGTTCGCTCGCGCCACCATCCACGCGTTCGAGCAGCACGAGGAGGACCCCGTCCGCAAGTGCTTCTTCTCGATCACCCGGGACGAGATGAACCACGAGGAGTGCTGCCAGCGCACGATCGCGGCGCTGTGGCCAGGCGGTCCGCTCGACTGGACCCCGTCAACCGACCTCGAGCGCGCCGCGCACAACAACATCGGCTGGCTGTACCACAACGGCGGCAGGTACTGGAGCGGCTACAACCGCGCGGTCGGCAAGTACCCGCTTGCGGTGCTGTTCACCAGCTTCATGATGGGGGAGATGGCAGCCTCCACCCTGTTCCGCGGGATGGCGTCCGGCACTGTGCACCCGGTCTTCTCCGACATGTTCCACAAGATCGGCCGGGACGAGTCACGTCACCTGCAGATCTGCATAACCATCCTGGAGAACGAGTGGCCGGGCCTCACCGACGACGTCAAGGCCACGATCACACGCCAGCTCCGTGCGGGCTTCGTGTTCCTGTCGATGATCCTCTGGGAGCCCCCTGACGGGTTCTGGGAGCTTCCGCCCTACTTCCTGGCCAACCACCGGGTGCTGATGAACCACGCCAGGGACGCAGGCCTGGGCGTGCTGTCCTACGAGCAGCAGGCAGAGAACTGGAAGACCGCGATCGCCAAGATCCGGGCGATCGTTGTGCGCTGGGGCATCGAGTTCCCGGCAATCCCGGAGCTGGACATCGAAGGTGTCGACGTCTCCGCCGACATCAACCCCGAGGACATCATCCCGGTCTTCTAGCCGCAGCACCCGCCCCGCCCACTTGCCGCCTGCCTGTCGCCGGGGCGGCACCGAGCCCTTTACACACTTGCTGTGGACAAGTGTGTGGATGGGCGGTGGATAAGCGGCGGTGCGCGGGGATAAACGGCAGGTGTCCTGTGGATGGCCAAAGAATCTTGAGATTGCTCGCCGAAAGCTCTTGTGTGCCTGCTCGGAGAGGCAGTAGAAAAGCACTCACCACAAAGAACGGGGCACCGATCCAGGGAAGCGCCGGAACCCCGGGGGCAACCTCGGGAACGCGGCAGCAGCCCGGGACGCGGGGAGAGCCGAGGAATCGGCATTCTGCGCGAGGCCTGCTCTGGGGCTTGTGGGGCGGTCGGCAGCAGACAGCGACCGGGTCACCGGCAGCCGAGCGATCGGCGAGCTGCGCTGTACGGCTGTGGCGAGGCCCCTCCATCTCATACATGGAGGGGCCTCGTCGATATTGTGCCGTCATATCGGCGTGAGACACCAGCCAACATGGGGCTGACATCTGCCAGCGGGCGGCAAACAGCGGCCCCCAACTAATTGCGCACATCGAGTAACGCCGTGTGCAATGGCGGACGATACTGAGACAGACGCAGGCGACGTGGGTACCCCCGAGCTCACGTCGCCTCGTCTGCCTCTCGCAGCGACGACAACGTGCGCCGGCAGTACCCGGCAGCGGCATCGCCCGGTAGCGTTCGGTTCATGACAGGTATCACAACGGCACGCGATGCGGGCGATCAGGCGCAGGCCCCGTTCGGCAGGCTGCTGACAGCGATGATCACGCCGATGACCGGCGACGGGGAAGTCGACTACGGCGGGGCGGCGCGCCTCGCCGAGCACCTGGTCACCGAGATGCAGGGCGACGGCCTGGTGATCAGCGGCACCACCGGCGAGTCGCCCACCACGACCGATGGCGAGAAGGAGCGGCTGCTGCGGGCCGTAATCGAGGCCGTCGGCGACAGGGCCACGGTCGTGGCCGGCGTCGGCACCAACGACACCGCGCATACCTGCGAGCTGGCGAGGCAGGCTGAGCGGGCCGGTGCGGACGCGCTGCTCGTGGTCACGCCTTACTACAACAAGCCGCCGCAGCACGGCCTGGTGGCGCACTTCACCAGGGTCGCTGACTCGACCGGGCTGCCGGTGATGCTCTACGACATCCCGGGCCGGACCGGCACACCGATCGCGACCGAGTCGCTGGTCCAGCTCGCCCAGCACCCGCGGATCGTCGCGGTCAAGGACGCCAAGGGCGACCTGGTCGCCGGATCTCTCGTCATGGCCAGAACCGGCCTCGCCTACTACAGCGGCGACGACCCGCTGAACCTGCCCTGGCTGTCTGTTGGCGCGGCCGGCTTCGTGAGCGTGCACAGCCACGTGGTCGGCGACCGGCTGGCCGAGATGATCGATGCCTACACGGCCAGCGACCCGGCCACCGCGCTCGCCATCCACCGCGAGCTGCTGCCGGTCTACACCGGGATGACCCGTATGCCAGGGACGACCGCGACCAAGGCTGCGCTGGCCATGCTGGGCCTGCCCGGAGGGCCGGTCCGCCCGCCGCTGGCCGACGCCACCACGGAGGAGGCGGAGCGGCTGCGCACGGACCTGGTCGCGGGCGGCGTGAAGCTCCGGTGAGCCACCCGCACCCCGAGCTCGGGCCGCCGCCACCGCTCGAGCCTGACGGCCTGCGGATCGTCGCGCTCGGCGGGCTCGGCGAGATCGGCCGGAACATGACCGTGTTCGAGCACGCGGGACGGCTGCTGATCGTGGACTGCGGGGTACTGTTCCCCGAGCCCGATCAGCCCGGGGTCGACCTGATCCTGCCGGACTTCTCATACCTCGAGGGCAGGCTGGACCAGGTCGAGGCGGTTGTGCTGACGCACGCACACGAGGACCACATCGGCGCGGTCCCCTACCTGCTGCGGCTACGGCCGGACATGCCTCTGGTGGGCTCGAGGCTGACGCTGGCGCTGACCGCGAGCAAACTCACTGAGCACCGCATCACTCCAGTGATCCGTGAGGCCACTGAAGGCACCACGCAAACGTTCGGGCCCTTTGAACTGGAATTTTTCGCGGTCAACCACTCCATACCCGACGCGCTGGCGGTCGCGATACGCACCCGGGCCGGCCTGGTGCTGCACACCGGCGACTTCAAGATGGACCAGCTGCCGCTCGACGGGCGGCTCACCGACCTGGGCGGGTTCGCCCGGCTCGGCACTCAGGGCGTCGACCTGCTGATGGCCGACTCCACCAACGCCGAGGTCCCCGGGATCGTGACCACAGAGCGGGCGATCACCCCGGTGCTCGACGAGATCTTCGCCTCCGCCCGGCAGCGAATCATCGTCTCCTGCTTCGCCAGCCACGTGCACCGGGTGCAGCAGGTGCTCGACGCCGCTGCCACGCACGGGCGCAAGGTGGCGCTGGTCGGCCGGTCCATGGTGCGAAACATGGGCGTCGCCCGCGAACTCGGCTACCTGCGGGTCCCGCACGTCCCCGGCGGGCTGATCGTGGAGCAGCGAGAGGCAGAGGAACTGCCCCCGGAGCGGATCGTGCTGATCTCCACTGGCTCGCAGGGCGAGCCGATGTCGGCGCTGGCCCGGATGGCTGGGCGGGATCACCCGATCCATATCGAAGAGGGCGACACTGTCATCCTGGCCTCGTCGCTGGTGCCCGGCAATGAGACCGCCGTGTCCAGGATCATCAACGACCTGACCCGGCTCGGCGCCCGGGTGGTGCATCGGGGTAACGCGCTCGTGCACGTGTCCGGGCACGCGCCGGCCGGGGAGCTGCTGTACGTCCTGAACCTGGTGCGGCCCAGCAACTTTGTGCCTGTGCACGGGGAGTGGCGGCACCTGCGGGCGCACGCGGAACTGGCCGCGCTAACCGGCGTGCCGGACGAGAGCATCGTGATAGCCGAGGACGGGGTGGTGGTGGACCTCGTGGCCGGGCGGGCCCGTGTCTCAGGCAAGGTCCACTGCGGGTACGTCTACGTGGACGGGCTGTCGGTCGGCGAGATCACCGAGTCGTCGCTGAAGGACCGGCGGATCCTGGGCGAGGAGGGGTTCGTCTCCGTGGTGGTTGTGGTCGACTCCACAGCCGGCAAGCTCGTGGCCGGCCCGGAGATCCACGCGCGCGGTTCCGGGATCGACGACGCAGCCTTCGGCGAGATCCGGCAGCAGATCGAGGAGGCGCTGGCCCGTGCGGCCGCCGACGGGATCAGCGACTCCCACCAGCTGCAGCAGGTCGTGCGACGCACCGTCGGCCGCTGGGTCAGCGACACCTACCGCCGCCGCCCGATGATCATCCCGGTCCTCGTCGAGGTCTAGGCTGGCCCCGGCTGGCCCCCAGGCTCCGGGATCAGCTCGCTGTTGCGCTGCTCACGGGCAAGGAAGTCACGGGCGAGCAACGCTACCTGGGCGTCCATGCTCGGGGTCACCAGGGCAAGGCGGGCCATTGACTGAACGACCGTGACCTCTCGCTGCTGGTAGATACGCACAGCGTCGACGAAGCGGTGGCCGACGACCTGCACCACGTCGCCGCGCAGCCCCGGATCCACCCACGCAGCGACGACCAGCGCGAACATTGCCGCGTCGGCCACCCAGTCCTCCACCCCACGCACGAGGTCGATCAGAACACTGCGCCTGGTGGAGGTCGGCCACGGCTCGTCGGCACTGTGGTGCAGCAGGCCGAGGCATGCCCACACCTGCGCGCAGCGCGGCCAGTAGGCCGGGACGCTCCGGGCTACCCTTATCCACTCTGGCTGGTCCGGGACCGGCGGGACGTGGGCCATGAGGCCCAGCAAGTCGCCGAGGCTCATGCCGGAGAGGCGTACCGCGCGATCGTAGGCTGCGATTGGATGGGCCCAGTTGCCGCCTCCCGCGACGGCCCGCAGCACAGCGACCGCGGCCGGCGACGGTGGCCCGACGGCCGGCGCTGCCTGTGATCCCTGGTAGGTCCAGACGCGGTAGCGGACCTCGGCCAGCGGCTCGCGGATGTCTGGCTCCGGGATGCTCTCCACCTCCACGACCAGCCTCGGCATCGCTGCCCTCGCGGCCGCCATCGCGCTCGGGGCTTCCAGGGCCGAGAGGCTGAGCGTGACCTCAAGCTGACTGAGGCCACCCGGTTCCGGGTGCTGCTCGGCTACCTGCACGAGCACGTTCGAGACCGCCTCGCTCGGCAGAGGCACCACGTTCAGCCACGGACGGCCATGACATGCCTTGGCGAGCATCGTGTCGGCATAGTCCTGCTCTGGGTGGGCCCGCCACCAGTCGGCAAGGCCAACCAGATGGCTGATGTTGCCGTCCTGCGCAAAGCGCATCTCGCATGCGCTGGGGAAGGCCTTCTCGTGCCCTGGTTCGAGTGCCAGCGCCCTGTCCAGCCAGGCGATCCCCTCGGCGGGGTACCCGCGGAGGGCAAGGTCCTCGGCGATGTCGACGTGCAGCGGGACATTGCGCGGGTCGTGGCTGAGCGCCCGCTGCCACGCCTGTTGCATCTCATCGAACCGGCCCGCGCTGCGCAGCGCGTAACCCAGCATGATCGCGGCAGTTGCGCCCTGATCTGACTGCTCTGCGTGCTGGCACCAGGAGATGGCCTCGTCAACTGCGCCGACCCGCCTCGCCAGGCCCGACAAAGCCGCGAGGAGCAGCGCGTCGCGCAACCTGGCTGCGACGCCGCGGGCCACGTCGAGGAACGGCCGCATCAGCCTCGCCAGATCCGCGTCGGCCGGATCGGGCAGTACCTGGGTCAGGCCTATCAGCGCGTGCGCGGCCTTGTCCGGATCCAGACGGCCAGCCAGGCCAGGTGCGTTCAGCCAGTCTGCGGCCCCCCACGGCCTGGTCGGCTGGGCCCGGGCTACCAGGCACAGCAGCTGCAGTGCGTCGTCGGTCGCGCCCGCGCGGGCCAGCAGGTACGACCGGGCAGCCGCCGCTCCGATGTACGCGCCTTCTTTGGTCATCGGGAACAGGACCAGCGCGTTGCCGCTGGCGTCCAGTTCCCGCAGCGCCTGGTACACGGCAGGCAATGAGGGATCGTTGGCGAGCGCGTTGCCGAGGTGCGTCGCCGCGTGCCCGGGTTCCCCGTCGCTGATCGCAATGCGGGCCAGAGCCAGTTCGCCCTCGGCCTCTGCCCTGGGCTCGCCCACGCCGTCGGACACGATCTACCTCCAGTGGGCTCCCGGGCAGCAGGGTCCTGCCGCGAAAGCCTAACGGCAGCTCGTCCCTTTCATGCCATTTCACGCCATCGCTCTGCGCGGTCGCCGGGCCCGACACGCCACGCTGCAGTTCTTCGCCGTTCCAGGCCTGATGGGTACCGTAGAGATCATGGCGACCCGTGCGCCCAACCGCGCTGCTCAGCCATCTGTCCGGCAGAAGCCTGCGCAGCAGGCAACCGGACAGCAGACGGCTGCGCGGCGCGCACCTGCGCGCCGGGCACGGACAGATGCGTCGCAAACAGATGCGTCGCAGACGGCTGTGTCGCAGACAGCTTTGTACCAGGGCCCGGCGCGCGCCAAGACGAAAGGCCGCGCGTCGGCGGGGTCGCGCTCGGGGAGCAGCGCGAAACGGCGGCGTGGCGCGTCCGGGTCCGGCCGCAAGGCGGGTGGCAAGGGCCGGGGCGGCTCACGCTCGGGCGGGAGGCGGTATCAGAGACAGCAGCCCCCGCCGCCAACCAACCCGATAGTGATACTGGCCGTCTGGACTGCGCACGTCGTCTCCGCCTTGTGGATGGGGCTGGCGCACGCGGTTGGTGCTTCTGTCCGTGCGGCAGGCCGGAACGCCCGCGAGCTCGACCCGGCCCACCGCCGGGACGGTGTTGGGCTGGCTTCGCTGGGCCTGGCCATCGTCACCGCCGCGGTCACGTGGTTCAGCCCTGGCAACGCAGTGACCCGGGCACTGTCGGCCTTTGTCCGGGGCGGGCTCGGCATGGCCGCCCCGGCGGTGCCGGTCCTGCTGGCGCTGCTGGCCTGGCGTTACCTTCGGCACCCGGACAAGAACACGGCCACGGCCCGGCAGATCACCGGGTGGACGGCGCTGATCGTCGGCGGGCTCGGCCTGGTGCATATCGCCCACGGGACGCCGAGGCCCGCTGACGGTGCTCCAGCGATGCGGGCGGCGGGCGGCCTCATCGGGTACGTAGCATCGGCGCCCCTGGTCGCGGCGGTGACGCCGTGGGTAGCGATCCCGCTGCTCATGCTGCTCACCGGGTTCGGCCTGCTGGTGATCACCGGGACGCCGCTGCACCGCGTCCCGGGCCGGCTAGCCGAGCTGCACGGCTTCGTGCGCCGGGGCGAGGCCGCTGAGGACAAGGCGGAGGCCGATGCCGCAAGCGAGGCCGGCTCCGGCCGCAGCGAGCTAGGCCGCAGCGGGCGCAAGCGGCAGGCCGCCATTGAGGCGGGCGAGCATGAGCGGCCGTATGACACGCCGCTGCTGGGCGGGACCGTGCCCAAGGGCGCGGCCGGGTCTGGGAGCAAGGGCACGACTGGGGTAGCGCGGCCGGGTAGCACAGGGGATGGCGACGCAAGGGACGACAAGGCGCTGAGCGAGGCGCTGGCATTCGGCCAGCCAGCCGTCGGGGCCGGACGGCAGCCGGCTGGTCACGACGCGCCCTGGCACGATCCGTGGGCCGACAGCGAGGACGGGGCCGGCCACCCGGACAGCAAGCCTGGCCGGCCAGCGGAGTCAGCAGACGGGGCGCAGCGCCCGAAGAAGCAGGAGCAGCTCACGCTGTCGGCGGCCAGCGACTCCAGCTACACGCTCCCGCCAGCCGCGCTGCTGCGGCCGGGCACGGCGCCGAAGGCGCGGACCCGTGCCAACGACATCATGGTCGACGCACTTTCTGAAGTGCTCGATCAGTTCGAGGTGGACGCCCAGGTGACCGGGTTCACCCGGGGGCCCACCGTCACCCGCTACGAGATCGAGCTCGCCCCGGCCGTCAAGGTGGAGCGGGTCACCGCGCTGTCGAAGAACATCGCCTATGCGGTCAAGAGCGCGGACGTGCGGATCCTGTCGCCGATCCCGGGCAAGTCCGCGATTGGGGTGGAGATCCCCAACACCGACCGGGAAACCGTCAGCCTGGGTGACGTGCTGCGCTCCCCGGTCGCCGCCGCTGAGCACCACCCGATGGTCGTCGGCCTCGGCAAGAACGTCGAGGGCGTGCATGTCATCGCCAACATCGCGAAGATGCCGCACATGCTGATCGCCGGCGCTACCGGATCGGGGAAGAGTGTCTGCCTTAACGGGCTCATCACGTCGATCCTGCTGCGGGCCACGCCGGACGAGGTACGGATGATCCTGATCGACCCCAAGCGGGTCGAGCTGGCCGCGTACCAGGGGATCCCGCATTTGATCACGCCGATCATCACCAGCCCCAAGCGGGCCGCTGACGCGCTGCAGTGGGTCGTCGGGGAGATGGACCGCCGCTACGACGACCTGGCCGCGAGCGGGTTCCGGCACGTGGACGACTTCAACAAGGCGGTGCGCTCGGGGAAGGTGACGGCCCCGCCCGGCAGTGAACGCGAGTACCTGCCGTACCCGTACCTGCTGGTGATCGTCGACGAGCTGGCCGACCTGATGATGATCGCTCCCCGCGACGTGGAGGACTCGGTCGTGCGGATCACCCAGCTGGCCCGCGCGGCCGGGATCCACCTGGTGCTCGCGACCCAGCGGCCGAGCGTGGACATCGTGACCGGGCTGATCAAGGCCAACGTCCCGTCCCGGCTCGCGTTCGCCACCTCCAGCCTGACCGACAGCCGGGTGATCCTGGATCAGCCTGGTGCCGAGAAGCTCGTGGGCCAGGGCGACGCCCTGTTCCTGCCGATGGGCGCGAGCAAGCCACTGCGGCTGCAGAACGCTTTCGTCACCGAGAAGGAGATCCGCGACGTTGTCGCGCACTGCATGAAGCAGGCGGAGCCTGCCTACCGCGAGGACGTGGCCGTGCCCGAGGGCCGCCAGCGTGAGATCGAGGCAGACGTCGGGGACGACCTGGAATTGCTCCTGCAGGCGGCCGAGCTTGTGGTGAATACCCAGTTCGGCTCGACCTCGATGCTGCAGCGCAAGCTCCGGGTTGGCTTCGCCAAAGCAGGGCGGCTGATGGACCTGCTGGAAAGCCGTGGCGTCGTTGGGCCGAGCGAGGGCTCCAAGGCCAGGGACGTGCTGGTCAAGCCGGACGATCTGGCGGGATTGCTCGCGTCGCTGCGCGGCGGCAGCGGCTCCTGACCTGCTCGCTGCCCAGTGTCGGCGGGCTGCCAGGCCCGCCCTGCGGTTAGCGTTCTGCGATCCCGGGCATGGTGTTGCCGGTCGGCGCCGAGTCCCTGGACGACCTGCGGTCGTTGAATACTTGTGCTGTGGCTACAACAGGCCGGCTCCTGTTTGGCGGGCGGCAGATGTCTACACTTGGTGACCGTTCCCTCACGCGGGGAATATAAAGAGAATCTGACGGCTGTCACCGCACCCCGAGGCGTCGACGGGCGGCGCGCAGAAAAACCGATCAGTGGGGAGGCGTGGCGTGAGCATCGGTGACACCCTGGCAGAGGCACGTCGCCAGGCTGATCTCACCGTTACGCAGGTCAGCCAGCGGACCTGCATCCGTGAGACGATCATCCGGGGGATAGAGCGCGGCGACTACTCCGCGTGCGGCGGCGACTTCTATGCGAGAGGTCACATCCGCAGCATCGCCCGGGCCGTGGGCGTGGACCCGGAGCCGCTGGTCCGCGAGTATGACCAGACCCAGGGAGCCCCGCAGGCGATATCGGCGGCCGACGTTTTCGAGCCCGCCACACCCATCAAGATCAAGGAACGGCGCAGGCCGAACTGGAGCATTGCCATGGCCGTGGCCCTGGCCGCGATCGTCGGCTTCGTCGTCTACCACGAGGTGACATCGTCGGGCACCAAGTCGCCGCACAACCCGCCGGGAGCCTCAGCGGCCGGCGTGACGCACTCGTCGTCGCACCAGCGTGCAGCGAGCAAGTCGCCGGCCAGGGCGACCCCGACGCCAGCTGCCACTCCTGCGGCGCAGCCGTACGCGAACGAGGTCGTGATCAGCCTCACGGCCACCCAGGCCTGCTGGGTCCAGCTCACGACGACATCAGGAACGCAGGTCTACGAAGGCATAGTCAACGCCGGCAGCACGATGCACTGGACCGAGAAGCAGGCGGTGAGCCTGCGGCTCGGCAACCCAGGCGGGGTCTCGCTCACGGTTAACGGGAGGAGCAAGGCCGCCGGCTCGAACCACCAGCCTGTCACGCTCAGCCTGGGGCTTGGCCAGAGCGCGCCGAGCTGACCAGGGCCGATTCTGGACGCCGGCGGGCGCGGCGCCTGGAGTGCCGTTCCATGAGGGAACCTGCCGTAGTCTGCCGATGTGTCGTCGAGCCAGTCGCAGCCGTCCGTCCCGCCGCGCCGATCTGGGCACCGGCGCGTGAGCATGGTCACGCTGGGGTGCGCGCGGAACGAGGTTGACTCAGAGGAGCTGGCCGCCCGGCTCGAGGCCGCTGGCTGGACCCTCAGTGACGACGATGCCGATGTGGTCCTGGTCAACACGTGCGGCTTCATCGAGGCGGCCAAGCAGGATTCGATCGACGAGCTGCTCAGCGCTGGTTCCGGCGGCGCGAAGGTAGTCGCGGCCGGCTGCCTGGCTGAGCGCTACGGCGCCAGCCTCGGCGAGGCGCTGCCGGAGGCGCAGATCCTCAGCTTCGACGACTACCAGGACATAGGCGCCCGGCTCGACTCGGTGCTGGCCGGGCAGCGGTGGCCAGCACACCAGCCAGCCGACCGCCGCCGGCTGCTTCCGGTCACGCCGGCGACGCGGCAGGCGGCTGCTGAGCGCGGCCGGCTCCCCGGCCACGGAACGGTCCTGCCGGATCTCCCGCCGGGGGTTGCGCCCGCGTCCGGGCCGCGGGTGATGCGGCGCAGGCTCGGTGACAGCGTGGTGGCGCCGCTGAAGATCGCATCCGGCTGTGACCGCCGGTGCAGTTTCTGTGCCATACCCGCCTTCCGCGGTGCGTTCGTGTCCCGCGCGCCGGAGGAACTGGTCGCCGAGGCTGGGTGGCTCGCCAGCCAGGGCGTCCGGGAGCTGTTCCTCGTCAGCGAGAACTCGACCTCGTACGGCAAGGACCTGGGGAACCTGAGCCTGCTCGAAGCAGTGCTGCCCGAGCTGGCGGCGGTCCCGGGGATCGAGCGGGTGCGGGTGAGCTATCTGCAGCCCGCTGAGATGCGGCCAGGGCTGATAAGCGTGATGACGTCCACCCCCGGGGTGGCGCCGTACTTCGACCTGTCATTCCAGCACGCCAGCGGCGGTGTGCTGCGCCGGATGCGCCGCTTCGGCGACCGTCAGCGGTTCGGTTTGCTGCTGGACCAGATCCGGCAGGCCTGCCCGGAGGCTGGCGTCCGGTCTAACTTCATCGTCGGCTTCCCCGGGGAGACCGACAGCGACGTGGCCGAGCTGCACGACTTCCTGGCCGAAGCCCGGCTGGACGCGATCGGGATCTTCGGGTACTCCGACGAAGAGGGAACGGAGGCGGAGTCCCTGCCCGGGAAGGTTCCGGCCGACGAGATCGCCAGCCGGGTCGAGGACCTGGCTGACCTCGCTGAGGAACTCATGGCCCAGCGTGCTGCCGAGCGCTGCGGCGAGTTTGTGGATGTCCTGATCGAGGAGCCACTCGGAGCCGGGCGGTACAGCGGCCGGGCGGCGCACCAGGCCCCGGAGGTCGACGGGACCACCGAGGTACGCTCCCGCGCCCAGCTCGCTGCGGGTCAGCTGGTCCGGGCGACGGTCACCGGCGCCGAGGGCGCCGACCTGCTGGCTGAGGTCACCAGCCCGGCAGGCGGGCCGCTGGCGAAAGGCGCGCAACGCGGTGAGCCGGGCTGACGCTGGCGCGGCCGGCGGGCGTAACCTGCGGGCAGGCACCGCCGCCGCCGTGGCACCGGGGCTCGTGAACATAGCGAACGTCCTGACAGTCCTGCGGCTGTGCCTGGTGCCGGTGTTCGTAGCGGCCCTGCTCGCCGGGGGCACTGGCTGGCGGATAGTCGCCTGCGTCACGTTCGGCCTGGCCTCGCTGACTGACCTCCTCGACGGGGAGCTGGCTCGCAGGCGAAGCCTGATCACCGACTTCGGCAAGATCGCGGACCCGATCGCCGACAAGGCCCTCACCGGCGCTGCACTCGTCACGCTGTCCGCGCTCGGCGAGCTGCCGTGGTGGGTCACGGGCGTGATCATGTTCCGTGAGCTGGCAGTCACCGGCTTGCGGTTCTGGGTCATCTCCCGGGGCGTGATCGCCGCCAGCCGCGGCGGCAAGATAAAGACCATGCTGCAGGTGATCGCGATAGCGCTGTACATCCTCCCGGGCCCGTTCGGGGTCGTGCGTCAGTTCGTGATGGCGGCCGCGCTCGTGGTCACCGTGGTGACCGGCGTCGACTATGTGGCCCGGGCGGTGCGGCTGCGGCGCGCGGTCCCCGGCGGGCGCAGCAGAAAGGGTCAGGGGTGATACGCCGCCCGGGGGAAGCGGCCACGCAGACCCGGCTACAGGACCGCAGCCGTGAGCTCGCGGCCGAGATCATCGGGCTGCTGGTCACGAGGGGCGAGACGGTCGCTGTCGCTGAGTCGCTCACCGGCGGGATGCTGGCCGGGGCGCTGACCGCGATCCCGGGCGCGTCCGCGGCGTTCCGCGGCGCGGTCGTCGCCTATGCGACGGACCTGAAGAGCTCGCTCCTCGGCGTCTCCACGGAACTGCTGGAACGTCACGGCGCGGTGCATCCCGCCGTGGCAGCGGCGATGGCGGAAGGGGCCCGGCACCGCATGGCGGCCTCGGCCGGCGTGGCCACCACCGGCGTCGCCGGCCCGGACCCGGCTGACGGCCAGCCGGTGGGAACCGTGCACATAGCGGTCGCCGTGGCCGCAACCACGCAGACACGAACGCTGGCGCTCGCCGGGGACCGGCAGCAGATCCGCAGCGCGACCGTCGAGCACGCGCTCGGGCTCCTGGTGAGCGTACTGCGGGAAGACGAGATACGATTACATCGTTACACGGGAGAACACGCGGCTATGCCCTCTCCCGCATGGTCAGTGCGGGCGGGTACGGTGGAGGCATCTGCGGAACGTCCTCGGAAGGGAGGCGACGATGGTCCTGCTTCGTCACTTGCTCGGTGACGCACTGCGGCGGCTACGCCTGCGGCAGGGTCGCACCCTCCGTGAGGTGTCCGCTGCTGCGCGAGTCTCGCTGGGATACCTGTCCGAGGTTGAGCGCGGCCAGAAGGAGGCCTCCTCCGAGCTCCTCGCCTCGATCTGCGGGGCGCTGGGCGCGCCCCTGTCGCAGGTGCTCAGGGAGGTGTCGGACAGCTTCGCCCTGGCGGAGCTGCAGAGCGAGCCGGTATTCACCGGCGTCAGGGAGCTCACGCCGGCTATAGCCACCAGGATGCGGGAGCCGGATGCCAAGGTCGAGCAGCTTGAGATGAGCCGGCCGGCCGGCCGGAAGCCAGCGGTGCGCAGTACTGCTGAGTTCTCGGTGCCGTCCCGCCAGCAGCCTGCGTTCGAGCAGGTGACGCGGCGCATCAGCGACATCCAGGACATGGTGCCGGTTTAGTCCTGGACCGTTAGCTTTGGATGGCTAGGCCCAGGCTCGGGGATCGTCAGCGAGCCGCATCACGCTGTCGGGCAGCTGCCCGGTCACGATGTGCTCGAGGGTTACGTCTTCCAGGATCGCCCGCTCGTTAGCCCGCAGCGCGATCCAGACGGTCTGCAATGGCTCGGCAGCCCCGATGTACCCAAGGTTCTCTGGCCGCTCGCCGCGGACGCCGACGAGGGGTCCGTCGATCGCCCGGATGATGTCGGCGAGCGAAATGTCGGAGGCGGGCCGGGCGAGCCAGAACCCGCCATCTGGTCCGCGCTGGCTGCGGACAAGCCCGCCTCGGCGGAGCTGAGTCAGGATGGCTTCGAGAAACTTGCCGGGAATGCCCTGGGTCTTGGCAAGCTTGTCGGCAGTGACATGACCGGTCGCGCTGGCGGCCGCGAGTTCGATCGCGGCCCGCAGCGCATAGTCGGCGCGCGCGGACAAACGCATGTCAAGCATTATGCCGCCAACCGATGGATGGCCGGCGCAGGAGCCGGGTCTGTGGCCACCGGGGCCCAACGCGAAGTCACGCGTCAGGACCCCGGAGGACACCGGGGACGGAGGTGGGCGTGGCCACAGTCCGGGTGGCGGTGGCCGGGGCTGGGCTTGGCGGCCTGTGCCTGGCGCAGGGGTTGCGGCGGGCAGGCGCCGACGTAACGGTGTACGAACGGGATGACCAGCTGGCCGGGCGCGGGCAGGGGTACCGGCTGCACGTTGACGCGCGGGCGGGGCTGGCGCTGCAGCAGTGCCTGCCGCCGGAGCTGCTCGCGGCGTTCCAGGCGACCTGCGGGCAGGCAAGTACCCGGCTGACCGTGGTGAGCGAACGGCTGAGTCTGCTGAAGGAAGTTACGGCCGGCGATCCTTCTGCCGGTCAGTACGCGCCTGGCACTCTGTCCGCCTCGGTCAGCCGGCTGACGCTGCGGGAAGTGCTCGCCGCCGGGCTGGACGACACGGTCGTGTTCGGCCGCGAGGTGACGGGTTACGACGCCGACGAGGGAGGCGTGCGGGTGTATTTCGCCGATGGCCGGGAGGCCGAGGCGGATGTCCTGGTGGCGGCCGATGGGGTGAACTCGGCGGTCCGGCGGCAGTACTTGCCCGCAGCCGGCCCGGCCGATACCGGAGGGCGGTGCGTCTACGGAAAGACACCGCTGCGGCCCCCCGCACTGGAGTTGCTGCCCGCCGCCGCTCGCGTATGTGTGCTGGCTCCTGCTCGGTCACGGCGCCGCACTCTACCCTGGTAGACCATGGATGAACTGCCCCCCATGGTCACTCGGGCCGAGGCGCTTGCCCGCCGGCTGGGCTTCCCGCTGACCCGCGAGGAAGCAGAACCCGGCCGTGCCTCGGCGTCTCTGCCGGGTGTCGGCCGCTTCCTGGCCATGCTGGCGGCCGGGTGCGGCGGCGGGCTGATCGGAGAGCTGGGAACCGGCGCGGGCATCGGCACCGCGTGGATGGCCAGCTTGATGCCGGACGACTGCATGCTCATCACAGCAGAGATCGACGAGGGCCTGGCCAGCGCGGTCCGGGATCTGCTGGACACCGACGCCGGGATAGCTGGCAGGGTCCAGGTGATCACCGGGGACGCGCTGACCACCATGACCGGCAGGGGGCCGTTCGACCTGCTGTTCGCCGACAGCGGCGTGCGCGACCAGGCCGACGTTGCCGCACTGGTCGGCGTGCTGCGGATCGGCGGGCGGCTAGTAATGGACGACGTCACACCGGTGCTGGCGCTGCCATCCGGCTCTCCGCTGCGGGCCAGCGATCCGAAGCGGCAGCTCTTCCTCGGCGAGCCCAGACTGGTCTGGACCGAAGTGGTCCTTCCTGACCTGTGCAACTCGCTGCTGGTGGGAACCAGGAGAAGCTGATCAGCCCCGTGGCCAGGCGGCAAAACGCTTCCGCAGCATGGCCACGTCCTGCGGCCCTAGCCCGAAGGGGCGGAATACCCCGTCGCCCCACCGGTCCAGCCGCTGGCCAGCGTCGGCGAAGTCCTGGTCGGTCAGGCCCGGGTCGAGCCGCCTGGCGAAGGCGATCATCTCCTCGATGGTGTACCGCTCCAGGGCGGCCGCCGTATCCACATAGTCGCGCGGCTCGGCCCGGCTGGCCAGCGCGCAGACCTTCCCGCCGACCACGTCCTCGAGGTCCAGCACAGGCCCGAACTCCATGATCACTGGCTTGCGTGTTCGGTCGAAATAGGCCATCTGCAGCATCATCTGCTCTCCGCCGGGCTCGGTGACGACCCATTCGGCCATGCCCTCACCCATGCCGTAGAAGATGTCGTCCAGACCGCCTGCTGTGTCCCGGCGCTCGGCGTCGAAACCCGCGCGGATCAGCGCGGCCTCCACTGTTTCTGCGGCCGCCGCCACACCGCCTTGCTCGTCGCTGAAGATGTCGACGTCCTGGGTGGGCCGCTCGGTGATTCCGTGAGCGATCAGAGCGTTGCCGCCGGCCAGGGCGAACCTGTGCGGGGCCGCGGCCCGCAGGACGATCGCAGCCACCTTCCGGTGGAACTCGCGGACCGGCATCAGGCGGCAGCAGCGGTGGCAGTGCCCTCGACAGAAGTGCGCAGGACCGGGTGCTGGTCCTCCCACGCCTGCCGGACCCCCCTGGGCAGGTACAGGCTGGGCCAGAGCGTCATGAGCGTGTCACCGTCCAGGAAGGCGGTGAGATCCTCCGGGCGGGCCGCCTCCCGGAGTACGGTCTGGTAGAGCCAGACCCGCATGTCCGGATCGCTGAGGTCGAACATGTGCCCGGGGCAGCTCCAGAACAGCCACAGCGGCAGCTCGACCGTGCCCTCGGTGGGCCCGCACAGGTCAGCCAGGCTCGGAATGACCACTGCCGGACGCCACGACCGGGGCTGGCGCTCAGCCAGCAGCGGGACGCGATCCACGGTGGGCATGCGCAGATGATACATCCCCGGCTGGGTCAGCGTCGAATATAGGATCGATAGCTCCGCCCGCGCCCCGGTGCCTGTTCCCCGGGCACAATGCCGCGCCCGGTGCTTGTCCCGGGGGCCCGAGGCCAGGCCAGGGGTCTGTGCGGCGCGCCTAACTCGGAGCATGATGCTGCTACGGAGGTAGCTCACGTCACCGGGGAGGCATCGTGGCCAATCTGATCTCTGTGTTCGACCAGGTAGCGTCGGACCGCGCCAGCCACCCGGCCCTGCGCATGGACGACCTGGTACTGGACTACTCCCAGCTGCGTAAGGCGGTCGGCCGGGTCTCGTCGCTGCTGTCGGCGCTCGGGGTGACAGCCGGAGACCGGGTCGGCATCATGCTGCCCAACGTGCCCGCGTTCCCGATGGCCTTCTACGGCGCCCTCGCTTCCGGGGCTGTCGTAGTGCCGATGAACCCGCTGCTGAAGAGCCGCGAGGTCACCTTCTACCTGGCCGACTCGGGCGCGAAGGTACTGTTCGCCTGGCAGACCGCAGCAGAAGAGGCAGCCAAGGGCGCGGCGGCCACCGGCACCACCGTGGTCATCGTCGACGAGCCCGACATGGCGTCGCTGCTGGCCGGACAGCCGGCTGAGCCCGCGCGGGCCGGCCGGGCCGATGACGATGACGCGGTCATCCTCTACACGTCCGGGACCACAGGCCAGCCCAAGGGTGCTCAGCTGACCCACGCCAACCTGGCCAGGAACGCCGCGCTCACGAACGAGACCCTCCTCGGCGTGAGCCAGGACGACGTGGTCATGGGATGCCTGCCGCTGTTCCACGTCTTCGGCCTCACCTGCGGCCTGAACGCGACGATCGCCGGCGGCGGCACGCTGACCCTGCTGCCCAGGTTCGACCCGGGAAAGGCCCTTGGGATCATCGCCAGGGACCGGGTGACGGTGTTCGAGGGCGTGCCCACGATGTACGCGGCGATGCTGCACCACCCCGACTGCACGACCGCCGATGTTACCTCGCTGCGCACCTGCGTGTCGGGTGGGGCCGCCATGCCCGTGGAAATCCTGCACAGCTTCGAGAAAGCGTTCGGCTGCATGATCCTCGAAGGGTACGGATTGTCCGAGACCTCGCCCGTGGCCTCGTTCAATCATCCTGATGCTGAAAGGAAACCCGGGTCAATCGGCACGCCGGTAAGAGGTGTCGAGATGCGCCTCGTCGGCCCGGACGGTTCCGACGTCCCGCCCGGGGAGGTCGGCGAGATCGCCATCCGCGGGCACAACGTGATGAAGGGCTACTGGGGCAAGCCCGAGGCGACAGCCGAGGCGATCCCCGACGGCTGGTTCCGCACCGGTGACCTGGCCCGGGTCGATGAGGACGGCTACTACTTCATCGTGGACCGCAAGAAGGAGATGATCATCCGCGGCGGCTACAACGTGTACCCGCGCGAGATCGAGGAGGTGCTCTACGAGCACCCAGCGGTCGCCGAGGCCGCGGTGGTCGGGATGCCGCACGACGATCTCGGCGAGGAGGTCGGCGCTGCTGTCGCACTCAAGCCGGGTGCTGCGGCCACGCCCGAGGAACTGCGGGACTTCGTGAAACAGCGGGTCGCGGCCTACAAGTACCCGCGGCTGGTCTGGCTCGTGGACGAACTTCCCAAGGGCCCGACCGGCAAAATCCTCCGGCGCGAGGTGCGCCGTCCAGGCAGCCCGGGCACACAGCGATGAGCGAGCAGGCCGGTGGCCGCGGGGCCGACACCGGAGCGTTCGAGGCCACGGAGGCCGCGAGCGCGCTGGACCTGCTGCTCTCCGATGCGGCGCTCGGGGTGTTCCGCCGGTTCCTGCCGAACCTGTCGACGGCCCGTTTCGCCGCGGCGCTAGCACGCAGGCCAGCCTCGGTGGCGCGCCGGGGCGCCGGACTGGCCAGCGAGCTGGCGCGGGTAACGGCCGGCCGGTCGGACGTCGCCCCGGCTCCGAAGGACCGGCGTTTCAGCGACCCAGCGTGGAAGACCAACCCGCTGCTGGCGCGGGCCGTCCAGGCCTACCTGGCCGTCGCGGGCACCGTGGAGTCGCTGCTGGCCGATGCCGATCTGGACTGGCGTGACAGCGAGCGGATGCGGTTCGTGCTGAGCAACCTGATCGACGCTGCCGCGCCAAGCAACAACCCCCTGATCAGCCCGGTCGGGTGGAAGGCCGTCATCGACACCAGCGGCCTGTCGGCCGTGCGGGGGATGAGGTCGCTGCTGTCAGACCTGACCACCGCGCCGCGCGTTCCCGCGATGGTCGCGCCGGACGCGTTCGAGGTGGGCAGGGACCTCGCGGTGACCCCAGGAGCGGTGATCGACCGCTCGGATATCTGCGAGCTCATCCAGTACCAGCCGGCCACGGCCGAGGTCTGGTCCGACCCGCTGCTCATCGTCCCGCCGATGATCAACAAGTACTACATCACCGACCTGTCCCCGGGCCGGAGCATGATCGAGTACCTGGTAGCCCAGGGCCACCAGGTGTTCGTCATCTCCTGGCGGAACCCGGACACAAGACACCGGGACTGGGACCTCGACAGCTACGGCTCCGCGATCGTGAGCGCGCTGAGCGCGGCCCGCTCGGTCTGCGGGGCAGCCAGGGCCAGCATCTGTGCGCTGTGCTCTGGCGGCATCGCCGCTGCTATGGTGGCCGGCCACCTCAGCGCGATCGGCAGGCTGGAGGAGCTGGCCACGCTGTGCCTGGGCGTGACCGTGCTGGACCAGGCGCAGGCTGGGACGGCGTCGGCAATGATCGACCGGCACACCGCCCGGCTGGCCATCGCGGCGTCCCGCGCCCGCGGCTACCTGGACGGCCGCGCCCTGGCCGAAATCTTCGCCTGGCTCCGGCCGAACGACCTGATCTGGAACTACTGGGTCAACAACTACCTGCAGGGGCAGGAGCCGCCGCCGTTCGACATTCTGTACTGGAATGCCGACACCACCAGGCTGCCAGCCGCCGTGCACCGGGATTTCATCGAGCTCGCCCTGTCCAACGCTTTGACCAGGCCGGATGCGGCGCTCATGCTCGGCTCGCCCGTTGACCTGTCCAAGGTCGGCACCGACTCCTACCTGGTAGCGGGGATCGCCGATCACCTGTGCCCCTGGCAGTCGTGCTACCGCAGCACCCAGATGCTGGGCGGCAGCACCCGGTTCGTGCTGTCGACCAGCGGCCACATCGCGTCCATGGTCAACCCGCCAGCGAACCCCAAGGCCACCTTCAAGACCGCCACTGACAACCCGCCTGATGCGCGCGACTGGCTGCAGGCGGCCGAGACGGTGCCGGGCAGCTGGTGGCCCGACTACTCCGCATGGCTCGCCGAGCGCAGCGGTGCCAGGCGCCCCAGCCCCGGCAGTCTCGGCGGGAAGGGCTTCGAGCCCATCCAGCCAGCTCCGGGCAGCTATGTTCTCGACCGTTAGCCGGCCCATGCTGATCAGGAAGCAAGCCATCCCAGATGCCCCGAGGGCAGAGGTCCGCAGCATCGCCGTGGCCGGGCAGCGGCTGAGGGTCGCGATCCGTCATGGTGACGGCGCCCGCGTTCCGCTGCTGCTGTTCAATGGCATCGGAGCCAGCCTCGACTTGCTCCAGCCCTTCGTGGCCGCGCTCGACCCCTCGCTCGAGGTGATCCGCTTCGACGTCCCGGGCGTTGGCGGCTCCCCGCTGCCACCCCGCCCCTACCGGCTGACCGGGCTGTGCAGGCTGACCGCGCGGATGCTGACCGCGCTCGGCTACGGCACCGTTGACGTGCTGGGCATCTCCTGGGGCGGCGGCGCTGCCCAGCACTTCGCGTTCACCCAGCGCCGCCGCTGCCGGCGGCTCGTGCTGGTCGCCACCGCGACTGGCGCGATCATGGTTCCGGCCCGGCCTCAGGTCCTGGTCAGGATGGCCACTCCGCGCCGCTACCTGAATCCGGGGTACATGCGGCAGGTTGCGCCCGCGCTCTACGGCGGTACCGCCCGCAGCGACCCAGAACGGGTCAGCGCGCTGATGCACGAACAGAGCCGGGTTGGGTCTCCCCTTGGATACCTGTACCAGCTCGGCGCCGGGGCCGGCTGGACGAGCATCCCGTTCCTGCCACTGCTGCGCCAGCCGACGCTGATCCTGTCTGGCGACGACGACCCGCTGATCCCCGTGGCGAACGCCCGGCTGCTGCGGCGGCTCATCCCGAACGCGCGGCTGCACGTCTACCACGGCGGGCACCTGAGCCTGGTCACCGAGGCAGCCGAGCTGGCTCCGGTGGTGAACGGCTTCCTGGCCGCCGCCGACCCGGCGGCTTCCGGCGACGAACAGCCACGGAGGGGCATATGACCAGCGCGCCCGACAGCGACTTCTACTCCCTTGAGCTGCTGCTCGACCCTGACGGGCGCCAGCTGCTTGCGCGGGTCCGGGAGTTCATGGAGAAAGACGTCGAGCCGGTCATCAACAGGTACTGGACCCGTGAGGAGTTTCCGCGGGACCTGATCCCGTTCATCGGCCAGCTCGGCGTCGCCGGCCTGGCCTATCACGGGTACGGCTGCGCCGGCGGCAGCAGCCTGCTCGACGGAATGGTGGCCATGGAGGTGGCCAGGACCGACCCGTCCATAGCGACGTTCCTTGGCGTGCACGGCGGCCTGGCCATGGGGTCGATCTACCTGTGCGGCTCGGACGAGCAGAAGCAGCGCTGGCTGCCCGCAATGGCCCGGATGGAGAAGATCGGTGCCTTCGGGCTCACCGAACCTGAGGTGGGCTCCGGCGCGGCCCGCGGCCTCACCACCACCGCGCGCCGGGACGGTGACGAGTGGATCCTGGACGGGCAGAAGAAGTGGATCGGCAACGCGACGTTCGCCGACTACGTGATCATCTGGGCCCGCGACGTCGAGGACAACCAGGTCAAGGGCTTCGTGGTGGAGCCGCCCACTGCCGGGTTCGCCACCACCAAGATGCGCGACAAGATCGCGCTGCGGGTGGTGCAGAACGCGTTCATCACGCTGGACGGCGTGCGCGTTCCTGAGGCCAGCCGGCTGCAGAACGCGAGCTCGTTCCGCGACACCGCGAAGGTGCTGCGGCTGACACGGGCCGGGGTGGCCTGGATGGCGGTGGGCTGCGCCCGGGGTGCGTACGAGCACGCGCTGGCGTACGCAAAGGAACGGCAGCAGTTCGGCCGCCCGATCGCCGGCTTCCAGCTCGTCCAGGACCAGCTGGTCCGGATGCTGGCCAACGTGACGTCATCGGCCTGCCTGTGCGTCCGGCTGTCGCAGCTCCAGGACGCGGGAATCGCTGACGACCAGCACTCGGCGCTGGCAAAGGCGTTCTGCACCGTGCGCATGCGGGAAACCGTCGGCCTTGCCCGTGAGCTGCTCGGCGGCAACGGCATCCTGCTCGAGTACCACGTGGGCAGGTTCGTCGCCGACGCCGAGGCGATCTACTCGTACGAGGGCACCAGGGAGGTCAACACCCTGATCGTCGGCAGGGCGATCACCGGGACCGGGGCGTTCGTCTAGCCGGGCGGCTGCGCCCCGTGAGCAAGGAGCCCGGGTAGCAGCCGCCCCGTTCAGTGTGCCGTTTTCAGGGCGCCTGGGTGGCGGCAGCGGCCGGAACCGCTTCAGCCGGTGCCTCCTCAGGATCGGCGGTGTAGCTCTCCGGCCGGGTCTCGTCTTTCCCGGCAGGCAGCCGGACGGCCCGGAAGATGAGCGTGAGGACAACCGCGATCACAAGGTTCAGGACCAAAGCGGCGAACCCGATGTAGATGATGTGCCCGAAGACCGGGGCCGAGTTGGCGCCGAAGTGCTGCTGACCGCCGCCCGGTGTCCGCCATGCCTCGATCGTCCCGTAGGTCATGGCCGCGGCCCAGGCAATGATCAGGGCCCAGCGGTGGAACCAGCGAGTGTACAGGCCGGCCAGGATGGACGGGAACGTTTGCAGGATCCAGACGCCTCCGAGGAGCTGCAGGTTGATCGAGAACGTCTTGCTCAGCTCGATCGCGAACACCAGCGCGCCCAGCTTCACGACCAGCGAGAACGCCCGGGCGACCTGAGTCTGCTCCTTCGGGCCTGCATTCGGCCGGAAGAATTCCTTGTAGATGTTGCGGCTGAACAGGTTGGCCGCGGCGATCGACATGATCGCCGAGGGCACCAGAGCGCCGATCACGATCGCCGAGTAGCCGATCCCGGCGAACCAGCTCGGGAACATCTGCTGGAACAGCAGCGGTACCGAGAGCTGGCTGTTGGCCCCGTGGGCCTTGACGCCGGCGTTCACGGCCGGGGTCGCCAGCGCCATGTAGCCGAACAGCGCGATCAGTCCGAGCACCAGCGAGTAGGCGGGCAGGAGCGCCATGTTGCGCCTGATGACGTCGCGCCGCTTCGTGGCGAGCACCCCTGTGATCGCGTGCGGGTACATGAACAGGGCCAGCGCCGAGCCGAGTGCGAGCGTCGCGTACGCCCATTCCCCGGCAGGCGCCTCGATGAAGCTGCCGAACGGCTTGCCGGTCGACGGGTTGACGGTCTTCAGGTGCGCCGACGCCGCGCCGAAGATGTGCCCCCAGCCGCCCAGCCTGGTCGGGATGTACAGGATCGCGACGATGACGGTCACGTAGATCAGCGTGTCCTTGAAGAACGCGATCAGGGCCGGGGCGCGCAGCCCGGCGAGGAAGGTGTACACGGCCAGGACTGCGAACGCGATGATCAGCGGCAGGTCTTTCAGGAACGCGTTGCTCGAATTGACCGTGACCCCGAGCACGATCAGCACCGACTGGATGCCGACCAGTTGCAGCGCGATGTACGGCATGGTGGCCACGATCCCGGTCACGGCGACGGCGAGGCCCAGGCCGCGCGAGCCATACCGGCCGCGGATGAAGTCGGCCGGGGTGACGTAGCCATGGGCCTTGGCAACCGACCACAGCCGCGGGGCGAACACGAACACGATCGGGAAGACCATGATCGTGTACGACAGCGCGTAGAACCCGGCGGCGCCGGTGGCGTAGACAAGCGCGGGCACGGCGATGAACGTGTATGCGGTGTAGAGGTCACCGCCAAGCAAGAACCAGCTGACGAACGTGCCGAATCCCCGCCCGCCGAGACCCCACTGGTTCAGGCTCAGCAGATCCTCAGCCGGCCGCCACCTCGCGGCAGCGAAACCAGCCACGGTGACGATCACGAACGAGATGATCAGCAGGGTGAACGCGACCCCATTGACGTGGCTCATTCCGGTGCTCCTCCGCCGTTGGCCGAGCCTGCGGTCGGTGCAGGCCTTGTCTTGAGCAGCAGGTAGCAAATCCCGGACAGGATCGCGACCACGGGCACCCAGATGAGCTGGTACCAGTAGAAGAACGGGAAGGCGCCGAGCTTCGGCGTGGAGCGGGCGTAGATCGGGACGACTAAGGTGCCGGCGATCCCGACCACAAGCAAAATCGTGACGGCAACCCATCTGGCAGGGTTGCGGCCCGGGGGAGTGGGCTGGGCCATCGCATCCTCCTTGATGCGCACTGTCGTCTGCCCCCCACTCAGCTCCCAGACTGCAAACGAGTGCGCTGTGACCAGTGTCACTAATGGTGCATCGAACAGGCCAGCGCGGCAATAGGCCGTGGCCCGGTCTCCTGGGCGCGGCGGCTAACCTGTCGCAGTGCGGCTCACTGAGTTCTGGGAACGGATGCGTGCGCAGTTTGGCGACGTGTACGCGGAGAGCGTGGCCAAGGACCAGGTGCTGCACCCGCTCTCCGACCGCACCGTGAACCAGGCTCTAGCCGACGGCGAGGACCCGAAGACCATCTGGCGCGCCGTCTGCGACACCTTCGACGTCCCCCAGCGCCTCCGCTGACCAGCGATGTCCAGCCAGCGCCACCTCCCGTACCGATCAACCACGATCATGAAACAGAAGAGTTGCCGCCCTCGGCGTGTCACGTCATGATCGAACAGCTGTTCGTTTAGAGTGAGCCCGAGGGGCTCCCGTGTGCCTGCAGGCAGCTTGCCTGGGACCGCCCGGCGTCGGCATCCCCGGAATTGTCGGTGGCGGCGCGTAATGTCAGCGCCGACAGCCAGCAGTACCGACCAGCACGATATTTGACCAGCCGATATCAGACCAGCCGATATCAGACCAGCACAGTATCTGACCACCACGGGCACTGATCCGCACGGGAGTTCACATGGCACCGAACGACAAGGGCGCGGCCACCAAGACCGGCGATAGGGAGAAGGCCCTGGAGACCGCCCTCGCCCAGATCGAGCGCCAGTTCGGCAGGGGCGCGATCATGCGCCTGGGCGACGACAACCGCGCTGCGGTGGAGGTGATCCCGACCGGGGCCATTTCCCTCGACGTGGCGCTCGGCATCGGCGGCCTTCCCCGCGGCCGGATCGTCGAGATATACGGGCCTGAGAGCAGCGGTAAAACGTCCCTGGCGCTGCATGCGGTGGCTAACGCACAGAAGGCGGGCGGGATCGCGGCGTTCATCGACGCCGAGCACGCGCTTGACCCCGAGTACGCCAAAAAAGTCGGCGTCGACACCGACGCGCTGCTGGTTTCCCAGCCGGACACCGGAGAGCAGGCGCTGGAGATCGCTGACATGCTCGTCCGGTCCGGGGCCATCGATCTCGTGGTCATCGACTCGGTGGCCGCGCTGGTGCCCAAGGCCGAGATCGAGGGCGAGATGGGGGACAGCCATGTCGGCCTCCAGGCACGGCTCATGTCCCAGGCGCTCCGCAAGCTCACCGGCGCGCTGAACCAGACGAAGACGACAGCGATATTCATCAACCAGCTCCGGGAGAAGATAGGTGTCCTGTTCGGCTCGCCGGAGACGACCACCGGCGGCCGGGCGCTGAAGTTCTACGCATCGGTGCGGCTCGACATACGCCGGATCGAGACGCTGAAGGACGGCACCGACTCGGTCGGCAGCAGGACCAAGGTAAAGGTCGCCAAGAACAAGATGGCGGCGCCGTTCAAGACCGCGGAGTTCGACATCCTCTATGGCGAGGGGATCAGCCGGGAAGGCGGCCTGATCGACGTCGGCGTGGAGCAGGGAATCGTGCGCAAGTCCGGCGCCTGGTACACCTACGAGGGCGACCAGCTTGGACAGGGCAAGGAGAATGCCAGGACCTTCCTGCGCGAGAACCCGGACCTCGCCAACGAGATCGAGAAGAAGATCAAGGAGAAGCTCGGCATTGGCCCGAGCCTCGACGCGCCAGCGGCAGACCCGGGTGCGGGACCGGGTGCCGCCGCCGGAACGGGCACGGCTGCCGGGCTCAAGGTGGTTCCTGGCAGTGGCCGCTAGGCAGCCGCCATCTGACCCGGAGGCGGCCGCCCGGCAGATCTGCCTGCGGATGCTGACGACTGCCCCGCGGACCCGGGCTCAGCTCGCCGGCGCGCTGCGCCGTAAAGGAGTCCCGGACGACGCAGCCGAGGCAGTGCTCGGGCGGTTCGCCGAGGTGGGACTGATCGATGACGCCATGTTCGCCAGTGCCTGGGTCGAGTCCCGGCACTATGGCAAGGGCCTGTCCGGCCGCGCGCTCGGCGCGGAGCTGCGCGGCCGGGGTGTGGCAGCCGAGGACATCCGGGCCGCCGTCGGCCAGCTCGGCCCGGAGCGGGAGATCGCCACCGCGCGAAGCCTGGTAGCGGCCCGGATGGCCGCGACGGCCGGGCAGCCAGCGCCAGCCCGGGTACGGCGCCTGATCGGCCTGCTCGCCCGCAAGGGATACTCTCAGGCCCTCGCCTACCGGCTGGTTCGCGAGGCCCTGGAACAGGAGGGCGTGGATCTGGCAGCGGCCGGGCTGGACCTGACCGAAGCGCCGGACGACTCGGCCGAGGCCCTTGACGAGGCCGAGGCCGCCGAATCCCCGTAGCGGCACTCCCCGCGGAGGCCGCCCGAGGGCGGCCGAGGCGCCTCCGCCGGTCATGCTCAGCTCACGCGAGCTTGCCCAAAACGTTATCTGCGCTTAGCCTCACGGCAGCGAGGGTTTTACTCCGCGTGGGCGGATCGACAAGATGAATGAGGCTGAAGCATGCACCGGAGGCGCGGAAAAGGCTCGGCGAGCACGCCGCGCCCCGGTGGCTGTGAGCGTTCGGCAGGGTCGGCCGGTAGCGGCTGGCCGCAGTCCGGGTCAGGTAATGGCCTGGCAGGTTCCGGCACCGACGCAAGGGAGGACTAGACCGGGCTGAGCCGATCGTAACCAAGGCCGGTCCCGGTTCCGCACGAGCAGGCGGGCCGTGATCTGGCGGCAGCGGGCAGTCATGCGGCGGCCCGTTGTATCTGGGTTGCCAGGCAGCAGCCAGGCGGCCGGGCAGCGCCCGCACGGACGTGCGACATGCCCCTCGCTGCAAGGGAAGGCCCCTTGGTGCCAGGACGTGGCACCGGGGAGGCCAGAGCGGAGAGGGGTGAACCGTGAGCAACGGGTTCGGGCTCATTCTCGCGATAGTGCTGGCGTTTGCGTTGGCTGCGTCCCTGTCTGCGCTGATCGTCCTCATTCGCAGGTCCCCCGCCAAGATCACGGTTCAGGAAGCGCAGGCAGCGCTGGGTGATGCCGTCAGCCCGACGGTCACAGCGGCAAGCGAGCAGAAGCTGGAGGAAGCCGGACAGCAGGCCGACCAGCTTCGTGCGCGGGCAGAGTCCGAGGCGGCCGCGATCGTGCAGAAGGCTGAGGCCACCGCTGAGCAGGTTGCCCAGGGCCGGCGTGAGGTCGAGGAAGAAATCCGGGCCGTCAAGGATGAGATCAGGCAGCTGCGCGGAGACGTTGAACGCCGGGAGACCAGGCTCGCCGAGCGAGAGCAGCGACTCGATGATGAGGCCCGCAAGGCTGACCAGCGGTCAGCAGACCTCGACCGGCTGCAGCAGGATCTCGACTCCAGGCGCCGCGAGATCGACCGGCTCGCAGAGGAGCGGCGCGAGGTGCTGCAGCGGGTCGCCGGGCTCACGGCGGACCAGGCAAAGGCCGAGCTAGTCGCCGGCATCGAGAACCAGGCCAAGCGCGAGGCGGCGCTGATGGTCCGGGACATCGAGCACGAGGCACGCAACGAGGGCCTGAAGCGCGCGCGCAAGATCGTGACCCTCGCTATCCAGCGGGTCGCCAGCGACCAGACCAGCGAGTCCGTGGTGTCCGTCCTCCACCTGCCCGGCGACGAGATGAAAGGCCGGATCATCGGCAGGGAGGGCCGTAACATCCGGGCGTTCGAGTCCGTCACCGGCGTGAACCTGATCATCGACGACACGCCCGAGGCCGTGCTGCTGTCCTGTTTCGACCCGGTGCGCCGCGAGGTGGGCAGGCTGACCCTGGAACGGCTGGTCCTGGACGGGCGGATTCACCCGCAGCGCATCGAGGAGGCCTACGACCGGAGCAAGGCAGAGATCGAGCAGCTGTGCATCAAGGCCGGCGAGGAAGCGCTGGTGGACGTGGGCGTCACCGACATGCACCCGGAGCTGACCAACCTGCTCGGCACGCTTCGCTACCGGACGTCGTACGGGCAGAACGTGCTCAAGCACCTGATCGAGTCTGCTCACATCGCCGGGATGATGGCCAGCGAGCTCGGCATGGACCCGTTGCTGATGAAGCGGTGCACCGTCCTGCACGACATCGGCAAGGCCCTCACTCACGAGGTTCAGGGCAGCCACGCGCTCATCGGAGCGGAGATCGCCCGCAAGTACGGAGAGCCCGAGGACGTTGTGCACGCGATCGAGGCGCATCACAACGAGGTCGAGGTACGCACGGTCGAGGCGGTGCTGACCCAGGCAGCCGACGCGATCAGCGGTGGCCGCCCCGGCGCGCGGCGGGAATCGCTCGAGGCCTACGTCAAGCGCCTGGAGCGCCTGGAGCAGATCGCCCGGGCCCAGGACGGCGTCGAGAAGGTGTTCGCGATGCAGGCCGGCCGGGAGATCCGGGTCATGGTCAAGCCCTCTGATGTCGATGACATCCAGGCTCAGGTCATAGCCAGGGACGTGGCCAAGCAGGTCGAGGACGAGCTGACCTATCCGGGCCAGATCCGGGTCACCGTGGTCAGGGAGTCGCGCGCGATCGAGTTCGCCCGCTAGCGAGCGGCTTCACCCGCTCGCTGGGCTGCCGCCAGTCAGGCTGACCGGGGTGACCCCGGGCGGCGTGAAGCCGAGAACCTGGCCGTAGAACGCGAGTTCCGCCTCCACCGAGGCCACGACCGACTCGGCCTTCCTGAAGCCGTGCGACTCGCCCTCGAAGGCGATGTAGGCGTGGCGGACGCCATGAGCCGCCAGCTCGCTGGCAATAGCCTCCGACTGCTGCGGCGGGACAATCGGGTCATCGAGGCCCTGCAGCAGCAGGACCGGGCAGGTCGCGTCCGACACGTGCCCGAGCGGCGAGCGTTCGGCATAGATGGCCGCGAACCCGGGCAGCGGCCCGACCAGACCGTCAAGGTAGCGGGACTCGAAGTCGTGGGTCTGGGCCGCGAACGCGGCCAGGTCGGTGACGCCGTAGTACGAGGCCGCGGCACCGAAGGGGCTGTTGCCGCTATTACTCGACGTCACCGCGGCCAGCGTTGTCCATCCGCCGGCCGAGCCGCCGCGGATGGCCAGCCGGGCCCGGTCGGCCAGACCGCCGGCGACCAGCCACAGTGCTGCGGCCTCGGCGTCCTCGACGTCGACCACGCCCCACTGGCGGCGCAGGCGCTCACGGTAGAGGCGGCCATAACCGGTGGAGCCGCCGTAGTTCACGTCGATGATCCCGATGCCCCGGCTGGTGAAGTATGCCTTCTCGAGGTCGAGCAGGCCGCTGACATGCCCGGTGGGCCCGCCGTGCACCCACACGACGTACGGCGGGAGCTCGCCCTCCGGGCCGCCAGCATCAGGACTCGACGGCGCGTACACGAGGGCGTGGACCGATCGCCCGTACAGTCCTTCGATCTCGACCCGCCGCGGAACTGGCAGGTACGCCTCCCCGGGCATGTCGTCGAGCTGGCGGCATGCCACCTGCAGGCGGGACGTGGCCGCGTCGACAGCAACGACCGACAGCGGCTGCGTCGGCCCTCCTGCCACGGCAGCGATGGTCGTGCCGTCCGCAGACAGTGCCCGGACAAACTCATCCACCGGCAGGTCAAGATCGGTCAGCTCCGAGGTCTCCGGGTCGAGCAGGCCCAATCTGCTGCTCCCGTGGCCATGGGTGACCGCAAGCCGCCCGTCGGCGAGAACGGCGAAAGGCCGCGCGCCGAGCTCCCACAGCGGCCCGGCGAACTCCTCCTCGGCCGGGTACAGCGCCTGCGGCGGCTCGCCGGTCAGCCCCACCTGGTAGATGTTCCACCATCCGGTCCAGTCGGTCACGACGTACAGACTCGTGGAATCTCTCCAGAACGGGGCTAGAACCGACTCGCGCGAGCCACCCTTGACCAGCCTGCCCTTGCCTACGGCGCCGTCAGAGATCTGGGCGACGCGCAGTTCTGTGCCGTCCCACGGCATGTGGGGGTGGTTCCAGCAGATCCAGCCGAGATGCTCGCCATCGGGCGAAGGCGTTGGGTACGCGTAGAAGTCCCAGCCGGTGACCAGTTCCCGGATCGCCGCTGGGTCGTCGCTAGCCGAGCCGTCGAGCGGCACGGCAACGATTGCCCTGGTGACCTTGCCGTCACGGTGCCGTTCCTGTACGCACCAGATCTCGCTCCTGCCGGCCGACAGCGCGAAGTCCGCATAACGCAGGGCGACTGCGCCGGGCTCCGGGGTGAGCGGGCGGGGCGGCTGGCTGCCATCGGCGATGTACAGCCGCTGGTCGGAGTAGTTCGCGAACACGATCGCGTGGCCGCGCGACGCCTGCCTGCCGCCGGGCGAGGAGGGCTGGGGGACTGCCAGGTAGGACAGGCCGCCGTACTCATGCACGCGGGTACGGGCACTCCAGGGCCCGGGCAGCAGGTCTTTCACCGTGCCGTCGGCGCTGCGATGCATCACGGTGACCCGTCCGCCGTTGCCGGGCAGCCCCTCCTGCCACCACAGCTCCGCGCCCAGCACTGTCGGGTAGCCGATCCGCCGCCGGCCTTGGGCCACATCGCTGGCGGTGATCGGCGATGGCCACTCTCCGTAGGGGACTGCCGGAACCTGGGCTGCCGCCGGTTCGGCGGGCTCCGCGGCGGCACCCGCCTCAGGGCCGGGAGCCGGCGCGGCGGCCATTCCTGTCTCTGGCCCAGCCATTCCGTCTCCCTGCCCGGCCGCTTCTGCCTCTGGCCCCGTTCCTGCCCTATTCCCCATGGGGCTATCGTGCACCACGCCGCACATGCGCCCGCAGCGGATTCCTGGGACGGGCGCCGGACCCGCGACTGGCTTCGCCGGCATACTCTGAGGCCCTGTGGCACCATCCGCTATGCCGAAGGCAGCATCACCATGTCAGGAAGATCACCGGTGAGCATCCTCGGGGAGATCCAGAATGCTCCGGGCGGGCCCGCCAGCCCGGGCGGAACGTTCGAGATCCGCACCTTCGGCTGCCAGATGAACATGCACGACTCCGAGCGGCTGGCCGGCCTGCTCGAAGATGCCGGGTACCGGCGCGCTGCCGCTGGCGCCGTTCCTGACGTGGTCGTGTTCAACACCTGCGCGGTCAGGGAGAACGCTGACAACCGGCTCTACGGCAACCTGGGCCAGCTGCTGCCGGTCAAGAACGCTCATCCCGGCATGCAGATCGCCGTGGGCGGCTGCCTGGCGCAGAAGGACCAGGCGGTGATCACCACCCGGGCTCCCTGGGTGGACGTGGTGTTCGGCACGCACAACATCGGCTCGCTGCCCGCGCTGCTGGAGCGGGCCCGGGTGCGGCAGCAGGCGCAGGTCGAGATCGTCGACTCGCTTCAGGCCTTCCCGTCAGCGCTGCCGGCCCGCCGCGAGTCCGCCTACTCCGCCTGGGTCGCGATCTCGGTCGGCTGCAACAACACCTGCACGTTCTGCATAGTGCCAAGCCTGCGCGGCCGCGAGGAGGACCGCAGGCCCGGCGACGTGCTGGCCGAGATCCGCGAGCTCGTTGCCGACGGGGTGATCGAGGTAACCCTGCTCGGGCAGAACGTCAACTCCTACGGGACCGCGTTCGGCGACCGGCTCGCCTTCGGCAAGCTGCTCCGTGCCTGTGGCCAGGTCGGCGGCCTGGAGCGGGTCCGCTTCACCTCGCCGCACCCCAAGGATTTCACCGACGACGTCATCGACGCGATGGCTCAGACCCACTCCGTCATGCCGCAGCTGCACATGCCGCTCCAGTCCGGCTCAGACGCGGTTCTGCGGGCTATGCGGCGCTCCTACCGCCGGGACAAGTACCTGGCGATCCTGGGCAAGGTCCGGGCGGCTATCCCCGAGGCCGCGATCACCACCGACATCATCGTGGGATTCCCCGGGGAGACAGAACGCGACTTCGACGACACCCTCGACATCGTCCGGCAGGCCAGGTTCGCTGGCGCGTTCACGTTCCGGTACTCCATCCGGCCTGGCACCCCCGCCGCGTCAATGGACGGCCAGGTGCCGCCCGAGGTGGTCCAGGAGCGGTACGAGCGCCTGGTTGCGCTGGTAGAGGAGACGTCACTAACGGCAAACCGGCAGTTCACCGGGCAGGAAGTGGAGGTCCTCGTCGCCGACGGCGAGGGCAGGAAGGACGCCGAGACACTCCGGATGTCCGGCCGGGCCCGTGACAACCGGCTGGTGCACTTCGCGCCTGGGGGGGCCGAGCCCCGCCCAGGGGACGTGATCCGGGCCCTGGTCACCCGCGCGGCGCCGCATTACCTGATCGCGGACGGGCCGCCGCTGGCTGTCCGCCGGACCAGGGGCGGCGACGCCTGGGCGGCCCGCCGCTGCGGCGGCGACGGCACCGTGCGGACCGAGAGTGGAGCCTCGGCGCACGCTGACGGGCAGCCAGGCCACGAGCGCGTGCTGCTCGGCATGCCAGGCCTGGGCGGTCCCGCCTAAGCGTGCTCGTCGCGGCCGCCGTCTGCCCGCATCCCCCGCTGCTGGTACCCGAGGCGACGGGCGCTGCCGGCCTGCGGCCGGGAAGTGACATGGACGCCGTCCGGGCTGCCTGTGACGCCGCGGTCGCTGGGCTGGCAGCGGCGCGCCCTGACCTGCTCGCCGTGGTCGGCGGCGCTCCAGTCAGCGAGGTGTATGACGGGACGGCAACCGGCAGCCTGAGCGACTACGGGGTCGGCTACACGGTCGGGACCGGCGCGCCGGTGCTGCCGCTGTCGCTGACCGTGGGCGCGTGGCTGCTTGGCCGGGCCCCGCTCGGCACCCCGCGGCCATCCACCCGGCTGCACGCGGTCGCGCACGACACCCCGGCCGGGCAGTGCCTCCGGCTGGGGGCAGAGATCGCCAGCCAGGCGCAGCGGGTGGCACTGCTGGCTATGGGCGACGGGACCGCACGGAAAGCGGTCGGCGTCCCGGAGGCTCCAGATCCCGCCGCCGACAGTTACGACGCTGACGTGGCCGCCGCGCTGATGGCGGCCGACGCCGCGCGGCTAGCCCGGCTGCCGCTCTCGCTCGACAACGAGCTCATGGTCTCCGGCCGGGCGGCCTGGCAGGTCCTGGCCGGGGCCGCCGGCGCCCGGCGGTACCAGGGCCGGCTGCGGTGCGCGGCCCAGCCGCACGCGGTCAGCTATCTGGTCGCGTCCTGGGAAGTCTGCGGCTAGCCCATCAGGCCGGGCCGCGGCCCGCCTGCCTGGCCATTCTCCCCGCCAGCCTGACGCGGGAACCCGGATGGGTCGTACTCGGCCCCCTCGTCATAGAGCTCGTCGTCGCCGAGAATGTCAAAGTCGTCAGATTCGTCGTAATCGTCATCGTCGTCATCGTCGTCGTCGGCCGTGTCCTCGTAACGGTCGGCGAGGTCTCCGGCGGATCCGAAGTCCAGCGGCGAGAGGTCATCCATGTAACCGCCGTTGTCCGGGATCGTCGCGTCGTCCTGGTAATCACCGGACGCCCGTGGTCTCTGCTCCGGGAACCCCATGATCGCTCCCCCCTAAAGCGGCCCGAGCAGCCGCGCGTGTGCACGGCATACCCCCCGCTGCGACACTGATGCCATGCCGCGGCCAGTGATCACCGTCGTGGGACCAACGGCAGCAGGAAAGTCCGGGCTGTCGCTGCAGCTTGCCCAGTCGCTGGATGGAGAGGTGGTCAACGCCGACTCCATGCAGCTCTACCGGGGCATGGACATCGGCACAGCGAAGGTGCCGCCCAGCCAGCGGGCCGGCGTGCCGCATCACCTGCTCGACGTCTGGGAGGTGACCAGGACCGCGAACGTCGCCGAGT
Organism: uncultured Actinomycetota bacterium; assembly: GCA_963815375.1. Taxonomy (GTDB): domain Bacteria; phylum Actinomycetota; class Actinomycetes; order Streptosporangiales; family Streptosporangiaceae; genus JASHPR01. Next base: position 1,251,021 of record CAWFGX010000004.1, on the reverse strand, counting down.
ACCAGCGGCTGGCCCGGCAGGCCATCGACGCGGTTCATGCCCGGGGCCGGATACCACTCGTCGTCGGCGGCAGCGGGCTCTATGTGCGCGCGGCTATCGACAACCTCGACTTCCCCGGCACTGACCCGCAGCTGCGGGACCGCCTGGAGCGCGAGCTCGCCGAGGTCGGCAGCGAGGCACTGCATGCGAGGCTGGCCCGGCTGGACCCAGCCGCTGCCGCGGCGATCCTGCCGGGCAACGGGCGCAGGGTTGTCCGGGCACTGGAAGTACTCGAGTTCACCGGCCGCCCGTTCAGCGCGACTCTGCCGGCCTACGAGTCGGTTTACGACGTCATCCAGCTTGGGGTGCAGGTGCCGAGGGCACAGCTCGACGAGCGCATCGCCGCCAGGGTCTCCGCGATGTGGCAGGCCGGGTTTGTAGCTGAGGTCGCTGGCCTCGGGGCAGCGGGCCTGCGCCGGGGCCGGACGGCCAGCCGCGGGCTCGGCTACGCCCAGGTGCTCCGGTTCCTGGACGGTGCGTGGTCACAGGAGCAGGCCGCCGCTGAGACCGTCAAGGCGACGCGGAAGTTCGCGCGCCGCCAGGAATCGTGGTTCCGCCGCGATCCCAGGGTCGTCTGGCTGGCAGCGGATGGCCCGGATCTGGCCGGCCGTGCTCTGGCTACGATCGAGTCATGCGCTTTGCCAAAGGCCACGGCACAGGGAACGACTTCCTGATCGTGCCCGATCGGGACGGCCGGCTGGACCTCACGCCGCCGCTGGTGGCCGGGCTCTGCGACCGTCACACCGGCCTGGGCGCTGACGGCGTCCTGCGGGTCGTCCGCACCGCCGACGCCGACCCCGCGCCCGGCGGGCCGGCAGCGGCCGAGTGGTTCATGGACTACCGCAACGCCGACGGCAGCTTCGCCGAGATGTGCGGCAACGGGATCCGGGTGTTCGCCCGTTACCTGCTCAGCCACGGCCTGGCTGACGGCCCGGAGCTCGCGGTGGTCACGCGCGCTGGGGTTCGCCACATCACCGAGGAACCCAGCGGCGATATCACGGTGGACATGGGCGCGCCAGCCGTGCTCGGCCACGGCACCGCGGTCATCGGGGGCGGCCGGTACGAGGGCCTGGCTGTGTCGCTCGGCAACCCGCACCTCGCCTGCATCGTCGGCCAGCCAGTCGCCGATATCGACCTGTCACAGCCCCCGGCAGTCGATGACACGCAGTTTCCCGATGGGGTCAATGTCGAGGTCGTCCGTGTCGTCGGCGAGGGGTCGCTGGAGATGCGCGTGCACGAGCGCGGATCTGGCGTCACGCTCTCCTGCGGCACCGGCGCGGTCGCCGCTGCTGTGGCCGCGCGGTCGGCCGCCGCCGCAACGCCTGACAGCACCGGCGGGAGCCCGGCCGCCTGGGCCGTCCAGGTCCCGGGTGGCCGGCTGACCGTGACGCTGACCGAGACGACCAGCCTGCTCAGTGGCCCGGCGGAGATTGTCGCCGAAGGAGAGCTGGACGAGGCCTGGCTGTCACGTCTGGCGGCCGGCCCAGTGTCGGCCGCTGCAGTCCCGGCCAGCAGGGGGCCGCACCTGGCCACAGCGGGCAGGCCGCCCATCCGGTAGAGGTGGACGGCGCGCTGGTCAAATCTGAGACAGTCCCCCTGGTTAGCGAGCAAAGTCACACGGCTCCCGGATGTCCTGTCTAGCAAGGAATCCCGAAGCCGGAAAGCGGCTCTGTGGTCTTCCCCCAACGTGCACGTCTGTATGCACGTGCATCGGGGCTTGCACATGCATGCCCGGGATGGCATTGTGGCGGAGTTGCCTCTGCCCAGCCGGTCCCCCCGCCAGCACGCAAAGGTTCCGCGAAAAATGCCACAACTGACGGAAGACGCTCACACCGGACGCCCGGCGTGGCCCGCTGGCCGCTCGGGCGAGTCCTTCGACGACTCCGGGGACGCGAGTCACGGGGCGGCCGTCCGGATGGTGCGGGACCCTGCCTGTGCTGGGCATGAGATGTCGCTGACCAGCCTGCCGCACTTCCTGCTCCCTGGCATCCCGCCGCCGACCGCCCGGCGGGCGTGGCTGGACTCGGCCGGGGCGTCGGCGAAGGCGCGTGAGTTCACACGTCACGTTCTGCAAAGCTGGGGCCTGGCCACACTGTCCGAGGACGCCACCGTGGTCGTGTCCGAGCTCGTCAGTAATGCGCTACGGCACGGCGCCAGGGGCACGGGCGAGGCCGATCTGGACGGGATCGATCTGGTCCTGTGCTCCCGCGCAGGCCTGATCGCCTGCGCGGTTGCTGACCCTGGTGCCGAGCCCCCGCTGCTGATGACGCCGGACCTTACTGCGGAAACCGGCCGCGGCCTGCACGTCGTCCAGGCGCTGTCCGCTGCCTGGGGCTGGACCAGGCTCTGCGGCCAGTTCAAGGCGGTGTGGGCGACAATGCCCGTTCCGTGCGGTGGATGCGGCTGTTACGAGACGCCGGTCTTAGCCGCCGCAGCGCTGTCGAGCTGACCGCTCGTTCAGGCCAGCAGGCCGTCCGGTCCTTCCCCACGGATCGACGCGTCAAGCACCTCGGCAAGGTGCACCATCGGCATCGAAGTTCCGCGCTCTGCCAGGGCCGAGGAGATCTGCAGCGCGCAGCCAGGATTGCCCGATACCAGCAGGTCCGCCCCTGTTGCCGCCACCGCGTCGGCCTTGCGCCGGCCGAGTTCCTGAGCCGGGCCGGGCTGGACCAGGTTGTAGATGCCGGCCGACCCGCAGCAGGTACCAGCGTCGGCGATCTCGGCCAGGCGCAGCCCCGGAATGCCCGCAAGCAGCTCGCGCGGCTGGGCGGTGATCCGCTGCGCGTGTGCGAGATGACAGGCGTCGTGGTACGCCGCGGTCACCGGGAGCGCGTGCCTGGGGGCCACCGGGCCGAGTTCGGTGAGGAACTCGCTGAGGTCGCGGACCTTGGCGGACAGCGCGGCCGCCCGCCCGGCCCACTGAGCGTCAGCGGCCAGCAGGTCGGTGTACTCCTTCATGGCTGAGCCGCAGCCAGCCACGTTGACGACTATCGCGTCGACCCCAGCCTGCTCGAATGTCTCGATCGTGCGCCGGGCCAGGCCGGCTGCCTCCGCCCTCCGGCCGCCGTGCAGCGACAGCGCACCGCAGCAGCCCTGTCGCGGCGGGACAATCACGTCACATCCTTCGGCGCTCAGGACGTCCGCCGTAGCCGCGTTGACCTGGGGGTAGAAAACGCTCTGTACGCACCCGGTCAGCATGCCGACGACCGCCCGCCGGGTTCGGAGTGCCGGCACGCGCTCGGGCAGAGTCCGTGATCGAGTCAGCCGGACAGGACCCGCCACCGCTCCCGCCTGCGCGCTCGCGCTGGCCCGGCGGCTGCCGCGTCCTCGTGGTGGGTCCGGAGCCAGCCGCAGCGCAGCAGCCAGCTCAGCGGGCAGCCGGTCAGCCAGCCGGCCGGTGGCCGCGGTGAGGCCGAGCCGCTGTGCGGCCCTCAGGGGCGCGACAGCGGCCCGGAGCCGCCGCGGGTAGGGGAACAGGCTGAAGATCGCCGCTCGCACCGCTCGGTCGCGCACAGACCGCGCTGGCAGCAAGTGACCCGGCGGAGCGTTCGGAGCGGCCATGTCACCTGTCACCCCGGCGGTGCGTCCCTCGTCGTCCGCCCAGCCGCGGGCGGCCTCGATCAGCCGGTCGTAACGCACTCCTGAAGGGCACGCGGTGACGCAGGCCATGCAGCCCAGGCAGCGGTCCAGATGGGTTGCCGTGGTGGCGCCGCCGCCAGCACCGTCAAGGATCTGGGTGATCAGGTGTATCCGGCCCCGTGGCGAGTCCATCTCCTCGCCCCACAGCTGGTAGGTCGGGCAGGCCGGGAGGCAGAACCCGCAGTGCACGCAGTCGCCGGCCAGCCTGCGCAGCTCGCCCGAGGGGTCATCCAGCGCGGTCACTTCCCCCTCCGGTACCTGCGGGCCCTCTGGTACCCGCGGCCCCTCCGGTATCCGTGGCACTGCCATCAGATCCCTCCAGCGAACCGGCCCGGGGCCATCTGGTGGTCCGGGTCGAACTGATCCTTGACTGCCCGCATCAGGCCAAGAGCCGGCACCGGACCCCAGAGGTCGACCACAGCGCGCACCTGCGCCGGGGCGTGCAGCGCCACAACGCTGCCCCGTGACGGCGGCCCGGGCCGGGCGCCGTCGGCCTGCCCTGAGTTTGTGACCGGGCCGCCCACAGCGGCGCGGAGCGCGGTCACGAAATCTGCCACCGCGGCCGGTGCCGCGCCCTCGCCGACCGCGGCGTAGAGCACCCCGGCCGCCGCTGACCCTCCGACAACCGGGTCAAGCCCGGCGGCCTGGCCGGCGGCGTCGATGACACCGAGCACAGCGGCCAGCTCCCCGGCCCAGAACGCGATCCTGACCACGGTGCCGTCCGCCACAGCCGCCGCGCCAAGCCCCCACCACGGCGGCGGCGACGGCGAGACCGCCACAGCGCCGCTGCCGCTGCCGTTCAGCAGGTCGCTCATCCGTGCAGCGCGCTCGGCCAGGCCGTCCGGGTCCCCTTCCAGAAGGATGCCCACGCGGAAAGGCACGGCGCGCGATTGCCGGTCGATCTCTGCAGCAGAGGGCGCGAGCGGCGAGTCGGCCGCCGCGGCGATCACCGCCTCCACCGCTGCCGCGTCCGCGCAGTCCAGCGTGAGGTAGCTGGCCGCAGCGGGCGCGGGGTGCAGCCGGAACGTCGCCTCGGCGATCAGCCCCAGCGTCCCCTGCGACCCCGCGAACAGCTTGCCGAGGTCGTACCCGGCCACGTTCTTGACGACCTTGCCGCCCGAGCGCGCCACTGTGCCGTCAGCCCGGATCACGGTAATGCCGATCAGCAGGTCCCGCCCCGTGCCATAACGCAGCCGCAGCGGCCCGGCAGCGGCCGAGGCGAGCACCCCGCCGACGGTTCCCCCATGCGGCGGGTCCAGCGCCAGCCGCTGGCCGGCCAGGCCGAGCACCTCAGCGAGCTGCACCATGCCGGTCCCGGCCTGCACCCGGACCACCATGTCGCCAGAGGCGTGCTCAAGCACCTGGTTCATCCGCCGCATGTCGATCACCAGGTCGCAGCGGGCGGGCGGGCTGCCCCAGCCGAGCCTGGACCCGGTTCCGCGCGGGACCACGGCCAGGCCTTCGGCGGCGGCGGCCTGCATCACCGCGCTGGCCTCGGCCACATCGGCTGGACTGGCCACGTAGCTGGGCATGACACCGGCGACGGCATCGTCCGGCCCAGCCTCGCGCACCTGCGAGCAGGCCGCGGCCAGCGGCCCCGGCACGGGTGGCGCGCTCATGGCTGGCCAGCCACTCGGCGAACGTTCCGAATCTTCAAAACTGATCCAGCTGCCCGGAGGCCACCAGCGGGTGCGGGGCCCGGCGGACGCCTGGGACCTCGCCGCACAGCCTGGGCGTCGGGAAGATCTTGCCGGGATTGCACAGCCCGGCGGAGTCGAAGGCGCAGCGCAGCAGCTGCATGGTGTCCAGGTCGCCGGGCTGGAACATCTTCGGCATATACATCGACTTGTCTGCGCCGACTCCGTGCTCGCCGGTGATCGACCCGCCATGGGCGATGCACTCGTCCAGGATCGCGCCGGACACCTTCTCGGCCGCCTCCTCGGCGCCGGGCACGCTGTCGTCGAACAGCACCAGCGGGTGCAGGTTGCCGTCGCCCGCGTGGAAGACGTTGGCGACGCGGACACCGGTGGCCGCTGACAGCTCGGCGATCCGGTCCAGCACCTGCGCCAGCGCGGTCCGCGGCACGACGCCGTCCTGCACGATGTAGGCCGGGCTGATCCTGCCGACCGCCGCGAACGCGGACTTGCGCCCGGTCCAGATCGCCGCCCGCTCGGCCGCGTCGCTGGCCTCCCGGATCTCGTGCGCGCCCTCCTGCTCGCAGATCGCGCGGGCTGCGGCGGTCTCCCGCACCACGTCCCCGGCTGGCCCGTCCAGCTCCACAATGAGCACCGCTCCCGCGCCCTCGGGATAACGGCACGCCACCGCGGCCTCCGCCGCCTCGATCGCCAGCGCGTCCATCATCTCGATGGCCGCGGGCAGGATGCCGGACCCGATGATCGCGGATACCGCGGCGCCGCCAGCGCCCATGGTCCGGAACGCGGCCAGCAGCGTTGTCACCGACTCGGGGATCCTGGTCAGCTTCACAACGATCTTGGTGGCGATGCCGAGCGTGCCCTCGGACCCGGTGAACGCGCCGACCAGGTCGTAACCTGGCGCCGCGCCGGTGCCGTCGCCCAGCCAGACCAGGTCGCCGTCAGGGGTGACGATCTCGAGGCCGGTCACGTGGTGGACCGTGAAGCCGTGCTTGAGGCAGTGCGCACCGCCGGAGTTCTCGGCCACGTTGCCGCCGACCGAGCAGACGATCTGGCTCGACGGGTCGGGCGCGTAGAACAGCCCGAGCGGCTGCGCCGCCTTGCTCACCGCGATGTTCGTGACTCCAGGCTCGACGATCGCCCGGCGGCTGCGCGCGTCTATGGAGATGATGCTGCGCATCCGCGAGGTGACGACCAGGACGCCGTCGGCCCGGGGGAGTGCGCCGCCGGACAGGCCCGTGCCCGAGCCCCTGGCCACGAACGGGACCTTTGCCCGGGCGCACACCCGGACAACCGCGGCGACCTGCTCGGCCGTCGTCGGCAGCACGACCAGGCCGGGTGAGCACCGGTGCGACGTCAGCCCGTCGCACTCGTAGGTGGCGAGCTGCGCCGGGTCGGTCAGCACTCCGTCCGCCCCGCAGATCCGCGTCATCTCCGGCGCCAGCGCGCCCAGCGCCGAGTGGCTAACCTGCGTCGTCATAGCCTCGCCTCCCTCCCCCCAGCCTGCTCCTCACGCTCCGTATCCGCCAGTCCACACCGGGCAGCCCGGCGCACCGCAGCCAGGTGAGCGGGGACACTTCTCGGCCGATACAGCGGAGAAGTGTCCCGGTTGACGCTGACCTCAGGACATGCGCTCGTAGGCGGGGATGGTGAGGAACTCTGCGTAGTCGTCGACGAGGGCAACCTCCCTGAACAGGGCGACGGCCTCGCCGAACCGGGCCTCGTCGAATGCCCCGCCGTACTGGGAGCGGATCGTGGCCAGCTCCTCGCCGATGAGCCGCTCCACGAGCGCCTTTGTCACCTGCTCGCCCTCGGCGAGGGTCACGTCGTTATGCAGCCACTGCCAGACCTGGGACCGGGCGATCTCAGCGGTCGCCGCGTCCTCCATCAGGTTGAAGATCGCCACCGCCCCGGTGCCTGCCAGCCAGCTGGCCAGGTACTGCAGGCCCACGCTGATGTCGTTGCGCAGTCCGGCCTCGGTGATCGTGCCCGGGGTCTTGGCCACCGCGAGCAGGTCAGCGGCGCTGACGTCGACGTCGTCTCGCAGCTTGCCGAGCTGGTTGGGCCGGTCGCCGAGCACGGCATCGAAGACCTCCTGGCAGACAGGTACCAGGTCCGGGTGGGCGACCCAGGAGCCGTCGAAGCCGTCGCCCGACTCGCGGGCCTTGTCCTCGCGGACCTTCGCCAGCGCCGTCGCGTTGACCTCCGGGTCGCGCCGGCTCGGGATGAACGCGGCCATGCCGCCCATCGCGTGCGCGCCGCGATCGTGGCAGGTTCGCACCAGCAGCTCCGTATAAGCGCGCATGAACGGCGCGGTCATCGTTACGGAATTGCGTTCTGGAAGAAGGAAGTCGCGGCCGCGAGTGCGGAATTTCTTGATGATGCTGAAGAGGTAATCCCACCGGCCCGCGTTCAGCCCGGCGCTGTGATCACGAAGCTCGTAGAGGATTTCCTGCATCTCGAACGCTGCCGGGATCGTCTCGATCAGGACCGTCGCCCGGATCGTGCCGCGCGGGATCCCCAGCCGGTCCTGGGCCAGGTTGAAGGCGTCGTTCCAGAGCCGCGCCTCCAGGTGACTTTCGATCTTGGCCAGGTAGAAGTACGGGCCCTTGCCCTTGTCGAGCTGGCGCCTAGCGCAGGTGGCGAGATACAGGGCGAAATCGAACAGGCTGCCCGACACCCGCTGGCCGTCCACGAGCAGGTGCTTCTCGTCCAGGTGCCACCCGCGCGGGCGGACCACGATCGTGGCCAGCTCGCTGTCCGGCCTGAGCTGGTAAGACTTGCCGTCCGGCTGACGGAAGTCGATCGTTCGGTCCAGTGCGTCCTTCAGGTTCAGGTGGCCGGTGACCATGTTGTCCCACAGCGGGGTGTTCGCGTCCTCGAAGTCGGCCAGCCAGACGCGCGCGCCCGAGTTGAGAGCGTTGATCGTCATCTTCTTGTCAGTCGGCCCGGTGATCTCCACCCGGCGGTCGACCAGGCCCGGTGCTGGCGGCGCGACCCGCCACGACCGGTCTTCCCTGATCGGGCGCGTCTGGGTCAGGAAGTCGAGCGTCCCGCCCGCGCTGAGCTCGGCCTGACGCCGGGATCTGGCTGCGAGAAGCTCTGCCCGCCGCGGCTGCAGCTCGCGGTGCAGGGCCGCTAGAAGGCCGAGGGCCTCCTCGGTGAGGATCTCGTCGTACCGGTCGCCGGCCGGGCCGGTGACCTCAACGCCGTCGGTGTCTGCCACGCCGCCTCCTCGCCTCGTCGGCGCCATCCCCTCGCGACCTGAAACGCTAACCGCCGGGCCATGCGCCGGTCAAAGCGCTGTTCGGCGGACCGGGGATATCTGAGGCCAGAGAATCGTTATACGGAACGAGGGTGAGTTTTAACCAGATGAGCAAGGGCTGCCGCCGTGGGACGATCGTGAGCACCGCTCCCGCGCCCGGCGGGACACTCCGGCTGGTCGCGACCGCTGCCCTAGTCTTGGAGGAACGCAGTCCTAGCCTTGGAGGAAGATGTCCGCACCATCGAGACAGACGACGCCTAAAGCGCGCACCGGGCCGCTGGGCACGGTTTCCGTTGTCGGCCCGGGCCCGGTAACCGCGGGCTCTGAGGACACGGGCCAGCTGGACCTGGAGGACAGGCAAGCGCTGCGCCGGGTGGCCGGGCTGTCCACAGAGCTCCAGGACGTCAGCGAGGTCGAGTACCGCGCACTGCGCCTCGAGCGCGTCGTGCTGATGGGCGTCTGGACCGACGGGACCCTGGCCACCGCCGAGAACTCGCTGCGTGAGCTGTCCCGGCTGGCCGAGACCGCTGGCTCGCTGGTCCTGGACGGCCTGATCCAGCGGCGCGGCCGGCCGGACGCGGCGACGTACGTCGGCGCGGGCAAGGCCGCCGAACTGGCCGAGATCGTCGCGTCGACCGGGGCGGACACGGTGATCTGCGACGGCGAGCTCGCGCCCAGCCAGCTGCGCAGGCTGGAAGGCATCGTCCGGGTCAAGGTCATCGACCGGACAGCCCTGATCCTGGACATCTTCGCGCAGCATGCCCGCAGCAAGGAGGGCAAGGCCCAGGTGGAGCTGGCACAGCTGGAATACCTGCTGCCGAGGCTCCGCGGCTGGGGCGAGTCGTTGTCAAGGCAGGCTGGTGGCCGGGTAGCCGGAGGCGGTGGCATCGGGACCCGTGGCCCGGGCGAGACCAAGATCGAGACCGACCGGCGCCGGATCCGCGCCCGGGTCGCCAGGCTGCGGCGCGAGGTCGCGTCGATGTCCGTCGGGCGGAACGTCCAGCGAGGCCAGCGGCGCAGGCGTGAGGTGCCGTCGGTCGCGATCGCCGGCTACACCAACGCCGGAAAGTCGAGCCTGCTGAACCGGCTGACCGGAGCGCAGGTCCTGGCCGACGACTCGCTGTTCGCAACCCTCGACCCGGCCGTGCGCCGCGCCCGCACCCCGTCCGGCCGCGTGTTCACGCTGACCGACACCGTCGGGTTCGTCCGGCATCTCCCGCATCAGCTTGTGGACGCGTTCCGGTCAACTCTGGAGGAGGTGGCCGAGGCTGACCTGATCCTGCACGTGGTCGACGGCTCGGACGCCGACCCGCGCTCCCAGGTGGCTGCGGTGCGAGAGGTGCTCGGCCAGATCGGCGCTGCCGGCGTCCCCGAGCTCATGGTGATCAACAAGGCTGACGCGGCCGACCGGATCGAGGTTGACGGGCTGCGGCTCGCCGAGCCCGGGTCGGTTGTGGTCTCCGCCCGCACTGGCGAGGGTATTGATGATCTGCTCACCGAACTCGACCGGATGCTGCCGCGGCCGGACGCCGAAGTGAGCGTCGTCATCCCGTACGCCCGGGGTGACCTGGTGTCCCGGGTACACGCCGAAGGCGAGGTTCTGCAGGTCAGGCATGCTCAGCAGGGAACCGAGCTGACCGCTCGGGTGCCTGCGGGCCTCGCGGCCGAGCTGAGCCGCGCCGCAACTTCAATGTCGCAATAAGAGCGCAATTTGCGTCGGCCGCGGGCAGCAGAAGAACGCCCCGCGCCATAGCGAGCCATTCCGTCAAAGGCATCTTGCGTAAGGCCTTGTATGAGAACCCTCTCATGCAATAACGTGACTCAACCGATATGTTCAGAAGGTGCACGGCGACGTCCTCATCGTGATCCTCGGTGACCCCGGTGCCGGGTGGGAGGCGGCACCCGGGCCGGAGGCGGGCAGGTGACCTCACATGGCCTATACGAACTTCGCCGGTAGCGCCTTCGCGCAGGGGGGCGCCTGGCGGTGACCGTTCGTTTGCTCACCAACATCGGCCGGCTCTGGACCGGTTCCGAGGTGTGGAGCAATGCCGCCATTTTGTCGCATGACGACCGTATTGCGTGGGTTGGTCCTGCTTCGGAGCTGCCTGGCAGCATTCCCGGTGTGATCGAGGACATCGTCGATGTCGATCACGTAGAGAACCTGAACGGCGGGCTGGTCACCCCCGGTCTCATCGACGCCCACACCCACCCGGTCTACGCGGGCAACAGGTACGCCGAAATCGCCATGCGGTCGAGCGGTTCCACCACTGCGGAGATCTCCGCTGCCGGCGGCGGGCTGACCACTACGGTCACGGTCACCCGGGGCACGGACCCGTGGACGCTCTGCGACGCGGTCCGCAGGCGGCTGCGCAGCTGGCTGCTGAGCGGCACAACCACCATCGAGGCCAAGACCGGCTATCACCTGACCAGGGACGGGGAGCTGGCGGACATACGCCTGCTGCGGTCGCTCGAAGCCGAGCACGGCATGCCGCGCGTCCATGCTACGTTCCTCGCTGCTCATGCCGTGCCTCCCGAGTACTTCGGCCGCCGCGATGACTACATCGACGCGGTCAGCAGATGGTGCGCGGACGCGGCAGTCGCGGGTGCCGACAGCGTCGACGTCTACTGCGACGACGGGCGGTTCAGCGAGCGCGAGGCGCGCTGGGTGCTGAACGCCGGCCGCGCGTCCGGTCTGCTTCCGCGCCTGCACGCCTGCGGCGACCTGCGCAACGGGGCGGCCAGGCTGGCGGCAGAGCTCGGCTGCGCTTCGGCCGACCTGCTGCACGATGCGGACGACCGGGACGTCGCCGCGCTGGCCCAGGCCGGCGTGGCCGCGGTCATCTGCCCCACCACGTCGCTGGCGACCGGCCGGACCGCGCCGGTCCGGGCCCTGCTTGACAACAACGTGCCAGTCGCCCTTGGTTCTGATCACTCGCCGGGCGAGACCGGGGTCACGTCGATGCCGCTGGTCATCTCGCTGGCAATCGCGCACTGCGGCATGAGCGTCATCGAGGCGCTGCGCGCGGCCACGACCGGCGGGGCTCAGGCCCTGCGCGCGCCTGACCGGGGAGTCATGGCGCGAGGCCGGTTCGCCGACATCGTGGCCTGGGATGCCGACCACGAGGGTGCCTTCGCCTGGGCGTACGGACTCAAGCCACTGCGCGTCTGGCGCGGCGGGGAGCCGGCCGCCGGCTGACGCGCAGTCGGCTGACACTGCAGCAGGAATCGCGTGGCATGCTGCAGGCATGCCTGATGCACGCAGCGCCGCTGCTTCGCGCGGTACCCCCAGCGATACGCCACGCGTCGCGCCGGTCACGGTGATCGTGGGTGAGGAGGAGCTGCTGGTCGAGCGCGCGGTCCGGGCGACTATCACGGAGGCAGCAAAAGTCCTGTCCACGGAGGCGGACGTCGCGGCGACTGGCCTGGCCGGCTCTGACGTACACGACGTGCGCGCCGCCGACCTCAGCCCGGGCGAGCTGACCGCGCTCGCGGCGCCGTCACTGTTCGGCAGCGGCTGCGTGATCGTGGTCAGGTCGGCGCAGGACGCTGCCAAGGAGGTCGCCGCGGAGCTGGCCCGCCGCGTGGCCACCCCTGAAGCCGACGTGCTGCTGGTGATCACCCACTCGGGCGGGGGCAGGAACAAGGCCCTGCTGGCCAGCCTGTCCGGCGCGGGAGTCCGGCGGATTGACTGCCCGCCGGTCAAGAGGTTCGGGGAGCGGCTCGACTTCCTGCGGGGCGAGTTCGGCCGGGCAGGCCGGAAGGCGGACGAGGCGGGGCTGGTCACGCTGCTCGACGCGGTCGGCAACGATCTCCGTGAACTCGCGGCGGCGTGCAGTCAGCTCGCTGCCGATACCACCGGCGTGGTCACGCAGGAGGTGGTGTCGCGGTACTACAGGGGCCGGGCAGAAGCGACCGGCTTCACCGTCGCCGACCGCACGATCGAGGGAAAGCTGGCTGAGGCGCTCGAGCAGCTTCGCTGGGCCCTTTCGACCGGCGTCTCGCCGGTGCTGATCTCCAGCGCCCTCGCCCAGGGCGTCAGGGCACTCGGCCGGGTGGGCGCGGCGTCGCGCACTCAGCGCGCGGAAACACTGGCCGGTGAGCTCGGCATGCCACCATGGAAGATCGAGCAGGTGCGCAGGCAGCTGCGGGGAGGCTGGAGCGCGCAGGGAGTAGCCCGCGCGCACGCAGCAGCAGCACAGGCCGACGCCGAGGTGAAGGGCGAGGGGGCGAGTGCGGGCTACGCGCTGGAACGCGCGATCACCGAGATCGTCGCCTCCCGCTCGGCAGGCTGACCTCTGCCGCCGCCAGTCAGCCGGCGGTCAGCTCGCTGGCGCGCTTCGCGATCGCGGACTTGCGGTTCGCGGCCTGCTTCTTGTGAATGACGCCCTTGCTTGCCGCCTTGTCCAGCTTGACGTAGGCGGCCCGCATGGCCTCCTCGGCACGCTCGGTGTCGCCCGCGTCCGCGGCCTCGCGGAACTGGCGGACCGACGTCTTCAGCGCCGACTTGACAGCCTTGTTGCGCTGATGCGCCTTCTCGTTCTGCTTATTGCGCTTGATCTGGGACTTGATATTCGCCACGCGTGTGCCTCGCTTGATAAGTGGTCAGCCTGAGCCGTCCGAAGGATAGCCGAGATCACACCGGCCGCTCAAACCAGCGATGGCCTCTGAGCACCCGTGGTGGAACAGTGGTTCCCGGGCCGAAGGAAGGAGCCGGACGTGGGCGATGAGCTGAGCGAGCTGGCCGATGCTCTCCCCAGCGGGCGCGTGATCACCGACCCAGACATTATCGACGGCTACCGCAGGGATCAGGCTTCGGTAGTACCACCGGGTCAAGCCCGGTGCGTGGTGTCGGCCCGCAGCCTCTCCGACGTGGTAACAACCTTGCGCTGGGCCAGCCGCCACCGGGTCCCGGTGGTCCCGCGCGGCGGCGGGACCGGCGTAGCGGGCGGGGCCACAGCGGTCGACGGATGCGTGATGCTCTCGCTCGCGCGGATGAACGAGATCACTGAACTTGACCCGCTCAATGAGGTGGCCGTCGCCGAGGCAGGGGTTCTGAACGCCGATCTGGACCGGGCCGCAGCGGCTCACGGACTGATGTATGCGCCCGACCCGGCGAGCTACGAGATCTCCACGATCGGCGGGAACCTGGCTACTAACGCGGGCGGGCTGCGCTGCGTGAAGTACGGCGTAACCCGGGATTCCGTGCTCGGCCTTGAAGCCGTGCTTGCCGATGGCCGGGTCCTGCGCACTGGCCGCCGCACGGTCAAGGGAGTTGCCGGGTACGACCTCACCAGCCTGCTCGTTGGCTCAGAGGGAACGCTGGGCGTGATCACCTCGGCCACCCTGCGGCTACGGCCGAGGCCCGCGAGGCCGCCAGCGACGGTGGCCGCGAGCTTTCCCAGCTTCGCGGCTGCTGCCCGCGCGGTGACCGCGATCCTGCAGGCCCGGCTGCAGCCGAGCCTGCTTGAGCTCATGGACGAGGTGACCCTTCGCGTGATCGACGAGTGGAAGCACGTCGGGTTCGGCGACTCGACCCGGGCGCTGCTGATCGCCCAGGCCGACACCGACGACGACGCCGAGCGGGCCGCCGCCATGCGCGATAAGTGCGCCGAGCACGGCGCGCTGCTGGCCGACGTCTCCGACAGTGAGGAGGAGTCGCGGCAGCTGCTCGACATCCGGCGGATGGCTCACGGCGCCACGGAACGGCTGGGTGCGAGCCTGGTCGAGGACGTCTGCGTGCCAAGGACCCGGCTGCCGGAGATGGTCGAGCGCATCGGCCAGGCCGCCGGCCGGCACGGCGTCCTGATCTCCACCGTCGCCCACGCCGGCGACGGCAACCTTCATCCAGCCTTCGTCTTCGACCGGCCGCAGGCCGGCGAGCCAGCCGTGCCAGAAAACGTCTGGGCAGCCGCCGACGAGGTGTTCCGGGCCGCGCTCGACCTCGGCGGCACGCTTACCGGCGAGCACGGCGTGGGTGTCATCAAGCGCCGCTGGCTCGCTCTGGAACTCGGCGAGGAGTCGATGGCCGTGCATCGGTCGATCAAGGCTGCCCTCGACCCACTCGGCATCCTCAACCCGGGCAAGGCCATCTGACCCCGCGTTGTTTAGTGCTCGCGCTGGCAGGTAGTTGAACGGCAGTTTTAGGGGCGGTGAGCCCACCGTTCAACGCTGAACGCAGAAAAGGGGCCAGCCAATGACTACGGACTCTGACCGCGATGAACTCCACGCCACTACCTACCACGATTCCGCGGAAGAGGCCGACCCCGCGCTCAGCGACGACGAGCGCATGGCCGACGACGAACTCGCCGGCAGCGACCAGCGCCCCGAGACCGCCGAGGCCCTTTCTGACAGCTCTGACGGTGCCGAGTCTGACGGTGCCGAGTCTGACGGTGCCGAGGACGACGGTGCCGAGGATCAGGATGAGGGCCAGATCATCGTTTCCAGGAACGACTACGTCGTCAGCCCCATAGCCACGAACGGGGAGGCAGAGGACTCATCGGACGGGGAGACGTCCGACGAGGACGACGAGGACGAGGACGACGAGGGCGAGGACGGTTACGACGCCGCCAGCGGATACGGGATGGCCGAGGCTGCGGACGCGCAGGATGCGGAGGCCGACGCGGCCAGTACTGACACCGACGCCGCCACGGGCCCTGCGATCTACGCAGGCGCCGGGTCAGAGGTCGCCGAACCAGACAGCGCTGGGCTAGACGCCGCTGGATCCGACAGTGCCGAACTTGACGATGCCGAACTGGACAGTGCCGAACCGGTCAGTGCCGAACCAGACAGTGCCGAACTAGACGAGTGCCGAACCGGTCAGTGCCGTGGCGGAGGCCGCGGAGCCGGACAGCGCCGTGCTGGAGAGCGCCAGGCCAGAACGCGTGCCCCCGGTGCGTCCAGTGCCCACTCCTGCGCATTCGCGCACGCCGGCCGACGCCGAGTTTGACGGCGAGACCGGGCTGGCTGGCGATGCCGACGAGATGCACCGGCGATGGTCGGCCATCCAGGCGAGCTTCGTCGACGACCCTCGTCAATCCGTCGCCGATGCCGCTACTTTCCTCGAGGAGACGACGACCACACTGGTGGCCAATATCAAGCAGCGGGAAAGCGAGCTGCGTGGCGAGTGGGATCACGATGAGCTGGATACCGAGCGCCTGCGGACCATGCTGCGGAGGTATCGCGCAGTGCTGGACCGTATCGCCGCTCTGTAGCCGGCGGCTGCTGGTCAGCGGGTAGCAACCGGCTCGAGGAACTCGAGCCGGTTGCCATGCACATCCTGGCTGTAGAAGCGCCGCATCCCGGGGAACTCGTCATCGAACAGCACCGGGAATCCACCGTCACGCAGGCGCCGGGCCCAGGCATCGAGATCGGAGACCAGCAGGCCCGGATGCGCCTTGCGGGCTGGACGGAAGTCCTGCTCGACGCCGAGGTGCAGCTCCATACCGTGACCGCGGAACCAGCACCCGCCGCGGGCGGCAAGGAACGGCGGCTTGGGGATCTCCGTAAGCCCGAGGACCCCGCCGTAGAACTCGCGCAGGGCGGCCTCGCTGCCTGGCGGGCAGGCTAGCTGCACATGGTGGATCACGCCCGGAGCCTCCTCCCGATGTCATCTCTTGACATCAAGATAATAGCCCAAACCGGGCCTGGGGCCGTCCAGGCCCGGTTTCCCGAGTGCCGCCGCAGCCCGATCCGGGTAGCCTGTGTGCATGGCTTCTTACAGCCTGCTTCTCACCTAGCCGCGCTGACAGCGTCCATAGTCAGCGCGGCAGCCCCTCATGACGAGGGGCTTTTTTGTTTCCGCAGAGAACATCCGCAAAGCACAGGGGAAAACGATGAGCGAGGACGTGACCACCGCGCCGGCGCAGCCCGCCGGGCCGGCCGGCGACGCAGCCAGCGACGAGCCTCCGTTCCGTTATGACGCCGCCATGGCGAACCGGATCGAGCTCGCCTGGCAGCAGCGGTGGCAGGCCGACGGCACGTTCTACGCGCCGAACCCGGCCGGGGACCTCGATGCCGGCTTCGACCGGGTGGCTGAGCTGACCAAGGCGTACGTCCTGGACTTCTTCCCCTACCCGAGCGGAGCCGGGCTGCACGTCGGCCACCCGCTCGGCTATATCGCCACTGACGTCCTGTGCCGGTTCCTGCGGATGACAGGCCATAACGTGCTGCACGCGTTCGGGTTCGACGCGTTCGGGCTGCCTGCCGAGCAGTATGCGATCAGCACCGGCCAGCATCCCGCGGTCACCACGGGGGAGAACATCGACCGGATGCGGTGGCAGCTGCTGCGGCTGGGCCTGGGATACGACACCCGGCGCGAGCTGGCAACTACCGACCCCCGCTTCTACCGCTGGACCCAGTGGATCTTCCTGCAGATCTGGGGCAGCTGGTTCGACGATGACCAGCAGCGCGCCCGCCCGATCGCCGAGCTGGTGGCCGAGTTCGAGAAAGGAACGCGCCCAGCGTCGGGCCCGGCCAACCCAGACGGGAAGCCGTGGGCAGAGCTCGACGAGCTGACGCGGCGGCAGGTGGTGGACGGCTGGCGGCTGGCCTACCAGGCCGAGGAAATGGTCAACTGGTGCCCTGGCCTGGGTACGGTGCTGGCCAACGAGGAGGTCACCCCCGACGGCCGCAGCGACGTCGGCAACTACCCGGTCTACAGGCGGCCGCTGCGGCAGTGGCTGCTGCGGATCACGGCGTACGCCGAGCGGCTGCTGGCCGACCTGGACGGCCTGGACTGGCCGGAGCCAATCAAGCAGCAGCAGCGGAACTGGATCGGCCGCAGCGACGGCGCCACGATCGTGTTCCCGGTGACCGACGGGCCGCCGGGAGCCGTGGGTCAGTGCATCGAGGTGTTCAGCACAAGGCCCGACACCCTGCCCGGCGCCACATTTATGGCTCTGGCGCCCGAGCATCCGCTCGCCTCGGCCATGGCCACGCCAGACCGCAGGCCTGCGGTGGCGGAGTTCCAGCGCCGGGCCTCGATGGCCGGCCACCAGCGGTTCGATAACCGCGACGAGACCGGGATGTTCACCGGCTCGTACGTCACGAACCCGGTCACCGGAGCGCCGATCCCGGTGTTCCTGGCCGACTACGTGCTGATGGGCTACGGCACCGGAGCCATCATGGCGGTCCCGGCCCACGACGAGCGCGACCTTGAGTTCGCGCAGCGCTTTGGCCTGCCCGTGACGACCGTGATCGGTGACGACGGCCAGTACGCCGGCTGGGAGGCCGCCGGGCTGAGCCTGCCTCCGGGTACCAGTGCGGCCGGGGCGATCGACGCCGCGATCGGCTGGCTGGAGCGGACCGGTCACGGGCGCCGCCGGCGGAGCTACCGGCTCCGGGACTGGCTGTTCTCCCGGCAGCGGTACTGGGGCGAGCCGTTCCCGATCGTGTACGACGCCGACGGCCTGCCGGTGGCGCTGCCTGAGGAACTGCTGCCGGTCACGCTTCCGGAGATGACCGACTTCGCGGCAGCCGCGCCGCGCGACGGCGGGCAGATCCCGGGCGCGCGGGCCGAGGACGCCACCGAGGCCGGCGAGCCGGACGGGCAGGACTGGGCCGACGAGCCGGTGCCACCGCTGGCCCGGGCCGGTGACTGGGGCACGGTCGAGCTCGACCTGGGCCGTGGCCGCCAGGCCTACCGGCGCGAGCTGAACACGATGCCGCAGTGGGCAGGATCGTGCTGGTACTACCTGCGCTACCTCGACCCGCACAACGAGGAGGCGTTCGTTAGCGCCGAAGCGGAGAGGTACTGGATGGTGCCGCAGGGTGCCCCGGCCGGGGACGGTGGCGTTGACCTGTACGTCGGCGGAGTGGAGCACGCGGTCCTGCACCTGCTGTATGCCCGGTTCTGGCACAAGGTTCTGTTCGACCTGGGCCACGTCTCCACCCGCGAGCCGTTCCGGCGGCTGGTCAACCAGGGCTATATCACCGCCGACGCGTTCACCGACGCGCGCGGTATGTACGTCCCGGCCGACGAGGTGCGGTCACTGCCCGACGGCACCTTCGTGCTGCGAGGCGAGCAGGTGGCCCGCCGGGCCGGCAAGATGGGCAAGAGCCTGAAAAACAGCGTGAGCCCCGACGACATGTACGCGCGGTACGGGGCGGACACGCTGCGGATGTACGAGATGGCGATGGGGCCGATCGGCGCCGACCGGCCATGGCAGACCGACGACATCGCTGGCGTGCACCGCTTCCTGCAGCGGCTGTGGCGCAGCATCGTCGACGAACACACCGGCGACCTGTCTGTGCACGACGGCCCGCTCGACGAAGCCACCGAGCGGATGGTGCACCGCACGATCCTGGGAGTCCGCGAGCACTATGCGGCGCTCCGGTTCAACATAGCGATCGCCCGGCTGCAGGAGCTGGTCAGCCACGCCGCGCGCATCGCAGCCGAGCAGGGGAGCCTGCCCAGGAAACTGGCCGAGCCGCTGGTGCTGATGGTCGCGCCGCTGGCCCCGCACATCGCCGAGGAACTGTGGGCACGCCTGGGCCACGGCGAGTCACTAGCGTCCGCGCCGTTCCCCCAGGCCGACGCGGCGCTGGCAGCAGAACGCACGGTCGTGCTGCCCGTCCAGGTCGACGGCAGGACCCGGCTGCGGATCGAGGTCCCGGCGGACGCGGACCGCGAGCAGATCGCCGCGATCCTGGACAGCCACCCGGACGTCGTGCGTCACGTTGGCGGGGCGCCGGTTGAGCGGGTGGTCGTCGTGCCCGGCCGCATCGTCAACATCGTGACCAAGCGATAACCAGCGATGACCACAGGCAGCCCGCCCGGACATGAGGCTCGCTGGCCGGGTCGGCCAGCGAGGCCTGAGTGCGGCCGGGTAGGTTCATGCCGTGACGAGACAGGCATGGGGAGACGCGATCGTGACGTGGAGCGCGGCCGAGTCCGGCCCGCTCGACTTCTTTTTCCCTCAGCCCCGCCTCGGCCCCCCGGGCGGGCGCGCGCAGTTCGCCGAAGGTCCGGGCCGCGAGGACCCAGTCCGCAACGTGCGCGTCACTTACGGGCGAGTGGAGATCCATGATCTTGACGAGCCGCCGCAGGATCCCGGGGATGCTTACCTGCGGCTGCACCTCCTGTCACACCGCCTGGCCCAGCCGAACACGATCAACCTTGACGGGGTGTTCGGCGTGCTGCCGACGGTGTGCTGGACGTCCGACGGGCCCGCAAGCACGAGCGACGCCGGGGAGATCCTGCTGCGCGCCCGGTCAGCCGGCCGTCATCTCGAAATCCACTCGGTGGACAAGTTCCCGCGGATGACCGACTACGTGATCCCGCCCGGGGTCCGGGTTGCTGACGCCAGCCGGGTCCGGCTCGGGGCCTACCTGGGCGAGGGAACCACGGTCATGCATGAGGGCTTCGTCAACTTCAACGCAGGAACTCTCGGCGCGGCGATGGTCGAGGGCCGCATCACCCAGGGGGTCGTCGTCGGCGCGGGCACCGACATCGGCGGCGGCTCGTCGATCATGGGCACGCTGTCCGGTGGCGGCAAGGAGCGGATCACGGTGGGTGAGCGCTGCCTGCTCGGTGCCAATGCAGGGCTTGGCATCTCCCTCGGCGACGACTGTGTGGTCGAGGCCGGGCTGTACCTCACCGCGGGAACCGTTGTGACTCTCCCCGACGGCGAGCGGGCCAAGGCCCGCCAGCTGTCCGGGCAGCCGGGCCTGCTGTTCCGGCGCAACAGCGTCACCGGAGCGGTTGAGGCGCTGTCTCGCACCAGCGCATGGGGCACCCTCAACGCTCAGCTCCACGTCGGCTAGCACGACCTTCCCGGGTCAGACGCTCAGGCGTCGTGCCCGGCTGTCTCGGCTGCCCGAAGCGCGCTGAGGGCCGAGTCACCCGAGCGCGCTGCCTCGTTGACCGATCCGCGGGTGTTTGTTCCGGAGCCGGCGTAACTGACAAGTTCCCGCGCTGCTGTCCGCTCGCCCAGGGTAACCCCGAGCCTGGTGACCATGCGGAGGGCGTAGTTCTCGGCGATGTGCTCGCCGTCCTTCTCCAGAATGTCTACGGGGTTGGTCAGCCCCCACGGTTTGAGCATGTGTTGACGATCTGACATGTACTACAAGTCACGAGACATGACGCGATCGCCACGATCCACCGCCTATGTCACGCGTATAACTTCGGCGCTGCCGACCCGGCCGGGGAAGCGGGTCAGCACCTCGGGATCGTGGCCGGCGACGACCAGTGTGCCCGGGACCTGCTGCAGCTCACGGATCTGGTCGTAGGCCGCATACATCGCGGCCACGTCGGCGACAATCGCAAACGGCCGGTCCTGCTCCAGCTCGGCGTAGTAGTGCACAGCATCCGAGGTCAGGATCACCTGCCCTACCCCGGTTTGGACGGTCACGATCGCCTGGCCGGGCGTGTGGCCGCCGACGTGCAGCATGTCGATGCCGGGCGCGACCTGGTGGCTGCCGCGAGTGAGGGTCAGCCGCCCGGCGCCGCGCAACTCCCGGAGGTGGGCGATCTCGGCCTGCTCGCAGTGCGCGGCGAACTGCTGGCGCGCGGCCATGGGCCCGGTCCAGAAGTCGTACTCCGGTTCGGTCATGATGACCTCCGCCGAGCCGAGCGCGGGCAGGCCGCCGATGTGGTCATAATGCGCGTGCGTCACCACGACCACGTCCACGCCGCCGGACGTGACCTGCGCCCGCTGCAGGGCGTCAGCAGTCGACAGCAGCCGGGTGCGGCCCCGGGCCGCACCGCCCTCGGCCGAGAAGCCGGTATCCACGACAACGGTGCGGCCCTGGCCGCGGACGACCCAGAAGAAATAGTCCATGCGCAGCGGGCGGTCCGGCTCGCCGTAGCTGTGATAGTTCAGGAAGACGTCGTGTGCCCGAGCCTGGCGGGTGCCGTACCGGACCGCGAGGACCTCGTAGCCCGTGCTGTCGTCCGCGCTCATCGGCCTGTGCTGAGAGCCACAGAACCATCGTACCGGCCCAGAACGTGCGGTATATGGCAGCCAGCACAGCCGCCAATGGCATCGCCTATTGCACCAGTACGCGCGTCGGCGCCTCCGGTCAGGTAAGCGGGCGCTCATCTGGCCCTGGCTCCGCGGCTAGTGGGCCCGGCGGTGTAGCGTCGTGCGCGCGGCCACCGGACTGCGCACCGGCCGCCAGCTAAGGGCCGGGCTGGAGGGCCCCGACGGGAGGGCAGCACCGTGGACGCGCGGCAGGACAAGGTACAAGCGGACGCGCTCGTCATCTTTGGCATCACTGGGGACCTAGCCCGGAAGATGACGCTACGGGCGCTGTACCGGCTGGAGGCGAGCAAACGGCTGACGTGCCCGGTGATCGGGGTCGCGCGCCAGGAATGGTCCGCTGAGCACCTGATCGAGCACGCCAGGACGTCGATAGAGCAGTCCGGCCAGCAGATCGACAACGCAGTTTTCCAGCGGCTCGCCAAGCGGCTGTCCTATGTCGGCGGCGATTTCGGGGAGCGGGACACCTATCAGCGGCTTGGCCGCGCCCTGTCCGGTGCCAAGCACCCACTCTTCTACCTGGAGATCCCGCCGTCGCTGTTCGCAGGGGTCGTTGAGTCGCTGTCCGCCGAGGGTCTGACCAACGGAGCCAGAGTCGTCGTGGAGAAGCCGTTCGGCCACGACCTGGCCTCGGCCCGTGAGCTTAACGCCAGCCTGCGCGCTCACCTGGCTGAGCAGCAGATCCTGCGGATCGACCACTTCCTCGGCAAGGAGCCAGTGCTCGACATCGAGTTCCTCCGGTTCGCCAACGAGCTTCTGGAGCCGGTATGGAACCGCGATCACGTGTCCTGCGTACAGATCACAATGGCCGAGGACTTCGGGGTTGAGGACCGGGGCAGCTTCTACGACCCGGTGGGGGCACTGCGCGATGTGGTGCAGAACCACCTGATGCAGGTGCTCGCACTGATCGCCATGGAGCCACCTGTCGGCGGCAGCGCCGATGATCTGCGGGACAAGAAGGTAGAAGTGTTCCGCTCTATGCCCGCAGCCGACCCCTCTCACTATGTGCGCGGTCAGTACAAGGGCTACCTCGAGGTTCCCGGGGTGGCCGAGCACTCGCAGACCGAGACGTACGCCGCGCTGCGCCTGGCCGTGGACAGCTGGCGCTGGGCGGGCGTGCCGTTCTTCATCCGGGCGGGCAAGGCTCTGCCCACCAGGGTCACCGAGGCCCGGCTCACGTTCCGGCGACCGCCGAGGCTCGGCTTCCTCGGCGGGCTGAACCATGCCGAGCCGAACCAGGTAGTGCTTCGGATCGACCCCAGCCCGGGGCTGCGGGTCATCGTCACTTCGCGTGGTAGTGGCCAGCGGGCGTTTCAGGCGGTGCATCTCGACCTGTCCTTCGCCGAGGAGCTTGGCCCGGTGCCGGAGCCGTACGAGCGGCTGCTGTACGGCGCGATGACCGGCGACGACCGGCTGTTTACCCGCGAGGACAGCGTGGAGGAGACCTGGCGCGTGGTACAGCTGCTGCTCGACAACCCTCCGCCGGTGGTCCCCTACGAGCAGGGCTCCTGGGGGCCGGATGATGCCGCCAGCATGTGCCGCGGCGTCGGCGACTGGCGCGAACCATGGCTGCCCGCCAAGTCGGCATGACCACGGGAGCAGAGGGAACCAAGCAAGCGGGTTGCCGGGTCAGTCGGGTACATCAGATCTGACGAGGGAGGACATGATGCCAGCCACAGTAACCAGGCAACTTGGCATGGTAGGGCTCGGCCGGATGGGCGCGAACCTGGTGCGCAGGCTCATGCGCGACGGCCACCCGTGCGTGGTCTACGACCGGAGCCCAGGCCCCGTGCAGCAGCTTGCCGGGGAAGGTGCCACAGGCACCTCGTCCCTGGACGAGTTCGTGTCCAAGCTCAGCAAGCCGCGAGCGGCCTGGGTGATGGTGCCAGCCGGGGAGATCACCGGGAGCACGATCAGCGAGCTTGCCGCCCGCATGGAGCCCGGCGACATCATCATCGACGGCGGCAACTCGTACTACCGCGACGACATCGCACGCGCCGCCAAACTCCGTGAGAAGGGCATCCACCTGGTCGACTGTGGCACCAGCGGTGGCGTCTGGGGCCTGGACCGCGGCTACTGCCTGATGATCGGCGGCGACGACGACGTGGTCGCTGACCTGTCTCCGCTGTTCCGCTCCCTGGCTCCGGGCGTGGCCGCTGCCCCGCGCACCCCAGGCCGCACCGGAGAGCCCGCGCCGTCCGAGGAAGGCTGGCTGCACTGCGGCCCCAATGGCGCTGGCCACTTCGTCAAGATGGTCCACAATGGCATCGAGTACGGCATGATGGCCTCCCTGGCTGAGGGCCTGAACATCCTGCACAACGCCAACATCGGCCGCAAGCCGGAGCAGTCAGACGCAGAGACGGCCCCGCTGGAGCACCCCGAGTTCTACCAGTACGACATCGACACCACGTCGGTCGCTGAGGTATGGCGCCGGGGCAGCGTGATCGGATCCTGGCTGCTGGACTTGCTGGCGAACGCGCTGGAACAGTCGCCAGACCTGGCCTCCTACGCCGGGCACGTCTCGGACTCGGGCGAGGGCCGCTGGACCTCGATCGCCGCGATCGAGGAGGGCGTCCCGGCCCCGGTCCTCACCAGCGCGCTTTACTCCCGCTTCTCCTCCCGCCAGCTCGACCTGTTCGCCGATAAGGCCCTGTCAGCAATGCGCAAGCAGTTCGGCGGCCACGAAGAGAAGCAAGCAGCCGGCCTCTGACGCCCCATCCGCCGCCTCTGACCCTCCGTCTGCCGTCTCCTAAAGCGTCGGCGGAGATTAGTGGCCGCGCGGGACATGGTGGGATGGAGGTATGAAGGTTCGGGTTGGGATTTCGCTGGGGGCTGCTGGGGTTCCGGGCGGGTTCGCGGATGCTGTGGACGAGCTTGAACGCTGCGGCGTCGACTCATTGTGGCTGTCCGAGATCGTGTACGGGGCAATGGTCGAGCCCTTCGTGGGGATGGCGTACGCGCTGTCGCGGACGCAGAGGCTGAAGGTCGGCACCGGGGTGTCCGTGCTGCCGGGGCGCCATCCCGTGCTAGTGGCTAAGGAGCTGGCCTCGCTGGCCGGGCTGGCGCCTGGGCGGGTGCTGCCGGTGTTCGGCCTGCGGCCCGCACGCACCGACGAGCTGCCACTGTTCCCCGCCCGGCCGGGCCGCCGCGCTGCGCTGTTCGATGAGTCATTGCAGCTGCTGCGGCTGGTGCTGGAGAACGACAGTGTGTCGTTTGCGGGGGAGTTCTTCACTGTGGAGGGCGCCAGCATCGGGCCGCGGCTGGCGAAGCCGCTGGACATCTGGCTCGGCGGCATGGCTCCGGCCGCGCTCCAGCGGATCGGCCGCCTCGGCGACGGCTGGCTCGGCAGCTTCATCACCCCGGCGGAGGCCGGGCCGGCGCGTGCCGCCATCCAGGAGGCAGCCGTGGCCGCAGGCCGCGAAGTGGAGGCTGACCACTTCGGCGTCAGCCTGGCCGTCGCGACAGAGGGCATCCCGCCTGAGCTGATCGCTGCTGCGCGCCAGCGACGGCCAGACGCAGACCCGGCCAGCCTGGTCGCTGCGAGCTGGCCGGACGCGCGACGAATGATCGAGGAGTACGTAGCAGCAGGCCTCAGCAAGTTCGTGATCAGGCCGGCAGC
Organism: uncultured Actinomycetota bacterium; assembly: GCA_963815375.1. Taxonomy (GTDB): domain Bacteria; phylum Actinomycetota; class Actinomycetes; order Streptosporangiales; family Streptosporangiaceae; genus JASHPR01. The sequence goes on along the minus strand of CAWFGX010000004.1, from coordinate 1,225,827 downwards.
GCCGCAGCCCACCGTCGACCGGTTCATCGACCAGTTCGTCAGCGAGATGCTGCCGCTGCAGACCTGACAGCTTCAGGGTCCTGGTGCCGGCTTGTCAGTCCTTGCGCCCGGTGATGGCCAGGCTCGCGCCGATGCCGATCATCGCCAGGCCGCCGGTTCCGCCGATGAGCTCAAGCCGCCGCGGAGAGCGGCCGAGCCAGGCGCGGGCGCTGCCAGCGGCCAGCCCCCATAGGTTGTCCGACACCACGGCAATGCCGACCGGAATCGTGCCCAGCAGGAGCATCTGCAGCGGCACGTGACCAAGGCCGCGGTCAACGAACTGCGGCAGCACCGCTGCGAAGAAGACGATCCCTTTGGGGTTGGTCACGCCGACCAGGAAGCCGTCGGCCAGGAGTCGCAACGGGGCCTTCCTGGTGACCGCGGCCCCGAGCGCCTCGCTCAGCGACCGGCGGTGGCGCACCGCCTGCACGCCCAGGTAGATCAGGTAGGCCGCGCCCGCTAGCTTGATCACGGTGAAGACCGCGACCGACCGCTCGACCAGCGCTCCGACCCCGAACGCGACGGCTGTTACCTGCGTGTAAGCACCGGCCTGGCCACCCAGGGCCGAGCAGAACCCGGCCACCCGGCCAAGCTGCAGCGAGCGGCTGACCACGAAGAGCACGTTCGGCCCCGGCACCACGATCAGCGCCAGCGAGATCAGGGTGAACGCCAGCAGGTGCCCGGTCGGAACCACGGTCGGAGCATAACGGCTCAGTGGCTGGTGATCTCCACCCCCGGCCCACGCTCCAGGCCCGTCGCAGTTACCGCCTTCATGCCGCTCCGGCAGCGGTCACGAGTTCGGTGAGCGCCACCGCGAACCTGTCCACCTCATCGAGGGTGTTGTAGTGGGCGAGGCCGATCCGCAGCGCCTCGCCCCAGGCGATCCGCTCGTGCAGCCCCGGCGCGTAGTAGCTGCCGCCGCTCCAGACTCCAAAGCCCCGGTCGGCCAGTGCCGCGGACAGGGCAGCTGAGGGCACGCCAGGGAAGGTGACCAGGAATGTGGGGACGCGCCCGGCCATCGTCGGCAGGCCATAGAGCTGTGCCTGCGGCGGCAGGACGGCCAGCAGCCGCTCGCCCAGCTCGTACTCCCACACGGTGGCCTCTTCGCCCAGGCTGTCGGCGTAGCCGAAAGCGGCGACGAGCCCGCCGAGCAGCTCATAGGGCAGTGTGCCGGTCTCGAACCGGTGCCCCAGTGGCTCCAGCGGAGCGGGCCGCGCCTTGTAGGGCCGCCACGACTCCAGCACCTCGCGCCGCCCGTAGGCGATGCCGAGGTGCGGCCCGCAGAACTTGTAGGCCGAGCACAGCAGCACGTCGGCGCCTACGGCCCGGACGTCGACCGGCGCGTGCGGCGCGTACTGCACAGCGTCGATCCAGGCCAGCGCGCCTGCCTGGTGCGCAAGGTCGGACACGGCACGGGCGTCGACCGTGGTGCCCACCGCATTGGACGCCCAGGGGAAGGCCACGACCCGGGTCCGCGGGCCTAGCTGGCGCTCCAGGTCGGCCATGTCCAGCGTGGTGTCGGCATTGATGTCCACGTGGCGGACGACCAGGCCGGCGTCACGGGCCAGCTCCAGCCACGGAGCCACGTTCGCGTCGTGATCAAGCCGAGTCACCAGGATCTCGTCGCCCTGGCGGAGCTCGCGGCCGAGCGTCCGGGACAGCGTGAAGTTCAGCGAGGTCATGCTCGCGCCGAACACGACCTCGTCCGGGTCGCAGCGCAGGAACCGTGCCGTTGCCGCCCGGGCCTCGTCAACCACTGCCTCAATGCGCCGGCTGGTGGCGTACGGCGCTCCCGTGTTGCCGCTGGCGTCCCGGTAGACCCGGGCCACGGCCGCCGCGACCTCATCGGGAGTCTGGGTACCGCCCGGCGCGTCCAGGAACACGAAATCGTCACGCAGCGAGGAGAAGCGCGCTCGCGCGGCAGCAACATCGAACCGCGCCACCAGCGCCTCCTTCGCCTGCCCGCTGCCGGCTGCAGGCCGGCCTGCGCGGACGCGCATCAGAGTACTAAACGCCCCCGGGCCGGGGCGCCGGACAACGCCGACGGTGCCGCGCGGCGGGACGCGCCCCTGGTGCCCAGCTCCCAGCGCCCGTACAGGGCCAGGCCGACCAAGGCGATGAGAGCGGCCAGCAGCAGCAGCGGCATGATCCGGAACGCGCTGAGGACCGCGACATAGCTTAGCCAGTGCGGGTGCAGTGAGAACACCAGACCGGGCAGGTTGGCGAGCGTCGCGATCGTGAACTGCCCGATCACCGCCCAGTCAAGCCGCGAGGCCGGGTACACCGCGAGCAGCCCGATCGCCATCGTGTCGTACCAGGGCAGCGTGTAGTACCACAGGAACAGCCAGGCGAGACTGACCGCCAGCGCGGGCCTGATCGCCGGCAGCCCCGGTGGCCCGTCCGGCAGGCGCCACAGCAGCAAAAGCGCCAGCGCGACGAACGCCAGATCGACCACAAGCACCACGCCTGGCGGGAGCTGATGCCGGAACCCCGGGGTGATCAGCTGGTAGAAGCTGTCGGCGCCGACGATGCCGTCCCTGCTGGCGAATCCGCGGAAGTAAGTGGCACCAGCCCACAGCGAGACCGGGCCCAGTGCGATGAACCCGCCGATGGCAGCTGAAGCGAAGGCGGCTGGCTGCTTGCGCAGCGCCCAGGCCAGGGCCAGAGCGAACAGCAGGTAGTCCAGCATGATGTCCGAGGCCACTCCGACCGCCAGCCCGGCTCCCAGAGCCGCGGGCAGGGCCACCCGGTAGTCACCGGGCCTGGTCCGCAGCACCATCAGGCCGAGGAAGCCGAAGCCCGCAGCCAGCACGTCAAGGTGGCCGCCCGCCATCAGCGCCCACAGCAGCAGCGGGTTGACCGTCCACAGCAGGTGCGCCCGGGCCCGCCGGGCCGGGTCCGAGCGCAGCAGCCGGTCCAGGCCGAGGGCGATAGCCGCGAACACTAGGCCGTTCCACAGTTTCAGCCAGAGGATGATCCGTGTCACCGAGGTGCCACCGAGGCGGGCGGCCGCCCACTGCTCGGCTGATGCGACCGGGCCGTACAGCGAGGTCCGGTAGTGCCAGTAAGGCTGGTGAGTTGCCACGATGCCGATAGGATCGCCCAGCTTCGCCAGCTTGGCCGGGGTCATCAGGTACGGGCTGTGACCGAGAACCGCCATCCGGCCGTACGCGGCGTAGCTGACGGTGTCGAAGGACCCGGCTGGCTGCAGCACGGTGAACAGCGCGGTCGCGACGAGGCCGATCGTCAGCATCAGCCAGGCCGGGTACCGGGCGCCGCGGTGAATCGCCACGAGGCCGGCGATCAGGCCAGCGCCGCCGAGGATCGCTGCGGCCCACAGCATGAACGTCACCGCCAGGTCCGGGGCGGTGAACGGGAGCTCCACCGGAAGGGGCCCGGCAGGCGCGGGCATTTTCGGGACCGTCACGCTGTGCCTGGGCAGGCCTGCGACCAGCATGAGCAGGATTGACACGATGATCCCGGCCGCCGCCAGCCGGGAGAGCCGCCTGGCGCCGTCCACGGTTCCCCCGTTGCGTGAGCTGCTGATGGCGCCCACGGTTCCCCCCGTTGCGGACATCTCTCGGTGCGGTACCCACCGGGCGACGCCCGAACCGCGGCCGGTGCCGTCTACCATCCCGGTGGTGGGTCACAGTGACAGCGGAGGGCACCCGGGCGAGCGTGAGCAACTTGCCCGGTACAGCGTCCGCATGCTCGACGACGGGCTGGCTGCCGGCAGCGCGGGCAACATCAGCGTGCGGACCGGTGACCAGGTCCTGATCACGCCGTCGGGGATCCCCTACCGTGAGATGCGGGGCGCCGACGTCTGCGTGGTTGACCTCGACGGGAACCCCTCCGGGCCAGCGCCGTCCTCAGCAACGGGGCCATCGTCGGAGACGCCAATGCACCTGGCCGTCTACGCCGCCGCGACCGGCGCCCGGGCCGTGGTGCACACCCACTCGCCCGAAGTGATCGCGCTGTCCGCGGTCTGCGACGAGCTCCCAGCGATCCACTACGCCATCGTGAGCCTCGGCGGGCCGGTCCGGGTGGCCGACTACACCCGCTTCGGGTCGGAGCACCTCGCCCGAGTCGCCGTAGCTGCCCTTGATGGCCGCACTGCCGTGATCCTCCGCAATCACGGGGCTGTGTGCTATGGCTCGACGCTGGCCGAGGCCTACGACCGGGCCCTGCTGCTTGAGTGGCTGGCGCGGGTGCACCGGCTGGCCTGGTTGCTCGCTGCCGGGGGTGGCGGCCGGCCGGAGCCGCGGGTGCTGACCGAGGCCGAGCTCGGCGAGGTTTCCGCCGAGATGCGGCGCATCCGGTACGGTCAGGCGCCCCGCCGGGACGACAGCCAGTGAGCGGGCCGGGTATTAACGGCTTGCTGCCGCCGGTCCGCCGCGGCTGACTGAGGCGGTCAGGCCGCAGGCCGAAGAAGATGCCGAGCATCGCGCCCAGGTCGAGGACGGCGATCACACCCGCGATGTACGGACCGGGGCCGCCGAGCCAGGCCAGGTAGCCACAGAACGACAGCACCACGATCAGCGCGCCGAGGGCCCGCGGCAGGCCGCTCTGCGCCAGCCGCTCCGGGACCTCGTACGGTGCCCGGTCCACGTAGCTGGCGGTCGCGGCCTTCTCCTGGGCAATCCTCAGCCACAGGTCGTACAGCTCGGGTGCCTGCTCGCGCAGCGTGACGGCCTGCTCGACCGATATGCCAGCTTCGGCAGGCGGGGCCTCGGCACGGACGGGCGGCTTCGGCATTGAGTTAAGCGGGTCGGACTTGCGTCCGTCGCCCGAGATGTTATCGCTGGGGGTCACTCGGGTAGGTCACACCGCTTTCGTCAGGGGGGTGCACGACCACCTCGCGATGCGCTGCCATGATCGTGTCCATTGCCGCCCGGAATGGGTCGGGCCGGGTGCCGGGCGGCGGGGGGTCAGGCAGGACCGGGCGGACAAGCCTGAAGACGGTCGTGCCGGTCAGGTCGAGCATCGCGGAGATGCCCATGGTGACGGACAGCACCCGGCGAGCTGACCCGTCCGTCGCCACGAGAGATGCCTGCCCGATCGGCCGACCCCGAAACGCGGGCGCAGGTTGGCGCGGCCGCGGGCGCTCGCCCTACGCTGGCTAGCCGACGAGTCACCTGACGGGAGCCATCCGATGACCCAGCCCGCCCCCGTGCCCCGCTTCCCGACCTCGCTCGGCACATCAGACGCCGACACGATCAGCCTGCTCGGGCAGGACCTGACCGCCGACCTGATGGGCAAGGTCACGTTCGGCGAGCTGGCGCTGTGGCTGGTCACGCAGCAGCGGCCGACACCCCAGCAGGTCCGGGTGTTCGAGGCGGTGCTTGTGGCACTGGCTGACCACGGCTTCACCCCGACTGCCATCGCGGCCCGGCTGACGTACCTGAGCGCACCGGACTCGGTCCAGGGCGCGCTCGCCGCCGGGCTCCTCGGCGGCGGGTCCCGCTTCCTGGGCGTGACTGAGGACGCCGGGAGGTTCCTGTCCGACGCGCTCGCCGCCGCGCCTTCCCCACTGCCAGCGGACGACGCGGGCTGGGACGCCCTCGCGCTGACCGCCGTCCAGGAGGCCCGGGCGGCGCGGCGGCTCATCCCCGGCCTCGGCCATCCGGTGCACAAGGTCACCGACCCGCGCACGCCCGTGCTGATCGCGATCGCCGAGCAGGAGGGGCTCCGCGGGCCGCATCTGCGCCTGTTCGAGGCGATCGGCCGGGTCCACCCGCAGGTCCTGGGCCGGACGCTGCCGCTCAACGGCGCTGGTACCTGCGGAGCGGCTCTCGCCGACCTCGGCCTGCCCGTCGGCCTGCTGCGCGGGTTCGCGCTGCTGGCCCGGACTGCCGGGCTGCTCGGTCACCTGGCCGAGGAACAGCGCCGCCCGCTTGGCATGGACATCTACCTCACCGTCGACCGCAACGCCGAGTACGTGCCCCCGGACTCGTCCGGGGAAGCGGCTTCGGGCTAAGCGTGGCCCGCAAGGTTCGCCCCTGCCGAGCGTTCGGAATGCAATTGGGGCTAGGGGCGCGAGAGGGTAAGTTCTGCCCTGCGAGCGATCGCACGCACTGCGCCTTCCAAAACCTGAACAGGGGGCACCAGCACCATGCGCTGGTCACAGCTTTTCATTCCCACGCTGCGCGAGGACCCGGCTGACGCGGACGCCGCCAGTCACCGGCTGCTGCTGCGCGCCGGGTTCATCCGCCAGCTCACGGCCGGCCACTACTCGCTGCTGCCGCTGGGCGTGCGGGTCCGCGCCAAGGTCGTCAACGTGATCCGGGAAGAGATGAACCGGATCGGCGCGCAGGAGTTCCTGCTGCCGAGCATGCAGCCGGCGCAGCTGTGGGAGAAGAGCGGGCGGCTCGCGGTGATGGGCGAGGAGATCTTCAAGTTCACCGACCGCAAGGGCGCCGAGGTCGTGCTGGCCATGACCAACGAGGAGGTCATCACCAGCATCGCCGCTGAGCTCTCGTCCTACCGGGAACTGCCGCAGTCGTGGTACCAGATCCAGACCAAGTTCCGTGACGAGCCGCGGCCGAAGAGCGGGCTGCTGCGCGTGCGCGAGTTCACGATGAAGGACTCCTACAGCTTCGACATCGACGAAGCCGGGCTCGACGTCTCATTCGAGGCGCACCGTGGCGCGTACGAGCGGATCTTCGCCAGGCTCGGCATCCCGGCGATCGGAGTCGAGGCGTCCAGCGGGAACATGGGCGGCAGCGACTCGGTGGAGTTCATGTGCCCGGCCGAAGCTGGCGAGGACCTCGTCGCGCGCTGCCCGGACTGCGATTACGCCGCCAACCTGGAGAAGGCAACGTCGGCTCTGGCTCCAGTACACGACGGTTCGGGTACGGCTGCGCCCGAGCGGCTCGCGACCCCCGGCGTGCGCACGATCGATGACCTGGTCAGGGAGTACGGCAAGCCAGCTGACCGCCAGATCAAGACGCTCGTCTACGTCGTCGGCGGCGACGTCACCCTGGTGCTGCTGCGCGGTGACCACCCGCTGGCCGAGCAGAAGCTGGCGGATGCCCTCGGGGTGGGGGAGGTCCGCCCCGCTCATCCCGACGAGATCCGCGAGGCGCTCGGCGCGTCGCCGGGCAGCCTCGGCGCTGTCGGCGTGACCGGTATCCCGGTGATCGCGGACCTGGCGCTGCACGGCAGGCGGGACATGACCACCGGGGCTAACACCGACGGCGAGCACCTGACCGGCGTTGATGTCGACCGTGACATCACGGTGAGCCGCTGGGCCGACCTTCGCGAGGTGACCGCGGGTGAGCCATGCCCACGCTGCGGCACCCCGATCGAGATCATCCGGGCCATCGAGGTCGGGCATATCTTCAAGCTCGGCCGCAAGTACACGTCCTCGCTCGGCGTCTCGGTGTCCGGCCCGGAGGATGCCAGCATCGTCCCGGTCATGGGCTGCTACGGCATCGGCGTGGAACGGGCGATGGCCGCCATCGCCGAGGTTCACCACGACGATGTCGGCCTGGCCTGGCCGGTTTCGGTGGCGCCCGCCGAGGTGACCGTGGTGCTGGTGTCGCCGAAGGACGAGGCTGCGCGGGCAGCAGCCGAATCGCTCTACAGCGAACTGCTCGCCGCTGGTGCCGACGCCCTGATCGACGACAGGGATGAGCGGCCGGGCGTGAAGTTCAAGGACGCGGAGCTGACTGGCATCCCGTTCCGGATCGCCGTCGGCAGCCGGGACCTAGCCGACGGCGTGGTCGAGATCGCCAGCCGGGCGGCGGGCGAGAAGGAACGGGTACCGCTGGACGAGGCAGTCAGCCGCCTGCTGCAGTCCCTGCCCGCGCAGCGCGTTTCCGGAGGCGCAGCCGCCCCCTGACCACGCGGGTCTCCCGATGGGAGATGAACGAGGGCGACGGGGGCCGCTGACAGGGTTCTGGACCTTGCTGCGGGGAAGTGCCCACCACGAGCCTCTCGTTGTGGCTTGCCAGTGCGTTCCAATCCGTGTCGCTGGACATCGGCCGTCCCCATTCCTCGTGTCCGGTGGCGGACGCGGGTGACCGGGCGAAGTGCCCGCCGTCATATAAGACACGTCTGAGGCCGTTTTCGTTGGGCCTTGCCGCAGTAACAATTGGGTAACTTCCCGGCGGTGAGCGCCTCGGACCGCTCAGAGCCTGGACCAGCCCTGGCTCAGCACCTCCCGCAGCACCTGTTCCATCTCGTCGAAGTGCTCCTGGGTGCAGGTCAGCGGCGGGGCCAGCTGCACGACCGGGTCGCCGCGGTCGTCGACCCGGCAGATCAGTCCGGCATCGAGCACCGCGGGGGACAGGATCGCGCGGACCAGCCGCTCGGCCTCGGGGCGGGAGAATGACTCACGCGTGGCCTTGTCCTTGACCAGCTCCATCGCCCAGAAGTAGCCGTCCCCGCGGACGTCGCCGACGATCGGCAGGTCGAGGAGCTTCTCCAGGGTGGCACGGAACGCGCCCTGGTTCGCACGGACGTTCCCGAGCAGATCCTCCTTCTCGAACACGTCCAGGTTCGCCAGCGCGACCGCGCAGCTCACCGGGTGCCCGGCGAACGTGATCCCGTGCAGGAAACTGGCCGACCCGCCGGCGAACGGCTCCATCAGCCGGTCGCTGACCAGCATCCCGCCCATCGGTGCGTAGCCGGACGTCACACCCTTGGCGAACGTGATGATGTCCGGCATGAAGCCGTACCGCTGGGCCCCGAAGTAGTAGCCCAGCCTGCCGAACGCGCAGATCACCTCGTCAGAGACAAGCAGAACGCCGTGCCGGTCGCAGATCTCACGGACCCGCTGGAAGTAGCCGGGCGGAGGGGTGAAGCAGCCGCCGGAATTCTGCACTGGCTCGAGGAACACCGCGGCGACCGAGCCCGGCCCTTCGCGCAGGATCGCCTGCTCGATCTCGTCTGCCGCCCAGGCGCTGAACGCCGCCAGGTCGCCGGCCACGAAACCGGGAGCGCGGTAGAAGTTGGTGTTGGGCACCCGAACGCCGCCGGGCGGCAGCGGCTCGAATGGCTGCTTGAGCGCCGGGACGCCGGTGATCGCCAGGGCCCCCATGGAGGTGCCGTGATACGCGGTCTGCCGGCTCAGCACCTTGTAGCGGCCGTGCTCACCCCGGGCCGCGAAGTACTGCTTGGCGAGCTTCCAGGCTGACTCCACCGCCTCCGAGCCGCTGGTGGTGAAGAACACGCGGTTCAGGTCTCCCGGGGCCAGCGCGGCGAGCCGCTGCGCCAGCTCGATCGCCCGCGGGTGCGCGTACGACCAGATCGGGAAGTAGGCCAGCTCGCTGCCCTGCCGCGCGCCAGCCTCGGCTACGTCGGAGCGGCCGTGCCCGATCTGGCTGGTGTACAGCCCCGACAGCCCGTCCAGGTAGCGCCGGCCATGCTGGTCGAAGACGTACTCGCCCGAGCCGCGCACGATGACTGGCAGCTCCTTGTCGGCGTACGACGACATCCGGGTGAAGTGCAGCCACAGGTGCCGCTTGGCTGCCGCCTGCAGGTCCGCCGTGTCGCTGGCGTTCCTGTTACCCGGCTCTGTGGTCATCGCATCCTCCTCGCATCAGCTCTTGGCAAGGCTACGCGCGTTACCGTGGCTGCCATGGCGACCATCCTGATCACTGGAGCCGCGGGCCAGATCGGGTCGATCCTGCGGCCGCGTCTGGCCGCACCCGGCCGGACGCTGCGGCTGCTGGACATCGCCCCGCTTGCCGCTGGGCCGGGCGAGGAGGCTGTCACCGCCTCCGTTACCGACATGGCCGCCATGACCGCGGCCTGCCAGGGTGCCGACGCCGTCATCCACCTCGGCGGGATCCCGGGCGAGGCACCGTGGCAGCAGATCCTCGAGATCAACATCAACGGCACCTGCGCGGTGTTCGAGGCGGCGCGGCGGGCCGGCGTAGGCCGGGTTGTCTTCGCCTCGTCCAACCACGCCGTCGGGTTCAGCCCCCGGTCGGAGTTTCCGGTGCCGGACTACGCGTTCCCGGCGCCGGACACCTACTACGGGGTGTCCAAGGCCGCTGGCGAGGCGATCGCCGCCCTGTACCACTACAGGTATGGCCTGGACGTGGTCTGCGTCCGGATCCTGACCTGCAAGGAGCGTCCCCCGGACGTGCGCTCGCTGTCCACCTGGCTGTCACCGGACGACGCGGGACGGCTGTTCGAGGCGTGCCTGTCCGCGCCGAGCCCCGGATTCCGGGTGATCTTCGGGGTGTCGGCGAACACCCGCGGCGGCTGGGTGTCGCTGGACGAGGCCCGGGCCCTGGGCTACGAGCCCCGTGACGACGCGGAGAAATACGCCGCTGAGGTCATCGCGGAGCACGGTGAGCCTTACCCGGCCGACCCGTCCTTCGCCTACCTGGGCGGCGAGTTCACGCTTCCCGCCCTGGACGCCGACATCCCGGCGTGATCAGCTCTTACTGCTGGTCGATGAAGTACCCCTGCTGATCGACGAAGATCTGGACCGATCCGCTGCTGTCGTTGTAGATGCCGATCCCGCCGCCGGTGGCGGCCTGCGCCGTCACCAGGTTCGCGATCGTCTGGCCGGCGGAGAAGTTCAGGCTGGAAGTGCCGGGAACAGTGCCGCTGTACGGGTACACGACCAGCGCGCCAGCTGACTGCGGCTGCGTGACCGTGACGTTGAGCACGGCGGCGGTGGCCTCTGGGCAGGGGAAGTTAGTCTGGCAGAGCAGATCGGGATCCAGCGGGATTGTGCCGTGGGCGGGAACGGCGCCAGCCTGAGTGACCCCGGTGCCATTGCGGGTGTCGACGATCCGGACTGGCCCGTACGGGACAAGGGTGTCCGGTGCTCCGGAGGCGTAGTAGCCGTTGAGGTCGGCGACGAGCTGTACGGTGCCGCTTGAGTCGTTGTAGAAGTCAGCCACGTCATTGGTGAGCGGTACGACGACCTGGTTGGGGATGGTCTGGCCGGGGACGAAGTTCAGGTTTGAGGTCCCCGGCAGCGGTTGCCCGTTGGCGTAGGCGACGATCACCCCGTCGTCCTTGGGCTGGGTGACGGTGAGATTCAGCACCGCAGCGGTGGCTCCGGCGGGCACCTTCCCGGACAGGTTCAGCTGCACTGTCCCATGCGCAGCGACCGGCCCCGGCGACGTGGTGCCGGTCTCATTGCGGGTATCCAGCACCCGGGCCGGTGTGACGCCCTGGAATCTGGATCCGCCATTGCTGTAATAGCCGTCGAGGTCGGCGAAGACCTGGACGGTCCCTGTGCTGCCGTTGTGGAAAGAGATGTATCCGCCAGCGGGCTGAACGGTTACCAGGTTGGCGATGGTCTGGTTCACCGTGAAGTTGATGTTGGAGGTTCCTCCCGGCAGGCCGGGTGCCATGCCGGGGGAGACGCTCACCCATCCCTCCGTGGTCGGGCCGGTGACGGTGACGTTGGCGACGATCGCGCTGATGTCCGAGACGCTGACCTGTCCGACGGTGCTGATGGGCAGCGACAGGTTGGCGCCTGGAGCGATCGCTCCTTTGGCGACCCCGATCCCGGAGCGGGTATCCATGATCCGCGTCGGCGTGACTGGGGTGTAGTCAGCTCCAAGAATCAGATAGACGCTGTTACTGACGCTGGGTGCTCCGCCAGGATCATCCGACAGGTAGCCGTTTGCCGTCTCCACCAGCGTGACTTCTTCGTCTCCGGCCGTCCTGAACACGTGGCTGACAGTGGATGCGCTGGTAATGACCGGGAATGTTCCGTCACTGAAAAGGAACTCATCGGTCCCGATAGGCCCGTTCGTCGTCCACGTCGGAGTTAGGGGCGTCGTTGTTGCTGTGACTCCAAGAGGGCCGGCAGCGGGGTCTGGCTGCGCTGTCACCGGGATAAAGGTGCTCGAACTACCTTGCAGTTCCACGGCGCCGCGGTCATAGTAGCCGGACCCAGTGCCGGTATTGGGCACCGACGGGTCGTCCGCGCGAGGATTGCCTAGCTGGTCGGTCGGCAGTTCGCCGGGGGCATTAGCGTCGGCGGAATCGATAGCTGGCGAGGCTGCGGTCAGGGTGTACCAGAAGACGTCGTTAATCCTGTACTGATCACTGAGCGCGGGGCTGGCGGCGATGTCGTTCGCTCCCTGGCCGGTCGCTGCGGTGAAGGCGGCCAGGCTGGAGTAATTCGTGCCACCCCAGCTGTACAAGGGCCCGCCGCTGACGGGATCGATCAGGTTGTAGTTGGCTACGGTCTGCGGAAGCGATGCCGCGGAAACCGAGAAGGCTGTGGCGTTCGCGGTGCTGCTGCAGGCTTTGGCATGGGCCGGGTCGCCGCCGGTCTCGACGACGTTGTTCTCCAGGTATGCGCCGGGCGAGATTCCGCTCACCATGACGGCGGTCTGACACGGCGTGTCGAGCGTGTTGCCGGTGACGTCAGTGCCGGGCGCGCCCGTGACGAGCACCGCCGGGCCCGGGCCGGTCAGGTCAATGGTGTTGTCGGTGATGACCGCGCCGGTGACTCCCTGATCGACTTCCACGTCGGCGAACCCGGTGACGGCTACCCGGCTTATGGTGATGTTGCTCGACGCTCCGGTCACCTGGATGGCAGCCATTCCCCTAGCGGAGCCGGTCGCGGCACCGCTGTTAATGGTGACGTCCGACGAATTCTCGACGACGATGGCCTGATCGCCGGCAACGACGAATCCGCTAATGACGACGTTGTGCGCGCCCGAAACGACAAAGGCATCCGGCGGCGCGGCCTGGCCAGATCCGTAACCAATGGTGGCCAGGTGGTCGGTGTCGTCAGAGGTGTTGGCGGCAAGGAAGGTTACCGGCGCCGACGGGGTGCCCGACACTGAGATCGTCACGGGATCGTAGTTCCCGGGTTCGACGGTGACTGTCTGCCCGGGCTGGACCACCGCGGCCGCGGCTGCGATCGTGCAGAACGGCTGTTCTTCGGTTCCAGTGCCGCTGTCTGAGCAGCCTGCCCCTGAGGCGTTGTCCACGTAAAGGATGGTGCCGTCAGACGTATCAGTCGCCCCGGCCTTCGCGGCGCCGCGAGGCGCCCCGGCAGGGCTGGCGGGCGGGGCGGGATGAGCCACCCGGGCTGCGGCGGGGCTGCCAGGCAGCGCGAGCAGGGCCGCCGCCAGTATGGCGGTTGCTAATACAGAGAATCGGCCAGTGAGAGCGCGCGGTGTCATGACAGGTCTCGACCCGCATGTAAGGACGCAACCCCCGCGAGAATGGATGCCCACCGTTTGCTCCCCATTCGGAACCGGGTCTGCCGACGGGTGCACCGCCACGTCCGGAAAGCAATCCGGGTCCGTAGATGGGACTGTACATTCCCAGTGTCCAGACCGGGTAGATATCGGGTAGCGCGAACACCTCGGATCAGTCGGCCTGACGCGCCCGGCCTGGGCTGCCCTGGTCGGCCCAGGCGCCACGGATGATCCGCGCGGTCGCAGTCCCGGTGGCAAGTGTCTGACCTGACTCGTCGCGCAGTTCCCCGGCGAGGAACGCGATCGAGCCGCCCCGGTGGACGACGCGGCCCGTTCCGATGATCTTGCCGGGCGAAGCCGGCCGCAGGAAGCTGGTCTTGAGCTCGAGAGTCACTGCGAACTCACCGTCCGGCAGCGTGGCCACGAGAGCCGGGCCGAGTGTGTCGTCCAGCATGGCCGCGAGGAAACCGCCCTGCACCACTCCCACCGGGTTCGTGAACGACTCGCGGGCGTCGAAGAAGATCTCGATCTCGCCGCGGTCGGGAGCTACCCACGAAAGCTCCCAGCCCAGCGTTTCGGCGCACGGCGGTGCCGCGCGCTGGCCGTTGATGAAATCCCAGAACGGGCCAGTCCGCTCATCCATGCCCGCAGCCTCGCATACGGCTACGACAGCGTCTGGCTGCCCGCTGCGCCGGCGCCGCCGCCGCTGTAGCGAGCGCGACCTCTTGAAACCTATGACGGGCCGCGCATGTAACACTGGCTGCATGGGCGAGCTTCTGGACAGGCACCGGCAGGTCATGCCGCGCTGGATCGCGCTGAACTACGACCAGCCAATCGAGATCGTCAGCGGTTCCGGCAGCCGGGTCACTGACTCTGGCGGTAAGACCTACCTCGATTTCTTCTGCGGCATCCTGACCAACATGCTCGGGTACGACGTGCCCGAGGTGCGCGAGGCAGTGCAGCGCCAGCTAGCGAAGGGCGTCGTGCATACCTCCACGCTGTACCTGATCCGGGACCAGGTCGAGCTGGCGGAGAAGATCGCGCGGCTGTCCGGCATCGACGGCGCCAAGGTGTTCTTCACCAACTCGGGCACCGAGGCGAACGAGACCGCGTTGCTGCTCGCCACCGCGGCCCGCCGCTCCAACCAGGTGCTCGCGCTGCGCAACAGTTACCACGGCCGGTCGTTCGGCGCGGTGGCGATCACAGGCAACGCGTCGTGGCGCAGTTCGCCGCTCACCCCGTTCGCGGTCCACTACCTGCACGGCACCGACCGCGAGCTGCCTGCGTTCGCCCGGATGTCCGATGCCGAGTACATCGCCGCCGCAGTTGCCGACCTGCGCCACGTGCTGATCACCGCGGCCAACCGCGACGTGGCCTGCCTGATCGCCGAGCCGATCCAGGGCGTCGGCGGCGTCACGATGCCACCGGACGGGCTGCTTCGCGCCTATAAAGAGGTGCTCGACGAGCACGGGATCCTGCTGATCTCGGATGAGGTGCAGACCGGCTGGGGCCGGACCGGCGAGCACTTCTGGGGCATTGGCGCGCACGGCGTGGTGCCGGACATGATGACGTTCGCCAAGGGCCTGGCCAACGGGTTCGCGATCGGCGGCGTGGTCGCGCGCGGCGACCTGATGGACAGCGTGCCCGCCAACAGCATCTCCACGTTCGGCGGCAACCCGTTCGCCACCGCCGCGGCCAACGCGACCCTCGACTACCTGCTCTCCCACGATCTGCAGCGCAACGCCGCGGTCCTGGGCAACCTCATCGTCAGCGGGCTTCGCGAAGCGGCCGAACCGCTGGCCGCGGTCGGCGCGGTCCGCGGCAAGGGGCTGATGTTCGCGGTGGACATGGTCGATCCTGTGACCGGCGCACCGAGCGCGGCGCTCGCGGCGCGGGTCCTCGAGGAGTCGCGGGAGCGCGGCCTGCTGATAGGCAAGGGCGGGCTGTACGGTCAGGCCCTGCGGATGGCACCGCCGATGAACGTGACCGAGGCCGAGGCTAAGGAGGGCCTTGGGCTGCTGACCGATGCGCTGCGTGCGGTCGACGCTGGGGCCAGATAAACCAGGTCTCCTGAACGCTACGCCGATGCCCGGCCCGGCAGACGCTAACCCGCCGCGGCGCTGAACACTGGGTAGTACCCGTCCGCCTGACCTTCCGCTGTGGGGTGGAAGGACTCGCTAAGGCTCGTCCAGTCGATGGTGTGCAGCCAGCTGTCGGAGTCGCATATCTGGTGGCCAGCGAACGCGGGCCGGACGTCGGCGAAGACATCCCCGTACTGGGCAGCGGCTGTCTGCAGCTCGGAGTCGAGCAGGTCGATCGCCTGGTTGATGTCGGCGCGGTCGGTGCTGTTCAGGATCGTGCACGACTGCGCCATGTCGTAGAAGTCCGGGTAGTCCAGCACGACGACCTTCGCGTTCGGCGCATCGGCCGCGATGCCGGCGAGCAGTTCGTCAAGCGCGCCGGGCACGTCGGAAGTGATCTCAGCCTCGGCTCCGTCTATCGCTCTGACGCACGAGCTGGTCGAGAAGAAGAGGAAGTAACAGTTCTCCATGACGTGTTCGAAGCCTACGTTGTTGCCGCCGGCCGTGATCGACACCAGCGTGGTGCTGCTGCTCAGCGCGGAGAGCTGGTCGCTGATCACCGAGCTGGTTGTGGCGCCGCCGCAGGCGGCCGATACGTACGAGGCCGGATCTTCGGCCGTCGCCCACAGGGCGGAGTACGCCCCGGGACTCCGGTCGCATGATCCGCTCGAGCTGATTGCCTCGCCGGTCCCGACGCCAGCGGAGTAGGAGTCGCCGAGGGCTACATAGCTGACCGGCGAGCTGGACTCCGCGGTGGCAGGGGCTGGGCTGGCTAACGCGGGCGATGCGGTGGCCGTAACCGAGGCGGCGAGGATCAGGGCAAGCAGGATACGGATGGCAGGCCGGGGCACGGGCAGGCTCCTCGTACGGGGCCAAGACGGTTATGAACCATATAGCCGGACTTCGCGACATATGAATAGCATTCGCGCGAAGGGCCGGTCAAGATCGCGGCCGTGGGATCGAGGTGATCACGGGTGGCCTGCTCGGCGGCGGCGGCGTCTCCGGCCTCGATCGCGGCTGCCAGCCGGGCATGAGTCGGTTCAGCGCTCAGATTTTCGAGGTCGCTGTCAGAGATCACAGCGGCGAGAGCCTCGCGCAGGACCGCCCCGAACGAGTCGAACATCTCTGCCAGCAGGGGGTTGTGCGCGGCGGCAACGACACTGCGGTGGAACGTCAGGTCCGACCGACCTGACGTAGGTACCTGAACCCCTAATTCGGGATGCGCACTGTCGTTCGCAACGCGGCAGCCCTATCCTCACAGGTGGCAGCGGGCCGGCAGCCCGCGCCGAGCCATGGCTGAAGGGAGCGGCTGAGTGGCCAGCCCGATGACCCCGGCTACCAGGAGAACCCAGGTCGCGATCGTCGGTGCTGGGCCCGCTGGCCTGCTGCTGTCCCACTTGCTGCACCTGCGCGGCATCGAGTCATTGGTGCTCGAGGCGCGCACCCGCGAGTACGTCGAGCACCGGGTGCGGGCCGGCGTCCTGGAGCAGGGCACTGTGGACACACTCGTCGGCTCAGGGGCCGGGGAACGCCTGCTGCGCGAGGGCCTGGTTCACCATGGCATCGAACTGCGGTTCGGAGGCCAGGGGCACCGGATCGCGTTCGAGAAGCTGGTGCCTGGGCGCGCGATCACCGTGTACGGCCAGCAGGAGGTCGTCAAGGACCTGATCGCGGCGCGGCTCGCGGCTGGCGGGGAGATCGTCTTCGAGGTATCCGACGTCGAACTCGAGGGTATCCAGGGGACGCGCCCGTCGGTAACGTTCAGAAATCAATCGGGGCTGACGACCATCGAGGCTGACTTCATCGCGGGCTGCGACGGGTTTCATGGCGTCAGCCGGGACGCGATTCCCCCGGGTGTGCTGCGGTTCTTCGACAAGGAGTACCCGTTCGGCTGGCTCGGGGTGCTCGCCGCCGTCGCGCCCTCCTCCGAGGAGCTGATCTACGCGAGCAATGACCGCGGCTTCGCACTGCACAGCATGCGCAGCCCTCAGGTGAGCCGGTTCTACCTGCAGGTAGCGCCCGACGAGGACATCGCGACCTGGCCGGACCAGCGGATCTGGGATGAGCTGGGGGCACGGCTGGAGACCGTGCCGGGCTGGAAGCTGTTTACCGGGCCGGTGATCGAGAAGGGCATCACTGCGATGCGCAGCTTCGTCGCGGAGCCGATGCAGTTCGGGCGGCTGTTCCTGGCCGGGGACGCGGCCCACATAGTGCCGCCGACCGGTGCCAAGGGCCTGAACCTGGCGGCCTTCGACGTCACGGTGCTGACCGACGCGCTGGCCGAGTGGTACGCCAGCGGCGATGCCACGCTGCTGGACGGGTACTCGCGGGCCTGCCTGCGGCGGGTCTGGCGGGCGCAGCATTTCTCCTGGTGGATGACCACGCTGCTGCACACGTTCGAGCATTACGACGCCTACGACCGCCGACTGCAGGAGTCCTACCTGGACTACGTCTGCACCTCCGAGGCCGCTTCGACGTCCCTGGCCGAGAACTACGTCGGCCTCGACCGCGCCATTCGGTAACTGCCGCTGGATCACGCCCGTCGTTCGGTGAGGAACCCGCGGATGGCCGTGGCGATCTCGCTCGCGTGCGTTTCGAGAGCGAAGTGACCTGTGTCCAGGAGCCGGACATCGGCGCTGGGAATGTCACGCTTGAAGGCTTGGGCTCCTGCGGGCAGGAAGAACGGATCGTTGCGGCCCCAGATGGCCAGCAGCGGAGGCCGGGCCGTCCGGAAGTACTCCTGGAACTGCGGGTAGTGCCTGACGTTGCTGGCGTAGTCGAGGAAGAGGTCTAGCTGAATCTCGTGAGCGCCGGGCCGGGCCAGGTAGTGGTTGTCGAGCGTGTAGCCGTCGGGCGAGACCAGCGACGGGTCGGGTACTCCGTGCGTGTACTGCCAGACCGTGGTTTCGGGCTGGACCATGGTGCGGATCGCGTCGCGGTTGGCCTGCGTGGGTTCCCTCCAGTACGCGCGGATGGGGTTCCATCCGTCGCTGAGGCCTTCGGTGTAGGCGTTCCCGTTCTGGGTGACGATCGCGGTGACTCGGTCCGGCCGCCGCAGCGCCAGGCGGAACCCGGTCGGGGCGCCGTAGTCGAAGACGTAGAGCGCGTACTGGTCAAAGCCGACTGCGTCGGTGAAGCCTTCGAGCACGTCGGTCAGGGCCTCGAAGGTGTAGGTGAAGCTGTCCCTGCCCGGCATGTCGGATTGCCCGAAACCCAGCAGGTCGGGCGCTACGACGTGAAAGCGGTCAGCCAGCTGCGGTATCAGGTTGCGGAACATGTGCCCGGCGCTGGGGTAGCCGTGCAGCAGCAGCAGCTTCGGGGCGTCGGACGGGCCCGATTCGCGGTAGAAGACTTTCAGGCTGTTCACCTCGGTGCTTCGGTAGGTAACCGGGGTCATGGCGTGGCTCTCCCTTCGTAACAGCGTGATCCCTCGGCACTAGGCAGTCGCCGCTGGTCATCCGCGGCGGCTGCTGGGCTTGTGTCGTCATGTCGTTCCTCGTTTACATATCCAGAACGATGTCGGTTGCTGGCCGGGCACAGCAGATCAGGACGTCGCCGCCGGTCGGGGGTTCGAGCGGGTCCGGGGAGTAGGTGATGTCGCCGGAGAGCAGTGGCGTTATGCACGTGTGGCAGACGCCGGTCCGGCAGCTCCACCGGGTAGGGACGTCGCAGGCGTCGGCGAGGTCGAGCACGCTGCGCCGGCCGTTGCCGAAGGGTGTTGCGATGCCGCTGCGGGCGAAGGTGACCAGCGGCCCGGTGCCTGAAGGACCGGGCGGCTGATGCGGTGCTGGGCGGTTCTGGCCGGTCAGGCCGGGGTTGATGGATTCCAGCGCCCCGAAAAGCTCGGTGTGGATCGCGGCCGGGTCGACGCCGGCCGCGGTGAGGGCATCGCTCATATCTTTCATGAACGAGGTCGGCCCGCAAACGTAGGCGCTCGCTGCGGCAGGTACGCCCAGGCTGGCCAGGGCGTCCGCGGTGAGCCGCCCTTGGGCGGCGTGGACGCGCTGGCGCTGCGGAGCTGTAGCGGCGCTGTAGAACACGTGCTCTGTTGTGTGCGGCAGCGAGGCCAGCAGGGCGTGTGCCTCGGCGGCGAACGGATGTTCATGTGGTCCGTGTGCGCCGTACAGCCACCAGATGTCTCGCTCGCTGTGGGATTCCGCCAGCTGGTGCAGCATCGACAGGACCGGTGTGACGCCGATGCCAGCGGAGATCAGCAGGATCGGGGCGGTGCCGTCGTCCAGCACGAACTCGCCGCGGGGTGCGGCGGCGTCCAGGGTGGTTCCGGGTCGCAGGCTGTGGTTCAGGTAGCTGCTGGCGATGCCGTGCGGCTCTTGTTTGACGCTGATCCGGTAGGTGCCGGCGTCGGGTGCCGACGACAGCGAGTAGTTGCGCACTGGGACAGGTGGGCCGGCGCCGGTGATCCGCAGTGTGAGGTACTGGCCGGCCCGCGCGGCCGGGAGCGCTGTGCCGTCGGCCGCGGCGAGGTAGATCGAGCATACGGTCGCGCTTTCCCGGACGACCTCGGCCACGCGGAGCTGCCGGAAAGCGGGCCACGCCGGCGCGGCGGTGCTCTCACCCTCAGCCGAGTCCGCCAAGTCGCGAAACGAGCCCTGCCAGCCGGGGCTCAGGGCGGTGATCTGCAGGGCGGTACGCAACTTGGCCGGGTCCCGGTTGGGCAGGTAGAGCAGCGCGTCGGTGTCGGCAACTGACAAAGCGCCCGGCCCGGTGCTGGTCTTGACGATCGCATCACCGGCCTGGATGTGTCCCTCGGTGATGACCCGCATGTAAAAGCCGGGGCGGTGGTGGCTGACCAGCAGCGCCGGCAATTCCGGCTGTCCCATGCGCAGGCCCACCCGGTAGCAGGTGACCCGTGGCTGAGTGACCTCGAACTCTGCCTCGCCAATGCGGTAGCGGTCGCCGATGCACACCTCGTCGTCGGCCATGCCGCTGACCGTGAGGTTCTCCCCGAACTGGCCGTAGCTGAAGTCGCCGCGCCCGAAGTGCTGCTGCCAGTGCTGGTAGGAATCGAGCTGGTAGACCAGCACCGCGCGCTGCTCACCGCCGTGCCCGGCCAGGTCGCCCTGGCCGTCGCCGTCGATGTTCAGCCGCCGTACCATCTGCGGCCCGGTGGCCGGGTACTTCCACACGCCCGTGTGCACGGTCTTGCCTTGCCAGGGCACGTTCTTAGGCATGCCCACGTTCACCGACACAAGCACGGGCGGTGGCGAGCCTCGTTCTGCAGCCTTGGCTTTTGCCGTCGCTGGGCCAAGGATGGTCACAGCCGCCCGCCCGGCGGTGCCTCATCGAGACTGAGATCGCGGTCATAACGGCCCGGCTCGTGCAGCAGCACGACGTCCTCGCTGTCAGCAACCCACACGCCGCCGAACTTCACGCGCATGCGGCGGCGCAGCGGCTCGGCGTACAGCAGCCGTGCGGGCACCGCGGGAACCAGGAACCGGCCGATCGCGCCCGGGGCTAGCGGTCCTTGCTGCCAGGCTAGGCCCATTGCCTGCTCCTTTCGGGTTTGCCCGGGGCGATGGCCCCGGGGCGGGGTTGCCAGGTGAGTGGTTCGCCGCGGTCGAGGCCTGGTGTAGCTGGTTTGCGCAAGACACTACGGTCCAGCCCGGTCGGCTGACGTCACCCGACAGTGGACCCTCAGGTGGGATCTTCGTCGCCACCGTGACGCGATCGAATCCTGGAAAGTCCTTAGTCCTGGCCGTACCCCCAGGGGGCTGTCAGCTCTCATAACTAGGGAACCTCATGGATGCGGCATCCAGCGAGCTGGCCATACCGTCGTGCCTGGGAAGGACCAGTGGCCCGTCCGATGCCGACGCCGCAAGAGAGCGAAATGCCGCGAGTGCTGCTGACCGGGTCGTCGGGCGGGGTCGGGCGGGCCGCCCGGCCAGCCCTGGAGACTGCCGGCTGGACAGTGCAGCCATTCGATCTTGCCGACGGGCAGGACCTCCGCGACCCGCAAGCCGTGGCGGACGTGATGCGGGGCAGCGACGCTGTCGTCCATGCCGGGGCGCTGGCTCACGACAGCGCTGGGAGCCCGGCCGACATCGTTGCAACCAATGTGCTGGGCACCTGGCATGTCCTGGCCGCAGCCGAGCGGCACGGGATATCGCGGGTCGTGTACTTCTCGTCGGCTCAGGTGTTTGGCTTCGCTGAAGGCGAGGGTATCCCCGCGTACCTCCCGGTCGATGACGATCACCCGGTCAATGCCTCGCGTCCGTATGGGATGTCCAAACGGCTCGCCGAAGAGATGTGCCGGGCCTGGACCACTCGCACCGGCATTCCGACGGTCGTACTCAGGCCGGTCATGATCTTGAATGACCAGAGCCTCAGCATGTACTCACCGGAAACGGCTGAACTCGGCGCTTTCGTGCACGTCGACGACGTGGCCGCCGCTGCCGTGCATGCGCTCACCGCTGACCTCGAAGGCCACCACCGGCTGACGCTGTGCGGGCCCGGGTCCTTCGACTGCACCAAGGCCACGGCAACTCTGGGCTGGACAGCGACCCGCACCTGGGAAGGACGCCGGTCTCCGGGACGCGGGCTCTGACCGTAACCGCGTGGCCGGGCTGGCATGGGGAACCACAAACTCTTGGCCGTTCAAGCGTGGCTGGGCACCAAGATTCCTAGCGCGGAAGATTGCACAATATAGGAGTGGTGGCCGGCGCTGGCCGGCCAGGAACTGAATGCAGGGCCAGCGGGGATATGGGGCTGAGGCGGCATGGCGGGCAGTAAATCACCTGTGTGGCCCATGACACACAGAGCGCACAAACGTTCACATGCCGATCGCAGACGGATATCGTCTCGATCGAGAGGGTCGACGACGTTGCACGGCGCCGCGGGACGCGCCCGAGAGGAGCTCACGTGCCGGTAGTTGTACGCAACACCCCTCGGACAGACCTTGAGACCATCGACAGCCTGGCGGCGGTCGGCGTGGCCACGGTGCACGAGGCCCAGGGCCGCACCGGCCTGCTGCGCCGCGACATCCGCCCGATCTTCCGGCCGGCCCGTGTCGCTGGCAACGCGCTGACCTGCGAGGTGGCCCCGGGCGACAACTGGTCGATCCACGTCGCCGTCGAGCAGGCGCAGACAGGTGACGTAC
Organism: uncultured Actinomycetota bacterium; assembly: GCA_963815375.1. Lineage (GTDB taxonomy): Bacteria > Actinomycetota > Actinomycetes > Streptosporangiales > Streptosporangiaceae > JASHPR01. Next base: position 1,203,454 of record CAWFGX010000004.1, on the reverse strand, counting down.
TCGTGGTCACGCCCACGAGCCCGTGCGACGACGGATACGTGGGGGAGCTGCTCGCCACCAGCCTGCTGGCTCACGGCGTCCGGGGCGTGGTCATCGACGCTGGCGTACGTGACGTAGCCCAGCTGACGACGATGGGCTTCCCGGTCTGGGCGAAAGCGATCTCAGCCCAGGGCACGGTCAAGGCGACACCCGGCAACGTGCAGACCCCGATCGTGTGCGCCGGGGTACTGGTCCGGCCCGGCGATGTGGTTGTCGCCGACGACGACGGTGTGGTGGTCGTGCCCCGTGATCAGGCCGACAGCGTGCTCAAGGCCGCTAATGACCGCGAGGCCAACGAGGCGTCCAGACGGCCGCGGCTGGCGGCTGGCGAGCTCGGGCTCGACATCTACGGCTTCCGTGGCCCACTCGCGGACAAGGGACTGCGCTACGTCGACTACACGGATACGCCATGACTGACCCCGGCACCACGCCCCAGCACGTAATGACACAGCCGCGATGACACAGCCAGCGATGACACAGACAGGCATCCCCTGCTCGGTCATGCGCGGCGGGACGTCCAAGGGACTGATGTTCCTGGCCGACAGTCTGCCCGGCGACCAGGCAACGCGCGACGCCGTGCTGCTTGCGGCGATGGGATCCCCTGACCCGCGGCAGATCGACGGCATGGGGGGCGCACACCCGCTGACGTCCAAGGTCGCGGTCGTGAGCCTGTCAGCGCGCGACGACGCGGACGTTGAGTACTTGTTCCTCCAGGTCTGGCCGGACCGCGCTGAGGTTTCTGACAATCAGAACTGCGGGAACATGCTGGCCGCTGTCGGGCCTTTCGCGATCGAGCAGGGGCTCGTGGCCGCGGCCGACCCGGTGACTCCTGTCCGGATCTGGATGCGCAACACCCAGACGCTTGCGACAGCCTCGATCCAGACCCCGGGCGGACGCGTCCGCTACGACGGGCCCGCGCGGATCGACGGGGTGCCCGGCACGCACGCGCCCATCCCCATCGACTTCGCTGACGTGGCTGGGTCCTCATGCGGCGCGCTGCTCCCAACCGGGAACGTCGTCGACGAGATCGAGGGCACCCGGGTGACCTGCATCGACAACGGCATGCCGGTCGTATGCCTGGCCGCGGCGGACTTCGGGCTGTCCGGGCAGGAATCGCCCGCCGAGCTTGAGGGCAACGCCGAGCTCACCAAGCGCGTCGAGGCCATCCGGCTGGCCGCGGGTCCGCTGATGAACCTCGGCGACGTCACCGACAAGACCGTGCCGAAGATGAGCCTGCTGTCGCCGCCCGTCCACGGCGGCGCCGTCTCGACGCGGACGTTCATCCCGCATCGTGTCCACGAGGCGATCGGCGTGTTCGGCGCGGTGTCCGTGGCCACCGCGTGCGTGCTGCCCGGATCGGTGGCCCACGAGGTCGCCGTCATACCAGAGACCACAGTCTTGCCGGAGAACACGGGCGCCCCGGTCGACCTGGAGGTCGAGCACCCGACGGGTTTCTTCACTGTGACGCTCGAGCTGCAACCCGGCGACGGTATGCCCGTCATCACGAGGTCAGCGCTGCTGCGCACTGCCCGCCTGCTGATGCGCGGCGAAGTCTTCGTGCCAGCCTCAGTCTGGGACCCGGCTGGGGGAGAAGGACAGTGATCATCGACTGCCATGGCCACTACACCACGGCACCGTCGCAGCACGACATCTGGCGCAAGAGCCAGCTGGCAGCGTTCGGGGAAGGCCGTCCGTCGCCGGAGTACCCGTCCATTTCCGACGACGAGATCCGCGAGTCGATCGAGCAGAACCAGCTAAGGCTGCTCCGTGAGCGCGGCGCCGACATGACGGTCTTCTCGCCGCGGGCGTCCGCCATGGCACACCACGAGGGTGACGAGCGGACCAGCGTCGAGTGGGCGCGCGCCTGTAACAACCTGATCGCCCGTGTCGTCGGGCTGTTCCCGGAGACGTTCATCGGCGTATGCCAGCTGCCCCAGTCGCCCGGGGCCCCGCTGACCGCGTCCGTCGCCGAGCTCGAGCGCTGTGTCAGCGAACTCGGGTTCGTGGGCTGCAACCTCAACCCGGACCCCAGCGGCGGCAGGTGGACCTCGCCGCCGCTCACCGACAAGTACTGGTACCCGATCTTCGAGAAGATGACCGAGCTCGACGTGCCCGCGATGGTGCACGTCTCCAGCAGCTGCAATCCCAATTTCCACGCGACCGGCGCGCACTACATCAACGCGGACACGACCGCGTTCATGCAGTTCATCCAGGGCGACCTGTTCGCCGACTTCCCCGGGCTGCGGCTGGTGATCCCGCACGGCGGGGGAGCCGTGCCCTACCACTGGGGCCGCTACCGCGGGCTCGCCGACATGCTGCACAAGCCGCCGCTGACCGAGCACGTCATGCATAACGTGTTCTTCGACACCTGCGTGTACCACCAGCCCGGCATCGACCTGCTGCTGGAGGTCATCAGCACGGACAACATCCTCTTCGGCTCCGAGATGGTGGGCGCGGTCCGCGGCATTGACCCGCAGACCGGCCACTACTTCGACGACACCAAGCGGTACGTCGACGCTGCTCCCATTTCAGATTCAGAACGGGGCCGGGTCTACTCAGCCAACACAAGGCGCGTCTACCCGCGTCTCGACAAAGCCCTGCGCGCGCGAGGTCTGTGATGCCAGCGTTCACGCCCGATGCCGACTGGCTTTCGTTCGACCCTAACCCGAGCAAGCCGGGTTACGCGCCGCCGCCCGGCGCGGTCGACGCCCACTGCCACGTGTTCGGTCCTGGCGACGCTTTTCCCTATGCGCCGGAGCGGAAGTACACCCCGACGGACGCCAGCAAAGAGCAGCTGTTCGCGCTGCGCGACTTCCTCGGCTTCGGGCGGAACGTCATCGTGCAGGCCACCTGCCACGGTGCCGACAACAGCGCGCTGAAGGACGCGCTGATAGCGGCCGCGGGCCGGGCCCGCGGCGTGGCCACGATCAGGCCGGGCATTACCCCGGCCGAGCTGGCTGACCTGCACACGGCGGGTGTCCGCGGCATCCGCTTCAACTTCGTCCGCCGGCTGGCCGACCCCAAGCCCGATGACTACTACCTCGGCCTTGTCGGCATGGTGGCCGAGCTCGGCTGGCACATCGTCGTCTACTTCGAGGCCCCTGACCTGGCCGAGCGCTGGAACCTGTTCACCAGCCTGCCCGCAGCCGTCGTGGTCGACCACATGGGCCGGCCGGACGTGACGCAGCCTCTCGATGGCGAGGGCTTCACTCTGTTTAAACGGTTCATGTCGGAGCATGAGAATGCATGGTGCAAGGTCAGCGGGGCCGAGCGCCTGACGAAATCCGGGCCGCCGGACTATTCCGACGTCGTCCCGTTCGCGCGCAACCTCGTCGAGACGTTCCCGGACCGGGTCCTGTGGGGAACCGACTGGCCGCACCCGAACATGAAGAGCCACATGCCCGACGACGGCGCTCTCGTGGACTTGATCCCGCGGATCGCGCCAACCGCCGAGCTGCAGCGGAAGCTGCTGGTGGACAACCCGCTCCGCTTGTACTGGGAGACACCATGACCAAGTACGGCACCGAATTCGAGGACATCCCCGGTACCCGCGTGTTCACGGCGGACCGGGCCAAGCAGGGCTTCTACCTGAACGAGTTCTGCATGAGCCTGATGAAGCCGCAGAACCGGCAGCGGTTCAAGGCCGACGAGCGGGCGTACCTCGACGAGTGGCCGATGACCGAGGAGCAGAAGCAGGCCGTGCTGGCCCGCGACTACAACAAGATCCTCGACCTGGGCGGGAACATCTACTTCGCGGCGAAGATCTTCGCCACCGACGGGCTCAGCTACTTCCAGGCGGTCAGCACGATGACCGGCATGCCCATCGAGGAGTACCAGCAGATGATGCTGCACGGGGGGCGCTCGCCCGAGGGCTGGCGCTCGGTTAAGGAGGGCAGATGAAATGGGCCGCATCACCGCCGGGCTGACCTCGAGCCATATCCCGGCCGTCGGCGCCGCCATTGACCTCGGGAAGACGAGGGAGCCGTACTGGCAGCCAATCTTCGCCGGGTTCGAGTGGACAAAGGCCTGGGCCCGGCAGAACATCCCCGACGTCGTCATCCTGGTCTACAACGATCACTACTCGGCGTTCACGCCGGAGGTCGTGCCCACGTTCGCGCTCGGCTGCGCCGACGAGTTCCCGCCGGCCGACGAGGGCTACGGCCCGCGCCCCGTGCCCGTGGTACGGGGCCATGCCGCGCTCGCGGCTCACCTGGCTCAGTCGCTGATCCTGGAGGAGTTCGACCTCACCCTGTACTACAAACTCGACGTGGACCACGGCCTGACGGTCCCGCTGTCACTGGTTTACGGCCAGCCCGCCGAGTGGCCGGTGCGGGTGATCCCGCTGGCAGTGAACGTCGTCCAGTACCCGCCGCCGACCGCGCACCGCTGTTTCAAGCTGGGCCAGGCGATCCGCCGGGCCGTCGAGAGCTTCGACGAGGACCTCAGCGTCCAGGTGTGGGGCACCGGTGGCATGAGCCACCAGCTGCAGGGGCCGCGCGCGGGCTTCATCAACTCCGAGTTCGACCAGGCGTTCATGGACCGGCTGGTGAAAGATCCGGAGAGCCTGAGTCACATCTCGCACCTCGAGCTGGTCCGCGAGGCGGGGTCGGAAGGCATCGAGCTGGTCATGCAGCTGATCATGCGCGGCGCGCTCGGCCCTGCGGCCGAGGAACTGTACCGCTTCTACCACGTCCCGGCGTCCAACACCGCGCTCGGGCATATCATCCTGCAGCCGACGGATGCGGCCGCCGCGCCGGTCCTTCAGGAGGTGAGCTAGAGCGATGCGGATCGCCCTTGCCGGGGCCGGCGCGTTCGGGACGAGGCACCTTGACGCACTCGCCGTTATCGACGGCGTCAGCGTCACCTCTGTGGTGGGCCGCCGCCAGGAGCAGGCCGAGGAGGTTGCCCGGAAATACGACATCGAGCACGCCACCACGGACCTCGATGAGGTCCTCGACCGCGACGACGTCGACGCCGTGATCCTGGCCACGCCAACCCAGATGCACACAAGGCAGTCGATCGACGCGATGCGCGCGGGCAAGCACGTCGAGGTCGAGATCCCGCTCGCCGACAGCTGGGCTGACGCGCAGGAAGTAGACCGGGTGCAGCGCGAGACCGGCCTGGTGTGCATGGTCGGGCACACCCGCCGGTTCAACCCCTCGCACCAGTGGATCCGCCAGCGCATCGCCGCTGGCGAGCTGTCGATCCAGCAGATGGACGTGCAGACGTACTTCTTCCGCCGGAGGAACCTGAACGCCCTCGGCGAGCCCAGGAGCTGGACCGACCACCTGCTGTGGCATCACGCCGCGCACACCGTCGACCTGTTTCAGTACCAGACCGGCGAGGATGTCCAGATCGCCCATGCGGTGCAGGGCCCGGTACACCCGGAACTGGGCATCGCGATGGACATGTCGATCCAGCTGCGGACACCAGCCAAGCGCATCTGCACCCTGTCGCTCAGCTTCAACAACGACGGGCCGCTGGGCACGTTCTTTCGCTATATCTGCGACAACGGCACCTACATCGCCCGCTACGACGACCTGGTCACTGGCAAGGAGGAGCCGGTCGACGTGTCGAAGGTCGCTGTGTCCGCCAACGGCATCGAACTGCAGGACCGCGAGTTCATCGCGGCGATCCGTGAGGGCCGCGAGCCGAACTCCAGCGTCGCCGACGTCCTGCCCTGCTACCGGGTGCTCGGCGAGCTGCAGACCGAGCTCGGCCAGGAGGGCTAGCACAGGCGGTTAGCCGGGCCGGTAACCCCGGGGCCTGCGGATCAGAAGGTCGGCGCCCATCGGGCGGATCACGGCGTCCTGGCCGGATCGGCCACGCTCGCCCAGCAGCGTCCGGGTCAGCCAGGCGCGGACGTCGAGCAACTGGTTCAGCGCCGCGTCCAGGTGAGCTTCGGTCACCCGCAGCGGCGCCGACGGGTGGCCGTTGCCGTTCACCGGGGTGGCGGCACACTGGTCTGCTTCGGCGGCCAGGAGTGCAGCGCGGCGCAGCAGTTCCTTCAGGAACGCGGCGGTGACGCCGTCGGTCCGGCTGACCACTGTCTCGGGATCGGAAAGTTCCAGCACCAGGTTGCCCCGGTAGAGGTCGATCAGCCTGCGGCGGGCGTCGGCGTCGGGGAAGGGCAGCTCGACGGCATGATCGACGCGGCCGGGCCGGGCGGCCAGCGCCGACTCCAGCAGGTCCGGCCGGTTGGTCGTGAGCAGGAACGTCACGTCGACGTCCTCGCCGAGCCCGTCCATCTCGTTGAGCAGCTGGAACAGCAGCGGCTGCTGGCCCATCCGCGGGCCGCGCTCGTCGGCGATCAGGTCTACGTCCTCGACGACCACGATGGCGGGCTGCAGCGCCCTGGCGACCGAGCAGGCCTCGGCGATGAACCGCAGCGCGTAACCGGACAGCACAACGACGGTCACGTCAGGCAACCGCCCGAGCAGGTACCGGATCGTGTGTGTCTTGCCGGTTCCAGGGGCTCCGTGCAGCAGCACCCCCCGCTTGAGGTGCTGGCCGCTGGCCAGCAGCCGGTCGGCATGCTGGGCCACGCCGAGCACCTGGCGCTCGATGCCGTCGATCACGGCCGGCGGCAGGATCACCGAGTCACGGTCGAGCTGCGGGCGGTCCAGGAACCGGAGAATCCGGCCGCTGCCGTGGCTGCCGTGGCCGAACACCTCGCCGCCAAAGGCGATCACCTGGCCGCGGAACACGTTCCGCCCGAGCGCGAGCTTGCGGACCTCGTCGATCACGCGCTGCGCCGCTGCCTGGCTGGCGCAGGCGACTTCCAGGCTGACGTCGCTGTCGGGCCGATTGTCGTCGGGGCCGCGCAGCAGCAGCGCTAGCCGGGTATCCCCGTCGTTGACCAGGTAAAGGCCGCACTGGACACACCCGCGCGTCTGGCCTCCGGGCCCGGACGGCTGGGCTGTCATCGCCACGCTGCCGACGCCGATGCCGTACCGGCCGACACCGGCAGCGCCGGTCTGCATCAGCTCCGCGAGCCCGGCGTCCGTGTGCTGGAATCCGGTGAGCCCGGTCAGGGTGTGCGACCGGCCCGGCCCTGCGAGCCAGGCGTCCAGGCCCACCTGCAGGTTCACGTGGTCGTACCCCTGCCACGAGCCGCTGACGACCGGCACGCCCGCAGCGCCCGGGCCGAGGTGCTCGGCCAGCAGCCGCCGTACGGGCTCGTCCTCGGCCCTGGCCGCCTGCACCACGCGCCGCAGCAGCCTCCGGGCCAGCCGGAGAACGTCGGCCGGCTCGGGCACCTCGTTCCAGCCCCAGGCGCTGGTCACCGGTTAAGCCCCTGGGCGCAGTCGTCAGTCATGGCTGCCCCCTCGACACTCCGCACAGGCGCTCGTGCCCGGGGAGCACAGCGCCCCGGGCCGAGCCACATGCTACGCCAGCCGCGTGACCTGCGGCACCACTACTTCAGCCTTTTCGCAGCTCATTACAGGGCGCTACTCCCAGCGGAAGTAGCGCAGCGCGATAAGCGCGAATACCACCGCGTAACCGACGAGGGCTAGCAGCGACCCGACCGGGTGGAAATTGCCGGCCCAGGCGTTGCCCACCGACTCAACCACCGCGCCGAGCGGCGTGTAGTGGCCGATATCCTGCACCGTCCGGGGGAAGAGCTCTAGCGGCACGTAGAGTCCGGCGAAGAAGTTGAGCGGGTAGAAGACGGCGGCCATGATGCCACGGGCAGCGCCGCTGGTCCTGGCCACGGCCGCGATCGCCAGGCCGAGCGAGAACATCGCCGCGATGCCGGCCGCGAGCGACAGCACCACCCCGGCCAGGTTCACAGGAGCGCTTACCCCGAACGCCGCGATGCTGGTGATGATCAGGATCAGGATCCCGGCCGTCATCAGGCACGACTGAACCACTAGCTGCGCGGCAAGAACCCAAGACGGACGCGCTGGGGTCGCCGACAGGCGGCGCAGGATCCCCTGCTCCCGGTAGGCGACCAGCGGGCCCGGAACGTAGAACATCCCGAGCATCCCGATCGTGAACGAGATCAGGATCGGGATGTAGATGTCAAACGGGCTGTATCCGCCGAACTTCGGCGAGGCCTGCCGGAACGCCGGGATCACGCCGAAGATCAGCAGCAGCAGCACCGGGAGCCCGATGCCGGCGATCAGCCCGGCCGGCTGCCGCCAGGCGAGCCGCGCCTCGTTGATCACGATCTTGCCGAACGCGGCGCGCGTCCGGCGCTGCGCGAGGACTCCCGCGGTCATGACCGTTCTCCCTCCTCATGCAGCTGATGCCCAGTCAGCTGCACGAACGCATCTTCCAGGTTCGAGGAGTCGAGCTGTACGTCCTGGGCGGTCACGCCGGCCGCCTGCAGCGCGATGATGATCTCGTTGACGAGCTCGCCGGTGCCGGTGACGACGACGTGCCTGCCATCGTGAGCGACCGCCGTCACCTCGGGAAGGCTGGTCAGCACCCTCTCGTCGAACGGGCCCGAGGGCAGGAACCGCACCTGCTTGCCGCCCCTGGCCCGCGCCGCCAGGCCGGCCGGGCTGTCGAGCGCGACGACGCGCCCGCCGTCGACCAGGGCCACCCGGTCACAGAGACGCTCGGCCTCCTCCATGAAGTGAGTGACGAGCACGATCGTCACGCCGCGTTCGCGCACGTCCTCGATGAGGCCCCACGTGTCGCGACGGGCCTGCGGATCCAGGCCCGTCGTCATCTCATCGAGGACGGCGATCTTCGGCCCGCCGATCAGCGCGACCACAACGGAAAGCCGCTGGCGCTGCCCGCCGGACAGCGACCGGTAGTAGGCCCGGCCCTTGTCGGCCAGCCCGAGCACCTCGACCAGTTCGGTGACATCGGCCGGCTCTGGGTAGAAGGACCGGTACATGTCGAGGATCTCGCTGACCCTCAGCTTTCCTGGGAACGCGCTCGACTGGAGCTGCACTCCGACGATCTCGCGGACCCGGTCCCGGTCCGTGTGCGGGTCCAGGCCCAGCAGCCGGACGGTTCCCGAGTCCGGCTGCCGGAGGCCGACCGCGCACTCGACTGTGGTGGTCTTGCCTGCCCCGTTAGGGCCGAGGATGCCGAAGATCTCGCCCTCGCTGACCGAAAGTGACAGGTCGTCGACAGCGACCAATGTCCCGTACGTCTTGCGGAGATGGGAGATCTGCACCGCTGGCATGCGACCTCCCTCGCCCGCTGGCCGCGCCGTCGCTGGCCCGCAGGCCAGGTCCTCGTCGCACGGCACCCGAAAACTGATATCTGGTTTCACAAGAAAAGTGATATCACTATGCGCTCAGGGTGTCAACAGTGCGATCGAGGTGGGTGCGGAAGTCTGGCACCAAGCCACCCCGCTCGGTAGCCAGCACCGGCGAGCCGCTGTTCCTGGCCCGCGTGGCCAACCCCGCGGCGGGGTGATGGGTTTGGCAGACTGGGCCGTCCACGACTCGTCTGGGAGGGGACATGCTTCCCTGGTCCGCGGAGCTGGCCGGCCTGCGAGGAACACGTCATCGTCAGCGACCTGCTGCGGGACAACCCGCTCGGCGACCCGTACGAGAGGCCGCTGTGGGTGTACCTGCCCCCGGGTTACGAGGACGACCCGGACAAGCGCTACCCCTCCGTCTACGTGATCCAGGGTTACACCGGGCACCTGGCGATGTGGCGCAACCGCACCCCGTTCCGGCAGCCGTTCCCGGAGACAGCGGACGCCGTGTTCGCCCGGGGCGACGCGCCGCCAGCACTAGTGGTATGGGTGGACGCGTGGACCGCGTACGGGGGCAGCCAGTTCGTGGACTCGCCTGGCACCGGGCGTTACCACTCGTATCTGTGCAACGAGGTCGTCCCGTGGGTGGACGGGCGGTACCGGACGCTGCCCGAGCCGGGGCACCGGGCAATCATGGGCAAGTCCAGCGGTGGGTTCGGCGCGATGATCACCCCTATGCTGCGGCCGGACCTCTTTGGCGCGCTGGCCACTCATGCCGGTGACAGCCTGTACGAGCTGTCTTATATCCCGGACTTCGGCCGCGCGGTGCGTGCGCTGCGCGACTACGACGGTGACATCTGGCGGTGGTGGGACGACTTCCGGTCGCGGGTCGCGTTCACCAGGGAAGCGGACCACGTGCTTCTCGGGCTGCTCGGGGTGGCCGCCTGCTTCTCGGCGAGTACCGACGGGACCCCGGAGCTGCCGTTCGACCCGCTGACCGGGCAGCTGCGGCCGGACGCGTGGCAGCGCTGGCTGGACTGGGACCCGGTCCGGATGGCCCCCAGGTACGCAGCGGCGCTGCGGTCGCAGCGCGCGATCTGGATTGACGCCGGGACGACGGATGATTTCTTCCTCGACGTGGGCGCGCAGGCATTCCGCGCGGCGCTGCGCGAGGTCGGCGTCGCCGACGATGTGATCCGGTTCGAGTTGTTCGAAGGGACGCACGCCGCCATCGACTACAGGTACCCGATGTCGCTGGCCTGGCTCTGCCAGACCATCTCTTCCTGATACGCCCGGCACCGGGCGGCGGGGGGGTCTGGGGGGGTCGTCCCCCCGAGGCGAGCACCGATACGCCCGGATCTGGGCGGCCGGCGGTTTCGTACGGTCACGTGTCCGCGCAGCACGGCCAGAAACGTTTGAACGATTCGGCCCTGCGCTACGTGGTCCTCTGTGTACGCCCGGAGCGGGTTACCGTACCGATGGGAGAAGATTGCGATGCGTAACCGATGGCTGGCCGCGATCCTTGCCGCCGCTGCCGCCGCCGTCGCGCTGGCAGCATGCGGCAGCAGCACCACCTCCACGCCGAGCAGCACTGGCAACACGTCGACCGCCGGTGCGGGCTCGGGCAGCAGCGCCTCGGGATCCGCGGCGGGGCTCAAGACCATGAGCACAAGCTCGGGCACGATCCTGACTACGGCTTCAGGCATGGCCATCTACTGGTTCGCGATCGACACGCCAACCAAGTCGAACTGCAGTGCCACGTGCCTCAGTTACTGGCCGCCGGTGACCGGGGCGCCTAGCCTCGCGTCCGGCGTCACGCTGCCGGGCAAGCTCGGCACGATTACGGGGACGAACGGCCAGACTCAGGCAACGTACGACGGCCACCCGCTGTACACCTACGTCAGCGATACGTCCCCTGGCCAGATCACCGGCAACAACAAGAACCTGTCCGGCGGGCTCTGGTACGTGATGACCCCGGCCGGGAACAAGATCGGAACCACCTCGGGCTCGGGCTCCACTAGCTCTGGCGGCTCAGGCGGCGGAGGGTACGGCTACTGACCTTCTGCCGTATGGCCATGGCTGGTCACCGCTACCCGGCAAGGGAGCGGTGACCAGCCATTCCGCTGGGTACGTAGCGGGCTCGGCCTGATCCTGCAGGTGCTCGTTATCGCGGTGCAGGTCGCGTCATCGCCAGGTGACGCCCGCGGCCGGGTCGGTGGCATGCAGGTGATCCGACACCCGGGCCAGGTGCAGCCGCATCGCCTCGACCGCGGTCGCGGCGTCACGGGCACGGAGGGCCCCGACCAGCGCCCGGTGATCAGCCTGGTACTGGTCCCGGTGCTCGCGTGAAGCACTGCGGCGCTTGAGGTCCCCCCACACCTGCCCGTGCCGGGCTGCCTCGATCTGCTGGTACAGAGCAGACAGCAGCGGGCTGTGGCTGGCGGCCATGATGGCGCGGTGCAGCGCCAGGTCCCAGGACTCGAACTCCTCGTAGCTGGCCGCGCTGTCGCCGCCAGCCAGGCAGCGGTCCATCTCCTCCAGGTCAGCAGCTGTTGCCCAGGCCACCACCAGCGACATCGCCGGAGGCTCGAGCAGCCGCCTGGTCGCCATCACGTCGGCTGGAGCGAAGTCGGCGGCCCGGGCCAGGGCCGCGCCCGCCGCGGGGCCGCCCGCCGGGCCTGGCAGCGGGCGCTGCGCTGGCTGCGGCAGGTCACGCAGGAACGTGCCCCGGCCGACCTCGCGGGAGATCCGTCCCTGAGCCTCCAGCATCGCCAGCGCATGGCGGACGGACGACCGGGTCACGCCCAGGTCCGCGGCGAGCTGGCGCTCTGTCGGGAGCCGGGAGCCAGTGCCCTGGCCAGCGCGGTGCGACAGGATCTGCTCAGCCAGCCAGAGCCGGCGGTCGGCGTGCGTGGCTGCCAAGGGCAGGCCGGGCTGCCCGGCCCGGTCATCCTCCGGGGCCGGCCCCGACTCACCGGTAGCCACTGCCGTGCGCATCCCCACCGCCTCTGCTGCGCGTGAACGTTCGACCAATCCTACCAATCCATCCGTCCTCGTGACGGCGAGCGCGCCGTGACTCGGTCGGTCGGCGTTGGCTGCCCCTTGACCCTCGTCATTGGCGCGACCTATGCTCAACCAATCTAGCTGACGGAACCAATCTAGCCATAGCGGCCTGATAGCAGGAGAGTGCACGTGAGGCTGGCCACCATCGCCACACCTGAGGGACCGCGACTGCACGTGCGAGGGCGCACCGGGTATGTCGACGTCGCGGAGGCCACAGGAGACCAGCGGCTCTCCTCGCTGCAGTACGTCCTGGAAGCAGGGCCGACCGCGATGGACGCCATCCGGCCGCTGACCGATGCCAACGGGCGCGAGGTCAGCGAGCGCGACTTTGCTCCAGCGGTGCCCGCCCCCCGGCGCATCCTGTGCCTGGGCGTGAACTACGGCGAGCACGCGATCGAGGGCGGGCGCGCGGTCCCCAACTGGCCCGACTCGTTCATCCGCAGCGGGGATAGCGCGCTGGGGCCGTACGCCGACCTGGTGAAGCCCGCGCTCACGGAGCGCTTCGACTTCGAGGCCGAGCTCGGCATCGTGATCGGCATCGGCGGCAGGTACATCACAGCGAGCAAGGCGCTCGACGCCATCGCGGGCTTCGTGGTCGTGAACGACGCGTCAGCCAGGGACTGGCAGCGCCGGGCCAGCCAGTGGACGCCAGGCAAGAACTTCGACGGGACGATGCCAATCGGCCCCGACGTCGTCACAACGGACGAGGTGGACGTCAGCGACCTGGCCATCAGCTCGACGCTCAACGGCACGGTCATGCAGTCGGCGCGAACCTCGCAGATGCTGGTCGACGTCGCCAGCGCGGTCGAGTTCTTCTCCTCGTTCACCAGGCTCGTGCCCGGTGACGTGATCGCCACTGGCACACCCGGGGGCGTCGGGTACGCCCGGAACCCTCCGGTGTGGATGAACCCGGGCGACGTCATCGAGGTGACCGTGGAGAGCGTGGGCACGATCCGCAATCGCATCGTCGCCGAAGAGGGCGGGCCCGAGGACTGGAGATGGCTCCCCTCAGGGGCGCCGACAAGCGGCTTCTAGAGCAGCAGGTTCACCCCTTCAACGCAGCGGGAGAGGACAATGAGGTTCACGACTTTCGGGCCCGCGGCGGGGACCGCGGGCCTCATCAGACGCACGGCGGTCTCGCGGGTGCAGGCCCGGCGCATTACAGCGGTACTCATGGCCGCCGTCGTCGCCGCGGGCCTGTCAGCGTGCGCCAGCAGCAGCAGCGGGTCATCGGGCGCGACCGGGTCGACGCTCACGATCGCCGACGTCGCCCCGTTCAGCGGGCCCGATGCGGCGCTCGGCCCGACGTACCTGGCCTCCTGCTACGGCGCGACCACCGCGATCAACAACGCGGGCGGCGTGCTCGGGCACAAGCTGGCCTGCAAGAGCGTGGACACCAGGGGCGATCCTGCCGACGCCGTCCCGGCCGTCAACCAGATGTTCGCGACCACGTCCAGCCTGGCGCTGGTGATCGGCTGCACGTCGGACGAGGCCGCGTCGGTCGTGCCGATCATCAACGCCCACAAGATGGCGATGTTCTGCATGACCGGGCAGTCGGAATTCGACCACGTCCACTACCCGTACTTCTACCGGCTGGTCCCTCCTGACCTGGAGGAGTCCTATGCCATGGTCGCGATCGCCCAGGAACTGCACTACAACCGGATCGCTCTGGCGTTCGGCAACGACATCGGGTCGCAGACCTTCATCCAGCCCGCGATCTCCGCGCTGAAGGCGGCCGGGATCACCCTGACCACCAACCAGACTCTCGACCTGACCGCTACGACATTCCGCACCGAGGCGGAGGCGATCATCCAGTCGCACCCCGACGCGATTATGACAGAGGCACTGGGCTCAACAGACCCGACCCTGTTCTCCGAGATCAAGCAGCTGAACGGCGGGACGATGATCTCTATCATCGGCACGTCGGCGGCCATCTCGCCTCCGTTCTTCAAGTCCGCGGCCGCGGCCGTTGGCGCGTCGACGTTCGCGTCTGACTTCCGCGCTGACAACCTGGTCACGGAGACCAGCGGGCCTGCCTACCAGGCATTCTCCAAGGCGCTGCTGGCCGAGCAGGGCAAGGTTCCCGGCGCCACCGGCGACTTCACCACCTACCTGAGCGCACCAGGCGGCGTGCACCTCTACGACGGGATCAACCTGGCAGCGCTGGCCATGATCATGTCGAAGAGCACAAGCCCCAGTGCGTACGGGCCGGACATCATCAAGATCGGTGACGGCGCCCCGGGGGCTACGCTCGTGTACTCGTTCGCCCAGGGCGCGGCCGCGCTCAAGGCGGGCAAGGCGATCCGGTATGAGGGGCCGGGCGGGCCGACGAACTTCGACAGCTACCACGACTCGACCGGCATCTTCCAGATCGACACCTACAGCGCGTCCGGGGCTGTCAACGTCGTCGGCAACCTGACGGCGGCGCAGCTGCGGGCACTCTCTGGATGAGTCCTGTCTGGATGAACATTGCCTGGATGAACGCCGTTCGGGCCGGCCGCCGGTGACCGTCTTCCTCGCCTCGCTCGGCTTCGGCCTGGTGACGGCCGCGGTGCTGGCAATCGCGGCGGTCGGCTTCACGCTGCAGTTCGGGGTTACCGACGTGCTCAACCTGGCGTACGGGGCGATCATGATCGCTGGCGCGTTCGTCGCCTACGTCGTAAACCAGGCTGGCCTGTCGGTGTGGATCGGGCTGGCCGCCGCGGTGGCCGTGTGCGCGCTCGGGTCGGTCCTGGTGAACTCCGGTGTGTACACACCGTTCCAGCGCCGCGGCACCTCCGCGATCACGATGGTGATCGTGTCCCTCGGCATGACACTGATCATCGAGTTCGGTGTGGCGGCCGTGGCTGGCGGCACCAGCGTCTCGTACACGATGAGCCAGGGGAGGACGTTCCATGCCGGCGGCCTGATCCTGACGACAGTGCAGCTCGTCATCATCGGCATCAGCCTCGTGGTCATGGCGGCCGCCCACGCTCTGCTGCGGTACACCAAGCTGGGCAAGGCCATGCGGGCGACAGCCGCCAACCGGACCCTGGCGCGCAACTGCGGGATCAGGACCAGCCGCGTGATCACGATCACCTGGGCGCTGACCGGCGCGCTGTGCGGCCTGGCCGGCGTGGTCTTCGCCATGGACTCCGGCAGCTTCAGCGCCACGAGCACCGACATCTTCCTGGTGCTGATCCTCGCCGCCGTGTTCCTCGGCGGCCCGGGCCAGGCGTACGGCGCCATGCTCGGGGCGGTCGTGATCGGCATCGCGACCGAAGTCAGCGCCGCGTTCATCCCGGCTGACTACAAGTACGTGGTCGCGTTCGCGGTGCTGCTGATCATGCTCGGCGTGCGCCCGGCCGGCCTGCTCGGGCAGCAAGGCGCGCGGGCGTGACGACCGGAGGCGGCTGATCGTGTATTACGTCATCAACCTGCTGCTCTACGCCGCGGTGGATGCCATCGCCTGCCTCGGCCTGAGCCAGCAGTTCGGAGTCGGTGGCGTCACCAACTTCGGGTTCATCATCTTCCAGGCCGCAGGCGGCTACACGGCGGCGATCCTGGCGCTGCCGCCGGATTCGGCGAACGGGGGATTCCAGCGCTACATCGGCGGATGGAACCTGCCGTTCCCGGTCCCGTGGATCGCAGCGGCCGTGGTCGGCGGCCTGATCGCGCTGCCGTTCACGTTCCTTGTCGGCAGGCGGCTGCGCGGCGACTTCGCCGCCGTCGGCCTCCTGGTCACGGCCGTGCTGCTGAACCTCCTGGCCACCAACTACGTGCCGCTGCTCAACGGGGACGCCGGGCTCTCGCTGATCCCGCAGCCGCTGCAGGGCGAGCTGAACCCGCAGTCGTCCGGCTACCAGTGGGCATTCGTCGCCGTCGGCTTCGTGCTGGCCGCGGGAGTCTTCCTGCTGGTGCGGCGGATCACCGAGTCACCGTACGGCCGGACGCTGCGCGCCATGCGAGACAACGACGTGGTCGCCGACTCTCTCGGCAAGAACGTGCTCTCGCTGCGGACAGGCATGCTGGTCATCGGCGGGGCGATAGCCGGGCTGTCCGGCGGAATCCTGGTCTCCTACATCACCACGTGGTCACCGGCGGCCTGGGGATACGCGGAGACCGTGGTGCTGTTCGCAGCAGTGATCATCGGCGGGGCGGGCAACCACGCCGGCGCGGTCCTTGGGGCCATCCTGGTACCGGTCGGCTTCGAGGAGGTCACCCGGTTCATCCCCAGCTCCAACAACCTGCCGCCGAACCTGATCCCCTCGCTGGAGTGGGTTGCCATCGGGCTGCTCATCGTGATCTTCCTCTGGGTACGGCCGCAGGGCATCCTGCCCGAGCGTAAGCGGGTGATCGCGCCGGCCAGGCCGGCCCGCAGGCACTCCCGGCGAATGCGCGGGAAGCACCGCCGAACGCCAGCACCCCGGCTGCCGCAGTGCCGGCGGCGGCCCGCACGGCCCTGGCGACCACTGTCCTGGAAGCCACTGGCCTGGTCCGCGACTTCGGCGGCGTGCGGGCGGTGGACGGGGTTTCGCTGTCGGTCCGCCGGGGCACGCTGACCGGCCTGATTGGCCCCAACGGCGCCGGGAAGTCAACGCTGCTGGCACTGCTCGCCGGCTCCGTGCAGCCCACCGCCGGGACGATCAGCTATCAAGGCCACGACATCACAGCCACCCCCGCGTTCCGCCGGGCCCGGGTGGGCCTGGTCCGCACGTTCCAGCTGGCCAGCGAGTTCAAGCGGCTGACCGTCATGGAGAACCTGCTGTCAGCGGTGCCGGGGAACCGCGGTGACTCGCTGCGCGGCGCGATCGCTGGCAAGCGCTACTGGAAGCAGGACGAGGCGGCCGCGATCGGCCGGGCCCAGGACATGCTGCGCCGGTTCGGGCTGCACGAGGCGGCCAACAGCTACGCCGGTGACCTCAGCGGCGGCCAGCGCCGGCTCGTGGAGATCATGCGAGCGCTCATGACCCAGCCGAGCGTGCTGCTGCTCGACGAGCCCATGGCAGGCGTGCACCCGAACCTGGCCCGGCGGCTCGGCAACGAGCTTGTCGCGCTCTGCCGCGAGGGAATGACGATCCTGATGGTCGAGCACGAACTGGCCATCGTCGAGGACTTCTGCGACCCGGTCGTGGTGATGGCCGAGGGATCGGTTCTCGCCCAGGGGACCATGCAGGAGCTGCGGGCCCGCAGCGAGGTCGTGGAGGCCTACCTTGTCGGCTGAGCTGACGCGGGGCGGCCTGGCGCTGCACGCGCGGGAGGTCACCGCAGGCTATGGGGGTGACCCGGTGATCCGGGGCATCACCGTCAGCGCCAGCCCTGGGCAGGTGGTGTCGCTGGTCGGCCCGAACGGATCGGGCAAGAGCACGCTGCTCAAGAGCATGGTCGGGATCGTGCGCGTCTCGTCGGGCGCCGTGCTGCTCGGGGACCGCGACGTCACCAATCAGCCACCAGAGCAGATCGCCCGGGCTGGCGTCGGCTATGTGCCGCAGGTCGACGACGTGTTCGCGCCGCTGACCGTCCGGGAGAACCTGGAGATGGGCGGCTACCTGCTCAGCAGGCGCGACGTTGCCGGGCGTCTCGAGCGAGTGCTGGCGGTCTTTCCCCGGCTCGGCCTGATGCTCGGGCGCGGCGCCGGCAAGCTCAGCGGCGGCGAGCGCAAGATGCTGGCCATGGCCCGGGTGCTGATGGTCGACCCGGGCATCTTCCTGCTCGACGAGCCCACGGCGAACCTGGCGCCCCGGGTCGCCGCGGAACTTCTGGACGAGCACGTCCGCGCGCTGGCGGCCAGCGGAGCGTCCGTGCTCATCGTCGAGCAGCGGGCCAGGGCCGTACTCAAGATCTCCGACTGGACCTACGTTCTCGGCGGGGGAGAGGTGCGGATGCAGGGCCCGCCAGCAGAGCTGGCGGCGACCCCCGACTTTATCGAGTCCTTCCTCGGTGGCGGCCGCACCCGGATCAGCGTCGACGACACTGCCGCTGCCGAGGAGTAACCACGGCGCAATCCACCAGCGGGCCGTCCGATCTTGAAGTGCCTCCGCGCGGCGAATTGCCCCGGGCCGCGGAATTCGGCCCGTAATCGCCCTGGGCACTAGTGTCCTGTGGGTACTGAGCCGTGAGGGTCGTCCGCGACCCCTGGTCACAGCGCTGGCCGGGACCATCCATTGCCCGAGGAATGGCTCATATATCCATGTACGTCCACTTTAGAGCGGCGCATTTTTTCGGATTATTAATGGCTGTGCCGTCTCGGGCCTATTGGCAGCGGCGGTCTGCCGGGCTTGACTGGACACCGCTGCATCAAGAGGATGTCTCACCCGTTACACACAGCGTTGCCCGTCACCGGAGGCCGTGATGATGCGGATCCCATCTGCCAGCAGCTGGCGCGGCAGGCGCCGGCTCCCCGCAATAGCGACGGCCGGAATCCTGGCCATCGTTCTGCCATTCGGCCTGACGCCTGCAAGCCCTGCTGCAGGCGCGGCCGGGTTAGCAGCTCAGTCGTCGTGTCCGTGGCTCAACCAGTCGCTGCCGGTCAGCCAGCGGGTGAGCATGCTGCTGGGCCAGATGACGCTGGCTGACAAGATCAACATGGTGACGGGGGCCGGGACCAGCGAGCCGTATGTGTTCTACATCTCCGCCATCCCGAGCCTGTGCGTGCCGGCGATCGGCGAGGAGGACGGCCCGGTCGGCGTTGGCGACGGCCTGACCGGCGTCACCCAGATGCCCTCGGCCGTGTCCCTGGCCGCGACCTTCGACCCCTCGCTCGCTAACGCGTACGGCCAGGTCGTCGGGTCCGAGGAGCGGGGCAAGGGCGCGATGGTCAACCTCGGGCCTACGGTGAACATCGACCGCGACCCGCGGTGGGGCCGGTCGTTCGAGGCTTACACCGAGGACCCGTACCTGAACGCGGCGCTGGCAACAGCCGACATCGACGGTGTGCAGAGCCAGGGCGAGATGTCGCAGGTCAAGCACTTCGCCGTGTACAACCAGGAGACCAACCGCAACACGCCGGCCGACGACGCCATCGTCAGCGACCGGGCGCTGCATGAGATCTACCTGCCCGCGTTCTATGCCGCTACGCAGGACGCGCACGCGTCGTCGGTCATGTGCGCCTACAGCACGATCAACGGCCAGTACGCCTGCGAGAACCAGTACCTGCTGTCCACCACGCTGGACCAGCGGTGGGACTATCCCGGGTTCGTGACGTCCGACTACGGAGCCACTCATTCGACGGTGGCCTCCGCGGACGCCGGCAATGACCAGGAAATGCCGAGCGCCCAGTTCTATGGCCCGGCGCTGGAAGCAGCGGTGGAGGACGGCCAGGTCAGCATGGTGACGCTGAACGGGATGGTGTCCCGGATCCTGAGTGAGATGTTCGACTTCAACGAGTTCAACAACCCGCCCACCGGGTCGACGAGCACGACCGTGACCACCGCGGCGCACCAGGCGGTGTCGGCTCAGGTCGCTGAGGCGGGCACGGTGCTGCTGAAGAACAGCGGCGGCACCCTGCCGGTGGCCGCCTCCGGCGGCGGGAGCATCGCGGTGATCGGCCCGGCCGCCTCGGCGCAGCCCGACTACACAGGCGGCGGCAGCGCGTACGTGACATCTACGTTCAGCGTGACCCCGCTACAGGGCATCGAGGCCGCCGCCGGATCAGGCACCTCGGTGTCCTACACCCAGGGCCTGCCGACCGACACCCAGCTAACGCCGATCCCGAGTTCTGACCTGAGTCCGGCCTACACCAGCACTGGATTCGGCGGGTCATACACCGGCACCCTGACCGCACCGCAGACCGGCACCTACGTGCTGGCATTCCAGAACCCGTGCGGCTGTTATACCTCGGTCGACCTGTCCTTGGACGGCACGGAGATCCTGGCCAACCCGGGCACTCCACCGGTATCCACATACTCCGTCGGCGTGAACCTGGTGGCCGGCCAGACCTACACGCTGCAGCTGTCTGGCGGCGGCGAGTCGGCCAACCTGAGCTGGGCCACACCGTCGGAGCTGCTTCCAGGCATCACGCAGGCGGTGGCCGCGGCCAAGGCGGCCAAGACCGCTGTGGTCGTGGTGTCGGATGACACCGAGACCGAGGCCGCCGACCGTGCCAGCCTGAATCTGCCGTCGGCGCAGAACGAGCTGATCTCGGCCGTCGCGGCGGCCAACCCGCATACGGTGGTGGTCGTCAACGCGGGCGCTCCGGTGGTGATGCCGTGGCTGAACCAGGTCGCCTCGGTCGTGGACGCCTGGTACCCGGGCGAGAGCAATGGCACCGCGCTGGCATCGGTGCTGTTCGGCCAGACCGACCCGAGCGGCCACCTGCCGGTCACGTTCCCCACGGATCTGTCGCAGGTGCCCGCGTCCAGCCCGAGCGAGTTCCCCGGCACCAACGGCCAGGTGCTGTACTCCGAGGGCATCGACGTCGGCTACCGCTACTACGACGCCAACAACGAGACCCCGCTGTTCCCGTTCGGCTACGGCCTGTCCTACACGAACTTCAGGTACAGCAACATCAGGGTCAGCCCGCAGTTTGTGCAGAACTCCGCCTCCGGCCCGGGCTCGACCAGCTGCGGGTGCAACGGCCAGTCCGGGAACCTGGTCACGGTTTCGGCCACGGTCACCAACACCGGCAAGGTCGCGGGCTCGGACGTGGCCCAGCTGTACCTCAGTGACCCGGCTGCGGCCGGTGAGCCGCCGCGGCAGCTCAAGGGGTTCCAGAAGGTCACGCTCCAGCCCGGCCAGTCCGCCACAGTGCGTTTCACCCTGAACGGGCACGACCTCTCCTACTGGAACGACACCGCGAACGGCTGGGTCCTGGCTGACGGCCAGTACCAGGTCAACGTCGGCGACTCCTCCGGGCTGGCCAACCTGCCGCTGCACGGCGGGTTCAGCGTGACCCGCACCGTCGGCGCCCGGTATGCCACCCTGCAGGCCCCGTCCACCATCGCCGCCGGGTCCACCGGGACCGTCACAACAACTCTCGTGAACGACGGCGACTACCCGATGCCGCAGGCACGGTTCAGCGTGAGCGCACCGAAGGGCTGGTCCGTCACTCCTGCGGGCCCGGTCCCGCCGGTGGTGCTTCCGGGCCAGACCGTGACCGCGCGCTTCCGGGTGAGCGTCCCCGCTGGCGCCCAGCCGGGCAGCCAGACCCTCACCGCCCGGATCAGCTATCAGCAGACCGGGCCCGGCGCTGGCGGGAGGCCGGGCCTTGTCGAGGCGTCAGGCACCGTGACCGTTCCGTATTCCTCTCTGTCCGCGGCCTACAACAACATCGGGATCAGCGACAACTCCGACGAGGCCGCCGCCAACTATGACGGCGTGGGTGACAGCTTCTCGGCCCAGGCCCTGGCTGCTGGCACGCCGACGGCCCTGACTCCTGGCGGGCAGGTGACTGCTGGCGGCACCACGTTCACCTGGCCCAACGTGCCCGCGGGCACGACCGACAACGTGGTCACCGCAGGCCAGACCGTCGCGCTGTCCGGATCAGGCACCGACCTCGGCTTCCTCGGCGCCAGCCAGAACGGCACGGCCACCGGATCCGTGACCGTGAACTACACCGACGGGACCAGCCAGTCCTACAACCTCAACGTGGCAGACTGGTACTCGGGCAGTCCGGCCGTCGGCGATCAGCTGCTCACGACGACGTCCAGCTGGAACTTCCAGAGCAACTCGCTCGGCCCGCACCCGGTGTCGGTGTACTTTGCCTCGGTCCCCCTGACGCCAGGCAAGCACGTGTCGTCCGTGACCCTGCCTACCGTGGCGGGCGCTGGCGGGACCACAGCCATGCACATCTTCGCGATGGCGACCGGCACCGGCACGCCGACGACGGGCGCGCCGTACTCGTCGCTGTCCGCGGCTTACGACAACGTTGGGATCACCGACAACTCCGATCCGGGGCCCGGCAACTTCGACGGCACCGGTGAGAGCTACTCGGCTCAGAATCTCGCCGCGGCCGCGCCGGTTGCGCTGAACCCGGGCGGCCAGGCCACAGTCGGCGGGATCGCGTTCACCTGGCCCAGCGCCGTCGGCACGCCGGACAACGTGATCGCTGACGGGCAGACCATTGACCTGACCGGGTCCGGATCCAGCCTCGGGTTCCTCGGCGCCGGTGCGTTCGGCGCGGCCAGCGGGACCGGCACGATCACCTACACCGACGGCACCACCCAGTCGTTCGGCCTGATCATGGCGGACTGGTACAACAACGCAGCAGTCAGCGGCGACCAGGTCGCCACCACAACGAGCAGCTGGAACTTCTCCAGCAGCACGCAGACACCGCACCCGGTGAGCATCTACTTCGAGTCTGTGCCGCTGCAGGCGGGCAAGACCGTGGCATCAGTCACACTCCCGACTGTCGGCAGCGGCGTCGGCTCGAATGTGAACGCCATGCACATCTTCTCGATCGCCGTGGGGTCGCCATAGGAGCCCCCCCGCGCGCCAGCCCTCGTCCTTCAGGGTTTCTGCCTGCAAATTCGCAGGTAAACCGCGGGATGTTTGCCGGTTACCTCCGGTGTTATCCGTTGTACCGGGCATCGGAGGACATTGATGACGTTGAGCCCATCTGGCAGCGGCAGGGGTGGCAGGCAGCAGCGCGTGCGCAAGATGGTGGCCGCTGGATTCGCCGCGGCGATCCTGCCTGTCGCGCTGGCACTGCCTGGCAGCCCGGCGGTCACCAGGGCGCAGCACCTGGCCGCCGACCGGGCGTGCCCGTGGCTCAACCAGGCGCTTCCGGTCAGCAAGCGCGTGACCATGCTGATGGCCCGGATGACGCTGGCCGACAAGATCAGCATGGTGACCGGGCCGGAGGCCAGCCAGCCGAGGCCCAGCCTGTGCTATCCGGGCCTGCTCCTGGAGGACGGGCCCGCGGGCGCGGGTGACGGGCTGACCGGCGTGACCCAGCTGCCCGCGCCAGTCTCCCTGGCGGCCACGTTCGACCCCTCGCTCGCCACCGCGTACGGGAAGGTCGTCGGGTCCGAGGAACGGGCCAAGGGAGAGACAGTCAACCTGGGCCCGACCGTGAACATCGACCGCGACCCACGGTGGGGCCGCTCGTTCGAGGCTTACACCGAGGACCCGTACCTGAACGCGGCGATTGCCGCCGCTGACATCCGCGGGGTACAGAGCCAGAAGGAGATGTCGCAGGTCAAGCACTTCGCCGCGTACAACCAGGAGACCAACCGCAATACGCCGGCCGACGACGTGATCGTCACCGAGCGGGCGCTGCACGAGATCTACCTGCCGGCGTTCTGGTCAGCGACCCAGCAGGCCGGGGCCAGCTCAGTGATGTGCGCCTACAGCACGGTCAACGGCCAGGACGCCTGCCAGAACCAGGATCTGCTCAGCACCCTCGACCAGCGCTGGGCCTACCCGGGGTTCGTCGGTTCCGATTTCGGCGGCACCCACGCGACAGCGGCGTCGGCGAACGCGGGGCTCGACCAGGAGCAGCCAACCGCACAGTTCTACGGCCAGGCGCTGCTGGCAGCGGTGCAGGACGGCCAGGTCAGCATGGCGACGCTGAACCAGATGGTGTCCCGGATCCTGACCGAGCTGTTCGACTTCAATGACTTCAACGACCCGCCAGCCGGCTCGGCCAGCGCGAGCGTCACCACAGCCGCCCACCAGGCGGTGTCCACCTCAGTCGCTGAGGCGGGCACGGTGCTGCTGCGCAACAGCGGTGCGACGCTGCCGCTGAAGGCAGACGGCGGCACCGTGGCCGTGATCGGCCCTGCTGCCTCAGCTGCGCCCACCGACACCGGTGGCGGCAGCTCGCAGGTGACCGCCCCGTTCAGCGTGACGCCGTTGCAGGGAATCCAGGCGGCGGCCAGCCCGGGCACCCCGATCACCTACGCTCAGGGCCTGCCTGCGGACACAGCCCTGGCGCCTATCCCGGGCAGTGCGCTGACCTCCGGCAGCACCGGCACCGGCGGGACCTACACCGCCACGCTGACCGCCCCGGAAACCGGCACGTACGTGCTGGCGCTGCAGGTCCACAGTCAGAGCGCCGTGCTGTCGCTGAACGGGCAGGAGATCATCGCGGACCCGGGGACCCCGCCGGTGTCGACGTACTCGGTGGGCGTGAACCTGCAGGCAGGCCAGGCGTACACGCTGCGGCTGTCCGGCGGCGGCCCGTCGGCGAACCTGAGCTGGGCCACGCCCTCGGACCTGGCGCCCGGCATCGCCCAGGCGGTCGCAACTGCGAAGGCGGCGCGCGTCGCGGTGGTGGTCGTCTCCGATGACACCGAATCCGAGGGAGCGGACCGCCCGAGCCTGAATCTGCCGTCGGCGCAGAACGAGCTGATCTCGGCCGTCGCGGCGGCCAACCCGCATACGGTGGTGGTCGTCAACGCGGGCGCTCCGGTGGTGATGCCGTGGCTGAACCAGGTCGCCTCGGTCGTGGACGCCTGGTACCCGGGCGAGAGCAATGGCACCGCGCTGGCATCGGTGCTGTTCGGCCAGACCGACCCGAGCGGCCACCTGCCGGTCACGTTCCCCACGGATCTGTCGCAGGTGCCCGCGTCCAGCCCGAGCGAGTTCCCCGGCACCAACGGCCAGGTGCTGTACTCCGAGGGCATCGACGTCGGCTACCGCTACTACGACGCCAACAACGAGACCCCGCTGTTCCCGTTCGGCTACGGCCTGTCCTACACCAGCTACAAGTACACCCACCTCACGGTCACCCCGCAGCGCGTGCACAACCACACCTCGAACCCGGGCGCCACAAGCTGCGGCTGCAACGGCCAGTCCGGGAACCTGGTAACCGTGTCGGCGACCGTGACCAATACCGGTAAGGTCGCGGGCTCAGATGTGGCCCAGCTGTACCTGGGCGACCCTTCGGCCGCTGCGGAGCCGCCGCGGCAGCTCAAGGGGTTCCACAAGGTCACGCTCCAGCCCGGCCAGTCCGCCACAGTGCGTTTCACCCTGAACGGGCACGACCTCTCCTACTGGAACGACGCCGCGAACGGCTGGGTCGTCCCGGACGGCAGGTACCAGGTCGACGTCGGTGACTCCTCGGCCCTGGCGAACCTGCCGCTGCACGGCGGGTTCAGCGTGACCCGCACCGTCGGCGCCCGGTACGCCAGCCTGCAGGCGCCGTCCGCCATAGACGTCGGCTCTTCGGCCATGGTCACAGCGACCGTCGTGAACCGCGGCGACTACCCGATGCGCGACACAAGGGTGAGGCTCAGCGTCCCCAGTGGCTGGACCGTGACGCCGGTCGGGCGAGTCCCGTCGGCGGTGGCCCCGGGCCAGACGGTAACCGAGCGATTCCGCGTGACCGTGCCTGCCGGCGTGCAGCCCGGCAGCGCCCAGCTGACTGCCAGGATCACCGGCCAGCCCGGCGGCCCGGGCGCGAGCACCAGCCTGGCCGAGGCATCGGCGAGCGTGACCGCCAGGCTGGCAGATCCGGCTCTCACAGCCAGCGCGCAGGCCGCGGCGTGGGCCGCTCACCACTAAGCGGGCACGGCCACGTTCAGCGCACCGGGCAGAGCGCGCAGGCGCAGCGGCTCGCCGGCCCGCAGCGGCGCGGCGCAGGGGAGGGTCTCGCCGTCGGCCGCAGCGGGCAGGTCACGATCGACCGTGATCGTTACTTCGGCTCCGCGGGCCGCGCCGATCTGGGGCAGGCTCAGATGCGAACCGCTGCGGATCTTCATCAGGACGCGGAGGAACACCAGCCGGGGGGCGTCCCGCATTGTCAGCACGTCCAGCACGCCGTCGTCGGGCTGTGCCTGGGGCGCCACCTTCATCCCGGCGCCGAAGTAGGACGCGTTGGCCACGACGACCGCGTAGCCCGAGAACTCGTGCAGCTCCTGCTGCGGGCCATGGCCAATCTCCACCCGGAACCCGGCCGGAGCCCACCCCGCTACCGCGCGCAGCCCCGCCACCGGGTAGACGGCCGGCCCGCGGAGCCACCGGGTGCTGTTGGCGATCTCTCCCGCCACCGAGGGGATCCCGAGGTACACGCTGCCCGCCACGACGATCTCCGGCTGGGCCCCATTCTCGACTGCTATCAGGTCCACCTTGCGCTCGCGGCCCTGGATCAGCGCCGGGACGGCCGCCGCGGGCTGGAACGGGATGCCCAGCCCGCGAGCCAGGTCGTTGCCATTGCCCGCCGGGATGATGCCAAACCGCGCGCCTTCGCGCGCTGCCACCGCGGCCAGGGCGCCTGCCATGCCGTCACCACCCACAGCGACGACCACCTGGCCCTGCTTTGCCGCCTTGGCCGCGAGATCCCGCGCGTGATCGAGGCTGTCCGACGTCGCCACCTCGTAATCGGCGGATGACGCGTCGAGCAGGGCCGTGGCTGCGCGCAGCACCCGCAGCGCCCGGCCGTGGCCCGCGGCCGGGTTGACAACAAGACAGAACGGGCCGTTCATGCAAACCTCCGCTGCTGGGTCCGGTGTGACCGATGATCCGGGCCCAAGCCCCGTTCTTCTGGGCGGGGTTGGCCCGGCCCGGCCATCAAGCCGGGCGCGGCTTCTGCTCAATGTAGTGGCCGATGGTACTCAGCGATGCGTCTCCGCAGGATGCGGCGCGGCATGGGTTTCGGATACGGCAGCCATATCAAGACGTGTCCGTATATAAATAAGGACACGGAGCATTCGCTCTTTTCTCTCAGGTCCATAGCGATTCTGCAGGAGCTGTCGAAATGTTCACAGCGACCGCACGCACGATGCTGCCGACTACGGTGACCGGGTCGTGGCCTCGTCCCAGGTGGTACAGGGCGCAGCCTGGCACCGGGCCGATCTCCATGAGACTGCTGGATAACGAGTTCCGCGAGCAGTTCCTTGACGCCAACGCCGTAGTGGTGGGCGAGCAGGACCGGGCCGGCCTGGACATCCTCACCAACGGTGATGCCCACCTCGACGACGACCTGGGCGGCTTCTCCTGGATGAATTTCGCGCTGTCGCGGCTGAGTGGCGTGGACGCTGGACACCGGCTCCCCTCCAGCGCGTTCGCGCAACCCCCCGGCACGCTGCTGGGCGAGGTGCTCGGCGGCTGGCGGTACCCGCCGGTCGTGGCAGAGGTCGGCGTGCAGACCCCGTTTGAGCTGGACGTCGTCTGGCGGGCGGCCCAGGCTCGGGCCAGCAAACCGGTCAAGATCGGTGTCGTGGACGCGCAGACGCTCGGCCTCGCCCTGATGAGCTGCATCCAGACCGAGCGCTACGGCGCCGACGGGCAGGATCTGATGCGGGACTTGGCCGCAGTGATCAACGGGCAGCTCCGGCGACTGGTGCAGGCGGGCTGCAAGGTCATCCAGGTAGAGGACCCATCCATCCACCTGATCCGGGTCATGAATCCGGAGGCCGACGTGAGCATGTTCATCGACGTGCTGAACGCCGAGCTCGACGGCCTGGGCGATGCCGCCGAGGTCTGGGTGCACACGTGCTTTGGCAGCCCGAGCATGCAGCGCGCGCTGGACAGGACGAGCTATGCCCGGTCCATGGAGGAGTACCTGTACCGCGTCAACTGCGATGTGCTGACGCTGGAGATGGCCGACCGGAACCTGGAGGACATCGAGCTACTGGCCCGGTACCCCGATACCGGCAAGAAGATCGCGGTCGGTGTGGTCAGCCACCGCGGACTGCAGGCCGACACCGCGCAGGATGTGGCAGAGCGGATCCGGACATGCCTGAAATACATTCCTGCTGAGCGGCTTGTGCTGTCGTCCGACTGCGGGTTCGGCCGGCAGGGGTCCAGCCGCCAGATCGCTTACTACAAGGCCGCTGCGATCGTGGCCGGGGCCAACGTGGTCCGGGCCGAGCTCGGTCTGCCAGTCACGACCCCCCGGAACGCCGACCCGGCGATGCAGCTCCCCGAGCCCTAGCGGGCTCAGACTGGTCACCGGCATCCCTGACCTCTAGGCCGGCGAGGACGTTAAGCGCGCGATCACGATAAGGCGCAGCCGCCGTCATGGCCACTGACCCCGGCGTACGATCGGTTGCCATGGCGGGTCAGGGCGGAGCGTCCGGCGCCGGGGCACAGTACCTCCAGGTACAGACGTGCACCGACTCCCGGGCCGAGGCGATGGAGCTCGCCCATGATGCGGTCGCGGCCAGGCTTGCTGCCAGTGCCCAGGTCGCCGGGCCGGTGGCGAGCACCTACTGGTGGGACGACGGCCTGGAGCGCGCCGAGGAGTGGCTGGTCATGCTCAAGCTCCCGGCCGACCGCTACCAGCAGCTCGCTGATTTCCTGACCGAGCGCCACAGCTACGACGAGCCAGAGATCGTCGCGACACCTATCGTCGCAGGCTCGCCCGCGTACCTAAGCTGGCTGCAGGAGGAAACCCGCAAGGAGTAGCCATGAGCGCGCAGAGCAACACCGATCATGGGCTGTTCGGGCCTGGCTCGGTGTCCTGGCGGATCATGGGGGAGCCGGTCATCTGGGTTGCGGGCTTCCGGGCCATGTACCTGCAGGCCCTGCACCCCCGGGTAATGCGCGGTACCTGGCAGAACACCTCGTTCGCCCGTCCCGGCGAGGCATGGGGGCGTTTCGTGCGCACCACCGAGTTCGTTGCGGTGCGGACCTACGGAACCACAGCGCAGGTGGAGCGGGCTGCGCAGCGGGTCAGGAATATCCACGCTCACCTCACAGGGACCGACGCCGACGGGAGCACGTTCCGTCTGGACGAGCCCGAACTGCTGCAGTGGGTGCACTGCGGTGAGATTTCCTCGTACGCGGAGGTGGCGCGGCGCAGCGGCATGCGGCTGTCGCCGCAGGACCTGGATGAGTTCGTGGACGAGCAGCGCCGCAGCGCCGCCGTTGTCGGCCTCGACCCAGGCGCGGTGCCTGCCAGCATGGCCGAGCTCGACACCTATTACGAGGAGATGCGGCCGCGCATCTATGCCTGCCGCGAGGCGTGGCAGGCCCTGCTGCGGTCGTACAACCCGGACCTGCCGCGGCTGCTGCTCGGGCTCAAGCTGGTGGTCCCGCCGGTCAACACGCTCGCGTTCGCCAGCCTGCCGCGCTGGGCGAGGAGGATGTACGGGGCTCCGGGCAGCCCGGTCACCGACCTGGCAGCGACAGCCGCGCTGCGCCTGGCCCGCCAGTCCACCACGCACATCCCGCGCGAGGTTCTCTATCTTCCGGCCGCCCGCGCTGCGCACCGCCGGGTGCGCGCTAGAGCTAGGCGGCTGGGCCAGGCGGCACGTTCCACGACGTGATCACCGGCTCATCGTGCTCGGTGCCCAGGGTGCTGTAGGTGCCAGTGTCCAGACGGAACAGCCGCCCGTCGTCGGGGGGCAGCTGCAGATAGCGGGCGGTGAGGACGCGCAGCACGTGACCGTGCGCCACTAGCGCCACGTCGGCGTTTGCCAGCAGCGGCCGGACCCGGGCGAGCACCGCGTCTGTGCGCGCCCCGACCTGTTCCACGGTCTCTCCTGGGTGGTCAGCGTCACCCGGGATGACGCCGTCGCGAAAGAGCTGCCAGCCCGGGCGCGTGGCCTGGATCTGCGCCGTGGTCAGCCCTTCATAGCCGCCATAATCCCATTCCCAGAGGTCAGGATCGGGCTTGGCACCCTGCAGCCCGGCGAGCTCGGCAGTGCGCACCGCCCGCTGTGCCGGGCTGGTGAACACCGCCCCGATGTCCCGGCGGGCGAGCACCGGAGCCAGCGCTGCGGCGGCCGCCTCACCGCGCGCGGTGAGCGGGATGTCGGTGCGGCCGGTGTGCTGGCCAGACGCGCTCCATTCGGTCTCGCCGTGCCGGAGCAGGATCAGCTGTCCCATGAGGCCCCATCATCGCCGGCCGCCCCGTCCGCGCAACCAGGCGACGCCGGAACGTACCGGCGGGCAGTGACCGAACGGGATGGCGTACGGCGCCATCATTGACAAGCCAGACCGTCATATGTAAGTTCTAACTGACAGGTGAAAGCTAGTAGCACATGACAGTTCAGGAGACGGCCCTGACCCATGACCGAGACCCCGGGTGCGATGGCCAGCCCGGCAGCGAGGAAGAACTTCTCGCCGTGCTGACCGCCGTCGCCAACCCGCTGCGGCTGCGGGTCATCGCCGAGCTGCACGGGGGCCGGGTACACGTCAGCGAGCTGGCGCGCAGGCTCGGGATCTCCCGGCCGCTCCTGTACATGCACCTGGACCGGCTGGAGAAGGCCGGCCTGGTGACCGGGCACCTGGAGCTGTCAGACGACGGGAAGGCGATGAAGTACTACGAGCTGGCACCGTTCGACCTGCGGCTGACCGCAGACGTCATCACAGGGGCCGTGCGGTCAGGCAGCAACGGCACCCAGGAGATACCGCAGACCGACGACCAGACGAAAGAGAGCGACACATGACCGGCATGCAGGCGCTGGCCTCAAGCGGCGGCGGCGCAAACGTGACCGCGATCGCGATCCCGCTCGGGATCCTGCTGATCCTCGGGGCGGTAATCGCGGTGATCGTGGCGAGCTACTTCCGGCTGCAGGGCCACCGTGCGGACGCCGTCGCGATGGCGCAGTACCGCAAGCTCGCAGAGGAAGCGGTGGCCAACCAGCGGGAGCTGCGGGACGAGCTGGCCAAGCTCACCGACAAGGTGCAGGAAGTAGAGCGGCTGATGCGGGAGGTGGGATGAACGCAGCGCCTCGTGGCCGGCCTGGCACCGGCGGCGGGTCCCGACCGGCCAGCGGCACCAGGCTCCCGCTGTACCGCAACCCGCTGCGCCTGGTGTTCTCGGCCAGCCCGTGGCGGGCAGCATGGTTCCTCCTGTGCTACGTGTTCGCTTACGGGTGGCTGCTGTTCGCGGCGGCCTTCACTGCCATAGTGACCGCTGCCGCCGTCGCGTGGACCCTGGTCGGGTTCCCGCTGCTGGTCGCAGCCGCCGCGGTGGTGCGGGGGTGCGCGCAGGCCGAGCGGCTCCGGCTGCGGCAGGTGCTCGCCAAGCCGGTCAGCGGCGGGTACCGCAGGCCAGCCCGTCCGGGTCTGGGCGCCGAGGTCAGCGCCCGCTGGAAGGACTCCGCCACCTGGCGGGACGTCGCCTACCTGATCGGCCTCTGGCCGCCGCTGTTCATCCTGGATACGACGGTGCTGTACGTCTGGCTGGTGTTCCTGGCCGGGATCACGCTGCCGGCCTGGTACTGGGCCCCGCCCGGCGGGACGGTGAACGCCGGGTACTCGGGCACAAGCAGTGGCACGGCCGTTCCGCATGGCATCGCGCTCGGCTACTTCCCGCACGGCCCCGGTGGCCGCGGAGCGACCGGCCTGTACGTGGACACCCTTCCGAAGGCGCTCCTGGCCGCCGCCTGCTTCCTCGTAGCGTTCGTGCTCTTCAGCTACGTGCTCGTGCTGACGGCGAGGGCGCACGCCTGGGTAGCGCGCTCCGTGCTGCGTGCCCCCACCGACCCGCTTGCCGACGCGAAAGAGGTGCTCGCGGCGCCGGGCCCGCTCGGCTCCCTGACAAACAAGATTCAGAACGGAGGGCAGCCACTCAGCCGTCCAGCCAGCTAAATGCCCCCGCTCACGAGTGGCAGCTCGCAAGCGGGGGCCCCAGTCGACCAGCCGCACCAGGCACACCACGCAAATGAGAGGCCATCATGAGCCAGTCGCAGTACCCAGTATCGCCGCAAGTCAGCCCATCGGGCGAGGACCGCCACTCCCGGCCCCCCGTCGTCGAGCGAATAGCGGGGTGGAGCGCACGGCACCGGAAAACAGCCGTGTTCGGCTGGCTCGTGCTGGTCGTCGCTGTGTTCATGGCCGGGCAAGCGCTGGGCAGCAAGAACCTGCCTCCCACTGACGCCGGGCAGTCCGGAAAGGCCGAGCAGACCCTGCGCCACTTCGGTGTCACGGCGCCGGTCGTGGAAGACGTCCTGATCCAGGCCCGGGCGTCCGGGCAGACGTTCGCCAGCGACCCGAAGATGCGGCAGGCAGCCGCGCAGGTGGCCGCTGCCCTGGCCAGGCTCCCTCACGCCGCCGCAGACATCCGCTCACCGCTGGAACCTGGGGGCAGCGCGCTGGTGTCCAGGGACGGCCGCAGCGTGCTGGTGACCTTCCAGGTTCCCGGCCCGGCCGACAAGTCGTCCACGGCAGTGGGACCTGCGTTGAGTGCGGTCTCCGCCGTCCAGGCGAAATATCCTGACCTGCACATAGCCGAGGCCGGCGATGCCAGCGCCCAGGCGGCCATCAGCTCGGTCCTGGGCGACGGCTTCCGCAAGGCGGAGGCAACCTCGCTGCCCGTCACACTGATCCTGCTGCTGATTGTGTTCGGCGCGCTGATCGCGGCCGGCATCCCGCTGCTGCTGGCCGGAACGTCGGTCATAACCGCTCTGGCGCTGCTGAATGTCGTCAGCCAGTGGCTGCCGGTCCAGCAGAGCACCGCCGAGGTGGTACTGCTGATCGGCATGGCGGTGGGCGTCGACTACTCGCTGTTTTACCTGCGCCGCGAGCGCGAGGAAAGGGCAGCGGGCGCAAGCACCAGCCAGGCGCTGCGGATCGCCGCTGCCACCTCGGGACGAGCGATCCTGGTGTCCGGGCTGACCGTCATGACCGCCCTGGCCGGGCTGTTCCTGTCCGGATATAACGTGTTCAGCGGCATTGCCATCGGCACGATCGCCGTGGTCGGCATCGCTGTGCTTGGCTCGCTGACGGTGCTGCCCGCGGTGCTGTCCTGGCTCGGCCCGCGGGCGGACCGCGGCCGGATCCCCTTGATTGGCCGCAGGAGCACTGCCGCGCGCCCGTCACGCATATGGGCCGCTCTTGCCCGGTCGGTAGTCCGGCGTCCGGCGATCTGGGGTGGCGCGGCGGCCCTGGCGCTGCTCGCCCTGGCCGCACCCGCGCTGGGTATGCGCATCGGCGAGCCCGCCGTCGACCTGCCAGCCGGCAACTCGGTTCTGCAGACCTTCGACGCCGTCCAGCGCGCGTTCCCGCAGTCACCTTCACCGGCACAGGTCGTCGTCACTGGTACCGGCCTGGACAGTCCGGCCATGCACGGAGCGATCTCCGCGCTGCAGGCCAGGGCGGCGGCTGGCGGGCCGATCCACACACCGGTCACCGTCACTCCGGTCGGGGGCGGCCGCGGCCTGGTCCTTGGCGTACCGCTGGCCGGTAACGGGGGAGACTCCGCCTCGAACGCCGCCCTGGTCACCCTGCGCGGCCAGATCCTGCCCGCGACGCTGGGCAAGGTCAGCGGCGTCAGCTACGCCGTGGCCGGGGACACGGCAGGCACCGTCGACGACAATGCCGCGCTGCACTCGGCCACTCCGCTGGTGATCGCGTTCGTGGTGCTGCTGGCATTCTGCCTGCTGCTGGTGGCGTTCCGGTCGGTCACGATCCCGCTTGTCTCGATCGTGCTCAACCTGGTGTCGGTGGCAGCCGGGTATGGCCTGATCACGCTGATCTTCCAGGACGGCCGGCTGCAGGGGCTGCTCGGCTACACCTCATTCGGCGCGATCATCGCGTGGATCCCGTTGTTCATGTTCGTGCTGCTGTTCGGGCTGAGCATGGACTACCACGTGTTCATCCTGAGCCGGATCCGGGAGCTGCGGTCTCGCGGCGCCAGCACACAGGAGGCGATCACCGGGGGCATCGCCACCAGTGCCGGCGTCGTGACCAGCGCAGCGGTCATCATGGTGGCGGTGTTCTCGATCCTGGCCATGCTGCCGATCGTCGATACCAGGACGCTGGGCGTGGGCCTGGCGGCCACGGTTCTCCTTGATGCCACTGTGGTGCGCGGAATCCTGCTGCCCGCGGCCCTGTCGGCGCTCGGGGAGCGGTGCTGGTACCTGCCCCGCTGGCTGCGCTGGCTGCCCGGCGGCCGCGCCCGCGCCGTAGCGGTGGCTGACACCCGCCGTGCCACCCTGGCGCCGGTCACTGGCGCGCTGGCCCGCTAGCCGCCAGGCCGTCTGCGGCGGGCCCGGGCCTGGTCAGGCGGGGGCCCGCCGCGGACGCAGTGCTGACCTGCATGAGCGGTTTACCAGCACCAGGGGTTTACCTGCACTGGGGCAAATCGGGAGCATTCTTTTCGCGGAACCACTCCAACTGACACGCGTGTCAGGTTAGACTCTCGGGAAAGCACCTACCTGACACGGCCGTCAGGTTTGGTTCCCCCGGCGGAGCGCCCGCCCGTCCCCGAGGATTCTTATGCTCGACGTTCGCGACAAGGCCGTGCCGGATGCAGACGCAATCTGCTCAACGCCCAGACGGCCAGTCGTGGAACGTATTTCCTGCTGGAGCGCGCAGCACCGGCTGATCGTCCTTGGCGCGTGGCTGGTGTTCGTCGGCCTCGCGGTGTTCGTGGGCCAGGTGGCCGGCGCGCCAAGCCGCCCGCAGTACGACCCCGGCCAGGCAGGCCAGGCCGAGCGCACGCTGAGCCAGCTCGGCGTCGTCACACCCCCAGCGGAGAGCGTGCTGATCCAGGCGCGGGCGCCGGGCGTAACGTTCAGCACTGACCTGACCATGCAGCAGGCGGCGCAGGCGGTCGTCGCCGCGCTGCAGCGGCTGCCCCATGCGGCCGAGGACATCACCTCACCGTTTGGCCCGGCGGCCCGCGCGCTGGTCTCGCCCGACGGGCGCAGCGCGCTGGTCACGTTCCGGGTGGCCGGCCCGCACGGCCGCGCCGACACCACTGTCCAGGCGGACGTCGCCGCCGTCGCCAGGGTCCAGGCGAGGTACCCGGGCCTGGACATCGCCGAGGCCGGATCGGCCAGCACGGATGCGGTCGGCAACGACCTGATGAACTCTGACTTCCACAAGGCCGAGTTCACCTCGGTGCCGATCACCCTGATCCTGCTGCTCGTCGTCTTCGGCGCACTGATCGCGGCGGGTATCCCGATCCTGCTGGCCGGCACGTCGGTGATCGCGACGATCTCGGTGCTGGCCGCCGTCGGCCGGTGGCTGCCCCTCGGCTCGAGCACCTCCGAGCTGGTGCTGATCCTCGGCATGGCCGTCGGAGTCGACTACTCACTCTTTTACCTGCGCCGCGAGCGCGAGGAACGGGCGGCAGGGAAATCCTTCGCGCAAGCGCTCCAGATCGCCGCGGCGACCTCGGGCCGGGCGATCGTCGTGTCCGGGCTGACCGTGATGATCTCGCTCGCAGGCCTGTTCCTTACCGGCATCGACCTGTTCACTGGCATGGCCTACGGAACGATCCCGGTGGTCGCCATCGCGGTCGCCGCGTCGCTCACGCTGCTGCCCGCACTCCTGTCGCTGCTGGGCGAGTGGGCGGATCGCTGCCGGGTCCCCTTGCTCGGCAGGCACCGGACCGCTGCCCGGCCGTCCCGGCTGTGGTCGAGGCTCGTTCGCCAGGTCGTGCGCCATCCGCTCCGGTGGGGCGCCGGGGCAGTGCTGGGGCTGCTTCTGGTCGCTGCCCCGGTCATCGGCATGAAGACCGGCAGCCCGCCCATCGACCTGCCGAACAGCCTGCCGTCGGTGCAGACCCTGGACCAGATCTCGGCCGCGTTCCCGGGCCGGCCAGCGCCCGCCCAGGTCGTCATCACCGGCCAGGACCTGAACAGCCGGGCGGTGCGGAAGGCAGTGACTGCGCTGCAGGACCGGGCATCCGCTCATGGCCCGCTGCGGGAGCCAATCACGGTGACCATGGCCGCTGGCGGCCGTGCGCTCATCGCCCAGGTACCGCTGGCCGGGGACGGGTCGGACACGACGTCCATCGCTGCCGTGCAGCTGCTGCGCAACAAGATCCTGCCCGCCACGATCGGCCAGGTGCCGGGAGTCACCTACGCGGTCAGCGGCGTCACAGCGGCCTCCAGCGACTGGACGACCGTGCTCCGCGCCCGGACGCCGCTCGTGCTGGGCGCGGCAGCGATACTGGCGTTCATCGTGCTGCTGATCGCGTTCCGGTCGCTCACACTGCCTCTGATCTCGATCGGGCTCAACCTGCTGTCGGTGGGTGCAGCCTGCGGGCTGGTCGTCTGGATCTTCCAGGACGGCAACCTGCAGGGACTCCTCGGCTTCACCAGCTACGGCGGGGTCTCCCAGTGGGTGCCGCTGTTCACGTTTGTGCTCTTGTTCGGGCTCAGCATGGACTACCACGTGTTCATCCTGAGCCGGATCCGGGAGCGCCGGGCGGGCGGCGCTACGACCCCGGAGGCCATCATCGGCGGGATCGCGGGCAGCGCCGGCGTGGTGACCAGCGCTGCTGTGATCATGGTGGCAGTGTTCTCCATCTTCGCCACGCTCTCCTTCATCGACGTCAAGATGCTCGGTGTGGGCCTGGCCTTTGCCGTGCTCATCGATGCCACGGTCGTGCGCGGGATCCTGGTGCCAGCGGCCATGACCGTACTCGGGGAGCGCTGCTGGTACCTGCCGCGCAAGCTGGCCTGGCTGCCCTCGCTGATGGACGAGGGCGGAGCCGGGCACCGGGCCTTCCCCACGACGTCGACCTGGTGGCCGCGCCTGGCGCTACCTGAGCTCCAGGCTGCGCTTCCTTCCCGGGCCGCGCCTAGGCTCGCGGCGGTAATTCCGGCTGTGGCGACAGCGGCCGCCCCGGCGCTGACAGAGGAGGCGTCGGCAATCGCAGCCATCCGGGCGAAGGCGAAGGAGGCCCTGGTAGCCGCTGCGGCCCGGGCGGCGGAGAAGGCCCAGGTGGTCGCTGCGGCGCCGACGGTGGAGACGGTCCTGGCTGCCGCGGCGGCCCGGGCGGCGGAGCAGGCTCAGCTGGTCACTGCAGCGTCGGCGGCGGAGGAGGAGGCTCCGGCTGCGGCGGTGACCGAGGCTCCGGCCACGGAGGCTGCGGCCACGGAGGCCCCGGCGAAGAAGGCTCCGGCGAAAAGGGCTCCGGCCAAGAGGGCTCCGGCTGCGGCAAAGGCAGCGTCGCGAGCCGCGAAGCCGCGTACCCGGGTGACGAAGGCGGCTGCGCCGAAGCCCAAGCCCGCACGGGTGGTGACAGCCCCGGAGCCGGCTGATTAATACGCTGGCCCGGTGACGACGGGCAGGCGCAGCCACTGGGCGTGGGGCCAGGAGGAGCTGCTGCCCGGACCGAACGAGCTGCGCACCACCGGCGAGGTGATGGCCAGTGTCCTCGGCTTCAGCTTGCCTCCAGACCTGGAGCAGCCGGTCCCGATCGAGCAGGTGCGCCTTCCGGAGCCGCGGCTGACGCCCCCGGCGGAGCTCGCGCCGATCTGCTCTGGCGATGACCGGGACCGGGCAGCTCATGCGCACGGGCAGTCCTACCGTGACCTCATCCGTGCCTTCCGCGGCCGGTTCGACCATGTGCCAGACGTCGTGGCCAGGCCAGCAGCAGATGATGAGGTCGCGGCTTTGCTCCGCTGGTGTGCGTCGGCGGGCGCGGCGGCGATCCCGTACGGCGGCGGCACGAGCGTTGTCGGCGGCGTGGAGCCGGCCGTGGGCGACGGGTACGCGGGCGTGGTCAGCATTGACATGTCCCGCATGGACCGGGTCCTCGAGGTCGACACGACCTCCGGTGCGGCACTGGTCGAGGCCGGGGCCACCGGGCCCCGGCTGAACGCTCAGCTGGCGGAGCACGGGCGGACGTTCCGCCACTTCCCTCAGTCCTGGGAGCTGTCTACGCTCGGCGGCTGGATCGCGACCCGCGCCGGAGGGCACTACGCGACGCTGCGCACCCGCATCGACGAGTTCGTGGAGTCCGTCCGGGCCGTCACCCCGGTCGGCGCCTGGGAGTCACGCCGGCTCCCGGCCTCGGGTGCCGGGATCTCCCCGGACCGGATGCTGCTCGGCTCCGAGGGCATCCTCGGGGTGATCACCCAGGCGTGGATCAGGGTCCAGCGCCCGCCGGTGTACCGCGCCCGGGTGACGGTGCGGTTCGGGTCCTTCGCCGCAGGGGCCGACGCGGTACGCGGGATCGTCGGCTCGGGCCTGTACCCGGCTGGCTGCCGCCTGCTCGACCCGGCAGAGGCCAGGCTGACGGCAGGCGGCGACGGCAGCAGCGCGCATCTGGTGCTCGGGTTCGAGTCCGCTGACTGGCCGGTGCGCGCCGAGCTCGACGCGGCGCTGACGATCGCCGCCGCCCACGGCGGGACCTGGGGCGAGGTCCGCGAAACGCCTGCCGCCGCAGGCAGCAGCACCGCGCGCCCCTCTGGCCGGGGCGATCCATGGCGGGACACCTTCCTTCGCATGCCATACCTGCGCAACGCCTACCCGGCGCTCGGCATCCTGGCCGAGACCTTCGAAACGGCCATCACGTGGGACGCGTTCCCCGCGTTCCACCAGGCTGTGCTCGGGGCCGCGACCGACGCAGCGCGGTCAGCATCGGGCCAGGCGGTCGTCACCTGCAGGCTCGCGTTCGCCTACCCCGACGGCGCGGCCCCGTACTACACCGTGCTAGCGCCAGCCCGGCGCGGCGA
This sequence comes from uncultured Actinomycetota bacterium, assembly GCA_963815375.1. Lineage (GTDB taxonomy): Bacteria > Actinomycetota > Actinomycetes > Streptosporangiales > Streptosporangiaceae > JASHPR01. Next base: position 1,164,955 of record CAWFGX010000004.1, on the reverse strand, counting down.
AGAGACCGGGCAGTGGGAGGCGATCAAGCGGGCCGCCTCCGATGCTGTCCTGGCAGCAGGCGGCACGATCACCCACCACCACGCGGTGGGTCGCGACCACCGGCCGTGGTACGACCAGCAGCGGCCGGACCCGTTCGCCGCTGCACTGCGCGCGGCCAAGGCCGCTGTCGACCCGGCTGGAATCCTCAACCCCGGGGTGCTGATCGACCCGGCCGGGCAGCTCGGCTAGCCCTGCCCGGCGACCACGGGGAGGCACCGAAACAGGCCGCCGGGTACGCGGTATCCAAGGGGCCGTCGTGGTCGAGGCTAGAATTCCTGTCATGGGAGCCTTCGCATCCACGCGCGTGCGCACCGCCTGACGGCGGCGCCAGCCCAGACTCGGTAGCCGGGCATCAGGGGTTTCAGGCGAGTCGCCCCCCTGGTCCCCCTGGTACCGAGGCGTGTGCATTGCGAGCCGCCGGTTCATCTCCCGTCCGGCGTCGGCTTGCGCCCCCTGAGCCCTGTGACGTCGGCCCAGACCCGAGCCACAGGAGCAAGGATGACCCGATCCCCGCGTCCCCGGCAGCAGCGAGGCCGTGCCCGTTCGCCGCGTGCCCGTTCGCCGCGTGCCCGCTCACAGCCGCCCGCCTGGCCAGTGTGGCCGCCGCCAGGCGGCCCGCATGAGCTGGGGCAGAACTGGCTTGTCGACCGGCGTTTCCCGGCCGAGATGGCAGCGATCCTGCGGCACGCGCCGCCGCAGGAGGTCCTGGAACTCGGCGCAGGCAACGGCGCCATCACCCGCGCGCTGGTCGCCGCCGGGTTCCGGGTCACCGCGCTTGAGATCGACCCGCGGTGTGCCGCGCGGCTCAAGCGGATGTTCGCGGGACAGGCGGCGATCGTCGAGGCCGATATGCTGCGCTTCGACTTCGGGGCCCGGCCCCATCACGTCGTGGCCAACGTCCCGTTCTCTGTGACCACACCGCTGCTCCGGCGACTCGTCGGGCAGGAGCACTGGGATACCGCGCTGCTGGTGCTGCAGTGGGAGGTCGCGCGCAAGAGGGCAGGCGTCGGCGGCACGACGATGTTCACAGCGAGCTGGTGGCCGTGGTACGAGTTCTCGCTGTGCAGGCGGGTTCCGGCGGCGGCTTTCGCGCCGCGCCCGTCCGTCGACGGCGGGATCCTGCTCGTCCGGCGGCGGACGGTGCCGCTGGTTCCAGCCAGCGAGCGCGGGTCCTACCAGGATCTGGTCCGCCTCGCGTTCACCGGTTCCGGCCGCGGGCTGCCGGGCATCCTTCGCAGTCACCTGCCGGAGCGAGCCTTCCGGGACTGGATGGCCGCGGAGGCGATCGGCCAGCGGGCTCTGCCTCGGGACATTTCCGCCGCGCAGTGGGCGTCGCTGCATCACCGGCGGCGGGGGCCCGGCAGCGCCCGCGGCGTTACGGAAGAGTCAGGATCTCGAAGCCGTCGGCCGTGACCACGAGCGTGTGCTCAAACTGGGCTGTGCGCTTGCAGTCCTTGGTGACCGCGGTCCAGCCGTCGGGCCAGATGTCGTAGGCGATAGTGCCGAGCGTGAGCATCGGCTCGATCGTGAACGTCATCCCCGGTTCCATGATCCCGGTGACGTTCGGGTCGTCGAAGTGCGGGATGATCAGGCCCGAGTGGAAGGTGGTGCCGATGCCGTGGCCGGTAAAGTCGCGCACCACGCCGTACCCGAACCGGCGTGCGTACGACTCGATCACACGGCCGATCGCGTTCAGCGGGCGGCCGGGCGCGACGGCGCGGATGCCGCGCATCATGGCCTCATGGGTGCGCTCGATGAGCAGCCGGGATTCCTCGTCGACGTTCCCGGCGGGGAACGTCGCATTGGTGTCACCGTGTACGCCGCCGATGAAGGCCGTGATGTCGATGTTGACGATGTCCCCGTCGTTGATCATGGTGTCGTCGGGGATCCCATGGCAGATCACCTCGTTGAGGGAGGTGCACAGCGACTTGGGGTATCCGCGGTATCCCAGTGTGCTCGGGTAGGCGCCGTGGTCGAGAAGGAACTCGTGCCCCACGCGGTCCAGCTCATCGGTGGTCACCCCCGGCGCGACGTGCCGGCCGACCTCCGCCAGCGCCTGGGCGGCGATGCGCCCGGCGACCCGCATGCGCCCGATCGTCTCCGGGTCCTTGACATCAGGTTCCCCGGTCCGCGGGCGTTTCCTGCCCACGTACTCAGGGACGGCGATGTGCGCAGGCACCTGCCGCATGGGGGAAATCCGGCCGGGGTGGAGCATAGTCGCCATGCTCTGCGAGTCTAGAGGGCATGAGCAACGACGAGGACCGCTGGTGGTTCTGCCTGAGGCACAACACCGTGGAGCACGATGAGACCTGCCCCGGGAAAGACCGGCTCGGCCCGTACAAGACGGCCGAGGAGGCTGCCCAGGCTCTGGAAACCGTGAAGAAACGGAACGAGGAATGGGACGCCGCCGACGGCCGCTAGGTCAGGTCGTGGCTAGCAGCAGGTCCTCGCCGCTGGACGGGCGGAGGCCGTCGGCCCGGCCGGCGAAGTAACGTTCGGCGAGCAGGCGTCCGGGCACGTGCCTGGCGTCGGCGAAACCGGCGTCGCGGGCTGCTGACAGCATATCGGCCGGGCGGTAGAAGCTGACGAACGGCGTCCCGGACGCTCGCGCGCCACTCTCCGACGCCCGAAGCCCGGAACGGTCGGCCTCGTCGAGCAGTTCGGCCGGCAGCATGAACGTCATGGCGAACGTCGTACCCGGGGCGAGCCCCGCGACCTGGCGCAGCGTGGCCGCGTTGGCGTCTTTGGTCAGGTACATAGCGACGGCGGCAGAGGCGACCACCGCTGCGCTGGGCAAACGTGTCCAGTCCTGCGCCAAGGATGACGTACTGGCCAACGCCGCGGTCGGCCTGCTCGGCTACCAGGTCCTCGATGAAGCGGGTACGGGCGACGATGCCGGCCCGGAACTTTCTGGTGAAGGCCGGGTTCATGTCGGGGCGCTGCCGCCAGCCATCGTCTGGGGCAGCCAGCTGGAGCCCGACCTCGTCCTCGACCACGTACGGCGGCGCGTCGACCTGGACGTGCAGCGCGCGCCACAGCGCCACCCGCACCGCGGTGCTGTCCGGAGCCGCATCGCTCTGCCCATCTGCCATGAGATGCCTTCCCCGCGGTCAGTTCTTGGATGCTAGCATTCTAGCATAGTAGCCCGAACGTTCGCGGGCATCTCGGCGGCGGGGGCCGCGCCCGGCAGGTGCGGCCGGCACGGCGGGGCCTACCCGGTAAGGTTTGGGGGGGAAGCGGCCGCACCGGCCGAGAGGGGCGTGAGCGTGACCGAAGACCGTTCAGGCCATGAGCTGCCGCCAGCCGCCGAGGCGCGGCTGGCCGAGATCCGGCGCAGCGGCACTTGGGGGTCGGCGCTCTCGGCAGACGAGTTCACCGCGATCCGGGCCGTCGGGTTCGAGCCGGTCGGCCAGGTGCTCGGCGCCGCGGTCTACAACATCGGGTACACCGGGGGATGGGGCTGCCCAGGGGCCTGGTCCGGCTACGGCGGCTTCGCCACGCCGTACCGCAGCGTCACCGCCGTGTCCGGGACCGGCTCTTTCGGCTCGTTCGGGCCCATGGTGCAGACGCTGTACCAGGCGCGGCACAAGGCAATCGACCGGATGACCGCTGAGTGTAAGGAGCTGGGCGGGCACGGCGTCGTGGGCGTGTCGCTGACCATCGGGTCGTTCCCCGCCGGCGGCCTGGAGTTCAAGGCGATAGGGACGGCGGTGCGGGCGCCAGGCGGCGTCCGGCTGCGGCAACCGTTCACGTCCGACCTGTCGGGCCAGGACTTCGCCAAGCTGGTCACGGCGGGCTGGGTGCCGGTCAGCCTCGCGCTCGGCATCTCGATCGGCGCCCGGCACGACGACTGGATGACGGTCAACCAGACCCGCTGGGGCAGCGGCAACGCCGAGGTGAGCGGCTACACGGAACTGGTGAACCAGACCAGGCACGACGCTCGGAGCCAGCTGGACCGCGACGTGACCAGGATGGGCGCCAGCGGCACTGTGGTGAAGTCCATGGACATCCGGATCCGGGAACGGGAGTGCCCCATGCAGGAGCACCAGAAGGACCACATCGTGGAGGTCACGATCATCGGCACGGCAACCACCCAGTTCACCCGCTCGGAGCCGCGCCCGGCAGGCCCGGCCGGCCGGGCGGGGAGCCTAGCGATCCTGTCCCTTGACCCGCAGCGGCGCCAGGCGGCGCGGGTGAAGCTCGGGCGCTGAGCGCCCCCGAAGGGCCCTGATAGGGAGCACAATGACCGACCAGACGACCACCGGAGTCGATGTCACCGGCGTCCCGGAGGACGCCATGCGGCGCCTCGCCGAGCTGCGGCCAGGCAAACCCGGCGCCATCTTCACCTCTGACCTGTCGGTGAACGAGTTCCTGCTGGTGCGCGAGGTCGGGTTCCGCCCGCTCGGCCTGGTCCTCGGCAGCTCGATCTACCACGTCGGCCTGCAGTTCGGCCGCTGGGGCAAGAACCAGGAGCTCGATGTGCTGTCCCAGGCGATGTACCACGCCCGGGAGCTGGCGATGACCCGCATGGAAGCCGAGGCGCAGGCGCTTGGCGCCGACGGGGTCGTTGGCGTGCGGCTGGACGTGGAGCTGAAGGAGTTCGGCGCGGACATCGCCGAGTTCATCGCGGTCGGCACCGCGGTCCACGCCGAGCCGGACGCGGGCGGCGGCGGAGTGACGAACTGGCGCAACAACAAGAACCTGCCGTTCACCTCCGACCTGTCCGGCCAGGACTTCTGGACCCTGATCCGGGCTGGCTACGCGCCGCTCGGCATGGTCATGGGGACGTGCGTGTATCACATAGCGCACCAGCGGATGGGCGCCAAGATGGGCAACATCGGCCGCAACGTGGAGCTCGAGCAGTTCACTCAGGCCCTGTACGACGCCCGGGAGCTGGCGATGAGCCGGATGCAGAAAGAGGCCGAGGACCTGCACGCCGAGGGCATCGTGGGTGTCCAGCTGCGCCAGCACAGTCACACCTGGGGTTCGCACACCACCGAGTTCTTCGCGATCGGCACGGCCGTGCGGCCGCTGCGTGAGGACCACGTCATCGAGCGGCCGACGATGGTGCTCAGCCTGGACGCTTAGACATCTGCGCCTCCTGCGCGCTGGGGCCCGTTGCTCTTCCCTCGTCGCTTACTCGCCCCGGCGGGACGCGCCTCAGTTACGGCAGCAGTAGTTCGTGATCGTGAGGTTGTTTGCTGTGGTCGTCTTTCGGCGGCGTCGAGCGCCGGCGCTAGCGGTGCGAGGGCGGTCCGGAGCAAGTCCGGGAGTGAACCGGATGGGATAACGAGTTCGCTGGCGGCGCGGGATTCGTCGGCAGGCCGTATCCATTGCTGCAGTGCGATGCGGACCGCGGCGGCGACGCTAGCCGAGAGCACCCGGGCGGTGTGCTGGCCGGTATCGCCGGTGCGCTGGGCTATCACGGCGGTGAGAGGTTCCTCGATCCCGGCTGCGGTGCTGAGGAACGCGTCGCGTAGCGCGGAACTGGCGGTGAGGAGCAGCAGCGCGCGGGGATCGTGGCTGCCTGGATCGGTGTACTGCTCCACGATCGCCTCGGCTACGGCGTCGGCCAGGCGGACGGTGACGGGCCGGGCGGCCACCGCCGCGGCGGCCCGTGCCTCCCGTTCGGCGGTGACGGCGGCGACGATCGCCTGCTCGCGGCTGGAGAAGTAGTTGTTGTAGGTCCGCGGTGAGACGCCGGCGGCCTCGGCGATGTCGTCGACGCGCACGTTGTCCGGGCCGTGCTCCAGGGCCAGCCGCAGCGCCGCGTCCCGCAGCGCCTTCCGGGTGGCCTGCTTCGCCTCCGGGCGGACCCACCCGGCAGGAAGGACCAGGCACGTGCGAGCCAAGGGCATGACCTACGACACCGGCTATATCCGCAACGGCGAGATCTCCCGGATGAGCTTTGATCCCGCGGTGGTCAGGCGCGAGCTGGCCATCATCCGTGATGATCTGCACTGCAATGCCGTCCAGGTCATCGGCGGTGATCCGGGCCGGCTGGAGCTGGCCACCAGCTACGCCGCCGAACTCGGGCTGGAGGTCTGGTTCTCGCCCTACCCCCTCGAGCTGAGGCCCGCCGAGATCCTGGCGCTGTTCACCGACTGCGCCGGGCGGGCGGAGCGGCTGCGGAAGAGCGGAGCCGAGGTCGTGTTCGTCGCCGGCGTCGAGCTGAGCATCATGAACCAGGGATTCATGCCCGGCGATAGCGTCGACGAGCGGCTTAGCCTGCTGCTGAGCGATCTTGACCGCCGTCGCGAGTGGCTCGCTGGGGTCAGCGCCCGCCTCAACGACTTCCTCCGCAGCGCCGTGGCCGTGGTCCGCGACCTCGTCGCCGGGGGGAAGCCAGTCGCGGTCACCGGCTTCGGCACTGCCGCCTACCTCGGCGCGGGCGACAGGGGCGGGCGCGTCATGGAGATCATCGAGTACGACGAAGGCACCGGCACCCCGGTCCGGCTGAACGGGGAGTACGTCCGCGACGAGGCCGGCCAGGCCGCGTACCTGCGCGAGGTGCTGGAGGTCTTCGATGCCGAAGGCGTCGACGGCGCCTTCGTGTTCATATTCGCGCTTTACAACTTCCCGCACCGCCCTGACGGCGATCCCCGCCTCGACCTGGATATGGCCAGCCTGGGCATCGTCAAGATGCTGGAGGGCCGCAACGGGGACGCCTACCCCGGCATGGACTGGGAGCCCAAGGCCGCCTTCGCCGCCGTCGCCGATTGCTACAGCAGCTGACCGGGCCACGCCCGCCCAAGCGGACGATCGAACCAAGACTGCGAACAGACTGCCGATCCCGCTCGTGCTGCCGTCGGCAGCTGCCAGACACGATCAAGATGCGGCCGTCGCTGCTGCCACGGGCAGCCGCCGATGCCGGCTCCGCGCTGCTGCGCCTCCGGCGCGCTGGGCGCCTTTGGCGCTTAGCCGGCGGGGCCGGTGACCGTATCGAGCAGCTTCGCCAGCCGCCCTCGCAGGCCGAACCGTCCCGAGACCGGCTCACCCGCTGCGGCGCTGACCAGGTGCTGCGCGGCGTCGAACGAGACCGGTGCCACGCCGGGCGCGACCTCGAACGACTCGTGCGCCATCTCGTCGAGATCCGGGTCACCCGCGTCCATCGCCAGGATCGTCGCGCCGGTCCGCCGCGCGTCGTGCACCCGCTCCAGCAGCGGCGGCGGAGCCGCCTCGGCGCTGACCACGAACAGCGTCTCGCCCCGGCGGGCCGCCTGGATACGTTCAAGCCCTATCCGCAGGTGCGGCGGTGCGTCGGGCGGCGGCGCCCATCGCACCAGGGTGGGCGCTAGCCCTGGAACCCGGGCGAGGCGGCTCTCCTGATCCAGGTGCGCCGCGAGGTGCCAGGGCTCGTCGTCTGGCGTCCCGACGATCAGCAGCCCGCCTGGTGTCCTCGGCGCAGCGCCGCGCAGCGCCCGCGCGAACGACCGGGCGCGCTGCAGCCAGGAGCTGCTGCCCAGCAGCACCCGCAGCGCTGTCACCTGTTCGGAGTCCATCGCCTTCTCATACTGCACGTCCGGTGGGCTGCGCGCAGCCAAATCGTGATCAGACGGCTACGCTCCGCCGATGGCGGGACAGCCAAGAGCACTGCCGCCGGGCGATCTGGCAGGATCGGGGGGTGGCGACGACGCAGGAAACAGCCGACAGAGCAGCCCGCCTTGCCGTCGGGATCCTCGGCGGGACCGGGGATCAGGGACGCGGCCTCGGCCGCAGGCTGGCCGCGGCCGGCAACCGGGTCATGATCGGCTCGCGCGACGCCGGGCGAGCGGCCGCTGCTGCAGCGGCTCTCGGATCCCCGCCACAGGTGACTGGAGCACCCAACGAGCAGGTTGCACGGGACGCCGACCTGGTGATCGCGGCGATGCCCTGGGAGGGGCACGCAGATCTGCTGAAGCAGCTGGCCGGCCAGCTCGAGGGCAAGATTGTGGTCGACTGCGTGAACCCGATGGCGTTCGACTCCCACGGCGCTTACCCGCTCCCGGTGCCAGAGGGGAGTGCCGCGCAGCAGGCTGCGGCCGTGCTGCCCGGGAGCACCGTGGTCGGCGCTTTCCACCACGTGTCGTCCGTGCTGCTGCTCGACGCCGAGGTTACGGACCTGGGCCAGGACGTGCTCGTGCTTGGAGACGACCGGAACGCGACCGACCTCGTGCAGGCGCTGGCCGAGCGGCTCCCCGGGATCCGCGGCGTCTACGCCGGAAGGCTGCGCAACTGCGGCCAGGTGGAGGCGCTGACCTGCAACCTGGTCTCGGTGAACCGAAGGTACAAGGCTCACGCCGGGTTGCGCGTCACCGACATCTAGTCCCGGTAGCTCAGCGGTACGAGTGGTCCTCGTCAGGGAAGGTGCCGGCCACGACCTCCTGGGCATACGACTCCACAGCTGCCCGCAGCACGCCCGCGACATCGGCGTACCGCTTCACAAACTTCGGCACCTGCGGTGACAAGCCGGCCATGTCCTGCCAGACCAGCACCTGGGCGTCGCAGCCTGCCCCGGCTCCGATGCCGATCGTCGGGATCGACAGGCTGGCGGTCACCCGGGCCGCCAGGTCGGCTGGCACAGCCTCGAGCACGACCGAGAACGCGCCCGCGGCCTGCAGCGCCTTGGCGTCCTGCAGCAGCCGGTCGCCGTCCTCACCTCGCCCCTGCACCCGGTACCCGCCGAACGCGTTGACCGACTGCGGCGTCAGCCCGAGATGGGCCATGACCGGGATCCCGGCCGCCACAAGGTCCTCGACCTGGCGGACTACCCGGTACCCGCCCTCCAGCTTGACCGCGTGCGCCCCGGCCTCCTTGAGGAACCTGCTGGCAGCGGCCAGGGCGTCGGCCGGGGATCCCTGGTAGGAGCCGAACGGCAGGTCGGCGACGACCATCGCCCTGCTGGTGCCGCGAACTACCGCGGCGGTGAGCGGCAGCAGCTCGTCGACGGTCACCGGGATCGTGGTGTCGTGGCCGTAAACGACCATCCCGGCCGAGTCGCCGACCAGCAGCACCGGGATGCCGGCGTCGTCGAAGATCCGCGCGGTCAGTGCGTCGTAGGCGGTGAGCATCGGCCACCGCTCGCCGCGGGCCTTGGCCGCGGCGATGTCGCGGACAGTGACCCGCCGCGGCGCCCGGCCGCCGTAGAGCGGCTCTGGCGTCGTGGTCCGCGCGCTGGTCGCGGCCGTGCCTGAGTCACCTGCAGCTGCAGTCATCGGGAACCTCCAGGCCTCGAGGCGCCCCTGCGGCGTCCCCGGGCACCTTCGATCATCGCACGCCACGGCCAGGAGGAACAGCAGCCAGCCTGCCCCGGTCCTGCTTGCCACGAGAGTTACAGATGGTGCTTCACTGACGAATGGTGCACACCGGTGCCGCACTTCGGCTTCGTGGTTGAAGGTTTGGTGGCGTAGCGTACTGACGCAACAAGGTCACCTTCATCCGGTGCGAGTGACCCCCGCGGCAGGCGGTGGGTAGGGTCGGCGGGAGGCGGGCAGCTCCGTGCGCCCGCGGAGGAGCGATATGCGGCTGACCAAGCTTGCGCACTCATGCGTCCGGCTAGAGAAGGACGGGGCGGCGCTGGTCATCGACCCGGGCGTGTGGAGCGACGCCGCTAACGCGCTGAGCGGCGCGAGCGCTGTCCTGATCACGCACGAGCATCTCGACCACCTCGACCCCGGCGCCGTGCGCTCAGCGCTCGGCAGCGACGGGAGCCTGGAGCTGTGGGCGCCCGAGCCCGTTGCCATGCAGTTCGCCGAGCTCGGCGGGCGTGTGCACACGGTGGGCCACGGTGACACGTTCACGGCTGCCGGGTTCGGTGTCCGCGTCTACGGCCGGGAGCACGCGATGATCCACCCGGACATGCCAGTGATCCCGAACGTCGGGTTCGCGGTGGACGGTGAGGTGTTCCACCCTGGCGACGCGTTCACCGTGCCAGGCATCCCGGTGCCGACCCTGCTGCTTCCGGCCACCGCTCCCTGGCTCAAGGCCTCGGAGATGATCGACTACGCCCGGGAGGTGGCACCCCAGCGGGCCTACGCGATCCACGACGGCATCGTGAACGCCAACGGCCTGGAGCTGGTGGAAGGCCTGCTCCGGTTCGCGGCGCAGCCGTCCGGGGCGCAGTACTTGAGGCTAGAGCTGGGCACCGGCGTCGAGCTGTAGCCAGGCCCAGTGCTGACCGGAGCACGCGCGTCGGGCAAGCCGCCGCGCGGCCGCTCAGGACGAGCCGCCGGGACCCGCGGCGCGGTAGGGCTCGCGCCAGCGGTTAGTGATCGGCAGGCGCCGGTCCCGGCCGAAGTTCTTCGGCGAGATCTTCGGGCCCGGCGGGTACTGCCTGCGCTTGTACTCGGCCCGGTCCACCATCTGGATCACCCGCTCGACAAGCTGCGGGTCGTGGCCGGCGGCGACCAGCTCGGCCGCTCCCATGTCCTGCTCGACGTAGTCGTCGAGCAGCGCGTCAAGCACCCCGTAGTCGGGGAGTGTGTCGCTGTCCATCTGCCCCGGTGCCAGCTCGGCGCTCGGTGGCTTCGTGATCGAGTTCTCGGGGATCGGCGGGGTCTCGCCATGGCTGGCTGCCTGCCGGTTGCGCCACCGGGCCAGCTCCCAGACCAGCGTCTTGGGCACGTCCTTGATCGGTGCGAACCCGCCCGCCGAGTCGCCGTACAGCGTCGAGTAACCGGTGGCCAGCTCACTCTTGTTGCCTGTGGTGAGGACGAGGTGGTTCTCCTGGTTGGACAGCGACATGAGGATCATGCCGCGGATTCTGGCCTGCAGGTTTTCGGCGGCAAGGCCGGACAGGTCCAGCTCGGCCTCGAAAGCGTCGACAACCGACTGGATCGGCACCGTCCGGGCATTCAGGCCCTGCCGCTTGACGAGGTCCTCGGCGTCGGTGACCGAATGCTCCGACGAGTAGCGGCTGGGCATCAGCACCACGTGCACCCGCTGCGGGCCGACCGCGTCAGCAGCGATCGTCGCGGTCAGCGCTGAGTCGATGCCGCCGGACAAGGCCAGGATCACCGACCCGAACCCGTTCTTGTTCACGTAGTCCCTGGTACCGGTGACCAGGGCTGCGTACACCTCGGAGGAATCAGGCAGCCGCGGCCAGGTCGCCTGCGGGGCCGGCCCGGCGGGCTGCGGGAACGGGGGGCCGCTGAGCTCCAGCCGCCGGATCGTGATCGTCGTCCCGTCCCTGGCGTCGGCCGGCTCGTCGGACGGGACCGGCGCAGGGGTGGCGGCGGGCAGATCCAGGTCGGCGACGATCAGCGCCTCCTCGAACTGCGGCCCCCGGGCCAGCAGGTTCCCGGACGCGTCGACGATGATCGAGTCGCCGTCGAACACAAGCTCGTCCTGCCCGCCGATCATGTTCACGTAGGCGAGCGTCGCCCCGGCCTCCCGGGCCCGGCGCTGGCACAGCTCAAGCCGGGTATCGCTCTTGCCGCGCTCATAGGGCGAGGCATTCGGCACGACGAGCAGCCCGGCTCTCGCGATCCGGGTGCAGGCGACCGGCCCGCCGTCCTGCCAGAGGTCCTCGCAGATCGCGATCGCCACGTCCACCCGGCTCCCGTCACGGGTCTGAACACGGGCGACCGGCAGCACATCACCGGGCACGAAGTACCGGTACTCGTCGAAGACGCCGTAGTTGGGCAGGTGGTGCTTGGCCGACGTCACCGCGACCGCGCCGCCATGCAGCAGCGCCGCTGCGTCCAGCGGCGCTCCGGCGGGCAGGCCCACCCGGGGCTCGATGCCGGTCTTGCGGTCCAGGTAACCGGTCACCACGGCGACCCCGCCCAGCCCCTCGGCGGCAAGCCGCTGCGCGGTTCCGTGCAGTTTGGTGATGGAGGCATCCACGAACGACGCCCGCAGCGCCAGGTCCTCCACTGGGTACCCGGTCAGCATCATCTCCGGGAACACCACGAGGGCCGCGCCCTGCCCGACAGCACGGGCCGTCCACTCGACGATCTTGTCCGCGTTGCCGTCCAGGTCCCCGACGGTCGCGTTCACCTGGGCCAATCCGATCCGCATCACGGGCATAGTCCCAGCTTATGGCCCAGTCGGCACGTCCCACACGTATGCGCTGGCACTGCTGCCTGGGGTTCCCGGGCCACCGCCAGTGGCGACCAGGGCGCCGTCTGGGCTGAATGCGGCCGACCATGCCCCGTTACCGTCCGGCTCGGCGATGGTGGCGGTGATCCGTTTCGTGGCGACATCCCACACATAAAGGTTGCCGTCGACGGTAGCCAGGGTTCTCCCGCCGGGAGCGAACACGACCCGCTCGACCACAGAGCTGGAATCCCCGCCGGGAGAAGGGTCGGTCAGGGTGGCGACCTGGTGGCCGGTGGCCACGTTCCACAGGTAGGCGCTCCCGTTCCAGTCGCCAGTCGCCAGCGTTGTGCCGCTGGGACTGAACGCGACCGACATGACGCCGCTCGTTCTGCCGGGGTCGGCCAGGGTGGCAGTCAGGCGCCCGGTGGCCACGTTCCACAGGTAGGCGCTCCCGTTCCAGTCGCCGGTGGCAAGGGTTGTGCCGCTGGGACTGAACGCGACCGAATTGACCATGCTGCCGCCGGGGTCGGTCAGCGTGACGGTCACGCGGCCGGTTGCGACGTTCCACAAGTAGGTGCCGCCATCGTCTCCGGTAGCCAGGATCGTGCCGCCGGGGCTGAACGCGATCTGCTGGACAGCCGAGCTGCCGGGGTCGGTCAGCGTGGCGGTCAGGCGGCCGGTGGCGACGTTCCACAAGTAGGTGCTGCCATCCTCGTCTCCGGTAGCCAGGATCGTGCCGCCGGGGCTGAACGCTGCAGACGCCACGCCGTACTCGACGTCGGTGCCGCCCTGGGGGTCAGTGAGCGTGGCGACCACGCGCCCGGTGGCAACGTCCCGGAGGTACGTGATGCCGCTGAGATCACCGGAGGCGAGCAGCTTGCCGTCAGGGCTGAAGGCGAGCGACTCGACTACCTCCGAGCCGCCAGGGCCGGTGAGCGTGGCGATAGGCCGCATGGGCGCGGCGGCAGGATTGCGGTGAGGCGCCCTGGGCCGCATGGCCGGCGGTCCGTGGCTAGCGAGCAGGGCAGCAACGGTGACCACAGCCCCCGCCAGAGCAGCGATCGCGAGGAGGCGCTGCCCGGGGTGCCGGGGCGGCGCGGCCAGGATAGGAGCCGGTGTTAACGAATCATTCCATTCCTGGCGTCTGTGCATGAACTACGACTATATGCCGCTGCCTGTGATCGTGGCGATCATGTCAGTGACCGGCCGGGCCGAACGCTTCCGGTGCACCAGATAGATCTCGCGGGCCGGGGAGGTGTCGCGCAGGCCACGGATGGCCAGGCCGTGGTGGCTGGCCTGGCCGAGCACGCTTGCAGGCACCAGCGAGATGCCGAGCCCGGCACCGATGAGGGCCAGCGTGACCTGGTAGTCGCGCGTTTCGTAGGCGACGTGTGGCCGGAAGCCCGCTGAGAGGGCAGCCTGTTCCAGGCAGACCCGGTTGGGTATGCCGGTGCCGCCGGAGATCCATTCTTCGCCGGCCAGGTCAGCCAGGGCGATCTGCGAGGTCGCTGCCTTCTGATGATCTGCGGGCAGCACCAGGCGCAGCGGATCACGTGACAGCAGCTGCCGGGTCAGCCCGGGCGCGTCCGGCAGTGACATGCCCGGGTAACAGTGGGTGATCAGCAGATCGACGTCGCCTGAGGTGACCAGCCCGTACCCGTCAGGCGGTTCGATGTCCAGCAGCGTGAGGGCGGTCCCGGGGTGACGCCGGCGGAACACTGCCAGGGCACGGGGGACGATGGTCTGCCCAGCGCTCGCGAACGTGCCGACAGCCAGACAGGAGGGCTGAGCGCCCAGCATCGCCTGCACGGTCTGCTCAGCGGAACGCAGCTCGCCGGCCACGCTCTCGGCGTGTGACAGCAGCGCCTGACCTATGGGCGTGAGCGTCACACCCCTCGGATGGCGGTCAACCAGCCGGCAGCCGAGATCGCGCTCCAGCTTTCCGATCTGCTGCGAGACAGCAGACGGAGTGAAGGACAGGCGCTGGGCAGCGCCCGCGATGGACCCAGCGTGGGCAACTTCAGTGAGCACCGCGAGCCGCTGTGCGTCAAGCATCTGCCCGTCGCCTCCCCGCCAGACTTAAGCTTTGCTAATGGCAGCATAGGGTTCGTCGCTTGTGCTTACGGCATCGCGGCGGCAGGCTGGCAGCGTGATAACAAGCGCAGATGTGCAGGCCGCCGCGGCCCGCATCGCCGGGCGGATCCGGGTTACCCCGGTGACCGAGGCCGACGCCGCATCGTTCCCGTCCGCGGCGCGGGTGTGGCTGAAGCTCGAGCAGCTGCAGCACACCGGGTCGTTCAAGGCGCGGGGAGCGTTCAACCGGATCCTGTCAGCTGCTGAGGAAGACGTGATCCCGGGTGCCGGGGTGGTGGCAGCGTCCGGCGGCAACGCCGGCCTCGCGGTCGCCTATGCCGCCGCCGAGCGGGGTCTGCCTGCCCGGGTGCACGTGCCAGCGGCTGCGCCCGCTGTCAAGGTGGCCCGGCTGCACGCCTATGGCGCGCAGGTGGTCCAGGCCGGGAGCTGTTACGCCGAGGCCTTCGAGCTCGCCGCCAAGCACGCCGCCGACACCGGCGCGCTGCTGTGCCACGCCTACGACCAGCCCGAGGTCTGCGCCGGCCAGGGCACGCTCGGGCTGGAGCTGCTGGAGCAGACCGCGGGCCAGGTCGACACGGTGCTGGTCGCCGTGGGCGGCGGCGGGCTGATGGCGGGGGTAGCCGCGGCCACCGAGGGCCGGGCGCGTGTGGTGGCCGTCGAGCCGGCCACGATTCCCACCCTGCACGCCGCGCTGGCCGCTGGCGGCCCGGTCGGCGTCAGCGTCTCCGGCGTCGCCACCGACTCGCTGGGCGCGACCCGCATCGGTGACATCGGCTATGCCGTGGCCACCCGTGCTGGCGTCCGCTCGGTCCTGGTCGAAGACGAGGACATCGTGGCCGCGCGCCAGTATCTGTGGGACCGCTACCGTCTGGCCACCGAGTACGGCGGCGCCACCGCGATGGCCGCGCTGGCCGGCGCTTACCAGCCTGAGCCGGGCGAGCGGATCGCGGTCGTCCTCTGCGGCGCCAACACCGATACGGCCACGCTCTCCTGACCGGGTACCCTAAGGCCTACGTGGTGGGGCGTTTACGTACCGGAAACACGGGTTGGGCAGACTGACAGCGTGGACAGGCAGGAAGAGTTCGTACTGCGGACGCTGGAAGAACGCAACATACGCTTCGTCCGGCTTTGGTTCACCGATGTCCTTGGCTACCTGAAATCAGTGGCGGTCGCCCCGGCCGAGCTTGAGGGTGCGTTCGCCGACGGCATTGGGTTCGACGGGTCGGCGATCGAGGGGTTCTCCCGGGTCCATGAGTCGGACATGATCGCCAAGCCAGACCCGTCCACGTTCCAGCTCATGCCGCTGCGCGGCGGGGAGGCGGTGCGCGGCGAGGCAGCGGTCGGCCGGATGTTCTGCGACATCCTGATGCCCGACGGGACACCGTCCTACGCCGACCCCCGCTACGTGCTCAAGCGCGCGCTCCGGCGGGCCGGCGATCTCGGGTTCACCTTCTACACCCACCCCGAGATCGAGTTCTTCCTGCTGCGGGAGAAACCCGAGCTAGGCGCCAAGCCGCGGCCAGTCGACTCGGGCGGCTACTTTGACCACACGCCGCACAGCATCGCCCGTGACTTCCGGCGCAGCGCGATCGTGATGCTGGAGAGCATGGGCGTCTCTGTCGAGTTCAGCCACCACGAGGGTGCCCCGGGGCAGCAGGAGATCGACCTGCGCTACGCCGACGCCCTGACCACGGCCGACAACGTGATGTCGTTCCGGCTGGCGATGAAGGAAGTCGCGCTGGACCAGGGCGTCTACGCCACGTTTATGCCGAAGCCGTTCACCGAGCACCCCGGCTCGGGCATGCACACGCACATGTCGCTGTTCGAAGGCGACCGGAACGTCTTCCACGAGCCCGGTGCCGAGTTCGGCCTGTCCAAGCTCGGCCGCGCGTTCATCGCCGGGCTGCTCACCCACGCGGCGGAGATCACCGCGGTGTGCAACCAGTGGGCGAACTCCTACAAGCGGCTCTGGGGCGGCGACGAGAAGATAGCCGGGGCCGGCGGTGAGGCGCCCGCCTACATCTCCTGGGGCCACAACAACCGCTCGGCACTGGTCCGGGTGCCGATGTACAAGCCGCAGATGGGTAACGCGACCCGGGTCGAGTTCCGCTCGATCGACTCGGCCTGCAACCCGTACCTGGCCTTCGCGGTGATCCTCGCGGCCGGGCTCAAGGGGATCGAGGCCGACTACGAGCTGCCTCCCGGCGCCGAGGACGACGTCTGGGCGCTCACCTCGGCCGAGCGGCGGGCGCTCGGCATCGAGCCGCTGCCGCAGAGCCTGTCCGAGGCGATCACTGTGATGCAGGGCAGCGAACTGGTCGCCGACGCCCTGGGCGAGCACGTCTTCGACTACTTCCTGCGCAACAAGCGGGCCGAGTGGGCCGAGTACCGCCGCCAGGTCACCGAGTACGAGCTGGACCGCTACCTGGCCGTGCTCTGAGCGCGGGCGCGGCGCGCCCCGTGCGTCAAACCCGATGCGTCAAGCCCCGTGCGTCAAACCCCGTGCGTCAAACCCCGTGCGTCAAGCCCCGTGCGTCAGACCCCGTGCATCACAGGCCGGGGTGCAGGCCGCTGTGCAGCCGCTCCTGGTACCGCCGGTCCGCCTCCTGCACCAGCGGCCGGAACCTGGCCTGCGCAGCGCCGGTGATCTCCGCCCAGTCGCGGCGGCCGAGAACAGGCGCGGCCGCGTCGCACAGGTCGACGTAGAACGCGATCGCGTGGCCGAGCCAGTAGGCACGGGTGAGCGGGCGCCGCTGGAAGCGCAGCAGGGCGCTGCCGCTGCCCTGCTCGGCGTAGAACAGCGCGGACGGTGCGCTGGCGGGACGCGAGCTGGCCGCGGAGAACAGCGCGAATGGCGCCAGGCCGGAGCCGGGCAGGTAGTCCTGCAGTAGCCTGAGCCGCTTGGGCACCTTAACCGCCTGCAGCCCGTCCTGCCGGAGCAGCTCGTCCAGCCTGGCCTGCATGGTGCCGGCCCGGTTGGCGATCTCGCCCGCAAGCCCCGCCTGGTCAGCGCCCGCGTCCTCAGCGCGCCGGCTGGTCGCACGGAACCAGGAGATCGCCTCGGCGGTCAGCGCGTACCCGCGTTCGCGGCGCTGGCTGGCCTCGGACGGCTCGATCAGCCACCGGGTCCGGACCAGGTCCTCGGCCACGCAGGCGACGGCCGCCAGGGCTGCCGACGAGGCACGCTCGCCGAGAGCGACCGCCGCGACGCCGAAAGCCTCGGACGCCTCGCCGAACATCGCCTGCACGTGCTCCGCTGGCGTGACGGGGATGTTGAAGCGCCATCGGGAGTCGGCTGCGACGCGCTGCCGGGCCTCGCCCGCCGGGCCGATGTCGTCGAGCAGCCCCGCGGCTACCCGGGCCAGCGCGGCACCCAGGTCGCGGTCGGCCGTGGCCCCGGCCGGCCCGCGCTCGGGCTCAGGCTCGGGCCCCGGCTCCGGCGACCAGTTCAGGATCTCGTCGACCTGCCGTACCAGCATCTCCCACGCTCGGGTGACGCCCTCGATCAGCGGGTTCCCGCTTTCCCCCGTTTCGTGGCTCACGTGGTCGAGCATAAGCCTGCCGGCGATGAGTCCGGCTCCGCGGCACCGTCTAGTGACGAGGACCCGGCCACCAGGAGGACCCGATGGGCCAGACACCGACCACCGGATACGCGCCAGTCAACGGCGTCGACGTGTACTGGGAAAGCCGCGGCAGCGGCGGAACCCCGCTGCTGGTCGTGCATGGCGGATACGGGTCGGCGCCGATGTTCGGCGACCTGCTCGGCCGGCTCGCCGCTGGCCACCGGGTGATCGCTATCGAACTGCAGGGACACGGTCACACGCGGGACGTCAGTCGCCGGTTTACGTTCGAAAACTTTGGTGACGACATCGCCGGCGTGATCAGGCACCTTGACCTGGGCCAGGCCGACGTGCTCGGCTTGTCGCTCGGCGGGGGCGCCGCCCTGCGCTGCGCGATCCAGCACCAGCCGCTGGTCCGGCGGCTGGTCATCGTCTCCGCGCCCTGCCGCCGGGACGGATGGTTCCCGGAGGTGCGCGCCGGGTTCGACCGGATGACCGCCGCCTCGGCCTTTGATCACCTGCGGCTGTCACCGATGTACGAGGCATACTCGCGGGCAGCGCCAGATCCTGACGCGTTCCCCGCCCTGATCGACAAGACCGGCGACCTGCTGCGCCAGCCATACGACTGGAGCGAGGAGGTCCGGCAGCTCACCATGCCCGTCCTGCTCGTCTGCGGCGACGCCGACAGCGTCCCGCCCTCGCACGCAGCGGAGTTCTTCGCGCTGCTCGACGGCGGCCTGCGCGACTCTATGCTCGGCAGCTCGCCACCACCAGCGTCACGCCTGGCGATCCTGCCCGGGGCCACTCACTACGACATCCTCGACGCTCCCGAGACAGAAGGGGTTATCGCCGGCTTCCTGCAATGATCCAGATTTCAGAACGTTCCCGACCGGCACTCGCGATGGCCGCATCACCTCGTGCCGCCTGTGACGCTTCCACCTGGCGTTACGCGTAACATCGGTGCCAATGGCTCTCATCCGCTACTGCGATCAGTGCGGCACGTCGTTTATGCCGCGGCGCGAGCATGCCCGGTTCTGCTCACCCCGCTGCCGGGTCGCGTGGAACCGGCAGAACACCAGCGCCCCGGGATGCGAGCAGAGCGCGCTCGACTGGTCGAGTGCCGCGATGCGTGACGCCGCGGACCGGGTGCTCCGGGAGAGCGCGCCCAGCCGGCCGCAGGGCTTCGTGATGATCAGCGAAGCTGTCTGGTGGGTCACGATCGTGGACGCCACACTGGTGCGCTATCACCCCGAGGCGTATAACGCTGTCCTCATCGGCCGGGCTGCGGCCGAGCGCGAGGCGATCGAGGGGACTCTGGCCGGGCTGCGGTTTGTCCGGAACTGGATGGGCTACCACAACGATCACGCTGACTTCATCAGGCCGCAGCCAGGCCGTCCGCGCTCTGGCGGCGGCCCGATCGCTGTCTGGACGTGGCGGTCCCTGCCCGAGCCCGCGGTCACGTCGTTCCCGCCGCTGCGGCAGGAATGGGAGATGGGCCGGTACCAGGCGTACCAGGCGCACCTGGCAGGTCACGACATGGGCGAGACCTTCGATCGCGCCGCGGCGTTTCTCGGGCAGGCCATCTCGCAGCCGGCGGCTTAACCTGATGCGGTGAGGTCCGCTAGCGCCCGTTATGACGGGCATGCCCAGTGGTACGACGATCACTTCTCAGCGGCCAGTTTTCCATCACAAGACCCTGGACAGCCTGCTGCGGGCGATCACCGGCACCGGACTGATCATCCGTGACGTGCGCGAGTTCCAGGGCAGGGGCATCATCCTGCCCTGGAACCTCGGCCTGGTCGCCGAGCGCGTGTGATTACGAGCGCGTCGGCGGGGCGTGGTGCCGCGTTGTACTGAGGAGCGAGGGAGCCTGCGACCGAGCGACGAGGGAAACGCGGCGCCTCAAAGCGCCCCGACGGCTTGCGCGGGAAGCGCAGCGGCATGCGAGCGCACAGCGGCCGCGAACGCGGCGATGAGCGGGTGCACCCACGTCGGGTCCGACGACAGTTCCGGCTGGAACAGTGATGCTACGCAGAACGGGTGTCCTGGCAGCTCAGCTACTCGCACCTCGCCGCGGTCATCCCGCCCGCTGAAAACTAGCCCGTGGCTCTGCAGGACGTCGAGGTAGTCCGGGTTGAGGCCGTAACGGCAGAAGTACCGCTCGGTCGTCGGCCCCGGGCCCATCACAGCCGCTGCGACCGTTCCGGGCTCGATGACGACCGTGGATTCCTCGCCCAGCAGCGAGCACTCGAGTGGCACGATCAGCTGCTCGGCGGCGTCCGGGTCGCGCTCAGCGTTGTCGGCCTCGGTCAGCCCGCAGACGTTGCGGGCGAACTCCAGCAACAGGTGCTGGAACCCGCCGCACGTGCCCAGGAACGGGATATCCCGGGTACGGGCCGCCTGGATCGCGGCGAGCACACCGTCGGTGCTGGTGTACGGGGAGCCGGGAATGGCCCAGACGCCGTCAAAGCCGGCAACGTCGTCCGGCGCGGCGATGTCCGTGCTGTGCAGCCAGTAGACCTCGATGGCCGGGCCGTCAGAGTTGGCCGTGGCGTCGACGAGAGCCGGGATCTTCTGGTGAGCCTGGACCGAGGGGGAGCGGTCGCCAACGAGAGCGAGGCGGGGGAGCGGAGACGTCGGGGTGTTTTGCTGCAGGAAAACTGTCATGACGACATCGTCTATGGCCTCAGATCACAAAGTCCAACGATGAAGTGGCATCCCGACATCAGTAATACTTATCTCGTGGAGATCCGCGACTTGCGCGCGCTGCTGGCAGTGGTCCGGCATGGCTCGTTCACCACAGCGGCCAGGGAACTCGGCTACACCCAGTCGGCCGTCTCGCAGCAGGTTGCCGCGCTGGAGACGGAACTCGGCCAGCCGCTGGTCCAGCGCCGCCCGGTGCGCCCCACGCCAGCCGGGGAGCGGCTGGCCGAGCACGCGGCCCGGATCATGCTCCGCCTGGACGTCGCCCGCAGCGAGCTGAGCAGCCTGGGCGACGCTTCAGGCGAGGTGCGCGTGGGAGCATGCCCGCTGGCAGCCCCGGACCTGCTGGGGGCCGCGCTCCGCGCCTTGCGGGCCCGCAATCCGCTGCTGCGGGTCACGGTCCGCCCGGCCGATCCGCGCTCCGCAGTCGCCGACGTAGCCTCGGGTGCGGTCGATGCGGCGCTGGCCGACGGGATCACCGGGCCGGGCGAGCCACTGCATCTCGCCGATGCCGGCCTGCTGTCGTCCACACCGATGACGGAGACCGCGCTGGTGGTGACGCTCGCAGCTGATCATCCGCTGTGCGGCCGGCCAGGCATCGACCTGGCCGTGCTCGCCGACGCCCCCTGGATCGTCGCCCCGGCCCTGGCGGGCCGCGGCCCTGTGGTGCCCGCTTCCCATGTCGTGTGCGACGGCGCGGACCTGCCAACGCTGCTGGCGCTGGTCGCGGCTGGCCTCGGCGCGGCGCTGCTGCCGGCCTCCGTCGGCCCGCTTCCCGATGGCGTCGCAGCCGTCCCGCTGCGCAGCCCGGCTCTGGTCCACCGGACCGAGCTGCTCGCGCTCCGCACCGTGACCGCCCGCCAGCGGCTGCTCGTCGACGCGCTCGCCGCCCGTTCCCGGCTGCGCTGACTTCCGGCGCCGGGGGCGGGTCGCTTACGGTGCTTGGGTGAGCATCATGCGCGAGACGAGCCTCGCCGGGCAGCTCGCGGCGATGGGATTCGCCGATACCGCGCGGGCGGAGCGTCTGCTCACCAGGGACCTCGGGCTGGACACCGGTGGCGCCGACCTCCCCGTTGTGGAGGCGATCGCGGGAGCTGCCGACCCGGATCTCGCGCTGGCCAGCCTGTCCAGGCTGGCGCAGGATGCCGAGTTCTGCGCGGCGCTGCGTGAGGACGAGGAGTTCCGGGCGCGGCTGGTCGCTGTGCTGGGCGCCAGCGAGGCCCTGGGCAGCCATCTCGCTCGTCATCCTGGTGACTGGCAGCTGCTGACCGGCTCTGACGCGCTGCGGCGCCCGGCTGCGCGCGAGCTTGGCGAGGAGCTGCTGGCGGTCGTCCGAGCGGATGGCTCAGCGCCGGACGCCGGGCTCCGCGTCGCCTACCGGCGCCGGCTGCTGCGCCTGGCGGCCAGAGACCTGACCGGAGCCGCTGACCTGGCCGATGTCGCTGCCGAGCTGGCGGACCTCGCTGCGGCGGCGCTCGAGGCGGCGCTGGCTGTGGCCCGGTCACGGCTGCCGCCGGGCGCCCCTGCGTGCCGGCTCGCGATCATCGCGATGGGAAAGTGCGGCGGCCGGGAGCTGAACTACGCCAGCGACGTGGACGTGATCTTCGTGGCTGAGCCAGGCGACACGGCAGAGCCAGGCGACCGGGCCGAGCCTTCGGCGCCGGCCGAGCCGGGGGAGGACCAGGAGGCGGCCGCGCTGCAGACCGCGACCAGGCTGGCAGCAAGCGTGATCCGGGTCTGTTCAGACTCCTCGGCCGAGGGAACGCTGTTCCCGGTCGACCCGAACCTGCGCCCGGAGGGTCGCGACGGTCCGCTGGTCCGCACCCTGGCCAGCCACCGCGCCTACTACCAGCGCTGGGCCAAGACCTGGGAGTTCCAGGCTCTGCTCAAGGCCAGGCCGGTCGCGGGCGATGCGGCGCTCGGTCAGGCGTACCTGGCCTCTGTGACGCCGATGATCTGGCAGGCTTCGCAGCGCGAGCACTTCGTCGCCGACGTGCAGGCCATGCGGCGCCGGGTCATCGCCAGCCTGCCCGCCGACCAGGCGGGCCGCGAGATCAAGCTGGGCCCCGGAGGGCTGCGCGATATCGAGTTCGCTGTGCAGCTGCTGCAGCTTGTGCACGGCCGCAGCGACGAGAAGCTGCGTTCGCGGGCAACGCTGGATGCCCTGGCCGCGCTGGCCACCGGAGGCTATGTCGGGCGCGACGACGCGGCCAGCCTGGCCAGCGCCTACCGGTTCCTGCGGCGCGTGGAGCACCTGCTGCAGCTCCGCCAGCTGCGCCGGACGCACACGCTGCCCGAGGACCCCGCAGTGCTGCGACAGGTCGGCCGCGCGCTGCGCGAGATGAAGCCGGACGCCCCGCGGCGGGCGCCAGGCCCGGCCAGGGTCGCGCCAGCAGCTTCACCAGACGGCGGGCCCGCTGACCCGGCCGATGACCTCCTCGCGCAGTGGCGGCGGCACGCGGGCCAGGCCCGGATGCTGCACGAGAAGCTGTTCTACCGGCCGCTGCTTGAGGCGGTGTCCCGGCTTCCCGGTGACGCGGCCCGGCTGACCCATGAGGCGGCGCGCGTCCGCCTGGAGGCCCTCGGCTACGCCGACCCGGCCGGCGCACTCCGGCACATCGAGGCGCTCACCGCAGGCTTCTCACGCCGGGCCGCCATACAGCGGACGCTGCTGCCTGTGATGCTCGGCTGGTTCGCCGACGCCGCCCAGCCGGATGCGGGCCTGCTGGCGTTCCGGCAGGTCAGCGAGGCGCTTGGGGACACGTCGTGGTACCTGAGGCTGCTGCGAGACGACACCAAGGTCGCCGAGCGCATGGCCAGGCTGCTGGCCTCCAGCCGTTATGCCACCGACCTGCTGCTCCGCTCGCCCGCGGCGGTCGCGATGCTGGCCGACGACGCGGAGCTCGCGCCCAGGGACGCCGCGGAGCTCCACGCCGACGCGGCAGCAGTCGTGCGCAGGCACCCAGGCGCCGCCGAGGCAGTCGAGGCGGTGCTTGCGCTGCGCCGCCGGGAACTGCTGCGCACCGCAACCGCCGACCTGCTCGGGGTCTCAGGGATAGAGGAGACCAGCGACGCATTGACCACGGTCGCTACGGCCACGATCGGTGCCGCCCTTGAGGCCGCTACCCGGCGGGTCGAGCAGCAGGCCGGGCCCCTGCCGACCAGCATCTGCGTGGTGGCGATGGGCAGGCTGGGCGGCCACGAGATGAGCTACTCAAGCGACGCCGACGTGATGTTCGTGCACGAGCCGGCGGATGGTGCCGACGAGGAGGCTGCGACCCGGGCGGCGCACGCGGTCGCCGAGGAGCTGCGCGGGCTGCTGGCCCGGCCGGGGCGTGACCCGGCGCTGCTGATCGACGCCGGGCTGCGGCCGGAAGGGCGGCAGGGACCGCTGGTCCGCACGCTGGCCTCCTACCGGGCCTACTACGAGCGATGGTCGGCTCCCTGGGAGGCACAGGCCCTGCTGCGTGCCGAACCCGTTGCCGGCGACGCCACGGTCGGCAGCGCGTTCTCGGCTATGGCCGACGAGATCCGCTATCCCGCCGGCGGTATCCCCGACGCATCCGTTCGGGAAGTCCGCCGGATTAAGGCCCGGATGGAATCCGAGCGCATCCCCCGTGGTGTCGATCCGGCGCTGCATACCAAACTGGGCCCCGGCGGGCTCAGTGACGTGGAGTGGGTGGCGCAGCTGCTGCAGATGCGGCACGCCCACGTGCTGCCGGCACTGCGGACCACACGAACGCTCGCTGCGCTCCGGGCGGCGAGTGGCGAAGGCCTGATCAGCAGTGCCGACACGGAGGCACTCAGCGCCGCCTGGCGGCTCGCGGCCAGGATCAGGAACGCGGTCATGCTGGTCCGTGGCCGGGCCGGTGACTCGGTGCCGTCGGCACAGCCCGAGCTGGGCGCGGTCGCGCGGCTGCTCGGCTACCCGGCCGACGCGTCCCAAGACCTCGGCCAGGACTACCGCCGCGCGGCCAGACGGGCGCGCGGCGTGATGGAGCGCCTGTTCTACGGCTGAGTCCGCTGGCCCACCGGGAGCCGCCCGTTGGCACGCAGCACCACAAGCGCGTCGACCGTGACCGAACCCCGCCAGTCCAGCTCGGCCGAAGCGGACCAGGCGGGCCAGTTGAAGGTCCAGCCGCCGTCGTCGCGCTGGGCTGCGGCAAGGTGGTCGAGATGCGCCCGGATCACTGGCTCGTCGAACACGCTGCGGGCGATCGAGCCCGGCAGCGGGGCGAAGTCCAGCGGTGAGTGTGTCTCGCCCGGCGCGTCCGGGTCCAGCGTCACGACCTTGAGCAGCATCGGGCCCAGGCGCTTGAACGCGCCCTCGGCCCGTTGCCGGTCGGGCACGTGATCCAGGAAGCGCAGCACCCCGCGTGCGCCGTAAGGGGTCAGCGTGTCGAGCTCGTCGATCTGCGACCACATCAGGTCCGTGGCGCGCTGCAGCCACGGGTGGGTGACGCCGCGCGCGTGCAGCGTGCCCGCGATCTGGCCGGTCTGGATCAGCGACGCCTTGCCGGGCTCGGGTACCCACCACGGGGCGTGCGGCCAGCTCTCGACGCTCACCGCCGCGGCCTCAGCGCCACCCTCGGCCGGCGCGTTCGCCTCCAGCCAGGCGCACGCACCGTCGGCCAGGTCCGCGTCCCAGGCGTCGGCTTCGTCCAGCGTGCGCAGAGCGAACTCGACGTCGCCGGGCTGACTGGCTGGGTCACGGATGTCAGGCTCCAGCCCGTGACCGAAGCCACCGTCGGGATTGCGGTAGGCGGCCACGGCATCACGAACGGCCGCCGCTTCCCCCACGGCGAGCAGGCGGTCGAACCTGCGGCAGTCAAGGACCCGGGCATTCGCCGCGAGGAACTGCGCCGCGGCATCGATATCAGGCTTGTTCATAGGTGTCATACAACCCAGGGCCCGGCCTGGCGTCTTGAATGAAACGGACATGAGCATGGCAGTATGAGCTAGTGAACTGGGCAGATGCGCCGGTGGTGGCAGCGTGGGGCACGGCCGCCCGCGCACCGGGCTACCGCGAGTTCCCGCCGCCCGCGGAACTCTCGGGCGCGCTGCACTGCCTGTGGGTCTCGGGCGCGCCCTCAGCCAGCGGACATCAGGAACTTGTGCTTCCTGACGCCTGCACCGACCTGATCTGGCAGAGCGGGACCGGCGTCTTCGTTGCCGGCCCAGACACCGGGCCAGCGCCGTTCCTGCGCGAGCCCGGAACCGTTCTGGTCGGGGCCCGGTTCCGGCCCGGAGCTGGCGGTGCCGCGCTTGGCGTGCCTCTCAGTGAGCTGCTCGACCTGCGTGTAGCTGGCGCCGACCTGCCCGCCGTCCCGGACCGGCGGCTGCACGGCGGGCTGACGCCCGGTGAGGCGATGCGCCGTATTGCGCTGGCGGCGGGCGAGATGGTGACGGAACGTCCTCCGGACCGCCTCGTGCTCGAGGCGGCCCGCCGGCTGGACCGGCCGGGAGCCCGCGCTGACCTGGTCGCGAGGCAGCTGGAGATCAGCGAGCGGCAGCTGCGCCGCCGGTGCCAGGACGCCGTCGGTTATGGTCCCGCGCTGCTGCACCGGGTGCTTCGGTTCCGCCGGTTCCTGTCCAGCATCGACGCGGGGCCGGTCTCCGACCTGGCCGGGATCGCGGCCGATGTCGGCTACGCCGACCAGCCTCACCTCACCCGGGAAAGCTCTGAGCTGGCCGGACTCCCGCCGGCGGCGCTTGTTCGCACGCGCGGCCCCGCCCCGCGGCAGCTCACACGCCCGGCTGGATCCGGGATACGGTGATGACCCCGTCGGACACGGTGTAGGTGCCGTGGAAGTGCTTCACGGTGCCGTTCGTCTGCGTCGCGTCCAGCCGGACAGTCACGACGTTCCCGCTGACGGACACGATGGTCAGGTTGTCGTTGGCCGTCTCGTTGAAGCCCTGGACAAAGTTCGCGTAGGACAGCCCGGTGTTCTTGCCGCCAAGAGCCCAGGCTCGCTGGTAGTCGTGATCATTGATCGCGTTGAAGTACGACTGAACGGTCACGGCGGGACCGGCGGGGCCGGCGGCGGTCGGCTGGCTGGTATGTCCGGGCTTGTGCGGCGGCGTCGCAGTCGTGGAGCCGTGCCCGCGCAGCATCACGAACAGGACGCCCGCAATCACCAGCATGAGGATGCACCCGGCTATGCCCCCGGCGATCGCGGCGCCGCGCGGCCGTGATCGCCGGTCCCGTGGCTCCCGGTACGGCAGCTGTGGCGGCGGGGGAGCGCCCTGCCACGTCCGTGGCGGGCCTTCTGACGAGCGAAAGAACTCATCAAGACTGGCGATCGGCTCGGGCCGCTGCGGGCCGTTGCGCCGCTGCGGAGGCGGACCCATCGGACCCATCGGACCCATCGGACCCATCGGACCCATCTGCATGGTCCGCCCGGCGCCAGAGTGACTGGGCGGCCCGATCTCTCCCAGGCGGACTGTGGGCGGCTCCGGCTCGGGTGATTGTGCCGCAGCGGGGCGGCGCTGCGGCTCCGACGCGGGCCAGGCCGGCCGGGGGACCATACCGGCGGCGTGCTGCCGGCCCAGGTCGGCCGGGCCGAGTGCGGGCCCGAACGCCGGGCCTGCTGCCGCACCGGCTGTCAGCGCGCACGCAGCCTGGAGCGCTGCGGCGAATTCTCCGCAGGTCGGGTAACGATCATCAGGCGACTTGGCCAGCGCCTTGGCCAGGACCTGGTCGACCGCATGGGACAGATCCGGGCGCTGCCGCGCCAGTGACGGCGCGGGCGCCGACAGCTGCGCCCAGATGGCCGCGAAGTTCTGGTCGCGCTTGAACGGCGGCGCACCAGTGAACATCTCGTACGCGGCGCAGGCAAGCCCGTACAGGTCGGCACGGCCGTCGATGGGGCTGCCCTCGACCTGCTCGGGAGCCATGTAGTCGATCGTGCCAAGGAACTGGCCGGTCAGGGTGAGGCTCGCGGACGAGAACGACTGCTTGCTGAGCCCGAAGTCGGACAGGTAGACGTGGTCTTTCTGACCGTTTCCCGGCACCGAGGCGAGCAGCATGTTGCCGGGCTTGACGTCCCGGTGGATCAGGTCGCGCGCGTGCGCCGCGTCGAGCGCCGAGGCCACCTGGCCGACAATGTCAGCAACGCGCGCCGCCGCCAGCGGGCCCTTGGCAGCGATCAGCGTGCGCAGGTCGTGCCCACTGGCGTAGAGCATGGCGATATAGAGGGCACCGTTCGCCTCGCCCGCGTCGAAGACGGGAACGATGTGCGGGTGGTCGACAGCCGCCGCCGCGCGCATCTCGCGGACGAACCGTTCCCGGAACGCCGCGTCCCGGGCGAGGTCGGGTGCCAGGACCTTCAGCGCTACAGTCCGCTGAAGCCGGACGTCGGTCGCACGATAGACGACCGCCATCCCGCCCCGGCCGACCTGCTCCTCGATCTGATAGCCGACGATCTCCGAGCCGACCGGAAACCCACCCGGCGCGTAGGGTTGCCCACCCTCCACCCATGCCTCCGCAGAACTCAGCCACCCGTGCGCCTAAGTATTGGCTACCGCCGACGTTGACGCCAGGGAAGGGTAGCGAGTCTCCGCAGCTTACGCGTCGAAATACAGCTCGAACTCGTGCGGGTGCGGGCGCAGTCGCAGTGCGTCGATCTCGTTCGAGCGCTTGTAGTCTAGCCAGGTCTCGATGAGGTCAGGGGTGAAGACGCCGCCCTCGATCAGGAAGTCGTGATCGGCTTCCAGGTTGTTCAGCACCGTCTCCAGGGACCCCGGAACCTGCGGGATGGCCTTGGCCTCGTCTGGCGGCAGTTCGTAGAGGTCCTTGTCTACCGGCTCCGGCGGCTCGATCTTGTTCTTGATCCCGTCGAGGCCTGCCATCAGCATGGCTGCGAACCCCAGGTACGGGTTGCAGGACGGGTCGGGCACCCGGAACTCGATCCGCTTGGCCTTCGGGCTCGGCCCGGTGATCGGCACCCGGATGCAGGCGGACCGGTTGCGCTGCGAGTAGACCAGGTTGACCGGCGCCTCGAAGCCGGGCACCAGCCGGTGGTAGGAGTTCATCGTCGGGTTGGTGAACGCGAGCAGCGTGGGAGCGTGCGCGAGCAGGCCGCCGACGTAGTAGCGGCCAAGGTCGGAGAGCCCGGCGTAGCCGGCCTCGTCGTAGAACAGCGGGGCGCCGTCCTTCCAGACGCTCTGATGGCAGTGCATGCCGGAGCCGTTGTCGCCGAACAGCGGCTTGGGCATGAACGTGACCGTCTTCCCGGCCGCGCGGGCCACGCTCTTCACGATGTACTTGTAGAGCATCAGCTTGTCGGCCATGTGCAGCAGGCTGTCGAACCTGATGTCGATCTCCGCCTGGCCGGCGGTGCCGACCTCGTGGTGCTGCATCTCGACCGGGATGCCGCACTCGATCAGGGCCTTCACCATGTCCGACCGCAGGTCGGTGTAGTGGTCCATCGGCGGGACCGGGAAGTAGCCGCCCTTGTACCTGGGCTTGTAGCCGAGGTTGCCGCCCGGCTCGTCCCGGCCGGTGTTCCAGGCGCCCTCCACCGAGTCGATGAAGTAGTAACCCTCGTTCGGTCCGGTCTGGAACCGGGCCGAGTCGAAGATGTAGAACTCAGCCTCGGGCCCGAAGAACGCGGTGTCGCCGATGCCGCTTCCGCGCAGATACTCCTCGGCCTTGCGGGCGATGTTGCGCGGGTCGCGGGAGTAGGGCTCGCCGGTCAGCGGGTCGTGCACGAAGAACGTCAGGTTCAGCGTCTTGCTGGTGCGGAACGGGTCCACCACCGCCGTGGTCGCGTCGGGGAGCAGGAGCATGTCTGACTCGTGGATCTGCTGGAAGCCCCGGATCGACGAGCCGTCGAACATCAGCCCGTCACTGAAGACCTTGTCGTCGAACGACTCTGTGGGCACCGTGAAGTGCTGGATCGTGCCCGGCAGGTCGCAGAACCTGACGTCAACGAACTCGACACCTTCGGCCTCGATGAACCGCAGAATCTCGTCGCCGCTGGTGAACATCCGCTCTCCCTCTTACTCAGATGGCAGGCTGACGCGCCCCTATCCCCTGCGCTCCGCGAACGCTATGCGGTCGCGATTTCGGACCCGTATCCCCCATGTTTCTCGCGTGTTACGGACAGGGGCCGCGCGGGGCTGGCCGGGCGGGCAGATAACGTGTGACTGTGGTGGATCGGCGGCTGGGCGGATCGTGGCTGTCAGGCGTGCTCGCGCCCGGCGATAAAGAAGGGTACCCAGGCCAGCGGTTCAGGCTGCCTCAGACTGGCGCCGGATCGGTGGCCGGGATCGGCAGGCGCCTTGGCGCCCTGCTAATCGACTGGCTGATCTGCGAGATCATCGCCCTGGCCGCGTTCCGTACCCAGTACCCGACGATTGCCGTGTTCTTCGTCGAGGTCTGGCTGCTGACCTCGCTCACCGGCTTCACCCTCGGCAAGCGGCTGCTGGGCATCAGGGTGGTGCGCGTCGACGGCAGGCCCGTCGGCTTCATCTGGGCACTGGTGCGCACCCTCCTGCTCCTCTGCGTCATCCCGCCGCTGGTCTACGACGGCGACATGCGCGGACTCCACGACAAAGCCTCCAACACCATCGTCATCCGCGTCTAACTCGCCACCCGCTCCGCCCGGCCCACCCCCACCCCAGCTCGCCTAGCCCACCGCCCGCTCAGGCCAGCTCGTGACCGATAGACCGGAAGATTCTGTGCGCATATCGTCACGGACTTTCCGTCCTAATGTGGGCGGCCGGGTTATCCACAGGGTGGCGGGAATTCGCTGGGGCTGCACGGGCGTGGGTGGCCAGACTCGGACGCATGAGAGAGCGAATCTCGGACGATCTCGACGAACTGCTGGCCAGCCAGTCGGGCGTGTTCGCACGCTGGCAGCTGTCGGCGCAAGCGCCTGAGCTGGGCGTGATCGCCGCGTCATTGCGCAGCGGCCGGTTCCAGCGCCTTTACACCGGGGTTTATGCCGCGTTCACAGGTCCGCCCGGGCGCAGGGCACAGCTGTGGGCGGCTGTTCTGCGAGCTGGGCCTGCCGCTGCGCTCAGCTATCAGTCCGCGGCTGAGCTCGACGGCTTCGCAGCCGAGCAGGGCAGACTGATCCACGTCACCATCCCGCCAGAGAAGCGGGTGGTCCGCGTGCCAGGAATCGTTGTGCACCGCTCGGCGCGGCTGACCCAGGCCAGGCACCCGTCGAAGACACCGCCAAGGACCCGGGTCGAAGAGACCGCGCTCGACCTAGCACAGGTCGCTGACAGCCTGGACGACGCCTTCGGCTGGATCAGCCGTGCCTGCACCCGAAGGCTCACCAAGCCGCCGTTACTGGTGCAGGCCATGAAATCACGCAGACGGTTTCGCTGGCGTGCCGAGCTCATGCTGGCGCTGGACGAGGTTGCCGAGGGGATGCTGTCACCTCTCGAACGTCGCTACGTCCACAACGTCGAGCGCCCGCACGGCCTGCCGGTGCCAAGGCGGCAGGTGGTGATCTTCCGGGGTTCGCAGCGTCAGTATCTCGACAATCTCTATGAGGAGTTCGGCATCGGCGTGGAGCTGGACGGCCAGGCCTATCACCCTGTGGAAGAACGGTGGCGAGACATCGGCCGGGACAACGCGCTTGGCGCTGAAGGGTTCCTTGTTCTCAGGTACGGCTGGGGCGACGTCACCGACAGGGCCTGCCAGTCGGCGGTCCAGATCGGCGCCGCAGCAATCAAGCGAGGCTGGTCAGGAAATCTCGTCCGCTGCGGGCCCGCGTGCACCGTGCCCTGGTCGGGCGTTGCTCCACGTATCGCCGCGCCGCCAGGCCGCCGCGCCGTGGGCGCGTGGCGGGGCTCGGTACGAAGGCGGGCAGGTTAGCGGAACTTGGGGCGGGGGGGCTTGGGCATGCGGCCGGTCCTCGGCATTGGGCCTTTGGGCATCTGGAGCGACTGCGGCAGTGCCTTGAGCCGGTAGTTCAGGTCTGCGACCGCGGGGCCCTTGAGGTTGCGGGGGAGCTTCATGATGTGGCGCTGCAGCCGCCTGATCGGGATCTGCCCCGGCTCGTCGCCGACCTGGATGTCATAGATCGGCACGTCGTAAGCGACCCGGGCAACCTTCTTCTTCTCCGCTGCGAGCAGGCTCGGCAGGCGGCTGGGCGATCCCTCGCCGACGAGTATCACGCCCGGCTTGCCCACCGTGCGGTGCACCACGTCCATGTTCCTGTTGGCTGAGATCGCCGGCGTGGTCGTCCAGCTTCCCCGCATGTTCTGCAGGATGGCCGCGGAGGCGCCGGGCTGCCCCTCAAGGGCCGAGAACTGGGCAGACTGGGCGAACCTGCCGAAGAGGATCATCGCCGCGAGCAGGCCGAGCAGCACGCCCAGCGGGATGATGAACGCCGCGAGGCCGGTGAGCAGGCCGACAACAACAGCGATCACGACAACGCCGATGCCAGCGGCGGCCACGATCGGCAGCGCCTTCGGATTGGCCTTGCGGACCAGCCCGGCGACCATGAGGATCTGCCTGAGGCGGCCCTGGGGCAGGTCGGCGGCCCCGTTCTTTCTCGCTGCCGTGCCCGGGAGCTTGTTCACCATGCTCGTGAGGATACTGTGCCCGTTCCTGGCGGACGACCCCGGGAAACCGCCCTTATGGGTCCGTGGGTAAGAAATGTGCCAGCGGTGCTACACGCGGCCGGACGGCTGGGTGGTTGCCGTGGCTGCCTGCCGGTACAGCCTGCCCGCTCGGTAAGACGAGCGCACCAGCGGCCCGGCCATCACGCCAGCGAAGCCCAGTTCCCGCGCCTCACCGGCCAGCTCGTCGAACTCCTCGGGCGGGACCCAGCGGTCGACCGGGTGATGCCGAGCCGACGGCCGCAGGTACTGAGTGATCGTCAGGAGGTCGCAGCCTGCCGCGCGCAGGTCGGCCATTGCCTGGCTGACCTCGGCGCGTTCTTCGCCCATGCCGAGGATCAGGTTGGACTTCGTGATCAGGCCCGCCTCACGAGCCCGGGTGAGCACTTCGAGGGATCGCTCGTAGCGAAATCCGGGCCTGATCCGGCGGAAGATCCGGGGCACGGTCTCGATGTTGTGCGCGAGCACCTCGGGCCGGGCGGCGAACACAACCGCGAGCTGCTGCGGGTCGGCGTTGAAATCGGGGATCAGCAGCTCTACGCCGCAGCCCGGCACAGCCTCGTGAATCTCACGGCAGGTCTGGCCGTAGAGCCAGGCACCGCCATCGTCGAGGTCATCCCTGGCCACGCCGGTGACTGTGGCGTAGCGCAGGCCCAGGGCCGCGACGGACTCGGCCACCCGGCGCGGCTCGTCGGTGTCGAGCGGCTCGGGCTTGCCGGTCGCGATCTGGCAGAAGTCGCAGCGCCTCGTGCACTGGTCACCGCCGATGAGGAACGTCGCCTCGCGGTCTTCCCAGCACTCGAAGATGTTGGGACAGCCAGCCTCCTCGCAGACGGTGTGCAGGCCCTCGCGCTGCACCAGCTTCTTCATCGCCGTGTACTCGGGGCCGGTCCGCATCCTGGTCTTGATCCACGGGGGCTTGCGCTCGATCGGCGTCAGGCTGTTGCGCGCCTCGAGCCGCAGCATCCGGCGTCCTTCAGGTGCGAGTACCACGCTGTCCAGCCTATGCCCGGGGAGGAACAGCCTGGCCGCTATGGCGGGCCGGTTTGGCTTGTGTGCGGTGAGTCGGGAAGCATGGGTTCTATGCCAAGCCAGTTTGACCCGCCGTCCGGAACCCGCGACCTCCTAGCCGCCGAGGTCGAGCGGCGCGAGCATGCGTTCAGCGTGATCCGCTCGGTGTTCGGCCAGTACGGGTTCGAGCCGCTGCAGACGCCGGCGTTCGAGCGGCTGGACGTGCTGCTCGGCAAGTACGGCGAAGACGGCGACAAGCTGATCTTCAAGATCCTCCGACGCGGCGAGCACGAGGCCTCCGGCGAGGCGGACCTGGCCCTGCGTTACGACATGACCGTGCCACTGGCCCGGGTGGCCGCGGCTTACGGGAGCCAACTGCCGACCCCGTACAAGCGGTACGCCATGGGCCCGGTCTGGCGCGCTGACCGGCCTGGCAAGGGCAGGTACCGGGAATTCGTGCAGTGCGACCTGGACACGCTGGGCTCCACATCCCTGCTGGCGGACGCCGAGGCGCTGTGTGCACAGCATGACGCGCTAGCCGCGCTCGGCCTCGGCGACTTCAGCATTCTGCTGAACTCCCGCCGGGTGCTGACCGGGCTGCTGGAGGCGTTCGGGGTACCGGACGACCTAGGGCCCGGTGTCCTGATCACGCTAGACAAGCTGGACAAGCTGCAGCCGGACGAGGTGATCGCCGAGCTGGCGGGCCGGGGCCTGGCCCGGGACACGGCAACGGAACTGGTCGCCGCCATGACCGCAGCGGACGCTGTCGACCAGATCAGGGCCGCGCTGAAGCCGAGTGAGGTGGGCTCGGCCGGGCTGGACGAGGTCGATGGCGTGCTCTCGCTGGTCGCCGGGCAGATCCCGGTCGGGCGGATCGCGTTCACCCCGCGCCTGGTGCGTGGCCTGAGCTATTACACCGGGCCGATCTGGGAGGTGGTCGCGCGTGGGGTGGCCGGGTCTATCGGCTCCGGTGGGCGTTACGACCACCTGATCGCCCAGCTCGGCGGGCCGGACACACCGGCCACCGGCAGCTCTCTGGGCATCGAGCGGATACTGCTGCTGCTGCCCGGTAGTGAAGCAACGGACCTGGGCCGGCTCGACGTGGCGGTCACGGTCATGAGCGACGAGGTGGCCGCGAGGTCGTTCGGGCTCGCCGCGGCTGCGCGGGCGGCTGGGCTGCGCGCCAGCGTGTACCTGGGCTCATCGGGCAAGCTGGGCAGGCAGCTCAGATGGGCGAGCGATCAGGGGGCCAAGTGGTGCCTGATCTACGGCAGCGTGGAGGAGGAGGCCGGCACCGTTACCGTGCGTGATATGCGCAGTGGCGAGCAGACCGCGGTTGCCGTGGGTGAGGTGGGCGACTACCTGGCCCGGCAGGACTAGGGCCGCGGCGCCGTGACCTCGCCCAACTTCATGGATCACGACACCTGGTTCGCGAGCCTTCCTGGCGTGGTGGTCAGCGCTGCGGCGCTGATCACCGATTCGGCCGGGCGGGTGCTGCTGGTCAAGCCCAATTACCGTGATTACTGGTCGCTGCCCGGCGGTATCTGCGAGCTCGGAGAGCCGCCGCATGCAGGCTGCTCCCGTGAGGTCACCGAGGAGATCGGGCTGAACCGGACGCCCGGCGCGCTGCTGGCTATCGACTGGGCCCAGCCGTTCGGCGCCGACGCGCGGCCGATCATGGCGTTCGTTTTCGACGGCGGGATGCTTGACGACGACGGAAGCATCGTCATTCAGCAGGAGGAACTGGACGGCTACCAGTTCGCCGACCTCGCCAGCGTGCCCGACTTGATGGCGCGCCCGGGGGCTCGCCGGGTGCGGGCAGCGCTCGCCGCCAGGGCGAGCGGCGCGCCCGTCTATCAGCCGACGTGGGCCGGCTGACCTGACCCAGTCAGTGACCCAGTCCCGGCGACACTGCGCCACGAGCACGCGCCAAGAACGTCGGCCAGATGACGCTCGACGACGTCGGCCGCTGCCGCGACCGTAACCGGGCCGCCTGACTCCACGGACAGCGAGGTGACTCCGGCGTCGGCGATCCCGCACGGGACGATGCGGTCAAACCATGACAGGTCACAGTCACAGTTGAGCGCGAAGCCATGCATGGTCACGCCACGGGCTACCCGGATCCCGATCGCGCCGACTTTGCGGTCTGGCCGGCCGGACGAGCCCCGCAGCCAGACGCCGCTGCGTCCGTCGACGCGGGAGGCCTGCACGCCGAACTCGGCGCAGGCGCGGATCAGAGCCTCCTCGATCGCCCGCACGTAGCCGATAACGTCGACCGGCTCGGCGAGCCTGATGATGGGGTAGCCCACGAGCTGGCCAGGCCCGTGCCAGGTGATCTTGCCGCCGCGATCGACGTCGATCACTGGCGCGCCCGCGTCGCCGACCGGGCGGTCGGTGTCTGCGGTGCGCTTGCCAGCGGTGTAAACCGGCGGGTGCTCAAGCAGCAGGCAGGAGTCCGGGATCTCGCCGCAGACCCGCCGTTCGTGCAGCAGCCGCTGCAGGTCCCAGGCGCGGGCGTAGGGGAGTGCGCCGGGTCCGAACCCGGCCCTGGCGAAAATCAGCTCGTGGCCCATGAGCCCAGCTTAGGAGCAGGCAGCGCGGTCGGCGCCGGGCGTCGCGGGCGGCGGGCGTTCCCGGATGCCGCGCGGAACGGGGTACCTGGTGGCGATCTGCGGCGTATGGCAGGCGTCACAGGGGTCCTGGGCGGGCATGCTCAAGGAAAGGCTCTCAGCCGGCTCTCAGCAAGCGGAGGTATCCTCCGGCTGTGGGACTCGGAGCGGGGGAGCCCGGAACTCGCGCTCTGCGCCGGAAGGAGGACTGCCGGTGTTCGACGAGGCCGAGCTGAGGCGTCTCAGCCCGAAAGAGCGGGCAAAGCTGATGCGGACGCTGGCGGCAATGGACATGCCGCGGCTGGCCAACCGCGGCAACCCGCGGCGGCGCAGACTTTTCCTGCTCGGCACGATCGCGTGCTGTGTGGTCCTGGCCGCGTGGATCTGTGTGATAGGAGTGACGCTTCCGCGGTACTACCGCGCCGGTGACTGGCGCGGGGCGTGGGTGGGATTCGACCTGGCCGAGCTCTTGGCCTTCGTGGCAACCGCATGGGCCGCCTGGCGCGGCCGGCAGCTGCTGATCATGTGCCTGATCGTGCTGGCCACGCTGCTGCTGGCCGACGCGTGGTTCGATGTGACGCTCGACGTGCGCACCAGGGGCTTCGAGGTCAGCCTCCTGGAGGCGCTGTTCGTCGAGATCCCGCTGGCCGTCGCCGCGATCCTCGGTGCCCGGCGCCTGCTCCGGCTGACGATCGGGCGGATCAGGGCCCACGACGGCCTGCCCGGCCCGGTGCCGCCGTTGTGGCGCATCCCCCTGTTCCCCTACTTCGAGGGTGGCCTGCGCCGCGACCCGGTCGCTCCTCGCCCGGCCGATCTTGTGGACATCCCGTACCAGGACGGAGCCGGCACCCATGACGCCCGGGCGCCCGTCGGCGGCGGGCCGCCAGAAACGCGCTCCCTGGATCGCTGACTCGCGCGGGCGTCTGCTACGCGACAATGTCTCAGCAACGAGACAAATGTCGCCTGATGGGGTAGGGCCGTGGAACGCGCATTCCAGGTGGACCTGCGGGCTGTCGTGGATCTGCTCAGCCATCATCTCTACAGCAGCCCGAGGGTCTACCTAAGGGAATTACTTCAGAACGCGGCTGACGCCATCACCGCCAGGCAGCTGGCCGACCCGGCTGCGCCTGCGCTGATCTCAGTCGACCCGCCCGAGCTCACGCCAGACGGGACACTTCGTATCCACGACTCCGGGATCGGGCTGACCGAGCCCGACGTGCACGAGCTGCTGGCGACCATCGGCCGCAGCTCTAAGCGCGACGAGCTCGGGTTCGCGCGGCACGAGTTCCTCGGCCAGTTCGGCATTGGCCTGCTGTCCTGCTTCATGGTCGCCAGCGAGGTACGGGTGTACACCCGGTCGGTCCGTGGCGGGCCCAGCGTGCAGTGGACCGGCTTCGCCGACGGCCATTACGAGGTGGCGGTCGCTGCGGCGGAGCGGCCCGAGCCGGGCACAACGGTCAGCCTGGTTCCCCGGCCGGGCATGGAGGGCTGGCTCGCCGGCCCGCTCGTGGCCGAACTGGCCGCGCACTTCGGCGGCCTGCTGCCGCACCGCATCGCGGTCGCTGGCCGGGTGATCAATTCCGGGGAGCTGCCCTGGCGTCGGCAGTACCCGACAGCGCAGGACCGGTCGGCCGCGCTAGCTGCTTACGCGCAGCAGGTCTTCGGATTCACCCCGCTCGAGACGATCGACGTGGCCGTCCCTGAGGCCGCGCTGACCGGCGTGGCGTTCATCCTGCCCGGTGCCGCCAACCTCGCCGCGCGGGCCGGCCACCGGGTGTACCTGCGCCGGATGCTGCTCGCTGAGGGAGCTGACAAGCTGCTCCCGGAGTGGGCGTTCTTCGTCCGCTGCGTCGTGGACACAAGCGAGCTGCGGCCGACAGCGAGCCGTGAGGGACTGTATGAGGACGACCTGCTCGCCGACACCAGGCAGCTGCTGGGCACCCAGATCAAGGACTGGCTGGTACGGCTGGCCGCCACCGACCCAGGGCGGCTCCAGCGCTTCCTCTCCGTGCACCACCTGGGCGTCAAAGCCGTAGCCCTGCACGACCTGGAGATGCTGCGCATAGTCGACCACTGGTGGCCGATGGAGACCAGCGTCGGCCCGATGACCCTGGAAGCGTTCCGCCGCCAGTTCCCGGTGGTGCGCTTCACGCTCACCGCCGACGAGTTCCGGGAGCTGGCCGGCGTCGCCCAGGCCCAGGGTCTGGGCCTGATCAACGGCGGCTATGCCTACGACGTCGAGATCATGAAACGGCTGCCGGAGCTCGATCCGGCCATCAAGGTCCAGGCACTGGACCCTGGTGACCTCGCGACCAGGTTCGGGATGCCCGATCCGGCCACGGACCTGCGGCTGCGCCCCATGCTCGCCGCCGCCGGTGCAGCGCTCGCGCCGCTGGGCTGTGATGTCACGGTGCGCTCTTTCGACCCGCCATCGCTGCCAGCCCTTTACCTGGTGAGCCGCGCGGCGCTGCAGGCGGGGGAGATGCGGGACGCGCGTGCCGTAGCCACCGGGGTCTGGTCTGGCGTGCTCGACGCCGTCGGCGGCCCGGCGGAAGGCGTCATCACTCAACGCCCTCAGCTGATGCTGAACCTCCGCTCCCCGGTGGTCGGGAGGATCGCTGAGCTAGCCGACCCGGGCCTGGTGACCCTGGCGGTGCAGGCGCTGTACGGCCAGGCCCTGCTGCAGGGCCATCATCCGTTGCGGCCGGACGACAGCGCCCTGCTGAACCGCTCGTTCATCGGGCTGCTCGACTGGGCGATGCGGCCCAGGAGCAGCTGATGACCCGTACCGAGCCGGAACTGCGGGCGCAGCTGGGCCTGGCGTCCCAGATGCCCATGGGCGAGGGGCAGCAAGCGGCGATGCAGGACGTGATCAGGCACGCCGATGCGGGAGGTCTGCCGCGGCTGGCGTTCGACGCCCGGCAGAAGCTCGCCAACGCGTACTGCGTCGACCGGCAGTGGGACAAGGCGTTCCCGCTGTTCTCCCGCTGCCTGAGCGATTACGACCGGCGGCCTGGCGACTTCAGCCCGGAAGAAGAGCTGGAGCTGCGCGAGTGGTATGTGTTCATCATCAGCACCATGGCTGAGTTCCCCGAGGTTACCCTCGACCAGATCTACGGCGCCCTGGCGGACGTGGAGCAGCGCTTCAAGGCTGGCGGGCACAGCCTGCGCACGGTGCACGCGATGCGGCGCTGGGTCGCGATGCTTACTGGTGACTGGGACGAAGAGGAACGCAGCTACAGGCTCTGGCACGCCGCGGGCGGCCCAGCGCCAGGTAACGTCTGGGACTTTGAGGCCGAGATCGAGCGGCTGATCCTGCGCGGCGACGGGGCATCCCGGGCCAGGGCGCTCGCCCTTGCCGCGCCAGTGCTCGCCGGGCAGATGTCCTTCAGCGAGCCCTCGGCGCCGATCTTGTGCCACATGCTGTTGCCGCTGGCGCAGGCCGGGCAGTTCACGCTGGCTGTGGCCGCCTACCAACGTGCCCGCCGCGACCTGTTCGGCGCCGGGCCTTACCGCTACGAATACAGCGGCATGCTGCACGAGTTCTGCGCGCTCACCGGCAATCAGTATCAGGGCCTGGAAGATATGAAGCTGCGGCTGCGCGGCTTCTACACGCTGAACCGGCCGAACGGGAAGATGGAGTACGCGGCGTCGCTGGCCGTGCTGTGCCGCTGGCTGAACGCCGCTGGCGGCGGCGGCATAAGGGTCAGCGGCCCAGGCCCCGGGTACCCGGTGCTCATCGCGGCTCTGGCAGGCGACGCGTGGCGCATCGCCATGGACCTCGCCGCCCGGTTCGACCAGCGGAACCGGACGCCGTGGCAGGGAAACCGGATCCGGGCGAGACTGGAGGCACCGCCAGTTGTCGGCCAGCTGCCGCTGGGGCCCGCCGGGCAGCGCCCCCGCGCGACCGCTGCGGCCGGGCGCCGCGGCGGGGGATACAGGCCGTGGTGGTGGCCACGCTAGCGGCCTGGTGAGCGTCGCTCAGGCCCGGCATTACAGCTCGGCGGCGAACGCGCTGGCGATGTCGGGGTGGCGGAACTCGAAGCCCGATTCCAGCAGCCGCCGGGGCAGCACCCGCTGACTGCCAAGCAGCTCGACAGCGAGCTCACCTAGCACCGCCCGCAGGACCGGAGCCGGGATCCGGAGCACGGCGGGCCGGTGCAGGGCCCGGGCCAGCTCGGCGGTGAACACGGCATTGGTCACAGGCGCCGGGGCCGTGAGGTTGACCGGGCCCTCGATGGCGCTGTGGTCGATGAGGTAGCGGATAGCGGCCAGGTGGTCGGTCACCGAGATCCAGCTGATGAACTGCGTGCCCGGCCCGAGCCTGGCCCCGAGCCCGAGCCGGAACGGCAGCGAAAGCGGGCGCAGCATCCCGCCGCTGGCCGACAGGACGATGCCGCTGCGCAAGGTAACGACCCGGAGGCCGGCCTCCCTGGCGGGCTGCGCGGCGGCTTCCCACTCCGCTACCAGGTCGGCGAGGAATCCGGTGCCGGCCGCCGCTGACTCGTCCACCTCACGGGCACCAGTGTCCCCGTACCAGCCGACCGCCGAGGCTGACAGCAGCACCGACGGCGGTGTTGCGGCTTGTGCCAGCGCGCTGACCAGGGCCGTGGTGCTCTGGATGCGACTGGCACGCAGGATCCGCTTCCGGGCCTGCGTCCACAGGCCGCCAGCGACGGGCGCGCCGGAGAGGTGCACCACAGCGTCGACGCCGTCCAGCGCGGCGGGATCCAGGCCACCGTCGGCGGACTGCGGGTCCCAGCGAACCTCGCCCGGACCCGGCTCACGGCGGACCAGCCGGATCACCTCGTGCCCGTCACCGGCGAGCGCGCTGGCGAGCGCCGTGCCTATCAGGCCCGACGATCCGC
This sequence comes from uncultured Actinomycetota bacterium, assembly GCA_963815375.1. Lineage (GTDB taxonomy): Bacteria > Actinomycetota > Actinomycetes > Streptosporangiales > Streptosporangiaceae > JASHPR01. The sequence continues at coordinate 1,124,466 of CAWFGX010000004.1, read as the reverse complement.
TGATCGCGACCTTCATGGGCTGGTCAGAGCCCGAGTTCGGCCTCGAAGGCGCCCTCCTCGAGACGCGCTTTCAGCGTGCCGAGGAACCGCGCGGCGTCAGCGCCGTCGACGAGCCGGTGGTCGTAGGTGAGCGAAAGGTAGACCATCGACCGCACAGCGATCACCTCGCCGAGCGCCGCATCCTCCACGACTACCGCGCGCCTGACGACAGTCCCGGTTCCGAGGATCCCGACCTGCGGCTGATTGATGATCGGCGTGTCGAACAGGGCACCGCGGCTGCCGGTGTTCGTCAGCGTGAACGTTCCGCCGGACAGCTCGTCGGGGCTGACCCGGCCCGCCCGGGTGCGCTCGGCGAGATCGGCGATCTTCCGAGCCAGGCCGGCCAGGTTCAGGTCGCCCGCCTTGCGTATCACCGGGACCATCAGGCCGCGCGGAGTGTCCACCGCGATGCCGAGGTGCTCGTCGTCGTGGTAGGTCACCTCGCCGGCGGCTGTGTCGATGATCGCGTTCAGGGCCGGGTGCACCTTGAGCGCCTCGACGGTTGCCAACGCGAAGAAGGGCAGGAACGAGAGCCTGACCCCCTCCCTGGCCTCGAAAGCGCCCTTGGCGCGGTCCCTGAGCCTGGCGATGGCGGTGATGTCCGCCTCGACCACCGTGGTGAGCTGTGCGGAGGTCTGCAGGGACTCCATCATGCGCTGCGCGATGATCTGGCGCGACCGCGACAGCTTCTCGGTCCGGCCGCGCAGAGCGGACGGCGCGGCGGCCGGCCGGGCCGGGCCGGCCCCGGCGCCGCTGGTGGCTGGGCCGGGGCCTGCGGTGCTGTCGCTGGCGGGGCTGCCTCAGCCGGGGGAGCTGCTGCTGCTGCCGCCGCCGCCGCGGCGGGCTGTGGCTGCGCTTCCGCAGGCACCAGCGGTGCTGCTGCCGGTGGGGCGGACGCCTGCTGCATCGCCGTTTGCTCCGTCATGGCCGGTGCGGCAGCGGCTGGCTGGGCCACTGGCGGTGCATCAGCGGCGGCACCGCGCAGTGCCCGGGCGGCCTCAAGCACGTCCTGCTTGCGGATCCGGCCGCCCACGCCGGTACCCGGTACGGTGGCCAGGTCAATCCCGTGCTCGGCCGCCAGCTTGCGCACCAGAGGCGTGACGTACGGGCTGTCGGCGGCCGACCCTGGCTGCACGCCGTTGGTCGTCGGAGCCTCAGCCTGCTGCGGCGCTGGCCCCGCTGCTGCTGGCTGCACGGGACCTGGCTGCACCGGGGCTGGCTGAACCGGGGCGGCCGGCTCGGGTGCGGGTGGCGCAGGCGGGGACGCTGCGGCGGCTGGCGGTGCCGGTGGTGCCTGTGGCAGTGCCTCGGCGGCCGGTACGGCCGGCTGGGCGGGGGCCCCGGCTCGGGGGCCTGCTGCGGCACATAGGCAGCAGCCGGCTGCTGCTCCGGCGGCCAGTACCCCGCAGGCTCGGCCACCGGCTGAGGCGCTGGCTCCGGATACGGCGTCTGGTAAGGGGATTGCTCGTAGGCCGGCGCTCCGCCGGATCCGGACGCGGCACCGTCCTCGTCGATGACGGCGAGCTCGGCGCCGACGGCGACCGTCTCGTCCTCTGCGACGGTGATGCCGCGGACGGTGCCGGAGACCGGCGAGGGTATCTCGGTGTCGACCTTGTCGGTCGATACTTCGAGGAGCGGCTCGTCGGCCTCGACTCGCTCACCCTCGCGCTTCAGCCAGCGCGTGACAGTGCCCTCGGTGACGCTCTCACCAAGCTGGGGCATGGTTACCGAGACCGGCATGGCTTCCCGAGACTCCTTCGCTGATGCGGTCCACGCCTGCGCGTGGCCCATGACACCCGGCTCCCGGAGCCGGGTGCTGATTATGAGTGGAAGTGGAGCGGCTTTCCCGCCAGCGCCAGGTGCGCCTCGCCGATTATCTCCGACTGGGTGGGGTGCGGATGGATGAGCTGGGCAACGTCGGACGGTGTGGCGTCCCAGTTGTAGATCAGCTGGCCTTCGGCGATCAGCTCGCCGACCCGCGAGCCGACCAGGTGAATCCCGAGCACCTCGCCGCCGTCAGCGGCCGCGATGACCTTGGCCGCGCCGGAGGTCTGCAGGATCTGGCTCTTGCCGTTGCCTGCGAGGTCATACGTGACCTCGGTGGTTGTGATCCCGCGCTCGGCCGCGGTCGCCGCCGTGATGCCCACCGACGCGACCTCCGGGTCGCTGTAGGTGACCCTCGGCACGCCCTCGTAGTCGATGGACGTGACCGAGAGCCCGCCGAGCCGCTCGGCGACCAGGATGCCCTCGGCGAAGCCGACGTGCGCGAGCTGCGGGCCCGGGGTGAGGTCGCCGACCGCCGAGATCGTGGGAACGCCGGTCTGGCAGTACTCGTCGACGAGCACGTAACCGCGGTCCATCGCAACGCCGGCTTCCTCGTAGCCGAGACCGGCCGAGACCGGGCCACGGCCCACAGCGACGAGCAACAGCTCGGCGTCGACGGTGGCGCCGCCCTCGAGCGTGACCGTGATGCCGGAGTCGCTCTGCTTGACGCCCTCGAACCGCGTGCCGGTCTTGAACCCGATGCCGCGCCGGCGGAACGCTCGCTCCAGCAGCCGCGAGCTTGACTCGTCCTCGAGCGGCAGCAGGTGCGGCAGCATCTCGACGATCGTGACCTCAGCGCCGAACGACCGCCACACGCTGGCGAACTCGACGCCGATCACGCCGCCGCCGAGGATGACCACGGACGCGGGCACGCGGTCGAGCGTCAGCGCCTGGTCACTGGTGATCACCCGCTGACCGTCGATCTCCAGCCCCGGGAGGCTGCGTGCCTCGGAGCCGCTGGCCAGGACCACGTGCGTGCCCTCGATCCGGGTGTCACCGACCTGCACCGCGGTCGGCGACACCAGGCGCCCGTCGCCCTGGATGATGTCGATGTGCCGGCTGCCGATCAGGCCGGTCAGCCCCTTCCAGAGCCGGGTAACCACCTTGTCCTTGTAAGCGTTAACTCCGGCCATGTCGATGCCGTCCAGGCTGGCCCGCACCCCGAACGTGGCGCTCTCCCGCGCCTGGTCGGCGACCTCGGCGGCGTGCAGCAGCGCCTTGGTCGGAATGCATCCGCGGTGCAGGCAGGTGCCGCCGACCTTGTCCTTCTCGATCAGCGCCACGCGCTTCCCGAGCTCGGCCGCTCGCAGCGCGCAGGCGTAGCCGCCGCTGCCGCCACCGAGGATGACGATGTCGTAGCTGCCTTGGTCCGCCACGATGAACTTCCTTTCCGCCAGTCCAAGCCTGGCTAGAGCCGCCCGTCCGCCACGTCGAGCGCGATCTGGACGAGCGTGCGCGCGGCCGCTCCCGTTCCGCCTCTGGGCGTGTACCCGAAGGGCTCACCCGGGTTGTACGCGGGCCCAGCGATGTCCAGGTGCGCCCACCGGACCCCGTCGGGAACGAACTCCCTCAGGAACAAACCGCCGACTAGCATTCCGCCATTCCTGTCGGGGGTCACGTTGGCGATGTCCGCGACTGGCGAGTCAAGGCCCTTGCGCAGTTCCTCGGGCAGCGGCATCGGCCAGGCCGCCTCGCCCGCCCGGCCGGCCGCGTCCGCGATGCCGTTACGCACCTCGTCACTGTTGGCCATCACCCCGGAGATGCGGGGGCCGAGCGCGACGAGCTGCGCTCCGGTGAGGGTGGCAATGTCGACCAGCAGGTGCGGGGAGTCATCGGCAGACTTGGCCAGCGCGTCGGCGAGCACCAGCCGCCCCTCGGCGTCTGTGTTCAGCACCTCGACCGTCTTGCCGCCGTAGATAGTGATCACATCCGAGGGCCGCTGGGCCCTCCCGCCCGGCATGTTCTCGGCGATCGCCAGGTAGCCGATGACGTTAACTGCCGGGCCCAGTGCGGCGATCGCGGTCAGCGCAGCCAGCACTGCGGCGGCGCCGGCCATGTCCGACTTCATCCACTCCATCGACTTCGGGGGCTTCAGCGAGAGGCCGCCCGAGTCGAACGTGATGCCCTTGCCGGCCAGTACTAGCGTCTGGGTCGCGTCCGGGTGAGTGTAGGCGAGCCGGACCAGGCGGGGCGGGTGCACCGACCCCTGGCCAACGCCGGTGATCCCGCCGTAGCCGCCCTCGGCGAGCTGCTTCTCGTCCAGCACCTCGACGGCCAGGCCAGCATGGGCGGCGACGCGCTGTGCCTCGGCGGCGAACGTGGCCGGGTAGAGGTCCGAGGGACCGGTGTTCACCAGGTCGCGCACCAGCGACACGGCAGTTCCCAGCACCTGCGCGCGGGACGCGCCCGCAGCGGCGGCGCCGTGACACAGCAGGGTCAGTTCGGTGTCGGGCTTGCTCGCGGTGTACCTGGTAAACACATAGCTGCCGAGCAGCGCGCCCAGGCCGACGGCCTCGGCCTCGGCGGCGTCACGCGCGGGCAGGGCCAGTGCGATCTGCTGTGCCTTCTTGGCCACCAGCCCGCGGACCGCGGCGCCCGCTGCGCGGCGCAGCAACTCGCCGTCCAGAGGGGGTCCGTCCCCGGCTGTGTGACCTCCGGCCGGGCCGATGCCGACCGCGGCGATCAGCGGCGCCTTCAGCTGGCCGGCCGACGCGATCGTGGTGACTTCCTCCGCGTCGCCGGTCGCGCCGAGGGTGGCGAGGGTCTCAGTGAGCCTTCCGCCCAGCGCCTCGTCTACATCCTCGGCGCCTGGCGCGAGCAGCGGCCCGTCGGCTCCTCTGGCTACTCCGATGACGATCGCATCGGCGCGGGCATCGCGCGGCAACTCGGTACTGGTCTGCAGCATCGTGGTCACGGCTCTGAGCCTAGTGCCTGCCCGGCCGCGCCGATCACGGCCGGCTCGTCAGCCCGCCCGGGCTTCGGGAACCTCGGCGCAGCGACGCCAGCCTGTCCGTAACGCTCTAGCTCGGCCGAAATAACAGGTGTCAGCTGCGTGTTCTGACAGCTGTTAGACTGAGATGCCCGCTGGGAGCAGGGAGGGCAGGGAGGTTCCGTGGGTAGCGGTGCGCTGTTCATCGCGGTGTTCTTGGCCTGCGCAGTCGAGGCCGTCGAGGCCACGACCATCGTCCTGGCGGCGGGCACGGCCAGGGACTGGCGATCAGCGGCGACTGGCATGGGCGTCGCGCTCGCCGTCCTCGCGGTCATCGTCGCAGTGGCAGGCCCGGCAGTGTCCGAGATCCCGCTGCACGGCTTGCGGCTGTTCGTCGGCGCTCTGCTGCTGGCATTCGGGCTGCAGTGGCTGCGCAAGGCGATCCTGCGGGCGAGCGGCCACAAGGCGCTGCACGACGAGGACAAGATCTTCACCGCGAAGCTCACCGCCGCGGGGGAGCAGCCTCGCAGGCGGGTAGGAATGGTGCCCGACTGGTACGGTTTCACGCTGTCGTTCAAGGGCGTGCTGCTCGAGGGGCTCGAGGTCGTATTCATCGTGCTCACGTTCGGCAGCAATTCCCGCGACATCGGGCTGGCCGCGATCGCTGCGGCCGCCGCCATCGCCGTCGTGGCGATCGCCGGGGCAGCCGTCCGGGCCCCGTTGTCCCGGGTTCCGGAGAACACGCTGAAGTTCGTGGTCGGCATCATGCTCACCGGCTTCGGCACCTTCTGGGGCGCGGAGGGCGCGGGCGCGCACTGGCCTGGGTCCGACGCCGCGCTGCTCGTGCTCATCCCGGCCATCGCTGTATTCGCGCTCGGGCTCGTCGCGATCATGCGGCGGAATACCCGGGGCCAGCGGCCGGCCACAGGCGGCGCTGGCGTCGCCGACGTCCCGGTCCGCGCCGGTGCCGAAGGGAGCCGATCCGCATGATGCACCGCCTCCGCGCTTTCGCCGCGTTCTGGTACGACTTCATCATCGGCGACGACTGGCTGGTCGCTGCCGGCGTGGCGGCCGGCCTGGCACTGACCTACGCGCTGAGCCGCACCGTGGTCCCCGCCTGGTGGCTGCTGCCGGTGTTCCTGGTGCTGCTGCTGCCGCTGAGCCTGTGGCGGGCGACCCGCCGGCACTGAACCACCGGGCGATGCCCCGGCGCGCCTAGCGGCTCTCACCCTCCTCGGCGTACACCCTCGCCGCGTAGGCTTCCAGCGCCTCCTCGCACTCGCCGAGTTGGTTCTCGGCTTGCTGCCGGCCCGAGGCGCCGAAGACGTCGCGCTGGCGTACTCGCTCCAGCCAGTTCCTCAGCTTGACCAGGTCCACCTCGTTCTCCTCCAGCTCGGCGTAGGTGAAGTGGCTGGCCGTGTACTCCTTCTTCACTTCGGCGAGGAAGTCCCCGCATTTGTCGATGATCTCCTCGTACTCGTCATCGCGGGCAGCCTGGAACGCAGCCCGGACCTCCTGCTCGCCAGCCAGCACCGTGCAGGACAGCAGCGCCGCGGTGCCTGACATGTCGAGGATCTCGCTCCTGAGCTTGCGCAGCGAGCGTTCGGCGGCGACGCTGGCCGGCAGCGCGGCCGCGGAGTTCTGCAGGTAGATGGCGCCCAGGCTCTTCAGCCGCCGCCAGACAGTCGCGCGCAGCCTCGTCGGCTCGGACGGCACCCGGTACACGAGCAGCAGCCAGCCGGTCTGCCCGCCGCTGGCTTGCCCTTCGAAGGCCTGGCCTGGGTCGTCTCCCATCGGACCCTATTGTTCTACGGCGCCTGCGAGCGGAGCCTGCCGATGCGGTCCATCAGGTCGACCTCGCCGAGAATCTCCTCCTCGGTCGGCGACAGGGCGACAGCCGCCAGCGGGATCAGGAGCGGCGCAGGCTGCTTCGGCCGGTGATCGCCGGGCTGGGCGAAGGGCGGCGCAGCTCCGCGAACGTCCACGGGGGCGACGACCGCGGCGCGGCCAGGTGCTTCCCCACATCCTCCATAGGCAGCGGCGTGGCCTCGAGGGACGAGTCGGCGTGCCTCCGGATGTCGTCCAGCAGCGCCTTGTCGTAGCGGATCGCATCAGCGGTAGGGGACAGCGCGATGACCGACCCGACCAGGAACACAACGACGGTGATGCCGATGATCAGCGGGAGCAGGAGGCCCTGCACAGTGACGCCGCCACTGCTGGCCTGGGCAGGCCCAGCCGGGTACAGCCGTACCGCGGCCATCGCCGTGTAGTGCATCGCGCTGACCGCGACCGCCACGACCAGCGCCGCGAGCACGGTCGGCCCGAGTGCCCGCGGACGCGCCACGGCCCCCAGCGTGGCGGTTGCCGCCCCGATCGCCAGCACGACCGAACCGATTATCGGCGCGGGCGCGTACGCGATCTGGGCGGGTATAAGGAGCGCGGCCATCCCCAGGTAATGCATGACCGCCACGCCAATCCCGGTCACCAGGCCGCCAGCCAGCAGCCAGCCAGAACGAGCCTTGCCGAACCCGGCGACCAGCAGGCACCCGCACATGACAGCGACGGCGACCAGCAGGCTCAGCGCGGTGGCCTGGATGTCGTAGCGGATGACCTCGCCGCGGATCGTGAACCCGAGCAGCGCGATGAAATCCATCGCCCAGACCCCGAGGGCGCCGATCGCAACACCGCCGAGCAGCAGCCATGTCGCCCGCGTCAGCCCCCGGCAGGCGTGGGCCCGGCTAGCGCACCGCAGGCCCAGGAGAGCCCCCAGGAAGGACAAGGCCAGGCTGATCCCAGGCGTCGCCAGTCCAAACGTCCAGTAGTCAAGTACTAACAGAGTGTGATTTCCCCCAGTCATGCGTGCGACGATACTGCATATCCTGGGTGCGCGGAGGCAATTGCGGAATGTGGTCGTTTCGGAGCGCAGAGTGATCAGTCCTGGCCGCGGCGGCCGGCCCGGACCAGTCCGTTCTCGTAGGCGAACACCACTGCCTGGACGCGGTCGCGCAGGCCGAGCTTCGCCAGGATCCGGCCCACGTGCGTCTTCACCGTGGCCTCGGAGACGAACAGCCGTGCCGCCAGTTCGGCGTTCGACAGTCCCTGCGCGACCAGGATCAGCACCTCGTGTTCCCGTTCTGTCAGCTCCGCGAGTTCAGCGTCGACCGCGGAATCCCCGGCCGGGAGCATCGGCGCGAACCTGTCGATCAGCCGCCGCGTAGTCGAGGGGGCGACAACGGCATCACCCGAGTGCACCGCGCGGATCGCGAACAGCAGTTCCTCTGGCGGCACGTCCTTGAGCAGGAAGCCGCTGGCCCCGGCCTTCAGCGCGGCGAACGCGTACTCGTCCAGGTCGAAGGTTGTGAGCATGAGCACCCGCGGCCGGTCGCCGGCCTGCCGGATCTGCTGGGTCGCCGCGACCCCGTCCATTCGTGGCATCCGCGCGTCCATCACCATGACATCGGCGTCGTGCTCGCGTGCGAACGTCACGGCAGCGAGGCCGTCGGCCGCCTCACCGACCACCGTCATGTCCGGCTGTGCGTCGAGCACCATCCGGAACCCGGTGCGGACCAGTTCCTGATCGTCAACAAGCACGATCCGGATTGCCTCAGTGCTCATGGTTCGCTTGCCTCCGCGGCGCTCACCGGAGGGCAGCTTCGGCGCAGGTGCTGGGCAGCAGAGCGATCACCTGGTAGCCGCCGGTCCGCAGCGGTCCGGCCTGGACCATCCCGCCGTACATCTCGACCCGCTCCCGCATGCCGGTGAGCCCGTGCCCGGTCCCGTCGGCGGGCGCGTCAGCGCCCAGCCCGTTGTCGGTCACCTGCAGCAGCAGCCCATCCGGCTGGTAGGCGAGCATGACATCGGCCGAGGCGGCCGGGCCGCCGTGCTTGCGCGTGTTGGTGAGCGACTCCTGGACGACTCGGTAGGCAGCGAGTTCGGCGCCCTCCGACAGCGGCCGGGCCGGCCCGTCGATCGTGAGCGAGACCGACATCCCGGCGCCCCGGGCCTGGTCAAGCAGCTCACGGAGCTGATCAAGACCGGGGACCGGAGCCAGTCCGGACGGCTCGTCCCCGGAGCGCAGAACGCCGAGCAGGCGGCGCATCTCGGATAGCGCCTGCCGGCCGGTCCGCGAGATCGCGGCGAGCGCGGTTGCGGCCCGCTCCGGGTCGGAGCGCAGCGCGTAGCTGGCCCCGTCGGCCTGCACCACCATGACGCTGACGTTGTGGGCGATCACGTCGTGCAGCTCGCGGGCGATCCGCGCCCGCTCAGCCGCCGTGGCGATCTGGGCCTGCGCGTCGCGCTCCCGCTCCAGCCGCGCTGCCCGGTCTTCCAGCGAGGTCAGGTAGGCGCGCCGGTAGCCCATGGAGTCGCCGAGCACCCACGCGAGCAGCGCGGTGCCGCTGAACAGGACGAGCACCAGCCCGACCCGCTGGATCGTGCCGAGCGGGCCTGACACCCAGATGGCGACGGCGGCCACCGAGCCGATAAGGCATACGGCCAGCCCTGGCAGCGACTGACGGCGCGGCCGGTACGCGGCCAGAGTGTAGAGCAGCAGCGGGATGGCCAGATCGGACCCAAGCGGGCGGACGTCGCTCACCACCTGCAGGGCGCCGGCGACGACCGCGATCGCGAACGCTTGCACCGGGTACCGGCGCCTGAACACCACGGGCACGGACATGGCCAGCACGAACGGCATCAGCAGCAGGAAGTCAGCTGGCCTGGCCGAAGCAGATCCCAGGACCAGCAGGAAGAACGCGGGCACGCCGTCGACCAGCCGCGGATGCCCGGCTCAGCCACGCGTACAGGGCAGACACGAGCCAAGCGTACGGGCGGAATCGGCCCGGCGTCGTCCACCCCCGAGCTGACCTGGGCATCCGCCGCCAGGCTGACGCCGCAGCGTGCCACGCCACGGCGCGCTACCGTGCCTGGGTGACCGACTGCCTGTTCTGCGACATTGTGGCGGGGACCGTCAGCGCGCGCATCGTCCTCTCCGACGATGTTGCCGTCGCCTTCCTCGACGCCAGGCCGGTGTTCAAGGGCCATGTGCTGGTCGTGCCCCGTGAGCACTACGTGACCCTGGCCGACCTCCCGCCCGGCCTGGTCGGCCCGCTGTTCACCCGGGTTCAGCGGGTGAGCGCGGCGATGCCGGCTGCGCTCGGCGCCCAGGGCAGCTTCGTGGCCGAGAACAATGTGGTCAGCCAGAGTGTCCCGCACCTGCACGTGCACGTTGTGCCCCGCACCAAGGGCGATGGCCTGCGCGGGTTCTTCTGGCCCCGGGGCCGGTACGCGGACGAGGACGAGGCCGCCGGGTATGCCAAGCGCCTCCGCGACGTGCTTGAGCCCTAGTGGAGCGCCGTCACCAGCAGGCACACCGCGGTCGTCACCTCGACCAGCGCGCCGAGCACGTCGCCGGTGATCCCGCCCAGGCGGCGCACTGCCAGCGCCGCTAGCGCGAGCGACGATGCCAGCCCGGCCGCGACGGCGATACAGAAAACTATTCCGAACGCATAGCCAGCGGCCAGCCCGGCGACACTGATCACGGCCGGGACCACCGGATGGACCGACCCCGCGACCAGGGCGCCAAGGCCGGCCGGGCGGGCGGGCGGAACACCACGGCGGCACGCCCACGTCACCGCCAGCCGCCCGGCCGCGGCCGAGAAGACCACGGCGACCACGCCCCGGCCCAGCGCCTGGGCCTGTGCCAGCGCCGCGACCTGTATCCCCAGCGTCAGCACCAGCGTGACCACGCCGAACGGCCCGATGTCGGAGCGCTTCATGATCTCCAGCGCCCGGTCAGCCGGCTGCCCGCTGCCCAGGCCGTCGGCCAGGTCGGCCAGGCCGTCCAGGTGCAGACCCCGGGTGAGCAGCGCGAGCACGGCGACGGCGAGCACCGCGGCGAGCAGCGGGCCAGTATGCCCGACCCGTCCGGCGAGTTCCAGAACCCCAGCGGCAGCCGCCCCGAGCAGCACGCCGACCGCTGGCGCCCAGGCCATCGCCGCCCCTGCCACTGAGCGTGACGGCGCCACGGCAGTCCCCCGCCTGCCGTTCAGGGGAATGATTGTGAGGAGCGTTACGGCGAGCCGTAGTCCGGACACGGAACCCCAGCCTAGGGAGGCAAGAGGACGTGCGCCCGTATGTGCTGCTGTCGGTGGCGACGTCGGTCGACGGCTGCACCGACGACACCACCCCGGCCAGGCTCATCCTCTCGAACGAGGCCGACCTGGACCGGGTCGACGAAGTGCGGGCCGGGTCCGACGCGATCATGGTCGGGGCCGAGACCGTGCGGCGGGACAACCCGGCGCTGCTCGTCCGGTCGGCAGCCCGCCGCGAGGCACGGGTCGCCCGCGCGCTGCCCGCAACGCCGGTCCGGGTCACACTTACCCGCAGCGGCGATCTCGACCCGGCGGCGCGGTTCTTCACCGCAGGCGAGGGCGCCAGCCTCGTCTATGCGCCGCGTTCCGCGGCCCCGGGGATCCGCGAGCGGCTCTCCGGTTCTGGCGCCGAGGTCATCGCCGCTGGCGAACCGCTGAGCCTGGACGCGGTCCTCGGCGACCTGGCCGCCAGGGGAGTGCGGCAGCTCATGGTCGAGGGCGGCGGCAGGCTGCTCGTGCAGTTCCTCGCTGCCGGGCTCGCGGACGAGCTGCACCTGGCGATCGCGCCGGTCTTCGTCGGCGACCCGCGCGCGCCCCGGTTTGCCGGGGAGGCAGACCGGGCCGGGGGCAATGTCCTGCACCGGATGCAGCTGGCCGGGGTGCGCCGGATCGGTGACATGGTGCTGCTGCGCTACCTGACCGGCGCGCGGCCGGGAAATGCCGCCAGCCATTCTCCGGCAGTGCGCCTATTATGACAGCGTGGCCGATTCGTGATCGATTGTCATGTTCCACGCGGAAAACCCAGGACCAGGTCGGCGCCCCGCACTGTGAGCCGCGGTCCCCGGACGGTGCAGGATGGGTGCATGAGCGATACCAGAATCGCGCCCGACGGGATGCGCGCAGCCATAGAGCGAAGCGGTTACTACCCCGGCTTGGTGTTCGATGCGGTCTCCTCCGCACTCGCCGCCGAGCCGGTCGTCTCGTACATCGTGCAGAGCGATGCGCTGTTCGATCCCGGCATGGAGGTGCGGCGGCACATGACGGTGCTGGCGCTCACGCCGACCCGGCTGATCTACTCCCACACCGACGAGAGCCCGGCCGACGCCGACGAGGAGGACTCCCGCCCGCAGGCGGAGACCAGCACCGAGGCCGTGCGGTTCGCCCAGATCGCCTCGGTGGCAGTGACCAGGGTGATCCCGGATCCGGCCAGCTACGTGCCGGGCGTTACGATGCCCAGCGAGGTGGTGCTGACTATCGGCTGGAACGTACTCGCCCACATCGAGCTCGAGCCCGCTCACTGCGGGGACGAGAACTGCGAGGCTGACCACGGCTACACCGGGACGGTGACCTCCGACGACCTGACGCTGCGGGTCAGCGAGGCCGCTGACGGGGCCGACGCGGTGCAACAGGTGCTCGCGTTCGCCGGGGCACTGTCCGAGGCCACCGGCCGCGGCTGACGGGGGTCTGATGACATCGGACGGGCAGGCGGCAGCCGCCACCGATCTGCCGGCGTCGCTTCCTTCGCTGCCGCGCTACGGCGAGAACACCCTGGCCGACCTGGCGAACTCGGTGCTCGCGTCGCTCGGCGTCGCTGCCGAACCCAACCCGCTGCAGCTCGAGCCGGCGGACCGGGTATGCCTGCTGGTGGTCGACGGGCTGGGCTGGGAGCTGCTGCGCGAGCATCCGGCCGCGGCCCCGTTCCTGTCCGAGCTTGCGCTGAGCGGGCGGACACTGGCGGCCGGGTTCCCGGCCACGACCGCGACCAGCCTGGCTTCCCTGGGCACCGGGCTGCCGCCAGGTGAGCACGGGGTGCTCGGCTACCAGGTAGCGGTGCCGGGCGAGGGCAGGCTGCTCAATGCGCTGCGATGGGACCCACGCGTCGATCCGGTGGCATGGCAGCCAGGGAGCACGATCTTCGAGCGGGCTGCCGACGCGCAGGTTGCCGTGTTCCGGGTGGCGCACCACTCGCTGGCGAGCAGCGGGCTGTCGGCCGCGACCATGCGCGGCGCCGAGTTCCTGGCCGCGGACACGCTCGGCGCGCTTGTGTCGGAGACGGCAGCCGCGCTCTGGAGCAGCGACCGGGTACTGGCCATGGCGTATCACGGCGAGCTCGACGCCACTGGCCACGTGTTCGGCTGCACGTCGGATGCGTGGCGCTATCACCTCGGGCACGTCGACAAGCTGGCCGAGCAGCTGGCCAGCGCGGTGCCCCAGGGCACTGCCCTGTACGTGACGGCTGATCACGGCATGACGGACGTGCCGGCGCAGGACCGGGTCGATGCCGACACGGTGCCCGGGATGCGGGCCGGCGTTGCCCTGCTCGGCGGCGAGCCGCGGGCACGGCACGTCTACACCGAGCCGGGAGCCGCTGCTGACGTGCTGGCGGGGTGGCGGGAGCTCCTCGGTCCCCGGGCCTGGGTGGTGTCCAGGGACGACGCGATCGCCGAGGGCTGGTTCGGGCCTGTGAACCCGCGAGTCGCCGACCGGATCGGCGACGTGGTAGCGGCGCCGGCCGGAGCGTACGCGATCGTCGCCACTCAGGCAGAGCCGCGCGAGTCCGTGCTGATCGGCATGCACGGCTCGCTGACACCCTCGGACCAGCTAGTACCGCTGCTGAGCCTGTCGGCGCTGTAACGGCGCCAGTATGCCGGTCACCGGCGGGCACGAAGATGGAGACAGGAGCGTGACTGGTGACGACAAACTATGAGCAGCTGCCCGCGAGCCTCCCGGAGCCCGAGGACGACGGCGCGGCCGCGCACCTGCCCGGTGCAGCCCTGCCGGCGGTCGCCTTGCCCGCCACCAGCGGTGAGACGGTGAACCTCGCCGGGCTCGGCCAGCCGCGCGCGGTCGTTTACGTGTACCCGATGACCGGCACGCCCGGGGTCCCGCTGGTCGAGGGATGGGATCAGATTCCTGGCGCGCGCGGGTGCACGCCGGAGACGATCGGGTTTCGCGACCATTACACCGAGCTGACCGAGCTGGGCGTAGAGGTGTTCGGCCTGTCCAGCCAGGGAACCGCCGAGCAGGCCGAGGCTGCGGCCCGGCTGTCGCTGCCATACCCGCTGCTGTCCGACTCCGGCCTGGTGCTGGCCGAGCAGCTGCGGCTGCCGACGTTCACCGCCAGCGACGGCGTGGTGCGCTACAAGCGCCTGACGCTCGTGGTCAGCAACGGCCAGATCGAGCAGGTGTTCTACCCGGTCTTCCCGCCCGACCAGCACGCCGGGGAAGTCGTGGCCTGGCTGCGAGGCTGACCGGCACGATGAGCGTGAGCGCTGCGGGAAACGGCGGCGGGCGCACTGCTGCCCATCCACTGGTCGAGGCGGCCGCCCTGGCCGCTGAGCTGGCCAGCGGGAAGCCTCCGGTGCTGCTCGACGTCCGGTGGCGGCTCGGCGGGCCGCCGGGGATCGACTCCTACCGGGCGGGCCACCTGCCCGGAGCCGTCTGCATTGACCTCGACACCGACCTGGCCGGACCGCCGGGCTCCGGAGGCCGCCACCCGCTGCCGGACCCCGCCAGCTTTCAGGCGGCGATGCGCCGGGCCGGGGTCCGGGCGGACTACCCGGTCGTCGCTTACGACGACGGCGACTCGACCATTGCAGCGCGCGCCTGGTGGACGCTGCGGTACTTCGGCCACGACCAGGTAAGAGTGCTGGACGGCGGCTTCCGCGCCTGGGCCGCTGCCGGGCTGCCTGTGACCGCCGACGAGCCTCGCGTCGAGGAAGGGAACTTCACCGCCGTTCCTTATCACCTGCCGGTACTTGACGCTGCGGGTGCGGCCGCGCTGGCCCGGTCGGGCGTGCTGCTTGACGCGCGGGCGGGCGAGCGGTACCGCGGTGAGACCGAGCCGGTCGACCGGGTCGCTGGCCACATCCCCGGAGCGGTGAGCGCGCCGACCGCCGCCAACCTCTCCGAGGACGGCCGGTTCCGGCCGCCCGACTCGCTCCGGGAGCGGTTCGCCAGCCTAGGTGTCCTCGCCGGAGCGGATGGCGTGACACCTCAGGTGGGCGCGTACTGCGGCTCCGGCGTCACCGCCGCGCACGAGGTGCTCGCTCTCGGGCTGGCCGGCATCCCAGCAGCCCTCTACGTTGGCTCGTGGTCCGGCTGGACCGCTGACCCTGCCCGTCCCGTCGCCACCGGCCCCGCGCCCGGCTAGCCCGACGCCGGCAAGTTGCGTGACGCGGCTCTCTAGAAGCGCCACCGCGTTGCACCCCCGGGTTCGGCGGTGCCGAGGGCGGTCGCCTCGTGCGCCGTGATCCGGTACACGTGCCACGGGGGCGGCCCCGCCGAAGGCGCGCTGAACGGGGCGGTCAGCGCGGTCCCGGACTCGTCGACCCGGCATGGCCAGCCGCTAGCCACCCACTGCGCTGCCAGCCCGGCGACGGCAGCAGGATCGGTGACCAGGGTGGCCTCGCCCTCCACGACGAGATCGAACTCCTGGGCCGACACGCTGAGCGCGCAGCGCGGGTCACGGGCAAGGTTCCTGCCCTTGCGGGTGCTCTTGCCTGTGGCGAACCAGAAGTAGCCGTCAGCCCACAGTGCGCCGAGGCCGGTGACATGCGGGCTTCCGTCCGGGTTGAGCGTGATCAGCCAGCAGGTGTGACGGTCCGGGCCACCCGTGCCCGGAGCCTGGCTGAGGCCCTCCCGGAGCCGGGACTCGATCCAGGACCAGTCCAGCAGTGGTGAGTGGTACAGATCAGCGAGGTTAGTTGCTTCCATACGTGTCCTAACGGAGCGGGAGGCCCGGATTCACCGGCCCGGCGTTACTGGCCGGTGACTTGCTGCCAGTTTGATTGTGAGGGGTGCGTCAGCCCGGCCGGGCCCTGGCCGAACACCCGCATGATGTTGCCGGTGATCTGGTCCAGGACCGCGGACGCCTGCTGGTCGGTGCCCATCGCGTTGATCCAGTGGTTGGTACCGGTGTCGACGACGCCCGCGCCGCCGTCAGGGTCGGTGTAGTAGGTCATGTCGGACTCCAGCGGCGGCGTGCTGGACTGGCCGAGCTGGGCCGGGATCACGCTGTGGCCGAGGATCTGGTCGTTGCCGGGCTGCCCGGCTGCCGGGTCGAACTTGTCGACGTCGGTGGCCAGGACACCGGGAATGACAGACCCGTTATGCAGCCCGGTGTGCGCGAACACCCAGGACGACGCGTCGGCGACCGTCAGGCCGTATGTCTGGCCTGGCTCAAGGAAACCGTCGTAGGTGTCGCCGACAAAGCTGTACTCGGGCCAGTCAGCCGGAGCCGACGCCCACTCGTTGCCAGTCACTTGCAGCGGATTTGCCTTGCCGTTGAGCGGGTCCTCGGCCGAGTCGCGGTAGTCGGCAAGTTCCCGGTCCGGCCCGAGCGGCGATGCCTGGGTGCGGACGTGCCGCAGCATGGGGCTGGCCGCGAAGAACACGATGTTCATCCCGTGGCCGTGCGCCTGGACAGCGGCCTGGCGCTCGGCGGCCGACCAGCACTCGTCGTGGCCAAGCGACAGCAGCACCCGGTGGTGCGCCAGCGAGTCAGGGTGCTCCTGGACGGTCAGGTCGGTCGAGTAGGTCACATCCAGGCCGTGCTGCTCCGCCCAGCGCACCAGCGGGTACTCCAGGCTGAGGAACCCCGAGCCGTTCTCGGCGTACGGCCGGTCGAACGAGACCACCCGGGAACGCGAGCACAGCGGGTACACGCCCGCCGGGCAGCTGCCCGGCCCGGTGTAGTAGTCATAACCGCCCCAGTTATTCCAGGCCTGCCAGGTGAACACATCGTTCTTGATCACGTAGGTGGCTGTGCTCGCCGGATCCCATGCAGTCAGCGGAACGTATGCCTGCCTGTTCCCTGGCCCGGTCAGCTTGATCAGGTAGTCGCCCTGAACGAACGCGGACGTCACCCTGAACGTCAGCGACGGTGACCAGTTGTCACACGACACCATGTTGATGCCTTGTGTGACGGGGCACGCGTCCTGGTTCTTGCCGGTGACGTGGCCGGACTGCCACACCAGGCGCCCGCCCTTGCCCTGGTAGTAGCCCATCCGGTAGGCGTCTGCCTGGAACCACGGCCCGGTCGTCGACACGTACAAGGTGACATTCTCGCCCTGAGCCGCATAAACCTGGCTGGCGAACCCGTCGATCCCGGCGCCGTTGCCGTGTATCTGCCACGCCGTAGTGCCGGGGCGCTCGTTCTCCTGGACGACCCACCGAGCCTGCATGCCGTCCGGCCCCTGGAACACGGCCGGGGAGGCGGCCCGGTGCCTGACCCCGCTGAGCGAGGCGCCTGCCGCAGGACCCGCTTCGGCGCTGCATGAGGCCGTCGCAGCTGCCGATGCCGCGATGAGCACGGCGGCAGCGCAACGAACGCCTGCCGCCACCACCCGCCGGGTCATCTGGCCTCCCACGGGACGCGAACGTCCCGAGACCCTTCCCCGGCCATCTCCGTCGACACCAGCCGCAAGGGACCACGGCGCAGATTTTGTGAAGCGAAAGGACTATGCAGGCTTCCCCGAGCGGACCAGCCGGCCGCTAGCTATCTCAGCCCGCCGCTGTTATAGCGTACAAATACGGACAAGATGATGAGGATGAGGAGGAGAGAGTGACTAGCGGCGGCTTCTCGCCGAAACGGCTGACCCGCGTGCGAGACGTGCTCTCTCGTCACCTCGACGCCGGCTACGTCCCGGGCGCGGTCGCTGTCGTCGCCCGCCACGGTGAGGTCCATATCGAGGCAATCGGCAATCTGGCCTTCGAGGGCGAGGGCTCGAGCACGCCCATGGCCGCCGACACGATCGGCCGCATCGGGTCGATGACGAAGCCGGTCGTCGCGGCCTGCGCGATGACGCTCGTCGAGGACTGCACGCTGCGCCTCGACGACCCGGTCGACGAGTTCCTCCCGGAACTGGCAGACATGACCGTGCTCGCCGATCCGGCCGGGCCGCTCGAAGAGACGGTGCCGGCGAACCGGCCGATTACGCTGCGGGATCTGCTCACCTTCACCGTCGGCACCGGCATCGTGGTCGCCGAACCGGGAACGGTCCCGATCGCCGACGCGCTGAACGGGCTCCAGAGCGAGGAGCCCGGGCCGCCGCCGGATGAGTGGATTCGCCGGCTCGGCACGCTTCCCCTCGTCTGCCAGCCGGGTGAGCGCTGGATGTACCACACCGCCGCCGACGTAACCGGCGTGCTCATCGCCCGGGCCGCCGGCATGTCCTTCGGGGACGCCCTGCGCGAGCGGATCTGCGAGCCACTCGGGATGAAGGACACCGGCTTCAGCGTGGCCGCCGAGAACATCAGCCGGCTGGCGACCGCTTACCAGCGCGACGACGCCACCGGCGAGGTCGTCGTAGAAGACGGCCCCGACGGGTACTGGAGCCGGCCGCTGGCGTTCGAATCAGGCGGCGGCGGGCTCGTCTCGACCGCCGGCGATTTCCTCGCCTTCGCCTCGGCCCTGCTAGCCGGCGGTACCCGCGACGGCGAGCGGGTGCTCTCACGGCCGTCGGTGACGCTGATGACCAGCGACCACCTGACGCCGGCGCAGAAGGCGGTTTCCGGGTTCACGCCGGGGTACTTTGACGACATCGGCTGGGGTTTGGGGATGTCGGTCCGCACCCGTTGCCCGCACCTCGGACCTCCACCGGGCGTGTCATATCCCTGGGCCGCCTCGGTCGGAAGCTACGGATGGCCCGGCGTATACGGCACCGGCTGGTGCAACGACCCGGCCGAGGACATGATCACAATCCTCATGACCCAGCGGGCGCCCGCGCCGCCTTCGCTGCCGATCCTCCTCGACTTCTGGACGGCCGCCTACCAGGCCATCGACGACTGATCACCAACGCCCGGCGATGATCAGGCCGGTGGGCTGGGCGACGAGGGTGGCTGAGGTGACTCGGCGGGCGGGGGTGGCTGGGCGGGCCAGCCGGGCTGCGGCGGGCCGGACGGCCCGGGCTGGGGGCTTTGCCAAGCTGGCCAGCCGGGCTGCGGCGGACCGGACGGTCCGGGCTGCGAGGCGTACCAGGCCGGCCAGCCGGGCTGAGGCCGGGGACGGCGCTTGCGCCTGCGCGTGAGGGTCAGCGGCAGCACGATCGCGGTCACGACGGCCGCTACCACCAGGACGACGCACAGGATCACGGCCCACGCGGGGACGCCGAAAGAACTCTGCCCACTGGCGACCTTCAGGTTCCGCGGGCGGGGGCCGAACCTGGTGGCGAGCTGAGCATAGGTCGCACTCGCCACCACGTTGGACGATGACGAGCACACTGGCCCGACGCATCCGCCTGACACTGTGAGGATGCTGAGCACACCGAAACGGCTCGGGTAGCTGTCCCAGACGATCTTCTCCGCCCGCTGAACATCTGCCTGCTCGTTCGCACTGGGCCCACGGCTGTAGCTCACGTTGAGGTAGCCGCCCGAAGGCATGCCCGAGCCGGAAGTGACGTTGATGCCGACGTTCTGGTAACCGGCCTTCTGCAGCGCCGAACCCAGCTGCCCTTCTGCGGCCAGGCTGGCACAGCCAGCAACAGCAAGGGCCAGCACCAAGCAGCCAGCTAATGCGGCACCGCGCCCGGCACGAGCTTTCCTGACCGCTGCTAACAGCAGTCCGCCGGTTCGCTGCCGGGGCCAGGGGCGACGCTGGTTCACGCTGTGATCGTACTTGGCGATACGGTACCTTCTGGACTGTATAGCATACCTATCGGTACGCTCTCGGTGAGGCGGCTGACCTTCACAATCCGCTCAGCAGACCCGTCTTCGGCCCACGTTGGCCCGGCAGCAATGAGGTATCACGATGAGAAACAGAAGCTGGCGCTGGGCCGCGTCGCCGGTGTTGCTGGCCGCAGTCACCTGCGTCGTCCCAGCCATCGTCGCAGCCGCTCCCGCCGCGGCTACAGACGGCGGCGTGGGCGCATGCACCACCGTCAGCATTCCCGTGGCGCTCACCCAGGGCGGCCCGGCCAACCAGACGGTGTCTGCTGAGTACTGCACGCCTGGGGGCAGGGCTACCGGGATCGACGTATTGGCGGCTGGCGCCACCTACTCGCACATCTACTGGGACTTCCCGGTCGACGCCGGGACCTACAACTTCACCGACAAGTTGCTGACCGCAGGCCAGGCAGTGCTGGCCTTCGACAAGATAGGAACCGGCAGCAGCTCGCGCCCGCTGTCTACCGAGGTCACCTTCTCCAGCGACGTCTACGTGCTTCACCAGATGATCGGCTGGGCCAGGAGTTCCGGCTATGCCCAGGTGAACGTGATCGGCCACTCGATGGGCAGCTTCACTGCTGTGTACGACGCCGCTACCTGGCCATCCGACCCGACCCGGCTGGTGCTGACCGGGTTCTTGAACACGATCACTCCAGGCGGTGAGGAAGGGCTCTCCACCGGCCTCTACCCGGCGAACCAGGACCCGATCTTTGACGGGGACGGCCTGGACTCCGGGTACCTGACCACGACTCCGGGCACCAGGGAAGCGCTGTTCTACGATCCCGCTGATGTCAATCCGGCGGTCGTAGCGTATGACGAGGCCCACAAGGACACCGTGACGGCGAGCGAGTTGTCATCGCTCGTTCCGGTCCTGGATGCGCCGGCTGCCGGAAACGCCGCTAACGGCGTGACCGCGCCGGTGCTGATTGTCGATGGCCAGGAGGACGCGCTGATGTGCGTCGGCGGGGCGGTTAACTGCGAGTCCTGGCCGGCCATGCATGCCTTCGAGGCACCGTACTTCAGCTCGGCCGCGAGCCTGACCACGATCTCGATACCGAACACCGGTCACGACGTGGCGCTGAGCCCGACCGCCGACATATCCGCTGCGGCGATCGAGGCGTGGCTGGCGCTGACCCCGGCACGCGGCTGACCACGTGCGGGCGGGGAAGAAGGCTTCCTAGCGGTCAGCAAACAGTCAGCCGCCGGGGGTGATCAGGCCGGACTCGTAGGCGAGCACGACGGCCTGGGCCCGGTCCCGCAGGCCGAGCTTTGCCAGAATCCGGCTGACGTGGGTCTTGGTGGTCTGCTCGGCGATGACGAGGGTGTCGCTGATCTCGGTGTTGGACAGGCCGCGGGCGATCAGCCGAAGCACCTCGGTCTCGCGGGCAGTGAGCGCGGCCAGCGTGGCCGGGGGCGGGGCCGCGACCTGCTGCCTGGCGAAGCCAGCGATCAGCCGCCGGGTAACCGACGGCGCCAGCAGCGCGTTGCCGGCCGCGATGACCCGGACCGCGTGGACCAGCTCAGCGGCCGTCGCGTCCTTCAGCAGGAAGCCGCTGGCCCCGGCGCGCAGCGCCTCGTAGACGTAGTCGTCGAGGTCGAAGGTGGTCAGCATGAGCACCCGGGTCTGCGGCGGTTCTGGCGCTGACAGGATCTGCCTGGTTGCCTCCAGGCCGTCCATGACCGGCATCCGGACGTCCATCAGCACCACGTCTGGCTGCAGCCGGCGGGCCTGGGCGACCGCCTCAGCGCCATCGGCGGCCTGACCGGCGACGGTCATATCGGGCTGGGCGGCGAGGACCGCGGCGAAGCCCTCGCGCACCATCGCCTGATCGTCAGCGATAAGGCACCGGGTCAGCGCATGGGCACCCGTGCTGCTGGCCGCAGTCGCGGCGTCTGCCGCCTCGTCGGCTGTCATGCTGCCTGGCCCGGGGAGCGCAGCGCTCGCAGAGCGGTGCTGGGCATGGCGTGCACGCTGCCAGCGTAGGCGTCCAGTTCGCTGCGGTCGTCCCGCCGCAGGCCGTCATACCCAGGTATGACGTCGCCTGGTATGACGGCACGCTTGGCTCCCCGGCGTGACGACAGCTGCTGGACGCCGCCAGCCTGGGGCTGCCCGCGGCTGCGGGGGGCGTCGCTGGCCAGCGGCAGCTCGCGCCGCAGATCGACACCCCCAGGCCTGGGCCGGCGGCCTCGCAGCCGCCATCCTCATCGGCGCCCTCGCCGGACTCCTGCCCGCCCTTCGGGCCGTCCGCCTCTCACCCACCCAAGCCCTCTGGACCGTCTGACGTTGCCGAGTTCGCGGCTGAGCGCCAGGTACGCCCGGGCCCGGGACAGCCCGGTGGTGCAGGCCGGGCAGAGGCGGTCGAGTGTCTCGCAGTCGGGACAGCGTAACGGCGGGTCACGGTAGTAGATCGCGTCGGCCAGTGCCTGCTGCAGTACTTCGTACTGCGCAGACGGGAGCGGCACCGTGGTCACGTCGGCCGCCGCTGCCGTGGCACCGCGGGGAGACCGGCATCAGGGGACTGGGTGCCCACGTCCTGGCTAGCCTGCGCGGCGGAGAGAGCGGCGCGCAGCTCAGCCGGGTCTTTGCTGATAACGGTGTGCAGCCCGGTTCCGGGAGACTGCCGTCGGGCGACAAACCGCTTCTGGCTATAGGTGGGTTCCAGCCATATCCGGAAGCGCGGGAAATCGCGCTGCAGTGCGGCGAGCGTGGCATCATCGGCCGGGGTACGCATGGTATTTCTCCGGGGCGTTGTCTGGTGAGTGACTAATCCCAGCTTGGGTGGTTGGAGTTACGTTCAGAAGCCGTATGCGGCCAGGGTCCGGTGACCGTCCAGCGCGCCCTTCGATTCGTCGAGGCGCCGTACCGATGGAGTGAGAGATGACGATTCGTCGTAATGGTGTCGTGCCAACGCCCCGCGGCGTGTTCGGTGCTCAGCTCAAGCGCCTGCGCGAGCGGGCCGGGCTGACCCAGGAGCAGTTAGCCGACCAGATCAGTTACTCGTACTCGACGGTCGCGGCTATCGAGACTGGCCGCCGCGCGCCCGCGCATGACGCGCCAGCTCTGTTAGATGCCGCGCTCAAGGCTGGCGATCAGCTCACCCGGCTGGCCGAGGACCTGGGCGAAGGGCTGCGGCGGGATGCGACGCTTCACCCGGAGTGGTTCCGCGAGTGGCCCGAACGTGAGCGCGAGGCAACGCGGATCCGGGGCTATGAGCCGATCTTCGTGCCGGGGCTGCTGCAGACCGAATCGTATGCGCGGGCACTGCTGACTGGCCGCAAAGGCGGCAGGGCCATTGACGCGGAAGGGATCGTGGCTTCCCGCCTGGAGCGTCAGACCATCTTCGACCGGGACGATCCGCCGGAGCTGTGGGTCGTGGTGGATGAGGCGGTGCTGCTGCGGCTAGTTGGCGGCCCGGATGTGATGCGTGAGCAGTGCGAGCGGCTCGCCGAGATGGCCCAGCGTCCCAACGTCATGGTCCAGCTCATCCCGCGGTCGGTCACCGTGCATGAGGGCCTGAACGCCGGAGGATTTGCGATTGCGGACCTGCAGGGCGGCGGGCAGGCTGGCTACCAGGAGACGGCGCTGCACGGGCAGACGCTGCATGATCACGATCATGTCGCAGCGCTGCTGGATGCCTGGGATAGGCTCAGGGCCCTAGCCCAGTCTGTCCCGGATTCGGCAGCATTGGTGGAGGAAGCGGGCACGACATGGACCTGAGCTGTGTGGAGTGGCGCAAGGCCAGCTACAGCGGCACCAACGGCGGAAGCTGCGTGGAGGTCAGCACCCGCGAGGTTGCCGGCCGCAGGCTCGTTCGCGACTCAAAGGACCCGGACGGCGGTGTGCTGACCGTGGCGCCGCGGGAGTGGAAAGCGTTCATCGCGTCTGTGAAGGCTGGGAAGCTCGACCTTTCCTGATCATTCATCCAGGGCAGGCGCAGCGGTCTCGGTGGGCTCTGGTGGGTCGGCCGGCGCGAGGTCGTGCCTGGCCGTCAGCACCAGCCACGTCACGATGCCTGTGAGCAGGGCTGGGGCGGCCGGGTGCGGTCCGGCGGCCAGGACAGCGCCGACGCCGGCAGCCGCAGCGATCAGAGTCCGCAGCGCCAGCCGGACCGGCCGGCCGCGCATGATCCGGCCTGCCAGCCGAGCCGGGAGTGCCGGTATGGCCCGCGGGGGAGTGGCCCGCAGGTCGGCCAGGGCCTCGCCGCGGCCGGACCGGGTCCGCAGCGCGGTGTAGGCGGCAGCGGCCTCGGCGAATCGCGGCAGGTCGCCGCCGTCTTCGCGGTCGGGGTGGGTGGCGCTGGCGATCCTGCGCCAGGCCGAGTGCACCTCGTCGTCGGTCAGGTCGGCCCGCGGCTCAAGACCGAGAACTCCGAACGGGTCCCTGGCGCCGACCCGGCTGCGATCGGTTCCCCCGCGATGGCCGGGGCGCAGCCGCCCCTCGAACTCGCCGGTCACGAAGCCGGCTCCGGTCCGAAGGCCTCGTCAAGCAGCGAGCTTGCGTCGGGCAGTGATGGCGCGGCCGCGCCGCGCCGCGGCGGCATCGCTGTCGTGTCAGATTGCTGCGGTGCGGCCGCCGCCGGCTGCCGGGCGGCCTCGTCCGGCCGTGCCGGGGGCGCCTCGGCTTGCCTGCCCGGTGCCGGGAGCGCCGCCGGGGCCGTCACCAGCCGCTTGACCTGCAGGTAGGTGACGCCGCCCCGGTAGATGTAGGCGGCCTGGCCGACGTCGAGCGCGCGGATCAGTGCCGGATCGACAACCGGGGCATCCCGCACCCGCGAGCTTCCCCGGTGGCTCCAGATACCGGTCCCGAGCAGCCATCGTGTCGTCTCGGTGACCTTCCTGGTGCCAGCCAGGGCTGCGACTGGCTCGGGGCGGGGGGTGCGCAGCAGCCAGATGCCACCGTCTGCGGATGCGGCGATCCGGTAGCGCTCGTCCTCGTCGGCCGCCAGGCCCTCCCACGACTGCGCGGACACCTGCACTGCCAGGCCGAGCGACCGCGCCCGTTCATAAAGCTGCCAGACCGGCAGCCTGCGGGACACCGCGCTGAACTCGTCTACCGCGAGCAGGATCTCCCGGGGTGCAGGCTGCGCCCGCGTGGCCTGCGACTCGGCGTCCGGCCCGGGCGCGCCCCGCGGCCGCACAGCCCCGCCTCGTACGGCGTAGCTGGCGAGCAGGTCGACGAGCGCGCGAGCCTGCGCTTCGGCCACGCTGATGTCCGAGGTGCCCTCAAGGATGCAGTACCAGGCGTCAGCGTCGCCGAGATCACCGGGTCCGTCCAGGCCGGCGCCGAGGCGCCGGAAGAGAGTGCGGAACCGCAGCCCGATGTCGCCAGTCTGCCGGGCGGCCGAACGCGCCAGCGCCAGCTCGGCCTCGTAGCCGCCGGACGAGTAGGCGGCGGTAAGCCAGCCCGGCTCCAGCCGGGCGAGGAAGTCTGCGACGGACGCAGGCGGGCCGTCCGGTGCCGCGACAGCCAGGCCGACCACCGCCTCCATCACGTCCGTGTAGTAGGCGGCCGCGCCCGTTCCGTGCTCGATCAGGTCAACCAGCGTGGTGGTGAGCTGGTCGGGCGGCAGCGCCCACAGCGACAGGCTCGCCTCGTCGGGCCAGACGGCCGTTGACCGGGCTCCGGCCAGCCGCAGCGCTCGCCGCGCCCGGTCGGCGATCCGGCGGGCGTCAGCCCCTCCCTTGCAGTCCAGCACCACCAGCAGCGGAGGGCCGCCCTGTCCCGCCGCGTGCCGACGCAGCGCGGTGGCCATGAACCCCGCCCACAGCCGGAGCAGCAGCGTGGTCTTCCCCGTGCCGGTCGTGCCGATCACGACCTGGTGTGAGCGCATGCGTAAGTAGGGGATCGCGGCGATCCGCCGGACCCGGTGCCCGACGGCCCTGATGACCGCGCCGGCAGCGATGGTGCCGCTGTGTGTGGTCAGCGGCACCGCGCCCGGTGCGGCGATTAACGCCCGGGCGCTGCGCGCCTGGTGCCGCCACTGCCGCCGGTCGAAGGCCACTGCGGAGCCGGGGGCGAGCCCGCCGCTTCCGGTCTGCATCGAATGGATCCGCCCCGCCCACGCCAGGCCGCCCGCTGCCAGGCCGGCCGGTATTGCGGCCGGCGCGATGACGGCGGCGGCCTCCGGATACGAGCCAGCGGCTCCGTGATGCCACATGGCCAGCCAGGCGAGGTAGGGTGCCTCGGCCATGCCTGCCGCCGAGCGGGAGGCCACGGCTGTTGCCGCCAGCCAGACCACCAGCATCGGCACGGACCACAGCGCGGCCCGGTAAAGCCGGCCGGGTGGCCAGCCGCCCAGCCAGGCAGCAGCCATGCCGCAGCAAGCCACAACCGACACCGGCGCGGTAGCGATGATCACGACCACGAAGGCGATGGCCCGCAGCAGCCAGACCGCGATACGTTTCATGGCGCTTCCGGGGCTGTCATTGCCGCGCTGGGCGGAAGGGACCTGATCTCAATCCGCGCACCCAGGGAGCCGATTTCCTCCCTGGCTCTTGCTACGACCCGCTGGGCTGGCGGGGTGCACAGATAGACGACGCGCGCATGCCGCGGCGGCTGGCCCGGAGCGCGGACCTCGTCAGCCGGGCAGCCGTAGTCGCCGGTCCTGGACAGCAGCTCCCGCATGATCGTCACCGTCCGCCGCATCGTCTTCGGGGTCAGCTCAGCCTCGATCGCCCAGCACTCGCCAGCCCAGGGCACTGCGGCGCCGGACGGCCAGTGCACCTCACCGTCCGGGACGTGCTCGCGCAGCCCGACCCGGCCACCCATCCGGGACCGCAGCCGCCTCTCGCTGCGCCAGTACCCGCCGCCTGCGGCGTAACGCGGCGCCGACTCGATCGCCAGCCGCGCCGCCACCACTGCCCGGATGTGCGCGAGTCTGCCTAACGCCGGCGGTGCGGACGCATACCGCACGCCGCATGCGGTCAGGCCTGCTCTGGTCAGCCAGGTCCACGGCGTGCCCGGCCCGAGCCGGGCTGAATCTGCGTAACGCCTGGCGCGCCATGCTCCTGTGATACGACGCGCCTGCGGCTCGCCGACGCTAAGTACTGCGGCAAGATGGTCTAGCTGCACGCCGTACATCTCGGCGGTGAACAGCAGCCCGGCGGCGTCGCGCCCCGGGTCCCGGACCGCCGTCACCGGGAGTGCAGCCGCGCGACTGTGTAGCAGACGGTACGGGTGCGCTGCAGGCTGCCGTCACTGGCCCGAAGCCCTTCGAGCACCGCGAATGCGTTCCGCTTGGCATCGTCGCGGTGGCCGTCCGGGAGCTGCGACCAGGCAATGGCGGGTGCCTGGGTCAGCGACGATGCCCACCAGTGCTCCATTGAGCCGTATCTGGTCGTGATGGCCTCGGCGATGGTTGAGATCTCCATCCCTGGCGGGAGCATCGCTTCGGCCTCGGGTATGGCCCAGTTTCGTTTGTGGCTGGCCCACTGCTTTCCGGGTGGCAGGAACGCGTCGACCGCGTCGTAAGCGGCCTGCCATTCCTTGTCCTCGGCCATCGTCCACGAGAACGCCAGCACGCCGCCCGGGCGCAGCAGCTCGAGCCAGACGCCTAAGGCGAGCGCGGGGCGAGGTAAATAAACGACGACCATGGATGACAGCACAGCGTCATACGTTCCGGGCTCCAGGTCGGGTTCCATCGCGTCCCCGCACCAGAACGTGACGTTCGTGACGCCGTCTGCTTCCGCCTGCTGCCTGGCTCTGATGATCATCGCCGCCGAAGCGTCGATTCCTGTCACCGGCGCTGGGTCGACGACCCGTGCAGCGGGAATCGCTACCGCGCCAGTGCCGCAGCCCATGTCGGCACTAACCATTCCTGGTCTGAGCTTCGCCAGCTCTATCAGCCGGCGGGCGACGGGCTGGTTCCAGCGAGCACCAGCGGTGTCCCATTTCGACGCAAGGGCTGACCAGGCGACTTCCGGCCGCTGCGTCATTTGACCATCCCGCTGACATTGAAGGGCCTTTTCAGCGCCCCGAAAGCATACAGGAGATCGGCGACGCGCTGCAGTACAGCCATACTAATACGGCGGTGCTAGTACCACAATGCTAAATTGCCTGCATGCCGAAAGAGGTAGATCATCCTGCTCGGCGGCGGGAGCTCGCCGACGCTGCCTGCCGTGTGATTGCGCGTAACGGGCTTGCCGGGACCACACTGGCCCACATTGCCGAGGAGTCGGGCTGGTCGATCGGCTCCATCCGCCACTACTTCCCGAACAAGGACGAGCTGATCGCTTCGGCATTGTGGCGGGTAGGGGAACGCGTCGATGAACGGATCCGGCTCCGTACCGCCGACGGAATGAGCATGACCGACCTGCGCACGGCGGCCACCGAGCTGCTCCCTCTGGACGCTGACACCCGGGAGATGTCCCTGGTCAACCTGGCCTTCGTGGCGCAGGCTGCGGTCGCGCCCGCACTCGCCGACGCGGCCGAGGGTGCCGCGCAGCGACTTCAGGAACCACTGGCCGCGCGGATCGCGTACCTGGTCGAGACAGGCGAGCTTCCCGCGCACCTCGACGCTGAGCAAGAGGCAGCACGCCTCCGGCTGCTACTGGACGGGCTGCGCCTCCAGCTTCTCAGCACGCCCAAGCACACTTCGGCCGCGTGGGCGCTGGCGGAACTGGACGGCTACTTCACCACGCTCGCCGCCTCGCAGCAGCGCTTACTTTAGGACTCAGCTTTCCGCATCGCGGCCAGCGGACCCTCGGGTTGCTGACCACGGACCAGCCGGCTCACCTCGGCGCGCAGGTGGACGAACTCGGGCAGTTCCTTGGTGGTGATCTGGTCGCGCGGCTCGGGAAACTGAACGGCCAGGTCGGCGCGGACCCGCCCGGGCGCTCCGGTCAGCACCACCACCCGGTCGCCGGTGTAGACGCTCTCGTCGATGTCGTGGGTGACGAGCAGGATCGTGATGCCTGAGTCGCGACACAGGCGGAGCACCAGGTCCTCCAGGTCCTCCCTGGTCTGCGCGTCCACCGAGCCAAACGGCTCGTCCATGAGCAGCAGCACAGGATCGCAGGCGATGGAGCGGGCAATTGCCACCCGCTGCTGCATTCCGCCTGACAGCTGCCAGGGATAGCGGCCGGCCGTGTCGGCTAAGCCCACAGAGGCCAGTGCGCGCTGCCCGGCGTCCCGGCGCTGGGCTCGGCTCTGCCGAGTGCGGCGCAGCGGCAGCGCGACGTTGTCCCTGACGCTGAGCCACGGGTACAGCGACCTGGAGTAATCCTGGAACACGACTCCCAGCCGGTCGGGCACTCCCCGTACGGCGGCCTCGTTCACGATGATGGTCCCGCCGGTAGGCCGCTGCAGCCCGGCGATGCACCGCAGCACGGTGGACTTGCCGCAGCCGGAAGGCCCGACGATGCTGACGATCTCACCCCGGGCCGCCTTCAAGCTGACTCCGTCGACCGCCAGGTGGCTGCCAGCGCCCCGGCCGTACGCGTGCGTCAGGTCAGTTACATCAAGCACGGCATTTCCTCACGGGTGGCGGTCTGGACGGCGTGGTCGGGTCAGCTCGGAAGCCGCTGTGCGCCACGGTGCCACGCGAGCACGAAATGCTCAATACCGGTAAGCAGCGCATTGAGCAGGTATCCGAGAATGCCGAGCAGCACGATCCCCGCCCACAGGGTGGTCATCTGATAATCGCCGGAGGCTACATTCATCTGATAGCCGATCCCGTCAGTGCTGCCGGTCAGCTCGGCGATCACCATCACGACCAGGGACAGCGACACGGCCAGGCGCAGTCCGGCGAAGAACTTCGGCAGCGTCGCCGGCAGGATCAGCAGGATTATCCTGTCGCTAGCGGAGAGCCGGAACACCTGGGCCGTTTCCACCTGGAGCGGATCGATCGTCCGGGCCCCGTCGATTGTGTTCACCAGGATCGGCCAGATCGTGCCGAATGCGATGAACGCGATCTCCATCTCGTTGCCCAGCTTGAACAGCGCGATGAACACCGTCACCAGCGCCACCGGCGGGAGCGACCGGCCATAGTGCAGCAGCGGCTCCAGATAGCCCGATACCGCTTCCGACCGGCCGATGGCGATGCCCAGCGGCAGGCCGACGCCGGTCGCGATGGCCAGTCCCAGACCGACCCGGCCCAGGCTGGGCAGGACGTTGCCGACGGCGGCCGAGGTCAGCGACAGATGGCTGGCCGGGCCGGAGAACCACAGGTGGTACATCTGGGCCACGATCGCCGACGGCGCCGGGAAGAACACGCTGTGGTGTCGGTCGGCCCACACCTGCCAGATGGCGGCGCCCGCGGCCAGCACTACCCAGCGCCCGGCCCACCGCATAGCCCTGGCTGCCGTCATCCCTCGGTCACTCCCTCCCCGAGGTAGGCGCGGTGCCAGGGCAGGGTCCGGCGCTCGGCCCAGACCAGCAGCCCGTTGAGCGCCAGGCCCAGCAGGCCTGCCAGCAGCGCCGCAGCCAGGATCTGGCTGAGGTCGTTGGCCGTATTCGCGTCCGCGATGAACGCCCCGATGCCGTCACCGTCGATCCTGCCGGTGACGATGCCGGTCGAGATGTTCAGGATGATGGCGATGGACGACGCGATGCGAATGCCGGTGGCGATGAACGGGGCGGCGGCCGGCAGGCAGACGCGCCAGATCACGGCGATACGCCCGAACCCGAACGCCCGCAGCGTGTCCTTCGCCACCGGATCCACGCCGTCCAGACCATAGATGGTGTTGAACAGCACAGGCCAGATGGACGCATACACGATCAGCGTGATGTCCATTCGCAGGCCGGGACCCAGCACGAGTGCCACCAGCGGAATCAGCGCGACCGACGGGATCGGCCGCAGAAACTCCACGATGGCCCGGGTGGCGCTGCGCACCACCGGCACACTGCCCAGCACCAGCCCGACCGGGACGCCGAAGACCACCGTGATGGCCATCCCCGCCGCCCACGCCTCGACGGTGGCGGCGAGGTCGGTCAGGAACTGCCCGTTGCCGAGCAGCCTGGCCGCCTGGCCCACCACGGTCGACGCCAGCGGCAGCGTCGAACGGCCGATGACGGTTTCCCCGGCCAGCTGCGCGAGCAGCAGGAAGACCACGATGCCAAGCAGCCCGGCGACCCACCGTGGGATGCGGGCACTGCGGGCGTCAGGGCTTGCCGACGAGAGCGGCCGCATTGAACTTCGAGCTGAGTTCTTTGAACTTGAGCATCAGGTCCGCGATCTGCTGCAGCCTGGCAGTGGACACGCTCGTGGGGAATTTGCCGACGGCCATGACCTTGGCGACGTTCGGGGACACTTTCAGGTAGGTCTCGAATGCCTTCCGAGCCGTTGCCGGGTTCGCGTTTATGATCGCGCTGGCCTGGCTGATTGCGTCGGCGAATGCGGCGGCCGTACGCGGGTACTTGTCCGCCCACGCGGCGGTGACGGTGTAGCCGCTGATCATGTAGCTCTGAGCGGCGCCCCGATCCAGGTCAGCTACTACCGTGGCCCCGGACTGCTGCTCCATCTCAGTGACGTACGGCTGCGTGGCATACGCGGCGGTCACCCGGTGTGCCTGCAGCGCGGTGGCCATCTCGGAAAACGCCATCGGCACCAGCGTTACCTGACCCGGCTGGATGTTGTACACGCTCAGGGCCGAGTCAGTCAGCAGCGGGCCGTTCCCCACGGCCGCGTTCACGGCGATCGTCTTGCCCTTCAGGTCGCCCGGGCTGGAGACGCCGGACGACTTCAGCGCCATGAGCTCGTTGACGTTAGGGCCGAGTTCGAGCCCGCTGGCCAGCACCCGGAACTGGCCGACGCCAGACGCCTGCGCTCCGATGAACGTGGAGATCTGGCCGGCGCCGATATCCATGCTGCCGTGCAGCAGGGTGGGAATGACCGTGCTTGTGCTCTGGATGCTTTCCATCGTCACGTGCAGGCCGTGGGCGGCGAACAGCCCGCGCATCTGGGCGACATACAGGGCCGCGTTGGCCTCCGCCGGGACCTGCCCGACAACCAGGTTTGCCTTCTCCAGCTTGCTCGTCGGTAACGCCGACGACGTCGATGAGCCCCCGCAGGCACTGCTCAGCGCCATGATGAGAACACTCAGGATGGCCGCCGTGGCCAGGGAGGTGCGGCGTAACATATCGCTCCTTCAGGTCGGAAGTGCTGGATGCGGTCGCTGCGATGTAAATCGTTTGCAGACTCTTCCGACGTTCCACGTAGCCGGACTCGTGTCAAGATGCAGCAGGTCTTTTGACCAAGCGGCCCGACCGCTCATGCCGACCGTATTGACGGGCGCTCTCCGCGGACCCGATCTGGGGACCACGGCCGGGACGCTGGCATCCGCGCTGGCTGTGGGGCACAATAAGACGCGGAACGTGGAGCCACGGATCGTGGGCCACGCCGCGATATGCGTTCGGGCACCTGCTGGCAGGCGTCGAGGTCGTTGGGGAAGACGAATCTCGTCCGTCGTCCGCAGGAGGTCTCGTGGCTGTTCGTGGCGTGCTGCAGATCCACTCCGCGCCCCCGGCGCTGGTTCCCCACATCGAGTGGGCAGTGGCGGGGGTTCTCGGCATGCAGGTCAGCATGCCCTGGGTTGATCAACCAGCCTCCCCGGGATCGCTGCGGGCTGAGCTCAACTGGCAGAGCCGCCCCGGGACGTCGGGGGCCATCGCCTCAGCCCTCGCGGCCTGGAACCGGCTCCGCTTCGAGGTAACTGAGGAAGCGAGCCCGGGATGCGACCCGCTCCGCTACAGCTACACCCCGTCCCTCGGCACCTTCTCCGCGGTCACGTCGGCCAACGGCGACATCCTGGTCCCTGAGGGCAGGCTCCGGGCAGCTATGGCGCTCGCGGAAGCAGGCGACGGGGTCCAGTCGCTGCGGGAGGCCCATGCGCCGCGGCACCCGGCGCTCGGGGGCTCGCTGGAGGCAGAGATTGGCCTGCTGCTCGGCCAGCCCTGGGACGACGAGCTCGAGCCGTTCCGGCACGCAGCCGAGGGTGCCCCGGTACGCTGGCTGCACGCTACTGGCTGAACACGGACCGTGCTGGAGAGGCCTGGCGCGGCCTCTGTGAGCAAAATGCGGCCTTTGCGCAGAGTAACGATCGCGGCGCTGCCACGGTAAACTGGTTCGTGGTCCCGGCGGTCTCTGCGGTCTCGCTACCTGCGGAAATGCTTCAGCAACCGTTAGCTGTGACGACCTGGGGCTTTCTTCACGAACCGCTTGACATGACGCTGAGTAGTTGTTTGACTCTCAGCCTACGGCCGGGTAACAACGGGTTGCCTGTCACTCACCGTCCGTACGACGGACACAGCCACGTACTCGAGAGGAGCCAGCATGCGGGAGTTAGCCAGCACGACCGCTGATCTGCGCTGGCGAGGGGGCAGTCACTGCAATCGTTGAGCACGTGACTACGCCAGCGCTTGGTCTGTCGATGGAGGGGGGCAAACCAACAAGGAGGCCGAGCGACAATGACGCTGGTGAGCCACGTCACGGATGACCACGCTGAGCACGCTGTCCATGCCGACCACGCTAGATTTGAGCAAGATGTGGTCCCTTATATGCGCAAGCTCTACCCCGCAGCGCTCCGGATGACCCGCAACCCCAGCGATGCCGAGGATCTGCTCCAGGAGACCTTCGCTCGCGCATATGCCGCGTTCCACCAGTTCAGCCCCGGCACCAACCTGAACGCCTGGCTGTACCGCATCCTGTCCAACACCTTCGTCAACACCTGCAGGAAGCAGAGCCGCGAACCGGTGCAGTCACTGTTCGGCGACCTCGTCGAGACCCGCGTCGCCGATGGCCTGCGGACCCAGCTGGCCCGTTCGGCAGAGGACGAGGCAATGGAGCGGCTGGGCGACTCTGAGGTCCTCCAGGCCCTTCGCGACCTGCCCGAGGCGTTCAGGGCCACGCTGTACCTGGCGGACGTCGAGGGATACCCGTACAAGGAGATCGCCGAGATCATGCAAGTGCCGATTGGCACTGTCATGTCACGCCTGCACCGCGGCCGCCAGCGTCTCCGGGTCCGGCTGCGGATGCACGCCGAGCGTCGCGGCCACTCGGCCACGCCGATACCACTGCCCGAGCTGGTCGCGCTGCGGCCCGCGTCCTGAGCACCGGAATCGCCGCGTGGCGGTCAAGAAGATCATTATCGACTGCGACCCGGGAATCGACGATGCCCTGGCCCTGGTCTTCGCGCACGGTCACCCGGACCTTGAACTACTCGGGATCACGACCGTCGCGGGCAACGTCGGCGTGGACACCACGACGGCCAACGCGCTGGCCATACGGGACTTCGTTGGCATGGACGGCGTGCCGGTGGTGGCGGGCTGCGAGCGCCCGCTGCTCCGGCCGCCGGTTACTGCCCGGGCCATGCACGGTGCGTCAGGCCTGGGCGCGGCCAGGCTGCCCGCAGCCTCGTCCGAGCCCGCGGCCGGGCATGCCGTGGACTACCTCGCCGAGGCGATCAGCGCTGCCCCGGGGCAGATCACGCTCGTCGCCATCGGGCCGCTGACCAACATCGCGCTCGCGGTCCGGCGGTACCCAGGCCTGGTCGCCCAGGTTGCAGATTTCGTGATCATGGGCGGGTCAGCGGGACGCGGGAACGTAACCCCGGCCGCCGAGTTCAACATCTTCGCCGATCCGGAGGCCGCGGCGATCGTCTTCGCGGCCGGTTGGGCCGTGACCATGGTCGGGCTGGACGTGACCCTGCAGGCCCGGGCCACGGCAGCGGTGCGCCGCCGCATGATGGCACTGGGCATGCTCGCCGACGACCTGCTGCTGCCGAGCCTGTCTGGTTACAGCGCCATCGGTCCCGAGGCGGCGCGGGCTACGAGCGGGCCGCCGGTCCACGACGTCTGCGCGGTGGCCAAAGTCGCAGCGCCCGGGCTGATCGCCTGCGTGCCCGCGCGGGTGGAAGTAGAGACAGCCGGGCGGTGGACAGCCGGCATGACGGTCACTGACTTCTCCGCCGCACCCGCTGATGTCAACGCCGAAGTGGCCGTCACCATCGACGCCGACAGCTTCTGGGACTTGGTGCTGTCCGCCTACGGGCGCGTCGCCGCCGGGATGGGGCCGGCCACCGTCACGGCGTCATAACCGTCACGTCGATAGTGTCACGGCGCCACGTGGCCGCCTGCTGAGTCACGGTCGGCCTCGAGTTTCCGGCGTTGGCTGCGCTTTTGAGCGATATGCCGCCATCATTCGTATTATCTGCGCCATGCTTGAATAAGAACGAACCTCTGGTCCGGTCAGAGCAAGACCAGTCGTACATTCATAACCGCGAGCGGCGTTGGTTCGCGCGGGCAGGCAGCCCGGTATGACCAGTATGTCCGTGTTGCTTCCACGGTGGCCGACGGGCCCAGCGAATGCAGCGCATTCCGGTCGAACAGTCTGCGATTTTCCCGCCATCCTCACCCTCCAGCCGAACGCGGGCCGCCGTTGCTCGCCAGGCCGGCAATAACAGTCGGCGCGTGTGGCATTCCATTCGCTGGCCGCGGAGCGGAGTCATATCATTTACGCCGTATCCGGACATGTGGGGCACCTGCCAAGGTGCGGGGAAATGGTGGGCTGCAGTGGTCAGGACAGGTCCGAGGCGAGCTTGTGATGTGCCGACTCCCAGGATCGCTTGATGTCAGGCAAGCATGGCAGCCACCGGCGTAAGCCGAAGGACCAGGACACTGCGCCTGCTCACCCGCCAGCGGCCCCCACCGCAGCTCAGTGGCACACTGGGCCGCAGCGTCAGCCTGCGCCGCAGTGGCAGGCCGCGCCGACAGCACCGGCCGCGCCGTCTGTGCCGCAGCGGCCCGCTGCTGCCCCACAGCAGCACTGGCAAGATGCCCCGACCATGCCGCCTGCGCCGTCCGTACCGTCCGTGCCGCGGCGGCCCCCTGCGCCGCCACAGTGGGCCGCCGCACAGCCCAGGCCGCCCGCGCCACAGCAGTGGCAAGCGCCGTCCTCCATGCCATCCGTGCCGTCTGTGCGGTCCGCGCCTCAGCCACCGCCTGCTCCGGCGCAGCACTGGCAAGAAGCCCCGACCATGCCGCCAGCCCCGTCGGTACCGTCCGTGCGGCAGCGGCCGCCTGCGCCGCAACAATGGCAGGCTGCACCGCCGGCGCCACAGCAGCCGGCCGCTCCGCAGCAGCACTGGCAAGAAGCCCCGACCATGCCGCCAGCCCCGTCCATGCCGTCAGTGCGGCAGCGGCCGGCGGGTCCGAATCAGTGGGAGGGCGCGCCGTCGGCGCAGCAGCGGCCGGCGGGTCCGAATCAGTGGGAGGGCGCGCCGTCGGCGCAGCAGCGGCCGGCGGGTCCGCCGGAGCAATGGCAATCCACGGCTTCTCAGCAGCCGCGGGCCGCTGCTCCGCCCGCGCCATCCGCCCTACCGCCCCAGCCGCAGTGGCAGGCCGGGCCTCCGCCCCGGCAGCAGCAGCCGGCTCATCCGGCTGCTCCCGGGCTGGCTCCAAGGCCCTGGCCCGCGACCTTGAGCTACGCGCAGGAAGAGATCGCCGACCTGCAGGACAGATGGCGGCGCGGCGAGCTCCAGGCAACGCCGAGCCTGACCGTGCAGCCAGACGGCACCGTGGTCCTGCGCCCAGAACGGCTCCGGCTCAGGAGCTGGCAGCGCGGCACTGTCTTGCTGCCGTTTGCCCTGATCCCGATCGCGCGCACGTTCGTCCAGAGCGGCTGGACCGGCCTGCTGCTCATGGCTGTCGCCCTGGCCGTGTTCCTCCTGGCGCTCCTCGGCCTCTGGGAGCTCAGGATCCGCCGCGGTGCCGCCAGCCTGACGGCATCCGATGTGATCATCCCGAGCTGGTACGGCCGCCGTCGTGCCGTGCCCCGTTCCTCGGTCGCGCGGGCCGCCCTTGTCCACGCCGTGCTTGGATCATCCGCGCAGGCCAGTGCCATGCCGCTGCTGCTGGTGCTCGACCGCGAGGGCCGGTGCCTGCTGCGGCTGCACGCCGTAGGCATCCCCGAGACCGACCTGAAGGCATTCACGGCGGCGCTCGGCGTGCCGGTGGACATGCCGAGCAGGGATCTGGATGCGGCGGAGCTGCGGGCCGGCTACCCCGGATCGGTGTCCTGGTGGCTGTCCCACCAGGTTGTCTTCGGGCTGCTGATCGCCCTGGTGATCGTGGTGATCGTGATCCTCGCGGTGATCGGGCTGGCCGCCGCCGGGGTGATCAAGTCGTCGTCGGGCTCCGGGTAGCGGCGGCGGCCTACGTGACGGGGTCGAGGATGACGACCGGGATCTGCCGTGAGGTTTTCCGCTCGTAGTCGGCAAAACCCTGGTAGGCGCTCTTCTGCGCCGACCAGATCCGGTCGCGGGTCTCGCCGTCGGCAACCCTGGCTGTGAGCTCCACGGTCTGCGTGCCAATCTCAGCCCGCACCCGCGGGTTGGCGAGCAGGTTGTGGAACCAGTCCGGGTTTACCGGCGCTCCGCCCTTCGAGGCGAACACCGCGTAGCTGTCGCCGACCGCCTGGTACATCACGGGGTTCACGCGCTCGCGTCCGGACTTGGCGCCGGTCGTGTGCAGCAGGAGCAGTGGGGCGCCGTCGAAGCCGCCGCCGACCTTCCCGCCGTTAGCGCGGAACTCTTCGATGATCTTGCTGTTAAAGTCCTCGACCTCTGGTGGCATGACCGGTCAAACCTCGCAGGAGGCTGGGTTCATTCCCGGCCGCCGTGGCGGGCGCGCTGATGGCAGTTCAGCCCACGGGCGCCCGCGACGTGGCCGGTCAGAGCGGGATGTTCCCGTGCGCACCGCGGTCAGCCGGGGCCTGCGCGATCGCGGTGGCCAGCGCGTGCCTTGTCTTCGCAGGCTCGATGACCTCGTCGACCACGCCGAGCGCGATGGCGCGTTCCAGGCCACCGGACTCGCGCTCGTGCTCAGCGGCAAGCTGCGCTTCGACCTCGCCCCGCTGCTCCGGGGATGCCGCGGCGAGAGTGCGCCGGTGCAGGATCCGGACGGCGGCGACAGCCCCCATCACTCCCATCTCAGCGTCCGGCCAGGCGAACACCCGGGTGGCGCCGAGCGAGCGCGAGTTCATCGCGATGTAGGCGCCGCCGTAGGCCTTCCGGGTCACCAGCGTCACCCGGGGCACCACGGCCTCGGCGAACGCATGCAGCAGCTTGGCTCCGCGGCGGACCACGCCGCCCCATTCCTGGCCCACCCCGGGCAGGTACCCAGGAGTGTCCACCAGCACAATGAGCGGCACCCCCAGGGCGTCGCACATCCGCACGAACCTGGCTCCCTTGTCGGCCGACGTGGCATCCAGGCAGCCGCCGAGCCGGAGCGGGTTATTGGCGATCACGCCCACGGTACGGCCCTCGAGCCGGCCCAGGGTGGTGACGATGTTCGGGGCCCATCGCGAATGCAGCTCGGCACCGGGCTCATCCAGAAGCTCGCTGATCAGCGGGCGGACGTCATACGCGCGGCGCGGCGACTCGGGAAGAAGCGACGCCAGGTCGGCCCGCACGTCATCGGGAAGGCCAGCAGGCTGAGACTGCTGCCTGCCCAGCAGCAGCGCCAGGCGGCGCGCCTGGGCGATCGCCTCCGCGTCGCTGGCCGTGACCATGTGCGCCACACCGGACCGGCGGCCGTGCGCGTCGTGCCCGCCGAGCCGTTCGGCGTCCACGTCCTCGCCGGTCACGCTGCGCACGACGTCGGGTCCGGTGACGAAGATGCGGCCCTGCTCGGAGAGGATCACCAGGTCGGTGAGGGCCGGGCCGTAAGCGGCCCCGCCCGCGGCCGGGCCGAGAACCACCGATATCTGCGGGATCCTTCCTGACGCCCGGGTCATCGCGGCGAACACCGTGCCGAGGGCATGCAGGCTCTCCACGCCATCGCGCAGCTGCGCGCCGCCCGAGTGCCACAGCCCGATGACCGGCATCCCCGCTTCGATCGCGTGATCGTAGGCGCCCGTGATCGCTTCGCAGCCGGCGGTGCTCAGCGCGCCGCCCTGGACCCGGGCGTCACTGGCGAACGCCGTCACCGGCATGCCGTCGATGGTGCCGGTCGCGGCGATCGCCCCGGCGGAATCGGCCGGGCTCAGCAGGGACACCGAGCCGGCGTCGAACAGCGCCTGAAGGCGGGCGTGGGGATCCCGGCTCGTGTCAGCGGGGCGCTGGGCCTCTGCCGTTTGTGCCGTCTTCACCGGTGTCGCGGCCGCGGCTGAAGCCACGGCCTGCAATGTCGGCACGTGCTGCAGTGGTGAGCGCTGTTTTAGCTGGCTGTCCAGAAGCGTCACGTCGGTCTCCTTTGGAGGGGTCGGCGAGGCCTGCTCAGGCCGCGGTGAAGGCCAGGGCCACGTTATGGCCGCCGAAGCCGAACGAATTGTTCAGCACGGCCATCGGGCCGCTGCCATGCGGCTGCAGCTTGGTCGGCTCGGTCGCTATGCGGATTCCGGCGTCGTCGTCGGGGTCTTCCAGGTTGATGGTTGGTGGCGCTACCTGCTCGCGCAGCGCCATGATCGCTGCCACTGACTCGACGGCCCCCGCACCGCCGAGCAGGTGGCCTGTCATCGACTTGGTGGCCGAAACCACAACGCCCGCAGCGGCCTGCCCGAGGGCCTCGGCGATCGCGTAGCACTCGACCACGTCGCCCGCTGGGGTCGACGTCGCGTGCGCGTTCACGTGCGTTACCTGCTCTGCGTTCAGGCCCGCGTCGGCGAGCACCCGGCGGATCGCAAGCACCACGCCGCTGGCATCCGGATCAGGCTGAGCGATGTGGTGCGCGTCGCCTGAGTACCCGACACCGGCCGCGACCGCATGCACGGCGGCGCCGCGTCGCGCCGCATGCTCGGCAGACTCCAGAACGAGCACGCCCGCGCCCTCGCCGAGCACGAAGCCGTCCCGGCCGCGGTCGAACGGCCGCGAAGCCCGCTCAGGCTCGTCGTTGCGGGTGGACAAGGCGCGCATCGCCGCGAACGCGGCGACGTTCAGCGGGATGATCGCCGCCTCGGTGCCGCCAGCGAGCACCACATCGGCGCGGCCTGACCTGATCATGTCCATGGCGTAGCCGATTGCCTCCGCGCCGGACGCACACGCGCTCACCGTGGTGTGGACCCCGGCTCTGGCGCCGAACTCGATGCTGATCCACCCCGCGGCCCCGTTCGGCATCAGCATCGGGACGGTGTACGGCGAGAGACGCTGCCATCCTTTCTCCCGCAGGGTGTCGTAAGCATTCAGGGTGGAACCGACACCGCCGATGCCGGTGGAGACCACCACGCCGAGCCGCTCCGGGTCGACTGCGGGCTCGCCAGCGTCGGCCCAGGCCTGGTGG
This sequence comes from uncultured Actinomycetota bacterium, assembly GCA_963815375.1. Classification (GTDB taxonomy): domain Bacteria; phylum Actinomycetota; class Actinomycetes; order Streptosporangiales; family Streptosporangiaceae; genus JASHPR01. The sequence goes on along the minus strand of CAWFGX010000004.1, from coordinate 1,084,709 downwards.
GCGGCGGCCAGGGCGAACTGCTCGCACCTGTCCATGCGGCGCGCCTGCACCCGGTCGACCAGCGTGGCCGGGTCAACCGCGGCCCAGGCCGCGATCCTGGCGGGCAGTTCGGCGGCCCACTCGTCAGTGAGCTTCGACACCCCGCTGCGCCCCGCCAGCAGCGAGTCCCAGGTCGAGGCGACGTCGGCGCCCACGGGTGTGATCGCGCCGAGCCCGGTAACGACGACGGTCGTCCGGTCTGCGCTCGCAGTCATCGCGCTCCTCAAATCAAGCCAGGCGGCGCCGCGCGGGCAGCGCTGCCCGCCGTGCCGCGTTTCCGCTTCCTGGTCAGGCTGACACGGCCGACCGCCGGACGTAGTCGATCACGTCCTGGACCGTCTTGAGGTCCTTGAGCTGGTCGTCGGGAATCTCCACGCCGAACTTGTCCTGCGCTGCCACGGCAATCTCGACCATCGACAGCGAGTCGATGTCGAGGTCGTCGACGAACGTCTTGTCCGGGGTGACCTGGTCAGCCGGAACGCCGGCTACCTCGTCGATGATCTCGCCGAGGCCGGTCAGGATCTCCTGGTCGGTCATGGCCATGAGCGGTGCCTCTCCTTCTTCTTGGTGTTGAAACTGCCGGTTCGGTGATGCGGGCGGGCGCCAAGCCTGGTCAGGGTACCGTGATCACCTGGCCGCCATAGACGATGCCGCCGCCGAAGCCGAGCAGCAAGACGGGCGCGCCGGACGGGATCTCGCCGCGCTCCAGCATCTTGGACAGGGCCAGCGGGATGGACGCCGATGACGTGTTGCCCGAGGTCACGATGTCCTTGGCCAGCAGCGCCTGCGGCGCTCCGATTTTGCGGGCGATGGCCTCGATGATGCGCAGGTTGGCCTGGTGCGGGATGAACGCCGCCAGCTCGGCCGGGTCGACGCCCGCCCGTTCGCAGGCCAGCTTCGCCACCGGGTGCAGCGCGGTCGTCGCCCACCGGAAGACCGTCTGCCCTTCCTGGAATATGAACGAGTTCCGGTCCTTGATGTAGATCTTGTCAGCCATCTCGCCCGCACTGCCCCAGACCACCGGCCCGATCCCCGGCCCGGCCGCGGGATCGGTCACCGGGCCGACAACGGCGGCGCCTGCGCCGTCGGCAAAGATGATGCAGGTCGAGCGGTCGGTCCAGTCGATCCACTGGGACAGCTTCTCGGCGCCAACGACCAGCACGTTGCGTGCCGTTCCGGCCCTGACCGCGTCGCTGGCGTTGGCGAGGGCATAGCAGAATCCGGCGCAGGCCGCGTTCAGGTCGTATGCGCCGGGAGCGCTGATCCCGAGCCTGTCACTGACCTGGGCCGCTGTGTTCGGGATCGAGGCCTCAGTGGTGCAGGTAGCGACTATGACCAGGTCGATGTCTGCGGCGGACAGGCCGCTGGCCGCCAGGGCCTTGCCTCCTGCTGCCACCGCCATGTCGGCGACGGTCTCGTCAGGAGCCGCGATGCGCCTGCTTTCGATGCCGACCCGGCTGCGGATCCACTCGTCGCTCGTGTCCACCTTCGTGGCGATCTCGTCGTTGGTGACCACCCTGGTCGGCTGGTAGCCACCGAGCGCGATGATCCGCGCGCTTGGTGCGCCCTCGGCGAGATTCAGCATCGGGACCCCTTTCACTGCCGTCCTCCGGCCGCGTCCGCGGTCACGGCTGGCTCCAGCCGGACGAGCGGCTGGCCGGGGGTTACCGGGTCGCCGTCCTCGACCAGCCACTCGATGATCGTGGCCGGGAACCCTGGTGAGATCGCGTGGCTGGTGCCGCGCATCTCCACGTGCCCGAGCTCGGTCCCGATTCCGACTGCAGCGCCCGGCGTCCCGGGCTGCTGGCAGGCACGGAAGGTCCCGGCCAGCGGCGCGACGAGCAGCCGCCACTCGAGTGCGTAGACGTCTGGGTGGATGTCCTGGGCCGCCAGCATCTCCTGGGCTTCGTCCAGGTCCCCGGGGCCTTTGAGGCTCAGGGTCTGCACTCCGGGCAGGGCGCGGCGGGCCAGGCCGGTCAGGGTGCCAGCCGGCGGGAGCTCGATCATGGCGGTGACGCCCAGGCCGTCCATGACCTGCATGCAGCGGTCCCAGCGGACCGGCACGGCGACCTGGGCAACGATGCGCTCGAGCCAGTCCGGGCCGCTGCGCACAACGCTGCCATCCCGGTTGGACAGAAGCGCGAGCGCCGGGCTGGCGGTCGCCACTCCCGCGGCCGCCTCGCGCAGCGCATCCACTGCCGGGGCCATGTGGCTGGTGTGGAACGCGCCAGTCACGGTGAGCGGGCGCAGCCTGGCTTTCGGCGGCGGGTCGGCAGCGAAGGCCGCAAGCTGCTCGGTCGTGCCGCCTGCGACGATCTGGCCTGCTCCGTTGATGTTGGCCGCGCTGAGCCCGCAGGCCTCGATCCTGGCCAGGACCTCGGCCTCGTCACCGCCGAGGACCGCGGTCATGCCGGTGGCCTGCTCCGCGGCAGCGCGGGCCATGGCCTGGCCGCGGATCCGCACCAGACGCAGCGCGTCCTGTGGCGCGACAACCCCGGCGACTGCTCCGGCAGCCAGCTCACCCACGCTGTGGCCGGCAGCCGCGCCCACGCCGCTGGCGACCGCCGCGCCGGCAAGCCGTTCCGGCTCGCCCGACCAGCTCAGCAGCTCGGCTGCTGCGGCCAGCGCCGCGGCGATCAGCAGTGGCTGCGCCACCGCCGTGTCGGTGATCTCGTCAGCGTTCGCGGTGGTCCCGCACCTGATCAGGTCACACCCAGCCAGCTCAGACCAGGCTCCGAGGCGCTCGGCGAAGCTGGGCAGCTCAACCCATTCCCGGAGGAAGCCGGGCGACTGAGCGCCCTGCCCGGGCGCGGCTATGAGGAGCATTCTTTTACCCTGCACTGTAGGAGTTCGCCATACTCATGACGAGTCATACGAAGTTCTACCCTCCATCGCTGGAGGATACCTACAAGTGCGCTAACTCGTGCGGATGCCGGCCCGCGCGCACGCGGCTGGCGGCCAGCCGCCCCAGGACTACGGCGATCCAGAGCGTGAACCCGTTCCGGCCGTCTCCCGGAGTCAGGCCGGTGAGCTCGGCGACCCGGCGCAGCCGGTAGCGAACGGTGTTGGGGTGCACGAACAGCAGGCGGGCCGTCGCCTCCAGCGAGTTGCCCTGCTCCAGGTACGTCATAACTGTGTCGAGCAGCGCTGAGCCGCCGCGCAGCAGCGGCTCGTACACCTCGGCGAGAAGATGCGCCCGCGCCTGTTCGTCTCCGTCGAGCGCCCGCTCTGCCAGCAGATCGGTCGCGTGGACCGGCCGCGGCGCGTCCGGCCAGGCCACAGCCGCGCGCACGCCCGCCAGCGCCGCGCTGGCCGACATCGTCGCGGACTGCAGGTCGCTGGCTACCGGGCCCACGACGACAGGACCGGGCCCGAACCGCGCAGCGAACTGGCCTGCCGCCGCGAGTGGGTCGGGCGCCCCGCCGATCACGATCACCAGCCGGTGACCGTGGACACCGGCCAGCAGGTCCAGCCGGGCGCGGCGGGCGACCGTCCGCAGCGCGTCGATGACCACCTCGGGCTCGCCGCCGTCGGCGCTGCCAGCGATCACCGTTACCGGCCCGGACGGCCAGTTCAGTGCGGACGCCCACGACTGGAGGCCTTCCTCCACCTCGCCGCGTACCAGCGAGTCCACCAGCAGCGCTTCCAGGCGGGCGTCCCACGCGCCCCGCGCCTCGGCGGTCCGGGCGTAGACCTGGGCCGTGCCGAAGGCGATCTCGCGCGTGTAGCGGAGCACAGCCTCCCGCAGCTCAACCTCACCGCCCGGTGCGGCCAGCTCGTCTACCTGTGCCTCGACCACGTCGGTGATCACACGTGCCATCTCCACGGCCTGCTGCATGCTGACTGCTCGGGCGAGCTCACGCGGCGCGGTGCCGAAGACCTGCCCGGCAACCGCGGGGCGGCCGCGCTCTGGATGCTTGACCCAGTCGACGAACGTGGCCAGCGCCGCCTGGGCCACCAGCCCGAGCCAGGAGCGGTTCTCCGCTGACATCGCACGGAACCACGGCAGCCGCTTGTCCATCGACGCCATCGCGGCCGCGCTCAGCGCGTCCATCGACCGGTCGAGCCGCTGCAGGGTATCTTCACGGACCCTGGCGTTCGCACCTTTTCTCGGCGCGCCCACCGTCGTCGTGGTCTGTTCCTCGGTCCGTGTCCGCCGGGTTGCGCTCACCCCGCCAGCGTAAGCCGGGCCAGCAACGCAGCGTGCGCAGCGTCAGTGCCGCGGGCTCAGCTCGGGCTCCGGCCAGCGCGATCCACTCGGAGCAACGTCATATTCCGGGCACGACGTCGGGAGAAGGAGACGACGTAGCCGGCGTCGGCTGGGCTTGGGGGGAACCTGTGGTCGTGGCATGCGCAGGGGTCCCGGTGAACCCCGTGGTCGTTGGGGTCCCCGACGTTGCCGCAGGCCCTGTGCTGTTGGTAAGCGGCGGGATTTTGAGCGTCAGGCCGGTAGGGATGACGTTCGGGTCGGTGACGCCATGCATTTGAAAGGTGGACTGGTTTTCCTGCCAGATCTTGGTCCACAAATTGCCGTCGCCATACTCGGTCTGGGCGATCTGCCACAGAGAGCCGTACGAGCTGACGGTCTTCCAGGGAGCCGTGGTGGGGGCTTGCTTGGCAAACTCTGCCTTCGGAAAGTACTGCGCCAAGACCTTCGCCGCGTTGCCATCGTCTGTGTTCGCCTGGGCGACCATACTGTCGATGGCTTGCTGAAGTTCCTGGATGATCGCGTCGAGCTGCGGGTTGTCTTTCAAATGGTTAGCGCCGGCGAAACGCTGGACGGTTCCGTCAGCCGTGACCTCAAAGTAGCCGTCTGGGATCTTTACGCCATTGAAAGTCTCGCCGCCTGTAATCGAGTCTGCAAGCTTGATCAGCTGACCCTTGAGCTCGACGAGCTGTGAATCAAGCCGCATCAGCGCACCACGAATCTTAGAGTAACTCGCCGCATTCTCGATGAGTCCGCTTTTCGTCTTCTGGAAGCTTGACGCGGCCAGCTGCGCGGCCGTTCCTGTCCAGACCTGGCCGGTAGGCGCAATCGCGTTTGACTGAAAGTACGAAGCGCTCTCTTCCACCCCGGCGAGCAGGTTGGCCCAGCCATCTGCCGAGGCTTCCGCCTCGCCGTTGTAGTTGACGAGGTCAGCGAAGGTGATCCCGGCCATGAGTCACTCGGTCCCTGGGTTCAGCAGGCTCACGATATTCCCCCGGACCGCGGTCTCGCTGTTGCTGTACGTAGTTCTGGCGGTCCCGACATCGTCGACGTAGCCGGCGATATCGCTCGCGTGGCCGTGCACGGCCGTGGCGTGGTGGGTGAGCAGGCTGCTGTTCACCCCCGACGTCTGCCAGGTTGGGTGGGCGTCGGACACGACAGTAATGGCGGGCGAGGCTTGCTCGACGGTTGCCACCAGGCTCGCGTGCGTGCCTATCAGACCCTGCCGCACAAAATCGAGGCCTGGCATGTAGACGCTGTAACCGTCACCACTCATTCTTTACCATCCCGGGTGCCTCTATCTGATTCGTTTTCAGCTCAGCTCGCACTGCTCACATCTTGCTGAGGCCCGGCGAACTCCGCAGCCGTGGTTCCTACCGGCGAGGCACCGCCGGCGAGCGGCGGGACTTTGAGTGTCAGGCCGACGGGGATGACGTTCGGGTCAGTGACGCCATGTGCCGCAAATGTCGCGGCGTTGGCCTGCCAGATTTTGGTCCACATATTGCCGTCGCCATACTCCGTCTGGGCGATCTGCCACAGCGAACCGTACGAGCTGACAGTCGTCCAGGGAGCCGTCGTGGGGCTCTGCTGGGAGAACTCAGCCTTCGGAAAGAACTGCTGCAAGGCATTCGCCGTGCTGCCATCTGTCGTGTTCGCCTGGCTCACCAGAGAATCAATGGTCGTCTGGAGCTGCGGGATCATCGAATCTACAGTCGGGAGGTCCTTCATGCCCGTATTTGGGGCTTGGGCCACTTGCCCATCCCCAGTGATCATCAGGTAGCCGTGGGGGATATTTATCCCATCGGCATTCCCGCCGTTGCTTATAAGATCAACCTGCGACTTGAGCTGCTTCTGGAGGCTGAGAATGGTACTGTTGAACGACAGCAGCTCCGCTCTGATACTGCTGTAGTTAGTCGCATTAGCGACCAGCCCGTTCTGGGTCTTCTCGAAGCGTCCTGCGGCCAGCTCGGCGGCTGTGCCTGTCCAGATCTGGCCGGTAGGCGCCATCGCGTTTGACTGGAAGTATGAGGCGCTTTCCTCCACCCCGGCGAGCAGGTTGGCCCAGCCATCCGCTGAGGTCTCCATCTCACCGTTGTAGTTCAGGAGGTCAGTGTAGGTGATACCGCCCATGGGTCAGGCCGGCCCTTTGTTCAGTATGGCCGCGATATTTCCTCTGACTGCGTCTTCGTGACTGCTGTACGTGGCTCCGGCGAGCCGGACGTTGACGGCGTGGTCGCCGAGGTCGCCCGCATGGCCGTGTACCGCCGTCTTGTGCTCGGTGAGCAGGTCGCTGATCACCGCTGATGTCCGCCATGCCGGGTAGGCCTCAGACCCTGCGGTAATGAAGGGCTCAGCTTGCGCCACGCTTGCAACCAGGCTCGCGCGGGTGTTTTCCAGACCCTGCCGCACAATATCGAGCCCAGTTTTGTCGACGCCGTGGCCCTTACCGCTCATTTTTTACTTTCTTCGGTTGCGATCAGGAAGCATTGCTCTCTGCTTGTGTAGCATTCGGAGGCAGGTACAGTCCCTGGGAATTGGGTGAGATGGGGTCGGTACCAGTCGAGTCGGTGCCGGTCGAGTGGGTGCCGGTCATGCCGCCGACCTGCGTCGGGCTCACGCCATTGGCGATGGCGAACTCACGCTCGTCCTCGGGAGTCAGGTGGAGGGCCGGGGTGCCGGAAGCGCCCGGGGAGCCGGAACCGCTGGCCTGGGCCAGCAGCGAGGCTTCAGCGGGGGTCAGGCTCGCGGTCGTCGCCGGACGCCCGCTGACGGCCGGGATCACGACTTTCATTCCCGTGGTGATGATGTTCGGGTCCTTGATGGTGTTCCTGTTCGCTTCCCAGATGACCGGCCACATGTTGGCATTGCCATAGTACGCAAGGGCAATCTGCGACAGTGAGCTGTACTTGCTGTCCCACTGCGTCGGGTTCTGCAGGGCGACGCCCTGCGACGGCATCTGATTCCGCAGAACGGCCGCGGTGTCGTCGTCGTACCTGCCTGCCGTTCTCAGGATCGCCTGGATCTCGTCCTGCAGCTTGGTCGCCGCTGCCTGCTGCGTCGCCGTCGTGCCGGCCGATGAAGGATCGTGGTGGGCAATGATCTCGGCGCCCCCAGACAGCGGGGGAATGGTGACCGTGCCATCCTCGCCAACGCCAAAGCCCTGCGACCGGGCTGAGTTGATCAGAGGCATCAGCTGCTGCTGCCAGCCGCTCAGCTGCTTATTGAAGTCCTCGATCAGTCCCTGGATGGTGCTGAGCTGGCCTGCTGTCTTGATGAGCCCGCCTTTCGCTGTATTGAACTGGCCGGTGGCGAGCTCGGCGGCCGTGCCCTTCCATGCGGCTGACAGCGGGTGGGAGACGTTGGTGTCAAGGTAGGACGCGTTGTCCTGTATCCCGAGCAGGAAATCGGCCCAGGAGGTTGCCGAGGCTGCCCATAGCTGATTGGCATTCATGATGTCGCTGACGGTGATCGCAGCCATAGCTCAGAGCCCTCCAGGGATGACAATACCGTCGGCGTCCCGGGCCGAGGTGTTGTCGGCGGCAGCGGTGATCGCCACACTGCCCTGGATGCCGTTGCCGGTACTGCGGATCACCTTAATGTGGCCGTCGAGGGCGTCGGTGTGCGCTGCGTGCAGGTCGAGGACCGCCTGCGAGGTCGCCCATGCCGGGAATGCCCGGGCTGCTGCGACGCAGCCAGGTGCGGTCCGGTCCGAAGTGACGCCGAGATTGGTGCAGACGTCGATGGCCGCCTGCCCGGCGGCGTTGGTCTTGCCGTAGTCCATGATCAGCTCTTGCGAATCGCCCATTTGCGCTCCCCGTTCGTCAGTCAGCAACGGCTCTTCAGCAAGGAAAGAAAGACAGGACAAAAGGTAGCAGGCAGGACGACCCTACGCACGCGGTCATGACCTGTGAGTATGAAGACCGAGACAATGATTCATAACGTTGCCGTGAACTGCCGGGTAGCGAGACCTTCGGTGTGCAGCTCTGGTTCCCGGCCAGGTCAGCTTGCCAGGAGGCGCTCCGTCCGGGCGATGGTCTCCCGGAAATTGGCCTCCGTCGTGAGCTGGAGCGCGTCGCTGGGTGACAGCCAGCGCAGCGGTGCGTCGGGACTCTCAGCCCGTGCCGCCTCTGGTACCTGCGTGGCCAGCACGAACCGAAGGTCAGCATGATGGTGCGCGGGCTCGCGGCTGCTGGCCGGGACCGGGACGATCGCCACCTGCCGCAGCCTGGCGTCCGGCCACGGCTCCAGGTCGGGCAGCCCGGTCTCCTCGACCGCCTCGCGCAGGGCTATGCCGAGCGGGTCGCTCTCGCCGGGGTCGCCGTGCCCGCCCACCTGCAGCCAGGCTTGCTGCCGCTGGTGCCAGCGCAGCAGGAACCGCCCGCTGCCGGGATGCACGACCAGCGCAGACGCGGTGACATGCAGGGGGAGTGACCGCAGCCACGGGTCGCTGACGGTCCTGGCGAGGTCGCGTACCCGATCGACGTCGGCGCTCTCGGTTTCGCCCTGCGGCTGGTAGCCGCTGAGCAGTGCCAGGATCGCCGCGCCTGGCGGTGAGACAGAACGCATAGCGGTGGCAGCTCCAGCGTCAGATCCGATTGCGGCCCGGCAGCGTGCGGGAATCGCGCACCAGGCTAGCCCCATGCCGGCTCAGCGTGACGCCACCACGCCCGGCCGCCCGGCCAGGCCGGTCCTCTACTGTGATCACATGCCTAACACCCTCACGGAACCAAAGACTGAGGCGGTGCTCAGCCGGCTGTTCGCCGCAGCCGCCCGGGACGAGGAGGTAGCGTCGGCACTGCCATCCGACCGGGCCATGTCCTCCGACCGGACCAGGCCGCCGGCGGAGCGGTCCGCCGCTGCCCAGGACATCTACATGCCGGTATCCCCCGAAGGTGGCAGGCTGCTGTACGCGCTCGTCCGCGCGGCCCGGCCGGAGACCGTCGTCGAGTTCGGCACCTCGTTCGGCATCTCGACCATCTTCCTGGCTGCCGCTGTGACTGATAACGGCCTGGGGCGTGTCGTGACGACCGAGCTGAGCAGCCGTAAGGCCGAGGCTGCCCGGTCGAACCTGGAAGAGGCCGGCGTCGCGGGCGTGGTCACCGTGGCGGAGGGCGATGCGCTGCAGACCCTTGCCGACGGGCCGGGCCCGGTCGGGCTCGCGCTGCTGGACGGCTGGAAGGACTTGTACCTGCCGGTGCTGCACCTGCTCGAGCCAAGGCTGGTGCCCGGCGCGATTGTCGTTGCTGACGACAGCAGCTTCGCCTCCGTGGCCGAGTACCTGGCTTACGTTCGGGATCCTGGCAACGGGTTTGTGACCGTAGAGTTCCCCGTCGACGACGGTATGGAGATCAGCTCCTGGACCGGGCGGTAGGCAGCATCGTGATGCCAGCCGCAGATCAGGAGGCTGGCCTCGCCGGGCTGACCGCCAGCCAGTGCGTGACGGTGACTGGGTGAGCCGGATCGCTCAGTCCGCATCCAGCTTCCGACGTTGCTGACAAACTGCGCGCCCTACATGGCCGCGAACAGGCGGTGACGCAGTGGCGACCACGCCGACACGCTGGTGCTCGCCGCCACTCAGGTCTCCGTTCGCTCACGCGAGCAGGATCAGGGAGTCTAACTCGGAGATCAGTGCGCGGCCAGTGTCCCAGCTGGCTCCGGTACGCCCGGTTGCGGCGGTAATGCCGCGGCCGGAGGGCACTGTAGCGTCAGCAGCCGTCCTCGCCGACCCGAATGGTCAGCCTTTTCTGGCCCGGCTCGGGGCAACCCGGGGCGGCTCGTCGGGCTGCTTGGGATAGACCGGCGGCCAGGGCGCGTCCAGCAGCCCGCTGGCCCGATCCCTGGCGTTCATCACCAGCAGCGGCTCCAGCGACTGCGGATGCTTGCTCATCCCGGCCCAGGGGTCGCCTGCCGACTCCAGCCGGCTCGCCATCGAGGCGATCGTGAACTGGTCTGGGTGGATCTCGTCGAGTTCAGCCCAGGCGATCGGGGCCGACACCTGCGCACCCGGGCGCGCCCGGACCGACCACGCCCCGAACACGGTCTTGTGCGGCGCGTTCTGGTTGTAGTCGACGAACACCCGCTGCCCCCGCTCCTCCTTCCACCACGCGGCTGTGATCAGGTCGGGCCTGCGCCTCTCCAGCTCCCGCGCGACCGCCACAGCAGCGGCGCGCACCTGATAGGGGTCCCAGCGTGGCTGCAGCCGGACATACACGTGCAGGCCGCGGTTGCCGGTTGTCTTGGGATAGCCGGCTATGCCGACCTCGGTCAGCAGCGCCTGCAGCTCCCGCGCGGCCTGGCGAATGTGGGTGAAGTCGACCCCAGGGGGGGTGGGGTCCAGGTCGATCCGCAGCTCGTCGGCGTGGTCCGGGTCGCTGGCCAGGTTGGGCCAGACGTGAAAGCCGAGGCAGCCGAGGTTGACCGCCCAGAGCACGTGGTCGAGGTCGGCAGCGACAAGGGCCCGGGACGTGGTGCCGTTGGGCGTGGACACCGTCGTGGTCTGCAGCCAGTCCGGGGCGCTCGCAGGAATCCGTTTCTGGAAGAACGACGGGCCGCCCGCGCCCTCAGGGAACCGCTGCAGCAGCACCGGGCGCCCGCCCATGGCCCGCATCAGAGGCTCTGCAGCCCGCTGGTAGTACTCGGCGAGGACGCCCTTTGTCTCACCCCGCTCGGCGAACAGCACTTTGTCGGCGTGCGTGATCAGGCCGGGGCGCATCAGCGGCGCTCCGCCAGGCTGGGGTATTCCATGGCCCGACTCTACGACCGGCCTGCATGCCGGTTACGCGGGCGGCAGGTGCAGCGCCTTTCGCAGCAGCGTGTCCTGGGCCTGGATGGCAGCGCCCGCCGCCTGCTGCTGGGCGTTGAGCGACTGCATCTGCCGCAGCGTGGTGGCTTGCGACTGCTCGACGAGGATGCCCTCGCGCGCCTGGTCGGCCCGGATCAGCGCCTGTGCTGTCGCGGCCACCGAGGACGGGTACGGAACGCTGACGGGGAACGAAGCTTCCGCCTTTACCTTTTGCGCCGCCGCGTAGTTCTGCTGCCAGTCCGTGACCCAGTTCGACAGGTTGTCGTCGAACGTGCGCCCGGTTGCTACCTGCCCGAGCAGCGCCGACCTCGCCGCGGTGAGATTGCTGCGCTCGTTGGCGTTGTAGCTGTTCATGTTCGGTATCAGCTGATTGTTGGCCGTCTGCGCTATCGACTGATACTGACTGGCGAGCGACCCCAGGTTCGTGACCGGCGCGAGGAACGCGGCTTGCTCCGACTTGGAGCGGCCCTGAGCCGTCATGTCATAGCCAAGAACGAAGATCACGAAGAACGCGGCCGCCAGAGAAACCACCGTGATGATGAGGGCACCCGTCTTCGCGTTCCCTTTGCCGCCCTTGCCGGACCGGGCGGGCCCGCGAGCGCGCCCGGCCGCCGGCGGCCCACCGGCAGTCCGCAGCCCCCGGCCGGCCGGGGCCGCCGTCCGCCCGCGTCCGCCGCCAGCGGCTCCGGGCCCACGCTCATAGCCTGACGTCCTGGGTGGCCGACTGAACCCTGCCGTGACTTGCCCCGAGTCGGATGCGGCGGGCATGGGCCCCGAGTCGAAGGCAGCGGGCATCGGCCCGGAGTCGTATCCGGCCGGCATTGGGCCCGTGTCGTACTCAACGGGCATCGGGCCTGTGTCGTATCCGGCCCCTCGCGGCCCGCGCGGGTAACCGCCGCGCGGTGATCCCGGACCGTATCCGCCGCCTTGCGGGCCGCCACCGCGTCCAGTCATGGGTCTGGCGCCACCGACACCGTGCTGCGGCCCTCTCTCATATCCGCCCGCCCTGGTGCCTCCGCTCCCGCGCGCTGGCCCGGGTCCTCCGCCGCGCGGGCCGGGCACCGGCCCGCGGTTGCCTCTGGCCGGGCCCTGCGTCCAGCCGCGGGGAGCCTGCCGCCAGTCGTCCGCAAGGGCCGGGGGTTCCTGGCTCCAGTCGTCTGCGCCAGCGGTGCTGCCCCAGTCATCGCCTCCGGGCGCCGGTCCCCAGTTGTACTCGCCGGGCATCTGCTCCCAGTCGTACTCGCCAGGCATCGGTCCCCGGCCACGGTTCGTCATCCGCCTCCGGCCGTCTCCGCTGGACGTCTCGCGCATGAGGCTCCGTCTCCCGCCGGTTCCGGCCCGCTTCCGGGCGTAAAGTTTCGGCTAACCCCTATTTTCACCTGTAGCGCACGTCTGGCCGGGTGATTGCGTTAAAGGGGTTATCTACTGAATCCCCCTAAGGGGAGTTCCCGAGGTGAGCGCTCGGACTCAGGGCCGGGCTTGGCGGGCTCAGCCTGCCAGCTCAGCCCGTCCAGGACAGGCAATGCACGACAATTGAACCGCTTTGGGTCATCAACCGTATCTCACAAGGGACCTGCGCAGATCGGGACGTCGTGCAGAAAAGGTGGAGGCCCGGCGAGCATGGAAGCTGTGCGAGGCCAGACTGCGCGCGCTGCTGCGCCGGGTCTGGCCGTCCGGGACAGGGCCGAGATCGGGGACAGCGCTGAGGTCCGCGATGCGGCGGTGCCGTCTGGCGAGCAGGCCGCAGCCGCTGGCCCTCGCGTCGGGCGCCTCTACCTGCCCACCGTCGTGATCGCCGGGCTGGCCGGATGGCTGTCCTGGCTCGGCTGGCAGCAGCTCGCCCAGTACGGCCCGGTGCGGTCAATCACCGGAGGCCAGTTCCAGCTGGCCGGGCCGGCTGTCACCAGCTTCGTGCTGGTGGTGTTCCTGATCGAGCAGGTCCGCCCGGCGCAGCGGCGCCCGCTGCTGGCCCGGGGTCATCTCCTCGACATGGGCTACATGCTCGCTCACGCCCTGGTCGTGGTGCCGCTCATCGTGCTGATCGGCGTGGGCTTCTCCGGTGAGCTGGCGCGGCTCGCGCCCTGGCTGGCGCTGCCACGCGTCGGCGCGGTCCCCGGCTGGTGCTTCATCGGGCTGGAAGTGCTGGCGATCGACGCCGTCGACTGGCTCGTGCACCTGGGCAATCACCGGATCACGTCGCTGTGGCGGCTGCACGCGGTGCATCACTCCCAGGAGGAGCTCAGCATTCTCACGACCTTCCGCGCGCACCCGCTGGTCCAGGTCAGCTTCCTGCTCTCCGCTGTCCCGATCCTGGCGATCGCGCACAACGCGGCGACGCCGGCTGCGGTGCTGACCACCTACGCGTGCCTGGGCGCGCTGCCGCACGCGAACGTGCGCTGGACCTACGGCAAGGCGGGCGTCATCCTGATCAGCCCCGCCTACCACCGGAACCACCACCGGGCGACCGGCCGGCTGGATATCAACCTGGGCACCGTCTTCACGATCTGGGATGTGCTCTCACACCGCGCGGTGTTCCCCGCCGCCGAGCGGCAGGTCATCCCGACCGGACTGTCCGGCCGCCCGGTACCTGTCGAGCAATCTGGCGACCAACCCAGCTTTGTCCGCACCTTCCTGACCCAATGGGTGGAACCTTTTACAACGGGGCACTACACGACAAGTGAGGTAAGCGAGCCATGACGACCACCAGCGAACGGCAGTCCACCAGCCAGCGGCGGCACGGCCCGGCCTGGCTCTGGGTCCTCTACATCTGCGATGCCGGCCTCCTGATCGCCTCCGGCGTCATCCACTTCCACCTGTGGGACATGCGCGGCGGCTACCGGTACGTGCACACGCTCAACTGGCTCTTCCTCGTGCAGGTGATCGCAGCCGTGCTGCTCGCGATCACGCTGCTGGTCACCCGCCACCTCCTGGCGGTGGTGGCCAGCATGCTGCTGATGGCGGGCACCATCGTGGGCTTCATCCTGGCCCGGACGGTCGGAATCTTCGGTTTCAAGCTCGGGTACTCAAGCGGTCTGGCGAACACGGTGCTGATCATCGAGATCGTGGCAATCGTGCTGCTGGCCGCGACCGGCTTGGCGATGCGGCGCTCCCGGTAGCGGCCTGACTCAAGTCCGCACGGCGGCGACCTCGGCCTCGGCCTCGGCCTCGGCCGAGACCAGCGTCTCGATCGGCCTCCAGCATGCGCAGCCGGCCACAACCCCGACCGAGATCGCGGCGAGGATCAGCACCGTGCTCAGCCACACCATCGTCGCGAGCGGCAGCAGGTACGCACCGGCCAGCCGGGCGACGCAGTCGGCGAGCAGCGCTAGCCCCCAGGTGAGGCTGTAGAGGGACTCGATCCGCCGGAACCGGGCCGAGCCCGCTGACAGCCGGTCCCACGCTGCCGTACGGTCTGGGGCGCCCCTGGTCAGGAACGGCTTGAGGGCAGTGGACATGAGCGGACGGCGGGCGGCTACCAAGCCGAGAATCGCGAACGCGATCACGCTGCTGACGACCGAGTCCTTGGCGATCATGGCACGGGGATCGCCGGTCAGGAAGCTGACCACGATGCCGGCCACTACTTCCCGCGAAAGGAGGACCTTGTTTTCGACCGGGCCGAGTCGGTCATCCGCGACCTGGCGGACGCGGTCACGTCCCGCGCTCCGGGGGAGAGCCTGCTGAGCGCGATCCGCCGGGATTACGCCGAGAAGCTGGAACGGCGGGACCCGACCCTGGGGCTGTCGAGTCCCGCGTTCGCCCGCATGATCAGAAACAGCCCTGTGCTCGCCAGCCGGGGCCTGGAGATGCTGTACCTGCGCGAGCGGGCGCTCGGCGATGCGATCGCCGCAGAGGCCGGACGTGACGGCCCGGATCTGCGGACCGTGGCCGCGGTCCTCGCGTCGGTACACCGGGTGCTCTACGCCGAGGCTGAGGAGCGCACCACGGCTGGCGAACCTCGCGAGGAGATCTGCTCAGCACTCGAAGCCGAGGCTGCCCGCGCTTTCGACCTGCTGGAGCCGTCGCTGGGCGGGTACGGAATCCGCCCAGGCGCTGTGGCTTAGTCCCCGGCTGGCCGATGACTGTGATTACGCTGGCCCCATGGCCGACGACCCGCAGGCGCGGTACGCGGATCTCGTCGACGCGCTGGTCGGCATCCCGGGCGTGACCCCACCGCGCGGCGGCAGCGGCTTCGGCCGGGGCGCGCTCCGGTTTGAGAGCAAGATCTTCGCGATGCTGGTGCGCGGCCGGCTGGTGGTCAAGCTTCCAGAGGAACGGGTCAGCGCGCTGATCGCGGCGGGCGAGGGCCTCAACTTCGACGCCAACAAGGGCACGCCCATGAGGGAGTGGCTCAGCCTCGACCCGGAGTGCGGCCTGGCCTGGCAGCCTCTGGCCCGCGAGGCCCTGGATTTCGCCCGCTCGGCCCGGTGACCCGGCGGGATCCTGCCCGGCGATACCCGCGCTACTCAACCGCGGGTTCCAGGACCTGATTGGCAACGCGCGAGCCCGACCCTGCCCAGCTCCGGACGACATGAATGGGACCATCGCTGTCGCAATAGGAGCGTGGTTGGACCATTGCTGTCGCTGAGGCGGCGCCAGGAGCAGCAGTGATGGTCCAACCACGCCGTTGGAACGGACGGTGGGGGCAGCCGAGTGCGCTGGTTAGCCGAAAGGACCGGACTTGACGAGCTTGCGGGCTGTCTCCTCGTCGGTGGGGCCCTCGCCGAACGACGGGCACAGCCGGGCGATGCCGCAGGCGCCGCAGGCCGGGCGGCGGGCGTGGCAGACGCGGCGGCCGTGCCAGATCACCCGGTTGGAGGCTTGTGTCCACTCCGGGCGCGGCAGCAGCGCGGCCACATCCTGCTCGATCTTGTCCGCGACCGTCTGCGTCGTCCAGCCCAGCCGCTTGGCCAGCCGGGCGAAATGCGTGTCGACCACGATGCCCGGCTTGCCGAACGCACCGCCAAGCACCATGTTCGCGGTCTTCCGGCCGATTCCGGGCAGCGTCACCAGCTGGTCAAGCGTGTCAGGTACCTCCCCGCCGAACCTGTCGCAGAGCGCCTGCCCGAGCTGGATGAGCGTGCTGGCCTTGGACCGGAAGTAGCCGGTCGACTGAATCTGCTTCTCCAGCTCGGCGCGGTCCGCGGCGGCGTAGTCGGCCGCGGTGGGGTAGCGGACGAACAGCGTCCGGGTCACCGCGTTGGTGGTCCGCTCCGTGCTCTGCGCCGACAGGATCGCCGCCACCAGCAGTTGCAGCGGCGAGCTGAAGTCCAGCTCGATCCGCGCGTCCGGGTACAGCCGGGCCAGCTCACGGTTGACCTGGCGGGCCCGGCGGACGAGCGCGGTCGGAGGCTTCGCAGCCTGGGCCTTGGCAGCCTGGGGCATCCGCCCAGGGTAGCCTGGCCGACCGCCAGCCGCTCTGCGGTCCGGAGCGAGCCCGGTGCTAGCTGCCGGACAGGGCGGTGGCGACGTCCTCGTCGAGGCGGTACTTGGCGATCGCCTGGCCGACGACCTCGGGCTTGACCTCGCCGGTGCGGGCGAGCTGGCTGAGCACAGCCACGGTGATGGACTCGGCGTCGACGTGGAAGAATCGGCGCGCGGCGGGCCTGGTGTCGGAGAAGCCCCAGCCGTCGGTGCCCAGCGAGCTGAACGACGATGGCACCCAGCGGGCGATCTGATCCGGTACCGCCCTGATCCAGTCACTGACCGCGACGACCGGTCCCTGGTGACCGTTCAGGATCCTGGTTACATAAGGGACCTTCGGCTCGGTGTCGGGATTGAGCATGTTCCACTCGTCGCAGCCCATCGCCTCGCGGCGCAGCTCCGTCCACGAGGTGGCTGACCACGCCTCAGCGGCGACGCCCCAGTCCTCGGCGAGCAGCCGCTGGGCTGCGAGGGCCCAGCGCAGCCCCACGCCCGAGGCAAGGATCTGGGCGCGTGGCCGGCTGTCCGGAGCCGCCGCCTGGTCGGCCTTTGGCTGAGGCGCGTCGGCGTAGTGGTACAGGCCGCTCAGGATGCCCTGCTCGAGGGCTGCGGTGCCACCCGGGTAGTCGTCGGGCGCCGCGGGCTGCTGGTAGGGCTCGTTGTAGACGGTCAGGTAGTAGAAGATGTCCTCGCCTTCCGGGTGCTCGGGGGAGTACCCGTACATCCGGCGCAGCGCGTCCTTGACGATGTAGGACAGCTCGTAAGCCCACGCAGCGTCATAGGCCACGCAGGCCGGGTTGACCGAGGCGAGCAGCACCGAGTGCCCGTCGTTGTGCTGCAGGCCCTCGCCGGTGAGCGTGGTCCGGCCTGCGGTCGCCCCGAGCAGGAAACCGCGGCCCATCTGGTCCCCGAACGCCCACATCTGGTCGCCGGTCCGCTGGAAGCCAAACATCGAGTAGAAGATGTAGACCGGGATCATATGGGTGCCGTGCGTGGCGTAGGCGGTGCCGGCCGCGATCGTGGTGCCCATCGCCCCGGCCTCGCTGATGCCCTCGTGCAGGATCTGGCCCGTGGCCGCCTCCTTGTAGGACAGCAGCAGGCTGCGGTCCACGGCCTCGTAGGTCTGGCCGTGCGGGTCGTAGATCTTCGCCGTCGGGAACAGCGAGTCCATGCCGAACGTCCGCGCCTCGTCCGGGATCACCGGTACGAACCGGGCGCCGACGCCCGGGTCCTTCATCAGGTCCTTGAGCAGGCGCACGAACGCCATCGTGGTGGCGACCGGCTGCCGGCCCGAGCCCTTTGTCAGCTCGCCGTAGACAGTGTCGGCCGGCAGCTCCAGCGGCCGGGCCCGTACTACCCGCCGGGGCAGGTACCCGCCGAGCGCCGCCCGGCGCTCCTTCATGTACTGGATCTCGTCGGAGTCCTCGCCCGGGTGGTAGTACGGCGGGAGCTCGGCCTCCAGGGCCGAGTCCGGGATGTCCAGGTACAGCCGGTCCCGGAACTCCTTCAGCTCGGCAATCGTGAGCTTCTTCATCTGGTGCGTGGCGTTGCGGGCCTCGAAGTCCGGGCCGAGGGTCCATCCCTTGATCGTGTGCGCCAGGATGACCGTGGGCTGGCCGACGTGCTCGGTGGCCGCCTTGAACGCCGCGTACACCTTGCGGTAGTCGTGGCCGCCGCGGGACAGGTTGCGGATCTCGTCGTCAGACAGGTGCTCAACCATCGCGCGCAGCCGCGGGTCGCCACCGAAGAAGTTCTCCCGGGTGTAGGCGCCCGACTCGACCGCGTAGGTCTGGAACTGGCCGTCCGGCGTGGTGTTCATCTTGTTGACCAGGACGCCGTCGGTGTCCTTGGCCAGCAGCGGGTCCCAGTCGCGGCCCCAGATCACCTTGATCACGTTCCAGCCCGCGCCGCGGAACGACGCTTCGAGCTCCTGGATGATCTTCCCGTTGCCGCGGACGGGGCCGTCGAGACGCTGCAGGTTCGCGTTGATCACGAACGTCAGGTTGTCCAGCTCCTCGCGCGCAGCCACCTGGATAGCGCCGCGCGCTTCGGGCTCGTCCATCTCCCCGTCGCCCAGGAACGCCCAGACGTGCGACCGGCTGGTGTCCTTGAGCTCCCGCGCCAGCAGGTACCGGTTGAACCGGGCCTGGTAGATGGCGTCGATAGCGCCCAGGCCCATGGACACGGTGGGGAACTCCCAGAAGTCCGGCATCAGCCGCGGGTGGGGGTAGGACGGCAGTCCGCCGCCGGGGTGGGACAGCTCCTGGCGGAACCCGTTGAGCTGCTGCTCGGTCAGCCTTCCCTCGAGGAAGGCGCGGGCATAGATGCCAGGGGCCGCGTGGCCCTGGAAGAACACCTGGTCGCCCGACTCGCCGTGGTCCTTGCCGCGGAAGAAGTGGTTGAACCCGACCTCATACAGGCTCGCCGCCGAGGCATACGTGGCGATGTGGCCGCCGACGCCCATGCCTGGCCGGTTGGCGCGGGAGACCATCACCGCGGCGTTCCACCGGATGTAGGCGCGGATCCGCCGCTCGACGTACTCGTCACCGGGGAACCACGGCTCGTGCTCGGGCGGGATCGTGTTGATGTAGTCGGTGCTGCGCAGCCCAGGCACGCCGACCTGCTGCTCCCGTGCCCGTTCCAGCAGCCGGAGCATCAGGTACCTGGCGCGGGTCCGCCCGCGGGTCCGCACGACCGCATCGAAGGAGTCGAGCCACTCCCTGGTCTCGTCCGAGTCGATGTCCGGCAGTTGGCTGGGCAGGCCGTCGCTGATGATGGAGAAGCGCTGGCTTCCAGATGCCACGGGGTGTTCCTCGTCTTCCCGCGGTGGCCTCGCCGGGCTGGCCGGCCGCCTCCGCTATTAGGTGTTCCTACTACTCATCCTGGTACGGGTCCGCCCGTGGCGCATCTCTACCGGCCGGTAACCGGCCGGGCCTCGAGCGTCGCAGCCGAGCGGGATCATCAGGGTTCGTGGGCCGCTTGTTGTGCCCTATCACCTTGCTACCTCATACCGGACCGTGCTTGCGCACGGGTGCGGCTGTTTGGCCAGGGCCCGCTGGGTACAAGGACTGTGAGCCACGCGGCAGCGCGGCAGCGTGCCCGCTGCGCGGGCACATCCGGCACGACAGAGGAGGTGGGCGCATGCATGCTGTGGTCGGCGACCGGCTGCACGTACACGGCAACGTAGTGGGCCAGCCCGACCGTATGGGGGAGATAGTCGAGGTACGTGACGCGGGCGGCGAGCCGCCGTACATGGTCCGGTTTGACGACGGTCACACCTGCCTGATCTTCCCAGGTCCCGATGCGGTGATCGAGCATCCCAGGAAGCCAGCGAAGAGAACGGCCAGGGCAAGGGGCTAGGCTGAAAAGTGCACCCGGTCCCAGCCGCACAGGGCGGTGGCACCGGCAAGCGTTCTGAATGAAGACAAAGGTATTCCCGGTGCACACGGGTCGGCGCGACACCGTGCACGACATCACAGCGCAGTGTGTGGACTTCGCCAGCGAGGCGTCTTCGGGCGGCGACGGGCTTCTGCACGTGTTCGTCCCGCATGCGACGGCGGGCGTCGCGCTGCTGGAGCTCGGCTCGGGCAGCGACCGCGACCTGCTCACGGTGCTGGCCGGGCTGCTGCCGGCCGACGACCGGTGGCAGCACGCGCACGGAGCACGCGGGCACGGGCGGTCGCACGTGCTGCCAGCGTTCGTGGCGCCGTTCACGCTGCTGCCGGTGGTGGCTGGCCGGCTCGCGCTCGGGACCTGGCAGTCAGTAGCGCTAGTCGACCTTAATGTTGATAATCCGGACAGGCAGGTGCGACTGTCCTTCCTCGGATAGTGTCCGGCGCCTGGGGGAAGTCAAGTCATGGCTGACGATTTGGCTCTGTGCACGAATTGTGACTTGCGCGCCGGGCGCGGCCAGTGTGGACTGTCCGATCAAGAGGTCACGGCGCATCGGGCGCCTGGCCACATTTCAGCCGCCGCTCGCGGCCATGCCGTGGCGCTTGCCAGGCAGCGGCGGGCAGCGGGAAAGGATTCAGGAGGACGTCTGTGAGCGCGACCGCGGGCCAGGCGCAAGACCAGCGCGACCTGGCCGAGCGACTTGGCATTAAGCCGGGCCAGGTGGTCCAGGAGCTCGGATACGACGACGACTGCGATGAGCAGCTTCGCGAGTCGATCGCCGCGGTGCAGGATGTGGAGCTTGTCGACGAGGACTACGACGACGTCGTCGATGCGGTCCTGCTGTGGTGGCGAGACGGGGACGGCGACCTTGTAGACGCGCTGATGGACGCGTTGTCGCCGCTCGCCGACGGTGGCTACATCTGGCTTCTCACCCCCAAGTCGGGGCGTGACGGCCACGTGGAACCCAGCGAGATCGGCGAGGCAGCACCCACGGCTGGGCTGGCGCAGACGTCGACGCTGAGCGCCGGGCGTGACTGGTCGGGTAGCCGGCTCGTGGCACCGAAGGCGCGCCGGTAACCTCCGGTGCCGAAGGCGCGCCGGTAACACGGGCCGGGCGCGCAGGCAGGCATGGGCTGACGGCGCGCTGGCAAGCCGCAGGGGGGCGTAGTGGCAACAGCGCTGCGACCCTGGCGGGGCTTGCCGCGCGGGCGTGCGGGGCTGGTGGCAGACTGTGTCTGTCTTGGTTCATCGCGCCTGCGGGCCCGGTCTGCGGCCCGCTCCACCACCCACGAAGACTCGACCACTCACGAAGGAGCAGCTATGGCTGTCGAGGTCGGCGACCAAGCCCCCGATTTCGAGCTCAAGGACCAGCACGGCGAGACAGTGAAGCTGTCGGGCTTCCGCGGCCAGAAGAACGTCGTGCTCGTCTTCTACCCGCTGGCGTTCAGCGGCGTCTGCACGGGCGAGCTGTGCGCCATGCGTGACAGCTTCCCCGAAGTGACCCGGGACGACGTCGAGCTGCTCACCGTGTCTGTGGACTCCACGTTCACGCATCGTGCCTGGTCAGACGCTGAGCACTTCACCTTCGAGCTGCTGTCGGACTTCTGGCCACATGGCCAGGTGGCCAAGGCTTACGGCGTGTTCGATGAAAAAATGGGGATTGCCACACGCGGCACCTTCATCATCGATAAGAATGGCGCGGTGCGGTGGAAGGTAGTGAACCCCGTACCGCAAGCACGTGATATCGCCGAGTACCAGAAGGCGCTCGCGGAGCTCGACTAGGCAGCTGGGGCACGTTCTGGGGGAATGGCAGAATCGGAACACTCGTCTATGCCATGTTATAGCTGTGGTGCACGTCAGGTCGACCCGGACCGGGGGGAGTCTCCGTGGAAGCGGGGCGTCCGTACCGGCCGTCAGGTTCTGGTCTGCCCGGCCTGTCAGGCCTCCGTCAACTGGATGTCCGAGCTCGACCGCTGCCCGGCCTGCGACAGCGCGCACCTGGTGCGACGGCTGGGTGAGGTCGAGTGCCGCGACTGCGGGTACGTCCGCGAGCCCGCCGACGCTGAGGGACTGGACCTGCTGGTCGGCCGGGAAAGCAGCGATATGCCCGGGACGGGCACTGAGCCAGTTTTGGCCGGGACGCCCAGCCTGGCCGAGGAGGTAGAGCTCGCGCTGGCTCGAGTCCTCGGCCGGGCAGGCCGACCCGCTCGGATCGGCTAGCTATCCTGGCTGCAGCCAGGCATGGCGGGGTGCATAGCTCAGCGGTAGAGCACTCGCCTTACAAGCGAGGGGTCACTGGTTCGAACCCAGTTGCGCCCACCCAGAAAGACCAGCTCAGGACCAGAATTGGCGCCCAGCCGGATGAGCTTCAAGATCGTCTGACCGTCATCTGACCGTCGTTCTGGACGTGGATCAGCGGCATTCAGGCTCACAGATCGGCTCTGGATGGCACGCCGGACAGCCGTGATCGTGGCGGCCTTTGAACAGCTGGGGAACGAGGCGCATGCCGGCTGGACGACCGGACTGACGCTAAACGACAAGGCCGCGCGACGGCTCCTTGCCGGTGATCGTGGGTCTCGAGGTGCATCTTGTGGTCAGCCAGCAATGTGGCACTGACAGAGAACGACATCTCGCGGTGGGCTTGCTCCAATTGGCCCGGGCGACTCTGGGAAGCGTGTAACTGCCGGGTGTCTGCGGGTGGATCTGGGCGCCTACGGTTTACGATCAATAGCAGGCGACGGAAGGTGCCGCGTTTTAGAGCTACCGAGTCCGCGTCGTCCTCGTGCGATTAGGTCGGGCCGCTGGCGCCGGGGGGTCCGCGATGACCCGTCCGGTGGGGCGCGACTGAGGAGCCGAGCAAGCTGCTCAGGATGCACTGCCCAGGCGTCGACGTTGACGACGGTGACCTCGCTGCCGTTCGACGCCATGTCGACCTCCCCCTTGGGCACGTACGGCTCAGGTGCCGTCGTCCCCGAAGCGTTCGGCCTCATGGTCCTCCCGGCGTGCCCACTCGTCGTAGTGGTCCGCCATCCGCCGGAGGAGCGCTCCGGTGCGCCACCACCGGTCGGAGACGCAGTCGGCCCATTCGCGGTACTGGGCGGCAAGCTGGCGTTCCTGGGTGCTGCCGTTTGCAAGCGAGCGGAAGGTCATGCCTCTGCTGTTGAACCTGCCGGTGTACAGGCCCGTCTCGAACTTGGGCGAGCGGAGATGCTCTTTCAGGTCACGGACAGGTTCCGCGGGCCAGAGGCCGTCGAGGTCGGGCGGTACGTGGGCCACGACCTCGCCGATCAGGATGTCGCCGACGGCGGCCCGCCCTGAGTCCGCGAGGAGGGTGCGAGCCTCGGTGACCCGGCTGCGGAGGCGGTCGGCATTGACAGTGCCGTCGGGACGCACGCCGGGAGGTGAGTTCCACGCCCTGATGACGGTGAATCCGATCTCGGCGATGGCGCGCCGCTCTGGGGACACCTCGCCGTCGCGGGGCTCGTTCTCGGCGAAGTAGATGTAGGAAACGACCTCGGCGAAGAGCGCGGGGTCGCTTCCGACGATCTGGTTGAAAGCGCGGGCCGGTCTGGTGTGGTGGAGCAAGTGCCGTAGAAGAACTCGAGGCGCGCGCGATTCTGGATGTCCAAGCCTCGGCGCTCCAGGTAGTCGAGCAGTTCGCCGACCTCCCACGAGTGCGTGGAGGCGCGGGGTGAGTCACTGATCGTGACGTCGGAAGCTGCGCGCCGACCCGCCGCTATGGACGGAGTTCGGGTTCATGGCACTTGCCCATCTGGAGCGCAGATCACGGCATTCGGTGGGGGACTACCGCGACTTAAACGGCCGACCGCCCGGCAAGGCGCTTGCGAAGCCGAGGGAGTCCGACGGGATGCTTCGCCGCCGGGTGGACCCCCCAAACGACCTCTAGCGGATGCGGCGTGACGACCGCTCGTGCCGATGAGCGCGCGGGGCACAGCGCCAGTCTCGGGTCGTCTTTTCGAAAGTCGTCGCTGTTCAGTGGCCAGTTTGGCGCTCGCCGACAGCCCGGGTCGGTCACGGCCCGGAACCGCGGCGATTTCATCCCGTGCGCCGGTCTGTGGGCAGTTCTTGAGCCCGGCGGCTTACCAGGATCTTCTCAGCTCCGCTGTGAATCGCTGCGGATCACGCGAAAGTGAGGGGATCACCGCGACGGATCGCGCCGCCGGCGATCACGTCGGCATAGACCCCCACGTTCACGTGATTGTGCTGTGCGGCGGTACGCAGGATGCCGGCGTCCTTCGGCAGGTCCCCCTGCGGGAGCGTGGTCATAATGCAACGAGTGCACGGGCCGGTGACCCGCAGGCGGACCTCTCCGATCGTGGCGGTGTGACCAATCCAGTCGTTCTCGACGAAACCCTGCTGATCCGGGCCGGTCGATATGACGATGTTTGGCCGGAACCGCCGGGCCTCGAAGCGTCCCTGGGGATACAGAGCGCGGAGGCGGTCGATGGTCGCTGTCGTCAGCAGGTGCACGAGGGCGATGTCGAAGAACGTCCCCGCCGGCAGGTCGAAATCGGTCACGGTATCTCTGAAGTCGAGACCTTCGATATCTGGCCAGTACTCCTCAGCTACGCCCGGCGACTCGCCCTTGGGCTGCGCCTGCGCGAAGGCAACCTCGCGGCCAAGCACTCTAGACAGGATCTGCGGCAAGTCCGGCTGATCGCTGGTCACGGCAGTCCCATCGGGAAGCGTCAGGCGGACGGCGGGCAGCTTCGAGCCTGCCTGCAGAGGCTCGACGTAGGCGGCCCGGACGTCGAAGAAGTTGCCCCACTTCCTCGGATTCTTCGCACCCGCTACCTTCCCGGTAGCCGGGTCCACCACTGCGAACTGGCGATCCCCAAGCAAGCCCCGCTCGGTGACCTCGGCGGCGTTCAGCTCCTCTCCCAGCATCGACTTCACTGGGTAACGCCACAGAGCAGCAACTGAACCGCCCCCGACATGAACGGAGGCTGAGTACAACGGATCGGCTCCCATAGCGGCCCCCCCGGGCAGACGCTCGATCCCAGCACCAAGTGCCTAGCGGCACAAAACAGCCATGATCGTCGAAGCGGCGGGCTTCGTCAAGCTTCGTCACGGGTACCCAAGTGGCCGGGACCAGCTCACTCACGGTGAGCCGGTCGGGCAGCGCATTGAGTCAACGCGGTTGCCCATCTGCGGACAGCGGACGCACTCATTTGCCACAGTTGGGCTGATGCAGAGCGGCGAGCAGGTGGGGTATTAAGGCGGCAGGGGGCGACTGTCACATCGAGGGTGAGAAAGGATGCCTTATGGAGATCACCAATCTGGGCAAGGCGGATGGGCTGCCGCCAGTGGATTGGCCCGCAGTCGTTGAGAAGCTCGATGCGGGGTCGGCGCCAGCTCCGGACGCGGTGAACTCCCGCACGACCTGGCTGTCCACCATCAATGAGGACGGCAGCCCGCATATGACTGCGGTCGGCGCCCTGTGGCTAGACGGCACGTTCTGGTTCCAGACGGGTGCAGGCACGCGGAAGGGGCGCAATGTCGCGCGCGATCCGCGGTGTTCGATCGCGGTGTCGATCCGCGACGCGGACGTCGTAATCGAGGGTGACGCCGCGCGAGTGACCGAGCCGGGCGCACTGGCGCGAATTGCGAAGGCGTGGGCGGACAACGGCTGGCCAGCCGAACCCGACGACAGCGGGCCGGGCATCACTGCCCCGTTCAACGCCCCGTCGCAAGGACCTCCGCCGTGGAACGTGTATCGCATTGAGCCACGCTCGGCGTTCGTTACCCTGGCGGCGGAGCCGGGCGGCCTGACTCGCTTCCGGTTCTGACGCTTCTGACCGGCTAGGCCGCCCTCATCTGCTTGATATGTGTGGTGATCGTGAGGCGCCAAGACCAAGAACACTGCGCCTCGATCACCCGCATGATCAGGCATTATGTGGCCCGAAGGGCGCAGGTGACCGAAGGTCACCCACATAATGCCGCATACAGCGCGCTGAGTCGAGCATGACGTAGCCGTCCATGGCCGACGCTGCACCGTGCAAGACCGCTCGCCGTGACCGACGGTTGCCTCCGACAAACCGGTCGCGCAGGACGCCGGTCTGGAGATGGACCCGAGCTACTCCGATCTTCAGCGTGACGCTGAGTGACGCCCGAGGTCGGAGCAGAACGCTCGCCGACCCGCCGTTCGGTGCGCGTGATGGCTCTTCGCTGATCTCCGGCCGGGGGCACCCGATCAGGTCGATCCGTGCGCAGTGTCGTCCGGATCTGGCCGAGATGAGCGAGTTGGCACACGGATGCTTATACGTGAACCGGCATGATCATTCGTCTTCGGCATTTCTATTTGTGAGATCCCGTCAAGCGCTCCGATTTCGTTCAAAGGGACCTGCCCAATAGGAGCGGTTGAGAGTTGTGCCGTCCGTGCGGGTTGCTGCGTCCATACCGTCAGTTCGGGCTCTTGGCCGGGCGTTGGTCGGCGACGGGGACGTGGCCCGTACAGCAGGGATGCTCGCGAGCGCGAGCGGCGCTGTTATGCGGACGGGTTCGGGGAGGCGTCGCCGTTTGTGCTGGCGAGCTTGGCGCGGACCTCGCCGGCGTCGGGGTGCTGCAGGTCCTCGAGGATGGCCAGCGCCTGCTGCCAGGCCTGCCGGGCCTGGGCCAGCTTGCCGGCGGCGTGGCGGGTGTCGCCGAGGTGGGTAAGGATGTCCGCTTCATTGAAAAGGTCGCCGGATTCCCGGAAGAGGCTGAGCGCGCGCTGGTAGCAGGCGGCGGCTTCGGCGAGGTTGCCCAGATGGTGCTCGGCGTACCCCAGGCTGTCCCAGACATGCCCCTCGAGCACCCGGTGGCCGGCTTCCGCGCCCAGGGTGAGTGCCTGCCGGCAGAACGCACGGGCCTGCTGGTAGTCGCCGAGGAGGCCATGACACCAGCCGACGTTGTTGAGCGCTTCGGCCTGGTTCGCCTTGTCGTCGATGGCCTGGTACAGGCGCAGCGCCTGCTCAGCGTGCCCGAGCGCGTCGGCGTAGCGGCCCTGCCGGGCGGCTAGCACGCAGAGACTCTGGTGGATCTTGGCCTGGCCATGGCGGTTGCCGAGCCGCTGGTACAGCGTGAGGCTGCTGGCGTAGTGGCCACGAGCCTGATCATGGTCGCCGAGGCCGGTGCAGGCGTTCGCTAGGAGGCGGCCGGAGAGGGCCTGCGCGGCGGTGTCACCCATGCGGGTCGCGGCGGCCAGAGCTATGCGCTGGGTCGCGATCAATTCCTGAGAGTGCCCTCGCGGTTGCAAGAAGGCCGCCAGGGCCCAGGGGAGCTGCCAGGCGTGGCTGTCGAACCCGGATCCGGCGGCGAGGGTGAGGGCGGCGAGCAAGACCTGGTGCTCGACCTCGAACCAGGCCCGCGCCTGCGAGTGATCGGCGGGCTGCCCGGCAGCGGCGCCGGCGCTGGGCGGCGCGAGGGCGACCGGCTCCTTGGCTGGGTCCAGCAGCAAGGCGGCGCGCGCGGCGGTATGCAGGTAGTGGTCGAGCACCCGGCCAGTGGCCTCACGCCGGCCGGCGTCGCTGTCGGTGTGCTGGGCTTGCTCGGCGGCGTAGGCGCGCAGCAGGTCGTGGAACGCGTACCGGCCGGGAACGTGCTCGGCGATCAGGTGCGCGCGGGACAGCCCTTGCAGCAGCCGGCGGGCATCGGCCTCCGCTAGTGCGGCCAGGCTGGCGGCGGCCGGGACGGTGATGTCGGGGCCGGGGTGGAGGCCCAGCAGCCGGAACATCCGCGCCGGTTCATCGCTGAGCTGCCGGTAGGACCAGGAGAACACCGCGCGGACCGCGGTGCGAGGGTCGTCGCCGGCGTCGAGCAGGTCCAGCAGCTTTTGCTGGCGGGCCAGGTCGGCGACCAGGCCGGTGAGCGGGACGGCGGGGCGGGCGGCGGCCAGCTCGGCGGCCACCCGCAGCGCCAGGGGCAGCCGGGCGCAGCACCGGGCCAGCTCGGCGGCGGCGTCGGGGTCGGCGCGGGCCGGTTCGCCGATCAGCTCGGTCAGCAGGGCGACCGCGTCGTCCAGCGGCAGCAGGTCCAGGTCCAGACGGGCGGCGCCGTCGCGAGCGACCAGCCCGGCGAGAGCGTCCCGGCTGGTCACCAGCACCGCGCAGCCGGGGGTTCCGGGCAGCAGCGGCCGGACCTGATCAGCGTCGCGGGCGTTGTCCAGCAGCACCAGCATCCGCCTGCCGGCCAGCCTGCTCCGGTACAGCCGGGCCCGCTCCTCCGTCTCGCCGGGAATCTCCTCCCCCCGCACGCCGAGCGTCCGCAGCAGGCCGGCCAGCGCGTCCGCCGCTAAGAGCGGCTCGCCCGGCTCATAGCCGCGCAGGTTCACATACAACTGCCCGTCCGGGAACCGCTCGGCGACCTGGTGCGCCCACTGGATCGCCAGGGCGGTCTTCCCCACGCCCGCCGTGCCGTCGACCGCACAGATGACCAGCGCACGCCCGCCCCCGGCCGCCAGGTCCGACAGCTCAGCCAGCTCGGCCGCCCGCCCGGTGAAATGACGCACCGGCGCCGGCAGCTCACGCGGCACTACATGCCGGGTCGTCTGCCCGGCCGCCGCCACCGGCACCGGCGCAGCCAGCGCTGGCTCTGCGGCGAGGATCCGCTGCTGCAGCTGTTGCAGCTCCGGTCCGGGTTCGGCGCCGAGTTCCGCGACAAAGACGCCGCGGGCATGCTGAAAGGCGGCCAGCGCTTCGGCCTGACGGCCGTCGCGGTACAGGGCTGTCATCAGCAGCGCGTGAAAGTGCTCTCGAAACGGCGCATCCGCTACCAGCCGCCGCAACTCCTCGATCACCTCGCTGTGCTGGCCCAGGTCCAGCATGGCGCCGGCGTAAGTCTCGGCGGCCTGCAGCCGCAGATCAGTCAGTCGACCAGCCTCCCGCACTGCCAGTACCTCGGATGCCAGATCCGCCAGCGGCTGTCCCCGCCACAGTGCTAGCGCCGCCCGCGCCTGCCCGGCAGCGGCGTCCCAGCTAGCGGCCTTTGCCGCCGCTCGCGCCTCGTGCAGCTTCGCCTCGAAGCAAGCCACGTCCAGCTCGCCGTCCCGCAGCGTGATCATGTAGCCGCTCGGCTCGGTCCTGATCCGAGCCCGCAAGGCGAGGCCCAGCGAATCGCGGAGCCGCTTGACGCAGTTGTGCAGGGCCGCCCGTGCCGTTGGCGGTGGTGTTGTTCCCCACATGACGTCGACGAGCTCGTCGGCAGTGACGACTCGGTTCGGCTGCAGCAGCAGCGCGGCCAGGACAGCACGCTGCTTGCCCGAAGGAATGCGCACTAGCTCGCCGCCGCAGCGCACCTGCAGCGGCCCAAGCAGGCAGAACTCGGCATCCATGACCTGACCTCGGTGAGGTTCGTGGTAGCGGCGTGTTAGCGGCGTGTTAGCGCGTGGTGTCAGTATCCCTTTCGCAACAAGAGATGGGGACATCTGTCAACAACATCCACATGGGACGACCTCAGATCCTGGGCGGTAGCGGCACCAGGGTCCTGTCGCGGCCCGTCGGGTCTATGCGGGAGGGATGTGGACGGTGAGCGAGGACGTGGAGTGGCAGCTGCTGGACTGGGTGGAGCGGCCTGCTGCTGAGCGTCCGTGCTTGTTGCGCCAAGTCCGGCGGGGGCAGGAACAGAGTCCAATGCGGGCCGGACGATCGGGGTTTGCTAAATGGTGATGTCGTCACCGCGTTGGCCGCTGATGCTGAGGCGCGGCTAATGTCAGCGGCTGCCGCATTTCGCCGTGATCCAATTAGCTATCTTCGCGCGGAGTTCCGGCGGCAAGGCGGGGTTTTTACTCTCCCCGACGCCGTGCTCTGCGTGGCTGATCCGGCGATCGCCCAAGAGGTGCTTCGCGATCCGGAGCATCATTACGGCGAACTTTCTGGCTTCTTCCAGACCTCCTTTGGCAACCTTGGTCCGCGAACAGTTCAGACCACGATCGGAAAGCAAGCCCGGCAGCTGCTGCTATCGCAAATTGCCGAGCCCGCGACAGTACGAAAGGCTCTCGCTCCGCTCGGCGGCGAGGCGGCCGGGTGGCCAGCCGCCGGCCCAGTGCTTGCGTACGAATTCTTTCGGCAGGCGCTGCTCAGCGAAGCGAGTCCGCTTCACCTGCACGAGCTGCTCCGCAGCATGGTCACCGATGGAATGGTCATGCTCACCGGGCCGATCCCAGCGCGGCTGCGACGTTCCTTTCTCAGACAACGCATGCTGCGCTTTGTGGAACGGGAGATCAGGCGTCGGCAATCAGGAGCCAGGATAGACTCCGTCGACTTGCTGGACCTCCTGATCCAGGCCGCTCCCGAGGCATGCGCCGGAGCCATAGCCGAGATCTACCTATTGTTGTTCCGGTCAGTGACCAGCGCGGTGGGCTTCACTCTCGGCTGGGCGCTGTGGCTCTCTGGCCGATGGGAACGCATCACCGACCTGCCGCCCGCATGGGTGGTCAAAGAGGGTCAACGGCTGTTTCCTACTGCGTGGATGTTCAGCCGCACCGGGGCGCGAGAGCACACACTTGGCACCCGCCGGGTCGGCGTAGGCGATCGGGTACGAGTCTGTTCATACCTGATTCATCGGCACCCGCAGTGCTGGGACGAGCCTGATATGTTCCGGCCGGAACGATGGTCAGACGCGCCGCATTATGCGTTCATGCCGTTCGGCAGCGGTCCCTTCGCCTGCACCGGCGCGTCCTTGGTTCAAGCATTCGCCGAAGCAGCTCTCCATGTTTTTACTGAGGATTTGCGCTTCTCCGTTGTCCGCTCCGGCGAACGACCGCTGGTGTCGGCTCTTCTCGTGCCGCCGCGATTCTGGCTGCGGCTCGATCCGGCCTAAATGGAAGGGAGGTGTATCGATGAAGACATTCGTGCGGGGCGTCCGGGACGCATTCCGGCACCAGCGCAGCGTCAAGGCGCTCGTCTGGTACATCCACGGGTAGCTTCCCGCGGTCGTCCACGTGCTATAGGTGGCTCTTTCGAAGTTAGCCGGGATCGTGTTGCCGTTCAGCGACCAGCCTAAGTACCGTGAAAGGTCTTGGCCTGTCCTGTGCCTGTTGACGTGAGTGACGGTGCCAGGCAAGCACGCTATCTCGGCTAACTTCGAGGAGTTCTATTGCCTACTGCCACGGCCTCGCCGACAGGCAGGGTTAACCGGCAAAAGGGTGTGGCTCGTTGGAGTGCTGACCATGCTGCCAGCCGTGCGGGGTCGGGTAGGGCACCTGGTGAGCGCGCAGTAGTTCTTGCGCGGGTGGAAGCCCATTGTTAGCGGTCAGATTATCTGTACAGCTTGGCGGCAATATTTCGAGTCCCCGCGTAGACCGCGACTATGTGGATGCCACATTGAAGCGGGCGCGGATAGCCGGTGGCAGCGTATCTCCGCGAGAAGATCACCGGTAATTCGTCTGTACGAATCCCGCGCGTACATTGAAAGGGGATAGGGAAACCGGACCGTTACGCGGCGCCGGCGCCTCGAACTACCATTGCGGAACACGGAGCCGTTGCGGCATCGAGAGTTCCGGCTGTTGGCGGGCGGCCAGCTGGCCTCGAACCTGGGCGACGCCCTCTATGCCGTTGCCCTGCCCTGGTACGTGCTGGCGGGCCACGGCGGCGCGCTGATGCTCAGCGTGGTTCTTCTTGCGTATGGGGTGCCGCGCGCGGCGTTGCTGCTTGCCGGCGGCCAGGCGTGCGACCGGTGGCGTCCCTGGACGGTCATGATGGCCGCAGACGCGGTGCGGGCGGTGGCAGCTGCTGGCCTGGCCGTGGCTGCCGCGCTGGGTCCCGCGCACCTGTGGATGCTGGTGCCGATCGCAGCGGTCATCGGCGCCGGGGAGGGAATCTTCCTGCCCGGCTCGTTCGTGATCGTGCCCGCCCTGCTGGCGGACACCAGCCTGCAGGCCGGCAACTCGCTGCTGTCGGGCGGCACCCAGGCGACCGCGCTGGTTGGCCCGGCGCTCGGCGGTGTGCTGGTGGCAGGAGTCGGCCCTGCGCCCGCCTTGGCAGTCGACGCGCTCACCTTCGCCATATCGTCGCTAACATTGCTCGGCATCCGCAGCGCGCGGCGCGGCGAGGCAGGAGACAGCGCCTGCACCGTCGCGCCGTCGGCCCGAAGCGGGCTCAACGCCACTCCCGCCGTGGAATCCGCTCCGGCACTCGCGGAGCCCACCGCGCAGCCGAAACTCATCGCCCTAATAGCGGCAGAGCCTGTCCTGATTATCGGGCTGCTGCTCACGGTCGCCGCGAACCTCGGTTCCGGCGGCCTGAGCCAGGTGGCGGTCCCGGCACTGGCCCGCGGGCCATTGCGCACCGGTGCCACGGGCTACGGTGGGCTCATCGCCGCGATCGCGGCGGGCTCGCTCCTCGGCACGCTCGCGGCTGGCCGCTCCCGGCCGGCCCGGCGGCCCGCAATGCTCGGCTCGGGCGCGTTCCTGTTCGGCGCGCTGTGCCTCGGCTGCGCGCCCTACCTCGGCGGCGCCGTCGCGGACGGAGTCGCCCTGGCGGGCTTCGGGCTCGGCAACGGCTTTGGGAACATCGTGATGGTTACGGCCTTCCAGCGCTGGGCACGCCCTGAGGTGCTGGGCCGGCTCGCTGGGCTGCTTATGCTGGCGAGCTTCGGCGTCTTCCCCCTTTCCGCGTTGCTCGCGGGCGGCGTGGTCAAAGCGTTCGGGCCGCCCGCGTTCTTCCCGCTCGCAGCGGGCCTGCTTACTGCGGCCATCGGCTGCGGGCTGGCGTTGCGCCAGTGGCGCGACTTTGGTGCCCGGCCCGCCACGCCCGGCCAGCTATCCGCCGCAAGCACCCTTGAACCGCCGACCTCGTAACGGCCTTCAGACTCAGACGGCGGCGATATCCGTTCCTTCGGAACCCACTGCTGTGGGGTGGTGCAGGTCGGCGTGGATATCCTCGGCGACATCGCGGCCGAACGGGTTTATCCGAACCGCCGCAGGCCGGGTCGACCGCCCTGACCCAGGCAAGCAGGACGGCGACGATGTCGATATTGCCGATATAGCCATCCGCATATAAAAAGTTCACGCCCTCGCGTGGCGGGCCGGACCTGCGCAAGGAGGCGGTTAGTGGCTCCGGTGCGCAGCGGGGACGCTGCGCACAGCGCTCAACGACTGGCTGAGCTCGGCCTGGCTCACGCCGATCAGGCCGTCATGGCCGAGGCGCAGCGGCCCGTCGAGCAGATCCGCGCGGTGACCACTGCCGCACGCCGCGAGGCCCCGCACCCGCAACTGCCAAAGAGGGACGCGACGATGATCAGCAAGCTCATCCCCCGTCTTCCTCCGGGGGGTAGTAGGGGATATAGGGGATGTTCTTGTCGTCCCAGTTGTCGGGGCCAATTTGCGGGGGATCTTCTGGAACATGTGGATCGGGCGGCAGGCCCATCCCCCCGAAAAACGCCTGTCGCGCCTGAGCCTGGGCCGCGGCGGCCGCGGCGCGTTGTTGCCAATCTGGCGGGGCCGCTTCCCATTGGGGTCCAAGGACAGGCGCGGGTGCCGGGCGTGCCTGCTTGTCCAAGAGGTGCACCTGCTGCTGGAGATAGACCGACTGGATGGTCGCCGAACCTTGGACGTCTGCCGCGGCGATGTCACCAGCGGTATCCGCGGCGATCACCGCCGCTTCCGCGTCGTCCCTGGGCCCGGCCAGGGCGGCGAAGGCGGCGGGCTGTTTCTGCGGGATGAGGCAGGAGGCGGCTTCTGCGGCCTTGTTGTAGGCGGCGACCTTTTCCTGGGCGGTGCGCAGGCATGCGGCGTAGTTCCGGACGGCGGATGCGATCTGGTTCAGGTTGGGCACGGTGCTGCCCACGGTCTGCACCAGGCTGCTCGTGAACGCCGAGTACCCATCGGCCGCGCTGCCCGTCCAGTTCGCGTTGCTCTTGATGTCGGCGGTCACGCGGCCGGTGCTCGACGCGAGCGCGTCCATCTGTCCCGCCGCCGATGCGAGCGTAGACGCATAGCTTTCCAGGGCAGCCGGATCCCCCGGCGGCATCGGCAGCAGTGC
Source organism: uncultured Actinomycetota bacterium (assembly GCA_963815375.1). Taxonomy (GTDB): domain Bacteria; phylum Actinomycetota; class Actinomycetes; order Streptosporangiales; family Streptosporangiaceae; genus JASHPR01. Next base: position 1,050,868 of record CAWFGX010000004.1, on the reverse strand, counting down.
GAAGCTCACCGGCAGCCTCCGATCGTGGAGACATGCGCGAGGCATGTCTGATCGGCCCCGTCGTAGTTGTCGGCGGCCGCCGCGAGGCTGCCGCCGAGGTGCTGGTACAAGGTGCCAAGGCCGCGGAAGGTCTTGGTGTGGCATTCCGCGGCGGACATCAGGGCCGACGCGAGTCCCATGTGCCCGGATGCCGACCCCGCCATCCCGGTGATGGCCTGGACCACATCGGAGGCGGTCGATTCAACAGCGGACACAAGACCGGCTACCTGGTGGCCGCCCGCCGAAAGTGCGTCCGCTTTAACGGTGAAACCCTGGCCCACGGAAAGCCCCCTCGCCAGGAACGGAGACTAAGCAGATAGGTCAGCGACGATACCGTCGTTACGCAGCCGGCACAGGGAACCGCCTGTCCCGTCTTGTCCCAGCTTGCCTCATGTCTGGAGCCGGTGATCGGGCTGCGGCATATGACAGTCGACGTCGCGCCGTCGGCCATCCCCACTATGGTCGCGATGCTGACCGCGACCGCCCTGGGTCTGAGCCCAAACCAGTGGCGTGAGCAGTTCGGCGAATGGCAGCGCGAGGAGACGCCAGCCTTGCAGGCCACCACGGCCCTGAAGGCCGAGCAGGTCAACCGCGCCCACGACGACCGCGACGCGGCGCTGCGCGTCATCATGGACACCCTGGCCCTGGCCGAACGGCAGCAGCGCGGGAACGCACAGGACGACAACGGCGATCCCGGCCGCAAGCCCGCTCCCTAATCCCAGCCCTCCCCACTGCCACACCGGATACTGCGGATTGTCGCGCACGGATTGTCTTGCCAGGGGCATTCCGAGAATCGGATGATCGTCCAGTCGTTTCTGCTGCGAGTCCACATCGACGAAGGCGAGCACGTCCGCGCCGGGCAGCAGCGGAGTCCAGCCGGCCAGTTCCGCCAGGAACAGCCGGTGGACCTTCGGCAGCTGCAGCACGTTGCCCCAGGTGAACGACCGCAGGAACGACCCCAGCGTGGACGGCGCCCGCACCCCGCCGAACAGCATCCGCACAGCGCCGTGGCGCAGCAGGCCCATGTCATCAATGCTGTCCGCCCCGGCGATCATCCCGGCCACCAGGCACTCGGTCTTCACCTGCGCGTTCACGCCGTACGGCCGGCGGATACGCACATGCTCCCCGGCCAGTTCACCCAGTCCTGCCCGCTGCGCCAGGGCCGTCGCCGGGACCAGGCCTGCCTGCGACACGAGATTCGGGTCATCAAACGATGCGTGGATCTTCGCCAGGTCATGCAACAATCGCACTTGCGAGGTGTCCTCTCCGCCTGGTACATGGAAGCGTCAGCAACTCCCATCGTCCCAGGTCAGAGGGCACCTTTCGCGTTAGCTCGCCCGAACAAAGACCCATTTACGCGGTGCATCGAGACTAAGAGGCCTAATGTTCGGGTGGTCATGGCAGACCGGATTCGACTGACTGGTGAGGCGCAATGGCGAGGCGGGGTCGGCTGCGCACCCCAGCCAGGGGCGCCATGCTGAGCACTCGCGTGCGACTGTTGAGCCGGTAGCTGGCGGCAGGTTCCCGGCGCGCGACGGGAACCGATTCTCGCGTCCTTGACCGGCCGGCGGCGGCAGAGCCGCCTGCACGGGCGGTAGCGACCCTGCTCGTCAGGATTGCCGCGAATCCTTTTGGCGTGGATCGGGCTCGTACTTCACGGCGGCGCGCTGACAGGGGAGGATGCCGTGGTGGACGGAAGAGTGCGACGTGCCGGCTCCGTGTCCTCGAACGAGGACGGCCTGGACGTGTGGTTCGCGCGGGCGCAGCGGGGCGAGCCGGCCGCGCTGGACGGCCTGCTGCGGGCGGTGTTTCCCAGCGCGCAGCGGTTCGCCGCCCGGAGTTGCCCGAGCCGTGAGGATGCCGAGGACGCGGTGCAGGACGCGCTGACGGCCCTGGTCCGGCGAGTCGGGGCGCTGCGGGCCGCGGAGACGGTGACGAGCTGGCTGTTCGTAACCATCCGCAATGCCTGCCTGCGCCCTGTGCCGGGGGTGATCCTGGTTCCGCTCGATGCCGTCCCGGAGACTGCCCGGCCAGACATCCCCAGTGCGGTGGTGAACCGCCTTGTTGTGGCGGACGCCCTTGCGGCGCTGCCGGCCGCGCAACGCGACGTAGTCGTGCTCGTGGACTTGCTGGGCCTGCCGGCTGAACGGACCGCGCAGCGGCTTGGCATCGGTGTCCGCGCGACAAAGAGCCGTCTGCACCGGGCACGGCGCGCGCTCGCGGCATCAATCAGCGAACCGAAGGCACGGACAAGCGCATGAGCGCGCCGCACGACCACCAGAGCACCCAGGCGGCGGCTCCTCCGACCGATGACGTCACCGGCACCGGGGTCTTCCAGATAGTCCTAGACGGGTACGACGCCATCTACGACGCGCTGCCCCGGGGCGAGACCTTCAATCGCTTGTGGCGGACGAACGCGTACGACGCGGACTTTCCCGGGGAGTTCGCGCATATCGGCTTCCTGACGGTCACCGAGGCGCGGCGCATGCGCGAGTTGCTCGAGGTCGGGCCCGGCGACGTATTCGCCGATCTCGCCTGCGGCGCGGGAGGCCCGGGCTTGTGGATGGCGGAACAGTCCGGTGCGTCCTTGATCGGAGCCGATCCATCCGCGGCCGGGCTCGCCGCCGCCCGGACCCGAGCGCGTGCCGCTGGCCTGGCGGACCGCTCCCGTTTCCAGCAGGGCACCTTCGAGCAGACGAACCTTCCCGACGGCGCGGTCGACGCGGTGATGAGCGTCGACGCCTTCCAGTACGCGCCCGACAAGCGCGCGGCGCTCGCCGAGTTCTTCCGCATCCTGCGGCCTGGCGGCCGGGTGTCGATCATCGCGTTCGAGGTAGATCCGGCGAAGGTGGCGGGGGTGCCGGTGATCGGCGCTGATCCGGTCCCCGACTACGTGCCGCTGCTCGAAGCGGCCGGTTTCGACGTCGAGGCGTACGAGGAAACTCCGGGATGGCGCGAGCGAGTGAACGCGGCGTTTGGCGCCATCGTGGACGCGAGCGACATGCTCACCGGGGAGATGGGCGAGCGCGCCGCCGCCGGCGCGGTCGCCGAAGCGATGCTCACGGTCCAGATGCAGCCTTATCCCAGGCGGGTGCTGGCGGCGGCCCGGCGCCCGGGCTGAGAGGTAATGACCGGTGGACGGCGAGATCATTGATCACGAGGCCCTGCGTCGCGAGATTCGCGGAAAGTACCGCGACGTCGCGGTCGACCCGGAGCGCAGTTTCGACTTCTGCACCGGCCGCCCGCTCGCGCAGCGACTCGGATACCCGCACTCCATCGTTGATGCGCTTCCCGACCGCGCCGTGGAGTCCTTCGCCGGCGTGAGCAACCCCTTCTCGCTGCGCCATCTCAAGCGCGGCGAGAAAGTCGTGGACGTCGGCCCGGGCGTCGGCTTCGATGCCTTCGTCGCAGCCCGGCTGGTTGGTGACCAGGGCCATGTGATCGGCATCGACATGACACCCGAGATGGTCGCGAAGTCCCGGGCCTGCGCCGACGCGCTCGGGTTGAAGCAGGTCGGCTTCCGCGAAGGCCTGGCCGAGGCCCTGCCCATCGAGGACGGCTGGGCCGACGTCGTCATCTCGAACGGCGCGATCAATCTCTGCGCAGACAAAAGGACGGTGCTCGCGGAGATCCACCGCGTGCTGCGACCCGGCGAAGCGCTGCAATTCGCCGACGTCGCCAACTATATAGTGCTGAAGATTTCCCGCCAATTACCGGTCAAAGTCACAGTTTGCCCAGGACCGGTGACGAGTTGCCCGGTAAAACGGTCCGTTTTCTGGGATACGTACCCGGGGCGGGCCAGACCAGAGGCCTGTGACTCCGCCGCTGGCGCTGGAGGCTCAGCGCGGCAGGCGTTCTGCGTGGCTAACGCCCTTAAGGCAATCCTCGCTCAAGGCATTCAGACCTAGCCGTTCTGCGTCGATCAGTACGCACCCTACCGAGTCACGAGAAGGTGTCAGCGAGGCAGAGATCTCGGGTAGCTCGCGGATAGGCAACGGCTTCCGAAGCCGCGCACGCGAGTGGGCCAGCTGGCAAGTACGCGGCTAAACATGAACCCTCGTGCCGTAGCGTCCAGCTCTACACGGCTGTGGCGGCGGTCTTGAGAACCGCCATGGAGCCCGATCGTGGCACTTCTGGCAAGTCCGGCTGGAGTTTGACTTGCGGGTGTTCATGGCCTCGTATCAGCAGTTTGTGCAGGCGGCTCGGGTGGGCGGGGTGGGATGCTGGGGCGGTGAGGGCGTGGCTGGATGCGCGACGAAGCGCATTGCGGCGCTCCGCACAGGTGCCAGCCGTAAGGACTGGCGGCCTTATCAGCGATACTTGGGAACGGGATCATGGCGATGGCTGCACGCGAAGAGCTTCTTCAACAGGAAGTCAGGGAGCTTACCGAGATCCTCCGTGATGAAGATAGCACGGAGCTTCACGAGCTGTTGAAAGCAAAAGGATTGCGAGCTTCTGAGACTGTTCTCGCTGGTATGATCTGGGGTGAGGATGGAAGCGAATTTGGCGCGCTACTGACCAAGAGCCAGAAATGTATTCTCTTCGAGCTGGCGCCGAGCGGTTCGCTGAGCCGATGGGACACCATCGACGATCCTAGTACCCTGACCTACGCTTTTGAGGCGGTTTCCGTTGGGCTCTCCATGATGCAAAGCGGTCAGATTGTCTAGTGCAGGAACGTGACACAACAGGGTCAAGCGGAAGCAATGCGCCACAGGCGGGAATCCGGCGTGCTCGTGGAGAGCACGAGCGGCCGCCCGTTATCGGCAGCGGCAAGACGTTTGCGAAGTCGCGGATGGCCTCGTGTGCAGGCGGTGGCCGAGTGCGGACGGCTGGGCGGTTGAGGTCGTCTGCCTGACGGTTACGCCCAATGGTCTGGCTCATGGGCACCAGGTTTGTTCGCGACGAACGCGGTGCAGAACCGGTCGCCGACGGTCCGGAAGTGCACCGGGCGCTCGCTGGGGCCGGCCGCGGGCAACCGCGCCGACGCCGTCTTGCAGGCCGGCCAGCAAGCCGGACACCCCCTCGGCTTCGTCAACCCCGCCATCTACCCGATCGCCCGCAGCCCCGATTGCCCACCAGGCCTTCGACGTGATCACCGGCGACAACTCGGTAGTGACGCCCGCCGGGATCATCACCGGATACAACGCCGGACCCGGCTGGGACCCAGTCACCGGCTGGGGCAGCCAAACGCCCAGTACCTCGTCCCTCTGTTAGCACACCGCCCGCCCAGGCACCTGACCAGGGCACCCCGCGCCCCGGCCGGTACCAACCCCGGGGCGAGGGACACCCACGCATGAACCTGCAGGTCGTCTGCGCTCCGGATGCTGAGATCCCGTGGGTGTCCGGCCCCCTGACCGGCGCCGCACACGACCTGACCGCCACCCGGATCGGGGCATCATCCGCGAGATCGCCGCATGAAAAGGTTCATAGCCCCCGAAATCCGCACTGTATGCAAGAAAACGGCCGCCATCGCTGAAACTGATGCGATCGCGGTGACAACTGAGGCTATTGGTGCTTAAATGCCAATGATAGCGAAGCGGTCATCTCATACTCCCACCCGCCGGGACGTGGCCCTGACCGGCGGTGAGGGCCCGGAAAGTATCGGCATATCACAGCACACCCGTACGTCCGACCTAGGAGTTTGATGTGCATCGTTCAAGGCGGGCCATAGTATCCATCGCGGCCTTCGCAGCTGTCGTGCTATCGGGTTCACTCGCGGCTGCCGCACCGGCAGCCCTGGCCAGATCGGCGCCAAGTAGGGCGTGCCAGACGGTTACCATACCGGTTGCGCTTCAGCCTGGGCAGCCGACGTCATACGGCATCTGGGGTGAACTCTGCCTTCCTCCTGGCCCTACACCACAGACCGTCCAGTTCCTCGTTCACGGAGGAACGTATAACCACGATTACTGGGACTTCGGTGTCATTGACGGCATCGATTACTCCTATGTCAACGCGGCGCTCAGGGCAGGCTACGCCGTGCTGGACATCGACCGTTTGGGTGACGGTCAGAGCAGCCATCCACCGAGCACGAGCCTCACTGCCACGAACATCGTCTTTACCTTGCACGAGGTCATTCAGGCGCTGCGATCTGGACAGCTGGGCATGAGCTTCTCCCGTGTGCTGTACGTCGGTCACTCGTTCGGCTCGGCATACGGCGTAGATGAGATCGCTACTTACGGTGATGTCGATGCGGCGATCCTCACTGGGTACGGGCATACGGACAGCCCCTCATTTAGCGCTCTCGCCACGGCAGATAGCTACCCGGCAGTGGACGACCCGCGCTTCGCGGACAGCGGGCTCGATACGGGATACCTGACGACCCTCCCGGGTGACCGCGGCCCCCTCTATTACTACCTGCCCGGCGCTGATCCGAAGGTCATTGCCCAGGACGAGGCCACAAAGGACCTGATCTCACTCACGGAGCTGATAACCAGGCCGAAGGGGGAACTGTTCTCGCCACAGGTCCGCGTGCCGGTGCTGATCCTCGATGGTGATCACGATATCCACTATTGTGCCGCCGACGATGACAATTGCAGCAGCCAGGCAATCTTCTACCAGGAAGAATCGCCATATTTCCCAGCGGCTGCATGCCTGCACACGTTCCTCGTGCCTGATACCGGTCACGACACGGCTCTGGCGCTGTCGGCGCCGTTCAGCTATGGAGTGATGCTCGCCTGGTCACACTACTATCTGTCTCCAGGCGGTCGCCAGGGCCGGTGCGCTGGCAGCGGTCCATTGGTAACGGGGTCATCGCGCAGCTGATTCTCCTGCACGGGATGCCGTAACTCTCATGTGGGCGGGAGCTTCCCGCTGCCGCCCACATGATTCCTCCTCCTGCTCGCTTCCGCGCGGGGATCGGTTGCCGGCGGCGGTTGGAGCGTTCCACTTCCACGAACGGAATACCAGCCCGCTCGTTCCTGCCAAGGGCTTAATCAATTCCTTGTACAGGCTTGGCAAGCTCTTTCAGCCAGCTTCCGAGGAGTTGAGGATGGCGCGAACCCTGGCATAGGACAGGTTGAGATTGCTCTCCATGGCGTCGAATACCGTGTCTATCAGGCCGATCGCGATGACATCATCTTCTGGCCGTAGCAGGTTGGGTGGCAGTACCGGACGCGTGAGGCTGGCATCGGGATCAGGTGCAATGACGCTCCGCGAGATAGTCGAGGCGGACACCGGAGTCGCGCTCGACAGCGAGCCGGCCGTCCAGCATGCGCCGGCGCTCGATGCGGTAATAGCCCGCCCGTGCCAGCTCGCGCAGACCGGCCTGGACCGCCGCCTTGCCGTCCGGGCTGTCGGCGGCGATCGCAACCGACCGCACATCCCAGCCAGCCGGCTTGTCGAGCAGGTAGGCGAGGATCCCGCGCGCGTTGAACGACAGCCGCCTGTCAGCCACAGTCGCGCTGGGCATGTTGAGGTAGCTATGTGCTCGCTTGCGCAACCCGCCCGTCATCTGGCCGCCTCACAGCCCGGCGGGCGGGCAGTTGCCGGTCAACGGGTGGGAGCGCCAATGGGAGCGCGCCCCGCTCAGCGGGGCGATTGGCTGCGCCTTCGTGCTCGCCTCGGCCCGCCATGACCTGCATCGATAGGGGGCGGAGTGCGCCGGGGGAGTGGTGACGACAATTCTTACAAGCGAAGGGCCGGTGGTTCGAACCCCACCTGCGCCCACGGATTTTTCCAATCCGTGTCCAGTCCCTCCCTGACTCGAGGTCGGGGATGGACTGAATCAGCGGGACGCGGGCGTGGTCGATCCGGCGTGTCGCACTGCAAGTCAGGGGGCCAGATCTGCAGCTGCGGCGTCGCGCGCCCCGGACCTACTCGGCGAACCCGCAAGACGAGATTTAGGGCAAGATGGCTCTGTGCCTGAAGGTGACCAGGAAGCGCAGCCGCCGCTGATCGACACGCGCGCGCCGCATTCGGCGTGGATCTGGGATGCCGGTCGTGCTCATGCTCGTCGCGATCCTGCACTGCATCCAGGACTAGGACAACCCTCGGAACATCGTCGCGACACTGCTCCAGGCGCTGCCCTCGGGCAGCTACCTCACCGCATCGCACGGTACGGGGGAACACGACCCGGCGGGGGCCGCCATCGGCATGCGCACTTACGGGGAAGCCGAGATTTCGTTTCGGCTACGTGATTCCGGCGACTTCGCCGGGCTGGCGTTCACCGGCCTGGAACTAGTGCCACCGGGCCTGGTGCCCGTCTCGGAATGGTGGCCCGAGAGGTCCAGGCCGAACCCCACGTCTGCCGAGGTCAGCTGGGTACGGCTGGATGGCCGTCAACCATGAACCGTCAGGGAAAGGAGAACGCCAGCGTGGAAGTCTCTCCGGCAGCTGAAGATCCGGTGCCAAAGATCGACACGTCCCGGCCGCACGCGGCCCGGGTCTATGACTATTACCTCGGCGGCAAGGACAACTTCGCGGCAGACCGTGAGATGGCGCAGAAAGCCCAGGTCAGCTGGCCAGCGATCCGCACCTCAGCGCGCGAGAACCGCGCGTTCCTCGGCCGCGCGGTCCAGTATCTCGCCGGAGAGGCCGGCATCCGGCAGTTCCTCGACATTGGCACCGGACTGCCGTCCGCGAACAATGTCCACGAGGTCGCCCAGAGCACCGCCCCTTCGTCCCGCGTCGTTTACGTCGACAATGACCCGCTGGTGCTGACCCACGCGCGCGCACTGCTCACCTCCGGGCCAGAGGGCCGAACTGCCTACATCCACGCCGACCTGCGCCAGCCCGAGGAGATCCTGGCGCACCCGGTCACCCGCGACGTGCTGGACTTCACCCAGCCGATCGCCCTCATGCTCGTTGGGATCTTGCACCTCGTCCCGGACGGGGACAATCCCCGGGACGTCATGACGACGCTGCTCGACGCGCTGCCCCCGGGCAGCTACCTCACCGCCTCGCACGGCACGGCTGAATACTCTCCGGCCGAGACCGCTGGCGCGGTGCGTGCCTTCCGGGAGGCGGGAGTTCCGTTTCAGCCGCGTGACTCCGACACCTTCGCCCGGCTTGCGTTCACTGGCCTGGATCTGGTGCCGCCCGGAGTGGTGCTTACCTCGGAGTGGCGGCCGCGGGGCGACGGCCCACGTCCCATGCCAGCCGAGGTGAACACTAACGGGGGGGTCGCCCGCAAGCCGTGACCGGGGCGCCAGCTAACGTCCCAGAGGGCTGGGCATCGCACCGCTGTCCCAAGATCGCATGACCGTCGCCTTGAACAGCCTGCGGACGAGACGGCCGGACACGAACCGCTGACGAGCCGATTGGCGGATGCAGATGTTTCCGGTGACTGCCGTGGTCGTGTCGCTGGTGGCAGCTGTTCTGTTCGGCCTTGCCGACGTGGTTGAGCAGCGCAACACCCACCAGGTTCCCGTCCGCCGCGCACTGTCGCCGCGCCTGGTGCTGGATCTGGCGAAACGGCGGACGTGGCTGGCCGCGATCGCCGTGAATGTGGTGGCGAACATCTTGCAGATCGTTGCCCTGCACTTCGGAGCCCTCGCGCTTGTCCAGCCGATCCTGGTCACCGACTTGCTGTTCGCGGCGGTATTCGCGGCGGCGCTGGCGCACCGCCGCCCCGACCGGGTCATGCTCGCCGGCGTCATCTGGTGCACTGCCGGGGTCGGCTGCTTCCTCGCGATCGCCCGTCCCCACGGCGGGCATAACACGGTGAGTTTCACCACCTTCCTGCCGCTCGCCCTGGTGCTCGCGGCGGTTGTGGTCGGCTGCCTGGTCGCGGCGCAACTGGGCCCACGACGGGTCCGGCCGCTTTGGCTGGCCCTTGCCTGCGGGATCGACTTCGGGGTCAACGCGTTCCTGCTCAAGCTTGTACCCGACACGCTGTCCGCCGGGTTCAGCGACCCGCTCAGGCAGTGGCCGCTCTACGCCATCGTGATCACCGCGCCAACCAGTTTCCTGCTCAACCAGGGCGCCTTCCAGGCCGGCACGCTCATCTCGCCCGTGCTGGCCATCATCACCACGGCCGACCCGCTGGTGTCGATCGGCGTGGCGTACGCGTGGCTGGGGGAGACGATCACCACCACGCCGCTGGCCCTGGCCGGCGAGCTGATCTCGCTCATCGCCATGGCGGCTGGGATCTACGCGCTGGCGCACCGCGCCCCGCACGTGATGACCAGCCAGCCGCCACCATCCCTCGCCACCGAGCGACGCTAGGGTCGAAGATGCGGCCCGTCCCTTTCGAAGGAGCGCCGACCCGTGATCCTCCCGAAGGTTCGGGACCCTCGCTTCATCACGCTTCGCCGCGGTGGGACCCTCACTGATCCGGATCATCATCTCCTGGCTCTCTGGGCGGCGTTGTGCGCGGAGCACGTCCTTCACCTGTTTGAGTCGGTTCAGCCTGAAGACCCGCGGCCACGTGAAGCGATCGGGCATGCCCGCGCCTGGGTGCGCGGTGAGGTCACGATGATGCGGGCTCGCGCGGCGGGCGGCCACGCGATGGGCGCGGCCAGAGATCTGCGTGGGGCAGCACGGCATGCCGCGTACGCTGCCGGCCAGGCGGGAGTGGTCGCACATGTCGCCGCGCACGAACTCGGTGCGGCCGCCTATGCGATCAAGGCCGCACGTGCGGCCGCGCCGGAAGGCGAGAGCGATGCCGCCGGGCGACTGGAGGGCCGATGGCAGCGTGGCCAGCTCCCGCAGGCGATTCGCGAGCTCGTGCTCGATGACCAGCGATTGCGGAACGACATCTGCTGGTCGGCGTTCGACTGCTGAGCGGGCGTCGGCGTGCGAGCCCACCCCGGCGCCCATCCGGATCTGCCGCCTGAGCGTGCCGAGTCGCGTATCGTCCCGGACGCGGGTCATATCACGGTGCTCGACAGCGCGCCGGAGCCGCTGGCCTGGCTCGCCGCCCGCGTCCGCGCGTGACGCCTCGATAACGTCCCGCCGCGAATACCGCACGGGTCGACTTCCTCATGTCACGACACCGCGCCTGCGGACCGCAAACCGTTATTTTCCGAGCTCTAACGAATAATGCGATAGTCGACGAGCAGATAGCCAGTCGGTGAGATGTCGCTTCGGATCGATTCGAGCTGAATCGATGGCAGGCCGTCGAGGAGCCGTCGTCCGCGGCCGGCGATCCTCGGCGCTATCACGAGCCTGAGTTCGTCGACAACGCCGGCGGCGAGCAGCGCCTGCGCGACCGAGATACTTGCGTGGACGCCGACATCGCCCCCGCTCTGCTGCCTGAGATCGCGAACGAATTCGGCCAGCCCGCCGTCGAGCACCGTAGCATTGGCCCAATCCTGGTCAAGGGGCGTCGATGTCGCGACATACTTCGTGACCCCGTTGATGAATGTCGCGAATGGCTGGATCTGGCTGCCCGGCCAGAACTGCGCCCACTCGGTGTAGCTACGGCGGCCCAGAATGACCGCGTCCTGTGTGGCGATCACAGCGGCAAGGTTGGCGTCCATCGCGTCGTCCCAGTCGGCGAAGAAACTGTCTGGGTCCTCGGCAACCCCGTCGAGGGACAGCAACTCGTACACAACGATCTTTCGCACGCCCTGCACCTCCGGTTTGGTCTCGATACCACTAGTTGACTGATCAGGCCGCCGAAACTAATCGCTGCCACGTGCAGGACGCCGGGTACGAGATCCGCGTTCAGAGACGCGGGTAGTCCGCGGTTACCTCGTAGATGATCTCCCGGCCGTCCTCCTCATCCCACTGCTCACCGACTTCGGCAAAGCCGTACTGCGATGCCAGAGCGTAAGAGGCGGCATTGTCTGGGCTGATGGTCACCCGGACCGTCTTGACCTGCGGCTCGCGGGCCGCACGCTGGAGCAGGGCCTCCAGCGCGGCTCTGGCATAGCCGCGCCGCCGGTACGCAGGGTCGACCGCATAACCGATCTCGACCATCCCCGACCGGTCGGGGGGACCGTGGTATCCGGCCCGGCCGACGGCCGCCTGCTCCTGCTCATCCCAGATGACACCGGTGACCCATGCCGCACTGGCGGGGTCCCGCTCGACTTGCTCGCTGCGCCTGCGCCACGTCGCTCTCCACTCGGGGCCGGCGAAGTACCCCGAGAGGAGCACAGGGCTCACCGCGTTGGCTGCCGCCAGATCACCGTCTGCCAGGGCACGGAACGCAGGTGCCGGCAGATGCACGATGCGTACGTGCCGCCCGGAACGCCGGCCGCGCCGCGCCGGCTCGTCGGCTCCGCCGGAGTCACCGGGCCTCCTGGCGCAGCCGGTCGAGCTCACGCTCTGCCCGCTCGGCCCGCCCACGCAGCTCGCGCCGCGACTCCTCCAGCACCGCGGCCCGAGCCCCCAGCGCGGAGCGCAGTTCGTCCCGCTCGCGAGCAGCGTCGGCGTGAGCTCGTGCAACCGCCTCCCGTATCTCGTCGGCTGCCCGGTCGGCCCGTGCCTCGGCGGCCTGCCGGGCTTCGGTCACCCGGTTTAGCGCTGCGCTGTGCTCGTTGCGCAACTGCTCCACCTCGGCGGCATGAGCTGCGTCTCGGTCCTTCAGCTGAGCAGTCAGCTGGTCGCGCTCGCGGGCGGCGTCGGCCCGGACGCGCTCGAGCTCGCGGGCGCTGTCCTCGCGCACCTTCGCGGTCTCGGCCCGGGCGCTGTCGGCCCGCGCGTCAGCTGCTGCGGCGCGCTGGTCAGCCTGCTGGGCTGCCGCCTGCTCACGCTTAAGGTCGGCCACCGCCTGGTCCATGGCGTCCCGTGCCTGGCGGACCTGGTGCACGGCCTCGGCCCGGGCCTGCCCGATCGCCTCTTGCGCTTCGGCCTGCGCTGCCTCGATCCCGGCCGCCCTGGCTGCTTCGGCCTGCGCGACGGCCCGGTCACGGTCGGCGGCAGCCGCGCCGGCGCGGGCCTGGGCGTCGGAGCGGATCCGTTCCACCTCCGCGGTGTGCGCCTCGATCGCCTCGGCCAGCCTGGCGTGTGCCTCGCGCCCGCGGGCCTGCTCGGCCTCCAGGTGCTCGCTCATCTCCTCGGCGGCCTGGTCGGCTGCCTCGCGCGACAGGTCGGCGGCTGCGGCCCGGCGCTCCGCCTCGGCGCGCTCGGCCTCCGCGGTTGCGGCGCGCTGCTCGGCGGCGGCCCGGGCGGACTCGACCTCGGCCTCGGCGGCGGTGGGGTCGCCGATCGTCGCGACAGTCCCGGTTAGCCGCTCTGCGACACCGGCGAGCTGGGCCGCGAGGTCGCGCATCTGCCGCAGCATCTCAGCGCCGGTGACCCGGGCCATGGTGAGTGGCTGCTCAGCCGCGGCATCGGTCGTGGTGACTCCGCGCTCGGCGTCGGCCAGGCGCTTGCGCTCCCGCCAGGCGCTCACCCGGTTGTGCCCGGGGTTGCCGCAGTACTCCGGCGGACGGCCTGGCCGGTCCGCGCGCTCGCGCGGCCGCTCGCAGCCGGGGAAGTTGCAGGTCGTGATCGTGGTGTTCGGCTCGGGCATCGCGCGCTCCGTCGTCCGGGAACCTGACCCGGGTCTGTATCATTTCGTTTCATGATATAGAGCGAAACGAATTTACGTAACGAATCGTAGCACTGGGCGTGCTATGCGACGTCGCGCATTCGTGTATTCTGGCTTCCGGGAATGAAGATTCCCGGCAGTTGATCTTCACGTGGAGCCTTCCGATGGTCGCTACCGAGCCTGTCCCGGCACCCGGTGCCACCTTCCTGCCGGCGCTCGTCAGTGACACCGTGCCCGCCCCGGCGACCGGGCGTCCCCGCGACGAGAACCCGTACTGGGTCTACCTCGCCCGGTTCTCCGGCGAGTCGCGGCGGACCATGCGCGGCTGCCTGGACCGGATCGCCGCGATCGTCGGCGACACCGATCCTTTCCCCGGGCTGGGGGAGGAGGTCGCCTGGGAGCAGATGCGCTACCAGCACGCCGTTACGCTGCGCACCAGGTTCGCGCAGCAGTGGTCACTCAGCCACGCCAACAAGCACCTGGCTGCCCTGCGCGGCGTGGTCAAGGAGGCCTGGCGGCTCGGCCTGATGAGCGCCGACGACTTCGAGCGGCTGCGCGACGTCGAGGGCATCAAGGGCAGCCGCGAGCCCGCCGGCCGCAACATCGCGGCAGGCGAGACAGAAGACCTCCTGGTCACCTGCCTGGCTGACGAAAGCACCCGCGGCCTGCGCGACGCCGCGCTGATCGCGGTCCTGCAGTCGACTGGCATACGCCGGGCGGAGGCCGCCAGCTCGCTCATCGAGCGCTACGACCATGCCGAGCGTTCCCTGAAGATCATCGGCAAGGGCAACAAGGAACGCACCGTCTACCTCCATAAGACCGCGGCCGGGTACCTGGACCGCTGGCTGGCTGCCGGCGGCGAGCGCCGCGGCCCCATCTTCCGCCTGATCGACAAGTGGGGCCGCATCGGCTCCCGGGCGCTGAGCGCCCGCTCAGTCGGCGCCGTCGTCGCCGCCCGCCGCAAGCAGGCCGGGCTCGCTCACCTGTCGACCCACGACTTCCGCCGGACCTTCATCGGTGACGCCCTGGACGCCGGAGCCGACCTGGCTCAGGTCCAGCAGCTGGCCGGCCACGCCTCACCGACCACGACCGCGCCCTATGACCGGCGCCCGGCCCGGACGCTCCGCGCGGCCGTCGACAAGCTGCACCTGCCCACGCCCGAGGATCTGGCAGCCCGCAACCGCGAGCGGGCCGGACTGGAGGCAGCAGCATCGTGATTGCCGCGCCGGGATCTGCTGCCCGGCGATGGCGAGCCGTCGCGCTGGGAGCCAATCCCGGCACGATCTCGTTGAGGATCCGCGCAAAGTGGGCCTTGGCCTGGTCGGCGTCGTCGGGGTTGTCGCAGTACAACCGCAAGGCATTGGCCGATTCGTCGATCTCCCCGAGGAGCGCGCCGGGGAGAAGCGGGACGCAGTCAGGCGGCGTCGCGGGTCAGGGAGGGCATCTCGAAGGCAGCCAGCCGGACGAGTTGCTCAAAGGCTGGGCTCGCGAGGACGGTGCCCTGGCCGGCACGTTCAGCTTCCAGTTGCGGTGGCTGGCGGCACGGGCTTTGGCCTGTTAGTACCGGCACTGCACTGTCACAGCGGCCGATGGGCAGACTGGTCACGGCGGTGTGGCCGGGGCCGAGACGATCTCCGTGGGCAGATTTTCCGACCTGTCCAGCTTGCCGGCCAGGTCCGCGAGCTGGCCAGGCACCCGCAGCGGCAGCATGTGATCGGCGCCCGGCGCGGCGATGCGCTGGCAGCCTGGTATCCGGGCGGCCACCTCCTCGGCGCAGTGGATCATCATCGGGTAGTCGCGATCTCCGATAACCATCGCGGCCGGCACCTGGAGCTGGTCCAGGCGGTCGTAGACGGGTGGGTCAGGCCGCTCGCAGTCACCGACCCGGAAGAACGCATCCGCTGCGGCGCGGACCTGAGCCCCGGCCGCCCGGTCTGCGCCCGCAGCCGCCCAGGTCCGCAGGCCAAGCTCGGCGATGCCCGCACGGTCCCCGGCCGCGACCAGCCCCTCCCACTCAGCGAAATAGGGATCATCCAGCGGCCACGGATAGCCCGGAGCGCCCGGAGCCAGCAGCAGCAGCCCGCGAACCCGCTCCGGATCGGCAATCGCCAGCCCGATCGCGGTGCTGCCCCCGCCGCTATGCCCCACCAGCAGCACATCGGCCACGCCGCAGTGATCGAGGACCGCGATCAGGTCACCCAGCTGGGTGAACGGGGTAGCTGGAGCGGGTGACCGGCCGAACCCGCGAGTGTCATACCGGATGACCCGGTAGCGCGGCGCCAACCTATCCACCATCGGCAGCCAGATCGACGAATCGCCCCAGCCGGGATGCAACAACGCCAGCGCCGGCCCGCCGCCTCCGGGGTCGTCGGCCCACAAATGCCCGCCATCCACCGGAACAGTCAGCTCCACACCGGCCTTCTTACCACGCCGATGGCAGACGAAATGATCAGCCCGCAGCATCTAACTCATCCAGGACGGGGCCCCAGGTGAGCCAACCTGGCCAGCCGGACCGGCGAACTCGACGCTGAGGTCGTGGCCGTGTTCCGCTCCCCGTTGGCCGTAGCCGGCGGGCGCCGGGTGACGCCGCGCCGATGGCGTCGGGAGACCCTTCACCTATGCTGGGTGCCCCGTCAGCGGCGAGGAGTCGAGGAACGCCTGTGGCTGAGCGCGCGCCGGTCCGGATCGGCAACGCGTCCGGCTTTTACGGTGACCGGTTCGCGGCGATGCGGGAAATGCTCGAGGGCGGTGGCCTTGACGTGCTGACCGGCGACTACCTGGCCGAGCTGACCATGCTCATCCTGGGACGGGACCGGCTGCGCGATCCGTCGCTCGGCTACGCCCGGACGTTTCTCCGCCAGCTCGAGGACTGCCTCGGCCTCGCGCTGGACAAGGGCGTCGCCATCGTCGCCAACGCTGGCGGCCTGAACCCGGCCGGGCTGGCCGCGGCTGTCGGGCAGCTGGCTGAGCGTCTCGGCCTGGCGCCGCGGATCGGCTACGTCGACGGCGATGACCTGCTGCCTCGCGCCGCTGAGCTTGGTTACGGCGAGCCGCTCGCAGCGAACGCCTACCTGGGCGGCTGGGGCATCGCCGCCTGCCTGCAGGCGGGCGCGAACGTGGTCGTTACCGGGCGGGTCACCGACGCCTCGCTGGTCGTCGGCCCCGCAGCCGCGCGGTTCGGCTGGGAACTGGACGATTTCGACACCATCGCCGGCGCGATGGCGGCCGGGCACGTGATCGAGTGCGGCGCTCAGGCAACCGGCGGCAACTACGCGTTCTTCACCGAGATCGCCGACCTGCGGCGTCCCGGCTTCCCGATCGCGGACGTCTATCCCGACGGGTCGAGCGTCATCACCAAGCACCCGGGCACGGGCGGCGCGGTCACCGTCGGCACGGTGACCGCGCAGCTGCTTTACGAGGTCGCCGGGCCTCGGTACGCCGGTCCCGACGCGACGCTCCGGCTGGACACCGTGCAGCTCAGCGACGACGGCCCGGACCGGGTGGCGATCTCAGGCGCGCGGGGCGAGCCGCCGCCGCCCACCCTGAAGGTGTCGCTGAACCACCTGGGCGGCTTCCGTAACCAGGTGGAGTTCGTGCTCACCGGACTGGACATCGACGCCAAGGCCG
The DNA here is from genome assembly GCA_963815375.1 of uncultured Actinomycetota bacterium. Classification (GTDB taxonomy): domain Bacteria; phylum Actinomycetota; class Actinomycetes; order Streptosporangiales; family Streptosporangiaceae; genus JASHPR01. Next base: position 1,033,785 of record CAWFGX010000004.1, on the reverse strand, counting down.
AGCTGGTGAGGCGGCAGCTCGCCGATGCAGCGCCGTCCGACGCGAAGTGGGAGCTGACCCGCACCGACCGTCAGGACGCGGAGACCGAAGAGCAGGCCAGCGCCACGCTGCGGTGCGTGGTCCGCGGCAACGATGCCAAGGCGATCGGCCGCGTGTTCTCCGGCGCCGCAGTCGAGCTGGCGCTGGCGAGTTACCCGGGTTTCCACCTGACCGCGCCGCCCGGTGACGCCCAGCCGTACGGCGTCTTCACCGCCGCCTACATCGACCGGGCGGAGGTGCAGCAGCTCGCCACGCTGCCGGACGGAACGCGGACTCAGCGCATCGCCGATCCGCCAGTGACCAAGGTGCTTGAGCCGGCGGAGCCCGCAACTGTGCCGCCGTGGACGGCGACCGGGCCAGTGCGCCGCGTCCCGCTTGGCCTGGTGGCCGGCGCGCGCAGCGGGGACAAGGGCGGCGACGCCAACGTCGGCGTCTGGGCTCGGGACGCGGCGGCCTGGCCGTGGCTGGCGGCGACCCTGACCACCGGCAGGCTGCGTGAGCTGCTTCCGGAGGCGGCCGGGCTGCCGGTGACCCGCCACCTGCTGCCGACTTTGCACGCGGTCAACTTCGTCATCGAGGGCATCCTGGGCGAGGGCGTCGCCGCGGCGAACAGGTTCGACCCGCAGGCCAAGGCTCTTGGCGAATGGCTGCGAGCCCGTTTCCTGGAAGTGCCGGAGAGCCTGGTATGACTGCGCTGCGCTCCGCGCTCGACCCGCGCTCGGCCGGCTATCAGGCCAACCGCGGCGCAATGCTGGCCAAGCTCACCGAGATCGAGACTGAGCAGGCGAAGGCCATCGCCGGCGGCGGGCCGAGGTACACCGACCGGCACCGGAGGCGGGGCAAGCTCCTCGCCAGAGAGCGGATCGAGCTGCTTCTCGATGAGGACACCCCGTTCCTCGAACTAAGCCCGCTGGCGGCGTGGGGGACAGAGTTTGCAGTCGGCGGGAGCGTCGTCACCGGAATAGGGGTTGTCGAGGGGACCGAGGTCCTCATCTCGGCCAGCGACCCCACGGTGCGCGGCGGTACAAGCAACCCGTGGACGGTACGCAAGTCGTTCCGTGCCCACGACATCGCGCTGGCCAACCGGCTGCCGGTTATAGCGCTGGTCGAGTCGGGCGGCGCCGACCTGCCCACCCAGAAGGAAATCTTCATTCCCGGCGGCCGGACGTTCCGCGATCTGACCCGGCTGTCGGCCGCCGGCATCCCGACCATCGCGATCGTGTTCGGCAACTCCACGGCGGGCGGCGCGTACCTGCCGGGCATGTCCGACCACGTGGTGATGATCCGCGAGCGGTCCAAGGTGTTCCTCGGCGGGCCGCCGCTGGTCAAGATGGCGACCGGCGAGGAGTCCGACGACGAGTCGCTGGGCGGGGCGGAGATGCACGCGCGCCAGTCCGGCCTGGCCGATTACCTGGCGGACGACGAGTACGACGCGCTCCGCATCGGGCGCCGGATCGTCGCCCGGCTGAACTGGCGCAAGCTGGGCCCGGCGCCGGCCCCCGCGGGGGCGCCCGGCTCGGTCAATCCGCCGCTGTTCGAGGCCGAGGAGCTGATCGGGATCGTGCCGCCGGATCTGCGGGTGCCGTTCGACCCGCGGGAGGTCATCGCCCGGGTGGTCGACGGCTCGGACTTCGACGAGTTCAAGCCCGCCTACGGCTCTTCGCTGGTGACCGGGTGGGGGCGGGTCCATGGCTATCCGGTCGGCATCCTGGCGAACTCCCGCGGCATCCTGTTCAGCGCGGAGTCGCAGAAAGCCGCCCAGTTCATCCAGCTGGCCAACCAGGTCGACACGCCGCTGATCTTCCTGCACAACACGACCGGTTACATGGTTGGCGCGCAGTATGAACAAGCCGGGATCATCAAGCACGGCGCGATGATGATCAACGCGGTGTCCAACTCGGCGGTGCCGCATATCTCGATCCTCATGGGCGCCTCGTATGGGGCCGGGCACTACGGCATGTGCGGGCGGGCGTACGAGCCGCGGTTCCTGTTCGCCTGGCCGAGCGCCAAGTCGGCGGTGATGGGCCCCGCACAGCTCGCGGGCGTGCTGTCGATCGTCTCCCGGGCGGCGGCGCAGGCGGCCGGGCGGCCGTTCGACGAGGACGCAGACGCCGCGATGCGGGCGGCGGTCGAATCGCAGATCGAAGCGGAGTCGCTGCCGATGTTCCTGTCCGGGCGGATCTACGACGACGGGATCATCGACCCCCGGGACACTCGCACGGTGCTGGGCCTGTGCCTGTCGGTGATCCACGGCGCGCCGGTCCGGGGTGCGGCCGGCTACGGCGTCTTCCGGACGTGAGGCGGCCGTGCTGAACCGGGTTCTCGTGGCCAACCGGGGCGAAATCGCCCGGCGGGTCTTCCGCACCTGCCGCGACCTCGGCCTCGCGACGGTCGCCGTGTACTCCGACGCCGACGCCCATGCACCGCACGTGGCCGAGGCCGACGCTGCGGTGCGGCTGCCAGGCGCGGCGGCGGCCGACACCTACCTGCGCGCTGACCTGCTGGTAGCGGCGGCCGTGCAGGCTGGCGCTGACGCAGTGCACCCCGGCTACGGGTTCCTGTCCGAGAACGCCGCGTTCGCGCTCGCTGTCCAGGACGCGGGTCTGGCCTGGGTCGGGCCGCCGCCCGAAGCGATTGAGGCTATGGGCAGCAAGACCCGGGCCAAGCGGCTGATGGCCGCCGCCGGCGTTCCGGTGCTGACCGACCGCGACCCGCAGGAGATTACCGAGGACGACCTGCCAGTGCTGATCAAGGCGTCGGCCGGCGGCGGCGGGCGCGGCATGCGGATCGTCCGCGCGCTCGCTGACCTGCCTTCCGAACTGGCCGCGGCCAGGTCCGAGGCCGCAGCCGCGTTCGGTGACCCCACTGTGTTCTGCGAGCCCTACCTTGAGGCGGGCCGGCACGTCGAGGTACAGATCATTGCTGACGGCGCCGGCACGGTCTGGACGATCGGGGAGCGAGAGTGCTCGATCCAGCGGCGGCACCAGAAGGTCATCGAGGAAGCGCCATCGCCGCTGGTCTCCAGCGTGGCTGGGATGCGGCAGCGGCTGCTGGCGGCGGCCCGCGAGGCAGCGGCTGCGGTCACCTACCGCAACGCGGGTACGGTCGAGTTCCTGGCCGCACCCGACGGCTCGTTCTTCTTCCTGGAGATGAACACCAGGCTTCAGGTCGAGCACCCGGTTACCGAGTGCACCACAGGCCTTGACCTGGTCGCCTTGCAGTTGCAGATCGCAGCGGGCCAGCCGCTGCCGGGTGCGGAGCCGCCGGCCGTCACCGGGCACGCGATCGAGGCCCGCCTGTACGCCGAGGATCCGGCGGCCGGCTGGCAGCCGCAGAGCGGCACGCTGCACCGGCTGGAGCTGCCTGGCCCTGGTCCTGCCGAGTTCACCGTGCCGCCGCGACCGGGACTGCGGCTGGACGCGGGCGTGGTCAGCGGCAGCGATGTCGGCGTGTACTACGACCCCATGCTGGCCAAGGTGATCTCCTGGGCGCCGGATCGTCCGCAGGCGGCCGCGAGCCTGGCGGCCGCGCTCGCCAGGGCGAAGATCCACGGCCTGGTGACCAACCGGGACCTGCTCGTGCGGGTGCTCCGGCACCCGGCGTTTCTGGCCGGGCAGACCGACACCGCTTTCCTCGACCGGCACGACCTGGCCGCGCTGGCAGCGCCGCTGGTCACCGAGGACGCGGTGCAGCTCTCCGTGCTGGTCGCGGCGCTCGCCGACGCTGCCGCCCGGCAGTCGGCGGCCCGGGTACTCGGCGGCCTGCCGACCGGCTGGCGCAACGTACCGTCCCAGCCGCAGCGCAAGACCTTCGACCGGATCGGGAGGGGATCAGGGCCGTCGCGGTACGCGGTCGGCTACCGCGTCAGCCGGGGCGGGCTGCTGGTCGACGGCCGGGATGACGTCCGGCTGATATCGATGGCACCGGACGTGGTCCGGCTCGAGGTCGCCGGGATGTCATGGCGCTTCGAGGTCGCGGCCTATCGGGGCCTCGTCTGCGTCGATTCCGGGCTGGGTGCCGTCGCGCTCCGCCCGGTTCCCCGGTTCGCCGACCCGGTCAGCCAGGTGGCGGCTGGTTCCCTGCTGGCGCCGATGCCCGGGACGGTCGCGAGGGTCGGCGTGACCGTCGGGCAGCCGGTTGCGGCGGGGCAGCCACTGCTGTGGCTAGAGGCCATGAAGATGGAGCACGTAATCTCGGCTCCGGCCGCCGGGACCGTCGCCGGGCTGCCGGCCGCTGCCGGGCAGCAGGTCCATGTGGGCAGCGTGCTCGCGGTCGTCAAGCCAGAGGAGCCCAGCAAGCCCGGGCAGCCCGAAGAGGAGCCCACGTGAACTTCACCGAAACCGACGAGCAGCTGGCGCTGCGGGCGGCAGTGGCAGAACTCGGCCGCAAGTACGGCTTCGACTACTACACCCGCCAGGCTCGGGAAGGCGGCCGCCTTACCGAGCTGTGGCTGGAAGCGGCCAGGCTCGGCTTCATTGGCGTGAACCTCCCCGAGGAGTACGGCGGCGGGGGGGCCGGGCTGTACGAGCTGGCCATCGTAGGAGAAGAGCTGGCCGCGGCTGGCTGCGGGCTGCTGATGATGGTCGTCTCGCCCGCTATCTGCGGCACCATCCTCACCCGGTACGGCACTGCCGAGCAGAAACAGCACTGGCTGCCCAAGCTCGCCAGCGGTTCGGCCATCATGGCGTTCGGCATCACCGAGCCGGACGCGGGCTCGAACTCACACCGGCTCACCACGGTCGCCACCCGCGACGGCGACACCTGGGCGCTGACCGGCCGCAAGATCTTCATCTCCGGCGTCGACGAGGCCGAAGCGGTCCTGATCGTCGGCCGGACCGCCGACGCCAAGACCGGCAATCTGCGGCCGGCCCTGTTCGTTGTGCCGACGGATGCGCCCGGCTTCAGCTACCAGCCGCTGGAGATGGACATTGTCATGCCGGAGAAGCAGTACCTGCTGTTCCTCGACGACGTGCGGCTGCCGGCCACGGCGCTCGTCGGCGAGGAGTCGGCGGGGATTCAGCAGCTGTTCGCCGGCCTCAACCCGGAGCGGATCATGGCGTCGGCGATGGCTCTCGGCTCGGCCAGGTATGCGCTCGAGAAGGCGGTCGGCTATGCGAAGGAGCGCGCCGTGTGGAGCGCGCCGATCGGGGCGCATCAGGGCCTCGCGCACCCGCTGGCGCAGGTCAAGGTTGAGATCGAGCTAGCCAGGCTGATGATGCAAAAGGCGGCCGCGCTGTACGACGCCGGCGACGACATGGCCGCTGGTGAGGCGGCCAACATGGCCAAGTACGCTGCGGCCGAGGCTGGCGTGCGGGCTGTCGACCAGGCCATTCAGACCCTCGGCGGCAGCTCGATGACGAGAGAGGTGGGCTTGGCGGCCATGCTGGCCAACGTACGGACGACCCGGATCGCGCCGGTCAGCCGCGAGATGATCCTCAATTTCGTCGCCCAGTACTCGCTCGGCCTGCCGAAGTCTTACTGACAGGACCCACGGGATCACAGATGCATGAAGACACGCTCATCCAGTACTCGGTGGACCGCGCGATCGCCCGGATCGCGCTTGACTCGCCGCGCAACCGCAACGCGCTATCCACAGCGATGGTGCAGCAGCTCGCCGATGCGCTGGCAAAGGCCGCGGCCGACGACGGCGTCCGCGCCGCGGAACTCACCCATACCGGAACGACGTTCTGCGCCGGCGCGGACCTGAGTGAGGCCAGTCAGGGTGGCATGGCATTGAGCACCCAGCGGGTGATGGCGCTGTTGCGCTCGATCGTCGCGCTGCCGAAGCCGGTTGTCGGCAGCATCGACGGGCACGTCCGGGCAGGCGGACTCGGCCTCGTCGGCGCCTGCGACATCGTGCTCGCCGGGCCAGCGTCCACGTTCGCGTTCACCGAAGTGCGGCTCGGTCTCGCGCCCGCCATGATCTCCCTGACCACGCTGCCGCGGATGGACCCGCGGGCCGTAAGCCGGTACTACCTGACCGGGGAAACGTTCGACGCGCCGACCGCCGCCCGGATCGGCCTGGTCACCGAGGCGGTGGACGACATCGACGCGGGCACCACGGCGGTGCTGGACGCGCTGCGCACCGCGTCGCCGCAAGGGCTGCGCGAAACCAAACCACTGCTAACCCGGGCGATACTCGCCGGCTTCGACGCCACGGCGAACGATCTCGCCGAACTGTCAGCCCGGCTGTTCGGCTCGGCCGAGGCCGCGGAGGGAATGGCCGCGTTCCTGGCGAAGAGACGGCCCGCCTGGGCCGCTGAGTAGGTGCTTCTCATAGGCCGCCCGGCGGGGCAGGCGTGCCAATGCCACGGTGATGCCCAGCTGGCAGGTCACTTGCCGACTGCATGCCTGCGGTTACTGAGCCACCTCGCGGGAGCCGGCGGCGCGGCCGGATTCCGGCGGCCAGGCCGATGGCGATGATCGCTGCCGTGTAGGCGCAGAAGACAGCGAGCACAGTCCACGGGCTGAATCCGTGGCTGGGCGCGGTGCTGCTGATCCGGGCGCCTACCCGGAACGGGAACCATTGCCCCACCCCGGCAGGCAGTGCTTCGGTGACCCAGGCCGCGGTCCAGGCCAGGAACGTCAGCGTTAGCACCGCTCGCCGGGAGGCCGCCCGCCCAAGTCCCCGCAGCACCGCGGCCAGGCCGAAGCCGAGCATCGCGCCGGCGCCGAGGAAGAGCCCGCCGCCAGTCACCGCCCGGAGGTCCGCCGCGCGCGTCAGGCTCCCGGTAACCAGCAGGCCGAATGCTAGCTCCCCAAGGAAAAACGAGGCCAGCGAGACAATCTCCCCGGCCAGCAGGCCCAGCACGGCAACGCTGATCACCTTGGCCGCTAGCAGCGTGCGGCGGGCGGGGCGCCTGGTCATGACCTCGTACGGGCGCCCCCGCAGGCAGACCAGCGCCCCGAACGCCATCATCGGGAGCAGCGCCACGACCAGCCACCGCAGGCTGTCCGAGGTGGGGTCGAACTGGCCGAGGAATTGGGCGGTGGAGTACCCCATGCCGGAATGCTCCGACGGATAGTAGGCCGCCTGGTACAGCACGAGCCCATTGGCTGCCATCGCCAGGCCGGCGGACAGGCCTAACGCTGCCAGGAGCAGCCTGCGGGAGGACCGGGCCCGCAGCGTCACGGCCAGCTCCGAGCGCAGCGCGCTGGCCAGGCGCTGCTGCTTCCGCCCGTCGATCGCTGCCGGTTGTGCCAGCCAGCTCATCACCGGCCTCCTTTCCTCGCTGTTGCCGAGCCTGGTGACCACGAGCCGGGGGCCGCGGGCACCGCCTCAGCGTTCACGGGCACTCCCCGTCCTTACCTAGGAACGCCTGACGCACCCACTTCCTTTACAGCTCCCTGGCGTTTCCGGTTCATGTGACCCGATTCCGCGTGTCGTCTGTGGCGGAGTATCGCGGCACCCGACCGTGCGGCGGCGGCCACCGGCGGACCCGGGTGGCCGTCGCGGCGGCGGGATCGTGGCACGCAACACTGGACGTATGACCGATGACGCGGAGCTGGATGCGCTGGCCGGCCAGATCGTGGCCGGTCTGCTGGCCCGGACACACCTGCTGGAGCCTGGCATGATCCCGGAGGTGATCACCGAGGCTGCCCGGCCGCTCGGCGTGCAGGCGGCGCGTGTCTACCTCTCCGATCTCCAGCAGCGCTCTCTCCGGCTGCTGCCAAGCGCTGAGGGCATGGCAAGGGACGCACTAGCCATCAACACCACGGTCGCGGGCCAGGCTTACCGGACAATTCAAATACAGCAGAGTCAGGGAACGGGCCCGGCGGCGGTACCGCACCTGTGGATCCCGCTCGTTGACGGCACAGAGCGCCTCGGTGTCATGGAGCTTGAAGTTTCCGACATCAGCCCGGCCAAGATCGAGTGGTTCAAGGCGCTCGCTTCGCTGGCCGGACTCGCGGTCGTGAGCAAGGCCAGTTACAGCGATACGTACGCCGAGACGCGCAGAACCCAGGAGATGGCACTCCAGGCCGAGCTGGTCTGGGCCTTCCTGCCGCCCCGGACGTTCGCGACGGACCGGATCCTGGTGGCCGCGACGCTGGAGCCGGCGTACGCCGTCGGGGGCGATGCGTTCGACTATTCAATGCTGGGTGCCGACGACCTGTATGTGGCGATCTTCGACGCCGCCGGGCATGACCTGTCTTCGGGACTGATGGCGAGCGTGGCGATGGCCTCATGCCGCAGTACGCGTCGCGCGGGCGGCACGCTTACCGAGATGGTCTCGCACGCCGACCACGCCATCACCGCACAGTTCGGCGGCAACCGGTTCGTCACGGCTCTGCTCTGCCACCTTGATGTCGGAACCGGGGTTTTCACGTGGGCTCCGTGCGGGCATCCGCCCGCGCTGCTCATCCGGCGTAACCGGGTCGTCAAGGAGCTTGACCGGCGCCAGCGGCTACCGCTTGGCATGTCCGAGGTCGAAGCGATCTTCCAGCGCGGGCGCAACGTCTCTCAGGACGGCCGCGCGGACGGCGCCCCCGAACTCGGCGACAACGACGAGCCAGCAGCGATCCCGCTGCACACCGAGCAGCTCGAGCCGGGCGACCGCATCTTGCTCTACACCGACGGCATCACCGAAGGGCGGGCCGCCGATGGCAGCCCGTTCGGAGTCGAGCGCCTCATCGACTTCATCGTCCGGCACAGCCACGACGGAACTCCCGCACCTGAGATGATCCGCCGGCTGCACCATGCGATCAGCGACTACCAGCACGGCAGGCTTATCGACGACGCCACGATCGTAATGCTCGAGTGGATGCCCGATGACGCTCAGAAGCGGCTTACGCCTTAGCCTCGATGCACCGCGTAAAATGGCCGCCGGGGCCGGCAGCATCGATGACATGGGCCCTCGCGTGTTCATTGCCGGTCAGCAGGTGGAGTTGGTCTGCGTGATCAGGCCCAGACGCCAGGGCAGGGAGTTATAGCTGCCGGTGGCGTTCGGGTCCTTGCCTTGGTAGAGGTATTGGATGTTGCAGGGACTGATGGTGAGGGTCTGGTCGTAGCCGGAGCGGATCATCTCGCCACTGCTGAAGTCCTGGGTCCACGCCGTGCCGCTGAAGGTGACGTTGCTGGCAGCGATGAAGGGATTGCTCTGGCTGGCGGCCAGCGGGGTCCAGCTGCCGTTGATCGCGTTGGAGGTGTAGGCCGTGAAGTACCGGTGGCCGCTGGAACCGATCGCCTCGACGATCAGCAGGTACTGGTTCTGGCCCGCGACCTTGTAGACGTTGTCGGCCTCGAAGAAGTTGTTCGGGGTGGAGTTCGACGCGGCGATGACCGGCTGGCTCATGTCGTTGGGGAAGTTCGCCAGTGAGGTCTGCGAGCGGTACAGGTGCCCGTTGTCGTCCATGGAGAACAGGTAGCAGCTGGCGCTGTCGCAGATGACCCACATGTCCACCCAGAAACCCGGGCCGATGTTCTGCGAGATGATGGACGGCATCCCGGAGTAGAAGAAGTTTGTCGCGCTCCACCCGGTTGGGTCGGTGATGTCGGGGTTGGTGGAGTAGCCGACGTTGCTGCCGGTCTGGTAGATCAGGTACCACAGCTTCTGCGGGGCGAAGTAGAAGAGCTGCGGTGCGGTCTTGTAGCCGCTGCCGATCGCGGTCTGGTCCATGTAGACAGGCGTCGCGTTACTGGCCTGCGACCAGTTGCTGAACTGGATTTCCTCCATGCCGTAGTTGCCAGAGGAGTTCACGGTCGAGGCGTAGACGTACCACTCGCCGTTGTAGTTAACGACCGACGGGTCCTTGACGGCGATGATGTTGTGGGAGTCGGAATGCGGGCTAATCAGCACACCGCTCGACTGCCACTGGAAGCTGCCCGGCAGGGAGCCTGTCGGCGTCGGCGTCGGCGTCGTGGTGGGGGTCGGGGTCGGGGTCGGGGTGGACGTAACGGTTGGAGTGGGGCTGGGTGAGGGGGACGCGCTGCCGGTGCAGGCGACGCCGTTGAGGGTGAAGTCCGTTGGGGCCGGGTTGGCGGCGTTGTTCCACGAGCCGTTGAAGCCGATCGTGGCGGAGCCGGCGGTAGCGAGGGTGCCGTCGTAGCTCTCATTGACGGCGGTGACCTGCGTGCCGGACTGCGAGTACGTCGCGTTCCAGCCCTGGGTGACCTGCTGACCCGCGGTGAAATGCCACGTCAGCGTCCATGAGCTGAGCGGACTGCCGAGATTGGTGATCACCAGCCCGGCGGTGAACCCGCCCGCCCACTGCGACGGGACGGTATAGGCAGCAGAACATCCAGCCGATGCCGCGCTGGACGAGGCGACACCAGCCACCGCTGCGGCACACACCACCGCGGCCCCTGCGACGCCGGCGGCCAGCCGCCAGGACCGGTAATGAGACGAATTCATCCGGATCTTCCCTTCCGCAGGGATCACCCGACCGCACCGCGAGGTCAGCAGACATCGGGTCAAATTATGAGCGCGCTAACATCGCCATTTGACGTGGATACTGGCATGGTGGCGCCTGCGCCTGAAAACCCCGTAGCCAAAGGTTGGGTTTCTCCGCAGGTCACAGGTCTGGCAGCAGTTGAAAATTTCAGCTTCGGGCTGCGCCATCGCCGGGGCCAGAACCTCGTCCATGACCTCTCACCTGCAGTTTCCTGAACCAGCGGTGGTCATCAGGCTTCCTGCCATACGCCCTTATCAGGCCGCCGAGGAGCCTGCGGTTCTGCCCATTCGGTGTCTCTTGACTAATGACGGCCACGCTTAGCCTCGATGCACCGCGTAAATAGGCCTTTGTTCGGGCGCGTCAAAGCGAAAGGTGCCCCTCTGACCTGGGACGATGGGAGTTGCTGACGCTTCCATGTACCGGGCGGAGAGGACACCTCGCAAGTGCGATTGTTTACATGATCTGGCGAAGACCCACGCATCGTTTGATGACCCGAATCTCGTGTCGCAAGCGGCCCGGTCCCGGTGACGGCCCTGGCGCAGCGGGCGGGCTGGGTGAGCTGGCCGGGGAGCATGTGCGGATTAGCCGGCCGTGCGGCTGACGTGGACTCGCAGCAGAAGCGGGTCTATGGGTATCGCAAGCAGGGCCCTGCGTTCGGGCACACGAAGATCGGGGGCAAGAGCCTGCTGGTCCGGGGCCTGAACGTGCTGGCGGCCACGGTTTGCACGCCGCCGGCCGCGCCGGTGATCGCCGCAACCCGGTGGATCGAGGCTTAGGCGGGCTTGCTCCACTCCGTCGCACATAGTACGAAGGAACGATGGGCAGACAGGCAGCCGTCGTGCTTTACGTGCTCGCGCTGGTAGCCGTCGTGGTCGGCGTGGACGTCCTGCTCTTCCGGCACCTGTTCTGGGAGCGGCTGCTCGTAAACGTCGGGATTGTCTTGGTGTTCGCGGCGTTTTACTTTAGGTTCCTGAAGCATCCGTGAGCGGAGCCGCCGCAATGCGGCGCACCCAAAAGCCCGCGCCCAAGCCGTGACTGTGACTTGCGTGGTCTGCGCCTGGTGCGCCACCCGCCGGGTACGACTGCGCGGTGAGTCGTCAGTCGTGGATGGGGCGGTTGATCCGTACCGCTCCACCGGCCGAGAGCGTAGCCGCCAGCAGCGCGATTGCCGCTGCCTCGGCTTCCGGCAGGCCGAGCGGGGCAAGGACGGCCTGCGTCACGGTCGTGACGTCGGGGAACGTGTGAGTAAGGCCGCTCGGCAGACCGGGCACTGGTGCACCCAACTGCGCGACGAATTTTTCCAGCAGCTGCTCGTGGCTGGGCCGGCCTGACAGGATCATCCATACCCCGGCCTCGAACGGATGCCACGCCCCGGGGATTGGCGATCCTGGGCGGGTCGCGGCCCGCGCGCCCAGTAGGGGACCGGCACGCACGGCGACATCCGCGGCATGGTCTGCGTCAGTGCCAAGCACGCGGGCCAGCGCGTCCACGATGTGAATCAGACCCTCCCAGTAGGGAAGGTGAGCACGCAGCAGCAGACTCCCGCCTGCCGGCGGGCCTGCGGCGTCGCCTGGTGAGACTTCCAGCAGCCCGGGTGACCCGGCCACGGTGATCGTGCGCCGGTAGGTGTCACCGTCGATGACCTCCACTCCGGGGATCGCCCGTGCGGCAAGGAACGACCTCACCGCGTCCCAGTCGTAGTCAGGCGCCACCGGCAGCCGCAACGCCAGCCCGCCGTCGGCAGCGAGCCGGTCCGCTTGATGCCGCCGGCCGCGCAGACTGACCGGTGAATCCTTGAATATCTGCTGCATTGTCCGGTTGAACTGGCGCAGACTCCCGAACCCGGACGCGAACGCGACGTCGAGGATCGTCAGGTCGGTGTCATCCAGCAGCCGCCGCGCGAAGTGCGCCCGCCGCGACTGGGCAAGCTGGTCAGGGGTGGTGCCCAGGTGCTTGAGGAACAGCCGCCGCATATGCCGGGGCGACATGCCAACCTGCTCCGCAAGCGCGACCTCCGTTCCGCCGTTATCCAGGGCGCCACCGATGATCAATTGCAATGCCTCGCACACGATCTCGGGCGGCCTCGATCCCACAGGTCCGGCCACCCGGTATGGCCGGCAGCGATGACACGCCCGGAAACCTGCTGCCTCCGCAGCAGCAGCGAGCTCGAAGGTCCGAGTGTTCTGGGCCAAGGGCTGCGCGCCGCAGCCGGGCCGACAGTAGATGCCGGTGGTGACGACGGCGGAGTACGTAGTCACGTTCTAGGTATACGTGAGGGGCCTGACAAGACTCCGGCCATATTCGGACGCCTGTCCGGATACAAGTGTCCAGATGCGGCCAGACTCAGGGCGGTCCTGGCGGCGAGGCTTGGCGGCGGTAAGGCAAATCTCTTACGAAGGAGAGCACGGTGCTGGTGAAGGTATTCCCCATCAAGCTGAAGGACGGCATGCAGGCCGAGACCGAAGCGATCGTGCAGGAGTTCGCGCCGAAGGGACCGGGCGGCGAGGCTGGAACCTTGTCGTTCCGTGTGTATCGCGACCCGGCGAAGCCCGACTACCTGCTGTTCGTCGAGCACTTCGCAGACCAGGCAGCCTACGACGCCCATACCAGTTCGGCCGCATATCAGGACCTGATCACCGGTGAGTTCGCGAAGCGGATCGTCGAATTCCTCGAGATCGATCACGAATTGGTGGTCGCCCTTTAGGGCCAGAGTCCCCCCTCGGCCCGGCCCCGGTCCCTGTCCTCGTCCGGAAGGTGTTCGCCATGCAGATACGTAACGCCGAGGTCTTCGCGAGTCTGCACCAGGCCGGCGCGCCGTTCTGCTGGCGAATGCCTGGGATGTCGCTTCAGCGGTCGCTATCGAAGGCGCCGGGGCGAAGGCGATCGCGACGACAAGCGAGACGCCAGTAGCGCGCTAGCTGTCGAGGCCCAAGGTGAAGGTGGGCTTCGGCGAGGTCTCGGGGAGCCGGTGTTCCTCGCCGAGACGTCGGATGGCCGTGCCGGTGGCGAGGAATTCGGTAGCGTGCTCGCCCCAGACATGATTGTTGACCGCGACGTCCACCCCGACAATGCCCGAGGAACCCGCCTGGGCTGCCTCGGCCTGCATCCGGGCGAGCGCGAGCTCGCGGGCCTCGTAGATGCCCTGAGTGAAGATCAGCATCTCCTGGTTCCGGCCGGACTGGCGCAGCGACTGCATCACCGACTGATGGGCGATGTGATAGACGCAGGTTCCGAGCACGAACGCCACCGGCACCGCGCCGGCAGCCAGCAGCCGGAAGAAGTCCTGAGCCGACAAGTCCGAGGTGAACGCCCGGCCGTCCGGGGCCCGGTGGGCGCCTTCCGTTCCGGTGCCGCCGCCGCCCAGCGCGCGCGCCGCGGTTCCGGTGGCGATGAACTCCAGGACGTCCTGACCCCAGACGTAACGCTGCATCCGCAGCTGAACGCCGACGATGCCGTCAGCCCCCAGATGGTCGGCCTCGGCCCGCATCCTGGCCATGGCCAGTTCCCTGGCGTTGTACATCGCCTGAGTGAGGACCTGCAGTTCCTGGTTCTGCGACCACCGCCCGACCTGCAGACCAAGGTGATAGATCGACGATCCGACCACGAAGCCAAGCGGCTCGAACCCGGCCTCGCCGAGCAGCACGTACTCCGAAACTGACAAGTCGGAGGTAAAAACGCCTGACGGATCGGCGCCAGCTGTGTGCGCCAGTCTGCTATCCGCAGCCTGCGGCTCCCAGGCGGCCGCATCGCCGTCCGGCTTGCCGGCGAAAAGTGGCATGTGGCTCTCCTCCGCGCAGATTCACGCCGTGCGCTATGACACGCGAAGCCTAGCGGCGGACCTACCGAATATCCGCCCATCAGCCTTAGGGCGTCCGTTCATGGCCACTCTGGCTGCGGTATGAACAGCAGCTCCGCGGCGTTATAGCCGGGGGCTGGCCGGTGGCGCCGGGGAGGCGGTGGATGCCTCGGCCAGCCGGGCGTGCAGCTGTGCCCGGATCTGGTCCGGGGTGTAGGAGCGACGGCGGCGCTCGGCGCGTGCGATCACGACCCCGGTGGCCGCGACGCCAGCGAACCCTGCCAGGCCGATTATCTTCCACCAGCGCATCTGCCTAGGCTACGACTGTGCCCGGAGCGAACATCAGCCTGGATGAGGCTGTCAGCCTGACCCGCACGGGTGACCTGTGGCTGTTCCGCGGCCATACCGCGGCTGACCGGGCTATCCAGCTGGCGACCAACAGCCCGGTCAACCACGTCGGCATGTCCGTTGTCCTGGATGACTTGCCCGCGCTGATGTGGCATGCCGAGCTGGGCCGCTCGCTGCCTGACCTTTGGTCGGGCAGCCGCCACCGCGGAGCGCAGTTGCATGACCTGAGCGCAGCCGTCACGGTCTGGGCCACCAGGTATGGCCAGCGGGCGTGGCTGCGCCAGTTGGAGCCTGCGCCCGGCCGCGCGATGGAGGATGCGCTGCTGCGTGCCATCGCGCGGCTGGACGGCACCCCGTTCCCGTCGGTGGCCCGGCTAGCCTCCGGGTGGCTGCGCGGGCGGGTGCCGCCCCTGCGGCGTGGCGAGCACGACGCCGAACTGGAAACCGCCTACTGCGCGGAGATCATCGCCGCCACCTACCAAGCCATGGGCCTGCTGCCGGGCGGCCGGCGGCCGGGCTGGTATGACGCAGGCCGGTTCTGGAGCGGGGACGATCTGCGCCTGTGCGGAGAAGCCCGGCTCAGCGGAGAGATCGCCGTGCAGATCCCTAAGACGCAATTCTCTGCCGCAAGTCAGGACTGCAGGTAGCGCAGGACGGCTAGCACCCGGCGGTGGTCGGCATCGGACGGGGCCAGGCCGAGTTTGCTGAAGATGTTCCCGACGTGCTTTTCAACGGACCGCTCGGAAACCACCAGGATCGCGGCGATCGCGGCGTTGGAGCGGCCCTCGGCCATCAGCGCGAGCACGTCGCGTTCCCTGGCGGTGAGCGTGCCGAGCCCGTCGTTCCGGCGGCTGGCGGCCAGAAGCTGAGTCACGACCTCTGGATCGAGAGCGGTGCCGCCGCCGGCGACCCGCCTCAGTGCCTCGACGAACTCCCCGACGTCGGCGACCCGGTCCTTGAGCAGATACCCGACACCCGCCGCGCCGCTGCCCGACGGCGCGCCGAGCAGGTCGGCCATGTAGCGGGTCTCGATGTACTGCGAGAACACCAGCACCCCAACCTCCGGGTGGTCGCGGCGGATGGCGACCGCAGCGCGCAGGCCCTCGTCGGTGTAGCTGGGCGGCATTCGCACATCGGCCACGGTGACGTCCGGCTGGTGCTCGTCTATCGCAGCCAGCAGGTCCTCGGCGTTGCCGACGGCGGCGACCACCTGGTGGCCACGATCGGCCAGGATCTCGGCCATGCCCGCCCGGACCACTGCCGAGTCTTCGGCGATCACAATCCGCATCGGGGGCTCCGGTTCGGTCAGGCGTGGGACGGCAACTCGACGGCGACCACCGTGGGACCTCCGGGCGGGCTGCTGATCTGCAGCCTGCCATCGACGGTCTTGACCCGCTCGGCGAGCCCGGCCAAACCGCCGCGGGCCTCGATGCGGGCGCCGCCGGTGCCATCGTCGCCGACCCGCACCCGCAGCAGCCCGGGCATGTGGACCGCCTCCAGCGTGGCGTGTCGGGCGCCGCTATGTTTGGCGGCGTTGGCCAGCAGTTCTGCAGCGCAGAAATAAGCAATGGTCTCGATCGCCGCCGACGGACGTTCGGGCAGCTCCAAGGCGAGCTGGACGGGTAGGTCGCTGCGCGCGGCGAGCGAGGTGAGCGCGGTGTCCAGGCCGTGGTCGAGCACCGGCGGGTGGATGCCGCGGGCCAGGTCACGCAGCTCGGTGATGGCCTGTTTGGCTCCTTGGTGGGCAGCCGCGACCAGCTCCAGGACGCGCTTCAGGTCGGCCTGCCCGCCCCCGTCGACCATGCCGCCGAGGTGCTCCCTGGCCAGGCCCAGCTTCATGGCCACGGCGACCATCTGAGCCTGCGCGCCGTCATGGAGGTCCCGCTCGATCCGGCGCAGCCTCGCGGCCGAGTCGTCTACCGCACGGGCGCGGGACTGCTCCAGCTCACGCACCCGCCGCGGCAACGGCGCAACGAGCAGCCGGTAAGCGATAGTGATCTGCCAGTAGCCGAACGCGAAGGCCACTGCCGCAGGCACCAGGAACAGCGCTGCCCACCCGTACGTCTTCGCATCGGAGCCACCGAAGTTGAGAGTCAGGACGCCGCAGACGGTCAAGCCGATACCAACGCCGATGCGCTGGCCTGCCCAGAAACGCAGATGGCGGTACTCCCATGACCTGATCAGAATTCTCTCGAGGGCAGATCGCTGGAGAGGGGCACTGCCATTCGGTGCGCGCATCGGGATACCTCCTGTGAGCTGCGGCGCTGCCCTCTTCTCACTCCCGATTGTCTAGCTCCTGGGCGCTGCGTCGAGGCCGCGTAGCAGCGCAGCCTCAGGTTCGGGCAGATGCGGAACGGGCGATAGTGATCTGCCAGTAGCCGAACGCGAAGGCCACTGCCGCAGGCACCAGGAACAGCGCTGCCCACCCGTACGTCTTCGCATCGGAGCCACCGAAGTTGAGAGTCAGGACGCCGCAGACGGTCAAGCCGATACCAACGCCGATGCGCTGGCCTGCCCAGAAACGCAGATGGCGGTACTCCCATGACCTGATCAGAATTCTCTCGAGGGCAGATCGCTGGAGAGGGGCACTGCCATTCGGTGCGCGCATCGGGATTCCTCCTGTGAGCAGCGGCGCCGGCCATTCCGGTCAGCTGCATCTCAATGCTCGCCGGGCCCAGGCAGGAGTTCCACCGTGCGGCCACCCGAACCTGAGGTACGGCTAGCACGGTCCGTGGCGCCGACGTTCACGCCACGATCCTGATCTCATCAGGGAACTGCGGAAGCCTCTGCGGCGCGCAAGGGCTCCAGCAGTCGGTGCGGCCTGGTCAGCGCGGCGGTTACCCAGCTGTCGCCCGGCGGCGGTTCGAGCCCGGGCCCGGGGGCCATAATGGCGTCGGCCGCAGGCACTGGCGTTCCGCAGGCCTCGCATCGGCCCCACCGGTCGACTTGCCCGCCGTCGGCGGCGTGCCGGAACAGCCGCCGGGGGCCGTCCGGCATCCGGGTGGCCAGCGCCGACGTGCGGTTCGGCCAGGACGAGAACACGCACGGACGGTTCCCTGGCGGCGGCTCGACCATCCGGTTTCCGCGGGAAGCGGGATGGGGGAACGCCATGCGCTACATGCTCACTGGCGACCACTGGGGCGCGGAGGAGGCCTGCCGGATGGGCGTGATCCAGGAGATCGCCCCCAACCCGGCCAAGGCGCTGGAAGCGGGGATCGGGCTGGCCCAGAAGATCGCCGCGTGCGGGCCGCTTGGCATCAAGACCACCCTGGAGTCCGCGCACCTCTCGATCAACGAATCCGAAGCGGCGGCGTTCTCCAAGCTCGATGAGCAATTTGGCGCGCTCTTCCACACCCAGGACTTCATCGAGGGCCGCAACGCTGAGGCAGAGGGACGTCGCCCCGTCTACCAAGGCAAGTAGGCACGACCTTTCAGCGGATGGCTGGCGGCCTGCCTTCGGCGGTGGCAACGAGCTCGCCGTTCCATCCGGACTCCAGGCAGGCGTGGTGGAACGCTGAGTGCGCGAAGTCCACTGCGGCGGCGCGCGGGTCGGGAGCGGCGCGGACGTCGTCCCAGTCCATGATGTACTCACTCAGGGTCTCGTCCCAGTGGGCAGCGGCCGGAGACAAGGTGGCCTGCGCGTACCCGGCCGGCGCCGGATAGGCGTAGGCGTAGAAGGCCGACTTCTGGTAGTGAGGGTCGCCGGGCCACCAGCCGACCACGAATTGTTGGGCGTCCGCTGCGTTGCGCGTGATGAAGCCATCCCGGGGCGGATCGGCCGGGGCACCGGAGAACAGCGTCACCGACAGGTCGAACGACCCCCACCACGCGTTGACCGGCCCGGTACGGGGCGCGGAACGCCGCGAGTGCCAGCGCCGCCTGGGTGGCTGCGGCGAAGTAGTCCTCAACCTGGCCGGGGTCGTAGCGTGCGTGCTGGTAATCGTCGGCCAGCGGCACGCTCCACGGGACCTCCTGCGGCTTCATGTAGATCTGTACGGCACCGCCCGCCCGTGTCACCGCCGCCAGCACGCCCCGGGTCACCTCGGCGACCGGCCGGTCCGGAGTGAGCGGTATCCGCTCCTGGGATCGGCCGCTGTGCTCCACCACCGCCTCGTGCGTCCTCAGATCCAGCGCTATGACCAGCGATCCCGTGCCGTCGGGCGCGGGCAGCGGCGAGGTCTCCCAGCCCCGTGCGGTCAGCTGCAGCGCGGCGTGCTGCAGCTCCGGCTCGGGCGGGGCGAGCTGCACGGCCAGCTTGCCCAGTACCTGGGCATGGGCGTGCAGCGTGTCGCACGTCGCGCTCCACTGGTCATAGGAAACAGCGGGCCAGAGCCGTGTCATGAGTTGCTCCTCTTGCCGCATTGCGTCCTAACAGGGTCCAGAAGAGGCTGCCCGTCCTGCCCCGCCGGTATGCCGTGCGGCCCGCGCTAGTCGGGCGAAACTGCGAGGCTAGCCGCCGGGTGAGTCAAGCAGCGCACGGCAGACATCACCGATGTCGACGATCCCGATCAGGCCAACGTCACTGACGACCGGCAGGTGCCGGAAATGCCCGTGCACCATGGCCTCGGCGGCCTCACGGATGCTCGTCTTTGCGCTTATGACGGTCGGGTCGGTGGTCATGAGGTCGCGGACCCGGACCTGGTTGACGTTGCTGCCATCTGCGACCGCCCGGGCAATGTCGGCGTCGGTGATGAGACCTAGCGGGCGCCTGGCCTGCTGGTCGTCAATAACCACCAGCGCCGTCTCGCCTGCATGCTTCATCAGGTACGCGGCCGCGGCCAGGTGACCACTGGCTTCCACTGTCGTTAGCGGTGGCCGCATTACGTCCGCGGCCACCGCCGGAGCAGGCGCCGGCCGCGACGATGGCTGCTCCGCCGATGCTCCCGCCATGATCCGCTCCGTTCCGTGGACCCTGCCGTTATCCAACGAAGAACCATCACGCAATCTATGCCGCAGGCGTCGCGAGCGGTAGCAGAGGCCAGGCAGCGCGCAGGCTCATCTCGTCGGCCCCAGCCCACACCAAAGCGTTTACCTGGTCCTACCGCAGGCGGCCAGGCGCGAAACCGTGTAGTCGTCCACGCTGAGAGCGTTCCGGGTTCCGCCGGTCTAGGCCCTAGCCGGCACGGCTTCGGCCGCCGCCATGATGAGCTGGGCCACGTCACCGGGATGGGAGACCATCGCGACGTGGCTGGACGGGATCTCGACGGTGGTGGCACCCATGCGACTGGCGAACATGCGCTCGACATCGGGTGGTATCGCCTGGTCATCGGCGGCGACAAGGTACCAGGACGGCAGCGTCTTCCAGGCCGGGACGCCCATCACGTCGCCGAAGGCGGCAGTGGCCAGGGTCTGCTGCACGGCGAACATCACTTTTGCCTTGACCCGGTCGACGTCGGCGGCGAAGTGACTGACGAAGTCGTCCTTGGAGAGCCAGGTGAAGCCCCGGGGGTCGGTGAACAGGTGCGCCAGGGCGGGGGTCACCGGTCCCTGGGACAGCAGCGCGCCCAGCGATTCGCCCTGATCAAGGCCGAACGCCGCGATGTACACCAGGCCGGCGACGTTCGGCGAGTCCGGGCCTAGAGCGGTGATGACCTGGCCACCGTAGGAGTGCCCGGCGACGATTGTGGGGCCGTCCTGCAGGTCCAGTACCTCTCGTAGCCGGGCGACGTCATCGGCCAGCGCGGTCAGCGGGAACTGGGGTGCGGTGACGTGGTAGCCGTCGGCTTGCAGGCGCTCTATGACGCCGCTCCAGCTGGAGCCGTCAGCCCATGCTCCGTGGACGAGCACGATGTTCGGTCGAGCATTCATCTCTGTGGTCCCTTCTCGGTCGGGTCTTACTGCCATCCTGCGAAGCGAGACCGAGACGGGGTATCCGCATCATGACTGCACCTTGCGCATGCCTGTTGTGCGGTCAGCTGGATCGCAGGTCACCATCCCCTGCACGTACCGTCAGTCTGCCGGCGTGCGCGTGCTGGCGCGGGCGATCACGTCGCGCAGCTGGTTCCGGCCAGCTACCCCGAGCTTGGGGTAGGACCGGTACAGGTGCGAGCTAACGGTGCGCGGTGAGAGGAAGAGCCGGTCGCCGATCTGACGGTTGGTCAGACCATCGCCGGCCAAACGGACGATCTGGCGCTGCTGGGGGGTTAGCTCCGATAGGACGTCGCGTTCGGCGGGCACGTCGGCGGCAGCCACCCCGCACGCTCTGAGCTCTGCTTCTGCTCGCTCCGCCCACGACCGGGCATTTAGGCGCCGGAAGGTTCCCAGAGCCTGCGTCAGTACGAGCTTGGCGTCGTTGATCCGGCGGCCGCGGCGCAGCCATTCGGCATGGTCGAGACGAAGCTGTGCCCGCTCGAATGGCCACTGGTCTCCGGCGGGGTCGGAGAGACCCTCGTCAGACCAGGCTTCCGTTCTTGCCGGGTCGGCGAGGATGCCGCGGGCCCGGGCAATCAGCTGCTCGAGCCTGGGAGAGGCTATTCCGTTGAGATGGCTGAGTGCGTGCTCGATGACGTCGCGGCCTTCCATCCGCCGGTCGGCGCGGACCGCAGCAGCCGCGAGATCTGCCACACCGAGGTAGGAGGCGTAGTTATGGAGGGGCGTGCCATCGTCGCTGAAAAGCCCGCGGAGCTGGGTGAACGCTGAGAGGTAGCTGCCGTCGGTGAGAGCGGCAACGCCGAGGGCACGCCGCGCCCGGGCGGCAACCAGCCCGCATTCTGCCGGATCGACGGCGGCGAGCGCCCTGGCTGCGTGCCTGCGTGCCTCGGCGGAGTCGGCGCGCAGGGCGAGCACGGTGGCCGTAATCGCGTCAGCGGACGCGGCGACGATGTCCATACGGCTCGCCTCAGCCATGCCGGCGGCCTCGGCGGCAACGTCCAGCGCCTCGTCCCAGCGACCGGTGTCGATATATGCCCACCCGAGCACGGTCAGGCCTCCGACGCTGGTGCCTTGCACGGCGGAGGCACGCAGCCGGTGCATCGCGTCTTGCAGCCACCGGACCGCGAGATCGGTTTCGTCCAGGATCCACGCCGCCGAAGCTGTTCCCCACAAGGACGGCTCATCTAGCGGCGAATCGCCGATCTGGCGCAGGTAGGGGATGAGCTGGTTTCTGCTGCCGACCGGGTCGGTGCTGGCCCGGATCCAGAGCCTGTGCCCGTCGGCCTCGGCGCGCGGGCCATGGCCGGCCGCGGGGAACCCCTGACTTTCCAAGAGTCCCAGAACACGGCTTACAGCCTGGCGGCTGGCGGGTTTCCCGGACTGGTAGGCGACGGTGGCTGCGTTCGAGAGCGCGTCCCAGGCGACGGCCGGAAAGTCACGCGATGCCTCCTCGGCGAGGGAGATAAGCGCTGACAGCGCGGCGGTGCGCCGGCCTGACCAGGCCAGCGCCCAACCAGCGTCGTGGCGGGCTGTCATCCGCAGTTGCGGGTCAGCCGTGATCGCCAGGGCGCGGTCGGCGAGATCGTGGACCCAGTCGGCCTGGCCGGTGGGAACAGCGGCCGAAGCGGCTGCGACCAGCCTGCGCGCCCGGTCTGCGCGGCCGGGGCTGAGCTCGGCGGCTCGTTCCATCGCCAGCGCCGCGGCGGCCGCACCGCCACGGTGTTGCGCCTGGTCGGCTGTTGCCTCAAGCAGCGCAGCCACGTGCTCGTCCGGATGCAGTGCCCCGGCGGCCAGATGCCAGGCTCGCCGGTCCGGCTCGTCGTCCAGGCCCTCGGCAAGCTCGCGGTGCGCTGCGGCACGCTGCGCGAAGGGCGCGGAGTGGTAGATGGCCGCACGGACGAGGGGATGGGAGAAATGCGGGCCAGTCCGGTCTACCTTGACCAGGCCCAGCTGCTCGGCCGACGCCAGGGCCCGCGCATCCGGTCCGGCGCCGTGGCTGGCAGCCGCGGCCAGGTCCGGGCCGTCGGCCACCGCCGCCAGCAGCAGCGCGGCCTTCGCCTGCTCGGGCAGGGCAGCGTACCTGGAGGTGATGACCGCGCTCAGCCGGTCCGTTGGGGGCAGTGGCTCGGCGGCCCAGCGGCGGCTGGCCTCGGGATCGTCGGCGACCACCTTCGCCAGCTCGATCAACGCCATGGGATTGCCCCCGGCCTGAGCGAGCACCTGCGCCCGGGCCCGCCCCCGGGGTGGCCGGGGCTGCGTATCCAGCAGGTGCCCGGCGTCTGCTGCGGACAGCGGCTCAAGATGCAGCTCGGGAAATCCCCGGTCAAAGCCGGCGGGCGGGGCCTGCCCCCGGGCGCCCAGAAGCAGCACGACCCGCTCGGCGTCGAGGCGGCTGCCGGCGAAGGCCAGCGCATCAACCGAGCTGCGGTCGAGCCATTGGGCGTCGTCGGCGACCACGAGGACCGGGGAATGTTCTGAAAGGTCCGACAGCAGAGTGAGGACGGCGACCCCAGTGAGCAGCGGGTCAGGAGCAACGGGGTCCGCAGCAAGGCCGAGCGCGCTCAGCAGCGCCTGTGCCTGCCGTCCAGGAAGGCGGGCGGCACCGGACAGCACTGGCCGCAGGAGCTGGTGCAGCCCGGCGAACGCGAGTCTCGACTCCGATTCCCGGCCGGTGACCGACAGGACATGCATGCCCGCCGACCGGGCCCGTTCGGCGGCGTCGGCAAGGAGCACAGTCTTGCCCATGCCCGCCTCACCAGTGACCAGCAGGACCCGGCTTGCCCGCGGCACCGGCTCCACGAGCCCGCGCAGCCGCGCGAGTCCGGCTTCCCGGCCGACGATGCGACCGGTCTGCTGTGACGGGAGTTCGCCAGGGCCCGGCATGAGCCTGTCCTTAACCTCGGCCAGTGCGTTCATCAACGCCGTCTCCAGGCTAATCAGCGTGAGCCTGGCCTGAGCATGCAGGCAGCGCCCGCGACGTCCCGCTGCTACCCGGCGATCAGGTCGAACTCGTTGCCTTCGATGTCGCCGAAGGTCGTCCAGCGGGACTTGCCTGACTGCTGGTCGCGGAGCCTGTGAGCGCCCAGGCTCAGCAGGCGCTCAGTTTCGCTCTCGAAGGTGTCGCTGATGAGGTCGAGGTGGACACGGTTCTTGACGATCTTCGCCTCCGGGACCTTGTTGAATACGATGCATGGCTCGCAGGTGTCTCCGCCGGCGGCGAGCAGCACCGCGTGCTCCGAAGTGGACGCTTCCGCGACGTGCCGCCCGAGGACATCGGCCCAGAACCGGGCCAGGGCTGCAGCGTCAGCGCAGTCAATGGCGACTGCGAACAGCGAGTTATTAATCATCGTTGCCATTACCTTTCACCAGCAGGCGCCGGCTGTGCGGAAGCTCGCAAGGGCCCGCGGAGGACCATGCAGAGGCTCAGCCGGAACGGACGGCCGCACGAGTCCGGCGTCGTTCCCGCCGGGCGGTCCGGGTCAGATAGCGGTGCGGCCGCCGTCGGCGGCGAAGACCGCGCCGGTGACATAGCTGGCTTTCTCGGAGGCGAGGAAGGCGATCACACTGGCGATCTCGCCGGGCTGGGCGGCACGGGCGAGCAGCGTCGTCGCGCCGAGGGCCTCGATGCGTTCGGACGTAGCCCCGGCGGTCAGCACCGGACCGGCAGCGATGGCATTGACCCGGACTCCGGATGGGCTGAACTCGGCCGCCCACGACCGGGTCATCGCCGCCAGGGTGGCCTTGGTGGCGCCGTAGGCGGCGCTGCCGGCCAGGCCGATCTGGCCGGCCATGCTGGCGATGTTGACGATGCTGCCCCTGCCCCGGCTGGCCATCTTCGGCGCTAGCGCGCCGACCAGGAAGTACGGCGCCCGGACGTTGGCGGCGAACAGCCGGTCGAACGTCGCCACGTCGAGGTTGGCGGTCGGCCCGAACCAGGAGAACCCGGCGTTGTTGACCAGAACGTCGACCGTGCCGACCTTGTCGACGAGGTCGTCCAGCTGGGCCGGGTCGGTCAGGTCGGCGGCCACGAACCGGGCCTTGCTGCCGTCGGCGGCGATGGTGTCGGCCACCGCCGAGCCGCGGGCGGTGTCCCGGCCGTGCACGATTACCTCGGCGCCGCGGCGGCCGAGCTCTTCGGCCGCCGCCCGGCCGATGCCCGAAGTGGCGCCAGTGACCAGGGCACTGATGCCCTCAAGGTCTCGCTGCTGATTCATCTCTGTCCTTCCATGACTGAGTACCTCAACCATGGATGGTGCCGGTCCCGCCGCGGTATCCGAACCATGACTGCACCTCGCAGCTACAGCACGGTGATGCGCTCCCGCCCCCGGTTGCTGATTCAGCCCGGGCTGACGGCCACGCCGGTGGTCGCCGTCAGGCGGGCGGCGAACGCCGGTGCTGTAGCTAGCCAAGGATGACCGGCGTGGGCATCTTGCTGCCCGGAATGCGTCCAGCCTGACACCTCGACCAGCGTGCGCAGGCATACCACTGCCTGATGCCAGGCCAATTCCGCCGGGTCGATCACCATCCCAGTACTGCGCTGATAGCTGCGGATGAATCGGCCGGCCATGCGCCGGCCGATCCAGCGCACCGGTGGCCGCAGCCGGCCCGGCACCTCGAGCGCGGGTTCGGACAGGGCCAGGGAGGTGAAAGCGATGTCGTACGACCGCGGCGCCAGCAGCGCGGTGCTCCAGTCCAGCAGGGTGACGCGGGCGCCTTCGCGCAGCAGGTTGAACGGGTGCACGTCTCCATGACAGATCACATCCGGGGCCCGGCGGGCCTGGTGATCGATCAGCCACTGCGCCGCCTGCACCAGGTCCGGTCGCCCGAACTCGGCCGCGCGTTCGCGCATTATCGTCAGCATCGAACCGATCGACACGATCGCGGCAGCGATGGGCTCGAGCTGGCCGCGGACCGGCTCGGGATCAAGCGCATGGAGCCGAACCATCGTGGATGCCAGCAGCCTGGGAATCTCGCCGAAGATCGCGGGCCCGCGGCCGAGCACGCCGGTGAGGCTCAGTCCGGACAGCAGCGGCGCGCCTGGTGCGCGGTCCATGACCGTGAACGCACGGCCAAGGCCGTCGTCAGGTCCGCCTGCGGCCCGGACGACGGGAGTCGGAAAGCCAGCGGCGGCGACCGCTGTCTGAATCAGCGTTTCCTTGCGAGCCGTGTTGGCGTCGGGCATCACGCGCGCGACCAGGTCATGGGGCCAGCCGTCGGGCGGCTGCGCCAGCGAGAACGCGAACAGGTCGGCCCAGAAGCCCCCGGTCATCGAGACCGGGGGGCGTGTGTACGCGAGGAACGGCGAGCCGGTAACCGAGCGCAGCACAGCCAGCAGCTGATCAGCCATTACGTCACTATTGACCGTCACGGTATTTACCGTAACGGTCAATAGTGTTATTGTCCAGGCTATGGAGCTGACGATCGATGAGCTCGCCAGCCGGGCCCAGCTGCCGGTGCGGACGCTGCGCGAGTATCACAGCATGCGCGTGCTGCCGCCGCCTGAGCGGCGCGGGCGCATCGGCGTATACGGCCCGCAGCACGTTGAGCGGCTCGCGCTCATCGGCAGGCTTCAGCGGCGCGGATACTCGCTGGCCGGGATCAAGGACCTGCTGGCCGCGTGGGACGCTGGCACGGACCTGACGACACTGCTCGGCGTCGATTCCGGTCCCGCCGCACTGGACGAGACTCCGCTGCGAATCACCGGGGCCGAGCTCCGCGGGCGGGTACCCGCACTGACCGCCGCTGCAACCGGGCAGGCGGTCGCCGCCGGGCTTCTCGTTCCGGTGGGGGAGGACTACTTTCTGGCTCGCAGCCCGGCACTGCTGGCGCTAGTCGCCGACGGCGCGCGGGCCGGACTGCCGCTGACAGCGATGCTCGACGTGATCGCAGGTCTCACCCGGGGGATTGGCGCGCTCGCGGACGAGCTCGCCGGGCACGTTGTCGAGCACATCGCGCCGCCGCTGGCCGCGACCGGCGACGCCGACCAGCTGCAGAGCCTGCTGCAGCGGTGGCGGGTGCTGCTGCCGCAGGGCGTCGCCAGCATCCTGGCCGACCGGCTGGGCGCGGCCCTGCTGGCGAAGGCGGAGGGGGAGCCGGCCGGCGAGCAACTGCGCGCCGCGATCGGCCGCATCCGTGTGGGCGCCACTACCGACACCGCCGGCACTATCCGCCATCACCCGCCCAGCAGCGGCCGGGGACGCAGCGGGTCAGGTGTGTGAGAAGCGCCGAGACCACCACTGCCAAGGCATGGGCGGTCAGCTAGCCGGGCCGCGCCACATGGCGGCGAGCGGCGGCGCACCACTGGGCGGGTCCAGCACCTCGGTCACCTCGAAGCCGAAGTGCTCATACAGCGGTACGTTTTCCGGCTTAGACGACTCCAGGTAGGCCGGCATGCCTGCCTCGTCGCAACGCGGCAGCCGGGACCGCAGCAGGACACTGGCCACACCCTTGCCCTGGTGGCCGGGATCCACGCCGATGGCGAACAGGTACCAGTGCTGCTCGCGGGGGTGGTGCTTGGTCATGTAGCCGACCAGGTCATTCGCCGGACCGAACCTGCGCCCCAGCGCCCGGACGTATCCCGGCAACGAGCGCACCTGCTCTCGGCCGGTCGGCAGCCAGTGTCCCGGCGGCAGCCAGATCGCCCCGCCGACGATGGTTCCGCCGTCGGCTGCGACCTCGACGCCGCCGTACTTCAGCGCCCGCGACCGCAGGATCGTCTCGAACGCGCCTCGCGCCCGCCGTTCGCGGCTTCTCTCATCAGGCAGCGTCCACATGAACGGGGGATCGTCATAGAACGCCCGGCTCAGCACCTGGGCCAGCTCCCGGACATCTGCCGCCCTCGCCGACCGCACCGCGATGTTCGCCATGACCCCAAAATGCTAGTTGAGTGGGCAAACCTAGAGCAGTGACCTCAAGAGATCTTCGACGTTGTCGTAGTTCGCCTGGAGGCCATCGGTCTTGGTCATGTGGTCACGGCCAGCCTTGTCGCGGAACGCGAGCCTATGCGTCAGCTTCGTCACTCCGTCACCTTCGTGCAGCTCCACCGACTCGACAGCCTCCACACCTGGCCACCCGTCGAACAGCCACGTCTCGACGGTCCGGGTCGGCGGCTCGACCTCCAGGAAGGTTCCACGAAACGACATCTCTCTTCCGTCGTGGGTCACGAAGACGAAGTGGTAGTCCCCGCCGACCCGCAGGTCGATCGAGCAGACCCTCACCTCCTCCCCATACGGAGCGATGGTCTTGCGGACATGCTCCGGCCTGGTCAGCACGTCGAAGACGAGCTGGATCGGGGCTTCGAACTCCCGGGTGAGCACGATCTCGAGATCGTTCGGGAAGTCGATGTGTGCCGGTCCATGCCGCTTAGGTGTCACTGCCGCTCTCCTGCTGTAGCTCTTTGAGGTAGTCATCCACCCGGTCCATTCGGTCATTCCACGCCCGCTCGTACTTGGCCAGCCACTCCTGCAACGGCCGGAGGCGCGCCGGCTCGAGGCGGTACAGCCGGCGACGTCCCTCCGTCCGGCATCTGACCAGTCCCACCTCGCTCAGCACCCGTAGGTGTTTTGAAACCTGAGGCTGGGACATAGAGAGGTCGTTCACGATCGCCCCGACCGGCTTCTCGCCCGCCATCAGCGTGTCCAGGATCTCGCGACGGTGCACCTCGGCAATGGCGTTGAAGACGTCCGACGTCGTAGAAGCGCGGGCCACGAGTCCAACGTATTCCGCTATCGGCATATGTCAAGCCACTCGGGCAGCCACGGGATCGAGCGACGCGCGTGGGTCCGATCTACTGACCGTGACCGAGCACCTGGAGTTGCTGGCAGCGGGTGAGCTGCTGACGCGGCGGAGCAATGACCGCCCACCACGTCAGACCACGTCAGACCACGTCAGGCGACCGCCTGCGGGAACGCGACCGGGCTGCGATTTCCGTCCTGGTCCACCGCGCGCACTCCGAACTGCACGTTGTCCTTGGAGATGTCGAGCGTCATCGTGGTGACGTTGCCGACGTCAGTCGAGGAGGTCCAGTCCGGCGACGTCGTCTCCCGCATGACAATCTCGTATCCGGCCAGGTTGGGCTCGGTGTTGGCGTTCCAGGTGAGAGTCGTCGAGTTAATGCCCGCGAAGCCGACCGGCGGTGTCGTGTGGATCTGCGCGTTCTTTGGCGTGCCCGGCCCAGTGGCCAGGGCCCACATGATCGCCGCGTTCACCTTCGCCACCCTGGCGACATAGTCGAAGTCCACGAACTCAAGCAGGTCGCCGAACTGCACGCCGTCGATTACCTGGACGTTCCGGTGCTCGTGGTCGAAGTTCTCCCGCGGCTCCGTGAACCTCGCCGCCGGGTACCCCTGCCCCTGGAACGAGACATGGTCGCTGCCGCGCAGATACCGGTCGCGTCGCCAGATGACCCGGATGTTCATGCCCGTCAGCTCGAACGGCGCGACATCCTCGGCGAACCGGCCAAGCTGCCGGGAGAGCCCGTCGTTCTCACCGCCCACTGCCTGCATGAGCGAGATTTCGTTCGCGGTCACGTCCGTGGGGATGCCCTCCAGGAAGAGCCGTAACGTGTGCGGATCTGGCTTCGTGCCGTCGAAGGCCTGGCTCGCCCCGACGATGTCGTTGCTGAACATGCCCTGTACGTCGTTGCCAGCCGCGGCCATCTGCGCCGCCATGTAGGTCGAGCCGTAAAGGCCTTCCTCTTCCCCGTCGACAGCGGCGAACACGAGAGTGCCCGGGAACTGGCGAGTGGCGAAGATCCGGGCGAGCTCCAGCATGACGGCGACCCCGGACGCGTCGTCATCCGCGCCGGGCGCGTCACTCGTGAAGTCAAGAATGTCGGTGCACCGGGAGTCCAGATGCCCAGTGATGACGTAGAAACGCTCGGGGGATGCGGTCCCGCTTAGCGTTGCGATCACGTTGGTGATTGATGTCGGCACCGGGATATTGGTCGCGACCGGCTGCACGAACGTCTGCTGCTGCACCGTCATCCGGCCCGCAGACGTAGCAGCGATTTCCTGCATCAGCCCGGTCACATAGGAGATCGCGGCGCCGATGCCCCGATTCGGGTCGGTCTGGCTAGACGCGGTGTGCCTGGTGCCGAGCCCGGCCAGCGCCGTGATGATGGCCTGGATCCGGTCCGGGTCAATCTCGTTGAGGATCTTCCGCAGGTCAGGGTCAAAGTTTCTCGGCGCGGCGGAGGCAGCGGCACCGGCAGCTGCGGGGCTGGCGGCAGTCGTCTGGGCGACGATGGGTGCGGCGACCGCAGTGACGGCCGAAGCGGCGAGGAACGCCCGGCGGCTGGGGCGTTTCCGATCTGGAATGTCTCGTTTCTTCATGCCATAAATCAAACTCTCATCCATTTCCGAGTCAAGCTATTGATTGTTTTTAACCCCGATGTTTGGCGAACATGAACGGTCCGGCTTGGGTTGCGGCCGTTGCTGGATTTGAGCGCTTGGCGTGCCTGGCTGCCCGGCTGCCTGGCTGTCGCGCCGGGCGGACCGGGCGGGTACTGAGCTGCCCTTCCTGGGTTGTCGGGGCGGCTTGATGCCGGTCAGCCGGGCGCGTATGCGGGCACGCGCGTGGTCGCGGCGATGCGCGGCGCGAACTCGAAGAGCCGATACGCTCGGTGCGTGACGGAGGGACCGGAAAGCGCACCCGCGCGACGGCCCGTGCCGCGCCCGTCTGCGGTCAGGTCCCTGATACGTCGGGCAGGCGAGGCGGTTGGCGCGGCGCGGGCCCTGCTGGAGGGTGACGAGCGCGCGCGGCAGGCTGTGCGTGACGCATACGGCGCATTGCACGCCGAGGTACTGCGCGAGCGGCTCGCCGAGGTGCCGGTCGAGCGGCTCAAGGAGATCGTGCCGCGGCTGCCGGCGGCCAGGCTGGAGAAGGCCGGGTTCGCCGACGTCGCAGCCTTGCTTGAGGCCGGGACGGCCCGGCTCGAGCAGATCCACGGTGTGCGGCGCCGCAGCGCCGCGCAGGCGATGGCCGCTGCCCGGCGAATGGCCGAGGCCGTCGGGCAGGACGTGCGGATCACCGCCGACGTTGACGTGGGTGATGAGAGGGGCGCGGCCCTGCTGGCAGCCCTGCACCGGGTGCGCACCTCGCAGAGCGCGGTCGAGCGCGCCCGCGAGCCTGCGCGCCGGATCGGCGACCAGTTCGGCAGGCTGGTGTCCGCAGCCAGGCCGCTGAGCGGCCGGATACGCCGGGCACTGGCCGGGCGGCAGCGCCGGGAGGCGGCCTGCGCCGCCGTCGCGCAGCTCGAAGAGGCACTCGCCGCGCCCGCCACAGACCGGGACCTCAAGCGCATCAAGACCGCGAACGAGCGCTTGCGCGCCGCTCCCGCCCGTCCGGCCACGGTGCGGCGTGACTTCGAGAAGCGCGCCGCTGACTACTTCGCCGCTCTCGAACGCATCCTCGGCATCGACGACGAGGCCGAGGCCACGCGCGGTTTCCTGCCCGAGGACCTGATCGGCAGCATCGGGAAACAGCCGCTCGACACCACTCACCTGCGCGTCTCGCTGCGCGGCTACCAGGAGTTCGGGGCCCGCTTTGCTCTGGCAGGTCGGCGGGTGGTGCTCGGCGACGAGATGGGCTGCGGTAAGACCGTCGAGGCGATCGCCGCATTAGCACACCTGCGTGCCGAGGGCGAGCGGCACTTCCTCGTAGTATGTCCCGCCAGTGTCTTGATCAACTGGATGCGGGAGGTGCGCGGCCACAGCAGCCTGCGGCCCTACCGGCTGCACGGCGGCGAGCGCGACGAGAACCTGCTGGCCTGGGCGAAGGGCGGCGGTGTGGGGATCACCACGTTCGAGACTGTGCGCGGCCTGCCGCTGCCCGGTCGGCCGCGGGTGGCGATGCTCGTGGTCGACGAGGCGCACTACATCAAGAACCCGGGCGCCCAGCGTTCGAAGGCGCTGCGGGAGTGGACTCGCCGGGTCGACCGGGTGCTGTTCATGACCGGCACGCCGATGGAGAACCGGGTCGAGGAGTTCCGCAATCTGGTCGGCTATCTGCAACCGGGCCTGGTGGACTCGGTGGACGGGATCGACGCGATCGCTGGGTCCAAGGCCTTCCGCCGCGCGGTCGCCCCAGCGTACCTACGGCGCAACCAGGAAGACGTGCTGGCCGAACTGCCGGAACTCACGCGCATCGACGAGTGGGAGGAGTTCGGGCCGCACGACTTCGCCGCGTACCGGGAGGCGGTCGAGGCGGGTAACTTCATGGCGATGCGCCGCGCTGCCTACGCCGCGGGCACGCCGCGCGGCTCGGCGAAGCTGCGGCGGCTGATCGAGATCACCGACGAGGCGCGCGAGTCCGGACGCAAGGTCGTGATCTTCTCCCACTTCCGCGATGTGCTCGACGTCGTGTGCGCGGCACTGGGGGAGCGGGCGCTCGGGCCGCTGAACGGGTCGATGCCGTCGCCACGGCGCCAGGAACTGGTGGACCGGTTCGCCAAGGCCCATGGGCACGCGGTGCTGGTCAGCCAGATCCAGGCCGGCGGCGTCGGGATCAACATGCAGGCCGCCTCGGTGGTCATCCTGTGCGAGCCACAGGTCAAGCCGACCCTGGAGACCCAGGCGATCGCCCGCGCGCACCGGCTCGGCCAGGTGCAGAAGGTGCAGGTGCACAGGCTGCTGGTGGCCGACAGCGTGGACGAACGGATGCTGGAGCTGCTGGAGGGGAAGACGGCGCTCTTCGATGCCTATGCCCGGCGCAGTGAGACGGCGGACGCCGCGCTGCAAGCGCGCAACGTGTCCGAGGTCGACCTGGCCCGTCGGGTCGTGGACACCGAGCGCGCCCGGCTGGGGCTCGTGACCGCCCGTACTGCGTAAATCGCCCGCGAGAAGGCCCTCATGATCGTGGCGCAACGAGGGGCAGGAAGATCTGGTCGACGATCTCGGCCAGGGTTGGGTGAACTTGACGGATGATGGATCATCAGGTCGTGGCCGTAATCTTGCGGCGGCCGGAGGAGCTGCTGCTCTGTCATCGGTCTCCGGCGCGGCGGTGGTATCCAGACGTGTGGGACTTTCCCGGAGGTCATGTCGAGCCTGGTGAAAGCCCTTTGGATGCGCTCCGGCGGGAAGTGGCCGAAGAGCTGGGAGTGCAGCTTGAAGGCGTTGACGGCCACCCCGTCTTGCACCGTGTCGATCCGCAGCGCGGCCTGGATCTCACTGTGTGGGTCTCTCGCCGCTGGCGGGGTGATGTTTCGAACATGCAGCCGCACGAGCACGACGCCATCGGCTGGTTCGGATCCCCCCAGGTAGAGGGGCTCAAACTGGCTGACCCCTCTTATCTGGAGGTGCTCCGGCACCTGCTAAGCGCGTGAGCGAGAGCTGTCCCAGGCAGACGTTGCCTGATGCGGCACTGGGCCGCACCACCTAGCCTTTGGCCCGACATGACAGCTGAGCCTTGTTGCGCTGGTTGGGGTGCAGTGCGGACGGGAATGGGGATCGGGCAGCAGCCCGGCCGTCGGCCGGCGGGGGCGGAGAGTCACATGAGCGACGACGTCATCATCGGGTACGACGGCAGAGCGCGGTGCGCCTGGGCCGGAGCGGGGGACACCGCCAACAGCCACTACCACGACGAGGTCTGGGGCACCCGCACGTCTGACGAGTCCGCCATGTTCGAGGCACTCACCCTGGGCGTGTTCGAGACCGGGCTGAGCTGGTCGATCGTCTTCGGCAAACGAGACGCCTTCCGGGAAGCGTTCGATAACTTCAGCGTGACCAAGGTTGCCACGATGACTGACCAGGACGTCGATCGTCTGCTCCAGAACCCATCAATTATCCGCAACCGGGCCAAGATCAAGGCCACCATCGACAACGCGCGGGCGATGATGTCCGCATCGCCGAGCCTGCCAGCGCTCGCGAAGGCTTATGAGAGAGCGCCCAATGGCGCGCCGCGATCCATTGCCGACATCCCCTCGTCCACACCACAGGCGGAGGCGCTTGCCAAGCAGCTGAAAGCCCAGGGATACCGCTTTGTGGGCCCCACGAGCGTGTACGCATTCCTGCAGAACGTTGGCGTGGTCAACGACCACGTTCGAGGGTGCTTCCGGGCGATGCGCCAGCACTAGGGCCGCTAGACTACCTTGGCCGGGCAAAGCCGTATAATTCGGACTATATGGGGCAAAGGATAATTCAATGTGACGTGCCACCCTGGCCATCCGCAGGAGCCCGCTGGCTGCCCGGTTACTGGCGGTCGCTGCAACAGTCGGCGGGATCGGCCTGCTGCCCGCAAGCGGGAGTGTGTCCGCAGCTCCGACCGCGTCGACGTCGCTGTGCCCGGCCGCGTCAGCAACCGTGTTCGGGCCGGACGTCTGCGTGTTCACCCCCTCGATGGCCCGGAGGCCATCCAAGCCGACCTCGACGTGTTCGCCAGCGAGTGCCTGGATCGCCGGATCGGGCGGGCTCAGCTCGGTGATCAACGGAACCGGCGGCCCGGCGACCTCGGTCAGCCCGGGCGCGATCGAGCCGGTTGACGTCACCGGATACCCGTGACCGCTGGCTGGCGCGCGAAGGCGGCCGGGCCGCGGAAGCGGAGCGAGCCAGCGGCTGGGGCGAGAGAAGAGCGCCAAGAAGGCGAATGATATTGTTTCGTCTAACTAAAGATCTGTGGATAAACGCTGGTGGGCGAGCCGGTGCGCTTCAGCGCCGCTGCGGCTCGGGCTATGCAGCGGGAGGATCTGCGGCTTGTCGACGGCTCGAGCGGACGCTGATCCGGCGGGGAAGGGTCAGGCCACCGGCAATGGCCGCCCTGAGGTAACGCAGACCCCGGCCCCGCATCGCGTCGCGATCTTCTCGGTCGTGGCGATGGCCCTGCTCATGAGCTCGCTGGACGGGACCATCGTGGCCACCGCGCTCCACGCGATCCAGCACGGGCTGAATGCTTCCATCAACTGGACCGGCTGGGTCATCACGGCCTACTCGGTCGGCATGGTGCTCGCCCTCTCGCTGGCTGGCAAGCTCAGCGGCCGGTTCGGCCGCAGGCGGTTCTTCATCGCCTCGGTCGTGGTGTTCGCCAGCGCTTCTCTGTGCTGCGGGCTCGCGAACAACATCTACTTCCTGATCGCGCTCCGGGCCGTCCAGGCAGCGGGCGGCGCAGGTTTCACCCCGTCGGCAACGGCAATCATCACCGGGACCTTCGGTGAGGCACGCGACAAAGCGGTCGGGCTCTTCGGGAGCATCTTCCCGGTCGGCTCGATGATCGGCCCGATCTTCGGCGGCCTGTTCGTCTCCTACTGGTCCTGGCGCGGGATCTTCTTCGTCAACGTGCCAATCGGGATCCTCCTGATCGTCTTGTGCATGCGCTACGTGCCCCGGGACCCAGACCGCGAAGACCGTGCCCGCCGACCCCTGGACCTGACCGGCATGGTGTTGCTCGGCGCCGGAGTCCTGGCACTGATGCTGGGCATCAGCTACCTCGGCGAAGCCGGCGCGACCGCCTCGTCGCCATTGTTCGACGCGCCAGTCACCGCCGGACTGCTTGGCCTGGCCTTGTTCGGCCGGCACATCCGCCGTGTCCCGGACGCCTTCATCGCACCGCGCCTGATCGCGGGCCGCGGGTTCGCGGCCGTCAACGTGATCAACATCCTTTACGGCGGTGCGGTGGCCGGAATGCTCGCGCTCGTCCCGCTCTACGCCGTCGACCGCTACCGCATCAGTGCGCTCGGCTCGGGAACCCTGCTCACAGCCGAAGGCATCGCGGTCATCGCATTGTCGAGCCTGGCCGCGATGGGGCTGCGGCGCACGGGCTACCGCTGGCCGCTGTACATCGGCTCGGCCTGCACCGCGATCGGCATCGCCGGCCTCGCCATCCGGCCTTCCGGACTGTCGCCTTACGCGTGGCTGACGATGACCGCGTGCGTGATCGGCATCGGCACCGGCCTTTCCTCGCCAGCCAGCCGCAACGCGGGCTTGCAACTCGCGCCTGACCAATCCGCGGCCCTGGCGGCGCTGCGCTCTACGGGCCGGCAGGTCGGGCAGATAGCCGCGGTCTCGATCACCACCACGATCATCGCCCAGTCGGCCTCAGCCGGTCAGGTCCAGGCCAAGGTATACGTCGCCTTCGCCATCCTGCTCGTCGCCTGCCTGCCGGTCATCACCCGCGTCCCAGAACACCGGGGATCCTGGTAGGACAGATGCACGGGCACGCGTGCCGCGTAGAACTGATACATGAGCGAAGAACTCGCCGCCATCCAAGAGCGGACATTCGCCAGCGCGACCAGGGCGACTTCCGGTTCCTACCCGCCCGAACGCAGGCTCTCGGCCCGTCAGCTGGCCGATTACCTGGACCGGCGCGCTTTCGCAGTCATCGGCTCATGCCGTCCCGACGGCCGGCCCCACGCCGCAATGTCCTCCTACATCCGCCGCGGCCGCGAGTTCTGGCTGCCCACAGTCGGCGGTTCGGCGCGCGAACGCAACGTACGGGCCCAGCCCTGGCTGACCATGACGATCACTGAAGGAGACCGCGACACTCACGTGGTCGTGCTGGTGGAAGGCGCAGCCAGTGTCGTCGCGCCCGTCGGCGTGCCCGGTGAAGTGCTGGCTGCCGTCACCGGCGACTGGGTCGCCACCTGGATCCGGCTCACCGCCGAGCGCTTGTTTTCCTACGCCTCCGAAGGTGCAGTTCCCTAGGGCCGTCGCTGTAGCCTCATGTCAGCGATGATGCAGGTCACGGTGGAGGAGGAAGCGTGTTCGCGCGCCAGCAGGCTTTGTCCCAGCCTGACAAGCCGGCCATCGTCATGGCGTCGTCGGGCGGAACCGTCACCTTCGGGGAGTACGAGGCCCGCAGCAACCGCGTAGCGCACCTCTTGCGGGATGCGGGGCTGCGGCGGGGAGACCACATCGCGGTCCTGATGGAGAACAGCCCCCAGCTGCTTGAAATCGAGGGCGGCGCGGAGCGGACCGGCCTCTACTACACCTTGATCAATACCTACCTCGGCGCCGAAGAGGTCACATACGTCGTGGCCAACTCGCACGCGAAAGTGCTGTTCAGCTCCGCAGCTAAGCGTGAGGTTGCCGAGGCCGCCGCCGCGAAGTGCCCTGACCTTGACCGCATACTGATCACCGGCTCAGGGCCGCTGCCAGCCGGCTGGGAGCCCTACGACGCGCTGGTCGCCGCGTGCCCGGCGGCCCCGGTCCCTGACGAATCGCTCGGCACGGCCATGCTCTACTCGTCCGGCACGACCGGCCAGCCCAAGGGCATCCTGCGCGCTCTGCCGGAAGTCGGCCCCGGCGAGCCGTTGCCGGTCATGGTGTTCGTGCGGGCCATGTTCGGGTTCCGGGAGGGCATGACGTACCTCAGCCCGGCACCGCTCTATCACTCGGCGCCCCAGGCGAGCGTGTCGGCGGCACTGCGCCTGGGGTGCACGGTCATCGTGATGGAACATTTCGATCCCGAGCAGTGGCTGGCTCTTGTCGAGCGCCACCGGGTGACTCACTGCCAGATGGTGCCTGTGATGTTCAACCGGCTGCTGCGCCTGCCTGATGAGGTGCGGGCCCGTTACGACACCTCATCGCTTGAGTGCATCGTCCATGCCGCCGCACCGTGTCCCGTCCACGTCAAGCAGGCGATGATCGACTGGCTCGGCCCGGTCATCACCGAGTACTACGGAGCCACCGAGGCCAACGGCTTCACGTTCTGCAGCACCGCCGACTGGCTCGCGCACCCCGGCAGCGTCGGCCGTCCCATCCTTGGAGAACTGCACATCCTCGATGGCGACAGCGAGTGCCCGGCCGGAGTGGACGGGACCATCTGGTTCCGCGGCGCGACCGCGTTTGAGTACTTCCAGGATCCGTTGAAAACCGCCGAGGGCCGGTCCGCCGACGGGATGGCCAGCGCTGTCGGGGATGTCGGCCACGTCGACGAGGACGGGTACCTGTACCTGACCGACCGGAAGAGCTACATGATCATCTCCGGCGGGGTCAACATCTATCCGCAGGAAACCGAGAACATCCTGTCTGCTCATCCAGCCGTCCAGGACGTGGCGGTTGTCGGCGTCCCCAACGACGATCTTGGCGAAGAGGTCAAGGCGGTTGTACAGCTCGCTGATCCGGCCGCTGCCGGGCCTCAGCTCGCTGAGGAGCTGATCGCGTACTGCCGGGACAGGCTGGCCCATTTCAAGTGCCCGCGGACCGTCGACTTCGTGCCCGAGCTCCCCCGGTCAGAGACGGGGAAGCTGTATAAGCGCCTTCTGCGGGATGCCTACTGGGCCGGTCACAGTTCATCGATCGTGTAGCGGATCGGCCCGGTCTGACCGGCCGGCATCTTGAGGTGCTGCTGGCCGGCTCATGATTTCGACGGGGCGGAAACCCGCGAAGCGGATCCGCTGTCGACTCGGGCCTCTGCCCAGGATTTGACTCCTAGGTTTCCTTAAGGTCACTGGATGGCTGATCTTGGGTCTCGTCGGTGGACTTGGGGAGCCCATTCGATGAGAGGGAGCCCCCTTGGTTCTGCGCAAGCGTCTCGCTGTCGCGGGAGTCATCACTGCAATGGCTGCCAACGCTAGCCCGGATGAGGCAATGCTGCCGGGCCGCGCCGACCAGGCCGGGCTGGGCGAGGGACGCGGCATCCGGCTGGTATGGCTGGAAGCGGTGCTCGCTGCTGTGGCGTTCGCGGTGCTGTGCGTGGTGGTCCTGTCCGTCGCGCCTCAGCAGGACGTAGAGCCCGATGACGTTGCCTACCAGGCATCGATCGTGGCGATGACCGAAGGGCATTTCCTGACCCTGTCAAGGGCACAGGCAAATTCTCTGGCCGTGAAGGTGGGCGACAGCTCGGGTCCCCCAACCCAGTGGGTCGAGCTGTCCGGCAGGCGGTACATCAGCGAGAAAGATCCCGGCTATCCGTTCCTCGCAGCGCCGTTCCAGGCGCTCGGCATCATCCGGCTGGCACCGCTGTTCTACGGGGCACTGGCCTGCCTGGGGCTGTTCGTCGGGGCCCGGCGCTGGCTCGGGCGCTTCGGTGGCACGGCGGCGGTGGGTCTGTACTGCTCATCCGGGGCGGCGCTGCTGTTCGCCTGGCGCGATTACATGCCGACGTTCACCGACGCCTCGCTGATCGCGGCGGGCTCCGGGGCACTGCTGTGGGTGCTGCTGGCAACCGAGGCCAGTTCCGGGCGGCGCACCAGTGTCGGCATCGCCGGGTTCGCGGCGATCGAGGTCGCGACCTTCGTCCGCTACACCGACATCGTGATACTCGGCTGCGCCGTCGTGACTGTCATCGTGGCGTGGAGGCTGCGGGCCGCGAAGCTGTCACTCAGCACGCTGTGCTGTTGGCTCGCCTCGGTAGCCGTCTTCGTCGCTGGCGTGGCCGTCTTCGATGCCCTGGTCTATGGCGGTCCGCTCACGACCGCGTACCCTCCCGGTGAGGTCAGGTTCGGCCTTGGCGCTATCGGGCCGAATCTGCGGTACATGCCCGCGCACCTGTTGCAGGCCATGCCGATGCTGGTGTTCGGGCTGGCGGCGCTGGCGTGGATCATCGTGCGGCGGCTGGTGCTGCCCCGGGCCGACGGCCAGGTCCGCGCACTGGCCCGCCGCGACCTGTGGGTCGGCTTGGCCATGGCGGCGTCGTGGTTCGCGATCTGGGCCGTCTACTCCGCGTATTACTGGACGACTATCCCTGGCGAGAGCACATTGCAGGTGGCCAGGTTCTACGTTCCGGCGATCGGCGCGATCTCGCTGCTCGGCGCGTGGCTGGTGACCAGGATTCCCGGCCGCGCATGGGTGGCCGGCGTGACGTCAGCCGTCATTGTGACGGCGGTGTTCGCTCTGGGCGCGTTGTCCTTCCACGCCATGCTGGCATAACACCAATCCGGGAAAGGAGTGACCCAAGTCCCGCGCACAATGGGTAGCATGCGGGTCCTCGTGGTCGACGACGACTCGGCTGTGCGCCGGTCACTGTCGGTCGCTCTTGGGCGTGATGGCTACG
Organism: uncultured Actinomycetota bacterium; assembly: GCA_963815375.1. Lineage (GTDB taxonomy): Bacteria > Actinomycetota > Actinomycetes > Streptosporangiales > Streptosporangiaceae > JASHPR01. The sequence continues at coordinate 994,415 of CAWFGX010000004.1, read as the reverse complement.
AGGTGCTCGCCGCCGAGGACGGCAACGCGGCCCTGGCCCACCTCGTAGCCGCCAGGGTCAACGCGATCGTGCTCGATGTGGCGATGCCGGAGCCAAACGGGCTGGAGGTTTGCCGCCGGCTTCGCGCCCGCGGCGACCGGACTCCGATCTTGATGCTCACCGCCCGCGACCTAGTCGATGATCGCGTCGCCGGGCTCGACGCCGGCGCTGACGACTACCTGGTCAAGCCGTTCGCGCTGGCCGAGTTGCGCGCGCGGCTGCGCGCTCTGCTGCGTCGAAACGCAGCCGACGCCGAACGACTCAGCTACACCGACCTGGTGCTCGACCTCGCTGCGGCACGGGTAACGAGGGGAGGGCGCGAGGTTGTCCTCACCCGCACCGAATACCTGCTACTCGAACTGTTCCTGCGCAACCCTGGCCGGGTGCTTAGCCACTCGCAGATTTTCCAGGCAGTGTGGGGTTACGACTTTGGCCTGCGCTCGAACAACCTCTGGGTATACGTGAGCTACCTGCGGACCAAGCTTGAGGCTGCCGGTGAGCCTCGCATCCTGCATACCGTGCGCGGGCTGGGCTATGTCCTGCGAGACGCGCCGTGACGCTGCGGAACCGGGTCTCAGTGGCGGCGGCAGTCGGGGTGCTGATCGTCGTCGCCGCGGTCTGCAGCGTGCTGTACTTCTCCTACGTCGTGAGCCTGCATTCCCGTGTCGACGCAGATCTCTTCGACGCCGCCCAGCAAGCCTCCGTTATCGCCCAGCGCATCAAGCAATCGGGCGCCCATAGCCGTTCGGGCCCGGACTTCAACGTCGCTGTCGGCAGTGTAGAAGTCAGACTATTCCCGGGCCCGGTGGCGGCCGGTCAGCCCACCTCCTTCGGGCCACTCGACAACCGCGATGTCGCCGTCTCCGACCAGGCGCAGCCCGCGTACTTTGCCAGCGCGCGCGACGGCGGTCAGCACTTCCGGGTCTACACTGCCGCCTGGCCCGGCAACCCCGGCGGGCTTGTGCGCACCAGTCGGGCCGCGAACGCCGATGACGGCGCGCTGCGCAACGCGGCTCTGCTCCTGACTGCACTTACAATCGCTTCGGCCGCCCTGACCTATGGCGCGGCCCGGCTGACCGCGGGCCGGGTCCTTCGGCCTATCGCCGAGCTCACCGCGGCAGCCGAGCACGTCACCCAGACCCGCGACCTCACTGCCCGCCTCCGCTACAGCGGGGCCAGCGACGAGGTGGGCCGGCTCGGCGCGTCCTTCGACACCATGCTGGCCGCGCTGCACGAATCGGTCACCGCACAGCGCCAACTGGTTGCCGACGCATCACACGAGCTGCGCACTCCGCTGACCAGCCTGACGACGAACCTGGACTTGCTTGAGGACGGCGCCGGACTTGCCGATCCAGGGGCGCCTGCTCTGGTGCGGGCGGCACGCGAACAGGCCGGCGAACTCGACCAGCTGATCACCGACCTGCTCGACCTCGCCCGCTATCACGAGTGCGCAACGTATCGGGAGACCGTGCGCCTGGACCAGCTCACCAGCGAGGCGGTCGACCGCGTGCGGCAGCGCATGCCGCATGCCGCCATTGCCGCGGACCTGCAACCCTGCCTGGTACACATCGATCCCGCCGCAGTCGACCACGCCATCTGTAATCTGATCGACAACGCGATCAAGTGGAATCCAGCCGGCTGTGCCATACACGTGGTCGTCGCCGATTCCTGCGTCTCGGTCACCGATCACGGCCCCGGGATCCCAGATGAAGACCTCCCCCATATCTTCGAACGCTTCTACCGGGCACCCGCCGCACGAGGCATGCCTGGCGCGGGTCTCGGACTAGCCATCGTGGCCCGCATTGCGCAGGCTAACGACGCAACGGCAGAGGTGCGAACGGCCACGGACGGGTCGACATTCACCCTGGCATTCCCGGCACACCCACGCGCCGGTGCCGTCACCCCATTACCTGGCTGTCCTCCCTCGGCCGGGACCGAGAATGACCAGGAGAATCCATGTGAGCAGAGCGATGGCGACGCCGAGGATCCCCAGCATGACCATGTCGGCCTCCCACACTCGCCGCAGCGGCATCCATAGCGGGTCGGCGGCTACCCCGGCCGTGGGCTGCATAATCTTGCTGAAATGGATAGTCGACGCGGCGGCGGCGAATCCCCAGCGCGCCGGGAACAGCCAGGACACCTGCTTCAGCCCCGGCACGTCGAAGATGGTGACCACCCCGCCGGTGAGCACCAGCTGCCCGGAGATGACCGCCATCAGGACCAGGAAGCGGGCTCGATCGCTGCGGATCGCCGTCGAGAGCAGGAGTCCCAGCGCGCACGAGACCACGGCCAGCGCTCCCATGGCGGCATCAAGCTCCAGCAGCGGCGAGGCGAGCACTACCCCCTGCCGGGGCAGGGCCCGTCCCCACAGCGCGGCGGTGGTCATCACGATGGCCTGCAGGGCGGCGACTGGGCCGAGCACGAGCAGCTTGCTGCACAGGTACGCCGTGGCAGACAGGCCAGCGGCCCGCTCCCGGGCGTAGATGCCTCGCTCCCCGGCGATCTCGTCTATCACAGGCAGCGACCCAGCTAGCGCGCTGGCGAATGCGAGCAGGAGCAGCAAAGGCTGAACGGCCGTATTGGTTCCCGGCGCCCCGGCCAGCCCCTCGGGCGCTGGGATCATCCGCAGGACCGCCGCGAAGAAAGCCGGCACTCCCAGGGCGAAAGCCAGGTAAGCACGGTCGGTGGCGATCAGCGCCAGGTGCCGGCGTATCAGGGTGCCAGCCTGGCGCAGGCGCCCGGGCGGACGCGCCGGCGGGCGTGACGGAAGGGCCCTGACGGGCGTGTAATCAGCGGCCATCGGGGCGGTGACGTAGTCCTGGCAGTGACCGCTGTCCCGGAACTCCCCAGCCCAGTCTCGCTCTGGCTGCTCCTGGAACGCCTCGCAGACCTGGGCCCAGCTGTCCTTGCCGAAATAGCTCAGGCCCTGCTCCGGCCGTCCGAAGTACGCCATCGTGCCACCTGGAGTGAGGACGAGCAGCCGGTCAGCGAGGCGAAGGCAGGACTCCGAGTGGGCGGTGACGATCACGATGCGGCCGGCCCCGTTGTGTGCAAGATCGGCCAGCAGCCGCATCACCGAAAGGACGTTGCCCGGGTCCAGGTTCGCCGTCGGCTCATCGAGCAGCAGCAGCGCTGGCTCGGTGATCAGCGCAAGCCCCATGCCGACCCGGCTGCCCTCCCCGCCGGACAGGCGGCCGATGCGGGTGCGCGCCCTGCGGGCTATGCCCAGCCTGGTGAGGATCTCGTCTACACGCTGCCGGCGGTCGTGCCTGGTGGTGCCGCGTCCCAGCCGCAGGTCCGCGCCCCGGTCCAGCGCCTTGCGCGCCGTCAGCTGGGGATGCACGGTGGTGGCCGCGTTCTGCGGAACCAGCCCGGCCAGCCGGGTCAGCAGGGCGCGGTCGGCGTGCAGGCTGCTCCCCTTATAGAGGACTGCCCCGCCGGCCAGGCGCCTCAGGCCGGCTATTGCCTCAAGCAGAGTCGTCTTCCCGGCGCCACTTGGCCCGAACACGGCGACCAGCTGCTGGCGTCCCACAGGGAAGCTCAGGTCCCGCAGGACAGATTCCCCTCCGGGCAGGCAGACGGTGAGGTCCGTGACGCGCAGCGGGTATTCGCTGCTTCCGGTGATCTCGTGGCTTGTTGCGCCCCAGATGTCCCGCAGAGCAGCCCCAGGTTCCCGTTCCAGGGCTGGCTCGGACATGATTCCTCCTAATTCAGTTCACCACCGCCGTGCCTGCCTGTCACTCCCGGTCGCCGCCGGAATGTGTTAGCAGTAGCCTCGGGGTGATGAAACTCCACGTCGGATGCGCGATGTGGACGTACGCACCCTGGCAAGGCCGTTATCTCCCTCACTCTCTGTCATCACGTGAACGGCTCAGCGCATACGCGAGCTGGTGCAACGCCGTAGAGGGCAATACGACCTTCTATGCCACGCCGGCCTCGGACACGGTCAGATCATGGGCCGAGCAGACCACCCCTGACTTCCGGTTCATACTCAAGCTGCCGAAACCAATCACTCATGAGCGCCGCCTTGCCAACGTCGACGATATGCTCCGCGCGTTCCTGGCAGCGATCGAGCCCCTCGGGCGGCGTGCTCATACCCTCTGGATCCAGCTGCCACCGTCGTTCGGCCCCGCCGGCCTCGGTGCCCTCACCGGATTCCTGAGCCGTCTCCCGCGTGAGTACCGCTACTCGGTCGAGGTACGTCACCGCGCCTTCTTCGAGGACCCGCGATCGGAGCAGCAGCTCGAGCGAGCTCTTGACGGTGTCGGTGCCGAATGGGTGGTCTTCGATACCACGGTCTTGTTCGGGAGCCCTCCGGTCACCGGCGCCGAGCGGGAGGCGTGGGCGAAGAAGCCGCGCCTGCCCCGCCGGTCACGGGCACTCACGTCCAATCCTGTCGTCCGCTACATCGGCCGGGACGACGCGGAAACAACAGTCGCGGGGTGGCAGCCCTGGGTCGGCGCAGCTGCCGGCTGGCTGCGGGAGGGACGTTCCCCGACCGTATTCATCCATACGCCCAGCAACGTCGAGGCCCTCGAGCTGGCGCGCCGATTTCACGAAGACGTGCGCGCCCGCGTGCCCGAGGTCGAGCCGCTCCCAGAGCCGATCCGGTCCGGACCACCGACTCTCTTCTGACCGCCATAGGCCGTGGATGAAGACGAGGGAGTCCGTTCGCTGGTCATGACGGTGGAATCCTCTCCGTGCGCTCACGCAGCCGCAGGGGAGGCATGACCCTAGCGTCGGATATAACGAGGCACAGGCTGGGCAGGAGGAACGGTATGGACATCGACCTGGCCGGACGGACTGCCGTGGTCACCGGGGGCAGCAAGGGCATCGGGCTGGCCATCGTCCGCCAGCTGGCCGCCAGCGGCGCCCAGGTGATCACTGGGGCTAAGAGCCCATCTCCCGAGATCGAGGTGCTCACCCACGATAAGCAGGTGATCTTCGCCGAGGTGGACCTAGCCGAACCCAGCGGCCCGGCGGAGCTGGTCGCGATGGCCGGGGACCGGATCGACATCCTGGTCAACAACGTCGGCATCGCCCGGGCCCGCCCCGGCGGCTTCCTGTCGATCACCGACGATGACTGGGCACTGAGCCTGACCCTGAACCTGATGGCCGCCGTCCGCGCTACCCGGGCCGCTCTGCCCGGAATGCTTGCTGCCGGGGCCGGCGTGATCGTCATGACCTGCTCGGTCAACGCCCGCCTGCCAGACCCGGCGGTACTCGACTACAGCGCCGCCAAGGCTGGGCTGGCCGGGTTCGCTAAAGCTTTGTCCAAGGAGGTCGGGCCGCGCGGGATCCGGGTCAACACGGTCAGCCCGGGCCCGGTGGCTACCGACTTGTGGCTGGGCAGCGACGGTGTGGCCGCGACCGTGAGCCAGGCCACCGGGGCCAAGCCAGCCGACGTCGAAAGCCAGGCCGCGGCCGGGTCGGTCACCGGCCGGTTCAGCCAGCCCGCAGAGGTCGCCGACCTGGTTCTCTACCTGGTCAGCGACCGGGCCGCCAACATTACCGGGTCCGATTTCACGATCGATGGCGGTCTTATCCCGACGTTGTAGGGAGAGGGCCAGGCGACGATGCAGGCGTCAGAGGTCCCGCGTGCGGTGGCTGCGGCCATGTCGACCGCCTCATCGCTTGACCTGACAGTCGACGACGTGGTCGTTCTTCATGACTCGAATAAGCTCACTGTGCGTCTGCTGCCTTGTGACGTGCTTGCCCGGGTGGCACCTGCAGCACATCAGGTTTCACAGTTCGAAGTCGAGCTTGCTCAGCGGCTCGCCGAATCCGGGTGCCCTGTGGCTGCGCTTGACCCTCGAGTGGACCCACGTGTGTATGAGCGTGATGGCTTCGCGGTCACGCTGTGGACCTACTACGAACCTGCGACAGCTCGAGAGGTCTCACCAGCCAGCTACGCCCGAGCGCTCAAGCGGTTGCATGCCGGCATGCGCAAGCTCGATGTCCCTGCGCCGCACTTCACTGATCGAGTCGAGCAGGCTCAGCAACTCGTTGCGAGCCGTGACCACACTCCGGCGCTCGCCGACGCGGACCGGGAGCTCCTCGGCGACACGTTGCGAAGGCTGAGACGAGTGATCGGCGGCCATGGCGCCGCTGAGCAGCTACTGCACGGCGAGCCGCACCCGGGCAACCTGCTCACCACGAAGAACGGGCTGCTGTTCATAGACCTCGAGACGTGTTGCCGTGGGCCTGTCGAATTCGACCTCGCCCATGCGCCCAAAGAGGTCAGCGAGCACTATCTGGCTGTCAGACAAGACTTGCTGCGCGAGTGCCGGATCCTCGTGCTTGCGATGATCGCAACGTGGCGCTGGGATCGAGGTGACCAACTCCCAAACGGGCGCCAGCTGGGCACAGAGTGGCTCAGCCAGATCCGGGCAGCGCTCGATCGCAAAGGGCTGGACACCCATGGCTGATCGGTCAGCGGCTTTGCCTCTCTCCGCGAACCGTCGGATCGCATTTGTACCGCATATTCCCTAAGCTGGACATAACATGCCGGACTGAGCTCGTCATTCGCATGGAAGACCTGCGAAGGTCGCCTGTGACGCCCCAGCACTGTCATCAGTTCATTTAAAACCAAAGCTGGGTTAACTCAGAGACCCTTACCTTGCATAGGCGAGTGCAACGAGGCGACTACACCGGTGAGCAGTTGCGCACTATTGTGGATTTCCGGGGGACGCCATGACCCGGCTCGGCCGGGCGAACGGGGGGAATATGACAGTCCCGGCGCAGCAGGCCAGCGGTTCTTCTGCCGCCGCGCAGCAGGCCAGCAGTTCCGCCTCCGCTTCGGGCCAGGCCCCTGCGATCGCCAAGGACACCGTCGCTCCCGGGACGTCGGTCACCGGTCTCGCCGGAGTGCTGGCCGAGGCCGATGCTCAGGACGTGGCGGCCAGGATCGCCCAGGCCGTCAGTTCGCACGTTTCCGCGCCCGTCCAGGAAATCCGTGTTATCGGTGACCTGTCTGCGCTCAGTGACATCGTCTCGCTGAAGATCCTCGCCGACCATGCAAGCCAGCTGAGCGAGCAGGTCACCGCATATGCCAGCTCTGTTCGGGCCGCACCGCAGGCACCGGAGGGTGTGGCCAAGGCGGCCTTCTTCCCGGTGAGCCCGGCAGATGTGCTGAACGCCGGAAGCGCGATCATCGGTGTGGTCAGCCAGCTCGTTTCCGGGACTTACACCTACAGCGGGCAGGCCATCCCGAACTCCAGCATCTATGGTCTCGACATCCTCATCGCCCGGCAGCTCGGCCCTAAGACCAGCGTTCCGGTACACGTCGACCGATTCGCAGCAATGCATGCCGACAGCCAGGTTCTGGCGCAGATCCAGAACCTGGCATCGCAGGTGGCAACAGAGCTGAATCCGGCACTTATCCAGGCCGCCGGAGCGGCGGCGGCCAAGGCGCAGGCCGTCAGCGACGACAAAGATCTGCTCACCAAGCTGGCCGCCGACCAGGCGGCGATCCAGAAAGGCCCGTCGCCTGGTCCCGCGAAGCTGCAGGCAGAAAGCGCCACGCCACAGGAACAATATGACAAGCTGCAGGAACAATACGACGAGGTGTCCGGCCGGATGCCCGGCGAAAGCGAGCAAGCGGCGGCCGCGCAGAACCTCCTGACCGAGGGACAGGCGCTGGCTGCGGAGATCAGCACGTTCGTCACCTCCGCGGTGAACCCGCCGGCGTCCGGAGGCCCGGCCCCTGTCGTCCGTGCGGCGCACGGGGAGCTGCTCAGCAAGACCGGCACGGCCATCTTGTACGCGCAGATCATTGCGGCCGGTGACGATCAGGTCCTGCGCCAGACCCTCATCCACAACACCTGGAGCAACCTGACCGGAGTGACCGCCGAGTATGCCCTCCTGCTCTCTGGTGCTGAGGCAGCGGCTTTCGGCATCGAGTCGGCCTTCGCCGTCACGCACGGGTCAATCCGCAAGGGGATGACCGACATCGCCCGCAAGACGGTGGCGCTGCACTCCGGATGAGCTAGCAAGATCATGACTGACGGGCCTCGCTGACCAGCGGGCTTAGGGTTGTCTTGCGACCGTCGTACCGAACGACCGGTCAGAACATGCCGGACTGGCGAGGAGCGAGCAATGGCGCTGCTGCGAAGCTACGTAAACGGGACCTGGGTAACACCGGAGGGCGACGGCCGGCCGGTGTTCGACGCGGTTACCGGCGAAGAGGTCGCCAGGGTCTCCTCCGCTGGAGTCGACATGGCCGCGGCGCTTGAGTACGGCCGGACCGTCGGCGGTCCTGCGCTGCGTTCCCTGACCTTCCATCAGCGAGCCGCCCTGCTGAAGGCTCTCGGCTCACATCTTCGCGAGCACCGTGATGAGCTGTACGCGCTGTCAGCGCGCACCGGCGCGACTCTGGGCGACGCCAAGTTCGACGTGGACGGCGGGATCGGCGTGCTGCTCGGTTACGCGAGCAAGGCCCGGCGCGAGCTGCCGAACGACACGATCTGCACCGACGGCGGGCTTGAGCCGCTCGGCCGGTCGGGCCAGTTCGCCGGTCAGCACATCATGACCTCGCGGCGCGGCGTAGCCGTGCAGGTGAACGCGTTCAACTTCCCGGTCTGGGGGCCGCTGGAAAAGCTGGCGCCCGCCTTCCTCGCCGGAGTTCCGAGCCTCATCAAGCCTGCGAGCCAGACCGCGTACCTGACCGAGCGGCTCGTGCACCTCATAGTTGGCTCCGGTCTGCTGCCAGACGGAGCCGTGCAGCTGGTCTGCGGCAGCACCGGCGACCTGTTCGATTACCTGACCGAGCAGGATCTGGTGTCGTTCACCGGATCGGCCGCCACCGCCAGGCAGCTGCGAGCGCACCAAGTTGTCGTCGCCCGGGCCGTGCGGTTCAACGCCGAGGCCGACTCCCTGAACTGCTCGATCCTCGGCCCTGACGCCGGACCTGGCACGGCCGAGTTCGACTTGTACGTCCGGCAGCTCGTGACCGAGATGACCGTGAAGGCAGGCCAGAAGTGCACGGCCATCAGGCGTGCGTTCGTGCCGTCCGGCATGGCAGGCCCGGTCGCCGAGGCGGCCGAAGAACAGCTGGCCCATGTAGTTATCGGCAGCCCCTCGAACGACAGCGTGCGGATGGGTGCGCTGGCGAGCCTGGAGCAGCGCGAGGAAGTCCGCCGCGGCGTCAAGGCGCTGCTCGCTGCTGGGCGGCTTGTCTACGGCGATCCCGAGCACGTCGACGTGGTGGACGCCGACGCCGGCCGCGGGGCCTTTGTCTCGCCGCTGCTGCTGCGCTGCGATGACCCGGGCCGGGCCGAGCCGCATGAGATCGAGGCGTTCGGGCCCGTCGCGACGATCATGGAGTACGCCGGTGCCGACGACGTGATCGGCCTGGCGGCGCGGGGGCGCGGCAGCCTGGCCGGCTCGATCGTCACAGGCGACGCGCAGTTCGCCCGCGAGGTCGTGCTCGGGACCGCGCCCTGGCATGGCCGGCTGCTGGTGCTCGACAGCGACGATGCCCCGGAGTCGACCGGGCATGGCTCGCCGCTGCCGCCGCTGGTGCACGGCGGCCCCGGCCGGGCCGGCGGCGGCGAGGAGCTGGGCGGAATCCGCGGCGTGCTGCATTACATGCAGCGGACCGCCGTCCAGGCCAGCCCGCGCGTGCTCACCGCGGTCACAGGCAGCTGGGTTCCTGGCGCTGCCCGCGAAGCTGGCGGAGATCACCCGTTCCGCAAGTCACTCGCCGACCTGCGGCCGGGCGACACCGTCATCGCCGGGCCGCGCCGGGTGACGCTCGAGGACATCGAGCATTTCGCCGAGTTCACCGGCGACAGGTTCTACGCCCACATGGACGAGGAGGCGGCGAAGGCCAACCCCTTCTTCGACGGCCGCGTCGCTCACGGCTACCTGGTGCTGTCGTTCGCAGCCGGACTGTTCGTCCAGCCGGATCCCGGGCCGGTGCTGGCCAACTACGGGATCGAGAATCTGCGCTTCCTCACCCCCGTCTACCCGGGTGACGAGCTCACCGTGACGCTGACGTGCAAACAGATCATTCCGCGCGAGGACGCCGGACACGGCGAGGTGCGCTGGGATACCGACGTGACGAATCAGAACGGCGCCTCGGTCGCCAAGTACGACGTGCTCACCATGGTTGCCAAGAACTGGCCTTAGGGCCGATGGCGAGGTGGGCACGGCACGGAGCAAAGGAGACGGCGCCTTTAACGTCCTGGCCATCGAACGGGGATGCTGGGTAGCCTGGATGCTGGCAGGAGCGCCTGCCGCACTCCGAGCTGGCCGCGGCCCGCGTCCGCGGCGGCTGTGAGGACAAGGGCCGCTGGTTCGCGCTGTCGGCACGATTGGTCACTGCCAAAGCCAGGCGATCAGGGCGCGGGGCAGCATCGCCGCGAAGGACATGGCGTGACTGACGACAGCGCGTTCAAGAAGCAGATCCGGACCCGGATGGCCGAGACCGGGGAGAACTACACCACCGCCCGCCGGATGGTAATCGCGGCTCGTGATCCGGGCCAGCCGCCGGTGGCGTTGCGGGTCTACCTGAATCCACACGTGGACCTGGCGCTGACCGACGAGACAGCCCGGGCATTCGAGGCAGCTGATGAGCAGGGCCGGCGGGACATGGCGAGCCGGCTGCTGGCCGATCACATCGAGATGGCCGGGGCCGGGGAGGCCGGAGTCGCCGTCGGCTCGGAGATACTGACGGTCCAGGAGCTGCGCATCGAGGAGATCGCTGACGCGATACACCGGCGGATTCCACGAGCTGCCGGGATAGCCACGGTAGCGGTCAGCGGGGACCTGGACTACGTCCAGGTCGATATCCAGGCGGCCCGGCCGGGCGTGGCCCACGGCCACGGCGGTGCAAGGCTGGAGCGGCTGCGCGCCGAACTGGAGGAGCTGACCGGCAGACCGGTACACCTGCACATGGTGAGGGAAGGCCCGCCCAAGGAGCGGAAGCAAATACAAGTAGGGCCCGATCTTCCCCCCGACTGAGGGACCGCAGGCGGTGCTCGCGTGTCGGGATGTGCCAGGCTAGGTGCCTGTGTCTGGCGATCCCGTCTCCGCTGGTCCGCGCGGCGACCTGCCGAGCGTCGACCGCCTGCTCGCCTTGTGTGACGGCGTGGTGGCCATCGCCACCATGATCTACGGCCGCCGTAAGGATCTGGTGACCCACGAGACCACGCGGCAAGCGCGGACGGCGCGATACCGGTCAGCCGCAAGCATTTTCGTCATCGCCGTGTCGATCGGTATCGCTTGGGTGAATACCGACGCCGCGAAATACTGCTGGGTGCTGCTCGCTTTTGCACCCAGGATCGCCGATCGCCTGTCCAGCCGCCAATCCAGTGGCTGACGCCGACGACGTGCGCCAGCTAGCGCTGGCCCTGCCTCATGTGGAGGAAATCGACAGCGACGGCTTCGACTTCCGGGTCGGAGGCAAGGGATTCGTATGGTCTTATCCCGAGCGGAGACCGGGGGAGCGGCGGGTGATCCGCACCGACATCGCCGTGCTGTTTGTCGGTGACGAGGCGGAGAAGCAGGCGCTTCTTCTCGGTGAGCCCCGCCTTTTCTTCACCACGCCTTCATATGACGGCTGGCCGCTGGTGATGCTGCGGCTGGCGGAAGTGGACGCTGACCGGCTAGCGGAACTGGTGACTGACGCGTGGCGGATGCGTGCTCCGGCAGACATCGCCGGCGAGCTCGATGAGGAGCATGGCCCGCCGGGCATGACGTGAGGCTGAAGCCTGGCTGCTCGTGCTGGGCTATTGCCCTGCCTCCGAGGGCGCGGCTTCCGGCGGCCGCAGTGCCTGGCCGCCACGCACCGAGAACGTCTTGGCACTGTCAGCCGGAGCACGCGTGGCCGGCAGCGGCACTGCTGCGGCGGAACTTTAAACGCGCGACGGTGCTTTCTCTGTTCTGTCATCCGGCGCATCCTGCGGTTTCTTGATGAACTGAGACCAGATGAACGCGGCGATCAGGATGCCGGTCGACACGCCAGTCACCCAGCCGAACCGGATGTGACCATGTCCGAGCGTTCCCGGAAGCCCGACAATCCAGCCGCCCACCGCCAGGAAAAGCAGAGCGTAGGCCATGCTGGTGACGGCCGTTCGGCAGGCTGAACGCCAGGATTTCGTCAACGGCTGGCTGGCCAGCGTGATCCACGCGGTGGTCAGCGCCGCATAGCCAAGAACGGCTAGTATGCCGAGGCCCAGGAGCGCACCCAGCGAGCCATCGGCCAGATAGCGTTGCGTCTCCTCGGCCGAGTACAGCGTCAGCCCGGCCGCCGTGCCGAGGAGGGCTATCGGGAATCCGGCCGCGACTAGCGTATGGATGACCGCCTCAACTGCCAGCGCCAGGGCTCGTGAGCAGAACCACCAGGTTGAGGTGATGGTCGCGATGACCACGCGATACAGGATGGTGAATGCCCTGATCGCAAGGTTCGCGCAGCTGATCGCGATGTTGGCGAGCAATCTGATGACAGTGAACATGAAATTGGCTGTCACGCGCGCCGAGGCGACCGCGAGTACGCCGAGACCGTCAGCGAGCCGTATCAGCGCCTGGCGGGTTACCTCTCCCACCCGGTCAGGAAGCGTCCGCACCCGGCGGTGTGGTATCTCCGCTCGTTGTCTCCGCCACGTGACCGGATCGGGACCATCCCAGGCTTGGAAGGCGGGAGCCCTCAGTGAGATGCGCGATATCCCGTCAACGAATCCGGACGCGACGGACGCCAGGAGGGTCAGGGCCAGTGCCGACGCTGTGGTGATGACCATCGCCTTCGTCGGCGAGAACCCGCTGGCCGCCTGCAGCCCGTAGGCCACCGCCAGCGCCAGCGCGGCCGTCGCTGAGACAACCAGAGTGGTCGTGATGAACGCCAGTGCCGCCCTTGACCGATGCTCGGTATTCGGCACGAGGTCCTGGTCCTGTGCGCTCGCGGTGGCCTCGACACTAGCCTGCACCGCGAGGACAACTGCGGCCCCGATAAGCAGCGCTGATGCCAGAACAGTGTGAGCGTGAGTTCCGCGATACGTCAGCGCGGATGCGCACGCGACTACCCACAGCAGGATCGTTAACCTGACTGTCACCGGATAAAGCCTGAGCGGAAGCCCGACGACTGCCAGTCCTGTCACGAAGTAGACAGCAGAGACGGGAGCCCAGGAGTCGATCTCTCCTGCTAAGGCGAATGCCCCGTAGACGAGAACCGCCAGCAGGACAACCGCTGTAATCCGCATACCGGTTGTCCAGTCACGGCTGAACGGCAGGAACCGGTCATCACTCGCGCAATACAGGTCCGTCGGCAGAATCTCGTCGCCGGCTGACCGATGCTGCGGACATGTATCTGCTGGCCTTGCCTTCTCACGCCATCCGAAGCCGCCCATCAATACCGCCCGGGCGGCTGTCATCTGCAGGCCTCGGCCTGCGCCAGCCATTGTGCTCACCTAGCGCCACCCCCCAATTGAGTACGCTCGCTATCTCCCTGTGTAGGTGGACGCCGGCACCGGGCCGTAGGTGTACAAGATGATGAGGAAGCTGGGGGGCCGGCAAATGCGTCGTTAACGGCCGGCGCTCAACACCTCAGGCAGTCTGGGTGACCTTGCTGAGACCGCGCGGATGGTCTGGGTCCAGGCCCAGGCGGGACGCGAGCGCCTCGGCCAGCAGCTGGCCCGGGACGATCAGGCCCAGTGGCGCGAGCCACTCCGGCAGCCGCGGGCTGGGCAGCGTCCTGGTGCACGCGGCCTCCAGGCGCTCATTGCCGCCGATCCCGTACGCGCGGGCGCCGGCGTCGGTGACCCGGCGGGCGAGGGCGACCATACCGTCCAGGGTCGGGCCGGAACTGGCCGCGAGGAGTATCGCAGGAGTCTGCGCGTCGATGACCGCGATCGGGCCGTGCAGCAGGTCCGCGTACGACAGCCCCATCGCGTGCAGGTAGCACGTCTCCTTGAGCTTGAGCGCCAGCTCGAGCGCTGCCGCGTAGGCAAGCCCGCGACCGGAGACCACCACCCCGCGGTCGTGCGCGAGCTCCCCTGTCAGCTGGCCAACGTCGGGCGGGGCAGCCAGTGTCGCCTCGATCTCGTCCGGGGCGCGCCGCAACTCGCCGGGATCCAGGTCGGCTCCGAGCCCGATGGCCAGGACTGCCAGCGCGGCTAGTTGCGTGGTGAACGTCTTGGTCGCCGGGACTGCGCGTTCCGTGCCAGCCTGGGTGAGGTACGCGACCTCGGCCGCCTGCTCCAGCGGTGACCCGGCGTCGTTAGTGATCGCCAGGGTGCGGGCGCCGCAGTCGGCCGCCCAGGCCAGGGTCTCAACGATTTCCTCGGTCCGCCCGGACTGGGACAGTGCCACGGCCAGCACGCCGGACAGGTCGACTCGGCTCCGGTAGACGGTGGCGATCGACGGTGAGGCCAGGGTGGCCAGCCGACCCGCGTACGCCTGGATCAGGTAGCTGCCGTAGACGGCGGCGTTGTCCGAGGTCCCGCGCGCGATCAGGAGAACCTGGCGGGTGTCCCGGGCGAGCGCGGCAGCCTCGCCCGCCCGGGGCAGCAGATCCTCGATCGTGGCCCGAAGCGCTGCGGGCTGCTCGGCGATCTCGGCCCGCATGTGCGAAACACTCATGGATCAGATGATGACGGGTCGGATGACAGGGGCGGGGGCCGGCCTGCCGGCAAGCGGGGGAGTGCGCTCATGGCAGGCTCCACTGCTGGTTCGCGTTGCCGGTGCAGTCCCAGATCTGCAGCTGCGTCCCGGGCGTTGTGGACCAGTTCGTATCGTCAAGGCACTTGCCTGACTGGGGGTTATAGAGCGCGCCGTCACCTTGCGGCTGCCAGACTTGCGCGCCTGAACCGTTGCAGTAGTACAGGTCGACAGGCGTGCCGTCCGCCGTCCCGCCGGCGTTGATGTCCATGCACATGCCGAGCACCTGCAGGGTGTCGTTCGCGGTGTCGAACGTCCACTGCTGCGCGCCGGTGCCGTTGCAGGTATAGACCTGCACCGGGTTGTAATTCGCGGTACTGGCGCTCTGATCGTCGACGCAGAGGCCGTCGTACCCGGTGATCTGCCCGGTCGGGCCCAGGGCGGCGCCCGTCGACTCGTACGCCGCGACGTAGGCCACACTCATCGTGCCGCCCGAGATCGTGGCGCTCGTCGGGGTGGTGCACCCGCACACGCCGTCCGGGTACCCGCCGCCGATCGCCAGGTCCAGGATGACGGACATATTGTGATCGAACGCGGCCTGCCACGTCGCCGTGCCTGCCTGGCTCTCGTTCACGCTGTAATACGGGTTGCCGTCCAGGTAGAAGGTGATCGACTCGTTCGAGGTATTCGTGCGGTTGAGGATCATCGTGTAGGTGTGGTAGCCGCTCTCGCAGCCGGAGCACCCGGTCAGCCCGCTGCCGATGCCGTTGGGCTCGTTGCACGGCCCGCCGGGATCTGTGCCGCAGTGGACCGTCCCGGAGACTTCTGACAGCGAGTTGACGTCCTCCATGATGTCGATCTCGCCGTTCTCGGGCCACTGACCCGGCCCGAGCATCCAGAACGCCGGCCAGTAGCCCGGGCCGTCGTTCGGCTGCTCGATCGACGCAGTTACCTCGAGTTCGCCGCCAGCCGGTGCCCCTACGTTGGGGCTCGTGGTCTGGATCCGGCCGGACGTCCACGAGCCGCCCGAGTCCAGGGCGGTGATGTCGAGATGGCCGTTACCGTCGAGGTAGACGTTGCTCGACGAGTTCGTCATCGTCTCGATCTCGCCGGTGCCGAAGCTGGATCCGGGACCGGTGTCATACATCCAGTTATAGGAGGGCGCGCTCCCGGCGGCGCCGGCGAAGTCGTCGTCGAACACCGTTGTCCAGCCGATGCCGGGCGCGGGTGGCGGGTTGGCGGCCCGCGCCGCGGTTGCGCCGCCGATCGACAGCGCCACGACGATAACGACCCCGCTGGGCAGGGCGATCAGCCGCCTGACACTAGGCATCGTCGCTCCTCCTCAGCAGCTGCCGTCGTTGTCCCAGGCGCCCGAAGCGCCACCGGGGACCTCGTCGTAGTTCCACTGGTTGGCAGTCCAGTTGTCCCCGTTGTAGGACACCTGGTCACCAGAAACGTATGCAATATTGTTAACCCAGCCTGGTGCGCACGCGCCAGTCGGTGTCGGTGTGGGTGTCGCCGACTGAGACGGAGAGCCGCCACCACCGCCGGTAGTGAATGGCTGGAACGCCTGCGTGAAGGCGCCGTTTGCCTGGCTGATGCCGCTGCAGGTGGACCCAGCCGTGGTCGTGCCCGGGCAGCCGCCGTTGTCCCGGCCCTCGGACCAGAACGACAGCAGCGCGATCCCCTGCTGCGCCGCGTACGACTCGACAGTGGAGGCGTCGGCGAGCATGAAGATCTCGCCGGAGGTGTCGTTCTGTCCGATCATCGGGGTGTTGCCGAGCATCCCGTAAGCGGCGCTCGACGAGATGCCGTAGATGCTCTCGATCTGGCCGGCGGTGGCATCGAGCGCCTGGTTCGCCGCCGTGCCCATCTCCGTGCCGGACGTGCCGTAATCCATCGTCATGATGTTGACGACGTTCGGGGTGAAGCCGTCGGCGAGCGATGTCTGCAGGACGCTCTCGCCACTGCTCGTCAGCCCGGTCGGCAGAACAGGGATCGTGTAGGAGATCGCGAGCTGCTCACCGTTGCCGGTGGCCCACTGGCGCACCTCGGCCAGGGCCTGCGCGGTGAGCGAGACGTCCGCTGTGTTGGTCTCCTCGTTGGACTCGATGTCGAAGTCCAGGTGAGTGACGTTGAGCGTGGTGACCACGGACTCGACCTGCGCGGCCATCGCACTCGCCGACGAGCACTGGGCTCCTAGGTCGTCGCTGTCGGTGTCCACGGTGTAGCCGCCGAAGGAGATGCTGACGTCGCCACCCTCGGCCTGCAGGGCGGAGATCTGCGACTGCCAGCCGGACTCGTTCGGCAAGGACCACTGGCAGCCGCCGCCGTCGACGAAGGCCAGCGTGAAGAACTGGGTTCCGTAGTCCGCCGCGACCGTGGTGAGGGTCGTGTTGCTCAGACCGGTGTCGACATAGGGGGCGAATACATGGGCGGGCCACGCGGTGGCCGCCCGCGCGTTGTGCGCGTCACCTAAGGTTACGACGGTGGCGGCTGCCGCGACGGCGAGCGCTGCGGCGGCGAGTGCTGCGGCAGCGGGCAGGAATCGGGAAACTCGGGGCATGCGGGGGACTCTCCTTTCGCTTTCCGGTTTGCGACCCGGCGCCCCCCGAATCCTCCGGGCTGTAGTTATCAGGGCTGTGTTGTCTGGGTCGGGGTTGTCTGGGTGGGGGTTGTCAGGGCAGGGTGGCCAGGTACGGTGCCACCGTGCTGGCGAAGTTGTAGCCGTTGGACGCGTCCCAGTTGATCGACCACGTCATCACGCCGCGGATGGCCGGGTAGGCGGCTGGCGGAACGAAGCTGCCGCAGTTGGCCTGAGCGGCCAGGCACCCGAGGGCGTCGTTGACCACCGACGGGCTGACGTAGCCGCTGCCGGCCGCCGAGGGTGATGCGGGCAGGCCGAGGCCGACCTGGGAGGGCGACAGGCCGCCTTCGAGTTCGGTGCAGGCGAGGGCGGTCATGAAGTTCTCGGTGCCTTCGGAGTAGACGTTGCCGTCGCAGCCGTTCATCGAGCCCGAGTTGTAGTACTGGGTGTTGATCATGGTCAGGATTGACTTGATGTCCAGTGCCAGCTCGAAGTAGTCGTCCCCGGTGGACTGGGTGTCAACGGTCTGCGGGGCGAGCGTGATGATCAGGCTGGATCCGACGTCGCTTTCCAGCTGGTCGAGCGCCTCGGCCATGTACGTGGGATCGACGCCGTTCTCCAGGTCGATGTCGACGCCGTCGAATCCGTACTGCTGGATCAGCGAGTAGACGCTGCTGGCGAAGTTGCTCGCGCTAGCCGAGTCATCGACGCTGATCGTGCCGTTTGCCCCGCCGACCGAGAGGATCACTTTCTGCCCGCGCGAGTGCAGTGTCTGGATGTCGCTGATGAACTGCTGCTGGGTATATCCGCCGAGGTCGGATGCTAGCGTCGGATCGAGAGTGAAGGCGACCTGGCCCGGAGTGGCCGTGGCTGTGCCGAACGCGACTGCGACCAGGTTGTAGCTGGCCGGGACGTCGGCCAGGGTGAGCGGTGTCGCCCCGTTGGAGAAGTCCTGCCAGTAGCCCATCAGCAGGTGCGCGGGCAGCCCGCTGCCTCCGCCGCCGCCGTTCCCGCTGCTCTGCGTGGTGGCACTGACGGAGCTGGAGGGCGGAGACTCGCCAGCGGAGTTGTAGGCGATGACGGTGAAGGTGTAGCTGGTCGAGGCGGCCAGCCCCGTGATCGTGGCGCTGGTCGTGGTAGCAGTCGTCACCTCGTTCCCGTTCTCGTCGACCTCGTAGCCGGTTACTGTCCCGGATGGCGCCGTCCAGGACAGCGAGACCGATGACGATGTCGTGCCAGTGACGCTCAGGTTCCCCGGAGCGGCTGGCGGTTCGGTTCCGCCGCCGCCCCCGCTGCCGGCCGGGCCGGTCAGCGACAGGTCATCGGCGTAGAAGACTGGCTGGGCGTACCAGCCGTGGATGTACACGGTCACGCTGGTCGTGGACGCACCCGTGGTGAAGCTGGCTGACAGCTGCGTCCACGTGGAGGCGGATGGCGTCCAGTCGTCGGTGTCGGAGCCACCGGTGCCGCTGTCGCCGAGATACACGTAGTCGCCCTCAACCCAGCCGGTCAGCGTGTAGGCAGAACTGGGCTGGACGCTGACGACCTGGCTGCACTGCGCGTCGTCACTGCTGGTCGGGGAGCCGGCCAGCGCGTAGGACGCGCCGTCGTACACCGGGGAGGTCACCACGGTGTCACCGGGCGAGCACGTCCACCCGGCGGTGCTGCCGTCCCCGAAATCCCCGTTGGTGAGCAAGTTGGCCTGAGCCGAGGCGGCGGGCGCGGTTGCCAGGGCCGCCGCGGTGCCGAGCAGCATCAGCGCCACGACGACGAGCGGCGCGAGCCACCGCAGACAGCGGCCGGGTTGTGATCGCAGACAGCGGCCGGGCTGCGACCGCAGACGGCGGCCCGGCTGTGACCGCGGGCGGCGGCCCGGCTGTAAACGCAGGCAGCGGTCCTTCAGAGCAGTCATGACGGCCTCCGCGGGGATGAGGTCCTCGTGCTACTAATAGGAAAGTTTATTATTTATTGATCGAACGTAGCCCGCCGAGTCCGCTGCGTCAATAGCCGATTCCCGGCCCGCCTGGCGGCCACAAGCCCGCCAACCCCCCTGCCCGCCCGCAGGCCACCAGCCGAGCGAGTTCTTGTTGCTCACCCAGGCACACATGGCGCCACCAACGGTTCCGGATAGGACATAAGGACGAGCGGGAGGATCCGCTAACCCACCTCATGTCCTCAATCAGGTGGATCCGGTTAGCGTCCCGGATTCTGGAAGATCAAGTTCCTGCAAGCGGGCCGCCGAAACACGCTGTTATTGCCCAGAACACGACTAAAAATCTTAAAGTGGTTGATGGATGGTTAAATACGCCCTCGATCCACCAGGTTGATGATCCGGGCGCTGGCAGCCAACGTTGATGAGCGCTAGCCGGAGACCGAGGCCAGCAGGTCGGCACGAGCCTGGCCGACCGCGGTGAGCAGCGCGCCGCGCAGCACCGGGTCACTGCTGACCCCGGTGGGGACTACCCGCGGCCGCACCGGGCACATCCGGCTGATCTCGGCCGCGACCCTTTGGGCGAGTGCGTCGCCGCCGGCGAGGCCGACGTTGCCGCCTAGCACGATGAGGTCCGGGTCGAGGACCAGGCATACCGCAACCGCGCCGAGGGCCACCCGCCGCGCGAGCTCGTCGAGGAATGCCCGGGCCTGCTGTGAGCCGGTGCCTCCGGTGGCTTCGGACGCATCCACAGCGGCGCGGACCGAGGCCCCGGCGCTCGGCGCGGCGAAGCCCCACTCCTCGGCGAGTGCCCGGACCGGAGCGGCTCCGGCCAGCCATTGCAGGCCGCCTCCGGCGGGGTACCCGACGTCTGAGGTGACGGGCGCGCCGGGCACGGGCAGCCAGCCGATCTCGCCGGCTGCGCCGGTGACACCGCGGTGCAGCCGTCCGCCCAGCACGGTCGCGAGCCCGATCCCGACGCCGATCCAGATCAGAACGAAGTCTTCGGCCCCTATAGCCGCCCCGGCCGCATGCTCGGCCATGGCCGCGAGGTTGGCGTCGTTCTCGATCAGCACCGGCTTGCGCAGTGCGCGGCGCAGCCCGGCCAGTACACCCTCATGCCAGGCGGGCAGGTTGATGGCCAGCCAGGGATCGCCGGTGCGAGGGTCGACGACGCCGGGGCTGCCGATCACGAACGCGGACAGACGGCTGACCGATACCCCGGCGCGGCGGCATGCCCGGTCGACGGCCGAGCGCACCAGCTCAACCGGGTCGCCCCCGCCATTGGTGTCGCCGCGAACCTCCGCGATCACCCGTCCTGTGACGTCGGCCACTGCCGTGCTCAGCTCGCCGTGCTCCACGTAGAGCCCGGCCACATACGCGCTCGACGGGACGACCGAGTACAGCGCGGCGTTCGGGCCCCGGCCGCCGGCCTGCTCACCCACGGCAGCGACCAGGCCACGCTCCTCCAGCCTGGCCAGCATCTGCGCGACGGTCACCTTCGACACGCCAGTAAGCTCAGACAGCTGAGCGCGGGTCAGCGACCTCCCGTCCAGGAGCAGTTCCAGGGCGGCGCGGTCGTTGAGCTTGCGCAGCAGGCTCGGGGTTCCCGGCGCGCTTGTCCCGGGCTGGGTGGGCATCGCTCGCACTCTCCGCTCCCCCTGCTGTAGTCCGCGTTACGGCCCGTCACAATCCAGCAACGGCTGGCGCTCACCCCTAGCTTATAGGAAAGTTTCCTATTAATTTTGGCGCAACAGACCAAGGCCGTGGAAGGAGCATCCAGCAGTGCGACACAACATAACCGCCGCAGCAGCCTGCGCGGTAGCCGCGCTTGCCATAGCCGGCTGCGGTTCAGCCGGAAGCAGCGGGACTTCATCTGGGGCCGCCGTTCCCGGGCAGCTCACGGTGTGGCGGATGGGTGCGTCGGTGCCGTCCGAGGTCACCTGGATGAACGGCGTGACCACCCAGTTCCACAAGGACTATCCTGCCTACGCCAAGACGAAGATCAACGTCGTCTGGGTCCCCTGGACCAACGCCACCAGCGCCTTCAACAACGCCCTCACCAGCGGCAAGAGCGCGCCAGACATTACCGAGATCGGCAACACCGAGACCCCGACCGAGGCGTCGCTGGGCGCACTGGCCAACATCTCCAGCGATGTGAGCAGCTGGTCTAACAAGCCCGACGTTGTGCCCGGCATGCTCGCGAACGACACGCAGAACGGCGGCGTCTACGGGGTGCCCTGGTTCGGCGGCGTGCGCGGCATCTGGTACCGCAAGGACCAGTTCCAGGCCGCGGGTATCACGTCAACACCTGCCACCTGGTCGGACCTGGTCGCCGACGCGCAGAAGCTGATGGCCAAGTACCCGGGCACGTACGGGATCGACGCGCCGACGAACGACACCGACTCGATCGTCAGCTTCATCTGGGGCGCTGGCGGCCAGGTCGCCTCCGAGAAGGGAAAAACGTGGACGGCTGACCTGACATCGTCGGCTAGCGAGGCCGGCATCCAGTTCTACCTGGACCTGTACCTCACCAACCACCTGTCACCGTCGAAGTACATCGGCCAGACCGAGCTGGGCAACCCTGGCGCCACGTCAGGCGGGGCCAATGAGGACTTCGCGCTCGGCAAGCTCGACATGTACATCGACGGGCCGTGGGCCGAGTCGGAGTTCCCGGCGAACGCCGTCGACAAGTCGGGCTGGGCCTCGTTCCCGATCCCGAGCGAGAACGGCCAGCACGCGGCGCCCGCCTTCGCCGGCGGTTCAGACCTGGCCGTCTGGACCTCCAGCAAGTACAAGACCGCGGACTGGGACCTGATCCAGGTGATGGACAGCGAGTCCAACGCCACCAAGTTCGCGAACCTGCAGGGGTTCTTCCCGCCGTTCACCTCCAAGCTCACTGGTGGCGCCTACTCCTCCAGCCAGCTCATGTCCGGCTTCGCCAAGGCCGCCACGGTCACCCAGATCTCTCCGCTCAACGCGAAGAACTGGTCGATCGCTGACGAGACCGACGAGATCATCCCCACCATGATGAACTCGCTGATGCGCGGCGCGAACTTCCAGTCCACGGTCAGCAAGGCCAACACCGAGCTGCAGAACGTGCTCAACACGGGGAACGAGAGCTGACGGCTCGCGGATGCTGTGCCCCGTCATATAGGCCGCGTGATACCGGCACTGTGAAATGGACACCATGAAAAGGGCCGGCACCGCAGTCGATTCTCCCTCGCTCCGGCCGAGCGGGCAGTGGTTCTTTCCGCCACTGCCCGCTCGGCTCCGCGGCAGGCGGTTCAGACGGCGGCGCTGGGCGCCTTACCTGCTCCTGCTGCCGTCCGCGGTTGCGATCGGCCTGCTGCTGGTGTGGCCGACGATCCAGATCAGCGTCTACGCGTTCCAGAATTACGGGATACCGCAGGTCGTCGGCAGCCAGCCCACGCAGTGGGTCGGCTTCAGCAACTTCACCGCGACCCTGTCGGACCCCGAGTTCTGGTCTTCGCTGCGGATCAGCGTGGTCTTCGCTGCTGTGGTGGTGCCGCTGACGCTGGTGACCGGAACGCTGGTCGGGCTGCTGCTGCACCAGCTCGGGCGCAGGATGGCGGCGCTGGTGTCTACCACGGCGCTGCTCGCGTGGGCCACGCCGGCCGTGTCAGCCTCGGTCATCTTCATCTGGCTGTTCGACCCGGACGGCGGCGTGACCGACTGGCTGCTCGGGCGGCTGCCAGCGTGGCTCGGCGGCGGTACCGCCCGGTGGTCCGGGTTCAGCTGGACCAACGCCCCGCTGCCCGCGTACACGCTGCTGACACTGCTCGTGGTGTGGCAGGCGTTCCCGTTCATCGCGGTATCCGTGCTGGCCGGGCTGAAGATGATCCCGGCCGAGCTGCACGACGCCGCGCGGGTCGACGGCGCCGGCCCGTGGCGGACGTTCTGGAAAGTGACTTACCCGCTGCTCAAGCCGATCTTCCTGGTCCTGCTGCTGCTGTCGGTCATCTGGGATTTCGGCGTGTTCACCCAGGCCTACCTGGTGACCGGCGAGCTGGGCAACAGGAACGAGTACAACCTCGGCATCTACGCCTACGACAGGGCGTTCACTACGCCGCCGTCGTACGGGCTGGCGTCCGCCCTCGCCCTCATCCTCACCGTGGTGCTGCTCCTCATCACGGTCGGCTATGTCCGCGCATCTATCCGGCAGGGGGCGATCCAGTGAGCCGCGTCCCGGCCGGCAGGGCCCTGCGCAACTACAGGAAAGTGCTGCTGAACGTGGTCGGCGTGCTGGTCGCGCTGGTGACGCTGTTCCCGATCTTCTGGATGGTCTCCACGGCGTTCAAGCCCGCAACGGAGATCTTCTCGCTGACCCCGCGCCCGCTGCCCGCCCACCCGACGCTGTCGAACTTCCGCCAGGTCATCGACGGCAGCGTGATCGGGATGCCGTACTGGGTTTTCCTGCGCAACAGCCTTTTCGTCACGCTGACCTCGGTCGTGGCATCGTCGCTGATCGCGCTGCTGGCGGCGGTGGCCGTGGCCAGGTTCCGGTTCCGGTTCCGGGCCACGTACTTGATCATGCTGCTGATCGTGCAGATGCTGCCGCAGCAGGCGCTGGTCATCGCCCTGTTCCTGGACTTCCGCCGGGTGAATCTGCTGGACAACCTGGTCGGGCTGATCCTGCTGTACACGGCGTTCGCGCTGCCGGTCACGATCTGGATGCTGCGCAACTTCGTGGCCGTGGTCCCGCGTGAGCTGGAGGAGGCCGCCGCCATCGACGGCGCCGGCCCGGTGCGCGTGTTCTGGCGGGTACTGCTGCCGCTTGTGGCACCGGGCCTGGTCGCCACCAGCGTGTTCGCGTTCATCTTCGCCTGGAACGAGTTCGTGTTCGCGCTGACCTTCCTCGGCACCGACCAGGGGAAGTACACGCTGCCGATCTACGTGACGTACTTCTTCGGCCGGGGCAGCGCTGACTGGGGAGCGATCATGGCCGCATCCGTCCTGTTTACATTGCCCGTCATGATCTTCTTCCTGGTGGCACAGCGGCGGCTGCGGTCCGGGCTGATCGCCGGGGCGGTGAAGGC
Organism: uncultured Actinomycetota bacterium; assembly: GCA_963815375.1. GTDB lineage: Bacteria > Actinomycetota > Actinomycetes > Streptosporangiales > Streptosporangiaceae > JASHPR01. Next base: position 970,204 of record CAWFGX010000004.1, on the reverse strand, counting down.
TTGACCGCCAGCGACCCCGCACTGGAGCGGCTCGCCGACGCCATCCTCATCCCACCGTTCCCGGGGACGGAGGCGCCCGGGTGGGTGCTGTCCGCACTGTCCCGCGGGCTGGCCGGCGTGACCCTGTACTCGGAGAATATGGACGCCGGGCCGGACTCGCTGCGGTCGCTGACGGATGCACTGCGCTCACAGGCGCCGGACGCGCTGGTCGCGACCGACGAGGAGGGCGGTGATGTCACCAGGGTCTGGTATGCCGTCGGCAGCCCCTACCCGGGCAACGCCGCGCTGGGCGAGGTGGACGATCCCGGGCTGACAGAAGAAGTTCACGCCGCGATCGGCCGCGACCTGGCAGCGCTCGGCATCAACCTGGACCTGGCGCCGTGCCTCGACGTGCTCGCCGAGCCGTCGAACCCGGTGGTCGGCACGCGCTCGTTCGGCAGCGACCCTGCCCTCGTCACCCGGCACGGCCGGGCGGCCGTGCGCGGGCTGCAGTCCGCGGGCATCGCGGCGTGCGTCAAGCACTTCCCCGGCCATGGCTCGACGCTGCTGGACTCGCATGCCGAACTGGCCGTGGTCCGAAGCGGCCCAGACGAACTGGCCGCGCGGGACCTGCCGCCGTTCCGGGCGGCCGTCGACGCTGGGGTGATGACCGTGATGCCCGGCCACCTGCTGGTGCCCGGCGTCACAGACGGCCTGCCGGCGTCCCTGTCAGCGGCAGCCATATCGCTGCTGCGCGACCTCGGCTTCACCGGGCCGGTTGTCTCCGACGCCCTCGAGATGAGCGCGGTGCGTGACCCGTTCGGTATTCCCGGAGCGGCGGTGCGCGCCGTGACGGCAGGCACCGACCTGTTGTGCCTCGGCCGGGACGTCTCGGAGGAGGGCTACCTGGCGGTCCGCTCCGCCCTGTGCGACGCGGTGCGCTCCGGCGACCTGGGTGCCCGGCGGCTCGAGGAAGCGGCGGCCCGGATCGCTGTGCTCCGTGCCAGCCTGGCCGACCAGGGCACCCGCCCCGCGCCTGGCAGCCACACGGCTGACCGCGTTGGCCTGCGCGCGGCGCGGCGCGCACTGCGGCTCACCGGTCCCCGGCCGGAACTGCGCGACCCGGTAGTGGCCGAGGTGGAGCCGCTGCTGAACATGGCCGCCGGATATGCCCACTGGGGCCTGGCCGACTGGGTGCTGCCGGAGAACCTGCACCGGCTGCCAGCCGAGCCGCCGGACCCGCACGCGGCGGCTCGTGTAGCGCTCAAGGCAGCCGCCGGGCACTCCCTGGTGCTCGTGGTCCGCGACGCGCACCGCGCGCCCGGGACGCAGGCCCTGGTGGGCCTGGTTCTCGCGGAGCGCCCGGACACGGTCCTGGTCGAGATGGGCTTGCCGTACTGGCAGCCAGCCTCTGGCACCTGCCAGGCCTATGTCGCGACCTACGGCGCGTCACGGGCCAGCGCCGAGGCTGCCGCCGAGCTCCTCGGGCTCGTCCCGCTTGGCGTCGATCAGCCATAGAGAGAGTCAAGGCGGGGACGGGACGTCTTGTGTCTATCCCTTGACCGAACCCGCGACCGCGGCGCGGATCAGCTGGCGCTGGGTGCCGGCGAACAGGACCACCAGAGGCAGGCTCGCGATCGCGACCGCGGCGGCGAAGATCGTATAGGCGCTCTCGTTCAGCCCGTAGAAGTTGTAGATGCCGCGGGTGACCGGGAACAGGTTCGCGCTAGTACCCGCGAGCAGCACAACCGGGCCGATGATGTCGTTCCACACCTGGAGCATTCCGTACAGGAAGCTGATCAGCAGGGCCGGCCGCGTGAGCGGGACGATGACGCGGAACAGGTAGGTCAGGTACCCGGTACCGTCGAGCCACGCCGACTCGTCCAGGTCGGTCGGGACCGCGAGTATGAATGCGTACAGCAGCACCACGCCGAGCGGCAGGTTAGGCCCGAACCCGACGTGCAGGATGATGTACCCGGGCATGTTGTTGTACAGGTCCAGCATCCGGGCCTCGATGAACAGCGGAATGTAGGCCAGGGGCAGGAAGAGGCCGACCACGAGCAGCGTGTACAGCGGGCGATGCCCGCGGACCAGGCGCCGGGCCAGCGGGAACGCGATCAGCAGGGCTAGGAGCGTCGACAGGCCCGAGGCCACCACCGAGTAGATCACCGTGTTGATGAGTTCGCGCGCGAGGTCGGCGCCGGTCCAGGCCTGGGAGAAGTTGCTCAGGTCGGCGCTGGCGGGCGGGGTCATCGGCGACCGCAGGAAGTGCGACGGCGTCTCGAACGCGATCATCGCCACGTAGAGCACCGGGGCCAGGAACACCACCGCGATGAGCAGCCCGGTCACCAGGCGGGCCCAGAATCGCTGCCGTCGCCGCAGCATCACCTGCCGGCTTGTCTGCCTGCTCACTGGCCGGCTCGCTGGCCGGGTCGACGTTGCTGTCATGTCAGCAGGCGCACTTCCCTGCGCCGCAGGAGCATCATCAACGGCAGAGCCACGATCAGCGTCATTACAAAGAGCACTGTGCCGAGCGCGGCGCCGTAACCAAGATCGGAGTCGGTGAACGCCGCGGTGAACGACAGCATGCCGAGCGTCATCGTGCCATGCTGGCCGGCCGTGAGCACGTAGATCAGGTTGTAGGTGGTGAACGACCCGACGACGGCGAGCAGCAGGTTGACCGTCACCGCGGGCGCGAGGAGCGGGAACGTGATCCGCGACAGCCGGCGCCAGCGGCTGACCCCGTCGATCTCGGCCGCCTGGTAGATCTCCGGGCTGATCGCCTTGAGCCCGCCCAGGAACACCAGGGCGGAGAACCCGATGTTCTGCCACACCTGAACGCCGATGACCAGGGGCATCGCCAGCATGTCCGAACCGAAGAACGACGACTTCGTGCCGAACAGCCCCCACAGCGAGGCCGCCGGGCCCTGGCCGGGCTCGAAGATGAGGATCCACACCAGGCCCACGATCGTGACGCCCAGCACGATGGGCAGGAACACCAGCACGCGCAGCAGGCCGTTCCACCGCGTGTCGCCGACGAGCCGGTGTGCGGCCGCCAGCGCGATGACGTTCTGCGCGATGGTCACGGCGGTCACGAACACCACCGTGGCCACCAGCGCCTGGATGAACCCGGGCCGCTCGGACGTCAGCATGCTGGTGTAGTTGGACCAGCCGGTGAAGTTGACCGGGGCGCCCGGGTACAGGGCGTAATCGGTGAACGAGACCACCGTGTTGGCCACGGCTGGCACCAGCCCGAACAGCGTGTACACGGCCAGGCCGAGCAGGATCCCGGACCACATGATGGCCCGGGATCCCCGCGACAGCAGCCGCGCCGGGTTTGGCGCGCGGCGCGCCTGGATCACGGCCGCCCGTCGGCGACGGTCATCCCGTCACCCAGCCAGTCTCGTACATCTGCTCGACCTGCTCTGGCGTCTTCTGGCCCGAGATCACGTTCTGCTGCAGTGTCGGCCAGTTGGCGGGCTGGTCCCAGTAGGTGTCGGTGTCAGCCAGCACCGGGTAGTAGCTGGTGTAGTAGTCGCCCTTGCCGAACCAGCTCCCCAGGACCTTGGCGGAGAAGCTGCTGAAGCTCCCGCTCTTCTCGCTGGAAGAAATGCCGGTGGTGTCGACGTACTGCTTGTAGATGTTCGGCTGCGAGAAGAACGCCAGCCACTTCATCGCCAGCGCCTTGTTCGGCGAGCCGTTGAGCACCGAGAACGTGAGGTCGTTCTGCAGCTCGCTCTTGTTGTTTGCCGCGGTGTTGCTCCCCGGCAGCGGGAAGAAGCCGACCTGCACCGACGGGTTGGCCTGCTGAACCGAGGCCAGGTCCCACGATCCGTCCAGCAGCATCGCTGCCTTGCCATCAGCGAACGCGCCCGGCATGCCCTGCCACGCCTCTCCCTGGTAGCCCGGCTCGAGATACTGCGCCAGCGTCTTCTCCTCGTTCATGGCCTGAGTAAAGCCGGGGCTGGTCCACTTCACCGACCCGTTCTCCAGGTCTGTGGCCAAGCTGCCTGACACTGTCGGCTGCCACACGCTGTCGATCAGGTTGTAGTAGAGGAACTGCAGGTAGACGGGGCCGACGGCGCCGAGGCCCAGCCACATCGGCGTAACGCCGTGAGACTTCAGCGTCTGCAGCACGGTGAGGAACTGGCTGTAGGTGGTCGGCGGTGAGATGCCGTACTGGGTGAAGATCTTCTTGTTGTAGAAGACACCCTCCTGGTACTCGCCGCTGACGAGGCCGTAGATCTTGCCCTGGTAGGTCTCCGCCTGCAGGGCGCCGCTCTTGTAAGAGTTCAGGAACGACTGGCCGTTCAGCGGCGCGAACACGTGGTGCATCGTGTAGGTCTGCCAGTACGTCACGTCGGTGGACGTCACCTTGAGCGGCAGCGGCTGCAGCTGCGTGACGTTCGAGACGATGTCAGCGCTGGTGGCATCTACCGTCTGCTGGACCAGCGTCTTGTACGGGCCGTTGACGTTCACGGCGGTGCCGAGATCGACGGTCACGCCCGGGTTAGCCTTCTCGAACTCGGAGTCGATCTGCTTGAGCGCCTGGACCGCGGGCGGGTTGACCCAGGTGATGATCTTCAGAGTCTGGCTGTGGGAAGACCCGGCGGAGCTGGAGCAGCCCGCGGCGACGGCCACTGCCATGAGCAGCGCCAGGCCGGCTGGCGTGCGCCGGCTTCGATGGAGGCTGGCTGGGAATCTGCTGAGCGAAGGGTGACGGAACATGTCGAAATGTTACGGATGAAACAGCTGTTTCGAAAAGATGTTGCTAGGCAGTTGTTACCGAAGGGTGACACACCACGTCAGACCAGCACCGCGCTCCCGGGGTGATCCGTGAGCGGCCGGGCGGCCGTCGCGGCGCGCTAGAGCGCCAGCCGACGAGGCCGACAGCAGGTCCTGCCAGGCTGAGATCGGCAGCATGCTGGAGGCTGGGGAATGTTGCGTGATGCTCCTGGCCGCCCTTCCGGGCGGGAAGTAGTTAACAAGGCTCGACCAGCAGCTCAGGCACCGTCCAGGCGACGCCTGTCACCTCGCGGAGGACCTTGCCGCCGTGGCCTAGCCGGATGTCCGGCAGCCCGGCCAGGAGGGCGTAGACGACGTCTTCTGCGAAGTCCCTGGAGGCTCTAGCGGCCAGGCAGCGGTTTCCTCCGCTGCCGAAGGCGACGTGCGCTGGCCGTTGCCGCGCGGGATCAAAGGCGGCGGCGTCCGGCCCGAATCGTTCGCGGGTCACGTTCGCCGCGGCGAAAGAGATCACTATCTGGGTACCGGCCGGTAGCGTGATCCCGGAGAGCGCGGCCTCCCGGACTGCTGTCGCCATGCCCACCGGAAAAGACAGCCCCAGCCTGAGCCCCTCATCCAGCAGCCGCCCGGTGAGTACCGGGTTCCCGCGGGTCTGCCGCGCGTAGCCCAGCAGATCATGCTCGAGGATCAGCGCCAGCGTGCTGCAAACCAGGGCAGGCAGCTGCTCGTGGACGACCAGCAGCAGGGCCAGCGAGCTGACCATCTGCCTGAAGTCCAGTTCTCCCTGACGGTGCAGCAGTACCAGTTCCCGTGCGATGCCGTCCGGCAGGCTGGCGTACTGCTCATCCACGGTGCGGAAGATCTCTTCCAGTTCCCGCTGGCTGTCCGCGCTGAAGTGGCCGTAGGGATGCGGGCCGGTACCGGTCAGCCGTTCGGTTCGGCGACGGGATGCCAGGCTGCGGAGCTGCGGCACGTGTTCCAGGAGGGGAGGGGCGCACAGGACGTGCTCGATGGCCACCCTGGCCGCGACCTCGTCGATCACTCTGGACAGGTTCCAGGGAGGAGGCTCCTGCGTCAGCCTGGCGAGCAGCAGGCCGGTAAGGTCCCGGCAGAACTCCCTCGCCGCTGCGGGGTAGCCCCGGTTCAGCCGCCTGACGGCACCGAGCAGAGGCTGCCACGGCACCCCATCCAGCATCCACGACGAGTCAGGGACATATGGCCTGGCATCGGCGGGCAGCGTCTCCGGGTCGGCGGCGTGCCTCCACGTGCCGTCATCGGCCAAGACGGCGAGGACGTCGGCGTACCTGGTCACCACCACCGGGATACGGCTCAGGTCGATGGGCCTGGGGCAGAAGATGCCCACGCCACCGTCCGGCCGCGCGGACGGAACGGTCCATATGGCGTCGGGGGTGCGGGGCGGCTCCGCCAGGCTCATACCGCGAGGCAGGAAGGTCGCTGTAGTCGTCATGCCTGGAGCCTATAAGGGATGTATGGTAGCGCTACATGCCAGAACAAGGGCAGATGGCCACTACCGGAAGGCGAGGATGATGGGCATGACACAGCAGCTTAGCGGCGACCAGCTGGCGCGTGCGGCTGGCGCCGCGGGTGTCTCGGCGGACCGGTCCGTGATGCCGCAGACGATCACGGTCGACTCCGGGCTGAGCAAGCCCCCTAGCGGGCGCTGGTAGCCGACACCGGGTGAGTAGTCTCGACCTACTCGTCCTCGGGGCCGGGCCGGCCGGTGCATCGGCAGCTATCACGGCCCGGTCCCGTGGTATGTCCGTAGTTGTGCTGGAGGCGACTCGGTTCCCTCGTCACCACATCGGCGAGAGCCTGGTACGCCTGTGGACGGTATTCGAGCCGCTGGGTGTGCTCGACCAGATGGAGGACGCCTTCCAGCGCAAGTACGGTAGCGGGAGGATCTGGGGCGAGAGCAGGACACCGAAATGGACGTCCTTCGATGAGCATGATCAGCGTCCCTACTCGCTGCAAGTACGGCGCTCGCGGTTCGATGCGATACTGGCAGACAGGGCGCAGGCCGCCGGAGCCGACGTCCGCTTCGGCTGGCGGGCCATCGAACCAATCAGTGAGAACGGGCGGATCAACGGCATCCACGCCCGCGACGAGAACGGCACCGTTCACGATCTGAGGGCCCGCTGGGTCATCGACGCCTCGGGCCGCGTCGGCTTCCTGGCGAAAAGGCTCAAGCTCCGGGTGGCCGACCCCTTCTATCCCAACCGGTCGGTCTTCACCTACGTGACCGGGGCGGCCAGATTTCCGGGAACACACGAAGGCAGCCTGTTTATCGAGTCGGTACCTCTGGGCTGGCTGTGGTTCATCCCCCTGCGCGAGGGGGACGTCAGCGTCGGTCTGGTCTGCGACAGGGACAGCCAAACCGAGCTGCGAAAGCGGGGAGCTGCCGACTTTCTCCGCTCTGCAATCTGCAGTTCCACGGGCACCGCCGAACTGCTGACGAACGCGACCACCGTCTGGAAGACGGCGGTCGTCGCGAGCGGCGGCTACTCGTCGGTCAGGTACGGCGGTCCCGGGTGGCTACTCGCCGGGGACGCGGGGCAGTTTGTCGACCCCATGTGGGCGACCGGCGTGGCCAACTCCATGCGAGACGGCATACGTGCCGCGTCCGCCGTGCACGGCGCTGTCAGCGAGGCCGTCACCGAGGATGAGGCGATCGCCTTTCACGACAGCCACAGTGCCCGGCAGGCCGCAACCTTGCACGAAACAGTACGGTACGTCTACGGGCTCAACCAGCTGCACAGTGAAGCGCCGTTCTGGCGCGAACGGCACAGACAGCTGTCAGCCCCAGCCGAGACGCTCAGGGAGCGCGGGCTCGGGTGGCTGGCAAAGGATCCCAACGTCGCCTACTTCAGCGCCGCCTTCGCCAGCATGGGAGTACGGCCGGCAGCGGTGGCAGAACTGGATCAGCGACTCAACGAACTGGCGGAACGGGGCAACGAAGCGACGATGCTGGCCGAGCACCCGTTCGGTGAATGGACCCCGTGCTGGACACCGGGATCGGGTCTCAGGGAAGCGGTCGGCATGGACACGGCTGGACTCGTGCAGCGGGGTGTAGAAATCGGTCACGGCGACAGCACGATGTTCTCCGCTAGCCCGGTAACCATCGCGACCCTGCAACTGGTCGATGGAAGCCGGAGCGTGGATGCGATTCTCGGGACACTGGCCGCGAAGGTCAAGCGGCCTATAAATGTCATGGACTGCGGCCAGGCCCTGGCGGCGCTCAGGACGGCGCACGCCGAAGGCGCCATCAGGACCGGGAACTGATCGTACGCGCGCTCATGGCCGCATTGAGACTGGCCGCCCGAATGTGGCCAGTTAACTTGAGACTTGGCCAACAACACTAAGTGTCCGGTCTTACTGCGTCCGCTTCACCCCATTGCGGTTGCCTGACCTGCCCAGGTGCCGGCAGTGGCGGCAGCGCAATAGGGCCAACCGCGAAAGATCCAAAAGCAGCCGCGGGCTCTTGCGGCATAGAAGCTGCCAGTTATAACGTACGTCCTGTTTCGGAAAGCGCTCCGGAGCTTGCCAGCGGCGCCGATACCCGGTGTCGCCTGATATGGCCACCCTGGCGGGCGGGAGCGCGGCCGGCCGCAGGACGCACGGGCAAGGCGCTTAACGCTCACCTGCGGGCGGAGAAGGGCGGTGTGGCCTGTGACGACTGACAGTCGCCAAGTGGATGTGGCGGTGATCGGTGGCGGACCGGTAGGTCTGGTCTTCGCCACGCTGCTCAAGCGTGCACGTCCCGGGACCAGCGTCGTGGTGCTAGAGCGGCGAACCGCACCGCACTTCAAGATCGGGGAGAGCCTGCTCTCCACGCCGACACTCCACCTACGGCAGCTAGGGCTGAGCGACGCGGCGTTGCGCCGCCTCTTCCGGAGCAAGTTCGGGCAGTCGTTCTGGTGGACCGGCATGAAGTCCCCCGGGATCGGCTATCACCTCGACTCCAGGGACATGGGCGAGACCTACCACGTGGAGCGCCGGCCGCTGGAGATGCTGCTGACCAGCATGGCTGAGCGAGACGGGGTCGATGTCCGCAAGGGCATCAGGGTCTCGGTCGGGGAGCTAGGCGCTAACGGAAACGTGCTGCTCTGCCGCACCGAGGACGGCAGGCAGTTCGGCGTGCGGGCGAACATGGTGTGCGACGCGAGCGGCCCCGCGGCGATCGTGCCCAGAGCACTCGGGCACTACCGCAACGACGCACAGGGGTTTAACTGCACGGCCTACTACGGGTACTTCCGGCGCTCGCCGAGCCCAGAGCCAGACATCCCGTACTGGACCCTCAACACCAGTAACCACATCTGCTTCCCCCAGGGGTGGATGTGGGTCATCGCCCTCGCGTCCTGGGAGAGGACCTCCGACCAGGATCTCAGCTCGATGGTGGACTACCTGCTGGACCACCTGGACGCACCGGACATCGACCTGCCTCCGCGTACCGAGCTGGGCGTGTGCTTCGGCGGCACACCTCCGGACGACATCGTCAGCATCGGGGTGACCGTCCGGGACGACGAGGACACCGCCAGGCACCTGCCGGCCGGGCAGCGCTTCCAGCACTACATCGACCGCTACCCGGGTCTGGCCGAGTTCATGACCGGGTACGTGCTCGTCGAGCAGCCGTACGCCACCATCCAGAGGTTCACCCAGTATCGGGGCATCGCGCACCATGCCGTACAGGCCACGGGCGATGGATGGCTGGCCATGGGAGACGCCGCAGTGTTCGTGAACCCGCTGTTCGCGCCGGGGATCAAGGACGGGTGGAAGCTGGCGCACGCCGCGGTGCCGCTCGTGGTAGCAGCGCTAGACTCCGGCGACTTCAGGCGCGAGCAGTTCGCAGGCTATGAACGGCAGGCTGCTGACCTCGCCTCACTGGCGTTCGATGAGAACGAGATGCTGTACCGCGGCTTCCGCTACGGCACGACATACGAGCAGACCACAGCGCTCCGGCTAACCATGGGCGCGCTCATAGTCCTGAGGCTGGGGAAGCTCCCCATCCCTCCCCAGATCTGGGAGCAGATCTGGGGCCGCTACCGGGCGGCGCTGGCGCAGGTGGTGCTGACCGAACGGGTGGCAGACAGCGAGGCATGGTCAGAGCAGCGCTGGACCACGGCACTCGATGCGATCATCAACCCGTTCCTCGCGTGGCTACGCACCCAAGAGGTGGTACGCCAGGCACAGCTAGGCCGCATCTTTACGCACTACGCCGACGACCTGACGTACAGGAAGACCGCCGAGCGCCAGGGATACACGATGAACGACCTCTGCGCGAGGTGCGGCGTCCTGGTTCCCGCCACGCTGCAACGCTGCCCCGGGTGTGGGTTGCAGCTGCGGGTAGCCGCCTTTACCACAGCCGGTTCCCCAACGGAGGACAGTGCCCTGCTATGACCACGCCAGGAAGTGAACCGACCTCGCAGACCGACGGTAGTCCCGCCCCTGGACGGGGGACTCCCGGGCTGAGACGCCCCGGCGTCTTCTGGGCTGGCGCCGTGGCGGTGATCGTGGGCGTATGCCTGCACATCCCCATGTTCGCCGGTGCCCGCAGCATGCACTACGTCCTGGTCGGCATGCCGTGGGACATCTGGATGAAGATCGGGATGCCGCTCATCATCGCGGGGCTGGTCCTGGTCTATTTCGGCCTGGTTCCGCACCGCCAGCGTGCGCAGGAAGGCGCCGAGTCGCACGGCTTCGATGCCCGCGCCATCGACGGGACCAGGCTCACTAAGGCGCACGCATGGCTGATCTGCGTACTGCTGGTCGCTATCGCCATTGACACGATCAAGCCGTTCACCTTCACCTTCATCCTGCCGTCGGTGGCCAAGGAGTACGGCCTGTCGACCCCCACCCATCACCTGCCTGGCCACCTGCCCGTCGGGCTGCTCCCGCTCTCGGGGATCGCTGGAACGGTCATCGGCTCGTTCCTTTGGGGTTTCCTCGGTGACCGCATCGGCCGGCGAGCATCCATCTTGCTCGCATGCGTGATCTTCATCGCCACCGCCATGTGCGGGGCGATGGCACCATTCGGCGTCAACGTCGTCATCTGCTTCATCATGGGCCTGGGCGCCGGCGGCCTGCTGCCCATCGCCTATGCGCTGCTTACGGAGACCATTCCTGCCCGCCAGCGCGGGCCCGTCATCGTGCTCGTCGCCGGCGTCGGGACAGCTGCCGGGTTCCTGGCCACAAGCTGGCTGGCCCACTGGCTGATGCCCACGTTTGGCTGGCGGATCATGTGGTTCATCGGCCTTCCGACCGGCCTCCTGCTCCTCGCGCTGCAGAGATACATCCCGGAATCGCCCCGCTTCCTAGCGGTTCATGGCCGGTTTGATGAGGCGCGGGCGGTCATGCGCATGTTCAAGCTGGAGCCCGGGCCTGTCGTGGAAGACCCGATCCCGGTGCCGGGCCCAGGCATCGTGAGCCGCCGCCAGCTGCTCCAGGGCCGGCTACGCAACCTCACTCTCGCCCTGGCCCTGGGGGGCCTCGCCTGGGGGCTGGTGAACTTCGGTTTCATCGTCTGGCTGCCTACCACGGTCTCAGCGGCGGGGCTGAGCGTCGCATCGGTGACAGGCATCCTGGCCTGGGCGGCGCTGTTCGCCTTTCCCGGGTCGGCCCTGGTTGCGTGGCTCTACGGCAGCTGGAGCAGCAAGGGCACCGTCGCCCTCGCGGCCGCAGCGTCCGGCATCGTTCTGGTGGTGTTCGCGATCCTCGGCAACAACGTGGCCCGGTACCCGGTGCTGCTGGCGGTACTCATGGTCTGCCTGCTCGTGGCCATGTGGGGGGTCATTTCCGCGCTGTCGCCCTACAGCGCGGAGGTTTACCCCGTGAGCATCCGCGCGAGCGGCGCCGGGATCACGGCAGGGGCCAGCAAATTCGGCGGTGTCGCCGCCCTGGCTCTGTCGGTGCTGGCCGTAACGCCGTTCAGCGTGCGCAATACGGCGCTCATCGCGGCCGTCCCGATGCTCCTCGCAGCCGCCGCGGTGGCGGTGACCGGCGTCGAGACCCGCTACGTACAGCCGCGATCAACCCCGATGCCACAAGCAGCCACCAGCGCTGAGTGAGGCCAGCCCGAGCTGCGTGCGGATGCCACGGCGAGTTCGTCGACAACCCCGCCGAGATCGAGCACTCACTGAAGCGAGCGCTGGAGGCGAACACGCGCGGGATCCCCGCGGTCGTGCACTTCCGGGTGGCGCCGGACCGCCTCACGCAAAGCCGAGATCACTTCAGCCTTTGCCACCCCGCTGACCGTGACGTGACGCACTCAGCTATGCGCGACCGGATCGGTGCGGAGCAGGCTGTAGATCACCCCGTCCCGCCGGCCCAGATGCGGTGCACTGTGGTGTGCGCGAACAGGTAGCGAGCGAGCAGGCGCTGAGCCTGCGTGCCGTAACCGCGGCCCCGGGCCTCCGGTAGCAGAATGATGCCGATCTCCCAGCAGTAGGAGGTGGGCACGGTGATTGGCTGGCGGCGCCAGTTAACTAGTCCCAGCCGCTGGTTGCCCCGGCTGACCATCAGCGTTCCGCCGTCTGGGACGCGGGGGCCGATCAGTAAGGAGCAATGCTGATGAGTATTGAGGTTGCCGAAGATGTGTTTGGTCCTGACGGGGATGGCAGCTCGCATGAGCACGTGATCATCACGGGCTCTGCTGACCCCCAGGCCGCAGGAGCGGCACTGTCCCGGGCCGGCCTCCGCATTTCCGGGGTCACCGACGACGGGCGTGAGCCCAGCGAGCAGGAGTGGGAAGCGATTGAGCAGGAAGTGCTTGCGAGGGGAAAAGACTTCCCCTATACGCCGAACTGGGTCTCCGATGTCCGTCTCGCCTCGCGCGGTCCGTGGTGTTACGTGGACTGCAAGGGCCACATACCGCCCGCTATGCGCGAGCGGATGATCGCGGTCCTGGTAGAGGAACTGGAACGCGCAGGCGTGAGCGGCCGCGTTGAAATGCCTTTAGTTGATGAACGGGACTACGACGCACCGCCGATGTTCCCCATGCCCTGGGACAGCTAGCAGCAGGCCTCAAGGCCGGCGATTCACCTCTCCCAGCGCACCTATTATCAGGGCCATGACTCTGGCTCGACGGGTCGGATCACCATGATCGAGTGCGACCAGGCGGAGCTGGTTGCCTACCTGTCGGAGAACGGCAGCTGGGCGGAACTCGCCGTGCGCGGCGCCCCGGATCCGTGGACGGCGCACGGCGCACTGCATTATGCCGTTGGCGCAATCCTGGACATCCCGTCTTCGCTCGGGCCCGGCGAGTCAATAGCAAGTGATTGCGGGGTCCGGATGGATCAGGGCATCCCAGTGCTGTACCTGGATGTCCAGGATCCGGAGTGGCCGCGGTACGCGGACCAGATCGTGACGCTGACCGTGGGCGAGCTGGAAGCGGCCGGAGTGACCGGCCGGCTCGAACCGCTGCAGCCACACTGGAGGTCATTCCCGCCCGAGGACTTTGAAGACGAGGCCGACATCATGGGTGGTGAGGATCTCGAAGCGGAACTCGACAAGCGAGGCCTGCCGCCGAGCTTTCCCGATGGCTTTCCGGTACCAGCAGGCTGCGCGCTGGCAATCGCCCAGCGTGCGCCCGAGGGGGAGGGCACCTGGGAGCATGCCGCCTGGTGCTGCGCTGAGGCCGGGCCGCTCGAACAGCATCTGGAGCGGCTGCGTGACTTCGGCTGCGAACTAGAGCCCGCGTCCCGGTGGAGCGGCCCCGAGTTCGGCGGGCTGCACGGATACCACTTCCGGCATCCCCTCGGCAGCGGCTCGGCGTGGCTGTACCACCAGCGGCTGCAGGATGACCAGCACGAGGTGCGCGACGCCCCGTATGCGTGGTACCTGAGCGTGGTCTGGCAGGACGCGGGTACTGGCGACGTTGACCTGCCTGAGCCGGTGCTGTGACAGCTGGGCCGCTCAGGTAAGCCGGACCGCTCCGGGCTCAGGTGGGCAGTTCCAGCCCGGCCTGCTCGCGCGAAATGAACTCGGCATACCAGTCGGGCCAGTCCGGGTCCGCCTTGCCTGTTCGCTTCTCGTGCTCGCCATGGGCGGCCTCCGCGCGCCTAAGTGCGCTCGCCAGGTCGCTGGGAGAGCTGAACGCGGTCACGGCCGGGTCGACCCGTCCGGGCAGGCGGGTCGTGACTTCCTGGAACAGCCAGCCGTTGCCGTCTGGGTCGTTGAAGGTGGCAAACGAGCCGTAGCTGCCCTGGCCAGGCGCGGGCCCGCGCACGCGGCCCTCCGTGCCGGCCACCCGGAACCGGCACGTCGGCCCGGTCACGCAGTGGAAGACCTCGCTGACCTCGACTCCATGCCGGGCCAGCTCATCGCGCGCTACCTCGATGTCGGAGACGACGAGGTACAGGTCCTGGGCTGAGCCAGGCGCGGCCGAGGTCACGTTTGTACCGAACTGGACCGAGCACCCCGAGCCCGGCGGCGTGAACTGGATCAGGCGAAAGACCTCGCCAGCCACGTCGGCGTCGAGCCTCCACCCCAGTCGGGAGTAGAACTGCTTCGCACGGTCGACGTCCGAGACGGGGATGACGAGTACCTCCAGCTTCATGTCGGTTCCCGGGTTGCTCGCCATCCCGCTCGCTTCGGTGGTGCGGTCCTCGGCGATACTCATCGCGGCGCCTCCCAGGGCTGACCGGATTGACATGGTGCGCTTACTGCGCGTCATACCCGCGACACGCTTCCTCATGGGCGCTGGGAAGCGTGCAGCCGGTCCAGCATCCGGGCTATGTCGCTCGGCGAGACGATGCCCACGAGATTCCCGTTGCGCAGCACCAGCGCCCGCTGATCGGCGCACGCGGTGAGCCGGGGAATAAGGTCAGCCACGGAGTCGTCCGGCGATGCGGTCGCGACATCGCTGAGCGGGCAGGCAACATCGGCCAGCACGGACTCCTGGCGGCGGTCGGCAGGCACCTGCTTGATCCGGTTGAACGTCACCAGCCCGGTCACCTGGTCCTGGCCGTCGTTCGTGACCGGGAAGCTCTGATGGCGCATGCGGAAGAGGTAGCCGTCAAGGAACTCGCTAACCGGCATCGACCCTGGCACCGTGACCGGCTGGGGTGTCATGATCTGACCGACCCGGATGCCGCGCAGCTCGCCGGTTACCACTGCCTGCCGGGCCTCGGCCGTCGCCGCGCTGGTGACAAACCACCCGATCAAGGCGATCCACACCCAGCTGAAATTCTCCGTAACGAAAAAGCCGTACAGCCCGCCCGCTATGAAGACCCAGCCCAGCACCTGCCCGACCCGGCTGGCCCAGACAGTTGCCTTGACCCTGTCGCCGGTGCGCCACCAGACCGCTGCGCGCAGGAGCCTGCCGCCGTCCAGCGGCGCTGCCGGGATGACATTGAAGACCGCGAGGGCGAGGTTTGTGACGCCGAGGTAGGCCAGAGCAGTCACCACGACCCCGGGCCCGCTCGCATGTGCAGGGCTCGTTCCGGCAAGCAATGCCGCCCCGCCCAGGAACACACCGCCGAGCACCAGGCTAGTCAGCGGGCCGACGCCAGCGATCGATACCTCCGCCGACGGACTCGGCACGTCTCCGCTGAGCTGCGAGACCCCGCCGAAGAGAAACAGGGTGATGCTCTGCACCGTCAGTCCGTAGCGGCGCGCGATCAGGGAGTGCGCCAGCTCATGCGCCAGCAGCGAGGCGAAGAACACGATCGTGGTGATCACGCTGGCCAGTGCGTAGGTGAGCGCGCTTTGACGTGGGTTGGCTGACGGGAACTGCAACGTCCCAAGGCCGACCGCGATCAGCGCGAATATGATCGCGACGCTCCAGTTGGTGCCGATCCGGATGCCGCGGATGCTGCCCAGTGACAGAGTTCCGCCGCTCAAGTACGGCCGCTGGGCTGCCTGCCGCTCGGGTCCTCGATCCGCCGAATCCGCCACAACTAAGACTTACCCCAGCTGGCACAGGTGTTCAACAATCCGACGTAGCGTGGCTGGGTGCAGGCCGACGAAACCAGCGTGGCCGCGCCGCCGGTGAGCGTGCGGGCCGTGCCGCTGCAGAACCGGGTCGCCCCTACTGGCGAGCTGATTGCCACACCGCACCGGGGAACGTTTCTCGGGAACCGGGGCATACTCCACGACGGCAACCGTGTCATCGTCAGGTACAGCCAGCACCGCCGCTGGCTCGTGTGCACGCTGGAATACCGCGGCCGCCGGCGGCAGATCATGGCCCCTGGACGGTACACCGAGCTCTTCTTCCTGGACGAAGCGGTCGCGCTCGCCGCCGGGCACCGGCCGTGCGCCGAGTGCCGGCGCGACGCCTACAACTCGTTCCGCTGGGCCTGGCAGAAGGCGCAGAGCCTGGCCGCCCCGCTCAGCGCGGACGAGATCGACCGGGCCCTGCACGCACAGCGTTCCCGGCCGCGCGGACGTCGCTCCCTGCCCGGCTACCGCCTGCCTGACCTGCCCGACGGCGTCTTCGTCGTCTGGCGCGGTGAGCCGTGGATGGTCTGGGGCCAGCTGCTGCTGCAGTGGTCCGCGGCCGGTTACACCAGCGCGGTTGGGCGCACTGACGAGCTGGTACCCGCCATCACGCCGCCGTCAACGATCGCCGCGATCGGCGCAGGCTACCGGCCAGCAATTCACCCGTCCGCTGGCGGGCGCGGCTGACGCCTGGCACCGTAGGGCCGTGCGACCAGACTTCTTCGGCGAGCGGGTCGCGGCGTCGTACGACGACCGTTCGGGTGAGATGTTCGCACCGGCGGTCCTTGACCCAGCGGTGAGCTTCCTGGCCGGCCTCGCCGGAGCGGGCCCCGCTCTGGAGTTCGGCATCGGTACCGGCCGCATCGCGCTGCCGCTCAGTCAGCGTGGTGTCCGGGTCCACGGGATCGACCTGTCTGAAGCCATGGTTGCCAAGCTCCGGGAGAAGCCGGGCGCCGATGCCATCGGGGTGACCATCGGGGATTTCGCCAGCACCAGAGTCGGCGGGACATTCCAGCTGGTGTACCTGGTGTTCAACACGATCGAGAACCTGACCACGCAAGACGATCAGGTCGCCTGCTTCCGTAACGCGGCCGCGCATCTCGAGCCGGGCGGATGGTTCGTGATCGAGGTAATGGTCCCGGATCTGCGGCGGCTGGCGCCCGGCGAGATCATCCGGCCGTTCTCGATCACCCCGCAATATCTGGGATTCGACGAATACGATGTCGCCGCGCAGGGCGTGGTATCGCACCACTACATAGTGCGGGACGGCCAGCTTGAGATGAGGTCGGTCCCGTTCCGCTATGTCTGGCCGTCCGAGCTTGACCTGATGGCGCAGCTGGCAGGGATGAGCCTGCGCGAGCGCTGGGGCGACTGGCAGCGCGAGCCGTTCACCAGCGACAGCAACGGCCACGTCTCGGTCTGGCAGAAGACGAGGCCAGATGATGACTCGCTGAGCTTCCTACACTGACCAGGTGAGTATCGCGCTGAACCTGCTGGGGGAGGTCCGCTGGCGGCAGCAGGCTGTCGTGGGCGACCGCCCGCAGGCGCTGCTGGCGGCTCTGGCATCCCGCGGCGCCCGGCCGGTTCCTGCCGACGAGCTGATTGAGCTCGTCTGGGGAGGGGAGCCGCCAGCCAACGGGCTGAAAAGCCTGCAGGTCCTGGTGTCACGCATCCGCAGCGCCTGCGGCGCCGACGCGATCGTCCGGGACGGTGCCGGGTACCGGCTGGGTACCGCGTCGGCTGAGGTCGACAGCGTGCGGCTGTCGCAGCTCGTCCGTGATGCCGCCGCCGCGCTGGACGAGAACGCGGCGGCGGCCGCAGAGCTCGCGCGCGAGGCGCTGGCCCTGTCCGATGACCTGTCCAGGACCACGGGCCAGGCCGACGGGCCGCTGGCGGAGGTGCGCAGGGCGGCGGCCGCGGACGTCGGCACCGCCCGGATGATCCTGGGCCAGGCGTCCGGCCGGATGGGGGCTCACCGTGACGCGCTTCCGGCCCTCGAGGCCGCCTATGCCGAGCAGCCCGGCAACGAGCCCCTGCTGGCCGACTTGCTGCGCAGCGAGGCCGCTGTCCGCGGTCCGGCGGCGGCATTGCAGCGCTTCGAGCGTTACCGCCGTGGCCTGCGGGAACGCCTGGGAGCAGACCCGGGGGAGTCGCTGCGGCGGGCTCACCGCGACCTGCTGGCGATGGACCGGCCGGTGCGGACGGGAATCCGGTACGACGCGACCTCGCTGGTCGGCCGTTCCGGCGACCTGGAACGGCTCCGGGCACTGACGGCGAGCTCGCGGGTGGTCTCGATCGTGGGAGCGGGCGGGCTCGGCAAGACGCGGCTCGCGCAGGCTGTGGCGCGCGAAGCGGCAGTGCCGGGTGTGCACGTCGTCGAGCTCGCCGGGGTCTCAGCCGCCGATGACGTGGTGGGAGAGGTCGGGTCAGTGGTCGGCGTCCGTGACTCGGTCCAGGGCCACCGGGTTCTGACCGCCCAGCAGCGGTCCGATGTCCGCGGCCGGATCGCGCAGCGGCTCGCGCAGTCGCCAGGCCTGCTGGTGCTGGACAACTGCGAGCACCTCATCGACGCCGTCGCCGACCTGGTGGCGTTTGTGGTCTCAGCAACGTCCGACCTGCACGTGCTCACGACGAGCCGGGCACCGCTCGGCATCGCGGCCGAGCATGTCTACCTGCTCGGTGAGCTGGGGCCTGGCGACGCGGCCGAACTGTTCCGTGAGCGGGCCGTGGCCGCGCGGCCGAGCGTGCGGCTCCCTGAGCATGCGGTGGCGAGCATCGTCAGCCGGCTTGATGGCCTGCCGCTGGCGATCGAGCTTGCCGCGGTACAGGTGCGGGCCATGGCGGTGGAGGAGATCGACCGCCGGCTGGAGAACCGCTTCGCGCTGCTGCGCGGCCGTGACCGCAGCGCGCCCGACCGGCACCAGACATTGCTCGCGGTCATCGACTGGTCGTGGAACCTGCTGGACGCCAGCGAGCGCCGAGCCCTCCGCTGGCTGGCGCTGTTCAACGACGGGTTCACTCTCGAGGCCGCGGGAATGCTGCTCGGCGCAGATGCCGTGACCCCGGTGCAGGGACTGGTCGGGCAGTCGCTGCTGAGCGTCCGGGAGACCCAGGCTGGCGTGCGCTACCGGATGCTGGAGACGGTGCGCGAGTTCGGCCGCATGCAGCTTGTCGACGCTGGTGAGGACAGCGAGTGCCGTGGGGCGGTGCGGCGCTGGGCGGTCGGGTACGTGCATCAGCATGGCGCCCGGCTGATCAGCGCGGACCAGTTCGCTGCGATCGATGCGCTGGCCCAGGAGGAGGTCAACCTCACCGACGAGCTGCGGGGCGCGCTCGCTGACGGTGACCGGCGCACGCTGATTGAGCTGCTCGCCGGGCTCGGGGTGTACTGGACAATTCGTGGCGCCCATGTACGGCTTCTGGTCCTGGTCGATGCTGTCGTAGATGCGCTGCGCGACTGGGAGCCGCCGCCCGAGCTCGCAGCCGTGACCCGGTTGGCGGTCGCGATCACGCTGGCGAACAGCTTCATCATGGGCAGCGAGCGGATCGGCAAGCTGCAGCCGCTGCTGCGACGGCTAGACGCCGGATCATACGACGACGCACAGCTGTCAGGCCTGGTTGCGGTGATGCTCGCTTACGACCCGGCCGACCCCGGTGCGTGGCTCCGCCGTCTGGAGGAGCTCGTCGAGTCAGATGACCGTCACGCGGCGGCAACCGCCTGCCAGTGGCTCAGCAACCTCCGGGAGAACGCCGGCGACGTCGCCGGAGCGATCAAGATCACCGAACGCGCGCTGTCGCTGGCCAGCGACGGTGACGGGCCGTGGTCGCGGGCATTGCCCCGCGCACTGCTGGCCGGGCTGGCCATGCAGGCCGGTGATCAGGCTGCGGCAGCGGGACACGCCCTGGCGGCGCTCCCGGTCATGCAGCGGCTCGGCGCCGTTGACGACGAGATCCAGCTTCGCTGCCTGCTGGTCTTCAACGCCATCACCGACGGTCGGCTCGCCGACGCCGAGGCTGAGCTGGACCGGATCGCCGCTGTCAGCGAGGGCGGGCTGGCATTCGGGGAGGCGCTCTTCCAGCAGGCCTGCCGGGCCGAGCTGCTGCTGGCTCGCGACGATCACACTGGCGGCCTGGCCGCCTATCGCGACTGCATAGTCCGGGCCGGTGAGATCGAGTTTCCGGGCATCGCGCCGACTGGCCTGGAGCCGTGGACGCTGTTCGGCTTGTCAGTGGCGCTGGCGGCCCATGCGTTTTACGCGACCGGACCAGACGAACGACATGGCCAGGCCCTGTTCATTAGCTGCAGGGAGAAGACGCTGAAGGTTCTGTCGGCAGCGGATCCCGGTCTCGATTATCCGGTCACCGGAATCGCGCTCTTCGCACTCGGAGCGTGGTGCCTGCTGCGCCGGGCCGCGCCAGCTGATGACGCGATCCGGCTGCTCACACTGGCCGAGCGGTTCGCCTACACCCGGGCGACGCCGACGCTGACGTGGGAGCGGATCGCTTCCGTTGCTGACGAGTCGAAGCCTGGCCGGATCGCCGAGTTCCAGGCCCAGTACCGCGGCCGCCGCCCGGCAGACCTGCTGGGCCAGGCCCGCCAGGCGGTGAAGCGCCTGCCCAGCTGACGACCGCCGAACTGACGACCACGACCACCGTTACATGTGCCGCTTGTAGCTGTATACCGACAGCGGCGCGAAGATCGCCATCACGGCCAGGCAGGCCAGCAGCGTCCAGCCCACCTCTCCGCTGACCACACCGTTGTTGGCGAGGTCGCGGGTGGCCGATACCAGGTGCGACACCGGGTTGACCTTGACGAACGCGGCGAGCGGGCCGGGCAGCGTGCGGACAGGCACAAACGCATTGGACAGGAAGGTCAGCGGAAACAAGATCAGCATGGAGAACCCCTGCACGCTGCGGGCGCTGCGGGCGATCGTGCCGATGAACGTGAAGATCCAGGCGATCGCCCATCCGGTGAATATCGCCAGCACGATGCCGCCGAGCACGCCGGGCACACCGCCGCCGGGGCGGTATCCGATGGCCAGTCCCATCGCGAACGTCAGGGTGGCGGCGATCAGGTAGCGAACCAGGTCCGCGATCATCGGCCCGGCGAGCGGGGCAATGCGGGCGATCGGCAGCGACTTGAAGCGATCGAACACCCCCTTGTCCAGGTCCTCGCGCAGCTGCACGCCGGTGGACATGCAGGTGGTCAGGACGGTCTGGGCCACGATGCCCGGAATGAGGAGCGGCAGGTAAGCCTGGACGTTCCCGGAGATTGCGCCGCCGAAGATGTAGGCGAACATCGCCGTGAACAGCAGTGGCTGAACCGTGACATCGAAGAACTGCTCCGGGTTACGCCGCATCTTCTTCAGCGCACGCCAGGCCATCGAGAACGTCTGGCTGACGGTCTCGCCCAGGCTCGTGTGCGGGCGCGCGCGGGCTACCGCGGCAGCGGGATCGATAACCGGCACCTGGGCCCGGATGCCGTGTGGCGTCCGGCCGACGGTCGCGGTGCTCATCGGACCTCCAGGAACGGCTCGCGGACGGTTTCGCCCGGCTGGTCTTCATCACTCGTGCCATGGCCGGTGAGGGCGAGAAACACCTCGTCCAGCGTTGGCTGGGCCACACTCACCGATGTGATCGTCACGCCGGCCTGCCGAAGCCCGATCAGCACGTCGGCGGCGCTGTCGGCGATGTCGAGGGGCACGTTCACCCGGCCCGACTCGGGAGTCATCACCGGCTCCCGGCCAACCACGCGCCGCACGACCTGCAGCGCAAGGTCCTGGTCAGCACCCTCGGCCAGCTGCAGCTGCAGCGTCGAGTTTCCGACCGACGTCTTGAGCTCGTCTGGGGTGCCCTCGGCGACCTTGCGGCCGCGGTGGATGACCGCGATCCGGTCGGCGAGCTGGTCGGCCTCGTCCAGGTACTGCGTGGTCAGCATGATCGTGCAGCCCTCAGCGACGAGGCCGCGGATCGTGTCCCACATCTGGCCCCGGGTGCGAGGATCCAGGCCGGTCGTCGGCTCGTCCAGGAAAATCAGCGGCGGTCGGGTAATCAGGCTGGCTGCCAGGTCCAGGCGCCGCCGCATGCCGCCAGAGAACTGCGAGATCGGCTTCTTCGCGGCTTCCTCCAGGCCGAACTGCGCGAGCAGGTCCTGGGCGGTGGCGCGGGCGTCGGCTGAGCGGAGCCCCTGCAGCCGGCCGAACAGCCACAGGTTCTCGGTTGCGGTCAGGTCCTCGTCGACCGACGCATACTGCCCGGTGACCCCCACAAGCTGGCGGACCCGATGCGGTTCGCGGGTGACGTCCACTCCGAACACCTGGGCCCGTCCGGCATCGATGGGCAGCAGCGTCGCGAGCATTCGCAGCATCGTCGTCTTCCCGGCGCCGTTCGGGCCGAGCACACCATAGATCTCTCCCTGGCGGACCTCCAGGTCGATGCCATCGACCGCGCGGAACTTGCCGAAAGCCTTGACCAGCCCCGTCGCGGAGACGCTGGCTGCAGTCGTCATCGTTGTCCTGCCTTCGCTGAGCGGATGGGCGCTTGGCAGCAAAGGTAGGCGGGTGCGGTTTTACCGCAGCTACATGGCGGTTACAGGGCCCTTTCCTGGCGCGCTGGCCAGAGTTGTCCGCCGGTGTCAGGCGGCTGCCTGACCTGCTGCTGCGGGTTCGGCCGTCCCGGCGAGGTCGGCCGTGCGGCGGTCGGGCAGCATCGAGACCGCGACCAGTGTGATGACCGAACAGGCGATGATGTAGACCGAGATCGCCTGCCAGCCAAAGTTTGGCAGCATCCAGGTCGCGAGCAGCGGCGCCGGGCCGCCCGCGATCAGCGACGCCGCCTGGTAGCCGAGCCCGCTGCCGCCGTAGGCCAGCCTGGTGGGGAAGCTCTCGGCGATGTACGAAGCCTCCGGCCCGTACTGGATGGCGTGCGGAATCGCGATCGCGGCCGCGCCGATGATGATGAGGCCCGGGGCCTTGGTATTGAACAGCAAGAAGGCGGGGAACGCCGTGACCGCCATCAAAATTGACCCGGCAGCATAGATTCGCCGCCTCCCGGCCCTATCGCTGAGGTTCCCGAAAAGCGGGATCAGCAGAAGCTCCAGAGCCCCGCCGACGCTTACCGCAGCCAGGCCAAGGCTCTCGGGCTTGCCCAGGTGGTCCTTGATGTACGACAGCGCGAACGTGGTGTAGATGTAGAACGGTGCCTGCTCCGACATCCGCAGCAGCGCGGTGAGCACGATCTGCTTCGGGTGCTGCCGGATCACCTCGGCTACCGGGACCCTGGCCACCGACCGTTCCTGAACCAGCCGGGCGAACATCGGCGTTTCCATCACCTTCAGCCGCACCCACAGGCCGATGGCCACGAGCACCAGGCTGGCCAGGAACGGAATCCGCCAGGCCCACGCCTTGAACGCCCCCTCGGCGGACAGCGCGATCGCCGTCATTGCCCCGGTCCCGAGCAGCAGGCCGATCGGCACGCCCATCTGCGGCCAGCTCGCCATCAGCCCGCGGCGCCGCTGTTTGCCCCATTCCATCGAGAGCAGGACCGAGCCGCTCCACTCGCCGCCGACAGCGACGCCCTGCGCCACCCGCAGCACCACGAGAAGAATGGGCGCGGCGATCCCGATCGCCGTGGTCCCCGGCAGCACGCCCACGAGCGCACTGCCGATCCCCATCATCAGCAGCGTGACGATCAGCGTGTTCTTCCGGCCGAGCCGGTCGCCCCAGTGGCCGAAAATCGCCGCGCCCACCGGGCGGGCCGCGAACCCGACCGCATAGGTCGCGAACGAGTCCAGCGTGCCCGAGTACGCACTCGCTTTCGGGAAGAAGACGGCCGGGAAGACGATCGCAGCTGCCGTCCCGTAGAGGAAAAAGTCGTACCACTCGATCGAGGTTCCGACCACGCTTGCGACGGCGGCGAGGGTCACCTGCCGCCTGCGGCCGGCATCGTCGCCGTTCGAGCCGTTCTGGGCTTCGCCGGGGTGCAGTCCCACAGGGGGTCTCCTTTCTTCGGGTCTGCTAGCCGGTCCTTTGTTCTCGTCAGGGCCGCATTGCGGCGGGCAGCACGAAGTAGTAGAGGCAGCCGATGCCGATCAGCCAGGCCAGGATCACCAGGGTCCAGCTGAGGTTGTTCCGGATGACCACTCCCTCCTTGCGCACGTACTTGCTTGTCGACACGCCGACGCTGGCGGTCTGCGGCGCGATCGGCTTGCCTGTCTCGGCGCCGACGGAGTTCAGCGCCGGGAACAGGAACACCGGGGCGCCGAGCAGCCTGGCCACCGACAGCTGGACCGACCCGAACAGCGCGTTGGCCGAGGTGTTGCTGCCGGACAGGGCAACGGCCATCCAGCCGAGGATGGGAGCGAGCACGATGAACGGAGTCCCGGCCCGGGAGAACCAGTGGGCCAGCGAGTTCCCCATCCCCGAGTAGCTGTAGACGTAGGCGAGCCCGAAGATGAACGGCCCGACCAGCAGCGCGCCCCACATCTGCCGGAACGTGTCAGAGAACGCGCGCCTGAGCTGCGTGGCTGACGGTCGCAGGAACGCGGTGATGAGAATCCAGCTGGCGAGGATGGCGGTGCCGGCCACGGCGGGCGCGAACTTCCACGAGGATTCCGCGGTCCCGCCGAGTGACCCGATCGCGGTCACCTTCGGCTCGAACGGGATGTACCCCGGCAGCGGGGACCACGGCCCGGTCCACGCGACGACAACTCCGATCAGAATGATGAACGGAACGAGGGCGCGGACCACCCGCCACGACGGGCTTGCCGCCCAGCCCGATGCTGGGGTTCCGGGCGCGTCCCCGGCTGCTGCCCCAGCCAGTCCTGGTGCCGCGGCGCTCTGCTGGCTGAACGCGCTCACCTCCTCGGCGGTGAGCTCGCGCCCGCCGAAGCCGAGCATGGTCCGTGGCCGCCAGAACCGCAGCAGCCCGAGCAGCGCGGCGAAGCAGACCAGCGAGCCGACGACGTCAGGCAGGTACGGCCCGACCCATTCGGCGATAGGGAACTGCCCGGCGATGTACCCGAACGACCCGACGATCGCCAGCGGCCAGCCGTCCCGCAGTCCCCGCCTGCCGCTGACGAGGTAGATCAGGATCCACGGCGGCAGCAGGGCGAGGATCGCGACGATCTTCCCGATCGAGGCGGAGAGCGACAGCAGCGGCAGCGAGGTCACAGCGGCGAGCCCGATGATCGGTGCGCCGAGCGCGCCGAACGATACCGGCGCGTTGTTCGCGATCGCTGCGACCCGGATCGCAGCGAGGTCGGCCACGCCGAGCGCGATGAGGATGGGCGCCACTACCGCCCACGGGTAGCCGAATCCGACGAGACCCTCCATCAGCGCCCCGAACGCCCACGCCATCAGCATGGTCTGGACCCGGATGTCGGCCGTGGCCTGGCGGATCATCCAGCGCTTGAAGTCATCGAACGCTCCGGTCACCACCAGCGTGTTGTAGATGATCACGCCCCAGAACACGATCCAGTCCACCGACCAGACACCGGTCGCGGCGCCGACGCCGTAGGACCCCATCGCGTTGGCGAACGGCGCGTGCCACACGGCGCAGCCGAGCACGACGGTGACCACCGATCCGATGATCACCGCCAGCCATGCGGTCACCCGCAAGACGGCGAGCAGCACCAGCAGCAGGGCGATGGGCACCAGGGCAACGAGGGCGCTTCCGGCAACTGAGTGGAGCGGATTTAGGACCTGCGTGAACGACGCCATAGGGACTCCAGGGCAGCGGGGGAGCCATGGACCACCGGGCGGGCTAAAACCCGGCTTCCCGATACAGTCCCTCGATGTTTCGTCCTTGTAAAGGCCTGTTTGTATCCCGCCAGCCGCGAATGTCGCCAATGTGCCCCTGACCTGCGCTAACGATTGCAAGAACGATTGCAGTGCCTGCCGCCCCGGCCCTGCCAGAATCGTGGTCATGTCTGTCCTGCACGGGGATGATCTCCAGTACCGGCTTCCGCGCGCGGTCCGCCCGGTCCGGTATGACCTCAGCTTCTCGATCGACCCTGATGCACCGCGCTTCGCCGGGAGCGAGCGCGTCGAGCTGGTGATCAGCGAGAGCGTCGCCGAGATCGTCTGCAACTGCGCCGAGCTGGAGATCACCAGCGCCAGCCTGCGGCCGGGGCCGCAGCAGGAACCGGATGGCGGGCTGGCCGCAGACAACGCCGCAGGGGCCCCGGCCGCCTGCCAGGTTCGGCTCGATCCCGGCCGGGAACGGGTGGCGTTCGTCCCGCCAGCGCCCCTCCGGCCCGGGCGCTATGTGCTCGAAGCCGATTTCACCGGCGTGCTCGGCGACAAGCTCCGCGGCCTGTACCGGAGCCGGTTCACCGACGACGAAGGCACGGAGCGGCTGATCGCCACGACGCAGTTCGAGTCCACCGACGCCCGCAGGGCGTTTCCGTGCTGGGACGAGCCCGACTTCAAGGCGGTGTTCGCGATCAGCCTCGACGTGCCGGACGGGCTGATGGCGGTCTCGAACGGCCCGCAGGCCGCGGTCACACCGCTGCCCGGCGGGTACCGGCGGGTCCGGTTCGAGCAGACGCCGCCGATGTCGAGTTACCTCGTAGCGTTCGTGGCCGGCCCGCTCGAGGCCAGCGAGACCGTCGATGCTGACGGCGTGCCGCTGCGGGTCCTGCACGTGCCGGGCAAGGGCCACCTTGCCCGCTTCGCGCTGAGGGTCGGCCGGTACGCACTGCGCTTCTTTTCCGAGTGGTTCGACCTCCCGTACCCGGCCGCCAAGCTCGACCTCGTGGCCATCCCGGACCGGCTCGGGGCGATGGAGAACCTCGGGGCAGCGATCTTCGTCGATTCAGCCCTGCTGGTCGACGAGGCCAGCGCGTCAGCAGCGGACCTCGCGCGCGTAGCGGGGGTCATCGCGCACGAGATCGCGCACATGTGGTTCGGCGACCTGGTCACGATGCGCTGGTGGAACGGCATCTGGCTGAACGAGGCCTTCGCCTCGTTCATGCACCTGACCTGCGTCAGCCACTTCGAGCCCGCCTGGCAGAGCTGGACTGGCCACACCAGGCAGCGCGACGATGCTCTGCTCATCGACGCCCTGCACTCGACAAGGCCGATCGAGTTCCCAGTCGCCCGGCCGGATGAAGCCGAGGCAATGTTCGACGTGCTCACCTACGCCAAGGGTGCCAGCGTCCTGCGCATGATCGAGCAGTACGTCGGGGCCGAGCGCTTCCGCGACGGCGTGCGCCGTTACCTGCGGGCGCACCAGTTCGGCAGCACCGAGACCAGCGACCTGTGGCAGGCCATCGGCGCTGCCACCAGCGATGCGTCGATCCTGCCGATGATGGACTCCTGGGTCTTCCAGGGCGGCGTGCCGCTGGTCGAGGTACGCCAGCACGGCGGCACGGTCGTCCTGTCCCAGCGGCGGTTCCTGCTGACCGGCGACGGGGGAGAGGCGGACCCCTCCTGGCTGATCCCGATCCACAATCGGTTCGTGAACGGGGCTAGCGCGGACCCGCCCACGGCGCTCGTCCTCGGGCCGCAGCCACTCCAGCTGGCCGCGCCAGCCGCGGACGGCGGCTGGATCGTCGCGAACGCGGGAGGGCACGGCTACTACCGCACCCGCTACGACGGCGCATCCTTCCGCGGGCTGCTGGGCAGCTTCTCCCGGCTCGATGGACTGGAGCAGCTGACACTGGCCTCCGACACCTGGGCGCTCGCCCTGGCCGGCACCGGGCAGCTGGAGGACTTCCTGTCGCTGACGGCGGTGCTCGACGAGAACTGCGAGCCGGCCGTGTGGGACGTGGTCCACGACGCCGTCCTGCTGCTCGACCGCGCCGCGCGTGACGCTGACCGGCCAGCGCTGCGGCGCTGGTGCGGCTCGCTGATGGCCCCGGTGCTTGAGCGCCTCGGCTGGCAGGCGACGCCTGCGGAAGGCCCGCGTCTGGCGACTGCGAGGTCGGTGCTGATCCGGGACCTCGGGATCATCGCGCAGGACGCTGCTGTCATCGAGCGGGCCCGGGCCAGCTCTTCTTCATCCGGCCGCGGCGACGCGGACCCGGGAACGTGGGGAGCGATCCTCGCCGTCGTGGCGAGCGCTGGGGGCAAGGCCGAGTTCGAGCAGTTCCGCGCTCGCTACCAGCACCCGGAGAGCCCTCAGGATCGCAGGCGCAACCTGGAGGCGCTGATCGAGTTCCGCGAGCCCGGGCTAATCGCCGCCGTGCTGTCGATGTGCCTGGCCGGCCTGCGGGGCGAGGATGTGGCCGACGTGCTCCGCCGGATGCTCGGAACGCGGCCCGGCGGCCCGGCTGCCTGGCGCTTCCTGCGGGACAACTGGGACGCTCTCATCCCGGCCCAGCCGGAGAAGTCGGTCTGGCGGATCATGACTGGCGTGTCGTGGCTGCTGCAGGTCTCCGATGACGGGTCAGCACCCGACGCTGCCGACGCGCGGTCCTTCATCGCCACGCACCCCCTCGGCGGCCTGCACCAGCTGGTCGACCAGAGTCTCGAGCTGCTCGAGGCGCGTCTGGCGTTCGTGCGGCGAGAGCGCGGCCGCGTCCGCCGGCTGCTCGGCACTGTGTGAACAGCGAGGCCGCCACCCGGAGCACTAGCCCGTGCCCGGGTGGCGGCCTGTGTGGGGATGCCGCTGCCCTCGTTCCGAACAAGAAATGATCTAGAGGTTGAAGGCAGCCTTCATCGAGGCGGCCTTGGAGGCCTGCCCCAGGTACGGCAGGCCGAGAAGCTGCTCGGTGGTGGCCAGCAGCGAGTAGTGGTTGAAGAACGTTGCTGACCGCGCCCCGGCCTTCGTGCTCGGGCTGATCACGAACGTGGGGATGTGGCAGCTCTGGTCGGAGGTGTTGTTGTAGCAGCCCTCCGTTGGGTAGCCGCCGGCCCCCTCGTCGAAGGTGATAAAGAGCACGGTGCTGCCGCTGGTGTATTCCTTGCTGCCCAGGATCGCGGGCACGTTCTTTGACAGCCACGTGTCACCGTCGGCGATCGTGCCGTCGTGCATGTCGTCGATGAGGTTCGGCGTGATGAACGAGAACGCGGGCAGGCTGTTGTTCGCGAGGTCGGTGGCCAGCTGCGTATAGGGCTGGTCGAACGTGGAGCAGTCGGACAGGGACGTGTAGAACGCCGCCGGGTCATGCCGGGCGGCGAACTCACCGGAGTCCGACTTGTCGCAGTTCGACGGCATCGACTCCTCGTAGGACTTCCACGACTCGCCCTGCCCGAAGATCGACGGGGCGGACGTCTCGCAGAGGATGCCCGGGTTGCAGTCGAGGTAGGAGGTCCACGGGAGCCCGCCGAAGATGCTCGTGGACAGGCCCGAGGTGGCGGCGAGGTAGTTCGGCAGGCTGGGGTGGGAGATGTTGTGATAGTTCGTCGCCAGCCCGCATTCCGAGGCCAGCGAGTTCTCGTACGGTGCCTGCGAGCTGCCGATGATGTTGCTGAAGCTGTAGTTCTCCATAAAGATCCAGATCACGTGCTTGTACGTCGGCGCCGTCGCGACGCTGCCGCACGGCCCCGCGGCATTCGCCGCCGGTGCCGTGGCCGCCGTCACTGCGGCGGCTCCGGCGATCGTGATCGATGCGGCGGCGGTCGCGGCCATTAGCCGGAGTTTCGTGCGCATGTGTCTCTCCGTGGATGCGGAACCAGCCAGGCGGCCGGACATAACTGAGCAGGTTATCCCATATACCACTGCAACGGGCGCCAATCTCCGGGCTGATTATTGTAATCGTCTGATCACAGACTGTTAATATGACCACGGGGTGGCGCTCCTGTGTGCATGACTGATTACTGTCAGTCAACTTTTCCTGGGGGGCGTCATGCCGACGGTGCCGGAACAGGCGGAAGAGGCCTATCAGAGACTCAGCAGCGTCCTTGCCAGCAATGGTGAGTTCTGGAAGATCGGCAACTGCTTTGACACCATGACCGACTACCGGCGGCAGGTCGGCAGCGCCGACTTAGCCATGCTCGCGATGATCCGCAGCAGGTACGCAGCCACCGTCAATACCAGTGCTGCGTGCTGGTACGACGACTTCTGCTGGTGGGCGATCGCTTCGGCGAAGGCATACGACCCCCCCTACCGGGCTATCTTCGCGGGCCAGGACCTGTTCTTCCAGCAGCTGGCCACGGACAACTGGCAGAAGGTGGACACGGGCAAGGCCGACAGCGTCCACCTCGGCGCCCCGCAGGCTTTCACCAACAAGGACAACCTGACGTTCTTCAACCCGAAGCCGCAGCCCAAGGTCTACTGGGTGACGCCGCGGTTCGATAACGGCCGGCACTCCGGTCTGCACGGGGTCTGGCAGTACGACATCTTCTCCAACGAGCGGGATCGGCAGCACAACTGGTCGGGGCCTGCCGAGTGCAACGGCGATACCAACCCATCCTGGCCCGAGCACTCCTGGCTCGGCCCGTTCCAGCTCACGCTCGTGAACGCGCTGTACTTCCTGATGGCGCAGAGGGTCCCAGGCGTGACCTACCAGCTCGCCGACTCCTATGGGTTCCTCAGGGCCTGGCTCGGCTACGACCCCGTCAACGTGCCGGGCAAGGACCACGATGGCCTTGACCTGTCCCTGGTGATCATGCTCGAAGAGGAAGGCAAGACGATCGCGCTTCCCCGCGAGCGGGTGAGCACTTATGCCAGGAATCCGGACAAGCCCGAGCCCCATGACGACTACCCCAAGGTCGAGAACTGGACGGACGGGGTGGCCGGGGACAGCCCGGACCGGTCCTGGGCCGGGGACATTGGCCTGCTGCTCATCGGCCTGGTCGGCTACCGCAAGGACCACCCGGAAGACCCGATGTGCAACGGCCTGATCCAGCCGCTCATACTCGGATACCTCAGCCACCTGGTGAGCGACGGCGCGCCTCTGGGGTACTGGCCAGTCGGCGACCCCCTGTTCGGTTCCGACGAGGGCGACTACAAGTCCGGTATCGGAGTCTTCATGCGGTGCGTCCTCCAGGCGTTCTGGTCGGGTGATGACCTCGTCGTCCCCTTGGTCACTGACAAAGGCGGTCCCTTCCAGCAGTTCCTGAGCAGCGCTGTGAAATGGGCGGAACGCCTGCTGGACAGGCCAGGAGCTGACCTCTTCGACCTTTTCAACGTGCTGGCCACCCTGACCCTGGCGCTGGCTCTCGACGTCACCTGACGCCTACGATTCCGAGTAATGACTGGTACGCAGATCACGCACTGGATCGGCGGTCGGCCGGTCGACGGGAGCTCTGACCGGACCGCGCCGGTGTTCAACCCGGCGACGGGCGCCGTGACCGGCCAGGTTGCCCTCGCCGATCCTGCCGACGTCGACGCGGCGGTGCGCACGGCCGCCGAGGCGTTCGGCAGCTGGTCGCAGGAGTCGCTGGCCGCGCGGAGCAAGGTGCTGTTCACGTTCAGGCATCTGCTCGCGGAGAATGCGCAGCGGCTGGCCGAGACCATCACCGATGAGCACGGGAAGGTGCTCGCTGACGCCCACGGCGAGGTCCAGCGCGGCCTCGAGGTGGCTGAGTTTGCCTGCGGCGTGCCGCAGCTGCTCAAGGGCGAGTTCTCCAGCCAGGTGTCGGCGGGAGTCGACTCGTTCTCATTCCGCGAGCCGCTCGGCGTGGTCGCCGGGATAACACCGTTCAACTTCCCGGCCATGGTGCCGCTGTGGATGCACCCGATCGCGATCGCCACCGGTAACACGTTCGTGCTCAAGCCGAGCGAGCGTGACCCCTCGGCCTCGTTGCTGCTCGCCGGGCTATGGCAGCGCGCGGGCCTGCCCGATGGCGTGTTCAGCGTCGTCCAGGGCGACAAGCCCGCCGTCGACGCCATCCTCGGGCATCCGGGGATCGCCGCGGTGTCGTTCGTCGGCTCGACGCCTGTGGCCAGGTACGTGCACGAGCACGCGACGCGGAGCGGCAAGAGAGTGCAGGCCCTCGGCGGCGCGAAGAACCACGCGGTTGTGCTGCCCGACGCCGACCTGGACTACTCGGCCGACCATCTGGTCGCTGCCGCCTACGGGTCTGCCGGGGAGCGGTGCATGGCGGTGTCAGTCGCTGTGGCCGTCG
Source organism: uncultured Actinomycetota bacterium (assembly GCA_963815375.1). Taxonomy (GTDB): domain Bacteria; phylum Actinomycetota; class Actinomycetes; order Streptosporangiales; family Streptosporangiaceae; genus JASHPR01. Next base: position 938,513 of record CAWFGX010000004.1, on the reverse strand, counting down.
GTCCGGCCGCCGACCCGCTGGTGGACGCTCTGGCCAGCAAGGCGAAGGCGGTCCGGGTCGGTCCCGGGCGTGACCCGGAGGCGGAGATGGGGCCGCTGGTCACCGACGCCGCGCGCAGCCGGGTCGCCCGGTTCATCGCCGGGGCGCAGCGCGACGGCGCCGCGGTGGTCGTCGACGGCCGCGACATCGCGGTGCCAGGCTGCGAGCAGGGGTTCTTCCTCGGCCCGACGCTCATCGATCATGTCGCCACCGGTGCCGATGTTTACACAGAGGAACTGTTCGGCCCGGTGCTCGTGGTCGTGCGTGTGGAGACCCTGGACGAGGCGATCGCGGTGATCAACGCCAATCCCTACGGCAATGGAACCGCGATATTCACCGAGAGTGGCGATGCTGCCCGGAAGTTCCAGCGCGGTGTGCACGTCGGGATGATCGGCGTGAACGTGCCGATCCCCACGCCGATGGCCTACTACTCCTTCGGCGGGTGGAAAGACTCTCTGTTCGGCGATCACCACATCCACGGCCCTGAGGGCGTGCGGTTCTACACCCGGGCCAAGGCCGTCACGCAGCGCTGGCACGGCGGCGCGCAGCAGGCCGTCAGCTACAGCTTCCCTGTCGCCGACTGAAGCCGGCCCGCTGAAACCGGCCCAGTCAGGCAGACGTCCAGCGGCCGGTGAGCGCGGGGACGACCTGGCCGGCGTAGGCGTCGAAGGCCGCGGCCATGGCCTCGGGACTCTGGTCGTGCCCGTCGCGCCAGTCGCGGTTGGCCAGGAAGACCAGGGCCCCGATGACCGCCGCCAGCACGCGGGGCCGCCGGTCGGCAGCCGGGTCGATGCCCTCCCGCTGGGCGATGATCTGCGTGAGCTCGTCGTCGTGGTCGTGAACGTAGCGCAGGTAGGCGGCCAGCAGCACCGGCGTGGACTCGATCAGCCCCACCACCGAGAGGTAGGACGGTGACGGCTCGTCGGCGGTCCGCTGGCGGATCGAGACACCGAACGCGTTGCGGGCCGCTGTGAGAGGGTCCTCCTCGGCCGGGCGGGCCATGAGCGCCTCGGCGAACCCGGTCAGCCCGTCCCGGACGAACGACAGCACCAGGTCTTCCTTGCTCGCGAAATAGCGGAAGAACGTCCGCTCCGAGACGTCAACAGCCTCGGTGATCTCACGAACCGTGGTGCGCTCGTAGCCCTTGGCCGCGAACAGTTCCATAGCGGCGTCGATGAGCGCGTCCCGGGTGCGCTGTTTCTTGCGCTCGCGGCGGTCGTCCCGCCGCTCGGCATCGGCCTCGGGCCAGGCGAGCCGCTGCCCGCCAGCCGTCGGCGGCGTGATCTGCGGCACATCCACCTCCAGGACGCCCATGCTACCCGGGGCCGATGTTAAGCTGTCAGCCACTGACATTTGTCATCCGATGACAGATGTCAGGGCTCCAGCCAGGCCAGATCGTTACCGGGAGACGTTCTGATGGAGACAGAGGCAGCAGCAGGCACCGCGTCAGCCGACGTACTCGCTGGCCAGCCGGACCTGGGGCCACGGGGCGTGCGCGGCAGCCAGCGCCTGACCCTGCTGACGGTGGCGCTGGGCGTGATGATGGTCGCGCTCGACGGCACCATCGTCGCGGTGGCCAACCCGGCCATCCAGGCTCACCTGCACACCTCCCTGGCCGGCATCCAGTGGGTCACCAACGCCTACCTGCTGTCGCTCGCCGTCACCCTGATCACGATCGGCAAGGTAGGCGACCGGTTCGGGCACAAGAAGGTGTTCCTCACCGGCGTGGTCGGCTTCGCGCTCACCTCGGCGGCCATCGGGCTGTCCGGCACCATTGCCAGCAGCATCGGGCTCGTCATCGCGTTCCGCGTGCTGCAGGGAGTGTTCGGCGCGATGCTGCAGCCGACCGCGCTTGCCCTGCTGCGGAAGACCTTCCCGCTCCAGAAGCTGAACGCTGCCATCGGCGTGTGGGGCGCGGTCATCGGCGCGTCGACAGCAGCCGGCCCGATCGTCGGCGGGCTGCTGGTACAGCACATCGGCTGGGAAGCATGCTTCTACGTCAACGTGCCTGTCGGGGCCGCGGCGCTGGTCATGAGCCTGCTGGTGCTGCGGGAAACCCCGTCCTCGCCGGCCGCGAGCTCGTTCGACATCCCCGGGATCGCCGCGCTCTCCGGTGCGCTGTTCCTGCTGATCTGGGGGCTGATCAAGGCCTCCAGCTATGGCTGGGGCTCGGCGAGGACGCTGGCCTTCTTCGGTGGTGCGGTGCTGATCGGGGTGGCATTCGTCGTCCGCCAGAACCATGCCTCGCAGCCGCTGCTGCCGTTGCGGCTGTTCCGTTCGGCGTCGCTGTCCGCGGGCACCGGGCTGGTCGTGCTGCTGATGTTCGCGCTGTTCGGCGCGATGTTCTTCATGACGTTCTACCTGGAGAACGTGCACGGCCTGGACCCGGTCGCCGCTGGCCTCCGGCTGCTGCCGATGACCGCGATGCTGATCGTCGGCGCCCCGCTGGCCGCTCTCGTGATCACCAGGCTGGGTCCGCGGATCCCGATCGCGGCCGGGATGCTGCTGGGTGCCGTGGCCCTGTTCGGCCTGTCCCGGCTGAACGCCGTATCCAGCCCGAACGACACCATCGTGTGGTTTCCGCTGCTTGGCCTCGGCCTGAGCCCGGTCATCGTTGGCGCCACCGACGTCATTGTGGGCAACGCCCCGGTGCATCTGGCCGGCGTCGCTGGCGGGCTGCAGTCCACCGCCATGCAGGTCGGCGGCACCCTTGGCACCTCGGTGCTGGGCGCGGTCATGTCCGCGAAGGTCAGCAGCGCGCTGCCGGCCGGCTGGCAGGCGGCTCACCTGCCGCCGATGAGCGCGGCCCAGCTCGCCGGGGCGAAGGCCGCCGTCTCGGTCGGCGTAGCGCCAGTGTCCAAGGGAACCCCGGCCCAGCTCGCCAGCGTGATCACCGGCGTCGCCCATTCCGCCTTCGCCAGCGGGATGCACACCGCGTTCGTCGTCGGCGCCGCGGTCGCGCTGGCCGGGGCCCTCATCGCCCTGCTGACCAAGCCCGGCCACACCGGCACCGACGCTCACTGATGGGACAGCTGGCCGCTCGGCTGTATCGTGGTGCCACCCAGGCGTTGGAGCAGGCAGCGCAGTGCTGAGTCCCAGCGGCTCGTCGATGGTTCCGCTGATCCGCAGCCGGCGGCCACCAGCCGGCTCAGGCGATAATTGCCCCCCAGGTGTGATCGTTCTTCAGCCGGTCGGCGATGCGGTCGTGAAAGGACCGGCGGGCGAGCGCTGCGCGAATGTCAGCCGCCACACGGGTGAGCGGATACGGGAGCTCGGACTCGAGTTCGGTGACGGTCGCCTCGGTGGCGCGCCATTCGGCGGCTAGCTTTTCCGCGACGCGTTCGGCCTTCGGGGTGAGAGTTACCACCTTGGCGCGGGCATCGCTGCCGCGTGCGGTTTCCACCCAGCCGGCGGCGCGCATGGCCGCGATCTTCTGGCTCATCGCAGAATGCGTGCGGTCGACGGAACGGGCCAGGTCGGCGATGGTCAGCGGGCCTCTGACGTGCAGGCGGATGATTTCAAGCACCCAGCTGGGCTTGAGGTCGTCCAGGCCGTTCTCGGCGTAGACGCGGGCGATTTCGTCATCCATATCGGACAGCAGGCGGAAGACGGGGCGCCAGATGCTGCGCTCGGTCGGGTCGGCCAGCTCCGCTGCGCCGGCCGCGCTAGCCGGGTCGGTCTGGCCGGTCTCGTTGGCCTGGTCCGCGGTCATGGCAGACATCCTAACCTGAAATATAACAGCACTTATATAAGCACTGTTACAGTGTTTCGGTGCGCCTGCTGACCGACGTCACGCCACTGCGGGAGAACCCGGCCTTCAGGAGGCTCTGGCTCGGGACGATGCTGTCCCGGACCGGGGGGGCGATGACCACCTTCGCGGTCACGCTGCAGGCGTACGACATCACCCGGTCCACAGCGGCTGTTGGCCTGCTCGGGGTCGCGGCATTCGTCCCGATGCTGGTCATCACGCTGCCCGGGGGATCGCTCGCGGACCGGTTCGACCGGCGGCGGCTAGTGCTCGTGATGACGGTATGCCAGGCGACGGTATCGGGACTGCTGTTCGCTAACGCGGTGCTCGGTGGCTGGCTGTGGCTGCTGTACGTGCTCGTCGCTGCGGAGAGTGCTCTGTCGGCGATCGTGGCCCCGGCTAGGACGACGTTCATCCCCCGGCTGGTGAGCGCCGGGCAGCAGCAGGCGGCGATGGCCCTGAACCGGATCATCTTCCAGGTGGTGATGATCGTTGGGCCTGCGCTGGCGGGCCTGGTCACGAGCGGGGTCGGCGTGAAGGGGTGCTACCTGATCGACGCCGTCACGTTTGCGGGGGCGCTGTGGGGCGTCGGACGGCTGCCTGCGATGCCGCCCGAGCCCGGTAGGGGCGCGCCTGACGGCTCGGCCGCGGGACACGCAAAGTCCGGCCTGGCGCTCACCCTAGAAGGGCTCGGCTTCATCAGGCGGACGCCGGCCCTGTACGGGGCGTTCCTCGCCGACGCGAACGCGACCTTCTTTGCGCTGCCGCTGTCGCTGTTCCCGGCAATCAATGCCGAGCGGTTCGGTGGCGACCCACGGACCCTGGGCTTGTTCAGCACGGCGATCGGGCTGGGCGGCCTGATCAGCGCCGTGTGCGCCGGGTCACTGCGGCACGTCTCGAGGTACGGCCAGGCGATGCTGGTATGCGTATCGGTGTGGGGCGGGGCGTTCGCGCTGTTCGCGGTCGCGCCGTCGCTGTGGCTGACGCTGGCCGCGCTCGGGCTGGCGGGGCTGGCGGACACGTTCACGGTGGTGCTGCGCTCCATGATTCTGGTAGCGGCGACGCCGGCCGAGTTCCGCGGCCGGGTGACCGCGGCGGACTACCTGGTCGGCGCAGGCGGCGGGGAACTGGGGTCGCTTGAGTCGGGCCTGGTCGGATCGCTGACCACGCCGGTGATCAGTGCGCTGAGCGGCGGGCTGATCACGGTGGCCGGCGCGATTGTGATCGGTGCGGCACTGCCGGGCTTCCGGCGGTACCAGGTCGCCCGGAAGATGAATGCCGGACCCGAAGGGGCGCACCGCCCGGCTAGCCCGCGGCGGCGTAGAGGGCGCTCGCCGGCGTGACGATCACCTGGCTCGCGGGCGGCACCGTTACCGTGACCGGCTGGTTGACCGAGGTGATGGTGACCGTCACAGCTGCGGACTGGCCGTCGATCGTCTCGTGCTCGGTGAGCTTGCGCACCATGTGCTGGCGGTCGAGCCAGGCTTCCCAGCTGATGTCACCCGAGATCATCTTCAGCTCGGGGGCGAGTTGCTTGCTGAGACCGGGCGACAGCGTGCTGATGGCGGCTGTTGGCGAGATGATGCCCGAGTACTCGGTAGTGCGGACCCCGTTGATGACTCCGGTCCCGACTTCCTGCACGTTACTCGAGGTCGCCAGAAGCTGGGTCTGCGTCAGCGGGTTGCTGGTCTGAATGTCCTGAAGGGCCTGGTTGAGAGCTGTCCCCAGGCTTCCGGACAGCGAGGAGAAGAGGATCTCTATCCACGGCTTGGCCGACTGCCCGGTCCCTCCGGGGAGGTCTATGTACAGGGCCGTGCTCGTGAGGATCACGGAGATGGGCGCCGACCGGCCGTTGGCCGAAGCGCTCAGGTTCTCTCCGAGCTGCAGACTCGGTTTCACCTGCATCCGCATGGGGCCGCTGAAGGAAACCGACGGGCCGACCTGTAGCGACATCGTGCCGGACAGGGTTTTTACCTGTTTTGTCTGATCGGCGGCCAGCGTTATGGCCCGCCGTGGGGTCACTGCCGACGCGGACGAGGAATGAGACGAGCTTGCGGCGGGGCTGCTGGCGGAACAGGAAGTGGCCAAGGCGCAGACCGCGGCGCCGAGCATGACGGCGGCGGTCCGCGGGAGTCCGCCTCGCGTAACCGGCAAAAGGGCTGAAGAACGGCTCATGCGGGCCAGGCTAGCGCTACCCCGGGAGTAGTTTCTCGTTCATGGACAGCAGCGCCGTTATCGCTGAAACCCCGCCCGCCGACGTCGAGAGCTACTGCGCTGCCGCAGCGGCGGCCTCCGCGGAGCTTGCCGACCTAGCTGCCTGGCCGCTGGCGCGGCGGGCGGGCCTGCTGCGAGGCGTGGCTGCTGTACTGGACGCCCACGCGGCCGAGCTGGCGGGCCTTGCCGACCAGGAGACGTCGCTGGGCACGGGCCGGCTGACGGGGGAGGTCGGTCGGACCACCTGGCAGCTGCGGCTCCTCGCCGACGTCGCCGAGGAAGGGGCGTTCGCCGAAGTCATCATCGACCACGCCCGGGCGGCCGAAGGCGCGCAGGCCCGGCCGGACCTGCGCCGGATGCTGCTGCCGGTCGGCCCGGTCGCCGTGTACGCGGCCTCCAACTTCCCGTTCGCGTTCTCGGTAGCTGGCGGCGACACCGCTGCCGCGCTCGCAGCCGGCTGCCCGGTCGTGGTCAAGGCTCATCCCGGGCACCCGCGCACGTCGCGGCGCACCGCCGACCTGGTGGAGCAGGCCTGCCGCGACGCAGGAGCGCCGGTCGGAACGTTCTCGCTGGTGCACGGGTTCGAGGCCGGGCGGCTGCTGGTCACCGATCCCCGGATCAAGGCTGCCGCCTTCACGGGCTCGCAGCGGGGCGGGCGGGCACTTTTCGACCTCGCTGTCTCCAGGCTCGACCCGATCCCGTTCTACGGCGAGCTTGGCAGCATCAACCCGGTCTTCGTCAGCGCGGCCGCAGTCGCCGCGCGGGGCCCGCAGATAGCCGCCGGTTTCGTCGCCTCGGTGACGCTGGGCAACGGGCAGTTCTGCACCAAGCCGGGCCTGCTGTTCCTGCCCGCAGGCCACGGTCTGGACGACGAGCTCGCCCGGGCGATCAGCTCCGTTCCGCCAGCGCCGATGCTGACACCGGAGATCAGCGACGGCTTCAGCTCTGGCGCCAGCGATATCGCCGCGACCGGTGTGGTACGTGTGCTCGGTGCGGCCGAAGGGTCCGCCGCGCCCCGCCTCTACGCGACGACCGCGGCTGACGTGGCCCGGCACCCGCGGCTGGCGCAGGAGTGCTTCGGCCCCAGTTCGGTCGTGGCCGAGTACCGCTACGACGAGGAGCTCCTGGAGGCGGCTGCGGCGGTGCCTGGCTCCCTTGCTGCCGCGATCCATGCCGAGCCCGGTGACGAGAAGCTGATCCGCGCGCTGCTCGGGGTCCTCCAGTCCCGGGCCGGGCGCATTGTCTGGAACGGCTGGCCCACTGGCGTGGCCGTCACCTGGGCGATGCAGCACGGCGGCCCGTGGCCTGCCACCACAGCATCCATCCACACCTCGGTGGGGCCGACCGCGGTCCGCCGCTTCCTGGTCCCTGTAACGTTCCAGGACACCCCGGCCGCCCTGCTGCCCGACGCGCTGCAGGACGCCAACCCGCTCGGCCTGCCCCGTCGCGTCGACGGCCAGTGGGCTGGGTAACGTTCATCTTCCGGGCTCAGCAGCGTCGGGCTGCACCGGGGTCCACTCGTATGCGTCGCCGCGCCGCGTTATCGTGCCGATCCCTGGGAATGGCAGGTGGTAAGCGTGGACCAGCAGGTTCTCGTCAGCCGCCCAGTCCAGGAGCCTGCGGCGGGCGAGGACTGCCCTCTCGCCGTCGTGGTCCCACGGCGTGCACCACCACGGGTGGCTCACCTGCAGCCGGTCGTAGAAGCAGTCGCCGGTGCACAGCAGCCGCTCACCCGCGCTCTGCAGCAGAAACGCTGTGTGACCTGGGGTGTGGCCGGCAGCACCGACGGTCCGGACGCCGGGCAGGATCTCCGCGTCGTCCCCGAACGACTGCAACCTGCTGCCGAAGAGCCTGATCGCCTCCAGCGCCGCCTGCTGGTGCGCGTCGTCGGCGGATGATCGTCCGGCGCCGGACCAGAACGACACCTCGGCAGCGTGGGCGAACCCGGTAGCGCCCGGAAAAGTGAGCTCGCCCGACCAGGCCGCGCCACGTGAGTGATCCTGGTGCAGGTGGGTGAACAGGACCGCGGCGAGTTCGGATGCAGGGACTCCCGCGGCGGCGAGTTCTTGGCCGAGCCTGCCGACAAGCGGCTCGATGCGAGGCCCGTAACCCAGGAAGCGGGGGCCGAGGCCGCTGTCGATGACGGCACGGCCCTCCAACGTCTCCACCAGCAGGCAGTTGTAGCCGCAGGCGAGGGTAGCCCTGTCCTGGCCTTCTGCTGCCACGGCAGCGCGCAGCTCGTGACCGGGCACCCCAGAGCCTGGTGTGAAGAACTCCTCTAGCTTCGGCTCCCACGGTGGTTCCATCTGGCCGTCGCTGATCACGGCGCAGTTCAGCCGCCCCACCGCGAGCCGGTAGATCATCCTGCCAGTATCCCTGGGGTATGTGCACTAGCACGCGTGACCGCTTCGACGCTTTCCTGCCGCGTGCATCAGACCAGCGCACGCGGCAGGACGTGTATCAGCGCGGCTCTTCCGGCAGGTGCAGCGATCGGGGGTCGAGCGCTTCTTGGCCGGTCAGCGATCAGCCGGTCACCGGGCGGGGCCGGAGGTCAGGAACTAGTGGCTCGTGGCGTACACGATGATGCCGAGCGCCAGCGCGACGATGCCGCCGATCCACGCGGTCTTGGCCAGCGTGTCCGATCGCCCCTCGTTACGGAACTTGCCCTGGGCGATGACTCCGAGCACGATCGCGGCCGGCGAGCACAAGAACCAGCAGACGATGCCGATGACAGACAGCACCACCGGCGTGCTCGATTGCGCCGGCATCTGCGGGCCCGGGTAGCCCCCAGGCCCGGCCCCATACCCCGGGCCTCCGGCCCCATACCCCGGGCCTCCGGGCCCGGCACCCGGCGGCTGCTGCCCATAGTTGCTTGCCATGTTACCTCCTAGATACAAACACCTTTATATACGACCGAAACGGGCAAGTTGCCATATCTCAGATATGACGAGAGCGGTCACGATACCGAATATTGACACGAGATTGCGCCTTCTTGCCGGCAATTCCCGCCACCGCTGAGCCAGCGGAGTCCGGCGCAGGACGGGGAGCGCGACCAGAACCGCGGCACCGCTCACGGCAAGGGGCGAGGCTCGCAGCGCGGCGAGAGGGTGGCCTCGCCCGAGATCGACCCCGGCGTGCGTCCCTCCGCAGAACGGGCACGGGTAACCGGTCACCATCAGAAACGGGCAGATCGTGTGCGGCATTGGCAGCCACGCAAGCGTCAGCAGGCTGAGGGACATAGCGGTGAACCTGGCCGCGACATTGTGCCCGGGGCTAAGCCCGCGCCACCGTGCCGTCATCTGGCCGGGGGCCATGAGCATCGGGCTCTCCTCTCCGCTCGAACCCGGCGGCCCGACAGGTGCGGCGGGCTTACGCAGGGCAAAGTAGCACGATGCGGGCCAGGCGAATGACTGTTCCCGCTACGCGGAAATGACCGTTTCAGACTCTGTGGTTTTCGCTGGCCAGCTGCGGCCCGGGCCTTTCAAAGGAGACCCGAGGTGGCCGGTCACGGTCCAGGAAGTTCTCGTTCCATTTCACCTCGCCCGCTACGCCCGCAATGTAACTCACGTACCGCGTCGCGACCGAGTTCGATACGAGGTTTCGCACGCGGCCAACCACCCGCAAAAACAGTGGCGGCCGGCGGGTGATGCTTGGCGGCGTAGGCGCCGTGGGCAGGAATTACTTCGACGAGCCGGTAGCGCAGTCGTACGAGACCAGGTGGCCGGAGCTGTTCGAGCCGGCGGCCATAGAGCCAGTTGCGGGCTTCCTGGCCGGCCTGGCCCGGCCCGGTGCCGCCCTGGAGTTCGGCATTGGCACCGGCCGCATCGCGCTCCCTGTGAGTCAGCTGGGCGTCCGCGTGCACGGGATCGACCTGTCCCCGGCCATGCTCGCGCAGCTCCGGGCCAAGCCGGGTGCTGACGCCATCGGCGTGACCAGTGGCGACTTCGCGACCACTGACGTGGACGGAACGTTCCAGCTTGTCTACCTGCTGCGCAACACGATCATGAACCTGACCACGCAGGGCGAGCAGGTGGCATGCTTCCGGAACGCCGCCGTCCACCTGGAGGCCGGCGGCTGCCTCGTGATCGAGGTAATGGTCCCAGCGCTCCGGCAGCTGCCGCAGGGTGAGACCTTCCGGCCGTTCACTGTGACCCCGGCGCATCTGGGCTTCGACGAGTACGACGTGGCTGTCCAGGGTCTTGTCTCGCACCACTACTGGGTAGCTGCTGCTGGCAAGGCCGAAGCCTGGTCGGTGCCGTTTCGCTACGTATGGCCGTCCGAGCTTGACCTGATGGCCCAGATGGCGGGAATGACCTTGCGTGAGCGGTGGGCTGGCTGGCAGCGCGAGCCGTTCACGAGCGACAGCATCAGCCACGTCTCGGTCTGGGAGAAGAACAGCTAACCGGCCCGCCAGCCACGCGCCGGCAATGTGACGGTCCCGCTCTCCACTCGCGTGACAATCTGTGGCATGCTTGGGCATTTATCGGGGCATGACACCTGACCGAACGGGGGAATGGTCTAGGCAGCCAGGGGGGTTCAGATGGCAAGACGGACAGTCGTCACACTAGAAGATGATCTTGATGGCGGCCCGGCAGACGAGACGCTGCGATTTGGGGTGGACGGGTCGGACTACGAGATCGACCTGAACACGAAGAATGCCGCAACGCTGCACAAGCTGCTGGCGCCGTTCGTACAGCATGCCCGTAAGGCGGGCAGCACCGCACGGAGGCCGGTACGCACAGCAGCAAGCCGGCGGCACAGCGCCGACGTCCGGGTCTGGGCCCGGGTACAGGGCATCGATCTCAGCGACCGCGGCCGCATCCCGTCCAGCGTCGTGGACAAGTACGAGGCCTCAATCGGAGGGACCTCCAGGGAGCCGCTGTCCGGGCGTCGGCGAAGGCGCCGCTTACGGCGAACGGGGAGCAAATCGGTGCCGACCAGATTAAAACTGGGCCGGGCTAGGATGAATAGGGAGTTAGTGCAGTTAGGTGTGCCCTAAACCCACATTCACGGCCCGGCCGGCAGAAGTTATCGGCCGGACGGGCTCCAGCCGAGGGCTGGGCCCAGCCGGGTGGCCATGTCAGTGAGGATCTGGACGTAGTCGTCCCGCGCGAACGTGAATGGCAGCGCGAACGCAACCTCGGAGATTTCCCTGAACGCGGCGTGCTCACTCAGCTGCTCGGCAAGCTGAGCCGACGTTCCCACAAAATCCGGCGAGAACAGCATGCGATCGGGTCCCTGCGGTGCGGCTGTACGCGGGGTACGCCGCCGGGCGTGCTCGGCGTACTTCTCGCGCTGCTCCCGGGAGGCGCTGTCGGTGGGGATGACGACCAGGCCCTGCGAGACACGGGCTGCCTGGCCATCGGGGTGGTGGGCGCGGAATTCCCGGATGTGCGAGAGCTGGATCTGAGCGAAGTCCTCGGACGCGGAGTCCTCTGACTCTGGGGCCTTGACCACGCTGCTGGTGAGGAAGTTCATGCCGATCTCTCCGGCCCACCGGGCGGACCGCAGGCTGCCGCCGCCGTACCACATCCGGGCGGCCAGCCCAGGGGAGTAGGGCTGGACACGCTCGGAGAAGACCTCGAATCCCTCGATCCCGCTGAAATCGCTGGCCGGCTCACCGCGCACGAACGCGAGCAGCCGGCGCACCCGCTCATAGCTGAAATCCTCCAGGTCCGCGGTACCTGGGTAGAGGGCGTCGCGGACCTTGGCGAAGTGCCGCGGCGGGCCCACGCTGACGCCCGGGTTGAGACGCCCCCCGGACAGGATGTCCACGGTCGCCAGGTCCTCGGCCAGCCGCAGAGGGTTCTCCCAGCCCAGCGGGGTCACCGCGGTACCCAGGTGAATCCGCCGGGTGCGCTGCGAGGCCGCGGCCAGCACCGCGACCGGAGACGAGATGCCGAACTGCAGGTGCCGGTGACGCACCCAGGCGCTGTCGAAGCCGAGCTGCTCGCCGAGCTCGATGATCTCCAGGGTGGACTCGTGGCCCTGGCGCGGGTCGGCCTCGTCGAACAGGCCGATGGTCAGGAAGCCGAGCTTGCCGAGCGGCTGCGAGGCGGGCGGGGACGTCATGGCCTCAGGCGACGCCGCGCTGCGCGAACGATTCCTTCATCGCGGCGAGGCCGCGCACGACCGGGTTCTCCAGCGTCCCGACCTGGTCCACCGAGATCCGCACGGTGTGACCCTCGTCCAGGGTGAACGGCATCGGCGGCACCAGGCAGGTGCCGGTCGACAGGACCGCGCCCTCGGGGTGGATGTCGGAGTACATCAGGTACCGGATCAGCTCGTCGTACCGCCGGCGCAGCTGGCCCGTGCTGGCCGTGCCGGACCACTCGACAGTGGTGTCGCCTCGGGAGATCGCCAGCTCTATGCCCAGGTCGTAAGGATCACTGATCTCCCAGGCCGGGCGGATCATCGGGCCGACCGCGCACGCGCCCAGGTAGCTCTTGGCCTGCGGCAGGTACAGGGGGTTCTCGCCCTCGATGGATCGGGAGGAGACGTCGTTGCACACGGTAAACCCGGCGATCTCGCCAGCGCTGGTGACGACCACGGCAACCTCAGGCTCGGGCACGTTGACAGCGGAGTCCGCGCGTACGGCGATCGGCTGACCGCTGCCCACGACCCGCCACGACACCGATTTGAAGAACAGCTCCGGCCGCTGCGCGGCGTAGACCCGCTGGTAGATGTCCGCGTCCTGCTCGCTTTCCTCTCGCCTGGCCTCGCGGGAGATCTCGTAGGTCACGCCGCACGCCCAGACCTCGGTGCGGCCGTCAACCGGCGCCAGCACTGTGACCTCACCGGGATCCGGCCCCCCGCCGCTGGCAGCGGTGAGCCGCTCGCGCAGCTCGCCCAGCGGGAGCGACCACAGCGACCCCAGCGAAGGCACGCTGTCCAGCTCGGTGATCCTGCCCTCGGCCAGGATGCCGACGTGCTCACGCGATGAGCCGGGACGGGCGTAGCGGAGAATATGCACAAAGCCAGAGGCTAGCCGGGGTGACCCTAGTGAGAGTCGCGCGGGACGGCGTGGCCGCGGCGCCCGCGCAGGAAATCGAAGTCCGCTCCTTCGTCCGCCTGCAGGACGTGGTGCACGTAGAGCCACTGATAACCGGACTCTGGCATCGGCGGCGGTGACCAGGACGCCCGGCGGCGCTCGAGCTCGGCGTCGTCCACATCCACGGTCAGCGTCCGCCCGGGCACGTCGAGGTGGATGACGTCGCCGGTGCGGACCAGCGCGATCGGCCCTCCGTCCGCCGACTCGGGCGACACGTGCAGCACAACCGTGCCGTACCCGGTGCCGCTCATCCGGCCGTCACAGATGCGGATCATGTCGGTGACGCCCTGACGCAGCAGCCGTACCGGAAGCGGAACGTTGGCCACCTCCGGCATGCCGGGGTAGCCGCGCGGACCGGCTCCGCGGATCACCAGGATGTCCTTGGCCTCCACGTCAAGGTCGGGGTCGTTAGCGACCTGGTGGTAGTCCTCGGGAGAGTCGAACACCACCGCCCGGCCGGTGTGGGTCATCAGCTCGGGCGAGGCAGCGGACTGCTTGATCACCGCGCCCCCAGGGCACAGGTTGCCGCGCAGCACAGCGGTGCCCGACCCGGCCGGCTGCAGCGGGTTGTCGAGCGGGCGGATAACGTCAGCGTTCCAGCAGGCGGCGCCAGCGACGTTGGCGCCGATGCCGCGCCCCGTCACGGTGACCTGGCCGTAGTGCAGGAGCCCGGCGTCGGCGAGCTGGCGCAGCACAACCGGGAGCCCGCCCGCGTAGCAGAAGTCCTCCATCAGGTACTGGCCCGACGGCATCAGGTTGACCAGGGTCGGGACGTCGCGGGCGAGCTCGTCGAAATCGTTCAGTGTCAAAGGAACCCCGAGGCGCCCGGCGATCGCAAGAAGATGGATGATCGCGTTCGTCGAGCCGCCGATCGCGGCGTTGGAACGGATGGCGTTTTCGAACGCTGCCCGGTTCATGATCTGGCTGGGCCGCAGATCCTCCAGCACCAGGGCGACGGCCCGGGAGCCTGCCTCCTGCGCGGTCTCGTAGCGCCGTGCGTCCACTGCCGGGAAGGCAGCCGAGCCGGGCAGCTGCATGCCGAGCGCCTCGGCCATGCAGGCCATTGTCGAGGCGGTGCCCATTGTCATGCAGTGCCCGTTCGACCGGGCCATGCATCCCTCGGCAGCCAGGCACTCTGCCTCGGTCATCCGGCCGGCCATCAGCTCGGCCTCGAACTTCCAGACGTGCGTCCCGGACCCGACGTCCTCGCCGCGGAACTTGCCGTTCAGCATCGGCCCCCCGGTGACCATGACCGAAGGCAGGTCGACGCTCGCTGCCGCCATCAGCAGTCCGGGCGTGGTCTTGTCGCAGCCAGACAGGAGCACCACGCCGTCGAGCGGGTTGGCCCGCATCAGCTCCTCGGCCTCCATGGCCAGCAGGTTGCGGTAGAACATCGCGGTCGGCCGCATCAGCGTCTCGCCGGTGGCGAGCACCGGGAACTCCAGCGGGAACCCGCCGGCCTGCCACACGCCGCGCTTCACCGCCTCGGCGACCCGGTGCAGGTGCGCGTTGCAGGGGGCGAGCTCGGACCAGGTGGTGGCGATGCCGATGACCGGCCGCCCGTCGAACACCTGCGGCCCGAAGCCCTGATTGCGCATCCAGGACCGGTACAGCATGCCTGCCCGCCCGTGGGCGCCGAACCAGCTCTGGCTGCGGCGCTCCGGGCCACGGGGGGTGGCGTCCGGAGGTGTCATCTGCTCTCCTCGGGTGGGGGGTCAGTCGGCGGGAAGCGGCAGGGAGGGTGCGACAAGTAAGCCGAAGTCGGCGATCACGCGGCTGACGGTCTGGTCGCCCGGGGCGTCCCAGACGTCCTGGCGGAATATCTCGACCTCGACCCATCCGTCGTAGCCGGTGCTCAGCACGGCAGAGGTGATCGGCGCGAAGTCGATGCACCCGGTTCCGAGATGCCCGCGCGAGAGCAGGGCATCGGCCGCAAGCGGGACTACCCAGTCGGCCACCTGGTACAGCGCGACGCGGCCGGCCAGGCGGTCCAGCAGCCACGGGAGATCCGGGTCCCACCAGAGGTGATAGGTGTCCACGCACACCCCGGCGTCCGTGGCGGGGTAGTCAGAGACGAGGCTGAGCGCCTGACGCAGGGTCGAGACCACATCCCGTTCTGCGCAGAACATAGGGTGCAGTGGCTCCACGGCCAGCCGGACCCCGGCGTCATGCGCGTAGGGCACGAGAGCATCCAGCGCATCCGCTACCTGAGCGCGGGCACCGGGCAGGTCGCGGCTGCCCGCGGGCAGCCCGCCGGCAACCAGCACCAGTTCCGGCGCGCCGATGGCCGAGGCTTCCTCGATCGCCGCCCGGTTGTCTGCTATCGCCGCGGCCCGGCCTGCGCCGTCCGGGGCGGTGAAGAATCCGCCTCGGCACAGGCTGGTCACGGTCACGCCGTTGTCCTCGATCAGCGTGCGCGCGCGAGAGAGCCCAGTGTCAGCCAGGCTCTCCCGCCACACGCCGATGCCGCGGACGCCCGCGCTGGTGCAGACCTGCACCACGTCAGGGAACGGCAATGACCTGGTCGTCGCCTGGTTCAGCGACAGCCGCGGGTGGGGGCTTAGCGTCATCCTCTTCCGAGAGTAACTCCCCAGGTCATTCGGCGTTGTGGCCGACGGTGGCGGCGGCGGTCAGGGCGGACCCGCTGAGCGGGGACAGGCCGAACAGCTTGCGGTAGCCGTTGACGAACAAGTCTCCGTAGGCGCCGACACCCGACAGGACAGCCTGGGCGTTGGCCGGAGTCGTCAGTACGTTCGGTGTGAACGTGTCGGCGTAGGGGCGCGGCGTCTGGTGGGCAAGCACCAGGGCCGTCTGGTAGTAGGCCTCGTAGGCAGCCCAGTCGGCGTACGAGCTGATCTGCCCGATGGCGATCGTGTTGCCGGGCGGTGACAGCTGCAGCTGGATTTCCGGGGTGCCGTTGCCGAAGCCGCCGACCAGCACGACGTTCGAGCGGTGCGATGCCTCGATGGCGGGCAGAGCGAACAGGTACTCACCTGAGAAGAGCGGGTACACGACGCTGATGTCGGGGTGGACGAGCAGGGCGCTCTGGACCGAGCTCTGGATCTTGGTGGCCCAGTCGGGAACCTCGATGTCCTCCGGGTAGATCTTGCAGGCGCTGCCGCACAGCTTCGTCATCTCGGCCTTCACGGCGGCGACGTCCAGCGGCTCTCCCTCGACAGCGTTGGACGTGATCAGCAGCATGTTGAACGGCTTACCGCCGGAGTGCACGAAGGCCTGCTCGACCGAGAGCGTGGCGTCCTGCACGACCTTCTCGCCGACGCCGGAGGCGAGCCCTGGATAGCTGGTGGGCGTCACCGGGTAGTTCACCGCGTAATCCACGACCTTGACGCCGTGATTGGCAGCGTCCTCGATGGCGGGAACAATGCTCAGCGGGTTGATGCTGCAGGTCAGGATCACTGCCTTATAACCACCGGAGATAGCGGTTTCAATGCCGCTGTTCCACTGGTTGGTCAGGCCGTCGTTCTGGTAGATCGTGACCGGCGTCCCGACCGCGTTGCCGAGGCTCTGTTCTGCCTCCACCATCTGCTCGCACGCGGCGAGCTGGCTGCTGCCGGGAATGGCCATGATCTTCTGGCCCTTGAGCGCGGCCACGTCGGCGATCGCCGGGCCTGGCGAGGTGAACACCGGCACCTTCTGGGCGGCGGCCACGTCGGCTTTCAGCTGCGACAGCTGCTTAGCTGCCGGTATCGAGGACGAGCCGCCCGATGATGACCCGCCGCTGCTGGAACCGCAGCCGGCCACGGCAAGCCCCAGCACGGCCAGGGTTGCCACCACTGGTCTGGCCCTGCCTACTCCTGCTCGTCTGGCCCGCATTCTGATCTCCTCCCATCAACGCCGGTTACATGAACTTGAAGGAAACTCCGCGGCCGGGGCCGAGCACCTTCGGCACGATGATCGCGACGATCAGCGCAGCGCCATAGAAGAGCTGCTGCACATAGTCCTGGGCGCCTTTGTTCTCCAGGCCAATCGCGCCGCTGGCCAGGAAGTAGACCGCGATGACCGTGCCCGGAACGTTGAACCGCCCGGGCGTGATGCAGGTGGAGCCGAGGAAGACGGCCGCCACGGCCGGCAGGAGCAGGTTGATGGCGCCGCTGCCCGGGTCCACCGACCCGGTGGAGGCCGCCCAGACAATGCCTCCGAGGGCCGCGATCAGGCCTGCGACGAGGTACCCGATGGTCCGGGCCCTGGCTACCCGGACGCCGCTCAGCTTGGCGACCTCGCGGGACTCGCCGACGATCACAGCCTGCTGCCCGGCCGGCGTGAAGCTCAGCACGTACCAGACGATCAGCGCCACGAGCAGGCCGACGTAGAACTCGACCGGAATCCCGAGCCAGGTATCCAGGAAGACCAGTTTCACCAGGCCGGGGGAGACGACACCGACGGTGGCCGAGCCCGATATCAGGTAGGTGATGCCGGTGAGCACGGTCAGCATGCCGAGCGTGATCACGAAGGGGTCACCGCCGAACTTCACCGTGAACAGCGCGTTGAACGCTGAGACGCACAGGGAGACAGCGACGGCGATCAGGCAGGCCAGCACGATCTGCATGTGGTGCTGGACGTTGAGGATCGCCAGCGTCATGGCAGCCAAGGTCGTGTTGGCGCCGAGCGAGAGGTCGAAGTCCCGCATCAGCAGCGGCACCATTGAGGCGAGCGCCAGCAGCAGCAGCACCGCCTGGTTCCCGAGGATGTTCGCCCAGTTGCCGACGGTCAGGAACAGGCCAGGCTCGGCGATGGTGAACACAAGGATGAGCACGCCCCACATGACGACCAGAGCCCATGCCTCGATCCGGCGGCCGAGGACGCCCTGCAGCTGGCCGGCCCGGCGCGCCGGGGCCAGGCCCTCAAGATCGAGCATCGCGGTGCCGGACCCCGCGGCACTGGTAACTGCGCCGTCGCCTGGGGCCGGGTTTGCCTCGGTTCTTGCCTGCTCTGTCTTGCGCAACGGCCCAGTCACGGCTGGCTCCTTTCTGCGCCCGAGGCGGCGGCGAGCGCCTTGCCGCACACGACCGGGTCGACATCGGTGCCGAGGATGCGCCAGTCCTCGTCTTCCTCGAGGATCTTCTCGGCGCCCCGGATCCCCCGGAAGTCGCCGTCGCCGGCGAGCGCGGGCGGCAGCGCCCCCTCGCTCAGGCCCTTGGCCGCGGCCAGGAGCTGCCGGTGGAAGCGGATGACGGCGACATCCCCGCTTCCCAGGTGCTCGCGGGTGCGGTCGTAGACAGGGCCCGCCGATTCGGTCACCATCAGGTCCTGGCTCCGGAAGTCCCTGATCCCGCTGAACGACTCTGTCTTCTGCGCCTGACGGTCGATCAGGTAGTCGTTCTGCCGCGTGTACTTCCGCTCGATGACCCCCGACCGCGGGTTCGTCTCGAATGGGTAGCCAGGGACGGTGAAGAACGGCGGGCCGCCGAGCGCCAGCGCCGCGCTGGGCGGCTCCGTCTCGAACGTGTACCGGTAGGTGCGGGAGTCGCTGCAGGGCACGAGCATGATGTGCCGGGTGCTGAACGGGACGAAGCCGATGATCGCTGTCAGCGGGAAGATGAACGCAGTCACCCGCGCGTGCCTGAAGCCGTTCGGCGTCCGGCGGATCCCCGCGTACCGGAAGCCGTACCACTCGCTGCGCACCTCGAGCAGTGCTTTCGGGTCGTGCCGCCAGAACTTCATCGACATGTAGTTCGTCGGGTACCCGGGCCGGTCCGTCCCGTCGTCGGGAATGTCGTCGATCCCGCTGAACTGGTGCAGGTTCGAGATGTGCACCGTGTCGAGGTCGCCGTCCATGCTCTGCACCCAGTTGCACTCAATGGGTTCCTTCGATGCCCTGACGAATTCCGGCGCGAGCTCCTCGGTGCCGAAGTCGCGGAACGGGGTCATGGTGCCGGCTGGGCCGAGGTAGGCCCAGACAATTCCTCCGCCTTCGTGCACCGGGTAAGAGGTGATCTTGATGCGGTGCGCGAACGGGTGCAGCTCGCTGCGCTGGTCCACGCACTGCCCGGTGACGTCGAACTTCCAGCCGTGGTACGTGCAGCGCAGACCGCACTGCTCGTTCCGGCCGTAGAACAGGGACGCACCCCGGTGCGGACACTCCTCCTGGACCAGCCCGACCCTCCCGGCCGAGTCCCGGAACGCCACGAGGTTCTCGCCGAGGATCGGCACCCGCGCCGGTGGCCCGTCTGGCTCGGCCACCTCCGAGCTCAGGCAGGCAGGCAGCCAGTACCGGCGGAGGACCTCACCCATTGGCGTGCCCGGTCCGACCCCGGTCAGGATCTCGTTCTGCTCACGCGTCAGCATGCCTTTCCTCCGCCATCGCCAGCTGCCCGCTGCCTGGTGCTATCCCTTGCTTGCTGTCCTGATGACCGCCTCGTCGATCGCTTGCTTGGTGACCTGGTCGCCGGTCAGCTCGGTCACGACCCGCCCGTCGGCGAGGACGAGCACCCGGTCACACATCTCCGCAAGTTCGGCGAAGTCAGTCGTTACCCACACGACGCCCATGCCGCGGCCCTGGCAGGCGTCCTTCACCAGGGCCCGGATCTCGACGCGAGCGCCGACATCCACTCCCTGGGTTGGCTCGTGCAGCAGCAGGACCTTCGGCTCGGGCTCCATCCACTTGGCCAGGACGATCTTCTGCTGGTTGCCCCCGCTCATCTGGGCTAGCGGCGCTGATGGCACTGGCGGCCGGATGTCGAACACGTCGGCCCGGTCCCTGGCGTCGCTCATCATCGCCCGCCGCCCGAGCACGCCTCTGGTGAAGTAGCGCCCGTACACGAGCATGAAGATGTTGTCCGAGACGCTGAGGTTGGCCACCGCACCATCGCGGGGCCGGTCCGCTGGAACCAGGGCAAGCCCGGCCCGGATGGCGTCCGCGCTGCTCAGTCCCCTGGCGCTGTGCTGGCGGCCGACGATCCTGATCGTCCCGCTGCCGGGGATGCGCCCGTTCGCGCCGTCGCCGCCGAACAGCAGGTAGGGGACGTCCTCGGTGCCAGACCCGGTGACCCCGGCCAGCCCGACGATCTCCCCCTCCTGCACCCGGAAGCTAACGTCATGGACGTTGCCTCCGGCCAGGCCGTCGACGGCGAGCAGTTCGGTTTCCCGGATCCGGCTCGCTGGCTGCGCGGCGGATCCGGTCATCGCCTCGATCGCGTGAGTGGCCGAGCGCTCGAACCGTTCCCGGGCGGAGCCGACGATCATGTCGATCATCTGGTCCTCGGTCACATCGGCCACGTTGCCGATCCCGGCGACCGCGCCGTCGCGGAGGACGGCGAACCTGGAGGCGATGCTGCGCACCGCCTCCAGGTCGTGCGAGATGAACATGACGCTGGCGCCGGTCCGGATGACGATCCTGATCAGGTCGAACAGGAAATCCAGCTCGCTGCCGGACAGGAACACCGTTGGCTCGTCGAGGACCAGGAGTGACCTGTCCTTTCCGGTTCGCGCCCGGAAGGCCTGCAGGTCCTCGGCGGCGCGGGCGATCGCCAGCAGCGCCCGGTCAATCAGCGGCAGTTCCCCGACGCGGATGCTCGGGTCGATATCAAGCCCGTACCGCGCGAGGATGGCGCGGGCCCGGCGCTGCTCCTGCCGCCATTTGATCGGCTGGAGAATTCCCGGTCCCCGGGTGGCACTGCGTGACTGGATCGTGAGGTTCTCCAGAACGGTCATGCCGGGGACCAGCCCGAGGTCCTGGTAGACGAACTCCATGCCGACCTCGCGCGCCAAGCCCGCCGGCAGCGGGATAGGGAGCGGCGCACCGTCGAAGAAGATCTCGGCACCAGGATCAGGCACGTGGAACCCGGAAAGGACCTTGACCAGCGTCGATTTACCGGAGCCGTTCTGCCCGAGCACGGCGAAGACCTCGCCTGGCTCGATGGAGAACTCGACATGCCGCAGTGCCCGGGTTGCGCCGAAGGTCTTGGAGATGTTGCGGACCTCCAGCACATTGCCAGGAGCCGTCATGCCATTGCGCATCACCATGAGCTAGCTCCCGACGGTGGCGGCGGCCCTCAGCGCGGCCCCGCTGAGCGGCGGCAGGCCGAGATCCTGGCGGTAGGCGTTGACGAAGCCGTAGCCCCAGGCCTCACCGGTCAGCACCTTCCCGGCGTTGGCCGACGTGGCCAGGATGTTCGGCGTGTAGGTGTCATTGAGAGGACGCATCTGCTGGCCAGCCAGGCTGAGCATGGTCTGGTAGTACATCTCGTAGGCGGCCCACTCCGGGTCGGACGTCATGTCGCCGATGATGATCTTGTTGGTCGCGGACTGGGTCTGCAGCTGGATCTGCGGCGCTCCGCCGCCGAACGCGCCGGTCACCAGGACGTTGCGGTGCGAGGCCTCGACGGCCGGCAGAGCGAACGTGTACTCCCCGGAGAACATCGGGTACACGACGTTGATATCGGGGTGGGTGAGCAACTGGGTCTGGACCCCTGGCTGGATCTTCGTCGCCCAGTCAGGCACCTCGACGTCGATCACGTACACGTGGCACGCTGGGCCGCACATCGTCTTGACCTGAGTCTTGAGCTTCGCGACGTTCTGGGCATTGCCGATGACGGCGACCGACGATATGACCAGCATGTTGATGGGCTTGCCGTCAGTCGCGACGAAGGCCTGGTCGAGCATTGTCGAGTAGTCGGAGTAGGTCGGCTCCAGGGTGCCTCCGGCCAGGCCGGGATAGCTCGACAGCGGCTCGGTGAGCGCGTAGCCGAAGACCTTGACGCCGGCTGCCGCTGCCTTCTCGAGCTCCGGGATGATCAGGCTCGGAACGTCGTCGCACATGTAGTCGACCGCGGCGTAATGCTGCGAGATGGCCAGGTCAATAGCGCTGTCCCACTGGGAGATCTCGCCGGCGGTGTTGATGACCGTCACAGGGGTGCCGGCCGCGTCGCCGATGCTCTGGATCGTCTTAGCGTCGGTCTCGCAGGTCGGGATCTCGGTAGTGCCCGGCAGCGCCATGATCTTCTTGCCCTTGAGGGCGGCCATATTGGCGATCGCCGGGCCCGGTGAGTAGGTTCCGTTGACGGACGCCGAGGCCTTGCTCACGACCTGCCTGAGATGGGCGAGGTCCTTGGCCGCCGGGATGCTGGCGCTGCCTGCAGATCCGGAGCCGCCTGAGCTTGAGGTGCCGCACGCGGCGAGAGCGACCGCCATGAGCACGGCGCCCGCTGCAGCGACGCCCTTCGGGGCGCGGCCCGGTCTTGTCAGCGCATGCCGGGTGCTGACAGACGCCCGCTGGCGCCTGGTCTCCTGGTGCATACTCGCCCCTCCTTCTTCGTTGAATTGCGCGGCTAGTGCGGATCAGGCATCGAGGACCAGCCGGGCTGATCCAGAACGTCGCTGGGGCGGGCGCAGGCCTTCCTGCTGGGCCAGCAGCGCGGCCTGGGTCCTCGACCCCAGGTGCAGCTTGCCGAGCAAATTGCTCACGTGCGTTCGCGCCGTGCGTTCGGTGATCGCGAGCCTGCGGGCGATCTCCTGGTTGGAACAGCCCTCCGCGAGCAGTGCGAGGACCTCGAGCTCGCGCGGGGTAAGGGCGCCGAGACTGCCCTGTGCGTCCATCAGGCCGGCGGCCGCGCTGCTGTCCATGTGCATCTCGCCACGGGCGACGGCGAGGATCGCGTCGGCGACCTCGTCCACGTCGGCGGTCTTGAGCAGGTAGCCCGCCGCGCCTGCGGCCAAAGCAAGCTGAACCCGCTGCTGACCGCCGAAGCTGGTGAGGACGAGCACCCGGATCCGGGGATGGCTGCGGAGCAGGGCGGCTGTGGTCGCCGCGCCGTCCATGCCCGGCAGCACCAGGTCCATCAGCACCACGGCTGGCTCGGCGCCAGCGGCGGCGAGATCGTCGATGCGGGCAATGGCCTGCTCGCCGCTCGCCGCCTCGCCAACCACCGTCAGGCCGGGCAGCACCTCGACGTATGCCCGCAGCCCGCGCCGCACCACGTCGTGGTCATCGACCAGGAAGAGCGTGATCGGCGCGGTCATCTCTGCTGCCCCGCCCCGGGCGAGGGCCCCGTCCCTGGCGACAGCACAGCCCACAGGCCCGACCTAGGCACACGCAGGATCACGCGGGTTCCGGCCCCGCGCCGGCTCCGTACCTCCAGGCGACCGCCGAGGTCCTCGGCCCGCTCCCGCATCGTGATCAGCCCGAGGTGGCCGTGCTCCACCTGCCCGGGGTCGAACCCGGTGCCGTCGTCGGCGATCTCCACCACGACATCCGGGCCCGCAGCGGAGTCCTCGCGGAAACTGACCGTGACCTTGCCCGCCCGGGCGTGCCGGACCACGTTATGCAGCGCCTCCTGCACGACCCGGTAGATGTGATCGCTGGCCACCTCTGGCAGCGCCGTATCGGTCCGCTCGTCGACCACGGTGATCGGCACGCCGCTCCTGCCTGTCATCGAGGCGGCGTAAGCGCGGACCGCCTCGGTGACGGAATGGTCCTGCAGCGCGGGCGGCCTGAGCTCGAAGATGAGGGCACGCAGCGCGGTCAGGGCGGAGCGGGACAGCTCGATGAGCTCGGCAGCGCCGGCGCGGATCCGCTCCACGTCGACCTGCCCCTCTCTCTCGGCACTGACCTGGATCGTGCGCGAGTGCACGGCGAGGGAGAAGACGTCCTGCACAATGGCGTCGTGCAGTTCCCGGCCCAGCCGGTTGCGCTCCTGGGCGACCGCCCACCGCCGCGTCTTGGCCAGCAAGTCCGCGTTGTCGACAGCGACCGCTGCCTGGTCAGCGACGGCCGCCAGGCGCTCGACCTCAGCCTGGGCCGCGGGCGTCAGGCCCGACGGGTAGAAGGCGCTCAGGGTCCCGACCACGCGGCCCCGCGCCTCAAGCGGTGCCGCGGCGAACCCGTCCCAGTCCACGGCCTCCAGCTCGTCATGGGCTGGTGCCCAGCGCGGGTCCTTCATCACCGCCTCGTAGCGGTGCGGGATGACCACCAGCCGCCGGGCCTGCATGGCCTCACGGTGCTTGAACTCCGCGCCGAGTGCGTCACAGCTCTGCATGGACGCGAGCCGTTCCGCTGAGTTCCTCCGGAACCCGGCTCCGCCGAGGACCTGCGCATAGCCTGCGTCGGCGTCGCCGTGCAGCACGATATTGGCCGCGGCCAGGTGCAGGTCGTCCTTGATCGTCGTCGCGATCGCGTCCAGCGCACCGACCAGTGAGCCGGACTCCGCCATGCCGGCGACCGCCCAGCTCAGCCCCTGCAGGCGGTGTTCTGGCCGGGACCGGGCCGCGGCATTCTCGAACATGATGATGTGCTGGCCGTCAGCGGCTGACGGAAGTTCCCGGAACTCGAGGCCGGGCCAGCACCGGACCAGCCGGGCGGGCGACCGGCCGGCGGCACCGACCGCCCGGGCGGCCTGCTCGCGACTCCGGACGCCGAGCAGGCGCTGACCGTAGCCATTCACGTAAGCGCATTCGTGGTCATCGCCGAAAACGGCTATTCCTACTGGCGCGCCGTTGACGATTCCGGCGAGCATTTCGTGCGGCAGCCCTACGGCACTGGTAACGGTCCCCGTGTCCGGCCACTCCCGGAGTGCAGTCAGCTGCGACGTTCTCCAGTGGCCTGGCGACGTGTCCATAGGGCGACCTCCGGCACTTGTCTCGGCTCTATTAGCGGATAATGCCGCCGGGCCAGGTCATCGGGAAGAGATGCGAACGAAGCTGCCGTCTGCCGGCAGGGACGGGTGTCACGCGGGCCGCGTGCCTGGTCCCGTTTCTCGCGCAGGCTGGCCGCCCGGGATAAGAAGGGCCTCCTGGACGATGGGGTCATCATCGGTTCCGAGCACGCGCCAGTCCTCGCCGTCGGCCAGGACTTTTTCGGCACTGCGGATGGAGCGGAAGTCCCCGGTCCCGCCGAGCGCAGGAGGCTCATTGCCGTCGGCCAGGCCCTTGGCCGCGCGCAGCAGCTGCCGGTGCATCCGGATTACCGCGACGTCGGTACTGCCCAGGTGCTCGCGGCTGCGGTCGTAGACAGGGCCGGCCGTTTCCGTGGCCATCGCGTCCTGGCTGCGGAAGTCCCGGATCCCGCTGTAAGTCGTGCCCTTCTGGGAAAGGCGGTCGATCTGGTAGTCGTTGTCGCGGGTGTAGGTCCGGTGGATGATCCCGTTGCGCGGCATCATCTCGTACGGGTACTTCTCGTAAGTGAAGAACGGGGGGCCGCCAAGGCCGCGGGGATTGGCGGGCGGCTGGGTGTTGAAGTTGTAGCGGTAGGTCAGTGTGTCGTCGGCGGGAACAACGAAGATCTGCCTGGTGCTGAACGGGATCTGAGCGATGATATTGCTCGACGGGAAAATGTACGCGGTGATCCGGGCGTGGCGGTATCCGTTCGGGGTCCGCCGGATCCCGGCATAACGGAACCCGTGCCACTCGTCGTGCACCTCGATCTCGGCGCGGGGGTCGTGCCGCCAGAACCTCATCGACATGTAGCCCGAGGGGTACCCCGGCTTGTCGCTCCCGTCGTCGGCCACGTCGTCGATCGCGTCGAATTGGTGCAGGTTCGAGATGTGGGCGGTGTCGACATCGCCGTCCATGGACTGGACCCAGTTGCAGTGCACGATCTCTTTGGCCGCCGCGATCTCCTCGGCGGGCAGGCTGTCGGTGCCGAAGTCGCGGAACGGGGTCATGGTGCCGGCTGGGCCGAGGTAGGCCCAGACGATGCCTCCGGATTCGTGCACCGGGTAAGAGGTGATCTTGATGCGGTGCGCGAACGGGTGCAGCTCGCTGCGCTGGTCCACGCACTGCCCGGTGACGTCGAACTTCCAGCCGTGGTACGTGCAGCGCAGACCGCACTGCTCGTTCCGGCCGTAGAACAGCGAGGCCCCGCGGTGCGGGCAGAACTCCTCGATCAGCCCGATCCGGCCGTCGGTGTCCCGGAAGCCGACGAGATCCTCGCCGAGCAGCCGCACCCGGGCCGGAGACCCGTCGGGGTCCTCCACCTCCGAGCTGAGGCACGCCGGAACCCAGTACCTTCGCAGGAGGTTCCCCATCGGGGTGCCGGGCCCGACCCGGGTCAGGATCTCGTTGTCTTGTTTCGACAGCACGGCAGCCCTCCTTGGCCGTCTCCTGCCTCCGACCTCCCGCTGCAGTCGCCGCTAGCAGGGCGAACAGCTATTTCGCCCTAGTGTCGTCCTGGATCCTGGCTGTGTTAATTGGACAATTGACGTACGAATCCTCAGCTCAGGGTCAGCGGGCGGCGGGCAGGGCCGCGATGAGCTGGTCCAGTTCGGCGTCGGTGTTGTAGTAGTGCACCGACGCCCGGACCAGTTCCGAGAGGCCGCGGCGGGGGAGGTCGAGCTGTGCGGAATCGACGGGGGACACACTGGTGTTCACACCGTGCTCCGCCAGGTGACGCTGCACCTCCTTGGCTGGCACACCGCCGACGGTGAAGGTCACGATGCCGCAGCGGCGCACGCCCTGATCGTGCACCTGAACGCCCGGGACGTCCTGCAGCCGGGAACGCAGCGAGCTGGCGAGCGCGGTGACACGGGCCTCGATCGCGTCCAGGCCCCAGCCCAGGGCGTACTCGACAGCGACGCCCAGGCCAATCCGCAGGGCGTAGCTGGTCTCCCAGCACTCGAAGCGCCTGGCGTCCGGGCGGACTTCGTACCGGTCGGCAGCGGTCCATGTCGCGGCGTGCAGGTCGAGGAACGGCGGTTCCAGCTGGTCCAGCATTGAGCGCCGCACGTAAAGGAAGCCGGTGCCGCGCGGGCCGCGCAGGAACTTGCGCCCGGTCCCCGACAGCATGTCGCAGCCGATGCGGTCCACGTCGAGCGCCATCTGGCCAGCGGACTGGCAGGCGTCCAGCAGGAACGGCACGCCTGCCTGGCGCTCTACGGCGCCAACCTCCTCGGCCGGGTTGACCAGGCCGCCCTGGGTCGGAACATGCGTGAGCGCGATCAGACGTACCGGACCGCTGTGACCGGTCTCAAGACGGCGGCGCAGGTCGGCGACTGATATCTGGCCGTGGGAGTCGTCGTCGAACCCCAGCGAATAGAACGCCATATCCCATGCTCGGGTCGCGTTCTCGACCAGCGCCACCTCGTCGGCGCCGCAGCCGAGCAGCCGGGCGACGGCCGGGTAGACAGCGCCGATGCGTTCTGCCTCTGCTGCAGCAAGCTCGTACCCGCCGGTCTGCCCCTCCTGGCACAGATAACTGACGACCGCCTCGGTCACCTGAGACGGCGGCAGCGCCGCCCCGGCGTTGTTCAGATGGGCGACCTGGGCGACGCCGGGGGTATCCCGCCGGGCGCGATCGACATCGAAGTCCACCCGCGCACGTTAACCCCGGCTTTACCTAGCTATCCAGCTTTGAGCGCGGATCTCGGGGGTGCCAGGCGCCCCGCTCGGCCATGGCGAGGAACCGGTCGACGGTGGCGTTGAACAGCGCCGGGTCCTCCAGGTTCACCACGTGGCCGGTCCGCGGGAGGACCACGAGACCGGACGTGCGGATCGTCCGCTTGAGCATGAGCCCAGTGTCCAGGCAGTCCTCGTCCTCATCGCCTGCGACGATGAGCACCGGCGCGGTGATCGCAGCCAGCTTGTCGCGCAGCGCGAACAGCGACGGGCGGGCGGCCTGGACACCGCGCATGGTCAGCGCTGAGCCGAGCGCTGAGTGCCCCGCCAGCGCCGCGGCGAACTCGGCCCAGCCCCGCCGGTCGGCGTTCTGAAACTGCACCCGGGCCGGGCCTTCGGAGTACCGCAGCGCCACCTGCTCCCAGCCGCCACTCTCCAGCGCCGCCGCGTTCGCCTCGCATTCCGCCCGGAACGCCGCCTGCCGCTGTGGCGGCGCGCCGTAACCGACCCCGGCGGCGACCGCTGACAGCACCCGGCCGGGGTGGCGCAGCAGCAGGTGCAGCGCGGCGAACCCGCCCATGGACAGCCCCACGACATGAGCGCGCTGGACCCCCGCGCCATCGAGCACCGCGACCGCATCGGCAACCGCCTGGTCCTGGCTGTAGGCGCCCGGGTCAGCAGGGACGTCCGACGGCGGGTAGCCGCGCGCCGAGTAGGTAATGCACTGGTAGGCCCGGGAGAAATACCTGACCTGCGGCTCCCAGCTCCGGTGGTCCCCGGCGAACTCATGGATGAACAGCAGCGGCGTGCCGGTCCCGGCGACCTCGGCATGCAGCGCGACGCCGTCGTCAGTCCGGATCGTGTGCACCATGGCTCGCCAGGATAAGCGAGCCGTCGTGGCCCGCAACGGGTTCCGGCTGGCCCGAAGGCTCGGCGAAAAGCGCGCTGAGCCTCTCCACCTCGGTGTCATCGGAGAGCAGGACAACCTCGTCGCCCGCCTGCAGCACGGTGTCCGCCCGCACCGGCACGAGGCGGCCGCCGCGGATAATCAGGCTGACCCAGGCGTCGCCCGCCACGTGCAGGTCGCCGACTGCTGTCCCATCGGCGGCCGCGCCTGGCGCCACGACACAACGGTGCACGCCCTCGGGGTGGTGCTGGAAGCGGACGCCCAGGCTCCACGGCTCCGGTTCGACCGCGCGCAGCGGGATGCGCAGCTTACTCAGCAGCGGCGGCAGCGTGCCGCCCTGCACGATGACCGAGAACGCCACGACCACGAAGATGATCTCGTAGACCCGTCGCGCATCGGCGATTCCGGCCTGGACAATGAACGCTCCCAGCAGGATCGGCACCGCGCCCTTAAGGCCGGCCCACAGCATGAACGGCCGCTCGCCGGCGGCTAGGCGCACTGGCCAGAGCAGCAGCCCGACCAGCAGCGGGCGGATGACCAGGGCCAGCAGTGCCGCCAGCAGCAGGCCGGTCAGCCAAACCCAGTGCTGCCACAGCGTGTGCAGCTGGACGGTCAGGCCAAGCATGGTGAAGGCCACGATCTCCGCCAGGCTCGCGAGCGAGGAGTGAAAGCGCGCGATCTCGCGCTTGTACGGAGCGCGCGCGTCGCCGGCCAGGACTCCGGCGACGAAGACCGCCAGAAAGCCCGACCCGTGGGCAATGGTGGCCAGGCCGTAGATCGCCAGAGCGCTGGCCAGCACCCGCAGTGGGTACAGGCCCTCGCTCGGCAGCGGCAGGCGGCGCATGAACACCAGCAGCGCCCACCCGCCGGCAACCCCTACGGCGGCGCCAATCGTCAGCTGCATCAGCAGCTCCCAGGCCACGTGACCGGCCGCGGCCACCCCGGTCCCCGATGTCATCAGCAGCGCTGTGAGCAGCGCGATGCTCACCGGGTCGTTGGAACCGGACTCGCCTTCCACCAGCGTGCCACTGCGCCCCTGCACCTCCCGGCGACCGAGGACTGAGAACACAACCGCCGGGTCAGTCGGCGCGAGTGCGGCGCCCAGCAGCAGGGCGACGCGCCAGTCAAAGCCGAAGGCCAGGTGCGCCGCGACAGCCACACCCATGGCCGTGACCAGCGTGCCGGCGATGCCGATCCACAGGATCGGGCGGCCTGCGACCGCAGCCGCCGCCACCCCATGTTCATCCCGCCGTCGAACAAGATCACTGCCAGCGCCACCGACACGATGTTCTCGACAGCGGCGAACGACAGGCCGCCGAGCTGCGGCCAGATGTCCGACGCAGCCGCGGCAGCGATGAGGAAGAACGCCGGTGCCGGTATCCGCAGCCGCTCGCTGAGCCGGCTGGACATCACAGCGGCGACCCCGGCCAGCGCGATGAGCAGCACGATCAGGCTGGACGACCCCAGGCTCACTGGGCACCCGGACCTCTCCCTGTCGCCGCAGGCGTCCGGTCTCGCGTACCCGGCACTGGCTGCACCGGTTTCCGGCGCTGCCAGCGGGACCTGGCCCGCCGTGTTCCCTCGATGATCACAGCCAGGGCGGCCGATAGGGCCAGCGCAGCGAGCAGGCCGGCCCACGGGCTGTCCTTAAAGGCGCTGCCGCCAAGGCGGCCGAGGAAGAACGCGAAGCTGGCCCAGATGGCACCCGAGATAGCGGTGGCAGTGACGAACCGGCGCGCCGGGAAGCCGACGAGCCCGCAGCTCAGGGTCACGGCAGTGCGGCCGCCGGGGACGAACCGGCACAGGATGATGATCAGCATCCCGAACCGGTCGAGCGAGTGCTCGGCCCAGGCGCGGCGCTGTGCTGCCTTGGCGGACGAGAAGAACCTGCGCTCCACGGCCGGCCCGAACCGGCGGCCGAGCAGGTAGCAGAGGTTGTCCCCGGCGAAGGCGCCGAGAGCGGCGCAGGCGACCAGCAGGGCGATCCTCGGGTCGGCGCTTCCCGCGGTCGCGACGCCGAGCGCGATGACCGTCGTCTCGGCGGGAACCAGCGGGAAGACCGCATCGATCGCGGGGAGGCCGAACGCGAGGGCGTAGGCGAGCGCGGAGCCGACGTGCAGGATGGCCAGGCTGATCAACGGCGCGCCTTTCCTGGGGGAGCGGTCCGGTCAGTGCACCAGAGGGCGATGCGCGACCGGTGCACTCGTCATGGTGGCGAGATGGAGACTGCCTCCACACCTCCGTCACCGCCGCGTCACCGCGCGTCCACGGGTGCGCTTTTCCCTGAATGTGGCCGTACAGGCCGATCCGGCCCGCGCTGCGCAACCCGCGCCCCCCGGTAGCCGGGCGAACGAGAGGGATTCACGATGAAAATGACAGAACGGGCTCGCAGAGCCACCGTGGCCGCGGCGACGGTGGCCGTGGTCGGGGGTGGCGGCGTCGCCATCGGCGCCGCCGTGGCCGCCCCGGCCGGGCCCCAAGCGCCAGCGGTGGCTGCCAGCACCGCCGGGCCGGCCGGTTACGCCGGCGTGGTCCGCGAGGTACTGCCCTCGGTCGTGCTGATCAGAACCTCAGAAGGGCTCGGCTCCGGCATCGTCTTCGACCGGTCAGGAAACATCGTCACCAACGCTCATGTCGCGGGCAACGCGACCACGTTCAGCGTTCAGGTCGCCGGGGACCGGCCCCGCGCGCCGCGCACCTGGTGAGCAGCTACCCGCCCGATGACCTTGCGGTGATCCGCGTCGACGACCCCTCCGGCCTGCAGCCCGCCCGTTTCGGGGACTCCGGCAAGATCCAGGCCGGCGACGTCGTGCTCGCCGTCGGCAACCCGCTCGGGCTGTCCGGCAGCGTCACCGAGGGCATCGTCTCCGCGACCGACCGTGCCGTCACCGAGCCCTCGGCGATCGGCTCGCCCGCTGGGGCCCTGCCCGGGGCGATCCAGACCAGCGCGGCGATCAACCCCGGCAACAGCGGCGGCGCGCTCGTCGACGTCACCGGCCAGGTGATCGGCATCCCGACGCTGGCTGCCACCAGCCCGCAGGGCGACTCCCAGGCACCTGGCATCGGCTTCGCTATACCGTCTAACCTCGCCCGGGACATCGCCAGCCAGATCATCAGCACCGGCCACGTCACCAACTCCCACCGCGCTGCGCTGGGCGCCCAGATCGCAACTGTCACGGGCGCGGACGGCACGCCGGCCGGAGCCGGGGTCGTCGCCGTCACCAGCGGCGGGCCCGCAGACAAAGCAGGCCTGCGAGCCGGTGACGTGATCCGGTCGCTCGGGAACACGCCGACCCCCGACGCGACGGCCCTGTCCCAGGCGCTGGCAGCGGCCCGGCCCGGACAGCACGTCACCATTACCTTCACCCGCGACCGTCAGCAGACGACCGCCCAGGTAACCCTCGGTGAGCTCCCCGGCAGCTGACACTGTCTTCCCCGCTAATGGTCAGCCACTGCCCACGGCGCGACCCAGTCCGCATCGAGCAGATCGGGCCGGCGAAGACCGGAGATCATGAGCTGAACCGCCCCGTGGACATCGCGCGTCCTCTCGAAGCACTCCCGTGCCGACGAACAGCGATCGGGCGCGAACTGCGCCGCCAGGCTCACGATGTCCGGCGCCAGGCGGCGGAGCTCGGCAGCGTCCTCGGGCGCCACCGGCCAGGCAGCCCTCCCGCCGGCCGCGCCCAGGCTCGCGAACTGATCCTGGAGCCATCGCCATGGGCTGGCCGTCAGGCTCGTGTCCCAGTGCCGCGGGCAGGGCTCGTTGCCAGAGAACTGCGGGTGGAAGTGCGCTACCGCGTAACTGCCGGGCTGGTCCGCGAGGCGGTCGAACAGGTCGGCCCGCCACAGCGGGTGGTCTGCGGTGATGAGCTGGGCGGCCGACTCGGTGCCGCGATGGGCGTGCTCGGTAAGCTCGCGCAGCTCAATGCGGGCGCCGTGCTCCATCGACGCATCGCCCAGGTCAATCTCGAACCAGTGGCGCATGATCACGGCCGTGCGCGACAGAGCGACTATGTGCTTCATCGGCGCGGCTCAGTGATGGACCCGGTAGCGGATGTGCGTGGCCTCGGGCGTGTCGATCACCCGGGTGATCTCCAGCTCGATGTGCGACGGCAGCACCTCGAACAGCTGGCGGCCGCCGCCGAACAGCACCGGGATCTGGTGGATCTGGATCTCGTCCAGCACGCCGGCCTTGAGCGCCCGCTGCGCCGTGTAGGCACCGTGCACCATCACGTTGCGGTTCCCGGCGGCGGCCTTTGCCTGTGCCATCGCGGCCGCGACCCCGTCGGTCACGTACGTCACCAGCGGGTAGTTCGCGACTGAGGGACCGGGCGGGCGGTGGCTGGGCACGAAGATCGGGACACCGTGATGATCGCCGCCCCAGTGGTCGACCTGCTCCACGGTCCGGCGGCCAGCGAGCACGGCACCGGTCGCTCTAATCTCGTCCAGGAAGTCCCCTGACGGGCCGGACGGCCCCGGTCCGGACGGCTGGGTGAAGTCGCCGTACCACTCGTGCAGCCTCATGAACCTGTCGCCGCCGGGGTTGCCGGGCCCGTCGTTCGGGCCCGCGATGTACCCGTCGGCCGACATCGACATGTACAGCACCGATGCGGACACTCCGGCCTCCCTGTGGTCTCGGTCCGGGCCAGGGCTGGTGACCAGGCCCACCGTAGTCTTGGCCCATGGGAAGCGGCAGCAGCAACCGGCTGGTAGTTGGCATGTCCGGTTCCAGCGCCTCAACTCGGCGTGACTTTCCTTAACGCGGCTAAGCGCCTGGGCCTGGGTGTGCAGACCCACCTGGTGCTGTCCGCTGGGGCGCGCCGCAGCATCGAGCTTGAGCTGCGGACAGATCCAGCCGAGATCGAGAAACTCGCCGACGTGGCCTACGACGCGGCCGATCTCGGCGCTGCGATCTCGTCAGGCTCGTTCCTGACCATGGGAATGGTGATCATCCCGTGCTCGATGCGCACGCTGGCCGCTATCGCCACCGGGAACTCCGACAACCTGCTGACCCGGGCGGCCGACGTGGCGCTGAAGGAGCGGCGGCCGCTGGTGCTGGTGACCCGTGAGACGCCGCTCAGCTACATCCATATCCGCAACATGGAGACGGTGACCCTGGCCGCTGGGAGGGAAAACCGGCCGGTGAACAGCTCGCAGGGGGCAAGGTCGTCCGATGACACTGGCGAGTCCGAGAACGGCACACGGGCGAACCACTCCCGCTCGGCAGGCGGCACGGTCGCGTCGATCAGCCATTTGGTGAGCACCCCGCGGTCGGAAACCCGGACGTACTCGCTGCCGCGCGAGGGCCTCGACGACGCGGTCAACGTGGCCCGGATGTCCCTCGACGCGATCTTCGAAACCCGCAAGCTGATCGAGGTCGAGTGCGCCCGCCTGGCCGCGCTGCGCCACACCAAGCAGGACGTCACCAGGCTGCGCAGGCTGCTGCAGCAGATGGACCGCGCCGACCGGGTCAGCTACCACATGCGCCATCAGCAGTTCCACCTCGCGATCGTGAAGATGAGCGGCAACGAGGTGCTGGCGCGCGTGTTCGAGCGCAGCATCGACATCCTGTTCCGGCCGCCGTCGCACTGGCGCCTCATGGCCAGCCGGCCTGACGGCACGATGCAGCCGCTGGCAGGCGGCGGCCGCGAGGGCCACGAGCGGATCGTCGCCGCGGTCGCGGGCGGCAGCGCCGCCGAGTCTGCCCACACCATGTACGAGCACCTCGACGGTGTCGAGAAGGTGCTGATCAGCCGCATGGAAGCGATGCCCGAAGATCGCCAGCCGCTGTCCGGCGCCGCTCCGGCAGCCTCGTTAGCAGTTCCCGGAGCGGAATAGGAGCGACATTTCCGGCGGGTTCGTGAAGACTGAGTCGTCGTGCTGCTGACGATCTCCACGACCCACCGGCCAGCGACCGATCTGGGCTACCTGCTGCATAAGCACCCGGGAAAGGTGCAGTCGTTCACCGAGTCGGTCGGTGTGGCATACGTCTTTTACCCGGAGGCCACGCAGGATCGGTGTACCGCTGCGCTGCTGCTGGAGGTCGACCCAGTCGGGCTGGCCCGCGGCCGCAGCCGCGTGAAAGGCGACCCGGTGGCGCTGGGCCAGTACGTGAACGACCGGCCATACGCCGCCTCGAGCATGCTGGCGATGGCGCTCAAGGACGTGTTCCGCACCGCGCTGGCGGGCCGCTGCCAGGCACGGCCCGAGCTGGCCGGCCAGCCAATCCCGCTGGAGATCGTCGTGCCTTCTGTGCCGTGCCGCGGGGGAGCCGACCTGGCTGGCCGCCTGTTCGGCCCGGCCGGCTGGCAGGTGGACGCGACGACGGGCCAGCTTGACCCGGCGGTGCCGGAATGGGGCGAGTCGCCGTACCTCAGCGTCCGGCTGACCGGCGAGATGCGGCTGGCTGACGCGCTCAACCATCTGTACGTGCTGCTGCCAGTTCTCGACGACGCTAAGCACTACTGGGTGACCGACGACGAGGTCGACAAGCTGGTCCGGGCGGGCGAGGGCTGGCTGGCATCGCACCCGGAGAAGGCGCTCATCACTCGTGGTTACCTGTCGCACAGGCGGGAGCTGACCGCGTCCGCGCTGGCCCGGCTGGCCGAGGCCGACGACACCGATCCGGAGCAGCTCGACAACGCGGTGCAGGAAGCCGTGGTAGCTGAACTGCCTGGCCGCCCGGTGCCGCTGGCTGAGCAGCGACGCGCAGCGGTGCTCGCTGCGGTGCGTGCGTGTGGCGCGCGGTCCGTCGGCGACCTCGGATGCGGCGAAGGTGTGCTGACCCGCGACCTGCTCGCCGAGCGCGGCATCGAGCGGATCGTCGCAACCGACGTTTCCGCGCGGGCGCTGCAGATCGCCGCGCGGCGGCTGCACCTGGATACGATGCCGGAGCCACAACGGGCGCGACTGCAGATCTTCCAGTCGGCGCTGACCTACCGCGACGAACGGCTCGCAGGCCTGGACGGGGCCGTTCTGATGGAGGTCATCGAGCACGTCGACCCGGAGCGCCTCGGCGCCCTGGAACGGGCTGTGTTCGGTTACGCAGCACCTGGCACTGTGATCGTGACAACGCCGAACTCCGAGTACAACGTCCGCTTCGAGACCCTCCCGGCCGGGGCAGTGCGCCATCGCGACCACCGCTTCGAGTGGACCCGCGAGCAGCTGCGGTCCTGGGCCGGGCGGGTCGCCTCGGGCTACAGCTACACAGTCAGCTACCTGCCGGTCGGCGATGACGATCCGGACGTCGGGCCGCCGACACAGATGGCCGTGTTCAGCAAGAGCGACACCGCCGGGCACGCGGCATGACCGGCGGGCTCGCGATTCCCGAGCTGAGCCTGGTGGTGCTGATCGGCGTCAGCGGCTCGGGAAAGTCCACGTTTGCCCGTGCGCACTTCCGGCCGACCGAGGTGATCTCCTCCGATTTCTGCCGCGGCCTCGTGGCTGACGATGAGAACGACCAGTCGGCGTCGGCCGAGGCGTTCGAGCTGCTGAACTACATCGTCGGCAAGCGGCTGAAGGCGGGCAGGCTGACGGTGGTCGACGCGACAAACGTCCAGCCCGATTCCCGCAAGCCGCTGGTTGCCATCGCCCGCGAGCACGACGTGCTCCCGGTCGCCATCGTTCTCGACGTCGCTCAGGGGGTATGTGCGGCGCGGAACGCGGTTCGCCCCGACCGCGACATGGGCCCGCAGGTCATCCGTCGGCAGCACGGCCAGATGCGCCGCGGCCTGAGCGGGCTGCAGCGCGAGGGCTTCCGCGTCATCCACACCCTGCGCGGCGAGGCTGACATCGCTGCCGCGGAGCTCACGCGGACGAAGCTGTACAGCGATCTGCGGCATGAGGCCGGACCGTTCGACGTCATCGGCGACGTCCACGGATGCCGCGCAGAACTTGAGAGCCTGCTGACCGAGCTGGGTTACGCGATCAGCCGGGACGATGACGGCCGGGCGGTGGGCGCGCACCACGACGGACGCCGCGCCGTGTTCGTCGGCGATCTCGTGGACCGGGGCCCCGACACTCCCGGCGTTCTGCGCCTGGTCATGGGGATGACCGGGGCGGGTGATGCGTTCTGTGTCCCCGGAAATCATGAGGCGAGGCTGCTGCGGGCGCTGCGGGGGCGGAACGTTAACCAGACGCACGGCCTGGCCGAGTCGCTGGCCCAGCTCGGCGCTGAGCACGAGGACTTCCGCGCCGACGTCGAGCGATTCGCCGACGGGCTGGTCAGCCACTACGTCCTGGACGGCGGCCGGCTGGTCGTCTCGCACGCGGGCCTGATCGAGAAGTACCAGGGCCGCGCATCCGGGCGGGTCCGCGAGTTCTGCCTGTACGGGCAGACAACGGGGGAGACCGACGAGTACGGCCTGCCGGTGCGCTACCCATGGGCCCGGGACTACCGCGGCGCCGCGATGGTCGTCTACGGGCACACACCGGTGCCAGTGCCGGAATGGGTGAACAACACGCTGTGCGTCGACACCGGGTGCGTGTTCGGCGGCCGGCTCACCGCGCTGCGTTACCCAGAGCGGGAGCTGGTCAGCGTTCCGGCAGCCAAGGTCTACTACGAGCCCGCCAGGCCGCTCGCCGAGCCAGCCACTGTGCCGGGCGTTAGGCCGGATACGGTGGGCCGCCGCGAGCCAGAGGTCCTCGACATTACCGACGTGACCGGCTCCCGGGTAATCGAGACGGCCCACCACGCGCGCATCACGGTCCGGGCGGAGAACGCCGCCGCCGCGCTCGAGGTGATGAGCCGATTCGCGATCGACCCGCGGTGGCTCATATACCTGCCGCCGACGATGAGCCCGGTCGCCACCTCAGCGCGGCCGGGTCTGCTGGAGCACCCGGACCAGGCGTTCGAGGCGTACCGAGCCGACGGTGTCGGCGAGGTGGTGTGCGAGGAGAAGCACATGGGCTCGCGCGCGGTCGCGCTGGTGTGCCGGTCCCTCCAGGCCGCGCGGGCCAGGTTCGGCGGGCCAGGCGATCAGACCGGCGCGGTGTGGACGCGGACCGGCCGCGCGTTCTTCACCGGCGGGCTCACCGGGGAGCTGACCGAGCGGCTGTGCCGAGCGGCTGAGGCGGCCGGCCTGTTCGACGAGCTGGACACCTCCTGGCTGCTGCTCGATGCCGAGCTGCTGCCCTGGAACGCCAAGGCCGCCGAGCTGCTGCGAGACCAGTACGCACGCGTGGGCGCCGCGGCGCGGGCAGCACTGCCCGCCGCTGTCAGCGCCCTGGACCAGGCCGCGCAGGCTGGCCTCGACGTCGGTGACCTGCTAGAGCGCACCCAGGTCCGCGAGGCCAACGCCGCGGCGTTCACTGACGCCTACCGCAGGTACTGCTGGCCGGTTGCCGGGCTGTCTGGGGTACGGATCGCGCCGTTCCAGCTGCTCGCCGCCGACAGCCAGGCCTTCAGCTCCCGGCCGCACGCGTGGCACATGGAGCTGGCTGACCGGCTGGCGGCGGCCGACCCCGAGCTGATCGCGCCGACTCGCCGGGTGGCCGCGGACACCAGCGACGAGGGCTCCATGGCCGCAGCGACAAGCTGGTGGTCGGATCTGACCGCGAGCGGCGGCGAGGGCATGGTGGTCAAGCCAGCCGTGAACCTGACCCGCGGGCCGCGGGGCCTGGTCCAGCCTGGCCTCAAGGTACGGGGACGGGACTACCTGCGGATCATCTACGGTCCCGACTACACCGAGCCGGCCAACCTGGACCGGCTGCGCACGCGCAGCCTCGGCCACAAGCGCTCGCTGGCGCTGCGCGAGTACGCGCTCGGGCTGGAAGCTCTCGACCGCGCATCTCACGGCGAGCCGCTCTGGCGGGTGCACCAGTGCGTGTTCGCCGTGCTCGCCCTCGAGTCCGAGCCCGTCGACCCGCGCCTGTGACTTTGCCGGAGCGCCGTGGCCGACGGCGGAGCTAAACCCGTGACCCGATCTCAGGATCCAGTTGCATTAGCCGTATCATACTCAGTATTATGCATCGCATCATACCGACGCGAGTAACGCTCGCAGGCGCGGCCGCCGCCTGTGCTGTGGCCGGAGTAGGGGCTGGCAGATGAGCATGCTGGAACTGCGCGAGGTGTCGAAGACCTACGGTGAGGGTGCGGCTGAGGTGCGCGCGCTGGCGGGTGTGAGCCTGTCAGTGGACGAGGGGTCGATGGTGGCGGTCATGGGGCCCAGCGGGTCGGGCAAGTCCACGCTGCTGACGATCGCGGGCAGCCTGGAGGAGCCCAGCAGCGGCAGGGTGCTTGTCAGCGGGCAGCCGCTGTCGGCGATGTCGCGCAACGACAAGGCGCGGCTGCGGCGCCGCACCATTGGTTATGTGTTCCAGGACTTCAACCTGCTGCCCGGGCTGACCGCAGCGGAGAACGTCGCGCTGCCGCTGGAGCTGGACGGCCTCAGGGCCGGCAAGGCGCGCGCGGCAGGCCTGCGGGCGCTGGAAGGTCTGGGCCTGGCCGACCGGGCTTCGGCCTATCCCGACCAGCTCTCGGGCGGGGAGCGGCAGCGGGTGGCGATCGCCCGCGCGATCGTCGGCGAGCGGCGCCTGCTCCTGGCCGACGAGCCGTCAGGCGCTCTGGACTCGGAGAACGCCGAGGCTGTTCTGCGCCTGATGCACGACGCGTGCAAGAACGGCGGGATGGCCGCTGTGGTGGTCACCCATGACGCGCAGCTGGCTACGTGGGCCGACCGGACGGTGTTCCTGCGCGATGGTCACGTGACCGACCAGCGGCGAGCGGCGTCCGGTCTCCAGGCGCTGCGGCGCGACGGGGACAGCCAGGCAGCTGCAAACGGCGAGACAAGCGCCGAGACAGCGGCCGTGGCCGGCGTGCCGGCTACCGAAGCCGGAGAAAGCCAGTGACCACAGCGGTGCGGGAGCACCCTGGCTCACATGGGGTCTCCCATGGTTCTGCGCGGAACGGGGGCCTGGCCGCCCGGCTCGCGGTTATCCGCTGGGGCTGGCGGCTGCTGCGCCGCGAATGGCGCCAGCAGCTCCTGATCCTGGTGCTGATCATCGTTGCGGTGGCCGCCACCTTCGTCGGTGCGGCGGTCGCCACCACCACGCAGAGCCCGGCGACGGCGGGCTTCGGCACCGCCCAGGACCTGGAGACGTTCTCCACCTCCGGCCCGCACCTGACAGCGCAGATCGCCTCGCTGCAGCACCGCTTCGGCCGGGTCGACGTCATCGAGAACGAGAGCCTGTCCATCCGTGGGTCGGTGCAGACGTACGATCTGCGGGCGCAGAACCCAAGCGGCCCGTTCGGCGGCCCCATGCTCTCCCTGGTCAGCGGGCACTACCCGGCGACAGCGAGCCAGGTAGCGGTGACCAGCGGCCTCGTGTCTGTGTTCGGGCTCCGGGTGGGCGGCACCTGGGGCGTGGACGGCAAGACCCGCCAGGTAGTGGGCATTGTCGAGAACCCGCAGAGCCTGCTGGACGAGTTCGCGCTCGTGGTGCCCGGCCAGGTGAGGACGCCGGGCCAGACCACTGTCCTGTTCGACGCCCCCGGCGTGAGTCGAGGGAAGATCGGCCGCAACGTGCTGACCCCGGGCCTGGTGGCGTCGACGAGCATTTTCAACCCGGAGACCATCTCGCTGACGGCGGCCACGCTCGGGATGCTGCTGATCGCCCTGGTCGGGGTCGGCGGGTTCACTGTGCTGGCCCAGCGCCGGCTGCGCTCGATCGGCATGCTCGGCGCCCAGGGCGCCACCGACGCTCACATCCGCCTCGTGGTCCGGGCCAACGGCGCGGCCACCGGCGTCGTCGGCGCTGTGGCCGGGTTCGCGGTCGGCCTGCTGGCCTGGCTGGCCTACCGGCCCAGCGTCGAGACAAGCGCCCACCACGTGATCGGCGTGTTCCAGCTGCCCTGGCTGGTGATCATCATCGCCATGGTCCTGGCCGTGGTCGCCGCTTACCTTGCTGCTGCGCGGCCCGCGCGCGCTATTGCGAAGGTGCCGATCGTCGCGGCCCTGTCCGGCAGGCCGCCCGCACCCAGGAAGACACGCCGCTGGGCCTGGCCGGTCGGCATCGTGTTCGCTGTGATCGCGTTCATCCTGCTGGGCGTTGCCGGCGGCACTGTCGGCGGGCAGCAGTCGGGCAACCAGAGCTCGCAGCTTGGCTCGCTGGTCCTCGGGTTCATCGCGCTTACGGTCGCCGTGGTGCTGTTGTCCCCGTCGCTGCTGGGGGTGCTGGCCCGGCTGGCCCGCCCGGCTCCGGTCGCGGTGCGGCTGGCCCTGCGCGACCTGGCCCGGTACCGGGCGCGCTCAGGTGCCGCGCTCGGCGCGATCAGCCTCGGCCTGGTGATCGCCGTGATCATCTGCGTCGTGGCCGCGTCCCGGCTCCAGCCCCTGGACTACGTCGGGCCCAACCTGGGGTCCAGCCAGCTCCTCCTGAGCACGCCGAGGCCAGTCCAAGGGCCGCCAGGCACTCCCCCGCAGAGCGGGCGGAGCCCGGGCGGGGCGCCGAACGGGCATGCCCCGAACGGCAAGGAGTTCACTAAGCCCGCCACCGCCGCGTGGACGGCCACTGCCAGGAGCATCGCCGCTGAGCTAGGCACCACTGACCTGATCGTCCTGGAACAGGCGAACGCC
Source organism: uncultured Actinomycetota bacterium (assembly GCA_963815375.1). Lineage (GTDB taxonomy): Bacteria > Actinomycetota > Actinomycetes > Streptosporangiales > Streptosporangiaceae > JASHPR01. The sequence goes on along the minus strand of CAWFGX010000004.1, from coordinate 897,693 downwards.
GGACTGCAGCGGGTGCAGACCTCCGGGCGCAACTGGGGCGGCAGCATCTACGTGGCCACACCGCAGCTGCTGCGGGCGTTCGGCATCACATCGTCGCAGGTCAACCCGGCCGCCGACATCCTAACCATGCGGCCAGGGCTGTCCGGCCTGTCGAACATGCAGCTCACCTACGGCACGCTGCCATGCGTCAACGCCGCGGCAGGCTGCCAGCAAGGCCCCGGCGGGGCCGGGACCGTACCCTGCGCGAAGGGCAACTGCGTGAGCAACCCGGTGATCCAGGAACTGGGCGCGCTGCCCTCGGGCACCTCGGCACCGAACACGGTCATCACCGAGCACGCCATCCATCAGCTCGGGCTGAGCAGCACGATCACGACCACAGGCTGGCTGATCCAGACGGTGCAGCCGCTGACCGCCAGCCAGGTCCACAGTGCCCAGCAGGCCGCGGCCGCAGCCGGAATGACAATCGAGACCCATAACAGCTTCCCGTCGCTGACCGAGATCATCGACGTGGCCACTGTGTTCGGGATCCTGCTGGCACTTGGCATCCTCGGGATGGCCGTCGGCCTTGTCCGCAGCGAGACAGCCGGTGATCTGCGCACGCTGACCGCAACCGGGGCGAGCACGCGCGCCCGCCGCACTATCACTGCTGCGACCGCCGGCGGGCTCGCCCTGGCCGGCGCGGTGACCGGGCTGCTGTGCGGTTATCTCGCGGCGATCGGCTTCTTCCGCACCAATCACCTCGACGGCCTGTCCTCGCTGAGCAGTATCCCGGTGCCCAACCTGCTGCTGATCGGTGTCGGCATGCCCCTGGTCGCGGTGATCGCTGGCTGGCTGCTGGCCGGCCGGCAGCCCCCGGCTCTCGGACGCCAGCCAATGGAGTAGAGCGATGGAGGATCAGCACCACCCGCGCGCGCAGAATAGTTCCGTGGCTCACGGAATACTGAGTATCATGCGTGGCATGCTACCGAGCGAGATACGGCTTGAGACAGGAGACGGCCGATGAGCACTGCGGTTCGGGAGCGTCTCGTCTCCCACGGAGCGGCGCGCAACGGGGGCGTCGCCGCCCAGCTCGCGGTGATCCGCTGGGGCTGGCGGCTGCTGCGCCGCGAGTGGCGCCAGCAGCTGCTGATCCTGGCTCTGATCATCGTCGCGGTGGCCGCTACCTTCGTGGGCGCGGCGGTCGCGACCGATACGCCGCCTTCGCCGAGCGCAGGCTTCGGTACCGCGCAGGACCTGGAGAGCTTCTCTGGTTCCGGCCCGCACCTGGCAGCCCAGATCGCCGCGCTGCGGCACCGGTTCGGCAAGGTCGACGTGATCGAGAACCAGACCCTGGCGATTCCCGGCACCGTCCAGACCTACGACCTGCGGGCACAGAACCCCGACGGCCCGTTCGGCGGGCCGATGCTGTCCCTGGTCAGCGGCCACTACCCGGCGACAGCCAGCCAGGTGGCTGTGACCAGCGGGCTGGCGTCCCAGTTCGGCCTGAGGGTCGGTGGCACCTGGCGCGCGGGCGGCAAGACCCGCCGGGTGGCGGGCATTGTCGAGAACCCGCAGAGCCTGCTGGACGAGTTCGCGCTCGTGCTGCCCGGCCAGGTGACAACGCCAACCGAAACCACCGTCCTGTTCGACGCCCCGGGCGTGAGGCTGTCCTCCATCGGGGCCAACGTGGAAACCCCCGCTTCGGTGGCGTCGAACAACCCCCTCAACCCCGAGACCATCTCGCTGACGGCGGCCACGCTCGGGATGCTGCTGATCGCCCTGGTCGGGGTCGGCGGGTTCACTGTGCTGGCCCAGCGCCGGCTGCGCTCGATCGGCATGCTCGGCGCCCAGGGCGCCACCGACGCTCACATCCGCCTCGTGGTCCGGGCCAACGGCGCGGCCACCGGCGTCGTCGGCGCTGTGGCCGGGTTCGCGGTCGGCCTGCTGGCCTGGCTGGCCTACCGGCCCAGCGTCGAGACAAGCGCCCACCACGTGATCGGCGTGTTCCAGCTGCCCTGGCTGGTGATCGTCGTCGCGATGGTCCTGGCCGTGATCGCTTGCTACTTTGCCGCGGCTCGTCCAGCCCGGGCGATCGCCCGGGTGCCGATCGTGACCGCCCTGTCCGGACGGCCAGCGGCACCGAGGAGGACCCGCCGCTGGGCCCTTCCGGCCGGCCTGGTGTTCCTGGTCATCGCGTTCATCCTGCTGGGCATCGCCGGCGGAGGCCTGGGCCATAACTCCGGCTCAGGCCAGCAGAGTTCACAGCTCGGCGGGCTGGTCCTCGGCTTCATCGCGATCACCGTGGCGGTGGTACTGCTGTCGCCGACGCTGCTGGGGGTGCTGGCCAGGCTGGCCCGCCCAGCCCCGGTGACCGTCCGGCTGGCGCTGCGGGACCTGGCGCGATACCGGGCGCGCTCGGGTGCCGCGCTTAGCGCGATCAGCCTCAGCCTGCTGATCGCGGTGATCATCTGCGTTGTGGCCGCGGCCCGCTTCGGCAACGAGCTCGACTACGCCGGGCCCAACCTCGCGTCCAACCAGCTCATCGTCGACACACCGCCACCACCCGGCATCAGCGGCCAGGGCCCGGGCAGCGCGGCCCGAAAAACGGTGGTCCGTCGGCCCCGACTGCGCAGCAGATGGCCGCGGCCTCGGGCACCGTGCACAGCATCGCCGCCAGCCTGGGCAATGGCAGCGAGATCGTCACGCTAGAGGAGGCCACAGCATCGCTCCAGCGTGTCGTCGCCGGGCGCAACTGGAACGGCAGCATCTACGTGGCCACACCACAGCTGCTTAAGGCATTTGGCATCAGAGAATCCCAGGTCAACCCGGCTGCCGACATCCTGACTATGCGGCCAGGACTGTCCACGATGACAATGATGCAGCTCACCTACGGCACACCGCCGTGCCTCAGCTCCGCCAGGGGCTGCCCGCCGGGCCCTGGGGGCGGCGAAACCTCGCCCTGCCTGAAGGGCTACTGCCTGAACAACCCGGTGATCCAGGAAGTCAGCGCACTGCCGTCGGGGACATCGGCGCCGAACACAGTGATCACCGAGCATGCGATCCGCCAGCTCGGGCTGGCCAGCAGCATCACCACCCAGGCCTGGCTGATTCAGGCAGCTCAGCCCCTGACCGCCAGCCAGATCCACAGCGCCCAGCAGGCCGCGGCCGCGGCCGGGACCAGCGTCGAGACCCGGAACAGCATCCCATCGCTGTCGGAGATCATCGACGTGGCCACTGTGTTCGGGATCCTGCTGGCGCTGGGCATCCTCGGGATGAGCGTTGGCCTGGTCCGCAGCGAGACAGCTAGCGACCTGCGGACCCTGACGGCCACCGGCGCGAGCGGCCTGACCCGCCGGACGATCACCGCCGCCACGGCCGGGGCCCTGGCGCTGGCCGGCGCGGTGACCGGTCTGTTCTGCGGCTATCTTGCGGCAATCGGGTTCTTCCGCACCAACCAGCTCGACGGCCTGTCGTCACTGAGCAGCATCCCGGTGACGAACCTGCTGCTGATCCTCGTCGGCATGCCCCTGGTCGCGGTGATAGCGGGCTGGCTGCTCAGCGGCCGCCAGCCGTCGGCGATCGCCAGGCGGCCGATGGAGTAGAGCGCTACCTGGCCTGGGGGGCCGCAGTCGCATCCCAGGCGACCGGGAACGCGGCAAGCCCCCGCATAAGGGCCCCGGTTTGCCAGGCCAGGTCGCTCTCTGGCACGGCGATGCGCAGTCCCGGCAGCCGGGACAGGAGCGCCTCCAGCGCTACCCGCAGCTCGAGCCGTGCCAGCTGAGCGCCGATGCAGACGTGCGGACCGTGACCGAACGCGATGTGCGGGTTGGGGTGGCGGGTGATGTCGAGCTCGTCGGGGTCACTGAAGACGCCGTCGTCGTGGTTGGCAGAGGTGTTGGAAACCATCACTTGCTCGCCTGACCGTACCAGCACGTCGCCGAGCTGAACGTCGGCCGTTGCTGTGCGGGGATTCACCGGGGTTCCGAATGCGATGAACCGCAGCAGCTCATCTACTGCGGTCACCAGCAGCTCAGGCCGGGACCTGAGCTTGCCGAGCTGCCCCGGGTGGGTGAGCAGCGTGTAGACCGCGTTGCTGATCTGCCTGGCGGTTGTCTCATAGCCGGCGATCAGCAGAGCCATGCTGAGGAACAGCAGCTCGGTGTCAGTCAGCCGGTCCTGGTCGTCGCAGGCCTCGACCAGCCAGGTCAGCAGATCGTCGCCTGGCTGCGAGCGGCGCTGCTCGAACTGCTCAGCGAGATACGCGGCCAGGTGCAGGTAGATGTCCTGCTGCTGCTCCGCGGTGAGCGGAGCGGTCGACACGGTGCCATCAGCCCACTGCCGGAAGGTGCGCCGGTCCTCCGGCCGGACGCCGAGCAGCTCACAGATCACGGTCACGGGCAGGGCGAAAGAGAAGCCCTCGACCAGGTCCGCGGGCGGGCCTGCGGACGTCATGTCATCGATCAGGCCAGAAGCAATCTCCCGGACACGGGGGCGCAGCTGCTCGACCCGGCGGGCGGTCAGAGCCCGGCCGGCCAGCTGGCGGATCCGGGTGTGCTTGGGCGGGTCCATGAGAAGCAGGTTCTCGGCCACCTGGCCGAGCTCGACCGGCACATAGCGGGGCATGTCCCGGCCGAGCGAAGCCGTGCGGCTGAACCGGGGATCGGCGAGCATGCTCCGGGCGAGCTGGTGCGTCGTCACGAGCCATGCTGGCGGGCCATGGGGCAGCTGGACCCGGCAGACCGGTTCCTCACGGCGCAGCCGCGCGTACAGGGGATCTGGGTCGAGGCGGTTATTAGCGCTGAATGGGAACTTCCTGGGTGCGGTGTCCGCCATTGCGGCTCCTCAGCACCGTTCGTCAACGGCATTTGATTTAACCCGAATTGTACCCCCATGCGGACCGCTGGCCGCGTGCCCCAGCGAGGCCGGAGCCGCGTGTGGGAGGGTGGGACGAAAGAGCAAGAACAGCTCAGCCGTGCGGAAGGAAGTGGCATGACCATCCAGGCGTCCGCCGAGATCGGGGTGACCGGCCTTTCGGTGATGGGCCGCAACCTTGCCAGGAACCTGGCCCGGCACGGGTACACGGTGGCGTTGCACAACCGCACCACGGCTCGCACCCGCAGCCTGGTTGAGGAGCACGGCGACGAGGGGCACTTCGTTCCCTCCGAGTCGCTCGAGGACTTCGTCGCGTCACTTCAGCGTCCTCGCGCGGTCATCATCATGGTGCAGGCCGGGCCGGCCACCGACGCGGTCATCGATGGCCTCGTTCCGCTGCTCGACGACGGCGACATCATCATCGACTGCGGCAACTCGCACTTCACCGACACGCTCCGCCGGGAGAAGGCTCTGACAGCTAAGGGCCTGCACTTTGTCGGCACCGGCGTATCCGGTGGCGAGGAAGGCGCGCTGCACGGTCCGAGCATCATGCCCGGCGGCTCGGACGAGGCGTACCGGAAACTGGGCCCGATCTTCGAGAGCATCGCTGCGCAGGTCGACGGCGTACCCTGCTGCACCCATGTCGGCCCGGATGCCGCCGGGCACTTCGTGAAGATGGTCCACAACGGCATCGAGTACGCCGACATGCAGCTGATAGCCGAGGCGTATGACCTGCTGCGCGCCGGGCTGGATCAGAGCCCGGCCGAGCTGGCGGACACATTCCGCCAGTGGAACAGCGGCGACCTGGATTCGTTCCTTATCCAGATCACGGCCGACGTGCTCGCCCACACCGATGCGCAGACCGGAAAGCCATTTGTCGACATTGTGGCCGACCGTGCCGAGCAGAAGGGCACCGGCCGGTGGACTGTTCAGGACGCGCTCGACCTCGGCATTCCGATCACCGGCATCGCCGAGGCCACGTTCGCGCGGTCCCTGTCCGGGCACGTCGCGCAGCGCGAGGCGGCGCAGCGGACCTACCGCGGACTGTCCAGCGGTTCCGGCCTGCCGGTGCCAGCCGCGCAGCGCCAGCAGTTCACCGAGGACGTCCGCCAGGCCCTGTACGCGTCGAAGATCGTCGCCTATGCCCAGGGCTTCGACCACATCGCGGCCGGCAGCACCGAGTACAAGTGGGGCATCGACCTCGGTGCCATGGCGACGATCTGGCGTGGCGGCTGCATCATCCGGGCGAAGTTCCTTGACCGGATCCGCGAGGCCTACGACGGCGACCCCGGCCTGACGACGCTGCTGGTTGCGCCCTACTTCAGCGCTGCGGTCACCGCAGGGATCGATTCCTGGCGCCGTGTCCTCACCACTGCGATCCGGGCCGGCGTTCCGACGCCGGTTTTCTCGTCGTCGCTGGCCTACCTCGACGCCCTCCGCCGGCCTCAGCTACCCGCCTCGCTGATCCAGGGCCTGCGCGACAACTTCGGCGCCCACACCTACCAGCGCACCGACCGCGACGGCAGCTTCCACACCCTGTGGGCCGCCGACCTGAGCGAGGTCCCCGCCTGACGCCCTGACTGGCCTGACCCAGGCCCGGCCCGCAGAACCGCGCGCAGTGCCCCGGCCAGCCGCCACGCGGCGGCCGCGAGGACTGCCGCGATGCACGCGACAGCCAGATCGAGCAGCCGCCCGGTACGCATTCCAGGGCCTATCCCGATGCCGTGCGCCAGCGCGGCCGGCCAGCACGCGTACGCCAGCCAGTGCACGCCGCGCCACCACGGCCGGCCGATCCGCACCCGGAACAGGCTGGTCACCACGAGAACGACAAGCAGGTCCAGCGAGACCGCGCCCAGGCCGATCCACAGCGGCTGGCGCGAGAAGAGGAACGGGACCACGATCGCGGCCAGCCCGAAACCCGCAAACGGGGCACTGAACGCGACCAGGACGTGCAGAGCGAGGAATCCGACCGCCAGCAGTGAGAGGAACCGGTGCAGGCGCAGCCCGCCTGACCTGGTCAGCCCCGGCACCCGTCGCTTCCCGTGTACCAGGACGCCGAGCACGACCACCGCCGTGAGCGCCACCGTGACAATCACGCCGCTGATCGCGATGACCGTGTCCGCGGTCGGCATCAGCCCCCTCCTCCGCAATGTCATGATATGCCCTGTGTTCCGCCGGGCCGCTGGCCCATAACGCCGCTCCCGAAGGTCCGAGTCAGCGTTCCGCCGCAGGTCAGGTAATACGTTGCCGCTTCTTACCCGTCTGGTAGATGGGGAAAGGGATACGTTGTGGAACTCGGCGGCCTGCTGGAGCGCGATGACGTTGTTGCGTCTGCCGACGCGCTGCTTGACGAGGTCGCGGCAGGCCACTCTGGAGCGCTGTACGTCGTTGGCGAGGCTGGCCTCGGCAAGACATCGCTCATCGACCGGGCATGCGACCAGGCTCGCGCCCGGGGCCTGACGGCCGGGCTCGGCCGCGGCCACCCGCTGGAGACCAGCCTGCCGTTCGGCCTGCTGACTCAGGCACTGGACGGCATCGGCGGCCCGGGACTGCTCGGCGATGACGAGCGGGAGCTGAGCGGTGACGGCGGCGACCGCGCGGCGCGGTTCTACACCGTGCTGCGGTGGCTGCAGGAGCGCGCGGGCAGCGGGATCTTCCTGGCATTCGATGACCTGCACTGGGCGGACACCGACTCGCTCGCGCTCATTTCCTTCATCAGCCGGCGGCCCGACGTGCTCGGGCTCGGCCTGCTCGCCTGCATGCGACCGTGGCCCCCGGCGGCCCGCGAGGCCACGGCGGCGCTGGCGCACGAGGGCCACGGCACCGTCCAGGTGCTGGAGCCGCTGAGCACGTCAGCCTCTGGCGTGCTGCTCGAGGCCAGGGTCGGGGCGCCAGTGCCAGCACCAGTGGTCCGCCGGGCCTTCGCCCTGTGCGCGGGGAACCCGCTGCTGCTCGGGCAGGTGGCGATGGCCATCGGCCGAGGAGAGGACCTGCCCGCAGCAGAAGCCGCCGGAAGCCTATCCGGCCAGAGCATGCTGCTCGCGAGGTTCGCTGGCCTGCCGACCTCGGGCATGCGCTGTGCCCAGGCAGCGTCGGTGCTCGGCACCAGTTTCATGCCGGACGTGGCTGCGCAGCTCGCGATGCTGGATGCCACCGAGGCCGACACTGCGCTGGAGTCGCTCAGCCACAGCGGCCTGATACGCCAGGATCCGGGCGCCGAAGCATATTTCGTGCATCCGCTGATCCGCCAGGCGCTCTATGACGAGCTAGCCGTGCCGATCCGGACTCGGCTGCACGCCCGCGCGTTCACCGTGCTGAGCGACCGCGGCATGGGAGCTCTCGCCGCCGAGCACGCCGTGCTGGCCGGGCTGGCCGGCGACCAGCGCGCGGTGCTGGTGCTTAAGCGGGCCGGGCAGGCCGCGCGCAGGGCTGGTGCGCTGGCGGCCGCGGTCACACGGTTCGACGAGGCTGTGGCAATGGCCGGCGACGGGGCCGAGCCAGACCTGCTGCTGGCCCAGGCGGAGGCGCTGCTGGCAGCCGGCCAGGCGCAGCGGGCGGCCGACGCTTACCGCGCGCTGCTGGACCGGGGCGACCTGGCGCCCGCCGACCGGGTCACGTCGCTGTGGATGCTGGGCCGGGCGCTCGTCAGCGTGGGCGAGCACGAACAGGCGGCCGTGACGTTCGCCGCAGCAGCCGACCTGGCTGCGCCCAGTGACCCCGCGACAGCCGCAGAGGTGCTGCTGGATGCCTCGATGTGGCGGATGCGGGCATCAGGCCCGGGACCAGCGCTCCCGGCCGCGGCCAGGGCCAGGGACCTGGCCGGGCGGGTCGGCGGCCTGCTGCCCATCAGGGCAGCGGCGGTCTGGGGCCAGCTGGCGATGCTGAGCGGTGATCCGGAGGGGATGGCCGCGGCCGAGCCGGCCGCCCCGTGGCGGCTGCCGCCGCCCGGGCCAGGCCCAGGCTCCGGGATGCTGGCAGCGGCTGGCGGGTGGGCCCCGGTCAACCTCTTCGCCTACTGCGCCCGGCTAGCGGAGCGCTTCGAGGAGGCCGACCGTGCCTTCACAATGGCCCGCGCCGCCGACGATCACCACGGCGCTCCCGTGGCGATCACGACGCTGGCGGTAGGCCATTCGTACACGCTCTGCCAGATGGGCAGGCTCGACGAGGCCCGCCAGGCCATCGCGGTCGCGCAGAACCTCGTCGAACTGGTGCCGCAGCTGGAGTCCTTTGCCGCGGTCGGCAACGCCTACATCTGCCTCTACACAGGCAGGCTGGATGAGAGCGCGCAGTGGTGCGCGCGGGCCGAGGCGACGGCAGTGCGCCGGGGCGAGTGGCTGGCGCTGCTGTTCCTGTGGGACGTGCTCGGCCATCGCCGGCTGCGCGAGGGGGCGGTGACCGAAGCGTGCGAGCTTTACACCAGGCTGGAGGCGTCTGTCCGGTCCATGGGCATAGGCGAGCCGTGCCTGCCGCCTTGGCCCCGGCACGCAATCGCGGCCCACGTGGATTGCGGCCACATCGACGACGCACGGCGGCTGATCGGCTGGCTCGACCAGTCGGCGGCCAGGCTGACGTGCAGGTTCCCGCAGATCGCCGCTGCTGCGGGACGCGCCCAGCTTGCCGAGATCGGAGGGGACAACGCTGCCGCGCTGGAGCACTACCGCGCAGCGCTGGCCCTGCACGAGCAGGTCGACCTGCCGGTCGAGCGGGCCGAGACCCTCCTGGCCTACGGCGGCTTCCTGCGCCGGAGCGGCCAGCGCACGCAGGCCCGCTCGGCGCTGGCACAGGCGGAACGCGCCGCTGCTGCCACCGGGGCGAGCTGGCTAGCCGGGATGGCCGCAGCCGAGTTCAAGATCGCGGGCGGGCGGCGGCGGGCCCGCGACTCAACCGCGCTGAGCGCCCAGCAGCAGCGGGTGGCCAGGCTGGCCGCGGCCGGTGCGACAAACGCGGAGATCGCCCGGCAGCTGTACATCTCGGTCAGCACGGTTGAGACACACCTGGAGCACATCTACGCCAGGCTTCGCATCCACTCGCGGTACGAGCTGATCGCCATGGCGGACGATGCCCGCCTGGATGCCGGATCAGCTGGCGACTCCGCTTCTGGTTAGGGGGAATCCCCGATGCTACGGGGCCCGATCTCTGCCACCGTCGAATCGTGGTGACGATTTCCCGGCCAGGGGCGGGAGATCCCTGGCAGACGACACTGAACGATTCCGACGACCGACGGTGCGGGGGCGTGCCGGCCGACGATGGACCAGTCGGTGGCGAATGGCCGACCTTGGCCGTGCCGGTCGAGGCCGCACCCGCGACCACCGGGCTGGTCCTGGAGCTGGTCATCGCCGGGACCGAGCCGCTGAGCGGCACGGTCCGCCAGGCTGACAGCGAAGATGTCATTGCTTTCCACGGCTGGATCGACCTGATGGGTGCGCTCAGCTCGCTCGGCGCCAGGTCCGGTGCTGTCCCGGCGTGAATCTCACTAGCTCAGCGGCTTAAATATCGGGGAGTTTCCCGATACCCGGCCTCGGTTACAGCCGGTAACTTTGCTGCGAAGGCGGGACGAGGGGACGGGCGGATCCTGCCACTTGATCAGCGGTCCGATCCGCCCGCCCGCTGAACGCGGCGCGTGATCAGCCTGGCACAGTGATTGACTGTCACGACCTCACGAAGACAGCAGACCATTCGTCTACAGGGCATGACAGGAAAGCAGCCGTTCGAGGCGGTCGTCGCCACGCATGGCTCAGCCGTGCTCCGCGTTTGCCGAGCCGTGCTCGGGCCCGCCGACGCTGACGATGCCTGGTCAGAGACGTTCCTGTCGGCAATGAGGGCGTACCCGGAACTGCCGGCCGACGCCAACGTTGAGGCGTGGCTGGTCACCATCGCCCACCGCAAGGCCATCGACGTCACGCGCGCTGCGGGCCGACGCGCGGTGCCGGCCGGCGCCCTGGCTGACCATGCCGCGGGCCAAGTTGAGGGCACTGCCGGCAGCGTTCACGCCTCGGCGCAGAGCTCTGGCCTCGGCGTCGGCAGCGACCTCACCGACGCGGTGGCAAGGCTGCCGCTGAAACAGAGACAGGCAGTCGCGTACCACTACCTGGCCGGACTGCCCTACGCCGAGATTGCCGCCATCCTCGGCGGCAGTACCGATGCCGCCCGGCGGGCTGCGGCTGATGGCATCGCCAGCCTCCGGCGTGCGTATCCGCGCGCCGCTGGCGTACCGCATGGAAAGGAAACCTGATGATCAACGTCGATGACCTCACCCCGGGGCTGGAGCGGGCATTCCCCGCCACCCCGGACGACCTGAGCGTGCTGCACGATCGGCTGGCCGTGGCGGCCCAGCGGGACGGCATCCTGGATGTCGCCTATCGCACGGTGGATAGCCCCGTCGGCTCGCTGCTGCTGGCCGCCACCGGCGCCGGCCTCGTCCGTGTCGCTTTCGACAGCGAGGACCACGACAGTGTCCTGCAGCTGCTGGCCGACCGGATCAGCCCGCGCATCCTCACCGCCGGCAGCCGCCTGGACACGCCCGCGCGGCAGCTCGATGAGTACTTCGGCGGGCAGCGGCAGATTTTCGACCTGCCGCTCGACTGGCAGCTGTCAGCCGGGTTCCGTCGTGCCGTGCTGGGCCACCTGCCCGAGATCGGTTACGGCCACACGGCCAGCTACGCGGCTGTCGCTCGGCTGGCCGGCAGCCCCAAGGCGGTCCGTGCCGCCGCCAGCGCCTGCGCGACCAACCCGCTGCCGGTCGTCGTGCCCTGCCACCGGGTCATTTACTCCGACGGCCGGCCAGGCCGCTACCGCGGCGGCGAACAGGCCAAGCGCACTCTGCTCACCCTGGAGGCTTCATGAACAGCGCGCGCACCATGACATCGTGGGCGGACCGGGTTGAGGCCGCGGACTGGGCCGCGGTCCGCGCCGACCTCGACCGCTACGGCTGCGGCCTGATCGGGCCGCTGCTCACCGCCGAAGAAGCGGCGCAGATCGCCGCGCTTTACACCGACGACTCCCGCTTCAGGTCCACGATCAACATGGCAAGGCACCGTTTCGGCGAGGGGGAGTACCGGTACTTCGCTGAGCCGTTCCCCGATGCGGTCACCGGGCTAAAGCAGGCTGTCTACCCGCGGCTGCTGCCGGTTGCCCGCGACTGGTGGACCAGATTGCGGCGCCCCGCACCCTGGCCGGACAGCCTGGACGAGTGGCTGGAGATGTGTCACGCCGCGGGCCAGCGAAAGCCCACGCCCATCCTGCTCCGGTACGGCGAAGGCGACTGGAACGCCCTCCACCGTGACCTCTATGGCGATCTCGTGTTCCCGCTGCAGGTCGTGATCAACCTCAGCAATCCCGGCATCGATCACACCGGCGGCGAGTTCGTCCTCTACGAGCAGCGGCCCCGGGCCCAGTCACGCGCGACAGCGACGCTGATCCCGCACGGCCACGGCCTGGTCTTCACCACCCGTGACCGCCCGGTTGAATCCGCCCGCGGCTGGTCGGCCGGCCCGGTCCGCCATGGTGTGTCCGTAGTGCGCTCGGGGGTGCGGTTCACCCTTGGCCTGGTCTTCCACGACGCAGCCTGATACCGGTGCCCGCAGCTGAGCGCCGGCGCGGGAATGTCAGTGGTGCCCGCTAGCATCAAACACATGAGCGAAAAAGAACCATTAAGCCCAATCATCTGGCTAATCGACCCCGAGCCCGCCGCAGGCAGCGCGAGCGGGACCCAGCCGGGCGGGCTGCCGGTCACCGACGCTGGGCTGGTACCGCTGGAGCAGCTGGAGCAGTGCATCTGTGAGCTGGCTGCGCACCTGGCCGCGGGGACCTGCCGGTTCCTGCAGCTGGTAGCCGAGTTCGATGCCCGGCGTGGCTGGGCGTCGTGGGACCTGCCGTCATGCGCGGCGTGGCTGGCGTGGAAATGCCAGGTCGCCCCGGGCACCGCGCGTGAGCAGGTCCGGGTCGCGCGCGCCCTGGCCAGCCTGCCGGTGATCACCGCAGAGTTCGCCGCCGGGCGGATGTCGTATGCCAAAGCGCGGGCGCTGACCCGGATCGCCACCCCGCAGACCGAAACCGGCCTGGCCGAGATCACCGGGCCGATGACGGCCGCGCAGTGCGAGCGGTTCGTCGCCGCCCACCGCAAAGCCTCCGATTCCCAGGAGCTGGCCAGCCGGGCGGCCCGGCGGGTGAGCGTGCATGTGGCTGAGGACGGGTCGGTCACGATCAGCGCCAGGCTGCCCGCCACCGACGGCGCCGTGGTCCTGCAGGCACTGCGCGCCGCCACCAGCGACTGCGAGCACCCGCACCGCCCCCACACTGACCGCGCCGCCGAAATCGTGCCCGCCGGGTCCGCTGCGAACGTTTCCGCGGAAACGCCGCCGAGGGTGGCCGCCCCGGGTCAGGAGGAAGGTGACAGTGCGGACAGGGACAGCAAGGCGGCCTGCGCGGCGAGCCTGGCCGATGCGCTAGTGGAGGTCTCCAGCGCATACCTGTCCGCGAAGATCGTCACCGCGGGCAACCCGGACATCTACCAGGTGATCGTCCACGTCGGCCCCGAGGCCCTGCTCACCCCCACTGACGTTTCCGCGGAAACGCCGGCCAGCCCCGACGGCCGCCTGCCCGGGCACCCCGCCGACCCCCAGCGCTGCCACCTCGACGACGGCCCGGCCATCGCCCCGGCCGCAGCCCAAGCCCTCGCCTGCCACGCCACCGTGTCCTGGATGCTGCACGACCACAACGGCAACGTTCTCGACGTCGGACGACGGCACCGGCGCCCTGCCCCCGCGCTGCGCCGCGCCGTCCGCGAACGTGACAAAGGCCGCTGCCAGGCCCCCGGCTGCAACTCCCGCCGCACCGACATCCACCACATCATCGCCTGGGCCAAAGGCGGCAAAACCCGGCTCCGCGACCTGATCCTGCTGTGTGAGGCCCACCACGTCATCGTGCACGCCCTCGGCTACCTGATCACCATCGCCGACGACGGCACGTTCACCTTCACCCGCCCCGACGGCCAGCCCATGCCCACCGCCCTCGACCTGCCCGGCAGCGACGGCGACCTCACCAGCTGCCACGACGCTGACATCACCGCTGACACCATCGTTCCCGACGGACTGGCCGACAAGTTTGACCTGGACCTGGCCATCTGGGCCGCCTTCGCCAACGCCCGCATCGACCGGGAACGACACCAGCAGCACGAACAAGACCTCGCCGCCTAGGGGACGGCAGAGAATCCCGCCCAGGCGCGGCGCGTGGCTCCACGTCCGGGCAGTACCGCCTCGGTACCGTACGTTTCCTTAGGCTCATGCCGAGGAGGGAACAGTGCGGAGCATGCGGTACAGCCCTGACGTGCTCGCGGCACGGCAGCGCCGGCCCGGACGGCGGCAGCTTCCGCAGGTCGCGGCCGAGCGCGGGCTGGTCGTGGAGGACGCAGCCGCCGAGTTCTGCGGTGCCGTGGTCCTGTGCGAGAAGGACGCTGTCACGCTGGAGGACCGCCGCGGCAGGCGCCGGGTGTTCCCGCTCGGGCCCGCACCCTTCCTCCTGGACGGCAAGCCGGTCATGCTGGTCCGTCCCCGCCAGGCCAGTGCCAAGCCTGCCCGGACCGCGTCTGGGTCGGTCGCGGCCCCGCTCAGCCGGGCCAGGGTCGCGCGGGCAAGCCGGATCTACGTCGAGGGCCGCCATGACGCCGAGCTAGTCGAGAAGATCTGGGGCGACGACCTGCGCGACGTCGGTGTCGTGGTCGAGTACCTCGGAGGCATCGACGACCTGCCAGCGATCGTCAGTGATTTCGCTCCAGGCCCGGAGCGCAGGCTCGGCGTCCTGGTCGACCATCTCGTGACCGGGTCAAAGGAGACCAGGATCGCCGCGGCGGTGCGGTCACCGCACGTGCTGGTCGTGGGCCATCCGTTCATCGACGTCTGGGCCGCCGTCAAGCCGTCTGCCGTGGGAATCCAGCAATGGCCGCAGGTGCCACCCGGCTCGCCGTGGAAGGAGGGCGTCATCGCCGCGCTCGGATGGCCCGACAGCACCGCCACGGCGTGGCAGCGCATCCTGCGCTCGGTAGCGTCATTCACTGACCTGGAACCGGAGTTCCTCGGCCGGGTCGAGGAACTGATCGACTTCGTGACGTGAGGACGCACGTTACGACTGAGTGCGCTTCATCCTCCTGTACAGAGCGGTCATGTCGCCGGGGAACCCCGGTCGCGGCGGTGCCGGGCGGACCGTGGCGCGTGACGACGCCCACTGGCTGGCGGCCTGGAGGACGACCGGCCGCGCGCGGGGTGCGGGCCAGATCTGCAGCAGGCAGTGGTCGGCGGGCTCACCCGAGGTGTGCGCGGCATCGGCGTCCCGGACGTGATAGCGCAGGCGGTAATCCCCACAACCAGCGAGGGGCGGGAGCGCGCGCACCGTCTCGGTGAGCACGGCCATAGAAAGCCGCCCGGTGGGGGAGCGGTGGCTGATCTCGGCCACGTCCTGGTAGCCCTGAAGATCGGCGCCCGGATCGTCCGGCGCGACGCTGACCGCCAGCTGCACGGTGCCCTGACGCAGACCGGTCCACAGGACGGTGGCGCCGGGAACGGTGTCGATGATTCCGGCGCTGGCGGCCTCTTCCGGGACGGGGATGATGCTCGCGGGTGTCTCACCTTCGTCCAGCAGATAGAACTGCCAGGCCATGACGCTGACGGTCATGTCGATGTCCGCGGCAGCGAGCCCGGCCGGCGGCTCCTCGCCAGCGATGAAGATGTGCTCGCAGGGGTTGTCCCCGATGTGCAGGGGTGCGTTAGGAGCTCTGACGGTATCGGCGCGGGCGGCAGCGAGCTCGTCATCGGTGACACGGGCGGCGAGATCAGCGATGCCCGGGATGTCGCCGGGCTCGGGTGCCTCATAGGTCATGTTCAGCGAGAGCCGGCTCATGCCGCGGAACCTTTCGGGGACCTGTTCGGGTGGGAAATCCTCGAAAGCGTGCCTCCAGGTCTTGACCTGGACAGTGGCGCAGTCCGGGCAGGGCGCCCGCTGCCGGTACTGCTCGCCGGGCCCGATCTCCGGCTGCCACAGCGAATATGGGTTGGGGTAACTGTGGCCCTGAGAGGCGCACGCCCGCGTGAGCTTGGCGGCCGCGATGTCCTCTCGCGACGGGGGCGGCACCCGCCGGAACCTCATTGCCTGCCCCGCGGCATCGAGAGGATCTCCCGCCCCCGTTCCTCGGTGATGATCTCCGCCAGAACTGGGTCGGCGAACAGGACAACCGGCGCGATGTGATCGTCGGTCCGCGGCTGCCACTGCCGCATGGCGTCCCTCAGCGCTGGCCATGCATTCTCAGCTGGGCCGTCGGCGATGGCGCGTACTGCAGCATCGAAGTCCGGGTTGCCATAGTTGAGCCGGAAACCGGGCTCACGCAGCTGCGCCTGGTACTCGGCGATGAGCAGCCCCGCGTCCTCGATGTCGTTCTCCATAAGCCAGTCCAGCGTGAAGAGGCCGTGACCGCTGCCGGCGAGCCGGTCCTGCGCGAACAGCAGCGGCAGCAGTTCGGCTGCGAACAGCGGATCGTGCAGCAGGCGGAGACGGTCGCGCGGAAAGGTCACCACATCGCTGAGCGTCCGCCAGTCGCCGAGCATGGCGAGCATCTGGAACCTCAGCAGCCTGGCTCGATCCCGCCCGTACTCCTCGGCCTCCTCCAGCACTGCCAGCGGGCCGTCGACGTCGCCGCCCAGCGCGTCCAGCCGCGCCTGCTGGACCTTTGCGTCCCACTGATCCCGGGTCTCGCCCGCGGGGTGGTTCAAGGCGTGGAACGACTTGTACTGCCCGTGCATGAGGTCGTAAAAGGAGTCGAATCGCTCCGGTCCCTCTCCGGACCACGACGCCAGCCAGTAAGCGGCCCATTCGCCGTCGGCATTGACGTCCCGGGGATCGAGGAACATGACGGCGCAATCACCATCCGTCGACAGCTGGAGTGCCCGGCGCAGCATGGCCGTCGAGCTCTCGCCTTCGTCCTCGTCTTCATCTCGCCCCGCATCGAACGCGGCACCGAAGGAATCGATCCAGAACGAGTCCATGTCCCGCAGCCAGCCGAGCTCGGCCGGGCCAGCCAGCCGGTAGATGAACTCGCCTGCGTCTCGCCAGCCGTTCGTCACTGCGAGGAACTCGCGCAGCGACGGCGGGAATCTGACGCCCAGCCGCCCCTCGGCCGCAGCGATCTCCTCCTCGGTCGCCGGGGCGAACCCGAGCCAGCGGTCCCGTACTACCGCCTCGTCCAGCGGCTCGCCGTTCTCGGGATCATGCGCGCTGATCCATTCCTGACTCCAGCGCTTCAGGAACGGCCGCCATTGCTCTCGGTCCACTGATCGCCCCTCCGTGCGTGGTCCAGGCCAATGAAACCAGACCGCTCTGACATTTCCGGGCAAAGCGCAAAGGCGGCGCTAACCGCGAGCGCGACGACCAGGATCACGACGCTGACCAGCGCGGCGGCGCTGTAGCCCGAGCCGGAAGGGACCACGTGGCCGCGAGGGATGTAGAGCACGAGCACGGTCGCGGACATCACGCTGCCGAGGGAGTACGCGACGGTCCGGGCCACCTGGTAGAAGCTGATCGCACTGCCGGTCTCCGCCGCCGGGACGCTGCCGGTGATCTGCAGCGGGTTAACCGCGTAGACACAGCCCACGCCGAAGCCGGCCAGTGCCATGGCCACCAGGATCTGCCAGTAGGCGCTGCGCGCAACAAGAAACAGGACCATGGACGCGATCAGGACCACGCAGCTTGCGGCGACGACCAGCTCGGCTGAGGTGCGCCGGGCCAGCGGGCGGGCGACCCGGACCGCGGCGAAACTGGCCAGGGAGAACGGCGCCAGCATCAGGGCCGCAGTGACAACTGGCGCGCCGAAGCCGTATCCCGCGGCGGCTGGGGTCTGGACGAAGCGGACAACCAGCGACGCCAGCGGGTAGAAGCCGAGGGCGACGAGGAAAGCGGTCACGTTGGCAGCGAGCACCGGGCGCCGGCGCAGCAGCCGCAGGTCGATCAGCGGATGCCGGGCCCGCAGCTCGATGGCGGACCACCCAGTCAGCAGCACTACTGACGCCGCGGCGCAGGAAAGACTGGGCGGGGCGGTCCACCCCCAGGCCGGGCCCTCGGCGAGCAGCAGCAGCAGCGCCGTGATCCCGAGCCCGAGCACGGCGGCGCCGGGGAGGTCGGCGTGCGTGGGACGTTGCGGGCTGGGCGGCAGCGCAGCCGCGGCAGCGGCGAGGGCGAGGGCGCTGAGCACGGCGACGAAACTGAACGGGGCGCCCAGGCCCAGGTACTGGGCGAGCAACCCGACCAGCGGGTAGCCGATCCCGATCCCCACGGCGGTCGTGACCCCGATCCACGCGATGGCCGGCCGGGAGTATCGCGCGGGCAGGCTGTCGCGGGCGACCGCAGTGGCCAGCGGGACGAGGCCGAACCCGGCACCCTGAAGCGCCCGGCCGGCCAGGAACACGGCGAACCCGGCCGGCAGCGCGGACAGCACGCAGCCGGCCAGCATCACCGCCACGGTTCCGAGCGTGACCGGGCGGCGCAGCCGGCCGTCGCCCAGGCGCCCCAGCAGCGGAGTCGCAATCGAGCCGGCCAGCAGCGTGACGGTCAGCGCCCACTGCGACGCCGCGAGCGACACGTGGTCGGCCCGCTGGATCGTTGCCAGCAGCGGCGTGCCGAGGCTGGCAACCGCCGTCGATTCGACCGCGAGGAACACCAGCACAGCGACCAGCACGGCCGGGCGATCTCTCGTCGTCTGCCGCATGGGCACTAACCTAGGAACACTCGCTTATGCCGTCCAAGACCAATTCGTCCATATGCTTATGCATAATCTGCATGAACGGGGGCATGGGCGGAGCGTCGTGGACCTGATCCAGCTGCGCTACTTCCAGGCTGTTGCGCGCCACCAGCACGTCAGCCGGGCCGCCGAGGAGCTTGGTGTCGCTCAGCCCGCCCTGAGCCGGTCGATAGCGCGCCTCGAGGCCGAGGTCGGGATCCCGCTGTTCGACCGCCGCGGGCGGCGGGTGGTGCTGAACCGGTTTGGCGCCCTGTTCCTGTCCCGGGTCGGCCGAGCTGCTCAGCGAGGAAGTCCTGCTGGGCGTCCCGCCGGGCCACCGCCTGGCCTTGTGTGACCGCGTTGCCGTTGCCGAACTGGCCGGAGAGCCGTTCGTCACCACCCGTACCGGCTACTGGCAGCGGGCCCTGGCCGACGAGCTGTTCCGGCGCTGCGGAATCAGCCCGGCAATCGCGTGCGAGGGCGACGAGCCGTACGCGATCCGGGGCCTGATCAGCGCCGGGGTGGGCATCGGGCTGCTGCCGTCTCTGGCCCGCTCAACGCCGGACCCCCCGGTCGGCTGGGTTCACCTCGACGCCCCTGGGTGCCAGCGCACGCTGCGCATCGCGTGGCGAGAGGACGCATACCTGCCTGCCGCCGCCCGCAGCTTCCGCGACTTCGCGATCAGCCACTTCCGCGGACAGCCAGCCCGCGACTGACGACTAACGGGCTCGGGCCCGCCCGGGAGAGCCCTGGGGCGCGATGAGGCCGGTCTCGTAGGCGTAGACAACGGCCTGGATGCGGTCTCGCAGGCCGAGCTTGGCCAGGATGTGGCCGACGTGAGTCTTGACCGTGGTCTCGGAGACGTGCAGCAGCGCGGCGATCTCGGTGTTGGACCGGCCGCAGCCCACCTCGGCCAGCACCTCGCGTTCCCGGACGGTCAGTTCGGCGAGATCCGGCGGCGGCTCGCCAGATGCGGGCAGGTGCGGCAGGAAGCGGCCGATCAGCCTGCGCGTGGTGGACGGCGCCACCACCGAGTCGCCGTTGTGCACGCAGCGGATGGCGTACAGCAGTTCTTCCGGCGGTGCCGACTTGAGCAGGAACCCGCTGGCGCCGGCGCGCAGCGCGGCGAACGCATACTCGTCCAGGTCGAACGTGGTGAGGATGAGCACTCGCGGCCGCTCTCCTGCCCGGCAGATCTCCCTGGTCGCGGCGACGCCATCCATCTCCGGCATCCGGACGTCTATGACCATGACGTCGGCCGGGCATTCCCGCGCCAGCCGCATCGCGGCGCGGCCGTCCGCACCCTCGCCGACGACCTTGATGTCAGGCTGGGTGCTCAGCACCATGGCAAAGCCGGCACGGACCAGATCCTGGTCATCGACGAGCAGCACCCGGATCGTCACGCGGCGTCCCGCGAGGCGTCGTCAGGGAGTGGGAGCCACGCCGTTACCTCGAACCCGGTCCCGCAACGGTGACCGGCTGTCACGCGACCGCCGTACAACGCGGCCCGCTCCCGCATTCCGGCCAGGCCGTGGCCCCCGACGGCGCCAGATCGCAGAGCGCCGCCAGGATACGGGAGGTCGCCGCGGTGCGGGGCCGAGCCCGGTCGGGCACATCCCGCTGCACCGCCATCGTCGACGACGCTGACAGACAGCCCGTCCTTGCCATAGCCCAGCGTCACCACAGCCGACGCACCGGGACCTGCGTGCTTGCGGACGTTGGTGAGCGCCTCCTGCACTATCCGGTACACAGCGAGCGAGAGGCCGTCAGGGACGGGCCGGGTCGTTCCTTCCACCACCCAGGTAACGCGCGTCCCGGTCTCGCGGGCCTGGGCAATCAGCCGTGGTATCTCGCCGATCCCCGGGGCGGGTGCTAAGGGCGCGGCCGCCGTGGGGAGTGCGAGCGCGCGGGTCTCCCGTCCGGCCCCCAAGGACCAGGCCGGGGAGCTGGCGCGGCCGGGTGGCGCCGGCCCGGGGCCGGAATCGTCCTCGCTCGTTCGGAGCACGCCGAGCAGGTGGCTCATCTCTGACAGCGCCTGCCGCCCGGTGCCGGAGATCTCGGCCAGGACCTGCCGGGATTTCTCCGGCTCCACGTCGAAGACGTATCTGCCGCCATCGGCCTGGGCCACCATCACACTGAGGTTGTGGGCTATCACGTCGTGCAACTCCCTGGCGATCCGGGCCCGCTCCGCCGCGGCGGCGATCCCCGCCCGGGCGTCCCGTTCCGCCTCGGCCCGTACGGCACGGTCCTCCATCGCCGCGAGGTACGCCCGCCGGTACGCGATCGAGTTGCCGAGCACCCAGGCGCTCACCGGAACGAGCGCAACAAACAGGCCGGTCACGACGAACTCCGTCATGCCGTCGGCCAGCGCCGCGCCGGGCTCCCAGCGCGCCACCGCCGCCGCGAACAGCGCGGCGAAGCCAGCGGCGACCGGCACCGAGACCCGCCGAGGCCGGGCCGTGGCTACGGTATAGACCAGCACCAGGAGCCCGCAGTCGGCGAACGTGGGATGCAGCGCGCCGTGAGTGCCCAGGGGTCCGATGCCGAGGATCACCTGGGCGGCACCGATCGCCAGCGCGACCGCGGCGGCGGCGACCGGGAAGCGCCGGCGCACGGCCACAGCCCCGGCCAGCGCCAGGGTGGCCGGGAGGACGTTCAGTTCCCCGGCGAAGGCGTTGGCGCTGCTGCCGGCCACAAGCGCGACCGCCAGCGCCCCGTCCACAAGCCACGGGTGCCGGCGCAGCCACCGGTACATCCGTTCCATCGGCTCAGCGTAACCGTGTTGTTCCGGCGCGACCGTCTCACGCATCGCGGCGCAGGAACGACCAGGCGCCGGCGGCAAGCAAGACTGCCGCGTAGCCGCAGAACACGGCGAACTCACCCCACGCGGAGAAGACGTGGTAGGCCGGCCACGCCGAGCCGAAGGAAATCGGTGAGAGCGCCCCGCCGCCGGGAAGCCACCGTTCCAGGTCCAGGAACCAGCTCGTCGGCAGGGCCGAGCCGAGCACCGGGATGAGGAAGATCACCCCGAGGACCGCGGTGATCGCGCCGGCGGTGTGCCGGATGATCGCTCCAGCGCCGAAGGCGAAAAGCCCGAACACGGTGACAACGGCCGCTGACAGCAGGATCGCGCGGAGCGCGTCAGCGTGGGCCAGCGTAGTGTTGATGTGCTTGCCCGCCAGGATCGCCTGCCCGGTGAGGAACGCCGCGAGGCTCGTGACCAGGGACACCGCCAGCGATACAGCTGCGAACACGATCACTTTGGCCGCGTACAGGACACCGCGGCGCGGCATCACGGCCAGCGAGGTGCGGATCATCCCGGTCGAATACTCCGAGGTGATCACGAGTGCCCCCAGCACCACGATGATCAGCTCGCCGATCTGCACCTGTCCGGCCAGGCTGGCGTTCACCGGGCTGAACCCGCGGTTTTGCGGCCAGTGCGCCACGATCCCCGCGCAGTCCGCCGCAGCCCAGGCGACGGACGACACTGCCTGCGCGAGCAGCGTCAGGTAGGTGGAGCGCACCGAGCGGATCTTGGTGAACTCGGAGGCGATCGTCTCCGGCAGGCCCGGCCGCCGCGTCGCGGCGGGAACGGCTCGCACCCAGGCCGGCGTGACAGCGGTGGTCATTGCCGTGATCCCTTCGCCTCGAATTCGACGCTGTCCGCCGTCAGTTCCATGAACGCCTCCTCCAGAGAACGCGCGCCGTTTGCTGTGAGCTTCGCGATCGGGCAGTCCGCGACCAGCCGCGCGCGGCCGATCACGATCAGGTGATCGGCGGTGTTCTCCATCTCCGACATCAGGTGGCTGGAGACGAACACGGTGCGGCCCTCAGCGGCGAGGGACCGCATCAGCAGGCGGATCCAGCGGATCCCTTCGGGGTCAAGGCCATTGACCGGCTCATCGAACATCAGGATCTCCGGGTCGCCGAGCAGGGCCGCGGCGATACCCAGGCGCTGGCTCATACCAAGCGAGAACCCCCTGGACCGCTTCCCGGCCACGTTACTCAGGCCGACGATGCCGAGGACCTCGTCAACGCGCCGGCGCGGGATGCCGTTGGTCTGCGCCAGGCACAACAGGTGGAGCCGCGCACTCCGGCCGCCGTGCACGGCCCTCGGATCCAGCAGCGCGCCGACCTCCCGCATCGCGCTGTAGAGCCCGGCGAACGGCGTGCCGTTGACCGTGACAGCCCCAGCCGTTGGCCGGTCGAGGCCGAGGATCATCCGCATGGTCGTGGTCTTGCCCGCGCCGTTCGGGCCGAGGAAGCCTGTCACCCGGCCGGGGCGGACCGTGAATGACAGGTCCTCGACGGCCAGCTTGCCGCCGTAGCGTTTCGTCAGGTTCCGTGCCTGGATCATGGCGTCCAGGTAACCCGGACGGAGGGCCGTCTCGCCTCGGCGCAGCCGGCGATCTTTTGCTACGACTCGAGGAGGAGCCGCTCATCCGCGCGGAGGAGCAGCAGTCAGCTGGTCAGGGACGGTGCCACTGCGGCTTGCGCTTCTCCATGAACGCGCGCATGCCTTCGCGGGCATCAGGAATCTGGCTGGTCGCGGCCATCACCTCGACGGCGTAGCTGTATGCCTTGGGCTGGTCCAGGTCGATCTGCGCATAAAGGGCCTGCTTGCCGATGCCCTTGCTCTCCGCGGATCCCCGCGTGACCCGCTCCAGGAGGTCACGGACGGCATCGTCGAGCTGGGCTGCTGGCACGGTCCGGTTGACGAGCCCCCACTCCAGCGCGGTCCACGCGTCCACCACGTCGCCGGACAGGGCCATCTCCATGGCCCGCTTGCGGCCAATGCCGCGCGCTATCGCAACCATCGGCGTGTGGCAGAACCACCCGCCGCGGCCGCCCGGCGCAGCGAAGCCTGCGTTCTCGCTGGCCACTGCCAGGTCGGCGGTCGCGACGAGCTGGCAGCCCGCGGCTGTGGCCAGCCCGTGCACCCGCGCCACCACCGGCTGGGGCACCTGCTGCATCAGGTTCATCAGCTCGGTGCAGGTCATCAGCAGTGACCTGACCGCCTGCAGGTCGGCCTCTGCGACGTCGGCGAAGTCGTGCCCGGCGCTGAATACCGGGCCGTTGCCGGCCAGCACGATGCCCAGGGCGTCGCTCGACCCCACTTCCTCGAAGGCCGCTATCAGCTCGCGCATGTGCTGCAGCGACAGCGCGTTGCGCCGCTCCGGGCGGTTCATCGTCACGGTCGCGAAGTCGCCCGACCGCTCGACCAGGACGTGCTCGAATCCCATGCCGGCCTCCCTTCCCCAGGCTACGCCGGGATAGTCTGACCTACTAGGCAGTAACTTCCGGGAGGAACCGTGGCTGACGTGCGATCGCTGCTGGCCGCGGCGGCGGGCGCCGGTCGCGTGCTGGCGCCTGGTGACCCGATCGCGGACTACACCCACGACGAGGCGCTGGGTGTCCCGCCCGGAAAGCCAGCGTTCGTCGTCGAGCCGGGCAGCACCGCTGAGGTGGCGGCCGTGCTGCGGGCCGCGGGTGAGGCCGGTCTCGGCGTGACCGCCCGCGGCGCCGGAACTGGCATGTCCGGGGGAGCCAATCCCGGCCACGGTCGTGTCGTCGTAGCGTTCGGAAAAATGAACCGGATACTGGACATCGACGGCGCCAACGGCATCGCGGTCGTCCAGCCCGGGGTGACGCTGGCCCAGCTCGACGACGCCGCGGCCGCGGCCGGCCTGGTCTACCCGGTGTTCCCGGGCGAGATGAGCGCCACGATCGGCGGGACCATCGCCACCAACGCGGGCGGGATGCGCGCGGTCAAGTACGGAGTGACCCGCAATCACGTGCTCGGGCTCGAGGTCGTGCTGGCGTCCGGGGAGGTGGTGCGCACCGGCGGCAAGCACGTCAAGTCCAGCAGCGGGTACGACCTCACCCAGCTCATCATCGGATCGGAGGGCACACTGGCGCTGGTCACCGAAGCCGTGGTCCGGCTCTACCCGCGGCTGGAGTTCCAGGCGACCGTGCTGGCGCCGTTTGCCTCCGCCGAGCAGGTCATGCAAGCGGTCCCGAAGATCATCGCGACCGGCATCGGGCCGCTGATCTGCGAGTACGTGGACATGCTCACGATGGCGGCGATCACAGCGCGTGATGACATCGACCTCGGGATCCCGGCGGCTGTCCGCGAGTCGGCGCTGGCCTACCTGGTCGTCACGGTTGAGGAGCGCACAGCCGAGCGCCTGGAAGCCGTCGTGGCCGAGCTCGCGGAGGCGCTCAATGCGCTCGGCGCGGCCGATGTGTACGTTCCGGCAGTCCCGGCCGCGCGGCGGCTGATCGAGGCGCGGGAGAAAGCGTTCTGGGCGGCGAAGGCGGCCGGTGCCGACGACATCGTCGACGCGGTGGTGCCGCGGGCGGCGATGGCCGGGTTCTTCGCCGAGGTAACTCAGGCCGCCGCTGGCAGTGCCGGCGGGCTGGTGGCCGGCTGCGGTCACGCCGGGGACGGCAACGTGCACCTGGCGGTGTTCCAGCCCGGCCCGGCTGCCCGCCAGGCGCTGCTGCGGCAGATCTTCGCGGCGGCGGTGGCCCGGGGCGGGGCGGTCAGTGGCGAGCACGGCATCGGGATCGCGAAGCGGCAGTATTTTCTTGAGCTGGCTGACCCGGTCGCCGTCCGGCTCATGCGCGGGGTCAAGCAGGCGTTCGATCCCGAGGGCATCCTTGGCCCGGGTGTTCTGCTTGGCGACAAGGGAGGAGCGGCATGAACGGGGCCCAGGCGCTGATCCGGACGCTGGCTAGCTCTGGCGTGGACGTGTGTTTCGCCAACCCGGGAACGTCGGAGATGCATTTCGTCGCGGCACTGGATGCCGTCCCGCAGATGCGCGGTGTGCTGTGCCTGTTCGAGGGGGTGGCCACCGGTGCCGCCGACGGCTACGGCCGGATGGCGGGCGGCCCGGCAGTGGCGCTGCTGCACCTTGGCCCGGGCCTGGCCAACGGGCTGGCCAACCTGCACAACGCGCGGCGCGCCCGGACCCCGCTGCTGACGGTGGTCGGCGACCACGCCACCTATCACAAACGCTACGACGCGCCACTGGAGTCCGACATCGACGCGCTGGCCGGCTCGGTGTCCGCCTGGGTGCGCCGCCCTTACCGCAGTGCCGACGTGGCCGCCGACGCCGCCGACGCGGTCGCGGCGGCACGGACGCCGCCGGGCAGCATCGCGACGCTGATCCTGCCCGCCGACGTCTCCTGGTCCGAGCCCGCCGACCCGGCCCCGCCGGTACCGGTGCGGCCTGCGCCGCTCGTCCCGGACCAGGTCACCGATTCGGTGGCCCGAACGCTCCGCGCGGGCGAACCCTGCGTGCTGTTGCTCGGCGGGACGGGGGCGCGGCGCGAGAGCCTGGAGGCAGCGAGCCGGGTCGCGCAGGCCACCGGAGCCCGGCTGCTGTGCGAGACGTTCCCGGCCCGGCTCGAGCGCGGCGCGGGTATCCCCGCCGTTGACCGGCTGGCCTACCTGGCCGAGTTCGCCGCGGCGCAGCTGGACGGAGCCCGGCACCTGATCCTTGCCGGGGCGCGGGCCCCGGTCTCGTTCTTCGCCTACCCGGGCAAGCCATGCTCGCTTGTCCCCGGCGGCTGCGAGGTGCACGTGCTCGCCGAGCCAGGCGACGACGTGCCCGCGGCGCTGACCGCGCTGGCCGCCACTGTCGCGCCCGACACCAAGCCGCTGCCGGCCGAGGCACGCAGGCCAGCCGTGCCGGACGGGGACCTCACCGGCGAGAGCGCCGCCGCGGTGATCGGCGCGCTGCTGCCCGAGGGTGCTGTCGTGTGCGACGAGGCCAATACCAGCGGGCTGTGGCTGCCCGGGACCACGGCAGGCGCGCCGCCGCACGACTGGCTGACCCTGACCGGCGGCGCGATCGGGCAGGGCCTGCCGCTGGCCACCGGCGCCGCGGTCGCCAGCCCGGACCGCAAGGTCCTCGCGCTGGAGTCGGACGGCAGCGCCATGTACACGATCTCGGCGCTGTGGACCCAGGCCCGCGAGAACCTGGACGTCACCACGGTGATCTTCAGCAACCGCTCGTACGCGATCCTCGGCATGGAGCTCAGCCGTGTCGGTGCGGAGGCCTCGGGAGATGCCGCCCGCAGCCTGCTCGACCTGTCCCGGCCGGACCTCGACTTCGTCGCGCTGGCAGCGGGGCTTGGCGTCCCGGCCACGCGCGCCCGCACCGCGTCCGAGCTCGCCAGCCAGCTCCGCCAGGCACTCGCCGACCCAGGCCCGCACCTGATCGAGGCGGCCGTCCCGCCACTCGGCTAGACGCTGCCATAAGAGCTCGCGGCCAGGTCAGACCTTCAGTGGCGGCTGCCGGCTGAGCCCGAACACGGCCCGGTCGCCAGGGCGGAGCTCGCGGACGTCGCCGCGTATGCCGGCTCGTATCTCGCTGCCGGCAACGTCGGGCTGAAGGTCCAGCGTCAGCCGGTCACTGTCCAGCGTGACCTGGATCGGGGTCTCCCTGAACTTCATCGGGAATGACAGGCCAGTCAGGCCGCTCGGCAGAAGCGGATCGAAGTAGAGGACACCGTCGTGGACGCGCGCGCCCGCGTAGTATCGCTGCACGACATCGAGTGTCCCGGCCATGACACCCAGATGGATCCCTTCCTTTGTCGTGCCCCCCTGGATGTCCTCGACGTCGCTGCGCAGCGCGACGAGGAACCGCTCCCACGAGCTGTCTGGGTCGAGGCCAGCGAGCACTCCCGCATCCGTTATGAAGCTCAGCGTCGAGCCGTACGACGTCCGCCGGTCGTAGTAGGCGATGTTCCGCGCGGCCGTGTCGGGCCCGTAGTCGTAGCCGAGCCGCTCGAAGATCTCACGCAGATCCTCGGCCGGGAAGAGGTAGAAGAGCATGACCGTGTCGGCCTGCTTGGCGATCTTGTAACGGTCGGGGTCGTCGCCCTCCGCTCCCAGGATCCGGTCGAGCCGCTGGATGTTCCTGTACCGGGCGCGGTAGGCGTCCCAGTCCAGTTCCTTGAGCTCTTCATAGCCCTCGAACTGGCTGATGATCCCGCCGTCGTGGTGCGGAACGAACATCCGGCGACTCATGTCATTCCACAGGCTCAGCTCGTCGTCGTCGATGCCCAGCCGGGCGCGCAGTCCTTCGACGCTGCTGGCTGGGAGCAGCGACAGCAGCTTGCCGACGATGTCGCAGAGCCAGGCGACCATGACGTTGGTGTAGGCGTTGTTGCGCAGCCCGCCCCGCTGGGCGCCCGGGTACTTCTCGTGGAACTCGTCCGGGCCCATCACCCCGTGGATCTCGTAGCGCTCCCGCTCGGGGTTGAAGTGAGCGATGGACGCCCAGAAACGCGCGATCTCCAGCATCATCTCCGCGCCATAGCGCTCGATGAACCCATGATCGTTAGTGGCCTGGAAGTAGTTCCAGATGTTGTAGAAGATCGCCGCGTTAACGTGCCGCTGGTTGTGGCTGAGGTCAGGTTCCCAGCGGCCGGAGAGCGGATTGAGGTGGACGCGCTGGGTCTCCTCGATGCCTTCGCTCCCGCTCTGCCATGGGAACATCGCGCCCCGGAACCCGGCCTCCCTGGCCGCCGCCCGTGCCTCCCCGATCCGGTGGTAGCGGTACATCAGCAGCCCCCGCGAGACCTCGGGCAGCCGGAGGTTCATGAACGGGAACGCGTACAGCTCGTCCCAGAACACGTGCCCGCGGTAGGCCTCGCCGTTGAGCCCGCGCGCTGGGAACCCGGCGTCGAGATCGGCGGTATGCCAGGAGCAGACCTGGAGGAGGTGCGCGATGTGCAGCCGGAGCAGCAACTGGACCTGCTCGTTTCCTGGTACTTGCATGTCGCACGTCCGCCACAATTCGTCCCACGAAGCGCTGTGACGCTCGAACGACGCCGGGAGGTCGCTGTAGCGGGCCGCCGACCTGGCCGCCCTCAGCAGCGTGTCGCTGACCGCCGTGTCCCTTGAGGTGTAAAAGCTGACCATCTTCTCGACCCGCGTCGCCTCGCCCTGGCGCACGTCGAAGGCCAGGACCTGCTGGATGTAGTCCTCCATCTGGTAGAGCGTCCGGCTCGCCGCCAGTGCCACGCCGCCGCGAAACACGCGCGTCCGCGTCGCCTGGCCGATGTACAGATTCGACTGCCGGGTCTCGGCTTTGAGCGCGATCACTTCAGGCCCGAACGTCCGCGGGGAGACAGGATCCAGGTGCCGGCCCTCGAGCTGCTGATAACGGGCAACGCCGCTGTTGCTCACCCGGGAGTCCAGAGCGGAGATGACCTCGACCCGCCCGGACCAGTTCTCAGGGATGAGGGTCCACTCGATCCCGGCGTGATGCGGTTCCGACATGCTTACGAACCTGCGGCTTATCAGAGTCGTTTCTCTGCCGTTGCGGTCACGAAAACGCACGTGCCGCGAGACCGTGGCGTTCCGGATGTCGAGATCGTGACGATAGTGCAGCAGCTCGACGTCGGCGAGCCTGATCGCGTCCTCGTCTTCGATGCGCAGCTTCAGGACCAGCCAGTTCGGCAGGTTGACGAGGTCCTCGTTGAGCACGGGCAGGCCGCCGAGCATCGTTGTCTCGCGGTTGTAGCCTCCGTGCGCGTATGTGCCCGGGTAGTGAACGTCGTCAGCGTCTTCCCACTCGGCCGCGCCACGCGTGCAGAAGTAACCGTTGCCGGTGGAGGTCAGCGCCTCCCGCAATCCCTCGGCCCCAGGGTCGAAGCCCACATAAGTGAGCGAGAAACCGTCCACCACACCTCCTGCGAATAACAGCCGAGGGCCGTACGTCGCGAGGATCTGCTGCTCCGTCTCCTCTCGTGGCAGGTAAACGTCGAGCTCGGCACCAGTGCAGCGCTGAGCGCCCATGGCGTTCCCGTACTGGCAGGCCACCACATAATCCCGGTACTCGAGATAGCCATAGGCAAGTCCGGCGGCGAATGAATCGCCAGCACCGGTCGTGTCTACGACCTGCTCCACCGGCACGGGATCGACCAGCTCCTCGGTCACCCCGCCCGAGCCACCGGAGTAGAAGACCACGCACCCCCGTTCGTCAAGGGTCACGCAAACCGCTCCGACACCGCGGTCCAGGCAGTGGCGTGCGATGTCGCGCAATTCTTCGTTGCTCGGCAGCAGCGGGCCCGCCGTCAGCTCGGTCGACTCACCGAGCCACATCGAGCCAGCTTCCTCAAGGTTCATCTTCAGGATGTCGATATACGGAAGCCACACGTCCCCGTCGGCCCACACCCTGGGACGGCGCTCGCCACTGGACGTCAGGGTCGTCGTCGGGCCATGGGCATCCAGGACCACGGTTGCCCGGCTGTGCTCCTTAATGTGCCGGAGTGTCGTCTGCCCCACCTCGTAGTCCGTGATCGGGACACAGACGAACGCGTCCGCGTCAAGCACCTCGCTGACGTCGGCCGGCAGGATCGGATTCATGAAGCTCGTCTGGCGCTCGACGCGGCGGTTTTCCTCGACATACCGCAACTCGACACCGTCCCCCTGGTCAGCCGTTGAGGTAATACGGGAGGTGTCGATATTCGGGAAAGACGCAAGAATCTGCTTGATCGGGCCCTCGTCCCGCCGGCGAACGTGTGATACCGGGACGATCGTGCCGCCAGAATCGACAAGAGCGGCAAGGGCAACCGACGTGTAGATAACACATCCATACTTCTCGAACCGCTCGCCGGCATTGGTGAGGATATGGTCGCGAGGGATCGGGCCCAGCACTACAACCTTTCGGCGCACCCGCCGCCCCCCGCCCGTCACCTGATCCGGCGCCGCAGCGTCACTACACCGGTTCTGTCCTGTTTCCCCCACCTGGCGCCGGTCAAACCGCGCCCTGGCGGCGCGCGGCGGAGCCCTTTTCAGGCGCCCTTGAGCTGCCGGTAGCGGCGGATGAGGGCGTTGGTAGAGGAGTCGTGGGAAAGCTGAGGCTCGGTTTCGCTCTCCAGCTCGGGGATGATCTGGACCGCCAGCACCTTGCCGAGTTCGACGCCCCACTGGTCGAAGGAGTCGATGTCCCAGATCGTGCCCTGAGTGAACACGCTGTGCTCGTAGAGCGCCACCAGCGTGCCGAGCACGCGGGGGGTGAGCTTCTCGGCCAGCAGAACGTTGGTAGGGCGGTTGCCCTGCATCACCCGGTGCGGCACCACGTCCGGTTCTGTGCCCTCGGCCACCACCTGTTCCTCGGTCTTGCCGAACGCCAGTGCCTGGGCCTGGGCGAACACATTGGAGGAGAGAATGTCGTGGTGGTCACCCAGCGGGTTAAGGGTCTTGCCGAACCCGACCAGGTCGAGCGGGATCAGCTTCGTTCCCTGGTGGATCAGCTGGAAGAAGCTGTGCTGGCCGTTTGTGCACGGCTCGCCCCAGTAGACCGCGCCGGTTTCGTAGTCGACCGTGGTCCCCCCGAGCGTCACGTGCTTGCCGTTGGACTCCATAGTCAGCTGCTGCAGGTAGGCGGGGAACCGCTTGAGGTACTGCTCGTAGGGCATGACGCCCACGGTCTGCGCCCCAAAGAAGTTCCCGTACCACACGGCGAGCAGTCCCATGATCACCGGCAGGTTCTGCTCCAGCGGCGTGGTGCGGAAGTGCTCGTCCATCTCGTGGAACCCGGCCAGCATTTCGCGGAAGTTATCCGGCCCGATCGCGACCATGGTCGACAGCCCGATCGCCGAGTCCATCGAGTACCGGCCGCCGACCCAGTCCCAGAACCCGAACATGTTCGCGGTGTCGATGCCGAACTCCGCGACCCGTTCCGCGTTCGTGGACACCGCGACGAAGTGCCGGGCGACGGCGTCCTCCGAGCCCAGCTCGCTGACGATCCACTGCCGGGCCGAGCGGGCGTTGGTGAGCGTCTCAAGAGTCCCGAACGTCTTCGAGGAGATGATGAACAGCGTCTCCGCCGGGTCGAGGTCGCGGGTGGCTTCCACGAAATCGGTCGAGTCGACATTGGAGACGAAACGGAACGTCAGGTCGCGCTGTGAGTACCAGCGGAGCGCCTCGTAGGCCATCACTGGCCCCAGGTCAGAGCCGCCGATGCCCACGTTGACCACGTTGCGGATTGTTTTGCCGGTAAATCCCTTCCATGACCCGGAACGGATTGCGTCCGCGAACTCGGCCATCCGGTCCAGCACCTGGTGTACTTCCGCGACCACGTCGGTGCCGCCGACAACGAGAGAACTGCCCTTCGGCATCCGCAGCGCGACGTGCAGCACTGACCTGTGCTCGGAGACGTTGATCGGCTCGCCGGCGAACATCGCATCCCGCCGCTCTGCCACTCCGCACTCTTCGGCCAGCCGGGTCAGCAGGTCCATGGTCTCGTCGGTAACCCGGTTTTTGGAGTAGTCCAGGTAGAGGCCGGCCGCCTCGGCGGTCAGCCGCTCGCCACGGCCGGGGTCCTCAGCGAACAACTCGCGCAGGTGCCGCGCGCCGATCTCGGCGTGGTGCTGCTCAAGCGCCTTCCAGGCCGGGCGCTGGCGGAGCGGAGCTGTGCTGCCGGCTGGGGAGGTCGTCCCCTCGGGGCTGGCACTGGTGGGCATGGATTGATCCTCCATGGTGGTCAGCGGGCCTTGGCCGCCGCGACCCGCTCGCGGGCGACCTGCGAAACCTGCTCAGGCGTGAACCCGAACTTGGTGAGAAGCTGCTTCAGCGGCGCGGACGCGCCGAACGTGTGCATACCCACGACTGCACCGCCGTCCCCTACGTAGCGGTCCCAGCCAAGCGTGGATCCCTGCTCGACCGCTACCCGCGCGGTCACCGCGGGCGGCAGCACCTCGCTGCGGTACTCGGCGGGCTGCCGGTCGAACAGCTCCCAGCACGGCATGCTCACCACGCGGGCCGTGATGCCCTCGGACTCCAGCTCGTCCCGGGCGGCCAGCGCGAGCTGCACCTCCGAGCCGGTGGCTAGCAGGATCACATCCGGCGTGCCGCCACTCGCCTCGGCGAGCACGTAGGCCCCCCGGGCGACGCCGGAGGCGGCGCCGAGCCCGTCGGAGCGGTCCAGGGTCGGCAGCGGCTGGCGGGTGAGCACGAGTGCGGCGGGCTCGCGGCGCAGCGCCGATACCAGCCGCCAGGTCTCCACCACCTCGTTCGCGTCGGCGGGCCGGAACACAAGCAGTCCCGGCATTGCCCGCAGCGACGCCAGCTGCTCGACCGGCTGGTGCGTGGGCCCGTCCTCGCCGACGCCGATCGAGTCGTGCGTGAAGATGTGCAGGACCGGGATCTCCATCAGCGCTGACAGCCGGATCGCGCCGCGGGCGTAGTCGGAGAACGTCAGGAACGTTGACCAGAACGGCCGCAGCTTGGACAGCGCCAGGCCGCTGGCCACCGCAGCAGCGGCATGCTCGCGGATGCCGAAGTGCAGGTTGCGGCCCCCCGGCAGGCCGGGCTGGAAGTCGCCCGCACCGTCGAACGACAGCCGGGTCCTGGTCGAGGGCGTGAGGTCGGCTGAGCCGCCGAGCAGCCACGGTACCGATTCGGCGACCGCGTTCAGCACGTCGCGCGAGGAATCCCTGGTGGCCATGCCCTTGCTGTCGGGCTTGAACTCCGGCAGCGCCGCCTCCCAGCCCGCGGGCAGCGTCCGGTGCTGCATCTGCTCGATCTCGGCGGCCAGCTCCGGGTAGGCGGCACGGTAGGCCTCGAAGGCCGCCTGCCATGCCGTCCGGGCCTGCAGGCCGCGCTGTCCGATGCCCTGGGCGAAGTGATCGTAGATCCCGTCGGGAACGTAGAAGTCGGCATCCTCCGGCATGCCCAGGAATCGCTTGGTGGCCTTGACCGCGTCCACCCCCAGCGGCTCTCCGTGGGCGGTCGGGGAGTCCTCGACCGGTGAGCCGTAGCCGATGTGGCTGTGCACCAGCATCAGCGTGGGGCGCTCGTGTTCGGCCAGGAACGAGTGCAGCCCTCGCTCCACCGAGGCCAGATCGTTGACGTCGGCCACCG
Organism: uncultured Actinomycetota bacterium; assembly: GCA_963815375.1. Taxonomy (GTDB): domain Bacteria; phylum Actinomycetota; class Actinomycetes; order Streptosporangiales; family Streptosporangiaceae; genus JASHPR01. The sequence goes on along the minus strand of CAWFGX010000004.1, from coordinate 864,199 downwards.
TGGTGACGTTCCAGCCATAGGCGATGAAGCGCGCGGCGACATCCTCCGTGAACGCGATGTCGGTGTGGCCCTCGATCGTGACCCGGTTGGAGTCGTAGATCCAGCACAAATTGGACAGCTGCAGGTGCCCGGCCAGTGACGCCGCCTCGGAGGAGATTCCTTCCATCATGCAGCCGTCGCCAGCCAGCGCGTACACGTTGTAGTCGAACAGCGTGTGCCCGCCGCGGTTGTAGCGGTCGGCCAGCCACTTCCCGGCAATCGCCATGCCGACCGAGTTCGCCACGCCCTGGCCGAGCGGGCCGGTCGTCGCCTCTACGCCGCTGGTCCACCGGTACTCGGGGTGGCCCGGGCAGTGCGAGCCGAGCTGGCGGAACGTTTTCAGGTCGTCCATGGACACCGCGGGGGTGCCGAGGATCTCGTAGTCAGGGTCGACGGCCCGCACTCCAGTCAGGTGCAGCAGCGACCAGAGCAGCGCCGAGGCGTGGCCCTCAGACAGCACGAAGCGGTCACGGTTCGGCCAGATCGGGTCGGCCGGGTCGAAGCGCAGGAACCGCTGCCACAGGGTGTAAGCGACCGGGGCGATCCCCATCGGGGTTCCCGGGTGCCCCGAGTTGGCCTTCTGAACCGCGTCCATGCTCAGGCCGCGGATCGTGTTGACGGCCAGTGCGTCGAGGTCGGTCGCTGTCACGCGGGCCTCCCGGGGTCTGGGGCGGGCGAGGGTAGATCGGCTGGAGCGGGTGAAGGCGAGGGCGAGGCGGGTGGGTCTAACGACGCGGCAGCATCGCTCTGCTGGTCTGGCTGGCTCTCGTACTCCGGGCCCAGGATCTCGGCGCTGCCCGACGACGGGACCATCGTGCCCCTGTCGTGGCTGCCGATCTCGGCCGGCACCGTCATCCGCTGATCGCTGACATGGTCCCACAACTCCAGCCGCGCACTCGCCGGCTCGGCCAGCTTGTCCAGGTAATACCCGGGTATCTCGTAGACGAGCTGGCCGCTGGCCTTGCCACCCGGCTGCAGGTCGATCGGCATCGGCATCGGATGCAGGCTCAGTGACGGCGGCAGCGACCAGTCGGGCACCGGGCAGACGGCCTCGCCAACGCGGCCCCAGGAACCAGGCACCAGCTTGACGTACAGCAGTACCGTCACGCTCGCCCGCTTCTGGATCTCGGCGCTGCGCAACGTCACCGTGAACGACCGCAGGCGCGCGGTCACGGCCAGGCCAGAATCCGCCTCCCGCTGTGCCTCGATGGTGCTGGCCCCGTGGATCTCGAGTGCCAGCGCGGGAAATACCGCCCGCATCGGCCGGGCCGGCCGGGGCAGCGGCCAGCTTCTGATCGCGCCGAAGAAGGAGGCGTGGGCGGCGACGAGCGACAGCAGCGCCGCCAGCATCCACCCGTTGAGGAACAGCGAGTAGTTTCTGTCCTTTGCAAAGTAGGCGATGGCGACCGCGGTGAAGAACGCGAAGAGCGTCAGGAAGAGCCCGCCGAGCCAGAGCCAGAACTCACGGTGAGATCGCACGGCGGGGAGTCTACGCTGATCGGGCCAAACGGTCAGACATGCTTGAAGGAGGGCCGGTGATCGACTGGCAGGAGCTTGCGGACCTTCCCTTCGCTGCCGCGCTAGAGCCGCACACGGGCGGGCTGGCCAGCAGCGCTGACTACGACGGCGTGCACTTCGACCAGCTGAGCTTCGATGGGCCGGACGCGCCGAGCAGCAGGTTCATCGAGTGCGCGCTGACAGGGGTATCCCTGCAAGGCGGCCGGCTGCAGCGCGCCCGGTTCAGCGACGTGCTGCTGCGCGACGTGCGGCTGGTCGCCACCGGCCTGGGGGAGACCCAGTGGACCGACGTGGCTGTCGCCGACAGTGTCGCTGCCGGGGCCGAGCTGTTCGGAGCGAAGATGCGCCGGGTCACGTTCCGCCGCTGCAAGCTGGACTCGGTGAACTTCAGGGGCGCCGCGCTCACCGAGGTGGCCTTCGCCGACTGCGAGCTGCGTGACGTCGACTTCGCCGGTGCGACCCTGACCCGGGTCACGTTCGGGGGCTGCCGGCTAGCCAGGGCCGACTTCAGCAAGGTCACCATGGATGGCACCGACCTGCGCGGCGCCGAGCTCGGCCTCATCATCGACGCCGGCTCGCTGCGCGGCGCCATCATCAGCACTGGCCAGCTCGTCTCCGTAGCCCCCGCTCTGGCCCAGACCCTGGGCATCACCGTCTCCGACGAGTAGCGATTCACCAGGCCATGTCGGCCGTGTCTTGGAAGGACGGCGCAGCGATCATATGCAGCTGACCGGTGCTGACGTCCAGGATCGCGGATCGCAGGAAGCCGCTGCCGTCCGTGGTCGGGTACTGGATGAGCAGGTAGCCGCCGGACGGGTCCAGGCTGGCCCAGCACCTCGGGTCCATCAGGTTGCTCCAACGTGCGATGACGTGCTTGTGGCCGAGCGCGCTGGCCTGCGCGGCATTGCCAGCGAGGGACTGCGTGTAATAGGTGACGCTGCCGGCAGTTCCTGGGGCAGCGGCCGCAGCCGAACATGAGAGCAGTGCGGAATTGTCGTCCGCGAGCCCAGCCCAGTTCGTGCTCTGAGACACGACGTGGCTGCGTTCGAGCAGCGGGCCGGCTGGCGCGCTCGTGCTGAGGAGCAGAGCCTGGTCGTCCGGGTACGTCGAGTAGGCGAGCAGGCTTCCGTCCGGCGACAGTGACAGGCCCATCGGCATCACCGTCATGGCTGCGTCACCGGCTGCCTCCCAGGCTCTGACGTGGCCGGTGGCCAGGTCAACGACGCCCACCTCGGTGAACTGGCCGCAATAAAAGGTGCTGTATGCGATCGTGCGGCCGTCCGGCGTGATCGCCAGGTTGCCGAGCTCACTGCTGATACCGGGGATAGTGACGTTCAGCGGTGTCAGCGGCCCAGGCGCGCCCTGGTCATTCAGCTGGAACTGGTACAGCTGAGACGAGCAGGGTCCGCCGCTGATCGGCGCTACGGTCGTGATGAATGCCCGGTCGCCGGCGCTGGCTGCTATCGAGCTGAAGAAGGATCCCTGCGGAGGCAGGATCGTGCCGACCACGCCGCCGGTCGCGGTGGCGCGCACGGCCAGGCTGGACGGGTCTGGGGCTTCGACGACCGTGACGTAGTACTGCGGCGCTCCCGGCGAGGGAGCCGATGAGGGCACACCCTTGCTCGCTGGCTGCCCGTCGTGGCCGAGCTCCGGCAGCGGCAGCGGAACGTTGCTCGCCGGAGTCTCACCGGTCGGAAACGGGGAGGGTGAGGGAGTAGGTGACGGGACACCGCCTGGCTGGCTCCGGAAGCGGACCAGCGGTACGGCCAGGGAGACGCTGACCACGACCGCGACGACAGCCGCGGCGGCAGCCAGAGGGATCAGGATCCGGGCGCGCCGGGACCGCCCCCAGCCCTGCGCACGCCGCGCCGGCCGCGTGGGCACGCCGGGGATGGCGTCCGCCCGCACCGTTTCCGCATCGGTCCTGAAGGCGTCGCGCAGTCGGTCTTCCAGCCCGTTCATGATTCCTTCCTCAGCTCTCCCGCGATGACTGCCATCGCCCGGGATGCGGTTGACGACACCGTGCCCCGGCTCACCCCGAGGGCGGCGGCGATCTCCTGGTCGGACAGGTCGAGGTAGTAGCGGAGCACCAGGACCTCGCGGGCCCGCCGTGACAGGCGGGCGACCGCTGCCAGCACTTCCCGGCGGTCCTCGCCGATCATCGCGGCCGACTCGGCAGAGGAGGCGGGCGGCTCGTGCTGCACCTTGCGCAGTAAAGCTCGCCGCCTGGACCGCTGCACCGAGCGCGAACCGTTGATCACGCACGCGCGCAGGTACGGCAGGATCTGGCCCCGGTCGCTGAGCCTGGGCAGGGCCCGGTACAGGTTGAGGAACGCATCCTGCACCACGTCCTCGGCGCTGGCCTGGTCACGAAGCAGCAGCTTGGCCATGCGGATCAGCCCAAGCGCGTGATCCTGGTAGAGCTCGCTGACGATCTCGTCAGCCTCATGGTCGGCCAGCCGGCCCGGGGGAGTCGCCGCCGAGGAGAAGTGCGTCCGCATGCCTCATACACGCCCGGATCGGTGGTCTTGCTGAGTCTCAGGGTGCCAGACATCCGGTGGATGGTCCGTGACATGACGGGCAAGATCATGGTTATGGACGAACGCCATCGGTTCATGCGGGACCTCATCAGGCCCTTGCGGGTCGCACCGAGCAGTTCGGTCCGGCTGAGCCGTGACCACGATCCCGGGTACACCGGCCGGGTGAAGCGGCCGGACGCCCGGACGATGCTGCGCGACGGCGTGCAGATGCTCGCCGATTACCAGGACAAGCTGGCTTCCCAGAACGCGGTGGGCCTGCTCATCGTTCTGCAGGGGCTGGACGCATCGGGAAAGGACGGCACGATCAAGCACGTGATGAGCGGGCTGAACCCGCAGGGCGTCAACGTCCGCAGCTTCAAGCAGCCGACGGCCGAGGAACTCGACCACGATTTCCTGTGGCGCTGTCAGGCAGCCTTGCCCGGCCGCGGGCGCATCGGCATCTTCAACCGCTCCCACTACGAGGAGGTACTCGTAGTCCGGGTGCACCCGGAACTCCTGACCGCAGAGCACCTGCCGGAAACGGCCACCACACGCATCTGGGAGCAGCGCTACCGGGACATCAACCGCTGGGAGCGCTATCTCGTCGGCAACGGCATCCACATCGTCAAGATCATGCTCAACCTGTCCAGGCAGGAACAGGCGAAGCGGTTTCTCAAGCGCATCGACCACCCGGCGAAGAACTGGAAGTTCTCCCCCAGTGACATCCGGGAGCGCAGCTACTGGGGGGACTACCAGCGTGCGTTCAACGACATGCTCTCGGCAACCAGTACGCAATGGGCCCCCTGGTACGTGGTGCCAGCCGACCACAAATGGTTTGCGCGGCTGGCCACGGCCGCGATCGTGGTCCGGAAGCTGCAGGCCCTCAACCCCCGCTACCCGGCCGCCGACCCCGGGGCTGCCGACCTGATGGCAGAGGCCAGAGCCGAACTGCTGGCTGAGATGGGCTAGCCGGAGGCTGGATGGCACGGGATTCCGGGGCCCTGGCTGACCACCCGGACCGGCTGCGGTGGAACGCCAGGTACACCGACGGCGCCGGGGCGTCGTTCGAGCCGCATCCGCTGGCGGTGCGGGCGCTGGCGCTTCCGCTGCCGGACGGGCCAGTCGCGGATCTGGCCTCCGGACTGTCCGGCAGCGCCCTGCTGGCCGCCGCGGCAGGACGGCAGGTATCCGCGGTGGACATCTCCGACGTCGCGCTGGGCCTGCTGGCGGCTGAGGCCGAGCGGCGCGGGCTGGCCGGCCTGGTCACATTGGTGCAGGCCGACCTGCTGGACTGGCGGCCGGCCCGGGAGGGCTACGCGCTGGTGCTGTGCACGGGCTACTGGGACCGGTCGCTGTTCGCGGCGGCCGTGCACGCGGTCGCCGACGGCGGCTTGCTGGCCTGGGAGTCGCTGACAGCCGACGCCCGGCGCGTGCGTCCCAGCCTGTGCGCCGACTGGTGCCTGGACCCCGGAGAGCCAGCCTCGCTGCTGCCATCCGGGTTCACCGTCGTGCACTCCCGGGATCTGCCGGGCGACAAGCATCTCCCGCGCCGGAGCCTGCTGGCCAGGCGCGATGACGCTGCCAGGCCCGGAACGCCGGGATAGCCCGAACAGTGGTGATTAGCCTGCCGACGAGCGGGGAGATTCAGCCCATGGTTGCCGACACCGAACGAGAACAGGCCATCTACCAAGCGCTGAAGGCCGCAGATGAGGTCGCTGCGGCCGTCCAGGCACATCTCATCGAGGAACACGGCGCGGACCCAGACCGAACCGCTGCCCAGGGTCCCGCGACGAACTCGTTCAAGCTCCTGCGTCAGGCGCGCGAGCGCCTTGGCGAAGGGCTCCGGGCCGTCGAGGCGAGCGCGATCGCCGAGTCAGACTCGATCTCACTGCGCAACCCGTGACGCCCCGCTAGCAGCACACCGGGCAAGCCACGGCTAGCGCCACCATGCGCGGCGCGCTGGTGCCTGATCTGGGAAGAAGGTCCACCGGGCCGCCGCCAGGGCAGCTCGCGGGTCACCCGCGCCGCGCAGCGCGCTGGCCAGGCGACGGAGCACGTCGGTGAGCGAGTCCGGCGCGGCTGCCGAGGACAGGCCCGCTGCGAGTTCGTCGACCTCTTCGGCGGCGGGGCCTAGGTCGCAGCCGGCGGCCAGGTCCTGTTCGATGCGATTGAACAGCTCGACTGCCTGGCCCAGATACTCCATGAGCGGTGTCCAGGCCGAAAGCTGGGTACCGGTGCCGGCCTCCAATTCCGCAGCGGACTCCAAGATGTCCGGCGGAGCAGGAGAGGCCCCGCTGGCAGGCTGGGCGCTGGCTCGGAGCGGGAGGGCTCTGGCTCTTACCGCCCGCCCACCCCGGCCCATCAGCGGCATGGGCGCCGCCCCGGCCGCTGCCCAGCCGCTGGGCAGCTCGACCGGCTGGATCACGGGCTGCGGCGCTCCAAGCTCCGTGCGGCGGGACCGGTCGACAGCGACGAACGCGGTGAACCGCGACAGCACCCGGTGGGCGAGGGAGACCGCCACTATCTGGTCAGCCACCTTTGCCGAGGCACCCACGGCGGTGTAGGTGTCCTCCAGGTCCCGCACCCGGGCGCGCGCCCAGCAGGTGCGCACTGCCCGGTCCGGCGCGGCCGCCACCGCTGCCTGCTGGCGGAATCCATCGTCTCCGTGCACGGTCAGGGTGACCGCCGTGGGAGGGGCCACGGCCCGCCAGCGGCCGGACAGCGTACATGGTGCGCCGGGGAAGAGGTCCGGCGTCCGTGACGGCGCGGTTTCCTCGGGGACCAGTTCCACGCCGTCGGCCTCAACCCGCAGCCCGGTCGTGGCCGGCGGGGTGATCCGGCGGTGCAGACTGGCCATGACCTCGTCCAGCCTGTCCTCGGACTCGACCAGCTCGCAGCGGCCCGCGCCGAGAGCGGCGAGCCGGTGCAGGAACCCGGCGTTCACCGCCTGGTCGATGCCGAGGGCGAAAATCCGGGTGTTCCCGGCCACCGGAGCGACGGCGGCCAGTATCTGGTCCTCGGCAGCCACCTGACCGTCAGTAAGCAGCACCAGGAACCGGTCCCTGGCCGCCTCGCCCGCCGCTCCGGCCAGGGCGGTGGCAGCGGCGTCGAGCGGAACCAGCATTTCGGTGCCGCCGCGGGCCTCCAGGCCGGCCAGCCACGACACGGCCGTCCAGCGGTTGCGGTCCGACGCCGGGACCAGGCCCTCAAGCCCGGGCGGGCTCTCGCGCCAATTATCGAACGCGAGAACCGCGAACCTGTCCGCCGCGCCGAGCGAGTCCACGACCCGGGCGGCGGCCCGCCGGGCCGCGGCGATCTTCCAGCCGCCCATGCTGCCGGACCGGTCCAGCACCACGACCACATCCCTGGCCCGGTTCTGGCCGTTTCCCGGAAGCGGCGGGACGATCGTGACCTGCCAGGTCCCGGTCGTGGGGTCCTCGTCATCAGGAGCCACCGCCGCGATGGCACGGGCCGCCGTCGCCGCGACGGGGAAGCGCAGCACGACATCGCGGTTCAGGCGCTCGCCGGGCCGCAGCGACACCTCGACCACGTCACCCTCAGCCGCGGTGGTCACCGCGTGGAGGCTGGAGCGGACATCGCCTGGCGCCAGGCCGAGCCCGGCCAGCCGGGCCCGCAGCGACAGCCGGACCGGGCTGGCCCGGCCGGGCAGAAGCACCGGGGGAGTGATCCGGCTCGCGTCGGGGACCGCGCCGGTGTCGGTGGCGGTGCCCGGGCCGACCGGCGGCCCGGGCAGCGGCTGCCCAGCGACGTAACGCGGCGCCACGACGAGCGGGAACCGGTACTCGGCCGTGCCGTCGTCCACGGCCAGCGGCCCGGTCAGCGTCAGCGTGATCACTGCCTCCTCGCCGGGCTGCAGGTTGCCCACCCGGATCGAGAACACGTCGGGACGTTCCTCCTCAGTGATCGCGGCGCGGTGGCCTGCTGCGATCGCGGCGTCGTACTCGGCCCGCGCCTGGGCGCGCTCGCGGAGCTCCCCCTCGACCAGGCGGCCGGCCAGGCTGGCGGTGAACGCCGTGACCCCGGCGCGGTCTGGCAGCGGGAAGATATACGTTGCCTCGAGGCTGGCCTGCCTTGTGTTGCGGAACGTCTGCCGCACGATCGTGGTCGCGACCATGCCGCTGGCCGCGGCCTCGATCTCGACCGCCACCAGCGGCAGCTGCCCGGCCGCGTCGCACAGGCAGCCGGCCACGCCGGGGTTGGCAAGCGGCGCATCGGTCGTCGTCATGTGTCAGCTCCTGGGCGGGTTGGCGGCGCGGGCAGCAGCCCGGCACCGGTCAGATAGGTGAGGAGCGGGCCGGCGGCGCCTGCAGGGCGGCGACGTCGACGGTGTGGATGTTGTCGCTGTCGATCAGCACGGTTGCGCCAGGGGCGAGCGCGATAGCGGTCACCTGCCGGGGCTGCAGCTCGGCCCCCGTGGTGGTGGCGGCCGGGGACTGAGGCACTGCCGGCGGTGCCCGCCAGAAAGCACCGTCTGGCGGGCGCTGCTGGGCGGCGCGGGGTTCGGTCGCGGGAGCTTCGGCTGCGGCGGCCAGGGCTGCCGGCAGCCCCGGCCCGACGGCGCTGCGCAGCTCCGGGTCCGAGGCGCCGACAAGGGTGCGCTGGACATCGGCCAGGCTCGCCCCGCGGGCCTGCAGTGCCTTGACCGCGAGCACCTGCAGCAGATGGCGGCCGCTGTACAGGGCGGTGCGGCCGGACATCTCCGCGGGCCGGTCCACAAGGCCGAGAGTGCCGTAGTAGCGGATGGTCCGGATATCGGGCCGGTCCCTGACCTGCCCGTTGCGTGCCTCGACGCCGAGCGCGTCCAGCGCCGCCGCGCTCGCATCCGCGAGCCCGGCGAGGGTGTACCGCGGCCCGGATTCCATGCTGACAGTGTTATATGACAGTGTCATGGTGTCAAATGGCGGGCCGGGCCGGGAATCGGGCAGGCTATGTCGCAGCACACAGCAGGGAAGGAGCCCGCGTCATGCCCTACGGCTACATCGGCTCAATGAAGGTCAAGCCCGGTCACCGGGACGATGTCGCGGCGATCCTGGTGAGCGCAGCGGCCGGGCTTCGTGAGCTGGGATGCCAGCTCTACGTCGTGAGCCTGTCCGACTCCGACGATGACGTGATCTGGGTCACCGAGGTCTGGCAGTCCCGGCAGGAGCATGACGCGTCTCTGCAGACAGCCGAGGCCAGGGAGGCGATCGACCAGGCCATGCCGATGCTCGCTGGCGAGTTCACCAGCCAGGACCTGACCGTCGTCGGCGGCCTCGGCATCTGAGTTCCGGCCCGCTGGTCACGGCTGCAGCTCATACACCCTGACGTAGTCGACCAGCAGCCGCTGCGGGAACGTCACCGAGCGGTCCGGGGGTACCGACGCAACGCCGCCGACGGCCACGTTCACCAGCAGGAAGAACTCGTGGTCGAACACCCACTGGTGGCCGCGAAGGTCGCGCGGGGTGACGGTGGCATAGTGCCGGTCGTCGAGGAACCAGCGGATCCTGTCCGGCTCCCAGGCGACCGAGTAGGTGTGGAACCCCTCGGCCAGGCTGAACCCGGCCCGGTGGGACCCGGTGACCGCGTGAGCACCTGAGTAACCCAGCCCGTGCACGGCGCCTTGCACGTCGGCCGGATCCCGGCCGAAGTTCTCCATCACGTCGATCTCGCCGCACCGTGGCCACCCGGCCTCTTCGATGTCCTGGCCGAGCATCCAGAGGGCAGGCCACATGCCCCGGCCCCCGGGCAGCTTCATCCGCGCCTGCACCAGTCCATAGCGCACCGCCACGCGGCCGGAGGTGATCAGCCGGGCCGAGGTATACCCGCGGCCACCGTAACGCCGGTCGCGGTCCCGCCGGCCTGTCCTGCGGACCGTGATGACCAGGTGGCCGGCCCCGTCGAGCTCAGCGTTCTCGTCCGGGGTGTAGTACTCGAGCTCCTGGTTTCCCCAGCCGCTCCCGCCGGTCTCTGCCGTCCAGGTCCCGGGGTCTGGTGGCGAGCCAGCCGGACCGTCGAACTCATCGGACCAGGCGGGAGTCATACCCGCCAGCCCGTCAGGAACCGGGCAGATCACTGGCATCCTCCCTCGCTGCCACCACGGCGGCGCGCAGCTGCGCCCATGGAAACACCGCCTCCTGACTGGCCGACGGAGGCAGATTGTCAGTGTCGAGGATGACCGTGACACCCCAGTCGCGGAGCAGGCCGACGCTGCGCTGGAACGCCGGGTGACGGGCCAGCGCGCTGGCCCAGGGAACGAGGACGACCGGCAGGCCGAGGCCGATGGCCTCGTTGACCAGCCCGGCCGCGAGGGTGTCGCTGATGCCCGCAGCCAGCTTGTTGACCATGTTGAACGTCGCCGGGGCCACAGCGATGACGTCGGGCGGCGGCAGCACGTCCGGCTCGTCCGGGTTTTTGTAATGAACGCGGACCGGGTGCCCGGTCAGGCCGCCAATGGACTGGCCGTCGAGGAACTTGGCCCCGTCCGGCGTGACGATCACGCACACATCCCAGCCTTCGGCCTGTGCGAACGTCACGAACTCCGGAAGCTGGCCTGCCGGGCGAGCACCGCAGGCGATGACGTACAGCACTGGCTGCGGGTGCGCTCCCTGCACCTGACTGCCTCCCACCCTCACGGGGGGTCCGGGGGGTCGTCCCCCCGGACCAGCCCAGCGTCAGTCTCAGCCTAGGAGAGCAGGCAGGTCGGCGACTGAGTCAATGACGTGGTCTGGCCTGCCGGACGCGGTGCGCTGGCTCTCCGGCCGGTACTTGCCCGTTCGGACCAGGACACCGGTCAGGCCATGGCGCTGTCCGCCCAGGACATCCGCTTCGATGTCATCACCGACCATGACGACCTCGGACGGCTCGGCGCCGACGGCAGCCAGCGCGGTAGCGAAGAACGCCGGAGCAGGCTTGCCAGTCACCTCCGCCTGCACGCCGGCCGCCTGCTCCAGGCCGGCCAGGAACGAGCCCGTGTCGAGCTGGAGGCCAGTCTCGGTACGCCAGTACATGGTGCGGCTCATGGCGACGAGCCGCGCGCCGCTCGAGCAGGTACCCGAAGACGCGGTTCAGCGCCTGGTAGCTGAACTCGGGTCCGGCTCCGCCGAGGATGACCACGTCCGGCTGGGCTGCCTCTGCCTCGTGGCCGGTGACGATCGTCACTCCGGCCAGGTCCTCGGTGATATCGCCGCTGTTCAGCAGGTAACAGCGGGCATCCGGGTAGTTCCCGGCCAGGTAGGCGGCTGTGATGGCGGGCGCTGTGAAGATTTCCCCGGGGGCGACGGCCAGGCCCGCCTCGGACAGGGCCGCGGCCATCTGCGCCCGGGTCCGCGACGTGGTGTTGGTGACCAGTGCCACTGCCAGCCCGGCCTGACGCAGCTGCGCCAGCGCCCCGACAGCACCCGGCACGGGCCGCCAGGACACCGTCAGCGTGCCGTCGATGTCCAGCAGCACAGCCCTGATCCGCCGCATGGTCTGACCGTAGTCTCGGCCCATGACGGGCGACAGCAGGTGACCCGGTTTCCAGACGCTCTTGCCCGGCTGTTGAGCGCGCACCGTGAGCATAGACCAGCCGCAGCAGCCCTTCAGCGGACGAACGTGCCCGGCCACGAAGGCGGCTGCCCGCAGGAGCTGCAAGGGGAAAAGGCATCCGCGTGCTTCCGGAGTCGGCGGGCAACCACCACCGATGTTCACCGCGGAACGTCCATAACTTTGGATAATCTCCACAAAGGCGACACGTGCTGTTAGTGTTTGCCGATGCCTGGGAGTTGGCTGGTTTGTGATGGGTCGACGCTGTGCCTGGTCAGCGTGAACTTGCTGGGCGGTCGCCCGTGGTAGCTGCGAATCTTGTTGCGGTTTTTGATACGTGGAGGGTTGCCGGGCGGGGGTTTGACGGCGCGTCGCGGGCGCTGGGAATGGCTGCTGATCAGCTGTGCGGGGAGCTGAGTGCTGCGGGGGCGGCGTGGGGTCATGATGGTCTGGGGCAGGCGTTTTTTAATGGGGGTGAGGGCAGGCCGGGGTTTGGCATGTCGCGGGATCAGGTGCTGCCGCTGATCGGTGACATGGTGAATGTGCTGGCGGGCAGCGGTGATGCGCTGTCGGCGGCGCGGGCTGTGTATGTGGACGCTGAGCAGGCTAATACCGCTATTGCTGGGGGCAGGGTGTCTGGCCGGGCTGAGGTGCCGGCGGGAGGGGGTACTTACCGGCTGCCGCCTTATACCGGGGGGATGGTGGCGGACGACCCGCCGCCGGGCGGTCTGGACTGGATGATGAATCTGGTGGCGTCGCTGGTGCTGGGGTGTGAGTGGCCGGATGGCAGCATTGGCGGGCTGGAGCAGGTCAGCGGGGCGCTGAGGGGGATGGCCGCGGCGATGGGGCCGGTGATCCAGGATGTCAGCTCTGCCTCGGCGCAGGTGACGGGCAGCAACAAGGGGCAGGGAGAGCAGAATTTCGCTGCGTTCTCTGGTGTGGTGATCCAGGCGCTGGAGCAGCTTCAGCAGGCGTGCCGGGGGCTGGCTGGGTCGGTGGAGAACCTGGTCGCGCAGAAGCGGGCCGCGTGGATTCAGCTGGGCGCTTCGATGGTGTTCCTGGTGGCCAGTTTCTTCGCCGCGCAGGCGCTGGCGGTGTGGACGCTGGGGACGTCTGAGGCCGATTTTTTCGCGCTCGCTGAGGCTGAGGGCTGGACGCTGCGGATGTTTTTGCAGCTGCTGGCTAAGGGAGTGCTCGAGGGTCTGTGGTACGGCGCCGGGATGGACGCGGTCGGCCAGGTTTCCCGTATCATCACCGGCGCGCAGCACGGGTGGAACTGGGCTGAGTTCGGCAAGGCCGCCGGCGAGGGCGCGGTCGCCGGGGCGGTCATGGGCGGCCTGAGCGGCGGAGCCCGGTTCGCGGGGGGCCGTTCAGCGGCGGGCAGCGCTCTGTTCGCGATCATGGACGGTAAGGTCGATGACCCTGCTGCCATCACTAAGCTCGCGGGTTTTGGTACCCGGGTGGGCTTGAACTCGGCCACCGGCTTCGCCGGCAACGTCGCCTCCCAGGCAGCCTTCGACGACGGCAGCGTCAACTGGACACAAGCCGGGGCCTTCGCCGTCGGCATGGCCGTCATGGGCGAGGGCATCAGTCGGCTGACCCCCGGTAAGCACGCCGCAGCCCCTGGCACCGATCCCGCCGACCCGACCGGCCGCGCGCCCGGGGATGCAATCACACCAGCGGCGACCACCGACGCAGCCGCCCCCGTACACCTGGCCTCTCTTCCCGACGCCCGCGCGGGCAACGCCTCGATCACCAGCATCCGCACACCAGACGCGGGGCTGCCTGCAGACCACGGCCAGACCGTCGCCGACACAGCTACCATCGGCGTTCCGGGCGACTCGCCGGCGTTCGACGGGCATGCCGGCGACAGCCTGGCATTCACCTCACCGCACGCCATCTCCGACGTCGTGGCACCAAACGGCCAGCCAGCCCCGGCGGGCCAGGACCTGGTTTCAGCGGCTGACGGCAGTCAGGCGGCTGCCTTGCGCACCGCCCCGCAGTCGGCCGAGCTCGCCTCAGCCGTACGGGCGGACGAGTATGCACCGCGCGGGGGATCAGCTGACCACGCACAGGGCGATCCGGGCCAGCCAGCCGGCGCCGGAGCAACGAACGCTGTCGACGAATTCATCAACCGGCGTGTACCCAGCCCGGCCGACACCACCTGGTCCGGCCTGGAAACTCAGACCGGCAGCGGCGATCATCCCGCGGACGGTTATCGGGCAGCACAGGGTGACCCCATCCAGCCAGATGACGCCGTCAGCCGACCACATCAGGCCGTCGCCTCTGGCCATGAATCCATGGCAGATTCGCATTCCGAGGCTGATGGCACCGATTCCGCCCGCGGGGGCGAGCACGCCTCGCCCTCTGGCAATGCGGCGTCTTCCGACACGGCGCGAGGCGCAGACATGCCGGCACGGCACGAAGACCCTGGCCGGGCGCAGGCAGTAAACTCCGGCGACGCCGCGCGGTCGCATGCTGGCGCCGACACCGGCCCGGCTGAACAAATGGATGGGCGCGGGCTGCTGGCGGCGTATCGCGACGGCCAAGACGTGCCCGCGATAGCCCGGTTCACTGTGGCCGGGGCCGGCGAGGCAGGCCGGGCTGCGGTGAAGGTCATAGACACGTACGGGGTGAGGCTGGAGTTCTCTGACGGCGGCGGCACATACTACGACCCCGCGGCAAACGTCATTCATGTTGACCTTTCCGTGCAATCTGAGCATTTCGTGTCGTCGGTTGTGTATCAGGCCGCTTACGTCAGGTATGACCATGACGGACTCGACGTCCCAGTCAGCAGCTGGGACCGCGCTGAGTATGTACGGAGCAACCTGCTGAAGGAGGCAACAGCCGCCGGCGACGCCGAGGTTGCGTACCAGGACCTGCGCAGCAGTCATCCAGGGCTGGGTCTGCCGGAGACCGAGCGAGCCCGCGTCTTCACCTCAGGGAGCGAGGATTCTGCCCGGTCCCAGGACACCGGCCAGCCCGCCGCGCCAGAGGGATACGAGGGTGGAGTGCGGCAGGCTGAGGCCGCGGCGAAACTCAGCGGCCAGGAGCTCACCCTGGCCGAGCGCACCGCGGCAGGCGAGGCAGCCGGCCGCCAGGCCCTGGCTGCGTGGTACGACTCTGGCGACGCGCCGGCCCCCACCGGGGAGTCGTTCCGCGATTATTACGGGCGCCTGTGGGACGAGCAGCACACACGCGCCGTCCTGATGGACGCCGGCCCCGAGGGCCTGCGGGCACAAGAGGCACTGGAGAAATACAAGATCAAGATCGAGTATGCGCCTGGCAGCGGCACGTCCTACACTCCCGGGCAATCTGTGCGGATCGATCCTGACGACGGAAGACATCCTGCAGCCTCTCTTGTCTGGGCCGCAACGAAGGCCAGGTGGGAGCAGGAGAAACTAGGCGTTCGTCTCTCGAATCCCGACCGGGAGACATATGTTCACAGCCAGCTGCTCGGTGAGGCAGAGGCCGCCGGCGAAGCGGAGGTCGCGTATCAGCATGTGCGAAGCGTCAACCCGCATCTGGGCCCGCCGGACTACGAACGCGGTCGCGTGTTCACTACGGGGTACGGCGATGCAGTGCACCAGGCTGAAGCAGCTGCCAGGCTACAGGGCAGGACACTCGGTCCAGGCGAGCTGGCGAAAGCAGGCGAGGAAGGCGGCCGCAAGGCCCTGCAAGAATGGTTTGTGTCTGGTCAGGCAAAAACCATAACCTCGGGCACGAAATTCCGTGACATCTACGAGCAAAAGTGGGATCAATACCAGACTAAAGTGCGGGATCCAAATATCCGTGATCTGCGTAGTGCGGTTGACGAAGGCCGGGACACTTCCGAAGCCACCCGCCATATCCTGGCAGATGGTGGAGACGTGGGCCGGGTGGCCCAGGAAACGCTGGACAGGAATAAGACCAACGTCGAATATTCTGACGGCGACAGCACATATCACCAAGGCTCTAGCAATAGGATCCACATCGGCCTCGACAACAGTCATCCGATCGGCACTCTCACTCATGAAGCCACACATAACGACTACTTCCACTCGGGACGGCACGCAGATATCGACGGCCCTAAGGACCAATTCGTCCGAGGTGCTCTTGAAGAAGAAGGGGAGGCGGGTTTCAACGGGGTGCGCGGAGTGAAGGCTTACCGGGCTGCCCATCCCGAGCTGGACCTGCCACCGGAGCGCAAAGAGAAGGAATTTGACCGGGCATACGAGGAGGGTGTGCGGAAGGCTGAGGCCGACGCTGCCCGGGAAGGCACGACACTTCAGGCTGGCGATCTGGCAAAAGCGGGGGACGCAGCAGCGCGGACGGGAATGTACGAATTCTACGCTAAGTCCATAACATCCAACACGGGCGAAGTATACGTTGACTATTACGAGAAGATGTGGGACAGACATCACGCCGCTGCCGCGCCGAATGCTGGGCAGTCATTGCTGGATGAGGCCCGGGATGGCCAGCCCACCAGTTCGCTCACTCGTGGCGCCCTGGCCAAGGTAGGCCCTGAGGGCCAGGAGGCATGGGCTACTCTTGAGCGGTATAACGTCGCGGTGACCTACTCCGAGGGCGGGGGCTCTTCTTATGATGCGACATCAAATACCCTTAACATCGACATTAAGGATGGCGCACCCGGGCCAAGGCTTGTCCACGAGGTTGCTCGTATCAGGTGGGACCGCGAAGGACTGACGGCTGACGTTGCCAGCCAAAACCGGGACGCGTACGTCGAAGCGGGACTGCGCGCGGAAACAGATTCCATCGCGAGATGGTGGACGGCCTTCCTCGACCTCCGCAACCTTCGGTCGAACAGTGGCGCCCTGAAAGGCGATGTGTTCAAGGAGTTCGGCAGGGCAATGGGCGGCGCCGCACGGAAGGCTGAGACTGCCGCAGCGCTGCAGGGCAGGACGCTCACGCCTGGTGAGTCCGCGGCAGCAGGTGACGCTGCCGCGCGCAAAGTCCTGTACGAAGCGCTCCGTTCCGGCAAGCTAACTACTTCGGGAAAGCCCTACGTAGAGCAATTCCAGCGTGAATGGGACGAGTATCACAAAGGTCACGCGCCGAAACCTTCGGAGGCCTAACGGTCCTCAGCTGTGCCGGTTACCGGAACGGCGTGAGGCGTTCGCCCATTGCATTTAAAAGCTGAACGGGACTGGGAGATCGGAAACGACCTGCTCAGTACGCTCGGTCACGGCGCCATCGGTGCTGACGTTAAGCACCCGGCGTTCGGCAGCAGTGCCATGGAGCACGAACAGGCTGACTTCGTAGCGTCCCGGTCCGACGGCGGTGACGGTCGGCGGCCGCACAGATTCGCGGAGACTGGCGACCAACGCTGGGGTTGGTCCATCCCCTGGCCTGGTGTCCCAGCCGATGTCGTCCACGCTGTCGAGGACTCTGGTGAAGGTATCCATGGTCCGCGTGGTCTCTACGTATCCGCGCGCGATCTCCGCCGCCGTTCGCTCCTCAGCGACGTGCAGCCCGCTGGCCCGCATCATGTCCCCGAATGCGTCAGGTCTGCCGGTGAGGTAGTAGACCCGCCCGGCCGCCAGGCCGGCGTAGAAGCTCGCATTCGGATGCGGGAACGCTTCAAACAGGATGGCGACCGCTCCGCCTGGCAGTTCGCACGCAGGCCCGAGCATTGTCGACACTGGGCTGGCGGCCAGTTCCGCCAGGTCCGCCTGACCGGCGGATTTCAGGCCAGCCGCCACCACCCGACGCAGCTCGTTCTGATCCATCCCTGAAGCTCCTAGCCCGATCGATCATGGGTTGCTGCCCGGGTCTGTCCCAGGCCGCGCAGCGTCGGCGTGTGAAGCTGTGCAGCCCTGACACCCGCATAAAGGCTTGTCAGGGGCTTACAGCGTCATTTTAGCAGCCGTGCCGTCTCGGGCCGGCGATGCCGTTCTGTCTGGGTTGTCCTCGTGTTGATCTTCCCGGCGACACAGTTTGTGTCTGGCCGCGGCGCAGCGTTCCTCAGGCCTGCTGCAGCTGCGCCTGGGCGTAGAGCCGCAGGATCGGCCAGCTGTAGTAGGCGGTGTAGGACGCCCACGGGTAGTCGCCGCCCTGCTCGTAACCGCCGATGTCGCCGACCACGATCCCGCTGCCGGTGACCGGGTTGAAGTGCAGGATCCAGGGGCCGCCGCTGGTGCCGTCCCAGAACGAGTTGCAGTAGAACTCCATCTGGGTGGCCTCGAACTCGAAGCTGCTGGTGGCGCATCCGATCGGCTGGCTGTCGGTGTCGTTGTAGCCGATGACGTAGATGGGGTGGGCGTAGCCGGTGCTGACGCCGAGCCAGAGGCCGCCGGTGACGAGCTGGACCGGCCGCTGGGTGCCAGCTGGCGGCGCGACCTTCAGGAAGGCGAAGTCCAGGTTCGGGTCTTGCGACTTCTGCCAGCCGGACGCGACCGTGACGCTCTGCACCGGCCACGACCCGTACGGGCTCACGCCCTGATGCCATTCCGGCACATACGCGATGTTGGCCGCCGGAGCGCTGCCGTACACGCAGTGCGCTGCGGTGAGCACGAGGTTGAACGTGAGGCTGTTGACGACACTCGCTGTGCAGAAGCGCGCCTGTGACCCTGTCGTGAAGAACAGCGCGCCGACCGTGGGCACGCCGTTGAAGTACGTCGGGTTGGGAATGCCAGGCGGCGGCTGCGGAGTGCTGGCGCTGACACCCTTCGCAGTACCTTTCTCCGGGCCCGAGCCCACCGGCGTCGCGCTCTGCATCCGGGCTGCCGTCCAGAACGAGCGTGCCGCAGACTGCGCGGCCGCCGGGATTGTCCGGGTGACAGCCTGGGTGGCCGGCGTGCCATGCGACGTGCTCGTCGCGGCGCTGGCCGCGCCAGCCGTTAACAGGGCCGCGGCGAGGGTGAGCGTGGCTCCCATTGCCACCGTGCACAGCCGCCGTCGCAGGCGTGTCCGCATGGGCGTGCTCCATACCGTTGAGCCGTAAATGGCTGTCAAAAGACAGCAGAAACGACCGTCTACTGTTTCGGCCCGATCTGTCAAGGCGCTGCTGCAGACAGTCCTCCGCTGTCAGCGGCGGCGGGGCATGCGACGGACAGCTGACCGTAGTCTTGGCCCATGACGGGCGGCAGCCGGTGACCCGGGTTCCGGACGCCCTGACCCGGCTGCTGACCGGCCACCCGGTTCCGGGGAACCGGGAGCAGGCGTTCAGTTTCCTCACGGTCGATGAGGCTGGCTTCCCGCACGTCGCGCTTCTGTCCCGGGCCGAGGTCGACGTGAGCATGGACGGCGCGGAGGTCCTCGCGGTAGTCGCCAGCCCCGGCACCCGGGCGAACCTTGAGCGTGACGGCAAGGCCGGGCTTATCGCGGTCGACGGGACCACCGCGCACTACGCCAAGCTGCGCGTCACCCGGGCCATCGACGCCGGGCCGCTGATCGGGTGCGCGATGACGATCGCCGGGTACAAGGCCGACTCGCTGGGCATCCCGCTCACCCCGATGGGCTTTACCGCCACCGAGGACCTCGCCCGCCTCGAGCGCTGGGAGGCAAGCGGTGAGCTCCTGCGCCGGCTGAGCGCTGCTGGGAGCTAGCCCGCGTCGGCGTCCAGGACCACGAGGTCAACGCGGCGCAGGCGCACCGGGTCGGCGATCACCTCGTACCTCGTGATGTGGTCGCCGCGGACCGTGACGGCGAGGACGATCAGCAGCCGACCGTGTGGCGCGACAACGGCGCCTACCGCCCCGTTCACCAGCGCGGGTTCCGCATACCTCGCACGCGGGCCGAGGACCAGCGTCTGGCGCGCCACGGCATCCGCGCCACGGACGACGGTCTCGCTGCCGGGCTGAAGCACCGCAGGGTCAGCGTGGCGGACGACATCAGGCGCCAGCACGGCGAGCAGAGCGCCGAGGTCACCGCTGCGGGCCGCCGCCAGGAACGCCTCCACCACGTGCCGGTGCCGGGCCAGCTCCGCGCCAGGTACCGCTGCCCCGCGGACCCGGCGCCGGGCCCGGCTGGCGAGCTTCTTCGCCGCCACCGCGTTGCGGCCCACTATCGGGGCGATCTGATCGAAGGGCACGGCGAACAGGTCATGCAGCACGAACGCGACCCGCTCGGCTGGGGCCAGCCTATCCAGCACCACCAGCATCGCCCGGCCCACCGAATCGATCAGCTCGGCCTCGTGCTCGGGGTCGCCTTGTGCGGCCCCGGCCGGCTCATGCCACTCCAGAGGCTCCTCGCGCAGCGCCGTGCGGGTCCGCAGCATGTCCAGGCACAGCCGCGACACCACGGTACGCAGCCAGGATTCCAGGTTGCCGATGCTGGCCCACTGAGCACGGCTCAGCCGGATCCAGGCCTCCTGGACGGCGTCGTCTGCCTCGCTCGGCGAGCCGAGCATCCGGTAGGCCACCGCACGCAGCTGCCCGCGGTGCACCTCAAACCGCCCGGCCAGCTCCGCCAGCTCTGCCGCAGCAGCTGACTCATCATGTGCGCCCACTGGTCACCTTCCGCCGTCCCGGCCCGTCTGTTCTCTGGCACGAGCAACCGACACGAGGGAGACAGGTCAGTGACCGGACACGACGAGGGTACCGAGCAGCCGCTGCTGCGGCCGTGGTGCCTCGATGACCTCCGCCTGCCCAACCGGGTCGTGATGGCGCCGACGACCCGCGCCCGGGCAGCCAACGAGGCCCTGGTACCGACGGGCCTGCATGCCGCCTATTACGCCCAGCGCGCCAGCGCCGGCATGATCATCGCCGAGGGCGTCTGGGTGAGCGAGCACGCCATTGGTTTCAGATGCGTCCCCGGCATCTACTCCGGCGCCCAGGTTGCCGCGTGGAGACAGGTCACCAGCGTGGTGCACGCGCTCGGCGGCCGCATCGCGGCCCAGCTGTGGCACGCGGGAGCCAACTCCCATCCGGACCTGCGGGGCGGCGAGCTGCCTGCCGGGCCCTCGGCGGTCAACCCAGGCGAGATCTGCCGCACGCCGGGCGGCCGCACCCAGACGCTGACGCCGAGAGAGATGACGGCCGCAGACATCGAGGCGGCAGTGGCCGACTACGCGGCCGCTGCCGCGGGGGCGCGACGGGCCGGGTTCGATGCCGTTGAGATCGCCGCCAACGGCACGTACCTGATCGCTCAGTTCCTCAACCCCAGGCTGAATCACCGCGGCGACGGCTACGGCAGGCACCGCGGCCGGCTGCTGCTCGAGGTCGTTGACGCGGTGGCCTCGGCCTGGGACGGGCAGCGCGTGGGTGTACGGCTGTCGCCGTACTGGACGATCAGTGACCGGTCCGGGGGCCCTCCAGTGCACGGCGAGTACCCCTACGCGGCCGACGAGCGGACGCTCGCCGCCTACGACGGTCTCGTGGCCGAACTCGCCGAGCGCCCGGTGGCCTTCCTCCACCTGCGCGGCCGCGCGGTGAGCGGCGGCAGCGAGCCGGTCCTTGACGAGTTCGCCCGCTACCGGAAGATCTTCGGCCGGACGCTGATCGCCAACCACGGCTTTGGCCGGGAGAGCGGCAACGCGATCATCGGCGCCGGGATCGCCGACGCCGTGTCCTTCTCCCGGCTCTTCATCGCCAACCCCGACCTGGTCAGCCGGTTCGCCCTGGGTCATGAGCTAGCTGCCAGTGACCCGGCGACCCACTATTCGCCAGGCGTGCGCGGCTACCTCGACTACCCGGTCTGGCCCGCGGCGTAGCGGTTCCTCAGGCCTGCTGCTGAGCGAAAAGCGCCAGGATCGACGAGCTGTAATAGTCGCTGAACGACTCCCACGGCTCATCGCCGCCCTGCTCGTAGCCGCCGATGTTGCCGATCACGGCTCCGCTGCCGGTCACCGGGTTGAGGTGGACGATCCAGGGGCCGCCGCTGGTGCCATACCGTTGAGCCGTAAATGGCTGTTAAAAGACAGCAGAAACGACCGTCTACTGTTTTGGCCCGATCTGTCAAGGCGCTGCTGCAGACAGTCCTCCGCTGTCAGCGGCGGCGGGGCATGCGACGGACGCTGCGAGCCTCCGCTACGATGGCTCTCGTCGTGCGGCGCTTCGTACTCATTCTTAGCAGCCGTAGCGGGACCTGATCAGCAGGCCAGCAACCCGCTACGGAGTGAGGTGCTGGCCGTGAGCCGATAACGGCTCCCACCTCGCGCTAGGTCAGGAGAACGCAGTGCCGAAGACTCATTCCCTCAAGGCTGCCGCCGACAGCGCGGAGGATCAGCAGCTGGCAATCCAGGCGGTGCAGGTCGCGCTCGACCGCCGTGACAATGGCGGCGATGGGGCAGTCCCGCTGGACGGGATGCCGGCCAGCCCTAGATGACAGCCAGCCCAGCGAGCTCGGCGGCGGCGGCGACCACAAGCGGGGCCAGGCGCCGGCCCGGCGAGCTGCCCAGCCGGCTGGCAGGGCCGGACACGCACACGGCGCCGAGCAGCGAGCCGTCGCGCAGCACCGGGGCGCTGACGCTGGCCACGCCGGGCTCGCGCTCGGCCACGCTGTCGGCCCAGCCCCGCTGCCGCACAGCGGCGAGCTCGGCCGGTGGCACGGCCGGGAACCGCCCGGCATCGTCCGACCATGCCAGCAGAACTTTGCCACCGGAGCCGGCGTCGAGCGGGAGCAGCGCGCCGACGGGCACGCTGTCCCGCAGGCCCGCGCCCGCATCGCGGGCCGCGACGCACAGCCGCCTGTCACCAGAGCGCAGGTACACCTGGACGCTCTCGCCCGTCTGCTCGTGCAGCCGGGCCAGAACACCCGCGGCCAGGGCGGCGAGCCCGAGCCCGTGGCCAGCCCGGACGGCCAGCTCGGTCAGGTGCGGCCCGAGCCGGAAGGCTCCGGCGCCGTCCCGCTCGACCAGGCCGTGCACCTCAAGGGCGAGCAGCAGCCGGTGCGCTGTGGGCCGCGGCAGCCCGCTGGCCTCGGTGAGCGAGCGCAGCGGCCGCGGGCCGTCGCCGAGCAGGTCCAGCAGAGCCATGGAGCGGTCAAGCACACCTACTCCGCTATCTGCCGGCCTTGCGCCGTCCCGGTTGCGGCCGGCGGCAGGCCGTCCTAGAGTGTCCATTACCTGAGCATGCTATCTCACTATTTGAGACATTGCTCATATTGAGACACTGCCAGGTGCCGCAGAGAGGAAGCAACGTGACCGGACGCCTCTTCGACAAGATCTGGGACCGCCATCTGGTGGCCAGCCCGGCTGGTGAGCCGCCGCTCCTGTACATCGACCTGCACCTGGTGCACGAGGTCACCTCGCCGCAGGCGTTCGAGGGCCTTGAGCTGGCAGGCCGCAAGGTGCGCAGGCCCGATCTGACGCTCGCCACCATGGACCACGACGTGCCGACCACCGGCCTGGACAAGCCGATCGCAGACCCGCTGGCCGCAGAGCAGATCGCCCGGCTGCGGCGCAACTGCGGCGAGCACGCCATCACCCTGCACGGCCTCGGCAGCATCAACCAGGGCATCGTGCACGTCATCGGCCCGCAGCTCGGCCTGACCCAGCCCGGCATGACGATCGTCTGCGGTGACAGCCACACCTCGACACACGGGGCACTGGGGACGCTGGCGTTCGGTATCGGCACCAGCGAGGTCGAGCACGTCCTGGCAACGCAGACGCTGCGGCAGGCCAAGCCTGCGGCGATGGCGGTCACTGTCGACGGTGAGCTCGGGCCCGAGCTCACAGCCAAGGACCTGGTGCTCGGCATCATCCGGGCCCTGGGCACCGGCGGTGGCGTCGGCTCGGTCATCGAGTACCGCGGCGCTGCGGTGCGGGCGCTGTCGATGGAAGGCCGGATGACCGTCTGCAACATGTCCATCGAGGGCGGGGCCCGGGCCGGGATGATCGCCCCGGACGATACAACGTTCGCGTTCCTGGAGGGCCGCCCGCACAGCCCGCGCGGCAAGCTGTGGGAGCAGGCGCTCGACGACTGGCGCAGCCTGGCCACGGCCGACGGCGCGGAGTTCGACCGCGAGATCCGGATCGACGCCTGGGCACTGCGGCCCGCGATCACCTGGGGGACGAACCCGGCGCAGTCGGTCACGATCGATGACGTGGTCCCGGACCCGGGCTCGATGCCCACTCCGCCGCAGCGGCAGGCGGCCGAGCGGGCCCTGGCCTACATGGGCCTCACCCCGGGAACCGCGGTCCGCGACATCACAGTGGACACTGTGTTCATCGGCTCGTGCACCAACGGCCGTCTGCAGGACCTGCGGGACGCGGCCGCGGTCGTCCGCGGCCGCAAGGTCAGCCCCGGTGTGCGTGCGCTCGTGGTGCCCGGCTCAGCCCGGGTCAAGGCCGACGCCGAGGCCGAGGGCCTGGACAAAGCCTTCACCGACGCTGGCTTCGAGTGGCGCTCGGCTGGCTGCTCGATGTGCCTGGGCATGAACGGCGACATCCTGGAACCCGGGCAGCGCTCGGCGTCGACAAGCAACCGCAATTTCGAGGGGCGCCAGGGCCCCGGCGGCCGCACCCATCTGGTGTCACCCGCCGTCGCGGCGGCCACTGCCGTCGCTGGACACTTCACCCTTCCAGGAGATCTGTAATGCCCGGTATCAAGCGCATAGCCGGCCGCGCGGTCGCGCTCGACCGCCGCGACGTCGACACCGACCAGATCATCCCCGCGGCCTGGCTCAAGCGGGTCGAGCGCACCGGGTTTGGTGCGGGGCTGTTCTCAGCCTGGCGCAAGGATCCCGGTTTCGTGCTCAACCGCCCGGGGGCATCCGGGGCCAAGGTGCTCGTCGCGGGCGCGAACTTCGGCTGCGGCTCGTCGCGTGAGCACGCGGTGTGGGCACTGCAGGGCTTTGGCTTCCAGGCGGTCGTGGCGCCGAGCTTCGGTGACATCTTCCGCAACAACTCGGTCGCCGCCGGGCTGGTCCCGGCCGTGGCGAGCGAGGAGTCCACCGGGCGCTTGTTCGCCGCTCTCGCGGCCGACCCGGATGCCGAGGTCGTCGTGGATCTTGGCGCCCGCACCGTCGAGATCCCCTCAGCCGGGCTGGCTGAGCCCTTCGAGCTGGCGGACTACTCGCGCTGGCGGCTGATGGAGGGGCTGGACGACATCGGCCTGACGCTCCGGCAGGAGCCCCAGATCGCAGCGTACGAGTCCACCCGCTTGCCATGGCTGCCAGCCATGGCAAGCGAGAACGGCTAGGCCACCGCCGCCCGGCGCGCGCGAAGCGGGTCACAGCACATAGTGCATAAAAATATGGCGAGAGTTTAGTAGGGAGACGCAGTTGCACGTACCAGTGCCGGTAGTGTTACGGTTAGCAACCTGTAGTGTTGCACCGCATAGGCGCGGAGCCGTCCTGGCTGGCCAGCCAGGAGTGAGCGTTCAGGATTAAAGGGAGATCACGGCAGTGCAGATCAATTTCGACCAGGTACTCCTTATCACGTAGCGCGAGCCTGCCCGCCGGGCTCGCGCTCACCTCCTACGCCGAAGGCGAGGAGGTTTTTTGTTGGACTTCCAGCTAAATCCAAAGGAGCAAACCAGTGCAGCTGACCGGAGCCCAGGCGCTCGTGCGAAGTCTCGAGGAGCAGGGCGTTGATGTGGTCTTCGGACTGCCGGGCGGCGCGATACTCCCCGCCTATGACCCACTGAAGTCGTCGTCGCTCCGGCACATTCTGGTCCGCCATGAGCAGGGAGCCGGGCACGCGGCCGAGGGATACGCCTGGGCTACTGGCCGGACCGGTGTCTGCATGGTCACCAGCGGCCCCGGCGCGACCAACCTGGTCACCGCGCTGGCCGACGCCTACATGGACTCGGTGCCGATCGTCGCCATCACCGGGCAGGTCTCTGTCCCGATGATCGGCACCGATGCATTCCAGGAAGCCGACATCACCGGGATCACGCTGCCGGTCACCAAGCACAACGAGCTGGTCACCGACCCCGGGCGGATCCCGGCGGCGATCGCTGAGGCATTCCACATCGCCTCCACCGGCCGGCCGGGCCCGGTGCTCGTGGATGTGCCCAAGGACGTGATGCAGTCGCTGATGACCTGGACGGACTGGCCGCCAGCGCTGGACCTGCCCGGCTACCGGCTACCGCCACCGCCCGACCTGGCGCGGATCCGTGACGCGGCCGACCTGCTGCGCTGGGCGCGCCGTCCGGTGCTGTACGTCGGCGGCGGCGTGATCAAGGCCAACGCCCACGCCGAGCTGCTCGCCCTGGCTGAGCTGGCCAAGGCCCCGGTCACCACCACGCTGATGGCCCGGGGGGCGTTCCCGGACTCACACCCGCTCGCGCTCGGCATGCCCGGCATGCACGGCTGCTACACGGCGGTCGCGGCGCTGCAGGAAGCTGACCTGGTGGTCGCGCTCGGGGCCCGCTTCGACGACCGCGTCACCGGCCGGCTCGCCGACTTCGCGCCTAAGGCGAAGGTGATCCACGCCGACATCGACCCGGCCGAGATCGGCAAGAACCGGGCGCCCGACGTCGCGATCGCCGGCGACGTCCGGGCCACCATGGCCGGGCTCGCCGGCAGCCTCGCCGCGCTGATCGACGCTGACGGCCCGCCGGACACCGCCGACTGGCTCGCCGTCCTCGATGGCTGGAAGCAGCGGTTCCCGCTGCGCTACTCCCAGGACACTGAAGGCCCTCTGAAGCCGCAGTACGTGGTCGAGCGGCTGTCCGCGCTCACCAGGGGCGAGGCGATCGTGGTGGCCGGCGTCGGCCAGCATCAGATGCACGCCGCGCAGCACTTCTCGTTCACCAAGCCGCGGTCCTGGATCAACTCCGGCGGCCTGGGCACGATGGGCTTCGCCGTCCCAGCGGCCATGGGCGCGCAGGTGGGCAGGCCCGGCGACCTCGTGGTCGCGATCGACGGCGACGGGTGCTTCCAGATGACCGCCCAGGAGCTAGCCACCTGCGCTATCGAGCACATCCCGATCAAGGTGATGATCTTCAACAACGGCTTCCTCGGCATGGTCCGGCAGTGGCAGGAGCTCTTCTACGACGAGCGCTACTCCGAGGTCGAGCTGGGCACCGCGATCCCGGACTTCGTGAAGCTGGCCGAGGCCTACGGCTGCGCGGGCCTGCGCTGCGACCGCGCCGACGACGTCGACGCGGTGCTCGAGAAAGCCCTGGCCGTGGAGGACGTCCCCGCTGTCGTGGACTTCCGGGTGCATGACCGTGAGGGCGTGTTCCCGATGGTGGCCGCCGGCAGGCCGAACGACGAGATCACGCTGGGTCCCGAGTTCACCGCCGAGGAGCAGCTGGCTGCGACCCGCAGGGAGACCGGCGGCGAGCTGCCGCACACGCGCAGGGAGGCACTGTCCGGATGAGCACGCACACACTGTCGGTCCTGGTCGAGAACAAGCCCGGCGTGCTGGCCCACGTAGCCGGGCTGTTCTCGCGGCGCGCGTTCAACATCTCATCCCTCGCGGTTGGCCCTACGGAGGACGAGCGGGTCAGCCGGATGACGATCGTCGTGGATGGCGCGTCGACACCAGTGGAGCAGGTGGCCAAGCAGCTGGACAAGCTGGTCCGGGTGCTGAAGGTGGTCGAGCTCGACAGCGCCGCCTCGGTGGAGCGCGAGCTGGCGCTGATCAAGGTCCGGATCGAGCCGGCCCGGCGCGGCGAGCTGCTCGAGGTGGCCACCGTGTTCAACGCCAACGTCGTGGACATGAGCCCCACCACGATCATCCTGGAGGCCGCGAGCAGCCCGGGCAAGCTCGACTCACTGCTGCAGAACCTGGAGCGCTACGGCACGTGCGAGCTCGTGCGCACCGGCCGGATCGCGATCGCCCGCGGCAGCGGCACGATCATCGCTGACCGAGGGCAGCAGCCGGAACCCGCGGCCGCCGATGAGCTCGCCGTCGCCGTCTGACCTGACCCGTACTTACCTGAGAGGACATCCATAACCATGGCCACCGTCTACTACGACACCGACGCTGACCTCAGCGTCATCCAGTCCCGCAAGATCGCCGTCCTCGGCTACGGGTCTCAAGGTCACGCGCACGCGCTGAACCTGCGCGACTCCGGCTGCGAGGTCCGCGTCGGCCTGCCAGCCGGGTCGAAGTCCCGGCCCAAGGCCAAGGCCGAGGGCCTCACCGTCGCCGAGCCCGGCGAGGCCTGCGCCTGGGCAGACGTGATCATGGTGCTCACACCCGACACCGGGCAGCGGAAGCTGTACGCGGAGGCAATTGAGCCGAACCTGCGGGCCGGCGATGCCCTGCTGTTCGCGCACGGGTTCAACATCCACTTCGGCTATATCACCCCGCCGGCCGACGTCGACGTGGCGATGATCGCGCCCAAGGCGCCCGGGCACCTGGTCCGGCGCCAGTTCGAGGCGGGCCAGGGCACCCCGGTGCTCGTCGCTGTCGCACAGGACGCGACCGGCAAGGCGTGGGACCTGGCCCGCTCCTACGCCCGCGCGATCGGCGGCACCAAGGCCGGCGCACTGGTCACCACGTTCCAGGAGGAGACCGAGAGCGACCTGTTCGGCGAGCAGGCGGTGCTGTGCGGGGGAGTCACGGCGCTGGTGAACGCGGGGTTCGAGACCCTCGTCGGGGCTGGCTACCAGCCCGAGGTCGCCTACTTCGAGTGCATGCACGAGCTGAAGCTCATCGTCGACCTGCTGTACGAGGGCGGCATGAAGTGGATGCGGTACTCGGTCAGCGACACCGCTGAGTACGGCGACCTGACCCGCGGCGAGCGGGTGGTCGGGGCACCGACCCGCGAGGCCATGGCCAAGATCCTCGCTGACATCAGGTCCGGCGACTTCGCCCGGGAGTGGATCGCCGAGGACGACGCCGGGCGGCCCAATTTCGAGCGCCTGCGCGCCGCCGCGGCCAGCAGCGCAATCGAGCAGACCGGGCGGCCGCTGCGGCAGATGATGAGCTGGCTGGACGCGCCCACCGACCACGAGGACGAGGTATGAATAGCCCGGCGCGGGCTTACACCATCGCCCACCTGCCCGGGGACGGGATCGGCCCTGAGGTCACAGCGGTCGCGCGGGAGTGCGTCGACGCGGCGGCCGCGCAGCACGGGTTCGTTGTCGAGTGGAGTACCTATCCGCTCGGTGCTCAGCACTACCTGTCGACAGGCGAGGTGCTGCCCGACGCGGTCGTCGACGAGTTCCGCAAGGCCGACGCGATCCTGCTCGGCGCTGTCGGCAGCCCGGACGTGCCGCCCGGGGTGCTTGAGCGCGGGCTGCTGCTGCGGCTGCGGGCCGAGCTCGACCTGTACGTGAACCTGCGGCCGTCCAAGCTGCGCCCGGGGGTGACCGAGGTGACGCGCAAGCACGGGCCGGGCGACCTTGACTTCGTGATCGTGCGCGAGAACACCGAAGGCCTCTACGCCGGCGCGGGCGGCACGGTACACCGCGGCACGCCGTTCGAGACGGCGACCGAGGAGTCGCTGAACACACGGGCTGGCGTGGAGCGCTGCGTCAGGTACGCAGCAGCGCTGGCGTCCCGGAGGCAGGGGAAGCTGACCCTGGTGCACAAGACCAACGTGCTGACCCACGCCGGTGACCTGTGGCAGCGGACCGCCGTCGACGTGGCGGCCGAGGTCGGCGTGGCACTTGACTACGCCCACGTCGACGCGGCCTGCCTGTATCTGGTCGACGACCCCGGCCGGTTCGACGTGATCGTGACCGACAACCTGTTCGGCGACATCCTCAGCGACCTGGGCGCGGCGCTGAGCGGCGGCCTCGGGGTGGCGCCGAGCGGGAACCTCAACCCGGACCGCACCGGCCCGTCAGTGTTCGAGCCCGTGCACGGCTCGGCACCGGACATCGCGGGCACCGGGCGGGCGAACCCGGCCGGCGCAGTGCTGTCGGCCTCGCTCATGCTCGACCACCTCGGCGAGGCCGAAGCCGCAGCCGAGCTCGACGCCGCCGTGTCCGCCGTGCTCGGCGCTGGCGCACCAGCGACGACGGCGGGCTGGAATGACGCGCTGCTGGCGGCGCTGACCGAGAGGGCAGGGGCCCGATGACAGTACCTTCAACCACGGGACCTTCAACCACGGGACCGGAACCCACGGGACCTTCAACCACGGGGCCGGAACCCAAGGTAGAGATCTACGACACCACGCTGCGGGACGGCTCGCAGCAGGTCGGGCTCGACCTGACTGTCGCCGACAAGCTGCGGGTGGCAGCGGCGCTGGATGCGCTCGGCGTCGACGTGATCGAGGGCGGGTGGCCCGGCTCCAACCCCAAGGACGCCGAGTTCTTCGCCCGGACAGGCGAGCTGGACCTGCAGCACGCACGGCTGGCAGCGTTCGGCGCGACCCGGCTGCCGCGCCGCGGAGTTGACGACGACCCGAGCCTGGCCGCCCTGCTGGCGGCCAGTACGCCGATCGTCGCCCTCGTCGGCAAGGCGTGGACGCTGCACGTGGCCGAGGCGCTGCGCACCACCCGGGAGGAGAACCTCGCGATGGTCGCGGACTCGGTGGAGTTCATGGCCGCCGCGGGGCGGCGTGTCATTTTCGATGCCGAGCACTTCTTCGACGGCTACCAGGCCGATGCCGGCTACGCGCTGGCCGTGCTGGAAGCGGCGGTCGCCGCTGGCGCGGACACCCTCGCTCTGTGCGACACCAACGGCGGCATGCTGCCTGACGATGTGAGCCGGATCCTCGGTGAGGTCGCAGCGCGCGTCGCTTGCCCCAGGATCGGCGTGCACTTCCACAACGACGCCGGGTGCGCGGTGGCCAACTCGGTGGTGGCGGTGACCGGTGGCGCTGTGCATGTGCAGGGCGCGGCCAACGGCTACGGCGAGCGGTGCGGCAACGCCGACCTGTTCGCCATCATCGCCGGCCTGGAGCTGAAGCGGGGCCACGCGCTGCTGCCGCCAGGCCGCCTGGGCGAGCTGGCGTCCACGGCCCGGACCATCGCCGAGTTCGCCAACCTGCCGCTGCCCGACCGCCAGCCGTATGTCGGGTCATCGGCGTTCGCCACCAAGGCCGGCCTGCACGCCTCGGCGATCGCCCGGCGGCCGGACGCGTACGCCCACGTCGACCCGAGCGCGGTCGGCAACCAGCAGCGGGTCCTGGTCAGCGAGCTGGCCGGGCGCAGCAACGTGCTGGCCAAGGCGGCCGAGCTCGGCCTGCAACTCTCACCGGAACTTGCCGCCGAGGTGCTCGACCAGGTCAAGGCAGCTGAACACCGCGGCTATGCCTATGAGGCTGCCGACGCCTCGTTCGAGCTGCTGGTGCGCAAGATCGCCGGGGCGCTCCCGTCATGGTTCGACCTCGAGAGCTACCGGGTGATGATCGAGCGCTCAGCAGCGGAGGACCGCAGCGAGGCGATCGTGCGGCTGCGGCTCGGCTCCAAAGAGCAGGGCGGGGAGCGGGTCGTGGCCGTCGGCGAGGGTGTCGGCCCTGTGCACGCGCTGGACCAGGCGCTGCGCCGCGCGCTCAGCGGCTTCTATCCCGCCCTGTCCGGGATCCACCTAGTCGACTACAAGGTGCGGATCCTGGACGGCCGCGCGGCTACCAGCGCTGTCACCCGGGTGATGCTCACCTCCGCCGACCAGATCGGCGAGTGGACGACGGTCGGGGTTTCCGACGACATCGTCACCGCGTCGTGGGAAGCGCTGGCGGACGGAGTAGCGTACGGCCTGCTGCGCGCGGGCGCGGAAGCGCCAGCTCAGGACTCCCAGTCTCAGCTCGAGCCAGTTTCGGAGAACGTATGACCAGCCAGCTGCCCAGGCCACGTTCTGGCCCGCTCACTACCGGCCCGTCCCGGGCTGCCGCCCGCGCGATGCTGCGCGCTGTCGGGCTGTCCGAGTCCGACCTTGAGCGCCCGCAGGTGGCCGTGGCCTCCTCCTGGAACGAGGTGACGCCGTGCAACGTGCACCTGAACGGGCTCGCCGCGGCGGCGAAGGAGGGGGTACGGCAGGCCGGGGCTGTGCCACTGGAGTTCGGCACGATCGCGGTGTCTGACGGGATCTCGATGGGCACCGAGGGCATGAAGTCCTCGCTGGTCAGCCGCGAGCTGATCGCCGACTCCGTCGAGCTGATGGTGAACGCGGAGCGTTTCGACGCGCTGGTCGCCATCGCCGGCTGCGACAAGTCGCTGCCGGGCATGCTGATGGCGTGCGCCCGGCTGGACGTCCCGGCCGTGTTCCTGTACGGCGGGACGATCCTGCCCGGCTGGGCGCTCGGGCGCTCGATCACCGTCCAGGACGTGTTCGAGGCGGTGGGTGCCCAGGCGGCGGGGGAGATGTCCGACGCTGACGCGCTCGCCGTCGAGCGTGCCGCCTGCCCTGGGGCTGGCTCGTGCGCAGGCATGTACACCGCCAACACGATGTCGGCCTGTGCCGAAGCACTCGGCATGGCGCTGCCGGGCTCGGCCACCCCGCCGGCGGTGTCCGCCGAGCGGACCGACTTCGCCCGGCGCACCGGCGAGGCGGCGGTCGCGGCGCTGGCAGCCGGGCGCACCCCGCGCCAGGTCCTGACCCGGCAGGCGTTCCTGAACGCGGCCGCGGTGGTGATGTCGATAGCCGGGTCTACCAACGCGGTGCTGCACCTGCTGGCGATCGCCGCCGAGGCACACGTCGATTTCACGCTGGACGACTTCGACGCGGTCAGCAGGCGCACGCCCGTGATCGCGTCGATGCGCCCGGCTGGGCACTACGTAATGAGCGAACTCGACCGGGTCGGCGGGCTCCCTGTGGTGCTGCGTGAGCTGCTGGCCGCGGGGCTTGTCGACGGCGACGCTGCGGGGGTCAACGGCCGCACGCTGGCCGAGAACGTCGCTGACGCGCTGGACCCGGACGGCAAGGTGGTCCGCCCGGTGAAGGACCCGATCAGCACCGAGGGCGGCCTGGCCGTGCTGCGCGGCACTCTCGCCCCTAATGGTGCCGTGATCAAGATCCCCGGCATGGAGAGCATGCGGTTCGAGGGGCCGGCCCGGGTCTTCGAGCGCGAGGAAGACTGCATGGCTGCGGTGACCTCAGGCGGGATCGCCAGGGGTCAGGTGGTCGTGATCCGCTACGAGGGCCCCAAGGGCGGCCCTGGGATGCGGGAAATGCTCGGCGTGACCGCGGCGCTCAAGGGCGCCGGGCTCGGCCGCGACGTGCTGCTGCTGACCGACGGCCGGTTCTCCGGCGCGACGTCCGGGGCCAGCATCGCGCATATCGCCCCGGAGGCGTTCGACGGCGGCCCTATCGCCCTGGTGCGCGACGGCGACACGATCGTCCTCGACGTGGCCGCGCGGAAGCTCGACCTGCAGGTCGGCCAGGACGAACTGACCAGCCGCCGCGCCGCCTGGCAGCGCCCGGCTCCGCACTACACCGAGGGTGCGCTGGCCAAGTACGCCGCCTTGGTCTCCGGCGCCGACCGCGGCGCGATCTGCACAGTGCCCGCTGCGGGCTGACCAGGGATCCGTGACCGCCCGCGCAGAGGTCAGTCCTCGCTGCCGCTGACCTCTTCCTCCGGGTCGTAGCTGATGTACCCGTTGGTGTATCCGCGCAGCATCTGGAATGCTGCCTCCGGACTGCCAGCCTGCCGCACTTTAGAGTCGGCTATCTCCTGAAGTCCGGGGTTGGACCCAATCAGCTGGCCGTTCTCGTATGTGATCGTGCCTATACGGCCACGTTCACTGGAGACGATGAGCCGTGTCACCTTCCGGCCCTTCTGCGCAAGTCGGCGAAGTTATCCATCATGTTCTTATGCCAGAGCTGTCTGCCCCTTGCCACGAAAACTGGCTCCAACTGCTCCAGGTCCCGTTTCATGGTAGCCCAATCACGCGAGCTGAGGCTTCTTAGCCGTGCACGGGTGAGCGTGCGCTCAAACGTGTTATAGGTCGGGTCATTTCTGCGGGTCTGCTGATGCAGGTAGCTAACGTTTCCGTGGTCATAGGGAACCGGTAGGCCGTCGGTGCCGATGATCCAGTTGCCGGGGTTACGATCGGTGTTATCGATGATCGAGTCCAGTATGCCGATGCGCAGCCCCCGGTCAGTATCAGCGTACTGGGCAATAGCCTTCTTGTCATAAACCCACTTATCGCCTTCCTTCGCCCAGAGGGAAGGCGTCTCAACGGCCATTCGGCCTTCCACGAATGGCATCCAGATCTCGTTGTGGTTGGTACGGATCACCGTCGGTGCCCCTGCGCCCAGCGCTTCGGACACCCAGGAGGTAAGCTCCTCAGCGTCCTGGCTGATTGGGTCGATGTTCTTGCGTACCCATTTGCTGCCGTCGTTGAACTCGTAAATAGCCGTCTGGGCAATTTTGCCTTCACCAGGACGCCTAGGCGGGCCCTTAACCCCCGAGTTAAACGCGTCCTGCAGCCGCCGCCCCAACTCGTTCCGGTCCACGTGCTCGGCAGATGGGCGCGGCGCCAGTTTCGTTATGATTCGATCGCCCTGGCGGGTGACTTCGGCCTGCTGGTGCTGGACCTGCGCGCGGTCACGCTGGGCGTCGGCCGGCGCGTCGCGGTGGTGTCGGCCTCCGAGCCGAACCTGCGAGCCGTCGCCCTGGGCGTCGACCGGCTCGTCACGCCGCTGAACGGGCTCTGTCCGGCCCGGGCCCACACGTGGGTCACGGGCGTCGTCGCCAGACACGGCAGCCGCCGGGTTCGTCCTCGCATCCGGGTCCCACGCCGGATCACGAACGACGTCGCCCGGCGCAGCACCCGCCTGGTTGTTCGCCCGGTCGCCCTGGGCACCGACCGGCTCGTCGCCCCGGTGAACGGGCTCTGTCCAGCCGGGGCCGGCACGCGCGTCACCGGCATCGTCCCCGGGTATGGCATCCGCCGGATTGGTAGCCCGGTCCCCATCCCACCCCGCTGGACCACGGCCATCCTGACCACGCAGGGCATCCGCCGGATTGGTAGCCCGGTCCCCATCCCACCCCGCTGGACCACGGCCATCCTCGCCACGCAGGGCATCCGCCGGATTGGTCCTCGCGTCCGGATCCCATGCTCTCGCACCTTCGGCCGTGGCCGGGCGATTGATGGCGTCGTCGATTCGGTTGAGTTGTGCTGTCGCAGAATTGTCCGCCACGGGATCGGCGCCAGCTACGCCATCTGCTCTGCCGGTCGCGGAATCGCCCAGGGGGAGGGTGCCGATCGACTCGTGTGCCAGCTGGGTCGCGGAATCACCGAGCGGAGCCCCTGGGCTGCTAGAGTCCGTTTGGTTGTCGCCGACGGCAGCAGGCGCGGCGTGTGGGAACGCCGATCGGCTGTCCTCAGCCCGTGGCACTCCGAGGTCGGCTAGCTGAGTGCCCCGCGCTGCCTGATCTGCTGGCACTTGCAGCGAAGTCTGCCCGGCCACGTCCGCACTTCCGCTGCCAGCAGCCGGATCATGTCTCGTGACAGCGGGGCGCTGTGTCCCGACTGTGTCCGGCTGCCGACTCAGAGCATCGGCGAACGAGTTCCGTACTGGGGGACCCTCCGTAGCCCGATCCGCGCCTGAGGGCTCGCCGTGCCCTGAGGTCCTGCCGGGCGCGGTCGGGTCACCGACGGCACGGCGCCCGGTGTCCGCGAGCGCAGCCGTGTTGTCCGGTGCGGAGGCGGCCCGGCCGTCTGCCTCCGGATGCCTGGCGGAAGGTCCGGCCAGACGGGGGTCGTCACCGGCGTCGGGGGGGCGCTCCGGCCCGCGGATCGCCACATCGGCGCCGTGGCCGGCAGTGCCCGTCAGGGCATGGCCAATGTCGGCTGGCTCTCCGGAAAGGTCATGCGCGCCGCTGGGAACCTCGGCGATGCCTGACGCCACGCCCAGGTCCCCTGGCATCCCGCTGAGCCGACCCGGATCGAACCACGGATTGGGGATCCATCCGTCCGGCCCGAGTACGGCCTCGATCGAGCTTGCGGGGATCCCGCCCGGAACCGAGACCTCTCCTTCTTGCGGGACACCCCACCCTCCGGCGCGACGGTAAGCATCGTAAGTGGCATCCGCGTCGACGCCGCTTGCCCTGACCTTGTAGATGAACCCGTAACGCTGCCCCGCCCAATCCCTGACCGCTTCCTCGTTTTTGAACGTGGCGATGTAATTGCGGTCAGGGGCATTCATCAGGTGCGCACTTAGGTCCATGTTGTCGCCCTTGGGCTGGAACCCCTCGCGGAGGATCCGGCCGGGCTCACGCATGTCGTAGCGGAACAATTCCCGCGTGTCGGTCCACACCGGTTCGCCCGGGGCGCCGAACCACTTCGCGCCGATATCCACGTTGGGTCTGTCAGCCGCTTCGCCCGCTTGAGGTGCGCCCGCGCTGCCCGGGGTATGTGTGTGATCCGCGCCACCATCGGACGGCCCTGAGAGCTGGCCGCGCTGCGGCTGATCAGCGCTATGGTCCCGGATTGGGGGGTAGTCGAAAGGGGGGTGGAGCCCGCGGAAAGCCTCGTCGAGAAATGGGTCGCGGATGTACGTGCCAGCGTCGGCATCCCAGTAAATGCCGACCCTGCCGGGGCGAAAACTGTGAGGCCCGAATCCCTGGGCAAGGTCATTCCGCCACTCGCCAGTATTGGGGTCCCACCAAATGTGCGTCTTGGGGTCATAGAACAAGCCGGTCCCGGGGTCCCAGTACCGGCCATTTTCTGGGTCCCAGTACGAACTGCTGCCGGGCTCCAAATACATGCCCTTCTGCGGGTCCCAGTGCATGCCTTTCCCTGGATCCCAGAACATGCCTTTCTCCGAGTCCCAAACCAGATCATTCCCAGGCCGGCCGGACTCGCTGGGCCCGTTGCCGTCCCGGTTGCCGCCGCCGGCTGCTGAGGGAACCCGGGCAGCAGGATCGGAGCCGGAGACTTCCCCGAGGCGGGCTGCGTCCTCAGCGCCGGTGGCAGCCGGTACCGAGTGCGCATCGCCGCCCGCAGCGTTGTCGGCTGGCTGGCTGTCGGCGGGGGCGTTTGCGCCGGCGTTCCCGGGATCGGCGCCTGGCAGCGCGGCGTCGGCTGGATTGTGAGCGGCCGAGGCCTGCGGGTCGATGGTCGCGTCCGTGGACGCGGGGGAGGCGGCGAGGTCACCGGCGGCCGGATGCCCGCCGGACAGCGCCGCATCTGTGGCATCAGCGCGGGGCGGCCCGGCGCTGGTTGGCTGCGCTCTCTCCCCGGCTGGTGTTTCCGCCGCGGCGAGCCCGGCCAGGTCTGCCTTGCCGTCGCGGGGGCCGGTGCCCTCGGTGCCAGCGGAAACGACCGAGTCGGGCGGGGCAGGGTGTGCCCGCGGCACTGCGGCAGCGTCGGCCGCGCCCTCCGTTGTGCCGGTGCCGGGGCCGAAGTGATCGGTGATGGCGGGATCACCGGGGTGGCTGGCGACATCGGTGGACACGACCAGCGGGTGATCAGCGCCGGGTGTGTGACTGACCGGGGCCTGCCCGTCAGTGAAGCCTTCGGTCGAGGACAAGTCGGGGTGATGGGTACCGGCCGTGGTGATGACGGAGGCCAGGTCGGTGCTGCCTGCGCTGACGTCGGCTGAGCCAGTCGGGGCGGCTACGTTGGCCGCGGCGGGCTGGTCGGTGGCTGGTGGTGTGTGGTCGGTACCTGTGACGTCGGTGCCGCGGGCGTCGTGGAAGGTGGTGGTGAGGGCTGCCTGGACGCCTGTCGGCTGGCGTGGCGGGTCGGCTGGGGATGCTACGCCGGTGACGCGGGGGTCCGGGGGGTCCGGGGGGTCGCGGGGGTCCGGGGGGTCGCGGGGGTCGCCGGGGGTCAGCCGACTGATGCCCTCGCCCATGACGGCCATGCCGACGGCGAAGGCCCCGGCTTGTGTCCAGTTGACGTTGCCGTCGTCGAAGGCTGCCTGGGAGGCGACGTTGCCGGCGAAGCCGGTGGCCGAGTTGAAGCCCACCCGCGTGCCAAAGCCCGCGAGCCTGGTCATGGCGGTGGGCTGCTCGCCTTCTTTGAGCTTGCCGTCCATGACGTCGAACACAGCGCTGCCCGCCGCTGAACGGCCCCCCGCGAACCGGGCTCCGCCGCTCAGGCCGCCCATGACCGCCCCGGCGACCGCGCCCTCGCCGGCAGCCTTGCCGAACTCAGCCCAGTTCCACCCGTGCTGCGCGCCGGTGATGATACGGGAAACCTGGCCGACCGCGTCCATCCCGGCGCTGTACCACAGACCCTCGAGCACTCCCTTAGCCAGCAGCTGCAAAAACATCCGCAGCGTCCAGCCCTCAGCCTCAGCGAGCACGAAAAAATCGGCCTCAGACGTCCCCAGCGTCCACACCGCCAGCGCCTGCGCGGCGAAGAAACTGGCCACCAGGAACACCATCGAAGCGCCCAGCTGAATCCACGCGGCCCGCTTCTGCGCGACCAGGTTGTCCACCGACCCAGCCAGCCCCCGGCACGCCTGCTGAAGCTGCTCCAGCGCCTGGATCACCACACCAGAGAACGCAGCGAAATTCTGCTCTCCCTGCCCCTTGTTGCTGCCCGTCACCTGCGCCGAGGCAGCGCTGACATCCTGGATCACCGGCCCCATCGCCGCGGCCATCCCCCTCAGCGCCCCGCTGACCTGCTCCAGCCCGCCGATGCTGCCATCCGGCCACTCACACCCCAGCACCAGCGACGCCACCAGATTCATCATCCAGTCCAGACCGCCCGGCGGCGGGTCGTCCGCCACCATCCCCCCGGTATAAGGCGGCAGCCGGTAAGTACCCCCTCCCGCCGGCACCTCAGCCCGGCCAGACACCCTGCCCCCAGCAATAGCGGTATTAGCCTGCTCAGCGTCCACATACACAGCCCGCGCCGCCGACAGCGCATCACCGCTGCCCCCCAGCACATTCACCATGTCACCGATCAGCGGCAGCACCTGATCCCGCGACATGCCAAACCCCGGCCTGCCCTCACCCCCATTAAAAAACGCCTGCCCCAGACCATCCTGACCCCACGCCGCCCCCGCAGCACTCAGCTCCCCGCACAGCTGATCAGCAGCCATTCCCAGCGCCCGCGACGCGCCGTCAAACCCCCGCCCGGCAACCCTCCACGTATCAAAAACCGCAACAAGATCAGACGTCACCACCGGCCGCCCACCACACCGCCATCCAGCAAGCTCAGACCAGACGGAACCAGCCCGGCCACATCCCCACCCGCCACCCACCCCGCCGGCAGCACCGCCGCCATAATCTCGCTAACCTGATTCGCCGCATCCGCCGCCGCAGCCCGGGCCAGCTCCACTATCGCGGCTGCCAGTCGCTGTGGCGACATGCGCGTGTACACACCCTGATTCAGATCCAGGCCCAGCAGCTGACCCTGCGCACCCACCATGACACTGACCAACCCGTCACGCGACCGGGCCACCGCCGTCACCCGACCCGCCTGCGCCTGCAGCTGCCGAAGCTGCGCCAGCCGCTCCCCGTAATCCGTTGCTAGCTCTTCCAACTGCGCGCGCAGATCACCATCCCAGCGCAACCCAGCCGGATCCCACGCCACTGCGAAACTTTAACAGCACCTGTCGTCTTTGTGTGGCTTATCCAAAGTCACGCTCGTGTCCCAGAAAGGCACAGGCCCCACCAGCGGTTGGTCCACTCCGGCAAGTGGCCACTCTGGGGGTCTGGCAGGCCCCGGTCCGCGACCTGAACCGGCGGCCCGGCGTCCGATTTGTAGAAATCGATAGTTATGCACTGATTTTGGGGGCATGAGATCCGAGCGGAAGTCCGGGCGTGCACTAGTACTTAGTCCGGTCACGTGGCCAATTCTGGCCCAGTATGCCCGCTGGACTCGCTGCGGCCGTGTGTGGGCGGCACCCCATCGTCGGGCATGCCGTCTGGCGGCAGCGCCGGGGCCATGATCTCGCGTATCTGCTCCGCCGAATCAGCCGCAGCGGTTTTCGCCAGATCCACGAGCGCTGCCGCTAGCCGTTGCGGCGACAGCCGGGCATACACGCCGGGGTTCAGCGACAAGGCCAGGAGTTCCCCTTGTGGGCCGACCTCGAGGCTGACGAGACCATCTCTTGATCGCGCAGTAGAGGTGACCCGGCCAGCACGCTCCCGCAGTTGCCGCGTCCCGGCCAGCTTGTTCCGGTAGTTTGTTCGCAGCTCTTCGAGGTTCTCGCTCAGCTGATCATCCACGGCGAACTCACCTCGCGGTCGTGACCTGGAACCTCTCTGACGTCTACGCGGAGATTACCTGACGACGCAGGCTGCGTCCCGCTACACGGCCTCAGCAGCACTGCCCAGTCCGGCTGAGTTGTTCTGACCCTCGGTGAGCTGCCAGGCTTGTCCCGCGACCTGGAACGACTCGCTGAGCCGGAACCCTGGCTTCCGGTGCCCCGTCAAGAAGGTTATGCGGCAGCGGTCACCATGGCGCCCCGCCACCGAGGCTCGGGCATCAGCGACATCAGATCACCATCGGCCGGCAAGCTCCCCGCTGGCAGCACCGGCGCCACGACCTCTTGAACCTTCCGCGCCGCCTCCGCCGTCGCAATCCCGGCCAGCTCCACAATCGCAACCGCCAGCCGCTGCGGAGACTGACGGTCAAACAGACCCGGGTCCAGCCACACCCCCCGAAGCTGCCCCTGCGCACCTACCTCCACGCTGAGTGGGCCTGGGCACCCTGCCACCAGGGATGGGGCTGGGCACACTCCCGCCGGGCACACCGCCGCCCGGCAGGCTCCCGCCCGGCACCCTCGCCACGTCACTCTCGCACCGCGAACTCCACCACCATTTAGCAAGGTGCAGATGTACGCTTCAGCGGTGGGCCGCCGCTACAGGGTGATGGGGACCGGAAGGTCTGGAAAGACGTCCTCAGTCCGCTCTGTCACGGTGCCCTCAGCGGTGACGGTGAGCACCCGGTGCTCGACAGCATCGCCGTGGAGCACGAACACGCTGACCACATAACGCCCCTGGCCGGCAAAAGCAGCGGTCGGCGGTCGCACGGCTTCGCGAACCCGGGCAATAACCTCCGAGGCGGATTCTCCCCCTTCGCCTTTCTCCTGCTCTGGGCGGGCGGCCCACTCGATACCGTCGGCGCTGTCGAGGACCGTGGTAAAAGTCTCGAACGTCCGAGTGGTCTCCACGTACTCGCGCGCGAGTTCCGCCGCGGTCTGCTCGTCAGTGACCCGCAGCCCATTCGCCCGGACCATAGCCGCGAATACATCTGGCGCATCCGTGAGGTAAAACACCCGCCCGCCGGCGACACCAGCGTAAAAGCTCGCGCTTGGGTGCGGGAACGCCTCAAACAGGCCGGCCACCGCGCCGCCGGGCAGCTCACGTAGCCGCCGGAGCGTTGTCGACTCAAAGTCGGCAATCCTGGCTGCCAGCTCGTGCTCACCAGCAGATTCCAGGTCAGCCACCACCGCCGACAGCAGCTCGTCCGCGTCCATTTCCATGGCTCCTCACCAAGTTCGACCGCGTCGCCAGCCTGTCGGGACGCAGCAGCTAGGCATCGTCGCCCCAGCGCTCTCGGCACGTTGGAGGCACATTGGTTCCCTCAGGAGCCCACGGATCGCGCCCCTCGTCCGTCCACTCCTGCGACTGCCAACCGCTCTCGTGCCCCCAGCCGTCGTCGGCCCGCTTGACGCCCGTGACCGGGAACATCTCTTGCGCTCCGGCCTTTGCGTGTCGGCCCGCCATACCGCCAGCGCGCCCGGGTGTGCCGTCGAAGCGGCCTCTCGGTACATAGCCTTCCCGCCGACCAGAGTCCACCGACCGATTTCCGGAATCCCTCCAAGACGCATTCTGGCCGATAATCCCGTCCGCACCCAGTGCCGGCATCTCGTCACTCTCGGGATCCCAGATCTCGGGGTTCTCAGATTCCCATGCCTCGCGGGTACGCCCCTCACCGCCATTAGACCCGCCGAAGCCACCCATGCCGCCGAGCCCCGGGAACCCGAACATCCCTCTGCCCGAGCTGTCAACCGCGCTATTGCCACCGGCCGTGCTGGCACCAGGGCCGGCGCCGAAGCCGCCCGCGCCGTCAGGGCCGACCGTACCAGGAACTGATCCCAGGCCCGCGCCGGTGACGCCACCAAGGCTCCCAGTGACGCCAGGCAGGGCTGGCACGCTTGGGACAGATCCGCCGGGGATGGTGCCACCCGGGCTACCGGACAGCGCAGCTGGAGGCACCGTCAACGCAGAAGGAGACGGCGAAGTGCCGGGCACGCTCGGGGTGGGCACGGTCGGCGTCGGCACGGTCGGCGTCGGCACGCTCGGCGTCGGCACGCTCGGCGTGGGCACGCTCGGCGTGGGCACGGTCGGCGTCGGCAGGCTCGGCGTCGGCACGCTGCCACCGGGGACGCTGCCACCCGGCACGCTAGGCATGCCGGGCATAGTCGGCGTGGGCAGAGTCGGCACGGCAGGCATGACAGGAGGAACTCCGCCGCCCGGCACGCCTGCGCCCGACTGCGACCCCGGCGGAACTGATATAGGCGGCACTGCGCCGGCGCCGATCGCGCTATAACGCTGCTCCCAGGGATCGAGAGGCTTCCAAGT
Source organism: uncultured Actinomycetota bacterium (assembly GCA_963815375.1). Classification (GTDB taxonomy): domain Bacteria; phylum Actinomycetota; class Actinomycetes; order Streptosporangiales; family Streptosporangiaceae; genus JASHPR01. The sequence continues at coordinate 822,372 of CAWFGX010000004.1, read as the reverse complement.
GGGGTCGCTGCTGGGGATCTCGCCCTGATCTGGGGTGCTCCTGTTGAGGACCCCGTGCATGAAGCCTTTCAGCCGCCCGTCTAGGCCGTTGGCAGCGTCATCAGAACCGCCCGGGATACCCCTAGCCGAGTCTCCGGGATCCCTCATCAACCGATCGCCACCCGCGCTGCCGTCGGTGTTCCCGTGGATGAAGCCTTTCAGCCGCCCGGCTAGGCCGTTGGCAGCGTCATCAGAACCGCCCGGGATACCCCTAGCCGAGTCTCCGGGATCCCTCATCAACCGATCGCCACCCGCGCTGCCGTCGGTGTTCCCGTGGATGAAGCCTTTCAGCCGCCCGGCTAGGCCGTTGGCAGCGTCATCAGAGCCCCCTGGGATACCTCTAGCCGAGTCCGAGGGGCCCCTCATCAACCCGTCGCCACCGGCGCTGCCGTCGATGCTCCTGTTAAGAACGTCGTGCATCCAGCCTTGCACTCTCCCGGGCAGGCCCTCGCCGTCACTGTGAGCCGGAGCATCGCCCGCTGATGCCGGCTGCGGATGCTCTCCTTGCGGACTGGTACCACCAAATTCCCCACCGCCCGGGACCTGCGTCGCCCCACCTCGCCCCCGCAGCCAGATTTGGTAGTTGCGCCGATTCAGCCAAGTTTGGTAGTTGTCCCAGTCCTGGCGGTAAAAGTCGGGGTACGGCTCACCGGTGGTTGAGGTCCGCACTCTCCCGCTGGCGAATTCATCGTTCAGCGCGCGCTCGCCGGCCGATTCACCCAACCTAGCTTTTTCGCCGGCAGAGAGATTAAGGCCGCGCTCTTTCGCGATCTGCTCGACGCGCTGTACCTCTTTCTTGTAAGCGGCTTCGTAAGCTTGCTCTAGCCGATCCTTCGGTACCTCGACGCCGGATTCCCGCAGCGCTTGCTTGGCTCTTATCTCACGGGAGACTCCTTGTGCCTCCTCTTTCAGGCGCGAGCGGACATAGTCGTCCCTGCTGAGCACCGTGCGATCCGCGGCCCATCCGTCGTGGCCCCATTCCGCGTGGTTCGCTTCGTGCACCAGCTGGACACCCGGATCCCCGTTCTTCACGTCTATCGTGATCTGGTTCGCCGAGTGATCGTAGTAACTGCCGCCCCCCTCGGTGTACCGGACCGTAGTGCCATACTTCTTCAAGACGCCATCAGCTCTGACGCCCTCATTGCCGAGCTTGGTCAGGTCTGGAGGCTCGAACTGGCGATCCAAGGGCGACCGGAGCCTACGGAGAAAGGCGGTTCTCCCGGTGTCCGCGCCGTCATTACCGCCAGCGGTGTCGGTCCCTTGCTGGCCGTGAGAGCCGCCGGACGTGCTTGCATCCGTGCCGCCCTGGTCGCCACCCCCAGCGGTCCGCCCGCCACCACCGCTGCCGACCAAGACCGGGTTACCGTGGCCCGTACCCGCGTCGGCATTCCCCCTTAGGTCGGCAGTCCCACCACCGCGCGGGTCACCACCACCCAGCCCGGGGTCACCGGCGCCACGCGGATCGCCGCCGCCCAGCCCCGGGTCACCGGCGCCACGCGGATCGCCGCCGCCCAGCCCGGGGTCACCGGCGCCACGCGGGTCACCACCGCCGAGCCCCGGGTCACCGGCGCCACGCGGGTCACCACCGCCCAGCCCCGGGTCACCGGCGCCACGCGGATCACCAGCCGCTATGACCGGGTCACCGGCGCCACGCGGGTCACCGCCGCCGAGCCCCGGGTCACCGGCGCCACGCGGGTCACCACCACCCAGCCCCGGGTCACCGGCGCCACGCGGATCACCAGCCGCTATGACCGGGTCACCGGCGCCACGCGGGTCACCACCACCCAGCCCGGGGTCACCGGCGCCACGCGGATCGCCGCCGCCCAGCCCCGGGTCACCGGCGCCACGCGGATCGCCGCCGCCCAGCCCCGGGTCACCGGCGCCACGCGGGTCACCGCCGCCCAGCCCTGGGTCACCGGCGCCACGCGGGTCACCACCGCCGAGCCCCGGGTCACCGGCGCCACGCGGATCACCAGCCGCTATGACCGGGTCACCGGCGCCACGCGGGTCACCACCACCGAGCCCCGGGTCACCGGCGCCACGCGGGTCACCACCGCCGAGCCCCGGGTCACCGGCGCCACGCGGATCACCAGCCGCTATGACCGGGTCACCGGCGCCACGCGGGTCACCACCGCCCAGCCCCGGATCACCGGGGCCACCAGAGCCGTCATGACCCGTCCCGCTCAGCGCCGTATCACTTGTCCCGCCGAGGTCGGCATGCCCATCGCCGGTGCCCGTCACCACCAAGCCCGAGCCGGATCCGTGGTCAGAGCCGGTGCCCGAGGAAGTGCTCAGGTCCTGACCATCCAGAGGCGGCTGCCCGCGGGTATCACCGATCGACGCCAGTTGTGTCCCGTCCGGCCCGGTGCTTGTGACGCCTGGGTCTCCAGGCGGATCGCCAGGAACCCCGGCCGAGTCCGGTCCTCCGCTCCCGTTAGACCCTGTTGGCACATCGGTGCCTGTCGGCACGCGGCCTTTCGTAACTGGTCCAAGTGCAGCTGAGTCTGTGGGGTCGGTCATCAACCGCGGGCCGTCGGCGTTGGGCCGTGCGCCCCCGTCCAAGGCCGTGCCGATGAGCCCAAAGCCGAAACCGAACTGGGCAGCCTGCGTCACGTTGACCTGGCCGCCATCAAACGCCGCCTGGCTGGCGACCATCCCGGCGGTCCCGGCCACCCCACTGAGAACAACTTTGCCTGCGAATGTGGCTACGGAACCTTCCCCGGCCAGCTTGACCAGGCCATCTACTATGCCCGTCTTGGCCAACCCCAAGCTCAGCCCGCCGGCCACACCGCCGGCCACCGCGCCCTCGCCGACTGACTTGCCGAACTCCACCCAGTTGAAGGTGCTCTGCAAGCCGTTGGACATCTGCGAGTACTGATGGATCAGGTCCATCCCGCCGGCATACCAGATGCCCTCCACCACGCCTCTGAGCACTGCCTGCAGCATCATCCGCAGCACAAGGCCCTCGGCCTCTGCCTCAGCGAACCAGGCCCCTATCGACCCGCCGAACGTGATGCCCGCCAGCGCGTCCGCCACTATGAAGCTCGCCAGCAGGAATACCAGCGCGAGCAGGAACTGCTGTCGCGCGGCGTTCTTCTGCTCGATCAGGGTGTTTACCGACCCTGATAGCCCCTGGCACGCTTCCGCGAGCCACGCAAGTCCCCCGCTATTACCGCATAGCTTGGCCACGAACGACGCGAACTGAGTGGCAGCCTTGCCGGTGCTGATCTCCTCAACAGCCTGGCAGTAGTGCTCTACCTCCTCCTTCACGCCGGTGATCGCCTTCGACGCATCCGACAGCGCCTGCTGCATCGACCCCAGAGCGCTCATGCTGCCGAGGGGATATTGGCACCCAGCGACGATATCCTCGAGGATTCCGATGATCTGCATAAACTCGCCCGGCAGCGGATCAGTCTTAATCACTGTGGCTGCCGACGGCGGCAGCTGGTACTGACTGACCTTCGGAGCCGACGGTTGTTTAGGCGCCGACGCGCCGATCGTGTTGGCCTGCTCCGCAGCCGCAAACGCTCCACCTGTCAGCACCATCGCTGCACCGGTCTCACGCAGCAGGTTCACCATCTGGGCCAGGCTGTTCAGGACCTGATCCCGCGACGCCCCGAACCCCTGCTTTCCGCCCTGCCCGTTGATGAACGCCTGGCCGATATTGTCTTCGCCCCAGCACGCCCCCGCATCCTGCAGCGCCCCACACAGCGTGTTCACCGCAGTCGCCAGCGTGTCCGACGCCCCCAGCACCCCCTGGCCGGAACCAGTCCAGGTATCAGCGTCGAACTGGAGCTTCCCCGTCGTCGCGGTCATCGCACCTCCGCGGACTTGCCTGCACGTGGCTCGCGACCCATTCAGGAACTCCCGCTTGTTTGCCCCCTAGATCCAAACACCATGAATGGTCCCACATATCAGCGCAAACCCGGTGGCCATCAGGACAACGGCTTACCAATCGGCCGACGCACCCCCGGCGTCTGAGCATCGACCAGCGCGCCTCCATCCGCGCATGAACAGCAGTGACGCCACGAACTGGGTCCGCGCGGGCTGCTTCTGCCGGATCAGGTTGCTGGTCGCGCTGGCCGGGCACTGGCAGGCCTCAGCGGCACCACTTGGTCGCGGGATCGGCCCCGGAACCCCGGCTTGCCGTGCCCCTTCAGGAAGGTCTTGCGGCAGCGGTTACCACGGCGCCCCACCACCGTGCGTGGTCGGAGCCTCCGGCATCAGCGACATCAGATCACCATCGGCCGGCAAGCTCCCCGCTGGCAGCACCGGCGCCATGACCTCTTGAACCTTCCGCGCCGCCTCCGCCGTCGCAATCCCGGCCAGCTCCACAATCGCAACCGCCAGCCGCTGCGGAGACTGACGGTCAAACAGACCCGGGTCCAGCCATACCCCCCGAAGCTGCCCCTGCGCACCTACCTCCACGCTGATCATCCCGTCACGCGACCGCGCCGACGCAGTCACGGCACTCAGCTGTTTCCGAAGTTCCCGAACCCTCGACCGACGCTCCTGAAAGTCCGCGGCCATATCTTCCATCTGCCGCTGGAAATCGTAATTCACGTGGTAGTCCACCTTGCAGGTACCCGACAACCTTGCTGCCCAGCGCGTGGAGCATAACAGCGGTCCTGCCGCAGCTGACCTGAATCGCTGCATCTGCCAGCCGAGCCAGGTCCATCAGGAGAAGGCGTCGCTCCTCAGGACCCCCACCCAGGAACGGTCTCGTCGCGTCAGTTCGGCCTACCCTGCTTCCAGATATGCCCGCGCGATCGGCCGGAGGATACGCCAGGCCAACCATTGTGTCGCTGATGCGGAACGCGATCGTGTCCTCGCCGACGGGTCTGCCTCCTGCGGCGCTCGCAGCTGGTCGTTCAAGCGAACCTCGCCTCCGCTGTTGATACACATCTATTTCCAGATACTGACCAGCGAGGGTGAAAGTTACCGGCCGTTAGCCACCCTTGTGTCGGTTCCGCTATATCTGTGCGTCACCAACCGTTAACACGCGAAACGGTCGGATGGAGGGCCGCTGATGCAGGGCCACGCGCAGCTGTGGCCAGTGCCTTACTGCGGCCGTGTGGCCGCTTCGCCGCCCGGTGTGCTCTGCGCCCGGGGCATCAGCCTGGTGACATCCCCGTCGGCGGGTACCCCGCCAGCCGGCAGCACAGGAGACATGATCTCGCGAACCTGCCCGGCCGCGTCCGCCGCCGCGGTCTTGGCCAGCTCCGCGAGTGTCGCAGCCAGCCGCTGCGGCGAAAGGCGCTCATACGCGCCTGGACCCAGCCGCACACCCAGCAACTGCCCCTGTGCGCCTACCTGGACGCTGATCAGCCCGTTACGCGAGCGCGCGGTTGCCGTCACCCGCCCAGCACGCTGCTGCAGCTTCCGGATCTCGGCCAGCCGTTTCTCGTACTCCGCCGACAGCTGTTCCCGTTGCTCGCTCAGCTGATCATTCAAGGGGCAGCCCACCTGCGATAGTGACGTGGCAACCCGGCCTGTCCTCTTATGACCGGAGATTAAAGGATCGGCCGCCTTCATGCACAGCTGACACACAGCGTTAAGGCCGCGTAAAGATCCCGGCGACCACCGTTAGGATCGCATCAAGATCGGCCGGAACCGCCCGAACCGGCGGTCAACTGGTGCTGAGATGGAGATCCTCACCAGGGGCGCCGGCGAAGGTTTGCCGGGCAGGCCTGAGCTGACTGCCCGACGGCGCGGGCTCGCCGCGCCGATCGCGCTGCCTGCCGCATTCGCGAGCCTGCTTCTGGTTGGCGCGCTAGCGGCCGGGACCGCGGGCCGGGTCGGCCCCACCTGGGTGCTCGTCCTGGCGGCCGTCATCGTCGCGGCCGGGTCGGCGGTCGCTGAGACCGCGGTCGCGCCGCTGCTTGCGGCGATCGGCTGGCTCACCGTCACCGGTTTTTCCGGTCGGCCCTATGCGCAACTGCAGCTCACCGGGCCGGTTGCGCTGCGGGCCGGCATCGTGATGGTCGGCTGCGGCCTGGGCGGGGCCGCGGCAGGCGCACTGGTGCGGCGCGGCGCGTCATCGTTCACACTATGGATTGTGAAGGTGCCCGAAGACCGGTCGCCGCTCGCCGTGCCGCCTGACCAGCCTGGCTCGGGCGGAGGGCCATTCCCGGCCGCGGCCAGGCAGCCGGACCCGGAGCGCCGTGGCGCGCTGGATGAGCGTACCCAGGCAGGGGACGCGACACGGCAGCGCCGCTGGGCTAGGCGGCTGGCCCCAGTGACCGGCCTGTCCAGGGGGATTGGCAGCCGGCGGCTGGTGGCCGGCGTGATACTCGTGGCCGGCCTGCCGCTGCTGACAGCTGCGCTCGTCGCCGCGCAGCATCAGCTCGGTCTTGCCGACGACCTGCTGATCTACCTCGTAGCCGTGGTCGCTGTCGCGGTGGTGGGCGGGTTCTGGCCGGCGGTTCTCGCAGCGGTCACCTCCAGCCTGCTGCTCAACTGGTACTTCACCAAGCCCGTGCACACGCTGACGATCGCCGACCCGCAGAACCTGCTCGCGCTGCTGCTGTTCGTTACCGTCGCTGTCGTTGTCAGCAGCGTGGTCCACCTCGCGGCGCACCGGGCCGCCCAGGCGGCACGCAGCTCAGATGAGGCGACGGAGCTGCTGGCACTGGCCCAGACGGTGCTGGGCGGCGCCGACACTCCCGCAGCAGTCCTTGATCACCTCACCGCCACCGAGGGCGGCCACGCCGAGCTGCTGGAACTGGTGGCAGGACAGTGGGTGCGGGTAGCCGTTAGCGGAGCCGCGCTTGCGGGCTCGGCCACAGTCCGGGTGCTGCCCCGGCCGGGCCTGGCTCTCGTGGTCAGCGCGCAGTCCCGGCCAGTCACCGCGCGCCTGCTGGACGGCTTCGCCGCCCAGGCTGCCGCGGCGCTCGAGCGGGACCGGCTGCGGACCCAGGCCGCGCAGGCCGAGGCCCTCGCCGAGGGCAACCGGATGCGCACTGCGCTGCTTGCCGCGGTCAGTCACGATCTGCGGACGCCGCTGGCGTCGATCAAGGCGAGCGTGAGCACGCTGCGCCAGACCGACGTGCAGTGGACGGCCGCGGACCAGGCCGCTCTGCTGGCCACGATCGAGCAAGGCGCCGACCGGCTCGACGCACTGATCGGCAACCTGCTGGACATGAGCCGGCTGTCCACCGGCTCACTGCAGCCGTTCCTGCGCCCGACCGCGATCGACGAGGTCGCGCCCGTAGCCCTGCGCGGGCTCGATGCCGGCGGACCCGCCGCTGCAGGCCCAGACTCTGCAGGCCCAGACTCTGCAGGCACCGTGGCCCCCCTGCGGCTCGTTGTGCCGGACGGGCTGCCCCTGGTCCGCACCGACCCCGGCCTGCTGGAGCGGGTGCTGGCCAACCTGTTCGCCAACGCGATGGCCTACTCGCCGCCCGGGCGCCCGCCTACCCTGCGCGCCTGCCAGCATGACCGCAGCGTGTTCCTGGACATCGTTGACCATGGGCCCGGCGTACCGGATGCGTTCAAATCCCGGATGTTCGAGCCGTTCGAGCGGCTGGATGAACGTGGTTCCGGAACCGGGGTTGGCCTGGGACTTGCCGTGGTCAAGGGTTTCCTTGATGCCATGGGCGGCTCGGTCGCAGCGCAGGACACGCCGGGAGGCGGCCTGACGATCCGGGTAACGCTGCCGGCCGCGAGCCCGGCAGGCGGCACGGCCGGAGACCACAGCGCCGGGGTGCACAGCGCCTCGCCCGGGGACCCTGGCTCGTGACCAGGGTGCTGGTCATCGACGACGAGGCGCCGATCCTGCAAGCGCTGCGGATCAACCTGACAGCGCGCCAGTACGAGGTCAGCACCGCCGCCGACGGGGCATCCGGGCTAGCGGCGATGGCCCGGGACCGCCCTGATGTGCTGATCCTGGATCTCGGCCTGCCGGACATGGACGGGACTGAGGTGATCAAGGGAGTGCGCGGCTGGGCGTCGACCCCGATCATCGTCCTGTCGGCGTGGGGCCAGGAGAGCCAGAAGGTAGCGGCGCTCGACGCTGGGGCCGACGACTACGTCACCAAGCCGTTCGGCATGGATGAGCTGCTCGCTCGCTTGCGCGCCGCGGTGCGCCGGGCGTCGCCAGCGCCCGACGAGCCGGTCGTGGTAACCCCGGACTTCACCGTTGACCTCGCCGCCAAGCGGGTCATCCGCGACGGCGCTGACATCAGGCTCACGCCGACGGAATGGCAGCTCCTCGAGATCCTGGTGCGCAGTAGCGACCGGCTGGTATCGCAGCGCCAGCTGCTTGCCGAAGTCTGGGGCCCGCAGTACCAGACAGAGGGGAACTACCTGCGCGTCTACGTCGCCCAGCTACGCCGAAAGCTGGAGCGTGACCCGTCCAGCCCGCGGCATCTGCTGACCGAGCCGGGCATGGGCTACCGGTTCCGGCCCTAACCCGGTTCGCTGACCTCCACAGCATCTCCGGCTGACGCCGATGGCAGCAGCTCGTAGACCGGGTTGTAGATCGTCCGCTCACCCCTGATCCGGGCAACCCGGCCGCGGACCAGGATGCGCCGCCCAGGCTGGATGCCCGGGATGCTTCGCCGGCCGAGCCAGACCAGAGTGACGTGTCCGGATCCGTCCCACAGGTCGGCTTGCATCGTGAGGCTCGGTCCCCGCGGACGCTGAGTGACAGTGCGCAGAACGCCAGACAGGTCCGCTACTTCGCGGTCGGCGCACCCCCCGATCGGCGTGACGCTGCTCTGCAGGATCTCAGCCTGAAGCTCAGCAGCCTGCAGCTCGTCTGGGCCAGCCGTGAGCCTGCGCAGCGGTCTCATGGGGTCCGGGATCCCGGCTGCTCCCTGGTCCTGGCCAGCGGACTTGAGCTGATAGGGCACGCTGGCCACGACAACGCCGGGCTGCTGAATCAGCCGCGCCTTGAGGCGGAGCGCGGACTGGTTATGCAGCACCTGCTCCCACCAGTGGCCGAGGACATACTCGGGGATAAAGACAGTCACGATGTCACGCGGGCTCTCCCGGCGCAGCTGCTTGACATACTGCACCACCGGCCGGCTGATCTCGCGGTACGGCGATGCCAGGACTATCAGCGGCACGGCGATCTCGGCGCGGTCCCACTCCTCCTTCACCCGCAGCGTCTCCGCCTCATCGACGTCGACGATCAGCGCCTGGAGGTGGCTAGGCCGGGTTGCCCGGGCATACGCCAGCGCGCGCAGCGTCGGCAGGTGAAGTTTCGATACCAGAACGACAGCCTGATTGCTGGCGGGCAGGGTCACCGACGTTTCGACGGGCGGCGCGAGTTCCACCGCCACGGCTGAGTAGTGCCGGTGGATGCCGCGCATGGTCAGCCAGATCACCGGCATCGCGACAACAACGATCCACGCGCCGCTGGCGAACTTGCTGACCAGCACGATGATCAGGACCACGGCGGTCACGCAGGCCCCGATCGTGTTGATCACCCGGGACCGCATCATGTGCAGCCGGGCACCGCGGTCGGTAGCGGTCCGCAGCAGCCGGTTCCAGTGCCGGATCATGCCGGTCTGGCTGCATACGAACGAGACGAACACCCCGATGATGTAGAGCTGGATCAGCCTGGTCGGAGATGCCTGGAAGACGACGATCAGCAGGATCGCGAACCCGGACAGCAGCACGATCCCGTTGCTGAACGCCAGCCGGTCACCGCGCGTGCGCAGCTGCCGGGGCAGGTAGCCGTCCCGGGACAGGATGGAAGCCAGCACCGGGAAGCCGTTGAACGCGGTGTTGGCTGCGAGCACCAGGATCAGCGCGGTCGCGATCTGCAGGAAGTAGAACAACGGCGAGGAGTCGCCGAAAACCGCGCGGCCCACCTGCGCGATCACGGTGCGCGGCGTCTGGCCGGCGGGCAGCCCGATCAGGTTGCCCGGCTCACCGGCGTGCACGTGGCTGACCAGCGCCAGCGCGGTCACCCCGGCGAACATCGAGACAGCGATGATGCCGAGCAGCGCCAGCGTGGTCGCCGCGTTCTTGCTCTTGGGCTTGCGGAACGCAGGCACCCCGTTGCTGATCGCCTCTACGCCGGTCAGCGCGGTGCACCCGGACGAGAACGCGCGCAGCAGCAGGAACGACAATGCCAGCCCGCCGTACTCGCGGGCGGTTTTGATCTGGTAGCCAGCGCTCTCAGCGCGCAGGTGGTGTCCTGTCGCCAGGCTGATGATGCCCCAGGCGATCATCAGCATCACGATGCCGATAAAGCAGTACGTCGGGATCGCGAACGCGGTCCCGGACTCCCTCACTCCGCGCAGGTTCATCAGCGCGATCACCGCGACCACGAGAACCGCGATCAGCGTGACACGGGAGTTGAGCGCAGGAAACGCCGACGCCAGGTTCGCGACGCCCGACGACACCGATACCGCGACGGTCAGCGTGTAGTCGACCATCAGCGCGCTCGCCACGACCAGCCCGACTCGCTGACCGAGATTGGTGCTCGACACCTCGTAGTCCCCGCCGCCCGAGGGGTAAGCGTGCACGTTCTGCCGGTAAGAGGCGACGACGACCAGCATCAGCAGCCCGACGGCCAGGGCAATCCACGGCGTAAACGAAAACAGTGCGATCCCGCCGGCCGACAGCACGAGCAGGATCTCCTCGGTGGCGTAGGCCACTGAGGAGAGCGCGTCGCTGGCGAAGACCGGCAGGGCTATGCGCTTGGGCAGCAGCGTGTGGCCCAGATGATCGCTCTGCATCGGCCGCCCAACCAGCAGCCGTTTAGCGACGCCCAGCACCATTGCCACGAGCGCATGCTAGGCCCGGCGGGCCTCTTTTGGCACTACGCCGAAAGGGTCATTCTTGGTGTCCGGTCAGCCGTACAAGCCTTCAGCTGCAGATCCATGAGGCGCCATCCAGCCAGATACGATGCGGTAAACGCTGGAAGATCCCGGATTCTCAATGGCTCACCGGGTTGTGTAGCGGCCATATGTGCGCGATGCTGGCACGGCGGTCGAAGGTAAATATACAGGTCAACGGGGAGCGCCACGGCTCATGTCTTTGCTCGTTGCCGCGAGCGGCGTGTTACACGGCACTTCTGAGCCACGCAGGCTCGGGGCGCTGCTGGCGGGGGCGGCGCTTGCCGTGGCGGCGTGTGGCGGCCAGGCCGCTGTAGCGCTGCCGCACAAGACCACGCTGCCAACTGTGCCGGCCGCCTCGCCGGCCAGCCAGACACTGACAGCGGGCGATTCGGTCATCGCCGCCTACACGGGTTACTGGCAGGCGCTTGGACAGGCTCTCGACGCGCGCAACGCAGCGCGGGCTCAGGCCATCCTCGCGCCGTACGTTTCCCCGACGCTCATCAGCTCGATCGTCAGCGGAGACCAGTCCCTCTGGGCGCGCAACGAGATCCAGTACGGAGCGCCAGTGCCGCACATCCTCGACGTCCAGGTCAACGGGACCAGCGCATCAGTGCACGACTGCGGCGACTTCAGCCACGCCGGCGTCCAGGACGCGGCGACCGGGCAGGTGGTCGGCAGCCTCGGCAGCGCCCACGTCAACATGACCAGCACGATGGTCCTGACTGGCGGCAGGTGGCTGCTCAGCAACCAGGTCCCGGTGGTGGCCGCATGCGCGCCGTGACCAGCTTTTCCGGTGGCGGCCGCGCGGCCCGCGCGCTGCTGGCTGGCGCGCTGGTGGCAGCGGCGCTCGCGGTGCCAGCGGCTGGACTGGCCACCCCGGTCCTGGCGGCGACAGCAGCTCCGGCGACCCTGCTCGGGGGCGGCTGCAACTACCGCCAGATCACCGGCGGGTACCAGTGGGTGTGCACCAACACCAGCACTTCCCCCGGCTCGCAGGGATCCGGTGGCAGCGGCACGGCTGCCCGGCCAGCCTGCACGCTGAGCCCGCTGACCACACAGCAGGCGGCGGTCCTCGCGCTCCCGCCAGCGCCCGCTGGCCACGCCTGGGACCTGGTCGGCTGCGGCGGCCCGCAGCCCTTCGTGGGGACCATTCTGGTCACCACGGGAGGGCCCGCCGCGCCCGTGGTGACCCCGGAGCAGCTGGCTCAGATCGCAATCGGTGACCTGATCATCCCCGGCCTCGACCCCGGTACGGCGCCCCCGGCCGGCAAGGACGGGCTGGTCGGGCTCCCGGAGTGGTTCTGGGTGCCGTCCGCCGACTGGCACCCGGTGCAGACGCTGCCTGTACGGGCCGGCCCGGTGTGGGCGATCGCCACCGCGACGCCGGAGTCGATCGTGATCAGCCCAGGTCCTGGCCTGGCCAGCGTCTCCTGCCCGGATGCCGGCACCGCGTACAACCCGGCACTGCCGATCAGCTCGCAGCACACGGACTGCTCCTACACCTACACTCAGCCATCGGCCGGGCAGCCGGGTAACGCGTACGCGGCGGCGGTCACCGTTCTGTGGGACATTTCCTGGTTTGGCTCGGGCGACACGGGCAGCACGGTGGCCATTGACAGGCCGGTCACCACACCGCTGACCGTGCCGGTCGCAGCCGGAGAGGCAGTGGTGACCGGCAAATGAGCAGCGGCGGCGAGCACGGCCTGAACTTCGGCACCGTCTTTCAGCCCGAGCCCGAGCCGCGCGGGAACGGCCCGGCGGCGCTGCCGCCTGCCCGGCTGCGGGAGCTGCCGCGGCGGCGGCGCCCCGCGATGATCGCGCTGGCCGCGGCGCTGATCGGCGCCGGGATCCTGGCCAGCGCAGTGCTGTACCAGCGCGAAGACCGCCAGGTCCCGGTGCTGATGGTGACCGCGCCTGTGCCAGCCGGGTCGGTCATCACCAGCTCCGATGTCGGCACCACCACGATCGCCGCCGGATCCGGCGTGCAGGTCATCCCGGCGAGGCAGCTGCCGCAGGTCATCGGCCTGGTCGCGGCCACGTCGCTGCACCCGGGGACACTGCTCGCCCCGTCCGAGCTGACCAGCAAGCTGGCACCGGGCCCCGGCCAGGATCTGGTCCCGGTGGCGCTCAAGCCATCCGCGCTGCCGGCCAGCGGGCTGGCACCCGGAGACGACGTGCTCGCCGTCCCGGTCCCGGCCTCTGGCACCTCGGGGGCGGCACCGGTGATCACCTCCCCGGTCCCGGCCGTCGTCGAGGCCGTCAGCCCCGGAACCGAGCCAGACGGGCTTGACGTTGTCGACCTGCTGGTCGCCTCCGGTACCGGGCCTGCCCTGGCCGAGCAGGCGGCGGCGGGTCAGATCGCGCTGGTCGTCACCAAGCGGAGCGGGCCGTGAGCATCTACGCCCTGGTATCAGCCGGCGGGTCGCCGGGTGTGACCACGGCTGCGCTGGCCCTGGCTCTCGGCTGGCCCAGGCAGGTCATCCTGGCCGAGTGCGATCCCAGCGGTGGCGACATCCTCGCCGGGCTCTTCGCCGGGCACCTGGAAGCCCGCAGCGGGCTGCTGCCGCTGGCGGTCGAGGCCGGTCAGAACCCCGATGCGGCCGCCGCCGCGCTCTGGTCCCAGCTGATCGAGCTCGACGACGAGCGGGGCAGGCTGCTGCTGGCCGGCATCTCCGACCCGCGGCAGGGCACCGGGCTGGCGCCCGTCTGGCCGGTGCTCGCGGCCACGCTCGCGGCCCAGCCCGCTGACGTCATCGCGGACTGCGGGCGGCTCGACGCGGGTGTCCGCCCGGAGCCGGTGCTCACAGCGGCCAGCATGGTCGCGCTTGTCCTGCGCCCCTCGCTCCGTCAGGTCACCAGAGCCAAGCCCCGGGTGGAGATGCTGACCGAGCTTGTCGGCCCGGGCCGTGTCGCACTGCTGCTGATCGGCGAGGGAACGCCGTCACCGCGGGAGGTTTCCCGGGCGCTCGGGGTCCGCGTCATATGCTCGCTGCCCTACGACGAGAAGGCAGCCGTCGTGCTGTCCGACGGCGCCGGAAGCCGCCGCGGCCTGCACGCCCGGCCGCTGATCAGGGCGGCCGGACCGGCCGGGCGCGTGCTGCGCGAGGCCGCCCCGGCCAGGGAGGCGAGCGCCAGCCGATGACCGACGTTCACCCCCGCAGCACGGCCAGCCCGCCGCGCTCAGCAGTCAGCCGCCCGGCGGCCGATACCCGGGCCGCGGCTGGCGCCGTTCCGGGCGCTGCGGCGCTGGACGACTCCGGGCTGCGCCGCGGGGTGGCTGACATCCTCGCGACGATCGCTGGCCGGCTCGAGGACGGTGCCAGCAGGGACGCTGCGGCGCCGCTGATCGCCGATGCGGTCCGAGCCTGGGCCGAGCGGCAGGTCAGGGCAGGCGCCCCGGTTCCGACGCCCGCCGACCGGGAGGCGCTCGCGCAGGCGGTCTACGACCAGAGGTACGGGCTCGGCCCGCTGGCGGGATACCTGCGGGACCCCCGGGTCGAGAACGTTGACGTCAACGGCTGCGACGAGGTCTGGGTGACCTACGCGACCGGGGAACGGGTCATCGGGCCGCCGGTGGCGGCCAGCGACGACGACCTGACCGCACTGATCCGGAACTGGGCCGCACGGGGCGGCCAGACCGCACGCGATTTCTCCGCCGCCTCGCCTCTGGTCAGTGTGGCGCTGGCCGGGGGAGCGCGGCTGACGGCGACGATGTCGGTCACCCCCAGGCCGTGTATCTCGCTGCGCAGGCACGGGCAGCTCGACGTAAGCCTGGCCAGGCTGGTGCAGCTCGGAACGATTGATCCCGCGCTGGCCGCGTTCCTCGCCGCGGCTGTCCGGAGCCGGTGCAACATCGTCGTCACCGGCGGGGTGAACGCGGGCAAGACAACGCTGCTGCGGGCACTGGCCTCAGAGATCCCTCCAGGCGAGCGGGTGGCCACCCTGGAGTCGGAGTACGAGCTCTTCCTGCACGGCATGCAGCAGCACCCCGACGTGATCGCGTTCGAGGCCCGGGAGCCGAACTCCGAGGGGGTCGGCGGGATATCGCTGCATGACCTGATCGCGCACGCGCTGCGGCACAACCCGCAGCGGATCCTGGTGGGCGAGGTCCGGCGCAGCGAGATCATGCCGATGCTTGAGGCGATGAACTCGGGCCAGGAAGGCTCCATGTGCACGCTGCACGCCAACTCGGCCGAGGAGGTCTTCGACCGGATCCTGATCCTGTCCCTGCGCGGTGGCCTGTCCCTGGCTGAGCGGGCCATTCACATCCTGGTCGGCATGGCCGTGGACCTGGTCGTGCACGTCCGCAAGCGCTTCGACGGAAGACGGACGCTGCGGTACGTAGCCGAGGTTCTCGAGGTCATGCCGCCGGGCGACACCGAACGCCCGGCGGTCAACCGGCTGTTCCGCCCCGACGGGCCGGACGGGCGGGCGATCGCAGCGCACACTCCCTCGCCAGCGCTGCTCGGCAGGCTCCGGGGGGCGGGCTTTGACCCGGTGCTGCTGGACCGGCAGCGCAGTGCCGTCCAGCACGGGGCAGTCCAGAACGGGGCCCTCACGAGCCCAGCGGCGCCGAACGGGGTCTGGCGGTGATCGTGCTGGCAGCGCTCGCGGGCGCGGCGGTCGTGGTCGGGCTGGTGCTCGCGGTCCGTGAGCTGATCGGCAGGCCGCCCTCGCGTCCGGGGATCCCGCCGCCGCGGCGTCCGTTCGCCGGGCTGCTGTCCGCCGACACCGGCCGGCGAATGCTGCTGGCGGCCGCAGTGTGCCTGCTGGTGCTTGCCGTTACCCGGTGGCCGGTCGCTGGCCTGGCCGCAGCGCTGGCGGTGTACTTCCTGCCCCGGGTGCTCAGTGGCACAGCGCAGCGGCGGCGCACGGCGAAGCTCGAGGCGCTGGAGCAGTGGACCCGGCGGCTTGGTGACATGCTCGCGGCCAGCCGCGGCCTGGAGGAGGCACTTGAGGCCAGCGCGCGCTCGGCCCCGGCCGCGATAGCCAAGCCGGTCGCGGCGCTTGCCGTCAGGCTGGCGTCGCGCACCGGCACCGAGGCGGCGCTGCGCGCCTTCGCCGCTGACATCGGCGACCCGGCAGGTGACCGGATCGCGGCGGCGCTCATCATCGCGACCGGCCATCGCGGCGGGGCAGTCCGCGACGTGCTCAACGCCCTCGCGGCCATGATCGCCCGGGACGTCGCCGCCCGCCGGGAGATCGACGCCGAGCGGGCACAGCACCAGACCACGGTGCGCTGGATCGTGATCTTCGTCGCCGGCTTCACGGTGTTCGCCGTGGCCAACCGCGGCTATTCGGCCCCGTACGGCACCCTACCGGGTGAGGTGGTACTTGCCCTGGTCACCGCGCTGTACGCGGGTGGCCTGAGCTGGCTCTACCGGCTCGGCGCGATGCCAGCCCCCGGACGGTTCCTCTCCCCGGCCGACGCGCAGCAGCAGCCAGCGGCCGAGCCGGCACCGGACAGCCGGCAGGGGGTCATGCAGTGAACCTGTGGGTCATCGTCGCCGGTGTCCTCGGCGGCCTCGGCGTCTTCGTCGCCGTGCGGGAGCTTGTGCCAGCGCCGCCGAGGCTCGATGCTGCCCTGGCCCGGCTGGACCCGGGCGCAGCCCACGCCCCGGCTGGGGCCCAGGCCAGCCGGGTGACCGAACGGATCGCTGTGGAGCTAGCCTGGCTGCCCGTGCCAGCAACGGACCTGGAGCTGCTGGGCAAGGACCGCGAAGGCTGGCTCGCCAGCAAGGTCGCTTGCCTCCTGCTGGGACTGGCGTTCCCGCCGTTTCTGACGGGCCTGGCCGCAGTGGCCGGCGTAGCCCTGCCGTGGTCGTTCCCTGTCGTTGTATCACTAGCGCTCGGCGCGGCGCTGTTCTTCGCTCCCGACCTGGTCACGCGCGTCAACGCGGCCGAGCGGCGGGCCGACTTCCGGCATGCGCTCACTAGCTACCTGGACCTGGTCGCGCTGGAACGCGGCGCGGGCGCCGGTCCGACCGAGGCCCTCGAAGCCGCCGCCGAGATCGGCGAGGGCTGGGCGTTCCACCGAATAGCCGGGGCACTGGACGCCGCCCGCCGGGAAGGGGCAGCGCCGTGGACCGCGCTGGCCCGCCTGGCCCGGGAGACGGGGGTCAGCGAGCTAGCCGACGTCGCCGACATCGCAGAAGTCGCAGGCCACGAGGGCGCCAGGATCCTGGACACTCTCTCGGCCCGGGCGGCCTCGATGCGCGCCGAGGCGCTAGCCGCGGACCGGGCCCGGGCCGGTTCGCGCAGCACCACGATGGTGATCCCGATCGCGCTGCTCGGCGCCGGGTTCCTGCTGCTGGTGATCTTCCCAGTCATCTACCGCACGTTCGGGCCGGGCTAGCACTCGGTACCGAGGAGGGAGGTGCTCAATGGAGCCGCTGTGGCTGGCAGTTAGCTACCTGCTAGGGCGGGCCCGTCGTCGTGCTCGTGCGGCACTCGAAGGCCATCCCGAGTCGGGCGCGCTGACCCTCGAGTGGCTGGTGATCGCCGGGATCCTGGTGGCAGCAGCGATCGCGGCCGGCGCTTTCCTGACGATCAAGATCAAACAGTGGGAAAGCAAGGTCCCCTAGCGATGCGCAAGCTCGCGCGTGCCCACCCGGCATTCAGGGACCGTGCTCGCAAAGACACTGGCGCGATCGTGCTCAGCTACATCATCGTCGTCCCAGTCTTCATGCTGGCGGTGATGGTGATCATCCAGGGCGCCCTGTGGTACCTGGCCCGGGAGGCAGCTCTGGCGGCGGCCCGGCAGGGCGCCGACGCGGCCCGCCTGCCGGGCGCGGTCGCAGGCGCGGGGCCCTCTGCGGCCCTCGTGTTCGCCCGGCGGTCCGCCTCCGGCTACCTGCTCGCCCCGGGCGCGACCGCCAGGGGCAGCACGCCGACGACGGTCCAGATCACGGTCACCGGTCACGTCCCGACGTTCGTGCCGCTGATGGTCTTCCGGGTCACCCAGACTGTCCAGGCACCGGTCGAGCAGTTCACCGTGCCGACCGCGAACCCGGCGCCATAGATGAACGCGGCCATCGCGCGAGCCCGGCTGGGCGGCGACCGAGCGGCGGGCAGCGCGGCGCTCGAACTCGTCGTGCTCGCACCCGTGCTGCTGTTCCTGCTCGGCCTGGTGATCGCCGCCGGGCGGACATCGATCGCCGACGGATCGGTGGCCGCCGCCGCCCGCGACGCGGCCCGGCAGGCGTCGATCTCGCTGACGCCCGCCGCCGCCCAGGCTGCGGCCTTTTCCAGCGCGACGCAGGCGCTCAGCCAGGACGGCCTGGACTGCCACCCCGTTGTGACCGTCGACACGACCGGGTTCGGCGTCCCGGTCGGCGAGCCAGCCACGGTGACCGCCACGGTCACCTGCCGGGTTCGGCTGTCCGACCTGGTGGTCCCGGGCCTGCCCGGCAGCAAGACCCTCACGGCGACCTTTACCTCGCCGCTCGACCCCTACCGGGAGAGATGAACCATGCCGGGCAGCTCTGACAGGCCCGCCAAGGCGCGTGCGGAAAATGCTGCTGGCACAGCACTCGTCGCACACGTACGGCGCACTGGCGGCTTAGTCGCCCGCGGGCCAGGGCAGGACAGTAAGGCCAGGCCACTGGCGCTGCCAGCGGGCGGCCTTGGCCTCGTAGATGCCGCGGGGCGCCAGCACTGGGTTGGGCCGCACCACCAGGTTGAAGACGTCGGCGAGGCCGTGCGGTGCGTAGATCCGCCAGTGGCCACCGGATTCGCAACGGATGCCAAGGCACGCGGTGGTCGCCTCGAACGTCTCGATCGCCGCCTCGGCGGATGTGTGCGGCGGGCAGGGAACGCCGAATTTCTGCTCGTACCAGAGGTGGACGCGGGCCTGGTTGCGGATCTGCACCGGAGCGGCCAGCCCAGTGAAGAGGCGCTTCCCAGCCTGGATGACCTTGTCCTCGGCGTCCCAGGACAGGTCGGCGCCATCAAAGTAGGCCAGGTCATAATCCAGGATGCCTGCCTCTGGCGGCTGGCCGGTTACTACGTTCCAGACGGTCTGGTACAGGCACCCGGCGACCAGGTACCAGCCGGGCAGGTTCAGGTCAGCAGCCCGGCCGAGGACCTCGGTGAGTTCCCTGTTACGACTCAGTGCGGCCTGGAAAAGAGCGGCCTGCTCGCCGAGAGGCAGCCGCCCGCCCCGCCTGACCTCCTCCAGCTCCATCGGTGCCTCCCGGCTTCTCATCAAAGCGAGGCGGTGGTGTCACAGTGACTATCACAGCGCGTGCGCACACTTGGCTGCGGGAGAGCAGCGGCTCCGTGCCAGGGAGCCAGCCGCCTGCGGCCGGCGTTGAACATCGCGGAGAGCACTGGATGAAACCACACCGATTGCGCGAGACGGGCGAGCGCGGATCGGTCACGCTGATGCTGCTGGCCCTGGGCCTGGCCCTGATCGCGCTGGCCGGGATAGTGATCGACGGCGGCGCCAAGCTGGACCAGGCCGAGAACGCCAACGCGGTCGCTCAGGAGGCCGCCAGGGCCGGCGCCGGCATGGTGAACCAGGCGAACGCGTACTCGACTGGATCGTTCACCGTGGATCAGGCCCAGGCTCTCGCGGCAGCGAGGCAGTACCTGGCCGTCGCGCACTACCACGGCACGGTCTCAGCGCCGACGCCCGACTCGATACAGGTAACGGTGACTGTCACCTCGCCGACACGGGTGCTGTCGATCATCGGTATCGACAGCATGACCTCAACCGGATCGGCGACCGCATCCCTGGTGACCGGCGTGACGGGACCGGGGTCATGACCCGGCTGACCACCCGGCCCCGTGGCGCGCGCACGGCCCTGGCCGGTGCCGCCGCACTGGTCGCGCTGATCATCCTGGTGGCCGGCCTGCCGGTCGCGCTCTACTGGCTCGGCGGTGACCCGCTGCCGCACGGGATCCCGGCCTGGCACACGATCACCACGCTGCTGCTGCACCGCGACAACACCGGGGCTGTTTTCCTCGGCGCCGTGCGCGACGTGAGCTGGCTGGCGTGGGCGGCGTTCACGGCGGCGGTCGCCGCGGAGGCACAGGCAGCTCTGCGCGGCCGGAGAGCCCCGAGGCTGCGGCTCGGCGGCCTGCAGAACGCGGCCGGCTGGCTTGTCGCGCTCACGATGATCGCCTTGGCTGGCCAGCCGGCCACGGCGCTTGCGTTCGCGCCGCCTGTCCAGACGGCCACAGCACCGGCCGCCCGCACGCCGGCCGCTCCTGATGTGGCCGCTCCTGATGTGGCCGCTCCTGATGCGACCTCTTCTGGTGTGGCCCAGCCTGCCAGCGCTACTGACACAGCCGCGATGGCCGACCCGTCCCCCCAGGTGATGAGCATGGGCTTCTACCAGATGGTGACCGTCCAGCCGGGCGACTGCCTGTGGACGATCGCCCAGCGCCATCTCGGCAACGGGGATCGGTACACCGAGATCGTCCAGCTCAACCTCGGGCACGACATGGGCGGCGGCGAGGTCTTCGCCAACCCGTCGGTGATCTGGCCGGGATGGGTGCTGCAGGTTCCGGCGAGCCCCAGCGCAGGACAGCCAGCGCAGCCGTCCGCACCGGCCACCAGCGCTGCGGGCCAGCACGGCAGCCACGATTCCAGCGACCCGGCGTTCAGCCAGCCCCACCCGTCGGCCGGAGCGACGCAGCCTGCCGGGGACGCGGCAGGCGTGCCCGCGGGCATGCCGGCAGCTCCAGCTCAGCCGACGGCCCCCGCACCTGGTCCCGCCACGGGAGTCTCCGCCGATCCAGCGCCACGCCCGGCTGCCGGCCACACCACGCCAGACGCGGCCCCGGCCGCTCAGACCACGCCAGCCGGCCAGTCGGAGCAGCTCCCGCCGCTGGGCGTGTTCGCTGCCGGGGTGCTCGTCGGCGGG
Source organism: uncultured Actinomycetota bacterium (assembly GCA_963815375.1). GTDB lineage: Bacteria > Actinomycetota > Actinomycetes > Streptosporangiales > Streptosporangiaceae > JASHPR01. Next base: position 801,665 of record CAWFGX010000004.1, on the reverse strand, counting down.
GCGAGCGTGGCCCTGGCGCGGATGCGCCGCCGCCAGCGGCAGGGCCGCCGGCCGGGCCGGAGGATCCCGCTCCCGGCGAGCGCGCCAGTGATCGCGGTCGAGCAGCGGCTGCGTGCGGCGGCCCAGCGGCTGCACCCCGAGGAACCCGACGCTCCGGACCCAGGCCTCGAGCACGCGTACTCCTACTCCGACGCCATTTCCGCCGATCCGGGCTTCCTGGAGCAGGCCTACGCCGATGCCATGCCCGCCGAGGCCGGCCTCGAGCAGGCCTACTCCAATGGAGTGTCGGCCGAGCCCGGCGAGCTGAGCTACGACGACCTGGACTCAGGCTCTGAGTTCATCGGGTACCAAGGCGGCGATCTGCCCGGCAGCGAAATGCCTGAGTACCCGGCATACGAGACACCCGAGCCGCTGCTGCAGCCAGCGACCGCGCTCCGCACCGCGCTCGGCCAGCTGGGCGCCAGCCTCGTGGCAGCAGGGCGCCCGGTCCCGGATATCGCTGCCGTGGCCGTACGCAGGTCCGGCCTTGAACTTCTGCTGGCCGCGCCGCCGGCGCAGCTGCCGCCGGCGCCGTTCACCACGGCCGGCAGCGAGGATCCGGTCACCTGGCGGCTGGCGCTGCCAAGGCACGCGCCGCGTCCGCCGCTCGCTCCGGGGCAGACCGGGGACCTGCTGCCCGGCCTGGTGACCGCGGGTGCCACCACAGACGGCGGGTACCTGCTGATCGACCTGGAACATCTAGGCGTGACGACCGTCGACGGGCCCGCAGACCTGGCCGACCTCGTCCTGGCGACCGCAGCGGCTGAGCTGACCACGAGCCAGCTCGCAGGCTGGTACGACCTGATCCTGGCCGGCTTCCCGGAACTCGGCGTCGTCGAGGGCCGGGCGACGAGCTGCGACAGCCTGCACGAAGCCCTGGACCTCCTCGCGGCGAAGGCCGTAACGCTGCGGCGCCGGCTCGGCGGCGCGGACGTCCGGCGGCAGCGGATCGAGGAGCCCGGAGATGAGGACTGGGCGCTGACCCTGCTGGTCAGCCGCACGCCGCCGACACAATCGCAGATGGCGATGCTGCTCGACCTGGCCAGCGCCCCTGGGGGGATCGCGGCGCTAGTGGCCGGCGGTACCGAGCCGCCGGAAGGCCATCCGGCACCGGCGAGCCTGCGGCTGCGCGACGACGCGGCCGTGCCCGGCGGGATCAGCGGGCATGTCTCCCCGGTGCACCTGGATGTGCGCCCGCAGCCACTGAGCCGGGACGACTACGAGGCCCTGGCGAGCCTGTTCGCGACAGCCGCGGACCAGCATGACGTCGCAGCGGACGAGCCGCCCTATGACGGCTCGTCCTGGCCGCCCGATCCAGGACTGGCTGGCCTGCAGGAGCCGCCAGAGGAGCTGCCCGGCGACGACGACGCGCCCGCTGATCTCGCCGAAGACGACGAGGACGACGGGCCCAGCCTGCGGATCGGCGTGATGGGCACGTTCACGATCAACGGCGCCCCGGCGGCGCTGCAGCCCGCGCAAGGGCAGCTGATCCTCGCGCTGGCCCTGAACGGCAGTGACGGCCTGTCCAACGCACAGCTGTGCTACCTGCTTGGCGCCGACCCGGACCACCCGAAGCCCAGTGACTCGCTGCGCCAGCTCATCGTGCGGACCCGCCGTCAGCTGGGCCGGACCGCCGACGGACGGGAATGGATCGAGCATCTCGGCGCGGGCCAGTACGCGCTGCACCCGCAGGCGAGGTTCGACTGGGCCGACTTCGAGGACCTGAGTGAGCGCGGGATTGCCGACCGCGACCCCGGCTGCCTGCACGAGGCCCTGGCCCTGATCCGCAGCAGGCCATTCACTGGGTGCTACCACTGGTGGCTGGACGTCGCGTTCACCGAGACCGTGCGCGCGCAGATCGTGGATACCGCCGAGCTACTGGCCGAGCTTGAGCTCACGGCCGGCGACCCGTCTGCCTCGGCTCGCGCGGCCAGGACGGGGCTGGCTGCCGACCCGGCCGCTGAGCAGCTGTGGCGGGCGGTGATGCGCGCCGAGCACGCCTCCGGCAACCTCGCCGGGGTACGGGAGGCCTGGAGCCGGTGCCTCGACGCGATCACGGACATCGCCGCCGACGGGGAACCCCACCCCGGTACCACCGCGCTCTACCAGCAGCTCACCGGCGCCACCCAGGCGCCGTCCGGCTGGGCGGGCCAAGCAGCTGGCCTGCACTTCCGCTAGCGCTGCGCGGCGTGGCATCACCTGAGAGGCGGCCTGCCGGCCATGGTGCTCGGAGTGATCAGAGCGAGCTTGCCGACGCGTTATGGGTGCCGGGCCGCATACCCGCTGACCGCTGCGGCATTAGCATGGCGACGGCCGGACGGCACCCCGAGCCTCCCGGACGCCAGATCCACTCTGGGCGCTCTGACGAGCAGGTGAAACGATCGTATGGTGACGCTGCCCCGGCAGGAGCCGCCGTCCGCCCCAGGCGCGGGCAATGTCCGGGCGGCAGCAGCGCACGCCGCCCCGGGTTCCGCCGGCGCTGTCTTCATCGAGGACGAGCTGGAATCGCGGGTCCGGATCCCCGCAGACATGCTGCGGTGCGTCGTCGCCCTCATCGAGATAGCTTTCCTGGCCGCTCTTGGCCTGCTCGCCGGCGCGACGGCGAGCGGTGCCGAGACCGACATCGTGGGGGCGAGCAGGCACCTGCCCAAGGCGCTGCTGTCGGTGCTCGGCTTCGCCGCGCACGCGGCGCTGTTCGTGCTGCCGGTGTGGCTCGCTGTGCGGTTGCTTATCTTCCGCCAGCCTCGGCGGCTCGCCGAGGCAGCAGGGGCAGCCGCGGTGACCATCGGCGTGGTGTTCGGCGCCAACCTGCTGCTGACGCACCCGATCGCATCGGGACTGTACGACGTGCTCAGCACGACGCGCTCCGGGCCCAAGCGAGGGCCGCTGGACGACTACCTGTCCGCCCTCACCGCGTACGTGACGGTGATCGGGCTTTCCGGCCGTCCCCGGTCGCGGACTGTCTTCTGGGTAGCCGTCGGGTTCTTCGCAGCGGCGAGCCTCGCCGACGCGCAGACAACGATCTTCTCGCTGCTGATCGCGCTGCTGCTGGGAATGGCGTGCGGGTCTGGGCTGCGGTACGCGTTCGGTTCGATCTCGGAACGCCCGTCGGCAGTGCAGATCGCTGACGCGCTCTGCGGGGTCAGCGTTCCAGTCGTCGGCATGCGCCGGGTCTGGGACGCCGCAGCGGAGACCAGGAAGTACGCCGCCACGCTGGAGGACGGCCGGACTCTGGACGTGACGGTCCTCGACCGCGACCAGCAGGCAGCTGACCTGGCCTACCGGCTCTACCGGCGGGTGCGGCTGCGGGCACAGGTCTCGCGCAGCGCGCCACTCACCGTCGAGCGCGCGATGGAGCGGCGCGCCCTGCTCACCTATGCCACGCAGGACGCAGGTGTGCTGACGCCGCGGCTGCGAGCCCTGATCAAGGTCGGGCCCGAGGCAGCGGTGCTGGCTAACGACGGCCACGATGGCCGGACTCTCGCCGAGGTGGCCGCGCTGCCTCAGGGACCCACGGACGCGCAGCTCGGACGGATCTGGGACGCGGTGCTGCGGCTGCACGGCCGCAGGGTCACGCACCGGGCGCTCACCGGCGACCGCATCCTGCTGCTGCGCAGCAGCGGGAGCAGCGGGGACCCGCCGCCGGACGGGCACCGTCCGGAGCAGCCTGCCGGCGCCTGGCAGGCCTGGGAGGGCGGCGAGGTCATGCTGCTCGATCCCGGTAACGGCGACGTGGCAGCAACCGACCTGCAGATGCGCCTGGACCTGGCCCAGCTGCTCGCCGAGCTGGCACTGCTGGTCGGGCCGGACCGGGCCGCCGGCAGCGCGCGCAAGAAGCTGAGCAATACCGAGCTGGCCGCCATAGCGCCGCTGCTGCAGCCGGTCGCGCTGGCCCGCCCGACCCGGGGCGCCGCCGGGCGCCGCAAGGACGTGCTCCCGGCCCTGCGCAAGCAGCTGATAGCGACCGCGCCTGAAACCGAGACCCAGCCGGTCCAGCTGGAGCGCATCCGGCCGCGGACCCTGCTCACCCTGGTAGCCCTGGTCCTTGCCTCCTACATCCTGGCCGGCGACCTGACTAAGACCAACTTCGGCGAGCTGCTCCGCGCCAACTGGCTGTGGGCGCTCGCAGCGCTTGGCCTGTCCGTACTCACCTATGTCGGCGCCACGCTGTCCCTCTCCGGAGTCGTGATAGAGCGCCTGAACGCTGGCCGCACCCTTCTCGCTCAGGTCGCCTCATCGTTCGTCGCCCTTGTTGCGCCAGCCGCCGTCGGCGGTGCGGCGCTCAACATCCGTTACCTGCAGAAGTCAAAGGTCGCACCCGGTGACGCCGCGGCCAGCGTAGGCGTCTCCCAGCTCATCGCGCTGGTCCAGCATCTCGTGCTGCTGGCGATCTTCGCCGCGCTGACCGGCGCGTCGAGCGATCTCTCTTTCCGGCCGCCGCACTGGGCCTACGTCGCGGTCGCGGTCCTGGTCGCGGCGGTTATCGCCGTTCTCGCCGTCCCGGCGGGCCGCAGGCTGCTCCGCTCCAGGCTCGCGCCGACGCTCAGCCAGGCGATCCCGCGGCTGCTCGACATCGCGCAGCACCCGGCACGGCTGGCAGTGGGCATCGGCGGGGCGTTCATGGTGACGTTCACCTATATCGGGTGCCTCGCGGCGTCCGTCAACGCGTTCGGCGGCTCAGTCCCGATCGCTGTCGTCGCGGTCGTGTTCCTGACCGGCAGCGCGATCGGCTCGTTCGTGCCGACACCAGGCGGGATCGGCGCGGTCGAGGCGGCCATGTCGGCGGGCCTGACCGCTGCCGGGCTGCCGGGCGGTGTCGCGATCAGCGCCGTCTTGCTGTACCGCACCGTCACGTTCTGGCTGCCGGTCCCTGCGGGCTGGGCTGCCATGCACTACCTGCAGCGCCGGGAGGCCCTGTGACCGGCCGCGCGGCGGCGGGCTAGCCCATTCTGGCGAAAGCCAGCGCCGCAGCCAGCAGGACGAGGCCCCAGGAGATGGCCCGGAGTGCGCCTTCCAGCGGGGCCAGCAGCGACCGCTGGTCGACGGCGGTCACCTGGCCGTCTGCCAGGGTGACGCTGCCCTCGACCCGGACCGACCGGCGCCGGAGGGTCCGGGCGGGCGTGCTGAGCCTGCGCTGTGCCGCTGACAGGGCCAGCGCCGCGGCGGCCGCGAGCACCGGGGCGGCCGCGAGCCGGCCGGTCTGCGCCACGTACGCGGTCAGCACCGGGAACGCACCCCAGGCGGCCGCGAAGCCCAGGTCGGTGTGGATGATGCCGTTCAGCAGCTCGGCGTTGTAGGCGACGACCAGGAGCGGTCCCACGATCATGAACGGCAGCAGGGCCCAGCCGACCCGGGCGATTCCTTCGGCGCCGAGCGCGACCGCGCCGGCCAGGCCGACCGCGGTGATGGCCACCAGGACCGGCCCCGGGATACCCGTCTGCAGTGGCCGGCCGTTCAGCTCGTCCAGCGCGTGCGCTGCCAGGCCTACCGCCAGGAAAAACGCGATCAGCGTCGCAAGCAGCGGGGTCAGGCTGGGCCGGGGCGCCAGCGCGGCCCCGATGACCACGTAAGACAGGTGCCACGCGGTGTACGGGGGATGCAGCAGTGTCCACCAGTCGCGCCAGCCGCCTGGGCGGGCCGCGTAGTACGCGGGCCGGGCGCCGGGGAGCCCCTCAGCCACCTGCGCGCGTTCCCCACATCACGAGCCCGCCGCCCAGGCTCATAATGCGGAACCCGACGTCGGTGAAGCCAGCCTTCCGCCAGGCCTCGACCGTCCAGGAGACCGGGTAACTGCGATAGTGGCCGGAGATGTTGGGCCCGAGGAAACGGCCCACGTCGAACCACTCGCGGCCGCCGGTCAGCAGGCCAGCGGCGGGCAGCACCAGCCGCGTGTACAGCCACCACCAGGCCCGCCAGAACCGCGACGGCGGCACGCAGAACTCCAGGCTGGCGACGCGCCCGCCGGGCCTGACCACCCGGGCCAGCTCGGCCAGCGTGGCCTGCGGGTCGGCGACGTACCGGAGCAGGTAGGTGAATGTCAGCGCGTCGAAGCTGGCATCGCCGAACGGCAGCTGCTCGCCCCGGCCGGCCACGAGCCCGATCCGGCGGGCCAGGCCAGCGTCGGCCACGTTGCGCTTGCCCTGTCTCAGCATCTGCTCGGTCAGGTCCAGGCCGACGATGCTGGCCCCCGACCGCGCGGCGATGCCCAGCGCGACGCCCGCGGTCCCCGAGGCGACGTCCAGTACCGTTCCCGGCACTGCCTGGGCAGATGGCGGCACTATCTGGCTGATCATGGCGCGGCGCCAGCGGCCGTTCTGACCGAACGACAGGACCTCGGCCAGCCGGTCGTAGCGTGCCGGGAGAGGTGCGAACAGGCGCTGCGCGAAGTGATTGCGGTCGATGGAGTCGGGAGTGCTCTCAGCGGCGGGAAGCGGCACGGGCGTCTCCTGGGTGTTCGCGGAATTTCACCGTACGCCCCGGCTGGCCATTACCGCGCCTATCCGGTGCCGGTGTGTTAGCGCATTCTGATACCGAAACGTGCCTATTGCGTGATCTAATGCTGGCTGCTGACCGGGCTCGTGCACCGGGATCCTGGCCGGGCCCGGTTCCCCGCAACGGATCCGTAAGGAGAGCGAATGACACGGTACTGGGTTACCCCCCTCATCGCCCTAGCCCTCGATGGCCGCCGGAGCCGCGGCGGCGGATGCCACCACCGCATCACCAGCCTTAACTGCCCACCAGACCGCAGCTGCTCACACGGTTGTCCCGGGACACCCGATGGGCTGGATTCCCAGCGCCGGCCCCGAGAGCGGGAACAGCACGGCGCAGAGCACCAACTGGTCTGGCTATGCCGTGACCGGCGGCAACGGTGCGTTCAACAGCGTCTCGGCTACCTGGGTCGAGCCGAAGGCCAAGTGCAACGGCACCAAGTACGCGGCGTTCTGGGTCGGCCTCGACGGCTACAACAGCGACTCCGTCGAGCAGACCGGGTCCGACTCCGACTGCACCGGGTCCTCGCCGACGTACTACGGCTGGTACGAGATGTTCCCAGCTAACCCGGTGTACTACACCAACACCGTCAAGCGCTGGCGACCACTTCCGCGCGTCGTGGCGTTCAGCGGCACCGACACCTACACCCTGGTGCTGCACGACGTCACGCAGGGCTGGACGCACAAGGTCAAGAAGACCAGCTCCGGCGACGCCCGGTCGTCAGCCGAGGTCATCACCGAGGCGCCGTCGTCGAACACGCGGCGTGCTGCCGCTTGCCAACTTCGGCACCGTCGACTACACGGCCGCCAAGGCCAACGGCACGCTGATGAGCTCGCAGAGCCCGGTCCAGATCACCATGATCGACAGCAGCGGCCAGGACAAGGACTCGACCAGCACGATCACCAGCGCTGGCGCCTTCCACAACACGTGGATCAGGGCCAACTGACCTGACTGGCAACGCGGGTTCCGGCGGCGTAACGCGAGCGCACGCCGCCGGGACCCGGCATCATGGCATCACCGGCGGGCGGCGACGAGAGGACGCTGGTGATGACGGTCTATGTGCTGGTCCACGGCGCGTGGGGCGGCGCGCACGGCTTCCGCAAGGTCCGCGGCCCGCTGCGGGCCGCCGGGCACGAGGTGTTCACGCCGAGCCTGACCGGCATCGGCGAGCGGGTCCACCTCACCAGTCCGCAGGTCCGGTTGACCACTCATATCGCCGACGTGGTCAACACCGTCCTGTACGAGGACCTTGACGGCATCGTGCTGCTCGGCTACTCCTACGGCGGGATGGTGGTCACCGGGGCAATCGACCATCTCGGCGAGCGGATCCGGCACCTGGTGTACCTCGACGCGTTCGTGCCCGGCGATGGCGAGTCGCTCAGCGCGATGGTGGGCGGGATGACCGCCGGCGGTCCCGTCGGCAGCAGTGGCGGCGTCTTCCCGCTCGGTGGCGACTGGCTGGTGCCCGCACCGCCGCGCGCCTTCGATGACCTGGCCGAGGCGGCGTGGGCGAGCGCGCGCCGAACGTCGCATCCGGCCGGCTGCTTCAGCGAGCCGGTGGCACTGGCGCGCCCACTGGAGGACTACCCGTTCACGCGCACCTACATCAAGGCGACGGGGGAGCCGCGGCCCGAGCCGGGCGGGCCGTTCTGGACCGCCGCCGACCGGGCGGCCAGCTCATCAGCCTGGCGCTACCGGGAGATCGCCACCAACCACATGATCCCCAGCAACCGGCCCGACGACCTGGCCCGGCTGCTGCTGGAACTGGCCTGACGTCTGGTTCGCTCGCCTCCGGGGGCGCTTTGACGTTAAGGGCGGGGTTTTGCGGTTTCTCGCCTTTACGGCCGGCCGGGACCGTTATACGTTCGTTGCAAAAGCCCCCCGTGCATGACAGATCGCTCAGAGTGATCGGTTTGCCATGCCCCCTCGCAGACGAGGAGCCTGCATGTTAGTTCGCCGCTTGTCCGTCCCCCTTACCGCTCTGGCCCTGATCGCCGGGTCATGGCTGACCGCGGCCAGCGCCTCGGCCGTCACAGCGGCGCCGGCCCATGCGTCGGGGTTCGTCCCCGGCGGCCGCATGCTGACGTCCCCAGGAGCCGCCCGGCCCGATATAACCGGCGCGGTGAATCAGGAGGTCGAGAGCAGCAACTGGTCCGGGTATGCCGCCACCGGCGCCAACGGCGCATTCACCAGCGTGTCGTCGAGCTGGACTGAGCCGACGGCTACATGTTCGTCCAGGAGCACTCAGTACGCGGCCTTCTGGGTCGGCCTCGACGGCTACAACAGTGGCTCGGTCGAGCAGACCGGCACCGACTCGGACTGCGACGGCCGGACACCCGACTACTACGGCTGGTACGAGATGTACCCGGCCAACCCGGTGTACTACAGCAACACCGTCAGGCCAGGCGACCACTTCAGCGCCTCGGTGACGTTCAGCGGATCTGAAACCTACACTCTGGTGCTCACCGACAGCACGCAGGGATGGACGCAGAAGGTCACCAAGAACCAGTCAGGCCTCGACCGGTCCTCGGCCGAGGTGATCACCGAGGCACCCTCGTCGGAGACCGGCGTGCTGCCGCTCGCCGACTTCGGAACGGTGAGCTACACCAGCGCCGAAGCCAACGGGACATCGCTGGGCTCGCTGAGCCCGACCGAGATCATCATGGTCGACAGCAGCGGCCGGCAGGAGGACTCCACCAGCGCGATCAGCGGTGGCTCGTTCAGCAACACCTGGCTGCGGAGCAGCTAGCCCTTCGCGGTCCTGGGCCCTGCTCGCCAGCGCGGCGAGCAGGGCCTCGCGGTCTCCGGAGCGGGCTTGGGCAGGATCGCATGGAATGTTCACATCGCGGCGCTTCGCACGCGTCTACGCTGTCCCCGTCCGCACTGCAGCGGACCATTCACCAAGCGGGAGAGCGGGATGTTGAGAAAACGGGGTGTGTACTTCATCGGCGCAGGATTAGCCGCCACGGCCCTGTCGGTTGCAGCGGCACTGCCGGCCCAGGCAGCCACCAGCACCGGCTGGCGCGTCGTCTCGGCCAGCCATTTCGGCGCTGCGGGTCTCTCTAACGGTTTCGACACCGTCGTGGCCTCGAGCGCAACCAATGCCTGGGCGTTCGGCGGCTCTCAGGTCGGCGGGGGCACGCCAGTCGGCGGCCCCATCGCAGAGCACTGGAATGGCACCAGCTGGCGAGGCTCCTCACTGCTGAGCGGGCTCAGCGGCGAGATCGAGGCGGCCAGCGTGCCCTCGCCAGGCGATGTCTGGGCCGTCAGCAGCATGAACGGTTACGTACTGCATTACAACGGCACGAAATGGTCAGTGGCAAAACAGTTTCCGGAGCCGAGCAGTGGGCCAACCGAGGAACTCACCGGGGTAACCGCGTTCAGCCCGACCAACGTCTGGGTGTTCGGTGGCCCGGGAGAAACCGCGGGCTTCGGCACCTGGCATTTGCAGGGAAGCACCTGGACCCAGGTAACCGGGGTCGGCGATGCCATCACCGCGGCCAGCGCTCTGTCCCCGACTGACATCTGGGCGTTCGGCGCTGACTCCAACGCCCCTGATGACATCGTCGTGCACTACGACGGCAGCACATGGACGCAGGCAACCGGCACTGCGCTGGACGGCGTGCAGTTCAGCAGCATCGTGGCGCTGTCCCCGACGAATGTCTGGGCAACCGGCTCGATCTACAACGGCACGACGAATGTGCCCTATCTGCTGCACATGAAGGGTTCGACCTGGACCCAGGTCAAGATCCCGTGGGCGGTAATTCCAGGGAGAATCACACCAGACGGCAGCGGCGGCCTGTGGATCACGGCCCAAATGCTCGGGACCACCAGCGACCAGTCATGGGTGCTGCACAGGACCGAGGCGGGCAGGTGGAGCCACACCCAGATCCCAGCGCCCGACTTCATTTCTGACATCACTCTCGTCCCTGGTACCACGTCGCTGTGGGGAGCGGGCTGGACTCCCACCAAGTCAGGTACTGGCTTGAACGCCGCGGTCTGGGCGTACGGGATACTGCCTTAGGCGCCAGGCGGATCTGGCAGTAGCGGGAGCGTGATCAGGAAGCGGGTCCTGCCCGGCTGACTGGTCACGCTCACCGTGCCGTGGTGGGCGGCGGCGACCGCGGCCACGATCGACAGCCCGAGGCCCGTGCTCCCGGCCGCCCGCGACCGGGAGCTGTCGCCGCGGACGAATCGCTCGAACAGATCTGGCTGGAGTTCGCGGGAAATGCCGGGACCGTCGTCGGTCACGCTCATCTCGGCACCGCGACCCGGGTAGCTGCCCACCGTGACAGTGACCGTCGTCCCGGCGGGAGTGTGGATCCGGGCGTTGCTGAGCAGGTTGGCGACCACCTGGCGCAGCCGCTGCTCGTCACCGGGCACCAGCACCGAACCCTCGGGCAGCTCGAGCTGCCACCTGTGGTCAGGCCCTGCCACCCGGGCGTCGCTGGCTGCGTCGATCGCCAGCCGGGTCAGGTCGACCGGGCGGGACTCGAGCGGCCGTCCCGCGTCCAGACGGGCAAGCAGCAGCAGATCCTCGACCAGCGCGCTCATGCGGCTTGCCTCGGACTCGACGCGGCCGAGCGCGTGCGCCACCTCCGGCGCGAGCATGCCGGGATCCCGCCGGGCGAGTTCGGCGTACCCGCGGATCACGGCCAGCGGGGTGCGCAGTTCGTGGCTGGCGTCGGCGGCGAATGTACGGAGCCGTTCCTCGCTGGCGTGACGGCGCGCGATCGCGGACTCCACGTGCCCGAGCATCCGGTTGAATGCGGTGCCGAGCTTGCCCACTTCGGTCCGCGCGTCAGCGTCCGGGACCCGGTGCGGCAGGTCCGCCTCGCTGGCCAGCGGCAGCCTGGCCACCTGCGCGGCGGTTGCCGTCACCCGGTCCAGCGGCCGCAGCGACAGGCGGACCCAGCCGGTGCCCAGGACGCCGGTCAGAACCAGGGCAGCGGCGAAGACAATGATCTCGGTCAGCGCCACGTCGTTCAGGGTGTCGGTCATCGGGGTGACCGGAAGCCCGCTGACAAGGACCTCCCCGTTGTCGCTGCGCACTGCCATCAGCCGGTAGCTGGCATGGAGCGAGGACAGCGGCACGGTGGCGGGCGGGCCGTTGACCTTCAGCAGCTGCAGCGTGGCCTTGTCCTGGGCGGTCAGGTTACAGTCGCCACCGGTCACGTAAGCCGCGAGCGCCGCTCCAGGCCTGATGCTGGCCGAGAACGTCGACTGGGCCTGGCCCGTGACGTGGGCGCACATTTCCGGGTCGCCCCGGTAATTGTTCTGATCGCCCTGGTTGTCGCTGTCGTGATCGGACGTGCCTGGCGGATGGTGCGGCGGGCCGTCCATGCATATGACGTACCGGTTGCTCGCGGCGGCGAGCTGGTTGTCGAGCTGGCCGAGCAGGAACCCGCGCAGGCCCAGGTACGTGACCACACCAATCGCCGCGCACGCAGCGAACAGCAGAGCGACCAGGCCGGCGATGAGCCGGCCGCGCAACGTCCGCCCCGCCAGCCAGTAGCGCAGTGCTTGTCCCATATGGCTCAGGCTGCCTCAGCCAGCGGCTTGAGCACGTAGCCGACGCCGCGGACGGTGTGGATCAGCGGCTCCCGGCCCGCATCGATCTTCTTGCGCAGGTAGCTGATGTAGAGCTCGACCACGTGCGCCTGGCCACCGAAGTCGTAGTTCCACACCCGGTCCAGGATCTGCGCCTTGGAGAGCACACGCCGCGGGTTGCGCATAAGGAAGCGGAGCAGCTCGAACTCGGTGGCGGTCAGCTCGATCGGCTGGCCCGCCCGCCGAACCTCGCGGGCGTCCTCATCCATGGTCAGGTCGGCGACGGTCAGCTCGGTGCCTGTCCGGGCCCGGGCAGCCCCGGATCTGCGCAGCAGCCCGCGCAGCCGTGCCAGCACTTCCTCGAGGCTGAACGGCTTCGTGACGTAATCGTCCCCGCCGGCGGTGATTCCAGCGACCCGGTCCTCGACAGCGTCGCGGGCGGTGAGGAACAGAACGCTGACGTGAGGGAGCTCGGCGCGCAGCCGCCGCAGCACCTCGAACCCGCTGATGTCAGGCAGCATCACGTCGAGGATCACAGCGTCGGGCCCGAACTCCCGCGCCATGCGCACGGCCGACGCGCCGTCGCCAGCGACGGCCGTGTCCCAGCCCTCGTAGCGCAGCACGCTGGACAGCAGCTCGGTCAGGGTGGGCTCGTCGTCCACGACCAGGACCCTGATCGGCGTTCCGTCCGGCCGACTCGTTCTGTCGCCAGGACCGGCCACGACCTGTGGTTTCTCCATGAGGCTCGCCATGCTTCCAGGTTGCACCGCTGGTCTTCAGCGCCAGTATGCGCCGCCTCTGAGTTTCTTCTGAGACAGCCAGGCTTGGGAGGCATCAGCCCGGCGTCCGGCCGGACTGGTCAGCGGCGAGCCGGAGCGCCAGTGCCGGGCAGTCCGTCACGGCCCTCCTGGCCTGCCGCCACAGGCCCGGCGGCACCGGCCGGTTATCGATGAGCGGGTAGCCCCACTCGTCCAGCGAGACGAGCTCAGGCAGCAGCTCGGCGCATACACCGTGGCCCGAGCATGCGATGGGATTCACCCGCAGAGTTGCTGACATCTGTCACCTCCGATCCGCGCCGGGCAGCGTGTCCGCGCCCACTGGCAGGAACGGCCGGCCGCCAGGCGCGGTGCAGCGGCCCTGCAGATGGTGGCGAACCTCGGGCGCGAAGACGCGCAGTGCGCTGCGCACGAGCCTGACCGTGCCATCGGGGTGGTGGCAGGCACCGCGACCCTCGACCAGTCCGCTCCAGCGGCTGAGGTCGTCGACCACGCGGCGGCGCGGACGCTGCCCGGTAAGCCCGGCCAGCTCCGCGAGCCCCGCCGCCATCCGGGGCAGGCCGCTGTGGCACGGGCCGCACTGCCCGGCGGACTCGGCAGCGAGGTAACGCGCTACCCGGGCGGTCTCGGCCAGGCCGCAGCGGTCCGCGGGCAGCGCAGCCAGCACACCGGCGCCAGCGGAGGCTCCGGCCTGCCGCAGCGAGGCGTTGCTGAGCGCCAGCCCGGACGCCTGCGGCGCCGCTATCCACGTTCCGTGGTATCCGCCGGCCAGCAGTGCCGTGGCCTGCGAGAGATCGAGCAAGCTGGCCAGCGGCGTGCCGATCGGCGCCTCAGCCACCATCACCTGCCTGGTCGCGTGGTGCAGTGTGCACAGCATGGTGCCCGGCTCGTCCGGCGTCCCGGCTCCCCGGAACCACGCGGGGCCATAACGCGCGATCAGTGCCAGGTGGGCCAGCGTCTCCACGTTCTGCACCAGAGTCGGGCGCCGGTCCACGCCCCGCTCGAACACCCGCGGTGGCGTGTACCGCGGAACCGCGGCCCCGCCGCCAATCGCGCTGACCAGCGCCGTCTCCTGGCCAGCCAGGAACCGGGCCGGAGCCGACACGACCTCGACTGTGACGCGGTCGAGCCCACGGGCAGAACGTTCCGAAATATGAATGTCGAGGCGGGTGCCTGCGCGCACGTCATCGCGGACATAGAGGATCACCCGCGTCGCACCCACTGCCTCCGCGGCCAGCTGCAGGCCGTCCAGCACCAGGTGCGGCGCTGCGCGCAGCAGCTCCGCGTCCTTGCGGCTGGCGGGCTCGCCCTCGGCGCCGTTGCCGACGACGACGGGGCGCGCGGTGCGGGCGGAGGCGACAGCCTCGAGCTTGCGGTGCACCGGAAAGCCGGCGCCGCCGCGGCCGGTCAGCCCGGCGTCGCGTACCTCATCGATCAGCCGCCAGGGCCAGCCCCGGTAGGGCACGGGGCCAAGCTGCCTCAGGTGGGTTTCCAGGTCAGCCTGGGTCTGGCCCGGTGAAGGCAGAAGGCTGGGGAACCCGGCGCGCGCGGCCGTGGTCGCTGGCAGCGTGCTCCCGGTCCCCGTGCTCGCGGGCACCGCGCTCATCGCCCACCAGCCCGCGTCATGGTCTGCGCCGGCCGCCCGGCCGGGGTTGCCTGCAGCGGGACTCCGGGAGTGCGGAGTGCCTGGGCCAGCCGCCACGCCAGCGCCCCGGCCACGGCGGCGATGCAGACGATGAAGAGCACCAGGAAGGGGCCTCTGCGCAGGTCAGCGCTGGATCCGATGCTGTGCAGGACCGCGACCGGCCACGACGCATACGCCAGCCAGTGCACCGCCCGCCAGCCGCGGCGGCCGATAAAGCGGCGCAACAGGCTGGTCACGATCACAGCGGCCATAAGGTCGAGCGACACGGCGCCCAGCCCCATCCACAGCGGCTTGTACGCGGACACGAACGGGATCAGAGCCGCGGCCAGGCTGATGCTGACGTAGGAGTCGGCGACCGCTGTGAGCACGTGTACGGCCACAAAGGCGACCGCCAGCAGAGACAGGTTCCGGTGCAGACCGAGGACGGCGAACCTGGGCAGGCCCGGCAGCCGTCCCTGCCGGTTCACCATGATGCCGAGGACCATCACGGCCGACAGCAGCACCAGGCTGACCACCCCGGTCGCGCGGCTGGCGTACCAGAGCGCCGTGCTGGACGTGATGCCTCCCATCAGGAGCCTCCGGACGTGACCTGGCCGCCCCCGGAACTGGACGCCGGCACTGAGCTCGGTGAGTTCAGGCCGCCCGAGGATGAGCGGCCAGAGTTCTGCGACGTGCCGGAGTTGCCGGAGGTGGCGTGCTGGGTGCTGCTGCCCGACCCTGAAGAGCCGGAGGAGCCGGAGGAGGCGGTCGCGGCACCTGGAAGGCTGAACGCGACCGCCCCCGCAGCGATCACGCTGGCCGCCGCTGCCGATACCGTGACCGCGCGCAGCCGCGCGCCGCCCCGCTCCCTGGCCGCGACCCGCGCTGCAATGCTGTACCTGCGATCACTCATGCCGTTGAGTCTCGCCGCCAGCTCTCCGCAGGCACTCTTGGCAACCTCTGAGCCAGCTATGAACACGCCGTGCGGAGAGGGCTTTATGTGCCCGCAGCGAACAGAGACCGGTCTGGCGGACTGTCCGGCATAACCTCGCGGCGTGGCTCATGCGGGAACTGAGTTCTGGGATCCGTTCCACCGGCAGCGGCGGGAGTCTGGCCGTGACCTGGACTGGGAAGGGCTGTGGACCGCGCCTTTCCTGATCCCGCTGCGGGAGGCGGGCGTGCGTACGGTCCTGGAGCTGGGATGCGGCACCGGCAACGACGCGGCGCGGCTGGCTGGTGAGGGCTATTCGGTGACGGCGACCGATCTGTCCGGGGAGGCCATCGGCCAGGCCCGGGCCAGGTTTGGCTCGATGGCCAGCTTCATGGTGGCGGACATGACCCAGCCGCTTCCTTTCCCGGACGGGAATTTCGATGCGGCCATGTCCAATGTCGCCATGCACATGTTTCCCGACAGTGTGACCCGCCTGGTATTTGCGGAGGTGAGGAGGCTTGTCCGCCCGGGCGGGCTGTTCGTGTTCCACGTCAACGCGCTGGAGGACAGGCCGCTGCGCGCCCGCAACCTTCCCGCGCGCGAGCTTGAGCCAGATTACGTGGCCGAGGATTCTGGCCAGACAATGCACTTCTTCTCAGAGGCTTACCTGCGCGAACTCCTCGGGGCATGGCCAGAGCTGGATCTGACCTCGGTCCCGATCCCGCATCGCCAGACCGGCGAGCTGTACAAGCATGTCTGGCGCGGCATAGCCCGCCGCTGAACCAGCACAACGACGGCGCGAGCGCGACGTGCGGGCTGTCGTCAGAGATCGACGTGGCCGGTGACGCAGGTGATGGTGCCGCCGCCGACCCAGATCGCGCCGTCGGCATCGGCTGAGATGTGGACGCGGCCTTTACGTCCCATGGCAGTGCCCTGGCTGACGGTGTACGGGGCGGTTGCCCGGCCGGTCCGGGTCAGCCACTGAGCCAGTGATGCGTTCAGGCTCCCGGTCACCGGGTCCTCGGCCGTGGCGCCGAGCTTCGGTGAGAAGGCCCGCACCTCGAAGGCGTACGGCGAGCCCGGCGGGTACGGGCCTGCCACGCCGATGTCCTGGTCAACGGTGCCGGGCCGGAGCGCAAGCACCGCCTCAGCACTGCCGAGCAGGATGCCTGCCCAGCCCGGGCCGTTGTCGACCCACTCGGCGGCTACCACGTCGGAGCGGTCGATACGCAGTATCCCGGCGATGCGGCGCATGAGCGGCTCGCCGACCGGCCCGGACCGCAGCAGCGGCGGGGCAGCGAACGCGAGCCCGTCGGGGGTGCGGCGCAGTGGCACCAGCCCGGCCTCGCATTCCTGGATTACCACGCCGCCGGTATCGATGCCGCCCGTCGACAGCCACGCGTGGCAGGTACCGAGCGTCGGATGGCCGGCGAACGGCAGCTCGGTTGCTGGTGTGAAGATCCGGACCCGGTAGTCGGCGCCGTCCGTGACCGGCGGCAGCACGAACGTCGTCTCCGACAGGTTCGTCCACCGCGCGAACCGCTGCATGTCGGCGTCGGCGATGCCGTCAGCGCCGAGCACCACGGCTACCGGATTGCCGAGGTACGGCGTTGCGGTGAAGACATCCACTTGCTGGAACAGCCGCTGCATAGCGGCGAGTGTGTCACATCGGCCGCCGCGCCCGCTTTCGGGCAAAAGCGGCGCCGGTCACCTCGCCCGCGCTGCGCGGCCCGCCCGGGAGCCCAGCAGCCGGCTGAGCTTGGACGCAGAACTCGACGGCCGGGCGCCCGCCGCGGCCAGGCTGGAGCGCGCCGCGTCCAGGATGTCCGGCTTGCCGTCGACAAGCTCGACCTCGATCTCGCGCCAGGTGACTGGCTCACCCGGGGCGTTCCCCGGACCGGGGACCCGCCCCGTCACCAGGTCATCAGCTACCTCGGCCAGCGTCGTCCCGCCTTCAGCGCGCAGGTACCGTACCGTGCGGCGGGTCTGCAGGGTCGCCACGACCTGCAGCGGCTGATCCCTGACCCACCCGGAGACCAGCGACGCGAGCTGCGGCGGAACGGTCTCCGCCTCGCCCAGCGGGGCCTGGACCTCACGCCGCGTCCCGGTGGACACCGGCAGCTTCAGGTGCCAGCCAGCGTCGGTACCTCCGGTCCGGCGGCGCAGCGTGATCCCGGCCGTGGCCAGACGCTGGTCAGGGGTGTCGAAGTAGTGCGCGTCCAGCAGCCGGACCTCAGGCTCCGTCACAGTCAGCCCGCGGGCCAGGCCGGCAAGGTCCGGCACGGTGAAGTCGGGGCCGGCCTCCATCTTCAGCTCGGTCTCGGTGTGCTCGGTCAGCCCGTGGTTCATTGTGACGAGGCTACGGCATGGCCAGCGTGTTTCCCTCGCGCCGGTACGGTCACGGTGCGAGACTGACGGTGACGCTGTGTGTTTGGACGGGGCGCGATGTCACGGGTGCTGGGAGCGGAGCGTCGGATCGCGGGGACGGGGGAAGCGATGGGCCTCATCACGGAGCGCGATGATGCGGGCAGCTGCTCGGAAGTGGCCCAGCCGGATGCGCCCGCCGCCGAGGCCGGGACTGGCGCTGCCGTCCTGCACCGCCGGTCAGCGCTGGCGACCAGGCGTTCCGTGCTCTACGTGCTCTGCCATCAGGACGCGTTTGTAGCCGAGGACCTGGTCGCCTGGTACACCGAGCGAGGGTTTCATTTCTACGTGGCCGACCTGCGGGACGACAGGCCCTCACGCGAGGACTGTTTCGGCCGGCTCGATGCAGCCTCCCAGCACCTGCGGGACGGTGACGGGACCGAGATGGTCGTCGTGAGCGCGCATTCGGCTGGCGCGGTGACCGCGGCGCTGTGGTGTGATGCCAGGCGCGAGGCCGGGCTGGTCGACGCGCTGATCCTGTCTGGGCCGCTGCCGAGGCGGCGGCTGCGGCGCGGCCTGGACATCGCCTGCCCGGTTCTGGTGATGTGCCCGTCCGGCAGCGAAACCGGGGGCGGGCGAGGCGCCGGCCCGGTCCGCCGGGCGGCTAGCCGGCGACGGCGCACCGATGGTGCCGTCCGTCTGGGTGCCCACGTCACCTGGCTGCTGCTGGAAGCCGGGCTACCGGGCCAGGCACCGGACCCGGGCGATGGCCGGCGTCGCTTCTTTGACGAGATGGGCCGCTGGCTCGGCGCTTACATGTACGGGAAGGTCCGCGACCAGCTGCTGTGAGGCCTCGGCCGGCTGACGGCGGCGGAAGCTCAGCCGCTGTTGACGCGCACCATGACGCTCGGGTAGCCCGATGCGCCGTTGGGCTCTGGAGGCTCCTGCAGGGAAGTCTGCGTATAGCCGGTGGCATCCGTGGCCCGCGCCTGGATCTGGTGCATGCCCGGAGTCGCGTTCCACTGCCAGACCCACTGACGCCAGCAGTCGATATCGGGTACCGCCGCCAGCCGGGCCTCGTGCCAAGGGCCGTTGTCGACCTGGACCTCGACGGCCGCGACCCCCTTGTGCTGAGCCCACGCCACCCCGGCGACCTGTGCTGGCCCGGGCTTCAGCGCGCCGTTGCCGCTTGGCACATCGATCCGTGACTCGGTCTTGATCGGCGCCTGCTGATCCCAGCCGAGCGTCGCCCAGTACGCCGTGTTCGCCGCGAACGTGGTCACCTCGATGTCAGTGAGCCATTTGCAGGCCGACACGTAGCCGTACAGGCCGGGGACAACCATGCGGGCCGGGAACCCGTGAGCCACCGGAAGCGCGGTGCCGTTCATCGCTACAGCGAGCAGCGCGTCCCTGCCGTCCATGACCGTCTGCAGCGGTACGCCCGAGGTGAAGCCCTCGGCGGAGGTGCACAGCAACTGGTCCGCTCCGGCCCGAACCCCAGCTTCGCGCAGCAGGCTGGCCACGCTCGCCCCGACCCACAGCGCGTTGCCGACGTAAGGCCCGGCGACTGGATTGGAAACGCAGGTCAGGGTGATGTAGTCGGCGGTGAGCGGGCGCCGGATCAGGTCGTCGAAGCTGAGCGTGATCTCGCGGGCCACCATGCCGTGAATGCGCAGATGCCAGTTCGCGGGCGGGATTTCTGGCAGAACGATCGCCGTGTCAACCCGGTAGAAGGATGCGTTGGGTGTGATGAACGAGCTGAGGCCCGGTATCTGGAGGCTGCTCCCAGCAGGCAGCGGCGGAGCTGGATATTTGGGCCGCGGGATCCGCAGCAACTCCTGGGCCTGCGTGACGCTGGTGCGTTCGGTGAGCAGACGGCCGCCCAGGTAGGCCACGGCTGCCGCGCCAGCCACGGTGGTGCCCCTGATCAGGAAGCTCCTGCGCCGCTCGCCCGGGGCTGGCGCTGGCCGCCGGGGGCGGACCGGCAGCATCTCCGGGAGGTCCGGCCAGTCCGCCGGGGCCTCCCAGGATGAGTCCGCGCGGCCGGCTGGCACCGGGCCGCCAGACTGCGCTAGCTCGACAGCTGGTTCCTTGCCGCGTGCCTGTCCTGCGCCCTGGTCACTTGCGGGCAGTGCGGACCGTGTGGCGGCGGCGCGGGCGAGCAGAACGAGCGCAGCCGCCGCTACCGCACCTCCGGCGAGCGCCGGCAACGCCCAGGCCGGCGTTGACGTAGGCCGGGTGAGCGCCGCCGCGACGCCGATCGCCACGAACACGGCGATGCCCGCCATCCCGTAACTGAGCCTGCGCACCGCCAGCACACCCACGATGGCGGCGTAGATGACCAGGATCACGAAGATCCCGATGAGCAGGGCCGTCTTGTCGTGCGAGCCGAACTCGGAGATCGCGAAGTTCTTCACGGGCGGCGGGGTGAGCCCGATCGCGGACTCGCCAACAGCCGCCATCGGGCTGCTCGCAGGGGCGACGATGCCGGCGACCAGGTACCCGACCGCGAGCCCGGCCAGGCCTGCGAGCATTCCCGCGGCTATTCCCCTGAGGGCTCGCCGCAGGCGAGTCTGAATAGTCACGGTGTTTATTCGCTGTGGCGCGCCGGGCGGATTGGGGGAGCCGGCGGGTGGATCGTGCACGGGCTCTACGCTATGCCGGAATCGCCCGTGTCCGCCGGGCAGCCACTCGGATGGACAAGCACCTCTGAGGGGCTACCCAAGCCTTCCGCAGGCCGGCTGACGAATCTAGAACGTGGGCATCACCCCAGGCCGGCGTAGCTCGCGCAACGGGACAGCGGGCGAGGGCGCTCCCGCCACCCCCGCCGACGACCTCGCTGTCCTGCTGGCGCGGGTTGCGCGCGGCGATGAGGCCGCTTATGCGGCGCTCTATGACGTCGCCGCACGCCGGGTGCTGGGCATCGTGCGGGCCATTGTCCGTGACCCCGCCCAGTCGGAGGAAGTCGCCCAGGAGGTCCTGCTCGACATCTGGCGCACCGCCTCCCGGTTCGACCCGGCGCTCGGCAGCGGCGTTGCCTGGGTGACGACGCTGGCGCACCGCCGGGCAGTGGACCGGGTGAGGTCGGAGCAGAAGGCAGCAGCGCGCGAGATGCGCACAGCAACAGCCAACGTCGCGTACGACGACGTGGTCGAGGCGGTCGAAGCCAGGCTGGACCGGGAGCGGGTGCGGCGGTGCCTTGGCTCGCTTACCCCGCTGCAGCGTGAATCGGTGACGCTCGCGTACTACAGCGGCTACACCTACCGGGAGGTCGCTGCCCTGCTCGGCGTAGCTGTCGGCACCGTGAAGACCCGCATGCGCGATGGCCTGATCAGGCTGCGTGACTGCCTGGGGGTGGATCAATGACACCGGACCGGGAAGATCCGCACACGCTGGCGGGCGCGTATGCCATGGACGCGGTCGGCGGAACGGACCGGGCCCTGTTCGAGCAGCACCTCGCCTCGTGCGAGTCGTGCCGCCAGGAAGTCCGGGGACTGCGGGAGGCCACCGCCGCGCTGGCCGCGGCCACGGCAGTCGAGCCACCCGCGGCGCTGAGGGACGTGGTGCTGCAGGCGGCGGCACGCACCAGGCAGCTGCCGCCGGCTGCCGAGGACGCAGGACCGGTGACTGTGCGCCGCGCCCGATACCGGAGCAGGCGATCTCGGGGAAGCGGGGCCGGCTGGCCGAGCAAGCTGCTGATAGGGCTGGCCGCGGCCGTCGTCGTGATCGCGGTGGCGCTCGGCGTCACCTCGTACGCACGCATGCAGCATGGCTTGGACCAGGCACAAGGCCGGGACCATTCGGTCGCCGCTGTGCTCAGCGCTCCGGACGCCCATATGGCAAGCGGGCATGTGAGCACCGGCGGCACAGCGACCGTCGTCACGTCTCACCGCATGGGCATGCTGGTGTTCACAGCGGCCGACCTGCACGCGCTGCCGACGACGAAGGCTTACGAGCTGTGGCTGATCGGCCCGTCCGGCAGCAGGCCGGCCGGGATGCTGGCCGGCTCCGGGCACGGCAGGATGGTCGGCCCGATGGTGGTGTCCGGCATTTCGGGAAGCGACAGGATCGGGCTCAGCGTTGAGCCCGCTAATGGTTCACCCCAGCCGACCTCCCGGCTAATCCTGCTGCTCTGATCAGCCAGGGACCGGCCAGAGGAGTTCGGCCCTGCGGACCCGGACCTGCTGGGCGACATGACGATAGCGTTGGTCATCAGCGATGCCCGGACCGGCTCCGGCGGATCAGCTCGTGAACCGTGCTGGCGGCAGTGCTCGCACGGCAGACTAACGTGAGGACCGTGAAAGCATCTCCTGAGGCACAGCTGCGGCTGCTGGAACTGGCCGACCTGGACGCCGAGCTGAGCCGGCTTGAGAATCGCCGCCGGGGTCTGCCCGAACATGCCGAGCTGGAACGGCTGGAGCAGCGAGACGCCGAGCTGCGGGATACCCTCGCCGCCCTTGAGGCCGAGCAGGGTGATCTCCGGCGCGCGCAGGCCAAGGCCGAGGGCGATGTTGACCAGGTGCGCCTGCGCATTGACCGGGACCGGAGCCGGCTTGACGCCGGGCAAGTGTCCTCCCCTCGCGACCTGGAGAACCTGCAGTCGGAGATAGCCTCGCTCACCCGCAGGCAGTCCGACCTCGAAGAGATCGTGCTGGACATCATGGAGCGCCGTGAGGGCGCCGAGGCCCGCCGCGAGTCGGCGGCAACGGAACGAGCGGAGATCGCCGCGTCCCGCGATGTCGTCACCGCCCGCCGCGACGCTGCCCTAGGTGAGATGGGGGAGCAGGCAGGCAAGGCCACCGACCGCCGCGCGGCAGTAGCCAGCGAGGAGCCGAAGGACCTGCTCGACCTGTACGGGCGGATGCGGGAGCAGCACGGCGGCGTCGGCGCCGCGGCACTGCGGCGGGGCCGCTGCGAAGGCTGCCATCTGTCGCTGAACACTGTGGACCTCAACGCGATCAGGGCGGCCGATCCCGACGAGGTGCTGCGCTGCGAGGAGTGCCGCAGGATCCTGGTGCGGACCGCAGAGTCGGGGCTGTGAGCTGGGGCCCCGCCCAGGGGCAGGCGACCACGACGCTGCTGCTGCGGCACGGCCAGACGCCGCTTTCTGCGGAACGCCGGTTCGCCGGCCGCGGCGACATCCCGCTGACCGACGCCGGGCACCGGCAGGCCGCTGCGGCGGCCGCCCGGCTGGCGGAACGCGGTGGCATCGACCTGATCGTGACCTCCCCGCTGCAGCGGGCGCGGCACACGGCCGAGGCGGTCGCCGCGGCGACTGGCGCGCCGCTGGACGTCGAGGACGGCCTCGCCGAGACCGATTTCGGCAAATGGGAGGGCCTGACGTTTGCCGAGGCAGCTGAGCAATGGCCGGATGAGATGTCGGCCTGGCTCGCCAGCACCGAAGCCGCGCCGCCGGATGGGGAGAGCTTCGCGGCTGTCAGCAGCCGCGTGCTCGGCGCGCTGGACCGGCTGCTGGCTGTGCCGCAGCCACGCACCCTTTTGCTGGCCAGCCACGTCACGCCGATTAAGACGCTGGTCTGCCGGGCGATGCTCGCCCCTCCCGCCGCGATGTTCCGGCTGCACCTGGATGTGGCGTCGCTGTGCGAGATCGACTGGTACGCCGACGGCCCCGCGGTCGTCAGGTCGCTCAATGACACCGGGCACCTCCACAACACAGGGCATCGGCACGACGGGCAGTTAGCGTCTTCGCCACAGCCAGGGATACGGCCTATCCTTAGCGCAGCGGCGGGCGAGCCGGCCGGGCGGCCGCGGCGCCTGTCTGGTCTCCAGGCAGCGTCGAGGAAGGTCCGGGCTCCGCAGGGCAGGGTGGTCGGCAACGCCGACCCGGGGTGACCCGCGGGAAAGTGCCACAGAAAACAGACCGCCTCCGGGTTCTGCCCGGGGGTAAGGGTGAAACGGTGGTGTAAGAGACCACCAGCGCCGCAGGTGACTGCGGCGGCTTGGTAAACCCCACCCGGAGCAAGGTCAAGAAGGGCTCCGCGTCCCACGGGCCGCAGAGCCTGCGCGAGCGTTCGAGGGCGGCCCGCCCGATGCTCGCGGGTAGACCGCACGAGGCTGCCGGCAACGGCAGTCCCAGATGGATGGCCGCCGGCCCGCTCACGCGGGTGCACAGAACCCGGCCTACAGGCCGACTCGCCCGCCGCCCACACCCGCTGACCTGCGGAGGAGCGGTCATCAAGATCGGCCGGAGCGCGTCAGCGCGAGGACGAACGACGTTGACGCCCCGAAGGCCCGGCGTAACCTCGGCCGGTCCGGGAGAGGCGGCCCCGGCTCAGCCACAGGCGAGGAGTGCGCGCGAATCGTCCAGTGAGTCGATCTGCGCGAGAGCGACAATAGGGCAGCCGGGCGCGCGCCTCCGCTTGCCTGGCCGGGATCCTCCGCCGATCAGGTCTTTGCCTGGTAGCCGTGCAGCAGCTGGATCACTTGCTGGCGCACCCGGTTCAGGTCGGCACCCAGCTTCACCAGCACCTGCGCGGCCACCCCGTCGCCCTCGCGGATGAGGCCGAGCAGGATGTGCTCGGTGCCGATGTAGTCGTGGCCTAGGGCCTTCGATTCGGACAGGGCCAGCTCCAGCACCTTCTTGGCCTGCGGCGTGAACGGGATGTGCCCGGACGGCGCGTGCTGGCCCTGGCCGATGATCTCCTCGACCTGCTGCCGCACGGTATCGAGGCTGATCCCCAGCGACTCCAGCGCCTTCGCCCCGGTGCCTTCGCCCTCGTGGATGAAGCCGAGCAGGATGTGCTGGGTGCCGATGTAGTCGTGATTGAGCGTCCTGGCTTCTCCTTGCGCCTCGACAACAACCCGCCGCGCCCTGTCGGTGAACCTCTCGAACATGGTCCGCGCCGCCCTTCTCACCCTCATCCCGGCTCTGTCCGATGCCAACACGATAGGTCGCCTTGGCCGGAGGTCTGGCCGTCGCGCCGCTGAGCGAATGCTGTCACTGCCGGTGACGTGGCTGCCGGGTGCCGTAGGCCTTGAATCGGCTGATCTCGCCGTCGCTGAGGCGGGGGACGGTGGTGATCAGCTCGCCGTGCTGATCGATGACCCGCAGAATGGTGTCACCGAGCTGGATCGTGACGGTCTGGCCGGCGTGCGGGAAGCCGACCGACTCACCCGCCGCCCACACCGCTGACCAGCGGCGCAGTAGGGTTCTGCGTCATGGGTGCTCACTGGCGGCAGGACAGGATCGGCAGCGCGCTGCGGGGTGAGAATCCGACCGTGCTGAGGCGGCTTGACGCCGGGTTCGCGGTGATCGGGGATACGCAGTTCCTGCCCGGCTATTGCGTGCTCCTTGCTGACCAGCCCGATGTCCAGAAGCTTTCTGACCTACCGCGAGGCAAGCGGATGGCGTTCCTGTCCGACATGGAGCGGCTTGGCGAGGCCGTCGAGCTGGTGTGTACGCGCTTGGACTCTGGGTTCCGCCGGGTGAATCTTGAAATTCTTGGCAACACCGACGGTTTCCTGCACACGCATGTCTGGCCTCGCTACGAGTGGGAGCCTGAGGATCTGGCTGGCTGGCCGGTCTGGCTGTATCCGGAGGAGCACTGGACGGGCGAGGAGTTCGCGCTGGGACCCCGCCACGACTCGCTCCGGGAGGCCATCGGGATCACCCTCGATCAGCTGCCTCCTGCCACCGCCGCGATGGCAATCACGATGGGCACGCCGAGCCGCTGACGTATACCGCGTACTGCGAACTGGCGACGAGCTGACTAGGTACCGTGAGGCAGACCGGGCCGACGTTGTAGTCAGCGAGTCCCTCGATGCTGATCTGTCCAGTCGTGGCGTAGGACGTGGTGGGCGTGAGGCTATAGGCCGCTTGCTGCAGCGGAACTGGCTTGCCGCGCTGATGATGTGGCTTCCACAATCGCGGGATGACGGTCAGCTATGAGTGGCGCGGTGACTTCGAGAACGCAGCCGTCAGCGTCTTGCACGCGGAGGGTTTCGGACACCGGCGTGTTGATGTCGACTGGCGCGCCCAGGTGCAGCAGCACAGTCTTGGCTGGGTGTGCGCCTGGCACCGTGGTGACCTGGTGGGGTTCGTGAACGTGGCCTGGGACGGAGGGATCCACGCCTTCATCCTCGATACCCTCGTGGCCGCACAGGTTCGGCGCCGCGGCATCGGCACCGGGCTGATCGCCGCTGCCGCCAGGCACGCCCGCGCTGCGGGATGTGAGTGGCTCCACGCCGACTTCGAAGACCACCTGGCTGGTTTCTACGTCCGGGCATGCGGGTTCACTCCTGCTCCCGCGGGGCTCATCGCGCTGACGGCCGGTTAGCCATCCGCTCGCGGCTGCGCCGGCACCGGTGGATCAGCAGGTCCCGGTGCCCGGGCACGCCGGGGTCGATGGCCACCCGGGCCCAGTCATACCAGCGCTGCCCTTGGCCGAGGCGTTAAGCGTGGCGGCTTGACACCTCGAAAAACCGTTCGAAATACTCGTCAGGTGAAGCGCAGGCCACCGTGGTGCCCGCCGCTAGTGGTGCTGGGCTCGGGAACGATCGGGCACCTCTTGGCGTGGGAGATGCACGAGTGGGATGGCTCATGGTGGGCCTGGGTGTCCTGGGTACAGCAAAGCGGAGGCCGCACCGTACACAAGATCGTCGATGTACAAGCGAACAGCTTGCGCCCGGTGGACGAGCCGCAGACGTATTCGGCAGTTCCCCGGCGCGTGGTCGGCATGGATGGGTTTGTCCGGCCATGGTCTGGCGAGTCTGGGTTAACCCCGGCACGTCCACGAAAAAGATCGCCCGGGCACATCCGGGCACATCGCCACGGGATATGCCCGGAACAGTTGAGAAGTGCCGAGATCTCACTAGCAGGCCGTGGCGGGCTTTCGATCAGACGGGCGGGTTGGGCAGGAACTCGCGGACCATTTGAGCACAGCGGCAGGCGACGGCGATCTTGGCAGCCCACCCCAGCGCCTCATCGCGTGAGGGCACGTCAACGACCACGAATCCGCCGAGGTACTCCTTGCTTTCGAGAAACGGGCCGTCGGTGACCATCCCGTCGGTGGCCACCACGCTCGCCTCCTCGTGGTCCTTCAGGCCGCCGTCGAACACCCACACGCCGGCGTCCTTGAGCTCCTGGACCACCGCGAGCGCAGCCTCGGTCACCTCGGGCAGATCCTCCTCGGGGAAGATCATCGCGCCGTCATCGAACGAGATCAGGTACTGCGTCATCTCATGACTCCTCACGCCAGCGGCCTCCTCCGGCCGCATCTCACTCCTGCTACGAACGCCTCGCTCCGGACCCGACCGGCTGCCGGCAAAAATTTCTCACGGGGCCCTAGTGGCGCTCGGCACCGACACTAGAGATAGCTGGAGGGTCTCATGACAGCGCGCGCGCAGGAGATCCGTACGGGGCTCGCCTGGCTGCATGCGGCCGATCCGGTGCTGGCCCAGGTGATTGACGACCGGCCGGATTTCGACCCCGACGTCTGGATGCGGAGGCTGCCTGCAGTGGGCCTGTTCGGCGCTCTGGTTTTCCAGATCATCGGCCAGCAGATCTCGGTGACCGCTGCGACTGCGATTTTCGCGCGCCTCACCGGGCGGTTCGGCGGTCGCGTGCCGGATGCTGGCGAGCTCGCGGCTGTCGACCAAGGGACATTGCGTGGTCTCGGACTGTCCTGGCGCAAAGCCGCTACCGTCCTGGATCTGGCCCAGCGCTTCAGCGATGGGCGCCTTTCCGAGGCCGAGCTGCGTGAGCTGCCCGACCAAGAGGTGATCAGGCGGCTCACCGAGGTTAAGGGGATCGGCGCGTGGACCGTGCAGGGCGCGCTTCTCATCGCGCTGCAGCGGCCCGATGTCATCCGCCCGGACGACCTGGCCCTGCGCCACGCGATCCAGGCCCGCTACGGCCTCGGTCAGCTCCCCGACCCGGCCGAGGTGGCAGAACTTGCCCGGCGCTGGAGGCCGTACAGGAGCCTCGCCTCCAGCCTGCTGCTGGCCGCCGCGAGATCGAGCTGATGCCGTTCGGTCGTGAGCATCTCACCAACTCGCTGCACCACCTGGCCGAGCTTGCCGCAAAAACGTTCCGGGCCAAGGCCCCGGCGGCTAGACACCAGGCGCGGTGTCCTGGTCGAGGATCGCGACAGTGTCGGGCGGCAGGATGAGACCTCCGTCCGCCAGCCCGACAGATCCGTCGGATGCCGCCAGCAGGCGGGCAGGCCGCTCGGCCGGGTAAGTCCACGGGCCCGGGCCCAGGTTGGCGGCAATCACTACCGGCCCGCGGCGGATGACGAGCCAGCCCAGGTCAGCGTCGCAGTCCGTGTGGACGTGGCCCAGCCGGGGATCGGTGAGCGCGGGCACCCGCCGCCGCAGCGCGATGAGCTCCTGGTACCAGGCCAGCAGGCTGGCGTGACGTTCTTTGCCGAGCTCGGCCCAGTCAAGACGGGAGCGGTCGAAGGTTGCCGCGTCCTGCGGGTCGGGCACGTCTTCGGGAGCCCAGCCGAACGTGGAGAATTCGCTGCGCCGGCCCTCGCTCACCGCGCGGCCCAGCTCGGGGTCGGCGTGGCTGGTGAAGTACTGGAAGGGGGTGCTGGCCCCCCACTCCTCGCCCTGGAACAGCAGCGGAACGAAGGGCGAGGTCAGCAGCAGCGCGGCGGCCACGCGCAGCCGGCCGTCGCTCATCAGGGCGGCGGTGCGCTCGCCAGCGGCGCGGTTGCCGACCTGGTCGTGGTTCTGGGTACAGACGACGAACTGGCTGCCGGCCAGTCCCGCCGACGGCCTGCCGTGCACCCGGCGGCGGTGCGGCGAGTAGATGCCGTCGTACACCCACGCCTGGCGCATCGCCTTGGCGAGCAGCGGCAGCGGCCCGAAGTCCCCGTAGTAGCCGCTGCGCTCCCCGGTCAGTGTTGCATGCAGGGCATGGTGCCACTCGTCGGCCCAGACGGCGTCGAGGTCGTACCCGCCGGCGTCGGCGCTGCGGACGAACACTGGGTCGTTCAGGTCGCTCTCGGCGATCAGGAACGCCGGGCGCCTGAGGTGCGCGGCCAGCGCCGCTACCTCGGCCGCGAGCTGCTCGAGGATGTGGGTCGCGGAGTCGTCGGCGATCGCGTGGACGGCGTCCAGGCGGAGCCCGTCGCAGTGGTAGTCGCGCAGCCACATCAGCGCGTTGTCGATCACGAAGCGCCTGACCTCGTCGCTGCCGGGGCCGTCGAAGTTGACCGCGGGCCCCCAGTTGGTCCGGTGCCGCTCGGAGAAGTACGGCCCGAACGCCGGCAGGTAGTTGCCCGCCGGGCCAAGGTGGTTGTAGACGACGTCCATCACCACGCCGAGCCCGCATGAGTGAGCGGCGTCGATCAGCCGTTTCAGCCCCTGAGGGCCGCCGTAGGCGTGATGCGGGGCGAACAGGTCGACCCCGTCGTAGCCCCAGCCGCGGTCCCCGGAGAACTCGGCGACCGGCAGCAGCTCGATGGCGTCGACACCGAGGGCGGCCAGGTGCTCGAGGCGCCCGATCGCACCGTCGAAGGTCCCTTCGGGAGAGAACGTTCCGATGTGGCATTCGTAGAGGATCGAGCCGGCCAGCGGCAGGCCGCGCCAGCCGCCATCACTCCAGGCGAAGGCAGCGTGATCGACCAGGCAAGAGGGGCCATGGATGCCGCTGGGCTGGAACGGCGAGCGCGGATCGGGGAGGGCCGGCCCGTTTTCGATACTGAACGCATAGTCCGTGCCCGGCCCGGCGTCTTGGGCTCTGCCCGCCCACCAGCCGGCTTCCTGCCGCTGCATGGGCACCCGCCTGCCGCTGGCCAGCACCACATCGACCTGGCGCCGCCGTGGCGCCCACACCCGGAAATCGTGCACCCCGTTACCCTTCCCCTCTCCTCTCTTCCCGCGTTCAGCCGTTCCTGGCGAGGACCGCCACCGGGAACCGCCGCAGCAGCTCCGCCACGCCAACTACGCCGCCGTCGGCCCGGTCGCCAGTGAGCACGCTGACCCACTCGCCCTCGGGCACCGCGACCGTCGTGCCTTTCCAGGTCTCGCCGGGCAGCTGGGCCAGCCGTGGGACGACCGTAACCAGGCCCTCACTACGGGTGAAGGCCACCGCGTGAGCGGACCTCGGGCCAGTGACGCGCAGCGGCTCGTAGCCTGAGGCGGGGCCGTACGCGCCAGGGTTACGGAGCCGGTGACTCAGCACCCGGTGGATCAGCCACAGCTTCGGGCCGCCGTCGTCGCCGCAGGCCAGGGCGGCCTCGGGACCGGCTCCGGACAGGCTGTCCAGCAGGGCTCGCCGGGCCGCGTAGTCGACTGGGCGCCGATTGTCCGGGTCGACCAGGGAAAGGTCCCAGACCTCGGTGCCCTGGTACAGATCGGGGACGCCCGGGCAGGTCAGCATCAGTGCGGTCTGGGCCAGGGAATTGACCCGGCCGCGCTGTACGATCGCATGCTCGGCCAGGAAGGACCCCAGGTCGGCGACGAAACCCTGGTCGGCGAGGACGGCGGTGACGAACGCGGACAGGGCGTCGTCGTAACCGGCGTTCGGGTCGATCCAGGACGTGTGCACCTTGGCTTCCCTGGCCGCCTTCTGCATGAACGCCGTCGCCCGGTCCGGGCCGATCGGCCATGCGCCAACCAGGGACTGATAGAGCAGGTACTCGGCGTTGCGATCAGGCCATCCGTCCTGTTTGTGCCCGCTGTTGCGCTCTGACCAGCGGACGACCGCATCCTCCCAGGGGCCGGGAATCTCGGACAGCACGCTGATCCGGGCCCGGACGTCGCCGCTGCGCTTCGTGTCATGGGTGGACAGGGTCAGCATTGTCTGCGGCCAGCGCTCGGCGCCCGTGGCCATCGCGCGGTGGAAGCTGTCGGCGCCGGCGCCGAAGCGTGCCGGGTCGCCGCCGACCTCGTTGAGGCTGACCAGTGGCTGGTACCGGTAGAACGCGGTGTCCTCCACGCCCTTGGCCATGACCGGCGCGCTCACCTGCGCGAACCGCACAACGAAGCTTGACTCTGCGGTGCCGGGGTAGCCGCCGGTGATGAGGTCGCCGATAAACCGCAGCAGCTCGGCGTCGAGATCGGGCCTGCGCCGGGTGGCAGCGGCGACGGCTGCGACCAGATGCTCGGCGTCAGCGGCGGTGGCCGGGCGCCCGGCCCGGAAATAGGTGCGGTACACGCCGAAGGCAGCGATGATCTCGCGCAGGGCGTCGCGCAGTTCGCGCCGGGTGTAGTCCCGATGGCGGCGGTGCCGCTCACACACGTCAGCAAGCAGGGCGGTCAGCCGCTCCACCTCGGCGACCAGGTCCTCCCGCATGATCTGCAGCTTGGCTGCGTACACGATGTCGGCGTAGTCCTCGTACAGCCCGGTGAAGCGGGCATAGACGGCAAGTATCGCCGCTTCGTTGCCCTCGTCGACGAACAGCCGGCCTGCCTGGTTCAGGAACTCGTAGCCGCTAGTCCCGGCCACCGGCCAGCTCTGCGGCAGTTCCTCCCCGATCTCCAGGATCTTCTCGACGAGGACGTATGCGCCGCCGGTGGCGTCCCGAAGCCTGGCCAGGTAGCCCTCTGGATCGGCGAGCCCGTCGACGTGGTCGACCCGCAGCCCGTCCACGCTGCCGTCGGCGACCAGGCTGAGGATCAGCCGGTGGGTGTCGGCGAACACGGCCTCGTCTTCAACGCGCAGCCCGGCCAGCGTCTCGATGTCGAAGAACCGCCGGTAGGAAAGCTCCTCCGCCCCAGTACGCCAGTAAGCGAGCCGGTAGTTCTGCTGGCTGAGCAGGTCGTCAAGGGCATCGGGATCGGAATTCACCGCCTCTACCTCAGCGTCGATCGCCTTGGCGACCCCTGGCCTGGCCCGGCACAGATCAGCCAGCCGGCCGCGCAGCACTTCGGAGTCCCGGTGCCGTTCGGTCACGGCGGCCCGGTCGGTGCGATGGGCGTGCGGCAGCCGGCTGAACGCGACCGCCAGGCTCTCCAGTTCCTCGGACCCGGCCCTGGCCGCCGCCTTGATCAGCAGACCGCCCAGCATTCGCGGCGAGATCGGAGCC
This sequence comes from uncultured Actinomycetota bacterium, assembly GCA_963815375.1. Taxonomy (GTDB): domain Bacteria; phylum Actinomycetota; class Actinomycetes; order Streptosporangiales; family Streptosporangiaceae; genus JASHPR01. Next base: position 769,892 of record CAWFGX010000004.1, on the reverse strand, counting down.
CGGTGATCGTAGTACCGCACGGTGAACGAGCCGTCCTGCCGCTCAAGCACCAGCTCACCCGCCTCCAGCACCCGGCCGTACTGGTCGCCGAGTACCGGCATCAGCACCGTGTCGGCCAGCTTGCGCTGCGGAGGGTCCCAGTCGATGTCGAAGTAACTGGCGTACACGCTGGATGGCCCGTTCTCCAGGACGTCCCACCACCAGGCGTTGGCCCGCCCGGCCAGCGCCATGTGGTTGGGCACGATGTCGAGTACCTCGCCCAGGCCAGCCTCGGCCAGCCGCCCGGTCAGCCTGCGGTATCCGGGCATCCCGCCAAGCTCGCTGTTCAGGTGCCCGTGGTCGACCACGTCGTAGCCATGTGTGCTGCCCGCGGCGGCCTGCAGGATCGGCGAGCAGTACAGATGGCTGGCGCCGAGGGCGGCCAGGTAATCCGCGATCGCGGCAGCGTCGTCGAATGTGAAGCCGGCGTGCAGCTGGACCCGGTACGTCGCGGCGCGCGAACGCGGGGGTGGCGCGGGCGCAGGAGTGGCCACCGTGGGGCTCCAGGGGGAGAGCTGACAGGACGCAGGCGACGCCGCCGATGGCAAAGTGCCCGCAAAGAGCAACAATGAACCTGGAGCCGCGGATTCCCCTCGGGGAAGGTCGCGGCGGCCTGTCAGGCCGGCCCGGTCATTATGAGCGGTTCGCCGATCACGCGAGCATTGTGACGGTGCCTATCCGGGCGGCCTCGATTCGTCGTCTGCCAGGTCAGCGCCATCGCGAGGCCTCCAGGAGGCTGGCTGCGGCGGTGCGGCATCGACGGCGTTGGCGAGTTCGGCGGCCTCTCCGCTGCCCACGATGGGGCTGAGCCAGGCCTGCAGCTGCGCGGCGTCGACGGCGGGGAACCGCTGCGTGCTGTAGAGGTCTTCAGTCCCGCCGGGGCCGGGCAGCAGGAGCTTCCACGTCGCGGGCTCGTCCAGGTCTGCGGTATAGGTCAGCACGCAGGTGGGCCCGGCCTCGTCGCGGAGCTCGTACCTGGTCTGGTGACCGGTGTGGGTTCTGTCAACGCTCATCGGTGCCTCCGGTGAGAACGTCTGGGACGGGTGTGTGACTGCCAGCGGTGGGTGCGTACCCAGGCCGGGTCGGTTCGTCCCACCCAGAGGCGGGCCGCGTCATCAGCCGCCGCTGGCGTCCTGCCGGCTCTCGTGCCGCCATCCCTGGCCGAACTCGTTGTCATGCAGCCGCCGGAGCAGGTGCGCGTAGTGGTCAAGCCGGTCTGCTGCCCGCGTCATCTCGTGATAGTCCTGACCGTGATCGCGCGCTGGTGTCTTCTCTTCCGCCCGCTTGCGCACGATGTGCAGCTCTTCCCGGCCCAGCTCCACGATCCTCGCCAGCACCTGTTCCAGGTCCACTGCGTTCTCTCCTTGATAAGGCATCCCCGCCGGGTCGGGCGGATCTGAGGAACGAACCAAGCCAGCATTACACGCCGGGTCGTCGTGGCTGGACGGCGAACCCCAGGTTTTCGAGCACCTTCACCGCGCCGCTCTTGCCGCCCTCGAAATCCCCGGAGGCCAGACGGTGACCGGTCGCGAGCTCGTAGGCGGTGCCAAGGATTGCTTTCGGCGGGTAAAGGCGGTCGTCCCAGGCCAGGTCGTAAGTCGTAGTAGGCCCGAAACCATGCTTGGAGAAGAACTCCTCGGACCCTAGCCGGTCGTACTCACTTATCGAGCGCAGCACCTCGGCCTGCGTCACCTGGTCCCACTGCACTGCCATCGCGTCCTCCCTGGTTCGTGACGACTTGACTGCTCACCACGCTATGGGCCGTCCGTGCCAGCAGGCATCACACGAAGGTGGACCTTCAGGTGGGATTTCCCGTGCCCGTCTGCCTGCCTGCCGCAAGCCGTTCGCGCAGTTCCTGCCGCTGGACCTTGGCGCCGCCGAGGACGGTAGGCATGTCGCTGACGAACACGGCTCGCAGCGGGCGCTCATGCTCGGGCAGCCCGGATGTCTGCAGCAGGATTTCCTCAGCGAGCTGGTCCGATGGGGTGAAGCCGTCCTTGAGCTGGACACCAGCCACCAGTTCCTGGGTACCGGGTTCGCCAAGTCCGGCAACACAGCACAGGAAGACGGACGGATGGCGGAGGATCACCTCTTCCACGAGGTGCGGGTATACGGTGCCGCTCGCGCTCGTAATCCGGTCCGCGGCCCGGCCCAGGTAGTACAGGAAGCCATCATCATCCAGGTAACCCACGTCATAGGGGCGGAACCTGTCGCCGGGGAAGAATGACTGCGCGGTGCGCTCGGGCATGCCCCAGTACTCGCCGAGCGACATCGCGCTGCGGGCGACGATCTCGCCTACCTGTCCCGCGCCCAGCCTCCGCCCCTGGTCGTCGACCACGGCGATCTCAAGGAACGGGGACGCGGGCCGGCCGACGCTGTTGATCCGCTCCCGGCGCTGGGCGACCTCGTGGGGCAGCAGGCGCGTGGCGACGGCACCCTGCTCGGTTGACCCGTAGCCATGCGCCCAGACCGGGCCTAGCAGCCGGGTGGTCCGCTCGAGCAGGGCGGGCGTGCCGAAGAACACAACCATCCGGCGGAGCCGGTGCGCGAAGCCAGCCCGCGCCTCGACCGCGTCGAGCACCGGCGTCAGCAGCGGGCCGGGCATGAACACGCCAGTCACCTGCTCGCGGTCGATTGCGCCCAGCACCGCGTCAGGGCTGAAGACCTCGTCATCCAGCAGAACGTTTCGCGCGCCGCGCACAAAGTAGGGGTAGAGGGTCTGGAATCCGCTGGCCCACTGAATGGGATGGACGTGGAGGTTGACATCGTCCGGCCCGATCGGCGGTACTGCAGACCCGAAGGTGTCGAAATGGATCAGATTGTGACTGATGACCGCGTGCCATGACCGGTAGGTCTTCACCCACGCCTTCGGGCTGCCGGTCGTGCCGGAGGTGAGCTGCAGGAAGCACGGCGCGTCTTCATCAACGTCAAGGCAGGGATCCTCAGCGCTGCCGGCGGACTCCAGCTGCCTGAACGGCATCGCCCACTGCGGGCAGCCGGGCCCGATGCCGACAAAATGGCGGACGGTCTTGAGGTCATCCCTGTGGCGCTCGACATCCGCACTGAACCGGGTGTCGAAGATCAGCGCCGAAGCCTCGACGTGATTGAGCGACCAGACGTGGCCGTCCATCGGGATATGACTGTGCAGAATCGTCCGGACCAGGTTGTGCTTCTCGCAGCCGAACCAGGTCTCCACGACCTCGGCGGTGTTGTAGGCCAGCACGCCAACGCGGTCCCCGCGCGCCACTCCCAGATCCAGCAGCGCCGAGCCGACTCGGTTGGACAGCTCGCAAAGTTCGATGAACGTGAGCTGCCGCCGACCCGCCGAGAGCGCCACCCTGGAACCAAAGTTTTGCGCTGCTGCCCGGATCAGGACACCGGCTTCGAGCTGCATGGAGCCACCCAGATGTACTAACCCGTCGGAACAGACGCTCAGGATAACAACTGGTGACATCCTGTAACGCGGTGACCGGGCTCTGGGTGGTGTTGTCCGTCAGCTGCCGCTGGCCGTCGCGGGGTACCGCTCGATGAGCTGATCGGCGATCGCGTCCAGGTCCTTCCCGATGTAGTTGGGCTGCGGGCCGACGTCGAGGGGGGCGTTCCCCTCGCGGAGGATGAGCCCGGCCTGCCAGCCGGCCGCGAGTGCGCCGAGGGTGTCCCAGACGTGGGACGCGATCAGGCAGATGTTCCCAGGACTGAGCTCGAGAGCCGCGGCGACTGAGTGGTAGGCCTCCTGCGCTGGCTTATGACGTCGCACGGTCTCGTCGACGCTGAAGCGCCGCTCGAACACGTCGATGATGCCCCCGCGCTCCAGCTGCCGTCCGGAGATCTGCAGCGTGTTGTCGGTGAGGGTGAACAGCCGGAAACCGTGGTCGCGGAGCCGGCGCAGGGCCGCTGGGACCTCGGGATGGGGCGGCATCGTGGCGAACCGGTCGGTGAGCTCGGCCGCGTCGGCGTCACTGATCGTTATTCCGCGGGTGGCGGCGAGCATCCGGAGCACCGCGCCGCCGATGTCGGTGAACGGAACGTAGACGCCAGCCAGCGTCAGCGCTTCAGAGTAGGTGATCAGGTGGGCGAACCACAGGCGCATGGCAGCGGGATCCCTGAAGATCCTGTCAAAGGTCGGGTGGAGCGTATCGAGGTCGAGAAGGGTCTCGTTGACATCGAAGACGATGACGGGCTGGTCGGACATGGCGGGCCTTTCGGTGAGAGGACGGTCGTGCCTGCGCGGCTACCTCTGGCAAAAACCCTACGGAGCGGCCAGGCCGGCACGCGTCACCCGAAGGTGGACCTTCAGGTGGGATCTTCCGCTTCAGGTCAGGCGAACCTGGAAAAACTGACAGGGGAGAATGACCGGAGTGACCAAGTCCGTCAGTGGAGCAGAGCTTGGCTGTGCCGCCGAGCCGTAAGCCGCCCGGTGTGGCCGGGCAGCCGGTGACGGCCGCCAAAGGGCCTGCCCGCTCAGCCCAGGATGTGGTACTGGCCACCAAGCTGCACGTGCCAGCCATGCAGCCGGGCTTCGTACCCCGCCCGCGCCTCGCAGGCCGGCTCGAGGAAGGGCTGAATCAGAAACTGATCCTGGTGAGCGCGCCTGCCGGATCCGGCAAGACCGCACTGCTTGCCGACTGGGCCCGGCGCAACCGGCGGCCAGTGGCCTGGCTGTCGCTGGACCGGGGCGACAACGACCCCATGCGATTCTGGCGGCACGCCGCCGCGGCACTGGACCAGGTGCGGCCCGGGATCGCCGCGCAGGCCGCCGCGCTCATCGGGCCGCCTGCGCCGAGATCGTTCGACGGCGTGGTGACAGCCTTGATCAACGAAGTAGTCGCCCGCCCCGCCGACGGGGAGATCCTGCTTTTCCTGGACGACTACAACGTGATCGGTTCGCAGCGAGTGCACGAATCGCTCGCGTTCCTGATCGACTACATGCCGCCGGGACTGCGCCTGATTCTGGCCAGCCGCGCTGATCCTCCGCTGGGGCTGCCGCGGCTGCGCGCCAGCGCCCAGCTGGCCGAGCTGCACGCCGCCGACCTGAGGTTCACTTCCGAAGAAGCAGCGGCACTCCTGCGGCTGGCAGCCGGGGAGAATCTGCCCGACGCGGCGATAGCCACTCTGACGGCTCGCACCGAGGGATGGGCAGCCGGGCTGCAGCTGGCTGGCTTGTCGCTGCGCGGACGCCCGGACATCGGTGGATTCGTGGCGGCGTTCAATGGCAGCCACCGGTATGTGCTGGACTACCTGACCGGCGAGGTGCTGGATCGCCAATCCGCCGGCATACGCACTTTCCTGCTGGAAACGTCGGTGCTGGACCGGCTGAACGGGGCCCTGGGCGATGCGGTCACCGGGCGCAGCGACAGCCAGGCGATGCTGGAAGAGATCGAGCGGGCCAACCTGTTTCTGGTGCCGCTGGATGAGGTGCGGGGGTGGTGGCGCTACCACCACTTGTTCGCCGACCTGCTGCGTGAGCACCTGCAGCAGGAGCATCCCGAACTGCCGCCGCGGCTGCGTCGCGCAGCAGCCCTGTGGTGTGAGGAGAACGGGCTGGCCGAGGAAGCGATCGGCTATGCCCAGGCGTCTGGCGACCGTGTCCTGGCCGCCGAGCTGATCGAAAAGCACTTCGACTACTTCTTCTACCTGCGCGCTGAGGGGCCCATGGTGCAGCGGTGGCTATCCGCGCTCCCGGCCAGCCTGGTAGCGGCGCGGCCGCGCCTGCTGCTGATCAAGGCGGCCATAGCGCTTCTCAGCGGCCAGATGGATGAAGTCACAACGCTTCTCGACAAGGCCGAGCTCAGCGCTGCAGACTTCGCTGCTGAGCCGTTCGAGCCATCGGCCGGCAGAAGTGCCAGCTTCCTGGTGAACATCCCGGCGAGGATCGCGCTCGACCGGGCCTACCTGGCCGATCTTCGCGGGGACGGCGAAAGTACCGCCGCGTTCGCCACTCAGGCCCTCGCCGGGATCCGCGACGACGAGACGATGCTCAAGACCCACGCCGTCGCCACCCTGGCCATGGCCGACTGGCTGCGCGGCCAGCTTCCCGAGGCCGAACGCGGCTTCGCGTCGAGCATTACAGCGTGGCGCGAAGTGGGCCGTTCCGCTTTGGCCCTGGCGGCCTGGGGATACCGATCACTGGGTCAGGTTCAGCGGGCGCAGGGACGTCTCGGGGCAGCGTTTCAGACCTACCAGCAGGCAGCAGACATCACCGCGGATTTCCGGCAGGCTGCGGCGCCCACGGCAGGCACCGGGAACGTGGGGCTGGCCGAGATTGCCTACGCCAGGGGCGAACTCGACACTGCGCGGCGCTACGTCACCGAGAGCATCACGCGGAACAGGCAGCTCGTCTACACGCCACTCCTGGCCATCGGCCTGGCCGTCCTCGCCTGGATCAAGCACGCGGAGGGAGACATGGCCGGGGCGCTGGACTCGATGGGCGAGGCGGCCCGGCTCGCCCCAGATCCGGCCATTGCCAGTCTGCTCAATCCCGTTCCAGCCGAGCGGGCCCGGCTGCTGCTGGCCCAGGGCGACCTGGCCGCGGCTGACCGCTGGGTCCAGGAGCGCGGCCTGAGCACGCAGGACGAACCGGCCTATCCCAGAGAACGCGAGTACCTCGTGCTGGCTCGGCTGCTGATCGCACAGAACTTGCCTGGGCCCGCACTCGTGCTCCTGGAGCAGCTGCACGCGGCGGCCGTAGCCCACGGCCGGCTGGACAGCGTCATCGAGACCAGTGCACTGCAGGCCCTGGCTCTCGCAGCCGGCGGCGAGGAAGGCGCAGCCATCAGCGTCCTGGCCGAGGCTCTTACGCTCGGCTGCCGAGAAGGTTACGTGCGGGTGTTCGCGGACGAGGGCGCGCCGATGCGCGCACTGCTCGGCCGCGTCGCCGCATCCCAGCGGACCAAGCACGGCACTGCGCGCAGCGTCCCGGTCAGCTACCTTGCCAGGCTCTTGAGCGCATTCGGCCTGAAGCCAACGGGGCCGGAGACCGCAACCAGGGCGGCGCCGGGGCTGGCCGAGCCACTGACCTCTCGCGAGCGGCAGGTGCTGAGGTTGCTGGCCGAGGGTCAGGCCAACCGCGACATCGCTGCCGAGCTCGTCGTCACCGTTGACACCGTCAAGAGGCACGTCACCCACATCCTGGCCAAGCTCGGCGCGGTCAACCGGACCGAGGCAGTCGCCCGGGCCCGGAAACTCAAGCTGATCCCGTAGCAGCTGGCACCTCTGGCGCGGAAGATCCCACCTGAAGGTCCACCTTCGTGTGACGCCAGCAACCTGGTCGGCGCCTAGCGTGCCGACAGAACTGGAGGACCGGAGCGGAGGAACGAGATGGGTGGATCACTACAGGACCGCACCGTGCTGGTGGTGGGCCGTGGCGGCGGGATCGCCCGTGCGATTGTCCTTGCTGCGCGCGACGCCGGCGCCCGTGTCGTCGCGGCCGGACGTGACCAGGCCGCGCTGGAGCGCGACTACGACGCTCTGCCTGTCACCGATGAGTACGTCGACCTTACTGACGACGCCTCCATCGACGCGCTGGGCCTGCGGCTGGGCACGGTGGATCACGTGGTGTCGACGGCATCGGGCCGGGCCAGGGGACGCGTAGCCGACCTGGATCGTGACGCGGTGCGGCTGGCCTTCGACACCAAGGTCATCGGGCCGGTGATGCTCGCCAAATACCTGGCGCCGCGGATGCCCAAAGACGGGTCTTTCGTTTTTTTCTCGGGCGCCACCGCGGTCAAGCCGGAGATCGGCGCGCTGGCCGTAGCCGGGACGAACGGCGCGGTCGACACAGTGATCCGGTCGCTGGCGCTGGAACTGGCCCCGGTTCGCGTCAACGCAGTATCGCCAGGCGTAATCGATACCGGCGCCTGGGACGCACTCGGCCCGGAGGCCAAGTCCGAGTACTTCCAGGGCGTGTCGGCCAGGAACCCGGCCGGGCGGATTGGCACCGTGGACGACATCGCCGATGCCGTGCTCTTTGCCCTGGCCAGCACGTTCCTGACCGGCGTCACCCTGTCGGTCGACGGCGGGCAAACGCTGACCTGATCACCGGGCCTTCTGCTACATGTCGCCTACGGCTGTAGCCGGGGATTCCATGCAGTCTGCTACGTAACGGAGGAAGCCTCCGGCCGTTCCTCCGTCGCAAACCCGGTGATCGAAAGCCAGGGTGAGCTCGGTGACCTTGCGCACGGCGAGCTGGCCGTCGACAACCCAGGGGCGGTCGATCACGCGGCCCAGGCCGAGGATCGCGACCTCCGGGTGGTTGATGATGGCGGCTGAGCCGTCGACACCGAACACGCCGTAGTTGTTGACGGTGAACGTGCCGCCAGCCAGGTCCGCTGGGGCGAGGCGGTGCTCGCGGGCCGCGGCCGTGCGCTCCGCCAGGCGGGCAGACAGGTCCCGCATGGACAGACGGTGCGCGTCGGGCACCACGGGGACGACCAGGCCGTGGTTGGTCTGGGCGGCGAAGCTGAGGTTGACCCGCTCGGAGAGGATGATCTCGTCGTTCTCGATACGGGCGTTGAGCTCGGGGTAGCGCCGCAGGCCCAGGATGGCGAACCGGGCGATCATGGCCAGGAGGCTGACCGGCCGCCCGGGATCGGCCGCATTCAGGGCGCGGCGGGTCTCGACCAGGCCGGTGGCGTCGAGGTCGACCCAGACGGTTGCCTCGGGGATCTCCCGGCGGGAGCGGGACAGCTTGTCCGCTGCTGCCCGCCGCGTGCCGCGGAGCGGGATCCGCCGCTCGCCTGCAGCAGTACCGGCGTCCAGCACCGGCGGTGGCTGCTGCCCCGCGTCGCGCTCGGCGATGGCCTGGCGGACGTCACGGCGGCTCACCACACCGGCGGGACCGGTCCCGGCGATGCTGGTCAGGTCGAGGCCGGCGTCTCTGGCTTCCTTGCGGACGAGCGGTGAGATCACCGCGACCCCGCGGGGCCGGTCAGGCGTCGAGGCTGCCGTCGGCGGAGGACTGGCCAGTGGGCTTCCTCTGGCTGGGGCCGGGCGAGGGCTGCCTGACGAAGGCGCGCCGGCTGCGGCGCGGCGGCGGCCGCGGCGGGTGCGGGCCGGGGCCGCGGTCGTCCCGTAGCCGATCAGGACGCTGCCGCTGGCTTCCTCGCCGCTGGCCTGCGTATCAGTCGCCGTCCCGCCTGCTGCCGCTGGCTCCTCCGCCGTGACGGTGAGCAGCGGCTGCCCGACCGAGACGGTGCTGCCTGGCTCTGCGTGCAGACTGGCAACGACGCCAGCGTAGGGGACCGGGATCTCGACGGCCGCCTTGGCCGTCTCCACCTCCGCGATCACCTGGTCGACTACGACACGGTCGCCGACCTTGACGCGCCAGGCGATAACCTCGGCTTGCTCCAGTCCTTCTCCGAGGTCGGGGAGCAGGAAGTCAGGCATTCTCCTCCTCCCACTGCAGGCGCGCGATCGTGTCGAGGATGCGGTCGGTGTTCGGCAAGTACAACCGCTCGAGGTGCGGTGGCGGGTACGGGACGTCGAAGCCAGTGACGCGCAGAATCGGCGCCTCCAGGTAATGGAAGCACTGCTCGGTCAGGCGGGCGGCGACCTCGGCACCGTAGCCAGAGAAGCCCGCCGCCTCGTGCACGATCACGGCGCGGCCGGTGCGGCGCACCGACTCGGCCAGAGTCTGGTCGTCGAAGGGCGACAGCGAGCGAAGGTCGACGACCTCGACGTCCCAGTCCTCGTCGGCGGCGGCTTCGGCGGCTTCCAGGGCGGTTGCCACCATCCCGCCGTACGCGATCAGCGTGACGTCAGTGCCCCGCCGCCTCACGACCGCGCGGTCGATCGGCGGGCCTTCCAGCGTCAGGTCGGTGGTCTGTTTGGACCAGTAGCGCCGCTTTGGCTCAAGGAAGACAACCGGGTCCGGGCAGCCGATCGCCTGGCGCAGCAGGCGGTAGGCGTCGGCCGGCGTGCCCGGCGTCACCACGCGCAGCCCGGGGGTGTGCGTGTAGTACGCCTCGGATGAGTCGCTGTGATGCTCGACACCCCCGATGCCGCCGCCGAATGGCACCCGGATGACCACGGGGAGCGCGACCCGGCCCTTTGTCCGGTTGCGGAGCTTCGCGAGGTGGCTGGTGACCTGCTCGAAGGCAGGGTAGGCGAAGGCGTCGAACTGCATCTCGACGACTGGGACCAGGCCGTTCATCGCCATGCCGATGGCGGTGCCGACAATGGCCGACTCGGCGAGAGGAGTGTCGAAGACACGGTGATCGCCGAAGCGCCTGGCCAGCCCGTCAGTGATGCGGAAGACGCCGCCGAGCGTGCCGACGTCCTCGCCGAACACAACGACCCGGTCGTCGTCGGCGAGGCTGTCGGCGAGAGCCCGGTTGAGCGCGGCGGCCATGGTTACCTCGGAGGGGCCCGCAGGCTGCGCGACCGGGGACGCCGGAGTCTGGCGCGCGTCACCGGCCCGCCCGGCCGGTGACGTCACGGTGGTCATGGCAGGGGCTCCTCGAGTTCGGCGAGCAGCGCCGCTCGCTGCTGGTCAAGGGCGGCCGTCGGCTCGGCATAGACGTGCTCGAAGAGCTCGGCCGGGTCGGCGGCGACATCGGCGTTCATGTGGTCGCGGACTTCTTCGGCGAGCCGCTCGGCCTCGGACGCCAGTCGTTGCGCCGCCGCGTCCTCGAGCAGGCCGTTGGCCTTCAGGTACGCGTCTAGTCTTGCGATCGGATCGCGCTCGAGCCACGAGGTGACCTCGGCGTCTGACCGGTAACGGGTGGCGTCGTCGGCGTTGGTGTGCGCATCGATCCGGTACGTGATCGCCTCGATGAGGGTGGGCCCGCCCGCTGCGGCGGCCCGCTCGACGCCGGCCCGTACCGCAGCGTAGACGGTGGCTGCGTCGTTACCGTCGATGAGCAGGGACGGGACGCCGTAGCCAATCCCTTTCGCTGCGAGTGACGGCGCCGCGGTCTGCTTGGCCAGCGGCACGCTGATCGCGAAGCCGTTGTTCTGCACCAGGAATACCACCGGTGCCTTCCAGACAGCGGCGAAGTTGAGCGCCTCGTGGGTGTCACCCTCGCTGGTGGCGCCGTCGCCGAGCAGCACGAGCGCGACCTGGTCCTGCTTCCTGAGGCGTGCGGCGTAGGCGAGGCCGACGCCATGCAGGGTGCTGGTCGCCAGGGGAGTGCACTGCGGAGCGACCCGGTACTCGTAGGGGTCGTAGCCGCAGTGCCAGTCGCCGCGAAACAGGGTGAGGGTCTGTTCGGCGGGCACCCCGCGCGTCAGCACGGCGACCGAGTCGCGGTAGGTGGGGAATAGCCAGTCCTGATCGCGCAGCGCGAGCACCGCCCCGACCTGGCAGGCGTCCTGGCCACGCGATGACGGGTAGACCGCGAGCCTGCCCTGCCTGGTCAGTGCGGTGGCCTGGGTGTCGAAGCGGCGCCCGAGAACCATGCGGCGGTGCAGTTCTCGGAGGATGTCAGGCGGTGGGTGCGCGAGGCCGCCCGGGTTGCCGCCGGTACGGCCGTCTTGATCGATCAGCTGCAGCGGTGCCGCGCTCGGCAGGAGACTGCTGGCGTCCGCCGCTTCGCTGGGGCGGGCGAGGGTCGTCACCGGCCACTCCCTTCAGCAAGGTCTTTCCAAAGAGTGTCCCCTTCAGCTGCCAAACTTACCGACCGCTGATCATCGAGGCACTGCGCTGAGTCGCTGACCCAGCTGGTCACCTCCTGTCGCCGCAGAGCTGATCACCCGCTGCGGGCGATGCACTTCCGGCATGACTTCCTATGATCATCTGGATCGACCAGGCCAGGAGTGCCGAGGAAGGGTGCTATGCCGAAGGGATATGGCGGTTCGGTAGCAGCCGCAGCCGATCCGATTACCCAGTTTTTTGCGGCGCTTGACGAACCGGGCCATCTGGCGACCTTCGAAGGAGATTCCGCGAAGGTCCGTTTCGACGTTCTTGATGGCAAGAAGACGCAGCGGTGGCATGTAGCGATAGCAAGAGGAGACGTCGCTGTGAGCCACAGCAACGGCGCAGCGGACGCGACCGTACGGGTAGACCGGCCATACCTCGAGGCCATGGTTACCGGGCGCCTTAACGCCCAGGCCGCGTTCCTGCGCGGCCTGTTCACATGTGAGGGCAGCGTGAGCGCGCTCATGATGTTCCAGCGTTGCCTTCCCGGTCCGCCGGGGTCGACCGGCAGGGTGCCGCCCATATCGTCGAAGACGGTCATGGCTGAACGGGGGATGAAATGAGCGGGGGACTGGTGCAGATTCTCGAAGGTAACACCTTCGTGGTCAGCGACGAGCGGGGGGACATTGAGTCATCTCTCACTGACCCGACGGGCCTTTTCTCGTTCGACACGCGCTTCCTGTCGCACTGGGTGCTGACAATCAACGGTCAGCGGCTGACCAGTCTTTCCACAGATGACCTCCAGTACTTCGAAACACGGTTTTTCCTCGTCCCTGGAAGCGGAAGCGTCTACGTGGACTCCAAGCTGACCGTCATCCGGCAACGCCAGGTGGCCGATGGCTTCAGCGAGGAACTGCGCGTTCTCAATCACGAGAATGAGCCGGTCAGTCTGGAGATCCGCATCGACGCGGCCAGCGACTTCGCCGACCTGTTCGAGGTCAAAGATGCACTGAAGAAGCAGGGCCGCTACTGGGCCCGGGTGGCGGACCGGCACCTTGTGCTGGCATACCAGCGCGAGACCTACGTTCGGGAGACCTGGATCTCCTCATCCTCACCGTGCGAGATCGATGACAAGGGTCTCTCGTTCAGCATCACTGTGCCGGCGCACGCAGAGTGGAACACCACGCTTAACGTCGTCGTGTCAAGTGCGCCCGTCGATGGGGTCACGGAGGGTCCGACCAGGATCAGGGGCCAGCGTCGGGTGCGCCAGGACATGGGGCGAGGACTTGAGAAGTGGCTGCAAGCGGCGCCTCGCCTGGAATGCGACTGGAAGCCGCTCGGGGAAATCTACCGGCGTTGCCTGACCGATCTGGCGGCACTTCGGTTCTCCCCGCTGACCATGCCCAACCGGTCGCTGCCCGCCGCCGGGCTGCCGTGGTTCATGACCATCTTCGGCCGGGACAGCATCTTCACCAGCCTTCAGGCCCTTCCGTTCGTCCCGGAGCTGGCTGCGACGACTTTGCTGGCGCTGGCCGAGCGCCAGGGCACCAGGATCGACGACTTCCGTGACGAGGACCCCGGGCGCATTCTGCATGAGATGCGCTACGGAGAGCTGACGGCGTTCGAGGAACGGCCACACTCCCCGTATTACGGTAACGCCGATGCCACGCCGCTCTACGTTGTGCTGCTTGACGAGTACGAACGGTGGACGGGCGATACCAAGATGGTCCGAGACCTTGAGCACGCGGCCAGGGCCGCACTCAGCTGGATCGACGAGTACGCCGACCTGCAGGACAACGGCTACGTCTCCTACCAGCGCCGTAACGCCAAGACCGGTCTGGAAAACCAGTGCTGGAAGGACTCGTGGGATTCGATCTCCTACAGAAACGGCGACCTGCCCGGATTCCCCAGGGCCACGTGTGAGCTGCAGGGCTATGCCTACGACGCCAAGATGCGCGGCGCGCGTCTCGCCCGGCTGGTCTGGCGCGATCCTGCCTTCGCCGACAGGCTCGAGAAGGAGGCGGCCGACCTGAAGCGCCGGTTCAACCGGGATTTCTGGGTCGAGGACGGCGAGTACTTCGCCGTTGCGCTCGACAGCGATGGACGCCAAGTCGACTCGCTCACGTCGAACATCGGGCATCTGCTGTGGAGCGGCATCGTCGACAAATCGAAGACTCGCGCCGTCGTGCGTCACCTTCTAGACCCGCACATGTTCTCCGGCTGGGGAGTGCGGACGATGGCCGAGGGACAGGCTCGCTACAACCCGATCGGCTACCACGTGGGCACAGTGTGGCCATTCGACAACTCCTTCATCGCCTGGGGCCTGCGCCGATCCGGGTTCAAGGAAGAAGCCGCCTGCGTGTTCGCTGGGATCATGGCGGCAGCCGAGGTGTTCAACGGCCGGCTGCCAGAAGCGTTCGGCGGCTATCCCCGGAACACGACGAGATACCCGGTCCAGTACCCGACAGCATGCAGCCCGCAGGCCTGGTCAACCGGAGCGCCACTGCTCCTGCTGCGGACCGGCCTCGGTCTCGAGCCGCAAGGCGACAATCTCATCGTCGATCCGGCACTTCCCAAGCGGATAGGCAACCTCGAGGTCCTCGACCTGCCGGGGCGCTGGAAGCGAATCGATGCCTTCGGCCGCGGCCGCATCGACACGGACCGCGTGACGCTTCGCTAACGGGCAAGGTTCGCCGGGCAGGCGAACGTGACGGAGGCCGTGTCCGCGCCTGCGGCCAGAACCGCGTTTCTCCAGCTGGTCATGCCTGCCCTGGATCCGACCGCGGCCAGTCGACGACACGGAACCGGACAGTGCCCAACCGCACGTTGTCGCCGGGCCGCACGCGGAAGCCCGCCCCGGCGCGCCAGCCGTTGACGTGCGTCCCGTTCGTCGAGTCAAGATCAACCAGGAGCCAGTCATCCTCGGATGGCCGTAGCTCGGCATGGCGCCACGACACCGTCATGTTCGCCAGCGTGAGGTCGCAGTCAGGCGAGCGCCCGATGACGAAAGGCCGGTCGCCGCGCGGCAGGACGAGCGTCGGTATCCGGGAGGCACGCCAGGCCCGCCGGAGCCGCCCGCTGAGCCCCGACCAGCGGCGGACGGAACGCACCAGCCACTCGCCCCGCTGCGCAGCCGGCGGCAGGTCACGCAGCACGGCAGCGAGCTCGTCCATGTTCTGCGCCTGCAGCGCCACGTCCACACGCTGCAGGAATGTGTCATTCGACAGCCGGCCGACAACGGCCCCGTGCCGGAGCAGATCGACGGCCTTCTCGCGGTCCTCGTCGGACACCCGGAGCGTCGGCGGAATCGTGTCCTCGCCCAGCACGACCTAACGATAGCTCTCAGGATGCGCCGGCTCCAGATGTCTCTGGTCACCGCGAGACAACCGGACGGAACCCCATCTGGTGATTATGTGACGATCAATACCGGGGATTGTCGGTGTAATCGGCCACAATGGCGTTGTGGAGTCTGGCGTGAAGGTCGGCAGCCTGTTGCGGGACAGCCCGTTCGGGCTGCACGCGCGGTTCGGCGAGCGGGTGGATGGCCGCACCTGGTTTCACCTCGTGGCGCTGGCTGCCATGACCGAAGTCGGCGAGCCCGTGATCGTCGGCGGGAAGGGACCGAGCCGCGGGAATTACGGCCTCGTCCCGGCGGTCAGCTACCGCAACTACGCCGGGCTGGTGACCGGGCACGCGGCCGACGACGACTTTACCGACGTCGCAGTCCGTGGTGCTATCGGCGCTTCCCCGCCACGGCACCTTCTCGAACATGACGGGGCGCTGGTTGTGCGGTTCAATCCGCGTGAAGTAGCCGAATGGGTGGAGTACGTTTCGAAGAACGCCCTGCTTTTCGGCGGCCCCATGGACGATGTCGCGCGAGAGTACGCGCAGCGGATCGCGCCGTTCACCACCCTTACCGACGAGGACCTGGCCGCGCTCGATGCTTTTCCCGACGACGAAGGCGATGACGATGGGCTGGACTAAGTGGCAGGGCCGGATTGGCGTCCGGCCCGCCGGAAAGGCCTAACGTTTCCAGTGGGTTAACCCTCCGGCGTGATCGAAGACACTCGCCGCGTCCGGGCTCCTTGGGTGCCCGCAGCAGACCGGCACAGCGCACATCTCATCAACGGAGGGGCTTACACGATGCATGTGATCCGCAAGATCGTGGCGACCGGAGCGGCCGTCGCTGCGGTCAGTACGGCTGGCGTCAGCCCGGCGTTAGCCGACCCCAATGTGACGCCACCTCTCAAAAGCATTGTCGGCGCGGGCTCCGCCACCCTTGACCCGGCGATGCGCAGCGTAGTCGTCAACTACAACGACGATCACAAAGTCCGTCTCTACAGCTGGAACGCGGTCAGCCCGACCACAAGCCAGCCAGCCCAGCGCCGCAGACACTGACGCTCACCCAGCTGGCGAACATCTACGAGTGCTCGCCCGGCTACAGCGCCTGGAACGATGTGGGCGGCAGCAGCAGCGCGCCTGTTGTCCCGGTGCTGCCGGAGTCCGATTCCGGCGTCCGGTCGTCGTTCCTGCTGGCCATGGGTCAGGTGCTGGGCCTGGGCCCGGGCGCGTCGCTGACGCCGGGATCCTGTGTGGTCGACGGCAGTGACAGCGCCGGGGCCATCCAGGAAGACACCGGCGTCACGCCGGGCGACCGGGCAGTGTTCGGCACTACGACCGACCCGATGGTCGACGCGATCGTCCCCTACGCGATCTCCGCTTACATAGCGCAGACCGGTCACCAGCACTCTGGCAAGTTCTGGAAACCGGCCGAGCTGGGGATACACCGTGTCACCGACAGCAACGGCGTCGCAGCGGCGGCGATCAAGTCGGCCCCGGGCGGCGGGAGCGCCGGGGAGCGCGAGGAGATCAACCCGAGCTTCCCGGCGCAGCTGTGGCGGACGATCTACGACGTGGTGCCGAACGCGGGCACCGCTGCCGCCCCGGCAGTTCCCACCGCTCCGATCAACCTTCAGACGCTCTTCGGCAACGGGGCAAACACTCGTAGCTGGTTCTGCCATGGGAATGGAACGGGGCCAGGCGCATTGCTGGCGTATGGGTTCACCTTGATCGGCGGCGTGAACAACACGGGCTGCGGAGTGGTGACCGACGAGTTCCTCACTTACGGCAGCTGAGCCTGCGCTGCTGCCGCTGACGACCGCCGCGGGCGCGGGGCAACCGCCCCGCGCCCGGTTCCTGGCGGGCTACGCCACGTTCGTGATCGCGGTGACTTCCTCTGGGGTGAGTTTCAGGGATGCTGACACGATGTTCGCCTCAACATGCTCGGGTGATCCCGAACCCGGGATCGGGAGGATCTGCGGCGAGCGCGCCAGCAGCCAGGCGAGCACGACCTGCCGCGGGCCGACACCAAGCCGGCTTGCCGCGGCCAGCACCGGCACGTTGGTGTCCAGGTCCTGGATAGGGGCCCACGGCAGGAACGTCAGCTGTTCCTGCTCGCACAGGTCCACCATCTGCTCGGATGACCGGTCGCTAGCGTTGTACCTGTTCTGAACGGACACGACGGGCGTGATCTGCTCAGCCTGGCGCAGCTGCGCCTCGGAGAAGTTCGAGATCCCGATGTGGCGGATCTTTCCTTCGGCCTTCAGCTCCGCGAGGGTGCCGATGGAGTCGGCGATCGGGACCTTGGGATCGGGCCGGTGGAGCTGGTAAAGCGGGATCTGGTCGAGCTTCAGCCGCCGCAGGCTGCCTTCGCAGGCCTCGCGCAGGTGCTCAGGCCGCCCGTCAGGGTCCCACCGGCCTGGCCCAGGCCGCACGAGGCCGCCCTTCGTGGCAATTACCAGGTCCTCGGGATAGGGATGCAGGGTCTCGGCGATCAGAATCTCGCTGACCTCGGGCCCGTATGAGTCGGCTGTGTCGATGAAGTTGACATCAAGGTCGACCGCCCGGCGCAGTGCTGCCTTGGCCTGCTCCCGGTCCGGTGGCTCCTTCCAGATCCCGGAACCGGTGATCCGCATAGCGCCGTAGCCGAGCCGGTTAACGGTCAGGTCGCCACCAATATCGATCGTGCCTGCCGCCGCCGCCGTCTGCCGCCCGCTCATGCGGTACCTCCTCAGCTCGCCTGTCCTATGCCACCGTCGTGACCCGCCTCAAGCTTGGCAGCAGCTCAGGAACAGCGGCTTGCCGGGGTGCCGTTGCCTGTGCCGGAGGAATTAGCGGCTGTTTTCGGTCTGCTTGGGGCCATTGTTCTCCCGCACCTGCGCCCTTCGTCGCTCATCGGGTGTGTAAATCACCGCCTGCGGTGGAATAGGACTCCGTAATTGATCAAGACGGGGGGAAGATCAGTGCCCGCACGAACTACGACCCGTACGACTGCCCGCCGAAGCCCGGCGAGCAGGACTGGTACCAGGTCGGCTAGCAGCAGCACAACCAGGCGCGCTGGTGCCGCCGCTGGCGGGACGACGCGGTCAACGCCATCGGGGAACGCGCCATCGGCGGCGAACGCCGCACGGACGGTCTCGTCGGCGGCCTCGAAGGTAACCAACGCCGCCACCAAGATGACGGCTGCGGCAACGAAGGCCACATCGTCTGCCCGGACGATGTCCACCGCCATGCAGGCGATGAACACCGCTACCAAGGCGATGACCGCGGCGTCGAAGTCGCTGACGGCTGCGGCCAAGGCAATGTCCGCGGTCAAGCTGCCGGCATCCGCCCCAGCGACTACGGCCAGGTCTACTGCGGCCACCAGGCCCGCCTCTGGAACCGCCAAGGCCCGGACGGCCAGGACAGCGTCGTCGTCCGCGAGGGCCTCAAGATCGGCGTCTGGCGGGCCGTCACGGACAGCCCGGCCTGCAGGCGCGGCGGCGTCCCGGGCCGGCGCTGGGAAGTCCGGCGGCACCGCGCGGCGCACCACAACTGCGGCGCGGCGGGCAACTGGTGCCAGGGCCGGCACGAAGCCTAAGCCTGGCACGAGCACGGGGCAGCAGCCGACGAGCCGTTCCCAGCCGACCCCGCCGGTCACCTCGCCGCGGCCGGCCGAAGAGGATGAGTACGACGGCGTGCTGGCTGGCCTGATCCGCTAACTCGCAGCATCCCTCAAGGCCCGCGCGGCGACAGCTCAGCGGGCGGCCAGGACCTCCGCGATCTTCGCTGCCGCGCCCGGCGGATCATCGGCGTCGTGCAGCACCTCGCCCCAGGACCACCGGTAGTACCAGCACAGCCGGCCAGCATCGTCGGTGCCCGGCGTGCAGCCGATGCTCTCGGCGAGCATGGAGGCACCAGGGATGAACACCCGCAGCGCTGCCGGGTAGCTGGTTTTCACCGTGGCGTGCAAGCCCTCGATATCGAGCGCCGTCGCGAGCCGGTGCAAGTGGTAACTGCGTACGTGGTCGTGGGTGCCGTCCTGCATCTCACCTGCCTTGCCGGGATCGGCACATTGTGGGTGCCAACAGGCATGTCTTGTCAAGCCCGCTGCGAGGGGTCAGCCTCAGGGGCCGTACCCGGGGTAGCGGCTGCCCCCGTCCCGCTCGTACTGATCCGGCGGCGGGTACGCCGCCGGATCAGGTGGCCCGGCCGGATAGCCATCTGGCCGGTATCCCGCCTGATCAGCTTCCCGGTAACCGTTCCCGTAGGCTGCTGCCGGCGCGCGCGGGTCAGCGTGCGGAGGAGGAGAGCCCTGATAGCCAGGGGGGGCCGGGCTGACGCCGCCCGGTGCCGGAGGCTGCTGCCAGTAGCCATTCCCCGCATTTCCTGGCCGCCCGGGGTCAGCAGGCATCGGCGGTGCGGGAAGGTACCCGTTCCCGTTGCCGTGCGGGGCCGCATAGTCGCCGTAGCCAGGCGACGGTGTGGGTGCGGGCGCAGGTATGGGTGCGGGCGTGGCCGCTGCCTCCGGGGTCACGTAGCTGCCGTACGGGTTCCCTGCCGACGCGGGCCTCATGGGCGCCGGAGTGGATGGCGCCGAGTAAGTACCGCCGCCGGCACCGGGCCCGTAGTCGTACGGATCCGCGGGACGTGCGCCCCGGTCACCTGCGCGCTGCGCGGTATGCGCGGCCGGAAGCTGCGGCGCGGGCGGGTACTCGGCGTACTGCTGCTGTGCTGGCGCCACTGGATACGGCTGCTGTGGCCGTGAGCCGCCCGCCTGCGGACCGGACCGGCCGTTTCGGTACGACCTGCTGTCGGACGGAACGCTCGGGAACGATGGGCTGGTCAGCGGGTCGTTGTCGCGCTCGGGCCGCGCGCGCCGTCCGGGACGGGCGGACGGGGGAAGGCTGGGCGGTCCTGGTGGCAGGCTCGACGGAGCAGGCAGGCTGGAGCCGCCGGGGGGCGTCGAGTGCCGGGGATAACTCGACGGGCCGGGCAGGCTCGATGGACCAGGCAAGCTGGACGGACCGGGCAGGCTCGACGGGTCAGGCGCGCTTGGGCGGCCTGGAACGCTGGATCGGCCTGGGGCGCTGGGCCGGCCCGGGCCCCGGATCGGCCAGGAGCGCTGGGCCGGCCGGGTGCACCCGACGGGCTGGCGGACCGGGGCATGCTCTGCTCACCGGTCGGGCCAGAGGCGCGGGGAGCCGCATGCGATCCAGTCCGCGGGGGACCGGCAGGGGCAAGATCGGTCCTGCCGGCAGGAGGAGGCATGTCAGGACGAGCGGGCATGTCACCGCGCTGTGGCTGGCGGTGCCCGCGAGACGTGCGACTGGTGTCGGCATCCCGGCGGCCCGCGCCACCAGGCGCGGGCGCGCGGCTTGCCATCGCCTGGGTCTCGGCCTCTGTTTCGGGCCCGCGCCGGCTCTGCCGGGCAGCGGCGGGCTTCGCGCTGGCAGTAGCGGCGGCAGGCTGCGCGGTCGTGGTCAGCGGCTTGTCCGAGGCCACCTCGCGCCAGTAGTCGACATCGGACAGCTTGTCCCACTCGCTGCTGTCCCATTCCGAGCTGTCGCTGGGCCGCTTTCGTACCGGGCGGGTGCGAGCCGCCGCATCGGCCTGATCGTCCCGCCGCCGGGACGTCACGGCGGAGCTGTTACGGGGTGTCGGAGCACCGTCACGGGGTGTCGGTGGGCCGCCGGACCGGGACGGCGTCCGCCCGGTAGCCGCGGCGGCGCGGCGGTCACGGCCGTCACTGCGAGGACGGGGCTCGGGTGGAGCGGCCGGCGCCCTTGATGGGCGGTCGTCATAGCCTTGCGCAGGGAGCCGGCCGGAATCTGGCTCGTCGTAGTTGCCCGGCCAGTCCTGCTCGCGACCGTCGAAGCCGCCCGTCTCGTCGAAACCGTCCCGGCCGGGAAAGTCACGGTCCGGGCGGGCGCCAGCGGGCCTGCTCCGGCCATCCGGCGCGACCGCAGCCCGCGGACGTGGTGGCCTGCCAGCGCGGGCTTGGCCGCCAGCCCGCGCCGGGTAGCGCTCCTGGGCGTCGCGCCGCTCATGGCCATCATCGTGGTCAAAGTCAGGCTCCTGCCTACGGCCTCGCTCATTCGGCCGGTCAGCAAATTCGTCGGGGTCCTCGGCTCTCATGTTCCGGGCGGCCACCACAACGATGATGAGAATAACCACGACAACCGCGGCCAGAACGACCACGAGCTTAGGCATCACACCATCCAACAGAGCATGGCCCGTCGCAGATTGGCGCTAGTCAGGCACGCGCGGCCACCACGCGGGCCTCCCCCCGATCGGACAAGCACCCTGGAACTAGTTCGCGGCTGATCAACTTAGATTGTGTCGGACCGCTATAGACGCTGTCACGCGTTTCGAGAAGTTTACCCAGGACTGTATGCAGACAGCGGGCGCATGGTTACGGGGTGACAATCGCGGGCAGCCGACCGTATCCGATGGCATGGCTGGCAATGGCCGACCAGGCGGCCGTGAGGCTTGCGCCTTGCGGCAGCTGCAGCGGAGCGTTCAGCGCGTAGACGGTGAAGCGGTACTCATGGCGGCTGCTGGGGCAGGGCGGGGTGTAGCCGATGCTTCCCGTGCTGTTCCGTGCCTGCATCGCACCCGGCGGGACCCGGCCCGCCTGGATGTCCGGGGTCGCCGTGCTGATGTTGAACACAATCCAGTAGACGTAGGGAGCGATCGGCGTGTCGGCGTCGTCCAGCACCAGGGCCAGCGCCCTCGTGTTCGTCGGAGCTCCTGACCACGCGACCGGGGGGCTCTGGCCGGAGCCGTGGCAGGTGTACGTCCCCGGGATCGAAACGACGTGACCGAACTCCGAGCTGGTGACCGTCATCACCTGGGGATCGTTCTGGACAGCGGTATGCCCGCTGAGCACGCCGCAGCCACCGAGCAGCGCCGTGGCCGCGATTGCGGCGGCTGCCCGCAGGGCCGCTTCGCGGAACGGGCGGTCATGCCAGCGCACGTGCCTCACCACGCTGACAGCCTGCAGGACGCCAGTTGCCTACGCCAAATCATCTGCCTATCCAGGTGCGAATCAGTCGGGCTCGCGGGAGTTGCCCAACATAATCTCGTCCCAGGACGGCATCGACGCGCGCCGGCCCCGGCCACCGGCCGCCTTCCGGGCCGGGCGCTCACGGGCCTGGCTCGGAGCTGCCTCGGCAGTTTCGCTGACCTCGGCGGACGGACGCTCCTCAGCTGCCGGCTCTGGAGTCTTCTGGACGATCGCCGGCGCCACGGGAGGCTTAGCCTGAGCGGCCGGTGCCGCCGCAGGGGCAGGCCCGGCTGCGGGCGCGCGCTGCTCGGCTGCGTGGTGCGCGGTGAGGCTGCCGAGCCGCGGTGCGATCGGCGTCACTGTCGCGGTCCCGCGCAGGCCAGGTGCTGGCAGGTCGTCCTCGGGCAGGCAGAGCCTGGCCGCCTCGTCGTCGTCCGGGGCGATATGCCGCCGCCGCGGGTCGAATACCCACTCGGCAACCTGCGACCGTGACCCGCTCCCGAACAACAGGCGGACCTGCCAGTTCCCGTCGGCCCGCTTCCAGGAGTCCCAGGTCGCGTCGTCGGGATTCGCGCCGAGTCTGGTGAGGCGCTCGGCGACGATGTCGCCGAGCCGCGGCCCGGGTCCCGAGTCGCCGGGGCTTCGAATCGTCGCCCGCTGCGCCTCCTGTGCCCGGTACTCGCGCTCGGCAAGGACCGGTCCCTCGAAACGGCGTATCCGGTCGATGGGGATTCCCGCAGCGTCAGCTATCTCGTCGGCAGTTTCTCCGGCACGGATCCGGTCCTGGATCTCCTTGGGTCGCAACGGATTCTCCACTTCGATCTCGTACTGGGCGAGCCGCGAGAACTGGCCGCGCGCCACCGTCCGCAGGCGGTCATCGATGGGCAGCGAAAAGCGCCCGCCGCGTCCAGGCACAGCGAGGATGGCATAGCTGCCATCCTCGCTGACCGCGACGAGGCGCAACTCGTGCATCGATGTCCCTTCCGCGCTATCCGGCCGCGCGGGGGCTCAGCTCGGACCTTCCCGCCATGAGTCTGACGGGAATGGCCCGGTCCTGGCCAGCACCTCGCCCGGCATGTCCCGCATGAGCATGTGGTTTATCCCGCCCTCGCCTGTAGTCACCCCGAGCAGGCGCCCTTCTCGCAGCGTATTGAGGCCCGGGCGTCCTGGCCCGGGGAACGGCCAAGAAACCGCTGCGTTCCGGGGGTGCTCGGCGGCGCAGTAGGGGTGTCCGGGCGGTCAGGCGATGGCGTAGCGTGGATACAAGATGTTCGGTAACAGAAGTATCTTGGCCGGTGCTGTGCTGGCCGAGACCCCCAGGCCCGATGTGATCAGGCGCAATCCGCGCGCGCCCTGGCTCGCGGTGGGTGTCGTGTGCTTCGGCGCGTTCATGGGCCAGCTCGACGCGAGCATCGTCACGCTCACGTTCCGGCCGATGCAGCAGGACTTCAGCGCGCCGCTGGCAGCGGTCCAGTGGGTGTCGCTGGCCTACCTGCTCGCGCTCGTCGCGCTGCTCGCCCCGGCAGGCCGGGTAGCCGACTCTGTCGGCCGCAAGCTGATCTACGGCTACGGCTTCATGATCTTCACCGCCGCGTCAGCTGCCTGTGCTCTGGCACCGTCCCTGGCCACGCTCGTGAGCTTCCGGCTGGTGCAGGCGGGTGGCGCGGCAATGCTCCAGGCGAACAGTGTCGCCCTGGTCACGACCAGCGTGCCCGCGAGCAGGATGCGGCTGGCGCTCAGCGTGCAGGCAGCGGCGCAGGCCCTCGGGCTGGGCCTCGGGCCGACCCTGGGCGGGCTGCTCACCCAGACCGCAGGCTGGCGCTCCGTCTACTGGATCAACGTGCCGGTCGGATGCCTGGCTCTGGTGGCTAGTCGCTACCTGCTGCCCCGGACCAGACGGCGCAGCCACGCCGACTCGTTCGACTGGCCCGGCGCGGCGCTGCTGGCTGTCACGACCAGCGCGCTGCTGTTTGCCATATCGGCCGCAAGCGGCCTGGCGCTGCCGGTATGGGCCACGGCAGCCCTGGCCGCAGCCGCGGTGGCAGCAGCCGCCGCGTTCGCCGTCCGCGAGGCGCGCGCCCGCTGCCCGCTGATCCCGCGGGCGCTGCTGCGCTCCAGAAGACTGGCGGCTGGCCTGGTCGGGGCGATGCTCGGCTACCTGGCGCTGTTCGGCCCGCTCGTGCTCGTGCCGCAGGCACTTGGCGGCACCTCCGGCGGCGAATTGCGAGCCGGCCTGGTGCTGTCCGCGCTCCCGGCAGGCTTCGGCCTGGCCGCTGTTGCTGGCGAGGCGCTGCTGCCATCGGCTATGAGCAACCGTCAGCGGGGCGTGACCGGAGCACTAATCTGCTCATTTGCGCTTGTTATGCTAGGGATCGTGCCGTTGTCGCCGGGCTGGATCGTGCCGCTGCTCGCGGTCGCAGGGCTTGGCCTCGGCATCTTCGTCCCGGCGAACAACGCCGTGATCATGCGCAGCGCCGGGCCGGGATCCGCCTCGGTCCTCGGCGGGCTGGTCAACACCGCCCGGGGGATCGGCACGACGCTCGGGATCGCGCTGGTGACCCTGGTCCTGCATCTGACCGGGCTTGGCCCGGACATGCGGCCCGCGGTCACCGGCACTATGGCCGTGCTCGCCGTCGCGGCCGTTACTGCAGCGCTGGTCTCTGCTTGCATCCGCCCGCTGGGCGGTGCAGGCGGGCCTCCCGACGGTACGGGCCGGCCGCTGCCTGGAGAAACGGATCCGTCCGGTGCCTTCGGCTGAGCCAGCGGCCAGGGCAGCCTCCGCGGCTGTTCCTGTGCCCGCTGTCTCGGCACAGTCTGTCCCGGCACAGTCTGTCCCGGGACAGACTGTCCCCGGGCCCGACCGCCTGGGCCTTGAGATCGCCGACGTCGTCTCCAGGCTCCGGCGCGCGATGCGCCGCGCCGCCAGAGCCGCCGGGCATAACGGAACGCTTCCTGGTGGCCTGTCGGTCGCGCAGCTCGAACTGCTGTCATGCCTGGCCGACAACCCCGGGGCCCGCCCCGGACAGCTGGCCCGCCTGCTGCGGCTGGCGCCCAGCTCGGTAGCGACGCTCGTGCACGGCCTGACCCGGGCCGACCTGATCACCAGGACCGGCGGGCAGGACGACCGCCGGACCGCGTCGCTGGAGCTGACGCAGGACGGCAGAGCAACAGTCGGCCGCTGGCAGACGATCAACCAGGGCATCGTGCAGGCAGCGATCTCCCGGCTGGAGCCTGCAAGCCGCGGGGCGCTGGGCGACGCGCTGCCCGGGCTGCGGGAGCTGACCGGGGTGGTCGACGCGCTCGCCGATGACCCACCCGAAGGTCTCGGCCAGCCGTCGGCGGGCCAGGCAGGCCAGGACGGTTAGCCCGGGGTAGCGTTCCGCGCATTTGGCGTCATTCCCTAGGATCTGCGGCATGCGTATCGACGCCGTTTTCGGTGCCATCGGGCGCTTCGCAGTCCGGTTCCGCTGGCTGGTCCTGCTGGCCTGGGTGGCCGTGGCTATCGGGGCCGTCACGCAGTTTCCGTCGCTGGGCAGCGTGACCCAGAGCAACAACATCAAGTTCCTGCCCGCCAGCGCGCCGAGCGAGCATGCGGCGCAGCTCGCCACCCCGTTCGGAACAGCTGGACTGCAGCCGATACCGGTGCTCGCGGCGCGCACATCTGCACCGCTGACCCCGGCCGACCTGACGGCCATGACCAGGCTGGCGCGGCAGCTGGCGACAGTGCCAGGCGTCAGCAAAGTGCTGGACTCCGGGGTCGCCCCCGACGGGCATGCCGAGCAGCTCGTCGTGCTGGCCTCGCAGCTGGGCGGCGGGAACCCGAGCGCCGCGCCGGACCTGGTGAACGCGCTGCGCTCCCGGATCGCCAGCGCCGGCCTGCCAGCCGGGCTGCAGGTCCACCTGGCCGGGGCGCTCGCGGCGGCCGTGGATCAGCAGAAGGCGTCGGGGTCCACCGGCAACCGGGTCGAGGGCCTGTCACTGCTGTTCATCATCGTGCTGCTGGTCCTGATCTTCCGGTCGCTGACGCTCGCGCTGACGACCCTCGCGCCCGCTTTGCTGTCCTTCTACGTCGCAGGCCCGCTGGTCGGCGAGGCCGCCAGGCACGGGCTGCAGGTGTCGTCGATCGCGCAGTTCCTGATGATCGTGCTCGTGCTCGGGGCCGGCACCGACTACGGCCTGTTCCTGGTCTTCCGTGTTCGCGAGGAGCTGCGGGCAAGGCCGCAGCAGCCGCCAGGGGAGAAATACCCCGGCTCGTCTGGGCTGGCGGGCAGCCTGGCTCGCGACCTGGTCAGCGCCAGGCCCACCGCCAGGGAGGCAATCGTCTGGTCGGTCACCAAGGTCGGCGAGTCAGTCACGTTCTCCGGCGCCACCGTGATCGCCGCTGTGCTCACCCTGATGCTGGCCACCTTCAGCTTCTACTCCGGCCTTGGCGCCCCGTTCGCGATCGCGATCGGCGTGATGCTGATCGCGGCGCTGACGCTGCTGCCCGCGATGCTGTCGATCCGGATGTCTCTAGTGGAGATGAAGCGCACGCTCTTCTGCTCGCTGCGGTTCTGGCCGGTGCGCGGCCGCCCGAAGGTGCTGCCGTGGACCATTCAGGGATCAGGCAAGGAGGGCATCTGGGGCCGGGTGGCTGGCCGCATCGTGCGCCACCCGCTGCCGACCCTGCTGGCAGGCGTCGTGCTCTTCGGCGCGCTGGGTACCGCGGTCTTCGGCTACACCGCCGCGGGTTTCGGCGGGACCAGCGCGCCGCCGGCCGGCAGCGATTCCGCAGCGGGCCAGGCGCTGCTGACGCGGTACTTCCCGCAGTCGGCTGCGAACCCGACCAGCCTGATCTTCCTGATGCGCTCCCCGGCGTGGTCGGACCCTCGGCCGCTGGCGACAGCGACGTCGCAGCTGCGGGCGACGGGCCTGTTCACACAGGTCACCGGACCGCTGAACCCGGCGGGCACGCCACTGGCCCCGGCCACCTACACCGCGCTGTACCGGACCCTGGGTCCGGCCAGGGCACTGCCGCCGGTGCCGCCGCCTGGCATCCGGGTGCCCGTGGCCGTCTACGAGGCCTACCGGGCGACCGCTAACTACATCAGCCCGGACGGCCGCACCGTGCAGTTCTCGACGAGCCTGCGGGCAGGTGATCCCGGCACCACAGCGGCGATGAACACCGTCCCGTCGGTCCGGGCGGCCACGACGTCTGTGGCCCGATCGATCGGCGCCGCCGACTCCGCTGTCGGCGGCGAGGCGCCGGCGCTGTACGACATCAGCAACATCTCCGACAGCGACCTTCAGCACATCGTGCCGATCGCCATCCTCGCCATCGGCATCCTGCTCGCGCTCGTGCTGCGCAGCCTGGTCGCGCCGCTGTACCTGATCGCGTCCGTCGGCGTGTCGTACCTGGCCGCGCTCGGCCTGGCTGTCCTGATCTTCATCAAGATCGGCTCCAGCGGCGGCCTGGTGTTCTTCATGCCGTTCCTGATGTTCATCTTCCTGCTGGCCCTGGGGGAGGACTACAACATCCTGGTGATGACCCGGATCCGGGAGGAGGCCCAGGCCAACCCGCTGCGGGAGGCGGTCGCCCGCGCGCTCGCCCGCACCGGCACCACGGTGACGTCGGCTGGGCTGGTGCTGGCGGGCACATTCCTGGTGCTGACGATCGCGGCTGGCGGCGGCGGGGGCGGCAGCCAGATCCAGGACATCGGTCTGGGCCTCGCCATGGGCGTGCTCATGGACACGTTCCTGGTCCGGACGCTGCTGGTGCCGTCGACGGTGGTGCTGCTCGGCCGGTGGAACTGGTGGCCATCCCGTATGAGCCGCCCGGTGGCTGTCCCCGAGGCGGATGCCGCAGAGGTGACCGCCGCCACTCCCGCCGGGTAAGGTTCAGCAGGGAGCGGAGCGCCTGCCCAGGAGTGATGGCCACATGCGGCACGTGATCGGCGTTGTCCTCGCGGTGGTCATGGCCGCGGCAGTGTTCTTCGCGGCCGGCTGGGGGATCGCCACTGCCGCCGTGGCGTCCGAGACGTTCACCAGCCACTCCAGCGGCAAGATGCTCGCCGCGCTCGGCGCGCTGGCCGGCACCGGCCTGCTGGCAGGGCTCCTGGTAGCCGTCCGCCAGATCTCTCCGCTGGCCGCTGCGCTGCCCGGCCTCGTGCTGCTGGCCTGGTCCGCGCTGTTCGCTTTCGACACCAGCCGCGCGGTCCGCCTCGTCCCGCTGCAGCACGACACGTTCGGGCAGGGCTTCACCGACCTGCTGACATTCGGGATCACGGCTTTCGCCGGGGCTGTCCTGGTCATCCCGATGTTCATCCCGTCACGGTGGCGCGGCTGGTCCAGAGATGACGGCTATGCTGATATCACTACCGGGATAGGCCTCATGCGCTAGCGTGCGCCTTTATGCGCCATTTGCTCACCGCGGCACTTGCGGCGGTCATGGCCGCCGTCGTCTTCTTCGCAGCCGACTGGGCGTTCATCATGTTCACCGGGCCAGGTGCGGGCAGCTGGAGCCCCAGAGCGCTCGCCGCGCTCAGCGCGATGGTGGGCACCGGCCTGCTGCTGGGGGTCCTGGTGTCGGCCCGCAGCATCTCGCCGCTGGCCACCGCCCTGCCCGGCGTCGTGCTTCTTGCCTGGTCCGCGCTCGTGATGTTCGGGCCGACCAGGCTGTACAAGGTGAGCAGCGCGCCCGACGGCGTGCTCGGGGCTGGATTCTCCCAGGTGCTGCTGTACGGGGTGGCGACCGTGCTGGGCGCCGCGATGATCGGCCCGGTACTCGTCCCTTCGCGATGGCGCCGCAGCAATGGCAACGGCGCCCCAGCCGCGGCCCGGGCCCGGGTGCCCGGCGGCATCGTCCTCGCCGCTGCAGTGGCCCTGCTGCTGTTCTTCGCCGACGGCTGGGCGATCCAGACGATCACCGGCAGGCTGGCACCCGGCCTGGGACTGCACAGCGAGCACACTGTCGCCGCGTTCGTCCTGCTGGCCGCTAGCGGCCTGCTGCTGGGAGTCCTGCTCCCACTGCGGCGCGTCTCGCCGCTGGCTACCGGGCTGCCCGGCATCGCGCTGGTCGTGTGGTCAGCTCTGGTCGCCTTCGACCAGAGCGGCGCGCTGCGGATAGTCCCGCTGCAGCATGATGCGTTCGGGCAGGGCTTCACCGACATGCTGCTGGAAGGACTGGCAGCGGTGCTCGGTGCCGCGCTGATCACGCCGCAGCTGATCCCGCTGGCCAGCCCGTCCCGGTGGCGCCGCCCAGCCCGGGAAGCCGTCCAGGCCGATGACCCCAGCCCGGCCGAGGTCACCGGCTGAACGAGGTCACCGGCTGAACTGGGCGGTCTCGGTCGACCCGGCCAGCGCTGTCGTCGCGGACTCGGGGCTGACTGCCGAGGCCACGAGGTCGAAGTAGCCTGTGCCAACCTCGCGCTGGTGCCTGGTCGCGGTGTAGCCGGCGGTCTCGGCGGCGAACTCAGCGTCCTGCAGCCGGACGTACGCTGGCATGCCCTCCTCCGCGTAGCCGGTGGCCAGGCTGAACATCGAGTGGTTCAGCGCGTGGAAGCCGGCCAGCGTGATGAACTGGAACGCGTATCCCATGTCGCCGAGCTCACGCTGGAATTTCTCGATCGTGCCCTCGTCCAGGCGCGCCCGCCAGTTGAACGACGGAGAGCAGTTGTAGGCGAGCAGCTTGCCCGGGTAGACGCTCCTGATCCCCTCAGCGAACTCGCGCGCCACCTCGAGATCAGGTGTCGAGGTCTCCATCCAGAGCAGGTCCGCGTACGGGGCGTAGGCAAGGCCGCGGGCGATGCAGGCCTGCATGCCGCCGGTGACCCGGTAGAAGCCCTCCGCGGTCCGCTCGCCGGTAATGAACTGCTGGTCCCGCTCGTCGACGTCGCTGGTGATCAGCGTGGCCGAGTCGGCGTCGGTGCGGGCCACGATGATGGTGCGCACCCCGCAGACGTCAGCCGCGAGCCTGGCCGCGTTCAGCGTGCGGATGTGCTGGCTGGTCGGGATCAGCACCTTGCCGCCCAGATGCCCGCACTTCTTCTCCGATGCGAGCTGGTCCTCCCAGTGCACCCCGGCTGCCCCGGCAGCGATCATGGCTTTCATCAGCTCGAACGCGTTCAGGACACCGCCGAAGCCAGCCTCGGCGTCGGCGACGATGGGCGCGAGCCAGTTCCGGTCAGGACCGTCGCCGTGTTCTGCCCAGGCGATCTGGTCGGCCCGCAGCAGGGCGTTGTTGATCCGCCGGACCACCTGAGGCACCGAGTTGACCGGGTAGAGGCTCTGGTCCGGGTAGGTCTGGCCGGCCAGGTTTGCGTCAGCTGCCACCTGCCACCCGGACAGGTAGATCGCCTTGAGCCCAGCCTTCACCTGCTGAACCGCCTGGTTGCCTGTCAGCGCGCCGAGCGCCGCGACGTAGCTGCCGGACTGCAGCATGTCCCACAGGCGCTGCGCGCCCAGCCTGGCCAGCGTGTGCTCCTCCTGCACCGACCCGCGCAGCCGCACTACGTCTCCTGCTGAGTAACTACGCTGGACGCTGGCCCAGCGCGGATCGGTCGCCCACTCTCGTTCGATTGTCGCTGCCTGCTCGTTCACTGCGGACCTCCCGTCACCTCCGGTGCCCGTACTGGACGTGCGGGCACCTTCTTTGACTCTGCGGTAACAATGTGGCCCGGGCTAGAGACGAAGACTGTGAAGTTCAGCAATAATTCTTCTAAGATGAAGAAGTGCCAGTCTTCGCTGAGAAAGATCCGGAACATTTTACCGAACGATCTCTGGATCTCGGTGTATTCGGCCAGCGGCTCCGGTATGCCCGGCGCAGCCGAGGGCTGACCCTGGCCCAGCTCGGCGAGCGCGTCGGGCGCGCTCCCTCGGTGCTGTCGCTGATCGAGAACGGGCGCCGCGAGCCGAAGCTGTCCTTGATCGAGGCGCTGGCGTCGGCGCTGTCGGTTCCAGTGGCGGAGCTGCTGCGCCGCGAGCCGCCGAGCCGCAGGGCGCAGCTGGAGATCGCAGTGGAGGAGGCGCAGCGCGATCCGGCCTACGCCGCCCTGGGTCTGCCGCACCTGAAGGTCGGGCCACGGGTGCCGAGCGACGTGATCGAGCACCTGGTCGCGCTGCACGGCGAGCTGCGCAGGCAGCGGGCCAAGCGCGCGGCGACCCCGGAGGAGGCTCGCGCGGCCAACGCCGACCTGCGGGCCCAGATGCGCGAGCGCGGCAATTACTTCGCTGATATCGAGCAGGAAGCAGCCGCAGCGCTGGCGAATGTCAGCTACACCGGCGGAGCGCTGTCCCAGGGGATGCTGCTGTCGGTGGTGGGTCACCACGGATTCTCTGTCCGGTATGTCCGGGATCTGCCACGTTCGGTGCGGTCAGTGACCGACCTGCGTAACCGGCGGATCTATCTCAAGCAGGAGTCCATGGGCATGCACACGCCCCGGACCATCTTGCTGCAGACCCTCGGGCACTTCGTGCTGGGGCACAGCGCCCCAGCCGACTTCGCGGACTTCCTGCGCCAGCGCGTTGAGGCGAACTACTTCGCCGCTGCCGTGCTGGTGCCCGAGCAGCAGGCCGTTACCTTCCTGCGGGACGCCGCGCGGGAGCGGACACTGTCCGTTGAGGACCTGCGGGACGTCTTCTCGGTGTCCTACGAGATGGCAGCGCACCGGTTTACCAACCTGGCCACCCACCATCTGGGGGTGCCGTGCCACTTCGTGAAGAACGACGAGAGCGGGATCATCTACAAGGCCTACGAGAACGACGGAGTGGTCTTCCCAGCCGATGCCACCGGCGCGATCGAGGGCCAGCGGATGTGCCGGCAGTGGTCGGGCCGCCAGGTGTTCGCCGCCGAGGACCGGTTCAGCCCCCTCTACCAGTACAGCGACACGCCGTCGGGGACCTACTGGTGCGCCGCCTTCGTTGATCCCGCCCGGGAGCGCGGGTTCGCGATCACGCTTGGCGTCCCGTTCGAGCACTCACGGCTGTTCCGTGGCCGGGAGACGCAGACGCGCCGCTCATCCGCCTGCCCGAATGGGGAGTGCTGCCAGCACCCGCCAGCCGGGCTGGCCGCACGCTGGGAAGGCTGGGCCTGGCCGTCGGCGCGCGCGCATTCGCACATCCTGTCCGCGCTGCCTACCGGCAGCTTCCCGGGCGTGGACGAGGCCGATGTCTACGCCTTCCTCGACCGGCACGCGCAGGACTGACCCGGGTCCCGCGGATCCGGTAACGAGCTCGCGCTGGCATTTGGGACAGGGCAATGGGTGGAAAGTAGCTGTCGTCAGAGCAGCATCGGTGGCCCACCCACGCTGCTGACCAGCCGGGAACGACTGGTGCGTGCGTTCGTTATGTACCTGTTTGCCAGGACTGGCGGGCTGATTCACGGGCGGTGAGCGGGGCTGAGGGGGTTGCGGTCAGCCCGTTCTGAAACTAAGACTTTCCGATTTAACGGGAGCCTGTCCGTAATAGCAGGTGATGGCCTGGGCTGCGGCGGGGGCGATGGCCGGGCCGTCGTCGGGGTGGCCGGATAGCCTCCGGGCGGCCTGACCGCGTTTCCGCGGAAACCATCGCAGCTGGCCCGGCTGGCGACAGTCCCCGCGCCGTGAAGACCATCGCGTTAGGGACCTATCTCTGTTACTCTGGAGTAACTTGGTCCAGGCGGTTCCGCATCGCGGGCCGGTCCCCGCCGCGCAATCCCCGGAGGAGGAGCGCGATGAGCAGCGAGCATGACGCCGACAGTGGCTTTTCCCTGGACCTGAGCCCGGACCTGCTCCAGGTGCGCGACTGGGTGCACGATTTCGCCGAGACCGTGATCAGGCCGGCCGGCGCCGAGTGGGACGAGCGCGAGGAAACGCCGTGGCCCATTATTGAGCAGGCTTCGAAGATCGGCCTGTACTCCCTGGATTTCTTCGCCCAGCAGTGGCTCGAGCCCAGCGGCCTTGGCATACCAGTTGCGTTCGAAGAACTGTTCTGGGGAGACGCGGGAATCGCGCTGTCGATCGTAGGCACGGGGCTGGCGGCGGTGGCGATCAGCGCAAACGGGACCAGCGAGCAGATAGGGGAGTGGCTGCCGCTGATGTTCGGCGACCCCAGCGACGTCAAGCTGGGCGCGTTCTGCGTGTCCGAGCCTGACGCTGGCAGCGACGTGGCCGCCATCCGGACCAGGGCCGTTTACGACGAGGCGTCCGGCGAGTGGGTGCTGAACGGTACCAAGGCCTGGGTCACCAACGGCGGCATCGCGAACGTGCACGTAGTC
The DNA here is from genome assembly GCA_963815375.1 of uncultured Actinomycetota bacterium. Classification (GTDB taxonomy): domain Bacteria; phylum Actinomycetota; class Actinomycetes; order Streptosporangiales; family Streptosporangiaceae; genus JASHPR01. Next base: position 736,721 of record CAWFGX010000004.1, on the reverse strand, counting down.
ACCGCATCAGTGGACCCGGCGCTCGGCAGCCGGGGCCAGGCCTCGTTCATCGTCCCCCCGGGAACCCGGGGGCTGTCCCAAGGCCAGAAGTTCCGCAAGCACGGTATCCGGGCGTCGCACACAGCCGAGGTGATCCTCGATGACGTGCGGATTCCCGGCCGGTGCCTGGTCGGCGGCCGGGAGCGGCTCGACGCCCGCCTGGCCAGGGTCAGGGAGGGCGGCGCGGCCGGCCGCGAGCAGACGGCGCTTCGGACGTTCGAGGCGTCCCGGCCGAGCGTCGCCGCGATGGCGGTGGGGGTCGCTCGCGCCGCGTACGAGTTCGCCCGCGACTACTCACGTACCCGTGTGCAGTTCGGCCGGCCGATCGGCCAGGCCGAGGGTGTTGCGTTCATGCTCGCCGATATGGCCGCCTCGGTCGACGCGGCCCGGCTGCTGACCTGGCGGGCCGCCTGGATGGCCCGGAACCGCAAGCCGTTCGAGCAGGCGGAAGGGTCGATGTCCAAGCTGGTCGCCGGTGAGACCGCGGTGCGGGTCACGGAGCAGGCGATCCAGATCCTCGGCGGCAACGGCTACACCCGTGACTACCCGGTCGAGCGCTGGCATCGGGACGCCAAGATCTTCACCATTTTCGAGGGCACGTCTGAGATCCAGCGCATGATCATCGGAAGAGCCGTCACTGGGCTGGATGTGCGCTGATAACGGCAGGTCATGACGCTGATACAGCGTGGCGACCCGCCGAAGCTGCAGCATGACGCTGAGGGGAAGTCCCCGATGCCTGCTCGGCCTGGGTCAGGTATGGCTCGGTTGGGTAGGCCGTCGGCCCAGCGTCGGCCGGTCCTGGCACCGTCAGGGTCGCAGGTCGTCACTTCGCTGCGGGCGCTCTACCTTGACCGCTGCCTGCGCTCTCGCTGCGCCATGGCTGCCGCCGCTCCCGTGACGCCCAGAGGAGAGGGGCAGGGGTATGTGAAGCGCCTGTATCTCGTTGCGTGCGGGGTGATCGCAGCTGGCGGGGGCGGGAAGGTGACCTGGATGCTGAGCCCGCCTTCGGGGCGGGGGCGGGCGGCGATGGTGGCGCCATGGGCGGTGGCGAGGGCCTTGACGATCGACAGACCAAGGCCGTGGCCGTTGTGGTGGGTGCGCCCGGCGTCCAGGCGCTGGAACGGTGCGCGGTTACCGGAGTAGTGATCTTGCCGATGGCCGGACGAGCAAGCGTTCTGAACATGTGCGCAACGACGCGGAAGGGGCTAGGCCAACTCCAATCGAACCCGTTGCCAGTCTTCCCAGCACCTACGCGGGTCAATATCGCTGTAGCCTCGCGCCTCGATAAAGTTCGCGGCCTCCGCTCGCGGCAAGGCGATGCAAGGTGCGCTGTCCTTCAGGGCGAGAACCTCGGACTCCGTGAGCGGGCTGCCCTTTCGGTCCTCAGCATGTTTGAGAGTGACAACCAGGGCAGGCACCGGGACAATCACGATGTCTGGATCATGGTCAGCGGACACCTAATGAGTATGGCTGGTATGGGCCGCATGCGGCCTGTCATGTCGCTGGAGTCCGGGGCATTAGACGCATTACGTTGCCACAGATGCTGCGCGGCATCCGCATCCTGAGTACTGCGAGATTTTGCATCCCGGCCTAGCGGGCCTCCTCGGTTTCGGCTGGGCCGGCTGGCCTGGCTTGGAGGGGAGCTATTCGCGATGCGGGGAGCTGCCACCTTGGCCGGCGGTCTGGTGCCTGCGCGCGGAGCGGCGGCGGGCAGCGAAGTCGAAGGCATATGAGGCCAAGATCAGTGCGGCGCACGGGACATAGAGCCAGTGCACGGACCTCATCACACCCCAGAAGCCGACGTACACACCGGCGATGCCAAGGAATATGGTCAAGCCCATCTCTGGCTTGCCCCTTCGGCGCGACAACCACCACACCAGCAAGCCGAAGACTGCCGCGAAGACGGCGGCAAAGATCAGCACTGATCCGGTCGTCATAGTTACCCTGCTGGCTGCCCAACTGAGGCCTAGACCGCTTGCCGGGCTGCTGAAGACGCAGTCGGCAGGGGTCGTCCCTACCTGCGCCAGAGTCCTCGGAAGATCAGGAAACCGAACGCCGCGAACACCACAACGATCCCGACGTTGGCTATCAGCCGCTCCGTGAAGTGGTGCCTGAAGAACAGGACGTCCACGCTGACCACGACGGCTACCAGCGCGAGGACATACAGCACGACGCCCACCTGTCTTGCCATGGGCTCTTTCTACACGACGGGTGGGGCAAGAACCACGGCCAAAGGTCACAAGTCCGCTTGGCCAGGACGTGTGCAACTCTCACACCATGCACATGCAGAGCGCCGCTCGGTCCAGCCGCGCTCTCGTGCCGCAGCCTGGCCCCGTCAGCTGGGTTCGGCTGCGAGCGAGAGCAGGCGCAGTGTCTGGGCATGATGACCTTCGCTGTATTGCCGTCTGGCCCGTCCGATCACTTGGTGCAGTTCACTGACCAGCTGCGGCTGGCGGTGGCCGCCTACCTGGCCCGTTTCAAGGGCGCCTCCCGCTACCACACCGAGTCCGATCTGCGCTGCTACCTGGGCTGGTGCGCCGAGATTGGCCTGGACCCGCTGGCCGCGCGCCGTCCGGACCTGGAGTTGTACGGCCTCCTGGGCCTGCGGATCTTCGAAGCCACCGGAGCCGACATCGCCGACGTGGGCGAAGAGCACGGTCACCGGGTGCTGCGCGTTTGCGGTAAAGGCACCACGTTGCGATACGACCGTGCCCGCAAGAACCTCGACCGCCACCCGAACTACATCCTGGCCGCCTACATGGCATCCGGCACCTGCCCAGGCTGTAGCCATAGCGGGCATGGCCAAGCCGAGCGGATCGCACGGCACTGCCGAATTGAGCACCTTGGCCGAGTACATGCTTATGCGCCTGACCGCATGTTCATCCGGAATTCGACGATCGCCTGCGTCGGCTGTGGTCCCTGACCGTTTTCCTGTCGCTTCCCCAGGGGAAGTACCTGGGAATAGAACTTGACCAACGGGGCGGAGATATGCAAATCGCGTGCATCGGGCGGGGGAACATCGGCGGCGGCCTCGGGGATCTGTGGGAGCAGGCCGGTCATCAGGTGACGCGGCTCGGCCACGACGGCGGTGACGTCTCCGCAGCCGAGGCGGTGCTGCTGGCCGTGCCGGGCGGCGCGGTCGCCGAGGCCCTGGGCAAAGTGCGGGGCCTGGACGGCAAAACCGTGATCGATGCCACGAATCGCTACGGAACGAAACCACCGGACGGTTACCCCTCGAACGCGGAGTACGCAAAGTCCCGGACGAACGGCCCGACTGCGAAGTCCTTCAACCTCAACATTGCGAGCCTCCTCAGCCGGCTCACCGAGGCCCGCGCCACCCCGTGCAACCTGTGGTGCGGCGATGAGGAGGCCCGCGAGGTCGTCGAGCTGCTCAACCGCGACGCCGGCTACGAGCCGGTCTACACGGGTTCCCTGGAGAATGCCGCCACTCAGGAGGCGTTCGCCGGACTTATCCGCGGGATTGCCCAGGGTGGGATGGGCCCGTTCGTCTACCGGATGGCGCCGCCCGACCGGCTCTGATCGAAGCTTCGCAGCCCGGCGCAGCAGTTGGAGGCAGGCCACGGGTCAGGCGCCAAACAGGGCCTGGCTGCGTGGCTGCGGTCACACCGATCCGGCGACTGCCGACCAGCGGGCAGGCGCGCAGGTGCCCCGGAAGGACCTCCGCGTGCACGCGGCCGACGCGGAATTCGAGCGTCCAGCCGCTGAATGGCGGCCGCAGCAGGTCCGGCACGAAGCTGAACGCCACCGTCTCGTACGGTTCCGCCGGGACGCTCCGGACGAATGGACGACCTCGCCGACAGCAACCAGATCACTCGTTCGTGCGCGCCTAGATCCAGCATTGGCAGGATCGCTCCAGCCGCGCAGATTGGCGGCTACGCGCGCCTGAACGCCGGGCACGCTTCCCACAAGGCATTTATAGTTACGCGAAGTCGCCGATGGCTCGGAACATCCGATCTATGCCGCCGATAGGGTGCTCGGTGCGCAGCTCTCGGGGTGCGCAGATCGCCGACTCGGCGCGTTGGATTGGCGGGTCAGCCACTGCCGTGAGCGTGCGCAGATTATCTGGTTCTGCGCCCGCGACGCTGAGCGGCCAGTGCGGTTCATCGTTGCGACGGGCAGCACAGGCGGCATCGTTGCTGCGCTTGCTGCAGATCAGTCAAGATAGCCGTCAGGCAAGCGATCAGCGATGCCAGTCTGTGCTTCCGGCCCACCGGTCGGCCGCCTCAGGTGATCGCGGTCAGCGGCGCTGAGCTCGTCGGGACGTAATCCGCGGCTGGCCGCTTCCATCTGGTACAAATCCAACAGGGTTGCGCGGCGGCCAAGGTGCTCACGCAGGAGCTGCCCATGCCTGCCAGGGACCGAGGTGCTGCCCGGACAACGCGGGCGGGTCCACTCCAGCGGCGCGCAACCTAGCCCGGAGCAGGTCATCCAGATCCGGCATGTCGTCACGTTAATCCCATGGGCGGCCTTCACCGGGCCTGGGTGACGGTGCTCGGAGAGCTTTTGCGGCCGCTGCGCGGACGCTTCGCGAGCCGGTCGTCGGACAGACTGAGTCCATGGAATACGTCGCCCGGGTGCCCGCCCCGCCGCTCGACCTGTTCATCGACGACATCTACTGCCTGACCGGGGTGCCGCGCTACCGCCGGATGAACGTCCCGCCGATGCCGTCGGCGCACCTGTTCGTCAACCTGGGCGGGCCCGCCCGCCTGTGGGATTCCGACCCTTGGGTGCCGTCGGCAGTGGTCACCGACGGGTGGTTCATGGGTGTATGGACCAGGCGTTTCCTCTTCGAGTACCCCACCTGGACGCGGCTCGTCGGGGTGCACTTCAAGCCTTGGGGGATGTCGCCTTTCGCCGGCATCCCGGCGGCCGAGCTGCGGGACCGGTGGGTGCCCGCCGACACCGTATGGCAGCGGTCTCTGGACCGGATCCGCAACCGGGTCGGCGAGGCCGCGTCGGCCACCAGGGCACTGCAGGCACTGGAGGAGGAACTGCGATCGCGGCTTGCCGCGGTACCGTCGCGCGGTCTGGGCCTGGTCCAGCACACAGGCGGGCGTCTGGCGGCTTCCCACGGCACGGTCCCGGTCGGTGCGCTGTCCGATGCGGCCGGGGTGAGCGGGAAACACCTGGCCGCGCAGTTCAAGTCTCATGTCGGGGTCACACCGAAGCGCGTGGCCCGTATCTACCGTTTTGCGCGGCTGATTCTGTCCGTAGACGCCCTGCGTCCGGTCGACTGGCCGGAGCTCGCGCAAACGGCGGGCTATTTCGACCAGGCCCACTTCGGCCGGGAGTTCAAGGACTTCACCGGCCACACCCCGACGGAATACCTGGCCCTGCGGCGCCGGTTCCCCGCCGAGCGGGGGTTCCCGCCGGACAACGGTCCGATGCCCGCTGGTTGATTTTTTACAAGCCCGGTCGCCCCCGGATGCGACAAGATCGGGCGCGAATGCGCAAGCGGACTCGAGTAGAACCTGTTGGGCACGGTATTCATGCACAACGTGGTGTCGGTGGACGGCTTCATCGCCGACGGGAACGACGATGTCGGGCCACTCCACGACTGGTACTTCAACGGGGACACCCTTGTCATCGAAGGCCCCGACGGCGGCGGAGGCGGCGAGCAGTTCGACCATTCCGGAACGGGCAGCGGCTTCAAGATCTCAAGCGCATCGGCGCAGTACGTCCGGCCGATGTGGAAGGGGATCGGCACGATCGTGATGGGCCGCAACCTGTTCGACCTGATGAACGGCTGGGAGGGGCAGCCGCCCACGGGCGACCACGTGGTCGTGGTGTCCCACCGGCCCAAGCCCGAGGGCTGGCACCCCGAGGCGTCGTACCATTTCGTCGATAGCGTGACGGCTGCGATCGACAAGGCCAAGGAACTCGCCGGGCAGCGAAACGTCGGGGTGAACGCCGGCGACGTGGGCGGCCAGATCTTCGCGGCCGGCCTCGTGGACGAGGTGGCGATGGACGTGGTGCCGGTGGTGTTCGGGTCGGGCAAGCGCTACTTCGGCAGCGTCGGCCGACAGCATCTACTTGAGGATCCCCACGTGGTCATCCAGGGCGAGCGGGTGCTGCATCTGAGGTTCAAGGTACGCCGCTAGACCCTGCGCGAGCGCCGGGTTCCCCCAGCATCCATAGCAAGGCTCTCGTCGTCACACGCGAGACAACCCCATCGAGGCTGGCCGAAATGACAGGAAGATCACAGGCATAACATGCACGAGCGGGGCGTTGGCAACGCGCCCCGACCGCGCATCTCGCTCTGATCTGTGTGCTCGCGAACACAGGAGGCCGCAGCCGAGGAGGCCCGGAAGCAACGCGTATACCAGCAACGAGCGGACGCCCTCGCTGAACAGGTCTCACGATGGCGCACCTGCCAGGACATCCGCGACTACTGCCGCGCCCCCGAAGCCGCACACCCCGCAGACCCGGCACCGCCGGCTGGATCGGCTGGGCACGAGTCCACGCCGACACCGTCGACCCACTGCGCACCCCACCCCGCGGACCCGCCCCAGAAAACCCAGGCTCGTCTGGCGAACTCGAGCCTTACCTGGAATGACGGCGACCAGCAACGGATAGGCGCCGTGCCAGCAGTCGCCTCCGCTCTGTAAGCGCCTGGCTGGGTCCGCCGCTGGCCCGAGCCGCGGTCGTGATCGGTCATCACGTGCTGCGCCGGCGCGCAGAGGGTGCGGACGATTCTCATGCCCTGTCGGGCCGATTGCCTTCGGCTACTGGAGGATGTGAGTTCCCGCAGCCCAGCCGCCTGCTCGGCAGAGTTCCCAGGGTTCACGGGCGGGCGGCTGGCATCAGCCTGGCCGCCCGCCCGTGAACCAGGAATGCCCCATCCGTGCCCCACGACGGCACGGCGGGAGGAAGAACCCCCTGCACTTGCTGAGGAAGCCTCTATAGCCACGACAGCCTCAGCAATCTCAGGCGCCGCAGGAGTATAAGCGGAGCGAGATCATCGCACCACTATTTCACGTGGCAGAAGAAACCTTGTAGCTATGGGTTCAGACACTTAGCATCCACATCAAGCGCATATTGTCCATACGGCTCGTATTGCGGCATTTGCGCACCTCCTTTGACGGGCAAAGGCCGGGCATTCCCGGCCGCCGTGAAAGGTTCAGTACAGCACCGCGGAAATGGGGGACAGGTGAGCAGAAGGCAGCAGACGCCGCTACGGGCGGCCTGCGCTCTAGTCGCGGGCGCGGGCCTGCTGCTTGCGGGCTGCGGCAGCAGCTCCGGCAGCGGCAGCTCAGCGGCTGGCGCGGCCAATCCAGCGGCGGAGAAGACATCCCAGTGCGGCACCAATCCCGGGGTGAAGGCCACGGGCACGCCGATTGCTCTGGGCGGTATCGTGACCAACCAGCCCGGGACCTCGTTCACCGACATCGCGAATATGGCTCAGGCGTACTTCACGTGCGTAAACGATAACGGCGGCATCAAGGGTCACCCGATCAAGTACTACATCGAGACCGAGCAGACCGAGCCGCCCCAGATCTCGGCGGATGCCAGGCAGCTCGTGGATACCGACCACGTGGTCGGAATCGTCGGCAACACCAGCATCATCGAGTGCTCGGTGGACTCCAGTTACTGGCACAGCCTCGGCTACTACACCATTGACTCGGGCATCGCGCCCGAGTGCTATTCGACTCCGAACAGTGCCGCGGTCAACATGGGGCCCCGCTACAGCTCCGACGGATCCGTCGAGTACATGCTGTCCAAGGGCATCTCCAAGATCGTGTTTGACCAGCCGAACGTCCCTGGCACGCAGTACATAGCCGCCGGCCCGAACGCGCTGGCCAGTCACGCGCACGTGCCCATCGTCCAGCTCACCGAGAACGTCCCGATCTCGGACGCCGAATCGGTGGCGATCAAGGAAGTCGACGACGCGGGCCCGGACGGTGCCGTGATCCTCAACTTCACGCCGCCCGACGCGCTCGTGATCCTGCAGGCCGCGCAGAAGCTCGGGCTGGAGGACCGGGTCAAGGTGTGGGGCTGCACAACCCCGTGCAACACCGACTACCTGGCCGCGTCGCTTGGGTCAAAGTGGAACAGCAAGCTGTTCGTCAACGCCGAGCTGACCCCTCCCGACGACACCAGCACGCACGCGATGGACCTGTACAAAGCCATCTACAACCAGTACGGCAAGAGCGGGCCGGACAAGGTCACGGGCGGCATCGGCAGCTTCAGCCAGATGGGCTTCACCGAAGCAGAGATCGCCGTGCACGCGCTGGAGACGATCAACGGCCCGTACACGGTGTCCAGCGTCAACGCGGCGTTCCGGGCCGTCAAGAACTACAACACCGGGATGCTCTGCCAGCCGTGGACCTACGGCAGCTACGCGATGCACATACCCAACAACGAGGACTACACGGTCACGCCGGACAACGGGAAGATGGTCACCGCCCAGGGCTGCAAGCTCATCTCGTCGGTGGACCCGCAGATCAAGCAGTACCGCTCCCAGGCGGGGACCGCGAAGGCCGCCCCGTGATCACCACCCACCCACCCGCCAGGTAGCCGACGATGCCGAGTTGGTCAGACTTCCAGCCGTTCATCGTGAGCGGCTTGGCCCTCGGCGGGGTCTATGCCCTGTCGGGGGTTGGGATGGTCGTCCTTTACCAGGCCACCGGGGTGGTGTACCTGGCCTTCGGTGCGGTCGGTGCGATGGGCGCCCTGATCGCGTGGTCGCTGATTAGCGTCGGCGTTCCTGGATGGTCCGGGTGGCTGGTGTGCGTGGCGTTTGCGGCGGTGGTAACGCTCGGCTACGGGATGGTCTTCGGTCCGGCGCTGGCTAAGCGATCACCCCTGGTCAAGGCCACGGCCACGCTCGGGCTGACGCTCGTCCTGTATGGGCTGATGGACCTGCTGTGGACGACTAATGGTGGCGAGACCCGGTCGATCGCGCTGCCGACCGACGGCGTCTCCTTCTCATTCGGCCAGGTGCAGGTGACCTGGACGCAGTGGATCGGCCTCGGGGCCGGCGTCGCGATCACGGTCGGGGCCTGGGCGTTCCTGCGGTTCACCAAGCTCGGGACCGCTATGCGCGCGATAGCGGCCGACCGCGAGATCACTGCCACCCTGGGCGTGCCGGTGCGGCAGGTGGAGGCGGTGGCCTGGCTCGGCTGCGGCGTGCTGGCCGGCATCGCGGGGATACTGCTGGCCGACCTGGTTGCGCTCGACGCCACTACGCTGACCTTCCTGGTGATCTCGTCACTGGCCGCGGCCCTGATCGCGCGGCTGCGCTCGATCATGCTCACGTTCGCGGCGGCCATCGTGATCGGCCTGATCCACGACCTGCTGACGCCGATCACATCGGTCACCAACTACCGCGACATGACCCCGTTCGTGCTCGCTGCCGTGGCGCTGTTGGTCTTCTCGGGCGGCAGCGTGCTGTCGCGCTCGCGTGAGGAGGCCTGATGGCCGGCACAGCGGTCCGCACGGTCAGCACACGGCAGCACGCGCCGCGCAAGCGCCCCGACATGAGGCTGGCGGCGCACGCGGCGGCGGCCGCCATCGCGCTGCTGTTCGCGCTGTTCGCGCTGCCCTCGCTGCTGAGCCTCTACTACATCGACGCGATGACCCAGGTGGCGATCTACGCCATGGCCGCACTCGCCCTCGGGCTGCTGGTCGGCCGGGTCGGCCAGGTCTCGCTCGGCCAGGTCGCCGTGCTCGCGATCGGCGCCTGGGCAGGCGCCAGGCTCCTGTTCGCCACCGCGCAGCCTTACCCGGTGGTGCTGCTGGAGGCGGGGCTGATCACGATGGTGGCCGGGACGCTGATCGGCCTGCCGGCGCTGCGGCTGCAGGGCCTGTACCTGGCCCTGATCACACTGATGCTGGCGGGGGCCATCACGGTCGTGCTGACCACGGTAAATTTCCCTAACGGAGGTTCCGGCTTCCTGGGCTACAACGGCAGCCTGGTCCACATCCCGGCGATCCGGCGGCCGGCCATTGCCGGAACGGATCCTGCTTACTTCCGTTATGCCGTCATTGTCACCGCCCTGATGTTCGCGCTGGCAGCCGCGCACATCCGGTGGCGTCCCGGACGGGCCTGGGCATCGATCCGGCAGAGCGAGGCGGCGGCGCTGGCCGGCGGGATCAATGTGACGTTCTACAAGCTGTGGGCGTTCGCGCTGGCCTCGTTCATCACCGGCGTAGCCGGCGGTGTGCTGGCCGGCGCCGACCAGCGCCTGTACTCGATCGACTTCCCGACCTATTACTCGATCACTCTACTGGCCGTAGTTCTAATGGGCGGCGCGTACAGCCTGTGGGGTGCGGTCGTGGCCGGGCTGCTCTACCAGCTCCTGCCGGCGCTGCTGCAGAACTGGGGCGTCTCAGCTGACTGGCTGACCATCCTGTTCGGCGTCGGGGTCGTGGTGACGCTGACAACCGCCCCGGCCGGGATCGCGGACCAGTTCCCGAAGGACACGGTCCGGCTCGGGCGCCTGCTTGTGCGCCTGGCCGCGCGCCTGGTGCGCCTTGCCGCACGTCGGCCCGCACCGTCCGGCAGGCCCGTGGCGTGATGGACGGGAGAACAGGGTGAGCGCGGGCAACGGCCGGGCGGCCAGCGCTGACCAGGGCACGGTCGAGATCACCGGCCTGACCGTGCGCTTCGGCGGGGTCACCTCGCTGGACCGGATGTCGGTGACGTTCGGCACGGGCACCTGCGGGCTGATCGGGCCCAACGGCGCCGGGAAGACAACGTTCTTCAACGTGCTGAGCGGGTTCGTCCGGCCAGCGACCGGGACCGTGCGTGCCTTCGGGGACGACCTGCTGTCGATGGCCCACTTCCGCCGCGCCCGGTGGGGGCTGCGGCGCACGTTCCAGACCGAGCAGGCCATCGAGGAACTGTCGGTGTTCGACAACGTGGCGCTGATCCAGGAGCACGCGCGGCTGGGCGGCACGGCCAGGCGCGACCAAGTGCTGGACGCCATCTCGTTTGCCGGGCTGGGCGACGTGGCATTCGCCCGGGTCGGCACGCTGGCCGCCGGCCAGCGTCGCCTGGTCGAGATCGCCCGCGCGGTGGTCGGCCGGCCCAGGCTGGTGCTGCTCGACGAGCCGGCCGCAGGGCTGCCCGACGAGCAGACCTCGCGCCTGAGCGAGGTGATCCGGCAGATTCCCGGGTACACGGGCGCGCTGACGATAATGGTCGACCATGACATAAGCCTGGTGTCGGCCTGCTGCGACACCACGGCGGTGCTGGACTTCGGCAGGCTGATCGCCTCCGGGCCGACCGCCGAGATACTGCGCGACGATAAGGTACTCAGCGCCTACCTGGGCACCGGACAGGTCCGATGAGCGCGCCATCGCTGATCCTGCGCGGCCTGTCCGTCAAGCGCGGCGGGCGCGCCGTTGTCCACGATGTCTCGGTCGAGATCCCGGCGGCTGAGGTCACGGCCCTGCTCGGCCCCAATGGAGCTGGGAAGTCGAGCCTGGTGCTGGCCGTTGGCGGGGTCCTGCCGCCCCAGGCCGGATCGGTGCTGCTGAACGGCAGCGACCTGGCCAGCCGCCGGCCAGAGCAGATCCGGCGGGCGGGGGTCGCTATCGTCCCGGAGGGCCGCAGGCTGCTGGCCGACCTGACCGTCGAGGACAACCTCAGGGTGGCCAGCTACGCCCTGTCGGACGAGGACGCGCGGGCGGCGCGCGGGCGGGTGCTGGAGCTGTTCCCCGAGATCTCCCGACGCCTGACGGCCAAGGCCCGGCTGCTGTCGGGCGGCGAGCAGCAGATGCTCGTGCTCGCCCAGGCCCTGGTCTGTCGGCCCCGCTACCTGCTGATCGACGAGCTGTCGCTGGGCCTGGCCCCGGTGGTGCTGGGACGGCTGATCCCGGTGATCCGTTCGGTCACCGAGGCGGGGATCGGGGTGCTGCTGATCGAGCAGTTCGCGGCGGTCGCGCTGGGGCTGGCCCGCCGCGCCTACATCATGGAGGGCGGCCGCCTGCGGTTCTCCGGGCTGGCCAGCGAACTGCGGGACCGGCCCGAGCTGCTCCGTTCCGCTTACCTGCTGCGCGGCGGCCGGGGCCCGGATGCCCCGCCAGGTGCCAGGGGCGCCGGTCCGGCCGGGCAGCCGCCGGGAGAATAGCCGGATGCGTGCCGTCGTGACTGAGAGGAAACTGGACCTTAGCTGAGCGCGCGGCAGCACCCGGCGGAGCGTCAGCGGAGCCGGGTTATCAGGGCGGGATGGTTCAGGCGGCGTGGGCGGGCTGGACGGTGACGGCGTAACCCAGGCTGGCGAGCCGGGCGATGAGCTTGTCCTTGCAGTGCTCGGGGTGCTGGCGACGGGTGTAGAAGTCGTCTCCCAGCTCGTGGCAGAGGACCCGGCTCGACCGCGCGCGCCATCTTCGACCGGATCCGCTGTGCGCCGGAGGCAGCGGCCTCGGCGAGCCATCGCTGCGCGCCGTCGCCGATGGCGGTGCTCGGCGCGTGCGCCCGCACCCAGGTCGGCCAGCCTGCTGCGGCGACCACCGCGCGCCGCAAGCGTTCCGTGCTCTACAACGCCGTCGCTACGCGGTCGAGCAGCGGCTTCTGGACGCCAACCCGATCGACCGGATCCAGTGGAAAGCCGCCGAGGTCGCCGAGACTGTCGCCCGCCGCGTGGTCGCCAGCCCCGCCCAGGCCCGCGGGCTGCTGACCGGGGTCCGCGCCCAGGGCAGCCGCTGCCAGCACCTTGCTGCGCGGGAAATGGAAGTACACCGAGCCGCGCGGTGCGCCGCTGAGGGTGAGCACATCAGAAAAGGCGGTCGCACCGTAGCCGCGCTCCCGGAGCGGGTACCAAGGCCAGGGGAGTCGGGCCAGCTCAGCCCGGACCGCCTCAGAGAGGATTTCTCATGCCCTTTGTCAGCATCTCACTGGCCCGCGGCAAGTCGGGCGAGTACCTCGAAGCCGTCTCACGGGCAGTACACGACGCGCTGGTCGCGGAGCTTCACATGGAGCCGGAGGACGACTTCCAGATCATCCACCAGCATGAAGCGGGCGAACTAGTGTTCAACCGTAACTTCAGGGGCGGCCCCCGGTCCGACGACTGGATCGTGCTTACGATCACCGACGGCCTGGACCGTGGCGAGCGGGCGAAGCGCCGCTTCTACAGGACCCTGGTCCGCCTGCTCGAAGAAGGCCCGGGTGTCCGGCCGGCCGACGTCTTCGTCATGATGACCATGACGCCGCCGGAGAACTTCTCCTTCGCCGACGGGGTGACCGGCACCGACGTTGCCGCCGCCGAGGCGCTCGACACAGCAGCGAAAACCCCCGGCAGCCGGGAGACTTACACGAAGGCCGAGATGGCCTATGCCATCACCGAGCTTCTCGGGCACCGCGACAGCAGCCGGATCCTGCCGATGCTGCGCCAGGACTGCATTCTCAAGATCCCTGCCACGCTGCCGTACGGCGGTGAGTTCACCGGCCCCGACGTCTTCGCTAAGTTCTTCGCGGCGACCCCCGGCGGCGCAGAGGTGTGGGAGTCCTTCGACGTCCATGTCGATCAGGTCATCGAGTCCGCTGACTACCTCGTCGCGCAGCTCACCAACACGGCAGTCGTCAAGGCGACCGCCAAGACGGTGGTGCTCCAGAACCTCTGGCTGTTCGAGGTCGCCAACGGCCGCCTGGTCAGCGCTCAGCTCTACGCGGACACGGCCGCCGTCCGCAGCAGCGCGGGCTGACCGGCTTAAACCGCTCCGCAGCCCCCGCAGACCCCGCACCCACGCCAGGAACCATGACCGGGCCATGCGCCTCTGCACATGCTGCGCTACCTCAGCCCGCTGATGAGGCCGTGCTGTCAGGCTTAGGCCAGTTTTCCTGATCGGTTATCTCGCGCTCGAGCATCTCGCGTGCGATGTAGTGCAGCACCGGCACGGCTTGCCCGAAGGTCTCGACGTCGGCGCTCCTGTCGGCGGTCAGCGATGTGTCAGGCTCTGGATATCGTCGGGCATCAGCTCTCGCGGCGGCAGGTAGCGCTGTCGCTGTCGCGTGTGCGGGCTTCGCGATCTACGCGGTACCTGTGCCCGCGCTCGATGATCTTGTAGAAGCCGAGAGCCTGGCTCATCGGCGTCGCTGCGTTCATTGCCTCGCGCCACGTGGAGAGCAGCTCCGGTCTGCGCCGGAGGCCGGTCGCGCGCTAGGGCACCGACTGTGCGGCGGGTGTGCGGTGGGGGTTTCCTTGCGGGCGCGCTGCCTGACGTATGAGGTAGCGATCCATCATTGCCACGCGTGATCCGGCGTGGGAGTGAAGGGCGGGTCACTGAAGCAGCGCGGTGACGAGACGCCGGCAGCGGAGGGGATCCTCGGTGAATCCATGCTGGAGACCCCACAGCCAGTAGTCGATGGTGCGGAAGATCGCTGAGCGGCGAGCGTGTTCCCGGTCGAGGCCCGCAGCGTCTGCGATGATGTTCAGCTGCTCGCTGATCGTCGTGGCGTCGGGCATCTCGTGGAGCCTGTCCCACAGGCAGCGGGCGAGGTCGAACCCGATGTCGCCGCGCAGTAGGCAGGGATCGACGGTGAGCCAGGGTTCCCGCTCCCCCCCGAGCACCTGCTCGTGGTGCAGCGCGGCGTCAACGGCACGGTCGCCGGTGAAGGAGGTCAGGGTCTCGGCGGCGGTACAGGCAGCGGCCAGCATTCCGGCCGGCACCGGACGGCCTAGCGCGACCCAGTCTGACTTCAGCGTGGCCAGCCGGTCCCGCACCAGCTCGCCGGTGCTGAGCACCCAGCTGGGGGCAGGTACGGCGAGCCGGCGCATCATCCTGCCCACATGATGATTGGCTTCCGCCAGCGGCAAGGTGGCCAGCGACCGCGCCGGATCAAGCCGTTCCAGCAGCATGGTCCCGGCCCCGAGGTCCGTCTCCACCAGCAGCACAGTGCCCCGGCCGGCCCAGAACCGGAGCGCCGCCACCTCGGTGGGGAAGCTCTCATCCGGTGCGGTCAGCCGCAACGCGAACTGCTCACCACCGCGCCGGACTGGAAGTACCAATGCGTTCGATCCGTGCCAGGGATCACCGTCGAGCGACAGGTTCCAGGCCCGGCACTGCTGATCTACCCGCTCAGGCAGGGAGTCCAGCCACGCGCGCCTTTCGTGCGACCCGCGCAGCATGGCCCGAAACGTGGACGGAACGGCAATCACAAAGATGAGTCCATCACACCGCTCCAGCCTCTCACCGGCGCTGTGCCGCAGCGGGATCCCCAGCGACACTGCTGCAATCAGACGGCCTTTCTGAAGGGGGCTTGTCTGATAACTACGCCCGGCTGACCCGGCGATGACTTGGGATGTCGCTGAAGCGGGTAGTGAGTGCTCATCCGGCCAGCGGAGGGGACAATGGACAGCCTGCCGATCGGCGACTACGCGCTGCTCTCGGACTGCCGCACCGCCGCGCTGGTGAGCCGTGAGGGTTCGGTGGACTGGCTGTGCTTCCCGCGGTTCGACGCGCCGTCGGTGTTCTGCCGCCTGCTTGACCCCGCCGCGGGGCATTTCGTCATCCGGCCCGCAGGCGAATTTCAGGTCAGCCGCCGGTACGTGGATCAGACGATGGTCCTGGAGACAACTTTCACCACCGCGGGCGGCACTGCTGTGCTGACCGACGCCCTCACGGTCGGCCGCAACGAGCGCGGTCACGACCTGGGTGAACACTCCCCGAGCATGCTGGCCCGCCGGCTTGCTTGCACTGACGGTGAGATCGAGGCCGAGGTCGTCTACGCACCCAGGCCGCAATACGGGGACATCCGCCCCCGCTTGGTTCCGGTCGCAGGCGGGATCACCGCATGGGGTGGTGCCGACCCGCTGCTCTTGGTCACCTCGGTCGTCTTCGACGTGGATGGTGCCATCGCGACCGCCCGGATCCGCCTGGCCGCCGGCCAGGCCGCCGTCTTCGTGGTCGCCCACGGGATGGCCGCTCCGCCACAGCCTCTGTGGACCGCGGATCACGTCGCTGCTCGGCTGGACGACACGGTGGCGGGCTGGCGGTCCTGGTCGGCGATACACCAGAGTTACGACGGCCCCTGGCGGGAGCTTGTGCTGCATTCGGGGCGAGTGCTGCGCGCACTGACGTTCGCCCCGACGGGCGCCATCGTGGCGGCGCCGACGACGTCGCTGCCGGAAACCGTTGGCGGTCAGCGGAACTGGGACTACCGCTACACGTGGGTGCGCGACGCCAGTTTTACGATGCACGCCCTGTGGGTGGCGGCCTGCCCGGACGAAGCTCACCAGTTCTTCGCATTCCTCGCCGATGCCGCGGCACCTCAGCTGGAGCGAGGCGATGAGCTGCAGATCATGTTCGGTGTAGGCGGCGAGCTCAACCTGTCCGAGTGGGAACTGCCGCATCTGGTCGGCTGGCGGGACAGCCGACCAGTCCGGGTCGGCAACGGCGCATGGCGCCAGCGGCAGCTTGATGTCTACGGTGACTTGCTCAGGTCCGCGCTGCGGCTCATCGACCAGCTCGGCGAGATGAACCCGGCGACCCGACAGTTTCTCGCCGCGGCGGCGGACACAGCAGCAAGTCGCTGGCGCGAGAAGGACCAGGGAATCTGGGAGGTCCGCGGCGAGCCGCGAGACTTCGTTTACTCCAAGCTCATGTGCTGGGTGGCGCTGGACTGTGCGATTTCCCTGGCCCGCAACCTCAGCGCGGAAGATCGGGTGCCTGCCTGGGCGACCGCCCGTGATGAGATCCGCTCCGCGATTCTGGAGCGCGGCTGGAACGAGCAGGTCGGCGCCTTCACTCAGGCATTCGGCAGCCAGGACCTCGACGCCTCGAGCCTCATGCTGGCTATCACCGGGTTCCTGCCCGCAGATGACCCGCGGATGCACGCGACGATCGAAGCCACCGCGCACCGGCTCACCGATAAGCGCGGCCTGGTGTACCGGTACTTGAGCCACCACGGACCGCCGGGTGACGAGGGCACCTTCCTGCTGTGCACGTTCTGGCTAGCGCAGGCACAGGCCATGGCCGGCGACGTCGAGGCAGCCACCGCAACCTTCGAGCGCGCCGTTGCGTCCATCAATGATGTCGGGCTGCTCGCAGAAGAGGTCGATCCGCGCACCGGCGAGATGATCGGCAACTTCCCCCAGGCATTCAGCCACGTCGGCCTTATCAATGCCGCCTGGGCCATCAGCGAGACCCGGAAGCGCACTGGGCGTACTTAGGTTCGGCGGGAGGACTTGGTGCAGCAGCAAGTGATGGAGACGGAGTCCTGGCCGGCACGCATCTATTGGTCTGCAGCAGCCGGCGGTTGACGTCACGGGCCTTGGCGGTCAGTTCGGTGAAGTGCTCCAGGCGGCGCAGGACGCCGATGTCGCAGGCGTCGTTGATGACGGTCTCGATGCGCAGCGCGCGGCCGTCTTTGAGGTAGGTCTTGATGCGGGAGTGCCGGCAGAAGGCGTTGATGACCACGCCATCGTTGTCGCGGTCGACCGCGGTGCGGAACACGCCTTTGGTCACGCAGCGGACCTGCCGGCTGAAGATGATCTCCATGTTGCCGGGCGGCCGAGGCCGGGGTTGCCGGCGGCCAGGGCCTCGAAGAACGCGCGGGCATGCCGGGGGGCGCTGAAGGTGATGGTTCTGGCTATCTCCACCTGGCGCATGGAGATATCCCGCCAGTCAGCCGGCCTGGCGGTCGGCCGGGGTGAACGGCAGCGGCAGCCGCGCCCACCAGCGTTCGGCGAACACCTGGATATGGCCGGATCCGAGCCGGTCGCAGATCTGCCGCACCATGGCCGGGTCGTCGCAGGAGGCGAAGCCGCTGGACAGCTCCCCGAAGGACAGGCCGGCCTTGAGCGCCTGGCGTTTGGCCCACTCGTGCCCGCTGACCCAGATCTTGCCCGGGTAAGGGAAGTACGTGCAGATCCTGATGAACGCCGGCCCGGACCCGGCGTCCCACAGGTAGAAGTAGTAGCAGGTCACCCGGCGTTCGGTACGGTTGTAAGAGAACCACACCGCGTCGGCTGGGTCTGGTCCTTGGCCCCGGTCAACACCCGCTGGCACTCCTGCGCCACCCCGACCGCCACCACCTGAGACCGCCCGGTGGCAGCGGCCTTGCGCATCAGCGGCATCACCCGGTCGATCTTGCGCTCCGGCCACGGGGACTCAGCCAGAACCCCCGGCCGGCCCTTGTCCCGCTTGCCCGCGAAACTCAGCACCGGGATGTCGTTAGCCTCAGCAAACGCGGCCACCGCCCGGCCGAACGCCTGCCCCCGGCGCTCCAGCAGCGCAGGCGAGGGGACCGGGTTGCCCTCATGCTCAGTGAGGAAGTTCACCACCTGGCCGCCCACCATCAGATTCGGCACCGGCAACGTCAGGCAGATCCGGTCCGCGCAGTCGATCTCCAGCAGCTTGTGACCGTCCAGCACATCGTTGACCGTGACCGCATTAGCCCGCACCAGACGTGACGCCACGACAACTCCCCGCAACCGGTTCCTGACTGCGAGGATGAACACACCAACATCGGTCTGCCCGCGGAACCGTCAATCTCGGCGGTCCGAGGCGGAGCCTCCCTGGTGCGGTGGCCACGAACGTTCACGGGTCAACGGGGCTTTGATCTGGGGACGTGCCCAGCGTTGCGGTGGTTCGCTGCAGCGGCCGGACCCGCCCGGCTGGTGAGGTAGCGCTAGCGTTCGCTTTATGGGTGTCACGGTCGTTGGCCTGGGTGCGTGGTCGGAGCTGGCGCACAAGGACCAGCGAGGCATGGACATCAACGTGCATGAGTTCGCGGTCCTGGATGACGGCCGCCGTCTTACGTTGCATGAAGATCGCGGCTTCAGCACGAGTGCGACGCATCTGACTGCCGGGCATGCTGAGCGAAGTGTGCGCACGACAGTGCTTCCGGACGATGCGGAGGTCACTGGTGAAGATCATCCGTGGGAGTGGCTTGCTTCGCTGATCCGCAGCCATGGGGTGGCGGTCACGCCGGAGCGGCTGAAATCGGTGCCTTATGTCCTTGAGTTCGGCCCGCGCCTGTCAGCACTACTCGGATCGGAGGACTGGCAGGACCGCTAGTGTGCCCCGCCTGAAATTTTCGACAAATATTCGGCCAGGGAGTTGAGGATCTCCTCGGCTGTCTTGACCCAGGCGAACGGCTTCGGGTCTTCGTTCCAGTGCTCGATCCACTGGCGGATGTCGGCTTCGAGGGCCTGGACGCTCTTGTGGACGCCGCGGCGGATCTTCTGGTCGGTGAGGTAGCCGAACCAGCGTTCCACCTGGTTGATCCACGAGGACCCGGTCGGGGTGAAGTGGACGTGGAAGCGGGGATGGCGTGCGAGCCAGTCCTGGATCTCCGGGGTCTTGTGCGTGCCGTAGATGCCCCTATGTTTGTCAAGTGGCTTCGGGCAGGTCAGTGCATTTGGCTGGCTGGATGAGTCCGTAGATCTCTCGGGCGGCGTAGCGCTTGAGGCAGCGGATGGCTTCACGGCGGGTTTTTCCTTCTGCCTGGCGGCGTTCGAGGTAGTCGCGGGCGCGGGGATCCCAGCGCAGGCGGCTGATCACGATGCGGTGCAGGGCGGCGTTGGCTTGCCGGTCACCGCCGCGGTTGAGGCGGTGGCGCTGGGTTTTGCCGGAGGATGCCTGGACGGGGCTGACGCCGCACAGCGCGGCGAATGACGCTTCGCTGCGGAGCCGTTCGGGGTTGTCTCCGGCGGCGATGACCAGGGCGGCGGCGCTGTCGGGGCCGATGCCGATGGGCGTGAGCAGTTGCGTGGCGCAGGCGGTGAGGGCAGCGGTGATGTGGTGCTGGAGGTCGCTGGCCTCGGCGCTGAGCTGCTGGATGCGCCGGCCCAGGAGGCGGAGTGTGCAGATGGCTGCGGCCGTGGCGGCACTGGCGCTGGGCGGGTCGGTGAGGCTGGTGCAGACGCGGACGAGGGTTTTGGCTGACAGGCCAGCCAGCGGCTCGCGCACTGCTGGGCCGGCGGTGACCAGTATGGCCTTGAGCTGGTTGATCGCCTGGGTGCGGGACTTGACCGCGGAGTCCCGGGCCATCTTGAAGGCCCGTATCGCCTCGGCGTGGCCGTCGCCGGTCTTGGGCACGGCGCGGGCCTGGCCCGACAGCACCGCTCTCGCGGCGGCTTCGGCGTCGATCGCATCAGTCTTACCGCGCCGGCGGCGCGTTGCCTTTTCGGGCTGGTTCACCTCGGTCACTGCTACGCCTGCCTGGCGCAGATGCCGGGTCAGTGCTGCGCCGTAGGAGCCGGTGCATTCCACCCCGGCCCGGCTGACCAGCCCGAACCCCAGTGCCCATGCCAGCAGCTGACGGTAGCCCGCCGCGGTCGCGGGAAACGACTGGCTGCCCAGCATCCCGCCGAGCCTGGTGATCACAGCTGCGACGTGCAGATCCTTGTGAGTGTCGACGCCAAGTACCACCTCCTCCCGCACAGCATGGTCAGGGTTGTGGCCCGATCGCGCCGGGCTGGGCATGCTAGTCACGTCGTCTCGCTCCTGTCCGGGGGCCTGATGGCAGCACCGGGCCGGTGAGGGCGGTCAGAACTGTGACGGTGCCTTTAGGCGAAGGCCCCTATCGGGACACGTCCCACCGGCCCGGTGCCAGCAGCACCACCGCAGGTCAGGGCCGACAGGTCTTCGCCAGGGCATCACGCCAGTTGTCGCACGGGTCAGGCCCTGCTTGCGGCGGCACGACCATGATCCTCACAGTTGTCACAGATGATCGCGATGCGCACGGTCGGCGGATGGAGGGAGCGCGGGTAACGGCAGAACTGCAGGAACCGGGTCCGGGTCTTGCGCGGCTTGATGTGCCCGAACAGCTTGTCCTCGCCCAGCTCGTAAGCCGCGAACAGGTGCCGCACGCCCTCGGTGCGAGTGTAGGTAGCGCGCATCCGGCGCGGGTACAGCCCTGGTCCACTAGTCTGACGTCGACCCAATGCCCGACTTAGCCTAGTTTGCTCTTGCTTCGCCGCGTGTCCGCGATCGATCCACGGCTGATACGCGGTTCGGGATTAAGGACAGGAGTGACTCGACATGCCGCTTCCTCCGTTGACTCCTGAACAACGAGCCGCAGCCCTGGACAGGGCTGTACGAGGACGCGAGGTATTGGCGGAAATACGGAGGGGTCTCAAGCGTGGGACCATGAGCCTGCCTGACGTTCTCGGCAGAGCCGCGGCCGACGACCTTGTCGGCAGGATGCAAGTTTCCGATCTGCTCGCCTGCCTGCCCGGGGTTGGCGAGGCTTGGGCCGCGCACATCATGGAACAGCTCGGTATAGCGCATGCACGTCGCGTGGGCAGCCTTGGCGAGCTTCAGCGCGAAGCTCTGATGGGCGAGCTCCCTCAGCTACCGCCATCCCTTGCGTCGCCACCCGACTCCCCGCCCCCTACGGTGCCGCCTGCGAGCGTGACCACGGATCCCGAAATGATCAGCGCCCACGATTACGTCGTGCCTCTCGACAACCACCAGTTCTATCTCTCCTCCTGTTTGTGCGCGGAGGAGGACTATGCGCTCGACAACCAGCCCGAACTGGCCATGTACCAGGAACCCGACCTGATCCAGAGGGCGATCGAAGGCGACGGCATCGCGCAGATCCCGGTGGAATACACCTTTAGCGGCACGTTCCTCGTGCTGTCGCCACAGCAGACCAACTACGAGATGCCACTGCGAGTCGAAGTGTGGGACGGCCCGCCGCCCGACGATACAGCTGACTGGCCCGAAGCGGTGGAGGCTCACCTTGAGGTCGATCCGCACGGCCTGTACTTCTCGTCAACAACGAATAGTGCGCCCAGGCTGGACGTGCCGCCAGGTGGATACCACGCGCTGATCACCGGACGCGGGTTCGTCGCATATGGCTCGACCGGGCAGCCCCCGGATGACAGCTGGCGGATGCGCCTGTGGCCGTCCCGCGGGCCGCAAGCAGCTAGACGCATCAGCGCGTGGCACGGGGAACGTGAGCTCAGGGCTGAGGAGCGCCGATACCTTCAAGGCCTCCTGCAGCAGGCGTACCGGCTCTTGGGGCTTGACCCCGAGCCCGTTCCCCCGCCCCGAGCTGTCGTGCGAGCAATCGACGAGGTGGTCGGCCGACTGCGAGCGGATCATCCGGGCGGAGAGCGGGCGGCCGAGTTGGCGGGCATGCTCGGCACCCTGCTCGAACAGCAGTGGTGCAGCGAATTCGGCTGGGACTGGCGCCTGGTCAGCTTGCGCAGGTTCGAAAGCTACGGTGTCGTGCCGCCCGATAGTCGCTTTGTTTACTTCGCGACCAAGGACGTATACGACCTGCTTATCAGCGAAACCGAGGAAGTTAACCTGCTCTTGCTGTTCAATATGGCTGCTGCCGGTAACTTGCCTCCGGCTTCCGCTCACGAGCACATAACACTGGGGTGACCAGGACGGCTCTCACAAGTCAGGACCGTTCCGGGGTCGGCATCCGAGGTCAGCGTGCGACCATCCAAAGCGGCCTGGGCGACGGCGGACAACGTCGAGATCGCCTACACGCCGACAAATCGTCCTGGTTAACCGCGTGGAGGCGCAGTTCGTGGCGCTGCGGTACTTCGCGCTCGACGGGACCGACATTGCCTCCCATAAAGAGCAGACCAGCATCAACCGCCGGTACATCATCTGGCGCAACGACCACGCCCACGACCAACGGCTACGCCATGTCGTCACCCGGGCGAACGTTGCCTGACGCGGCACTAGTTCGCCAGATCAACACCAGACTCCCGGCTGCGCGGAAGCTGCGCGTGCTCGCGTGCGATCCGCCCATCGACTGGAGCAAGGTGAAAAGCCCGCAGGACCTGACGCCGTTCATGGACCGAGACGCGAACATCGCCGCCGTGACGGAAACCCAGGTGCTCTCCCGCCACCGCAAGGCGCTCATGCTGTTCGGGTGGGACCACATGCTGCACACTGGCGGCGCTGTCGCCATCTACGAGCAGCGCTACCCGGGCGTGACGTTCACGATCGTGAACCATGAGGGCTTCGCGAAGGACAACGACGAGCTGGAACAGCGGATGGCCTCATGGCCAGTGCCTGCCCTGACTGCCATCAGCGGAACCTGGCTGGCTGACCTGGATTCCTCATACTTCGGCCTGCCGCCAGGGCAGAAGGGCTTTCCCGGGGCGGACGGCTACCTGTATCTCGGCCCGCGCGATTTCCTTCTGCACCAGCCCATATCTTCCAGGACCGTCCTTGACAAAGCCTATATAGCAGAACTTCAGCAACGCGCTGTCACCATCCAATCCCCGGCGGGCGGCCTGTGGTATCCAGCGACGCAGTTCCAGCGCGAGACCGA
Source organism: uncultured Actinomycetota bacterium (assembly GCA_963815375.1). Classification (GTDB taxonomy): domain Bacteria; phylum Actinomycetota; class Actinomycetes; order Streptosporangiales; family Streptosporangiaceae; genus JASHPR01. Next base: position 713,467 of record CAWFGX010000004.1, on the reverse strand, counting down.
ATCGAGCGTGTTCTTCTACGACCCCGATCAACCCCAGTAACAGTCCCGCCACCAAAAGGAAAAGGCGTGCCCTACCGGCTAAGCAGCGCTAGTGTCCTGCCCGCACCAGGCTGTAGTCGCTGTAGTGCCAGACCCTCTGGACAGTGCGCTCTCATGCCACATACAGCGCGCGACACCACCTCAAACTCGGGTCGGAAACTATGACAAGGTTATGCAACCGGACCCACAGGCACCTACTTCTCCGTGCTGACGAGCTTGGCGCGGACTCCATCAGCGTCCGGATGGTTTATCTCGTTGAGGATGTCCAGGGCCTGCTGCCAGGCTTGGCGTCCCTGCTGTTGCTCGCCGCAGGCGTGGCAGGTGTCGCCCAGGTGGGCGAGGGTCGTCGCTTCGTGGTACCGGTCGCCGAACTCGCGGAAGATGCTGAGCGCTCGCTGGTAGCTGGCGGTGGCTTCGGCGGGGTTGCCCATGTGCTGCTCGGCGTAGCCAAGGCTGTCCCATGCGTGCGCCTCGGCATTGCGCAGGCCAAGCTGGGTGTGCAGGGAAAGTGCCTGCCGGCAGATCATGCGGGCCTGCTGGTAGTCGCCGAGCAGTGCTCGGGCGTAGCCGACATTGTTGAGCACAGAGGCTTCTCCCCCGCGGTTGCCGGTGGCCTGGTACAGGAGCAGCGCCTGCTCGGCGTGGCTGAGTGCGTCAGCGTAGCGGCCCTGGCTTTCGGCTAGCACGCCGAGCGAGTGGTGCACCTTGGCCTCGCCGAGCCGGTCGCCGATCTGCTGATACAGCCTGACGGAGGCCGTATAGCGGGCCATGGCCTGGTCGTGATCGCCGAGCCGTGCGCAGGCCAATGCCAGCAGACGCGAGGACGCGGCCTGTCCGGCGGTATCACTCAGGCGTTGAGCTGCTGCCAGGGCCGTCCGCAGGGTGGTGGCCATGTCGTGCCAGTGACCTCGCGTTTCGAGGTAGGGCGCTATGGTCCAGGGGATCTGCCAGGCGTGGACGTCGTACCCGCTGCTGGCGGCGAGCGCTGCGGCGGCGAGCAGGACCTGGTGCTCGGCCTGCATCCAGCCCAGTGCCTGCTGATCGCCGGCCAGGTGCTCGGGTGTGACGCCTGGCCGAGGCGGGCTGACAGTGATCGGGTCGCGCCCGGGAGAGATCAGGAACGCGGCGTCAAATGCGCTGTGCAGGTAGTGGTCCAGGAGCCGCCCAGTCACCTCGTGCCGGGTTCGCTGGCTCTCAGCCGCCATGGCCTGCTCTGCGGCGTAGGTGCGGAGCAGGTCGTGGAATCCGAACCGGCCAGGCCGGTGCTCGGTGAGCAGGCTGGCGTGTGTCAGTTCGCGCAGGCAGCGGCGGGCAGCCACAAGGGTGACGCCGGCGGCGCTGGCGGCGGCCGGGACGGTGATATCAGGACCCGGATGCAGGCCCAGCAGCCCGAACATCCGGGCGGCCTGCGCGGTGAGGCTCTGGTAGGACCACGCGATCACCGCACGCACGCTGCTGGCCGGGTCTCCGGCATCCAGCGCGTCGAGCCGGCTCGATTCGTCGGCCAGCTCGGCGGCCAGGACGGTGAGAGGAACGCCAGGACGGGCGCATGCGCGAGCCGCCACGATCGCCAGGGCCAGCGGCAGCCCCGCGCACAGCCTGACGAGCTCAGTGACCGCGTCAGGCTCGGCTGCCACCCGCGTGCTGCTGATCCGGCGGTCCAGCAGCTGGCGTGCCTCCTGGCCGGGCAGCACGTCAAGGGTGAACAGACGGGCGCCCTGGGTGACAGCCAGGCCGCTCAGCGATGCCCGGCTGGTCACCACCACCAGGCACCCGGGCGCGCCAGGCAGCAGCGGCCGCACCTGCGCCACATCCCGGGCGTTGTCCAGCACGATCAGCAGCCGCCTGCCTTCGGCAAGACTCCGGTACAAGCCCACCTGCGCATCAAATCCGGCCGGCCAGCGTTCGGGCGGCACGCCTAAAGCAGCCAGGAACCCGCTGACCGCCTCAGCTGGTGACAAGGGCGCCGATGGCCCGAACCCGCGCAAGTTCACATACAGCTGGCCATCAGGGAAGCTCGGTGCGACCTGGTGCGCCCAGTGCACCGCAAGTGCGGTCTTGCCTACCCCGGCGGTCCCGCCGATCGCCGAGATCACCACCGCCTCTGGAGCCTGCCCGGCAGGCCGGTCCAGCAGCCCGGTCAGCGCCGCCAGTTCGGCCATCCGGCCTGTAAAGTCAGCAACCGCGCCTGGCAGTTGCCGGGGAACCACCGCCGCACTCCGGCCCACCGCCATTACGCCCGTGACCGGCGAGGTCGCCGGTCGTACCTCCGTTGCGGACTGCGCGGGCTCAGGAGCGGCAACGGCAGGGTCGGCGGTGAGGATCTGCTGGTGTAGCCGCCGCAGGCCGGCGCCGGGTTCGGTACTCAGTTCCTCGGCCAGCACCGTGCGGGCGTGCTGGTAGGCGGCTAGCGCCTCGCCCTGGCGGCCGCACCGGTACAAGGCGAGCATCAACAAGGCATGCATCTCCTCGCGCAGGGGATAGGTGGCGGCCAGACGCCGCAACTCCGCGACCAGTTCCCGATGATGCCCAAGATGCAAGTCCGCGTCGATGCGAGTTTCCAGCACCTGCCTTCGCATCTCCGCCAGCCGGGGGGCCTCCCGCACCGCCAGCGTTTCCGAGTCCACCCCGGCCAGCGGCTCCCCCCGCCACAAAGCCAGCGCCGCCCGGGCCTGCATGGCTGCCTCATCCCAGCATCCGCCGCGCACCGCTTCCCTCACGGACCCGGCCAGGGCCTCGAACCGGGCCAGGTCCAGCTCGCCGACGCCAATCCGGATCAAGTACCCGCGCGGCTGCGCGGTGATCCTGCTTTTGCCGGTGTCACCAAGCGTCTGGCGCAGCCGCCGGATGAGATTGCGGACAGTCACCCTGGCCGACGGCGGCGGCCCGGCACCCCACACCGCCTCAACGATCTGATCCACCGGCAGGACACGGTTGGCCTCCAGCAGCAGCACGGCAAGAACGGTCCGCTGATGTCCCCGCGGCACCGGCAGCAGCACACCGCTTCTGCGCACCACCAACGGCCCAAGCAACCCGAACTCCATTTCAGCCATAGGGCATCCCCCTGCGCAAAACGCCTGACCTGCGGTGCTACACCCGGTGATACCGGCAATGCTACTCCGGCACGAAAACCCCTTAACTAGACGACAAAGGGTGCTTATCAAAAGTGGATATCACCTTCAACGATGACCGCCCGAATGAGGAAGGAGGCACACCCCGGCGGCCAGCGGTTCGTCGTCTTCGACACCAAGGTCCTGCGCCCTTCAGCCGAACATGGGCGAGTTCCGGAATGCAGCCGGGAGTCCTTAGGAAGTGAAAGGACGTTTCATGAAAGTCAAGAAGCTCGCGGCGGTCGCGGGGGCGTTGCGTCGGCACATTCGGGGGAACCTGTCCGGGTGCAGTAACAACCTCCCCTCCATCGCCGCAATTAAGCCTGATGCCATTATCTGCTCAGGCTGAGCCACTATCCGCTCCGAAGCCAGGCGGCCTTCCCCCCGGTCACTGCCAGGAGAACACGGGGAAGGCCGCTGCCATCGCCCCAACATGGCCGCAGTGACGCCGTCCACCTTCCCGCGTCTCTCGAATCCCCGAACCTCCCGGACGCACCGCCAGCGTGGAAATTGGGGCTAATGCCCGCAACGGCGGCCTCGACGTGCGCTAGGTCATGGCGCTGATGCTGACTGCTCGAGTTGTGTCGATGCGGCCGCGTTCACCGACGACGCTGAGCTGGTCGGGTAATGCTGCCCGGGTAACGACGCCGCGCGTACCGCTGTGATCGTCACCGAGGCGTAACGCACGGGGAAGCTTCCGCCGGCCGCGTCGATGGCGGTCCCGGCCCGGTCCACCAGTTCCTCGAGCGCGACAGGCGCGATCCCGGAGAGCGCCGGGAAGGCCGGCATCTGATCCAGCCACATGTCCCGGGTGCATGTCAGCTCCCAGTCCCATTGCCACTGCTCTAGCTGGCTGAACCCGCCAGCCTCCCGGATCCCATCCGCGGCCCGCGTATACACCGGACGCAGGAACCCTGGGGGCTGCCTCCCTGGCAGCAACGCGGCCACGTCGGGCACGACCCGCAGGTAAATGGCGTAAAAGGCATCCGCCAGGTCGGGCGGCAGATGGAACGGGTACCAGAACACGGCCAGCAGGCCGCCGGGCGGCAGCAGCTGTCCTGCCTTGGCTGCCCCTGCGACCGGGTCCACCCAGTGCCACGCCGACGCGGCGGTGACCGCGTCGAACACCCGGCCTGCCGGGTCCCAGTCCTCGAACGTCGCTACATCGACGTCGAGGCCCCCGTGCCGAGCGAAAGCAGCCATCCGCGCGTCCGGCTCGATCCCGAGCACCTCGCAGCCGGCGGCGCGGAACTGCCGGGCGGCTGTGCCAGTGCCACAGCCGACATCGAGCACCCGGCGCCCGGGGCTGGCGCCGACAATCCGCTGTATCACGGCGTCGTGATAGGGGGGCCGGATCGAGTCGTAGCGGGCAGGATCTCTGCCGAAGGACTCCGCTACCTCCCGGTTCTGATGCACCAGGAACTGGCTCACGGGTGATGGCTGCTGCTGCGGGGTTGTCACGCCCTTATTTCACCAGATCACCCGGCCAGGTCCGGCTGGCCGGCGGTACCAGCCGACCTCTTCCCGTGCGCGGACCGGCGGGGACCTGAATGCGGCGGTGCCGATAGCCAGGGGCCTGCGGCTTATCATCGGTGACACAGAAGGCAAGGGCTGGGTTATGTCAGACTTACTCCGGTAGGCCGGGTCAGCCGGGGAATCTGCGCGCGTGCGGGGAACATGGCGTGGGCGAAGATGCGGGGCCGGCGGGCTTCGGTCAGCTTCTGCGCGGTTACAGGTCGTCCGCCGGGTTAACTCAGGAGGAACTCGCCCAGCTGTCAGGGTTGAGTGTCCGGGCCCTGAGCAACATGGAGCGGGGCCGCACCAGGCCATCCGCCCGCTCCGTCCGGCTCGTCGCCGACGCGCTCGGAATGGGTCAGCACGCCCGCGCGCAGTTCCTGCAAGCGCGTTACGACAACGCCGATGACTCCGCGGCCGGCCGGCCAGGGACCGACCTCGACCGCGCGTACCAGCGGTCGGCGGCTCCGCGGCAACTGCCCGCCCCGGTTCGCCATTTCGCAGGACGAGAGAATGAACTGAACGTGCTCACCGGCCTGCTCGATCAGGCTGGGGCGCAGGCGCCAGGAACTGTGGTCATCTCAGCGATCGGCGGGACCGCCGGGGTGGGAAAGACTGCCCTGGCCGTGCACTGGGCGCATCAGGTGGCGGGCAGCTATCCGGACGGTCAGCTCTATATGAACCTGCGCGGCTACGACCCTGGCCAGCCAATGTCCCCGGCCGAGGCCCTGGCTGGCTTCCTGCGCGCCTTGGGCGTGTCCGGCCAGGACATCCCGGCAGAGCAAGACGAGCGCTCTGCCTTGTTCCGGAGCCTGGTGGCCGGGCGACGGATGCTGGTCATCCTGGACAACGCCCGCGCAGCAGAGCAGGTCCGTCCGCTGCTGCCCGGCACACCGGCCTGCATGGCTGTGGTGACCAGTCGCGATTCGCTGGCAGGCCTGGTCGCTCGAGACGGCGCTGTGCGCATAGAGCTAGACCTGTTCTCGTTGAGCGATGCGGTCGCCCTGCTGAGGACCCTGATCGGCGGGCGAGTCGACGCTGACCCCGGTGCTGCCGCGACGCTGGCCTCGCAGTGCTCGCGGCTGCCGCTGGCGCTGCGCATCGCCGCCGAGCTCGCCGCCGCCCGCCCGGCCGTCAACCTCGCCTGCCTCGTGGGCGAGCTAGCGGACGCGCAGCAACGGCTGGACATTCTCAATGCAGGCGGGGATTCTCACACCGCGATCCGCGCGGTGTTTTCCTCGTCGTACCAGAATCTGAGCCAGCCAGCGGCGCGCTTGTTCCGGCTCACCGGCCTGCACCCGGGTCCCGACGTTACGGTCAACGCCGCAGCCAGCCTGGCCGGCATCTCGCCGGGACGAGCCCGGCTGTTGCTGGACGCGCTAACCCGCGCCCATCTGCTCACCGAGCAGGTCCCTGGCCGGTTCAGCAGCCATGACCTGCTGCGGGCCTACGCCATCGAGCATGCCACCACGACCGGCTCCGGCGCGGGGCGCCGAGCCGCTCTGGGCCGTCTGCTGGACTACTACCTGCAGACCGCCACGGCCGCGGACCGGCTCCTGTACCCGCTGCGGCGCCGGACCGCCCTCGCCGCGGCGGCGCGTGGGGTGACGCCCGATGACTTCGCCAGCCACGCGCAGGCGCTGGCCTGGCTGGACGCCGAGCACCGCGGGCTGCTGGCCGCCGTCAGCCTGGCCGCCGACAACGGATACGACGTCCACGCCTGGCAGCTTGCCTTCAGCCTGGAGACATATTTCTACCGCCGCAGCCACTGGCACGACTGGGCGGCCACCCAGGACGTCGCCCTGGCAGCCGCCTACCGCCTCGGCGACCGGTACGCGCAGACCCTCGCTCATAGCGGCGTAGCTAACGCCCAGATTCAGACCGGCCGCCCCGCTGAGGCTCTCACCCACCTGGCCAGAGCGCTGCGGCTGCGCGAGGAAGCGGGGGACGTTCATGGCCAGGGCCGCGTCCATCTTCATACCAGCCGCGCGCTGGAAATCCAGGGACGTTACCACGAGACGCTGGCGAACGCCCAGCGGGCGCTGGTGCTGGCCACGGCCGCGGGCGCGCCCGCGCTGCCGCTGCAGGCCGAAGCGCTCAATACTGCTGGCTGGGCACTGGCCCAGCTCGGCGAGCACCACGAGGCGCTGGGTTACTGCCAGCAGGCCGTCGCCCTGAACCAGCAGCTTGGCAACAAGCATACGCAGCCGGCCATGCTCGACAGCCTGGCCTACGTCCACCTGCAACTGGGTCACATCACCCAGGCCGCCAGCTGCTACCGGCGCGCGATCGAGCTGTTCGACGAACTCGGCCACCGCTACCCCAAAGCCGAAGCGCTCGCCTGCATCGGCGACGCGCAGCACATCGACGGCAATCTGTCGGCCGCACGCCACGCGTGGACGCAGGCCCTGGCCATCCTGGACGACCTGCACCACCCGGACGCCGAACACCTGCGCGCCAGGCTCCGCGATCCAGCAGGCCGCTTCGCCACGCTGGCGTTCTACGGCAACCGTTTCCAGGTGAGAAACGGCCAGGGCTAGCCGCCCGATCAAGGGCGGACGTAGAACCGACCGGGAAGGTGCCACGCCCCGGGCCGGCCGTTGGCGGTCTGCGGCGCGCTGACGATTCCGCCGCTCGCGCAGAGTGCCGGAAAAGTGCTGGTGGAATTCGTGGTGTGCGGCGTCCGCGCCGGGCGACACTGCTCTTTACCACTGACCCCTGGCAACCAGACGCCATCCGGTCCGGCTGAATCGCTGCGATATGTCAGCATGACTGTTTCTGGCACGCTCAGAGAACCTAAGGAGGAACGCATGAGATTAGCATCGCACCTGAGGAAACTTGCTTACCCGGCCGTACTAATACTGCTTTCGCTTGTATTCACGAGCGGCGCTTCGGCAGAGGTGCAGACGCAGGCACCCGCAGCGAAATACATCGGGGTGGACGCGTACAGCACTCCGACATGGGCCCAGGTAGGTGAATCTGGCTCGGAATACTATGCCGGGTCTCCGCAAAGCGAGAAATTCTTCTACAAGAACGGGCTGCCGGACAGCGATGCGGATACCACTTCTAACGGTGTAGATGGTTGCGGGGCGCAGGGCACTGACGGTAGCTATGTGTATCCGGCAAGCGTGCTATGTATCATCACCTACAACGCCGTGACAAGCGCCAGCGATACCAACCTCCAAGACTTCCTTGAATCGACGCTGATCGACCCGCACCAGATCATACTGGTCTTCTGCAATGAGCCGGATAACGGAAACAACGACAACGGCTGCCTGTGCGACTTCGGCACGGAAACGAGCTGTAGCACGCCCGGAAACTTCATAACTGAATTCGAATCTGAGTCTGATGAGGTCGCGGGTTTCGAGCAGGCGAACGACGTGTCGAACGTTAAGTTCGCCGAAGACTCGTGGGCTGGCCACTACGAAAGCGGCACGGGCGGCTGTAATTTCATAGTGCCATCCCAATATGTCAGCTACTACCTCGCGGATGTCTATGAGGGCAGACCGCCGAACCCTATCGCTCAGCCTGAAAGCCTCAGCCAGGATCTAGGCTGGACAAACTGGATCAGCTGCACCAGCGGAAATGGCATCCGCCATGGCATCGCCGAATTCGCCATAAACTGCGGGGCCGAACAAAAGTCTCTGGACAACGGACAATATGAGGAGGCCGTAGCCAAAAGCTTCAGCGAAGACGACACGTACCTCAAGGCTAATTTCCCGGGCCTTGTGGTATGGAATCTCTGGGACTCCGGCGGCTGTGCTCTCGATAACCAGCCAGGAGACGAACCCGACTCTATAGCAGCCTGGCAGAACATCGAATCCGGAAACTAGTTAATCACGGATAAGCAGGCGGGTTACAATAGCGAGAGCTCAAAAAGGTGAACAGCCGCAGGCGACAGGTGACGATCAGCGCCAGCTGCCCGCGCCTGCCACCTGCGGCCTCATCACACAGCGCCGCCCCAGACCGCGCGGGCGCCGCACGCTAGAGGAAGACACCTGGGTCACCCTGGCACGGGTAGGGGAGCTGGGCCACTGGACGGAATCCAGCACGCAGCTCCTGGCCCGTAGATGTCTCATAACTACAGCAGGTCGTTGAGCTGGGATGACGTGGAGACGAGCGAGTCCGTGGGTCGGGTCTTTCAACTCTCGGTCGCTGACCATTACTTCTCCTGGCAGTCAACCTCTACGTTGCTCGTGACGCCTTTGGTCACGGTGACCGGTCCCGAGGCTTTGCACTCTGCGGTGCCTCCTCCGTACTGCGGGCTCTGCCCTGAGACGGTGTACATGCCCACTGTCGCGGGTACCGAGAATCGACCGTCCGCGCCGACAGAAATGATGTCCCTCCTCCCGTCCGACCCATGGAGGGTAACTTGTCCGCTTAGACCTCGCGGGCCTACGCCGGAAGAGTCACCCACAGCCTGGAGCGTGCCGGTCAGAGTCCCGGTCGGACCTGGGGGGCCGTTGGGCGATGAACAGCTGGCTAGCAATACCGAAGCAGCCATGACAGGGAGTAGAGAGAGCAAGGTCAGCGAGCTTCGACGCACTGCACATCCTCCTTCACGCGTAGCTGGACTCCTTGTTCGGAAAACGAACCCGCCTGCGAGGTACAACCAGCCGTGACGGCAACGCACTTGAAGGGACATCTCCCTCCGTCCTGCTGTAGGCACCTGATGCCGCTCGCTTGGCTCACTTGGTGTTTCAAGCCGCGCGATGGTGGACCAGCCAGACGGCCACTGAGATGAGCAGTGCCGACAGCGCGAGCAGCCCGCCGCCCTCCATCCACTGGACTGGCCAGAAGTGGCTGACTGGCTGGTAGTTGGCGCGCAGGACGTCCCCGACTACGACGGCGAGAGCGGTATAGCCGGCGAGGGTGGCGACGATCGCGGGGACGACCTGGCGGATGAGCATGCCGGCGAGAGCGCCCATCGCGAACGCGGTCAGCGTCCACGCGGCCAACGCGACCCCGCGCAGGTCGAACAGCCAGTGATGGAGCGGGGACGCCGCGGAATAGAGCCTGCCGGGGGCGAGGTATGGCTGGTAGTACCAGGAGACCAGCACGCTGAAGGCGCCGGCGATGGCGGTGACCGCGACCCCGAGCATCACCAGCTTGGCGAGCGTCCAGCGCCACCGCCCGAAGGCCTGGGTCCAGGCGTAGCGGAAGGTGCCGGTCTCGAGCTCACGGGCCAGCACCAGTGGCCCGACGAACGCCCCGATGAGCGCGGGCACGGGCTGCAGGACGAAGCCGCCTTTCAGAATGCCGCCGGTGGTATCGAAGTCGAGCACCAGCTCACTGCAGGCAGTCGAGCCCGCAGGGTGGCAGTCGATGACGGCAGCGTAGGCGTGGTGCAACTGAAGGCCGACGCGCCACAGCCACACCGCTAGCACGCCCAGGAACACAGCCACGCCGCCGAGCGCAATTCGGTGGTGCCGCCAGGTGACCCAGGCCATACGCCGCCACGGCAGCGGCCGGGGGTTCGCGTCCTTCTCCGCAGGAGTGGGAATTATGAGCGCCGTCACTTCGTCACCTTCAACGGCCGGGTCCGTCGGCGCGCTATCCCCAAGTAGCGGGTCATAAGAGTGGTCAGTGTGCACATCGGATTCTCCTCGCTTCAGGCCGCTCGACGGCGGACCAGCCAGACGGTCACGGCAATGAGCAGCGCCGACAGCGCGAGCAGCCAGCCGCCCTCGATCCACTGGAACGGCCAGAAGTGGCTGGCCTGCTGGTAGTCGGACCATTGCGTGTAGCCGTGTTGGACGAGACACGTCGTTGGGCTGAAGGAGCCTTGCACCGCTATTCCGCCGTTAGGTCCAGGCACGAAAGACGCGGGGCAGAGCTGCTGAAGTAGGTTGATAGGGGGTCGGCCACCGAACGCGAACTTTCCGCCCTTGGTCCACCACTCGCTCGTGATCCACGCGGAATCGGGCAGGTTCGAACCTTTCGCGACCAGCGGTGTCAAGTAGTACTGGCGCAACACGTTCCCCGCCAGGAAGGCGAGACTGATGTAGGCGGCGAGGGTGGCGACGATCGCTGTGACGACGCGGCGGATGAGCATGCCGGCGAGGGCGCCTATCGCGAAAGCAGCCAGCGTCCAGGCGGCGAACGCGACCCCGCGCAGGTCGAACAGCCCGGGAGACAGCGGGGACGGCGAGGAAAACACGGTCCCGTTGCCGCTGGCGAGATACGGCTGGTAGTACCAGGAGACCAGCACACTGAGGGCGCCGGCGATGGCGGCCACCGCGACCCCGACCAGCACCAGCTTGGCGAGCGTCCAGCGCCGTCGCCCGAAGCCCTGGGTCCAGGCGTAGCGGAAGGTGCCGGTCTCCATCTCACGAGCCAGCATGGGCGCCCCGACGAATGCCCCGATCAGCGCGGGCAGGGGCTGCAGGACGAAGCCACCTTTCAGAATGACGTTCGTACTCTGGAAGGTCGCAATCAGGTTCTGGCAGGCACCCGAGCTCGCGGGGTGACAGGCAGCCGCGGCCGCATAGGCGTGGCGCAGCTGGAGGCCGGCGATCCACAGCCACACCGCCAGCGCGCCGAGGAAGACAACCACGCCGGCCAGCGCGATGCGGTGGTGCCGCCAGCTGACCCAGGCCATCCGGCGCCACGGGAGTGGTCGCAGGCTCGCGCCCTTCGCTGGGCGGACCGGTACGGTCACCGCGGTCATCTCGTCACCTCCGATGAATAGGTGTCCCAGCCGCGGGCCGGGCCTGGGAGCGCCGCAGCCCCGGGCTCGCGCAGGTACGCGAGGGTCAGCTCTTCGAGGGTGACCGGGTGCGCCTCCCATCCCGGTGGCACCGGACTGGAGGTGCCGTCGTGGCGGATGAGCAAGCGCACCTTTGACGCGGCGATGCTCGCGTGCACGACGTTCCACTGCCGCGCATATCGCTCGGACTCCGAAACGGGGCCGATGAGCACGCAGTGGGCCGCGAGAAGGTCCTCGACGTCGCCCGCCACCTGGATATTCCCGTGCGAGACGAGCACGAGGTAGTCGGCAACGCGCTCGAGTTCTGCAAGGACGTGTGACGAGAGCACGACCGACACCCCGTCCTCCACGGCCGCGGTCCTCACCGTGGCCATAAAGTCGTGCCGGGCAATGGGGTCGAGCATCGCCATCGGCTCGTCGAGTACGAGGAGCTGCGGCCAGGCGCGCCAGCGCCAGCGTCAGCGCGAGCTGGGCCTGCTGGCCACCTGACATCTGTCCCGCCTTGCGCCGCAGCGGGATACTGAGCTCGCCGAGGCGATGTTCGGCGTAGTTCAGATCGAAGCGGCGATTGAGATTGCGCGTCTCATGGAGCAGGTCGGCGGCAGAGAGATTCTTGTAGAGCGGCGCATCCTGCGCGACGAATGCGATGCCGTCGAGTGCGGCCAATGACCCCGCCCGCCGGCCGCCGAGGACCGAAACGGTGCCCGAGCTCGGATCCGTAAGGCCTACCACGAGGTTCAACAAGGTGGTCTTGCCGGCGCCATTTGGTCCGACCAACGCCACCAAGTGCCCCTCGGGGAGGGCAAGCGTGCACTCGCGCAGGGCCCAGGTGGCTCCATAACGCTTTCCGAGGCCGTGGGCTTCGATCACGTTCATACGACGCCCTCCATTTGGCGGCGTGCGGAGCCGATCGCCGTTCCTGCCAGGTGATCGTGTGCGGTGTCCGTTGTTTGACTCATGGCCGCCATTGTGAGAAGTGGGGTCTTCACCAGGTAATACGGCTAGGCGGCGTCTTGCACGTGGACCTAGGTACACCCCACTTTGGCTGCTCAGCCCTACTGCCACCGCGGTGTCGTGTCGGGCAGACTGGGTGTGTCGGGACGAGTGAAATCGATGCGTCATGAGTGCAGAGGCGATGGTGAAGGCACACGATCGGCGCGCTGGACCGCGTTGGAGCCCGAGCGCCGGTCTCCTCGCGGTCGTCCGCGGACCAGTTTTCTTCGAGCTGGCGGCGGTCGGCCTGGCACTCCTCTTCGTTTTCCTGCTCGTTCCGGGCCTGGCCGTGCTTGGCCTCGTGGCCATGGTCGGATTGCCCCCCCTTCATGGCCTCGTGCTGGCACTGCTGTTGTGGGTGGGCGACCTGCTGGTGGTGCGCTACGGCGTCCTTCTCGCGCTCCTGGGGGCCCGTCGACTGGCGAAGCTCACCCGGCGGCTGTCGGACGAGTGGCTGGGGTTGCCGATCCTCGAGTCCTACTTGCCGGCGCCCGACCACGACGTCAAGAGGTTGAGCGCGGAGCGGCTGCGGTGGACGGTGTCGGACCCCGCCACCTGGCGGGACCTTCTCTGGATGGTGACCAACGCCTCATTCGGGTGGATCCTTGCGATGATGCCGGTCATCATCGCGTCGGCAGGGTTGATCGGCTGTGTCGGCTACGCGATCGTGGGCGTGTCCCACGCATCTCGCCCTCTCGAGCGGGTAACGCTCGCAGCGCTGGGCGTGGCGTTGACCGCCTTGGCGGTGTGGTCGGCACCGTATCTGCTGCAGGCGTACGGCGGCTTGGCCCGCACCATCCTCGGTCCTCGCGAAGACCCAGAGTTGGCCCGGCGGGTCCGGCACCTGGCCGAGACCCGTGCCGAGGCCATCGACGCCAGTGCGGCCGAGATTCGCCGTATCGAGAGGGACCTGCACGACGGGGCGCAGGCACGCCTGGTGGCGATGGGCATGACGTTGAGTGCCGCAGAAGATCTCCTCGATACCGACCCCGAGGCGACCCGCAAGCTGCTGGCTGACGCTCGTCATGCGTCGGGCACTGCGCTGGCCGAGCTGCGCGCCCTGGTGACCGGCATCCACCCGCCGGTCCTCGCTGACCGGGGCCTGGTAGATGCCATCCGCGCCCTGGCTCTGGACTCCGCACCGTGGGTAGAGGTCATCGCCGACCCCATCACACGCCCGCCGGCGCCCGTCGAATCGGCTGCGTACTTTGCCGTGTCCGAGCTGCTGGCCAACGTGACCAAACACGCCGATGCCCATCACGCATGGATCGACATTCGGTATGCGCACGGGATGCTGGCGATCTGTGTCACCGACGACGGTCGGGGAAACGCCGACCCCGGACACGGCACCGGACTGCGCGGCATCGAACGTCGACTCGCGGCCTTCGACGGCGTTCTGGCGCTGAGCAGCCCACCTGGCGGGCCGACGGTCGTCCAGCTGGAGATCCCATGCGAATTGTCATCGCCGAAGACCAGTTCCTACTGAGGGACGGCCTCACCCGCATGCTCGAGGCTCACGGCCTGGAAATCGGTGCGGCCGTCGACAACGGGGCCGACCTCGTCGCCGCGGTGACCGCCGATCCACCCGACGTCGCCATAGTCGATGTCCGGCTCCCGCCTACCTTCACCGATGAGGGCATCCGGGCGGCGCTGCTGGCGCGCAAGGAAGTGCCCGGACTGCCCATCTTGGTGCTGTCCCAGTACGTTGAGCAGCTCTACGCCCGCGAGCTGCTGGCCGACGGCACCGGTGGCATCGGCTACCTCCTGAAGGACCGGGTGTTCGACAGCGCCCAGTTCGTCGAGGCGATACGCCGGGTCGCCGCCGGAGGGACCGCCATGGATCCGGAGGTGATCGCCCGCCTGCTCGCCAGGAACACCGACGACGACGCCGTCAGCGCCCTCAGCCCTCGCGAGCGGGAGGTGCTCGGCCTCATGGCGGAGGGCCGGTCGAACGCCGCCATCGCCCAACGGCTCGTGATCACCGAGCGCTCCGTGGCCAAGCACACGGCTTCGATCTTCCTCCGCCTGGGACTCCAGCCGTCCGAAGACGACAACCGCCGGGTCCTGGCCGTGCTGGCATATCTGGGCACCTGACAGTCGATCCGCCCTGTCTACCGGTTCCTCGGCATGAATGTCGGGCTTCTGGATCGCCCGCAGGAACTGCTGGACCGGACCTTGATCTCGAACCAGCGCCACGTAGGCGAAAGGGAGAAAGCAAGTCGTCGGTGACGAACGCTGGTGGCGTGCCTAGCGTGGTACGGCCTCGATGAGGCTGAACCCGGACCGGGTGTCCGTGACCCGCGTCACCTCGAAGCCGGACTCAGAGAGCAGTACCCGGTGTTCCTGCTCGGTTCTCTGACGGCCACCGAAGAGGGCCAGCATCTGCAGATCGATGTACTTGCTGGGGTGGGGCTCGCCACCCGGCGGCACCAGCCAGTCCACCACTAGGAGGCGCCCGTTGCCGCGCATCGCTGCGTGACAGGCGCGCAGGATTCGCTGAGCGTCCTGGTCGGTCCAGTTCAGGAGCACAGACACGAGGGAGTACAGGTCGGCACCGGGAGGCACCATCTCCAGGAAGCTGCCTCCCACGACTTGGCACCTGTCACTCACCCCAGCACCATCCAGCTGCTCCCGGGCTGCATCTGCTACGGACGGGAGGTCGAACAGGATGCCCTTCATTCCCGGGTGCGCCGCCAGTACGCGTGCCATCAGGATGCCGTGCCCTCCACCCACGTCCGCGTAGGTACCCGCCCAGGAGAAGTCGTAGGAGCCGAGGATCGCGCCGCACTTGGCCCCGGTGATCCCGGTCATCATGTCGTTGAAGACCTCGGCAGCGTCGGGATGGCCATCCAGGTACTGGAAGAGCCCGATCCCATGTGCGTGCCGGAACGCCGCCCCGCCGTCATCGACGCTCCTGCGAAACGCTCCCCAGGCAGCCCACTCGTACGGCGAGCCCTTCATGATCGCCGACGCACGCTGTGAGCCTATGACTCCGGTTCGGAGCAGGTTGCCGACCGGCGTCAGCCCGAAGCAGTCGTTCTCGTCCTGGGTTAGCACGCCCTCGGCGGCGAGGATCCTCAGAACGCGCAGCAGGGTCTGAGCATGCGTTCCGGTGGCCTCGGCCAGCTCCGTGTAGCTCCGAGGTCCGCCGGCCAGCAGGTCCGGAACGCCGAGGCTGGCTACGACCGAGATGGCCTGGAGGATCTCGGCGCCGAAGAGCAGGTGGCGCAGGCGAGCGGTGGCCTGCGGGTCCACATGCTGGAGCGCCTGAACCTGGGTCGGGCTGGGCTGGCTCCCTGTCGTCATCTTCGGTCTCCTTACCGGTCGTCAGGCGGACCTGCTGGCTGCGTGCTGGCTCACACCTTATTGGGGACCTTAGCGTCAGGGTCTGGCCGGTGAAGGGGCTGCAGCAAGGTCGGGGCGACGGTGAGCGCGGTGGTAACGCGGTCCGTTACCGTCGGCGAATGACCCGGCCTGCTTCCCAGGAGTCCTCCGTGCCCGTACCGCTACCCGAGGAGCTGCTTGACCTGCTCCGCCGCCCGAGCCTGTGCTTCGTGGCAACCATCATGCCCGACGGCTCGCCTCAGCTCACCCAGACCTGGGTCAGCACCGATGGCGAGCACATCCTGATCAATACCCCGGACTGGTCGCAGAAGGCGCGGAACGTCGCCCGTGATCCGCGCGTGGCGGTCAACATCGTGAACCCCGGCAACACCAGGCGCTACTTCGCGGTACGCGGCCGAGTCATCGCGACCACGACCCAGGGCGCCGCGCAGAACGTCGACGAGATCTCGGGCAAGTACCTCGGCCGGCCGTACCCGAACTTCAGCGGACGACCTGAGACGCGGATGATCATGACAATTGAACCCGACTCCGTCCGCGGCATGGGCACGCGCTAAGTCGCGGGCCGGTCAGCTCCCGGCCTCGCTAGCTCCGCGGGCCTGCCGCCGCGCCACTCAGCAGGTCGTGCTGGCAGCGCTCTTGACGGGCGGCCCGTGTGACACTATGTTTAACACATTCGTTAATTAACAAGGCGGTTAAGCGAGTGACGGACGACCGGCTCAGCGTGATCTTCGGGGCGCTGGCGGACCCGACCCGGCGGGCAATCCTGGCCAGGCTGGCTGACGGGGAGGCGACAGTGACCGAGCTGGCCACCCCGTTCCCCATCAGCATGCCGGCTGTATCCCGGCACTTGAAGGTGCTGCAGCGGGCCGGGCTGATCTCCCGGAGCCGCTCCGGCCAGCACCTGTCCAGCACGCTGCGGCCCGCCCCGCTCCAGGAGGCGGCCGAGTGGATGGAGCGCTACCGGCAGTTCTGGGACGCCAGCTTCGACCGCCTCGAGGAGCACCTGCGCCGGGCCGCGCCAGGAAGGGAAGAACAGTGAGCCCGAATATCGAGATCACCCGGATCTTCGACGCCCCCCGCGAGCTGGTGTACCGGGCGTTCACCGACCCCGGCCAGCTCGCCCAGTGGTTCGGGCCGGACGGCTGCTCGGTCCCGCGCGACAGCATCGAGATCGACGCGCGGCCCGGCGGGCAGCTGCGGTTCGTGATGACCGGACCGGACGTGCGCAGCCTGGTCGATGTGGTGTTCACCGAGGTGGCGGAGAACCAGCTGCTGGCGGGCGAGATGGAGGCCACCGGCGTGCCCGGCGCACCCGGGCCGCTGCGCGTGCACCTCAGGGTGGAGTTCCACGACGAGGGCAACGGCAAGACCAGGCTCGAACTGCGGCAAGGCCCGTTCGCCGACGGCCAGCTCGGCGCGGACACGAGCAGCGGATGGGAAAGCTCGTTCACCAGGCTGGACACGTTGCTATGAGCGCCCCTGGCAATCGATCGCGGACTCGAAGGCCGTGATGGCCAGGCTGATCTACTCGGCGATCTCATCAGCAGATGGTTACGTCGAAGATCCCAACGGCAGCCTCGACTGGGGGATACCTGACGAGGAGCTGCTCAGTTTCATCAACGACCTTGAACGGCCGGCCCGCACCTACCTGTACGGGCGCCGGATGTACAACGCGATGCTCTACTGGGAAACGGCCCACACGACGGGCCAGCCACGCTTGTTCCAGGAGTTCACCGGCATCTGGCAAGCAGCTGAGAAGATCGTGTTCTCAACAACGCTCGCATCGGTGTCGAGCGCACGGACACGGATCGAGCCGGCCTTCGAGCCCGGCATGGTGCGGCAGCTGAAGTCGGCCGCCGGGCATGACATGAGGGTAGCGGGTGCGGACCTAGCCGGGCAGGCCATCAAGGCCGGGCTGGTCGACGAGGTGCGGCTGTTCCTGGTTCCTGTTGTCCTCGGAGGTGGCAAGCGAGCGCTTCCCGGCGGCGTCCGCTCAGATCTGGAGCTGCTGGATACGCATCGGTTCGCAAACGGTGCTGTCTACCTCAAGTACGGACTCCATTCAGCCTGATCACCTCGCAGCGTGCCTGCCGGCGACTCGCTTGATGAGGAAGTGGCCAGGGGAGCGCCCACGACATCCCTAGCAGCCGCTGATCCGGATCGCCTCAGCGACTTCGCTCAGGTCGTTGTTCAGCTGGTGATCCCGCCCGGGCAGCTGGTGCACCTGCGCCTGCGGGATCGCCAGGGCGTACAGGCCAGCATGCGAAGGAGGGGCGGTCTCGCCGCGGAGTCCGTGGAACACATGCACCCGCACACCTGGCGGTAGCTTCGCGCCGAGGTCGCTCGTCAGCTCGAACTCGTCGCTGAGCCAGCCGCCCTCGCCGACGAACGGCGCGGCGATCAGCACCTCGCCCCGAGCCCTTTCTCCGGCGGCTGCTCGGCGAGCGCGTTGATGAACAGGAGCTGCCGAGTACGTGTCACGGCGATCCCCCTTCACAGCTTCGTGACGACCCGAATCGATACCACCCGCTGGCCGGAGTCTATTCGGGAGCGATCTTCGATAGGTGTACTATTAGGTTGCGTAGCCTTCTACAGCGAGGGCTTTGTGGAGGCCACTCCCTCCACTACGAAAAGGAACTTGCGTCACGTCAGTAATCAGGATCTCGAGACCGAAGCAAGACCGGTCGGTGTCGCTCGCGACTGTGCTCCCTACCGCCTTGCTTGTTCACCTCTTTAGGTTTCATTGGAACTACACGGTGGTTCTCGACCACCACTCTGCGGGAAAGATCGGAAACGAGCAGGTGAGGGTCTTCAATGTGGATCCAGGAGAACACCGCCTGCGTATACGTTTCGTCCTTCTGCGCAGGTCCAAGGAAATGCGTGTGTCCCTAAAGGAGGACGAGGAGCGGGAGTTCCTCTGCGGCACCAACGGGATTGGCTGGCCCACCCTCCGGGATGCACCAGTTGCTCCAGCTCGGCGATAGTGCGGACGCCGGCTCTGGCGCAGTCAGGTATCGCAGCTGTGTGAATACCTCCCTTCCTCACGATCCCTGTTCAGGAATCCGGGCTTCGGTCCAGGCGCGGGAGAGGATCTCGCTGGCGGTCTCGTCTGGGGTCTGGGTGGTGGTGTCGAGCCAGAGCCCGAGCTGGGGTGTCTCATGACGGAGCACGGCATCGAGCTGCTCGATGGCCCATAGTCCGTAGGCAGTCTTGCTCCGGCTCTGTTCCCGGTGAGCGATGGCGGCGGCCTGGGGAGCGAGAACGATGACGAGCAGGGGTCGGCTGCGGATCATGGCGGTCATCTCGGCGAGGTGGTTGCCGAGGATGACGTCCTGGACGATGACGGTAAAGCCGACTTGGAAGTACGCGTCGCTGACGGTGGCGGCCAGCTGGTATCGCAGCCGGAGCTGCCGCACAGCTTCGGCACTAGGGTCGGGGGTCATGTCGGCGCGGCCGTTGATGATCATGCGGCGGAACAGGTCGCCTCGCACATGTACCGAATTGGGCAGCCGTTCGGCGATCAGCTGGGCGATCGTGGACTTGCCTGCTGCCTGGATGCCGGTCACGAGGATGACCGCGCGTCTGGCCTGCGGGTCGGCTGGGGGCTGAGGAGCCGCTGGTGAGTTCATTGACTGTCGTCTTTCCGGGCGCGGCGGCTGACCTTGGCTCAGACGGCCCGGTCACGAGCGGATGCGCGCTGGCGCCCTACAGCTTGCCAGGTGTCAGCGGGCTGTTATCTGGTGGGTAATGGCCGGGTCGGTGATCTTGGTGTCGTCGGCTAGCAGGAATGCCTTGCTGAGGATGAGGCTGAGCAGCGGGTCGTCGTCGAAGGGGAGGAACAGCTTGCCCGCGCGGGCGTCGCGGGCGGCGACGATGCACAGGTACTGGTCGTCGGGGCTCATGAGGATGTTGCCGCTACCGAGGTGGATCTTGTAGGTGCGCAGGTCGCCGCGGACGACGAGGAACCGCCCGGTCAGCTCGCAGCGGCCGCCGATGGCCAGTATGGGCAGCAGGCCGGCCAGGACCTCGTAGCGGATCTGCGCGCTGGCGTTGAGGTCGCCGAAACCCCACTGATTCCAGTACTGCTCGAACCGCCTGCGTTCGCCCCTCTCCAGCCATTCGGGGTCCGCGCCGACTGATGCGACGCCGATGAACAGGTCGACGTCTCGCATGGCCTCGGAGAAGATGAGCGGGGGAACCTCGGCGAGGGGGACCGGATCGCCGGTGCCCGCGTCGAAGAAACGGACCTGGTCGCTCGCGCAGTACTTGTACATGCCCTGGTGGCCAAATTCCTGGTAGTCGGCCGGATCGAAGAAGAACTCCGCCCGCAGCCCCGCCTGGCCGCCCGCGTGCGGGAACTGGCGGCAGGCGATCCCGCGGTCGATACCGTCGTCCCATCCCGCCAGCGGCACTGGTGCCCAGGAACGGCCCTTCATCAGGGCACGGGCCTGCTCCTGCCGGAAGATATGGCCGGAGAACCGGTTGGAGTAGTCCCGGCTCTCGGTCTCGGCCGGAGTGAGCACGTACACCTCGCGGAACGCCTGCTTGACCGGCTGGGAGAGCTGCCGGTCAACCAGCACCTGCCGCCAGGCACGAACCTCGCCGGCGATCGCGTGGACCGGATGCCACGGCCGGACCTCGGCGTTGTCGCCGGCCGGGATCGGGACCTGGGTGCCATCGGTGGTAACCAGCGCCAGCTCAGTAGCGGGAATGCCGCTGGCCCAGGTACCGGTGCCGTCGGCGCGGAACTGCCAGATCAGGGCGCGGGTGAGCCGGCCGGTGACGGGATGGTCCAGGTACTTCTGCCGCCACTGGGCGGCGGACCAGCTCCGGCCCGACGCCAGCAGCGCGTCGAGCCGGGCACGCTCGTTGCCGATAGTCGCACGCAGCGCCTTGAGATCCGCGCCCGTCACCGTGAGGGCGTCAGCGCTGGCGTCCTTGACGGCCGGAGGCAGCGACTTACGAGGCTTGCCATCGGCATCTTCGTAGCCGAGGGCGGCAGTGCGCGGGCCGGCCTGGAGGACAGCGAGCCACGATCCGGCCAGGGGCCGGCGGCTGGTGCCGTCCGGGCCGAGATCGTGGTCTTCCACCGCACGTTCCAGCAACTCGTCGCGAGTGAGGCCCTCGGCCGTAGCGAGAGCGTCAACGGACCTGCGGATCTGGCGCAGCAGCGTGCCGTGCCGGGTGCCGCGCTCGGCCTTGAGCAGCTCAGTGATCGACGCGGGCAGGGCAGCGTCGGCGATCGCCTGGACCGCGTGGTTGGCCAGGCGGATGCTGCGCGGGGCGCCGCCGGGGCCGGTGATCGCCTTCAGCGCCAGGCGGCGCAACTGCACCAGAAGCCCGGGTTCGGCGGCTGCCAGCTGCCCAGCGATGACCGCGAGACCGCAGAGGAACGACTGGTTCCTGTAGGTGACGAAGGAGGTGAGGAAGCTGGCCCCGGCGATCTGGCCGGTGCCGGGCTGGCGTTCTGGGGCGTTCAGCGCGGCGTCCAGCAGCGCGCCGATGACGACCGGTCCGTGCAGCACCTCCACAACGCGCCCGGCATCCTCGCGCCAGTTCCTGCCCGGCTTGCCGTCGTTCGGGTAGGCGGCGAGGAGGCGGATCAGCCTGGCCTTGGCCTTGTCTGGTTCCGGGCTGGCGGTGAGCACGGCGATGAGGTCCTTGCCGACCGGGCTGGCGTCATCGATCAGGTCGTAGGGCACCTGGCCGCTGCTGTCAGCGGCGGCGATGGTCAGCTGGCGCAGCCGGGTGGCTGTCCGGGCGGAGGTGATCTGCGTGTCGACTACCCAGTCCAGCCGCGGGAGCAGCCGCGCCCTGCCGTCATCGTCCAGAGCCGCCCAGGTCGCCTCGATCTGGCCGATGAGGCAGCTCACCTGGTCGCCGCCGCCGTACCGCCATCCCGCGTTGCCGGCGAGCTGGCTCTGCGGCGCAGGCAGCACCGACTCGATCTCCTCCAGGCTCATGCCGGCCCGCTTGCGCGCGATGTAGCCCAGCAAGACCCGATGTTCATAGCTGGCCCCCTGGAGAATATGGCGGGCCGCCAGGACAATACAGCGGCGGCGCAGATCATCGTTGGCGGTGAGGATTGCCTGGATCTCCGGCAGCGCGCTGTCCCGGCGGTGATACCCGGCCATGGACCGAACGGCAGCGGCCACCAGCACGGCCGCATCATCACCGGCCAGGTCAGCCTCGTCAGCCTCCACCAGCCGAACCAGCCGGACGAAGCGGATATCGGATTCGGCGGTCAGCTCCAGGACTTCATTCAGCGAGCTGACCCAGCGGTCACCGACACGAACGCTGAAGCCGCCGTGGGCCCAGGCGTCCAGCGTGCGGTCGGCCTGCTGCTCCCATTCGACACCCCTGCCCGCGGGCAGCGCGAACCCCCCGGATGCGGGCAGCGCACCGGCCGGCATGGCAAGGCCACGGAAGATGCCCGTCAGTGTCGCGTTATACCGGGCGACCTCCTCGCGGACCTGGATCCGGATCAGGTCCCGGAGCGTGATGCGGCTGTCGATGCTCTCAATGGTGATGGTGCCCGTGACCTTCCCAGCCCCAGTCACGTCCTTGATTGTCACCGTGATTGGTGCGGCTTGCCCGGTCATGCCCGCACCATGCCATAGGGGTACGACATTCGCGCCGGGCCCCGCGAAGCTTGCCGAGGGTACTGGCTTTCAGTTGCGGCTGCCGGTGCCTGACGGGGGCTGTGCCCAGGGCGCGGCCACCAGCCAGCTCGTGTCCAGTGGCCAGCCGGTGGCGGTGTCCCAGGGGTTGGAGCCGCCGTCGGCGGCGAGGTAGACGACATTGTTGAAGTTGCGGATGAACAGGCCGGGATAGTTCACCGACTGGAACGACATGCCCTGACCGCTGTTGCCGGCCCCCGGGCAGAAGGTCGCGTCATTCGCGAACAGCGAGCTGCCGTCGTTGGGTTCCAGGTGGAGCTGGAAATTCTGGTGCCGTAGGTAGCTGCCTGGCATGTTGATCGATTCGAACGAGACGCACTTCGGGTTGGCCAGGCCGGCCGCTTCCACAAAGGTCGCGTCCTGCTTGTCGGTGCTCGAACTCCCCGCGGTCACCGGCGCGACGCTCACGAGGTCGTCGGAGTCGTCGTGCATGAGGTAGCCCGAACTGGCGCCGTTGCTGGTGGCCTGCAGCGAGACCAGGGGACCCTGGTCCAGCGGGATGCCCTGGTTGGCGCCACCTGGCGTGGGGTGGTTGGTGACCATGAAATCGCCGCAGTTGCTGTCGGTGTCGTTGCCGTCGGGCAGCCGGATATCGCTCGTGGCGGTGCCATTCGCCGGAATGGGCGTGGGCGCGAAGCAGCCTGCCTGCCCCGCCCCTGACGCGCCCTGGTAACCCTCGGCGGCCGATGGGTCGACGATCTCTCCGTAGTTGAGGCTGTCAGCCACATTGCCCCACGCGTCGCGCAGCACCATGCTGCCGGCACTCGCGGAGAGGGCGGGGCCACCGAACCACTGGTCCGGCGCGGGTGATCCCTGGTAGCCCACGGTCGTGACCGCGGCGTCACGCACCGGGTCGTTGATCGCGTGGCTATGACTGAGGGGACTGTTGAGGGTGATGGTGCTGCCCAGTGCCTGCACGGGCTCGTCGCTCGAATGCGCGAAGCGTGTCGCCGGGCTGAAGGTGATACCGGTGCCCCGGTCGCTGAAGGGAAGGTTGGCCGCGTGGCCGAACTTCAGCGGGGAGGTCAGGGTGAGGCCGGTGCCGGTCGCGCCGGGGGTGCCCACCGAAGCAACGGTGACGTTCTCGGTCCTTGGGCCGATGTCGAGCCGGATTGTGTCACCGGCGGAGATGTTCGTGGTCGAGGTGACCTGGATGCTGGTCGCGCCGGCGGACGCCGGGGCCGCGAGGTAGTCTTGCGTGCCCGGCGTGCCAACGGCTGTGACCGTGGCCGTGTCCAGCGTGCGGCCATAGCCGACGGTCATCTTCTGGCCGACGCTGAAGCCCGATGTGCTCGTGACGGGCGCGTTAGTCGAGCCGGTGGGGATCGTGATCGGGCCGTCGGGCAGCGGCTGCCACAACGGTGTGCTGACGTTCCCGACGCCGATGATGGTGGCGTTGTTGCCGTTACCCGACGAGTCCAGCGCGGTTGGGCCGGAGGCCTCATCGAACTTGTAGTCGGCGACGTTGCCGGCCCCGGGCTGCCCGCTGGCCAGCGCGGCGATCTGGGCGGCGGACAAGGCGGCGTTGTAGATCTGGAAGTCGTCCACGGTGGCCGCCAGGTACGGGTCGGCGATGAACTGCGAATGGCCGATCCAGTTCTGGTTGGTGTCGCCCAGGTCGGTGGGGGTCACGGTCATGTTGTTGTTGGTCGCCACCGCCTGGCCGTCCACATACAGCGTCCCGGTGTTTCCGGACAGCGTCACCGCCACGTGCGACCAGGTGTTCAGCGGCAGCGTGCTGGGGCCGCTGATCACATCGCCAGCGCCGCTGGGAGTGGCGTCGGCGAACAGCAGCGGGCCGCCGCCCGCGCTGAGCGTGAGGAACATGTAGTTGTTGGTGCCGCTGCCGAAGTCGAACACTCGCGACCAGGGCAAGTTGGCGGACGGGTTGACCCACGCCGAGATGGTGAAGTCGTGCAGCCCGCTGACGATGCCGTTCGGCAGGTCCACGTACTCGCCGTTGCCGGACAGTTTGAGGGCCTTGCCGATCTTGCCCGGTACCCGGGGCCCGGTCGCGGAATCGTTGGTGACCTGGGTGATCGTGCGGGTCTCTGCGGCCGGGCCGGTGCCGATCTGGATCTGGTCGCCCGGAGAGAGGCCGGTCGCGCTACTGAGGTTGAGGGTGGTGGCGCCCGCGCTGGCGGCGGTTACCAGCCCCGAGTTGGCCAGGCCGAGCAGGTAGAAGCCGTGGCCCGCGATGATCGTCCCGCGCGGGATGGTCACCGTCGATGAGATGGGCTGCTGGGCCGGGTGCTCGGTCAGGGTCCAGTTCGACAGGTCGACGGTGCTGTCGCTGGCGTTGTAGAGCTCGATGAACGAGTTGGTCGGGTTGGTGCCGGTGCCCACGCTGAACTCGTTGATCTTGATTGGGTCGACGTTGCGCACCTTCTCGGCTGCTGTCGTGAATTGCCTCCCGCCTTGTCCCTGGTTCGTCCACGAGGCGACGCCGGTCAGGTCGCCGTTGAAGGGCACCGGTCCCGAGGTGACGGCGAAGGTCGCGCTCACACTCCCGCCGGGTGCGACCGAACCGAACGTCTGCGACGTCCGGTGGGTGCCAGGAACGAAGGAGGTCCACCCTCTGGGCGCCGCAATGCTCAGCCGCACGCCTACCGCGGTTGACCCGGTGGTGTTCGTGTAGGTCACGGTGCTGTCTTGCGAGGACCGCGGTGCGAACGTCTGGAGTCCTGGCGGGGTGGCGGCATCCGAGGCCGGCGTCAGGCTCAGTTGCTGCACGCTGTACTTGGCGGCCGCGATGTTGGCCTGAACGTTCTGGTCGGTGGCGTCGGTCGGGTATCCGGCCGTCATCACGCCCTCGTAAAAGGTGCCCTGCGCGCCGTTGCTGTTGTCGCCGCCGTTGCCCAGGACGATGGCCCCCTGCTTGCTCATCGGGTCATAGGTGGAGTCGACGCGCGGCCCGGAGAACATGGTCGACAGAGTGCCCGTCTGCGCGTCGCCGCCGAGTGAGGACCAGTGGTGCGGCTCGCCCTTGGCCACGGCGGTCACGAACCGCGAGGTGATGTTGGGCAGGTTCGGGCAGAGCTTGGAGGTGCTGCCCGGGTTGACGCAGCCCACCAGGTTGTTCTCCTGGTCGGTCATGATCCACGGGCCGGGCGGGTTGCCGTGATACCACGCGGTGGCGTTGCCGAAGTAGGAGGTCTCCATCGTGCCGTCGCCATCGTCGTGGCTGTCGATCTCCGCGTTGCCGAAGTCGAAGCAGCAGCCGTCGTTGAAGTGCTGGCCGTCAATGACCCAGTACATGCCCTCCGGCTGGTCCCCGGTCGCGGTGCCGGTGGGGTGGTCGTCACGCAGGCCCATGCCCGGCGCGATGAAGACGCCGTAGGCCTTATGGCCGCTGATCGTGATCGGCGCCGCATCCGCGATCGGGAGGTTGTCAAGGCCGCCCATGGCCGGGCCGCCGAACGCGCCGCGGGGCGCCTGGGTGAGGTCGTTGTGGTTGGGAGACTGGTCGTAGATCTTGGTGATCACGCAGGTCGTGTTCGCGCAGAACGCGTCCTGCGCGGCCGCGTCGGCGTAACCGGCCGGATCCGGAAACGGGGACGGACGGAGCCGGATCACGCCGATGTCCGTAACTGCGTTGTCCGAAAGGCGCATGACCTGGTAGAGCGGGCCGTTGTAGGAGGCGTACAAGGCGCGCGTGGTGCTGTACGCGGCCACGCAGGGGGTGCCGGCGGCGGCGTAGATATCACAGGGGGCCTGCGGCCTGGGCGAGGGAACCATCTGCGCGGCGCGCGCCGCTGCGGTGCCAGCGAACGTGACGCCAGCCGGCAGGAGCGCAATCGCCATGGCCGCAGCGAGGGTCCTGAGGCCGGTACGCCAGATGGGGAGTCTCAGCATGTCCGACGAGCTCCTATCGTTCATCTGCTGAATGAGCCGAGCCTGGCTGGGCCGGCAAGCCAGCTGACAGCGCCACCGTTCGTGCTAAACCGACGTCCGTTAACGCTGATGGGCAGGGGGTTTCTGACCTGGGCGAACGCCTGACCGCAATGAGCAGTCCGGACCACGGCAGAAATGGCCAATTAGGTGGAACGCTGCAGTCCGCGGCCTGCGCGTTCGCCCTCGCGTGATCGAAACGTAACCAGACGAGCATGACAGTCTGGCGGCTAAAGCGTGCATCGTGAACACGCCAGGCGCTGGTGATGTTAGCGCGCACATTGACCAGCCTCGGTCGCCGCTGGATACGTGTCAAGAGGAATTGTTGCCATACCCGGGAGCGTGACCTGTTTCTGGTTTGCGGATCACGATTGCACGCGGCGGATGGCGGCAAAGTCCCAGATGACGTCGAGCAGCTGGTCGGGGGTCTCGAGCTGGGGGAGGTGGCCGGTCCTGGTAAGCAGGCGGAACTGGGCTCCGGGGATCGCGGCGGCGTAGGCGCGGCCGTAGTCGGGGTCGCAGATACGGTCGGCCTCGCCCCATACGACTAGAGCAGGCACGGTGATGCCAGCTAGGCGGCGGGCCAGGCCGGGGTCGGTGAAGGTCGTCCCCGCGTAGACCGCGAGGCTGGCGCGGTTGCCGGGCAGGGCGGCCTGGACGGCGGGCGGCAGCGTGGCGGGGTCGATCCGGAACTTGTCCGGGTCGTAGTAGCTCAGCTGCGCGACCTGGTCGAGCGTGAGCGAGAAAAAGTCCGCGACCGGGTGGCCGGGCAGCTCGATGCCGGTGGCATCGGCGAGGACTGCCGCGCGGACGCGGGGGGACTGAAGCAGGGCCATCTCGGCGGCGATCCAGCCGCCGATGGAGTTCCCAATCAGCGTGACGTCGGTCAGGTCCATCTGGTCCAGCAGGGCGACGTACAGCGCGCCGAGCCCGGCGACGCTGGCCAGCGCGGCGGGCCGCGGGGTGCTGGCGAACCCTGGATGGGTGGGGGTGATCACGCGGGCGGGCCTGCTGCGGGCGACCAGGCCGGCGAACGCGGTGACCGTCTGCGGGCCGCCGCCGCCGTGCAGCAGCAGGAACGGGCGGCCTGCGCCCTGGTCGGCGAAGGTGACCTCGACAGTGCCGTCAGGGGTAGTCAGGGCGTGGGTGCGGCTGGCGCTGGTCATGCTGGCTCCTGGCGGATCTCGGTAGTGGCATATCCCGCCATGACGCGGGCCATCACGTCGCGGGTCAGCGGCTGGCCGCTGGTGACAATGTCCCGGAGGTCCCGGAAGTACTGGACGTACCGGTCGGGGGTGAAGGTGTTCAGCACGACGGCTGGCTGGTCACCGGAGTTGGCGAAGGTGTGCGGCTCGCCGGGCGGGACCATCACCAGTGTTCCTGGCCCGGCATCACGGGCCGCTGTCCCGGTCGTGAACCGCACAGTGCCCGAGACGACGTAGAACCCCTCGTCGTGTTGCGCGTGCTGATGCTGCGGCGGCCCCTGCGCGCCTGGCGGGAGCCTGATCTCCGCCAGGCCGAGCCGGTGCCCGGTGGTGGTCCCGTCTTCCAGGATGCGGATCTGCACGGCCCCCAGCTGGATCAGCTCGCCGCTGTCTGGGCAGGCCACCAGGACTCCGCTCACGGCGCCTCTCCTTCATAAGAGTTCACTCTCACGAACAGCACTCTAGAGCGGCGGCGAGCTTAATGCAAGCTAACTCTTATCATGAGATAGTGGTGTCACTATGACTGGCGGGAAGGATGGTTGATGGCCACACGACTGCAGACCGGGCGGGTCAACCAGAAGGCCCGCACGCGCACGGCGATCGTCGGCGCCGCCCGCGAACTCATCCGGTCAGGCCAGCCAGTGACCATGCCGGCCGTCGCGCAGGCGGCGCTGGTCTCGGAACCAACCGCCTACCGCTATTTCCCCGACCTGCTCTCTTTGCTGACCGAGGCCTTCGGCGGCCTATGGCCCGACCCAGAGCAGGCAATGCAGCCGGTCGCCGGATCCAGCGATCCCGCTGAGCGCGTGGCCTACGCCAGCGAGTTCCTGCTACGGCACGTGCTGGCTTACCAGGGAGCCGTACGCGCCATGATCGCGGCCACCATCACCCGGCCCGAGCTCGCCCACACCCGCCCCGGCCTGCGATTCGGCCTGATCGACCACGCGCTGGCGCCGCTGCGCGACACGCTGGCCATCACCGACCCCGAGGCGTTCAGCCAGCTCCGCCGCGACCTGGCCGTGGCAGTCAGCGCCGAGGCCCTGTTCACCCTGACCGACCTGTGCGGGCTGACCCCCGAGCTGGCGATCGCCAGCGCAACGTGCACCGCCAGGACCCTTACCACAGCAGCGGCCGCAAGGTAACCCGCTGGCTTGGGCTTATGCGCGGATAGCCGCGAGCTCGGCGAGCTGAAGCACTGACTCGCGAATAATGTCGCGCTGTTTATCGAGGCGGTCGGCCTCGTGGTCGGGGATCTCGACGTGCACGGAAATCTCCGTGCCACCGCCGGACGGCCGAAGCCGCCAGTCAAAGCAGAGATCGGAGACCAGGCATGAGATTTTCACGGTGCCGTTTTCCTGGCTGGCCTCGAGCGCTTGGGGCATCGGAAAGTCGGGATATCCCTCCGGGTACATGATGTAGTCGCCGACGTCACTGCCTGTCTTCACTGACCCGGTGCCTGCCCACCACAACGGGAACTGGGCCGGGTCATACAGCAGTTTCCATACTTCTTCCGGGGGTGCCGTGCTGACTGCGCTCTGGTCGAAGGTCCGCATCGGTTTACTCCTGGCTTGCGGTGTCAGGGCTGTGCGGAGCCCGGGTGTTGGCCTGCCGGGCTCCGGCGCCGGGCCTGGCACCGGGGTCCTTGCTTCCTGCGTTGTGGTCGCGGAGCGCGGCTAGCTCGGCGGTGACGATGGCGAGTTCTCGCGCGGGCTCCACGAGCGAGCTTACGGGCGGCCGGCCGAGATCGATGAGCGCGGCGACGTAGCCGGCGCCGGCCTGACCGCTGTCCTGCGCACGCGCGATCCGCTCCCACCCGGTCACCGACTCCGCTAGCCGTCTCTCGGCCAGGGCGGCAGCCCCGCGCGAGGACGCGATCTGGGCCTGCACCCGACTCATCCACGCGACCAGGGCAGCGGGGAAGTCGCTCGGAGTCACTGGCTCGAGCGCGACGTTTCTTAGCTGCGCCTCCGCCAGGTCAGCCTGCCCGGAGAGGGCCAGGGCTTCGGCCAGCCGCAGACGTGTAGCAGGTCTGCTCACCGGGGCATGAAGATCCAGGGCGCTTGCTAGCGAGGCCACCGCAGCAACAGGATCCGCATTGGCCAGGGCGAGCAGCCCGCGTTCCTGGCAGACCAGACCGTCCAGCTCGGGCAGACCTACCCGGTCGCAGTATCCGGCCGCCGCGTCGCACGCCTGGCGTGCCTCGGACAGCCGGCCCAGCCTGCGCAAGATGGCCGATCGCGCCGCCTGCGCGTAGACGCTCAGACGCAGCAGCCCGTTCGGCGCGACCAGAGGGAGGCACCGGTCGGCGAAGTCCAGCGCCCGGCTGAACTCACCCGCGCAGGCCGCCGCGCTCGCCGCGTTGCTGAGGCAGCTGTAGGCCATGTCCGGGCGCCCGGCGCGGCCCGCGGCGGCGCTCGCCGCGATCAGCGGACCGAAGCTGTCGGTGAACCGGCCTGCCCTGATCAGCGCGTGCCCGCGCGCCACTCCGATGTCGTGCGCGAGCAGGTCGCCCGTTCTGGCACGGTCGAGGATCCGGTCGGTCTCGGCAAGCAGCTCGTCGACCGCGGCCGGCTCGCCAGCGACCGCTTCGGCCCACGCCATGCCGGCGAGCGCCTCGGCCCGCGCGGAGAGATCGGATGCGGGATCGCGATCCAGCACGTCGAGCGCGTTTTGGTAGGAACGGCGCGACTCGCGTGGATGGCAGAGACCGCCGCGGAGCCACCGGCCCCGTCTCAGCCAGGCGCTGATCAGGGCTCCGGCGTCTTGTGGCGATATCTGCTCAAGCGCCCGGTCGAAAGCATTGTCGGAGGACTCGAGCAGCCCGCGGAATGCCTCGACCTCGGCCAGCTCAACCAGCAGGTCGGGGTCATGTGGCTCGATCCGCACGGCCTCGGTCAGGAAGTCGGCTGCTTCGGCCATCGCCGCCACACCTCGTGCGTCTTGTGCGGCCCGGATCAGGTAGCTGACGGCCTGTTCATCCTCGCCGGCCAGGATGAGGTGCCGCGCGATCTCCGCTGCGCGCAGGCCACGGCGCGAGCCTCGTGGGCCCTGAGCGCGGAAGTCTGGTGGCCGGCCCCGCTTACGGAGCAACTGGGCAAGCTCGTGGTGCAGGCGTGTCCTGATCGGGTCGGGGATCTCCTGATAGACGGCATCGCGCAGCAGGGCGTGCCGGAATCCTGTTTGCCCGTCGCAGGCTCTCAGCAGGCCTGACCCGAGGGCCTCGGCTGCCGCGCGTGCTGGGTTCTGGAGCGGGAGCGAGGCGACCTCCGGACGGTCCAGGTCACGTCCGGCGGCGGCGAGGAATTCGACGAACACACGTGCCTGGCCCGACAGGCGGCTGATCGCCAGCCTTGCCGCGCCACTGAGCCCAGTGGCGAGGTCCGCGCCGTCTCGAGCGGCGGCGCGGGCGGTCTCGACGGCGAGCAGTGGGTTACCTGCTGCCAGCCTCACTATCTGCTCGACGGCCTCGGCCGGCAGGTCGGCCGAGGCCTTGATGAGACTCCGTGTTGCGTCGTCCGCGAGCGGCCGAACGTTGACTTCCGTGAGAAGCGCGCCGCGCGAGCGCAGTGCTCCGAGTACGGCGTCAAGGTCCTGGCGCGATGGCAGCCTGCGGCGCGTGAGGATGAGAAGCACGGGCGTGCGACTGAGCCGCCGTCCGACGTAGGCGATCAGCTCGAGGCTCGCTGTGTCCGCCAGGTGCAGGTCCTCCAGGGCCAGCAGCAGGGGAGCCTGCCGCGATACCCAGGCCACCAGCTGCACGACGGCCTCGCACAGCTGGACTCGATCGAGCTGAGGATCAGCGCTGGCTCGCGTCGCCGGCCCGGTATGTACCTTTGCCCGAGCCAGCGCCGGCACGATTCTGGCCAGGTCGCCGATCCAGGCCTGCGCCCCGGGCGGGTGACCGGTCATGCTCACGAGATCGCTGAGCGCGTCGGTCCAGATGGCAAACGGCGATGCCCGGCCCGGTCCGGCTGCTGTGGTTCCAGCTATCAGGACGTTGGGGGCGGCCCGTCGTGCCGTGGCCTGCAGTTCCTCGACGAGCCGGGTCTTGCCAATGCCACCCTCGCCATCGAGCAGTACGGCTCCGCCGGAGCCACTGCGCGCCGCCCGCCAGGCCTTGACCAGATCGGCGAAGTCCTGTTCTCGCCCGACGAGACCTCCCGCTGCTGGCTTGTCCGCGTGCTCAGAGGCGCTGGAACGGCGATGAACGCGCGGGCCGGCCTGGGCGGGTCGGCTGGCCGCGCGGCGAAGCTGGCTGACCAGCGCCTCCGTCTCCTCCGACACCACGATCCCGAGTTCGCTGTCCAGCCGCTCGCGCAGCTTCTCCAACGCCTCCAGCGCTGCTGACGCATCGCCAGCCCGCACCAAGGCGCCGATTAGGTCAGCTCCGGCCGACTCGTCCAGCGGGCACAACGCCGCCCGCCGCCGCGCCCAGTCCACTGCGGCCGCCAGGTCACCCGCGGCGGTGGCCTGTTCCATGAGGTCCCTGAGCGCGGCGGCGATATCGCGGCCGAGTTCCTCACGGGCCTGGACTACCCAGTCATCGTCGAGTTCCTGCAGCAGCTCCCCACGGCACAGGTCAAGCGCGGCCCTGGGCTGGCCTCGCGCGATGAGCCGCCTAACTTCCTGCAGGTCCACCAAGAGACCGTCGGCTGCGAGGGTGACGGTGTCGCGGTCGGTGGCCAGGTACGAGCCGAAATCAGGCCCGAGCGCCGAGCGCAGGGCCCAGATGGCGCTCCGGAGGCTGGCCCTCGCGCTGGCGTCGAGCACGTCCGGCCAGAACTGCCCGGCCAGCCGGGACCGGGGATGGCGGCCGGGGTGCACCGCGAGCCAGCCCAGCAGCGCCCTGACCCGTCTGCTGGCCGGGAGCGCTGCCTTCTTCCCGGCTAGCCGCACCTCTAGCTCGCCGATCACGCGGATCTCAAGCATGGCTGCCGCAATTGTAGGCGGCATGCCCCTGGTCAGGGCAGTACCTGACCTGCGTCAGGTACTCCTGCCTGGGCTTTGACGGTCCGTTGACGGTGTCAGGGAATCGTCGTGCTCACAGTTCCAAGAGCACGACGATCAGGGAGGCACCAGATGAGCACTAGCGAGATCGCCAGGACCGGCCAGTCGTTCGATCCCGAGGCACTGCGCCGCAGCATCGAGGAGCGCGACGCCACCACACTGGTCGGCCTGTATGCCGAGGACGCCGAGCTGCAGGTCGTGGACCGTAACGACCAGCCCAGCGACCCCAAGGTCATCCGCGGCCGGAGGGCGATCGGCGAGTACTTCGCCGACGTGTGCGGCCGGGACATGACGCACAAGATCAGGCGTCTGGTGGTCAGCGAGAACAACGCGGCCTTCGTCCAGGCCTGCCGTTACCCGAGCGGGGCGCAGGTCCTCTGCATCGCCGTGCTTGACCTGAAGGACGGCCTGATCACCCGCCAGTCCGGCGTCCAGGCCTGGGACGAGTAATCGTCCCAGAGCCCGGCACCACCAGCCCGACCCCACAACCAGGGAGAAAGATCATGTCCACAGCAGAGCACAAGGACTTCGCGAACGCTGATGAAGTCCGCACGTTCACTAACGGCCAGGTGGAGCTGCTGCGCATCGGCGGCAGCGATATCGGGCGGCTGATCCTGCAGCCCGGCTGGCGGTGGTCCGAGGACGTCAAGCCGCTCGCCGGCACCGACCTGTGTGAGGCACCGCACTTCCAGTACCACGTGGCCGGAACGCTGCGGATCGAGATGGCCGACGGCACCCAGTTCGACGCCGTTCCTGGCCAGGTGACGGCGCTGCCTTCGGGCCACGATGCCTGGGTCCTCGGTGACGAGCCAGTAATAGTCGTGGACTGGTGGGGTGCCAGCAACTACGCCAAAAGCTGACGCACCACGCAGGGCACGGGCTCACCGGCGCCGGAGGCCGGTCGGTGAGCCCGTGCCCTTGGGGACCTCCAGAGGGCGAGCGCCGGTGGCGGCGGCTGTCCCGGCGACGCCAGCTTCAGCCTTCAGCGTCCGTTTTGCCAGCTTGTGGCGCGGCCGGGGTAGCCGCTCATCTCGGTGTACGTGGTCAGCGTCGCCGGCGCGTGACACACTGCCGATCTTGCCGCGCCGGGGATAAAGCGTGACCATCAGCCTGGCGAATGCCAGTGCCGACTACGCCGACGACAATGCCGCGGCTGACCTCGGCGTCACGCTCTCCCAGACCGCGCCCGACCGTGCTCCACGAGCGCATCATCCTCACCCTCCCTTAGCGTGGTCGGCACAGCGGCGGCCAGGCCAGCCGCCCGTGACATGCCGCCTTGACCTGGATGGAGGTCTGGCCAGTGACAGCAGATGCGGGGGCTCAGCCGGGCGAGCTGAGCCCGGCTGAGTCCTCCGGGCCGCGCGAACTGCTTGCCTACCGCTCTGCGCAGGGTCGGTGGGTGGTCGCGGCGATGATCTTGGGGTCGTCGGTGGCCGGGATCGACTCCACGGTGGTCGCCGTCGCGCTGCCAGCGATCGGACGGAACCTGCATGTCGGCTTCCAGGACCTTCAATGGACCGTCACGGGCTACACGCTGACCCTGGCCTCGCTGATTCTGCTCGCCGGCTCGCTCAGCGACCGCTGGGGGCGGCGGCGGGTATTCCTGGCCGGGCTGGGCTGGTTCACCCTGGCGTCGGTGCTGTGCGCGGCCGCGCCCGGTATCGGATGGCTCATCGCCGCGCGAGCTGTGCAGGGTATCGGAGGCGCGCTGATGACACCGGCCAGCCTGGCGATCATCGAGGCGGCCTTCCAGCCCGGCGACCGCACGCGCGCGATCGGGACATGGGCCGGATTCAGCGGGGTGTCCGCCGCCATCGCGCCCTTCCTGGGCGGGTGGCTGCTGGAAGCCGGCAGCTGGCGGTGGATCTTCCTGATAAATGTCCCGGTCGCCGCGGTGACCGCGTGGACGACGCTGCGCCACGTCCCCGAATCCCGGGGCAGCTCGCCGTCCGGGAGCGCCGACTGGCTGGGAGCGCTGGCCGGTGTCGCCGCGCTGGCCTCGGCTACCTACGCGATCATCGTTCTGCCTGGCGGGGGCGTCAGGTCGCCCGGGTTCGCCGCTGCCGCAGTGCTCGCCGTTGGGTCCTCGGCCACCTTCGCCGTCACCGAACGGCGCGGGAGCCATCCCATGCTCCCGCCGGGGATCTTCCGGCCGGCGCAGTTCCGCGCCGCGAACGCTGTCACCTTCGTCGTCAACGGGGCCCTCGGCGGCTTCGCGTTCGTCTTCATCCCTGCCCTGGAGATCATTGCCGGCTACAGCCCGGTGGTGGCGGGCTCGGCACTGGTGCCGGTCACGGTCGTGACATTGCTGCTGTCGGGAGCCAGCGGCCGGCTGGCTCAGCGGATCGGCCCCCGGCCGCCGCTAGTCGCGGGATGCCTGCTGTGCGCGGTTGCGTCCATGCTCGCCGTGCGCGTCGGCTCCCACGCCGATTACTGGACCGTCGTATTGCCGGTGGCCTTGCTGTTCGGCTTTGGCCTGGCGTCCCTGCTGCCACCCCTGACCGCCAGCGCCATGAACTCCGCCCCCGACTCCCTGGCCGGTCTGGCCTCCGGGGTGAACAATGCCGTCGCCCGGGTCGCGGGCCTGCTCTGGATCGCCGCGCTGCCGCCCATCGCTGGCCTCACCGGTGCCGTCTACACCCACCCGGTGCAGTTCCGGTTCAGCTTCGCCCAGATCAGCTGGATCTGCGCGGCAGCGTTCGCCTGCGCCGCGGTGCTCGCCGCGACCTTTATCACTGGGCCTGGCCGGCCAACCCTGACGCGACGGCCGGCGCTCATTCAAACTCCGGTGCCCCACCTCGCCTGCCCGGTCGCCTTCCGGCAGTCCGTCACCGAGCCGCCCCGGATGGAGCATGTCCAAGCAGAGGCTTGAGGAGGCATTCAGTGACGGCAAGATCGCGTTCCTGATCACGATCATCGTGCTGGAGTTGCACCCCGCACGGCATTACCTGGGCAGAACACGCTGGTCTGCGCCCGGGTGCAGGCCTGGCGATGCTGGCAGCAGTAATAGGTGCCGGGCGGAAGCCTGATCACTGCTAGCTTTGGGTGCTGGCGGACGCGCCCGCCGGTGCCGTGCCGTTCAGCTGGCCCGCGCTGGAGGATGGCAGTGAGGTCAAGCGCTCCTGGGGGCGACGCGCGATCCGGGTAAGTCACAGCGGCCGATCGGGCGGCCAGACGCGGGCAGCGCCGCCGGGAAGAGTCCAGCCGTGACCAATCGTGACAAGACAGACAGCATCCGTGCCCGCGTGGCGGAAACGGGCGAGTCGTTTAACGTTGCCCGCAGGAACGTGGAGGCGGCCACTGCGGGCACGGAGCCGGGCAGCGATGAGCCGTATGAGCTGATCGAGGTCGAGGTGGGTGTGGATGACGGCGCCTTGTACTCGTATCGCCGGGTCATCGACTCGTTCTGGGGCCGGTGGGTGATCAAGCCAGATCCGGCCACGACGGGCACCGCTGAGCACTACGGTCCCAGGGGCGCCTATTACGGCGTCGCGCAGACCCGGCGGGGCCGCATCGCTGTCTACACGGGGATGACCAATCCCGCGTGGCGCCCGTCGCTGCAGGATTATGAGACGCTTGCCGAGGCGCGGATGCCTGAGGACATCCGGCGCCGGGCGGCCGCGGCAATGGATATCCGGGAGGTCACCCACCGGGACATCTGAACCCGCCGGCAGTGAGCGTTTTCATCTGGTGGTCTCGCGGGTTTGAAGAACGTGGATGGCCTTGGCCAGGTGCCCGGCCTTCCAGCAACAGCAGCGGAGTTTGGTCTATCCGGCTCCGCTGCCCTCTACCCGACCGGCGCCAGAGACTCCGAGTTCACCGCCACGCAGAGCAAGGCCTGGTTCGAGCCTGGATACCGTGCGTACTTCGGCGGTCCGCCCACGGACAAGCTGGAATTCATCACACACCCGCCCGCCGGATACTGCAGCGACGACCAACGGGTCGCCTACGCTCGCTGTTGACATGCCTCTAGGAGGCACACGCGCTGTCGGCGAGCCCCTCGCTGCTACGTGCAAGTAATGACTTCCGACGAGCTTCGCCCTCCCTCGACATTGGCGTGGCGGAGCAGGAGGAACCACACACATGCGCTACCTCGCTCTGGCGGAGCACACAGGAGCGCGCCTCGCGGAAATCGGGTTCCTGCTCATCCTGTTCGCTGGGCTCTGGCTTGCGGCTGCACAAATCCCGGCGTTAAAGTTTGGCACCGCCCGAACGATCGTCGCAGGTATCGCGCGGGCGCTAGCGGGTGTACTTCTCATCATTGCCACACACTGGGGTCACTTCGGCTAGCGCTGTGCCTGACCCTGGCGCTACCAGCCTGTGACGCGGGGGAGTGGGCATGACCGTCCACATTGGGGGGCGGCCGGGAGATGAGGCTGAGCTATCCGTCCTCGTTCTCTGGGACGTCCTCAGCCTCGGCATGGTACTCAGGCGCACCCTTGTACGCAACGGGCTCATCAGCGTGCAGGGCCTCCTTGTAAATCTCGGCCACCGACTTGCGAATCTCATTGCTGAGAAGCGCATCATTCCCGCAGAGGTTCTCGATATTCCGCTGATACAGTATGAACCTCGTACCTGGGATGACCTGAGCCCGTTTCTCCACAGCGAAATCTCCGCCTAGTACAGCAAGCGGGCTGTCGACCGCAGTGTCTGGAATGCTGGACAACTCCCACCGGATGTCGGGATCCCTGCCTACCGCGACAGACTCGAATGGCAGCAACTCGATGGCCACGTTCGGGTCGTCGCCTGAGCTTCCCATTTCAGAATCGAATCTCGCAATCTCTGCGTCAACCAATCCTCGGAATGCAGAGATTTCCATTCGTGCCGGCACGACCCATTTAGCGGGTTCCAGCCCGACGGCAGCCTGGAAATCAGCCCGCGCTGCCTCAGGTTCCTCTGGTGCCAGCCATACCTTGACCTGGCCGCGGAGTACCCATGCGGGAGCGAACTGGCTCTCAGATTCAAGAAGGATGTCAAGGAGCCTCAGAACCTCGTCGAATCTACCCAGCCGATACAGCGCGACCGCGAGCCGCCAGCGCGCCTGGGCAGACTCTGAATCGGCAGTGACAGCCGCTTCGGCGGCGACCTGCGCGTCCTGGAAATGCCCTAGCCACCAAAGCGCCTCGGAGGCCAGGACGAGCGAGGCGACCCGAACAGCGGGCGAGGGATCTTGGAGGTGGCGATGGGCTACCCAGAGCGCCCGGAAGGGATGCTCGCGGCAACTGCTGACGTGCTCCTCTAGCGCCTCCAGAGCAGTTTTGCCAGATCCGGCTGTGTCGTGTCGGTGTTGGGACGGAACAAAATTAAGCCACCGTGCTGCAGCCTCCCTGAGCTGATCATCCAATTCGAGATCGCGGGTATTTCGATGCGTCACATAGCCGGGTCCCGAGTGATGGGATGGCGGTGAGATCGCAATAGCGGCTGAGGTCACATCATCGCTAGGCATCGGGATAGATGCTCCTTCTCTGCATTTAGGCCTGGCTCATTGGAGCGCAAAAGCCCAATTCCTGCCCATTATGCCTGTTCTGCCGGGTCCCTGTCAGTCGGACGTGGCCGCAGCCCTGGTCTACGCAGGTATCAGTGCTCGGACATACTGATCCGTACGCCTGCTCTGGTCAAAGAGAGGCCGGCACAACCCGGCCTACAGGCCGACTCGCCCCCGCTGCCCACACGCCAGGGCGCGACGCTCACCTTCGACCTCGGCACCGGCCCTGACACGTCCTGGGGTAGCGCCCCGAACGCGGCGCCGCCATCCGACAGCACGGGCGGCGCACCAGTCATGGCGTATTTGCCATCGCCGCAGGTGAGCGCCGCAGTCGGCCAGTCCGCGACCGCAGCGCCGCAGCCACGGCCGTGCTCGCCGTTACGGTTCCCCCGGCCACCTGAGGCCGCAGCGGATATCTGACATCCTTTACGAGCTCATTTCCCTGAGTTCTCCTAGGAGTTCCCAGTACTCGCCGAGGACGGCTGGCACCGAGCCGAACGCCGCGGCGAAGTGCTCGGCCAGCGGGATCTCGGTTCTCATCGCCAGATAGCCGTGTTCGGCCAGGATTCCCCGCGCCGCCCGGGCCGAGCGAGTTCCACGGCATACTTTCGTCAGCAGAACTCCGACCTCAACGGGATGCGACATCGCGATCTCAGGCAGTACCTCAAAGGTGGGCCTGATGCGATTCAGGTCCAGCCCAGTCGGCGAGACGGGCACCAAGGAACTCGCCATCGGCCAAGCCACCCGGCAGGATCTCGCCGCGCACGTGCAACTGCCGCCGGGTGAGATCCCGGTGCGGCCGGTTCAGACGTCCAGCCAAAGGCGGATCAGGTCGCGGCGGCGTCCGGGCTCGCGGTGATCCTCGTACTCGGTGCGGCTGTGCAAGATGACGTGGTTGTTCAGGAACTGCATGTCGCCCGGCCGCAGGTCCATCGTGACCGAGAAACGCGGGTCGCTGTTCATCTGGTCGAGCACGGCCATCGCCTCAAGCTGCGCCGGGCTGAGCGGCGGCACATGGGCACCGCGCTGCGCCGAGCGCATGTAGTCAGGACCGTACGACACAGACAGCCGGCCGCGATGGTCACGCGCGTACACCGGGCTCTGGCGGAAGCTGTCGGGCCCGTCACCGGTGCGCATATCCCGCCACCACGGCTGGTACAGCACCTGCGTCAGGTCCGGCCTGGCTCGCGCTAGCTCGTCGTGGACCGGAATCGACCGCACAATGGTGCTGAGCCCGCCGGACTTCGCCGGCCGGATGCACAGCAACGCGACAATGTCGGCGGGGTCCGCGTGATACCCGAGCGCTCCGCTGTGCTGATAGCTGAGCGTCGTCGGCACCTTCGGGTCCGCTCCCTGATCCCTGACGTGCTGAACGGGCACGTGCTCCGCGCCCTGCGGCACGATCCTCCCGGCATAGCTGCCGACGCCGGCGCAGATGAGGTCCGGGTCGTCGTCGACAGGCACGCCGTGCAGGAGCGCGAAGCCGGCACCGTCGGTCACCTCTCGGGCCAGCCGCCGGAGCGTGGCACCTGCCGTCGGCAGCGGAAACGACTCCGGTGTCAGCTCTGCTAGCGGTATTCCCGCGGCTAGGCGGGCCGCCGCCCGCACCTCATCCTGCCGGGCCTCGCTGAGCCTGAACGCCGTCACACCGCCATCGTTCAGCCCGCTCACGCTCGCGTCCACACCGCTTCGCTCCAGGCGTACCCCGGCCCACGCAACTTCGCCGTTCCCGGGCTTAAGTCGGTGGCCCCGGAAGTTCGATGTACAGAGCACCAAGGTCTGCGGCCAGCCCGCTCATCGCACACCGTGAGAGCCGCGCCCCGTTGCAGCCGGCCATGAGACGGTGGCATAGCCTCGGATTGCTGGAACTCCGTGAAACGAGGGGGGGACGGAGCGATGACGTTCGCAGCGGTCACATACGTCAATCTCGAGGGCCGCGACCCGGCGCAAGGGCTGCGGCTACTGAACGAGACGCTAGTTCCGAGGATGAAGTCCATGCCAGGATTTCAGAGCGCCCGATTCCTGCGGTCACAGGACGGGAAAACGGGGATCGGGTCGGTCATTTGCGACAGTTCCGGCCACGCTCAGGAGTGCCTCAACACCATGATTGCCGAGCGGCCCGGTGAGGTACCTCCGGTCACCAGTGCTGCGATCTATGAGATTGTCCTGGAGGTCTAACAACCTGCTCATCGAGCAGGACAAAAGGTCACCGGCTTCATGAGAGCCACACGACCAGCGCGGGCAGGCGATGTGCAAGCGACGGGCCGAATGCCTGGACCGAGCCTGGTCGGGCACCGGTTCTAGGGCAAGTCAACGAGTAGCCGATGTGGGAGCGGAGTAAATCTATCTGCTGTCTTCTGGGTCCTCGAAAATTGCCGGGTCGAACTGCTGGGTGCCCGCCTCAACCGTCCATCGATGAGTTCCATATCCTCGGGCGTCAGGTCTCGGCATGGAACGTGCATGCGCACCACTTTAGGGTCCCGAAAGCCAGACGTTCGGACAGCGGACGCCCTGGCTAGCAGGTACGCGCGTCGAGTAAGCCTCGCCTGGCGCGCCAGGTCCGTCTTGCGCGGGCTCCGGCCCTGAAGTGATTGGCAACTCTCGCGATGTGGCGGCGGGCGCGCGGGCTGGGCAAGGCGGAGCAGGATGGCTGTGATGCGCGAACGCCACGCCTGGCGGGCTGGGTTAGGTGACCGTGACGAGGTCGGTGCTGGAGCTGGTGTCGGGCGGGCTTCCGTTCCCCCGCCGGGGAGCCGACGGCGTGTGGCGCTACCGGCACGCGCTGCGGCCCGGGGGGCCGACCGCGCTGGACTGCCAGGCGGTGGCCGACTTCCTGGGCTATGAGACCAGTTACGGGCGGTGCGTGGAGGTTGTGGCTGGCCCAGGGCTGACGGACTGGCGGGCGTGGCCCACAGTGGAGCAGCGGCCGAACCCGGCCGAGTTCCCTGTCCAGTGCTGCACGCACGCCTACCCCGGCGGGTGCAGCGCGCAGCTGGTCTGCCACGGGACGCCGCCGGCGGCAGCGGCGCGCATCGTGGCGGAGGGCGCGCTGCGCTGCGCGGCCGCGGTCACCGGTACGCCGGCCGCCGAGCTCGCCGCGGCGAGCACCTGGGGCGAGCCGCCGGACTACTTCGAGCACGTGATGCTGGCCAACCGGCGGTGCACCGCCCCGGAGGCCGTTGCGGCCAGCCGGGCATCCGGCCGCGACCTTGTCCCGGCCGACCTCAAGCCGGGCTACGTTCCGGCAGTCCCGGTTCTACTTCGACTGGCAGGCGCTCGCCCTCCTGCCAGACGCGCGCTTCGACGGCGTCCACCCGGTGAAACTCCTCCATGAGCTACGCCTCGACGACGTTCTTGTGGCGGTGGTCGTCCACGCCAGCCAGCAGCATCTCCTGGCTCCCGCGGCGGGCCGGTTCAGCGACCGGCTGGCGGTCATCAGCATCAAGCGCCCCGGCCCGCTGACCTGGGCCACCGCGGCGCTGAGCATAGCCGTGAAGATGACGTAACCGGCAGCGCGGAAAGGCACGCATCGCAGCCCGCTCCGCCGCCGGGGCGGTCTGGCTGCGGGCGGAGGCGAGAGAACGCGGCGGAACAGAGCGCATTTGCCTGGCCGTCTTCGAGTAGAGACAGTGGCTAGATGCAACGGTTGGATAAGGCACCACGAATTGCACGAGGGTGCTGCCAACCCGAAGTACGACAAGGCGCTGCCGACCCGAAATGTGCTCACCGGTGCGCTGGCCGGCGGGTTCCTCCGCGGGTTCCTGATCGCGTCCCGCGCTAATCATCACGGGCGCCGCGAACCGGATCCGCAAGGCCGACCTCGCCGGAGTCCGCCCCAGCTAGCCAGCCCACCGATCAGACGGAGGACACCATGAAGCTCACCATCATCGCCGCGACCGGCGGC
This sequence comes from uncultured Actinomycetota bacterium, assembly GCA_963815375.1. Classification (GTDB taxonomy): domain Bacteria; phylum Actinomycetota; class Actinomycetes; order Streptosporangiales; family Streptosporangiaceae; genus JASHPR01. The sequence goes on along the minus strand of CAWFGX010000004.1, from coordinate 671,584 downwards.
GTCGGCCGCCAAATCCTCGCCCAGGCCTTGAATGCCCACCACGACGTCACCGCCGTGGTCCGCAACCCCGCCAAGCTCTCCCCCGAGATCCGGGCTGGCCGGACCGCGCGGATCGTCACCGCCGACCTCGCCAACGCGGACCCACAGGTACTGCAATCCGCGATCGCGGCGGCCGACGCGGTCCTGTCCGCGGTCGGCCCGCACAACAACGCCGACGCAGGGATCGCCGCCCCAGGCACTCGCGCAATCACGAGCGCAATGCAGGCGACCGGGGTGCGCCGGATCGTGGCGATCAGCGCTTCCCCGGTCGCCACCACGCCCTCGCCTGGCCGCCCGGCTCCGCCCCGCCATGACCCCGGCGATGGGTTCATCATGCGCCACGTCGGTGAACGGATCGTCAAGATCCTCTTCGGCAAGGTTTATGACGACCTGGCGCTGATGGAGGACGTGCTGCGCGAGTCCGGCCTGGACTGGACCATCCTGCGCCCGCCCCAGCTCACCAGCAAGCCGCTCACCGGCCGCTACCGCACGGCCTACGGACGCAATGTCCGCGGCGGCCGGTCCGTTCCCCGTGCTGATGTCGCCCACTACATGCTCGCCGTCCTCGGCCAGCCCGAAACCATCCGCCAGGTCGTCGGCATCGCCACCTAGCCCACAGACCCGAGCGTTGCGCCCCGATCCCTGGTCAGTTCTTGGCTGGCAGGGCGGGGGCGAAAAAGTCGATGAGCAGTTGTGTGACGCGCTCATGCCCGTCGTGGTGCACCCAGTGAGAGGCGTCGGGCAGGCGCTCGACGCGTTCGAGGTTGGGCACGTCAGCGTGGTCGGGCTCGGCTAGTTCAGGGCCGAGGTAGCGATCGCGTTCCCCCCAGATGACCAGGGTGGGCGCCGAGATCGGGCGAAGCTGCGCTTCGGCGCGCTTGGGAGAGGTTCGCACCGAGGACCGGTAGTAGTTGATCATCGCGGTTGCTGCGCCTGGCTGCGACCACGCCTCGACGTACCGATCGATCTCCTCCGGTGTGTAAGCCGGGCGGGCGTCCCGCAGGAAGTGCCGGAAGAAATGCCAGCTGTCGGCGCGCACGAGGGTTTCGGGCAGTTCCGGGAGGTCAAAGAAGAAGAAGTACCAGGACTTGCGGAGCTGCCCCGGGTGGTGCAGTCCCTGCGCCAGCTTCCGCGGATGGGCCGCGTTGAGGATGACCAGCCGGTCCACGATTTCGGGATGGTTCATCGCGGTGGCCCAGGCGACGCTTCCGCCCCAGTCGTGACCGATCAGCAGCGCCGACTGGGCACCGCGTTCGTGGACGAGACCGCGGATGTCGTCGGTCAGCTGGTTGATGTCGTAGGCCGCGACGCCGTTTGGCTTCGACGACAGGTTGTAGCCGCGCAGGTCGGGTGCGACGACCCGGAATCCCGCCGCCGCGAGCGGCGGGATCTGCAGCCGCCAGCCGTACCAGAACTCGGGGAAGCCGTGCAGCAGGACCATCAGCGGCCCGTCGCCGGCCTCGACATAATGCAATCGCTGGTCGCCGATGTCGGCGTAGCCGTCACGAAGCTCGCCGCTTGGGCGGTCCCCGGTTGCGCTCATTGCCGCCTTCTTGGGGGTTGCGTCAGGGATGACGCTAACGATCTCAGCCGGCGCGCCATGCCAGGGAACATCTGGTCGGTTCCCCTGCCCGCCAAGTCCCGTGGGCTCAGTGAGGTCGCGGTGCCGCGAAAAGACGCAGCTGCAACCCCCGCGCAGGCCGACGTCGATGCCGGATCGTACCCATCGTCCGGGTACTCAATCTGCGTCTGCGTGATGTTGCTCGCTCGTACCGATCACGCTGGCGTCGTGCTCGCCGGCGGCGAGCAGCTCCCTGCGCCATTCACGGCGAGGCCACGTGGGCCACTGGGGCGCTCAGGACTGCCCGGTGGCCGGCGTGTCCGCACGTGCGGTCTCGAGGGACAGGAAGTCAGCCACGCCGATGACACGCAGCACCTGCCGTTCCAGCGGCCGGATGTCGCGCCTGGCCTCGTCGTGAAACAGGAGAGGTGAGACCAGCCGGATGATCCGGCCGCGAGTCCGCAGCTCACATCCCCCCGCGGCCAGCACGTTCCTGACCCAGTCGGTGTCCGGACCATAGGTCAAGGCCAGGACATACCCGTCGTGGGCAGCGAACACATTGACCGGAGTCTGATACAGCCGCCCCGAGCGCCGGCCACGATGGACGACTACACCCAAGCCGGGCATCCAGGGAGCGATGTGCCTGGTGACCCGGTTCAGCCCGACCTTGTTCCACCGGCCGACTACCCGCGGAATCGGCATGCCGCCTCCCTCATCCGCGTCCACGCGCCGCAAGCGCGCCCGGCGAACTCATGCCAGACCAGCTAAACAGGGACAGACGAGCGGTCGCAGCGATATCAGCTTCCCGGGCGGTGGTGAGCGCCTGGCACGGGTCCCGTCTCACACATGGCTAGATCACTGTGGCGGTGCTGGCATCATGGAGGTGATGAGTAATTCCAGTTCCCGCGCCCGCCGCTTCCCGGTGACCGTAACCCATCTTCCGGTCACGCGCTGCCAGATCTGCCACCGCACCGTCGCCTACCGGCCCGGCCGTCTCGGCGAGGTGCTGACCGAGCACTACCGCCAGGCCCACCCCGAAGCACTCGCTGCCCCTTCCCGGTAGCGGCCACCCAGAACCGCGCCATCCGCCGCGCAGCCGCAGGCGTCGGCTCGGGCATTCGAGCCGTTGCGGTGCCGGTCAGTCACTGCGGTCTGGTTAGGAACTGCTGGTTTCGAGAGCCACCGTGATCTCGTGGATGGCCTCGGCTTCGGCAGGGCTCACGCTCAGCCCTTTCTCCTGGTGCGCTGTGGCGACCTTGCTCGCCAGCGCGAGGATGAAGCGCCGGTAATCGTCGAGTTCCCCGGCCGTTGCCTTGCTCTGGAGGAGTGCCACCGCGTCGCGCAGGTGCTTCAGCCCGTTATCCCTGAGTTCTGCGGCAGAATGATACCGCGTGTGGTCGGCTTCGGGCTTGGCTGCGACGATCTCGTCGAGGAGCTCGCTCTCGCCATGCTGGGCGCGCGCTTCGAGGTAAGCCTTCGACATCGCGATTGACTCGCGGATCATTCCACCGCGCGCCGCTGTGACCACGATCATGCCGGCGCTCGGCGGGCCCTCGAGTACCACCTTCCACTCCTCGGGCGAGAAGGCCGCTTTTGCCGTCATTCGGAGCTCCTTGCTATGGGCTGAAATTAGGAACTACTTACGCGCGGAGAAGAAACTTGCGTTCGCGATCATCCCCGGCCCGAGCCCGCCGACACCAGCCCAGGCGACAGATGTGCTCAAGCCAGCCACGCCGCCGGCATGTACTGCTAGGCGAGGCCGAGCTGCCTTCGCTGCAGCGCGGAGTCGTAGAAGGCGGAGATGACGATGAGCTGATTGCCAGCCCACTTGGTGGTCTGGCCGAACTCGACGTCGAACGCCTTTCCTGTAGGGGGTATCACGGTGCCGTCGGGCAGGGTCATCTCCCTGGTGAAGGTTCCGGTGGAATGGGTGACGACGGTGATCCAGTCGCCGCTTCCGAACTGGATCGGGTACGGGTCGCTGTACACGCGCATATCGGGGAAGATCTGCAGCATCTGCTGCATCGCCGCGGCGTGCGCTTCCTTTCCATAGACCGGTTCCGCGAGCCCGGGGATGTAGGCGACCATGTCGGGGTGGTGGACTGTGTCGACCGTGGCGAAGTCGCGGGCGTTGAACGCGTCGTCCCCCTTTTTCATGAGCGTGAGCAGGTGCGCGGTCCGGCTGGTGCCGTGGGTGCTGGTTGTCATGAGAGTTCCCTTTCTTGGTGGCCGGCGGCGCAGCGCTTGGGCCTGCCGCCGCGGTTGTCCTAATAGATTGAGTCCACTCTAAATTTCGAGTTCAGTCAAGATCTGCTATGCTGAACCCCGTGACCAACCCCGGCCTGCGTGAACGCAAGAAGGCCCGTACGCGCCAGGTCATCGCCGACGCGGCCGCCCGGCTGTTCGCCGAGCGGGGGTTTGAGCAGGTCGCGGTAAGCGACGTGGCGCGCGAGGCCGAGGTCTCCGAGCAGACCGTCTACAACTACTTTCAGACTAAGGAACAGCTGGTCACTGATCGCGATCAGCTGGTCCAGGATGAGCTGGGCCGGCTGATCCGGGGGCGAGCAGCCGGGACCACCCCGGCCGCAGCCATCCGCGAATTTGTGCTCGATACCGTGGAGGGAATCCGCCGCATACCCGCCGAACAGTGGCGCGGTGAGCTCGGCTTCCTGGCCGCCATCAGCCCGACCGTCCACCGGCTCGCCCTGGAGATGTCAGACCGCCAGGCCAGCGCCATCGCCACCGCCATCGCTGAGACGGAGGCAGTCACCCCGCAGATCGCAAGACTGAGGGGGATCGCGCTCGCCGGGGTGTTCCAGATCATCATCGCCGAGGCCGGACGCCGCACCCGCGAGGGCCAAAACCAGAACCAGATCGCCGACGAGCTGCAGCCAGCCATCGAAGCGGTCCTGGACGACCTCGACTGCTGGCTTACCCCGCCTGCAGACGCACAAAGCACAGGCGGTGCGGCACAGGCTGAGTGCTCCTCGCCAGTTATCTCACCCGGGTCGGATGATCATGCCATGAAACCCGCGGCGCGGTAACGGAGAGTCACAGCCCAGCGATTACCCGAGGAATGCCTCCGTTACTGCGAATCTTCCCGGAAGCCGCCCAGGAAGCGCCGGAACAGGCCGCCCTCTCGCGTCAGCGGGGCGGCAGGCGGCGGCGCCTCTGGGAGTTCCCGGCCGACCGGCTCTGTATAGTCGGCTCGCGCGATGGCGTCCGTAACCTGCGCCTCGTCGAATGTCTCAGAGCCAGGAATCGCCGGTATGAAGCCGACGAGATCCCCGTCGAGGAGTACCTCGGCCTCCAGCGTCGATGTGCCTTCGTTACCCCAGATCGCCTCACGGCCGCCGCCGAGCACGACACGGACGCCGTAAATATCAATCCCGGCATTTTCCAGGTGCGCGTCAACGCCGCGATCTCGCAGGGCGTCGGCGACGCGCCGGGCACGGTTCTCATCCATGCACTCAACCTATCTGCCCGCACGGGCACCACGGCCCCTCACGTTGGCGCATGTGAGGGGCCGTGCAGTGGTTTCTCGTTACGTCACGTGGCTGGGCGGATCAGCATGTTGCCGCGGTGCTGGGGGCCGCGAGGCCCGTAGTCGATGTCGGCTCCGTTGTTGCCGCTGTTGATGACCGCGGTAGGAGCGTCGAAGGGATCCATGACCGATTCGATGAAGATCAGGCTGTCGTTGGGCGCGCTGAGCGCTTTCTCCAGGTCGGCCAGGGTCTTCACCACGAACGATCGCGCCTTAGTGCCCCGCTGGAACATCTTCGGCAGATCGGCGTAGTTCCAGTTCGCGACGTCGTTAAAGCGCGAGGTCTTGCCCAGCCAGCAGCGCTCGATGGTGTATCCGCCGTTGTTGATCAGGAAGATCACGGGCTTGTAGTCGTGCCGCAGCATGGTCGACACCTCTTGCGCGGTCAGCTGGAACGACCCGTCGCCCACGAACAGCAGGTGGCGGCGGTCCGGCGCCGCGGTCAGGGTGCCGAGCAGCGATCCGACGCTGTAGCCGATCGACCCCCAGATAACCTGCGAGACGAAGCTGCAGTTCGGCGGCAGCTGCAGCCCAGCGGAAGCGTATGACGTGCCGTCTTCGGCGATGAGCACGTCCCCGGACCGGATGTAGCCCTGGATGGCCTGCCAGTAGGCAGCCTGAGTCAGCTTGGCCGAGCCGTCGGCATGATTATCTGCCGCTGCTGCCGCGAAGTGGCGCGCACCGCGGTTGGTGACCTGCGGGACCGCGTCAGTAACACTATGCAGGACCTCGGTCAGTGTCACCGCCTGATAGTTGTCTTCGCCCAGGTCCACGGAGTGCCCGCGGAGGTGAATCGTGTCGGCGGGCAGCGAGCCGGTGAAGTCGCCCGTGGTCAGGTCGATTGGCCGGTAGCCGATCGACAGCAGGCAGTCGCTGTTCTCGACGGCTTCTACTACCTGCGGCTGGCTGGCCTTGCCGTTGTAGAGGCCAACGTAATGCGGGAACGTCTCGTCGATCACTGCTTTGGCCGTGGGCGCCACCGCTACCGGCAGCTGCGTCTTCTCGGCCAGCCTCATGATCTCGCCTGCCGCGCCGAACCTGTCGGCGTCCAGGTCCACCAGGATCGCCGGTGATTTTGCGTCCGACAGACGGCTGGCGATGGCCGCGGCGCACGACTTCAGCCGTTCGGGGTCGCTCGGCGGCTCGGCGAGCATCAGCGGGGCCGCTGGGACCTCGATGTCGAGGTAACCGATGTCCGAGGGCACCTCCATATAGACCGGGAGCTTGTCGTGCCAGGCCGTGGTGATCAGCCGGTCGATCTCGGTCACCGCGTTGTCCGGGGTCAGCCGGGCCTGGGCGGCGGTCACCTGCGCGTAGGCGTTGATGAACCGGTCCCAGGTCCCGTCGGCCATCGTGTGGTGCATCCCCAGGCCGCGCTCCATCGACTTGTACGGTATCGACCCGCAGACGCAGATCACTGGGACGTGCTCGGCGTAGGAGCCGGCCACCCCGTTGATCGCGCTGAGCGCGCCCACGGCGTTCGTCACGATCAGCGCGGCCATGCCGTTCAGCCGCGCGTAGCCGTCCGCGGCGTAGGAGGCATTCAGCTCGTTACACGCCCCTATCCAACCCAGCGTTCCAGAGTCCTCCATTTGCTGCAGCAGCTCAAGGTTGTAGTCACCTGGCACCCCGAACGCATGCCCAATTCCGGCCTCCCGGAGGCGCCGGAGCAGGAAGTCGCCCACGGTCATGGTCAACCTCTCAGTGTCCGGTCCCATATGCCCGGACTTAGCGGTCGCGCGCTCAGCTGTCGCCGTCATTTATGTTCCCCCCGCGGCCAGGTACTTCCGTTTTCGCGGGAGCGCCCGCCGTGCACTAGTCGCTGACCTGACGCTAACTACGAGGGCCAGGCTGTGGCTCATCGACGGCCACTTACCCACGGGATGTCAGGATCACACTGCGCCCGGTAGCGCTCACGCATTGTCAGGGGTTCGGGTTGAGATGCGGCGGACATGGGGACCCCTCCTGCCGCGGACGACGTACCGAGCACGCCGCCTGGACGACTACGAAGAGGACAGAAAAATCATGAAACAGCAAGCGGGCACGATCCTGGTCACCGGCGCGACCGGGAACACGGGGCGGGCCATCGTGGATGCACTGGTCGAGCGTGGGGCGCCGGTGCGGGCCATGGTGCGCACGGAGGCTGACCGCGGCAAACTGCGGGCTGGAGTTGATGTCGTCGTCGCCGACTTCGATAAAACGGCGGCTGTCGCGGCGGCGCTCGACGGTGCCGAAAGGGCATATCTCGTCACGCCGTCCGCTGAGCAGGCGGAGGAGCAGCAGAAGCGTTTTGCCAGTCTGGCCGCCAAAGCCGGCATCCGCCATCTGGTCGTGCTTTCGCAACTCGGCTCCGAGGAGCACTCACCAGTCCGGTTCCTGCGGTATCACGCCGCCGTCGAACAGCACGTCCGCGATCTCGGCATCGGATACACGTTCCTGCGCCCGAACCTCTATTTCCAGGGGCTGCTCACGTTCGCCGGGTCAATATCCACGGAGGGCAAGTTCTTTGCTCCGATCGGCGACGCCGCAGTTAGTGCGGTGGATGTACGTGACATCGCGGCGGTAGCTGCGGTCGCGCTCACCGAGGCAGGCCACGATGGTGCCACATACACCCTGACCGGGCCCGGAGCCATCACGCATTCGCATATGGCGGCGGCGCTGACCGCCGCCCTCGGCCGGACCGTCAGATTCATTGACGTACCGCCGGAAGCATTCGCTGACAGCATCCGGCAACTGCTCCCGCCCTGGCAGGTGGACGGCCTCCTCGAGGACTACGCGCACTACCGGCGTGGCGAGGCAGCAGCGGTATCGTCAGTGACCGCCGAGATCACCGGCACGTCGCCACGCAACATCGAGCAGTTCGCACGCGACTACGCTCCAGCGTTCGCCACCTGAACCCGGCCCAGCGCGGCCGCTCAGATGCATCAGTACCTGCACGAACAGAGAGCCGAGACTTTGCCTGCCCGTGCTCTGAGGGCCGGGTCGCGTCTGTGCGAGACGGCCGCGGCCGACGTGGGAATAAGGCGGACCCTACCGCCGGGGACCTCCACCGGGTCCTGCTCCAGCAGCTGGTAGGTCATGCTCATCGGCCCCGGGCCGGCCGGGGCCCGTACCACATCCCGCGCGAGCGGAGGCGGCACCTCGCCAGCGAAGATGTACCGCTCGTGGTCAGGATCTCTCGGGATCGCTGAAAGAGCGGACTCGCTGACACCGAGGTTCTTCGCCAGGACCTCCATGGGCGTGTGGTCGAACCAGTCGGTGAGCAGGAATGTCTCATTCTCCGAGAACATGCCGTCGTCGAAGACGAGAAGGAACTCGCAGCCGTCGGCCAGCGCCTGGATCGAGTGTGGCAGGCCCGCCCGGAAGTTCCACAGATCTCCAACCCCGAGATCGTCGACGAAATTGTGCCCGTCCGCGTCGATGGCGGTGATGCGGGCATGTCCGGCGAGCATGTAGGCCCACTCGGCTTCCTTGTGCCAGTGCAGCTCGCGGATGGCGCCCGGCTTGAGCCGCATGTTCACGCCGGCCAGCGTGGTGGAGATGGGCAGTTCGCGCGCGGTGACCTCGCGCGACCAGCCTCCGGTCAGCAGCCGGTTGCGCGCGTCGGAGAACGAGAACTTGAGATTCGGGATGGTGCCCGCATCCGTATACGGGGAGCGGAGCAGGTTGGGGTTCTGACGCTCCAGTTCCACGTTGCGCGGCCCCATGATGGTCGCGCCCAGCCCATCGCGGACCGGTTCCGGAAGGTCGGTTCGATTCGACTGCGCCATGACTGTCGTTCCTTTCGTTTCTGATGGCTGTCGGTTGTCTTTGCCGCCGCGCCTGCCTGGCGGCGCGCGGCACTGATCCTGCGCGGGCCAGATGAGATGAACATGAGCGCCGCTCTCATTCCTGGCTCATGTCTGCCTGCGCACCCTGGGAGCCGCCGGACCTGTCGCGCGGCCAGGGGCCGGCATCAGCCAGCGCCCGCTGTCCCATCCACGCCCGCGAACGAGAGGAGCAGCCCGGATGACAGCCACCGCCACCCGCAGCGCCGCATCCGTGCCGGCGGTTGCCCCCCTGCCGGTGACCAGCGGCCGGATCAGGGCAGCTGCCGGGATGCTGGGCCCGGCGTTCGTTGCGTCCATCGCCTACGTGGACCCGGGCAACTTCGCCACCAACATCCAGAGCGGGGCGCGGTACGGCTATCTGCTGCTCTGGGTAGTGCTGGTCGCGAACCTCATGGCCATGCTGGTTCAGTACCTGTCGGCGAAGCTGGGCATCGTCACCAGCCTGAGTCTTCCTGAGAACATCCGTGAGCGGTTCCCGCGACCAGTCACCTGCGGCATGTGGCTGCAGGCCGAGGCGATGGCGATGGCCACCGACGTCGCCGAGTTCGTGGGCGCCGCGCTCGGCCTGAACCTGCTGTTCGGCATCGCGCTGCTGCCCGCTGGGCTGATCACCTGCGTCATCACCTTCGGCATCCTGGCGCTGCAAGCCCGGGGCTACCGGCCGTTCGAGCTAGCGATCGCTGCGCTGCTCGGCCTCGTCGTCGCCGGCTTCCTGTACGAGACGCTCAGGATCGGCCCGTCGGCGCCTGCCTCGCTGCACGGCCTGCTGCCTGCCGTGGACGGCACCGGTTCGCTTTACCTCGCGGCCGGGATACTCGGCGCCACCGTGATGCCGCACGCGGTTTACCTGCACTCTGCTCTGACCAAGTCGCGAACGCCCTGCCGCGGTTACCGGGAGCGCAGGTCAACGGCTAACCAGAGGCCCCAGTGGCTGCTAGAGGCTGACTACCGCTGCGCCGACGTCGGACAGCGCCGCGCGGAGCTCCCTGCGGGAGCTGACCCCGAGCTTTCCGAAAACCTTGCTCAGGTGCCACTCCACCGTGCGCGGACTGAGGAACAGCTGGGCGCCGATCTCCGGGTTCGTCTGACCGCCGGCAGCCAGGCGCGCGACCTGCACCTCCTGCGGGGTCAGCTCGTCGAGCGTCTCGACGCTGCGCTTCCGCACTGTCTCGCGGGTGGCCAGCAGCTCGCGGCGGGCGCGTTCGGCGAACGCCTCCATGCCCATGTCCGATAGCATCGCGTAAGCGACTCGCAGCTGCTCGCGAGCGTCGACGCGACGGTTCTCGCGCCGCAGCCATTCGCCGTATAGCAGGCGCGCTCGGGCCAGCGTCGCGCGGGTTTTGATGTGCGACAGCCGTTCGATCGCCTCCCGGTAGAGCCGCTCGGCTGTGCCTCTCTCGGCCAGCATCGCCGCCGCGCGCGCATGGGTCCCGAGCGCCCAGTCCGTGCCGGCGGCATGCGCAATCTCAGCGAGCTGGGCGAGCGGACCGGTCGCGCGCTCCGGCACGCCACTGCGCGTGGCCGCGCCCGCCGAACGCGGCCAGGTCCCGACCAGGGGTCTGCTTGTGCTGTCTCCCGTTCCCGGTTCCGGGCGGTGGCCCGACGCCCGGTGAAAATTTCGCCCGGCCACCGCGCTTTGCGGCCGAGGTCTGCGAGCAGGGCCCTGACGTTCCAGGGAAAACTCGGCCAGGAAGAGCCTGCCTATTGACCGGCTTATTGTTATCGCTCACAATCGGCGTCAACTCAACTACTTCCTGGTTCCTGATCAAAGGGCGCAGCAGTCCGGCCCGCAGCGGTCAATCCAGCCAGCAATGGAGCCCCGGATAAGGGAAAGGAAAGGCAGGTAGGCACATGACCGTCCGGTTACCACCTCGGTCCCTGATGCAGGCGTTATTCCTTCTGGGTACGGCACTCACGCTCGCCGCCAGCGGCCTCGTCGAGGGTGGTGCCACCCCGGCTGCGGCGGCCACGCAGGGGCCGTGTGACATCTACGCCGCAGCGGGCACGCCGTGCGTGGCCGCGCACAGCACCACGCGCGCCCTGTACGCGTCGTATGACGGCCCGCTGTACCAGGTCCGGCGCGCGTCGGACAACTCCACCACCAGCATCTACCCGCTGAGTGCTGGCGGGGTCGCCAACGCCGCCACCCAGGACTCGTTCTGCGCGAATACGACCTGCGTCATCACTGAGATCTACGACCAGTCCGGCAACGGCAACAACCTCACCCAGGCGCCTGGGGGCGGGGCGGCCGGCGGCCCCGACAATCTCGCGAACGCGACCGCCGCGCCGGTGATGGTCGGCGGCAACAAGGCGTACGGCGTCTACGTGGCGCCCGGCACCGGGTACCGCGATGACAGCACCAGGAACATCGCAACCGGCGACCAGGCGGAGGGCGAGTACGCGATCTTCGATGGCACTAACTACAACGCCGGCTGCTGCTTCGACTACGGCAATGCCGAGACCAACAACGACGACAACGGCGCCGGCCACATGGAAGCCATCTACTTCGGCAACATCAAGGTCTGGGGCTACGGTCCCGGCAACGGCCCGTGGATCATGGCCGACATGGAAAATGGCCTCTACTCCGGGCAGAACGCAGGGTACAACGCGGGTGACCCGACCATCGACTACCACTACACCACCGCGATGATCGAAGGTGAATCCAACCAGTGGGCCATCCTGGGGGGCAACGCCCAGTCCGGCGGGCTGTCCACGTTCTTCAGCGGCCCCCGGCCCGCTGGTTACAACCCCATGCACAAGGAGGGAGCGATCATCCTGGGCATCGGCGGCGACAACAGCAAGAGTTCGGCCGGCACCTTCTACGAGGGTGTGATGACCTCTGGCTATCCGTCGGCCGCGACCGAGAGCGCGGTCCAGGCCAGCATCGTCGCCGCCGGTTACGCGCCCTACTCGGGCGGCGGTGGCGGGACGACCGGGCCGATCACCTCCGGCCTCAACAGCGCCAAGTGCGTCGACAACAACAACGGTGCGGCTACCGGCGGAAACAAGGTCCAGGTATGGGACTGCGACGGTAACGCCGCCGCCCAGAACTGGACCGTGGCCAGCAACGGCACGCTGCAGATCGACGGCGGCTGCATGGACATCACCGGAGCGAACTATTCGAACGGCACCCTGATCGAGTGGTGGACGTGCAACGGGGGTGCCAACCAGCAATGGGAGGCGGTGAACGGGCAACTGGTCAACCCTGCATCCGGTAAATGCCTTGACGACCCGGCCTCCAATACCACCAACGGGACACAGCTGATCCTGTACACCTGCAACGGCGGCACCAACCAGCAATGGCATCTGCCGTAGCTTGCAGCTGAACGCCGCGGGGTGGCCGGCCATGACGCGAGCAGCCACGAATGGCCACCCCGGGCTTGCCGGTGAATCAGCAGGGCCGTGACGCGGGTTCGCGCGGAATGCGCGATCACTTTCCGGCGTAGCGAGGAATTGTAACGGCGTACAGCTCGGCACCCACGGTGCTGTCCAGCGGGAGTGAAGGGGCTCCGGCTGGCACCCAGAAGCAACTGCCCGCCGGATACGCCTGCCCGCCGTATTGGACGGTGCCCGTGAGCACGTAACGAAGCTGCGGCGCGGCGAGATCCTCGCCGTCGAGCCGTGATCCTGGCACCAGCCGCAGCAGCGCGACGGTGGTCTGATACTTGGTGAAGGTCCCGAGTGTCTTGACCTCGACGCCGCGGCGGCGGGGATCGGGGAGCCACTTGTAGTGAGAGGACTTCATGATCACTACGTCGGAGTAGCGGGGCTGGGCATATGCGAGCTTATGGCCTTGCTGCGCTTCCCATATGGCCTCGTAGCCGTCCTGGTCGATGCGACCGCCGTCCAGCGTGGTGCCCTTGTACCTGCCACCCTCGAAGATTCCCCCAGCGGAGCGCAGCTTTCGGGCCGTGGCTTCGAGTTCGGCCCAAGACGGGTAGTAGAGCCCGCCCGCGCCGGTGAACTGCAGCACCAGTACCGTCGCCTCACCGGCCTGCTCCTGCGGCCCGTAGGCGACTGCCTCGGGGAAGTATCCGCAGTCGCCTGGCTCCAGATCCGCTCTGCCGATATTGAGCGATCCGTCGAGAACGAAGCGCAGCTGGTCCCAGCAGTGACAGTGGCGCGGAGAAAAGAAGCCGTCGCTGACGGTGTCGCGCGAGAAGCTCAAGTTGTAGCCAGACACACCGGTCTCGATGGGAAACCTTTGCTGTTCAACGGTGCCGACCCGGTGACTCGCCCGGCCTCCGAGCCTGCTCGTCACCGCTTCTTCCGGCCTCCACGCCTGCACTTCGACATCCATAGGCCGTCCTACCATCTGCCAGATGCGAACGCGACAGCGCTAACGGCGAATGCGCCTGTCAGCGCCTGCAGCGCGCCGTACACGGGGTTAAGGACATCGTGCACGACGGCGGTGGCGGCGATCAACGGCACCGCCTGGGTTGCCTGGTTCGGCACCAACGGTCAGAACCTTGCTGAACTTCGCCGACCTCGGGCCGTGCGATAGCCACTGTCCGCAGGTGATTTGCCCGCGAGCGTGGTCGCGGCATGGGCTGTGGCTGAGCCGAGGCCCGCATCCGCGTTCACAAGATCAGTAGCGGCCCGCAGGCCCAGCACCTAGGCTTGATGGTATGGGCCGGTTTGGACAGCATACGCGGCTGGTGGCGAAGAAGGGGCGCGCAGACGCGCTCGTTCAGATGTTCATCGAGGCGGCCGAGATGCAACGCGACAACCCAGCGTGCGATCTGATGATCGCTGGCAAGTCGACGACGGAAGACGACGTTGTCTATGTCGTCGAAGTCTGGGCAAGTGAAGCGGACTGGGAACGGGCGCGTAAGAGTGACGAGATCGCGGCGTGGGCGAAAGGGACGTCCGGACTCGTTGCCCTATGGCCAAAGAGCGCCAAGTTCGACGCGGCGGGCGGAAAGCTCCCGACCTTGAAGTAAAGCCCGCTTCAGGGCTGGCGATGGCTGCTCTGCCCTGGTACCCGTGTGACGCACGGGCTTGGGGCGCCGGGACTCGGTAACGTGGGCCGGGTGGGCCGGGCGGTCGCCCGGCGGGGACGGAGCCAGCGGATGCGGCGGAGCAGCGAGTGGATCCTGGCGTCCCACGCGGGGGCGCTGCCGCGCCCCGAGGGCCTGCAGCGGCTCTTCGATGGCGGGCCCGCGGAGGAGGAGGCGTTCACCGCCGCGCTGCCGGGCGCGGTCGCCGAGGTCGTGGCGCAGCAGGCTGCGGCTGGCCTAGACGTGGTCAACGACGGCGAGATCTCCAAGCGCGGCCTGTTCACCGGGTACATCCGGGATCGGATGTCCGGGTTCGAGCAGCGGCAGGGGAAGCCGGGCCTGCAGCCGGCGAACGCTGGCGTGACCGGGCGCGACCGCCGGGACTTCCCCGGGTTCTACGCCGCGGGGCTGGGCGGGTTCGGCGCGGCGCCGGCCGCCGCGTGGCAGCAGGACGCGTCGTCGGCGTTGACCTACGCCTGCACGGCCCCCCTGCGCTACACCGGCCAGGCCGCCGTGGCAGCCGACATCGCCAGGCTCAGCGCGGCGGCGGAGGGCCGCGACGTCGAGACGTTCCTGCCAGCGATCACGCCGGGTACCGTCGAGCACTGGCTGAGCAACGAGCACTACCCCGACACTGAGTCGTTCCTGCTCGCGATCGCCGACGTGCTGCACGAGGAGTACCAGGCAGTCACGGACGCTGGTCTTCTGCTGCAGGTCGACGACCCCGACCTGCCCGACGGATGGCAGATGTTCCCTGACATGACCGTGCCCGAGTACCGCCGGCACGCGGCGCTGCGGGTCGAGGCGCTCAACCATGCCCTGCGCGGTATCCCCGCCGAGCAGGTCCGGCTGCACGTCTGCTGGGGCAGCTTTCACGGCCCGCACAGGGACGACATCCCGCTGCGCGACATTGTCGACCTGGTGCTGTCGGTCCCGGCCGGCTGCTACTCGATCGAGGCGGCCAACCCACGGCACGAGCACGAGTGGACGGTGTTCCGGGACGTGAAGCTGCCGGACGGGGCGTCGCTGATGCCGGGCGTCGTCGGGCACTCCACCGACATCATCGAGCACCCCGAGCTCGTCGCCCAGCGGCTGACCCGCTACGCGGAGCTGGTGGGACGGGAGAACGTGATTGCCGGGACTGACTGCGGCCTGGGCGGCCGGGTCGGCCACCCCGAGATCGTCTGGGCGAAGCTGGAGGACCTCGCGGCGGGCGCCCGGCTGGCCTCGCTGCGCCTCTGGGGCACGTCCGCCGTCTGACCGGGTGGCGCGAGCGAAGATATCGATGCTGCCTCGATCCTCATAAGAAACTCGCCCGTATCTCCAGGCCACGGTTCCATTGATTACCAGATTCTGACTGGTATTTAATGGAGCGGCGGGAGGGTCGGCTCCAGGGAGGGGTATATGGAGATCGAGTCAGAGTTGCCAGGACCGGATCAGCGAGACTGGCGTAGCATCTATAATCATCTCAAAGAACGTCACGCTTTTCACGTCAAGAGCGCAGTGCGGAGGACGGTGCGTTATAAGCGGATGGCCGCCGCCTTGCACATTCTTATTCCGCTGATGTCGTTGGTGTTAACCATCTTGGCTACGTCTGATTTTCCGTTTCAGCATGTGATCACCGGCGCCGCAGCAATAGCTCTCACGGTTTTGACCGGTATAAATTACACCCTTGAACCGGGCAAGCGATACCAAGCCTATGCGGACATTGGCATCCAGCTTCACGACTGGATGTTCGAGGTAGATGGCGAGGTCGAGAAGCAGGCACGCAGTTCGGACAGCAACTCGCTGATAGACTATTTTGAGGAAAAAAATACTGAGTTTTCTCTTATAGCCCGTACTATGGCTGGTCTCCCTATTCCGCGCGAGCGACTCGATTAGGTAAGGCTCATGAGAAGAGCTGTACTCTTTGACCTCTACGGTACGTTGGTCGACATCAAGACCGATGAGGAAGACGTAGTTCTCTGGCAGAGACTCGCCGATTGGCTGCTAGCCAATCTGGGCTATGGCGTATCGCCGGATCAGCTTCACCGAGATTATGTTCGACTCGTGGAAGATGAGGTGCAAAAACACGGAGAAGGGTTTGCTTTGTCGAGTGCTCTTCATAAGCTTCTCGGTAAGGAAGTGAGAGAGGAGCAAGTACGGTTTTTTGCTAATGAGTTCAGGAAGTTGTCCACGCGGTCCCTGGAGCTGCGCCAGTACACTATCCCGCTTCTGACCAGGCTGCGGGCGAAGCATTTTCGCTTGGCCGTGGTATCCAATACGGAAGCTATCTTTACCAATTACGATATAGACCGCGTCGGCCTGCGCGAGTTCTTCGACACCATAGTACTAAGTTCTGAAGTAGGAGTGGCCAAACCGGATCCCGAGATTCTGGAGAAGGCGCTTCGCTCAACTCGGGTTACCCCTTACGAAGCTGTGTTTGTCGGCGATACTGTCGAGACCGATGCGGTGGCGGCCAGGAGATTGGATATACCCTGCGTACTCATCGGAGACAACTCAGAAAAACTAACGTCGGGCATTGATGACTCGATAAGTTTTGTACCACCCGTATTGCAAGATATATACACTGAGCTGATTCGGCTGCTGAATACCTGAGCACGATTCTCCTGGCAAATCGGTCACGGTGCGCATGGACCCGAAGATCCGCGCTGCGATCGCCGCCATTGGCTGAAGACGCCTGGACAGCCATCCGCTACCCCCGCGCTGTCTGGGATGGCCAGCTCGGCTGCTGAATCTCCGACGCTGAGGTGGCCGAGAGGCCATACGCCGCGTTCACCCTCCTGCAGGCCGAAGAACAGCACCTCGGTGTCCAGGTCGCAGACTGTGCGCCGGACGCGTTTCCGCTTGCCACCTAGTTCCCGGACCAACGGCTCAACTCCTGGACGAGCAGGGCAGAGCCGAAGTCGATGACCTGCTGGCGCGCGGAAGGTGCGTATACACCCTGCGCCGTGTCCGGGAACTGACGGGCCTGCGCCTCATCGACGCCAGGAGGCTGGTCGAGGCTAATGGCGTGCGGACGCTCGCGGCCATGCCTGCTGGCTGTGGCGTTCTGGTTATGCCTGGTGGGCTGCGGTCAGGGCGTGGACGGCTGTCTTGACGGCGGGGACCGGCGCTGCCTCTTTGTGGTGGGTGAGGCTGATCTGGCGGGCCGGGCTGCCGTCGATCGGCACGGTTTTGACGTGGTCGTTCGGGGCGGCGGTCAGGGCAAGGCCCGGCAGCAGGGCGACGGCGAGGCCGGCGGCGACCAGTTTTTGCACGACGACGTAGTCGTCGGTGGTGTGGCGCACGTCGGGCTGGAAACCGGCGGAGCGGGCCAGCGCCTGGAGGTGGGTGCGGCAGCGCGGGCAGCCGGCGATCCAGCGTTCGCTGGCGAGGCTGGCCAGGTTGAGCGGTCCGCGGGAGCCGCCGGGGAGCTGGTGCGGATGCTGGCTGGGGAGGACGGCAAACACCGGATCGTCGCCGAGGAGATGGAAGACGAGGTCGGGGTGCCGGTCGGGGCTGTCGGTGCCCGGGTACTGGAAGATCACGGCCACGTCGATGTCGCCGGCCAGCACAGCGGCGAGCGCTTCGGGGGGTTCGAGTTCGGTGAGCCAGACGTCCAGGCCCGGGGCCTCGGCGGCCAGCCGGCCCAGGGCTGCCGGTACCAGGGTGGCTGCCGCTGAGGGGAAGGCCGCCAGGCGGATCCGGCCGTGGCGCAGCGTGCGGAGCGCGTCCATTTCCTGGCCCGCCGCGGCTAGGCGGCTGGCCACCGCGTCCGCGTGGCTGAGCAGCCGGACGCCGGCGTCGGTCAGCGTGATGCCCCGGGTGCTGCGCAGCATGAGCGCGAGTCCCAGGTCGCGTTCGAGGCGGTGGATGTGCTGCCCGACCGCGGGCTGGGTCCAGCCCAGCGCCGCGGCCGCGGCCGACAGCGACCCACGGCGTGCCACCTCCCGGAAGATCAGGAGGCGCCGTGGGTCGAAACCGTCCTGGCCGGTTACCGGTTCTTGAGGCAGGTTCATGACCTGATCAAAGCACTGCTTTGAGCCGCTAGTAGCAGAACGCCGTGGCGCCGCGACCCGGACGCCTTGCATCATGCATTCGTGACAGCAGCGGAACAGGGGAGCCGGACAGGCAGGCCGGGGAGATGACGCGCAGCGGGCCGCTGACCATCGGGATGCTGGGCGGCGGCATGACATGAACTTGGTCTATCGGGAGCTGAACGTTCGGTGAGTATCTACCTATGCCACCTTGAGCCTGAGCTGTTCGACTTCGACGCCCAGGTGCTCGATTCCCGGCCCGGGCGGGTGCTTCTGTCTCGCTCCGCCCTGCATCCAGGAGGCGGCGGCCAGGTCAGCGACGTGGCCAGCCTGGAGCACCGCCTGGGCGCCGTGCGCATTACCGGAGTGCAGGTCGAGGGGGAACAGCACTGGCATGTCCTTGACGATCCTGTTCTGGAACTGGCCGGGTCTGTGGCGGTGCACATCGACCGGCAGCACCGTTCCCGTGTGGCGCAATTGCACACCGATACCCACATTCTCAACGCGCTGGTCTATGACCAGTTCGACGGCGCCCTGGTGACCGGCGCGCAGATTAGCGGCAACGGAATGGCCCGGATGGACTTTGACCTGCCCAGAGCCGACAATGACAAGCTGCGTGAGCTTGAGCCTGCGCTCAACGCGATCATCAAAGAAGCAGCCGAGGTACGCGCCGGCTATGTGCCCGCGGCCGAGGCGCAGTCCACGCCCGGGCTGATCCGCAGCTTGTCTGTGGCCCCTCCGCCCACGCCCGACGGGCGGCTCCGCATCATCGAGATCGTCGGCGTCGACCGCCAGGCATGCGGCGGAACGCACCTGGCAAACACTGGCGAGTCGCTGCCGGTACGAATCACCAAGGTAGAAAACAAGGGACGCCGGAATCGGCGGGTCCGTCTCGCCCTCCAGGATCCCGCGTGCCAGTGACCCAGCTCCCCCGGTCTGATCCCGCCCGGACACATACAGCCGGACACGAGCCGCGGCTCAGCATGGCCGAACCGGCCGTCGATTCAGCAGCAGGGGGAGCGAGATGCGAGTCGTGATCGCTACCGCCGGGGGGCGGGGGGACGTGGCGCCTTTCACCGGGCTTGGGACAGCCATCCGCGCCGCCGGGCACAGCGTGACGATTGCCAGTAATGATGAGTACGAGAGCCTTGTCGTCGGCTGCGGGCTGCAGTTCCGGCCGCTACCTGGCACCCACGGCATGTTCGATGACCATCGGTGGATGCAGGGGACCGGCGGGCCGGTGTCTGCTGCCAAGCTGATCAGGCTGCTGGCGGAGTACATGCGGACGGTGCAGAAGGCAGTCGTCGCGGTGGCCCGGCAGGATCGCGCCGACGTCCTGGCACTGTCGGGCATCACCACGCTCGCCGGCTACCACGTCGCTGAGGGACTGGGCCTGCCCGGCATGGGCGTGCTGCTCCAGCCTATGCATTCGACGGCCGAGTTCCCGCCTTCGTTCGTGACCGGCGGCCGGTCTTTCGGCCGGCTGGGGAACCGGGCTGCCTGGACGGCCACCGACACCACGCTGGCGCTGGCCATGGCCGGAGCGGCCAGGGAGATCAGGCGCGAGCTTGGGCTGCCCCGGCGCGGGATCCGTGAAAAGCTATCCGGGCAGCCGGACGCCAGGCACTGGCCGGTCTTCGGTGGTTTCAGCCCGGCTGTCGTGCCGCGCCCGGCGGACTGGCCCGACAGCTATCACGTGACCGGCTACTGGTGGCCGCAGCGGCCCGCCGCTTGGAGCCCGCCGGCCGAGCTGGAGGAGTTCCTGGACTCGGGCCCGCCGCCGGTGTTCTTCGGGTTCGGCGACATGACGCCGAAGGACCCGGGCGAGGTCATCGAGCTGGCGACCGCGGCCGGGCGCCAGGCAGGCGTGCGGCTGGTGATCCAGGCCGGGCAGGCTGGCCCGCCATCGGCCGACCGGTCACCCGGCGACTCGATAGTGATCGGCGATGTGCCGCACGACTGGCTGCTCCCCAGGATGGCTGCGGTGGTTCATCATGCCGGCGGCGGCACCGCGGCGGCTGGGCTGCGGGCCGGCGTCCCGGCCGTGACCGTGCCGGTCCTCGCCGACCAGCCATTCTGGGCAGCCCGGCTCGCCGCGATCGGCGTCGGCCCGCCCCCCATCCCTCGCAGGCGGCTTTCCGTCCCCGTTCTAGCGACGGCTATCCAGGACGCGGTTGCGCGCCCGTCGTACCGGACGAAGGCCGAGACAATGTCCAGACGGCTGGCCAGCGAGGACGGGGCGGCTCCGATCATCAGCCTGCTCGCGCGCCTCGGCGACCGCTGACCAGTGTCCTGGCGCCAGGGCCGGAATCGTCAGCCCATCGGCACGGGAGCTGCCGTACGGCCCCTCGCACCTCCCATAGGCGACGCCGATGAGCGCTGTCCAGATCACGGGCTGTTCCGGCGCCGGGAAGACTGCCATCGCCACCGTGCTTGCCGGCCGGGGCCTGGCAGCCATCGACGCCGACGACGACCCGTTGCTTGCGCGCAACGCTGACGCTGGCGGCAATGCGGTGCAAGAGCCGGAAGAGCCGGATTTTGCCTGGCTCGCCGGGCACAGCTGGGCATGGAATCCGGCCCGCTTGGACGAACTGATCCGCGCCGCAGCACCCGAGACGCTGTATGTCTGCGGCCATGCGGACAATGAGCTGGAGCTGGGCGACCGCTTCACTCAGGTGTTCCTGCTCGAGATCGACGAGCCCACGATGCTGGCACGAGTGGATGCTCCAGGCCGGGTCAACGACTGGGGCCGTGTAGGGGACACTCGCGAGTTCACACGCCGCAGGCTGCCGGAATTACAGGAGCGCTTGCGCGCATCCGGGGCGATCCCCATCGATGCCACGCAGCCCCTGGATCAGGTAGTGGACGCGATACTCTCCCACACGTTTGGCCTCGCTTGACGCCCGCACCGCGGCTCATCACGAGGTCGTATCCGCGCGCCAGCAGGCCAGAGTGCGGTTGCCGCCGGGCTGATATGCCCCGGGCACCCGGCGGATCTCGGAGTGCGCCCGCTTGGGAAGCGTAGATAATTAATCCGAACGGACCGGTAGTTCCTGAGGTGAAGGATCCTGATGACGATCAGCTGGGCTGGCGCCACCCCGGACGAGAAGGCGATAGCCAGACTCGACACAGGGGTTCCGCATATCGCGCGGGTCTACGACTATGTGCTCGCGGGGAAGGACAACTTCGCGGCTGACCGGGCGGCGGCTGAGGAGTTCCTCAAGATCATGCCTGACATTGCGCTTGCCGTGCGGGGATCGCGCGCGTTCCTCAGGCGAGTGGTGGAGTTCCTGGTGGCTGAGGGGGGCGTGCGGCAGTTCCTGGACATCGGGACAGGCCTGCCGTCGGCGAACAATACGCATGAGGTCGCCCAGCGGGCCGTACCCAAGAGCCGGATCCTCTACGTTGACAACGACCCTCTAGTGCTTGCGCATGCCCGCGCCCTCCTAACCAGCAGCCCAGAGGGCGCGACCGCTTACCTCGACGCGGACCTGCGCGACACGGGCAAGATCCTCAGCGCGGCTCACGAGGTCCTGGATTTTTCTGAGCCGGTCGCTGTCATGTTGATCGGCATCCTGCACTGCATCCCGGACGCCGAAGACCCGTGGGGTATCGTGCAGCACCTGATGGCGGCTGTGCCGCCAGGCAGCTACCTTGTGGTCGGCCATCCCGCCAGCGACGTGCAGGTGCAGGAGGCCGCCGAAGCCACGGCCGGGCTGAACAGCAAGCTCGCCGCCCCCGTCAAATTCCGCCCGCGGGACCAGGTTGCCAGGTTCCTCGCCGGCCTGACGCTGGTGGAGCCAGGCGTTGTTCAGTACCCTCAGTGGCGCCCCGATCCGGATGCGACGCAGGCACAGCAGATACCAGCGTGGTGCGGGGTGGCCATCAAGCAGGTGTAACACTGGCTGGTCTCGGCTCACGCTAAGAGCCCGTCGCTTCGTCCGCCCGCTACGTGATAATGCCTGGGCATTGCCGGTTTCCGCCAGTCACGCCGCCATTTAAGTGGCCGGACTGGCCATGGCGCTGTCGTTATGACTCTGAAAGAAGTGGAGTATCTGGTTGCCGGCTCCCTGGTTGCGACCAGAAGCGTTGCAGTTCCAGGTCCTCGTCTGGATGTGCGTGGGGTCGGTGAAGCTGGACGATTCCAGCAGGACACCGGGCACAAGCTTCCAGGCCGTCATCCCGATGCCATGGTTGCTCAGGTACTTCACGAACGTGGGCACGGCCGTAGGCGCATTGGACCAGCACTCCGACTTGCCGGGCTGGCTGTAGTTGGTCCACTCGCCGTCCACGACCGGGGCGATGCCATTCTTGACGAGGTAGCCGAAGTCGGCCCACCACACGGAGGAATTGTGCGCGCCGGTCGGGTGGTGGATGTCGTACATGAGCGGACCCCCGGTGACCGGGTAGGACTTCACCCGCGCCAGCGTAGTGGCAGTGAACGGGCCCTCGACCCAGGCGAGGTTGGATGCGCCGTCGGCCCGCACGTAGTTCAGCAGGGTCTGCTGACCCAGGTAGTAGGTGCCATTGACGGTTCCTCCGTCCTGCCATTCCTTCCAGTCGGCCGTTGTGCTGCCCGCGTTCACGTGCGGCTCGTTGAACAGGTCGAACACGACCTGCGGGTCCCGGCCGTACACAGCAGCGATGTCGTTCCAGAAGACATGCGTGGCGTGTGTCGGCCCCGGTTCGTGGCCCACGTCCTGGGTCTGGGCGTTGATGACCACCACCAGGTGGTAACTCTCGGCCAGGCTGACTTCGGCCTCGATCGCGGCCATAAACGCCTTGTCGTCCTGCGTGCCGCGGGCCCCGACCAGGGTGTCCTGCGACACCTGGAGCCGTACGGTGTTGGCGCACCAGTCCTGAGCAGCGGCCTGGATCTGCGCATCGTCCGCGCTGGTGAAGTCCTGGTAGTCGGCGTGAGCCAGGCCTGGCACCGTGATCCCGTAGGGAATGTACGGCGAGCCGCTGGCGGCCACGACCTTGGTCCCTCGGTCGTGGAACGGCCCCTGCGCCGTGCCGCAGGCCGCCACGCTGGCGGTGTCGGGGATGTCGGCGGTGGTGGCCCCGGCCGACGTCACTGCCGCCACGAGCAGCGCAGCCCCGGCAGCCGCCGCATACCGGGAAGCTGGGGCGCGCTTCGTTATGTCTGCCATATGGAGATTATGGCATCTACAACTATTTTAGACATTATTTGTGTGATTTAAGGTTCGCCAAAGTGCCAAGGCCCGCGGCGGCAGGATCACCCTTTATGTCGATTCTGCCTGACGTTCGGGCAGGTGCGATGAGGCGCAAAGCCCGGGCTCGGGCGACCTCGCCGATCTCGGTCAGGGCGGACACAAGCCAGAGCGAGCAGATCGTGAACGCCGATGACACGTCGAACCGGAACGGACGGCTGTCCGGCGTCATGAACGCCAGGTCCTCTGCGACCGGACCGCCGAGTCGGTGAACGTCGTCCACGGCAAGAGGCCAGATGATCCCTGAGCACATGCGAGCGGTCATACGGGCACACGCATTTTGCAGCGGGTGGCGATGAACCTTTGGCATCGCTCAGGCGGTCCTGTTGACTGACTCGCCGAGACGACCGGAGATGCTGTGAACGCTGAGCTTCAGGGATTCGCGCAGTTCGTTGAGGCACGCCAGGGCGCGCTGCAGCGGACGGCGTGGCTGCTGACTGGTGACTGGGCATTAGCCCAGGACCTAGTGCAGACGGCGCTGGCGCGATCGTGGCCGCGGTGGGAGCGGATCAGACGCCGCGATGATCCGGAGATCTATGTACGCCGGGTGATGGTGAATACCTGGGCGAGCTGGAGTCGCCGTCGGTGGCGGGGCGAGCGGCCATCCGAGACCGTGCCCGACAGCCAGGCGCCGGGGGACATGGCGACGGATGTGGCCGTGCGCATGGCCGTGCGCGCCGCACTCGGATCGCTGACCGCTCGCCAGCGGACGGTGCTGGTCCTGCGGGTATTCGACGACCTGTCCGAAGTGCAGGTAGCGCATGTGCTGGGCTGCGCGGTCGGAACGGTCAAGAGCACGATGGCGCGGGCGATGGCCAGATTGCGCGAGGACCCGCAGCTCTCGGAATTGATGGATCGGGAGGCACGGTGAACGAGATCGACAGGCAGTTGCGTGATCTTCTGGAAGCGGCCGTCGGCGAGCCACCGCACCGGGTGACGGTTGAGGCGGTGCGCCGCCGGGTCGTCAGACGCCGCGTCATTGAGAGCATTGCCGGGGCCGCGGCCGTGGCCATCATCGCGGCCGCCGTCCCAGTCGGCATCGGGGCACTCGGCCGCGGCCCGGAGCCATCAGCGGCAGGATCGATGGTCCCGACGGTCTATGTCCTGAGCAGCCAGGGCACGCTGACTCCGGTCCCTACCACCACAGACGTGCCCGGCAAGCCGATCCAGGTCGGGCCGGAATTCGGCGAGCCGCTAATGATGGCGATGACGCCGGACGGCAAGACCATCTACGTGGCTGACGGGCTGGACTCAGTGACACCGGTATCCACGGTCACGAACACGGCCGGGAAGCCGATCCCGCTCGACGATCAGCAGCCGGCCCAGATCCTGATCACCCCGGACGGGAAGACCGCTTATGTCCTCAGCATTGCTGAGGCGCCGGCGCCGACGGTGACGCCGATCGCGACGGCAACGAACAAGCCCGGGAAGGCCATCGGCATGGGCACTCCAGATGGAACGCCCGATCTCATGGCGATCACCCCGGATGGGAAGACCCTGTACGTCATCTTCTCAATCCCCAGCGGGCCCGCCTCGACCTACTACGTGCTCCCGATCTCTACGGCCACGAACATGCCCAGGAAGCCGATCAAGATCGATATGTACCTGCCGCAGTCGATCACGATGGCGCCCGACGGGAAGACCGCCTACATCGTCGGCCTGACGAACGGTAACCAGGGAAATCAGAGCGAGGTTATTCCGCTATCGACGGCGACCAACACTCCTGGAGAGCCGGTCGCTGTTGACAAGACCGCTATCGCCCAGGCGATCACTCCGGACGGGAAGACTCTCTACCTTTCTGACGCGGGCAGCGGGAACGGCGTGATCCCGTTTGCGACGGCCACGAACACGTTCGGGAGACTGATCAAGATCTCCGACGGAACGGTCATCGCGGTCACACCGGACAGTTCGACCGTCTACGTATCCAGCGGGCCGCCAAACGGGCTGCTGCACAGCGACTGTCCCGGGCCGGGCGAGGTGACACCTATCTCGACCGCCACGAACGTACCCGGACGCCCCATCCAAGTGGCCTGCGGCGCAGGAATCGGCGCGATCACCACGGATGGCAAGACGCTCTGGGTTGGCGCCGGAGACATGGTCACCCCGATCGCGACGGCGACGAACACGCCCGGACGCCCGATCGAGGTTGGTGGCCCGCTCAGAACCATCAGGAATCGCTACGAGGTCAGGGAGGTCGGCCTGATCACCGCAATGGTGGTCACGCCCTGACCCGGATTCTCGTCCAGGACCGCCGTGCCGCCCAGGACATGCGAGTGTCGCTCGAGTACCGGCCCGTCCTCAGGCCGTACCCGAGCGACACTCGGGTACGGCCCGTCCTCAGGCTGCCAGCGGGGTGGTCCACGGGTTGTAGCTGTAAACCCAGTCGACATCGGTCTTGCCGCGCAGCCACGTATTGGTCCGGGAAGTCAGCTGCACCCTGGAGGTCCGGGCCTTGCGGGTCGCTTCCAGGCGCCGGAACGCGTCGGCTATGCCGGCCCGGCTGTCGGCCTCGGCCAGGAGCCGCGACAAGACGGCGGCGTCCTCAAGGGCCATGGCCGCGCCCTGGGCCATGTACGGCGTCATGGGATGGCAGGCATCGCCGAGCAGAGTGACGTTGCCGTCGTGCCACTGCGGGAGCGGGTCGCGGTCGACCAGTGCCCACTTGTGCACGTCCGGACAGGCTGCCAGGACGCGGCGGACCTGAGGGTGGAAGCCCTCGAACGCCGCGCGCAGTGTGCGCATATCGCCCTTTGCCGACCATGACTCCACGGTGAAGCCCGGTTCCGGCTGACTAGTGACGAAGTAGACCTCGCTTCGGTCGGGCCTGACGTAGTAGATGACGATGTGGCGGTCCTCGCCCCACCACTTCGTGCAGTCATCGATGTCGTAACCACTGAGCAGGCTGGCGGGGAAGGTCGTGCGGTAGGCGATGCGTCCGGTGAACTGGGCCTGCTCATCGCCGAAGAGGACGCCCTTGACTGACGAGTGCACGCCGTCGGCACCGACCACGCCGTCGTGAGCCGCGGTCGTGCCGTCGGCGAAGCCGAGCACCACCGACCCGCCCTTGTCGTCGAGCCCCGCCACCTTGTGGCCAAGGCGGATATGGTCGCCGGGCACGGCGCTGGCCAGGGCGGCGTGCAGGTCGCCCCGGTGGGTAAGCAGGTACGGCGCGCCGTACTTCTCCTCGGCGCTGCGGCCGAAAATCTGCTCGTACCGCACCTCGCCGGTCCGCCAGTCCCGGTTGTTCCACGAGCGGGGACAGAACGCATCGCGCCGCATCCGCTGCTCCAGGCCCAGCCCGCGCAGCACCTGCATCGCGTTGCATCCCACCTGGATGCCCGCGCCGAGCCGGGCGAACTGCCGCGCCTGCTCGTACACCGTCACGCTGATACCTGCCCGGCGCAGCGCGGCGGCGGTGGCCAGCCCGCCGATGCCAGCCCCGATAACAGCGACGGAAAACCTGGCAGTCATCGTCGTCCTCCAGGGTGCGGGACCTGTTCCGGGCAGTCACCCTGCTAGATACCGCGTGAGGTGATCGATTACCTCGCGCGCGTCATCCTCGATGCCGCACATGAACGTGGACTTGCGCCGCCGCAGTACAGGCAGCCCCAGCGCGTACAGCCCAGGGCTGTCCACCACGCCGCCGTCATGGCACAGCTGGCCCTTGGTATCGACCACGGGCACGCCGAGCCATCGGTAATCAGGCCGGAAACCTGTCGCCCACACGATCGCCGCGATCTCACCGCCTCGCAGGTCAAGCTGCAACCGCGACGCCTGCGGCACCCGCGTGGGCGGGAAGTGCTCAGGCGGGCCGACATCAGCGCCGCGCCCGTCCGCCAAAGCCCACTCGTCGAACGTGTCCAGCAGTCGGCGCATCTTGAGGTCCGCGAGCGCGAACACGTTGCGCAGCCCGCCGGAAAACAGTGCCCGGCCATCGCGAACAGCCGCCCAGCGGCCCACCAGCTCGACACCCATCGAGGCGAGCGCGTTGAGGTCGAGCGTCGCCCGCTCGGGAGTCCCGACGAGCTGGGGCGACGGTAGCCTCCGGGCCCGTGTGAGATCGTCGACCTCGTCATAGCGCTGATCCCACAGGCCTGACAGTTCCATCCACCACAGCACATCGCGTCCGCGGTACAGGCGCGGCAACCGCACGTGTTCGCCTACCGAGAGGGTGACCGGCCGGCCTGACTGCCTCAGCTCGGCTGCCAGCTGCACACCCGTCGCCGACGCTCCCACAACGAGCACGCCGCCCTCTGGAAGCTGGGCGGGATCGCGGTAGCGCAGCGGCGTCAGCTGCTGGACGGCCGGCGGCACGGCGTCTTTGAACGGCGGCAGCGCCGGCTGATTGCAGGCACCGCTCGCGACGACTACCGCCTGGCAGTGAATCTCGCCGCTGTTCGTCGTCACCTGGTATCCATCGC
Source organism: uncultured Actinomycetota bacterium (assembly GCA_963815375.1). GTDB lineage: Bacteria > Actinomycetota > Actinomycetes > Streptosporangiales > Streptosporangiaceae > JASHPR01. Next base: position 643,936 of record CAWFGX010000004.1, on the reverse strand, counting down.
CGGAGCGCCGCACCGACGTGACGTTGGTGCCGGTCCGGACGGGAGCAGCGGACACCTTGGCGAAGCGTTCGATGAACTCGGTCACTTCCCCCACGGTCATGTAGCCGTCGGGATCCGCGCCTTCGTAGCCAAGGCCCGGCAGACGGCTTTGCCAGTTGGGGGTGAGCAGCCGCAGGGAGTCCCACCGTTCCCGCCGCCAGGAGTTCGCCACCTCGCCGCGTTCCAGCACGATGTGGTCGACCGACCGGTCGCTGAGGAAGTAGCTGGCGGCCAGGCCCGCGTGCCCCGCTCCGATGACAACCGTCGTAACGCGCTCGATGACAAGCCCCTTAAGCGACCTCGACCGTGACGTTGGTGGGGTTGGTGAGCGCGTCGAACACGGCGGAGCGCTTCTGGGACTGGGCCACCAGCGCCTCGATGTCCTCCCTGGACGCGTCCGCGTCGATGTTGAACGTCACCTTGATGTCGTTGTAGCCGTTGCGGACGTCGGCGTCGGCACCCAGGATCCCGCGGATGTCGTGCGCGCCCTCGACCGTCGCCTCGACCGAGCGCAGCTGGATACCGCGGTTTTCAGCGACCGACGCCACACCCGCGGTCAGGCAGCTCGCCAGGCCGACGATCAGGTACTCGATCGGCGTGATCCCGTTGTCTTCTGCCGCGAACACCTCAGGGTGGTCGGCTTCGAGCACCCACTCGTCCTTGTGGTTCTGCTCCTGCCCGAGGCCGAAGAAGCTCTGGACCTTGATCGTGCTGTGGACGCCGCTGCGCCACTTGGCGGACGCCCGCCAGGCGAACTGAGCGGCCTCAGGCGCCTCCTTCAGCGCCTCGCGCGCGTCGATCAGTGCCTGCACGTTGACGCCGTTGGTAACCGCGGTCATGTCGTGTGGTCCCCCTTCTTCTTTCTCCGCAGATTCCCTATGGAGATGGTTGACAATACACCGGATCAGCCGCGTTACCATAGCCCCCATGGCAGAGCCAGCCTCAACGCTTACACCCGGCTCGGTCGGCACGGTCGAAACGCAGTACCTCGACCTGCCGGAGCCGGTGCGGCTGGACTGCGGCCGGGATCTGAACGCGGTCCGCGTCGCATATGAAACCTATGGCACCCTCTCACCCCGGCGCGACAACGTCATCCTGGTGTGCCATGCGCTGAGCGGCGACGCCCATGCGGCTGGCTTCGCGAAGACGCCGCCCGAAGAGGGCACGCGCGACGGGTTCGCGGCCGAGGAGCGTGACGGCGCGGCCCGCAGCGGGCTTGGCTGGTGGGACGGGATGATCGGCCCCGGCAAGGCCTTCGACACCGACCGCTTCTTCGTCGTCTCCACTAACCTGCTCGGCGGCTGCCGAGGGACGACCGGTCCGTCGTCGGTCGAGCCGGCCACAGGCAATCCCTACGGACCGGACTTCCCCGTCATCACCGTTGCCGACATGGTCCGGACCGAGCGCGCACTCCTGGACGCACTCGGTATCGAGCGGCTTGCGGCGGTGACCGGGGGCTCGCTCGGAGGGATGCAGGCGTTCGAGTGGGCGATCCTCTTCCCTGATCAGGTCGACGCCATCGTGGCCATCGCCAGCACTCACGCCCTCCAGCCCCAGGGAGTGGCCTGGAACGCGATCGCTCGTGACGCGATCATGCGCGACCCGGCCTGGCAAGGTGGCCGTTACTACGGCACCGGCGCCACGCCCGATGCCGGCATGGGTGTTGCGCGTATGGTCGGCCACGTCACGTACCTGTCCGCGCAGGCGCTGAGCGAGAAGTTCGGCCGGCGGCTGCAATTCTCCGACGACATCCGCTACACGATCACCGAGCCGGAGTTCGAGGTCGAGAGCTACCTGCGCCACCAGGCCAGCTCCTTTGTCCGGCGCTTCGACGCGAACACCTATATCTACACGTCGCGCGCGCTGACGTATTTCGACCTGGCCCGGGAGCACGGCAGCGGATCGCTGACGCGCGCGCTGGAACGCGTTTCCGCGCGGACGCTGCTGATCGCGTTCAGTTCCGACTGGCTGTACCCGCCATCTGCCTCGCAGGAAATCGCCGACGCACTTCGCGCTCTCGGCAAGCCGGCCGAGCTCCAGGTGATCGAGGCGCCGTACGGGCACGACTGCTTCCTGCTCGAGGAATCGAGGCAGACTCCTATCATCCGCGAGTTTCTGGGCCAGCGCAGTATGGCCGAAGGCCGGGCCGACGCGAAGGAGCTACCGTGACCAGCGAACCTCCCCAGGGCGAGGAAGACCGCGCGTTCGGATTCGAGACGCGGCAACTGCATGCCGGACAGCGGCCCGACCCGAACACGGGCGCGCGTGCGGTGCCGATCTTCCAGACCACCAGCTATGTGTTCGAGGACCCCGAATCGGCGGCGGCTTACTTCAACCTGCAGGAGTACGGGAACACGTACTCGCGCATCATGAACCCGACCACAGCGGTGTTCGAGGAGCGAGTGGCGAACCTCGAAGGCGGCTGTGGCGCGGTGGCGTTCTCCAGCGGGATCGCCGCGCAGGCAGCCGCGCTGTTCACGCTGCTCCAGCCGGGCGATCACGTGGTCTCGTCCTCGGCGCTCTATGGCGGGACCGTGAACCAGTTCAAGCACCTGCTGCGCAAGATGAGCGTGGACCTCACGTGGATCGACCCAGACGATCCGCAAGTCTGGCGGCAGGCGGTCCGCGGCAGCACGAAGGCGTTCTTCGCCGAGACAATCGGCAACCCCGGCGGGAACGTGCTGGACATCGAGGCTGTGGCGGCCATCGCCCATAGCTGCGAACTGCCGCTCATCGTGGACAACACGTTCGCCACGCCGTACCTGTGCCGCCCGATCGAGTGGGGCGCTGACATCGTGATCCACTCGGCGACCAAGTTCATCGGCGGCCACGGCACGAGCATCGGCGGTGTCGTCGTCGAGGCGGGCACGTTCAACTGGTCGAACGGGCGCTTTCCCGTGGTCGCCGATCCCTCGCCGGCCTACCACGGCCTGCAGTTCCACGAGACGTTCGGGACCTATGGCTATCTGATGAAGCTGCGCGCCGAGACACTGCGCGATCTCGGTGCGGCGCTCGCTCCGTTCAACGCCTTCCTGTTCCTGCAGGGACTTGAGACGCTGTCGCTGCGGATGGAACGCCATGTCGACAACGCACTGGTGGTCGCGGCGTTCCTGGAGTCCCACGAGCTGGCGTCGAACATCACCTATCCGGGCCTGCCGTCAAGCAGGTACCAGCCGCTCGTGCAAAAGTACCTGCCGCGGGGCGCGGGCGCGGTGTTCTCGTTCGACTGCGCGGGCGGCCGGGCCGGCGGGCAGGACCTGATCCGCGGCGTGACCCTGTGGTCCCACCTGGCGAACGTCGGCGACGCGAAGAGCCTGATCATCCACCCCGCCAGCACAACGCACCGCCAGCTCAGCGACGACGAACTCCGGGCGGCCGGCGTGGGGCCGGGCACCGTTCGGCTGTCGGTCGGCACCGAGTCGGCCGAGGATCTGATCTGGGACCTGCAGCAGGGCTTCGCGAAGGTCGCTGCGGAAGCACGGGGGATAGCGACGGCATGACCAACCTCAGGCAGTACCAGGACCCGCTGACGATCCAGCGGGTGCTCCACACCGCAAAGGCGATCGCGATCGTGGGTCTGTCGAACAACCCGCTCCGAGCCAGCTACTTTGTCGGTTACTACCTCAAGCGGCACGGCTACCGCGTGATCCCGGTGAATCCCCGCGAGCCGGAGATCCTGGGGGAGACGTCCTATCCAAGTCTGCTGGACGTGCCCGTGCCGGTCGACGTTGTAGACGTCTTCCGCGCCCCGGATGCGCTGCCGCGGATCGCGGCTGATGCGGTGGCCGTTCACGCCGGTTTTCTCTGGTGCCAGTTCGGAGTGATCAACGCCGACGGCGCGCGGATCGCGCAGGACGGCGGTACGGCCGTGATCATGGACCGCTGCCTCAAAATCGAGCACGCACGCTACCTGGGCCGGATGCACTGGCTCGGCTTCAACACCCAGCGGATCACGTCCGTCCGCGCCGGACTCCAGTAGACGGCAGGTCGCTGCGGCCACTGGGTCCGCTCGTGAGCGGCGATATACGGCGCCTGACCGTGGGCCGGGCGCAAGCTCCGTCCTTCAGGGCGGGGTCAGCCCGGCCGGTTCTGCTGCTCGATGTACTGCCGGATAATGCTGAGCGGTGCGCCGCCGCACGATGCGGCGAAATAGGACGGCGACCAGAAGTGGCGTGCATCGTGGCCCGGTTCACGCGGCCGGTGAACTCCGGCCGCGGTGGTAGCTGGGCTCAGCTGTCATAGACCAAGAGTATTGTCCGTGATTGTGCAGGTCAGGTACCGCTACCGGATCTACCCGAGCCCAGCTCAGCTCTGTTTGCTGGCGCGGATGTTCGGGTGTGCCCGGGTGGTGTACAACGACTGCCTGCGTCTGCGCGAGGCCTGCCACGCGGCCGGGGAGAAGATCAGCGACTCCGAGGTGCAGCGCCGGGTGATCACGCTGGCCAAGCTCACCCCGGAGCGCCAGTGGCTCGGCGAAGTGGCTTCGGTGCCCCTGGTACAGGCGTGCCAGGACGCCCGCCGGGCCTACCGGAACTGGTTCGATTCGCTCACTGGCCGCCGCGAGGGCCGCCGGGTGGGGCACCCGGCGCTGCGGCGCAAGCACGGCCGTCAGTGCGTGCGGCTCACCAGGAACGGGTTCGCCCTGCACGGGGGCCGGCTCTACGTGGCCAGGGTGGGTGATCTCAGGGTCCGCTGGTCCCGGCCGCTGCCGTCTGTACCCAGCTCGGTCACAGTGATCAGGGAGGCCGACGGCCGGTATTACGCCTCGTTCGTCGTCGAGCGGCCATGCGCACCGCTGCCTGCCTGCACGGATGAGGTCGGCATCGACCTGGGGCTGGCAAGCCTGGCTGTCACCTCCCATGGGGAGGTGATCACCAATCCGCGGTTCCTGCGGGCGAAGGAACGCACACTCGCCCGGGCACAGCGATCGCTGTCCCGCAAGCAGAAAGGCTCGGCGAACAGGGCAAAGGCCCGCCACCGGGTCGCGGTGGTGCACCGCAAGATACGTCAGACCCGTCTCGATCACGCGCACAAGGTGGCTCTGCGGCTGGTCCGCGATAACCAAGCGGTCTACGCCGAGGACCTGTGCGTATCGGGGCTGGCCCGCACCCGGCTGGCGAAGTCGGTTGCCGACGCGGGCTGGTCGCAGCTGGTACGGCTGATCGAGGAGAAGGCGGTGCACTACGGCCGTGAGTTCCGCCGCGTCGGGCGGTGGGAGCCCACATCTCAGGTGTGCTCGGCGTGCGGGGTCAAAGACGGCCCCAAGCCTTTGTCCGTCCGGGTATGGCAGTGCACAGGCTGCGGTGCCGTCCACGACCGGGACGTCAACGCGGCGAAGAACATCCTGGCGGCCGGGCGGGCCGACAGGCTAAACGCCTGCGGAGGCGGCGTAAGACCAGGGCTCGCCCCGGCAGCTGCCAGCGAAACAGGAACCCACCGAGGTGCCGCGTGAGCGGCACGGCAGGAATCCCCGGCCTTCAGGCCGAGGAGGACGTCAAGGTTTGCCGGTTTTTCTGGCTGGCTCACGCGGCAGGCGCGCTGACCTGGCGAGCCGTCCCTGGCCGACGAAGGTGGCTAAGCAAGCGCAGGACCTGCCGCGACGTGAGGTCCGGCAGGTAGGCGCGGCCAATCGCGGCAGCGATCGAGCCGAGCGCGGCTGGATCCGGGTAAGCCAGGTAGAGCGGCTGGTAGACCGGATGGAACTTGTCCTTGAATTTCAGCAGGGACTGGAACCCATACAGCGGTTCCATGAAGTTGGAGACAATGTCGAGCAGGCGCAGCAGCGCACACGGCTGCTCGCCGCGGTCCAGCCGGGCCAGCGGTACACCGGCGAGGCTGATGAAGCGCGCCTCTTCCTCCTGGAAGGTCAGCGCCGCTGTCGCGATCAGGAACTCCATCACGCCGCGGGGTGTACCTGGCTCGGTGTTCCTGCGCATGAAGTCGAGCGTCCAGCCGACCGGGCGGCCGTTCTCGTAGACGGGCATCCAGCTCGTTATGGCGTGGACCTTGCGGTCCGCGCCAACGGCGATAAGGCAGCGGATGTTTGGGTCCTTGAGCTCTTCCAGCCCGCCGAGAAAGAAGCCCATCTCTGGCAGGCCCTTATGCGCCACCCATTTCGCGGAGATCTCGCGGACCTGGCGGGCGAGTTCAGGCGGCGCCTCCGCGTAGCTCCACCACTCGGCAGAGATGCCTTCCCTGGCTGCCTTGTTCACGGCGGCCCGCACAATCTGCCACTTCTTGCCCGCGAATTGCAGGTGGGCCAGCGGGAGCAGGGTGTCCTCGGCGATCTGCACCGACTTCCAGCCGAGCCGCTCCGTGACGTCGCGGGCCTGGGCGGTGACGCTGTACAGGCACGGCTGCAGGCCGCGGTGCTCGCAGAACCTGGCGAACTCTGTAATCGCGGAATCGAGGGCGGCCGGGTCGCCGTACGGCCCGCCAACGGTCAGCGCGACCGCGCCGATGGCCCGGTACGCAACGGCAGCTCGCCCGTCCGGGCTGAACCAGTACTGATTTCGGCGCCAGGTGGACATGTAGGACTGCGTGGAGCCGCCGCGGGTCAGGATGGCGCGGGCGCGGTCAGCGGCGGCTGTGTCGCGGTCGGTGCAAGTGTGCAGGAAGAACACGGTAAGCACGCCCAGGACCACGAGCCAGAACAGCGCGAAGACCCATATGTAGAGCAGCCTCCCGACCAGGTCCACCGGGACGAAGCGGGTGCTGAACAGCCTGCCGGCCAGGAACCGCAGTGGCACATCCTGCGCCAGCTCGCCGAACTGCGGACGTGGGCTGAAGTGGTCCCGCAGCAGGAAGCTCAATAGGAGGAACGCCCCGCCGCTCGCGCACAGCGCAGTGGCCAAGATGGCTGTCAGCTTCCGCGCCGCCCGGTGGCCGGAGGTCTGGTCGAACCGGCGACGGGTGACAAGCAGCACCACCACCGTTACGACCGGCAGGAGTAGCGCCCCCCCGGGCAGCAGAATCGTCCGGGGCCAGTGATTGAGCCCGGCAATGTGAACCCCGCGGTGGGACTCATAAACATAGGTGATCCAGGCGCTGACGCCGAGGACGGTCAGGTTGATGACCAGCGCGAGCCACCAGGCGAGGCGACGCCCGCGGCGCAGCCCGTCGGCGCTCAGAAGCAGGAGCAGTGCCGGGGCGAGCTGGACAAGCACACCCGGCCACTGGGCATAGAGCTGCTGCTGACGCAGGCCGCGGCAGGCGGCGGCCAGCCCGGGGTGTGAGCAGGCGGTCATGAGATCGCGCTGATCAGGTCCTCGGGTCGCGAACAGGAAGGAAAATAGCGACATCGGGCCGTCCGGCTTGGCGTCCAGCGCGGCGATCATGCCGCCAAGTGCCGAGGCCGCGACAAGCATCCCGACCAGCAACCGCACTTCGCGCTGGGAAGCGGACAGTACCGCCCGAGACCGGGCGCGGCCGTATGTCAGTGCCCCAGTGGCGAGGCCAGCCAGCGCGCCACAGGCCTGCGCGACTTGCGCCAGGTGCCCGATGTACAGAGCGCTGATCGCGACGGCGGCGGTCAGCAGCAACCGCAGCCGCAGCCGCCACAGAGCAGTGAGTGTGTAGCTGAGCGCGAAACCGACGCCGAGCACGCCGGAGAGAGCGCCGACAGCTGTCTGCCCGGCCAGGGTGCTCGGCCATGGCTCGCCAGCCAGCCCGGCCAGCTTGATCAGCCCGGCGGCCAGCAGCTGGCCAGCGGCCTGACAGACCAGGAGCGTCACGAACATGCGGGTGACACCCATCCGGCGCTCGGCTGGGGCCAGGATCAGCAGGCCCAGCACGGTCACGGCCAGATAGCTGCCCAGACCGGACGCCCACAGCCCGGCACTAAGCGGAGTCCACCAGTAGCCATGCCCGAGTGACGGCAAGCTGACGCCCACGTGGCCAGACACCCAGCGTGACGGCCCATGAGCAATGCTGCCTGTGGCCAGCCCGGCGACCCAGACCGCGGCCAGGTAGCAGATCGTCGCCGGGGCCCGCTGGACTTGCTGCCAGCCTAGGCTGGCCAGCGATAGCGGGCGCCGCAGCCGGTTCTGCGGGGGCGGGCCGGCCGGCCGCTCCCGGATGACCACAGAGCTCTCCCGCCACTGCCCGGCTCGGATCTGGTCTGGGTGCGGCAGCGCGGCGGTCACTGTGCACGCTCCGTGATGTCCTCCAGGTGGCTGGCGACCCAGTCCGGCACTAAGACCAGCTCTTCAGCGAGCCGCACCCCGGCGCGTTGCGCCCAGCCGCGAGCGGGGCCGGTGCGAGCAGCGCGCTGATCAGCGAGTTGACCGGCAGCGGCCCCGCGATCATAGACCAGTGAAGCCGATTCATTGCCGCCGTTAGTCTCCATTTCCCGCCGTGCGTCTGCCCGCGTCAAAGACACAGGTACCTGGCTCCGCGAAATTTAACCGGCGATCGGGTGAAAAGCGTAACGGGCTGCCCCGAACCTTCGCACGTCATCGACCACATCGCCGCGGCCGGAAAGTTACGCGCAGCGATCGCGAGCTGCTCCCTGCTCAGCCGCCGACCGCAGGCAGAGCTTACACCGGCATTGTGGCCAGGCGTGGCCGGCGGCTAGGCCGGGAGCCCAGTTACCGCGGGCAGGTCACCATTCAGTTGCGCTGGCAGCTCGGCCCGGGAGGTGATGGCGAGCTTGCTGAAGGCGTGCCGAAGGTGCGTTTCCACGGCTGGCTGGGCGATGAACAGGTGCTGGGCGATCTGCCGATGAGACAGGCCGTCGGCGGCCAGGGCGGCAACCCGCCGTTCGGCGCTGGTGAGCGCGTCCGGGCTGGTGAGGGCGGTACGCCGGGGCCGGGCTCCGGTCGCGAGCAGCTCCTGCCTGGTCTGGTCGGCGAGTGGCGCGCACCGGTGCGCCAGCTCCCACAGCCTCAGCCGAGCCGGTTCGGCCGTGAGCTGGCTATCACGCCCACGGTCGGAGGCGGGGCAGTTCCCAAGCCTGCCCGGAGCGGGTTACCTCCAGATCGCCCGCGGCGGCGGAGGCGCGCCCGACGAGCCAGCACAATATGGCCGACGCGGGCCCTCGGACGATCACCAGGCCCCCGGTCGCGTTCCCCGGCAGCTCAGTTACCGGCGGATCACGGTCGATGCCATCCACCTGCACAGTGATCTCCCCATCCAGCCGGGCGGGCAGGGTGGGCATGACCCGGGGGAGCAGCAGGTCCACAAACTCGGCCGGCCAGTGGCCATGCACGTAACCAGCATCCAGATCTACGTGGTGGATTTCGCTCTCCCGCCACCGCGCCCACACTGACACCCAGGCAGGACGCGAACCGATCCGGGCCGCGGTTGGCCGCGACCATGCATCAGCCGGCATCCGGCGCCACACGTCCTCGATCCTGTCGATGGCTGTGCGGACATCACTGAGGATCACCCGGGCAGGCCGCGCAGCCCCAGCCTCGATATCACTCTCGCGCTGCACATCACCCCCTGGATACTGCGCGGCGACCTCCCCCTGAATCGCCGCCAGCAGCATGCGCGATTGGCCGTCAGCATTGCGCGCCCAGTGAGTCAGCACGTGACCCCGGCTCCATCCAGGCAGCAGCGAGGGCAAGTGGCAGTCATCGTCGGTCATCCGGCTCGCCGTAGCCAGCATCCGGCGGTGAGCCGCTGCGGCCGCGCGCAGCAGGCCGCCGGGACGGTCAGCCGCGACCCCCATACCAGAATCCTTGCAGCTGGCGGCAGGCGCTCTCCGCCTGTTAGCCATTGACTGTGATCAGGCTGCCGTAGGTGAGGTACGGCCACACCTCCTGTGCCTCGTCGAGGGGCAGCTCGACGCAGCCCAGGCTCTGCGGAGAGCCGTAGGAGGCGCGCTCCATGCTGTGCACCGCGTAGTCGCCGTCGAAGAACGAGACGAAGTCGGCAGGCTCCGCGTAGGGCGCGCCGTCCGGCAGCAGCCCGCGCATGACCTGGGACGGGCGGCGCAGGTACACCGGGAACGTGCCGTCGGGGGTCGGCGTCGGCGGAGCGCCGGTGTTCGCTAGCCCGTGAAAGACGACCTGCCCGTCGTGCCAGACGGTCAGCGTCTGCGGCAGCGCTTTGTTCACCAGGGCGTAGGTGTAGCCGTGCGGGCTGTCCTGGCCGCTGACCGCCGCAGCGAGCAGGGCCTGCCACAGCCCGGTGGTCACGCCGCCGGTCATCGGCAGCCCGCGATCGGATTGGAAGGCCATGATCGCCCCAGTCAGAATGACGCCCGGCGTTCCAGGCTGCCACTGGCTGGTCAGCGCGCCGGGATACGGAGCCCAGGTCAGCGGGAGGTAGCCAAGCTGGGCGAGCAGCCGCTCGAGGCGGAGTGTGGACCAGCCTCCGGCCTGGAACACCGCGGCCACCGGCCGGGCCAGCGCGGCGCCCGCGACTGAGCGAACGCCGGCGGAACCAGCCGGGACCCGCAGCGTCACCTCGGTGGCGGGCCCGAACGGGACCGCCGGGGTGAATACCAGGGCGCCGGCGGTCGCATGCCATTGGCCGGCGACCGGTGGGCTGAACGTCGGCAGCGGCGACCCTGCCGCCAGCGCGGCCGAGAAGACCACGCGCACTGGGTCGGAGGCGGTCACTGGCTCGGCGCTGCTAGCCGGGGAAACCGACAGAACGCGCAGCGGCGGCTCTGGTTCTGCGCGCACCCGGGTCGCAGCCTGGGCGGCATACGGACCGAAGGCCACTCCAGTCACGCGGTGCCATGCCGTTGTCCGGCTGGCCACAAACGCCGTCGTGACCCCGAGCAGCCCCACGGTCACCACCGCCCGAATCACGATGTTACCGATTGAGGACCGCCTGACCGGGGCGGCGTTCCAGCTTTTTCCGGACATTATTCTTCCCGTCATTGAGCTTTCCCGTACGGGCCGTTCATGACCCGGCCCGCCACGCTCATTTCCCAGGAATGGCTAACTAATAACATCGGGCATTTCCCTTATCCTCGTCAAACATTGACCAAATGATGGCAGTGCCTCGGGTCTGCCAAAAGTGGTACGCGGGACCACGCCCGGCCAGCGCTAGCCAATCTGCCGTTCGGCAGCTATCCGGCGGCTGAACTACCTACCCGGAACGAGAAGTCCCGTCAGAGAACGCCGACATGATCGGGGCGATGTCACAGCGCCGCGAAAGCCTGCTCGGTCTGCTGAAGCATCTGGTCGCGCTGCTCGGGAGTCTTGCCGGTGACGCTGGCGTAGTTGGTCCAGCGGAGGTTCCTGACGCCGATCTTGGCGAAGGTGCCCTTGAACATGATCTTGGTGAGCGGGTCGCGGTACCACCAGCGGTAGGCCTTGTCCGGCGTGGTCATGACCGACAGGACGCTGACCCCGCGGAGGCTGGTCATGCGGTTGCGGAACGGGTTGCCCTTGGCGCCGGGGAGCTCCTCGTACATCACGCCCTTGGTCAGCACGCGGTCGAGGAATCCCTTGGTGGCTGCGGGCATCGCCTCCCACCACACGGGGAACACGAATGCCAGGTGCCCGGCGGCCAGCAGCCGCCGCTGGTAGTCCAGGACCAGCGGGTCGACGGCGCGGCCCTGCCGCCAGGCGGCCAGGTCCTGACGGGTCATGGCGGGCTGGAAGCCGTCGGCGGCCAGGTCGATCAGGTCAACCTCATGCCCGGCTGTCCGGGCGCCGCGGAGGGCGGCGGCGGCGACCGCGGCCGAGAAGCTGCGCCGGTGCGGCACGTTGTCGGCCGAGGCGATGGTGTAGGGGTGGTCGAGCACTACTAGGACTCTCATCGGGTCCTCTCCGGTGCGGCGTTTAGTTTCGATGGCAACGGTTGCATAAGAAACCGTTGCATGTCAAACGCTTACGCTATGCTGCGGCTATGAACCAGAGCACCCTGCCTGACGAACTGCCGGACGAGCCGGCCACGCTGTGGTACCTCGTCCGCCGCGTCGCCGGCTTGATGGACCGCCAGGGCGAGGCGCTGTTCCGGCGCGAGCTGGGCATATCGCTGGCCCAGTTCCTGGTGCTTTCGGTGGTGGACGCACACCCTGGCCCGCTCAGCCAGCAGGCCGTCGCCGACCGGCTGGGGCTCACCAAGGGCACCGTGAGCCGCCAGATCGACAGCGCCGTGGCGGCCGGCCTGATGACCGCGCGGGTGGCCTCACACACCCGCCGCGAGCACGCCGTCGCCCTGACCGAGGCGGGGACCGCCCTCGTCCGCCGGGGCGACGCGCTCACGCAGACCTCGCGCGCCGCTATGTGGGACGCGATCGACCCCAGGGAACTCACAGCGGCGGTAAACGTCCTGCGCGGCCTGCTGCGAGCGCTCGACCCATGATCCTGGCTTCGTCAGGACCCTTGATGCAGATCCCCGCAGCGAAGCGCTGCGGACCGAACGCTGGGCGAACGGTGCGCGGCCTAGTTTCGTGGTGCATCAACGCGGCTAGGTATCCGGGGGGCCAGATGAACGCGGCATCGTTCGGGGCGCCGCCGACGCGGAAAACGGCGGACAGCAAACTGAGGGCACGGCCCGTCCTGTTCGCCATCGATGACGACATCGGGGTGGTCCAGGCGCTTCGGGACGATCTCGGCCGGCGGTTCGGTGAGGACTTCCAGGTGATTGGTGAGTCCTCGGCGGCCGCGGGGCTGGCTACGCTGCGCCGGATGGCAGATGAGTCCCAGCAGGTCGCGCTGGTTATTGCCGCTCATGGCATGAGCGAGATGCCGGGGACTGAGTTCCTGGCGCGGGTACACAGGACCCACCCGCTAGCCAAGCGGGTACTGCTAGCCGAGCGCGACTACTCGGCGCGCAGCCCCATCGTCCAGGCCATGATGCTGGGCCAGGCCGACTATCACCTGACCAAGCCGTGGGTGCTCGAGCAGGATCTGTACCGCGAAATCAGCGGGTTCCTGGCCGAATGGGCCAAGGACCAGCACGCCGGCTTCGACTTGTTTCAGGTCACCGGAGGGCTCAACGATCGCGATACGCATGAGCTGCAGCAACTGATGACCCGCTTCGGCGAGCCGTACCGATTCCACGATGCCGACAGCGAGCAGGGCCGCCTCCTCCTGAAGGACAAGCACCTGGATGCGTCACGGCTGCCGGTTGTGATCCGTCATGACGGCTACACGATGGTACGGCCGACGCCCACGCAGGTCATAGAGGCGACCGGCGGAACCGTCTCCAGTGATGTCAGCGAGTGTGATGTCGTGATCGTCGGGGCCGGGCCGGCCGGGCTTACGGCCGCGGTCTACGCCGCGTCCGGAGCGAAACGCTCCGCCGCCTCAGCATCGATCAACCGCTGGATGCGATCTGCCGTCGCCGGTCCCACGGCCGCCTCCTTATCGTCCCTGCAGAGGGTCACCTGGTCCCTGCGGGTCAGCCGGGCCCGGTCAGAACCGGGCTTTAAGCTCGCTGATCTCACGCACCCGGTCTTGCAGCTGCGCGTATGCCGGGTTCTCGCGGATGCGGCCCACCGCCCAGCGCAGCACCTCCGCGCGGCTGCCCGCGATGCCCGCGGTGATCAGCGTGTCCACGGTCGCCAGGTCAGCAGGCCCGAGCCGCGTCATGACGGGGGTCAGGTCCTCTGCCGCGTCATCCAGCGGCTTAGCGGCCCGGCCCCCGCGGCCGATCTTCAGGACATGACGGCGGCGCTTCTCTGCCCCGTCCGGGCTGTCAGCCTGGAACTCCACCCAAGCGATCACGGGGGGCAGTTCCCCGTTCAGCTTACTGAGGCGCTCGCGGTTGGCTTTCTCGAAAGAACCGACGATCTCCTCGTCCACTTCCCCGCCCCCCGGCTGGTCCGGCCAGGGGAGGAAGACCCGGACCGCGACATCTCCCGGCTCTACCGCCGGGTCATCCCCGTACTCCAGCACCTGGACCCGGCTGATCACGCCGTCAGGAAAAAGCGACCTGACGTGCTTCTCGACACGCGTGGTCCCCGGCTTCGCCATGTCCCCGTCCTTACCTGCAAGCCTTACGCGTATAACAGGTGTAAGCCATGAAACAGACGCTATGATCCCGTCGCCGCCTCGTCAAGTAATGACGCACCGCCAGACACGGCGGGCCGGCCGCCGAGGTGCCGCTCAGGATGCGATCGATCAGATCCGCTGCCACGGCGCCCGCGGGTGGTTTCGGGGGGTCTTGATTACGGCCGGCGCTGCTGGGGCTGGTGGAGGCCTCGGTGCGGGGGGATCCGGGGTCGCCGCTGCTGTGGACCACGCTGTCGCTGCGGGATATCGCCGCTGAGCTGGGCCGCCGGGGGCATCAGTGCGGCAGGAACGTCGTCGGGCAGCTGCTGGCGGCTGAGGGGTTCAGCCTGCAGGGCAACTCCCGCACGATGGAGGGCCGGCAGCATCCGGACCGGGACGCCCAGTTCGGCTATATCAGCCAGGCGGCGCAGCAGCACCTGGCGGCGGGAGACCCGGTGATCAGCGTGGACACTAAGAAGAAAGAGCTGGTCGGCCCCTATGCGCGGCCCGGCCGGGAATGGCGGCTGGCCGGGCAGCCGCGGCGGGTCCGCGACCACGACTTCCCTGGCCCGGACACCGGTATCGCGATCCCTTACGGCGTCTACGACGTGGGCGCTAATACCGGGTTCGTCAACGTCGGCACCGATCACGACACCGCGGCGTTCGCGGTGGAATCGGTCCGCCGCTGGTGGCAGGAACACGGGTCAGGCCGGTACCCGCACGCCCGGCGGCTGCTGATCACCGCCGACGCCGGCGGCTCGAACAGCTACCGCACCCGGGCGTGGAAGGCCGCCCTGGCCGCCCTGGCCGCCGATGCCGGCCTGCAGATCACGGTGTGTCACTTCCCGCCCGGCACCTCGAAGTGGAACACGATCGAGCACCGGCTGTTCTGCCACATCTCCCGCACCTGGCGCGCCCGCCCGCTGGCCAGCTACCAGGTCATCATCAGCACCATCGCCGCCACCGCCACCGCCGCCGGACTGACCGTCACCGCCCGCCTCGACCTGGGCAGCTACCCCGACGGCATCAAAGTCAGCGACCAGCAGATGCGCGACCTCGAACAGCGGGTCATGACCCGCCACGACTTCCACGGCGCCTGGAACTACACCCTGGCGCCCATCCCCCGCCCGGCACCAGACCCCCCCGCCAGCCAGCAGGCCACCCGCCACCAGGCCCCGCCATACCGTCCAGCGCTAACCAACGGGCTGCGGTCAGTTCTAGGCGGTGGGCAGCACCATGGTGGTTTTGTTCGCGAGTTCCGATCCCAGTTCTCACGAACGAAACCACCCGAACGCTACGCGAACGGCGCTGTACCTACGTTGGCGTGCATCGAATTTCAACGCGGCCCAGGGGGGCGACATGACTGCATCGACCGCCACAACCATCGTTCCGTATAAGGAACTGGCATCCTCCGTACGCGGTGAAGTGATCCTGCCGGAAGACGATGGCTATGAGCAGGCGCGTGCCGTGTACAACGCCATGATCGACAAGCATCCAGCCGCCATCGCCCGCTGCCGGGACACCGCGGACATCGTCACCTGCGTGCGGTTTGCCCGTCGGCACGGCGTCGAGATCGCCGTCCGGGGCGGCGGCCACAATGCAGCCGGCCTGGGAGTGGAGGACGACGCCCTGGTCATCGACCTTTCCCTGATGCGCAGCACTACGGTCAGCCCGCAGAGTCACACGGTCCGGGCCGACGCCGGATGCACCTGGGGAGACGTCGACCACGCGACCGTGGCGTTCGGCATGGCCACTCCCTCCGGCTTCCTGGCGTCGACCGGAGTGGCCGGCCTGACGCTCGGCGGGGGCATCGGCTACCTCGCCCGGCGTTTCGGGCTGACGGTAGACAACCTTCTCGCCGCCGACGTGGTCCTCGCGGACGGCACGCTCGTGAACGCTAGCGAGAGTTCCAACAGCGACCTGTTCTGGGCGCTGCGCGGAGGGGGCGGCAACTTCGGCATCGTCACCTCGTTCACCTTCCGGTGCCACGACATCGGCGAGGCAGGCACGGTCATCGCTGGCCCGGTCCTGTACGACCTCGCCGATACCCCTCAGGTGATGCGCTGGTACCGCGAGCTGCTGCCGTCGCTGCCGGAGGAGCTGAATGGCTGGATCGCGCTGCTGACCATCCCGCCCGCGCCGCCATTCCCTGAGGAGCTGTGGGGCCGCAAGGCCTGCGGCATCGTCTGGTGCTACACCGGCCCGCACGACCGGGCCGACGAGGTACTCGAGCCGGTCAGGACATTCGGCTCGCCGCTGCTGGTCGGCTTGCAGCCGATGCCGTTCACCGTGCTGCAGAGCGCGTTTGACGCCCTGTACCCGGCCGGCCTTCAGTGGTACTGGAAGGCGGATTTCTTCAGCGAGATCTCCGATGCCGCGATCGACGTGCACGTCAAGTACAGTGCGCAACTGCCGACTGGCCATTCCACCATGCACATGTACCCGATCGACGGCGCCGCCAGCCGGGTGCCTGCCGACGCGACCGCCTTCGCCTACCGGGATGGCGGCTGGGCCGGTGTCATCGTCGGTGTCGATCCCGATCCCGCCAACGCCGACCGCATCTCCCGGTGGGCGCAGGACTACTGGCAAGAGCTCCATCCGACCTCGGCCGGCGGCGGCTACATCAACTTCCTGATGAACGAGGGCCAGGACCGGGTCAAGGCCGCCTACCGTGGCAACTACGACCGGCTGGTCCAGATCAAGAGCCGTTACGACCCTGACAACACCTTCCACATCAACCAGAACATCCGGCCCACTGGGTGACGGCGAGGATCAGGTACTGCGCTACTCCTGCGGGCCGCGTCGCTTACACGACCTCAGGGGCCGGGCCGGCGCTGTTGTGCGACTCGGGCTGGATCACCCACCTGCGCGGCCAGCTGGAGCTGTACTCCTTTGGCAGTTTCGTGGAGCGGCTGGCCGAGCGTTTCACCGTGATCCGTTATGACAAGCCCGGGTGCGGCCTGTCCGACCGCGACCGGATTGACCTGTCGTTCGACGGGCAGGTCGCGGCCGCGCTGGCCGTTGCTGACGCGGTGGGGGCCGACCGCTTCCGGCTGTTCGGCGCCTCGCAGGGCGGTCAGCTGGCGGCAGCGATCGCGGCCAGGTACCCCGGCCGGGTCGAGGCACTGGTGCTGTACGGGACGTGTGCCGATGGCCGGGACCTGGCCCCCGCCGATGTCCGCGAATCCGTCGTGGCGCTGGTGCGGGCCCATTGGGGTCTGGGATGGAAGGCGCTGACGCGCAACTTCGTCACCGATCCCACTGCTGAGGAGGCAGCGGCGCTCAATCGGGTGATGTGGGAAAGCGCCTCGGCCGCTGTGGCCGCCCGGCTGCTGGAGGTCTACTACGACACCGACATCAGGGCACAACTCTCCGACATCCAGGCACGGACGGCGGTGCTGCACCGCGAGGCCGACAGGGGTACCAGGTTCGAGCTGGGGCGCGAGGTTGCCACGCTGATTCCCGGGGCGACGCTGATCCCGCTGCCTGGTTCGAGCCACTTGTTCTATCACGGCGACTGGCGCGCGGTCCTCGATGCGCTGCTCAGTTTCCTGCGCGAATCTGCGGGCCAAGGGCCACAGCTGACGGCCCGGGAGCTGGAGGTTGCCGACATGGTCGCCGAGGGGCTGACCAATCATTCCATCGCCAGGCGACTGGCCGTCGCGCCGCGGACCGCCGAGGCACGTGTGGAGAACATCCGGCGCAAGCTGGGCGTGCGCTCGCGGGCCCAGATCGCGGCGTGGGTGACCGAGCACCGGCTCGGCCGCGGAGCATCTCGGTAGTTCGCCCGACGTACGCACCGGGGATGGGCGGCGCGGTCGGGTGACCATCGCCAGTCGTCGGTAGTTCACCCGATAGCTGCCGGAGGCTGGCCGCTCTTAGCGTGAAGGCATGTCGCACGCCATGAAGGCCGGGCACCGCAGTGAACAGACTGCTGGCACCGGCATGACAGAGTCCCTTATCGTCCCGTCCCGCTTCTGCGGCCCGCCGGGCAGCGGCAACGGTGGTTACGTCTGCGGACGGATCGCTGCGTATGTCGATGGCCCGGTGACAGTCACGCTGCGGCAGCCACCTCCGCTGGCCAGGTCCTTGGCCGTCGATCGCTGCGGCGAACGCTCAGTCCGCGTCCTGGACGGCAGCACGCTGATAGCCGAGGCGAGCTTTTCGCCGGGCAGCCCGGTACTGCGGATACCTGGCCGGGTGTCTATAGCAGAAGCTTGCGCGGCTGCCGGCGGCGGGCACTATTACAACGATCCAGTCTTCCCTGACTGCTTTGTGTGCGGGCCGGGCCGCGGACCCGGCGACGGGCTGCGGATCTTCCCCGGGCCGGTGGCTGGCAGGCAGATGTGGGCAGCGCCGTGGGCACCGGACCCGTCGGTCGCCGACGCCGACGGGAGGGTGCGGCCGGAGGTGGTCTGGGCGGCGCTCGACTGCCCCAGCGGCATCGCCGCTGGCGAAGCCGCAGGACTGGCTCATGACTCTGCCATCCTGCTCGGCAAGATGACGGCCAGCCTGGCGAAGCTTCCCTCAGCCGGCGACCAGTGCCAGGTGCTCGCCTGGCCCGGCGGGCGCGACGGCCGCAAGCTCAGCGCCGGATCGGCCCTGTTCGGGCATTGCGGCGAACTGCTCGCCACCGCCAGCACCGTATGGATAACCGTGCCGCGCCCGGTTCTGGCGCTGGACGCTGAAGGGGCGTCGTGACCTCCCGCCGCGGCGTGGCGCTCACGCCGATGGAGACCCGGCGCGATGTCATCGTCCGCGCTGCGGTGCTGGCCGAAGAGCTGGGTTATGAGATCTTCGCGCTGCCCGAGGGCTGGGGACTGGACTCTGCCCCGGTACTGACCGAGATCGCGCTGCGTACCGCCAGGATCAACCTCGCGTCTGACAGCCTGTCGGTCTGGGGGCGGACCCCGGCAACGCTGGCGATGACCGCAGCCACTCTGCACCAGGTATGCGGCGGGCGTTACGTGCTGGGCCTGGGGGCCAGCACCAAAGCACTAGCGGAAGGGTTCCACGACACCGCGTTCGAGCACCCAGCCGCCAAACTGCGCGACGTCGTGACCAGGGTCCGGGCCCTGCTGGCGGGCGAGCCCGCCAAGCTCGGCCACGCCCCGGCCGCGCGCCCGCTGCGCCTGGGCCAGCCGCCTGTCCCCGAGCTGCCCATCTGGGTCGCGGCGCTGGGCCATCACACGATCCGGGTGGCCGCCGAGCTCGGTGACGGATGGATACCCGCGCTGGTGGCCCGGGACAGCCTGCCCGGCTGGGCGGACCAGCTCCGCCGGTATCGCCGAGCCGCCGCACCAGACGCGCGACCGCTCACGGTTGCGGCCGGGCCTCTCACCGTCGTCGACGGCGATGCCGAGGTGGCCCACTGCATCGCGGCAGGCTGCACCGCGTGGTACCTGAGCGCCATGGGCGACGTCTATGCCCGGTCGGTGTCGGACCAGGGCTATGCCGCTCAGGTCCAGGCGATCATCGCCGCGAACCAGCGCCCCAGCCCACGGCGCGGGATCATCCCCCCGGGCGCCCAGATTGTGCTCGACCAGCTCGCCGCCTGCGGTACCCCCGATCAGGTCCGGGAACAACTCCAGCCCTGGGACCGCGCAGCCGACATCGTCACAATCCTGCTGCCACCCGGCATGCCCTGGCACAACATCGAAGCAACCCTCCGGGCGGCGGCGCCAGGCCCGCCGGCCGCAGGAGCTTGTGCTGACCAGCCCTGTAGCCGCCACCCAGATTCCGCGATAGTTCCCCGTTACGGCTGCTGACGTACCTCACACGGACGTCTAGCGATCACAGCGCTGGCTGGATGTTCTGATTGCCGCGGAAGACGTTGCCCGAGTCATAGTCGGCCTTGATGCGCGCCAGACGCTCGTAGTTCGCCGGGCCGTACGCGGCTCGCACCCGGTCCTGGCCCTCGTCGCCGATGAAGTTGAGGTAGATACCGCCGGTGGTGTGCTTGGCGATGTCGCGGCGGTACGCCTGAGCCCAGGCGATGTTGGGATCGTCGTCCGCCGGGTCTTCCCAGACCGCGAACGGGTGCGTGATCCATCGCACCGACCGGTTGGCCAAGGGCGTGTCGGATTCGCCGATTTCGGCGACCGCTCCTCCCCAGGGCATCAGGATCTGCTGTGAAAAGGGCGACCTGCGCTCATTGCCGAAGCGTACGAAGGTGTCGAGCGCATCGTCGTCGAACTCGTCGTGGTAGTCGGCCGACCAGTAGTTGCGCATGCCAGGCGGGTTGTCGATCATCTGCTGGAACGTGGCATAGGGCATCGGCCCGACCAGGTTCACCGCTGGCTGGAGATCTAGGAACGGCTTGATGGCGTCCTGTCCCTCCGATGGGTCGCCGACCCAGACCAGTGCAATGCCGGCAACGTTCGCGCCCTGCAGGTAGGCCGGCACGAAATCCTCGGGTGGCCCGGTAAGGAAGACCAGTGCCGAGCCCAGTTCGCTGGGAGCATCAGCAGCCAGGTCGCGGTACGCCTGGGCTGCCTCCCGTCCGGTCTCGGCGGGCCACACCAGCAGTCCCGCGAGCACGGTCGGTCCGAGCGGGTGAAGCCGGTACTCGAGCGCGGTGGCAACCCCGAAGTTACCGCCGCCGCCGTGCAGCGCCCAGAACAAGTCGGGATGGCTGACCTCGCTCGCCGTGATCTGGCGGCCATCGGCAGTAACGAGCTCGACCGAGATGAGGTTGTCACAGGCCAGCCCGAACTTGCGTTCGGCCCAGCCGGAACCGCCGCCGAGCGTGAACCCGGTGATGCCCGTGCTGGATACGCGGCCCCCCGTGGTGGCCAGACCGTGTTCCTGGGTCGCCGCGTCGAATTCGCTCCAGGTCAGGCCCGCGCCTGCCTTCACTGTCCGACTGACAGGGTCGACGGCGATCTGCTTCATCGGGCGGACGTCGATGACCATCCCGCCGTCGTTGACTGACATCCCGGCCACCGAGTGCCCGCCAGCCCGCACGGCGAGAGCCAGGTTTTCCCGTCTGGCTAGCTCGAGCGCGCTGGCAACATCGCCAGGCGTGGCGCACCGCGCGATGACTGCCGGGTACCGGTCGATCATTCCGTTGAAAACTGCCCGGGTCTCGTCATAGCGGGCATCGCCGCGTGTGATCAGGTCCAAAGCTCTGTCCCCCCGTGTGCTGGCATGTCCCGCTCTGGCGCGCGACAGCTTTGCCGAGTCCAGCACGGCCATGTCTGGGGTCGGTGTGGTCCTGATGGAGGGCAGGTGCAGAGAAGCCAGGCCTGAGGTAATGCTGCCCGGCGGCCGACCGGTCAGGCCGCGACGCACGAGGTGGGCGCTCTGGTCTGGCAGGCCATCTCGACATCCTCGCGCGCGGTGACCCATGGCACGCGCCTGCCAGGGATAACGGCTATCGGGCACGCTGCGTGGTGCAGTATGGCGGAGGTTACGGGACCCAGGCCCACCGACGTTGCCGCACTCCGGCGACCGCCGACCACGATGAGGTCGGTGCTCTGCGAAGCAAGGGCCAGGACGCGTCCGGCGTGGCCTCGGACACAGCTCTCGGTGACGATCACCTCGGGGTACTTGCGCCGCCAAGGAGCGACCTGCTCGGACAGCAGAGCCGCCGCGGCATTGTTACTGGGTCCACTGAGAACACCCAGTCGTGGTAGCCGTCGAGTCGCCCGGCCTGCGGATGCGCCCACGCGTACACGGCGGTCAGCCCAGCCGTTCGTACATCGGCTTCCCCGAAGCTGAACTCCAGGGCCGCCGTGGCCTCGTCGCTATCGCCTGTGCCCACCACGATCTCGCGGAGGACCGGGCGGCTGCCCGCAGTGGTGAACACGACAGGGCACTTCGAGCGGCTGGCCAGGCAGAGAGCTACCGAGCCCAGCCGTAGTCCGTTGGAGCCCGTGCCGCGGGTTCCGATAGCAAGCAGCGGTGCCCGGTCGGTGACGGCGGTCAGTATCTGGTCAGCACGGCCGAACACGGCCGCCGCGCGCAGATCGACGCGCGGGGCTGCGTTCGCCGCGCGGTGCGAGGCCCGGGCGAGTGCCGACCTGGCCTCGTGCGGCAGGTCGTGCCCGAGCCAGCCCCTGTGGTTCGGGTCGTGCCCGTGGGTCTGTACGTGCACAGCAGATCTGGGGTGGTGTTCCACGACGTGCACGATGCACAGAGGCACGTCGCGCCGCACGGCCTCGACGGCGGCCCACTCGACGGCGGCCAGGGATTCTTCGGAACCATCGGTTCCGGCCACAATCGGCGCGGTCATGGCGCGGCCTCCCTGCTGGGCCGCGTCGGGTGGCTCGGGGCCCGTCTGCCTGATCGTCGCGCCGGGCCGGACGGCGGCAATAGGGATCAGCGTCACCGGCAAGCCAGGACGTTCGTCACGCTTTACCGCCTGGTACAGGCGGTACCGCCGGCGAGGAGTCATGACACACCCTGCCGTACGAAGCGTGACCCCGCATGACAGGACCTCCGTCCCTACCGGTACACGCTCGCAACGAGGAAACTCCGCGCATGGAGCCAAATGGTCCCGCGCTTGAGGAGCTGTCCCCGGCGGACTGCCTCAGCCTGATGGCGACGGTGCCAGTTGGCCGGATCTGCTACACCCGCCAGGCGATGCCCGCCGTGGAGCCGGTGAATTTCCTGCTCAGCAGCGGCGCGATCGTGGTCAGGACCAACTCGGCGGACAAGCTCGCCGCCGCGACCCGCCACGCTGTCGTGGCATTCCAGGCCGACGAGCTCGACCTGATCACCCGCTCCGGCTGGAGCGTGACCGTCGTCGGAACCAGCGAGGAGGTGACCGATCCTGGGGAGATCGCCCAGCTGGCCGGTCTCGGCCTGGAGACCTGGGCCCGCGTCGGACAGGATCACTTCATCAAGATCACGCCCGGGATCGTGACCGGGCGCCGGCTACACCTGGACCGACGATGAACCGGCCCGCGAGCCATGCGGTGACGCTTGCCGAAGGGTGGCCTGATAAGCCTTAAAGATCAAAGCCTTCGCCAGCGCGCTGCATGCTCATGCCCGAACCCGATCTGCACGCTTGCAGGTCAGTAGCCGCCGCCACCACCGGAACCGGACGACGGGCTGGACGATGGGGCGGTCGCGCCGGAAGCGGTCATTTCGTGCCACACACCGCCGGACAGGTTGATGCCGTTGCCCTTCGCCTGGCCAGGCGCAGTGTCCGCGACGTAGGTGTACAGCGGATGGCCTTCATAGCTTGCCTGGGTCGCGCCATCTGACCGCTGGATCGTGCTTAGTTTGCCCGTGACGCCCGCGCCAGCCGTCGCTGGTCCTGGCACCGGCGGCCAGAAGGAGGCGCATGACCCGTTGCAGTTCGAGGTGGTCGGCGTGTCCGGGACGAACCAGTACAACGTGAAGCCCTTGGCATTGGTGACCACCGTCTCGCCGCTGATCTTCGTGGTCTTGAGGGCCGCGGCGGCGGCGGGACTCGATGGGGCAGCGGACGCTGACGGTGCCGACGGGCTGCTCGAAGCTGCAGGTGTCGACGACGAAGAGCTCCCGCACCCAGCGGCGAGCAGCGCCACGGATGCTATGGCGACTGCTGCCCAGCACGCGCGTGTCCGGTGCCCTGGCGGCCGCTCGTTACCGTTATTGGCCTTGTGCGCAAGTGCCATGGCTTCCTCCGTTGTTGGCTTGGCACATGACGTCAGCAGTCCCCCTCGGCGGCTCAGCACTGCCCAGAGGTAGTCGGGCCTGTTGCAAACCATGAGCAGCCGAAAACTGGAAGTTCCCCGTCAGCGACCTTCGCGAAACCTCACGTGATCGCGGTCGGTCAGGACCCGGGCGCCCCGCCCTTGGTCAAACAAGCACCTGAGAGGCCTGACGATCCGCGGGATCAT
This sequence comes from uncultured Actinomycetota bacterium, assembly GCA_963815375.1. Taxonomy (GTDB): domain Bacteria; phylum Actinomycetota; class Actinomycetes; order Streptosporangiales; family Streptosporangiaceae; genus JASHPR01. The sequence goes on along the minus strand of CAWFGX010000004.1, from coordinate 620,160 downwards.
CGGCCGGGCGGCCGCGCTGATCTACAGGAAGCGCGATTTGGGTGGTCGCGTGCCATTGAGTGCTGGAGAGCTGTCTTCCGTGGCCGGGATCAGGAGGCCGGCGTAGGCCAGCAGGGCTGCAGTGAAGCCAACGGCCATCACAAAAGACCACCAGCCGCTGTGAGTGACGAGTGTGAGGAGGCCTGCCGCCGCGGCTACGGCAATGGCTATGGCGCCCCCACGCGCCAGCCAGGAGCGCCAGTCGGGCGTCCCCACCGTAGCGCGGATGATCCACGCAGCGCCGGCCGCCAGGCCGACGGTGAGCAGAGCGTGCGCGGACAAGACGAGGATGCTGCCCGTGTGCGCGCTCCCGGTTGTCCGGGAGGGAATGCCGACCATGTAGAAGACCATCCCCACCAGGAACTGGAGCATGAGGCCTAAGAGCTGGTACTGGGACAGATTCCGCGCACGGTCGTTGTCGGGCATAACGTCATCTTCTCAGCGGCACGCCGGAGAATGTGGCACCGGAAGGCGAGGCGGACGCGGCGGCCTGACATTCGGGCGAGTTGTGGCGTCGTACCTGTGAGAAGAACCCGCCGGTAGTGTTCACCGGGGCCAGCGAGACCCTCCGCCTGTCTGGCATCGATGAGGACATCAACACCAGCGGGCGGTATCAGGCCGTCAGGTCCCACGTCCGGGCCATGGACCGCGCCACCCACGCCGACGACATCCGGAGGCTGATCGCCAGCCTGACGTCGCCGTCGGCAGCATCGCCGCGGTCACAGAAACCTGCTCGATCGTGATCGCCTCGGCCACCGGAAGCCAGCTGCCCGGCTACGCCGGCGGCGCGGCCCGCGCGATCTGGATCGTCGGGGCGCAGAAGGTAGTACCCGATCTGAGCACCGCGCTGCGCCGCGTCGAGGACCACTGCCTTCCGCTGGAAAGCGCGCGCGCCCAGGTGGCCTACGGGCAGCCCAGCGCCATCAACCGCCTTCTCATCCTCAACGCGGAACCCCAGCCCGGGCGCGGCACCATCCTGCTGCTCCGCGAAGCCATCGGATTCTGAAAAATCACTCGGACCGGGTGATGAGCGGGAGTGGCGAGATTTGCCAGGGTGCCTGTGCGGCATAAATACATCACCGGACGTTCACGAGCGGAGCAGCTATGAGCCGACGCGGGACAGCATGAACGATGCGCGGCTCCTGCCGGGCGAAGATGCTGCCCGCGGAAAAGAGCCATGGTTGAGCCTCGTACAGCAGGTAGAGGTGACGCGGCGCGCAGTAAAGCAGCTTGAGCCAGTGATCGGGGAGGAGAGGCATGATCGGCTCATCCAGACCGCCGATCAGTTCCGCCGCGCGCTTTCCGGTCGCGTCATCTGGAACATCAGCTCGACTGCGGTCGGCGGCGGAGTCGCCGAGATGCTGCATGTGCTCCTCGGGTATGTCAGCAGCCTTGACATCGCAAACCGCTGGACAGTGATCACCGGCGATGCCGAGTTCTTCGTCATCACCAAGCGCCTGCACAACCAGATTCACGGCGATGCGTCCGGCGGGCCGCTGACCGCCGACGACGCCGAGCACTACGCCCGGATTCTGGACGCGAACGCTGTGGAACTGGCTGACCAGATCCGGCCGGGAGACATCGTCATCCTGCACGATCCGCAGACCGCAGGCCTGGCCGAGTACCTGACCCGTGCTGGCGCGCTTGTGGTCTGGCGCTCCCACATCGGTGTCGACTGGGAAAACGAGGCCACTGCTGCGGCCTGGAGGTTCCTGCGCCCGCTCCTCGCCTCCGTGAAGGGGTTCGTCTTCTCCCGGCGCCAGTACGTGCCCCGGTGGATCCCTGACGACAGAGTCGCGATCATCCCGCCGTCGATAGACCCGTTCTCACCAAAGAACCAGCAACTCGACGAGGACACTGTGCGCGGCGTCCTGGCAACGATCGGCATTCTCGACGGCGGCATGTCAGATGGCCCGGCCGACTTCGTGCGCCGCGACGGTAGTCCCGGCGTGGTGAAACGACCAGCCGAGATCACCGGAGCGGCCCGTCCTGGTCCCCTGGACCCGCTCGTCGTGCAGATATCCCGGTGGGATCAGCTGAAGGACATGCCCGGCGTCATGACCGGGTTCGCCGAGTATGTGGGCCCGGCCTGCGACGGCTATCTGGTCCTGGCCGGCCCAGCGGTAGCGGGCGTGACCGACGACCCGGAAGGTGCAGCTGTCTTCGCCGACTGCCTGCTGCAATGGCGCGAACTGCCAGAACGGATCCGCGACCGGATTCTCCTCGTCACGCTACCGCTGGACGATGCCGACGAGAACGCCACCATGGTGAACGCCCTGCAACGGCACGCGTCCGTCATCGTTCAGAAAAGCCTCGCCGAAGGATTCGGCCTGACGGTCACTGAAGGCATGTGGAAGGGACGGCCCGTTGTCGGATCGGCCGTGGGCGGAATAATCGACCAGATCACCCCGGGGACCGGCATCCTGCTTCCTGACCCGCACGACCTAGTGGCTCTCGGTTCCGCCGTGCGGCGGCTGCTCGACAACCATGACGAAGCCGAGCAGATGGGACACGACGCGATGCAGCACATTACCCGCAACTACGTGGGTGACCTGCACCTCCTGCGATACGCGAGGCTGCTCAGCACGCTGATGCACGATCACGGCGGGGCGTAGCACGGGCCCCGGCGTGTTCGGGCCCAGATGTGACACGCGCCTCTGCTCGCGCAGAGGCTGGAATATCGTTTTTTTGCCACAGATTTCACTTTTCCATGCTCCTCTTATGTGCCCTATAATCACGCGCATTGCCCGGAGGGGATTTGTGATCAGGGCTGGGGGGTCCTTGCGTTGGTTTCGCAGGTGCGGGTGGTGCCCCGCGAGGCGGTGTACCTGGACCGGCTGCTGTATGCCGCTTCCCGCATAGCCCGGGCAACCCAGTTCTCAGAGGTTCTTGGCGCGGCAGTTGAGCAGGCCGAGGAATTCCTGGGACCGGTCGGCGGGATGCTCGTCTTGCTGGACGCGTCCCGGCGGATGCTGGTTATCGCCGCCCTCGAGAACGCTCCGGCTTCAGTGATGTGCGGGAACAAGTCGCTGCCGCTTTCCGCGCACCTGCCCATGGCGGACGCCATGAATAAGGGCCGGGCGGTCTGGATCTCGGGAGCAGAGGAGCGCGCCCAGCGGTATCCGGAGCTTGCCGCCAGGTCGCCGGAGCCGTATGCGTGTGGTTCTCTCCCGCTCGCCGACGGAGACGTTCCGCTGGGCCTGCTGTGCCTGACCCGCATGGGGGCCGGCTCCGCTCCGCAGCCGTTCGATGAAGCGGAGCGCGCTATCGCCGGAATCCTGGCTGACCTGGCCGCCGCGGGGGTCGGGCGGCTGGCTGGTCTTCGCGGCAGCACGGCCGACGACGATGCGCAGGTACAGGACCTCGGCGTTTATGAATGGGACCCGGTGCGCGATCGCCTGTACTGCAACGCGGGAATGCTGCACCTGCATGGCCAGTCACCGGCGAATGGCGCGAACCCAGCCGTCGAGGGCGTCCCTGGCGGGCTTCCCGCGTTCTCGGTCGCCGCCCGCGAGCTGGGTGTCAGAGGTAACGGTCAGGTGATGTCCTACCCGTGTCCGATGGGAGACGGGCAGCTGCGCCTGCTTGAGGCACGGGGTTATCTGGTTCCCGGCAGCAAGGACGGGAGCCCTCGCTTGCTGGGCGTCGTCGCGCAGGCCACGCCAGCCGACAGCGACAGCGCGGGCAAGCTGGCGCGGCATCCGGTGAGCGCAGCGATTCTCGGCCAGCTCAGTGCCGCGCTTGCTGCCGCGGTTACCGTGGAGGACTTCCGCGAGGCCACGACCGAGGCGCTCCCAGCGCTCGGCGCTGAGGGTCTGGTGATCGCGGGACAGGAGGCAGACCGTGTCCTCATCCTGGCGTGCGCAGGCTTGAGTTCTGCCGTGATGGGCCGGGAGGGCCTTCCACGGGCGGCGCGAATGCCCGCAGGCGAAACGCTGAGTCACCGCGTGCCCGAGTACGCCAGGTCAACGGCTGCACTCTTCACGCGGTATCCGCACTTCCAGAACGTGCTCGGCGGGCTGGACGACCACGCATGGGCGATACTTCCCCTGGCCAGCGCTTACGACGCCCCGGCAGTCTGTCTGCTTGCCTTCTCCCCAGGCTGGTCACCAGCTGGCAGCGAGCAGGCCCGGTTTCTCATGGCCTCCGGCCTCCTGGCCCAGGCTCTGGACCGGTGCCGGACGCACGACCACGAGCACCACCTGGTCAGCCAGATGCAGCATGGCCCGCCCGCTGCCCTGCCGGGACTGACCCTGGCCTACGGTTACCGGCCGTCGACTTTCGGGCTCGGGGTGGGCGGCGACTTTTATGACGCGCTGCTGCAGCCCGATGGAACCCCTGCCCTGGTCATCGGCGACGTCCAAGGCCACGATTCCGGTGCCGCCGCGACGGCTGACAAACTCCGTACAGCGCTGCACGCCTACATACTCGACGGCCACGCCCCGGCCCAGGTCATCGCCCGCGCCAGCCGCTTCCTGGCTCACCTCAACCGCGACAAGGACCACGCGCAGTACGCCACCTGCTGCTACGTCACCGTCGCCCCGGCGACCGGTCGTGTCCAGATCTGCTCTGCGGGTCATCCTTACCCGATCATGCTTACCAGTGGCGAACCAGCCCGCCTGCTAGTCCTGGACGCCGAGCTGCCCCTGGGCGTCGACGCTGACCACCGCTACTCCGCCAGCGCTTTCACGCTCAGCCGGGGCAGCACCCTCCTGCTGTACACCGACGGGCTAATCGAGCGGCCGGGTGCCGACAGCGCCCTGACCACCCGGGAAATCCTCCGCGAACTGAACCAGACACGCTCTGCGGAGCCTGCCGCGATACTTGCCGGGCTGCACTCGCTCAACGACCCAGGCCCCCGCTACGACGACATCGCCGTCCTAGCCGCCCGCCGCACCGGCCGCAGCCTGCTCACCCGACGGTCAGCGCCTTCATGACGGCCTCTGGGCACGCACTCACATGCTGCGCATGCGGCGGAACTTGCGGATGTCGCCCTTACCGGCGAACAGGGCCACAGGTCGGCTATCCCCCCGGGCAAAGGAGTGGGCGGGCCGACGCTGTGGGATGTGATCCGGCGCGAGGCTTTCAAGAGAAGATGACCTCCGTGCTGGCGGCCTCCGGGGTGGGAGGCCGCCGGCTTGGGGTGCGGCGCGTGGCGCCGGCTGTTACGAGGCTGTGACAGGGAGCTTCTCGGGGTGGCGGGCGGGCAGGATCTCGGCGGTTGCGGAGGTCCAGCGGGCGTGCATGAAGCCGAGGCCGGACAGGATGAGCAGCAGGCCGGCTCCGATGAAGGAGACGATCGCTCCCCACAGGGCGATGACGCCGATCTGCCAGAAGGCGTAGGCGTTGAGGAGCATGCCGCGCAGTGTGGTGCCCTTGAACACGGTGTTAACAAGGGCGGCGAGTTTGGCGTTGTTGGGCTGGGCGATGGACTGGGCTGACAGCTGGGAGTAGGTGCCGCCCATCTTGGACAGGTGGTAGGCGATGAAGTTGTCGGCGTAGACCTTGGCCTGGGCGCCGGTGGTCATCTGCTGCCCGGCGTACTGGGCCATCGCGGCCTGGTCGGCGGGGGGCAGGGCCTTGAACTCGGGGTTGCTGGTGGCGGGGAAGACGATCTTCTGGGCGGACAGCTGGGTGGAGACCTGGCTGTCGGTGAATGAGTGGCCCCACAGCAGCAGCCCTCCGGCTGCGGCCAGGACGATGACCAGCACCAGCCCTGCTACGGACGCTAGCAGGTCGAATGTCCTTCTGCGCATCTGAGATCCCTCCTTGGGTCTGGCCGGACCCCGCTGGCGCCGGCATTTCTCTTTGTGCGTCTGGCTTCATGGTTCCGCCGGCCAGGCAGGGCCTGGCAGGGTAGCTTGACCCGGTCGGGCAGGACTTCGGTCACCTTGTCCCGGCCCGCAGGCCCCCCGGACGGGCGCTGGCCGGCGCATAGGCATGGCGTTACCGTTAGCTGGTCTGCAGATCTGAGGCGGGGGGCTAGTGATGGAGCCGGCTGAGGCGCATCCCCTGCTTCCGCAGCTGCGGCTCGATGAGCTGCTTGCCGAGCTGCAGGTCCGGCTGCAGGCCGTTGTGTCTGCCCGGTACCGGGTGCAGGGGCTGCTGGAGGCCGTGGTCGCGGTCGGCAGCCTGGATCTGGCCGTGGTGCTGCGGCAGATCGTCGAGGCTGCGGCCGGGCTGGTGAACGCCAGGTACGGCGCGCTGGGTGTGATCGGGGATGACGGCGGGCTGGCTGATTTCATCCCGGTTGGCCTTGACGAGCAGCAGATCGCCGCGATTCATCACTGGCCGGAGGGCCGGGGGCTGCTGGGGGCGCTGATCACTGACCCCAGGCCGGTGCGGCTGGCTGACCTGTCCGCTGATCCGCGGTCGTCGGGGTTTCCCGACGGGCATCCGCCGATGCGGTCGTTCCTGGGCGTGCCGGTGCGGATCCGCGACGAGGTCTACGGGAACCTGTACCTCACCGAAAAGCGCGACGGGGCCCAGTTCGACGAGGAAGACGAGGCGGTTGTCACGGCCCTGGCCGCGGCGGCCGGGGTTGCGATCGAGAACGCCAGGCTGTATGAGGAGGCACGCGGCCGCGAGCGGTGGCTGCGGGCAAGCGCCGAGGTGACCGGCAAGCTGCTGTCCGGTACCGACCCCGGTGAGGTTCTCGACCTGGTGACCGGGCAGGCACGGGAGATGGCCGGTGCTGACCTGGCCGTGCTGGCCCTGCCCGAGGGTGAGCGCCGCCAGCTGGTGATACGGCACGCGGCCGGGGAGAATGCGGCACGCGCGCTTGGTCTGGTGCTGCCAGAAACGTCCCTGTCAGCAGAGGTGCTGGCCAGCGGCGAGCCGGTGACCGTTGCGGATTTCAGCGCCGACAGCCGGGCCGCGCAGGTGGCCAGGGAACGGCTGGGGCTGGGGCCAGCGGTGCTGTTCCCGCTGGGAACACGTGGCAACGTGCGCGGTGTGCTGACTGTGGGCCGGCGTCCCGGGTCGATGCCGCTGGCCCATCCTGCGGTGGAGATGGTCGGGTCGTTCGCGGCTCAGGCCGCGGTGACCCTGGAGCTGGCCGACGCGCGGCGTCACGCCGAGCAGGTCAATGTGCTGCAGGACCGCGAGCGCATCGCCCGCGACCTGCACGACCTGGTGATCCAGCGGCTGTATGCGACCGGCATGTCGCTGCAGGGTGCGCTGCCGCTGATCAGCCGGCCAGAGGTGACCGAGCGGGTGAACCGGGCCGTGGACGCGATGGACGACACCATCAAGGAAATCCGCTCAGCGATCTTCGCCCTGCAGGCACGCCACGACGTCAAGGAACCAGCCACTAGGGACCGGGTGCTGGCGATCATCGACGAGATGACCGGGCCGCTCGGGTTCGCCCCGTCGCTGCGGCTGACCGGCGACCTGGGCACGCGCGTCCCCAAGGACGTGGCGGCGCAGATGCTGACCGCGCTGCGGGAGGCGCTGTCGAACGCGGCCCGGCACGCGGCCGCCAGCCAGGTCGACGTCACCGTCGAGGCCGGCAGCTGCCTGGTCCTGGTAGTCGCCGACAACGGCCGCGGCCTGGCCGGCAGCACCCGCCGCAGCGGCCTGGCCAACCTCGCCGAACGCGCGCAGCAGCTCGGCGGCATTATGGAGGCCGGGCCCGCCGACGGTGGTGGCACACAGGTCCGCTGGCAGGTGCCCCTCACGTGAGCTAATCCAGGCTGACTCAGCCGGCGGACGTGTCTGGTTCTGGATGGTCTTCGAAGACCCGGGCGGCGTAGGCGGCGGCCTGGGTGCGGCGCTGCATGCCCAGCTTGGCGAACAGGCCCGAGACGTAGTTCTTGACTGTCTTCTCAGCCAGGAACATCCGCTCCCCGATCTGCCGGTTCGTCAGGCCCTCACCGATCAGCTCCAGAATCCGCCGCTCCTGCGGCGTCAGCACCGCCAGCGGATCGGCCTGGGCGGCGGTGTCGCGCATCCGCCGCATCACCCTGCTGGCCGCCTCAGGATCCAGCAGCGACTGGCCCGCGGCGACCGTGCGCACCGCACCCACCAGATCAGTGCCGCGGATCTGCTTCAGCACATACCCCGCCGCGCCGGCCATGATCGCGTCGAACAGCGCCTCATCGTCACCGAACGAGGTGAGCATCAAACACGCCACCTGCGGCATCGCCGAGCGGATCTCCCGGCACACACTCACCCCGTCCCCATCAGGCAGCCGCACATCCAGCACCGCGACATCCGGCCGCAGCGCCGGGATCCGCGCCAGCGCCGACGACGCTGTCCCGGCCTCACCCACCACCGCAATATCAGGCTCAGTCTCCAGCAGGTCCCGCACGCCCATCCGGACGATCTCGTGATCATCAAGCAGGAACACGCGGATCTGGCTTCCCTCCGCGTCCGTGCCGCCCCTCGCGGACTGACCTGAGTCGCTCATGTGCCAACCCTACGCATGTCCGGCCACCGCGCCAGGGACCATAGTCCCGCCGCTTCGCGGCGAAGGTCCGGCTCGCGGCGGGCGGTTGACGGCTGCCGTCTGCCGCTTTACAAGTCCTCGCGGTCGAGAATGTCGTCGACCGGGCTCGACCGGCTGGTACAGCGAGGAGGTGGCAAGGCCGTTCACGGTGGCAGCCAGCAGCACGTGCTGCGCCGCCTGCCCGGCCCGGCGGGCTCGCTCGCCGGCCATGGCTGGGCGGAGTTCTTCCTCGTCCTGCACCGCCGCTGACCAGGCTGCCGCACTGACGGGACCTTGGTCGCCCTGCTGACGCCCAACGACCCTGCCCGGTGCGGGTCCGGGCCGGGGACGGTGGCCGGTGAGGAAGGTGAGGAACATGACCAGCAGGACCGAACATCAGGCACCACCGATCCCTGCCGAGGCAGACTCCGGGCAGGCCCCGCCGATCCCAGCAGACCAGGCCGGGTACCTGATCGCGACAGCGGCACGCGCGCCTTCGGTGCACAACACCCAGCCGTGGCTGTTCCGGCGCAATGGCAGCACGATGGAGCTGCTCGCCGACCCGCGGCGCAAGCTCCGAGTCGACCCAGATGGCCGGGAGATGCTGATCAGCTGCGGCGCCGCCCTGTTCGGGCTGCGGCTGGGGGTGCGATCGCTCGGATACCTGCCAGCAGTCGAGCTGCTCCCTGACCGGCGCCGGCCGCGGCTGCTCGCACGGGTGAGCCTGGGCACCCCGGCGCCGATCACCAGGCCCGAGCTGCTGATGCTGGAAGCGCTGCCGCACCGGCATACCCACCGCGGCCCGTTCGCCGCCGGGCCGCTGCCGGACGGGCTGCTGGCGGGGCTGCAGCACGACGCGCTCGTTGAGGGGGCCACGCTGGCGCTGGTCGATACGGCCGGCGCCTACGCGCACCTGGCCGGCCTCGTCAAAGCGGCGGAACGCAGCCAGGACCTCGACCCCATCTTCCGGGCCGAGGTGCGCCGGTGGCGCCGGCCCGCCGGGCAGCGACGCGCGAGACGGCGTCCCGGCGCAGGCGTTCGCGGCCGGCGCGTTCCCCGACTGGGCCAGCGGCCGGCGCGGGCGGCTGCGCCAGCGCGACTTCGACCAGGGCCGCGGGCTGGGCATGCTCACCGCCGATGGCCCCCCGGCCGCTGCCACCGCGGTGCTGGTCACCAGGGGAGACACACCGGCCGACTGGCTGCGGGCCGGCCAGGCGCTGCACCGCCTGCTCGCGCACGCCGCCAGCCGCTGGGTGTTCGCCAGCCTGTACACCCAGCCGACCGAGGCCGCCCAGATCCGCTCGCAGATCCGGGCACACCTCGCCCTGCCAGGCGTGCCGCAGGTGGTGCTGCAGCTCGGCACTGTCCGGATCACCCAGGCGACCGCCCGGCGCCCGGCGGCCGACCTGATCGAGCCGCCTAGCCGCCGGCACCACTAGCAGCGCCAGATGCAGGCAAGCGTCTGCGATGTCAGCCTGTAGGTCATGCCTGACATCCCGGTCGGCTGGTGCTGGCCACTGCTGGGAGAAGGCTTCGTTCTGAATCTAAGCAAGCCAAAGACAAGGAGAGGGTCAGCCATGTCTGATTGGAAGAGCCCAGCCCCTGCGGGGACCACCAGGGTGCTTGAGGAACTCGACGACGCGGAGTGCATCCGGCTGATCTCGCCTGGCGGCGTCGGGCGGCTGGGGTTCACCGGCCGGTACGGCCCGACGGTGCTGCCGGTCAACTACACGATGTTCCAGGGATCGGTTGTTTTCCGCACCGCGCATGACAGCGCGACCGACGAGGACCTGCGCACCGGGATCCAGAACGCCGAATACCGTGTCGCCTTCGAGGTCGATCACTTCGACAGCGCGGCGCGCGAAGGCTGGAGCGTCCTCATCCAGGGCGCGGCACATCACGTGGACTCCGAGGACGAGCGTGTTGCGGTGCGCCAGGCAGGCCTGGAGGCGTGGGCGCCCGGCGAGCGGGACCTGTTCATGCGCGTCACCCCGTCCCGCCTTACCGGACGGCGGATCCGCCAGGAGGAGAAGGCACCGTCGGCGTAGCGGAGCACGGCGGCGTGGCGCAGCGTCCGCAGGACTAACGTCCTGTCGCCACGGGCCAATGGCTACTGACAGCCCGGGCCTCGTGCCGACAGTCTGGGGTGAGGGCACAAGACCCCGGAGGTGGCTACGATGGCAGGCGAGGGCGCAGGCGGGGGCCGACGGTGAGCGCAGGCGCAACCGGGAGCAGGACGTACGCTCTGCTGACCGACGGCAGCACGATCGAGATCAGGCCTGCCCGTCCTGAGGACGCCGGGGCGGTGCGCGAAATGCACGCCGCGATGTCACCGGACAACATCTACCTTCGGTTCTTCAGCATGAGCCCGCACGCAGCCGATCAGGAAGCGGTGCGCGTCACCCGCGAGCCGGACCCCGACCACGGCGTGCTGCTGGCGTGGCTGGGTGACCGGCTGGTCGGCGTGGCCAGTTACGAGGCCACTGGGAAGCCGGGTGTCGCCGAGATATCGTTCTCGGTCCCTGATGACATGCATAAACGCGGGATCGCCACGCTGCTTCTTGAGCACCTGGTGTCGCTGGCGCGGCTGCGCGGGCTGCGCGCTTTCACCGCCGAGACTCTGGCGGAGAACGCGGCCATGCTCCACGTCTTCGCCGACGCTGGCCTGCCGGTCCAGCGCGGCACGGTCGACGGCGTGGTTGATCTTACGTTCCCGCTGCCCGGCGGCGAGGCGGACCGGAGCCTGGAGCCTACCTGGAGTCTGTCGCCGCCAGAGAGAGCCGGGCGGAGGTGGCCAGCCTCCGCCATCTGCTGAACCCGGCATCGGTCGCGGTGGTGGGTGCGAGCCGGGAGCCGCGTAACGTCGGCCGCGCGATCTTGCACAACATTGTGAGCGGCGGGTTCGGCGGGCACCCTCTACGCGGTCAATCCGCACGCCCGCTCGCTGGAGGGGGTCCCGTGCGTGCCGTCGGTCGCCGATCTGCCCGACCCGCTGGACCTCGCCGTGATCGCGGTGCCACCCGACGCGGTGCCCGGGGTGGCCGCCGAGTGCGGCACGCGCGGAGTGGCGTTCTCACGGTGATCACCTCGGGGCTTGGCGGCCACGGCACCGACTTGCTGTCGATCTGCCGCAGGCACGGTATGCGGCTGGTCGGCCCGAACTGCTTTGGCGTCGCGGTCCCTCCGTTGGGTATGAACGCTACGTTCGCCGCCACCCGCCGCGCCCGGCGTGGCCGGGCTTGTGGTGCAGTCCGGTGGGGTGGGGGTTGCTCTGCTGGGGCACTTGTCCCGGCTGGGCATTGGGGTGTCCTCGTTCGTGTCGGTGGGTGACAAGTACGACGTGTCCAGCAACGACATGCTGACCTGGTGGGCGCAGGACGGCGTGACCCGTTTGGCGGTCCTGTACGTGGAGTCGTTCGGCAGCCCGCGCAAGTTCGCCCGCACCGCGCGCCGGGTCGGGCAGTATCTGCCCGTGCTGACCGTGCTGGCGGGCCGGTCAGCAGCCGGCCAGCAAGCGGCGGCGTCGCATACCGCTGCGGCGGCCACTGCGCAGGTCACCCAGGAGGCGCTGTTCGGGCAGGCGGGCATCGTCGTGGCCGGCAGCCTCGGCGAGCTGGTCGAGGCCGCGGTGCTGATCGCCTCCCAGCCGCTGCCCTGCGGCAACCGGGTAGCGATCGTCTCCAACGCCGGCGGCGCCGGGGTCCTGGCGGCCGACGCGTGCGCCGACAGCGGCCTGCAGGTGGCGCAGCTCTCCGGCGCCACCCAGCGCCGGCTGCGCAGGGGCTCCCGGACGGCGCGGCAGTAGCCGGGCCGGTGGACACCACAGCAGCTGTGCCCGGCAGCGCCTTCCGGGCCTGCGTGGAGGAGGCAGCGGCCGACGACGGGGTCGACGCTCTGCTCGCCGTGGCCGTCCCCACTGCTGTCAGCGACGTGCGCGCGGCGGTCATTGAGGCAGCGGTCAGCAAGCCGCTCGCGGTCGTGCTGCTCGACCAGGCAGAATCGGTGAAACTCTTGAGCCAGCCGGCATCCGCGCAGCCCGTCCGGGCAGCTGAAGCCCCGCCCGTGGTGCTGCCGGGAGGGCCGACGCCCCCAGCCCGGCGCCAGGAGCCGTACGGCCAGCCGTCGCCGGGGTTCCGGCGTACGCCTTCCCTGAGAGCGCCGCCCGCGCGCTGGGCCACGCGGCCAGGTACCGTGCCTGGCGCGACCGGCAGCTGGGCAAGTGTCCCCGAGCTCACCGGCCTGCGCACGGACGATGCGCGCAGCCTGATCAGGCGGTTCCTGGCGGGCCACGGCGACGGCGGGTGGCTGCCCGCGGATCAGGCCGCGGAGCTGCTGTCGTGCTACCAGATCCCGCTGATCACCACGCTGACCGCAGGCAGCGAGGAGGAGGCAGTCGCCGCCGCGGCCAGGCTGGGCGGCAGGGTGGTGCTGAAGGCCGAGGCCGAGGGGCTGGTGCACAAGAGCGACGCCGGCGCCGTCAAGCTCGACCTGCGCACACCGCAGGAGGTCGCCAGCGCCTACGGCGCGCTGGCGGCCAGCCTCGGCGCCCGCCTGCGCCGCGTCCTGGTCCAGCCGATGATCGCCGACGGGGTCGAGGGCTCATCGGCGTGGTGCAGGAGCCGGTGTTCGGGCCGCTAGTCGTGTTCGGGCTCGGCGGGGTGGCCACCGACGTCCTTGGTGACCATGCGGCCCGGCTCAGCCCGCTCACCGACACAGACGCCGAGGAGCTGATCCACTCGGTGCAGGCCGCGCCGCTGCTGCTCGGCCACCGCGGCAGCCCCCCGGCCGACACCGCCGCGCTGGCCGACACGCTGCTGCGGGTGTCCAGGCTCGCCGATGATCTTCCTGAGGTCGCGGAGCTGGACCTCAACCCGGTCATGGCCCGCCCGGACGGCGTCACAGCGGCCGACGTGAGGGTGCGGGTCAGCCCGGCCGAGCCGCATGACCCGTTCCTGCGCCGGCTTCGCTGACCGCACGCGCTAGCCGCGAAGGGGGGGGGGGAGGGGGGAGGCAAGTATGGGTCCCAGGAGGAGAGGGGAGAACGATAAGCTTTAGGAAGGCGCAGACTCGTGCAGGAGAGGCTGCGCGAGCAAACGGAGGAATGGCTGCGGCGGCAACTGCCTGCAGATGGCGTGCAAGCCAGAACCGGCTGGCCGTCTGCCCTTCGCCGAACAACCGGAGCTGTGCCGGCGCCTCGATGTGCTTGCACAGGGCCGCCAGCCTGGCCAGGTGATCATCCTGCATGCCGCGCAGGAACGGCTGCGCCGCGAGGACCTCTTTTTCCTGCACCGTCATGTTGTGCCCCTTCCAGCCCAGCGACGCCGGGGCGTAGCTGCCGGCTGGGCAGCTGAGGACGCCGACGACTCCCTCGACGTATCGGCCGCTCGTAGACGCTCAGCAGATCGGCCTGGCTCACGATGCCCCGCGATCACCCTCTTTCCCTTATCCAGTCCAGCGCACGGCGCGGCGATCCGGTGGAGTCGAAGGGCCGCGGTAAGCAGACGTGCGCCCGGCAAGCGCCGGGACCAACGTCCTGCAAGATCACCATCACCCTTCGCGGATGATGCTGACCGGGCAGTGCGCGTGGTGCAGGACAGCGAGGCTGACCGACCCGAGCCACATATCCGGCAGGCCGCCCCGGCCGCGCGCGCCGACGACAAGCAGCTGGGCACCCGTCGCTGCCTCGAGCAGGGCAGTGCGCGGGGCGCCCTGCCGCACGACGCGCTCAACGGTCACCCCGGGGTAGTCGGGCTCGCACTTGGCGAGCGCCTGCTCGAAGTCGGCCTCGACCTGGCGCGCGGTGCCGAGCACACCAGCGGTGTCCGCCAGTGCGCAGACCACGACCAGCGGCGCATCGCGCAGTGCCGCCTCCTCGAACGCGAACGCCACGGCGGCCTGCGCGGCTCCCGACCCGTCCGCGCCCACGACAACCGGGGCCGCCGGCTTGCCTGGCACCTGCTGCCAGTGCCCGCGCACCACGGTCACCGGCCCACTTGCGGCGGCAGCGACCTGCGAGCCCACCGGGCCGAGCAGAACCCTGGCCAGGCGGTCACGCCCGTGCGAGCCCACGACCACCATGGCAGCACCGCTGCTGAGCTCACACAGCACCCGGGCAGCCGACCCGGCAGCCAGCAGCGGCCGGACCTCAGCGCATCCAAGCCCCGCCTGGGCCCGCCGCATGGCGCCGGCCAGGAACTGCTCGCGGCAACGCCCGGCCAGGCGTTCGGTAGTACCGCTGCCGGGCGCACCAGAGCCGGGTGTCCACACGTGGCAGACGGTCAGGCCTGCCCCGTGCAGCCTGGCTTCGCACGCAGCCCAGTCCAGCGCATGCTCGCTACCGGGCGAGCCGTCGTACCCAGCCACGATCTGCTTTCCCGCGCTGGTCATGAGTACCACCTCCTCAGGTGATGGCTCTTCTCCACCACGTGCTCCCTCGTGTCCTTGCTTTCACCATGGCGCCCCGCTTCCGTACCTGAGCAGGGCCGGAAGTCCCTGACCCGCGGAAAATGTCCTGGCGGGAACGGCCGACCGGCAGTAGGAGCGGACGTCCCATCAGCGGTGTCTCACGGGTTCAGGACCTTGCCCGGCGCGGCTGTGACGATGGTCCCTGCCGGGGCGCCTATCCGTCGCGTGACGATCAAGTTGTAATGTTCCCGCACGCCGGAAACAGGTGATTGTCATGCATGAGACCCAGCTCCGTCCGCATTCCGCAGCTGACCTGGCGCTGGCGCCGGTCATCATCGGCCTAGAGCGCAACCTGGCCAGGCTGCGAGACAGCGACGACCTGGAATTTGAACTTGCCCTGGAGCTGAACGATGACGCGAGCTTCTACCCAGACGAAGCGGACCGGCTGCGCCGGATCGTGAAGGGCGCGACTCGCAACCTGGACCTGCACGGCTGGACTGTAAGACCCACGCCAGACATGCAGGGGCTGGCAGTGTCGCACGGCGAGTACACGGTCTCGATCATGTTCGGCAAGCAGCTCGCCAACTACATCGAGCACGGTACAACAACCTGGCCCTAACCGGCCGCCTGGCTGAGTTCGTCGTGGTCCTTTGCTGGATGGCTTTAGGTGCCATTGCCGGGCTGCCAACGGCCCGGGGACTTTGGTCCCGGGCTACCAGGGACTCAGCTCCCTGGCGACGTCCTTAAACGACCGGGATGATCGGCCGGACGGATGTTTCGCCGTTGACTGAGGTTCTGGTCTAAGGAGCATGAGAATGAGTACCCCCAATATGGCGACGGGATCCCTGGCGCTCGACCTGAATCAGCCTGGCTCGTACTGGCACTGGTCGATTTTCAACATCTCCGTCGCGAACCTGGTGCTGATAGCGGTCATGGTCGTGATCTTCGGGGCGGCGCTGCTGCTCCCGTTCCCGCACAGGCGGGGCACGCCGGCCGCGGATGGAGCCGGGCCCGCCGGAGCAGGTGGTGAGCCGGCGACAAGAGACCTGGCGGCGGAGCTGGCAGCTGGCGACCCCGAGGACGCGCGGATGTGGACCGCGCGGGTGCGCCGCGCCGCGGTGAGGGCTCTGCCTCCGGGCAAGCTGCTGCCCGACCGGCAGCCCGCCTACGTGGCGTCGTGGGCGTATGTGTTCGGCGTCGCGTCACTGGTGGCGCTTGGGGTTGCGATCGTGTCCGGGTTCGCCCTGGCCCTCGGCGGCCCGGACTGGTGGCACTACAACCCGGCCGGGCACTTCTTCAACAGCCTGCATCTGTGGAGTGTCGAGCTGTTCATGGCACTGATCGTGATCCACCTGTGGGCCAAGTTCTGGATGGCGGCCTGGCGCGGCCGCCGGGCCATGACGTGGATCACCGGCGTCATCGCGTTCCTGGCGTCGGTCATCGAGTGCTTCACCGGCTACCTGTCGCAGCAGAACTTCGATTCCCAGTGGATCTCGACGAGCGGCAAGGACGCCTTCAACTCGGTCGGTGTCGGCTCGTTCTTCAACGTGATGAACTTCGGCCAGATGCTCATGTGGCACATCGTGCTCGTCCCGATCATCCTGGTCGCGATTGTCGGCGCGCACGTGCTGCTGGTCCGCTTCCGCGGCGTGGCCCACCCGATCGGCACCAGCCAGGCTGCGGGCAAGGGCCAGGCGACCCGGCGGCTGCGCCGGCGGGCGGCCGCTGCGGCCGATGCCGCGCCGTGGCGCGGCCCGGCCCGCCGTTACGACATCCTGAAGGAAGGCACGATCGCATCAGTCGTGATCCTTGCCCTCACCTTCGGGCTGGCCGGGTTGCTGTCCTCCCCGGACGTGCCTCCTGTCACCGTCGCGACCTGGGCCCGGGTCGCGCCGGCTGACTTCCTGGCCACAGCCGCGACCGAACTGAACGGCACCAGCGAGACAGCCACCTACGGGCCGCCTTACAACAACCAGAGCGGGAGCGTCCAGCGATTGTGGTTCTCGCCGCAGACCTGGCCCGGAGTCACTCAGCCCGTCGACGCGGCTCAGGACTTCGTGATCGCACCACTGTCCACACTCGCCCGCACCGACCCGCCGATCGCCCGAGCGCTGGCAACCTACCGGGCCGCGCCGGCTGCGCAGCAGGTCACATGGGCCAGCAACTACGCCACCGCCGTGACCAAGGTCAGGTTCGTCAGCGGCAGCCCGGTCGTGCCCAGGGCCGCCGACGGGCCGGTGCCGGTGATGCTGGCAGGCGAGCTGTCACTGGCCCGCAGCGGCGCCCTGGACGCTGACCTGCTCGCCCAGCAGCCGTTCTACGGCACCAACTTCACCAAGCCGCTGCTGTTCATCGAGGACGGCCAGTACTTCGCCAACCAGGCCCAGGCGATGAACCTGACCGGCAGCCAGTGGGGCGTGATGAACGAGACCGGCAGCTACCCCGGCCAGCCCTGGCTCTGGCTCTACACGCTCTGGTACCAGCTCCCCGGCTGGACCAACTCCGCCAACATCGACATGATCGCCGTCTACATGACCGGGCTGGCCACCATCCTGCTGCTCCTGACCCCGTTCATACCCGGCCTGCGCGACATACCGCGGCTGATCCCGGTGCACCGCCTGATCTGGCGCCGCTGGTACCGGGATGAGCCGGTACCTTCTGGCAGTGTCGGTGCAGTCACCTCCACCCCGGCAAGCAAGTCGAAGTAACGGAAGGCGGCGGATGTACGAACGGCGCGGCTGGGTATTGCGCCAGGGAGTCGAACAGGACGCCGTTCGGTGTCCTCGAGGTCAGGTACCAGAGAGATCTTCGGTTACCCGAGAACGCGCGTTCGGCCAGGGTAATCTTATCCAGAACGATCATGGCGAGCACACTGAAAGACAAGCCTCAAGATCCTGGGCCTGAGGGCGGGCGGGCACCTGAAGGACGCCCCCGTCCCCGGGACTCCGGCAGCGGCGCCTGGCTGCGGCAAGCGCGCTCGGCGCTTCGGGAGACCGACCCGGTGATGGCCCGGCTGATCGACGAACGGCCGGCGTTCGACCCCTGGGCCTGGCTGACCCAGCTGCCCCCGATGGATCTGTACGGGGCCTTGCTGTTCCAGATCACCGGGCAGCAGCTGTCAGTTCCTGCGACTCGCCGGATACTGGGCCGCATTGAGGACCTGTTCGCCGGCCATCTGCCGGCTCCCGCTGAGCTGCTGGCCCTGGACCCTGACAGGCTCCGCGAGGCGGGGCTGTCACGGCGGAAGATCAGCACGCTCCGTGACCTGGCCGAGCGGCTGACGGACGGCCGGCTGGACGCGGATGTCCTGAGTGACCTGTCCGACGACGAGCTCATGGCAGAACTCACCGCGATTCCAGGGATAGGTCCCTGGACCGTGCAAGGTGCGCTCATCATCGCGCTTGGCCGGGAAGACGTGGTGCTGCCTGGCGACCTGGCACTCCGCAAGGCCATCAGGGATGTGTATCAGCTCGGCCACCTCCCGGCCCAGGAGGAGGTGCTGGCCATTGCCGACAAGTGGCGGCCCTACCGGAGCCTGGCGACCACTTACCTGTTCTCCGAGGCGTTCGAGCCGGCTGGGCCAGCACAAGTCTCCCCGCCGGAGAGCTGACAGGTCTGCCTCATCGAACCTGGCCGACAGGGTTCAGGCCAAGGAAGTCGGCCAGCCACGGCCCGGTGACGCTCTCCGGATCGCGCGCAACATCGCGAGGCCGTCCGGCCGCGACGATGCGGCCGCCTTCCGGGCCACCGCCCGGCCCCATGTCGATGAGGTAGTCCGCGGCGGCGAGCAGGTCCAGGTCGTGGTCGATGACAATGATCGTGGCGCCGGCTTCCAGCAGGTGGTCGAACACGCCTATCAGCGTCGCCACGTCAAGCGGATGCAGGCCGGTGGACGGTTCGTCGAGGACGTACAGCGTGCCGCTCTGGCTGCTGCGCAGCCGGGAGGCAATGCGCAGCCGCTGCGACTCGCCGCCCGACAGTGACGGCGTCGGCTCGCCGAGCTTGAGGTAGTCCAGCCCGACGTCACTGACCGGCCGCAGCGCTGCGACGATGGGCGCCCAGTCCGCGAACCGCTCCAGGGCGTCGCGCACGCTCAGCCCGAGCACGTCGGCGATGGTCATGCCATTGACACCGGCTGCGAGCGTAGCGTCGTTGAAGCGTGCGCCATGGCAGGTCGGGCACTGGACGGCGATGTCGGGCAGATACTGGACGTCCAGGTCAATATGCCCGAGGCCCAGGCACGTCGGGCACTGGCCCTCCCGGGTGTTGAACGAGAAATGGCCTGGCTTCCAGCGTCGCCGGCGAGCGTACGGGGACTCTGCGTAGACGCGGCGGATCTGGTCGAACGCGCCAGAGTAGGTCGCGGGAGTCGACCGCGCGTTCTGGCCAATCGGCGAGGCGTCGATCTGGACGACCTGGCGGATCCCGCCCAGGCCCAGACGCCGGACGTGCCGAGGCAGAGCTGACCCGGTCAGCTGGGCCCGAGCAGCCGGGATCAGGCTGTCAAGCACGAGAGCCGTCTTGCCTGCTCCCGACGGCCCCGCCAGTGCGGTGAGCCGCTGCACCGGAAACGAGGCGGTGACCTCATGCAGGTTGTACAGGTCGCCGATCTCGATGACTATGTGGTCTTCTGGGCCGGGCCGCGCTGGACGGTCATCCGCCGGCAGGGCGGCGGCACCCGCCAGGAACGGGCCCATGATCGAGCCCGGGTCATCGGCCAGCTGGGCGGGGCTGCCCTGGGCGATCACCGTGCCGCCGCTAGCGCCAGCGCCCGGGCCGAGCTCGATGACCCAGTCGGCTGAGCTGATGAGTTCCCGCTCGTGCTCGACAACGAGAACCGAGTTCCCGTTGCCTGCCAGGGCGCTGATCGTGTTGCGCAGTCCCTGGATATTGCTGGGGTGCAGCCCGACCGAGGGCTCATCTAGCACGTAGAGCATGCCGGTGGTGCTCGCGCGCACCGTTGATGTGAGCTCGATCCGCTGCCGCTCGCCGGTCGACAGCGATGCGCCGGCCCGGTCAAGGGTCAGGTAGCTGAGCCCGACGTCGAGGAGCGGCGTAAGCCTGCCATCGAGTTCGGCAAGCAGTCCCGCCGTCATCCGGCTGATCTCCGCGGGCAGGCCCGCGGGCAAGCTGGCCGCGAAGTCGCGCAGCTCACTGAGACTCAGCGCGCTGATCTCGGCGATATTGCGGCCGCCCAGCTGCGAGGTCAGCGCCTCCGGCCGCAGCCGGGTGCCGTGGCACACCGAGCAGACACGGGTGACGACGAATTTCTGCACCAGGCGCCTGGTGCGCTCATTGTCGCTGCGGAGCGAGCGTTCCACGGCGGCCACGGCGTTGTCGTAGTTGACCGACAGCTGGACGGTTCGCCCGTTGCGGCCGGTAAGCGTTACGTTCCGCCGTTCAGCGGGGCCGTGCAGGACGACGTCGCGCTCCTGATCGGTCAGCGACTTGTACGGCACGTCGAGCCGGACTCCGAGCTGACCCGCTGCGTACATCGACAGCCGCCGGCCGCCGGTATTCCACGGCAGCACCGCGCCCTGCTCAATCGTCTTTTCCGGATCGGGGACGAGGGTGCTGACGTCAACTTCGGACCGGACGCCGAGGCCCTGGCAGGCCGGGCACGCCCCATAGGAGTTGAAAGCGAACGATTCCGCGCTGGGGTGCTCGAACCGCACACCGCACACCGGGCAGGTGATCTCCTCGGTGAGCGTGGCAACAGACGGCCCGACGCGGTGGCCATTGGGGCACCGGTGGGAGCCCAGCCGCGACATCATCAGGCGGAGGACGTTCAGAACCTCGGACATGGTTCCTACCGTGCTGCGCGGCCCGGGGATGGGCGGGCGCTGCCGCAACGCAAGCGCGGGTGGCAGGTGCTCGATCTGGTCGACGTCCGGTCGCTGCGCCTGGGTCAGCCGCCGACGGCTGTAGGTGCTGAGGCTCTCCAGGAACCTCTGCAAGCCCTCGGCGTACAGCGTGCCGATCGCCAGGGACGTCTTGCCCGATCCGGACACACCGACCACGGCGACCGTCCGCCACAGCGGCACGTCGACGTCGACGTTCTGCAGGTTGTTGTGCCGCGCCCCGCGCACGCTGATGACCGTCGGCAGCGTTTCGGGCACATGAAGATCCCTAGCCGCCATAGCAGGCAACTTAAGCTCACCCGGGACGCCGCGAAAGAGGGTAAGCAGGGTGAGGTGTGACCATCCGGCAGCTGCTGGCAGGTCAGCCGGTAATCACCAGGTCGTCGTTTACGCTCGAGACGCCGATACCCATCCACGCGGCACCGACTACGGCGTCGTGCTCGGCCCAGGTACCGACATGGCCCGTCAGCGTGATCGTGCCATCACTGGCGGCGATCTGGACGTCGCTGTCGTCGTCGATGAGCGCGTGCCGGTCTAGCGCATCTTGCACCAGGTCGGTCACGTCGGCTGCTTCTGCGTCGTTGAAGACCTCGATGTCGTTGATGATGTTGCGGACGCCCGGCAGTCCGGCGATGGTCTGCTCCGCGGCGACGCGCTGGAAGCCGTAGCTCACCGCACCCGTCAGCCAGATATCGCCGTCGCTCGCAGAAGCCTCGACGCCGCTAGGCACGGTGATGTTCAGCGCGAGCGCGTTGTTCGCGGCCGTAGTCAGTATGGGGTCATCGCGGTCGTCGCTTGCCGGCAAGACGACCATGAGGTGGTTGTGCACGCTCGTCACGCCCTGAACCCGCCGGGCCGCCGCCGCCGCCTCCAGATACTGCGGGTAACTGGGCACGGTCCCGTTGAGCGCCACGTCCCCGTTCAGGTTCTTCACGGTGATATTGGTCTCGTCGACAAGAGGGTCGAAGATCAGTTCTGCCTTGACCGACTGCCGGACGTCCTTAATAGTTGCCACGGCCTTACCCCCCCTGTAGCCAACTGCAGCCTGGTTTCCGCTCGCTGCCTTATACCCATGCGCCAGCTGTCCAGTCTGTGTCAGAACGGGGATGCTCGTTGCCTCGGAGCCGCGCCAGTACGACCCTATTGCGGCGCCTGGCCCTGATTGCGCCGGGCCTGGTCGACCGCGAGCCGGAGCCGGTCCTGGTCCGGCACTGACAGGTCGGTCCGGAGCAGCTTCATGGGCTGCCCCTCGAACGCGTGCACCACTGCGTCGATCTCAGCGTTCGAGCTCAGAAGCACAACCGCCGACGTACCGGGCCTGATGTCGTGCTTGACCGTCTCGATCATCGAGCCGTCGACCATCGGGTGCTGGAGCCGCCGCATCATCGTGGCAACCCGTCCGCCCTCCTCCGTCACGTGCTCATGCGTCACCGGCTCGGCGGCATACTCGGGCCACCTGACCACTGCGACGTCCATGACATTGATCAGGTCCTGGGAGTCCAGCTGCCTGAGCCGGACCACCGCCTGGTCGGCTCCCTCCGTGCTGGGGAACCACCACGCCGTAGTAGGCATCGTCCTCTGCCCCCTCGCTGCCGCCTTCTCACAATGTTCTCGCCGCGGTGGCCTCACGTACCTCACCCGGCGAGGGTGATAGGTGCGGAACCGGGGCTCAGCCGGGCGACGCACAGGCTCGGCTCCACGAACGGGTCCAGGCGGTCGTCTGTTTAAAAGGCGCCGGGAGAGTCGGCGAGATCAGGGTCCTAGCGTCCTGTCGATGCCGGCTCTGACGAACGCCATGGCCAGGGCGCCTCTCCTGTCCCGCCATTCGTCCGGGACGAGCGGCATGGTTCCGTACCTTCGGTCGCGGATGTCGGCAACCACCTCGGCGGGTGCGCCCATGACGGTGAGCAGGTCAAGGGCTTCTCTCTTGGTGACGAGCCGTCCGTCCCGGAGCGTGGCCGCTGCCCGGGCGAGCGTGACCATGCCCAGGTCCACCCAGATGTCGCCCCGCCACAGGTCGGTCATGTCGGTCTTGGGATACCAGTAGTCGCGCAGGTCACTGCGTATGTAGTCGGCCAGCTCGGCGTCGGTGACCGCAGGAATCACGGTCGCCGGAGCTGGACCGAGAAGGGACAGGCCGCCCTGGTGCAGTTCGCGGCGGCTGACCGGCGACACCGGCCGGTCGTACAGCTCCCCATGGGCCCAGGTCAGGTGACTGCGGCCGGGATCGGCTTCTTCGCCGCTGACGATGTAGGCACAGTGCAAGCCGGCTGCCAGAGGCTCCTGGCTGATGAGCGTTTCGTGCATGCGCTGCAGGCCCGGCCGCTGCGCGGTGGTGACCGGAGCACCGATGAGCGCCACCAGGTCGAGGTCGCTGCGGCCAGGCACGAAGTCACCTGACGCCAGCGACCCGTGCGCCCACAGCGCAATCAGCGGCAGCACATCGCTGACGTCCGCGCCGAAGCGGCCAAGCAACCGCCCAGCATCGTCGTCGGCCACGCTCATGGTGCCTTTATTCATAGTGCAAGCACCTGCGGCTGTCATACTCGCCCTGGTGCGCGCACAGAGCAGTTGGCCGCCGGAACTGCTGAACAGCGACCCGGGCGGGTTCGCCTGGGGGGTGTGGCATGACCGGACGCCCAAGCTGATCGCGCAGATCCGCGACGCGAACCCGTACGGGCCCGCTCAGCGGCGGGCCCTAGATGAGCTGCTCGCTGAGATCAGCTCCGGCGTGATGCAGCCGCTCGGACCGCATGCGCAAGACGAGGAGATCTGGTCAGCCTGGGGGAGCGGTTATTTCGGGAAGCCGTGGC
Organism: uncultured Actinomycetota bacterium; assembly: GCA_963815375.1. Classification (GTDB taxonomy): domain Bacteria; phylum Actinomycetota; class Actinomycetes; order Streptosporangiales; family Streptosporangiaceae; genus JASHPR01. The sequence continues at coordinate 596,614 of CAWFGX010000004.1, read as the reverse complement.
TGGACACACCGTTCCTGTGGTCGGAGTCGTACTTCTACCGGCGGCTGCTGGACGCGACCGGGTTCTTCGGCCCAGGCCCGTGGCGGTGGGCCGACCCGTTCGCGGAGCTCAAGGCGGCCGAGCTCACCGACCCGGGGCTGGAACCTGACCTGGTGGCTCTCGATGACCTGAAGCACCTTCCGGTAGCTGAGCAAGCCGCCGCCAGCCTGCTGGCTTCGCTGTGGGGCAACCGCGCCGACCTGGGCTTCCGGATTGGCCTGTCGCCGCAGTCGCGGCAGCAGGGTTCAGCCCGGCTCGTCGCCGACGACAGTGCTGACCTGTGGTCAGCTCTGGGACCGGAGGCCAGCGTGATCATGGTCACCGACAACGCGGGCCGGGAGCTGATCGCCGACCTGGTGCTCAGCGACTACCTGCTCCAGCACGGTCACGCCAGCGTGATCACGCTGCACGTCAAGCCCTGGCCGTATTACGTGTCCGACGCCACCGCCGCTGATGTCACGGCCTGCCTGCATCGGCTCAGCCGGACAGCGGGCAGCGCGGCAGCGGCGGCGCACCGCGTCCACACCGCCCTGGCCGAGGGCCGGATTGTCCTTTACACGCACGAGTTCTACTGCGCGCCCTGGTCCTACCGGCACATGCCCGCGGACCTGGCCAGCGAGTTCGGTAAGGCAGCGCTGACGATCTTCAAGGGCGACCTCAACTACCGCAGGCTTGTCGAAGACCGAGCCTGGCCGCCGACTACCGCGTTCTCTTCCGTGGCGTCGTACTTCCCGGCCCCGGTCGCCGTGCTGCGGACGCTCAAGTCTGATGTCGTTACCGGGCTGAGCCAGGCGACCGTCGACGACCTTGACGCGACGAGACGGCCCTGGCGCACCGATGGCAGCCACGGACTCCTGCAAGTTCTGCTGGGTCACAGGTAGTTTCAGCCTCGTGGCCGACCTGAGGGGACTCTTCAACGACCTGATCCGGTTCGAGATCCAGCTGTGGAACGCCGTTGACGCCAGGCTGAAGAAGGACTTCGGCCTGCCGCTCACGCACTTTGAGCCGATGCAGGTGATGGACCGGATACCCGGCTGCCGCGTCTATGACATTGCCAGCGAACTGGTGATCACTACCGGCGGCACCAGCAAGCTGGTGGACCGGATCGAGGCCAGCGGCTATTGCCGGCGGCTGCCGAACCCGTCCGACCGGAGGTCGTCACTGCTCGAGCTGACGCCCGAGGGCCGGCGGATTCTTGCCGCGGCCGGCGTGGCCTTCGAGGAGGAGCTTCAGCGCTGGCTCGGATCTGCCGTGCCAGAGCGCACCCTGCGGCAGTTCGCCACGACGGTCGTAAGTCTCCGGCAGGCGGGCCTGCGAGCCGGCATGGAAGAAGAATCCGCCCAGGGGCGCCTAGGGCCGCGTCCAGCAGGGTTTGGCCTTGCCCGTTAGGTTGATCGCGTGCGAGTCGAACATCTGGAGAGCCTGATCTTGTTCGTGTCCGACCTCGCTGCGGCCAAGGCGTTCTACGTCGGCGCGCTCGGGATGCCGGTGGTGTTCGAGGACGAGATCATTGTGGTGGCCGGAGGCCAGTCCGGACGCGTCGTCCTGCACCGTAACGACCGTGGCCATGACGAACGGGGGATCTTCCCCGCAGGCTCGGGGATTGGCGGCGCGGCGGTCCGCTTCACGGTCGACGACCCTGACGCCTGTGAGCGAGATGCCCGGGCGAAGGGGCTTCCGGTGGTCTGGCCGAGCCAGGAAGCCACGTGGGGCCGGTTCCTGGTCCTGGCCGACCCCGATGGCCGCTCGGTTGTGCTGGCAAAGATGAGGCCCTAGCCGACCTTCATAGCTTGAAGGAGACAGCCTTCCAGCCCCAGCCGTGATCGTTGACCGTGGCGCGCAGCGGGTCCCTGATCTCGCTGCTCCGGAACTTGTAGTTGTAGACCTGGCCGAACTGACCCTCTTCGGTGTAGCCATAGCCTTCGCCGACCTGGATCTCGTTTATCTGGCCGCGCGACCACGACCTGCTCACCGACGGGCGGCCACCGCTATCCCACGTTACGGTCGCCTGCTCGTCCAGGTTCCGCACCTCATGCGCCGCCTCGTCGAACTTCATCTTGACCCGGAATACGCTTTTAAGGCCGTACGCGGCGAAGACCCCGTACCACTGAGCGTCTACGATCCGCCATTCGGCCACGAGGTCACACTTGTCCTCGGCACCGTCACGGACATGCCAGGGCGCCGTGTCCCGGTTCAGGCTGAGCAACGCGGTGCGCAGATCATCGACAGGCACCGGCGCTACACCGGGCGTCGCCGGCCTGGTTCCCGTCAGCTTGTCCAGCAAACCCATCTGCTCACTCCAGGAAGTCGGTTCAGTTGCCAGCCGTTTGGAGAGTATCCCCAGATGAATTTCAATCTCCCGATTTCTGCGTGAAAGGCAGCTTCCGGCCGAGCTCATCGAGAGGGCCGGGCAATGGACGAGCGCCGCGCAGCCAAGCGACTGCTGCGGCCGTAGACTCAGCTAGAACAACCCGGGCGTTGTATCGGGTATCCGGAGGATCCTGCCATGACCAACTTCCCGGTGACGGGCCGGCCGCAGTCGCCTGCGAGCGAGCCTGCTGACCTGGACATCAGCGTCGCGCACCCGGCCCGCGTCTATGACTACTGGCTGGGTGGCAAGGACAACTTCGCTGCCGACCGGGAGGCAGCCGAGCAGGCGATCGCGGCGAACCCGATGATTGTCCCGGCTGTGCAGACGAACCGCGCGTTCCTGCGCCGGGCAGTCAACTACCTGACCGGCGAGGCAGGGATCAGGCAGTTCCTGGATATCGGGACCGGGCTGCCGTCGGCGAACAACACGCACCAGGTCGCGCAGGCGATGGCGCCGGAGAGCCGCATCGTGTACGTGGACAACGACCCGATCGTCCTGGTCCATGCGCGCGCGCTGCTGACCGGCACCCCGGAGGGCGCGACAGCTTACCTAGACGCCGATCTCCGCGACCCGGGCTCGATTCTGGACAAGGCCGCGAAAACCATCGACCTGAGCCAGCCGACAGCGCTGATGCTGCTGGCCACGCTGCAGCTCGTCCCCGATGACGCGAAACCTCACGCGATCGTGGCTGAGCTGATGAACGCCCTGGCGCCAGGCAGTTACCTGGTGATCTCGCACCCTGCCAGCGACATCCTGCCGGAGGCGATGGCCGAGATGCAGCGGCGGCTCAACGAGCACCAGCGCGAGATCACGACGTTCCGGCCACGCCCGGAGGTCAGCAAGTTCTTCGACGGGCTTGACGTGATCGAGCCGGGCCTGGTCCAGGTGCACCGATGGCGCCCCGATGACGACGACGTCGTCCCCCAGGAGCAGGACGTCACCGGCTGGTGCGCCATCGCGCGCAAGAGCTAACGCCCTCAGCGGGACAGCTTCACGACGTTGCCGGCTCGCCTGGCGTCCACGGGTGCAGGCGGGGAATCCAGGCGCGCACGGCGAGCCGGTAGTCCTGGTAGTCGGCCCCGAACTTGCGGGCCAGGGTCGGCTCCTCGTAGAACCGGACCGCAGCTGCGCCGATGAACCATGCGATCGCCGCGTACTCCAGCAGGCCCAACGAGCCGAACAGCAGCACCTCGCCAGCGAGGATGACCAGGAATCCTATGTAGATGGGGTTGCGCACGTAGCGGTAGAACCCGCTGACCACCAGGCGGGGCGGTGACGCCGACGGTACCGGTGTGCCGCCAGCCTTGATCAACTCGGCGAATGCCTCTCCGAGCGGGATCAGGCCCGCGCAGATCAGCAGGACTCCTATGACCTGCGCTGCCGTCCAGTACTGCAACGGCCGGTCGAAGTGCCAGTCGCCCTGCAGATACGGAAGCAGGCAGCCAAAGGCTGCCCCTAGAGCAACGCCCCAGGCGCAGCTGGTCAGGGCGGCAACGGACTTGCGCATGACCACCACCTCGGAAGGGTTCCTCGTTTCGAGAGTATCACTCTCAATTCGAGAGTAGTAGTCTCACCGCCATGACCGCTGGTGGCAACCGCACCGCCCCGAGCGGAGCCCGGGCCGGCCAGGCGAGGACCCGGCTGGCCCGGGCCGCGGTGATCGAGGCCGCGCGGTCGCTGTTCCTCGAACGCGGCTATGCCGCCACCACGATCGAGGCCATCAGCGACGCCTCGGACGTCCCGGCTGCTACTGTCTACCGGCTGTTCTCGTCCAAGCCCGGGATCCTCAAGGCGCTGCTCGACGTTTCTGTAGCCGGAGACGACCAGGCCATCGCGCTCGCCGACCGCCCCGGTGTCCGGGCACTGCTTGCCGATCCCGATCCGAGGAAGCAGCTCTCAGGCTTCGCCGGTATCACCCGCGGCATCATGACCAGGACCGAGCCCCTGCACCGCATCCTCGTCAGCGCTGCCGGCTCCGATCCTGCCGCCGCCGAGCTGCTTGCCGAACAGACCCGGCACCGGCAGCGAGGCCAGGCCCAGATCGCGCAGGCTCTGGCCGGAGCCGGCGCGCTGCGCCCTGGGCTCCGCCAGCGCGACGCCGCCGACATCATTCACGCGCTCATGTCCCCAGAGGTCTACCGGCTGCTGGTCTGCGACCGGGGCTGGGAGCCAGACCGTTACCAGCAGTGGCTGGCGGACACCCTCATCAGCCAGCTCCTGTGACGCAAGTGACGCCTGCGAATTGCAGTTGCTGCGTGGCCTGCGATAGAAAGGACGAACTGGCGATGAGGCTCGCCAATAACCGCGGAACCCGCTGATGGCCTCTACCACCGTGCCCGGGAGACCGGCGTGCAGAGGAGATGTCAGTGATCGCGGAGCCGTGCGAGCCGCCCGGCAAAGATAGCTCGGGCGGGCTCCCTGTCAGCAGCGCCAGAATCCGCCCGAAGCGAGCGCATCGGTGAGCCCGGCGCTGCCCATACCGGTCGTCCAGCTGCTTCAGGTGGTCACGATCACTGTGGCTGCCCCGGGCGTCTCGGGCGTGATCAGCCGGGTCGAGGCACGGCTGCAGGGGCGGACCGGGCCACGGATCCTGCAGCCCTACTACGACCTGGCCAAGCTGTTCCGCAAGGAAGCGCTGGCGCCGGAGGGCTCGAGCTGGGTGTTCCTGGCCGCGCCGCTGGCCGCCATGGTCTGCTACCTGACGGTGCCGCTGCTGATCCCGGTGCTGACCACCTTCGGGCTGCCGCTGGGCTACATGGGCGACATCCTGGGCGGCGGCTTCATCCTGTCGCTGGCCAGCTTCCTGATCGCGCTCGCCGCGCTGGACACCGGCAGCCCCTACCCGCAGCTCGGCGCGAGCCGGGCCAAGACCTTCGCCGCGATCACCGAGCCGGTGGTGCTGTTCGTGGTGTTCACCGTGGCGCTGGTCACCGGAACGGACCTGCCGTACGCGCTGGCGGCGACTGTCCGGTCCTCGGCCGGGCAGATCGTCCGCCCCGCCCACCTGCTGGCCGCAGCCGCGCTGTTCATGGTGATCCTCTACGAGACCGGCCGGATCCCCGTGGAGACGCACACCGGCACGAACGAGTTCGGGATGATCGAGGAAGCCCGGCCGTTCGAGCACTCAGGCCCATACTTCGCGCTGCTGAAGTGGGGCTCGGCGATGAAGCAGCTCATTCTCTACACGATCCTGCTGAACGTATTCGTCGCGCCCTGGGGCCTGGCGGCATCACCTGGCCTGTGGGCAGTGCTGCTGGCGATCGCCGCCCTGGTGGGGAAAGCCGCCGCGCTCGGGGTCGTGGTGGCCGTCATCGACAACTCTTTCGCCAAGCTGCGCCTGTTCAAGATCACTGAGTTCACGACAGCGGCGTTCCTGCTGGCGGTGCTCGGCGTCTTCACCCTCTACCTGGGCGGTGGCTGATGCTGCCAGTGCTGGCCGCAACCGTCGCGGCCCCGAGCGCCCTGTCCGGCGGGGCGGACGTCATCGCGGTCGGCGTGCTGCTGGCCGAGTTCGGCATGTTCCGGCAGGCGCTGCTGCGCGATCAGGTCCGGCTGTACGCGGCCCAGTCCGTGCTGCTCTCGGCGCTCGCGGTCGTCGTAGCGGCGTCCCGGCATCTGCCCGACCTGTACGCGCTGGCCGCGCTGTCGTTCGCGTTGAAGGCCGTGATCGTCCCGGTCGTACTGCGCCGCCTGCTGCGGGGGATCGGAGCGATCGGCGGGGACCCCCGATGGAGCGATATCGCCGGCAGCCACACGCTCGGCGTGGCCAGTGCCGTGCTTGTAGCCATCGCCGTCGCCGCGTTCGGCTTCTTCACAGCGGACGCGCTGGGCATCCGCAGCCCGGTGCTGCCGGCAACGGCGTTCTCGGTGTCGGTTGCCGTCATCCTCGTCGCGTTCGTGCTGATGATCGTCCGGCGGGACGTGATCTCCCAGGCGATCGGGTTGCTGTCACTGGAGAACGGGGTTTCGCTGACCGCGCTGGTCGTGGCGGCCGGGCTGCCGCTCATCCTCGAGCTCGCGTTCCTGTTCGACCTGCTGGTGGCCGTTGTGGTGTTCGGTCTGCTGATCCGCGTGCACCACGGCCGGGCCGAGTCGATGTCCACCGCCGACCTGACCAGGCTGCGGGGCTAGCGGTGCAGACCGTCACGATGCTGCTGCTGACTCTGCCGCTGGCGGCGGCACTGGCCTGCCTGCGTGCGCCCGCCCGCACGGCGCATGCAGTAACCGCAGTGGCCGGGGTCGCCTGCCTCGGCCTGGTGATCGCGCTGGTGCCGGCGGCCGCCCACCGCGACATCACGTACCTCGGCTTTCTGCGGGTTGACGCGCTGAGTGCTGTGTTCCTGCTGGCCACCGGTTTCCTCTATGCGGCCGTGGCCGTCTACTCGGTCGGATACCTGGCGGCCGGGCGCGACCACCAGCGCCCGGGCAGGTTCTCGCACCGGTTTTGGGTTGGCCTGAACCTGTTCGCATGGGCAATGCTGGCCGCCCCGATGATGAGCAACCTCGCCCTGCTGTGGGTGGCGGTCGAAGTGACCACTGTGATCTCGGCGCTGCTGGTGGCGATCGAGGACACCGACGGGGCAGCGGAGGCCGCCTGGAAATACGTGCTGCTCGGCTCGGCCGGCCTGGGTCTGGCACTGCTGGCGACGATCTTCGCCTACTACGCCGGGGCGCACGTGCTGGGCCAGTCGTACAACCTCGGGTTCACCGAGCTGCTGCAGGCCGCACGGCGGCTGCCGCCGGCGGCAGTCCATCTCGCGTTCGTGCTCGCCGTGCTCGGCTACGGCACCAAGATGGGCCTGGTGCCCGTGCACACCTGGCTGCCAGACGCGCACTCTGAAGCGCCGACGCCGGTGTCGGCGCTGCTGTCCGGCTCGCTGCTGGCGGTCAGCTTCTACGCCATCCTGCGCTTCTACCAGGTGACCGAGGCGGCGCTCGGCCCTGCATTTCCCCGGAACGTCCTGCTGGTGTTCGGCGTGGCCTCGCTGCTGCTCGCCATGCTGTACCTGTTCGGCCAGCGGGACATCAAGCGGCTGCTGGCCTACTCCAGCGTGGAGCACATGGGCATCCTGGCCATCGGCGTCAGCTTCGGCGTCCCGGCCGCGCTGGCGGGGGTGCTGCTGCACGTCCTGGCGCACGCCGCGGCGAAGGGCAACGCGTTCATGGGCGCCGGCGTGCTCGTGGCCAAGCTCGGCACGAAGCGGATCGCCGCGATCCGGGGCGGGCTGGACCTGCTGCCGTGGAGCGGCCCGCTGTTCCTGATCGCGATCTTCGCGCTGGGCGCCATGCCGCCGTTCGGGCTGTTCCGCAGCGAGTTCGAGATAGTGGCCGGCGGCCTTGGCTCGGGCAGCTACGCGGCGGCTGCCATCCTGATCGTCGCCGTGACAGTCGCGTTCTTCGGGCTGGCGGCCTCGGTCACCCCGATGCTGATGCTCCCGGCCGGGGGGCCCGGGCCTGCAGTTGCCCGGGGCGAGCCGAGCGCCTGGATGGTCGTGCCAGTCGCAGCCGGCGCAGTGGTTCTGCTGTGGCTGGGCGTGCATCCGCCTGCTGAGCTCACGGCGCTGTTCAGCCGCGCGGTCGCGCTGCTCGGCGGGGGGGCATCATGACCGCGGTCACCAGCCGCGAGCTGGCCGCGGACATCGGGGCACTCTGGGAGCAGGTGACCGCACAGGTCGCCGCCGGGGGCCGGCTGGCCGACCTGTTCGGCACGGCACGCAGCGACGGGCTGCTGATCACCGCTCAGGTAGCCGCTCCTGACGGCATGATCGCACTGGAGGCGCTGCTGCCGCCAGGTCAGTCGAGCTACCCGGCGCTGACCCCGCTGGTCGGCTCGGCATTCTGGTACGAGCGGGAGATCCACGACCTGTTCGGGATCGTGCCGGACGGCCATCCGAGGCTGGAACCGCTGGTCCTGCCAGCGACCGCAGCCGAGCTGCCGCGGCCCGGTGCGGACGGCGGACCAGCGGTCATCGACCCCGACCCGAAGGTACTGCCGTCGCACGTGGTCGGCCCTGGCTTGTTCACGATCCCGCACGGCCCAGTCCGGTCGGGCGTGACCGAGTCGATCGAGTACCTCGTGGAGACCCCGGGCGAGGACATCCCGCATCTGAACATGCGGCTGTTCTACAAGCACCGCGGCATCGAGAAGCGGTTCGAGGGCATGGGCCCGGCCGGCGGCGTGCTGCTGGCGGAGCGCGCCGAGGGCATCGCGTCGGTCGCTCACGCGATCGCCTACTGCCAGGCTGTCGAGGCGATCGCCGGTACGCAGGTGCCGTGGCGCGGCGCGCTGATCAGGACGCTGCATGCCGAGCTGGAGCGGCTCGCCTGCCACCTGGACGTCATCGTCCGGCTGGCCGACAGCGCCGGGCTGGCAGTGGCAACCGCGCGGTTCGGCTGGCACAAGGAACGGGTGCTGCGCATGGTCAGCGAGCTGTCGGGGAGCAGGTTCGGCCGCGGCGTGGTCGTGCCCGGCGGGGTCAGCGCCGCGCCGCTGATGGCGCCGCCCGCGGTCCTGGCCGCTTCCAGCGACCTGGACCGGCAGGTCAGCGCCGACATCAGGCTGCTGATGGGCACCGCGTCGTTCCTGGACCGGCTGCGCCGCACCGGCCCCCTGCGGCCGGAGCGGGCAGCCAGTCACGGAGCGCTCGGGCCTGTCGGCCGGGCGTCGGGCTATGCCGATGACGCGCGGCAGTCCAGGCCGTACGCGGCGTATGGGTCTCTCGCGGTGAGCGTCGGCTCGCGCCAGGACGGCGACGCGCTGGCCCGGCTCGAGGTCCGGTGCGATGAGATCGCCGCCTCCTTCCACCTGCTGCGCCAGGTGGCGGACGAGTTGACCGAGGGCAGCCCGGGGACACTCCGGTCGGACTGCGAGCCCGAGGACGGCCGTGCCTCGGCGTGGGCGGAGGCGCCGCAGGGCGAGGTGCTCTACGACGTACGGGTAACCGGCGGCCTGATCACCCGGTGCCGGGCCCGGTCCGCGTCGTTCCACAACCTTGTGCTCATGCACAAGGTGTTCGCCGGGGACATCCTGACCGATTTCCCGTTCATCGAGGCGAGCTTCGGGCTGTCCGTGGCCGGGGCGGCGGAGTAGGGGGCGGCACGGAATGTGGGCACTGCGGGGATTGCGCAATGGCGTGCTGACCACGCGCTGGCCTGCCCGGCCCGACTCCTGGGCGGCGGCAACCCGCGGCCCGGCGACGGTGCTAGCCGGTCAGGCCGGGGCAGCCGACGGCGAGGACCTGGCCCGTCTCTGCCCCACCGGGGCGATCGGCGCCGACCCCGCCGGGCGGGTGCTGGTCGACCAGGGCCGCTGCATTCTCTGCGGCCAGTGCCTGGCGGCGCGGCCAGACGTTTTCGGCTGGTCCGCCAGCCCGGACAGGGCGTCGCTGACCAGGGACGGGCTGGTGGTCCCTCGGTCGGAGACGCCGGAGGCGCTGGCCGAGGTCAGCGCCCGGCTCGGGGAACGGACCAGGGCTCTGCGCCGGTCGGTGCACCTGCGGCACGTGGACACCGGGTCAGACGGCAGCGAGGAGTGGGAGATCATGGCGCTGCTGAACCCGGTCTACGACATCCACCGGCTCGGCATGTTCTTTACCGCCAGCCCGCGTCACGCCGACATCCTGCTGGCCACGGGGCCTGGCGCGCATGGCATGGCCGGCCCGTTGCGGGAGACTTACGAGGGGATGCCGCACCCGAAGGTGGTCATAGCGGTGGGCACGGACGCGGTCAGCGGCGGTATCGTCAGCCCTTCCTATGCGACCAGCGGCGGGATCGGCGGCATCGTCCCGGTCGACGTGTGGCTGCCCGGCTCCCCGCCACCCCCGTTCGCGATCCTTTCTGCCCTGCTGCTTGCTGTGGGCCGGCTGCCGGCCGGTGATCAGCGGTGACGGGGTTCGGGGCACTGCTGGCGGCCGGGCTTATCCTCCTCATTCTCTCTGCAGCCGCGGACTTGCTGGTGGGACCGCAGTATGCCGCGTGGCGCCGCGTACCGTACCTGGCCGGGACGGCAGCGTCGCTCTGCCTGCTGGTCGCAGGCGCGGGCGCGCTGGCGGGCCGAAGCGTGGCGGTGCGGACCGGCGGGCTGCTCGGCAGCGTCGCGATAGGCCCGGCGACGGTCGGCGCTCATGCGGGGGCTGCCGCGCGGCCGGCCTTCGCGGTCGTGCCCGGGCTCGCGGCGGACCACCTGTCCGGGCTGTTCCTGGTGATCGCGTTCGCGGCGGCCGCGGCGGTCTCGCTGGCGTTCGCATCCTGGGCGGCCGGGCCGGACGGCAGCGTCGCGGGTCAGAGCGGCCGGCGTGGCCTGGGCGCTGGGTATGCGCTCGCGCTCGGGTCGGTTGCTGTGGTGCTGACCGCCCAGGACGCGTTCACGTTCGTGGCTGGCTGGGAGTTGCTGACGCTGGCGTTCTGGCTGCTGGCTGGGTTCGACCGCAACGCGCCCGGCCGTCCGGGATCCGCGCTGGTCACCCTGGCGTTCGGCCGGGTCAGCGGGGCGTGCCTGCTCGCCGGGCTGCTGCTGCTGGTGACCAGGTCGGGATCGCTGGCGCTGGCCAGTCTTGCCCACGTCCCGGCCGGCCCGCTGCGGGCGACCGCGTGCGTGCTGCTGGTGGCCGGCTTCGCGGTCAAGGTAGGCCTGGCGCCGTTCCAGGTCTGGCTGCCCCGCGGGTACGCCGCGGCGCCCGGGCCAGCCCGGGCCATCATGGCCGGTGTCGCGGTGAACGTCGGCTTCTACGGACTGTGGCGCACGCTGGCCCTGCTTGGCCCGCCGCCCGCGGCGGTGACCGGCATCCTGCTCGTGCTCGGCGGCCTGACCGCTCTGCTCGGCATCGCGCACGCGGCCGTGCAGGGGAGCCTGCAGCGTGTCATCGCCTACTCCAGCGTCGAGAACACCGGGCTGATCCTGGCCGGATTCGGGGTCGCCCTGGTCGGCGCGGCCGCCGGCAGCCGCGAGCTGGTGGCCGCCGGGCTGCTGGCAGCCACGCTCCAGGTCATCGCGCATACTGCGGCCAAGTCGCTGCTGTTTACCTCTAGCGCTGGCGTGCAGGCCACGGCGCATTCCGACGACCTCGACGATCTGCGCGGGTCGGTCCGGCTGGCGCCGTGGAGCGGAACCGGGCTCGCGGTTGGCAGCCTTACCCTCGCCGGGCTGCCGCCCACTGCCGGGTTCGTCTCCGAGTGGTTCCTGCTCGAGGCGCTTATGCAGCAGTTCCGGGTAGCGGGCCTGCCTGACCGGCTAGTGCTGGCGGTTACGGGCGCCGCTGTCGCGCTGACTGCGGGGTTCGCCGGAGTGACGTTCGTCCGCCTGATAGGGCTTGTTGTGCTCGGCAGGCCCGCACCGGACAGCACCCGCGCTCGTGGCGACGCAGGGCCGCTCGGCCGCGCTGGGCTGGCGCTGCTGGCCGCCGCGTGCCTGGCGCTGGCCGCGCTGACGCCGCTGGAGATCAGGATGGTGGCAGCGGGCCTGGCGCCGGTCCTGCCGGCCGGGGCGGTGACAGCGGCGCTGAAGTCCCCGTGGGTGCTGCAGCCGGTGTTCGCCGGTTTCTCCATCCTGTCGCCCTCGTGGCTCTGGATCGTCATGCCTGCACTGCTCGCCGGAGTTGCGGTCGCCAGCTGGCTAGCCTCGGGCAGGCGGCTGCTGCAGGTGCGCCGGGTACCGGCGTGGCGGTCAGCGACCGCAGGCGTGTCCGGTCACGACAGCTATACCGCCTTCGGCTTCGCCAACCCGACCCGCCGGGTATTGGCCACGGTGCTGCATACCAGGACCGAGGTCACCAGGTTCGATGCTGGCCCGGACGGTTCCGCTGAGCAACCAGGGCTGGAAATCGCGGCCCCGGCCCACGTCGGCTACAGCTCCGACGTCATAGAGGTCGTCGAGCAGTACCTGTACCGGCCGCTGCGGCGGCCGTTCGGGATGCTGGTGCGGCTGGCGCAGCGGCTGCAGTCCGGGCACCTGGCCGCATACCTGGCCTACATGCTGATCGCGCTGGTGGCCGTTCTGGCCGTGGTAACCGGCCTGCGCTGAGTCAACCGGCTTCCCGCAGTGTCACCTCGCGAAGGAAGCGCTTGACGAAGACCGGGCGCCTCAGGAAGAGTTTGCTCACGGCGGCGACCGGTCGCCGAGCTGTGGAACATCCGCCCCAGCCGGGGTTCTGTCGGCGAAGGGGATTCGCCCTCTCGGTCCTGCAAGTCACAGGCCATCTTCCAACACTGCGTCGCTGGGGGACGAAGGTGTCAAGGAGAGGCTTGTTCCATGACCAAGGACGCCAGCTTCAAGAAGGTTGTCCGGCGCCACGCCGAGGAGACTGGGCAGCGCTACACCGAAGCGCTGACGGATCTCAAGGGTCTCGGCGCGCGAATGCACCACGAGCCAGTTCCTGAGCGGCTACTGACTCATCTCCGGGATCGCTACGGCATTGACCCGGTTGCGGCGACGAAGCTCAGTGTGCACAAAACGTACGTGTTCCGCATCGACCGCAATGACGGCGAACCGTGGGTCGCCCGCGCGTTCCCCCCCGCCCGGCCGCGTGCCGGTGTTGAGGGTGACGCCGCGATCCTGCGATTCCTGGAGCGGCAGGACTATCCCGCGGAGCGCCTGGCTGTCAACGATGCGGTCTCTGACTTCGATGGCAGCGCGGTCCTCGTGACGCGGTTCGTTGACGGCGTCCAGCTCCCCGAGGGTGCGGCGAAGTTCGCCATGATGGGTGAGCTGCTGGGACGGCTGCACGCGCTGCCGTACGACGATTCCGTCAGCCGCCCGGGTGGAGCGAGTGGTGAGGACCCCAGCCGCGAGGGCACGCCGCGTCAGGATCTGCTCGCCGCCCTGTCGTTTCTCGACGCCGTCGATACGAAGGTCGTGGCCGCCGACCGCGCACGATTCGAAGAGCTGCGCGACCAGGTGCGCTCGGCCGACGACGGTCACGGCCTTCCGGGGGGTTTGCTCCACGGAAACCTCCTCCACGCCCCCGATCACGCCATCCTGAGCGAACAAGGGCCCGTCGCGATCAACTGGAAGGCGTCCGGGCGCGGACCGCGCCTCGCCGACTTCGCTTACCTGATCTGGGGCACGGGTTCGTGGAACCCACGACGGCCGAACCAGGAGTGGATCGACGCTGCCGTCAATGCCTACCGCCGACATGTCGAGCCGACCGACGACGAACTCGACCGGCTTGAGGCGGTCATGCATATCCGGACGCTCTACCTCGCCTGTTTCGGCTACCGACGCGCCCTCACCAATGGCTCGACATTCAGCGAGTGGGGCTTCATCGAACCACCCGAGTACTTCAGCTCCACCGCAGAAGCAACCCGAGCCGCATTCCGCCGGTAGGTGCTCGCATGACCGCGCCCATAGAGGTCCCGGAGGACATCGTAGAGCGGGTCCGCACGCTGTGCCTGGCGCTGCCCGAGGTGACGGTACGGGTCGACTATTCACTAATCAGAGCGAGATCAACGGCGCAGTCGTTCGACATCCGCCGGAGGTCGTTCTGCTTGCTCGTGGCAAGAGAGGACCGGACCGGCAGGCCCGTCCCCCTGCTCGTGTTGCGTGCCGGCGCAGAGGAACGCGAGGCGTTGCTATCCGAAGGCCGCCCGTACTTCGGCTCCCGAGCAGGCCCTGATCGCATCGGGGTGCTGCTCACCGGCGACACCGACTGGGAGGAGATCCGTGAGCTCGTGATCGAGAGCTACCGAGTCCTCGCGCCTAAGAAGCTCACCGCGCTGCTCGATTAGCACGCCGCTGGCCGTCGAGTCCACAGTGACCGCAGGCATGTCGACGGCGGAGAGCGCGAGCGGTCGACGTCAACGTGGTCAGCCGTCCAGCACGTGTCCCAGATGATTCGCCCATAACGCTCGGCGTCGCCGCTGGCACCGCATCCCTGAGGCGCCGTTGGGGATGTCACGGCAAACGGTCCTGACGCGGCTAGAATGGGGTATTTGCATTCCCAGGCTGCCGATGCGGGAATATCGTTTTGGAAATGGCACACGGCGGCCCGTCATTAAGGCGTGGGCGCCGCACGGCAGGTGTGTGCATTTCGGGCGGCGGTGTGTGCGCGATGTGTGAGGGAGGCCTTTAGTGGTGTCGCAGGGTGTGGGTAACCCGCATCGGGTGTTAGGGAAGATGGTCCGGTTTTACAGAGAGCAGGCGGGGTTAAGCCGTGCTGAGCTTGCCGGGCGTATCTGCAAGTCAGTGTCGCTGGTGCAGGCGATCGAGCTAGGTGAGCGGTCGGCGACGGACCAGGTGGCCGGTGACCTTGATGCCGCGCTCGGCACGGGCGGAGCGCTGGCGAAGCTGCGGGAAGAGATGCGGAACGGGCTGGGCTACCAGGTCTTTCCTGCGTGGTTTCAGGAGTGGGCGCACAAAGAGGCAGAGGCGACGACCCTGCGGTACTTTCAGCCGCTGGTTGTGCCGGGTCTGCTGCAGACCGAGGAGTACGCGCGGGCTATATTCCGCACCGAGCTCATGACTAGTGACGAGGAAATAGACGAGCAGGTGGGGGCCCGGATGAAGCGGCAGGAAGTCCTGGCTCGCAGCGAGCCGCCTATGGTGTGGATCATCATCGACGAGGCGGTCGTCCGGCGGCAGATCGGCGGGCGGCACGTGATGTGCGAGCAGCTCGGCCGGCTGGTCAAGGCGGCACGGCAGCCCAACGTCGTTGTTCAGGTCATCCCGGCGAGCGTGGGCGCTCACAGAGGGCTGGAAGGCGGGTTCGCGATCGCGGACTTCGCGGACGGTCCCAGCGTGGGCTACCGGGAGGGCGCGGGGGGCGGCCATATGGTCGAGGGCTCAGCAGGCTTGCGGGTGCTTGACCGTATTTGGGATACGCTCCGGGGAGACACGCTGCCACGGGCAGCGTCCGTGAGTCTCCTGGAGGAAGCGGCGAAATCATGGGCGGCAGCGGCCTGATATGGCGCAAGTCGAGCTACAGCGGCGCCAGCGGCGGCGACTGCGTGGAGATCGCGCAGTTCCCGGACACGGCAATGGCGGTGCGTGACTCCAAGGACCCAGACGGCGCTGTGCTGGCCTTCGCGCCGGAGGAATGGCGTTCGTTTGTCGCTGGCGTGAAGGCTGGCGAGTTCGACCTGTCCTGACTGTTCCGGGGCGCTGGGCGACTGCCCCTCCAGCATTCCCAGCCCAAACTTCCGCGCCCTGACGCGGCACGGGATCGCGGCGGTCCCGCCGGGCGGACCGATCTGGCAGCGGTTCCCCTCTGCCCTGCCGCTGAACGGCGGCCTCGCCCGCGAGCTGTGCCTGGACTGCGGGCTGGCCGTGCGGCACATCGAGCTGCTGTCTGGCCAGCCTGCGCAGTCTGTGCTGCGGCTGCTGCACCGCAGTGGCGTACCGGTCCGCAGTGCTGGCGGGCGGTCGCCGTTCCTGCGCAGGTGGGCGTGGCGGCCAGTGCGGTCACAGCTGGGTGACGAAATGGAAAGCGCCAATCGACATGCGTTCTCGCATGTAGAAGCGGTGCGCGTCAGCGCGGTTTGTCGCTGAGTCCAGGTCGAGCAGGTGGCAGTCTGCGGTGCGGGCGCGCTGGCGGAGTTCGGCGAGCAGGGCCCGGCCGAGGCCGGCTGAACGGGCAGCGGCCGCGGTGACCAGGTCGTCGATGGTTAGTTTGCGGCCGCAGAAGGTGGTTGCCACGATCCGCCAGCCGGCCACGGCGAGGCAGGCGCCGTCGAGGTAAGCGCCAGTGAACCGCAGCCCCTGGGGGTGGCCTTCGGCATAGATGCTGGTGAGGGATCCGTCGGTCAGGTGGGGCCGCAGTTCCCGCAGCACGGGCAGGATATCGGCGGTAAGCCGCGGGTCATCGGGCCCGATGTCGGTGAACTGGATTGCCGGGGCCGGTGCCTTCATCACAGGTCGAGTCTGGAGGCCAGGACAAAGGCATGTCAGCCAACCCGGTGAACGTCGTGGTCAGCCGACCCCGTGGCCCAGCCAGCCGCCGATGCGGCAGTAGATGTCCTGGCCGTAGCTGGTGGGCAGCGGCTCGGCGACGGTGAGCCGGTAGGTCCGCTGGCCGTCTGGCTGGCGGAGCGCGCGCAGGAACAGCGTGTCGTGCGGTCGCTGGTGGCGGAAGCTGTCGGCGAAGTCGAACTGGTGGGTGACAAAGAACACTCTGATGCCCGCCTCCAGCAGCGCGCGGACGACCTGGCGGCCGATCTCCGACCCCTCCCGCTCGTTGGTGGCTGCGAACGACTCGTTGAAGAGGATGAGGCAGCCCGGGCCGATCTGGTCGGCGATCGCGGAAATCCTGGTCAGCTCCTCATCCAGCCGGCCGCTGACCATGTCCGGGTTTTCCTTGCGGATGAAATGGGTGAAGATCCGGCGGCAGACAGCTGAGCGCAGAGACCGCGCGGTCACGAACATGCCGCACTGCATCATCAGCTGGGCCAGGCCAACGCTGCGCAGGAACGTCGACTTGCCGCCGGAGTTGGCGCCGGTGATGATCACGAGCGGCTTGCCGTCGGCGTTCACGTCGTTGCCGACGACCCGGTCGGCGTGCAGGGCCAGGCTCGTGTCGCGCAGATCCTCGCAGCGCAGCTCCTGCGGGCCCCACGGGGAGGGCTCCGGGAACGTGACCGGCTGGCCAGCGGCCATGAGCCTGTCGCGAAGGTTGAGGCAGCTCACGTAGAACCCAAGCTCTGCCCGCAGCATGATGAAGTAACTGGTGACGTGGTCGGCCGACTGCGCGGCGGCGTTGGCGACCTGGTTGATTCCCCTGCAGGTCATATCGGTCAGGGCCTGGGCACCGGCCTCGTCACGCGGGTGGATCGCGAACGAGTACACGGTCCTGGGCGCGATCCCGATGCGTTCCTTCCAGCTCCGGCGGGCGCTGCCGGCCCGGAGCAGATAACCGACGCCACTGTTGTCCCGGTCGAGTTCCGCGCTCATCGGCACGCCGCCGCGGAACCGCAGCTGCCTGAGGTGACCGCGCAGCGTCTCGAAGTACTCGTCGTCCAGTTCCCGCTGCAGGGTGCGCAGCAGTGCCGTCAGCCCGGCGGACCTGAACGCGCCGGCGTGGTCATCAGCGATCTGGCGCACCTCTTTCAGCCGGGCAATCAGTGCCTCGAGCTGTGTGACCGCCGCTGAAAGGACCGAGGAGGGGTACTGCGAGGAGTAGCCCCACAGGCCTCGCTTGTCCTGCATCGCAGCGACAGCGATCCCGTACATCTGGCGGATGACGTCAGGCCGCTCGATGCAGTCCGCGAGGATTTCCTGGCGGTAACGGATGTCGTCCGGGTTGCTCAGGCTGGCCAGCATCACCTTCGTCGAGACACTGAGCAGGAACTTGTCACCGGCGGCCATCGCTTCCAGCACTGTGCTCAGCTCCAGGTCCTGCACCAGGTCCTGGGTGCTGGCCGGAGGGCCGGCCTCGAAGCCGAAATCGCGGTCCGGGTAGAGCAGGTGTGCCTTCACGAAGTGAACCGCCCCCTCAGCTGTTCGTAGGTGACGCGATGCTTCTCGGCGATGGCGCGGGCGTAGGCAAGGCCGTCAGCGGGCTTGCGGATCACCTTGTACGTACGCTCGGCAGGGTTGTCCGGGACGATCGTGCTGGCCATGCTGACGACGGTCGGCCCAAGGGACGCCAGCTCGTCCACGAAGGTGACGTATACGCAGAGCAGGTCCAGCTCGATGACCTTCTTCATTACCTGCTCGCCGAGGAACCGGGCGTCGCCGACCGTGGTGGAGGTGAAGATCTCGTTCATGATCACGATGCTGCATGGCGTCGCGGCCAGCAGGGCGTTGCGGATCCTGAGCAGGTCGTCCTCTAGCTTCCCGGTCAGGTCCGCGATGTCCTCCTCGCGCTCAAAGTGGGTGAAGATGCGGTCGCACAGGAACAACCGGGCGGCGCTGCCGGGAACGGGGCAGCCGACGGCGGCCAGGTGGTGCAGCTGGCCGAAGGTCCGGGCGAACGTCGTCTTGCCACCCTGGTTGGGCCCGCTGACCACGATTACCCGTTCGGGCTGCGCCAGGTGGAACTCGTTGCTGACCACGCTGCTGCCCTCGCGGCTCAGCTTGGCAGCGAGCGCCAGGTCGAAGGTGCCGCGCGCGAAGATCTCCTTCGAGTCGGCCGTCAGCTCCGGGTAGCAGAAGCTGAGCCCCGCCGAGCGCAGCGGCGTGATGTAGCCGAGGTACGCCAGGTAGAACTGAAGCTCGCGGTCGAACTGGCTGATCGCCGGCTCAATGAAGTCGGCGTGCCGGCGGCAGTACTCGCCCAGCGCCGAGAACTCGTCACTGAACAGCCGGGCTACCAGGTCGAGGATCTGCGCGCCAACGTACGTCCTGCCCGGCTCCATCCGGTATCGCACCCTGTAGTCCTTCACCGCGCCCTGCCGGAACCGCTCGAACGTCTTCTCGATCTCGGCGCTGTAATCGGGCTCCCCGTCGTACCGGCTCACTTCCACGCGCGCGCCATCGATGCGGACCTGGTACATGACCTGAGCGAGATCATCCTTGCGGGCCGCGGTTTCCGACGACAGTTCAGCGAACGCGGCCGAGGCACAATAGGTGGCCAGGTAGTCGCGGAACGCCAGCAGGCCGCGCGAGGTGACCAGCCTGTCCGCAAGTTCCGCGGCCAGCGACCGGACCGCGTCGCAGTAGATCGCGGCCGCGTCGAGGAACCAGCCCTCGCGGTAGCGGTCGGACTCCGTCTTGGCAAGCTGCCCCAGCTGAGAGCGCACCCGCCGCATCTGCTCGCAAAACCGGCCCGCCGCCCCGAACAGCCGCGGGTCTTCCAGATCACGGAAGACCTCGTGGCGGTAAGCGATGACATCGAGATCCTGGGCCCGGTGATACAGCAGACCAGTGATCAGCTCGTGTTCCTCACGGCCGTCCGCGACCGCTTCGACTATCTGGCCGAGGTTGAGGTCCGACACGACCTCGGGGTCAGCGGGCTCCCCGCCGCTGAGCAGGCCAGCCCCGTCCCATGACAGGAGGCTGGGAACCGGGCGATGCTGGGCTGACGGTGACTCAGCTGGGCGCTCTGGCGGGATCACCGGCACCAGGTCGGTGGGCTGGTGGGCCATGGCTGCTCCTGTTCTCGCCGTAACGGCGGTTACCAGGAGCCATCAGCCTGCAGAGGCGGTTTCGCGGACGAGCCCCATCGTCGCCTCCCATTCTACGGCTCGGCCGCGTCGGCCTCGCCGGCCTACGATGGTCGCAGGAGGGAGCGTCGATGGCTGGGCAAGAGCACGAGATGGCAGCAGAGGGTGACCGCAGTCACCTGCGGGCGTCCCACGGCGACCGCGAGCGAGTAATCGGCACGGTCACGGCCGCATACGTGTATGGCTTGGTGACGAAGGATGAGTTCGACGCGAGAGTCAGCCAGACGCTGGCTGCACGCACCTACGCCGACCTGGCCATGATCACCGACGACATCCCTGCCGGGCTAGCGCCGGCGCCGCCTCCGCTACGGCCCGCGCCGGCCAAGGCCAGTCCTCCGGCACAGGCAAAACTTGGGCCGCGTGAGCGGGCGGTCGTAGGGACTGCCCTGCTTGCGGGAGTGCTGCTGGTCGCGGCGGTCGCCGCCGGCAACCTCGCGGGAGGTTTCCTGGCACTAGGGGCGACCGGTGCCGCTCTGGTGTCGATGGTCCTTGCCGCGGCCCACGTGCTCAGCTCACGGCGCGGCCGCCGCTCCGGCGGTCAGCGACTTCCCCGGCGGTCAGTTCACAGTGGTCCAGGAGCGGATCGGCGGGTGGGATCCGCTGGAGCGGCAGGGCAGCTGCCGCGCTCCAGCGAGCCTGGCCGGCCGGGCAGCGCTGACGCAGCCGGGCGCCATTCCCTGCGTCCGCAAGTGTCCAGCTAGGTTCGTCGCACCTGCTGCGGCACCGGGTACCGGTCAGTTCGTACGACAAATGTCTCGTTACCGTTGACGATCTTGCTGGGACGGTGTCACCGTGAAATGGATGGCCCTGACGCGGTAAAGGACCCGCCTCGGAGGAGGTGCGGCGCGTGCTGAGCAAGGAAGACAATGAGGTGCTGACCCGGGTGGGGCCGGGGACGCTGATGGGTGATTTGCTGCGCCGGTACTGGACGCCGGCGTGCCTGAGTGCTGAGATCCCTGAGCCGGGCGGTGCGCCGGCGCGGGTGCGGCTGCTGGGGGAGAACCTGGTGGCCTTCCGCGACACCGCGGGCCGGGTCGGGCTGGTGCAGGAGAACTGCGCGCACCGCGGCGCGTCGCTGTACTTCGGCCGCAACGAGGACCAGGCGATCCGGTGCGTCTACCACGGCTGGGCCTACGACGTGGACGGCAAGTGTGTCGACATGCCGAGTGAGCCGAAGCCGTTCTGCGACAAGGTTTTGATCAGGGCCTACCCGACGCACGAGTCGGGCGGGATCGTGTGGACCTACATGGGCCCCCGCGACACCATGACCCCCTTCCGCGACTTCGGCACCGAAGGGATGCGGCCAGCCGACTGGTCGGCCACCAAGCTCTTCACCGACTGCAACTGGGTGCAGGCGATGGAGGGCAACATTGACACTGCTCATATTTCGCATCTGCATCAGTGGAACGGGGTTGATGACATTCCTGATGACGGGTCGGACAAGCCGGGTTACCCGTCGAACGCGATGTCGTGGAAGTTCTGGCGGCATGACCGCGCACCCCGCCTGGAACTGGACGAGACGTGGTACGGCTACCGCTACGCCGGCATCCGCACCACCCCGAACGGCAACACCCACGTGCGCGTGACCGCGTATGTGGTGCCGTACTCGACGCTCGTCGCCAGCATCCCGTGGAATCAGCGCCACGCCATGTTCGTGCCGATGGACGACCGTCGCACGGCGCGGTACTCGTTCGCGACCAATATGCCCCGCAACGGGCACGGTTACGGCGGCGAGAACCTGTTCGCCGTGGCGCCGTTCACCACACCGATGAGCCGGGGCCGGCGGCAGGGGATAATCCCGCGCGAGTACACCGCGGGCAACGACTACCTGATCGACCGCGTGGTGCAGAAGAACTCGACGTTCAGCGGCGTGGCGGACTTCGTCAGCCAGGACCTCATGGTGACCGAGTCGATGGGCCCGGTCTACGACCGCACCCAGGAACGCCTGGGCTCCACCGACCTGGCCGTCACCCGGATGCGCCACATCCTGCTCCGCGCAGCCAAGGACCTCGCCGCAGGCAGCCAGCCGCCCGCCGTGGCGGAACGCAACTACGACCGCATCTTCGGGGCCGAGAAGATCCTCGAACCCGGCCAGGACTGGCGGGCACTGGCCACCCTGGATGATCCCACCCTCCGGGAAGCGCTCGGCCTGGATCGTGCCGATGCCGCGCTGACGGACTGAATCTGAACCACCTGAACGAGCCTGCGAGGAGGACGGCGTGCTGAGCAAGGAAGACAATGAGGCGCTGACCCGGGTGGGGCCGGGGACGCTGATGGGTGATTTGCTGCGCCGGTACTGGACGCCGGCGTGCCTGAGTGCTGAGATCCCTGAGCCGGGCGGTGCGCCGGCGCGGGTGCGGCTGCTGGGGGAGAACCTGGTGGCCTTCCGCGACACCGCGGGCCGGGTCGGGCTGGTGCAGGAGAACTGCGCGCACCGCGGCGCGTCGCTGTACTTCGGCCGCAACGAGGACCAGGCGATCCGGTGCGTCTACCACGGCTGGGCCTACGACGTGGACGGCAAGTGTGTCGACATGCCGAGTGAGCCGAAGCCGTTCTGCGACAAGGTTTTGATCAGGGCCTACCCGACGCACGAGTCGGGCGGGATCGTGTGGACCTACATGGGCCCCCGCGACACCATGACCCCCTTCCGCGACTTCGGCACCGAAGGGGGTGACGCCAGCGAGTTCCGTGCGACGAAGCAGGTGACGTACTGCAACTGGGTGCAGGCCATGGAGGGCAACATTGACACTGCTCATATTTCGCATCTGCATCAGTGGAACGGGGTTGATGACATTCCTGATGACGGGTCGGACAAGCCGGGTTATCCCTCGAACGCGATGTCGTGGAAGTTCTGGCGGCACGACCGCGCACCCCGCCTGGAACTGGACGAAACCTGGTACGGCTACCGCTACGCCGGCATCCGCACCACCCCGAACGGCAACACCCACGTGCGGGTCACTGCCTACGCCGTGCCGTACAGCACGATGGTCGCCAGCATCCCGTTCAGCATCGGCCACGGGATGTTCATCCCGATCGACGACGAGAACTGCTGGCGTTACTTCCTCGCCCCCAAGACGTGGGCGAATCCCCGGAACCTGGGTGGCGCCAACCTCTTCTCGGTCGCCCCGTTCTCGACGCCGATATCCGCGCACACCGACGGGATCATCCCGCGCCGGTACACCCCAGACAACGACTACCTGATTGACCGCAACGTGCAGAGAAGCTCGACGTTCAGCGGGGTGGCGGACTTCGTCAGCCAGGACCTCATGGTGACCGAGTCGATGGGCCCGGTCTACGACCGCACCCAGGAACGCCTGGGCTCCACCGACCTGGCCGTCACCCGGATGCGGCACATCCTGCTCCGCGCAGCCAAGGACCTCGCCGCAGGCAGCCAGCCGCCCGCCGTGGCCGGTGGCCTCGACTACCGGTCGATCCGCGGCGCCGAGAAGATCCTGGAATCCGGGGAGGACTGGCGCATCCTTGGCACCAACGACGATCCAGTCGTGCAGGAAGCCATAGAGGCCGCGCAGCTGACAGGCGTGACCGACTGACCGCGATCGCCCTGGCCGTAAGGCATCACGTCGCCTCGGTCTGAAGCATCTCAGCAACGGGTCGCCGCATGCCGATCCGTGCCGGAACACTAGTGAGCGCGGCCACAACGACCACGGTTCCGAGCACCGCGCCGACCAGCCACAGCACGGGTGGCAGGCCGTTCAGGTGATGGCTCGCGACCTTGAACAGGCCGAGGCCCAGTGGGACGCCGAGGATCGCGCCGGGCAGCGCGGAAATGACCTGCGCCAAGACCAGCCCCGCTTGGATCTGCTGCGGGGTAGCGCCCAGCGCCAGCGTCACCGCCGAGGCGCGTCTGGCGTCGAGGACTGTCGCGATGGCGGTGAAGATCGCAGTCAGGGCCGCCAGGGTGACCAGCGAGATCGTGATGGCGGTCAGCACCTGCTCGGCTCGGGGGATGTCCGGGTTGACTAGCCCGCCCGACGCCCCGAGATGAGAGAGCTTGCTGTCCACGGCGGCGTGGACGGCGAGCGCGGCGACGAGACCCATGACGGCGACGGCGATGCTCGCCGCGCTGAGGATCGCGCGCCGTGGCCGGCGGGCAACGAGGCGCAGCCCGAACAACGCCGGCACGGGCAGCTTCCTTGACAGCCGTATCAGCGAATCCCGCCGCTTCGGCAGGCGGGGCGTGTCGGCGAGAGCGCTGACCGTGCTCATCCGCGCCGCACGTATCGCGGGAACGAGCGTCGACGCGAGCGCCACGACGAGCGCCACGACGACGGCTACGAGGACCGTCACGAGCGTGAGCGGCGGCGCTCCCGGAGCACCGACGAGATCGGCCTCGGGATTGGAGATGAGCGGGGCCGCACGCCAGCCGGCCAGCAGACCAGCGAAGGCCGCGACGAGGGCCAGGAACAGGTTCTCGACAAGAAAGGTCACGGCGACCAGGCCTGGCGTGCCGCCCACGGCCTTCAGCAGTCCGACCCGCCTGGTGCCTTCCGCCAGGCGGCCCCCGACGAGAACGGCCACGCTCGCGAGCGCGAGCAGGCCGAGCAGCCCGGTGCCGGTAAAGAGGAAGGACTGGTCGGTGCGCAGGAAGCCGGCATCCGAGTAGTCGGTCGCCATCCACGAGGTGAGAAACGGCGCCGTTGCGTCAGCGGGGGCGCCGTACCTGAGGCCGTAAGCATTCACGAACGCGTTGACCGCGCGTGGCGACGCGTCGGACAGGTCGAGGTTCGAGATGTACGACAGCGGGTCCGCCTTGGTGGCGAGGCTCCGCGCCGCCGCTTCGGTGGCCCACATCAGGCTCATACCCGGGAAGCCACCGAACGCCGCAGTGACTGCGAAGCCGACCACCCGGAAGGGGTGACCGTTCAGCGTGATCGTCTGGCCCAGACGCAGGTTAGCCGCCTCGGCAAAGGAGCGCTCGACCACCACACCCCCAGGCCGGATCCACGTCCCGTCCGTCACCTTGGGCTGGTCGACCGCGGCCACGCCAGGCTGCCGTCCTTCGACCTGCACCGTGGTAACGATGTCCGCGCTGCGCATGACGGGGCCCACCGGGCCGGTGTCGCCCACGATCGGAAAGGGGCCGCTGTGGGCCGCCACCCCCTCGGCCTGGTTCAGCGCCACGAGCGCGGCTAGGTCCGCTGTCGACGTCACGCCGGTGTAGGGGTCATTTCCACTCTGGGCCACGACGTCGGGCCCGTTCGTCGCCGCCATGGTCTGCTGGTAGGGGTTGCTGGTCACGCCGTTCAGCGCGAAGGCCAAGCTGAGCACGGTGGTGGCGGCGGCAATGGCGACAACAACCAGGACTGCCTGGGCGATGTGGTGCCGGAGGTCACTCGCCACGAGGCGGCCGAGCAGCAGCGCGCGTCCCCTCACTCCACGGCGCCGGGCGCGGCTCTGCTGACTTATGACGCTGTTCGTTCGCCGGCTGGTCACGGCAGCCGCTCCCACTCCACGAAGGTGCCAAGGTGCCCGCGCAAACCACCAGTGAGGCGTGTCTCGTCGACAAACGCTCCGTCGCGCATCGAGATCAAGCGGTCCGCGGTGGTAGCGATCCGCTCGTCGTGGGTGACGACCACCAAGGTGAGACCCTTAGCGCGCAAGCCCTCCAGCAGCGAAAGCACGTCGAACGCCGCGGCGCTGTCCAGGTTGCCGGTCGGCTCGTCCGCAAGCACGATCTGCGGGTCGTTCGCGAGCGCTCGCGCGATCGCTACGCGCTGGCGCTGGCCACCGGACAGCATCGAGGGAAGGTGCCGGGCACGCTCGGCCAGGCCGACCTCCTCGAGGAGCGCGGTGGCGCGGCCACGAGCCTCGCCTGGCGTGCAACCCCCGAGCAGGGCGGGCAGTTCGACGTTCTCCTGCGCGGTGAGCTCGTCCATCAGGTGGAAGGCCTGGAAGACGAAGCCGATCTCGTCGCGGCGAAAGTAGGCGAGGGCTCGCTCGGAGAGCTCGTCGACACGCTGCCCCGCGACCGACAGCTGGCCGGCACTCGGGCGGTCGAGCCCGCCGATCAGGTGGAGCAGTGTCGATTTGCCACAGCCACTCGGACCCATGACGGCCACGGCCTCGCCGCGGTTGACGTCGAGATCGACCATGTCGAGCGCGCGGACCAGTCCCTCACCGCTGCCGTAGTCCTTTCGCAAGCCCTTGGCGTGGACGAGCACGGTGGGCGAGTCGTTCATTTCGGGGTACTCCGTTTCGTCCAGGCGATCTCGCAGGCTCGCAGCCAGCGCAGGTCGGCTTGCAGGCGAAGCAGGATGCCTTCGAGGAGCAACGCTGCGTCGGAATCGGATTCCTCTGCCATCACCGCGCGCCCCACTTCCCGCAGGCGGCGCAGCAGGTCGCGACGTTGGGCGTCGATGAGGCTGATCGGGTCAGCGAGCGCGCCCTGCGCCGCGGCGATGAGCTTCATGTGGAACTCGGCGAGATCGGGCCGCGGCCAGCTCACGTCCGACATCCATTCCGTCACCCGCTCCTGGCCGGCGGGAGTGAGGCAGTACACCTTGCGATCGGACCGCTGGGCCGGCGCGTCGAGCCGCGCGACGAAGCCCCCCTTCTCTAGCCGCGCAAGCGTGACGTACATCTGGGCTTCGCTGATCCCCTCGGCCACGGGGCCCAGCGCCTGGGCCAGACGAGCTCGCAGCTCGTACCCGTGGGACGGCTCCTTCGCCAGCATCGCCAGCACGACTTCCTGCTGCACGCTCCACCTCCCTTAACGGTTAAGTACACTAAACCGTTAAGGGCCTTGGGTCAAGGTCAGTCTCAGACCTCGCCGTCTGCGCTCGGACGCGGGGCCACTGTCTGGCCGAACTACGTCACGAGCCGGGTCGCGGCACGAACGGCTTCAAGCTTGGTCGCGATCCAACGTTTATCGGGCTTGGTGTCAGCCCAACTTCAGCGGGACGTCCATGAACGGGTCGATGTTGTAGGCCAGGCTCACACGGTGATACCCGTCAGCGATGTCCGCGCCCGGGTCTTGGTCGAACACCAATACGGGGGACAGCTTGTCGCCGTTCAGCAGCTTCATCAGGTCGCGCCGGACACCGGGATCAGACAGCGGGAGCGCGGGCAGCCCAGTGGCGCGCAGGATGTCGTTGGCGCGGCGCATAGTCACACTGGCTTTCCTGATGCGGGCCACGATCTCGCCAGCCTGCTTATCACCGTACTTCAGGGACAGGTAGCTGACGGCTGCTTCGTAGTCGTGGTCGGCCACGTCTTTCAGCCAGTGTATGGGTGACTTGGTCATTTCACGAGGGTATCGCGGCAGTCCCAGGCGAGCCCCATCGCGGCCGAAGGCGAGGAGCGAATGCTGGGTGTAGTTAAAGAGATCGCTTGTAACACCAGGCATAGTAGCTAGCTATTAATTTAGTTAGTAATTAGATAGGTCCGCCCGTTTCCTTTGCGCTGGTTTGACTTTGCACGATGCCTTGCTCGTGGGCATCGGGTTTGGCGTCGCCCCTGGATGAGGTCAGCGCGGCCACGTCAGGAGCTGAGGAACTCCAGCAGCACCGGCACGATCGCTTCGGGTGCCGGCCGGTGGCCTTGCCCAGGCAGGATGCGGCGGCTGGCGTTCGGCAGACGCCCACGGCGGGGTGTCGCCGTACCGGTCGTAGTCGATAACCGTGCCGTCAGGCGAGGTGACTGTGCTCATGTCGCGGCCTCAGTTCGCGAAGAGGGTCGGGCTGAACGTTAAGACCGCCGGCGGGGCCGGAACTCATCGCTCCCATTCACAGCTGGGCTGACTCGCGTTTCTGGTCGCCGGCAGATCTTGCCGCGACGCTGAGGCAGAGTTCGAAGAACTCCTCACGGCCGATCTGTGAGCCTAGCGTCCGCCACGGGTTCGGCGAGTTCTTGTCATTGTTCCTTGTCATTCGAAGTTGTCATTCGAAGCGGATGTTGCCCGGTGCGCTCATGCGGCGCAGGAGAGGGATCGTCAGGAGGATGACGAGCAGGGCGATGGCCAGGCCTGCGCCCAGGGTCTCGTAGTACACGTGGCCGAGACTGGGTATCGCGACGCCCTCCGACGCCAGCCTGCTTACGGCCAGGACGGACGTGCCGTAGGCGATGCCGCCCGCGATGACGGTGGCGGCGGCCAGCGGCAGCGCCGCCTCCATGAGCACCACCCTGGACAGCGCGCTGACCGGGACGCCGCTGACCCGCAGCAGGGTGAACGGCCGCTTGCGGTCGACCAGGCCGCCGCCGACGGCCACCGCGAGGCTGCAGCCGGCCACGATCAGGGTGAGCGTGACCGCGGCGTCGATGAGCCGCTGGGCGATGGTGTCCTCGTCTGTCCGGATCGCGACCGTCTCGGCGTAGGTCCTGGGTGGCGTGGCCGTGTCCCCGTCCTGCCCGGGGGCCGCCGGCACCGTGTGGGTGGCCAGGAAGGTACGCGCCCATCAGTGGGCAGTACGGCCGGCACCCCCAGTTGCTCGGCAGGCCAGCTCGCCTCAGCCGGCGTTTCCGCGGAAACGCCCACGGGCGCCAGCCCTGCCCACCCCCCACCCTGCAACCGATGACAGCTTGCAGATGGCCCCCACGACCGTGATCTGATCGTCCCCCCGGTGTCAGATGCTGTCCGGCATTGTGCGTCTATGTCTGCTGTTGGTGTCACTGATGCGCTGTCAGGAATCGCCCGGCATCAGGGTGGCTAGGTGCGCCCGGCTCACCAAGATGGCCGTCAGTGCCCGCTGGGCTGATCCCCAGTTCGCGGCCGAGTGCGACGTATGAGCGGGCCTGGGACAGCCCCGCGGCACACCGGCTACAGAGCTGGTCGGGTGTCTCGCAGTCCGGACACTGCAGCGGCGGGTCGCGGTAGAAGATCGCGTCGGCTAGCGCCTGCCGCAGAACTGCACGTTGCCCTGAATCCAGGTCCCGAGCGGCGGCCAGGAGCGCGGCGGGCCGGGAAGGACCCGCCACTCCTGTGGCCCGAGCGCCAGGAACTCGAGGCCGGTCACCCTGGCGACCTCCAGCGGCCCGACGAAGGTGCCGGGTAGGCGGAAAGGATTCGCAGCGGAGCAGGCCGGCCACGGGTGCCTGTGATGGACAAGGGTAGAGGCGCACGACTGTCGGCAGTGACCGCTACCGTCCGGAACCATGGGGAATGCGTTCGACCCGCGCGCCGGGCTGGCGCGCGTGCACGATGCCGCCGGAGCCTGGTCGTTCATCGAGGGATTCACCAGCCACTGGTCACAGCCGCTGAGCGACGTTGACGGCTGCGACGAGGTGGAGATCCGGAGCGCGGAGCAGCGGCTGGGCATCATGCTCCCGGAGGCCCTGCGCGACGGCTACCGGCTCTGCGGACGCCGCGAGTATCACCTCTACGGCCCGCACGTTTACGTAGGGCATCCCGATCGCCTGCTCCGCCCGGAGGAACTCCGGCTCGACGCGGAACCCGCGGTGCTGGTCATCCGGTTCGACAGCCAGTACCCCATGGAGTGGGCGGCTCGCCTTACCGGCGAGCCGGACCCTCCGGTGGTCTACCGGGAGCCCGGAAGCGCGGCGGGATGGATGGCTTTCCTGCCCAGCGTCTCGTGGGCATGGGTGGAGATGGTCCTGGCGGAGTCGGTGTTCTCCGAAGATCTCGGAGATGACCGTGAGCTGGAGCGTGGTGACCTCGCGAGGCTGGAGCAGGGCTTCAGCCGGCTTGCCATCCCGGACTACCCCACGTGGGCGTTCCCCGGCGGCACCGCCCGGTGGTTCGGCGGGCCGGATGTGATCCTGCGCGAAGACGCTGGCATATGGCTGTCGGCGCGCTGCCGTACCGCGGCCGCACTGCCCAGGCTGCACGCCGCAATGCCCGGCGACTGGTGGAAGTTCAGGCGCTGAACCCGGGGCTGCCGACTTCAGGGATGCAACTTTCGGCTGCCGGGCTTTGAGCTTTATCCGTTTGCGCGTGTGATGGCGGCGGCAACCAGGCTGATGTTGCGGTGGTCGAGGCTGCTGAGGTGCTGGCGCAGGTGCACGGGGAGGTCGTTGTCGCCGAGGCTGGCGGCGATGCGCAGTACTGCTTCTTCCGATCCGGTGCAGGGCAGCCGGCTGGTTTCCAGGGTGTAGATGGCAGCTTTCCACCGGATGGTGACGACGGGCTCGCCGGTGAGGACTAAGCGGGCGGCGGCCATGACGCGGGGGAACTCGGGCAGGTGCAGGAAGTGGTTGTGGCGGGCGATCAGCTCGACGGCGGCCCGGTCGGCGGGCATGCCGGCGGCGGTGTCGGTGAGCAGGCAGATGAGCTGGCCGGCGGGGATGGCGGCGGCGTCCATGGTGTCTTCCCTCTGTGGCTAGTCGCGGGTGAGCTCGGCGACGGCTTTCCCGCCCGGGCAACCCGGGCGCGGGACCTCCACCTCGCGGCCGGCCGCCACGTACGCATCGACCGGCAGCGGGCGCGGCCATACCATGGCCACGGGCGACACCGCCTCGGATCCCTCCCCGTGACCGTGGCCAAACGAAGGCGAGGAGGGATCCCTCACGTCTCAGCAGGGACACCAAAGATCCTGGTCCGCACAAGCCTCACCAGACAGCAACATCGCCGAAGAGCACTGCCGGGAACCCGGCCAGGGCGATCAGATAAACAAGCCGTCAACAAGCGGGGCCACAACATGACCTCACGGCAGCTACTTTCGTCCGCGAGAGATGTTGTTAGGACGGTGCGCCGCGGGCTAGCGGCAGCAACAGAATGAAGCGAGAGCCGTGACCAGGCTCGCTGGCGAGCTCGATGCTGCCGTGGTGAGCCCGGGCCAGCTCGACCGCGACGGCCAGGCCGATGCCGCTGCCGGCGGTCGGCGAGGCGTGGGCGCCGCGCCAGAGCCGTTCGAACACGTGCGGCTGGTCCTCGGGGCGGATCCCCGGCCCCGTGTCGCTGACCTCGAGCCGGGCCTGGCCACCGGCCGCGGAGAGGCTCATCTGCACCTGCCCGCCGCGGGGGGTGAACTTCAGCGCGTTGCTCAGCAGGTTGGCGATGACCTGATGCAGGCGGCCCGGGTCAGCGAGCACCGGTGCGGGCTCCAGCCGCTGCTCGAAGGTGACCTCGGCGCCGGCGAAGCTGGCTGTCCAGTCCTCGGCCGCCGACCGCGCGATCTCGGCCAGGTCGGCTGGCCGAAGGGCCAGCTGGAGCGCCGCAGCTTCCGCGGCCGCCAGGGTCTGCAGGTCCCCGACCAGCCGACCCAGCCGCAGTACCTCCTCGTGCAGGGATGCGGTCTGCTCGGGGGTGTGCTCCACCAGGCCGTCGAGCAGTGCCTCGGTATTGGCCTGCAGCACCGCGACCGGGGTCCGCAGCTCGTGGGCCATGTCGGCGACAAGGTCGCGGTGCAGCTGTTCCTCCGCTGTGACGGTGTCGGCCATCTGGTCGAAGGTCGCAGCGAGCTCCTCCAGCTCGGCCGGGGCGCCGCGAACGTTACCTACCCTTGCCTGGCGGTCTCCTCGGCCCATCGCCCGGGCCGATTCGATCAGCCGGAGGACCGGGCGGGTGATCCGCCGCGAGACCAGCAGCCCCGCGAGCAGGGCCAGCACCGCCGCGAGCCCGGCCGCGCCGATCACGGCCCGGGCCAGCGAGACGCGCAGGTCGTTTGCTGATGCGGTCAGCCCCTGGCCGGTGAAGCGGACCTTCAGCGTGCCGATCCGCTGGCCGTCGAGCACCAGCGGGCGGCTGATGACACCCTCGCTTCCGTGGCCGGACAGGGTCGAGGCGACGACGCTGCCGTGTGCATCCAGGACCGCTGCCTGGGCGCCGTCGCTCCCCGCCAGGTCCAGGGCCGGGCCGAGATCAGCGTTGTGCCAGCCGGGCGAGCCGCTGCTGTAGGTCGACTGCGCGTTGGTCGTCAGCGCCTTGACCAGGTCATCCTGGCGGAGCCGCACCAGTGCCGCGACGTCCCGGTCGGTGAACACCACGGCGAGCACCGCGACCAGTGCCACGGCCAGCACCGCCACAGCAACGAACGCCAGCGCGAGCCGCAGGCCAAGCGAACTCTGGCCGCGGCTAGGCACCGGGCGCCCTGGGCGCCTGCTCACTGCTGTCGGGCTGCCTGGCCGGGTCAGGGGGCGGTACGCGGGCTGGCGGTTCAGCGGCCGGCCGCTCGTGGCGACGGCGGCCAGCGACCAGCCGCAATCCGATCACCGCCAGGCCCGTGACGAATACCAGCCACGGCACCACGGCGATCAGGTCGTCGCCCATGTTTCCTCCCGGTGGCTGCCCTCAGCGGACGCCTGAGGCCAGTAAACCTGCCCGGCGTCGCGGCTCCAGCAGCCACGTCCGGACCTGGCCAGAAGGATGCCGGTGGCGCATCCCCAAATCACCAGATCCATTGTGATCTCCTCTTACTGGGTAAATACAGTCACTGTCTAGGCACACCGCGGGCAGTACCGGGTCTCCGGCACCCGCAGGAGGTCGTCCGGTGGGATCGCGGACGCGCACTGTTCGCACCGGCCGAAGCCGCCCGCCGACAGCCGCTCCAGCGCATCCTCTGTGTCGCAAAGAGCGCGGCGGGCCGCGACCGTCTGGCGCATCAGCCGCCGGAGCTCGCGGGCGTGGCCTGGCCGGCTGGCGCCGTCGCCGGGCGGCTGGCCAGCGGAGTCGTGGTACGCCAGAGACAGCGTGATCACGGAGATCAGCCGCTCGCCCCACCGTGACTCCAGCAAGGTGCGCCAGGCGTGGCTGCTGCGGCCGCCGGCGAGTCGTGCCTCGTCGGTTCCGGTGGTCACCGGCGCGGCCGGCAGGGTTCTGAGTGTCATATCACTCCTCCAGGGCGGGGCGCGGTGACCCCTGTGCGTCATACCCTTGCCAGCAGTTAACGCAGTGCCAGTGCAGGCGCTGCGGCAGCGATGTGACGGCCAGATGGAGGAGCGGCGATGGCGGCCACCGTGCTGCTGGTGGAGGACGAGCGGAAGCTGCGCGACCTGGTCCGCTCCTATCTCGAGCGCGCGGGGCTTACCGTTTTGTCCACCGGGTCAGGGGCCGAGGCGATCATGCTGGCCGCCCGGACCACACCCGACCTCGTTGTGCTGGATCTCGGGCTGCCCGACGTGCCCGGGGAGACCGTCGCCCGGGAGCTGCGCGCTGCTGGGCCGGTAGCCATCTTGATGCTGACAGCCAGGAGCGAGGAGCAGGACCGGATCCGCGGTCTGGAGCTCGGCGCCGACGACTACGTGACCAAGCCATTCAGTCCCCGGGAGCTGGTGCTGCGCGTCCAGGCGATCCTGCGGCGCGGCAGCGCTGCGGCGGAGCCGGACACCACCAGCTACGGCGGCGGCGCCCTGGTGATAGACGAGCCGAGGCGGCAGGTCATGATCCGGGGCCTGGCCGTCGACCTGACCCCGACCGAGTGGGGCATGCTGGTGGCGCTGGCCACCGTGCCCGGCCGGGTGTACTCGCGTTTCGAGCTGATCAACCGGGTGCGCGGCCATGAGTTCGAGGGCTACGAGCGCACTGTCGACTCGCACGTGAAGAACCTGCGCCGCAAGATCGAGCAAGATCCTGCTAACCCGGAGATCATCCAGACCGTCCTCGGCGGCGGCTACCGGCTCGGGCTGTCCCGCGACAGCTGACCCGGGTCACGTCGCCAGGCCGCGCAGCAGCGTGTCCAGAAGGGACTCGTAGGTCGTCTGGGCGTCGGGTGTGAGCACAAGGCCGTTCAGTTCCAGGGCCACAGCTCCGTGCAGCGCGCTCCAGACCTGCTGCGCGACTTCACGGGGGTTTCCGGCCTCTATCCGGCCTGCCGCTGCCGCGGTCTCCACGTTCCGGACCAGGGCGCCGAACGCGGCCGTGGCGTGCTCGGCCACCTCAGCTGACTCCCGGCTGTGCTGGATTGCGCCCTCGAACATGATCGCGTAGAACTGCCTGTTGCTGAGGGCGAACTCGCGGTAGCGCCGACCGCAGGAGCGCAGGCGATCAAGCATGTCTGGCTCATCTCCAGCCTCGACGGCCGCGCGCAGCCGGTCGAAACCGCGGATCAGCAGGGCGTCCACGAGGCCGTCCTTGCCGCCGAGCCGGTTGTAGACGCCCATGGGCGCGATGCCTGCCCGCGCCGCGACGGCGCGCACCGTCAGGCCACCAGGTCCCTCCTCGACGAGCACTGCCTCGGCCGCCGCCAGCAGTTCCCGTTCCACGTCCGCGCTGGGTGTCCGCGTCCGCCGACCCGGCGCCGAGCTTGTGATCTCCATGCCGGTCATCCTCCCTGTGCCGGTCCCGGCGCGCATCCCGGGCCGGAGGTTGACAGTTATAGAACAACGTTACATAGTTATAGTACATCGTTCTACAGAATCGCTGGAGGCCCGGATGGAAAGCACTGAGCGGCGGCGCTGGTGGATCCTTGTGACGCTGTGCCTCAGCGTGCTGCTGGTCGTGGTCGACAACACGATCGTCAACGTCGCACTGCCGACGATCAGCCGCAAGCTGTCAGCGTCAACCCAGGACCTGCAGTGGGTCGTAGATGCCTACACACTCGTGTTTGCTGGCCTGCTGCTGGTCGGCGGGAACCTGGGCGACCGGATCGGCCGCCGCCGGGTGCTGCAGGCCGGGCTGGCCCTGTTCGCGGTGACCTCCGTTGGCGCGGCGCTGTCCCGCAGCACCGGCGAGCTGATCGCTGCCCGCGCGGCCATGGGCGTCGCTGCGGCGCTGATCTACCCGGCCACGCTGGCCCTGCTGACGAGCGTCTTCACGGTCGCCCGGGAACGGGCCATGGCTATCGGCGTCTGGTCGGGCGTGTCCGGCCTCGCGGTCGCCATCGGGCCGGTGTCCGGCGGCCTGCTGCTGGAGCACTTCGCCTGGAGCTCGGTGTTCTTCGTCAACGTGCCGATCGTCGTCGTCGCCGTGACCGCCGGCCTGGTGCTGCTCCCAGAGTCGCGCGACCGGCGAGCCGGGAGGTTCGACCCGCTCGGCGCGCTGCTGTCAGTCGCCGGTATCAGCCTGCTGACGTGGAGCATCATCGAGGCGCCGCGGCACGGATGGGCCTCGGCGACCACTATGGCCGGCCTCAGCGGCTCGCTGGCAATTCTCGCGGCATTTGGCTGGTGGCAGGCACGCCGGCCAGATCCCCTGCTCGACGTGCGGCTGTTCCGCAACCCGAGGTTCACAGCCGCGAGCGGCGCGATCGCGCTGGCGTTCTTCGGGCTCTTCGGGTTCATCTTCCTGATCACCCAGTACTTCCAGGTCGTCCGCGGCTTCGACCCGCTCCGGGCCGGTGTGGCGACTCTGCCGTTCGCGATCGTCACCGGCGCCGTGTCGCCCGTCGCCATCATGCTGATGAAGCGGGCCGGGACCAAGGCGGTCGTAACCGCGGGCCTGGCCCTGATGAGTATCGGCTTCGTCGTCGCCTCGGGCATGACCGCGGACACGGCCTACTGGGGCCGGATCATCCTGTCCATGACCCTCATGGCCGCGGGCCTTGGCCTGACCACCAGCCCCGCTACCGACGCCATCATGGGCGCGCTGCCGCGCGACAAGGCCGGAGCCGGGTCGGCCGTGAACGACACCACCCGCGAGGTCGGCGGAACTCTGGGCGTGGCGATTATCGGCTCGGTCCTGAGCTCGGCCTACGGCAGCCGGGTGGCGGCCGCGCTGGCCGGCCTCGGCGCACCGGCCGCCGCAGTGTCCGCTGCCCGGCAGTCGGTCGCCGCTGGCGCCACCGTGGCCACGAGCCTGCCGCCAGCGCAGCGCGAGGCAGCCTCGGCCGCGGTCAGCCACGCGTTCGTGACTGGGCTGCAGGCCGGCTCGCTGATCGCCGCGGGCGCCGCCGCCGTGGCGGCTGTCACAGCGCTCGCGTTCCTGCCCGCCCGGGCATCCCGTGAGATAGCCGCTGCACCCAGCACATCAGCGGCGCAAGCCCCGGCCGCGCCCGCCACGGCGCCAGCTCGCCCGGCGGCTCGCGGAACGGCGCATCTCGCGGCGGCCAGCACGGCAGCCCGCCGCGATGTGTGAGCATTGACCAAACATGGTGAGCCCGGTTCCCGGAAGGGACCGGGCTCACCGCACGGCGCGGGCGAAGGGCAGGCGTTCATGCCACGCTTCGGCCGCGT
Organism: uncultured Actinomycetota bacterium; assembly: GCA_963815375.1. Taxonomy (GTDB): domain Bacteria; phylum Actinomycetota; class Actinomycetes; order Streptosporangiales; family Streptosporangiaceae; genus JASHPR01. Next base: position 561,090 of record CAWFGX010000004.1, on the reverse strand, counting down.
CGTCATCCCCTGAACTGTGCTGCCAGCCGGCCGCGGAAGGAGACGGGCAGGATAAGCGTTAGGTAACCGGGAGCCCTGATGCCATGCTGAGCGAGGGTTTCCCGTTGCCATGGAGACTGCCGCCCTGATGCCCTTGCCTGCCGATCTGGCCGACCGCGCCCGAGCGGTGCCGAGGGTCACCTATCCGCAGGAGCTGCCGGTCAGCCAGCGGAAGGACGAGATCGCCGCGGCCATCCGCGACCACCAGGTGGTGATCGTGGCCGGGGAGACCGGCTCCGGCAAGACGACGCAGCTGCCGAAGATCTGCCTGGAGGCCGGCCGCGGGGTCAGCGGCCAGATCGGCCACACCCAGCCCCGGCGGATCGCTGCCCGGACGGTGGCCGAGCGGATCGGCGAGGAACTCGGCACCGGGACCGGAACGACGGTCGGCTACAAGGTGCGGTTCACCGACAGGTCCAGCGACAGCACCGTGATCAAGGTGATGACCGACGGCATCCTGCTGACCGAGATGCAGCGGGACCGGCAGCTGCGGCGCTATGACACCCTGATCATCGACGAGGCGCACGAGCGCAGCCTGAACATCGACTTCATCATTGGCTATCTCAAGCGGCTGCTGCCGTCCCGGCCCGACCTCAAGATCATCATCACCTCGGCGACTATCGACCCGGAGCGCTTCGCCAAGCATTTTGCCGGAGGCGAATCAGGCAAACACCGCTGGGACGCCCCGGTGATCGAGGTGTCGGGGCGCACGTACCCGGTGGAGGTGCGGTACCGGCCACTGGCCGACCCGGACCGTCCTGAGCAGGAGGCCAAGGACCAGGCGCAGGGCATCTGCGACGCGGTCGCCGAGCTGCGCGCCGAGGGACCCGGGGACGTCCTGGTCTTCCTCAGCGGCGAGCGGGAGATCCGGGACGCCGCCGACGCGCTGGCCGAACGGCCCGACCTGACGGACCTGGAGATCCTGCCGCTGTACGCGCGGCTGTCAGCGGCCGAGCAGCACCGCGTCTTCCAGCCGCACCATCGCACCCGCGTGGTGCTGGCAACCAACATCGCCGAGACGTCGCTGACCGTGCCCGGCGTCAGGTACGTCGTCGACCCGGGCACCGCGCGGATCTCCCGGTACAGCCAGCGCACCAAGGTGCAGCGGCTGCCGATCGAGCGGATCTCCCGGGCGTCGGCGGACCAGCGCAAGGGCCGCTGCGGCCGGACGTCCGACGGCATCTGCATCCGGCTCTACAGCGAGGAGGACTTCGTCTCGCGGCCGGAGTTCACCGACCCGGAGATCCTGCGCACCAGCCTCGCGTCGGTGATCCTGCAGGCTGCGGCGCTTGGGCTGGGCGAGGTCGCTGACTTCCCGTTTATGGACCCGCCGGATTCCCGGAGCATCGCCGACGGCGTCCGTCTGCTGGAGGAGCTCGGTGCGCTCGAGCCAGGCCAGGGCCCGGCCCGGCTCACTGGCACGGGCCGGAAACTGGCTCGGCTGCCGGCCGACCCGCGCCTGGGCCGGATGATCCTGGAGGCAGGCAAGAACGGCTGCCTGCCCGAGGTGCTGGTGATCACCTCAGCGCTGTCCATCCAGGACCCCCGGGAGCGGCCCGCCGACGCCCGCGAGGCCGCCGACGCGATGCACGCCCGCTTCGCCGAGCCGGGGTCGGATTTCCTCACGCTGCTCAACCTCTGGAATTATCTGAACGATCGGCAGGGCGAACTGTCGGCGTCAGCATTCCGCCGTCTGTGCCGCCGCGAATACCTGCATTACCTGCGGATCCGGGAATGGCAGGACGTGCACGGCCAGCTTCGCGAGGCGGCCCGGGGGGAAACCGGCGCCCGCCACGGCTCCCCGCAACCGGCAGACCTGGCTGACCGTGTGCACATGTCGCTGCTGGCCGGGCTGCTGTCGCAGATCGGGATGAAGGACACAGAACTGAAGCGGGCCGGTCAGGCGCAGGAACGCAGACGCCGCGGGCCGACCGAGTTCACCGGGGCCCGTGGCGCCAGGTTCGCGATCTTCCCGGACTCGGCGCTCGCCCGGAAGCCGCCGGAGTGGGTGATGGCCGCTGAGCTGGTCGAGACGTCCCGGCTATGGGCCAGGACTGCGGCACGCATCCAGCCCGAATGGGCAGAGCCTCTGGCCCAGCACCTGGTCCGGCGCAGCTACAGCGAGCCACATTGGGATGCGAGGGCGGGAGCCGCTGTCGCGTTCGAGAAAGTAAGCCTGTTTGGCCTGCCGATCGTGACCCAGCGCAAGATCAGTTACGGGCGGGTCGACCCGGCAGCGGCGCGGGAGCTGTTCATCACCGGCGCGCTGGTGGAGGGCGACTGGCAGACCCGGCACGAGTTCTTCCGCCGCAACCAGCAGCTGCTGGCCGAAGCCGCAGGCCTGGAGGACCGCGCCCGGCGGCGTGGGCTCGTCGCCGACGACACCGCGCTGTTCGACTTCTACGACCGGCGGATTCCCAGGGACGTGACCTCGGCCAGGCATTTCGACACCTGGTGGAAGAAGACCCGCGCCGCTGACCCGGACCTGCTCACGCTCACCCAGGCAGACCTGCTGCGGCCGGACGGCGACCAGATCCGTCCCGCTGACTATCCCCGGCAGTGGGACGGGCTTGCCCTGTCCTACGAGTTCGCTCCCGGCGAGCCGGGCGACGGGGTGACCGTCGACATCCCGCTGGCCGGCCTGGCCCAGGTGAACGCGGAGGAGTTCGGCTGGCAGGTACCCGGCCGGCGGGAAGAACTGGTCACCGAGCTGATCCGGTCGCTGCCAAAGGAACTGCGCCGCGCCTTCGTTCCGGCACCGGACACGGCCCGCACGGTCGTCGCCCGGCTGGGCGAGCCACACGGTGACCTGCTCGACGCGCTGAGCGCCGAACTGGGCCGCATCAGCGGCGTGCGGATCCCGCGCGAGGCGTGGGATCCGCGGAAGCTGCCTGAGCACCTGCGCATGACGTTCCGGGTCATGGACGACGGCCGCGAGCTGGCCAGCGGCAAGGACATCGGCGAGCTGCGGCAGCTGCTGCAGCCCCGGCTGCAGCAGCTGATCACCGAGGCGGCCGGGGGGATCATCCGGACCGGGCTGCGGGACTGGACGATCGGCTCGCTGCCGCGCGTCATCACGCGCGGCGAGGTGGTGGCCTACCCAGCCCTCGTCGATGCGAAGAACGCGGTCGACGTCCAGCTGTTCGCCACGAGGGCGGAAGCAGACCAGGCCATGCTGGGCGGCACCCGCCGGCTGCTCCTGCTGCAGGTGCCGTCCGGCGTGCGCTCGATCGCCGACCGGCTGCCGAACGAGGCGAAGCTGGCGATGACCCGCAGCCCGTACCCGGGCATCATCGCCCTGCTGGACGACTGCGTGGCCTGCGCGGCCGACCAGGTGATCGCGGACGCCGGCGGCCCAGCCTGGGACGCGGACGCCTTCGCGGACCTGGTGTCGCGGGCGCGGCCGGAGCTGCCGCTGACAACCTCCCGGGCGGTGGACGCTGCTGCGCGGGTCCTGGAGACGGCCCACGAGGCCGAGGCCCGGCTGGGGCGCGCTGCTGGCCCGGCAGCAGCCGCGGCGGTCGCCGACGCACGGGCCCAGTTCGGCGCACTGATCTATCCGGGGTTCGTCAGCGAGAACGGGCTCGCCCGGCTGCCAGATTTGGTTCGGTACCTGCGCGCGATCAGCCGCCGGCTGGACACGATGGGGGAGAGCCCCGGCCGCGACGCCGAGCGGATGGCCGCCGTGCACAGGGTCGCCGGCGCCTACCAGCAGGCCGTGGAGCGGCTTGCGCCTGAGCGGCGCGCTGACGCCGACGTCCGGGCGGTGCGCTGGATGATCGAGGAGCTGCGGGTCAGCTTGTTCGCCCAGGTGCTGGGCACGCCGGGCCCGGTGTCCGAGAAGCGGGTCCTGGCCGCGATTGACCGGCTGGCCGGACCGCGCTGACGCCGCTGGGCTCTTGCTCACACCATCGACCGGCAGGGTCGCGAGTCGTACGATCGAGGCGGCGACGGGGCGTTGCCGGGGGAACGAGTGACCCAGGAGCGGACGATGGTCAGCCGCGCGTTCGTTCGGATCGATACCGCGAGAGCCGCACCGGCGTCGCCGAGGCAGGCGGGCCAGCAGCGTGTCACCCAGGCCGGCAGCTTGCGGGGGTCTCAGCCCGGCAACGTGTTACTCGGGCTGCAGCGCACCCGCGGCAACCATTATGTGCAGGAGCTGGTCAACCGCGCAGGACCGCCGATTCAGGCCAGGCTGCGCCTGGGCCTGGGCGGCGATCAGTACGAGCAGGAAGCCGATCGGGTGGCACGAACGGCCGCGCATGAGCTGGTGTCGCGCGGGCGCGCGGCGGGTGGTAACGCTCATGCGATCAGGCACCGGCCAGTCGCTGGAAGCAGCGACATGGACGCAGGCCTTCGCTCAGCCGTCGAGCGCGCTCGTGGTGACGGCCGGCCGCTGCCGGAGAATGTGCGGGGGCAGATGGAGCTGGCGCTCGGCGCCGACTTCAGCGAAGTCCGCGTGCACAGCGACGCGCGTGCCGATCGGCTGAACGGTTCGCTTGATGCCCTCGCGTTCACCACTGGGCGGGATATTTTCTTCCGGCGCGGCGAGTACAGCCCCGGCAGTCGCGGCGGGCAGCGGCTTCTTGCTCACGAGCTTGTGCATGTCGTGCAGCAGCGTGCACCAGATCGCCCAGGTTCGCGTGAGGGCCGGACGAGCGACGGCGTGATCCAGCAGGTACGACGCAATGGCAGCTACAAATTTATCTGGATGCAGCGGGATCTCACTAATAAGTTTCGCCCGGTATACCTGATGGTCACGGCGAAAGACGGGTTTTCTCATGGCGAGGACGTAGTTGTAAAGTTCGAGCCCGAGGACGAGCTGATGGATGAGCTCTTCTTCTCGAAAGCCGCCTGCCGGTCGGATCAGATGGTTCCAGATATGCGGAGAGCGAACCAGACCGAAGTTAAACGATGCAAGAAGATCTTGACTCTTTTCGACATAAATGTAAAGTATAACGACGCGCTCATAATGGACTTTGTGCCAGGCAGCAAGCTCGAGGGCCTGCGGGCACCAGGGCCTGCCCCGTACCAGCTCAGCGCTCAGCAGCTCCGCAACATCGGACGGCTGCTGGCGTTCCAGATATTCATGGGCGGCCAAGACATGCTCCCCGCCCCCCATGCGGATAAGCATAATTTTGGGAATGTGATTGTCTCTACCGCCCCTGGGTCGAGTGCCGTTTCGATGATCGACGTTACGCCGGGATTCTACGACAAGCGTACCGTCGGTTTCGTGTATCCAACGCTGGCCGCTGCGGTAACGGACCTCGTAGGCGACAAATACGGCGGTGCGCTCACAGAAGACGTGAGAGAAAAGCTGGCAAAATGGTTCGGAACCTCCCACAATATAGGTGATCCCGGTCGCAGGGAAATCCGTGAGGGCTTCATCGAATCGATGCGAGATATTCGAGAATTCGACTTGGCACAATTTGACGTGGACTGGAAAGCAGTCTTTCCGGCATGGGCGTATCATGACGCTATGGACTTCATGTGGCAAATGCAGGAACTCTTCCGAAAGTTTGGCTGAACTGAGCGGCGGAACCGGCGCCGGCGGGCGGCAACGGTTCCGATAAGGTCATGATCGCGCAGCGCCGGGCGAAGCTGGCGATGATCGCCTCGCCGTGCCTGGTGAGCACAGATTCGGGATGGAACTGAACGCCCTCGGCCGGCTGGGTGGCATGCCGCAGTCCCATCAGGATGCCGCCGCGGGTCCGCGCGGTGACCAGCAGCGAGGAAGGCAGCGTGCGCTCGTCGACGACCAGTGAGTGGTACCGGGTGGCGGCGAATCGCTGCGGCAGACCCGCCAGCAGCCCGCGGCCGTCATGCACGATCGTCGCGGTCTGGCCGTGCACAGGGCGCGGTGCGGCGATGATCCTGGCGCCGTAGCTGGCAGCGATCGCCTGGTGGCCCAGGCAGACGCCGAGAACGGGCGTCCCGGTACAGGCCCGGACTACGCCGGTGCTGATGCCCGCGTCCTCGGGAGCACACGGGCCCGGTGAGATGACGACACCGGCCGGACCGAACGCGGCGACGTCGTCGGCGGTGACCTCGTCGTTGCGGACGACCTCGACGGTGCAGCCGGCGGAGATGAGCTGATGGACGAGGTTGTAGGTAAACGAGTCGTAGTTGTCGATCACGACCACAGTAGGCGTGGCTCGGGGGCGCAGTCGGCGGCTGGCGTGGGGGGCCGGGCCGGCCAGGCCCGGCGCGCTGAACGCGCTGCCGGGCCGGGCCGGGCCCGGCCTTGGACCATCCGGGGCGCTGACAAGGGCGCAGGACAGGCGGGCGGTCACCGGGCCAGGTGAGGCGGGCAGCATCTGGGCGGAGACGCAGCGGACTGGGAGGACACCGTAGACGGAGTTGGTGACGAAGGCCTCGTCGGCGCGCATGAGGTCGCGGAGGTGGATCGGGGCGACGCTGGTCTGGATGCCGGCCTGGGCGGCTAGGTCGAGGATCGCTGCGCGGGTGATGCCGGGCAGGAGGCGGCCGTCGGCTGGGGGAGTGCAGAGCATTCCGGCGATGACAGCGAAGACGTTGGAGCGAGCCGTTTCAAGGACACAGCCGTCGGAGTCCTGGATGAGCAGGTCGCCGAACGCGGCGCGGGCGCCGGTGGCCCAGGCGCCGTGGGCGAGGAGGCGGCGGTCCGACCACTTGTGGTTGCCGAGGCCGCCGGGGATGGTCACGGGGTAGAGGTCGGCTACGGCGGCGGGAACTGCGTCGGGCCACTGCAGCGGGACTACCTCGATGGTGGCGCTGAGGGGGCCGCCCCGGGGGCGGACGGTGATGCGGAGACGGCCCGAGGGGCGGCGGGCCAGGCACGCGGCCAGGTCGTCGTTCAGGGCGGGGGGCAGGTCTTTGCCGAAGACCTCGCGGACGCTTGTCCGCAGGCGGTCCAGGTGCTGGTCGAGGCCGCTGGCGCGGCCGTCGGCGACCAGTAGCGAGGTGAAGACCCCGGCGGCGGGCCGCGGCCGCAGCAGCGGGCTGGCCATGGACTCGGTGAGGGGCGCGCTAGCGAGGGAGGAACCGGCCAGGGGAGCGCCGAACCGGGCTGGGCGGGCCAGGCGGGCATCCCGGCGGGACGGCCGGATGGCGCTGCGCCCCGCCAGCGCCTTGATCAGCGGCGCCGCCTTGAGCAGGCACTCGTCGTACTCGCTGCCCGGCCGCGACGCCGAGACAATGCCACCGCCAGCGCCCAGCCACACCCGCCCACCGTGAAACTCAAATGTGCGGATCGCGACGTTCAGCTCCAGGCCCGCGAGCGGGCTGCGGTACCCGATCGCGCCGGTGTAGACCTCCCGCGGGCTCGCCTCGAGCTCGTGGATGATCTCCAGGGAGCGCACCTTCGGCGCGCCAGTCACGGACCCGGGCGGGAACGTCGCCCGCACCAGACCGCCGTCGCCGACACGAGAGCGCAGCCGCCCGGTCACATCGGAGACCAGGTGCCAGATCCCCGGGTGCGGCTCGGCGGCCGCCAGCCGCGGCACGCTCACGCTGCCCGGTTCGCAGACCTGGCTGAGGTCGTTGCGCATCAGGTCGACGATCATGACGTTCTCGGCCCGGTTCTTGGCCGAGTGCTCCAGCGCCGCCAGCTCCGCAGCGGCCTGCGCGGCGTCGGCCGGCCTGACCTGGGTTCCCTTGATCGGCCTGGATATCACCGCCGCGCCCTCGCGGCGCAGGAACAGCTCGGGCGACAGGCTGGCGACAGCGCCACCGGGCAGCCGCAGGAACGCCGCGTACGGCGGATCCAGCACGGACATGGCGACGCAGAACGCGTCCAGCGGGTCGCCGTCGAAGTCTGCTTCCAGCCGCAGGCAGATGTTGGCCTGGAAGATGTCACCCTGCCGGATGTACTCGACAGCCCGGCGGACGGCCGCCATGTGCTCGGCCGCTGACGGGATCAGGCTGAAGTCTCCGCACGTGTAGGCGTGCGGGTCTGGTCGCGCCCTGCTGGCCCGCCGGCTGAGTTCCTCAAGGCGCTCATCCAGGAAGCTGGCCCGGTCCGGAGTCCGCAGTGCCTCGAAGAACCACTGACCCGACGCCCGGTCACGCCGCAGCACATGATCGTAATAGCCAAGCCACCACGATGGCAGCCGCCGCGCGCCGCCCGGCGCGGGCGGTACCGGCTGGGTCTCACCGGACAGGCCGAATCCCAGGTAGCCGATCCACCCGCCGCCGAACGCGCAGGCGGCGCCAGCAGCAAGGCCGGCGGGCCAGCGCGCATCGAGCAGGTCCCACGGCCGGGCGAGTGGGGCAGACTGAGCCGCAGGCTCGGAGCTGACGATGTCGCTGCCGCCTGCCCACGCGCCCGTCAGTGCGGCCGGGTGCGCGTCGCCGCGTACCAGGCGAAGCACGTCGGCAGCTGAAAGCTGCCAGTCGAGGGGATGACGCACCAGCGACGGGCTGCTCACCAGGACTCTTGCAGGACACCGACTTGCTCGGCGACCCGGACCGGCATCCCGGTCAGAGCGAGCACCTCGTCGACGGTGAAGCCAGCAGCGATCTCGTCGAGCCTGAAGCCGTCGTCCTCGCGGCGCAGCAGCGCAAGATCGGTGACGATCAGGTCAACGCAACGCGGCGCGGTCACGGGGTAATCGCAGCGTGCGACCAGCTTGGGCCGGCCCTGGCTGTCGGAGTGCTCGAGCATCGCAATGACCTGGCGAGCGCCGACGGCCAGGTCCATCGCGCCGCCGATGCCGCCGCCCGCCATGCCGGGGTGCGCGTAGTTGGCCAGGTCGCCATTGGCGCCGACCTGGTAGGCGCCGAGCACCACGGCGTCGAGCCGACCCGACCGGGCGATCTCAAACGACGTCACACTGTCGAAGAAGCTGGCGCCAGGGTTGAGCGTGATGAAGTTGCCGCCCGCGTCGTGCAGGTCCGGGTCGGGAGGCCTGTCGGTGACGAACTCGCCGTAGTTCAGCACGCCATTCTCGCCATGCAGGATGACCCCCTTGCCCTGCAGGAAGTTAGCGGCCTGCGTCGGCAGCCCAGCGCCCAGGTTGACCAGTTGGCCGGAGCGGAACAGCGCGGCAACCCGGCGGCCGATCTCGGCCCTGGACAGCGCGGGCTTGCCGGCATAACTGCGGCTTGTGTCTGCTCCGCGTCCCGCCCGGCGCGGCATGGTGGCCGGGTCAACGTGGATCGTCGTGAGCACGACCCGGGACACGAAGACACCCGGCAGGTCGATCTCCTCGGGAGCGAGCCCGCCGACGCCGACGATCTCCTCCACTTCGATGATCGCGACCCGGGCCGCCTTGGCGAAGCTGTCGTTGAAGTTGCGGCTGGCGCCGCGGAACGCGATATTGCCCATCCGGTCGGCCCGGTGCCCGCGCAGCAGCGCGTAGTCGGTCCGGATGCCCTGCTCCAGGACGTGCGCCCGTCCGCCGAAGTAGCGGATCTCCTTGCCGTCGGCGATGGCTGTGCCGGCCCGGCTGGGGTGAAGAACGCGGGGATGCCCGCACCCCCGGCCCGCATCCGCTCAACCAGCGTGCCCTGCGGGACCAGTTCAAGTTCCATCTCGCCCGCCCCGATCTGGGCTTCGGCAGCCGTTGCCGGGCCTGGCCGGGCTGAGAAGGAGGCGACCAGCCTGGCGACCTGCTTGTTCTCCGCAAGCATCTGAGCGGTCGGCTGGCCGGGCTGTCCGAGCCCGTTGCAGTACACCGTCAGCCCGCGCGCGCCGTGGTTGCGCAGCGCGGTGATCAGCGTGGCCGGGAACCGGTGCGTGATGCCGAATCCCGCGATGGACACACTGGCACCGTCCGGCACGTCGGCGACAGCCGCCGCCGCCGAGTCGAACACCTTGTCCACTGCTTGCCTCCAGGTGCGGCCGCTGGGCAGCTGAAGACTCCGCGGCCACGCCGTGCTCAGCGTAGGCCGGCCGGCGCGTGGCTGGCAGTGACCTGTTCGCCAGCCGGAAGGGACAGTGCAGTGGCGCCTGCGGTGAAGACAGGTACGGTCAGCCGTTGGTGATCGTGACCTGGAGCGTGGCCTCGGTGATCCATTGCGGGCACATCTCGCCGGGGGAGCAGCTGGGGCGCACCGTGGCGGTCAGCGTGGTGGTCCCTGAATGCTCGGCCGTGTAGAGAAAGCCGCCGGAGGCCGGGCAGCTCACCGACAGCATGCCGTCAGCGGCCGCATAGGCGACCCCGGCTGAGCAGGGGTGCGGGAAGCCCGGGCCGGTGGGACTAACCGACGAGCTCACGATCACCTGGAACTTCTGGCCCGCCGCCAGCGTGACCGTGGCCGGGGTGAATGTGGTGTTGAGCGTTACCGCTCTGATCATCGGCGCCCCGCCCGACACCACGGGCAATGACGAGCTAGCGGATGGGCCGCCGGTTGACCCCGGTGTGGGTGTCGCTGACGCGGACAACGAAGGATTTCCTTGTGCCGTGGGCGTGCTCGTGGTCGCACTGCCGCAAGCCGACAGCGCCGCGGCGGTGGCGAGCATCGCCGCGGCGGTCATGACCAGTGTGCGGACCTTAATGGCTGCCTCCTGGATCTGGGCCGGATGCTGATCGGGCGTTGTGACTCTTTCGTATTGGACGCTGCCTGCCAGGGTGCTGGTTCCCTGTGCGGTCGGCTCATTGGGCGGCTGCACCGCCGGGCTCAGGACGGGATAGTGAGGGTGACCGGCGCCGACGGGGTCGAGTCGCTGGAGCCACGTGCTGCTGCCACCTCGTACTGGTAAGTGTGACCGGCCACGCCCAGTCGGGCGTACCAGTGGTCGCCGGGCAGGATCTCCGGCAGTTCCGTGAACGCCGGGGCTGGGCTCGGGTTGCCAGTGACATCGCGCCTGAAGACCCGGTAGAAGGTGGCTCCGTAGACCCGGCTCCACTGCAGCAGCATGCCGCCAGCGGAGGTGCTGGTACTTACCGACGCGGGCGCAGTCACCGTGATCCCCTGGACAGACGAAGGCGGCGGCCCGGGAATGTGCCCCAGACCGAAATCCCGGGCCAGTGTGCTGGCGAACGCATCGGCTATGACGTATTCGCCCTCCCCGTTGGGGTGGGCGCCGTCGTAGGTGTCGGTGGCCGGGTTGTAACCGCTGCTGATGTCCACCAGCTTCACCGGGGATCTGGCTGTCGACCATCCGGGGACAGCAGCGGCCAGGCCGGCGTCGTACGCCTCAATGTTCGAGTCGAGGTGCGGCAGATTGGGCAGCGGGGTGCGGGTGATCACGTTCGCGATAAGGATCCTGATGGCCGGGTCGACCGCGCGCACGCTGGCGATCAGCGTCTTGGCATCGGCCAGGATGGCAGGTGGCTTGCTGCCGCGCCAGGCCAGATCGTCGAAGCCGAGCTCGATCAGCAGGTAGTTGGGCTTGTAGGCGGACACGTCCTGGGCCACATATCCCTTGGCCAGGTGGTATGTCCAGCCCCACAGCGAGTCGTGATGGTCGCCGCCCTGAAGGAAGAGGGGATCGACGGAGCTGTTGTAGTACCCGTCGGTCGGGTTGGCGTAGTTGTCGGCTGGCCCCCGCTGGCCGTTGACCGCTGCCAGGTCCGCTGGATCGTCGTAGATGTTCTCGGTTCCGGTCCGGTGGCCCACGAACTCGGCGTTGGTGCCGCTCAGGTCCTGCCACAGCCGGTAGCGCCAGGTGTAGTCGCCGAGTATGCCGTTGGTGATCGAGTCCCCGACGATGAGGATCTTCGCGCCGCCTGACTTCTGTGACGCTACGGACGGCGAGGCACTGGAAAGGGTTGGCAGGCTGTTAACGCCGGCTGTGGCGTTGCCGCAGGCCGGCAGCACCGCAGTGACGGCCAGCGCTGCAGCGCCAGCCATCGCCAGCCTCCGCTTGCTGATCGCTGCCTCCTGAGAGTGACGGAACGTATCAGGGCATTATGTGCTATCTGCGGTATTCGACGCTGCTCAATGCCGTGCTGGTTCCGTGCAGTCCCACTACGGTTAGGGCATGCCCGAACCTGACAAGCGTCCTGCAGGGGCCTGAGCTGGTCTCATTCTTCGCGGCCACGGTTCCGGGCCTCGGTCCCCTGCTCCGGGACGAGGCGGCCACGGATCCAGCCCTGGCCCCAGAGGGGCAACCTGGGTTCGACGGCCGGGCGGACATCGTGTTCTTCGGTGTCCGGCGGGGCGCCCATCTGGGGCTGGGCAGTCTGCGGCTGGCCGAGGACGTGTTCGCCTCGATCGCCGGGTCCGGCGGCGGGAATGCCACGCGGGTGGCTGACTCGCTGGTGAGCCGCGATGGGCTGGAACGGGCGCTGTCGGTCTGGGCCAGCTATGCCGGCCACCTGAGCCCGTCGATGACGTTCAGGGTGATCACGCGGGTGATGGACGAGAGCAGGTTCAAGCGCACCGAGCTGCGCGGCGCTGTCGAGCTCGCGATCAGCGCGAGCCGGCCTCGGTGGCGCACTGCCGACCCCGCTCGCCTGGAGGTGTGGGTTGTTGAGCACCGCCGCGGGCGGTTCGCCTCGGGGCTGCGCCTGTCTGACAAGCGGATGCGCCAGCACGGTGGCGGGCGGGCCAGCGAGCGGCACGGCGCGCTGCGGCCCGTGGTGGCCGCGGCCATGGTGCGCCTGGCAGGCGCGCAGCCGGGGCGGCTCCTCGATCCCTGCTGTGGCTCGGGAACGATTGCGTCTGAGGCCATCGCCGCAGGATGGGAAGCCTGGGCCAGCGACATCGACGACGGGGCCGTCCGTACTGCCGCCGTCAACGTGCCGCAGGCCGTTATCCGCCGGTCCGACGCCCGTGACCTGCCGTATCGGGACGGCGAGTTCGACGCTGTTGTCTCGAACCTCCCGTTCGGTCAGCAGTTTCGCCTGGACGCCGAGCGCGGCGACTGGATGAGCAGCGTGCTTCGCGAGGCGGCGCGGGTCACCGGCCCCGGCGGCCGCGTAGTGCTGCTCGCGCCACCGCCGTTGCCGCGCAAGCCCGCCGGCCTGGCGCCTGCGGGCTCCTACCCGCTCCGCCTGCTCGGCACCCCGACCCGCATCTGGGCATTTAACAAGACATAACGCCGCAGCTCCGTGTCAGCCCGAGGGACTGACGACGCCGCTGGGGGCGAGGGGCATGTGGCGCAGCCGGGTGCCGCAGGCGCTGAAGATGGCGTTGGCGATGGCGGGCGCGACCGCGATGATCGGGGTCTCACCACCGCCGGCTGACGGCTCGTCTGGCCGGTCGACCAGCACGAGCTCGATCTCGGGCAGGTCTGCCAGCCGCGGCACGCGGTAGTCCGACACCGAGGCGTTGCGGATCTGCCCGTCGGCGAAGTCGATCTCCTCGAACAATGCACCGCCCAGGCCCATCATCGTGGCGCCCTCGATCTGGTTGGCCAGGCTGTCCGGGCTGACCACGGTCCCGCAGTCGAACGCCGTGACCAGCCGGTCGACGTGCAGCGTCCCGTCGGCGTCAACGCGGACCTTCGCGGCGGTGGCGACCCAGCCACCCTTCTCGGTGCCGCCCGCGATGCCGGTCCCGGTCCCGTCAGCCTGGTGCTGCGGCGGCCAGCCGAGCCGCCCGGCCACGGCGCGGAACACGTCGGCGAGCCGGCCGTCGTCCAGATGCTGTAGCCGGAACTCCAGCGGATCTGCCCCTAGCTGGTGTGCCAGCTCGTCCATGGCCGATTCCCGGGCAAAGTGGTTCGCGGTGGCGGCCAGCGCGCGGTAAGAGCCCTGTGGCAGCGGTGACCCGGCGGGCTGATACACGATGCGCTGGTGGGGGACCCGGTACGGGGTCATGATCCCGACCGCACCGGAGTTGATGTTCAGGTGCGTCCAGCCGGTCAGTACCCCGGAGGAGTCGGTGCTGGCGGACACGTCGATGAGCGCCGCAGGCCGCAGGTAGCCCCAGTGGAACTCCTCATGCCGGGTCCACTGCACCTTGACCGGCCGGCCCGCCGACCGCGCCAGCCGCGCCGCCTCCAGGGCAACAGCACTGCCATGTTTACCGCCGAACCCGCCGCCGTAATCCGGGACGGTGACGTGGACGGCGGCCTCGGGCACACCAAGTGCCTGGGAAAGCTCGCTTCGGGCCCGGAACGGGGTCGACGTGCCGGTCCACACGGTCAGCTGACCGTCCTGCCATTCGGCAACGGCGGACCGAGGCTCCAGTGGCACATGAGCTATGTACGCAGCGGTGTAGTACGCATCCAGCCGCACCGGCCCGGCAGCGAGCGCCGCGTCAACGTCGCCTTCCTGGTGCTCGAACCTGGCGGCGAACCCCTCGCCATCCACCGGGTGCGACCGCAGGTAGTCCGCGAGTTCATCGCGGCTCGGCTGCGGCGTCCGGTCCCACACGGCGTCGATCGCCTCCACCGCCCGGCGGGCTTCAGCCCTGCTGCCGGCCACCACGCCGATGAGGTCGCCGTCCCTGACCACGCTGACCCCTGGAAGAACCTCGGCCCGTGATGTGCTGGCGCTGCGCAGCGTGGCGCCATAGGCCGGGGCCCGCAGCATGCACCCGTGCAGCATCCCTTCGGCGCGCAGGTCGGCGGGGAAGCGCTTGGTGCCCGTGACCACCTGCGCCCCTCCGGCAGCCCGAGCGGCGCGGCCGGCCTGGCGCCACGCAGCCGGCGGCGTCAGCGGCGGGGCGCCCGGCCCGCTGGCCGGCACCCGCTCCACCCGGCGCACACCAGCTAGCAAATCGCCATAGCCGATGCTGGGCGCGCCGTCCGGGCCAGCCACGATCCCGCCGGCCACGGTCAGGTCAGTGGCCGGGATGCCGAACCGGTCGGCTGCCGCCTCCCGGAGCAGTTCACGTGCTCCCGCTGCCGCTGTCCGCAGCGGCGGAGCCGCGAGCGGCATCGAGCGGCTGCCGAACGTGCCCAGGTCGAACGGGGACACGTCGGTGCTGCCCATGACCACGCGCACCGACGCCGACGGCACCGCCAGCTCCTCGGCGACGAGCAGCCCGAGCGCGGTGCGGGTGCCCTGGCCGGCCTCGACCTTGCCGGTGAAGGCGGTCACCGACCCGTCGGCGCCGACGTGAACCCAGGCGTCGTCGGGGCCCCCCCAGATGCCTCGCCCTGGAACGTCGTCATCGGCGACAACGGCGACCAGTCCGTCAGCGAGGCGTTCAAAGAACGACGGCTGGCTGGCAGCCGGGTCCTTAACCGCCCATTCCCGTACCGCCCGGTCCCATGGCGTCTTCCCCGTAGTGGCTGTCGTTGCGGTGCCGGGCGCGGCGGCCACCTCAGTTTCCGGCACCTCTTCCAGCAGCTCCGGCTGCTCCATGAGCTCGGCGGCGCGGCGTACCGCGCGCAGGATCCGCGGATAGGTGCAGCACCGGCAGATATTGCCGGCCAGCTCCGCGGCGATCCGTGCGTCGCCGGGATGCGGTATCCGGTTGAGCAGCGCCGCGGTCGCGGTAAGCCAGCCCGGCGTGCAGTAACCGCACTGCATCGCCCCGGCCTCCAGCCACGCCTGCTGGACCGGGTGCAGCAGCCCGTCCTCGGACAGCCCCTCCACCGTGGTGACCCGCTGGCCGGCGACCTCAGCAGCTCGGGTGATGCACGAGGTCACGGCCCGCCGGCCGACGAGCACCGTGCAGGCACCGCAGGCACCCTCGCCGCAGCCAAGCTTCGGCCCGGTGATTCCCAGGTCCTCCCGGAGCACGTCCAGCAGGCTGCGGTCCGCGTCGGCCGTGACCTGGAACTCGGTGCCATTGACGGTGATCGCGAATGGCATTCGGCTTGTTCCTTCCTGCCGGCGGGTTGTGCCAGCCTGAATGGTCAACCCCCTACCGGAGGATCCTCAATGACGACGCCGACCATCACTCACCGGAACGGCCAGGTGCCGCACAGGCCGGCAACGGACGCGCAAGCCGTCCGGGCGAATCTCGAGGCCCTGCAGCACGTCATGCAGCGGGCCGAGGAGATCCGCCAGGCGCCGGAGCTGCACAAGCCTCATCTTGTCACCTCAGCCCACGTGCGCGGCACGAGCCCGCTCGACAAGATCGCGGACGGGGTCAACAAGTTCTGCGGCTCGATGTATGTGTTCCTGTTCATCAGCATCAGCATCGTTGCGTGGCTGTTTCTGGGAAACTTCGTCGGCTTCGACAAGACGCCATGGCCGCTGCTGCTGACGATCCTCAACCTGCCGCAGCTGTCGATCATGATCTCGCTGCAGGTCAGCGCCAACCGAGCGCTGGCCGCCAGCGACAAGCGGGCGATCGCCGACCACGAGACGCTCATCGCGCTGCACGAGATGGCCAAGCAGCAGCTCGACATCCTGCATGGACAGGACAGGGTGCTGTCGATACTGAACAACTTCGCCAGCAAGGACATGCCGGGCGGCCAGCGCGAGATCCAGGATTGCGTCAACAAGATCCTCGCCGCGGTGGCCGGGACTTCGGCCGCGGCGGACCCCGCAGCAGACGGCCCTGCGGCAGAGGGCACTGCGGCGAGTTCCGCGCAGGGCTGAACCGGCAGGTCCGCATACGGGGCACTCTGGTTATCACTTGCGCATGCCGACCGCGTAAGAATGACTCATGAGCAAGCAGCCGAATCCGCCGCCTCCAGGGGACCGCGGGGTCAATACTGCGCCTCCGCCTCCGCCGAGCTGGCGGCACTGGCTCTGGCCGATCGCGCTCCTGGCGGTGCTGGCACTGTGGTTCATCCTGCCAGGGATCAACGTCAAGACGCCGGTGAACCTGAGCTACTCGCAGTTCATCACCGACGCCAGCGCGCACAAGATCAAGACCGTCACGTTCGCGAACGGCTCCGCCGGAGGGAACACCCCGGCCTCCGGTGATCTGACAAGCGGCAGCTCGTACACAACTGTCATCCCCGGCCAGCCCTCGACCCAGCTCAGCCAGCAGCTGACTGCCGACGGGGTGAAGTCGGTCACCGCGACACCGCCAAGCTCCAGCCTGGGAACCGACCTCCTGTACTGGGCGATCTTGCTGCTGCCGATCGTCTTGATCTTCTGGTGGATACGGCGGCTGAACCGGAGCGGCGGCGGGGCCGCGGGCCTGCAGGGCGTGCTCGGCGCCGGCCGGAGCCGAGCCAAGGTGTTCGACGCCGAACGGCCGCAGACCAAATTCAGCGACGTGGCCGGGTACGACGGCGTCAAGTCCGAGATCGCTGAGGTGGTCGACTTCCTGCGTAACCCGGAGCGCTACCAGCGCGCCGGGGCCATGGCGCCGCGCGGCTTGCTGATGATCGGCCCCCCGGGTACCGGCAAGACGCTGCTGGCCCGCGCCGTGGCCGGGGAGGCATCGGTACCGTTCTTCTCGGTCACCGGGTCCAGCTTCGTCGAGATGTTCGTCGGCGTCGGGGCCGCGCGTGTCCGCGACCTGTTCGCCGAGGCCCGCAAGCGGTCCCCGGCGATCATCTTCATCGATGAGATCGACGCGATCGGCCAGCGGCGCGGTGGGTCCGGCGCTGTGGTCTCGAACGACGAGCGGGAACAGACCCTGAACCAGCTGCTGTCCGAGATGGACGGTTTCGACATGACCCAGGGCATTGTGGTCCTCGCCGCGACCAACCGTCCCGAGGTGCTCGATCCGGCCCTGCTGCGCCCGGGCCGGTTCGACCGGCAGGTGACCATACCGCTGCCGACCCTGACCGAGCGCGAGGCCATCCTGGCGGTGCACTGCCGCGACAAGAAGCTGGGGCCGGACGTCAACCTGAACGTCGTTGCCCGCGGTACACCCGGCTTCTCCGGCGCCGACCTGGCCAACCTGGCCAACGAGGCAGCGATCTTCGCGGTCCGTGGTCACCGCGACGTCTTGTCAGCCGACGATTTCAGCAACGCGCGGGACCGCATCCTGCTCGGCCGCAGGGAGGGATCCAACGTGCTGCTGCCGGAGGAGAAACAAGCGGTCGCGATCCACGAGTCCGGCCACGCCCTGGTAGCGGCGCTGTCCGAGCACGCCGACCCGGTCGCGAAGGTCACGATCCTGCCGGCCGGGCAGACGCTGGGCGTCACCGAGCAGCTGCCGATCGACGAGCGGCACCTGTACGGCGAGGACTACCTCACCGACTCGCTGGCGGTGCGGCTCGGCGGGCGTGCGGCAGAGCTGGTCGAGCTCGGGCAGGGCTCCACCGGAGCGGCCAACGACCTGGCCGGCGCGACCGACCTGGCAACCAAGATGGTGCGCGAGTTCGGACTTTCACCGACGCTCGGCCCGGTCGGCTACCCGGAAGGCGGATCGGTCTTCCTCGGCGGCGGGGGCGGTCAGGGCCTGTCCAGCCGGCCGTTCGCCGAGGCGACCCAGGCCGCCATCGACTCCGACGTGTCCCGGCTGCTCCGGGAGGCCGAGCAGAGAGCGATCGACCTCATCCGCTCGCACCAGTCCGAGCTTCACCAGCTTGTCGACCTGCTGCTGGAGCACGAGACGGTGGACGGCGAGGCGGTCTACCGGATCGTCGGCAAGCCGGTGCCCGAGCACCGGCCTGAGGAAATGGCGATCGCCCCGCACGGCGGGCCGGCCCGCGCCGTGGCCTCGGCCGACGGCGCGCACCGCGCAGCCTCGCCGCCGCCTGCTGGCAGCGACCCGTGACCACGTGAGGCTTCTGGTCCTCGGCGCCGCTGACATTCACCGTGCGCTGCCGTACCGCGAGTGCGCCGACTCGATGCGGGCCGCCCTCGCGGCGCACGCCCGCGGCGAGGTTCACCAGCCGCTGCGCACCATGATCAGGCCCGAGGGGGCGACCGGCTTCATGGGCCTGATGCCGGCCTACTGGGATGCGCCGGCCACCACGGCAGCCGAGCACGCCGAGATCCGGACCACCGGGCCCGGTGAGACCGGGTTCGGTCTCAAGGCGATCTGTATCTTCCCTGGCAACCCGGCCGCCGGGCTGGACGCGCACCAGGGCGTCGTCATGCTGTTCAGCGCGCGGACAGGCGAGCCGCGGGCCCTTCTCAACGCGTCCACGCTGACCGAGATCCGGACCGCCGCCGTGTCGGCTGTGGCTACCGGGCTGCTGGCCCGGGACGATGCGGCGGACCTGGCCATCATCGGAACGGGCGTGCAGGCGCGGGCGCACCTGCTGGCGATCGCTGCCGGGCGGCCGCTGGCCACCGTCCGGGTGGCTGGCCGGGATCCGGCGCGGGCCCGCGAGTTCGCCGGCGAGATGCACGGGCGCACCCCGGTTCCCGTCAGCGCCTGCGGGTCCGCGCGGGAGGCGGTTCACGGCGCCGGGATCGTTGTGACGGCCACCAGCTCGGCCGAGCCGGTGCTGAGGCGCGAATGGCTGGCACCCGGCGCCCACATCAACGCCGTCGGGGCCTGCACCCCGCAGGCCCGCGAGCTCGACACCGAGACGATGGCCGACGCCGCGCTCTTCGCGGATAGCCGCGAATCGGTCATCGCCGAGTCCGGCGACTACATACGGGCGCAGGCGGATGGTGCCGTCGGGCCCAGCCACATCCGCGCCGAAATCGGCGAGGTTCTCACCGGAACCGCGGCGGGCCGCCTGCTCGATGACGAGATCACGATCTTCGAGTCACTCGGCCTGGCGGTCGAGGACCTGGCCGCGGCCGCGCTTGCCTGCTCCCGGGCATCCGAGCTCGGCGCCGGGACGTGGCTGGAGTTCTAGGCCGCCGGCCTAGGATGAGCCGATGACACAGGCCGGATACCTCCGCTTCCCGCATGTGCACGGTGACCTGATCGCCTTTGCCGCCGACGATGACGTGTGGCTTGCTCCTGTGGACGGCGGGCGGGCCTGGCGGGTCACTGCCGACCACGCGGCCGCAAGTTACCCGAGGATCTCGCCGGACGGCGCGATGATCGCCTGGACGAGCGAGCGTGACGGGGATCCCGAGGTCTACCTGGCCGGGATCGACGGCGGGAACGGCCGCAGGCTCAGCTACTGGGGCGATGACCGGACCCGGGTCTGCGGCTGGACACAGGGCGGTGACCTCCTGGCCGTCACCGCCGCCGGCCAGCCGTTCGAGCTCATCACCCGGGCGTACGCGTTCGGCACGGGCGACGGCGAGGGCACACCCACACCGGAGCTCCTGCCGCTCGGCACGGTCGCGGACCTGGCCGTCACGGCCGACCGGACAGCGCTGCTGAACGCGACCCGCCGCGAGCCGGCGCACTGGAAGCGTTACCGCGGCGGGACCTCGGGACGGCTGTGGCTCGGCCCGGGCCTGGCGCGAGCTGAGCAGGCCCAGACGGCCGAGTCCGCGAGGTTCACCCGCGTCCTGGGCGGCCTGGCCGGGCAGCTCGCGTGCCCGATGCTGGTTGGCGACAGGCTGGCGTTCCTGTCCGACCACGAGGGCACCGGCAACCTGTACTCGTGTGCGCTCGACGGCAGCGACCTGCGCCGGCACACCGATCACGACGGCTGGTACACGCGCAATGCCAGCACAGACGGCCAGCGGGTGGTCTATCACTGCGCCGGCGACATCTGGCTGCTCAACGGGCTGGACGAGTCTCAGGCGCCGAGGCGGCTGGAGATTGCCCTGGCCTCGCCCACGGCCCGGGCACCGAGGCTGGTGTCGGCCGAGGATCACCTCGGCACCCTGTCCTGTGATCATTCCGGCCAGGCGAGCGCGATCGAGGTACGCGGGACCGTGCACTGGCTGACGCACCGTGACGGCCCGGCCCGGGCGCTGTCGGCCGTCCGTGGCGTGCGGGCCCGGCTGCCCAAGGTCATCGGCAGCACTGGGCTGGTCGCGTGGGTGAGCGACGCCGGGGGCGCGGACGCGATCGAGATAGCACCCCACGGGTCCGGCGACGAGTCACCGGACGGCGCGTCGCCACGCCGGCTCGCCGCCGGAGCCGTCGGCATGGTGGCTGAGATGAGCCCCGCCCCGGACGGGAGCGGACTGGCCGTGGCCGCTCGTGACGGGCGGCTGCTCTACGTGGATGTGTCTTCGGGCGCAGTGACTGAGCTGGCCTCCTCCGACAACGGCGAGGTCACCGGGCTGGCCTGGTCACCGGACTCGGCCTGGCTGGCCTGGTCACACCCTGGGCCGCGGCCGCTGCGGCAGCTGCGCATGACCCGGCCCGCCGACCCAGACCGGGTCACAGCCGACGTCACCGATGGGCGGTTCACTGACACCGACCCGGTATTCACGCTGGACGGCCGGTACCTGGCGTTCGTGTCGGTGCGCAACTTCGACCCGGTGTACGACGCGCAGGTTTTCGACCTGTCATTCCCTTACGGGAGCCGCCCGTACCTGGTGCCGCTGGCGGCGGCCACGCCGTCACCGTTCGCCCCGCTGCCTGACGGCCGGCCGGTCGGCCGCGAGGAGCACGAGGGTGAGACCGAGTCCGAAGACTCTGACAGCGAGGCCGCCACCCCGCGGGTCGTCGTCGACACGGGGGGACTGCCGGGGCGGGTCGTTCAGATCCCGGTGCCCGAGGCCCGCTACGACTCGCTCTCTGCGGTCAAGGGCGGGCTCGCGTGGCTCCGGGAGCCGGTCACCGGGAGCCTCGGTGAGGGCGGTGCCAGCCCGGGCGACTCGGCGCCGCGGCCGAGCCTGGAGCATTTCGACCTGGCGGCCCAGCGGTGCACCGAACTCGCCGACGAGCTGGACTGGTTCGAGGCCAGCGGCGACGGCACGGCGCTGGTCGTGTCCGATCACGGGAAGCTCAGCGTCGTTCCTGCTGGCCGCAAGCCGGACCCAGACAACCCGGCCGACCGGGTCACCGTGGACAAGTCCCGGGCCAGGTTCCTGGCCGATCCGGCGGCGCTGTGGCGCAACGCCTACGCCGAGACCGGGCGGCTGGTCCGGCACGACTTCTGGGTGGCCGACCTGGCCGGCGTGGACTGGGATGGCGTACTCGACGCCTACCGGCCGTTGCTGGACCGGATCGCGGGACCTGGTGACTTCGCCGACCTGCTGTGGGAGGTGCTCGGCGAGCTCGGCACATCGCACGCCTACGTCGCCGCGAGCCCTGGCTTCGGTGACGCAGCCGAGCACGAGAACATGGGGTTGCTCGGGGCAGATCTTGAGCCGGGCGACGGCAGGGGGTGGACGGTGAAGCGGGTACTGCCGGGGGATTCGTCCGATCCCCGGGCGCGCTCGCCACTGGCCACACCCGGCGTGCAGATCGGCCAGGGAGACGTGCTGCTCGCTGTCGACGGCCAGCCGCTGGACGGGGCTGGGCCGGGTCCGCTGCTCGTAGGCGCGGCGGGCAAGCCGGTGGAGCTGACCGTCGTCCCTGGCGCAGGCGGCGAGCCGCGCCGGGCCGTCGTGGTCACGCTCAAGCAGGACCGGAGGCTGCGCTACCAGGACTGGGTGGCCGGGCGGCGCCAGCGGGTCCGCGAGCTCAGCGGCGGACGGATCGGCTACCTGCACGTCCCCAACATGGTGGGCGAGGGCTGGGCCGACCTGCACCGCGACCTGCACGCCCAGATGGTCCTGGACGCGCTCATCATCGACGTGCGGGGCAACCGCGGCGGCCACACCTCGCAGCTGGTGGTAGAGAAGCTGGCCCGCCGGGTGATCGGCTGGGATGTGGCGCGCGGGCTGCGGCCCGACACCTACCCGTGGGACGCCCCGCGCGGGCCAATGGTCGCGCTGGCTGACCAGTTCTCGGGTTCAGACGGCGACATCGTCACCGCCGCCATCAAGATCCTCGGCCTGGGCCCGGTGGTAGGAACCCGGACCTGGGGCGGTGTGGTCGGCATCGACCGGTTCCACGAGCTCGTGGACGGCACCTCGATCACCGTGCCCCGGTACGCGCAGTGGCTGGACGGTTTCGGCTGGGGCGTGGAGAACTACGGCGTCGACCCCGACGTCGAAGTGGTGCCGACCCCGGACGACGAAGCGGCGGGCGCAGACCCGCAGCTGGAGACCGCGGTCTCGATGGCACTGGAGGCGCTCAGGACCCGCCCGCCGGCTACGGCTCCCGACCCGTCGGTCCACGCCACCAGGCGCCGACCGCCGCTTCCGCCGCGAAGCTGAGCAGGCCAGCGGCTAGAACTCTTGAGTATCCACAGCCGGTCACCTTAGTGGCGGGCTGGCGCGGCAGGCGGCACGACGCTAGGCTCGGCGCATGCGCGTGAACCTCACTGCAGGCTGGTGGCGCCGCCCCTGAGGCGGTGTCCTGGTTCGCGACGCAACGGATCCTGACGGCGACCGCCCGGCAAGTCGGCGGCCGCCTTTTTCGTCCGCGCCGCCGACGCCGGGCCTGACACAGGCGAGGGCCGACATGGACTCGACACACTTCCTGACCGGCGGTGGCGTCCGGGTGAGCCGGACCGCCGAGCCCTTCTTCGACCCGGACGTGCTCACGGAGATCACGCTGCAGGTCGAGAGGCGCCGCGGCGGCGTACTCAGCTCCGGCATGGAGTACCCGGGCCGCTACAGCCGCTGGCACATGGCTTACGTCGACCCCTGCATCGAACTGGTCGCCCGCGGCAGGCGGGTCACCGCGACCGCGCTGAACGGCCGTGGCCTGGTGCTGCTGCCCGTGATCGCCGAAGCCATGCGCCGAGCTGGGACCCTGGCGGGCGCGGAAGAGGCGCGAGGGTCGTCCCCACGGGCCAACACCGCGGAGGTCGTGATCCCCGAGACCGGCGGCACGTTCGCCGAAGAGGAACGCAGCCGGCGCCCCACTGTGTTCTCGGCGCTGCGGGAGATCATCGCGGCATTCGCCGGCCCGGACCCGCACCTGGGCTTGTATGGCGCGTTCGGCTACGACCTGGCGTTCCAGTTCGAGCCGGTACGGCTGCGGCACGCACGGCCAGCCAGCCAGCGCGACCTGGTGCTGCACCTGCCGGACCGGCTGTATGTGCTGGACCGCAAGCGCGAGACCGCGATCTGCTACAGCTACGACTTCGAGGTGGGGGGCGAGTCGACCGCTGGCCTTTCCCGCGAGACCACACCGGGCGATCGTCGCGAGGGCCAGCAGCAGCGAAACGTTCTGAATCATGGTCTTCCGGCCGACCCGGCGCCTGGGTCGTTCGCGCGCGTGGTGGAGCAGGCCCGGGAGCGCTTTGCCCGGGGCGACCTGTTCGAGGTGGTGCCGAGCCACGTCTTCCATGGGTCCTGCGATTCGCCCGCCGCGTTCTACGAGCGGCTGCGGCAGCGCAACCCGGCGCCGTACGAGTTTTTCCTCAACCTCGGCGAGGGGGAGTACCTGGTCGGGGCGTCGCCGGAGATGTACGTGCGGGTGACCGGCGACCGGGTGGAGACGTGCCCGATCGCGGGGACCATCGCCCGCGGCGCGGACGCGCTGGATGACGCCGAGAACATACGCAGCCTGCTGGACTCGGCCAAGGACGAGTCTGAGCTGACGATGTGCACCGACGTCGACCGCAACGACAAGTCCCGGATCTGCCAGCCAGGCAGCGTGCGGGTGATCGGCAGGCGCCAGATCGAGATCTACAGCCGGCTCATCCACACCGTGGACCACGTTGAGGGGAGGCTGCGGCCGGGCTTCGACGCTCTGGACGCGTTCCTGACCCACATGTGGGCTGTCACCGTGACCGGGGCACCAAAGACCTGGGCCATGCAGTTCATCGAGGACCACGAGGACGGCCCGCGGCGCTGGTACGGCGGCGCGGTCGGGATGATCGGGTTCAACGGCGGCATGAACACCGGGCTGACGCTGCGCACCGCGCACATCCGCGATGGCCTGGCCGCGGTCCGTGCTGGCGCGACGCTGCTGTTCGAGTCCGACCCGGCGGCGGAGGAGCAGGAGACCCAGCTCAAGGCCAGGGCCCTGCTGGAGACTCTGAACGCCCCTGAACGCGATGCCGCGGGGGGCTCCGGGCCATCGGGGTCTGGGGTGTCCCCAGGGGGCACAGTGCCCCCCCGGGCTAGCACAGATCGCCCCGGCGACGGGATGCGGGTGCTGCTGGTCGACCATCAGGACTCGTTCGTGCACACGCTGGCGGGCTACTTCCGCGAGGCCGGAGCAGAGGTCAGCACGCTGCGGACCGGGTTCGACACGGGCCTGCTCGATAAGTACGCGCCCGACCTGGTCGTGCTCTCACCCGGTCCGGGCCAGCCGTCGGATTTCGGCTGCGACGCGCTGCTGAGCGTGCTCGATGAGCGGGGGACGGCCGCGTTCGGTGTGTGCCTGGGTCTGCAGGCGATGGTCGAGCACGCCGGGGGGCAGCTCGGCCTGCTGGCCACCCCGGCGCACGGCAAGCCCGGCACCGTGCGGGTACTCAGCGGGACGGCGAGTTCCGGGCTGCTGGCCGGGCTGCCTGCTGAGTTCACCGCCGGGCGGTACCACTCGCTGCACGCGGTCCCGGCCGGGGTGGCTGGCGGGTTCTCGGTGACCGCGATGACGCCGGACGGCGTGGTCATGGCGATCGAGGATGATCCGGCGGGCCGGTGGGCGGTCCAGTTCCACCCCGAGTCGATCCTCACCGCGACCGGCAGGGCCGGGCACCAGGTCATCGCCAATGTGCTGGGCCTCGCCCGCGCCTGGTCCCCGGTCGCTGCCCCAGTGGTATGAGGCGGTAGATGGCTCCCGGGTCAGCCCAGCCCGGTAAGGTGCCGAGCCATGAAGAGCGTGCAGCCCGAGGTGTTCCTCGTGGCCAGGCCGCAGGTCGACTACGACCAGCTCGCGGCCTACCTGAGCGAGGTCGGCGGCGAGCGGTGGCTGGAGAGGCTTGACCGCGGCGACCTGGACGACGCACAGAACCTTGTCGAGTTCGCGGGCAAGCTCTGTTACCGCGCCTGGGAGCCCGGACTGAACCCGAATGTGGTCCGGGTGCGCAACGACCACGAGGCTTACCTGCAGAACATCCTGAAACAGGCGCACGGCTCAGTGCTCGAGCATGTCAGCTTCAGCTTCGTCCTGCACAACATCTCGCGTGTGGCAACTCATGAGCTGGTCCGGCACCGGCCGGGGGTGGCGGTCTCGCAGGAGTCGCTGCGGTTTGTGCGGCTCGCGGACATCCCGTTCTGGTTCCCGGACTGGGCCAAGCAGGATGCCGAGCTGATGAAGCGGGCGACGGCCCTGCTGGAGCAGATGGAGGAGTTCCAGCAGTGGATGACCGGGCACTTCGGGCTGGAGGACGAGGGACTGCCGTTCTCGGAGAAGAAGCACAAGACCTCGTTCATGCGCCGTTTCGCGCCCGATGGCGTGGCGACCGGACTGCTGTGGACCGCGAACATCCGGACGCTGCGGCACACGATCGAGGCACGCACCGACGCCGGGGCCGAGGAGGAGATCCGGCTGGTGTTCGGGAAGATCGCAGAGCTGGTGCGGGCTGAGGCCCCGGCCCTCTTCGGCGACTACACCGTCGAAGACGGCGTCTGGACGCCGCGCTGGCGCAAGGTGTAGCGGGCAGCCCCCGGCCAGCGGCCGCGTCAACCGGCCGTCGCGCAGCGGGCGACAGGGTTAAGTTTGCGGCATGCCAGATATTTCGTACCCGGTGGGCGATAGCAGCGCCCCGGGCTACCTGGCCGTGCCACCGGCCGGGTCGGCTGGGCCCTGGCCCGGTGTGGTGGTGATTCACGAGGCCTTCGGGCTCGGCGATGACATCAGGAAGAAGGCTGACCAGTTCGCGGCGCACGGGTACCTGGCCCTGGCGCCCGACCTCTTCGGCGGCAGGCACTGGCTGCTCTGCGTGCGCGCGGCGTTTCACCAGCTCCGGTCCCGGTCCGGGCCTGCGTTTACGGCCCTCGAGGCGGCACGGTCCTTCCTGGCCGCCCGGGACGACTGCACCGGGCGGACTGGCGTGATCGGGTTCTGCCTGGGTGGCGGGTTCGCACTGCTCTGCGCGCCACGCACCGGTTTCGCCGCTGCATCGGTGAACTACGGCGAGGTGCCCAAGGACACCGAGGCCGCGCTGCGGGGAGCGTGCCCGATCGTGGGCAGCTTCGGTGCCAGGGACATGGGCGGGACGAAGCCAGCCGAGCGGCTCCAGCGGGCGCTCGTAGTGCTCGATGTCCCGCACGACGTGAAGGTGTATCCCGGCTCGGGCCACCGTTTCATGACGGAGTCGTCCGGTGCTGGAGCGGTCCTCGCGCGGTTCGCCCGTATGAGCTATCAGGAGGCCGACGCGGCCGATGCGTGGCAGCGCATTTATACGTTCTTCGGCGAGCACCTAGCCGGGTAACGATCGCCTGGCCGGTGAACCGGTGAAGCAGCAGCAAAACTCGTTAGCCATCGCGATTTCATTTCAGGCAATTGCGTGACGCCAGTTCGGTGCGGAATTCCAGATTTGCGAATCAGGAATTGCGTATCTCGCGGCTACCTGGCGGCGTCCGGCGGGTCATGCCGGATACGGTCGGCCTCGGCGCGGTCGGCGAGAACCGAAACGGTCGCCTGGACCATAGCGGCCGGGCCGCAGACGAAGATGTCCTTGCCCGCGCAGTTCGCGTAGCGCGCCGCGACTTGGGGCAGCGTTCCCTTGACGCCGGTGAATCCTGGGTCGTCTGAGACGACCGCGGTGACCATGAGCGCCGGGTGGGCCGATTCCAGAACTCGCAGGTCCCTGAGGTCGTAGAGGTCGTGCTCGGTGCGCGCCCCGTACAGCAGGCCGATCTTCGCGCGGCGCCCGGGCCTGCTGGCGCTGATCACTCCCTCGATGATCGCCTTGATGGGGGCCAGCCCGGTGCCGCCGGCAATGCACAGCAGGTCCCGGTCCGGATCGGCCGGCCCGGTCATCTTTCCTCGTGGCTCGCCCAGCAGCACCGTGTCCCCGCGCCGGACGCCCCGCACCAGCGAGCCGCTGACCATGCCGCCAGGCACCGCACGGACATGCAGGTCTATCAGCCCGTTCTCGCGCGGGGCGTTCGCGATGGAGAAGTTGCGCCAGACCCGCGGCCACCGCGGCACCTGCACGGCCACGTACTGGCCAGGTGCGTAGCGCAGCGGCTGGTCCGGCCTGATCGTCAGCACCGCCAGGTCCGGGCTGCGCCGGTCGTGCTGCACGATCTCGCCAATCCACCAGGGTGGCCGCTGCTCCGCATCGCACCGGGCCGCAGCCTGCATGACTGAGGCGGCGTAGCCCAGCACCGCGTCCCACGCGGCCTGCATCCGGTCGGTCCAGTAATGGCCGCAGAAATGCCGGACCGTATCGACGAGTACCGGGAGGAAGAGCTCGTAATGACGTTCGCGGATCCCGAATTTCCTGTGGTCGCGTCCTAGCTCCTCCAAGAATGCGCTCAGCTCGCCCGGGCTGTCGATATTCGAGACGATGTGATCCACGGCCGTAAAGACCCGCTCCGCATGATCATGCATTGAATGCGGGAACATCGAGCGGATTTCCGGATAACGCACGAAGAGGCGAGAAAAAAAGTACTCGATAGAGGCGGGCCCGGAACTCTCTGCCATATGAGCGAAGGATTCCCTTATCAGGCCGGTATCGAATCCTCCCAGCTCCGCCGCGGCTTGTGCCTGGTCAGCGGCAGTAGCCAGGCGCTCAGACCAGACGATGTCGTCGGCACCAGGTCTTGCGACGGGAGTGCGCGCTAAGGAGAAGCTCCTTTCCAGCACTGCTCCGGGGAACTGCCCGGGACTGTGCTGGCGCTCCTGGTCTTCGGGTCTATCGGCGGTCGAAGCCTGGGGATAACCGCCACTCAACGCGATCGCCACCCATCGAGTGTCGCACCAGCAGATGATGAAGACAAGGTATTTCAGCCAGGCTCGCGTGAGTACGCAGAGTAACGAGCGACTGAAGCCTGAAATGTTCGGTTCGGGCGGGGTCCAGCGCCGGATGGATGGTGCAATATCGGCGTTGGCGCGCCCTTTTTCCGGCCTTCAGTACACCGAGCGGGCGCCGAACATCTCTGCCATCCTGCTGGCCACTCCGAGGTCGCCCTCCATGGTCATCCGGCCGTCGACGATCAGGGGGTAGAAGCCGTGCCCGGTCGCCAGCGCCCGGATGAAGTCCGGCAGCGAGACCCTGATCGTCAGCGCAGCACTGGCGCTGACAGCACTGGCGCTGACACCACTGGCGCTGACACCACTGGCGTTTGCCGCATGGGCGCTGCCGGCCGGGCGGGCCCGCGCGCGCCCGCCGTGCACCTCGATAGCCCAGGGCTGGCGGGTCCCGTCCGACAGGCCCAGGTCGAAGACGATGACGCCCTCGAAGCCCGCGGCCCTGGCCGGCTGGAAGCGGCCCGTCATCATCCCGAAGACAGCGCGCAGCGCGCCACTGCCGCCGAAGATCTGCTCCAGCGTGGCGTCCGGCGCCCGGTCAGCGAGCCGCGCCAGGCCCGCCTGGCCGTGATGGCGCAGCGCATCGCGGGCCCCGGCTGCGGCGCGGAGCCGGCCGGCAACACGCTCCCGTGCGGGCGGCCGCGCTGCGGCGACCTCCGCGTCCTCGTCTACCCGGTAAGGCGCGGGCAGCGTCCGCGGTCCGGCCCGCCGGGCCAGCGCCTTGTCCACGGCAGCCGCGAGCCGGTCTGCCTTCGCAGCCTCGGCGACCTCCCGGCCGTCGGCGAAGCGGGGGAGCACCTCGCGGGCGAACAACTCGATGCTCTCGCAGATGTGCTCATGCCGGTTGCGGCCGGCCTGCAGGACGAACATGACCTGGTCGACGCCTGCGGCCTGGTACCGCGCGATCAGGTCGGTGACCTGCCCAGGGGTTCCGATCGCGCCCCGCAGCGAGCCCATGCCCGCCTGCAGCAGCCGGACCGCGAGCGGCTGCGCGCTGGCCTGGATGATCTCCCTGGAGAAGCCGTGCTCGGCGCGGTCAGCACCGAAGCGCTGCCACAGGTCGGTGCCGCCGACCACGTGGGTGCCGCCGCCGTAGTAGTGGCCGAGCGAGTAGGCGAAGAAGTGCGCGCCGTCGATGCCGCGGTCGATCGCCGTCGCCTCGTCGGGGTGCAGCATCATCGGCAGCACCACGGCGACGTTCGCGTTGACCGCGAAGCCACGGGGCACGCACTCCTCCGACGCGATCAGGTCGTAGTACTCGCGAACCCAGCGGGCGGCGTCCTCGGGTTCGGAGAAGGAGAACGAGAGCGCGCCGATGCCGCTGCGCGCGGCCAGGTGAATGGTCTCCCGGCGGCTGCACGCCACCCACAGCGGCGGATGCGGCTTCTGCAGGGGCCTCGGCAGCACGTACCTGGGCGGCACCGTGACAGAGTCCCCGTGGTGGCCGGCGAACGGCTGCTCGGCGAACATCCGGGTCACGACGTCGACCGTCTCTTCCCACATAGCCCGCTTGGCGCCGCGGGGCACGCCGAAGCCCCCGAGCTCGGCGGCGGAACTGGCCTCCCCGGTGCCGAAATCGACCCGGCCGTCGGAGACCAGGTCGAGCGTTGCTATGCGTTCGGCGATCCTGGCCGGGTGGTTGACCGCGGACGGGGCCTGGACGATGCCGTGACCCAGGCGGATCCGCCTGGTGCGCTGGCTCGCGGCGGCGAGGAACACCTCGGGCGCTGAGGAGTGCGAGTACTCCTCCAGGAAGTGGTGCTCGACCTCCCACACATAGTCGATGCCTGAGCGGTCGGCGAGCTCGACCTGATCGAGCGCGTCCTGCAGCAGCCTGTGCTCCGACTCCGGCTCCCAGGGCCTGGGCAGCTGGTGCTCGTAAAAGATGCCGAACCGCATGGTCCTCCGAGTCACAGGGGGGCGTTGTAGCCGTGGATCCAGTGGATCTGCATCCAGGTGAGCGCTGCCGTCCAGGCTCCGGTGACCTCGAGCAGCCCGACCAGCACGAGCATCCCGCCGCCGATGGCAGTCACCAGCCGGGCATGCCGCCGGGCAAAGCCGAACACGCGCATGCCGCGCTGGAAGGCGATAGCCACGATCAGGAACGGGATGCCGAGGCCGAGGCAGTAGACGAAGGCAAGGAACGCGCCGCGTGACGCCGTGGCCGTCGTGAAGGCCAGGTTCTCCACCGCCTGGAGCGTCGGGCCGATGCATGGGGTCCAGCCAAGGCCGAACAGCACGCCGAGCAGCGGCGCGCCGACGAGCCCGGCGCGCGGGCGCACCGACGGGCGCAGCATCCGCCCGGCGAACGTGAACCGGTCGAGGGCTCCGGCGAACAGCAGGCCCAGCGCGATCGTCACGGCGCCGAGCACCTGAGTTAGGCCATCCTGGTGCTGCTTCAGCGCCTCGCCGAGCCCGCCGAACGCCGCCCCGTACACCGTGAACAGGACCGAGAATCCAAGCACGAACAGAGCGGTTCCCGCTACTACCCGGCTGCGGCGCGGTGCTGGCAGCGTCGCGACTGATGCCGTCACAGTGCCGGCCGACCCGGCTGCGGCCTCCGCTGTCCCGGCGTTGCCACCGGCCGGCTCGGCGGTGCTCTCGGCTGAGCCGGCACCGCTCCCGGCAGGCTCGGCGACGGCACCGGACATGCCGGTCACGTACGAGAGGTAGCCAGGCACCAGGGGCAGGCAGCAGGGGGACAGGAACGTCAGGGCCCCGGCCGCAGCCGCGACCGGCATGGCCAGGATGAGCGGCCCGGAACTCATCAGGCTGCCGACACTCACGGTCCTCCCCTTGCCGCCCGACGCGACCAGATGCGCCCAAGGTACTCGTTGACGAGTGCGGCCGGTGAACCCGACGATGACCGTATGCGCAGGGCGCCGCCGTTCCGGGCCGATCATGTCGGCAGCCTGCTCCGCCCGCAGGAACTGCAGGTGGCGCGGGGTGAGTTCGCCTCGGGCCGGATCGGCGCTGCGCAGCTGAGAGCAGCGGAAGACAAGGCGATTACCGAGGTCGTCGCCCGGCAGCAGGACATCGGGCTGCAGTCGGCCACCGACGGTGAGTTCCGCCGTACCGCTTGGCACCTGGATTTCATCTACCAGCTGGGCGGTGTCAGCAAGGAAGCGAGCAACCTGAAGCTGCGGTTCCGCAACGCAGGGGGCGACGTGGAGTTCACTCCGGCCGCGACGCGCGTGAACGGCAAGGTCCGGCTGGACCGCACGATCTTCGCTGACGACCTCCGTTACCTGCAGTCCGCGGCCAGGGCAGCGACACCGAAAATGACGATCCCGGCGCCGAGCATGGTTCACTACCGCGGCGGGCCAGCGTCGATCGACCGGGCCGTCTACCCGGACATAGAGCAGTTCTGGGCCGATCTGTCGGCCGCGTACGCGGAGCAGGTCCGCCGGCTCGGTGAGCTTGGATGCACCTACCTGCAGATGGACGACACCAGCCTCGCCTACCTGAATGACCCGGAGCAGCGCGCCGCCATCGCCGGCCGGGGTGAGGACGCCGACCACATGCACCTGCGTTACATCCGGCTGATCAACGACGCGCTCGCGGGCAGGCCGCCGGGCATGACGGTCACCACGCACATGTGCCGTGGCAACTTCCGGTCCTCCTGGGTCGCCGAGGGCGGCTACGACTTCGTGGCCGAGGCCGTGTTCGGTGAGCTCGGCGTGGACGGGTTCTTCCTGGAGTACGACGACGAGCGCTCGGGCAGCTTCGAGCCGCTCCGGTTCGTGCCCAGGGGCCGGATGGTGGTCCTCGGCCTGGTTACCACCAAGCGCGGCGAGCTGGAGAGCAAGGACGCGCTGAAGCGGCGGATCGACGAGGCGGCCAGGTACGTGCCGCTGGACCAGCTGTGCCTGTCACCGCAGTGCGGCTTTTCCTCGACAGCAGAGGGCAACCTGCTCAGCCGGGACCAGCAGGATGCGAAGCTCCGCCTGATCGTGGAGACCGCCGCCGAGGTCTGGGGCTGACGGTGCCCCGCTCACAGCGCGTGCAGGTCCCCTACCGTAAGTCACAATAGGTGACTAGATGAACATCCGGTTACGCAGCGCCGGGGGCCGGACCGCGGGACATCGTCCGAACCGAGACCCTCTCCAGAAGCAGCAGGCGGGCCAGTTCTGAGATCACCGCCTCGCCGTCGATCGCACCGCAGCTGAACAGGTCGATCGCGATCAGCTGCTCCTCTGGCCAGGTATGAATGCTCAGGTGAGACTCGGCGAGGATGAGCACCAGCGTGATCGCGCCGTTCGGGAAGATGACGTGGCTCACGTCCAGCACGTGGCCGTTGCCTGCGGTGACCGCGGCGGTGGCCAGCGTGGTCAGCCGCGACACGTCGGTCACGGGGGAGGCGGGAGTGAGCATGCCGTCAACCGCGTACAGCAGCTTGGGCGGGGCTGCCTGCTGCCGACGCTCCTGAGCGGACCTGCTCGCCGCCTCGATGCCCGGCATGATGTGGGAGAATACCGCACGGAGCGGCTGCGCCGATGAGGGCGACCGCCCGGCCGCGCCGACCAGCGGATCCGAGATATGGCACAGACCTAGCACAATGGACATGGACTCAGTCATCGCCGACGTCGCGTCGGCCGTGCAGCTGGCCGAGGGACGTTCCGGCGTCGGGGATGTTCTTCGTGTGATTGCCCGCAACGAACCGGTCGCGGTCCGCGATGTCAGCCGGATGGCCGAACTGCCGGTCCCGATCGTCGCGGCGGTCTGCAACGAGCTGCGCCGTCACGGCGTGGTTGACCAGGCCCGGCCGGTGCGGCTGACCCCGGCAGGCCGTGACCTGCTGGCCGGCGTGCATCCGGACGTCACGGCGGTGTGCCCGTGCTGCGGGGGCAGCGGGCTCGTGGTCCCGGAAGCGCTCGCCGAGCTGGCCGCGCGCCTGGACCTGTCGGCCGCCGGGGCTCCCGCCGCAAAACCGGAGCTGGACCAGACCCACTGCTCTGTCGGAACGAAGATCCGGCGGGTGCTGCGGATGCATGAGGCCGGGGCCCTGGCTGGCCGGAAGATTCTGCTGCTGGGCGACGACGACCTCATCTCGGTGGCGATTGCGGCGTTCGCTGCCGTGCTTGGCATAGAGGCCCAGATCGAGCGGCTGGCCGTGGTCGACTCCGATCCTGACGTACTGGCCTGGGCAGCCAGGGAGATCTCGGGCACGGGCATTACCGCCGAGCTGATCGAGCATGACCTGCGCCGTCCCCTGCCCGGTGGCCTGGCCGCCGGGTTCGACGTGGCGTGCACCGACCCGCCCTACACGGTCGCCGGCGCTGAGCTGTTCCTGTCCCGTGCGGTGGCTGGCCTGGCTCCCGAGCCGGGCCGCCACGTGTTCTTCTCCTTCGGCGCGCGCAGGCCGGACGAGACCCTGCGCACCCAGGAGCTGATCGGCTCGATGGGCCTGACTGTGCGCGGGCTGTGGCCAGGCTTCAACGAGTACCTGGGCGCGGGCATCCTGGCCGGCACCAGTCACCTGTACCACCTGCGCAGCACCGCAGCGACGAAACCGCTGGTCGACGGGGAATTCTCGGGGCCGCTGTACACGGCGGACACCAGAAGCATCCCGCGGCCGTACCGGTGCGCCGGCTGCCGCGCCGTGCACCAGGTGGGACCGGGCAGCACCTGGCCGCGGATCGCCGCGCTGCAGGCAGCGGGCTGCCCTCAATGCGGCGGGACTGTCTTCCGCCCGATGCCGCTGCAGCAGCGGCTGACCAGGCGATGACCCGGCCCTCAGGCTCCGGCCTGCCCGCGTACCTGATCCGGCAGGCTCAGGCTGAAGACCTCGATGCGATCGCCGGGTTCGAGGTTGAGATCGCCCGGATATCGTTTGGCGACGATGCGGTCACCGACGCTGGCCTGCACCGTAAGCGGGTCGCGGGCGCGCTGGGTGCTCCAGGTGAGGTCACACTGGTCGCCGTGACGCCGCCCGCTGAAGGCG
Source organism: uncultured Actinomycetota bacterium (assembly GCA_963815375.1). Taxonomy (GTDB): domain Bacteria; phylum Actinomycetota; class Actinomycetes; order Streptosporangiales; family Streptosporangiaceae; genus JASHPR01. The sequence continues at coordinate 526,622 of CAWFGX010000004.1, read as the reverse complement.
AGTCCGGAGTTGCGGCAGCGCCGGGCGATCCGCTCGGCTGGGCCTGGCTGTCAGGCCGGACGAACTCGCTCACCGGGGCCCGGTACGGCAACTTCAGGTCGCTGGCCGTCGCCGACGTGCCCGGCCGCAGCCAGATCGGGGAGCTGCTGCTCGCGGCGGTGCTGGACGCAGCGCGCGAGGCGGGAATTCGGCAGCTGACCGGCAAGGTGCACGCGCGGAACCTCGGTATGCGGGCGCTGTACCGGAAGTTCGGCTTCGAGGCGACTCACCTGACCATGGAAAAGCGGGATCTGGGGGAGAGCAGCGCCCGGTGACGATGGTCAAGTGCGTGATCTGGGACCTCGACAGCACGCTCCTGTCCGGGGTGTACCTGGAGACGGCGCAGCAGCCCCCGGCAGCGGACCCGGCCATGCTGGCCGCCGCCGCCGAGCTGGGCGGCCGGGGCATCATCCACGCCGTGGCCAGCAAGAACCCGCCGGAAGCAGCTGAGCACGCAGCGAAGGTGACCGGCCTGCAGTTCGCAGCCACGGAGTGCGGCTGGGGCCGCAAGTCGGACTCGGTCCAGCGGATCATGGCAGACCTGGGCCTGGCGGCCGACGCGGTGGCGTTCGTGGACGACGACCCTTACGAGCGGGCGGAAGTCTCGTTCGCGCTGCCGCAAGTGCTCGTTCTGTCGCCGGAGGACATGAACGACGCCGTCGGCTGGCCGGAATTCAGCCCTTCGACCGTCACGCCGGAGGCGCGCCGCCGCGGCGAGATGTACGCCGCGCGGCAGCGCAGGCTGGCTGAGGCGCGCGCGTTCCCCGGGTCCCCCGACGATTTCCTCGCCTGTAGCGCCACGCAGATGACGATTGCCCACGCGGTCCAGGCGGACGGGCCGCGGCTGCACGAGCTCTCCGTGCGCACCCACCAGTTCAACACCCGCGGCGAGGCTGTGCCCGAGGCAGAGCTGCGCGCCCTTGTCAGCTCCCCGGCGAGCCGGGTAGCGGCAGTGCGCCTGTCAGACAGGTTCGGCGACGACGGCATCGTCGGCGCCAGTGTGACTGTGCCCGGCTCTGGTGACACCTGGACGGTCACGCTGCTGATGATGTCGTGCCGGGCGATGGGACGCGGCGTGATCGAGGCCCTGCTGGCATGGCTCATGCGGTCAGCGGTACGCGAGGGCGCAGCCGAACTGGCCGTGCCCTGCATGGTCAGCCAGCGCAACGTGCCGCTGCGGCTGGCCCTGGCCAGAGCGGGCTTCCGTGCGGCGCAGCCTGGTGAACACAGCGGCTCGCCAGTCCGGTCCGCGGTGTTCACCAGGCCCCTCTCCGGGCAGCAGCCGGAGCCGCTGCCCGGCTGGGTGAGCGCCCCGGACGAGTGGTGAACGGCGTCCCGGCCCCCGACGACGGTGAGGACCGCGCGGTGCTCGCCGAGCTTCGCGAGGTCCTCGCGCAGGTCACCGGGCGCGAAGAGCTGCTGCACACCAGCGCCCAGACCCCGCTGTTCGGGGCCGGTGTCGGCCTGGATTCGCTGGCAGGCACGCTGCTGCTGCGTGAGGTCGAGCGGCGCTTCGGCGTCGATGTCGCCGACGAGGACCTCAACCTCGACTCGCTGGCCACGCTGGGCACCCTGACAGCTTTCCTGCAGGCACGCCGTGAATTAAAGGACAGGTAATGTCGGGGCTTGAGCAGGCCGGGACGAAAGCGGGGGCGGGTGGTGCCGACGATGAGCGTGCCGGGGGAGGCCGCGCAACCGTGACCGGCGTGCAGCGAGGCCGGACCGCGAAGCCGGAGCGGGACCGGGCCGCCCGGGACCCGCAGTCGCGCGTTGTCACGATTCCCAACGCCATCAGCGTGACCCGCCTGGCGGGCGTGCCGGTCTTCTTGTGGCTGGTCCTGGGGCTCCGCAGCCAGGCGGGGGACTGGTGGGCCGTCGGGCTGCTGATCGCGGCCGGGGCGTCGGACTGGCTCGACGGCAAGATCGCCCGTGCGCTGAATCAGCAGAGCAGGCTGGGCCAGATGCTGGACCCGGCCGCCGACCGCCTCTACATCGCGGCCACCGTCATCGCGCTGGCGGTCCGCTCGATCATCCCGTGGTGGCTGGTCGGGGCACTGGCCGCCCGCGAGCTCATGCTCGCCGTTGTGCTCATGGTGCTGCGGCGGCACTCCTATGAGCCGCTGCAGGTGAGCTTTGTCGGCAAGACCGCGACGCTGGCCCTGTTCTATGCCTTCCCGCTGCTGTTCCTTGGGTCACACCCGACCAGCTACGCACAGATCGCCAGAATTGCCGGTTGGGCGTTTGCCATCTGGGGAAGTGCACTGTACTGGTGCGCTGGCCTGCTGTACGCAGAGCAGGCACGACGCCTCGTTCAGGGTCGCGGGAGTCAGGCACATCGGGAGGCAGACAGGGAGGCTGACCAGCAGTGAAAGCGGTCGTCATGGCGGGCGGAGAAGGAACCAGGCTCCGCCCGATAACCGCTAGCCAGCCAAAGCCGATGCTGCCTGTCGTCAACCGCCCGATCATGGAGCACGTGCTGCGGCTGCTTCGCCGGCACGGGTTCGACGAGACCGTGGTCACAGTGCAGTTCCTCGCCTCGATGGTCCGCAACTACTTCGGCGACGGCGAGGACTTCGGGATGACTCTGCAGTACGCCACCGAGGAGGCGCCGCTCGGCACGGCCGGCAGCGTGAAGAACGCCGAGGACGCGCTGCGGGACCAGCCATTCCTAGTCATCTCGGGCGACGCGCTCACCGACATCGACCTGTCCGAGCTCGTCCGCTTCCACAAGGAGAGCGGTGCCCTGGTGACCGTCGGGCTCACCCAGGTGCCTGACCCGCTGGAGTTCGGCATCATCATCGTGGACGACGATGGCCGGATCCAGCGCTTCCTGGAGAAGCCCACGTGGGGGCAGGTGTTCTCGGACACAGTCAACACCGGCATCTACGTGATGGAGCCCGAGGTGCTGGCTGAGGTCGCGCCGGGCGAGGTTGCCGACTGGTCAGGGGACATCTTCCCGCGCCTGCTCGAGCGCGGCGCACCCCTCTACGGCTGGGTGGCCGACGGTTACTGGGAGGATGTCGGCACCCACGAGAGCTACCTGAAGGCCCAGGCCGACGTGCTGGCCGGGCGGGTAGAGGCGACAATCGACGGGTTCGAGATGTCGCCGGGTGTCTGGGTGGCCGAGGGTGCTGAGGTCGACCCGGACGCTGTGCTCACAGGCCCTCTGGCTATCGGCGACTACGCCAAGATCGAGGCCGGCGCCCAGCTTCGCGAGTTCACCGTCGTGGGCAACAACGTGGTCGTCAAGGAGGGCGCGTTCCTGCACCGCGCTGTGGTGCACAACAACGTCTACATAGGTCAGGGAGCTACTCTGCGCGGCTGCGTGATCGGCCGGAACACCGACGTGATGCGCTCGGTCCGGATCGAGGAGTCCGCCGTCGTCGGGGACGAGTGCGTGATCGAGCCCGAGGCGTACCTGTCGGCGGGCGTGAAGGTGTACCCGTTCAAGACGATAGAGGCCGGCGCCGTCGTGAACACCAGCGTGATCTGGGAGTCCCGCGGCCAGCGGACGCTGTTCGGCCCGCGCGGCGTGTCCGGCCTGGTCAACGTCGAGATCACGCCGGAACTCTGCGTCCGGCTGGCCAGCGCCTACGCCACCACGCTGAAGAAGGGAACGACGGTCACCACCTCCCGTGACGTGTCGCGGGCGGCGCGGGCGCTGAAGCGCGCGGTGCACGGGGCGCTCAACGCCAGCGCCATCAACGTCGTGGACCTGGAAGCCCAGCCGCTGCCCGTGGCCCGGTTCGAGACCGCACGCAGCGAGTACAGTGGCGGGGTTGCGCTGCGGACCACGCCGGGCGACCCCCAGTCCATCGACATCATCTTCCTGAACTCCGACGGCGCTGACATGTCCCCGGCAGCGCAGCGCAAGCTGGAACGGGTCTTCTCCCGGCAGGAGTACCGGCGGGCGTTCCCCGGTGAGATCGCTGAGCTGAGCTATTCCTCGCGCGTGGTCGAGGCCTACACCCACGAGCTGCTGCGCAGCATCAATATGCAGGGCGTCCGGGGTGCCGGGCTGAAGATAGTCGCCGACTGCGCTGGCGGGACCGCGTCCCTGGTGCTGCCGGCCCTGCTCGGCCGGGTCGGCGTGGATGTCCTCACCGTCAACAACCGCCTGGACGAGGCGTCGCCGACGCAGTCGCTGGCCCAGATCCGCGCGGGCATGCACAGGCTCGCTGAGCTTGTCTCCTCATCCCGGGCTGCTTTCGGCGTCCGGTTTGACCCGGTAGGGGAACGGATCACGCTGGTCGACGAGAAGGGCGCCCTGGTCAGCGACGAGCGGGCGCTGCTCGTTGTGATGGACCTGATCGCGGCTGAGAGGCGGAGCGGGCGGGCCGCGCTGCCGGTGACGACTACCAGGGTCGCCGCCCGGGTAGCCGAGTTCCACGGCGTCCAGATCGACTGGACACCCACGTCGCTGCACGGCATCTACGAGGCCACCGCTGCCGGGGACGTCATCTTCGCCGCCGACGGACGCGGCGGGTTCGTGATCCCCGAGTTCTCCCGCTGCATCGACGGGATCGCCGCGTTCGCGCGGCTGCTCGGCCTGGTCGCGAGGACCCGGCTTAGCCTGAGCCAGATCGACGGCAGGATCCCGGCCGTGCACCTGCTGAAGCGTTCCATGCCAACACCGTGGGCCGCGAAGGGCAGTGTGATGCGGACCGTGGTGGAGGCGGCGGGGGACCGCGTCGTCGATACCACCGACGGCGTGCGGGTGGAAGGACCCGACGGCAGCTGGATCCTGGTCCTGCCGGACCCGTCCGAGGCCGTCACCCACCTGTGGGCCGAGGGTTCTGATGAGGACTCGGCCCAGGCTCTGCTGGACGAGTGGGCCGCCGTCGTTGCCCAGGCCGGCCGCTAAGGCCGTGTTCACGGCCCCGCGACCGCGATCCAGGCGCTAAAGCCCTGATAGAAGCTGTGCAGGCCTTCCAGGGCTGCCGAGAGTGGCGCGCGGAGGCCGAACTGCGTGAGAGAATCGCGGTCATTGCACTGAACGGGGAACGCGGAGGAGCGGTCAGATGTGGCGGAGGCGTCGCGACAAGGCGCGCGCTCCGGAGCGCCTGCGGGCCAGGCTGACGGGGCGCGGCAGCCGTGTGTGGCGCATGGACCAGCCCGAGGCAGCGCGGGTAGCTTTGACTCCACCAGCGGAGTTCGTGCGGCAAGCGGCCCAGGACATGGTTCCAGCCCCGTCTGCGTGGCCGGCGAACGGGAGGCTAGGCACGGACATGGCCAGCGTGTACTGCATCAGATGCGGCGGGGGGAACCCTGAGGGGGCGCGCTTCTGCTCGCAGTGTGGCACCCCGCTGCCTCGCAGCTCTGCCGAGGGCGCGGCTGAGACCACATCGATCATCTCGGTCGTCGGCGCTGAGCCAGGCGACACCGAGTTCGTCGATGAGGCCGTCTCCGATGCCGCTGGCCTGGACAACCTGCCCGTCGGGACGGCACTGCTGGTAGTACAGCGCGGGCCGAACGCCGGGAGCCGGTTCCTGCTGGACAGCGACCTCACGCTGGTCGGCCGGCACCCGGACAGCGACATCTTCCTTGACGATGTCACGGTCTCGCGGAGGCACGCCGAGTTCTACCGCTCGGGCAGCCGTTTCACTGTCCGTGATGTGGGCAGCCTGAACGGCACGTACGTGAACCGGGAGCGGATCGAGGAGCGCGACCTGACCGGCGGCGACGAGGTACAGGTGGGCAAGTTCCGCCTGGTGTTCCTTCTCGGCCCGCGCTCGCAGGCTGAGTATGGCGGCGGAGGCGCACAGGTCGGGGGATGAGCGCACAGCCAGCCCGGGCGTATTTCGGCATCGGCGAGGTACTGTCCCGCCTTCGCGGCGAGTTCCCGGACGTCAGCGTTTCCAAGATCCGCTTCCTGGAGTCCGAGGGCCTGATCGAGCCTGCCCGGTCACCGTCCGGGTACCGCCGCTTCGACGACGCGGACGTGGAGCGCCTTCGGTACATCCTCACCGCTCAGCGGGATCAGTACCTGCCCCTGCGGGTGATCAAGGAACGCCTGGTGCCGGTGCCGACAGCCGAGGACCCTGCTCCTGATGGCAGCGGCCCGATGACCCGGCGCCAGCTGCTCGCCGCCGCCGGGATCAGCGACGGACAGCTAGCCGAGCTGGAGGCATTCGGGCTGATCCGCCGGGTCGGCAGAGCCTACGGCCGGGACGCGCTCCAGGTAGCCTCCGCAGCGGCCATACTGGCCAAATACGGTGTTGAGGCGCGGCACCTGCGGGCCGTCCGGGCCGCTGCTGAACGGGAAAGCTCACTCATCGAGCAGCTCGTCGCTCCGATGCTCCGGCAGCGCAGCGCGCAGGCGAGGAGCCAGGCCGGGAGGACAGCGCGGGAGATGGCCGCAGTGGTTCTGCGGCTGCACGGCGCGCTCATCGACGCGGCGCTCGCCGAGGCCGGATTCCCTGGCGAGAGCCTTCCTGGCGCCGCTCAGGCGGGCGGCCCGCCGACAGGCGAATACCGGGGGGCAAGCGCGTGACCTCGCAGGCCAGCCCCCGGGCACCCACAGGCGGGCGCACCCAGATTGCGGGTGTACGTTGACAAAGGGAGTGCCTTCTGAGCAGGGTCTAGAAGTAAGGCAACGCGCCAGGCGCATGTGAGGACGGAGCCGCCGTGAGGCAGTTGGAGGTCGTCGGCGTCAGGGTCGAGATGCCCACGAACCAGCCGATCGTCCTGCTGAAGGAAACACAGGGCGAGCGGTACTTGCCGATATGGATCGGGCCGATGGAGGCCACCGCGATCGCCTACGCCCAGCAGGGCCTGGTGCCGGTTCGCCCGCTCACCCATGACCTGCTCCGGGACATCCTTGAGGCCCTGGGCGTCCAGCTGCGGACCGTGAACATTACCGCCCTGCGCAACGGCACGTTCTTCGCCGATCTGATCTTCTCCAACGGCAAGGAGGTCAGCGCCCGCCCGTCGGACTCGATTGCCCTTGCCCTGCGGACCGGCGCGACGATCTTCGCGGCTGACGAGATCCTGGAGGAAGCCGGCATCTCGATCCCCGATGAGCAGGAGGACGAGGTCGAGAAGTTCCGTGAGTTCCTGGACACGATCACGCCTGAGGACTTCGGCCGCGCAACCTGAGCCGGGACACGACGCGCCGACCGAGATCGTTGACGACCTCGCTGCCGTCGGCCTACGGTTCGAGACGAGGGCCCAGGGATTCGCGGTCCAGGGCCGGAGGTGCTGGTGGCGGTGATCAAGGGCGACGGTCAGGCGCCTGGAATTCGCGGTGAAGCGGCCAGGCGCGTGAGACTTGGCGAGCCCGCTGCGAGCCAGCCCAGTGTCGGCCAGCCCAATATCGGCCAGCAGGGCTTGCTGTTCGGCGAGGAGCACACGCAGCAGCCTGAGGAAGTCGGCTACCGGGGCCCAACAGCCTGCGCCGCCGCTGGTATCACCTACCGCCAGCTCGACTACTGGGCCAGGACCGGCCTGGTCGAGCCGAGCGTCCGCCCCGCCAGCGGGTCCGGATCGCAGCGCCTCTACGGGTTCCGGGACATCCTGGCTCTCAAGATCGTGAAGCGGCTGCTGGATACCGGGATCTCGCTGCAGCAGATCAGGGCGGCAGTCGTCTACCTGCACGAACAGGGAGCAGGCGACGTCACGCAGGTAACACTGATGAGCGACGGCGCCAGCGTCTACGCGTGCACCTCCTCCGATGAGGTGGTCGACCTGCTTCAGGGCGGCCAGGGCGTATTCGGCATCGCGCTCGGCAAGGTCTGGCAGGAGGTTGAGGGCACCCTCGCCGATATCCCGGCGGAACGGGCCGACAGTGCCGACGCGGCCCAGGACGCGCCCGGACCCACTGCGGCGGACGAGCTTTCCCGCCGCCGCGCCCGCAGGACCGGCTAGGACTTCCCGCACCCCATCTGTGACTCGCCGCACCGCGTCCAGGTGCCGCTGCGGTAGGCTCGGGTGCGCTGATGACACCACCCGGGAGAGTCCCCGCGCAGCCAGCAGCGGGGCGCCGAAGGGGCAACCTCCCCGGAACCTCTCAGGCAGCCAGGACCGGGCGGGATAAGCAGCTCTGGAGCTGACGCCTCTCGCGATCACCACGGGCGCCGCGACAGAGGGGGACTCCAGCACGGTGTGCACTTTCGCAGGAGGCTCCCAGAATGTTCGCGCAGCGTCACATCGGGCCGTCCGAGGACGACCAGGCGCAGATGCTCAAGACCGTCGGCTACGGGACGCTCGACGAGCTGACCGCGGCAGCGCTGCCCGCCGGACTGGCCGGGGGCAGGGAACTGCGCCTGCCCGCGCCGGTGACCGAGGATGGGGCGCTCGCGGCGCTGCGCCGCCTGGCCAGCAAGAACCAGGTGCTCACCTCGATGATCGGGCTGGGCTACTACGGCACGGTGACCCCCGCGGTGATCCGCCGCAACCTGCTGGAGAACCCCGCCTGGTACACCGCGTACACGCCGTACCAGCCGGAGATATCCCAGGGCCGCCTGGAGGCGCTGCTCAACTTCCAGACCATGGTCGAGGACCTGACCGGGCTGCCGGTGGCGGGCGCGTCGATGCTGGACGAGGCGACCGCGGCGGCCGAGGCGATGACCCTGGCCAGGCGGGCCACGGGCCGCGGCCGGATCTTCCTGGCTGACGCCGACTGCCTGCCGCAGACCCTGGCGGTGCTGGCCGCCCGGGCCGAGCCGCTCGGCATCGAGCTGGTCACCGGGGATGTCACGCCCGAGCTGATCGCGGCACAGGCCGACGGCGAGCTGTTCGGCGTGCTGCTGCAGTACCCGGGAGCCGGCGGGGCGGTACGGGACCTCGCGCCCGCGATCGAGGCGGCACAGGCAAGGGGCGCGCTGACCGCGGTCGCCGCCGACCTGCTGGCGCTGACCCTGCTCCGCCCGCCAGGTGAGCTCGGCGCGGACATCGGGGTCGGCACTACCCAGCGGTTCGGCGTGCCGATGGGCTTTGGCGGCCCGCACGCCGGCTACATCGCCGTCCGCGACGCACTGAAGCGCCAGCTCCCCGGCCGCCTGGTCGGAGTTTCGATCGACGCTGACGGCCGCCCCGCGTACCGTCTCACACTGCAGGCCCGTGAGCAGCACATCCGCAGGGAGAAGGCGACCAGCAACATCTGCACGGCGCAGGTGCTGCTCGCGGTGACCGCTGCGATGTACGCGGCGTACCACGGCCCTGACGGCCTGACCGCGATCGCCCAGCGGGTTCACCGACAGGCAGCGGCCCTTGCCCGCACCCTGGCCGATCAGGGGTTCGCAATGCCGGCCAGCGCCTTCTTCGACACGGTCCAGGTGCTCATCCCGGGATCGGCCGCTGAGGCAGTGGAGCGGGCCCGCGCGGCCGGCTACAACCTGTACCTGGCCGGGCCGGACACGGTGCAGATCACCTGCGACGAGACCACCACCGAGGCGCAGCTGCGCGAAGTGGCGAGCGCGCTGGCCGGCCGCGACGTCGAGCTCGCCGCCGACTTCGCCGAGCTGATACTGCCGACCGGGCTGCTGCGCTCCAGCGCTTTCCTCACCCACCCGGTCTTCCATGACCACCGCAGCGAGACCTCCATGCTGCGGTACCTGCGGCGGCTGGCCGACTATGACATCGCGCTCGACCGGTCGATGATCCCGCTGGGCTCGTGCACGATGAAGCTGAACGCCGCCGCCGAGATGGAGCCCATCAGCTGGCCGGAGTTCGCCTCGCTGCACCCGTTCGCCCCGGCCGCGCAGACAGCCGGTTACCAGGAGCTGCTGCGCGAGCTGGAACAGGAGCTGGCCGAGATCACCGGGTACGACGCCGTGTCGCTGCAGCCCAACGCCGGGTCGCAGGGCGAGCTGGCCGGCCTGCTGGCGATCCGGCACTACCACGCCTCACGCGGCGAGCGCTCACGCGACGTGTGCCTGATCCCCGAGTCCGCCCACGGCACGAACGCGGCCAGCGCGGTGCTCGCCGGGCTGCGGGTCGCGGTGGTCCGCTGCGGGCCTGATGGCGCGATCGACCTCGATGACCTGCGGGCAAAGCTTGCGGCGCACCCCGGCGCCATCGCGGCGATCATGCTCACGTACCCGTCAACCAACGGGGTGTTCGAAGAGACCATCGGTGAGGTTTGCGAGCTGGTGCACGCCGCAGGCGGGCAGGTGTACGTGGACGGGGCCAACCTCAACGCGCTGGTCGGGCTGGCTCGCCCCGGGGAGTTCGGCGGTGACGTGTCACACCTGAACCTCCACAAAACGTTCTGTATCCCGCATGGTGGCGGTGGCCCGGGCGTGGGCCCGGTCGCCGCACGGTCCCACCTGGCCGCCTTTTTGCCCTCCCACCCGTTCCTGCCGGACCGGGCTGGGTCAGGCCCGATAGCAGCCGCGCCGTACGGCTCCGCCGGGATACTGCCGATCTCCTGGGCCTACATCGCGATGATGGGCGCCGACGGGCTGCGCCAGGCCACCCAGGTCGCCGTCCTGTCCGCCAACTACCTGGCCCGGCGCCTGGGTCAGTATTTCCCGGTGCTCTACTCCGGCCGCGACGGGCTGGTCGCCCACGAGTGCATCCTCGACCTGCGGCCGCTGGCCAGCCAGACCGGCATCTCCGCCGAGGACGTGGCCAAGCGGCTGATCGACTACGGCTTCCACGCGCCCACGATGTCCTTCCCGGTCGCTGGCACACTAATGGTCGAGCCGACCGAGAGCGAGGACCTGGCCGAGCTGGACAGGTTCTGCGACGCCATGATCGCCATCCGGCAGGAGATCGCGAGGGTGGAGTCCGGCGAACTCGACGCCACCGACAACCCGCTGAAGAACGCGCCGCACACAGCGTCCATGCTGATCGCCGACGACTGGAAGCACGCCTACAGCCGGGAGGAAGCGGCCTACCCGCTGCCGGGCGACCGGCGCGGCAAGTACTGGCCGCCGGTCCGCCGCATCGACCAGGCCTACGGCGACCGCCACCTGGCCTGCGCCTGCCCGCCGCCGTCAGCCTTCGCTACCTGACGCCCGCTGATCGTGCGTCCCTTCCACTGACCGCCGCGGCCAAGATAGTAGCGGCGGGCTGAGTCAGCGGTCATCGCCGCGTACAGCAGCGCGACCAGCGGCAGCAGTGGCGCCCGCCACGCTGTGAGCCGGTACAGGCGCTGCATCGGGATGTAGCTCACCGTCATGATCAGCCATCCGGCCAGGCCCACAATAGCCAGCACTGCAGCAGCCAGTCCGCCGCCAGCCGCCAGCCAGCCCAGCCCGGCCAGCCCGGCGGCCGGGGGAAGTGCGTAGAGCCACAGCAGGCCGGCGAGCGTGCCGCCCAGCGCAGCGGGCGAGTAGCGCAGCTGCGTGTAGGCGCTCCTGGCCATCATGTCCCACACCTCGCCCAGTCGCGGGTAGGCACGGCAGCTGCGGACGTCAGTCGTGAACCCGAGCCAGCAGCGCACGGGCGGGGCCGAGCGCTTGAGGAGCCGGCCAAACGCTACGTCGTCGATCCGCGCGCCGCGTATGCGGTCAAGTCCTCCGGCCGCGTTCAGAAAATCTCTGCGCACCAGCATGCAGCCGCCGGCGGCGGCCGCCGTGCCCGAGCCGGGCCGGTTGACCCGCCGGAACGGGTAAAGCTGGGCGAAGAAGTAGACGAACGCCGGGACCAGCAGCCGCTCCGCGGGCGTCTGCGCGCGCAGCAGCGCCATCTGCGAGACCAGCCCGCGGTCGCCCGCCACGGCCGCCCGCACCAGGCGCGAAACGGTCCCCGGCGCATGGGAAATATCAGCATCGGTGAACAGCACGTACGTGGGGTCCCCCGCTGCGCCAAGACCCTGCTGCATGGCCCAGACCTTGCCGGCCCAGCCCGGCGGCGGCGTCCTGCCCGACACGATCCGCAGCCGCCCCTGCGTGCGGCCGATCTGGCCGGCGACGCTGGCCGTGCCGTCCGAGCTGTCATCGTCGACGAGGATCACACGAAAGGTGCCCGGGTACTCCTGCGCCAGCAGTGTCGGCAGTGTCTCCGTGAGCACCGCTGCATCGTTCCGGGCCGGAACGATGGCCGTGACGCTGGGCCAGCCGCCCGCAGGCTCACCCTCCCTGCCGGACGCTGGCAGCCGCTGGTCCGTCCGCCAGTAGCTGCCGTGAGCCGCCAGCAGATACGCCCAGGCGACAGTGGCGAGCGAGCAGGCGGCGAGAGCGCACGCGGCGGCGACAGACACCCCCGCAGCATAGAGTTGCAGCGTGGCAGATCCGGCGAGTTACCGGCCGGCCCCTGGCTCGATTCCGGAGTCGCCCGGGGTCTACAGGTTCCGGGACGAGCGTGGCCGGGTCATCTACGTGGGAAAGGCCAAGAACCTCCGCTCGCGCCTGAATTCCTACTTCGCCGACTTCGTGGCGCTGCACCCGCGGACCCAGACCATGCTCAGCTCGGCGGCCGGGGTGGAGTGGACGGTGGTCGGGACCGAGGTGGAGGCCCTCCAGCTGGAGTACTCCTGGATCAAGGAATTCGATCCCCGGTTCAACGTCAGGTACCGCGACGACAAGAGCTACCCGTACCTCGCGGTGACCATGGACGAGGAGTACCCGCGGGTTACGGTGATGCGGGGCGCGAGGCGGCGGGGAGTGCGCTACTTCGGGCCCTACTCGCACGCCTGGGCGATCAGGGACACCGTCGACACGCTGCTCCGGGTGTTCCCGGTACGGACCTGCTCGGCCGGGGTGTTCAAGCGGGCAGGCCAGATCGGACGGCCGTGCCTGCTTGGCTATATCGGCAAGTGCTCGGCTCCGTGCGTCGGGCGCGTCAGCGCGGCGGAGCACCGGCTCCTGGCCGAGGAGTTCTGCGACTTCATGGCCGGGCAGACCGGCAAGTTCACCAGACGCCTCGAGGCTGAGATGCGCCGGGCCTCGGCCGCGGAGGAGTACGAGCGCGCGGCGCGGCTGCGCGACGACATCCAGGCACTGCAGCGGGCGCTGGAGAAGCAGGCGGTCGTACTCGGCGACGGCACCGACTGCGACGTGATCGCCCTCGCCGAGGACCAGCTCGAGGCCGCCGTCCAGGTGTTCTACGTGCGCGGCGGGCGGGTGCGAGGCCAGCGGGGCTGGGTAGTCGACAAGGTCGAGGAGATGTCGCCAGGCGAGCTGGTGGAGCAGTTCCTCGGCCAGGTCTACGGCGCGGATCCGGCAATCGACACTACGGTCCGCGACTCTCGACGCGGCGGCCTCCCCGCTGCCGGGACGCGGCGCCGCGACGCGCCGGTGCCGCGCGAGGTACTCGTGCCAGCCTTGCCGCCCGACGCCGCAGCGTTCGAGGAATGGCTCGCAGAACGCCGCGGCGGCCCGGTCCGGCTCCGGGTGCCGCAGCGCGGGGATAAGAGAGCGCTGCTTGAGACCGTTGCCCGGAACGCGGCCGAGGCGCTGGCGCTGCACAAGACCAAGCGGGCCAGCGACCTGACCACCCGCAGCCGCGCCCTGCACGAGATCCAGGAGGCGCTGGGGCTGCCGGATGCCCCGCTGCGGATCGAGTGCTACGACGTGTCGAACCTGCAGGGGACACACGTCGTGGCCTCCATGATCGTTTTCGAGGACGGCCTGGCGCGCAAGTCGGAATACCGCAGGTTCAGCATCCGCGGACTGGACGGGACCGACGATGTCGCCAGCATCTATGAGGTCATATCCCGCAGGTTCCGGCGCTACCTGGAGGAACGGGAGGCAACAGGCGAGCTGGACGCCCTGGTGGATCCTTCCGCGAGCGACATAGTGGCCGACCAGCGGAAATTCGCTTACCCGCCAAACCTGGTGGTTGTCGACGGCGGCCAGCCGCAGGTGGCCGCGGCAGCGCGGGCACTGGACAAGCTCGGCATCGACGATGTCTCGGTGTGCGGCCTGGCCAAGCGCCTGGAGGAAGTGTGGCTGCCAGGCGAGGACAGCCCGGTGATCATGCCACGGACCAGCGAGGGTCTGTACCTGCTGCAGCGGGTACGGGACGAGGCACACCGGTTCGCGATCACATATCACAGGAAGAAGAGGTCAGCGGCGCTGACAGTCAGCGAGCTGGACGCGGTGCCCGGGCTGGGGCCTGCCCGTAAGGCAACTCTGCTGCGCCATTTCGGTTCCGTGCGCAGGATCGCCGGAGCTAACGTGGCGGAGATAGCCGGGCTGCCTGGCATAGGGCCGCGGATCGCCGAGACGGTCGCTACGGCGCTGCGCGCTGCCAATGCCGGCGATTCTGGCAACGGGGGAGAAGCACGATGAGAACGGATGGCCCGGCGGGCTCGGGCGGAGTCGCGGTCGATGACAGGGCGGCGGACAAAGTGCCGGAGATCGTCATCATTACCGGCATGTCGGGGGCGGGACGGAGCACGGCGGCAAAGTCGCTGGAAGACCTCGACTGGTTCGTCGCCGACAACCTGCCACCCGCACTGCTGCCGACGATGCTGGACCTCGCGGGGCGCTCTCAGGGCGCCGTGCCGCGGATCGCGGCCGTCGTCGACGTGCGCAGCCGCGCATTCTCCACCGACCTGAAATCAGTCATCGGGGACCTTGACGCGCGCGGCGCCCGGCCCTACGTCGTGTTCCTTGAGGCAAGCGACGAGACGCTGGTACGCAGGTTCGACAGCGTCCGCCGCCCGCACCCGCTGCAGGAGGAAGGCCGGGTCGTCGACGGCATCGCCGCCGAGCGCGAGCTGCTGCAGGGCATCCGCGGCGAGGCCGACCTGGTGCTCGACACCTCCGAGCTCAACGTGCACGAATTGCGGGAGCGGATGCGAGACGCCTTCGCCGGCGATGTTGATACCGCGCTCCGCCTGAACGTGATGTCCTTCGGGTTCAAGTACGGGCTGCCGGTGGACGCCGACATGGTGGTGGACTGCCGGTTCCTGCCGAACCCGCACTGGGTGCCCGACCTGGCCCCGCTGACCGGCCAGGACCGCGATGTCAGGGACTACGTCCTGGGCCAGCCCGGCGCCAGGGAGTTCCTTGACGCGTTCGTCGAGGCGCTACGGGTGACCCTGGCGGGCTATCAGCGGGAGGGAAAGCACCATGCGGAGCTGGCCGTGGGCTGCACCGGAGGGAAACACCGGAGCGTTGTGATGGCCGAGCAGATCGCCGCGCGCCTGACCGGATCGTGGTCGGGCGTCCGGGTCGCGCACAGGGACCTCGGACGCGAATGACGGCCGACGAGACACCAGCTGAGGCAGACCACGCAGGACGCCCGCGCAGCCGGAAGGTGGTGGCGTTCGGCGGCGGGCACGGCCTGTTCGCGTCGCTGTCTGCTCTGCGCCGGGTCACCCGGCAGGTGACAGCGGTGGTGACGGTGGCCGACGATGGCGGCTCCAGCGGCAGGCTCCGCCAGCAGTTCGGGGTGCTGCCGCCAGGCGACCTGAGGATGGCCCTGGCCGCGCTGTGCGGTGACGATTCCTGGGGGACCACCTGGAGCCGGGTTGTCCAGCACCGCTTTGCCGGGGACAGCGAACTGAGCGGTCATGCGGTCGGCAACCTGCTGATTGTGGCGCTGTGGGAGCTGCTGGGGGACGCGGTGCAGGGCCTGGACTGGGTAGGGCGGCTGCTCGGCGCTCACGGGCGGGTGCTGCCGATGGCGTCGGTCCCGCTCGATCTCGCCGCCGAAGTGGAAGGCGCCGACCCGGATCACCCCTACGACATCAGCACCGTCCGCGGCCAGGTTGCCTGCGCATCGACGACAGGGCGAGTACGGTCGGTATCGCTGGTCCCCGCCGACCCGCCCGCGTGCCCCGAGGCGGTGGCCGCGGTCGGCGCCGCGGACTGGGTAGTGCTCGGGCCCGGATCCTGGTTTACCAGCGTGCTTCCGCACCTCCTGGTGCCTGGGCTGGCCGAGGCCCTGGTCACCACGAAGGCGCGCAGGCTGGTCGCGCTCAACCTGGCGCCGCAGCCGGGAGAGACGGAGGGATTCTCGCCGCACACGCACCTGGAGGTGCTGGCTGATCATGCTCCGGGACTGAGCGTTGACGTGGTGCTGGCCGACCGCGGCGCCGCCAGCGCAGCCGTCTCAGAGCTGGAGAAGGCGGCCACACTGCTGGGCGCGAGGCTGGTCCTGGCCGACCTGGCCAGGGCAGACGGGTCACCGCGGCACGATCCGCGGCTGCTGGCCGGCGCATTCGCGCAGATCTTCGAGGGGGACTGTAGCCCATGGCCATGACCGCTCTGGTCAAAGACGAGCTCAGCCGCATCACGGTGGTCAAGCCGTGCTGCCGGAAGGCTGAAGTGTCCACGCTGCTCCGGTTCGCTGGCGGCCTGCACCTGGCCGCCGGCCGGATCGTCGTGGAAGCCGAGCTCGACACCGGAGCGGCAGCTCGCAGGCTGCGCAAGGATCTGGCCGAGATCTTCGGGCACTCCTCGGCGCTGGTCGTGCTCGCCCCCAGCGGCCTGCGCAAGGGCAACCGGTACCTGGTACGCGTGAACTCCGGTGGCGAGAGCCTGGCCCGTCAGACGGGCCTTGTCGACGGCAACGGCCGGCCAGTGCGCGGTCTGCCCCGGCAGGTGGTCTCAGGCACCGGCTGTGACTGTGAGTCCGCCTGGCGCGGCGCGTTCCTGGCTCACGGCAGCCTGACCGAGCCTGGCCGGTCGATGTCCCTGGAGGTCACCTGCCCGGGACCCGAGGCCGCCCTGGCCATGGTAGGGGCGGCGCGGCGACTCAAGATCCCGGCCAAGGCCAAGGAGGTCCGCGGTGTGGACCGGGTGGTGATCCGGGATGGTGACGCGATCAGCGCGCTGCTGACCAGGCTGGGCGCTCACGACAGCGTTCTTGCCTGGGAGGACCGGCGGATGCGCCGCGAGGTCCGGGCGACTGCTAACCGGCTGGCCAACTTCGACGATGCCAACCTGCGGCGCAGTGCGAGGGCTGCGGTGGCGGCGGGCGCGAGGGTCGAGCGGGCACTGGAGATCCTGGGCGCCTCCGCCCCGGATCACCTGATCGTGGCGGGGGAACTGCGGATCAAGCACCGCCAGGCCAGCCTGGAGGAACTTGGGCAGCTCGCCGATCCTCCGCTGACCAAGGACGCGATAGCAGGCCGGATCCGCCGGCTGCTCGCGCTCGCCGACCGGCGTGCGACCGAACTCAGGATCCCGGGAACCGAGGCACACCTGACGCCCGACATGCTGGTGCCCTGAGAGCCCGCGAGCAGCGCGGTCTTCGGTCAGCTCGGGCCTTGCGTCGGGCGGCTGTGCCTGCCGACCGACCGCTGCCGCCTTGGCAGTGCAGAACTCTGCTCTCTGCCAATGCGGCCTGGCATCTGGTCCGCAGCCCACTGACCCGTCGCCGGCTCAGCAGTAGCCGACTGCGGTGCCCGGTGCCGCGCCCTTGGCGTCGGCTGCAGGTCCCAGCCTTGCGGCTGGGCTGACGGGCGCAGCGCTGGCATCTGCCCAGCGACCGGCGGAACCGCCTGACCCATCGGCGGCACCTGCCCGCTTACCGGCTGAGTTCCAGAGCGCACTGCAGGCATCTGCTCCGTCACCGGCTGAACTGCCGGACCCAGCGGCGGCGCCTGTCCGCTGACCGACTGAGCAGGCGGACGCAGCGGCGGCGCCTGCCCCATCACTGGCTGAGCCGCCGGATGCAGCGGTTGTACCTGTCCCATGACCGGCTGAACCGTCCATTCAGGCTCGCTCGGTGCCATGGCCGGCCGGGCCTTCCACAGATACATGGCGGTCCCGGCAGCTGGCTGCGCAGCAGCAAGGTCATGCTCGGGCGCGCCGAATCCCGCGCCGTCATCCCGGCGCGACAAGGGCGCCTGGGGTGTGCCGAACCCTCGCGGGGCGGCCCTTCCTGCCCTCGGCGGCCGAGGGGGAAACTGCGGTTCCTGCGTGTCCTGCGGGCGCTGCGCGGAGATGCTGGCGTGGACACCCATCGGGTAGGTGAAGGCGGCAACCGCTGCCATCAGCCAGAGCACGATGCCGAGGGTTCCGACGCTGCCGGGGTAGGCCTGCACGATCGCGTTCAGATGGCCCATCCCGTCCGTGCGCAAGGCCACGAAAACCAGTGCGACGAAGGTGCCCAGTGCACAGCCGACCAGTGCCAGCACGGCAGCGGCGGCCGCAACGACCGGATCCCCGCGGCGGTACCGGCTCACCATGTACCCGATACCGATGCCGACGGCGAGCGCGATCAGCGAGTACTGGTGCTTCGTCAGGTACGCGACCACGCCCCAGGCAACCGCGCCGACCACGGCGACCTCGACGCCGCCGACCAGGGCCCGCGTAACGCTGCTGCGGCCGATGACCCGGCTGTCCAGCGCCGCCGATGACCCCCACGAGGAAGACCCGGCTGTAGGTACGGCTGACGGAGAGGCACCGCCAAAAGTCATTGCTTTGTAGTCCTAAACGCCCTAAAGGGTTACTTATCAGCAAGTCATCATAGGCCAGGCAAGGCCTGCCGATGCGGCATTCACCCCTATGGCGGGCAAGCATCTCCGATGCGCGCAGCGGCCTGACCGGCCCCACTCGGCGGGCCCGACCGCCCTCGCGCTCGGTGTATCGTCGGTCGGGCGGGACCGGGACTGCCGGCCCGCTCGGGCCGCCAACACACGACGAGGAGAGCACAGCGTGACTGTCCGGGTGGGGATCAACGGGTTTGGCCGCATCGGTCGCAACTTCTGGCGAGCGGTGAACGCCGGGGCGGCGAGCGCGGCGGGGATTGAGATCGTCGCGGCTAATGACCTCGGGGATCTCCAGACGTGCGCGCATCTGCTCAAGTACGACACCGTGCTTGGCCCGCTCGGCAGCGAGGTCACCGCTGAAGGCGACACCATCCGGGTGGGTTCTCAGGTGATCAGGATGCTCGCGGAGAAGGACCCGGCCGCGCTGCCATGGGGAGACCTGGGCGTGGACGTGGTGATCGAGTCCACCGGACGGTTCACCAAGGCGGCCGACGCCCGCAAGCACCTTGACGGCGGTGCCCGCAAGGTCATCATCTCCGCCCCGGCCACCGACGAGGACATCACGATCGTGATGGGCGTGAACGACGACGCCTACAACCCGGAGCAGCACGACATCATCTCTAACGCGTCGTGCACCACGAACTGCGTCGCGCCGATGGCCAAGGTGCTCCACGACAGCTTCGGGATCATCACGGGGTTCATGACGACGGTGCACGCCTACACCAGCGACCAGGTGCTCCAGGACTTCCCGCACCGGGACCTTCGCCGGGCCCGGGCCGCCGCGCAGAACATCGTGCCGACCAGCACCGGCGCCGCCAAGGCAACCGCGCTGGTGCTGCCCGAGCTGAAGGGGAAGCTGGACGGCATGTCGATGCGGGTGCCAGTCATCGACGGGTCGGTCACCGACCTTGTTGTCCGGCTGCAGCGGGAGGCGAGCATTGCGGACGTCAACGCCGCGTTCCTGGCCGCCGCCGAGGGCTCACTCAAGGGTTACCTGAGCTACACCTCGGACCCGATCGTCTCCTCCGACATCGTCGGGACGCCCTGGTCCTGCACCTTCGACTCCAAGCTCACGATGGCCTCGGGCGACCAGGTGAAGGTCATCGGCTGGTACGACAACGAGTGGGGCTACTCGAACCGGATCGCCGACCTGGCTGCGCTGGTGGGCGAGCGGCTGCCCGCCAGGGCCTGAGGCTCAGCTGCGATGCGGGCCATCGACGAACTCGACGTCGGCGGCAGGACGGTTCTGCTGCGCGCCGACATGAACGTTCCGCTAGCCGGAACGCAGATCACTGATGACGGCCGGATCAGGGCCAGTCTGCCCACGATTACCAGGCTGGCCGAGCGCGGTGCGAGGATCCTGGTCCTCGCACACCTGGGCCGCCCGTCCGGCTCAGGCTACGCCGAGCGGGCGGCGGGAGGCCCGTCGCTTCAGCCGGTCGCGGCCCGCCTGGCCGAGCTGCTCGGCCAGGATGTCCCGCTCGCGGGTGACGTCGCGGGCCCGTCCGCGGCTGAGGTGGCGGCCAGCCTGAACGACGGTGACGTCGGAATGGCGGAGAACGTGCGCTTCGAGCCCGCCGAGACCAGCAAGGATGACGCCGAGCGGGCAGGCCTCGCGCAGCGGTTCGCCGCGCTCGCTGGGCCGGACGGCCTCTATGTCGGTGACGGGTTCGGCGCGCTGCACCGCAAGCACGCCAGCGTGTACGACCTGCCGCTGCTGCTGCCGCACGCCGCTGGCGACCTGGTCGAGGCCGAGGTGGCCATGCTGCGGAGGCTCACCGAGGATCCGCAGCGGCCGTACGTGATGGTGCTGGGAGGCGCGAAGCCGTCGGACAAGCTGGGCCTGATCGCCAACGTGCTCGGCAGTGTGGACCGGCTGCTGATCGGCGGCGGGATGTCCTACACGTTCCTCAAGGCTCAGGGATACGAGGTCGGTCATTCGCTGCTGGAGGCCGACAAGATTCCGCAGGTGTCGGCGGTGCTGGAGGATGCGGCACAGCGCGGGGTCGAGGTGGTGCTGCCGGTCGACCTGGTCGCCGCTGACGGCTTCGCGGCCGATGCCAAGCACGAGGTGGTGCCGGTCGGCGAGTTCCCGGCTGACCGGGAGAGCCTGGACATGGGCCCGGCAACCAGGGCGCTGTTCGCCGAGAAGCTCGCGGACGCGGAGACCGTCTTCTGGAACGGGCCGGTTGGGGTATTTGAGTTCCCGGCGTTCGCCGAGGGCACCCGCGCGGTGGCCGAGGCCATCAGCAATGTGCGCGGGCTGACCGTCGTCGGCGGCGGGGACTCCGCGGCAGCCGTTCGGGCCCTCGGATTTGATGAACGCTCCTTCGGCCACATCTCGACGGGCGGCGGGGCCAGCCTTGAGTATCTGGAGGGCAGGAAGCTGCCCGGGCTGGCGGCGCTCGAGGATGCCGGGATAACGGCGCCGGGATGAGCCAGGCGGGGGACCGGAAGCCGCTGGTCGCCGGCAACTGGAAGATGAACCTGAACCACCTCGAGGCCATCGCACTGACCCAGAAGCTGGCGTTCACGCTGACCGGCAAGGACTTTGACGCCGCGGACGTCGCCCTGCTGCCGCCGTTCACCGCACTGCGCAGCGTGCAGACTCTGGTGGCAGGCGACAAGCTGCGGCTGGATTACGGGGCGCAGGACATATCACCGTTCGACCAGGGCGCCTACACCGGTGACGTATCCGGGCCGATGCTGGCCAAGCTGGGCTGTACCTACGTCCTTGTCGGGCACTCCGAGCGGAGGCAGTACCACGGCGAGGACGACAGCCTGGTGAACGCGAAGCTCAAGGCGGTGCTTCGGTCGGGCATGACGCCTGTACTCTGCGTCGGCGAGACGCTGGAGATCCGCCAGGCGGGCGACCAGATCGCGCACACGCTCGCCCAGGTCGATGGCGGCCTGGCTGGCATCACCGGTGAGCAGGTGACGGCCATGGTGATCGCCTACGAGCCGGTGTGGGCGATCGGCACCGGCGAGGTGGCCACTCCAGAGGATGCCCAGGAAGCGTGCGCCGCTATTCGCGGGCGTGTCTTGGATGTCCACGGGGATGCAGCGGCGGCAGGTGCGCGTATTCTTTATGGGGGGTCGGTCAAGGCCGACAACATGCCTGCGATCATGACGCAGCCGGACATCGACGGCGCCCTCGTGGGTGGTGCCAGCCTCGATGCCCGGGAGTTCGCCAGGATCTGCCGGTATCGTGAGCTGAGCCCCAGCGCGTGAGCGGAACGGCCGAAGGGACGACAAGCAGCAGTGACTCTCGCAATCTCCATCGTCCTGATCGTTACAAGCCTGCTCATGGTGCTGCTGGTGCTGCTGCACAAGGGCAAGGGGGGCGGGCTGTCCGACCTGTTCGGCGGCGGTGTCTCGTCGAATCTCGCCTCGTCCTCGGTTGTCGAGCGCAATCTCGATCGCATCACGATATTTACCGGGATCCTGTGGTTTGTCTGCATCGTCGCGCTGGGTCTGCTGCTGAATCGCTGACGGCAGCGTCGGCCTGAGCGACAATCTGACCACGCACGCCTGGATTCTGCAGGTCATAAGGCAAGGGGTGAGCAGTGAGTAGTGGCAACGCCATCCGCGGTAGCCGGGTCGGCGCAGGGCCCATGGGCGAGGCAGAGCGCGGGGAGGCCGCGCCGCGGGTACGCGTCTCATTCTGGTGCAGCAACCGGCACGAGACCATCGCCAGCTTTGCGAGCGATGCCGCGATCCCGGAGGCATGGGACTGTCCGCGGTGCGGCTTCCCCGCCGGGCCGGACGCCTCCAACCCGCCAGCGCCGCCGCACAGCGAGCCGTACAAGACTCACCTCGCCTACGTAAAGGAACGGCGTAACGACACCGACGGCGCAGCCATCCTGGCCGAGGCCCTGGCCCGGCTCCGCAAGGGCGCCTGACACCTCTGCTGAACGGCGTGGCGTTCCCTTTCCCGTTCCGCAACTAGCTCCCAGCGATCTCGCCGCTGCCGGGTCACCCGAGGGCAAGGCCTGGATCGCGGCCTTGCCGTCGCTGGCCGATGACCTCGCCCGCCAGTGCAGGCCAGGGGAGAGACGGACGCGCTGGCGGCGTGGCGGGCACATGGAACCGTCGAGCTACTGGCGGCCGACCTGCATTACGACAACATCCTGGCCAGCCAACGCCCCGGCCAGCCGTGGGTAGCGGTCGACCCCACCGCGGCGGTCGGAGCTCCTGAGCGTTCAGTGAGGTTTTCTCAGCGACTTTCAGCTGATCATCTTGTGCTCGAATTGCGTGAGGACGAGGACTGACTTGGCGATGTCGCCGATCTGTGATGGGTCGGCGGAGACGTGGCGGATGGCGCGCCATCGCCGGGACATGAGGGCGAAGGCGCGTTCTCCCTGGTAGCGGGCTCCGCGGAGCAGCATGTTGCGGGTTTTCGTGTTGATGTCGAGTTCGCCGTTGCGGGGTTTTTTCACGGGCACGAGGACTCCGGCGCCAGCGCCTTCGTAGCCGGCGTCGGCGAGGATCGGGACCTTTTCAGGTAGGGGCGGGCCTCGGGGAGGACGAGCTGGCGGGCGGCGGTGATGTCGTGGGTGCTGCCGGGCAGCGCGGCGGAGACCCACAGCGGGATGCCGGAGGGACCGGTGAGGGCCTGGACGAGGCCGGCGTGGTGGTGCGCCTTCCCCGAGTACCATTTGTCTATTTCTGTGCCCTTCTTGCTGGTTTTCTTGTCGGAGCAGCGGTCGGAGGCGATGAGGGTGCCGTCGAGGATCAGGTAGGGAAGTCCCTGCTCAGCGACTTTCTCCAGGGTGTCGTGCAGGGTGGGGGCCAGTGCCCTGAGGACTTCGACGCCCTCGTCCTTGTACCGGTAGGCGGTGGCCTGCGAGATCCCGAAGCCCTGGCCGAGGCGGGAGAGGCCCGGCCTGTCGCGGAACCAGGCCAGGATGAAGACGGCCTGCTGGTAGCAGGTCAGGGCGCGGGTTCCGTTCCTGGTGCCGAGTTCCTTCCGGCGTTTCCTCAGGAGGTTCGAAACCTTGATCACGAGCTGGGGCGGGACGTCAAGAGTGACACGATAGGTGATCACGCGGAGCCTTCGCAGGGGCGGAGCGTTGCCTGCGGCTTATGCATCTCGCCAGGCGAGGATCAGCGCGCCCAGGACCATGGCGATGGCTGCGTAGATGGCGAGCATTCCGAGTCCGCTCCAGGCTGACAGCCAGCATGACGCCGCGCCGGGGCGGCATAGCGGCGCCGTAGCGCTGAGCGAGTGGCTGACTATGTAAATCGGCAGGTAGGGCCTGATAGCGAGGTTCAGCGGCCCGCCGACGCAGACAATTCCGACTACCACGGTGATCGCCGCGGCGGTGTGCCGGATGATCGCTCCGAGGCCGAGTCCGAACAGAGCGATCGGGCTGAGGCTGGCTCCGGTGAGTACGATCGCCCGCAGGACACCGGGCTGGCTGAGGGCTGGCGCGGTGATGCCGTGGCGAAGGGTCATGCAGCCTGCGAAGAAGGACAGAAATGCTGCTGCCTCGCCGGTGATCAGCGCCACCGCACCAACGACCGCGGCTTTGGCCGCCAGGACCTTGAGCCGACGTGGCGCGGCGGCGAATGTGGCGCGGATGGTCCCGGAGGTGTACTCGCTGGTCATGGCCAGTACGCCGACTACCCCGATGAGCAGCACGCCGATGAGCATGCCGACCAGCGTGTTGCCGACGAACATGCCGCCGCTTGTCGTGCTGCTGCTGCCTATTGCGAGGGCGATGCCCGCTGACGCGGCGACGGCAATGGCCAGGGTGAGCCAGGTGGAGCGCAGGCTGCGCAGCTTGATCCATTCCATCCGGGCCAGCTGCCGGAATCGGTATCTGCCGGATGGCTGGTGGCTGGTGTGGGCGGTCATGACATGTTCCTTGCCTGGTACTGGGCACTATCGCCGGTGAGTTGCAGGAAGGCCTCTTCGAGGCTGGGGGCCCGGCTGGACAGCTCGGCCGCCGTGGTGTCGGCCAGGAGCCGTCCCTGGCCGATCACGACCAGCCGGTCGGCCATCAGGGCCATTTCGCTGATCAGGTGGCTGGAGACCAGGACTGCCCGGCCTTCGGCGGCCAGTGACCGGAGCAGGCCGCGTATCCAGCGGATTCCCTCCGGGTCCAGGCCGTTCACCGGCTCGTCGAGCAGCAGCACGGCCGGGTCTCCCAGCAGCGCCGCGGCGATGCCGAGACGCTGCGCCATGCCGAGCGAGAACTTCCCGGCCCGTTTGCCCGCTGCGGATTCCAGTCCGGCTATCTCCAGGACCTCGGCGACCCTGGACTGGCTGATGGAGTTGCTGGCCGCCAGCGCGGCCAGGTGCGCGCGGGCAGACCGGCCCGGGTGGAAGGCCCTGGATTCCAGCAGTCCTCCGGCCTCGCGCAGCGGCCAGCGAAGCTGACGGTAGGCCTGGCCGCCGATGCGGGCGTGTCCGGCGTCCGGGGCGTCCAGGCCGAGGATCATGCGCATGGTGGTGGACTTGCCTGATCCGTTCAGGCCCAGGAAACCGGTCACGGCACCCGGTGGCACGTCGAAGCTGAGCCGGTCGACAGCGACCGCTGAGCCATAGCGCTTGGTCAGCCCGCGGACCTCGATCACCGGCCTGCCTCCCAATGGCCCTGGCTCGCGCGCAGCGCGGCGGCCAGCCATTCAAGGGCGCGCTGCACCGACGGGAACGGGCCGCGGCCGCTGATGACGGCCGTCAGCTCCCAGTAACGTTCGATCCGGGGATCAGTGGCGCCTTCCAGCTGAGCCAGCAACTCAGCACGGCGCTGGCCGCCGGGGGTGCCCGCCAGGATCTGCGCCACGATCCGGGCCGCTTCGGCAGACTCAGGCGGCACTCCCCGCTGACAGGCCGCTTCGGCCTCGTCCTGCGCCCGCTCGACGTCGACCAGCCAGCGGCCGGACTGGATCTGGATGCCGATGCCAGCGACCTGCCGGACCTGCTCGCGGAAACCCCTGTCCGCTACCAGCTCAGCGAGATCGACCCAGGCCTCGACCTGCTCGGCCGAAGGATCGTCAGGCAGATCCGGCGCCGCGGCCCAGCGCGCAAACCTCGCCGGGCTGGGATCCAGCCCGCGGAAAACCTCCGCCGTGAAGTCATCGATGATCTGGCGCCGCTCGGCCGCGGACAGGCGCGCCAGTTTGTTGATCATGCCCATCTCCTCGCCGTCGGCAGAGCGCTTCACCACGGCGGCCACGACTGCCCGGCGCAGCCGCAGGGTCCGGATCTCGGTGTCCAGCGCCTCCAGGTGGATTGCGGCCACCTCCGCGGCGGTGACCTGGCCGCCCAGTACGCGCCGGACATTGGCCAGGCTCACGCCCAGCTCTCGCAAGGTCGTCACCAGTTCCAGCCGGGCCACGCACGCCGCGTCGTACAGCCTGCGATCGCCGTCAGTCCGCGAGGCCGGCGGCACCAGCCCGCTATCCGACCAGAACCGGATAGTGCGCACCGGCACGCCGGCACGTCTGGCCAGCTCACCGATTGTCAGAAGAGGTCCGTCGTTCTCCATGGCGTCAGTCTGGCTCCTCCAGTAACTGGAGAAGCAAATCCCCAGCACCCGGTAGCCGCGGTCCAGGGAATCCAGCAGGCAGCCCATCCGCGAGGACGTAATCGGCAGCACCCGGACCTGCCAGCCGGCGACAGCGCCTCCGCCCTAGTCCAATACCCGTACAAGATGATCACGTAAAGTCGCTGAGAAAACCTCAGTGGCCGAACTGCTCTGGACCCGGGCTGATGAGCTCCCCAATTCGCAAGCCATCACCGGGCTGCTCGACACGATCGGCAAGAATGGGCGGCTGGACCGGGGCAAGGCCGTCGCGTGGGCTTTCGTACGGTGCATCGACTACTGGCTCTGGGGACTCGAGAACGGGCTGACATCTGATCCGGCCCGGTGCGAGCGGGTGGCTGCCGCGCCTGCACCTCTGGCCGGGCGGGCCGACCCGCCAGCGCCAGCCTGAGCACCCTCCGCGAGGACTCTTCCGATGGGCGGTTATGCCTGCCCGAATCGGCCAGCGCCAATAGCCCGGATTCCAGAGCCCGGCGGGGTGCGCGCCATCGCGGCTCCCGGCGCAAGGCAACTGCCGAACCCAGCACCAAGCGCGCTCATCACGACTGCGAGCCCATGGTCGATCAGCCGGGAGCAGACGTGCGCGGTGACCTGGGAGCCACGGACGGTTGTCACCGCGGGGTGGAGGCCGGCGGGCAGGTCACGATGGCAGACCCTGACCACCCTCACCTGACAGCTGCCCTGGGCCGCGGCCCCGCCGACAACCTCCGCCGTACGGGCGGCCAAGGCGGCCAGGCACTCGGCGGCCTGCGGCGCGATCTGATCGGACCGGCAGTACAGGACCGTCCGGCAGCCCGTGTGGTGCAGCAGGGCCGGGCCGAACCAGGGGACGATGGCCGTTGGCTGGACTCGCATGATCCGGTACCGCGCGCCGGGCTCGCCAGGATCGGACAACTCGAGGCCCCGCAGCACGTCACGGATCACTGGCGGCATCAGCGTATGGCCGCCCGGCACCAGTACCCACTCGCCGGGCCCCAGGGAAACCCGCGTCACTGGCGACCCGGAGATGCCCGCCGGGCAATCTTCCCCCCTGACGAGCTTGAGATGAACCCGGGCTCGCTGTGGTGACCGCATGGGTAGCGCCTCCCGCGCATACGGCTCTGATCCGTCTTACCCCGGGCTCCGGTCCAAAGTGAGTGGTCGCTGGGGTCTGACCCACACGATCGTGACCTCTGGTGCGCCGCGGCGAGCCACGCTGTGATACGGCCGTCGCAGTACGAATCGAAGCATGCGCGGCAGGGCCGGACCAGACCGCGAATGCCACAGAAATGCCACATCTGGGCGGTTGACCTTCGCAAACTCCCGCCGGAGTTCCCTGAGTTCACCATTATCGGCAGGTACGGTCGGCGTACCCTGAGCTGAGGCGGCCGGAGCGTTTACCGGAGGCGACCGTAACCGTGGCCGAAGGTGTTGTCGTTGGCGACCCAGCCAGGCGAGACCGGCTGGCGGCGCGCCGCAAAGCGCTGGGCCTGACCCAGGAACAGCTGGCCGAGCTGCTGGATGTGGGTCGCACCACAGTCGCGCGGTGGGAACGCGGCGAGGCGCGACCGCTGCCGTGGCTGCAACGCAAACTGGCCAGCACGTTGCGGGTCTCAGCTGACCGTATCGAGGATCTGCTGGCCGCCGACGGCGCCGCGTTCAGCCCAGACCGGCGGGCACCGGTGCCGCGGCAGCTGCCCGCTGCGATCGCTGGGTTCGTCGGTCGCACCGCCGAGCTGCAGGCGCTCATGGGCTTGCTGAATCAGGACGGAGCGGGCGCGCCGGGGACGGTCGTGATCAGGGCCATCGGCGGGACGGCCGGAGTGGGCAAGACCGCGCTGGCGCTGCACTGGGCGCATCAGGTCGCCACACAGTTCCCGGACGGTCAGCTGCATGTGAACCTGCGCGGCTTCGACACCTCAGGCACGCCGGTCACCCCGGCTGAGGCGATCCGCGCGTTCCTGGACGCGCTCGGCGTGTCGCCCGAACGGATCCCGCCGCTGCAGGATGCTCAGGCGGCGCTGTACCGCAGCGTGCTGGCGGACAAGCGCGTGCTGGTCGTGCTGGACAATGCCTGGGATGAGCAGCAGGTGCGGCCGCTGCTGCCGGCCAGCCCAGGCAACCTGGTCATCATCACCAGCCGCAATCAGCTGTCCGGACTGGCTGCCGCTGACGGGGCGCGGCTCGTCAGCCTGGACGTGCTCAGCCACGACGAGGCGGTACATCTGCTCGCCGCCCGGCTCGGCCAGGCCCGGGCCGCTGCCGAACCAGAAGCCTTGAGTGAGATCGCTACCTTGTGCGCCTGCCTGCCGCTGGCGCTGGCGGTCGCCGCGGCCCGCGCCACCGCCCGTCCCACGTTCGCGCTGGCCGCCCTGGCCGGCGAGCTGCGCGATTCCGCTGGCCGCCTGGACGCTCTGGATGCGGGCGACCCGGCGGCCAGCGTCCGGGCGGTGTTCTCCTGGTCTGTCCGGCAGCTCAGCGCCGCGGCCGCGCGGATGTTCCGGCTGCTGGGCCTCCACCCCGGCCCCGATATCACCGTCCCCGCCGCAGCCAGCCTCGCCGGAACAGCGGAGGCCGATACCCGCCGCCTGCTGCGCGAACTGGCCCGCGCTCACCTGATCGCCGAGCACGTCCCCGGCCGGTACGCCTTCCATGACCTGCTGCGCGCCTATGCCGCCAGCCAGGCCCGCGCAACCGACAGCTCCGGCGAGCGGCGCGAGGCCACCCGAAGGATCCTCGACCACTACCTGCACAGCGCCTCCTATGCCACCCCTCTGCTGGACGCATCGATGGATCGGGTCGTGCTCAAGGCGCCTGCGCCTGGCGTCGCTCCCGAGCAGCACGCCGATGGCCGACAGGCACTGGCCTGGTTTGAGGCAGAGCACCGGGTCCTGCTGGCCGCTAGCGCCTTCGCCGCCGAGTCCGGGTTCGACACGCACGCCTGGCAGCTCCCCTGGGCAATGGGGACCTTCCTGCAAGCCCGCGGGCACTGGCAGGAATGGGCCGCGAGCCAGCGCTCAGCGCTGGCCGCAGCGACACGTCTGGGTGACATCGCCGCCCTGGCCGTGTGCAATCGCATGCTGGGAACTGCCAGCAGCGAGCTCGGCGACCATGATCAGGCTCGTGGCTTCTTCGCCACGAGTCTCACGCTCCACCAGCAGCTCGGCAACCGCCTCGGCGAGGCCAACGTCCACCAGAATCTCGCCGTTCTGGCGGCGAGGCAGGGCCGCTACGCCGATGCGGTCGGGCACGGTGAGCAGGCGCTGCGCGTCTTCCAGGCGACGGGTGACAAAGCGGCCGAGGCCGTAGCGCTCAACAACGTCGGCTGTTTCCACGCCCTGCTCGGTGACTACCAGCAGTCCCGCGCGTTCTGCCAGCAGGCACTCGCCCTGACCTTGGAAACGGGTTACCGCAAGGCCGAGGCGGCTGCCTGGGACAGCCTTGGGTGCGCCGAGCACCATCTGGGCAACCTCGCCGAAGCCGCCATTTGTCACGAGCGAGCGCTCAGCATGCTCCGGGAATCCGGCGAGCGCTTCCATGAAGCGGATGTTCTCAGCCACCTCGGCGACAATCGCCAGGCTGCGGGGGACCTGGCCGGTGCCCGGGAGGCCTGGCGGCAGGCGCTCGCCATCCTCGATGACTTGCAGCACCTCGACGCCAGCCAGGTTCGCGCGAAGCTGGCTGGTCAGCCGGACCCCCTGGGGCAGGAGCCGCGAGCTGAGGATCCCGATTTATTCCAAGGGTTGTGCGAGTTCGGGCTGATCCGGGCAAGGGTTGCGGACTTGTTTCAGGTGACAAGGCGGCGCAGTTCGGTTTGTGCGCGTTCGACGGGTTCTCGGGCAGTGTGGCCGGAGACTCCGAGGCGACGACCGATCTGGCGGTATGAACGTTCCGGCTGGTCATCCAGCCCGTAGCGAAGGATCATCGCTTCGGCTTGGTGTGGGTTCATGCGGGTCAGGGCGGTGCGGACGTTGGCCGTGAAGTCCTTTGCGGTGGCGGCGTGTTCGGGGTCGGTGAGGGTGTAGCCGGGTGCGGATAGTTCTTCGTCGTCCTCGGTGGCGGTGGTGCGGAGTTGCCGGTGGAGTGCGGCGATGGTGGCCGGTGAGATGCCCAGCGCGGCGGCTGCCAGGTTGAGGCTGTCGGCGCTCTCGGCGAGGGCGGCGCGCTGGATCTCTTTGCGTACCCAGGTGTGCGCGTATGCCGCGAATGGCACGGCGCGCTCAGGGTCGAAGCGGGACGCGGCGATCAGGAGCCCGAGGATGCCCGCTTGGCGCAGGTCTGCCTGGTCGATATGCCAGGTGCGGTAGCGGGCGGCCTCCCGTTCGACGAGGTAGCCGTGTGCGGTGACGAGGCGTTCGCGCTCGGCGGCGTCCGGTTCGCCGTGATGCCTGCTCACCGCGGTGATCTCCTGGGATTCGGAGGCTGTCTGGTTGCTCTCCTACGGATACCGGGCGAGTCGTGGAATGCGAGGTTCGCAGCGCGGCCGGCTGCCGGTATCACCCCTGGTGACCAAACAACGCCCCGACTCTGGAAGGTCGCCGCATGTCTGATGTCAGCGATGCCGCCTGGCAACGGTTCGAGATTGTCCCGTACGGGGTGGTTCTGCAGGTGCCGGCAGGCTGGGAGGCGCTGCCTCCCGTTCCGGCGAACGGGCCGGAGATCCTACGGGCCACCGGGGGTCCCGGCCGGAATCTGATCGTCTTCAAGGTGCCTGCCAAGGGACTGACCGCGCCGCGGGTCGCGGACGTGGCCCAGGAGAAGCTCACAGCCCACGGCTACGACGGCTTCACCCGCTCCGAGGTCTTCTTCGCCGGACAGCCGGGGGTGGCACTGGACTTCGTCACCCGCCGCAACGCCAAGGGAACGGCCATCTACCGGACGCGGGAGTACTTCGCCGTGCGCGGCAACGCAGCCTTCGTGCTCGGTATGGGCAGTGTCACGTGGGAGGAGCACCTGCCAGTGATCGAACAGATCGCTGCGCGCTTCGAGCTCACCGTTTGAGGTGATTCCCGCTCCTCGTCCCATCCCGCGCGACAGGGTAATCCGCGAAGTGGTTCCAGGCCAGCGCCTCGGTGCACGGCCGCCCGCGTGACGTTAGGCGGTGCGCGCTTGCCGGAGAGTGGCGAGCGCGTCAGCGCGTGTCCGAGCAGGTCCGCCCGTCAGACCCGAGAGCCGTCATTAGGCCAGGTACTTTTCGGGTCCGATGTGGTAGGTGCGGCCGCTGGGTGCGGTCCAGCGGAACCAGCCGGGCTGGGTTTGCTGGAGTTTCCATCTGGGGTGCTGTTTGAGCTGGTGGTCGCGGCGGCAGGCGCCGCCGAGGTTGCAGCTGCAGGTGGGGCCGCCCTGGTCCCAGGGGCGGGTGTGGTCGAGGTCGGCACGCCAGGCGGGCTGGCCGCAGACGGGGTTGCGGCAGGTGTGGTCGCGGGCGATGACGTGCTCACGCAGCCGGGTGGGTGGACGGTAGCGGGCGGAGCCGCTGGTATGCGCGCACCCTCCGGCAGCAGCATCAGCGTCGGCCTGCTGCTGGGCATGCTGGAGTGCGGTGGCGGCGGTGCTCAGTGCGGTGGCGGCGGCCGGGCTCAGTGGTGGCGGTCCTGCTCCTTCGTGTCTTCCCGATTGCCACTGGGTGACGGTGTCCTGGCTGATGACCAGGGTGATCCGCCCGGCCAGCCCGGCCCCCGGCGGCCCGGTTCCGGGTGGCCCGGCGCGGGGTGGCCCGGCGCGAAGTGGCCCGGTTGCGGGTGGGCTGCGGCGTTGTGTGCGGGTGCGGCGGTGTAGCCGCAGCCGGGTGACGGTGATCGCGTGGCCGTCGTGGTCGGTGATGATGATGCGCCATTGGGCAGCCGGGTCGTGTTCGGCGGTGCGGGTGAGCTGGCGGGCCTGCTCGGCGGTGATGGCGCCGATCCGGCTGAGGGTGGCGGGCTTGTCATCCCAGCGGGCGTAGGTGGTCCAGGGCATGGTCACGTCGAGCAGCGCGGCTGGTGGTGTGCCGCCATCGCGGTGGCTGGCCCGGGCCAGCGCCGGCGGGATGGTGCCCAGCTTCGGCCAGGCGAGCGGTCTGGTGTCGTCCAGGTCGTCGTCTTCCCACCGGTCCCACGCCCGCCCCGGCTCCCCCGCGGTGACATCATCCAGGCCATCATCCTCAGGCGCGTCCGCATCACTCGGCGCCGGGACCTCCTCCGCCGTTCCAGGACCCCGCCCGCAGTCCCGGCCGTGGCTGTCCTCCCGGCCGTGACCGTCGCTGTCCTGGCGGTGGCTGTCGTCGGGGCGGTGGCTGTCGTCGCCGGCCGGGCCGGGTGCGGAATGGCTGGCGCCGCTGGCGGGGCCGTTGCCAGGTGCGGCGCGGCTGCCGTTGCCGGGGTGGCTGGTGGGGCCCGGTGGTGGGCCTGGGGGTGGGTCGTGGGGTTGGGGGTCGCTGGGCGGGGGGGTGTCATCGGGTGGCAGGGGCTGGTCAGGGTCGCCGTCGGCGGGCGGGGTGAGGTCGAGGATGCCGAGCATCAGTTCCAGGAGGATGCAGCTGCGGTGGTGGCGTATGCTGCCGGGCAGGCCGGCGGCTTTACGCGCCCGCGCCAGCGCGTTGATCCGCGCATACCCGGCAGCAGCGGCGACTTGCGGCAGCTTGCTGGCCATCAGGGTGGCGGTCTGGTCATCATCGGTGAACAGCCGCACATCCGCATGCCGCTCAGCATCGGTGCGCCGCCGCTCAGCAGCAGCCGGGTCAGCCATGATCACCAGGACCGTCAGCCTGCGGCGCAGCTTCGCCCGGGTCATCCGCCGTGCCACCGGCAGGATCTGGGCCTCCACCTGGCGGGCCTTGCCCTGGGACAGGACGCTGGTGTACTGGGCCACCAGCCGGGCGTGATCCAGGTCAATCCACCCCGCCGCCAGCGCCGCCCCCGTATCGGCCAGCCGCCAGGTCAGCGTCACCGCCAGGTCAGCCAGCGACTGCGCACCATCATGGCTCAGCATCAGCGCCATCTCCAGCTGCCCGGCAGCATCACCGGTCACCCGCACCGGACGCCCGTCAGCCTCCACACCGACGTTCTGGTCGGCGGCGGCGGCGCGGGCGGTCAGCTGCGCCACCGCAGTCAGCCCGGCGGCCTGAGTATGCGCCGCCTGAGTGCCCGCGGCGACCGCCACCCCGGTCAGCTCATCCTCATTCAGCCGCCCTGCCGCCGCCGTAGCCACATCCAGCCACCCAGCCAGCGCCGACCCGGCCGGCATATGCTCAACCGCCACCGCCGCCAGCCGGCCCGGATCAGCCGGGCGCATCCGCCCCTCAGCTGCGGCGGCGACCTCGTCCAGGCCCTGCGGGTCACTGCCGACCTTCCCGGCCACCGCCAGCGCCTCGATCAGCGCCTGCCAGTCCAGCCCATCCGCGCCCACCCGCCCAGCCACCACCTGCGCCGGCACCGGCCCGGACACCTGCACGCCGTCGAGCACACTGCCGGGCACCGCATACAGCCAGCCGCCGGCTGGGGGCTGCTGCCCGGGCTGCTCGGGCTGCTCGGGCTGAGGTTCGTCATCGGGGCTGGGTTGGGGGGTGGTGGTGGGGATCGGGGTCACCTCCCTGGGCTGCTTCGTCACTGACAACGGTATCGGTGGCCTCTGACAAAACGGCGGCTGTGTGAGCGTCTCAGCCAAGATTCTTCGAAAAAACTTCTGAGTGCGGTCGGCTCCCCAGACCGAGGTACTCTGCTGAGCCGATCACGCGGCTCACCGTGCCGATCACGGGCTTGCGCGGCCGGCGCCAGCATCAGCTTCACTGGCCTGGGCGGCCGCCCGCCGCCTTGCCCGCTAGCGCAGCAGCCGCCACTGAGCGCAGTGACGGCGACTCAGGACAGCTGTGAGCTGGCGTAGGCGGCGGGGGTCTGGCCTGTCGCCGCCCTGAAATCGCGGGTGAGGTGCGCTTGATCGGCGTAGCCCAGGCCAACGGCGACCTCGGCCCATGAGACCGGCTCGCCGTTGCCAACCGCCTCGGCTGCCTCCAGCAGCCGGTACCGGCGGATCACCCAGGTCGGCGATACCCCCGCGAAGTGCAGGAACATCCGCTGGAGAGTCCGCTGGCCGATGCCAGCCACAGAACACAGGTCACCGAGTCGCCTGACCGCGCGGTTCTCCTCGGCGAAGCGGGCCACGCTGGCGACATTGGCCGCGGCCTCGACCTTCCCTGGCTGCATCGCGTGCTCCAGCGCCGCGGCCAGCACGCCGACCCGCGCCGCCTCCTCACGCTCTGCACTGACCTGAGCCAGCAGCGCGGCCTCGTCTACGCCAGCAACATCGCCCAGCGGCACGACGCGGTCGGTGAACTTCGCGGCTGAGCCGGTGATGAACGCCCCGAGCCCGCCTGGCCTGGTCATCGCCGCGACGGTCCAGCCCTGCCCGACAAGGATCCGGGTGGTCAGCTGGTGCGCGACCCCGTTCAGGCGGGCCTCGACATCCCCGGCCCGGCTCTCGCCGGGCCGGGCATTGCGATGACCAACGCTCAGGTTGGCAGCCGGATGCGTGAGCACCTGCTGGCGGTGAACCAGTCCGGCAGGCAAGTCCCAGCGCACCGCCCAGAACCTGTCGACCACGCCCTCCAAAGCCGGGCCAGGAGGGTACCTGGTCAGCTGAACCCGCTCGCGCAGCAGCCGCGGACTGAGGATCCCTCGGCTGTCCTGCTCCACCGGCTCCGGCTCCGGGTTCCTGCCCATGCGGCGACCCTAGCTGGGCGGGCTGACGCAAATGTTCAAGCCCTCAGGTTGGTCGGTGGCCTAGCGTCATCCGCCATGACGACATCCACCGAGATGACAACTGACCTGCTGGGAACGGTGCTGGCCGACCTCGCCCGGGTCGTCGGCGGTATCGCTGATGAACAGCTGGACGATCCGACCCCCTGTACCGATTACAACGTCAGGCAGCTCCAGGATCACGTGGTGGGCTGGCTGACCACCTTTGCCGACGGTATGGCTGACCCGGACGGGCAGGCGCCGCGGGCCAGCATCGACGGGTACCGCGCGCCAGCTGACGCCACCGCCGCTGTACGCTCCGCAGCCGACCGGCTCACCCAGGCACTGCGCAGCGGCGCCGCGGCCAGGCCGCTGCGGCTCGGGGACAGCGCGATGCCCGGCGAGCTGGCACTGGGCATGATCCTCTGGGAGTACCAGGTTCACGGCTGGGACCTGGCCCGGGCTACCGGTCAGCCCTGGTCCCCGCCGGACGCCGCGGCGCAGGAGTCGCTGACGTTCGCCCCGGGCATGCTCACCGACGACTACCAGGGCGAAGGCAAGGCATTCGGGGTACCTGTGGCCGTCGCCGATACCGCGCCGCCGCTCGACCGCCTGCTCGGGCTCTCCGGCCGCGACCCTGGCTGGCGGTCTGGCTAGTGGGGGCCGGCTAGTGGGCGAAGCTGGTGCGCTCCCGGGTCCCGCCAGGTACCAGCGGGGCAGGATGCGGGTGCGTGGACAGCACCTGCACCTGCACCCGCAGGTCGTCGAGCAGAGCGCTGGCCAGGTCCCGGCTGAGCCCGTTCCGGACCACGATCCGCAGCACCGCCGTGTCCTGCAGGTCGGCGGGCAGCGTGTAGGCCGGGACCAGCCAGCCCCGCTGCCTCAGCCGCTCGGACAGGTCGAACACCGTATAGCCAGCCGCATCCGGATCGCGGAGCTTGAACGCGAACACCGGCAGCTCGCTGCCGTCGCTCAGCAGCTCGAACGGGCCCATCATGGCGATCTCGCCGGACAGGTACCTGGCCACTTCCTGGCACGCGAGCTGGGTGCTCCGGTAGCCCTCAAAGCCGAGCCGCAGGAAGTTGTAGTACTGCGCGGCGACCTGGGCGCCGGGCCGGGAGAAATTCAGCGCGAACGTCGGCATGTCGCCGCCCAGGTAGTTCACCCGGAACACCAGGTCCTCGGGCAGCGCGGCCGCCTCGCGCCACACCACCCAGCCGACGCCCGGGTAGACCAGCCCGTACTTGTGGCCCGAGGCGTTGATCGAGGCCACCCTGGGCACGCGGAAGTCCCATTTGGTATCCGGGTGCAGAAACGGGGCGATGAACCCGCCGGACGCGCCGTCAACGTGGATGGGGATGTCCAGGCCGCGGCTGGCCTGAACCTTGTCCAGCTCCTCACTGATCTGCAGCACCGGCTCGTAGCTGCCGTCCATGGTCGAGCCCATCACGGCGACCACGCCGATCGTGTTCTCGTCACACCGGCCGGCCGCCTCCGCGCCGGTCAGGTGCAGCCTGCCAGGTGCCATTGGCGCCATCCGCGGCTCGACTTGCCAGTAGCGGCAGAACTTCTCCCAGCAGACCTGGACGTTCGTCCCCATCACCAGGTTGGGTGCGGTTGTCGCGGCTCCGGCCGCCGCCCGGCGGGCCCGCCAGCGCCACAGCAGCGCCATCCCGCCGAGCATGCACGCCTCGCTCGACCCGGTCGTCGAGCACCCGACGGCCGCCGAGGCCTGGCCGGCAGCCCCGCCGGGCACGGGCGGAGCGTTCCAGAGGTCGGCGAGGATGTTCACGCAACGGCGCTCGAGCTCGGCCGTCTGCGGGTACTCATCCTTGTCGATCATGTTCTTGTCGAAGCACTCGGCCATGAGCTCCTGCGCCTGCGGCTCCATCCACGTGGTCACGAACGTGGCCAGGTTGAGCCGGGCGTTGCCGTCAAGGATGAGCTCGTCGCGCACTGCCTGCAGCGCGGTGTCCGGCAGCATGCCGTGCTCCGGGATCTTGTTGCGCGGCACGCTCAGGGAGGCCTCGCGGACATAGACAGGGTTGATGTCGAGCTCGGCATCGGCCGCGGTGTCGTCGGCCTTGCTGTGCAGTGGCATAAGTGCGCGCTCCCATCCGCCGGTTACGTGAAGACTTCGCTAGCCTGGCAGGCGTGAATCGTGCCGACGTCAGCTGGGGCATGCTCTACCGGCTGTACGCGCGAAGGCTCCGCAAGCAGATCGCCGGCGGCCAGCTGCCACGGCATGTCGGCATCATCATGGACGGCAACCGGCGGTGGGCACGCCAGCGGGGCATGGCGGATACCAGCATCGGCCACAAGTACGGGGCCGAGCACGTAGAAAACGTGCTGAGCTGGTGCGAGAAGGCCGGGATCAAGCATGTCACCGTGTTCGTCTGCTCCACCGAGAACCTCACCGGCCGGGGCAGCGCTGAGGTCGCCTTCCTCATGCAGGTGATTGAAAAGGTCGTGGCCGACAAACTCAGCCGGGACCCCACCTGGCAGGTGCACATCGCCGGGGACCTGGACATGCTGCCGGACACCACATCCCAGGCGCTCAAGCAGGCCGTCGAGGTAAGCCGTGACTGCACCACCGGAGCGCACGTCACGCTCGCTGTCGGCTACGGCGGCCGGCAGGAGGTCATCGACGCCTTCCGGTCGCTGCTGTATGAGCACGCCCTGCGGGGCACGACCCTTGCCGACCTGGCCGAGACGATCACGGTGGCGGATATCGCCGGGCACCTGTACACCGCGGGCCAGCCAGACCCCGACCTGGTCATCCGCACCAGCGGCGAGATGCGGCTGTCGAACTTCCTGCTCTGGCAGAGCGCCTACTCCGAGCTGTACTTCTGCGAGGCTTACTGGCCCGCGTTCAGGGAGATCGACTTCCTCCGCGCCCTGCGCAGCTTCGCCGCGCGAGAGCGCCGTTACGGCCACTGATCCAGCGGAGCAGCCGGCGTCTTTAGATCGGAACCTCCAGCACGTCGCGAATCCTGAGCGCGTTAGCAGCGATGTTCGTACCTATCAGCTGCTTCGTCGTGTCGATGATCATGATGAGGCCAAGGGTCGTCGGAGTGGACCACACGCAGTTCTCGCTGGTGCTGTTCAGTGCCGCGCAGGCCATAACGCCGCCATGCGGCCCGGGCGGCACGCTGGTGAACGTGTAGCCGGACGCGATCGAGCTTTCGACCGCGCTGGCCGCTGCCTGCGGGTTGAACGTGCCGATCAGGCCGGTGAAGCTGATCGAGCGGTAGACGCCAGCGGCGTTCTGTGGAATCTGGTATCCCTGCGACACCCACGACGTCTGCTGACCGTAGTTCGGCCCCCCGTTGACGTTCTGCAGATCGCCTTCGACGGCGGAGACCATCTCCCCGCCGGCCGACTGCTCGGCCTGCGAGTTGTTCTGCGGCAGCCCGCAAAGTGTGCGCTGGGACACCAGCTTGAACGGGCCAGCCTGGCTGGACGCCTTGCTCGCCGTGACGCACGCCGACGGCCCCAGAGCATCCGGCGCTGCCGTCGACGCAGCAGGCGATCCGCTCCCGGAAACGCCCGGCGATGGCTTCGACCCCGACGTGCACGAGGCGAGCAGGGCCACCGAGAGGGTGATCCCGGCGATGGTGCACGCACGGTGGCTCATTGGTCGACATGAATACCGCAGGACTTGCGGGAGCGTCAAGCAGATCGGCTATTCGGGTCGCTGCCCGGCAGCCAGGTACCGGCACAGCAGGGAGCCATTGTCTTCCAGGACGTGGCCAAGGGTGAGCCGCACCGGCGGCCAGGCCGCTGCTCCTCGCGGGTGCTCCTGCCCGGCGAAGGCTTCGTAGGGCGGTGTGAGGATCCGGTCCGCGCGGCCTCCCTCCAGCACCGGGCTGTAGGTCAGGCAGAGCTCGTTCAGGAGCCCGGCCGCGGTGATCTGTCCGAGCAGGCCCGGGCCGCCCTCGACCAGGATGCGCCGGTGGCCGCGGGCGGCGAGGGCGCCGATCATTGTGGCCGGGGTGACCCGGTCGGCGCCAGCGACGGTCACGTCGGCTTTGGCGGCCGCCGCGGCCCTCCGCTCATCCGGGCACTGCTCGGTGGTGAGCACGATCGTGCGGGCATCGGGCGGGGCGCCCGCGAGCAGCGGGGAGGTCAGGTCCAGGTCGAGCTTGGTGGTCACGACTGCGATCGGGGGCGTGGGTGCGCGCCCGTCGCGCAGCTGCGCCCAGATCTCGGCCGGCCGCACCGGGCGGTATTTCTCCGCGCGGGCGGTCCCGGCGCCGACCAGGATCACGTCGGCCAGACTGCGCAGCACAGAGAACACCAGCCGGTCCGCAGCGCCGGACATGCCGCCAGAAAGCCCGTTCAGAGTGCTGGCGCCGTCGGCGCTGGAGATCATGTTGGCCCGGACCCATGGCTGCGTGGCGCCGCCGGGGGAGGGTGCCGGGTAGGCGTACAGCTCGCCCAGGGCGGCAATGGCCGACCGGGCCGCCTGCCCGGTCTCGCCGCGCGCGACAGTGGCGATCTCGGCAGCGGATGCGCTGACCGGGTAGATCTTGAGCACGGCCAGCAGTTAACCAGATCACTCTGACCAGCAGGAGGGGCGCCCGGTGATCACCGGCTGCGGGAACCTTCCGCCCCTGAGCCGCCGCCAGCTGCGTCAGGCACAATATAGTCGGGCTTTAGCGGAATAATGCCTGTCTTGTCCGAAGGCGCGCATGAGCACGGCCACATTGGAGGCTGCATTATGGTGCGAGTTTACGACCCGCCACCTGGGATGGAAATTTTCTACCAGGCAGGTCCGGCCCTGGAAGATGTGGGCCCTCAGAAGGTTATCCGGTCCTACAACGACGTCGACTTCGCACTCCGGTCGCCAGCGCTCTCAAGCGCTCTGCCCACCCAGGGCACTTCAATGGAAGCTCTGCACCTGCTCGCAAACGCCTACTGGGCGACGGACGGCGAACTGCACGCCAAGCTTAAGGGAATCGCCATAGATTACTTCACGCCAACGGCGCTCAAGCGTGTTCTTGACCGGGTGCCTGACATTTTCGAACAACTCGTTCGTCAGGCTACCTCAGGTCAGACGGGCGGCCTTGTCGACGTATCAGGTATCGCCGATTCCGGCGCCTTCCGGTCCGTATGCCTTCTTACCGGCCTCCCTGAAGACAGCGAGCCGTTCGTTCGGCAGCATGTAGACATATTCACGGCCCGGAAGCCACCGTTCGCCGATCTCTCGCCTGAGGATCCGGCGGTCCCCGAGTATCTGCGACGCGTCATCACGGAGCGGGAACGGCATCCAGCCGCCGCGCCGGACGACCTGCTCATGCGGCTCATCCGCGCCTACAGAGGCGAGCTCGGCGCTGAGAACCGCATCAGTGAGCGCCAGCTGATGGCATTCATCATGATGTACTTCGGGGCCGGCGGGCACACGCTAGGAGCCTCCATCGCCAGGCTCGTTGCCACTCTGGCCGAGGAAGACCTGCTCGACGACAGCTACGAGCGCGTCAAACGTCAGCAAGACCCCAGGCGGCAGGATCCCGTGATGGAAGGACGGCGCGAGGAAGCTGGCCGGCTAGCGCCTGCGTTCCCGTATGGCCCCCGCACGGCCGTGGCCGACATAGAGCTCCCGAGCGGCTGCCGTGTGGCCAGCGGTGAGCTGGTACTTCTGAGCTACGCCGCGGCTAATCGCGATCCTGAGGTGTTCAAGGCTCCGGATGCGTTCAATCCCGACCGCGAGAACCTCAACCGGGCCACCGTCCGGACTTTCGGTGGCTACCGGCACTTGTGCACCGGCGCTGAATTCGCCCGTGCCGTCGAGTCAATCGCACTCGAAACACTTCTGCGCCTGCTGCCTAACCTTCAGCTCGAAGAGACATCACGGGCCGCCGATTTGGTCGACAAGGTCAATGTGATCATGTCCTGGCACAGCTGAAACCATGATCAGGAACCCGGGAGGGGGCGGGCGGCGGCACCGCCCTGGCGGCGTAACCGTAAG
Source organism: uncultured Actinomycetota bacterium (assembly GCA_963815375.1). GTDB lineage: Bacteria > Actinomycetota > Actinomycetes > Streptosporangiales > Streptosporangiaceae > JASHPR01. Next base: position 486,032 of record CAWFGX010000004.1, on the reverse strand, counting down.
GCTGGAACGCCGCCAGGCCCGCGCAGGACCATCATCGAGCGGCCGGCGAGCTCGACCCGCTGCCCGGGACGCGCGGACGTCACGCTTCCGGCCGGCCAGGCGGCGGTGTCGATCAGAACCTCCCACTCGGCCCCGAACTTCCTGCCGGGCACCCTGAACGTCACGGCCCCGGCGCCGGCGTTGAACAGCAGCAGGAAGCTCTCGTCGCGCACGGGGTCGCCTCGCGGCCCGGGCTCGGTGATCGCGTCGCCGTTCAGGAACACGGCCAGCGAGCGCGCGTACCCCGTATGCCAGTCCGCGTCGGTCATCTGCTTCCCGGCGGGAGTCAGCCAGACGATGTCCTGCAGGGCCCCGGGCTCGGCGTCATCCGCTGGCGCTTCCCCGCTGAAGAACCGGCGACGGCGGAAGACCGGGTGTGCCCGGCGCAGCTCGGACAGCAGGCAGGTGAAGTCGGTGAGCTCCAGCTGCTTGCCCGCTGCCTCCCAGTCGGTCCAGGAGATCTCGTTGTCCTGGCAGTAGCCGTTGTTGTTGCCGAGCTGGGTCCGGCCCATCTCGTCGCCGGACAGCAGCATCGGGACGCCCTGCGAGCAGAACAGCGTGACCAGGAAGTTCCGGGCCTGCCTGGCGCGCAGCTCGTTGACTGCCGTGTCGTCGGTTGGCCCCTCGGCGCCGCAGTTCCAGGACCGGTTGTCGTCGCTGCCGTCGCGGTTGTCGTCGCCGTTGGCCTCGTTGTGCTTGCTGTCGTAGCTCACGAGGTCGCGGAGCGTGAACCCGTCGTGGCAGGTGACGAAGTTCACCGAAGCGACCGGGCGCCGCCCGCTGGTCTCGTAGAGGTCGCTGGACCCTGTCAGCCGGGACGCGAACTCGGGCAGCGTAGCGGGCTGGCCGCGCCAGAAGTCACGCACGGTGTCGCGGTACTTGCCGTTCCACTCCGACCACAGCGGGGGGAACTTGCCGACCTGGTAGCCGCCCTGACCCACGTCCCAGGGCTCGGCGATGAGCTTGACCTGGGACACCACAGGGTCCTGCTGAACCAGGTCAAAGAACGCCGCCAGCCGGTCCACGTCGTGCAGTTCCCGGGCGAGGGCGGCGGCGAGGTCAAACCGGAACCCGTCGACGTGCATGTCCAGGATCCAGTACCGCAGCGAGTCCATGATCAGCTGCAGCGCGTGCGGCTGCCGCACGTTGAGGCTGTTGCCTGTGCCCGTGTAGTCCAGGTACGTGGCTGGGTTATCCGGAGCGAGCTGGTAGTACGCGACGTTGTCGATGCCTCGGAACGACAGCGTGGGGCCGAGCGCGGCCGACTCCGCCGTGTGGTTGTACACCACGTCCAGGATGACCTCGATGCCCGCCGCGTGCAGCGCCTTGACCATGGCCTTGAACTCGGCGACGTGGCCGTCGGGCGTCCCCGAGGAGGAGTACCTGTTGTCCGGCGCGAAGAACGCGATCGTGTTGTAGCCCCAGTAGTTGGTCAGGCCGCGCTCGACCAGAGCGTGCTCGGGCACGCACTGGTGCACCGGCATCAGCTCGACCGCGGTGACGCCGAGCCGGGTGAGATGGTCGATGACGGCGGGATGCGTCAGGCCCGCGTAGCTGCCGCGCTGCTCGGCCGGGACCTCCGGGTGCCGGATCGTCAGACCGCGCACGTGCGCCTCGTAGATCAGGGTCTCGTGGTAGGGCGTCCGTGGCGGCCTGTCGTCAGCCCAGTCGAAGTACGGGTTGATAACGACATTCCGGGGCATGAACGGGGCAGAGTCGTCGGCGTTGAGCTTGTCTGGCTCGCCGTGCTGATAGGAGAACACGGCCGGATCCCAGCTGACCTGACCCTCGACAGCCTTGCCATAGGGGTCAAGCAGCAGCTTGGCCGGGTTGCACCGGTTCCCGCGGCCGGGGTCGTACGGTCCATGAACCCGGTACCCGTACCGCTGGCCGGGACCGACGCCCGGCAGGTAGCAATGCCAGACGAAGCCATCGACCTCGGATATCGAGAGGCGGTTCTCTGCGCCGTCGCTGTCGAACAGGCAGAGCTCGACCTGCTCGGCGACCTCGGAGAACAGTGTGAAGTTGGTCCCTGACCCGTCCCAGGTGGCACCGAGCGGGTAAGCGGTTCCCGGCCAGACCTGCTGCATCCGCACGACCCTACCCGGGATTGCCGGCCGTGGCCCGCTCAAGCACCGGCCCGGTGTCCAGTCCGGGCGGGAGGGCGCCGAACGGAAGCCCCGGGCCGGCCAGCAGCCCCGAACCGAATCTCGAGGCACAGAACGCGTCAGCGACACCAGCCGGTGCATGCCGCACCAGCAGTGCTGCCTGCAGCGTTACGGCCGCGAGCCCGGCCAGCCGCCTTGCGTGGTACTGGGCGTGCCCGGCGCCGGCCGCGGCCGCTTCCTTGAGCTCCCGGCGCAGCTCGTTCACGGCGTCCTGGAGCCGGCGCTCATCGCCAGCGGCAAGGTCGGCCTCGGCGAGCAGCGCGTCTGCTGAGCCGGGGGAGCGCGCAAGCGCGCGGAGCACGTCAAGGGCGGTCACGTTGCCCGAGCCCTCCCAGATGGAATTCAGTGGTGCCTCCCGGTACAGCCGTGGCATTCCCCAGTCCTCGACGTAGCCGTTGCCGCCCAGGCATTCCAGGGCCTCTGCAGTGACCATCGGCGCCCGCTTGCACACCCAGTACTTGGCCGCTGGCAGCGCCAGCCGGAGCAGCGCGGCCTCGGCCGCGTCGCCGCGGGCGGCCCGGTCGGCCGCCCCGGCCAGGCGCATCGCGAGCGCGGTTGCGGCCTCGGCTTCGAGGGCCAGGTCGGCAAGGACGGATGTCATCAGGGGCTGGTCAGCGAGCCTGGCCCCGAACACGCGGCGGTGGCCTGCATAGTGGACCGCGGTGACCGACGCCTGGCGGATCACGGCAGCGCTGCCGAGCACGCAGTCCAGCCTCGTGGCGCTCACCATCTCGATGATCGTCGCCACGCCCCGGCCCGGCTCGCCGACCCTCCAGGCGAACGCGCCGTCGTACTCGACCTCGGACGACGCGTTGGACCTGTTGCCCAGTTTGTCCTTGAGCCGCTGGATGCGCATCGCATTGCGGCTGCCGTCGGGCAGCACCCGGGGGAGCAGGAAGCAGGTCAGCCCCTCCGGCGCCTGTGCCAGCACCAGGAACAGGTCGCACATCGGCGCGGAGCAGAACCACTTGTGGCCGGTAAGCAGGTAGCCGCCGCCCTCATCCACGCCAGCCCCGCCGATCGGTACAGCCCGAGTGGTGTTGGCGCGGACGTCGGATCCGCCCTGCTTCTCGGTCATCGCCATGCCTGCCAGCAGCCCGGCCTTGCCGTCCGGAATCCGCAGGCCGGGGTCGTAGCGCCGGGAACCAAGCAGCGGCTCGAAGCGCGCCGCCAGGGCCGGCTCGTGCCGCAGCGCGGGGATTGCGGCGTGGGTCATGGAGATGGGGCAGCCGTGTCCGGCCTCGGCCTGGGTCCACACATAAAACCCGGCCGCCCGGGTCACGTGCGCGCCCGGCGTGTCGTCGAGCCACGGCGCGGCGTGCAGGCCGTGACCGACGGCTGTGGTCATCAGCTCATGCCAGGCAGGGTGGAACTCGACCTCGTCGATCCTGTTGCCGCGCGAATCGTGGGTACGCAGCACCGGGGGATGCTCGTTGGCGAGCCGGGCCAGCTCCTGGGTGTGCGCGGATCCCGCGCAGACACCGAGCTCGTGCAGCCCGGCCTCGGCCGAGGCGGCGCCCTCCCGGTGCAGTGCCTCCAGCAGCGCAGGCTCGTCGGCTACGTCCCGGATGAGCGGCGGGACCTGGTTGACCACATCGTGTGTCACGTGTGGCTGGGCAGCTGCGAGTTTCTCTGGGGGCGTCATTGCATCCTCCATCTTCCCATTTCAGCATGTCTGGGGTGAAGGACCGATGCCGGCGTGGCGCGAGGAGCGCTACCGCGCGGCGCGGTGCCCTGTGTCGGCGCTGGCGCGATCGCGGGGCCGGGTCACCTGCAGGTAGCGCTCGACGATCACGTCGGCGACCTCGGGTGCGGCGCCGAGCGGAGCCGAGACCGCGTGCGCGCCAGCCGCCAGGGACTGCTCGCGCACCTGGTCGGCGAAGAAACCGGGAGCCAGCAGGTACGTGGCGACGACCACACGCTTCGCGCCGGAGCGCAGCAGGGCGGTGACCGCGTCAGAGGGCGCTGGTGAGGCGGCTGAGGCGTATGCGGGAACCACGGCACTCCAGCCCCGGGCTGACCGCCACTGGGCAGCCAGGCGGGCTACGGCGGCGTTTGCCTGCGGGCGGCTCGAGCCTGCCGCAGCAAGGACCACGGCCGTGCCGGCTACGCCAGCGCCTGCTTTGGCCTCGTCCGGGGCGGCACTGGCCTCGGCCAGACGCCGTTCAAGCCCCCGCAGCAGCCGGCGATGCGGTCCCAGCGGGTCGCCATAGCGGATCCGCAGCCCCGGGTGGCGGCCCTGGGCCTCACGCAGGACCGCAGGCAGGTCGGTGTCGCTGTGGTAGGCCGGGGTGAGCAGCAGCGGCAGCACAACAGCCTCGCGTTCCCCGGATCCGCCGAGGGACTCGAGCACGGCCGGGACCGAGGGGAGCGCATGGCCGAGGTAGGCGACCCGTGCCCGCAGGTCCGGCAGCCCGGCCAGCCGGGCGCGGTCGGCCGCGACACCGATAAGGTCGTTGACCGCCGCTGCGCCGCGGGGATCGGTGCTGCCGTGCGCGACCGCGACGAGCGGCGGCCAGCTCATTGCTTGCGCGACCGCGCGCGTCGGCGGTGCCGCCGCGCGGCCGGTCAGAGGTGGATACCGCATTCGGTCTTGCCGGTGCCTGCCCAGCGGCCGCTCCTGGCGTCAGCTCCGGGCTCAACCCGGGACGTGCAGGTCGCGCAGCCGATCGACGGGTAGCCGTCGCTTACCAGCGGGTTCACCAGCACGCCGTTCTCAGCTATGTAGGCGTCGACCTGCTCGGCGGTCCAGTCAACGATCGGGTTGACCTTGACCATTTCCCGCCGCGGGTCCCACTGCACGACGCGGGTGTCGTTGCGGGCGTCGGTCTCCTCTCTGCGGACACCGGTAATCCACGCGTCATACGGCGCGAGCGCCTTTTCCAGCGGCACCACCTTGCGCAGGTAGCAGCACAAATCGGGGTTACGGCTGTACAGCCGTAGGCCCATCTGCTCGTCCTGCTCAGCGACAGTCTGGGCGGGCGTGACATTAATCACATTCACCGGGTAGACCACGGACACCGCGTCCCTTGTCCCGATGGTCTCAGCGAAGTGATAGCCGGTGTCCAGAAAGACAACGTCGATGCCCGGGCGCACTTGGGCGGCGAGGTGAATGATCACAGCGTCGGTCATCGACGAGGTAATGCATATGCGCTCTCCGAACGTGTCCGTAGCCCACCGGATCACGTCCTGAGCCGGCGCGCCCGCCAGCTTCTCAGCTGCCTCTGCTGCCAGCTTTTGCATACGGCCGACTTCCTCCAGACGCGCGTACGTCGTCGTGTCAGCAGTCACCTGCCCCGATGATCCCGATACCTCACGGCTCACCGGATTGCCCCAATTCCCGAGAAGCGTAGCCTGAACGACCGGATGCAGCTGCGGCAATGCCATTCCCCGTCCGATTCCCGCGGCTCGAGGTCTTCCTCGCCGCAGTACGGGCAGTAGAACGGCACTGCGCGCTCCGCCTGAAAGGCCTGGACCGGCAGGCTGGGCTGGGGCTGGAGCGGTTCGTGGTGGCTCCCATCAGGGGGAATGCTCATGCCAGGTCCTCCTCCGCGGCCCGCAGCGCCCAGGCGGCGAAGCTCTCGCCCTGCATCCTGCTGGAGTCAAAGCGGCGCAGCACTCGCTCAACGTAGTCGGGCAGGTCCTCGGCGGTTGTCCTGAGTCCTCTGATCTTCCGGCCGAAGCCGGAACCTTCCCCGTCCCCGCCGTTCAGGCTCCCGCCGAGGTGGATCTGGAATCCCTCCACCTGCTCGCCATCCGGGCGGGTCACCAGGGCCCCCTTGAGGCCGATGTCCGCCGTCTGAATCCGGGCGCATGAGTTGGGGCAGCCGTTGACGTTGATGGTGACTGGCTCGGTGAAGTCGGGAAGACGGCGCTCGAGCTCGGCGATCAGGTCCGAAGCGCGCTGCTTGGTCTCGACGATCGCGAGCTTGCAGAACTCGATCCCGGTGCAGGCCATCGTGTGCCTGCGGAACGGGCTCGGGGTGACCGGCAGACCGGCCGCGGCAAGCTCAGCAGCCAGCTCCTCGGTCCTGTGCTCCGGGACGTCGAGGATCACCATCTTCTGCTCGGTCGTGGTCCGCACCCGCCCGGTGCCGTACTCGGCCGAGAGGCGCGCGATCAGGTCCAGTGAGTCCGCCGACGTCCGGCCCACCCGCGGCGCGAAGCCGACGTAGTACCGGCCGTCCCTCTGCTTGTGTATGCCTACGTGGTCCCGCTGCCCGCTGCCCGGCGCCTTCGGCGCGGGCCCGTCGGCAAGCTGGTAGCCGAGGTAGTCACGCTCCAGCACCTCGCGGAACCGGTCCGGACCCCAGTCCGCCACGAGGAACTTCAGCCGGGCCCGGTGCCGCAGCCTGCGGTAGCCGTAGTCGCGGAAGATCGACGTGACCCCCGCCCAGACCTCGGGGACCTGGTCCGGCCGGACGAACGCGCCCAGCCTCTTGCCGATCATGGGGTTGGTAGACAGGCCGCCGCCTGCCCACAGGTCGTAGCCGGGCTCGCCGTCCGGGCCAGGGACGCCGACGAAGGCGATGTCGTTGATCTCGTGCGGGACGCACTGCACCGCGCAGCCGGTGATCACAGACTTGTACTTGCGCGGCAGGTTGGAGAACGCGGGGTCGCCGACGTAACGGTCGGCGGTCTGGCGGATCAGGGGTGTCGCGTCGATGATCTCCTCGGCGTCAATGCCCGCCAGCGGGCAGCCGAGGATCACCCGCGGCGTGTCACCGCAGGCCTCGGTGGTGGAAAGCCCCACAGACTCCAGGGCCTCCCAGATGGCCGGCACGTCCTCGATCTGCACCCAGTGCAGCTGGATGTTCTGCCGGTCGGTCACGTCCGCGGTGCCCCGGGCGTACCGCCGCGACACGTCGGCCACGACGGCAAGCTGATGCGCGGCGAGCTGCCCGCCGTCGATGCGGATCCGCAGCATGAAGTACCGGTCGTCCAGCTCCTCAGGCTCCAGCGTGGCGGTCTTGCCGCCGTCAATGCCCTGCCTGCGCTGGGTATACAGGCCATACCAGCGGAACCGTCCGCGCAGGTCGGCGGGGTCGATCGAGTCGAAACCACGCTTGGCGTAGATATCGGTGATCCGGCTGCGGACGTTCAGGCCGTCGTCGTTCTTCTTGTTTTCCTCGTTCTTATTGAGCGGCTCGCGGTACCCGAGCGCCCACTGGCCATTCCCTCGTGGCGGCATGTGGCGTCCCTTCGATTGCGGGGCGCGTGCCTGGAGCTCAGCTGGGCGGCGCGAGAGCGGCTGCGCACGGCACTGGGGCAGCTTGCTGCGGCTTGGCGAGGGGTCCTGTTGGGCACGCGCCCGTCAGGAATAACGGGCGACGGACTGCCACGAAATACACAGCGCGCTGCGGATACGCAGGAAATCCACGTGCCTGCGCGCGACCAGCAGCGGGTCGGCAGCGCTCAGCCCGGGCTGCGCCGCGGGAGCGTGCGTGACTACGCCAGATGCTGCAGACGCGGCGCTAGCTCCCATGTGGCTATTCAACCTCGCCTCAGCGGAACCTATTCCGTGGAGGGAACCTCAGCCTTGCCTGATCCAGACGAGCGGTGGCTCAGCGCCGGATTCCGGCGGCCGATGCTGGCAGTCGCACCAGGTGCTGCCCTTGCACCTTTCATGCTGCTGCTCGCGGCAGGGCGGGCAGATCACCGGTACCTTCAGGCAGCATTGGCGCGGCGCATCCGCCGCCGCCGCTCGGCCGACCGCTCATCCTCGTTCAGCCCGCCCCAGGTGCCGTACTTCTCCGGGCGGCTGACCGCGTAGTTCAGGCACTCCGCCTGAACCGGGCAGGAAGCGCAGATCGTCTTGGCCTTCCGTTCCCGGATGTCACGCTCGGGCTGTCGCTCCCCGTCGGGCCCGAAGAAGAGCACGACATCTTCACCGCGGCATGCGGCCTCGTCTTGCCAGCCCCAGTTTGGCCGCGGCATCAGGACCGCCTGACGGCGTACCTCAGACATCGACAACTCTCCTCAACCAGCTAACCGTTGGTTCCTCGCCTAGCGGAGCGTCCGGCTCGCTGGGCGCATAAAATCCCATGTGATGTTGGCATTCGCCCCGTCGCGAGATACAACGTGTTGCGTCACCGTAGTGTTCCCGCGTGCACAGGCCGTCGCCGGGTCCGGGAGCAGCGCCACGGGGGCCGACTAGCCAGTGTGCTGGGGATCATCATGCCATTGACGCCATCGCCCGCGCAGGCGGGATCGTGAAACTGATCACATCCCAGCAGGCCGAACTGACCACTTAGCTGGACAACGCCGCTCGTTCAGCGCGACCATGGGCTCCATGTCGGCATCAGATGCGGCCCCGCTGCCCCGTCTGGGTGAGGTGTTCTTCGATGTCCGGGGCAATTCCCGGAGCATGCGGCTTAGCTGGTACTCGGACACCGGGGTGGCAGTACTGAGCATCTGGCAGGGCGGGATGTGCACGGGCACCTTCCGCCTGGCCATCGCCGATCTGCCAAGAATGGTAGAGACGCTGCAGCGCGGCCCGGAAAGGCAGGCCCACGGCGGCGGTGCCACAGGTCAGGCGTTCGCAGCCGCCCCTGTAGCGGCCCCGCCTGAGCCCGCCGACTATGGCGCCGCGACAGCGGCCTACCCCCCGGATCCTTCCGCCTACCGCGCCGGACCAGCGGCATACCCGCCCGAGCCGGCCGCCTACCCGCCGCAGCGTGCCGCGTACCCGCCCGAGCCGGGCGGGTACCCGCCCGAGCCGGCCGGGTACCTGCCCGAGCCTGCCGGGTACCTGCCCGAGCCCGGCCGCGTACCCGGCGCAGACGGCGGAGTACCAGACCGGGGCCACCGCGTACCCAGCCGGCTACCGCACCGAACCAGCTGAGTACCCCCCTGAGCCTGCTGGCTACCGCACCGGCTCAGCCACAGATCCCACAGAGCCTCCTGGCTACCGCACTGGCCCCGCTGCGTACCCGGCCGAGTACCCGGCTGACCCGGGCGGCTACCGCACCGAGCAAGCTCAGTACCCGCCCGAGCCGGCTGGCTACCGCACTGGGTCAGGCTCGTATCCGCCCGAGCCGGCTGGCTACCGCACTGGGTCAGGCTCGTATCCGCCCGAGCCGGGTGACTACCGCACCGGGCCAGCCGAATATCCGCCTGAGCCATCGCGCTACCGCGCGGGGGAACCGGACTATCAGAGCCGGGCCCGCGATTACGCGCCGGAATACCCGCCCCAGTCACCGAACTATCAGCCGGAGCCCGAGGAACACCGGACCGAATACCTGGCCGAGATGGTCGGCGGGCCCTACCGGACCAGCCCCAGCCGCCACTCCTCAGCGAGCCTTCCGGAGCAGCAGACGTACTCGGGCCGCAGCACTCCACAGCATTACCGCGAAGCAGTGCCCGCCGCGCATTACCAGCGCGACAGTTCCTCTCCGGGCTACCGAGATGCGGCGGGCTCAAGTGCGGCCGATTACGCGGCGCATTACGGCACGGTGGTTACCGATGACTCTCCGGACGGCTTGTCCGGCGAATCGTTCCCCTACGGCCAGCCTGCTGGCAATCGCGGAGGCGGGAACCGGCACGGTGCCCCTGGCGCACCGTTCGACTGATCCGGCGGGAGATTTCCCAGGCCGGATCGGCAATCCAAAGGTGCCGGGAAGACGCGGGGCACGGTCACCGTTACAAGTGCTGTGTACCTGGGGATATATTCGCCTCGGGGGAAGGGGGAGGACAAGTGGCACAGAAGGTCTCCGTCACTTTCGCATGCGACTACGACTCAAAAGAGATCCCGGACGGCGAGCACATGACTCGCGCCTTCAGCCTTGATGGCCGGGACTACGAGATCGATCTATGCGAGAAGCACAGCCAAAAGTTCGATGAGGTCCTGTCGCGGTTCGCCGAGAGGGCGCGCAAGGTGACGGGCAGGGTGACACGCACCAAGCGCAGAACGGCTGCACATCGTCAGCGCAGCGCGGAAATCCGCGCATGGGCCAAGCGCAGCGGCATGTCAGTCAGCGATCGCGGCCGGATTCCCGCCCATGTCATCAAGGACTATGAGGAGACTCATCGCTGATGTCGGCGGGCCCCGGGTCCTGCGGCGTACCGGGCGCCCTGGGCACTGACAGTGTGCCCAGCACCACCGGCGCCGCTGCCTGGGGGGCGGGCGCCGCTGCCTGGCCTGCCTGCGGCGCCTCCTGCCCGGCCTGCGACACGTCCTGGCCGTCGGGCTGTGCTGCCCGCGACGCTGCCTGGCCGTCCCGCGATGCGATCTGGGCCTCTGGCTGGCCGGGCGGCGGGGGAGGCGGCAGAGCGGTAGGCGAGGGCAGGGCGCCGATGGGACCTACCGCAGCGGCGAGGACCTGCGAGTTTGGGAGGTGGACCGGGCCGTTCGGGGTCTCCAGCCGCACATACGTGATGCTCACCTCGGCGACCGTTCCCTCGATGAGGCCGGACAGCGCACCAGACCTGATCGCTACCTGATCTCCGACCCGGAACGGCCGGGCCATCAGCAGGACGATCCCGGCGAATACGTTGGCCAGGCTCTGCTGTGCGGCTATTCCTACCAGCACCCCGGTCAGCGCACCTCCGACAACAACCTGGGTGATGGGGATCGCGAACAGCTCCATCGTGAACACGATCGTCAGCAGCCCGGCGATCAGCAGCACCGCGAACCGGACCACCGCAGCGTGCGAGGAGCCTACCGAGGGCTGCAGGACGTCGCGGGCCTTGTTTCCCAGCCCGACCGTGGCGAACCCGGCGAGCAGGAAGAACGCCACCGCTGTGCCGTACGCGAGGGCCATGTTCCCGTGCGCGCCCAGCGCTCCAAGCCAGTCACTGGCCCGGCCCGCTGGGGACTCCTGCGCAACGTGCCGGGTGTACACCGACGCGCCCGCCGCTATGACCGCAAGGGCAAGGGCGAAGATGGACCGCCACGGCCTCGTCCGCGCCCGGACTCTGGCCATCTGCTGGCGGGCCAACTCAAGTTTCTGGCTCTCCTGCACATCCACGCGCCTACGCTACCCAGGGCAGGGGCGCCCTGAGCACGCAAAATCCCGGGGACTTCGCGGTGATCTGCGGTGATCGGAGCGAAGTCCCCGGGATCTGGGTGGTTTAGCCCCAGTGGGACATGGTCAGCGGCCGAGAGCGAACAGCGGCTTGCCGACCCAGAACACCTGCCTGCCCTTGAGCCCGTTGATCACCCCGGCAGCCGAGGTGTACCAGGCGACTAGTGCTGTTAGCACCCCCACGTAGCCGCCAATCTGGATGACGGTGGTCAGCGGGGTCACGTTGAACGGCGGCAGGGACGGGTTCTTGGTGAGGAAGTTCCCGATGAACAGCAGGACCTCCGTGGCCTGCAGGGTCAGGAACACCAGGAACACGGCCATGTTCACCTGGGTGCTGTGGATCAGCATGTAGAAGTTGAAGATGGCGAACGCCAGCAGGATCCAGCCGAGGTCCCGGTTGAGCACTACTAGGTTGGCCGTGGGCTTGAGGGTCCCGGGGACGAAATGGAACCACAGGCCGAGGCCGATCCAGAACCCGCCATAAGAGGAGAAGGCGGTAGCGCCGAACACGTTCCTGTTCCGGAACTCCCACATGCCGGCGAGCAGCTGGATCAGCCCGCCGTAGGCGATCGCGTATCCCCACCAGCTAGCGCCAGTGGTGTTCTTGGCCCAGCCAGCGTTGATGACGGAAAGCAGGAACGTGGTCAGCGCGAAAGCGGCCAGACCGAGCGGTGCGGGATCGGCTATCCCCGTAGTCACTGCAGGGGCTGGAGCATCGTCTCTGGTGCTCAACTGTCTCCTCCTGTGAGGCATGCACCCGCCATGGCCAGTTGGCCTGGTGCCCGCGGGTCAGGGCAGGCGCCGGTGGACAGAAGGGACGCAACGGCCGCCGCGGTAGCAACCGGCCATCACGGACCTTCCTTTTCTTCACAGCTGGCTCAGCAGAACCAAGTGGAAGATCTGTCCTGAGCGTAACGCCGGGAAGGCCATTGCGGGAGACCCAGATTCTTGGATCCCGCTGATATAAACTTCGCCTCTACTGCGGGCGGCTGCGGCCGAGAAGACGGCCCAGACCCGCCCTGGTGGCCAGCACGAAGAGAGCGTCGCCGGCCGCGATCTCAGCGTCTGCGCTGGGCGACCAGGTGGTCTCGTCCCCGCCCTGGCGCTGCAGCGCGATCAGCCGGACGTTGTCGCTGTCGTCGTTCACGGCGCTGACCTGGGCGCTCGCCAGGTCGGCGCCGACGGCAACAACCACCTTTGCGATCAGCAGCACGTGCCGGTCTACCGGGATTGTGATCAGGACCTCGTGCTCCAGCATGGCCGCGGCGAACTGCGGGGCTGCGACATAGGGCACCGACCGGGAGATCGTCTTCTTGTTCTGGTCGTGCTCCTCGATCCGCCGGGCGAGATCGTCGTCGTACAGACGCAGCACTATGCGCGGGTCGTCGGCGAGGGCGCGGGCCACCAGTGCGGTCTCCAGGTTCACCGGGTCGCTGCTGGTTACCGAGATCAGGGCCTGGCAGCTGGTGATGCCGGCGTCGCGCAGGGTGGCCTCCCGGTGCGTCTCCCCGATAACCACCCTTTTGCCGAGCCTGCGGGCCTCCGCTACGCCAGCCGCATTCTCGTCCTTGTCGATGCAGACCACGTCCATGTCCATGTTGTTCAGCTGATGCAGGACCAGCGTGCCGACGTTCCCCAGGCCAGCCAGGATCACGTGATTGCGGAGCGGCCGGTCATCGGTCTGCAGCGCGGGCAGCTGGAAACTCAGGAGCAGAGTGGTCAGCGTCGCCTGGATGAACATGCCGGCAAAAGTCAGCAGGAACTGCGCAAACTTCTCCCACCCATTGACCTTCACGCCGGTTGTGGCCGCCCCGGCCGCATCGAGGAACGTCAGGTAGAGCGCGTTGTCCCAGGTGTAGCGCGGTCCCAGGGCCAGCAGCGCGAAGCCGATGAGGAGAACCACGGACACGGATGCGTAAGCCTTGCCGATTTTGCCGGAGAAAAAGAACCGCAGCATCCACACGGCCGCCCGCAGCCGATGACGGCTCTCCCTCGTCTGCCTGACCAGGGTGCTGGCCAGCGTGTTTGCGGGTGCAGGGGTAACCGCCAGCACAAGCTGTGAACTGGCGTCCTCGGGGGCGGCCAGGCGCGGAGAGCCGCCGCCGGGATCGGGTGACAGCCCGCAGATCACCAGCGCAGGATCTGTGTCGCCGCGCCGGGCCACACCGAGCACGCGGTCGGCCACGTTGACGTGGCGCGGACCAGGCTCCTCTAATGCGGCGGCAACGAATGAGGGTGCGGCAAGACTGGACTGGGACAGCACGAGGCAGTCGGGGGAGAAGAACGAGCGGATGCGGTCGCCGAGCCCGGCGTTGAAGCTGGCGATGATCAGCTTGAGACGCGCGTTGATTTCCTGGGCCCGCAGCGCTGCGTGGAAGTTGCGGAGGTCATCCTGGCTCACCAGCGCGACGGCGCGGGCTGTGCGCAGCCCGGCAGCCAGGAATGCCTGGTGGTCGGGTTCTGCCCGCTCGACCAGGCGTACCCGTGGCAGCCGGGCGATCATGGGCCCGCGCCCTCGCTGCGCGGAGGGGAGGATCACCGTGACATCCTCGTCGTACCTGATCGTCAGTTCCTCGACGATCCGCAGCGCGAGAGCGTCATCACCGCATACAACAAGGTGACCGCGGCTGGCACTGGGCTCGGGCTCTGTGCGCACGGCGCGATCCTAGCCAGGCCCGACCAGGCCGGGCCATACCGGCCTATTCAGGGCAGGGTATTCAGGACAGGGTATTCAGGGCAGCGTCTCGCGGCGGCTTCCTCACGGCGAGGCGATGCGGCCCAGTTGCGGCGGCACCTGCGCGGCGGCCGCGCGGTCAAGCAGGAACAGGGTCTGCTGCCTGCCGCGCGCCCCAGCGGCGGGGACCTGCACCGGCCCTGCACCCGACAGCGCCATCCGGATCGCGCCCGCCTTCTCCGCGCCGGAGGCGAGGATCCAGACCTCGCGGGCCGCTGTGATGGCCGGGAGTGTCAGCGTCAGCCGTGTGGGCGGCGGCTTGGGCGCCCCGTGCACCGCCACCACGGTCCGCTGCTCCTCGTACAGCGCGGGCATGCCCGGGAACAGCGACGCGACGTGTGCTTCCGGGCCGATGCCCAGCAGCAGCACGTCGAACGACGGGACCTGGCTGTGATCCTCCGGCTGCGAGGCGCTCAGCAGCTCGGCCGCGTACCGCGCCGCCGCGGCCTCCGGGTGCGGGCCGTCGGGCCCGTCAGAGGGCGGCATCGGGTGGATCCGGTCCGGGCTGGTGTCGATGTGGTCGAGCAGGGCCGCCCGGGCCCCGGTCTCGTTGCGCTCTGGGTCCCCGGCTGGCAGGAACCGCTCATCGCCCCACCAGATGTCCAGGTGCCGCCAGTCGACGGCGTCCCTGGCCGGGGCCGCGGCAAGCTCAGCGAGCACCTTGGTGCCGATCCCGCCGCCGGTCAGCACCAGTGAGCCGTGCGCCCTGGCGGCGCACGCGTCCACCAGCCTGGTCACCAGCCGGGCGGCGACCGCCTTGGCGAGCAGGTCTTCGTCGTGGTGGATAAGCACCTGGGGAGTGGCGATGACGTCACCTCCCTGCGCCCGCGGCGAAGGCCGCCAGGGTCTCGCCGTACACGTCGTCCGGATCGAGCCGGCGCAGCTCCTCGGCCAGCAGGTCGGCGGTGTCCCGGCGGTGCAGGGCCACCCGGCGGTCGTGCTGTCCGGGCCGGCTGAGCGTCGCGGTGCGCCCGTCCGGCCGCGAGATCTGGATCTCGCCTTCGGTCTCGGCGAAGGCCACCTGCGTGATGCCGGGGCCGCCGGACTCGTCCCGGACGAACGGCGCCCCGATCCGGGTGGTCAGCCACGCGGCGATCAGGTCGGCGCTCGGGTTCCGCGGCTCGGCAAGCACAGTGCCGCCGGCGATCTCGCCATGTGGCTGGTCCAGGGTGGCGGCGAGCAGGGACCGCCAGGCAGTGGCCCGGGTCCAGGCCAGGTCGGTGTCCCCGGGCCGGTATCCCCGGGCAAGGGCAGAAAGCGCGGCGGCGGGCTCGGGGGCCGTGGCGGCGTCGGTCACCCGGCGCTGTGCCAGCATCCCCAGCGGGTCGCCGGACGGTATCGCCGGGCCGCTCCTCGGCCACCAGGTGACGACCGGGATGTCAGGAACCAGCAGCGGCATGACCACCGAGTCCGCGTGCATCCCCATCGGCCCGTACATCCGCAGCAGCACGGTCTGGCCGGGGGCGCCCTCACCGGTCCTGATCTCCGCGTCCAGCCGGGACTCCGCGGCGGGATCCCTGGCGATCACGCCGAGCACCCGGCAGGGATGCTCACGCCCGGCCTGGGTGGCCGCGCGTACCGCGTCGTACTGAGCCGACTCGTCGGTCACGATGATCAGGTTAAGCACCATGCCGGTGGTCGGCCCGCCCAGCTGGTCGCGCGCCCTGGTCAGCGCGTCATGAATGGCATGGGTCGTTGTGTCGGTCAGGTCGATCATCATCGCGCCTCTCCTCGTGGCTAGCGTGGCAGCTGGCGGCCAGAGCGGCTAAAGCCGTCGCCACGCCCTGCCGTCGCGTGCGATCAGCGCGTCGGCGCCGGGCGGCCCGGGCGTGCCCGCCGGGTACTGCTCGGGCTTGGCGGCCTGCGCCCAGAACTCCTCGATCGGGTCGAGGATCATCCAGGACAGCTCGACCTCCTCCTGGCGCGGGAACAGCGGCGGGTCGCCGACCAGTACATCCAGCAGCAGCCGCTCGTAGGCCTCGGGGCTGGACTCGGTGAACGACTCGCCGTACGCGAAGTCCATGTTCACGTCGCGCACCTCCATGGCCGAGCCGGGCACCTTGGATCCGAACCGCACCGTGACGCCCTCATCCGGCTGGACCCGGATCACCAGCGCGTTCTGGCCGAGTTCCTCAGTGTCGGTGCGGGCGAACGGCAGGTGCGGGGCCCGCTGGAACATCAGTGCGATCTCCGTCATCCGGGTTGGCAGCCGCTTGCCGGTGCGAAGGTAGAACGGCACGCCCGCCCAGCGCCTGGTATCGATCTCCAGCCGCACGGCCGCGTAGGTCTCGGTGATCGAGTCCGGGGGGATGCCGTCTTCCTCGAGGTACCCGCGGACTGGGATCCCGCCCTGCCAGCCGGCCGAGTACTGGCCACGGGCGGTCCCGACCGCGAGGTCCTCGGGGACCTTGACCGCGGAGAGGATCTTCTCCTTCTCCCGGCGCAGCGAGTCGGCCTCGAACGACACCGGCTCCTCCATCGCGGTAAGCGCCAGGAGCTGCAGCAGGTGGTTCTGGATCACGTCACGGGCCGCGCCAATGCCGTCGTAGTAGCCGGCGCGGCCGCCGATGCCGATGTCCTCGGCCATCGTGATCTGCACGTGATCCACGTAGCCGCGGTTCCAGACCGGTTCGAACAGGGTGTTGGCGAACCGCAGCGCGAGGATGTTCTGGACTGTCTCCTTGCCCAGGTAGTGGTCGATGCGGAACACCGCGTTCCGGGGGAACACGGCGTCGAGCATCGCGTTCAGCTCGCGGGCGCTGGCCAGGTCATGGCCGAACGGCTTCTCGATCACCACCCGGCGCCAGGGCCGGTGCCCGCTGGCGTCCTGCGGTGGGTCGGACAGCCCCGACCGCTTCAGCTGCGCTACCACCATCGGGAACGCCTTCGGCGGGACCGACAGGTAGAACGCGTAGTTACCGCCGGTCCCGCGCTCGGCGTCCAGCTGCGCGACGGTCTCGGCGAGGCGGTTGAACGACTGGTCGTCGGCGAACTCGCCCGGGACGAACCGCACGCCCTCCGACATCTGCTGCCAGACCGTCTCCCGGAACGGCGTGCGCGCGTTGGCCTTGACCGCGTCATGGGCGAGCCTGGCGAAGTCCTCGTCCTCCCAGTCCCGGCGGGCGAAGCCGACCAGCGAGAAGCCCGGCGGCAGCAGGCCGCGGTTAGCCAGGTCGTAGACGGCGGGGAGCAGCTTCTTGCTGGCCAGGTCGCCGGTGACGCCGAACAGCACGAGCACGCAGGGACCCGCGACCCGGGGGATCCTGCGGTCCCGCGGATCGCGCAGGGGGTTCGCCGTCATCGGGCGGCGGCCATCTCGTTCTTGATCGTCTCCAGTAGCTCGCTCCAGGACGCGGCGAACTTCTGCACGCCCTCCTCCTCGAGCACGGTCACGACGTCGTCGTAGCCAATGCCCAGCGCCTCAAGCTGGTCGAAGACCTTCCGGGACTCCTCGTACGTGCCGTGGATGGTGTCACCGCGCAGCACCGCGTGGTCAGCGGTGGCGCGCAGCGTCGCCTCGGGCATCGTGTTCACGGTGTCCCGGGCTACCAGTTCCACCACGTACATGGTGTCCGGATAGGCCGGGTCTTTCGTGCTGGTGGACGCCCACAGCGGCCGCTGCGGCGCGGCACCGCGGACACTGAGCACGGACCACCGGTCAGTGCTGAACCTCGCCTCGAAGAGCTGGTAGGCAAGGCGCGCGTTGGCGAGCGCGGCCTTGCCCCGCAGCGCCTGTGCCTCGGGGGTGCCCAGCTTGTCGAGCCTGGAATCGACCTCGGTGTCTACGCGGCTGACGAAGAACGAAGCCACAGAGCGGATCGTGGACACATCACGCCCGGCAGCGGCCTCCAGCCCGGCCATGAATGCGTCGATGACCTCGCCATAGCGCTGCAGCGAGAAGATCAGGGTCACGTTCACGCTGATCCCCTCGGACAGGCACTGGGTGATGGCGGGCAGGCCCTCCCGGGTGGCCGGGATCTTGATGAACAGGTTCGGCCGGTCCACCAGCCACCACAGCGCCCGGGCCTCGGCGATGGTCTTGGCCGTGTCCCGGGCGAGCCTGGGATCCACCTCGAGGGAGACCCGGCCGTCTTGCCCGCCCGTGGCTTCATAAACAGGCCGCAGCACGTCGCAGGCCCACCGGATGTCGTACGAGGTGATCGCCCGGGACGCCTCCTCGACGGAGACCCCGCGCACGGCCAGATCGGCGACCTGCTCGTTGTAGGCCGCGCCGTGGGACAGAGCATGATCGAAGATCGTCGGGTTGGACGTCACGCCCTCGACGTGGAAGTCCCGTGCCAGCATCTCCAGGTTGCCGCTGGACAGCCGTTCCCTGTTGATGTCGTCGAGCCATACCGCCACCCCGGCGGCGGTCAGCTGGGCCAGTGTGTCGTCGGGCCGGGAATTCATGGATACCTCACTCCTCGGGTAGCTCCCTGCGCCTCCGCGCTGCCCCCCGTGCCGGGTGGATACCGTGTCGGCAGGGTACGAGTCGACCCTATCCCGGGTCCAGGGCCACTAACCTGCCCCGCCCGTTAACCCGCGGTGAAGTCCGGGCCGGTCCGCAGCGAGCGCAGGAAGTCCAGCAGCGCCGGGTTCACCTGCGCGGCGTGGGTCAGGCTGGACGCGTGCCCGGCGCCGTCGACAGGGACCAGCGCCGCGGTACCGCCGAGACCGTCGCGCAGCGCCTCGGCCAGCCCGAGCGGGATAGCCGCGTCCGCGGTCCCGTGCACGACAAGGGCCGGGCAGGTGATCTCGCCCAGCCGGCCGGTGATGTCGTCACGGTCCATCAGGCACCGGAAGGCCAGGCTGAGCCCGGACCGGTCCCAGGCCGCCCACTTGGCGAACCAGTCATCCCACTGGCCGGGGCCGAGGATGATCGACGCCACAAGGTCCTGGACCGAAGCCGGGCCGTCTTCCAGCCAGATGGCGTCGAGCTGCTCGTAGCTCTCCACGGCCGCCGGGTCCTCCAGGCCCGCCTGGGTATCGATGAGGACCAGCGCCGCCACCCGCTCTGGAGCCAGCAGCGCCGCTCGCATGGACAGGAAGCCGCCCTGTGATACGCCCCCGAGCACCGCCCGGTGCAGGCCGAGGTGGTCCAGCAGGCCGAGGACGTCCCGCGCCGAGTCCCAGTACGTGAACGGGCCGGCCGCCCGGGTAGACCCGAACCCGCGCTGGTCCCAGGTGATCACGCGGAACTCCGGCGTCAGCGCGGCGACCTGCGGGTCGAACATTCTGTGGTCCATCAGGAAGCCGTGGCTCAGCACGACGGCGAGGCCGTCGCCGCCGCTGTCGGTGTAGGCAATCTCGGTCCCGTTAACCGCTGCGGTCGGCATGCCCGAAAACTACCGCCAACCTCCCCGGCTGGCCATTCCAGAATCGCTGGCAAGGCCCTGACTGGCCTCAATCGCCGCGCCCACCGGCCCGATATGGCTCGGAGCTACCGCCGCTGGAGCCTGGCGTCGAGCGAGTCGCGAAGCGCGTCGCCCACGAGGTTGAACGCGACCACGGTGATCATGATCGCCAGCCCCGCTGGATAGACCTGCCACCAGTAACCGTCGGACAGGTAGGTGGTGCCCTGCGCCAGCATCCCGCCCCAGGTGACGGCGGGCGGCGGCAGCCCGAAGCCGAGGAAGCTGAGCGTCGCGAGCAGGATGATCGCGTCGGCGACCTGGAACGTGGCGCTAACCACGATCGTGCCGAGGGTGTTCGGGATCAGGTGCACGGCGACAACGCGCAGCCTGCTGCCGCCCATCACCCGCACGGCCTGGACGAACTCGCGAGTGCGCAGCGACAGGGCCTCCCCGCGCACCAGCCGGGCCGGGCCGAGCCAGGACAGCAGCGAGATCACGATGATCAGCAGGCCGGCCGAAGGCCGCACCACCGATGACAGGAAGATGAGCAGGAAGATCGCTGGGATGGCCAGGCCGATGTCGACCACGCGCATCATCACGGCGTCGGTCACGCCGCCAGTGAAGCCGGACGCGGCGCCCCATGCGGCGCCGAGTGCGGTCGCGAGCAGCGCCACAGCGAACCCGATCTCCAGCGAGCTCTGGCCGCCGAGCAGCAGCCGGCCAAGGATGTCGTAGCCGTTGTCGTCGGTGCCCAGAGGATGCCCCCGGCCCGGTGGCAGGTTCGTGATCTGGATGTTCGCGTGGACCTGGTCGGTGTGGTACAAGAGCGGGCCGAGGAAGCAGCAGACGGCCAGCGCTGCGATCAGCGCCAGTCCGGTCACGCCGAGCCGGTTGGCAGCGAAGGCCCGCACCAGCCGGCTGTCAGCCATAGCGGACCCGCGGGTCGAGAACCGCGTAGGCAACGTCGGCCAGCAGGTTGCCGAGCACGGTGACAACCCCGACCAGCACTGTGATGCCGAGCTCGACCGGGTAGTCAGCATTCACAGCCGCTGTGTAATAGGTGAGCGCGAGCCCGGGGACATTGAACACGTACTCGACAACGAGGCCGCTGGTGAGGATCGCCGGGAAGGACAGGCCGACGAGCGTGGTGACCGAGAGCAGCGAGTTGCGGAGCACGTGCCGGCTGAGCACGAGCCTGGCAGGCAGGCCCTTCGCCCGGGCCACCCGCACGTAGTCCTCGGCCAGGGTCTCAATCGCGGCGGCGCGCATGTAGCGGCTGAACAGCGCGATGTTGACCAGGGTCAGGGTGAGCACAGGCAGGACCAGTGCCCGGGGATTGGCCAGCAGCCCGCCGAGGCTGCCCGCCTGGGACGGTACTTCGGGCGGCAGTGCCCGCTCGGCGTGCAGGCTGATCGTCAGTCCGGCGAGCAGGAGCCCCAGCCAGTAGGACGGCATGGAGTACAGGGCGAACACCGCGGTGGTGGCGACATGATCCGCCGCGCGGCGGCGGTGCACCGCCTGGGCGACACCGAGCGGAATCGCGATGGCGAGCGCCAGCACCAGCCCGCAGCCGACGACCAGGACATCATTGGGGAGCTGATGGATGACCAGCGAGTCGACGCTCTGGTTGTACCGGTACGAGTAGCCCAGATCGCCGCGGGCCAGGTGGCCGAGAAAGATGAGGTACTGCTCTACGACGGGGTGGTCGAGGCCGTTGGCCCGGTTGAACGCCGCGATCTCGGCCGGGCTTGCGCGGCCGCCGAGGATGGCGCGCGCCAGGCTGCCGGGTATCAGGTGCTCGAGGATGAAGGTGACAGCGGTCACCCCGAGCACGACGATCACGGCCTGCCCAGCCCGGCGGATCATGTACCCGGTCACTTGGTGAAATACCACTCCTGCGGGCTGATGAAGCCATAGGCATTCGGCGTGAAACCACGCAGGTTCGACGAGACCGTGACCAGGGTCCCGGGGCTCGGCTGCCAGAAGTCTGGGAGCAGCAGCCGGACCTGGTCGGCGTAAGAGTCCAGGGCCGCCTGGGCACCGCCTGCCGTGGCGGTCGCTGTCGCGCCGATCAGGCTGTCGACCGCGGGATCGGAGTAGTTGTTCACGTTGCCGAGGGCACCTGTCTGGAAGATCTCCTCGCCGCTCGGGTAGTGGTCGGGCTCGAAGATCCAGGCGCTGCCGTACTGGCCCAGCTCCCAGCTGCAGGACGGCGACGACGGCGCGCAGGGCTCGATCGTCTGGGCGATCGTGTCCTGGGTCACCTCGTCCAGCGAGATCTGGATGCCGACCTGCCGGGCAACCGACTGCAGGTCCACCATCGAGTCGTCGGTGTAGGGGAGGCCGCTCGGGTACATCAGCGTGAAATTGAGCGGCTGGGCTGCCCTGACACCAGCGCCGCATTCGCCAGTCCCGCTCCCGGGCCTCGAGCAGGTGCTGACGCCGCCCGGGACAACCTTCCAGCCGTGCGCGGCCAGCAGCGCCTTGGCCGCGGGCACGCTGAACGGGTACGGGTTCGCAGACGCCTTGGCGTCGGAGTAGGGATTGGCCGGGCTGGCCGGCACGGGGGAGTAGGTGGGCACGCCGAGGCCGTCGTAGTAGGCGTGGATCCACCCGGGCTGGTCGACCAGGTGCTGGAACGCCTGGCGGAAGTAAAGCTGCCGGAGGATCGGCCCGACCGTGGGGTTGTTGAAGTTCGGCTCGAAGTAGTCGAAGCCGAACGGGATGTCCCGGACCAGCTGATAGCCCTGGGAGTGCAGGGCCGGCTGCTGCGGGAGGTCGTTGGCTGGCACGTAGCCCACGGAGATCTGCTCTCCGGAGCTCCCGGGGCCGCCGTTCGCCGGGCCGGCCTTCAGCACCGAGAACTCCGCTGCCGCTGAGGTGAACGGCAGTTCCACAAACTTCGCCAGGTGCGGTTTGTCCTCTCCTGAGTAGCTCCGGTTCGGCACGAACGTGGCTGTGCCGTCGCTGGTCAGGCTGGTCAGCCGCCACGGCCCGTCTACCACCGACCAGACCGGGCTCGATCCGTAGCTGGCCAGCCTGGTCGCCTGACCGTTCAGGAACTGATAGACGGCTTGCGCGCCACCCGCTGTGGTGTCCGGCAGGTTCGCGGCTGTCGGCGCCGGGGCCGGCGCGGACAGCGATGTCCGGTCCCAGGCGATCGGCAGCGGGGTGATCTGCGACAGCTCGTTGTAGGTGAACCAGGTCGGGTTGTAGCTCGCGTTAAGCCTGAGCTGCACTGTGTCCGGGCTCAGCGCGGTCCAGGAAACGACATTGTCGGGAAACCCGCCCGGCACGTACGACGCCCACTCTGACTTGTTGGCCTTGAGCAGGTTGATCCAGAACCCGACGTCGCGGGCGCTCACGGTCTCCCCGTCGGACCACACATAGTGCCTGAGCGTTATCGTGACGACCCGGTTGCCGTCGCTGTACACGGGCTGGTCGCCAATGGACAGGCCGTAGTCGGCGGAGGTGCTGCCCTTATCCCCGTACCAGTACAGCGGCAGGTACAGCAGTGTCTGCAGGTCGTTTGTGTTGGCGGTAGTGAAGTACTGTCCGGACACCAGCGGGAAGATGTACGTCGGCGGCGTCAGCGGCTGCTCGGCGAAGTACGCGGTGCCGCCCTGTGCCAGCGCCCCGCCGCTGGCCTGGCCTGCGGGCCCGCCCGCGCAGGCCGCCAGGCCGAACGCTGCCACCACGGCCAGCGCGAGCGCCGCGCGCCGTGTGCGGAGTATCGCTGAGCTCGCCGCCGCCATGGCTGCCTCCCTACGCCGGCATTACCCGGTCAGGTTCAAACGGTCGGTGGCACGCAGGCCGTCTGGCCAGCCACCCTCTCAGCCCGGTTGGCCCGAGCTCCCGTGTGGTTTACGCACAGGTTACCGCCTAGTCACCCGGCACGACAGGGCCGGCACCCGAGACAACAAGGTCGAACGACGAGAGCGGGCGGACCAGGCTGAAGTACGCCCGTTCCGCAGTCAGCCAGTCGTCGTCCCATTCCTCGGGCGTTACCCGGCCGTGCAGCCGCCGCAGCCGCTCAGGCTCCGGCGTGTCCACGAAGACCGACCGGCAGACCAGATCGGAGAGGACCGGCGCTGCGGAGAACACGCCCTCGACGATGACCAGGTCGCAGGGCACCGCGCAGACTGTGCCGTCGAGTCCGCTGCCCCGGTCCCAGTCGAACCGGCGGAACGACGCCGCGCGCCGCTCACGCAGCGGCTGAAGTGCCTGTTCCCGGAGCCGGCGCCAGTCGTAGTAGCGGCCGAGGGCCTGCTCGGCCTCTAGCGGGCCGTCGGCCCTGCCTGCCAGGGCGGGCGGTGCTGGCCCGGTGAAGAAGTCGTCGGTGTGGATGACCGTGGCCCCGGTGGCTGCGGCGGCCAGCCCCGCGATCGTTGACTTGCCGGCGGCCCCGTGCCCGTCTATGGCGACGACGAGCGGGCTGGCCTCTCCTGGCCCTGCTGGCTGCCACCGGCCGATCGCGCCGGTCACCTGGCTGGCGGCCGCGGCGGGCCAGCGGCCGCTGCTACCGCTGCCGCGCATCAGCGGCCAGCTGGCCGTCCTCCTGCTGGACGGCGGCGACACTGCCAGAGGCAGCCGCGACATCCTCCGTGATGCCGCTGGCAGTGCCCCGGTCGCGGAGCGCGAACAGCAGCAGCAGCGCGGTGACCCAGATCACCACCGAGCCGGTGACATGCACCCAGACCAGGCCAGCGGGCAGCCCGCTGAAGTACTGGGCATAGCCGATGGCTCCCTGGACGCCGAGGAGCCCCAGCAGCAGCCAGCTCAGCCTGACCGCCCGCCGCGGGGCGCCGGCCAGCCGCAGGCCAAGGACCAGGGCGATCACCAGGCCGGCCAGGAGCCAGCCGATGTCAGCGTGCAGCTGGGTGACCCCGGCGAGCGGCAGGTGGAAACGGGGAATGTCACCAGCACCCGCCAGGGGCCCGGTGCCGGTGACCACCGTGCCGGCCGCGAGCATCAGGCCGAGCACGCCCACAGCGCCCACGGCGAACAGCTGCAGTGTCCGCGGCACCAGCGGGCGCTGCGGCCCGCTGCCCTCAGCGCACCGCACATAGAGCGCGACTGTGGCGGCCACCAGGGCCATGGATGCCAGGAAGTGCACGCTGACCCAGATCGGGTCGAGCTTGGTCAGCACGACGATGCCGCCGAGGACGGCCTGGGCCACGATCGCTGCCGGCTGCGCCGCGGCCAGCCAGACGAGGTCCTTCCGGTGCCGGGACTGGCCATTATCAGCACGGGCAGGCCGGTACTGCCAGGCAGCCACGCAGACCAGCACGGCGACCACGAAGATCGCGACGGTCACCAGGCGGTTGCCAAACTCCACCCAGCGGTGCACCAGAGGGTCGCCGGTGGTCCCGCTGGCGACAATGCTGGTGGCAGTGCACCTCGGCCAGTCCGGGCAGCCGAGCCCGGACTCGGACAGGCGCACCCCGGCACCGGTCATGATGATTCCCGCCGAGGTCAGCACACCGGCCAGTGCGATGCGCCGCATCGAAGCCGTCGACGGCGCGAGGACAGGGCTCGCCCACCGCAGGACGGTGGCCAGGGCAGCGGGCCGCTTCGGCACGTCGGCACCGAGGGGCGCACCACGGGGTGCACCGCCCGCGCCGTCGGCGGCGCCTGCGGCTTCAGGATGAACTGCGGGATGGCCAGACACGCGATCCATCGTAAGAGTGCCCGCCGCCGATCGGCCAGGAGGCCATGCTGGCGGGCGGGGTCGAGCGGCTGGCGGCCAGCCCCCGCGGGCAACTACTGACCTCGCATGTCGGAATGGTCCGGCATGCTGGACACGATTCCGGGTTCGTTGGTGTGTGGCTGTGCTCGATGAGGAGTCAGCCCGCAGGCCCTGACGGCTGCTGCGCCGCGCCGCCGGCACCGCGCGGGGCCGCACCGCGCGATGCCCCGGCGCAGGCGGCGATCACGCATCCGATTGCCGCCCACTCGCGGGGCGAGAGGGACTGGCCAAGCAGCACCAGCCCAGCGAGCGCGGCGATAGCTGGCTCGATGCTCATCCAGATCCCGAAGATCCGTGCCGGGATGCGCCGCAGCGCCTCCAGCTCGACCCGGTAAGGGATGACCGACGACAGCAGGCCAGCCGCTACGCCGGTGGCGAGAACGGCCGGGCGCAGCACGGGCCCGCTGGATCCGGCAGCGGCGGCAGGCGTCACCACGACGGCGGCGATCACCATCGCGATCGTCAGCCCGGACCCTCCGCTGAAGCGGCGCCCGGTGGCGCGGCTCAGCAGGATGTAGGCCGCCCAGCAGGCAGCGGCGACCAGTGCGAAAACGACACCGGCCACAACCGTGCCGGCACCTCGGGTGCCCCCGCCGTGAGCCGGGGACAGGCTGGCCCAGCCGTTGGACAGCAGTGCGACGCCAGCCCCGGCGAGTGCGACCCAGGCGAGGTCGGCGAGCCGGCGCGAGGACGCCACGGCAACGGCGAGCGGCCCGAGGAACTCGACCGTCACTGCGATCCCCAGCGGTATCCGGGCCATCGACTGGTAGATCGAGTAGTTCATGATCCCGAGCGTGACGCCGAACGCCACCACGACCGCGGCATCCCGCCAGGAGCGTTCCCTGACCAGGCCGCCAACGGCGCGGGCCAGGCCCCGGCCGCCGAGCGCCGCCATTACCGCAGCCGCGGTCCACAGCCGGAGCCCGGTCATCGCGGCCGGCGTCACCTGGCCGAACATCCGGGCGGCCAGCGCGGCTCCGACCTGGACCGAGATCACGCTCGTGAGCACGAGCGCAGGCGGCGGAACCAGGCTCAGCTTCCCGGCCGGGTGGCGGGGAAGCCAGCGGCGGGACGGCTGCCCGGGTGGCCTGGCCGTGACCGCGGGCTCCCCGGCTACTCCCAGCGGAAGAACCGCACGGCCAGGGCTACGCTCGCCGCCGCCCACACGGCGAGCACCACCAGGTCCCGGACTGGCAGGCCTGCGCCATCCTGCAGGACCGAGCGGAGCCCGTCAGACAGAGCCCCGGCCGGCAGCAGCCGCAGCGCTGGGCGCGCCGACGCCGGGAACTTCGTCAGCGGGAACACCACGCCGCCGATCCCCAGCATCACCAGGTACACCAGGTTCGCGGTCGCCAGGGTGGCCTCGGCGCGAAGCGTACCGGCCAGCAGCAGGGCAAGCCCGCTGAACGCTGCAGTGCCGACGGCCATCAGGAGCACCGTCTCCACGGCCGCAACCGCGCCGCCGCGCGGGTGCCAGCCGAGCCCGAGGGCGACCCCAGTGATCACGACCGCCTGCAGCAGCTCGACACAAAGCACAGCGAGCGTCTTGGCCGCGACCAGGCCCCGGCGTGACAGCGGCGTGGTGCCCAGCCGCTTGAGGACCCCGTACCGCCGCTCAAACCCGGTTGCGATCGCCTGGCTGGTGAACGCGGTCGACATCACGGCCAGTGCCAGGATGCCCGGCGCGAGGAAGTCGATCCGGGTACCCGGCCCGTAGCTCACCAGGTCCGCCTGGCTGAACGCCACAAGAAGCAGCACCGGGATGATCAGGGTGAGCACCAGCTGCTCCCCGTTGCGCAGCAGGATCCGCAGCTCGAGGCCGGCCTGAGCGCCGACCATCCGCGGGAGCGGCGCGGCGCCTGGTGCCGGGGCCGGCCAGGCGGTGCTCGACTCGGCGGAGGCAGCCTGCGTCACGACCGCAGCTCCCGCCCGGTCAGCTCGAGGAAGACATCCTCCAGGGTGCGGCTCTCGATGCGCAGGCTCTGCGCCAGCACGCCATGCTCAGCACACCACGCGGTGACCGCAGCAACCAGCTGGGGGTCGACGCGGTCGTGTACCTCGACGACGTAGAACCCGGCCGGGGACTCCTTGGCGGCGCTGCCCGCCGGCAGCGCGGCGAGCAAACTGTCGGTGTCCAGGCCAGGCTCGGCCCGGAACCGCAGCTGCCCGGCGGTGCCGGTGAGCTGTGCCGGGGTCCCGGCGGCGACCAGGGTGCCGTGGTCGACCACGGCTACCTGGTCAGCGAGACGTTCCGCTTCTTCCATGTAGTGGGTCGTCAGGATCACGCTGGCGCCGGACGTGCGCAGCCCGTCGATCAGGTCCCAGGTGGCGTGCCGGGCCTGGGGGTCGAGCCCGGCCGTCGGCTCGTCGAGGAACACCAGTTCCGGGCGGCCGATCACCGCCGCGGCCAGCGACAGCCGCTGCTGCTGGCCCCCTGACAGGCGACGGAACGGGGTCCGGGCGCACCCGTTCAGGCCAAGCCGGTCGAGCAGCACCTGCGGTTCGATCGGGCTCCTGTGGAAACTCGCCATCACCCGCAGGTACTCGCCTGCCCTGGCGGCGGTCGGGATGCCGCCGGACTGGAGCATCACGCCGACCTTCGGCCGCAGCTTCGCGCCGTCCCCGACCGGGTCCAGGCCAAGCACACGCACGGTGCCTTCATCTGGCCGCCGGTATCCCTCGCAGATCTCGATTGTCGTCGTCTTGCCGGCCCCGTTGGGGCCCAGGATCGCGGTCACCTGCGAGCGCTCGGCCCGCAGCGACAGGCCGGCTACCGCGACCGTGCGCCCGTAGTGCTTAACCAGGCCGGTGATTTCGACGGCCGCAGCGGAGGGCACAAACGCGAGTCTACGGGGCCGGCCAGGTGGCCCGTCTGAGCTGCCCCGAAGTATCCCCCTGGCCCGGACCGATACCAGTCCGTAACGAGAAGGGCGCGGAGAGTGGCTGCACGAGTTCACAAGGAAACGAGCGCGACATAACCACGCAATAATCCGAGGTTGTTCCTGCTTCGAGCCCAAAGCGTTATCTATCTTGTTCCCTATCGCTACTCCGACCGCGAATTATCATTTCGGAAACTGACGTGGCAGGAACCGCATGGAGGCGCCAGATGCACCGGGTCCGCTCAGCTCATACCGTCGCGGGGCGCCACCTGGCGCGACACCCGCTCAGATGGGGCGCCGCGCTGGCAGCCGCCCTGGCCCTTGCCGCGGCCGGATGCGGGGGAAGCGCCACGTCGTCTGGCTCGTCCGCATCGGGCACTGCGCACGCGGGCGGCACGTTTACGATCCTCGCCAACTCCAACTTCGGCGTCGCCGACCCGGCACAGAACTACACGCTGCAAGAGTGGCAGCTGCTGATCAACACTCACGACGGGCTGACCGCGTTCGCGCGGCTGCCAGGCGTCGCTGGCACCAAGATCATTCCTGACCTGGCGACGTCCATCCCGCTGCCCACCAACGGCGGCAAGGCGTACACGTTCCACATCCGCCGCGGGATCAAGTTCTCCAACGGCCAGGTGCTGAAGCCCAGCGACTTCGTCACGACGTTCGACCGCCAGTTCACCGTGCCCGGTCCGACGAGCTTCTACAACGGCATCGTCGGCGCCAGCGCGTGCTCTACCAAGAGCTGCAACCTTCAGACGGCCGGCGGCGTGGTCCCCAACGACTCCGCCTACACGCTGACGATCAACCTGACGGCACCCGATGCCGAGATCATGGACCAGCTGGCGCTGCCGTTCGCCTACGCGGTACCTGCCAGCACTCCGCTGACGCTGACCGGTAACAACGTGCCCCCGGGCACCGGCCCGTACATGTGGAAGTCCTACAACCCCAACACCGAGGCGGTGCTGGTCCGCAACCCGTACTTCCACGTGTGGGACAAGACAGCGCAGCCGGCCGGCTACCCGAACCAGATCATCGAGAAGTACGGCCTGCAGGTCTCTGACGAGGTCACCGAGGTGGAGAACGGCGAGGCCAACGAGGTGTTCGACGGCGACCAGATCCCGTCCGACCAGCTCGGCCAGCTCAACAGCGCGAAGTACGCCAGCCAGGTGCACGTGAACACACTCACAGCCGACTGGTACTTCGCCCTCAACACCAGGACCCCGCCATTCAACAACGCGATGGCCCGTCAGGCGATTAACTACGCGGCCAACCGCACCGCGTACGTCAAGATCGCGGGCGGCCCGCAGCTCGCCGTCCCGGCCTGCCAGATTCTCCCGCCGAACTTCCCCGCGTACACGCCCTACTGCCCGTACACGACCGGGTCGCAGACCGTCTGGTCCGGCCCCAACCTCGCCAAGGCCAAGGCCCTGGTGCAGCAGTCAGGCACCGCGGGCACGAAGGTGGTCGTCAACGGCACCAACGACCAGACCGGCACCGCGCTGGTCGAGCAGATGGTGTCCGACCTGAACGCGATTGGCTACAAGGCCAGCTCGCAGCTGATGGCCACGGGCGTCCAGTACCCGTACATCCAGAACTCGTCGAACTCGGCGAACTGGAACGTCGCCTGGTCGGCCTGGTACCAGGACTACCCGGCTCCGGCTGACTTCCTCAACGTGCTGCTCGGCTGCACCACGATCCACCCGAACAGCGACGCCAGCCCGAACATCGCTGCCTACTGCAGCCAGTCCACGCAGACACAGATCAACAAGGCAGAGTCGGAGGAGGCCGCCAACCCGACCGCGGCAGCCAAGCTGTGGACTCAGATCGACCACGAGGACACCAACGCAGCGCCGTGGGTTGACCTGTACAACCCCAAGCAGATCGACTTCCTGTCGAAAAACGTGAACGGGTACGAGTGGAACCCGCAGTGGTACATCCTGATCGACCAGCTGTGGCTGTCCTAGTCGCAGCCGTGAGCAGTGCCTGCCAGAGCGCGCGCGTCGGCCAAGCCGCCGCGCGGCCGCTAAGGGACCCTTGTGGCTGCGCTCACCGAGCAGGCTGAGGCACCCGCGGATCTGCGGCCGGCGATCGTCGGCCGCAGTCCGTGGGTGCTGGCCGGCCGGCGGCTGCGCCGCAACCGCATCGCACTGGCGGCGCTGGTGCTGTTCCTGCTCATCGTGCTTCTGAGCCTGGCAGCGCCGCTGTACGCCCACAACATCGCACACGAGAACCCGTTCCCGCCCAACCTGAACGGCACCACAACTGTGGGCGGCAAGGTGGTGCCTGTGATGCAGGAGGGCGGCGGTGTGCTGCACCTCGGCGAGACCCCGATCGGCCCCACCTGGAATATCAGTCACTACTTCCTTGGCGCGGACAACACAGGCCGCGACGTCTTCGCGCTGCTGCTGTACGGAGGGCGCGCGTCGCTGCAGATCGGGCTCGGGTCGGCGCTGATCTGCTGCGTGGTCGCGACGATCGCGGCGCTGTGCGCCGGGTTCTTCGGCGGCCTGACTGACGCGATCATCTCCCGCATCATGGACATCATCTGGGCGTTCCCGGTGTACCTGCTGGCGATCTGCATCGCCACCGAGCTGCTCACCCACTCCACCGGCTTCCAGTTCGGGCCCGTGCACGTCTCAGCGTCCAGCCTGTGGCTGCCCACGGTGATCATCTCGTTCATCTACCTGCCGTACCCGTACCGCGCGATCCGCGGCCGGGTGCTGTCGGTCGCCAGACAGGAGTTCGTGGAGGCCGCCATCGCGCAGGGCGCTTCCAATGGGCGGCTGATCTTCTCCGAGATCCTGCCGAATGTCGTGTCCACGGTGATCGTGCTGTTCCCGCTGATGATCGCGACGAACATCCTGACCGAGTCGGCACTGTCGTTCCTGTCCATCGGCGTGCAGCCGCCCAACGTGAGCTGGGGGACGATCATCAGTGACGGCGAGGCGCTGCTCTACAGCAGGCCATGGGTATCGATCGCGCCCGGGATCATGATCGTGCTGACGGTGCTGTCGCTGAACGTGCTCGGCGACGGCGTCCGCGACGCGCTCGACCCGCGCGCACGGCTGCGGGTGGAGGGGTAGCGGCCGCCATGCTGACGTTCATCGTGCGCCGGGCGCTGTGGACCGTGCTGGTGATGTTCGTGATCACGGTCTTCGTCTACCTCATCTTCTTCAAGACCCCGGGCATCGACCCGGCCAGGGCCCTGGCCGGCCGCAATCCCAGCCCTAAGGTCCTGGCCGAGATCCGGGCGCAGTTCGGGCTCAACCGGCCGCTGCCGGTCCAGTACGCGCTGATGATGAAGCATCTCTTCGTCAACCGGAACCTCGTGTCCTACTCCAACCAGGGTCTGCTGGTGATACCTGAGATCGGCGCGGCCGCGCCGGCCACCCTTTCGCTGGTGTTCGGGGCCGCGATCATCTGGGTGGTGCTCTCTATAGCGATGGGGGTCGGGGCCGCGCTGCTGCGGCGGACCGTTTTCGATCCCATCCTGATGATCCTGGCGCTGATCGGCGTGTCCATGCCCGTCTTCTGGGCCGGGACCGTGGCCAACCTGATCACCCAGGGGACCCTGCACAGCACGTTCCTGTTCAGCTGGGTGCCGCCGCTGGGGTACACGTCGCTCACGACCAGCCCGGTGCTGTGGTTCAAAGGGCTGATCATCCCGTGGATCACGCTGTCGATCCTGTACATCGGCCTCTACGCGCGCGTGCTGCGGGCCAACGTGATCGAGATCCAGAGCGAGGACTACGTGCGCACCGCCCGGGCCAAGGGCCTGACCGAGCGCCGGGTGGTTATCCGTCATGTACTCCGCAACTCTCTGATCACGTTCGTGAGCCTGTTCGGCCTCGACTTCGGCGCGCTGGTCGCTGGCGGCGCATTGCTGACCGAGGTGGTCTTCGGCATCCACGGCATCGGGTTCCTTACCTACCAGGCGCTGACCAGCCTCGACCTGCCGACGATCATGGCCACGGTTGTGTTCGGCGCGTTCTTCATCGTGCTGGCCAACGCCGTCGTCGACGTCGCCTACGCCTGGCTGGACCCGAGGGTGCGGCCCACCTGATGGCCGAGCCGCTGCTGGAGGTGCGCGACCTCAAGGTGTCCTTCCGCACGGAGGACGGGCTGGTCCAGGCCGTGGACGGCGTGTCGCTGAGCGTGGCTGAGGGCGAGACGCTCGGAGTCGTGGGGGAGTCTGGCTCGGGCAAGAGCGTGACGATGATGTCGCTGATGCGCCTGATCGACGACCCGAACGCGCGGTTCGAGGGCCAGGTGATCTACCGCGGCCGGGATCTGATGACGCTGAGCCAGGACCAGATCCGCGGCATCCGCGGCGCCGGGATCTCCATGATCTTCCAGGACCCTATGACCTCGCTCAACCCCGTCTACCGGGTGGGATGGCAGATCGCGGAGCAGATCCGGGCGCACGAGAACATCTCCCGCCAGGCGGCGCACAGCCGGGCAGTCGACCTGCTTCGCGCCGTCGGCATCCCGCATCCGCATGAGAGGGTGGACGACTTCCCGCACCAGTTCTCTGGCGGCATGCGCCAGCGGGTGATGATCGCGATGGCGATCTCCTGCAACCCGGACCTGCTCATCGCCGACGAGCCCACGACAGCGCTGGACGTGACGATCCAGGCGCAGATCCTCGCGCTGATCCGCAAGCTCAGGGATGACTTCGGCACCGCCGTGGTCCTGATTACGCACGACATGGGCGTGGTGGCGGATATCGCGGACCGGGTGGCGGTGATGTATGCCGGCCGGGTGGTCGAGCAGGGCAGCCTGCGCAGAGTTTTCTACGACCCGCAGCACCCCTACACCTGGGGCCTGCTCGGCTCCATCGCCAGGCTGGACCGGCCGCGGCCGGTGCGGCTGCCAACCATCAAGGGGCTGCCGCCGTCGCTGCTCAGGCTTCCCCAGGGGTGCGCGTTCGGACCCCGCTGCCCGTACCGGTTCGGCCGGTGCGACGAGGTCCCGCTGCTCGCCAGCCGGGCCGGCGACGGTCACCTGGACGCCTGCCACCTCGACCCCGAGCACAAGAAGGCCTGGCGCGAGAACTCGTTCCGCCCCGACGCGGAGCCCGAGCTGACCGAGGAGCCCCGGTGACTGCGACCTCGGATGGCGAGCTGCTCATCAGGGCGGAGCACATCAAGAAGTACTTCCCGATCCGGAAGGGCCTGCTGCAGCGTGAGGTGGCCCGGGTGCACGCCGTCGACGACGTCAGCCTGGAGGTGCGCGCCGGGGAGACGCTGGGGCTGGTCGGTGAGTCCGGGTGCGGCAAGTCGACCCTCGCGCGGTGCATAGCCAGGCTCTACGACCTGACCGGCGGCACGATCACGTTCGAGGGTCAGGACATCTCCCGGCTGTCCCGCCGCCGGCTGCGGCCGGTGCGCCGTGAGCTCCAGATGGTGTTCCAGGACCCCTACGCCTCGCTCAACCCGCGCAAGCGGGTGGGAACGATCATCTCCGACCCGCTGCGGATCCACCGCTACGGGGACCGTTCGAAGATCAGGAAGCGGGTGCAGGACCTGCTCGAGCTCGTCGGCCTCTCGCCGGAGCACATCAACCGGTACCCGCACGAGTTCTCCGGCGGCCAGCGGCAGCGGATCGGGGTGGCCCGGGCGATCGCGCTGCACCCCAAGCTGATCATCGCCGACGAGCCGGTGTCCGCCCTGGACGTCTCGATCCGGGCGCAGGTGATCAACCTGCTGGACGACCTGCAGGATGACCTTTCGCTGACCTACGTGTTCATCGCCCACGACCTTGGTGTGGTCCGGCACGTCTCAGACCGGATCGCGGTCATGTACCTGGGGAAGATCGTCGAGGTCTCGCCGGCCGAGGAGCTGTACCAGCGGCCAGTCCACCCCTACACCGAGGCCCTGCTGTCCGCGGTCCCCGTCCCCGACCCGGACCTGTCCGCAGAGCGCCGGCAGATCGTGCTGGAGGGCGACGTGCCGAGCCCGGTGTCGCCGCCGTCCGGGTGCCGGTTCCACCCGCGCTGCCGGTATGCCACCGAGATCTGCTCGCAGCAGGAGCCTGAGCTGAAGCCACACGGCAGCCAGGGTCATGTGGCCGCCTGCCACCATCCGCTGAATGCCGGCGAGCCGGCCGCCGGGCCCGCGCCGGCCGATGTCTAGGCCCCGTCTATCCCTGGTTTAGGTCTGGTCTAGCCGGGGCCGGCACCTCCGGCCGCGATATCGCGATTGCATCAATTTCGGTCACAATAACGCCACGACTAACGGTCTGGACTGGCGAAAAAAACGTTCCTGATAGACCCTCCCAAGAGAACGTACGGAACGGGGTAACGGGGTGCCGTGCGCGTGGGCCGGCCGCTGGCCGGAGAGCGTGCGCCCGACAGGCTGACCGGAGACTGCATGACTGCGCCGCTTGAGCTCTCGCCCTCCACGCCGGAGGCAGCGCCAGAGCGGATACTGGCCGGAGTCGGCGCCAAGGCGATCGAGGGGCGCTCGCTCAGCCAGATCGCGTGGATGCGACTGCGCCGGGACAAGGTCGCGATAGCGGGGGGCATAGTCGTCGTCCTGCTCGTCCTCGTGGCGGTTGCCGGCCAGTTGTTCGTGCAGAACCCTGACACCTACCATCCCAGCCTCATCAACTCCACGTTCAGCAGGCCAAACGGGCCGTTTGGCGGCATCAGCCTGGCGCACCCGCTTGGCGTCGAGCCTCAGACCGGGCGGGACATGCTGTCCCGCGTCGTCATCGGCGCCAGGTACTCCCTGCTGATCGGGTTCCTGGCCACCGTGCTTGCCGTGGTGATTGGCGTCGTCATGGGCCTGATCGCAGGCTATTTCGGCGGCTGGGTGGATTCCCTAATAGCCAGGCTGATGGACATCTTCCTGGCGTTCCCGCTCCTTGTATTCGCGATCGCGCTCGTCGGCGTCATTCCTGGCTCTGCATTCGGGCTGAGCGGCAACACGCTGCGGGTCGTGCTGCTGATCTTCATTATCGGGTTCTTCGCCTGGCCGTACATGGGCCGCATCATCCGCGGCCAGACCTTGTCGCTGCGGGAGCGGGAGTTTGTCGACGCGGCCAGGAGCATGGGCGCCCGCGGCCCCTACATCCTGTTCCGCGAGCTGCTGCCGAACCTGGTCGGCCCGATCCTGGTCTACTCCACGCTGCTCATCCCCACCAACATCTTGTTCGAGGCGGCACTCGACTATCTCGGGGTGGGGCTCGTGCCGCCGACGCCGAGCTGGGGCCAGATGCTCTCCAACGCAGTGTCCCAGGGCTTTTACTACGTGGACCCGATGTACATGATCATTCCCGGCGTGGCGATCTTCATCACTGTCCTGGCTTTCAACCTGTTCGGCGACGGTCTGCGCGACGCGCTGGACCCGAGAAGCCGCTGATCACCGGCACACAGAAACGGGAGGCAGCACATGAGAACCTTAAGAAGACGCTGGAGCGCGGTGGTGGCCCTGGGTGCCGCCGGTTCCCTCGTCCTCGCGGCCTGCGGGAGCGGCAGCGGGACGGGCGGCTCGTCATCGGCCGGCTACAACGCGAGCCTGAACACGGTGGTCAACAGCTCGACCCAGAAGGGCGGCACGATCACCTTCGACAACAGCAGCGGCCCGGACTCGACCGACGCTGGCAACACCTACTACGCATTCAACCTGAACTTCACCCGGCTGTACGCCACCCCGCTGACGACCTACAAGTCCTGCCCGGGGTCTTGTGGGCTGGCCGTCGTCCCGGGCCTGGCGACCAGCCTCGGCCAGGCCAGCGACAATGAGCAGACCTGGACGTATCACCTCAAGTCCGGCGTGAAGTTCGAGGACGGGACCCCGGTCACGTCGGAAGACGTCAAGTACGCGGTCGAGCGGACGTTCGACCGGACCGTGCTGCCGAACGGGCCGAGCTACTTCGCAACGCTGCTCGCCGGGAACGCGGCGACTTACCCGGGCCCGTTCAAGGACCGCTCCAAGAACCTCATGGGCCTGACCGCAGTCGACACACCGGATCCGCTGACGATCGTGTTCCACCTCAACCAGCCGTTCGCGGACTTTAACTACGTGGTGGCGTTCCCGCAGACCGCCCCGGTGCCGCCGGACAAGGACAGCGGCGTTAACTATCAGGATCACCCGCTGTCCACCGGGCCGTACAAGTTCGCGAGCTTCCAGCTGAACAAGCAGTACACGCTGGTGCCGAACCCGGAGTGGAAGCCGTCCTGGGACCCGCAGGTCAGCCAGCTGGCCAGCAAGGTCATCGTGAACCTCAACGTCAACGCCAACGACATCGACAACCGGCTGCTGTCTGGCGACATCCAGATGGATCAGGCCGGCAGCGGCGTGCAGGCGGCGGCCCGGGCCCGGATCCTCTCGTCGTCCACGCTGAAGGCCAGCTCCGATGACCCGGTGACCGGGTTCATGTGGTTCTTCTACCTCAACACGCAGGTGGCGCCGATGAACAACGTGCACTGCCGGGAAGCGGTGGAATACGCGGCGAACAAGAACACGCTGCAGACCGCCTACGGCGGCCCGTACGGCGGATCGATCGCGTCCACGGCGATCCCGCCCACGGTCTCGGGCTACTCCAAGTTCGACCTGTACAACGCGCTGAGCCAGCCCAACGGCGACCTGTCAGCGGCCCGGGAGCAGCTGAAGCTGTGCGGCCAGCCCAGTGGCTTCACGACCAGCATCGCCTACCGGAGCGACCGGCCGCGCGAGGCGGCTTCGGCGCAGGCGCTGCAGGCGGCGCTGTCGCAGGTGGGCATCAAGACCACGCTCAAGGGCTACCCCGCGGCCAGCTACTACGGCACCTTCGCGGGTGTTCCTGCCTACGTGCACAGCCACGACCTGGGGATCCTGGCCGGCGGCTGGGGACCGGACTGGCCGGACGCGTACGGCTGGGGCTGGGCGCTGTTCAACTCCAAGGCGATCGTCCCGGCCGGGAACGCCAACATCTCCGAACTCAGCGATCCGGCCGTGGACCAGCTGTTCACCGCGATGGAGGCGACCTCGAGCCAGTCCCAGCGGATCACAGACTCCGAGCAGATCGACATGGATGTAATGAAGGACGCTGTGATGCTGCCGGCCACCTACAACAAGGCACTGCTGTACCGCAGTCCAGCGCTCAGCAACGTCTACGTGCAGGACTACTACGGGATGTACAACTACGGAGTACTCGGCACGAAGTCATAGCTCCGGCCGGCATGACCTGTAGCAGAGGCGAGAAGGCGAAGGCAGGCGACAGCGCGCTGTGATCACTTTTATCATCCGCCGCCTGCTGGCGACGGTGGTGCTGCTGATCATCGTCAGCATGGCCGTGTTCGCCATCTTCTTCCTGCTGCCCAAGCTGGGTGGCCAGACCACGTACGGCCTGGCCACCCAGTATGTGGGGCGCAACCCCACCCGCTCGGCGGTGCTGCAGGTCGAGCAGCAGCTGGGCCTGAACCAGCCGATCTACCTGCAGTACTGGCACTACCTGTCGGCGATCGTGGTCGGTGAGCACTACAACGCCGGCCCGAACACCGTGTACTGCCCGCCGCCGTGTTTCGGCTATTCGTTCAAGAGCCAGCAGCCGGTCTGGCCCCAGATGGTCAGCGACATCCCGGTGACGGCGTCGCTGGCCATCGGCGCTGCCGTGCTCTGGCTTCTGGGCGGTGTCGCGATCGGCGTGATCTCGGCGCTGAAGCGCGGCACCCTCCTCGACCGGCTCTCCATGGGCACCGCGCTCGCTGGCGTGTCACTGCCGATCTTCTTCACCGGCCTGATCGCGCTGGAGCTGTTCAGCTACAAGTGGCCAATCTTCCCGAACGTGCAGTTCGTCGGGATCACTCAGAACCCGCTGCTGTGGGCCAAGAACCTGGTGCTGCCGTGGATCACGCTGGCCTTTCTCTATGCCGCGCTGTATGCGAGGCTGACCCGCACCGGCATGCTGGAGACGATGAGCGAGGACTACATCCGCACCGCCCGGGCCAAGGGCCTGCCGGAGCACACGGTGGTCCTCAAACACGCCCTGCGGGCGGTGCTGACGCCGGTCATCACGATCTTCGGCATGGACCTCGGCCTGCTGATCGGCGGGGCGATCCTGACCGAAGTGACGTTCTCACTGCATGGCCTGGGACTGTTCACGATCGAGGCTGTCCAGGGCCAGGATTTCCCCGAGATCATGGGCGTGGTGATGCTGGCCTCGTTCTTCATCGTGATCGCGAACATGCTCGTTGACATTCTGTACGCGGTGATCGACCCGAGGGTGCGGGGCTGATGTCGGCCGGCATCAGCGGCCCGGCGACCGGGGCCATGCTCGAGGTCCGGGACCTGCACATCCACTTCCCGACCGACGACGGCCTGGTGAAGGCTGTGGACGGTCTCTCTTTCGACCTGAAGCGCGGCCAGACGCTGGGCATCGTGGGGGAGTCAGGGTCAGGCAAGAGCGTCACCAGCCTCGGCATCATGGGCCTGCACCACGGCGGCGGTACCCAGATCAGCGGGCAGATCTGGCTCGACGGCGAGGACCTGGTCGCCGCGCAGCCGGCGCGGGTGCGCCAGCTGCGCGGCAGCAAGATGGCCATGATCTTCCAGGACCCGCTGTCGGCGCTGCATCCGTACTTCACGGTCGGCGCGCAGATCGCCGAGGCCTTCCTGGTCCACAACAAGGTGAGCAGGCGGGCAGCGCGGCAGCGGGCCATCGAGATGCTGGACCGGGTGGGCATCCCGCAGGCCGCACGCCGGGTCGACGACTACCCGCACCAGTTCTCCGGGGGCATGCGCCAGCGCGTCATGATCGCCATGGCGCTGTGCTGCGATCCCGAGCTGCTGATCGCGGACGAGCCGACCACCGCGCTCGATGTCACGGTCCAGGCCCAGATCCTCGACCTGATCTCGGACCTGCAGCAGGAGTATGGCTCGGCGGTCATCATAATCACGCACGACTTGGGCGTGGTTGCCGAGCTGTCCGACGACATCCTGGTCATGTACGCGGGGAGGGCCGCCGAGTACGGAACCGCCGAGGACATCTTCGGCCGCCCGGGACATCCCTACACCTGGGGCCTGCTCAATTCCATGCTGCGGCTGGACGAGGAGCGCACCGAGCGGCTGAAGCCGATCGCCGGAACCCCGCCGAGTCTGATCAACGTGCCGGCCGGCTGCGCGTTCCACCCACGGTGCAGCTACGCCCAGCGGACCGGCGGGCGCAGCGAGACCGACGTGCCGCTGCTGCGCGAAGTCGGCCCCGGCCACCTCGTCGCCTGTCACCTGACCGCCGATCAGCGCCGCGAGCTGCATGGCACCGCGGCCACGGGTGACACCAGGACCCGGGAGACAGCGTGAGCACCCCGCCGGACACCTCACTGACAGAGCCAGGACCGGTCAGCTTCCCGGCCGAGCCCGACGGTTCCCTGCTGCAGGTGACCGACCTGGTCAAGCACTTCCCAGTCAGCCGGGGCGTGGTTTTCCGCAGCCGGGTCGGCACGGTCAAGGCGGTCGACGGGATCACGTTCTCGGTCCGCTCCGGCGAGACCCTCGGCCTGGTCGGGGAGTCCGGCTGCGGCAAGACCACCACCGGGCGCCTGCTGAACAGGCTGCTGGAGCCCACGGGCGGGCAGATCCTGTTCGATGGGCGCGACATCACCCACCTTTCGGCCGGCACGATGCGCCCGATCCGCCGCGACGTTCAGATGATCTTCCAGGACCCGTACTCGTCGCTGAACCCACGGCATACCATCGGCGGGATCGTCGGTGCCCCGCTGCGGCTGCAGCGGGTCCGCACGGACAAGGGCATCAAGGCGACCGTGCAGGAGCTGCTGGAACTCGTCGGGCTCAACCCGGAGCACTACAACCGCTACCCGCACGAGTTCTCCGGCGGGCAGCGGCAGCGCATCGGCATTGCCCGCACGCTCGCGCTGCGGCCCAAGCTGATCGTCGCCGACGAGCCCGTCTCCGCGCTGGATGTATCGATCCAGGCGCAGGTCGTCAACCTGCTGGAGGACCTGCAGGACGAGCTGGGCCTTACTTATGTAGTGATCGCGCACGATCTGTCAGTGGTCCGCCACATCAGCGACTGGGTGGCGGTGATGTACCTCGGCAAGCTCGTCGAGGTGGCGCCGCGGGATCAGCTCTACGCGCGGCCGCGGCACCCCTACACGGTCGCGCTGATGTCGGCGGTCCCGGTCCCCGAGCCGGTCCGCACCGAGAGCGGGGCGCGGGCGCGCCGGCAGCGCATCATGCTGAGTGGTGACGTGCCCAGTCCGCTTAATCCGCCAGCGGCGTGCCGTTTTCACACCCGGTGCTGGAAGGCGCAGGACATCTGCCGCACCGAGGAGCCCCCGCTCGCTGAGCTGGCTCCGGGGCACCAGGCAGCCTGCCATTTCCCGGAGAACACGAATCAGGAGTGACTCTAGCCTCGTGAGGCGAACCGGACGACGAGCCGCCGCGGCCCGCGCAGGTTGAGATTGGGCTTGTAGGTAAGGCCGGCCGGGTCGAGCTGCGGGGCGGTGAGCCTGGTCGCGAACGCCTGCACCGCGACTGTCGCCTCCAGCCGGGCCAGCGGCGCGCCGAGGCAGAAGTGCGGCCCGCCGGCAAAGGCA
Source organism: uncultured Actinomycetota bacterium (assembly GCA_963815375.1). Taxonomy (GTDB): domain Bacteria; phylum Actinomycetota; class Actinomycetes; order Streptosporangiales; family Streptosporangiaceae; genus JASHPR01. Next base: position 445,539 of record CAWFGX010000004.1, on the reverse strand, counting down.
AGGTGGCCGCTGGCCCCGTGGTTTGCGGCACCGCGCTGGATGTCGAAGCGGTCTGGGTCGGCGTAGACGTCCGGGTCGCGCCCGGTCGCGGCCAGCAGGAGCATGATCACTGCGCCGTCTGCCACTGGCATACCGCCGACCTGCATGCCGCCGCTCGCCACGCGGCCGGTGAGCTGGACAGGAGCGTCGTAGCGCAGGGTCTCCTCGACGGCGTTCCCGGCCAGTCCCGGGTCTTCACGGACAGCGGCGAGCTGGTCCGGGTGGCGCAGCAGCGCCAGGATCGTGTTGGAGATCAGCCCCACCGTGGTCTCATGGCCGGCCACGAGGAGCAGCACGCAGGTGCCGATGAGCTCAGGCTCGCTGAGGCGCTGGCCCTCGTGCTCGGCCCTGATGAGATCGGACAGCAGGTCGCCGGCCGGGCTGGCCCGGCGGTCGGAGATCAGCTCCCGGAAGTAGCCGGCGAACTCGGTCCTGGCCTGCTCGGCCGCGGCGTCGGCGGCGGTGTCAGGCACGCCGAAGCTCGGCTGCAGCGAGTGCACCAGGGCGGCCGACCAGCCCGCGAACCGGGACCGGTCAGCCGGCGGGACCCCGAGAAGCTCGGAGATGATCTGCACCGGCAGCGGGTAGGCGAGCGTGCTGACGATGTCGAGTTCCCGCCGCCCGTCCGACGTCGCCCCGGCAAGCAGCTGGCCGGTCAGATCGCGGATGCGGGGCTCCAGCCTGGCGATGACCCGGGGCGTGAACGCCTTCGACACGAGCCTGCGCAGCCGGGTGTGGTCCGGCGGGTCCATGGACAGGAACGACCGGGGACGCTGCCGGTCCCGCGCCGACAGCAGCGACCTGTTCCGCTGGCTGCTGGCCCGCGGGTCACGCAGCACCGCGGAGCAGTCCCGGTGCCTGCCCGCCACCACCAGGGCACCGCCCATCGCAGCGAACGGGGACGCCTGGCGGAGCCCGGCCAGCACCGGGTAGGGGTCGGGCAGCACGTGCGGATCGGAGAGCCTGGCCAGCAACGCCTGAGGCGCGGCGGCGGGCGCCACTGCCCGCGGGTCATGTGCCGTATGCACGATCCGTCCCTCCGGTCAGGCCTGCGGCGTGCCCGCCGCCGGCTGGGGCACGCCAGTTGGGCTCCGGGCCGGCTGCTCGGCAGCGCAGGCCCGCGCGGCCGGCGCCAGCAGCGCAGCGAGCTCCTCGGCAGCTGCTGGGCCCAGCCGCGCCCAGGGCCGCGCGGCAGCCCGGTCAGTGGCTGCCTCGACAGCGCGGCGCACGTCAGCTCCCCCGGGCGTGATCCGGCCAGCCGAGTCCAGCCAGCCCCGCCCGGCGAGCCGCGCCGCCGCGGCGACCCACTCCTCGTCGGTCCAGCCCCGCAGCGGCTGCAGCTGCGCCCGGTCCATGTCCTGGCCGGCCCGCAGCACGATGGACTCGCACCCGTCGATGCCAGCGGCAACCAGAGCGGCGAAGTGCCCTTCCCCGCGGTGCTCGCGTAGCAACGTAGCCGCGTGCCACAGCCGCGCCAGCGGCTCGGCGGGCACCGGCAGCGCCGCATTGGCCGCGGCCAGCACCCGCCCGGAGCAGTCGATGCCGTCGGCAGCCTTCATCAGCATGTCGGCCGCTGCGCCGATGTCTGCAGATGCGACGCCGGACGCGGCGTCGCTGGTCAGCCTGTGCAGGGCCCCGACCGCGCCCGACGCCCGCACGGCGAGCGCGTCGGCCGGGCTGATCAGCTGCCACACCCCTGGCAGCGCCCGCCCGACCATTGCCGGGGCGAAGTTGAAGAACGATGCCGTCACCGGTGCCGCGCCGACTGGGCCCAGCGGTGCGGCGCGGCCGGCGAAGTAGCCACGCCAGAATCCGCGCAGACCCGCTTCCTCGAACGCGGAGCGGCCTTCGGCCGAGAAGTAGATCACCGCGTGAAGCGGCTCGAACAACGTCCACATCCGCCGTGCGGTACCCGCCACGTCCTGCAAGCGCGTGCTCATCTCAATAACGGGCATATCACTGCCCGGACCGGGCAGGCAAACCGGGTGATCCCCGGTGGCGGGGCGTTGCAGGGGGGGTCGGTTGCAGGCGCGGAAGCATTTACGGCACAATGATGTTGTCAAAACAGTGAGACTGGGAGACTGAGACGTGGAAAACGCAGAGCTGCGCGAGGCGGTGGCCGGGGCACCGGCCGCGGCTGCGTCAGCTGCTGCCCAGCCTCAGCCTACGGCGGGGCCCGCGGGCACCGGCAGCCCGGGCACCGAGGGGCGCACCCGCGCCAGGATCGCCCGACTGATCCTGGAGAACGGTCCGCTCACTGCGGCCGGACTGAGCGCCAGGCTCGGGCTGACTCCAGCGGCGGTCCGCCGTCACCTGGACAACCTGCTGGCCGACCGGATGATCGAGGTACGGGAGGACCGCTGCTACGGCAGCCGGAGCCGGGGCCGTCCGGCGAGGCTGTTCGCGATCACCGACGCCGGGCGGAGCGCGTTCGAGCACGCCTACGACGATTTGGCCGCCAGCGCGCTGCGCTTCCTCGCGGAGCGGGCTGGGCCGGCCGCGGTGGCCGACTTCGCGCACCGCAAGATCGCCGACCTGGAGGGCAGGTATCGCCCTGTAGTCGACGCAGCGCCCGCTGACATGCGGGTGCAGGCACTGGCCGAGGCGCTGTCGGCGGACGGCTACGCCGCATCCGCCAGTGTCGCGCCAGTGGCCGGTGAGCAGCTGTGCCAGCACCACTGCCCGGTCGCGCACGTGGCAGCCGAGTTCCCGCAGCTGTGCGAGGCGGAGACAGAGGCGTTCGGCCGCCTGCTCGGCACGGCGGTGCAGCGCCTGGCTACGATCTCCCGCGGCGACGGAATCTGCACAACGCACATCACTGCACCCTCGCTCACGCACCCGCATACGAGCGAGACCGGCAGCAACGCCACCATCACACAGTCCGGAGGCATCTCCGCATGACCACCACCGCACGCCCCGAGCTTGAGGGGCTGGAGCGTTACAAGTTTGGCTGGGCCGACTCCGACGTGGCCGGCGCGTCCGCGCGCCGCGGCCTGAACGAGGAGGTCGTCCGCGACATCTCAGCCAAGAAGAACGAGCCGGAGTGGATGCTGGACCTGCGGCTGAAGGGCCTGAAGAACTTCCACCGCAAGCCGCTGCCGACCTGGGGCTCTGACCTGTCCGGCATCGACTTCGAAAAGATCAAGTACTTCGTCCGCTCCACCGAGAAGCAGGCGGCCAGCTGGGATGAGCTGCCCGCCGACATCAAGAGCACCTACGACCGGCTCGGCATCCCCGAGGCCGAAAAGCAGCGCCTCATCGCCGGCGTGGCCGCCCAGTACGAGTCTGAGGTGGTGTACCACAAGATCCGCGAGGACCTGGAGGAGAAGGGCGTCATCTTCCTGGACACCGACACGGGCCTGAAGGAGCACCCGGATCTGTTCCGGGAGTATTTCGCCTCGGTCATCCCGGTTGGTGACAACAAGTTCGCCTCGCTGAACACCGCGGTGTGGAGCGGCGGGTCGTTCATCTACGTGCCGAAGGGCGTGCACGTAGACATCCCGCTGCAGGCCTACTTCCGGATCAACACCGAGAACATGGGCCAGTTCGAGCGGACCCTGATCATCGTCGATGAAGGGGCATCTGTCCACTACGTCGAGGGATGCACCGCCCCGATCTACTCGTCCGACTCACTGCACTCGGCGGTCGTCGAGATCATCGTGAAGAAGGACGCCCGCTGCCGGTACACGACGATCCAGAACTGGTCCGGCAACGTATACAACCTGGTCACCAAGCGGGCAGTGGCGCAGCAGGGCGCGACCATGGAATGGATCGACGGGAACATCGGATCCAAGGTCACGATGAAGTACCCGGCGGTCTACCTGATGGGCGAGCACGCCCGGGGCGAGACGCTGTCGGTCGCGTTTGCCGGCCCGGGCCAGCACCAGGACGCTGGCGCGAAGATGGTGCACTGCGCCCCGAACACCTCGTCCCAGATCGTCTCGAAGTCGGTGGCCAGGGCCGGCGGCCGGACCTCTTACCGGGGCCTGGTCCAGGTGCAGGAGGGCTCCTCTCACGCCAAGTCGACCGTGAAGTGCGACGCGCTGCTCGTGGACACCGTCAGCCGCTCCGACACTTATCCCTACGTGGACGTCCGCGAGGACGACGTGGAGATGGGCCACGAGGCGACCGTGTCGAAGATCTCCGAGGACCAGCTTTTCTACCTGATGAGCCGCGGCATGACCGAGGACGAGGCCATGGCGACGATCGTCCGCGGGTTCGTCGAGCCGATCGCACGCGAGCTGCCGATGGAGTACGCGCTTGAGCTGAACCGGCTCATCGAGCTGCAGATGGAAGGGGCAGTCGGCTAATGGCAGGCCTCCAGGGGGCTGTCGAATCCGGCGCCCCCGTCTCCAGGCTGCACGAACGGCAGTCGTTCGATGTGGCCGACTTCCCGGTGCCTTCGGGGCGGGAAGAGGAGTGGCGGTTCACACCTTTGCGGCGGCTGCGGGGGCTGCACGGTGATGCGGCACTTGCTCCGGGGAAAGTGCATGTGCAGGCCGTGGCCGGGCCGGGGGTCTCCGCTGAGAAGACCGAACGCGGTGACCCGCGGCTCGGCCACGCCTTTGTACCCGCCGACAGGGTCAGCGCAAGAGCGTTCGCGGCGGTCGATGAGGCGACGATCGTCACCGTGCCGTCGGGAGTGGAGACCAGCGAGCCGACGTGGGTGCACGTGCGCGGGGAGAGCGCTGAGGGGGCGGCGTTCGGCCACCTGCTGATAGAGGCTCAGGCGTTCAGCCGGGGTGTGGTGGTGCTGGATCACTCGGGGTCGGCTACGTATGCGGACAACGTCGAGATTGTGGTGGGGGACGGGGCTTCGCTGGCTGTGGTGTCGCTGCAGGAGTGGGCCGAGGACACAGTGCACTTGTCGCATCACTATGCGCGGCTAGGTAAGGACGCGACGCTCTCCCATACCGCGGTGACGCTGGGGGGGAGCGTGGTGCGGCTGGCGCCGTCGGTCCGGTATGGCGGGCCTGGCGGGGACGCGGAGCTAAGGGGGCTGTACTTCGCCGACGCGGGGCAGCACCTGGAACACCGGCTGTTCGTGGATCACGCGGAGCGCAACTGCCGCAGCAGGGTCAGCTACAAAGGCGCGCTCCAGGGCCAGGACGCCCACGCCGTGTGGATCGGGGACGTGATCATCCGGCCCGAGGCGACCGGAACGGACACCTACGAGTACAACCGGAACCTGGGGCTGACCGACGGGACCCGGGTCGACTCGGTGCCGAACCTCGAGATCCTCACCGGCGAAGTGGTCGGGGCTGGGCACGCGAGTGCCAGCGGCCGGCTGGAGGATGAGCACCTGTTCTACCTGATGGCCCGCGGGATCCCGTTCGCCGACGCGCGCCGGCTCGTGATCAAGGGGTTCTTCGGCCAGCTCATCGCCCGGATCGAGGTGCCCGAGCTGCGCGACCGGGTTAGCAGCGCGATCGAGGCAGAGCTCTCATGACCCAGTACCTGTGGGCGTGCGCCGTCGCGGACGTGCCCGAAGAAGGCGCGATCGGGGTGGAGGTGGACGGCACGCCGGTCGCGATCGTTCGCACCGGCGGGGAACTCTTCGCGCTGCACGATGTCTGCTCGCACGAGGAGGTCCCGCTGTCCGAAGGCGAGATCTATGACCACACGGTGGAGTGCTGGCTTCACGGCTCCTGCTTCGACCTGCGCACCGGGGAGCCAACCGGGCCTCCGGCGACCAAGCCGGTACCCACTTACCCTGTGCGGACCCAGGGTGACGACGTCTACGTCGCGCTGCCGGCCGCCAGCAATCAGGAGAGATGATGTCCACACTCGAGATTCGCGACCTGCACGTCAGCGTGGCGGAAGCGTCCGGCGCCGGCAGGGAGATCCTGCGAGGGGTTGACCTGACCGTCGCGGCCGGGCAGACACACGCGATCATGGGCCCGAACGGCTCTGGCAAGTCCACGCTGGCCTACGCGATCGCCGGTCACCCGAAGTACCAGGTAACACAGGGATCGGTCACGCTGGACGGCGCGGACGTCCTGACAATGAGCGTGGACGCACGGGCCAGGGCGGGCCTGTTCCTCGCCATGCAGTACCCGGTCGAGGTGCCTGGCGTCACGGTGTCGAATTTCCTGCGCACGGCGGTCACAGCGGTCCGCGGCGAGGCGCCCAAGCTGCGGACGTTCGTCAAGGAACTCAGAGCGGCGATGGACGCGCTGTCGATCGATCCGGACTTCGCCGAGCGGAACCTGAACGAGGGCTTCTCCGGCGGCGAGAAGAAGCGGCACGAGATCCTGCAGCTGCAGCTGCTGAGCCCGAAGATCGCGATCCTGGACGAGACCGACTCCGGGCTTGACATCGACGCGCTGAAGATCGTCTCCGAGGGTATTAATGCCTACCGAGCGCAGCCGGGCCACGGCATGCTGCTGATCACCCACTACACCAGGATCCTGCGATACGTGCAGCCCGACTTCGTGCACGTGTTCGTCAGCGGCCGGATCGTCGAGGAAGGCGGCGCCGAGCTGGCGGACGCGCTGGAGTCCGAGGGCTACGAGAGGTTCGTGAAGGCAGCATGACAGCCACGGAGCAGGCACGGAGCGCCGTCGCGGCAGCGGGCGGGTTCGACGTGGCCGAGATCCGCGCGGACTTCCCGATCCTCGGGCGGTCGGTGCGCGGCGGCCGGCCGCTTATCTACCTGGACTCCGGCGCCACCTCGCACAAGCCGCGCCAGGTGCTGGACGCCGAGCGTGACTTCTACACGATCCACAACTCGGCGGCGCACCGCGGCGCTCACCTGCTCGGCGAGGAGGCTACCGACGCCTACGAAGCGGCCAGGGCGCGGGTAGCAGCGTTCATCGGCGCCGACCCCAGTGAGATCGTGTTCACAAAGAGCGCGACCGAGGCGCTGAACCTCGTCGCCTACTCGGTGGGCAACGCGACCGCCGCCGGGCCGGCCGCCGAACGGTTCAGGATCGGACCCGGCGACGAGGTGCTCGTCACTGAGATGGAGCACCACGCCAACCTGGTCCCGTGGCAGCAGCTGACACAGCGCACCGGGGCCACGCTGCGGTGGTTCGGGGTGACCCCCGAGGGCCGGCTGGACCTGTCTGGCGCTGATGACCTGATCGGCGCGGCGACCAGGATCGTAGCGGTCACGCACCAGTCCAATGTCACCGGCACCATCCCTCCGGTACGCGAGATCGCCGACCTGGCCCACGCCAGCGGGGCACTGCTGGTGGTCGACGGGGCCCAGTCAGTCCCGCACCGGCCCGTGAACGTCGCCGATCTCGGTGCCGACTTCCTGGCCTTCTCTGCGCACAAGATGCTCGGCCCGAGCGGGATCGGCGTGCTGTGGGGCAGGCGTGAGCTGCTCGAAGCCATGCCGCCGTTCCTCACAGGCGGGTCGATGATCGAGGTGGTCCGCATGGAGGGCTCCACGTTCCTGCCACCGCCGCAGCGGTTCGAGGCCGGGGTGCCCCCGGCGGCCCAGGCGGCCGGTCTGGCCGCAGCGTGCGACTACCTCGACGGCCTCGGGATGGACAGCGTGGCCGCGCATGAGGAGGCGCTGACTGCCCACGCGCTGGACGCTCTCGGACGGCTCGACGGGGTCCGTATCCTGGGGCCGCTGACCACGCAGGACCGGGGCGGGGCGGTGTCGTTCACGGTCGACGGCGTGCACCCGCACGATGTCGGCCAGCTGCTGGACGATCTCGGCATCGCTGTACGCGCCGACCATCACTGCGCCTGGCCGCTGCATCGCGCGCTGGGTGCGTCGGCCAGCACCCGGGCGACGTTCTATGTCTACAACACCCATGACGAAGTCGACGCGCTGGCCGACGGCGTACGCCAGGCCCAGCGGTTCTTCGCCCCGACCGGGGGTTCTCGGGAGGCGGTGTGATGGAAGTCGAATCCATGTACCAGGAGCTGATCCTGGATCATTACCGCCACCCGCACAACAAGGGGCTGCGTGAGCCGTACGACGCCGAGGTGCACCACGTGAACCCGCTGTGCGGCGACGAGGTCACGCTGCGGGTGGCGCTGAAGGACGCAGGCGGGGAGCCAGCGGTGGCCGACGTCTCGTACGACGCGCTCGGCTGCTCGATCAGCCAGGCGAGCGCGTCGATGATGACCGAGGCGGTCACCGGCAAGACCGTGCAGGAGGCGATGAGCATCAGCGGGGCATTCCTTGAGCTGATGCAGTCCCGCGGCACGGCCGAGCCGGACGAGGACCTGCTCGGCGACGCGGTAGCGTTCGAGGGCGTGTCCAGGTACCCGTCCCGGGTCAAGTGCGCCCTGCTCGGCTGGATGGCCTGGAAAGACGCGACGGCTCGGGCCATGGAAACACGGGCCATGGAAACACGGGCCATGGAAACACGGGAACGGGAGCAGAGATGACGACCGAAGACGCGGGCAGCCTCCAGACCACCCCGGACACCGAGGACCTGCTTGAGGCGCTCAGGGACGTCGTTGATCCTGAGCTCGGGGTCAACGTCGTCGACCTCGGCCTGGTCTACGGCCTGACCGTTGGCGAGGACCGGATCGCCACCATCGACATGACGCTGACCAGCGCCGCCTGCCCGCTCACCGACGTGATCGAGGATCAGGCGCGCTCGGCTCTGGACGGGCTGGTCGAGGACTTCCGCATCAACTGGGTCTGGATGCCGCCGTGGGGGCCCGACAAGATCACCGAGGACGGCCGCGAGCAGCTGCGCGCACTGGGATTCAACGTCTGACAGACTCGCTGCGGGCACCGGCCGGGCCTGCTGCGCACCGGAACCGTCGGTCAGAGGGAAGTGGCAGGCGACGAAGTGCTCGTCGGTGCCGACCGCGCGCAGTTCCGGCACCTCCTCGGCGCAGCGCTCCTGGGCCCGGGGGCAGCGGGTGCGGAACCGGCAGCCGCTCGGCGGGTTCAGCGGGGAGGGCAGCTCGCCCTTGATCACGCTGCCTGGCCCGCGCGTGGTGGTCGCCGGCGGGGCGGGCTTTGGAACGGACGTGAGCAGCGCGAGCGTGTAGGGATGCAGCGGCTGCTCGTAGATGGCCGACACCGGGCCGATCTCGCACAGCTTCCCCAGGTACATGACCGCCACCCGGTCGCTGACCTGCTTGACCAGCGCCAGGTCATGGGCGATGAAGAGGTAGGACAGGCCGAGCTCGCTGCGCAGTTTCTCGAACAGGTTCAGCACCTGCGCCTGGACGAGGACGTCCAGGGACGAGACCGGCTCGTCGCATAGGACCAGCTTGGGCTCAAGCACGATCGCCCGGGCGATCGCCACTCGCTGGCACTGCCCGCCTGACAGCTGCCGCGGATGCCGTGAGCCGTAGCGCACCGGGTCGATTCCCACCAGGTCCAGAAGGGAGTTCACCCGCGCTCGCCGCTGGCTGTGGGAGCCCACCTGGTAGGCGATCAGCGGTTCCTCAACGATCCGGGAGACAGTCCACTTGGGGTCGAGGGACGTGAACGGGTCCTGGAAGACGATCTGCATGTTCCGGCGCACTGGCTTCAGCGCCCGGCGTGACAGCCCGACGATGTTCCTGCCCTGGAAGAACACTGCGCCGCGCTTGGGCGGCGGGGCCTGGATCACCGACCGGGCCAGGGTTGACTTCCCCGACCCAGTCTCGCCCACGATGCCGAGTGTCTCGCCGGCGCGCAGGTCGAACGACACGTCCGACACCGCCTGCAGCACCCCGCCCTTGACCCCACCGTAGTCGCGCAGCACGAACTCCTGGACCAGGTTACGGACCGCGAGGAGGATGTCGCCTGCTGGCGGCAGCGCGTGCGCCCCGTCAGGCCCGGGCTGCGGGCCAGCCTGCGCCGGTACCTCGGCATGCACCTCGGAACTCACCGGGCCTCCTCCCTCGCTCCGCATGGATGCCAGCAGGCCCACCAGTGGCCGGCCTCGTGCTCCTCCAGCGCGGGGGCTGCCTCGAGGCAGTCCTGCTGCACCTCCGGGCAGCGCGGCGCGAACGAGCAGCCGGCCGCGATCACGGACATGTCCGGGGGCCTGCCGCCGATCACCGGCAGCAGCACATGCGGCTGCGTCTCCACCCGCGGGATCGCGTCGAGCAGGGCCCGGGTGTAGGGCATCCTGACACTGCCGAACAGGTTCCTGGCCGAGGTCCGCTCGACCACGCGCCCCGCGTACATCACCATGATCTCCTCGGCGTAGGACGCGGCCAGGGCGAGGTCGTGGCTGATCATCACGAGCGCGGTTCCGAGTTCCTGCTGCAGGTCCAGCAGCAGCTCCATGATCTGCGCCTGCGTGGTCACATCGAGTGCGGTCGTCGCCTCGTCAGCAATCAGCAGCGCCGGCTCACAGGCCAGCGCGATCGCGATGACCACCCGCTGGCGCATGCCACCCGACAGCTGGTGCGGGTACTCGTGAAAGCGGCGCGCCGCCGCCGGGATGCGGACCATCTCCAGCAGCTCGATGGCACGCTTGTGAGCCTGCTCCCGGCCGAGCGGGAGATGCTGCCGGATCGCCTCGGTGATCTGGACGCCGACCTTCATCGTCGGGTTGAGGGACCGTTCCGGGTTCTGGAAGACCATGGCCGCGTTGCGGCCGCGATGCTGCTGCAGCGCCTTCTCGCCGAGGCCGACGATCTGAACGCCCCGGAACCGGATGGACCCGGAAACCTGGGCGGTACGCGGCAGCAGGCCCATCACCGCATAGGCGCTGACTGTCTTGCCGGAACCAGACTCGCCGATGATCGCGAGCGTCTGCCCAGGCTCGGCGGTGTAGCTGATTCCCTGGACCGCGTACACGAGACCACCCGGGGTGCGGAAGCGCACCTGCAGGTCGGAAACCTCGAGCAGGGGTGCCCCTGGCTGCGCGACCGCAGCAGCAGTCCCGTCGCGGGCCGCGATCGGGGCCTCGGCGCCGCGGCGGCCCACCTGTCCCAGCGGGCCGGCCATCAGCGCACCCCCCAGCGGTTGCGCAGGCCGTCACCCAGGAGGTTCAGGCAGACGACAGTCCCGAACAGGAACAGGCTCGGGACGAGCAGGGGGCTCAGCGACGTCGACATGACGGTCTGCCCGTAGGCGATCATGCCGCCCCAGCTCGGGGCTGGATCCGGGATGCCGTAGCCGAGGAAGTCGAGGCCGCTCTCGATGATAATCACGATGCCGGTGCCGAGCAGGCTCAGCGTGACCAGCTGCGGCATCACGTTGGGCACGATGTGGGTGGAAATAATCCGCCAGGCCTTCACGCTCGACAGCCGCGCGGCGACGACGAAGGGCTGGTCGCGCAGACGCAACGTCGCCGCTCTCGCCACTCGCGCGGTAAAAGGGATGCTGAAAACGGACAGCGCCCAGATCACGTGCATCTCGCTCTGGCCGAGGCTGTCCACAATCGCCAGGATCAGCACCAGGGAGGGGAAGGCGATGAAGACGTCGAGCAGCCGCATCACCGCCGACTCGGTGATCCCGCCGATATAGCCGGCGATCACGCCGATCGCCCCGCCGATGACCAGGCCTATGACCTGCACGGCCGCAGCTATCTCGAACGTCGTCCGCCCGCCGTACAGGATCCGGGCCATGTTGTCGTAGCCGACCTGAGTGGTGCCGAAGATGTGACCAGGCGACCACATCGGCAGGCTCGCGTTCAGCACGGACCCGTAGGTCGGGCTCGGCACCGGGTACACCAGCGGCCAGATGAAGCAGAAGAACAGCAGCACCAGCAGTATCCCGCCGGGGATCGTGATCTCGAGCGTGCGCAGGACGCTCCGGCCACGCGGCCGCTGCCCGGTCGCGGCGCCCGCGTCCTGGATCCCGACGACCAGGCTAGCTACTGGCGCGACCATGGCGGATCCTTGGGTCGAGGACACCGTAGAGCAGGTCGGTGACCAGATTGACGATCACGACGAATCCCGCGAACACCAGCACGATTCCTTCAAGAAGCGGGACGTCCCGGTGCTGGATCGCCTGGAGCAGCTCGTCGCCGACGCCGGCCAGGCCGAAGATGCTCTCGGCGATCACGGTGACACCGATCAGCGTGGCGAAGTTCAAGGCGATGACCGTGAGCAGGCCGATGAAGGAGTTCCGGAGCGCGTGCCGGGTGAGGACCTGCCACCGGGACAGGCCCTTGGCCAGGGCGGTCACGGTGTAGTCCTCGGACTGCATCTGCTCGATCAGGTCGGCGCGCAGGAATCTGATGTAGAAGGCAGCCAGCGGCAGGGCCAGGGTCAGCGCCGGCATCGTCAGGTCCCTCAACGAGTTGCCTGACCCGTTGGCCAGCGCCGGCAGCAGGTTGTTCAGGTAGCCAGAGAAAACCTGGAGCAGCAGGAGGGCCAGCACAATCGGCGCTATGGACAGGCCGGCCATGCACAGACTCATGATCAGCCGGTCGATGATGCCTCCGGGCCTGCGGGCGCACAGCAGCGCCAGCGGGATGGAGATCACCAGCGTGAGGACCAGTGCGTAGATGACGAGGTCAAAGGTGACCGGGATGCGCTGGGCGAGGATCGATGAGACGGGCTGGCCGCTGTAGAGGGAGTTGCCGAGGTTGCCGTGCAGCGCTGCCCAGAGCCAGTCCCAGTAACGGACAAAGAACGGCTCGTTCAGGTGCAGCTTGATGCTCTCAGCCCGGATCTCGGCCGGGGTGGCGTTCGCCCCGAGAAGTGCCTCTGCAGCGTCACCGGGCAGCGCGTTCTCGACGAGAAACGTCAGCAGCGTCACACCCAGGAGCACCGGTATCGCGATGAGGATGCGCCGGCCGGCCAGGCGCAGGGCCGGCGAACCGGTCAGGCGGCGCACGTATGCGCCGCCTGACCGGCCGCCCGGCTCGGTGCCGGTGGGTCCGCCGGTGCCGCTGATGCTCTCAGCGATGCTCTCGGACTGCCCGAGGGGGACCGATGTGCTCATCTTTCGACAGTAATCCGCCCGTCATCCGTTGTCGGTGTAGACGGACTGCCACAGGATCTCCGGCGCCACCGCCACGCTCGGGATCGGGGTGGTCAGCCCGGGCCCGGCGACGCCGTGATCGGCGATGTTGTACCCGGCGATCGGGAACAGGAACGGCCCGTAGGCGTTCTGGGCGATGTAGGCGTTGATCTCGTTGTTGAATGTCTGCCGCTGCGCCATGTCGACTGTCCCCGACGCCTGGGCGAGCAGGGCGTCGAGGTGCGGGTCCTTGACGCCAGTAAACGGCGAGTGGGACGAGAACCGGAACGCGACACCGACGCCGGCCTCGGGGTCGTACGCGCCGGCCGTCTGCAGGAACGCCTGCCACTTGCCGCCGATGAATTGGGAGATCAGGCCGGTGAGGTCATAGTTCTGCAGGCTGACGTGCATCCCCGCGGCTTGCCATTCCTCCGCCAGGCCTTCGTCCAGCGTCTGGGCGACCGGGCTGGTGATGGTCTTCAGGCTGATGTTGATGCCGCCGAGCTGCTGCACCAGCGCCTTGGCCTTGGCCAGGTTGTAGGTGATGTAGCCGGGCACCTTCGGCTCGTAGAACAGCCCGGCCGGGGCGGTGAACGACTGAGTCACCGGATAGGCGTCGCCGAACAGCTTCTGGTCCAGCAGTGGCGTGTCGGTGGCGTAGTAGATCGCCTCGCGGGCCAGCTTGTTGTTGAACGGCGCGATCGCGGTGTTGAGCTGGATATCGTACGGCGAGGTGGACGGCTCAACGGTCGTAGTGAATTTCGCCTTGAACGAGTTCGCGAGCTGCGGAGTCGACATCCCCTCGTAGGCGTTGCCCGAGCCGGATTCGAGGTCCTTCAGCGCTGTCTCGTCGTCGAGAACCGGCTTGAAGGTGATGGTGTTGAGGTAGGGCAGGCCCTTCTGCCAGTAGTTCGGGTTCTTCTGGACCACCAGCGAGGAGCTCGGCGAGTCGCTGACAACGGTGAACGGCCCGGCGCCCACTGGCTTCAGCGCGAACGCGGTCTCGCCCATGGACTGCAGGGACGTCGGCGACGCGATCCAGTTGAAGATGTCGTCCTGCAGGTCGTTGATGAACGGCGCGTCGACGTAGGGGAGCGAGAGCTCGATCGTGTACGGGCCGGTGACGGTGATCGTCGGCGGGGCCAGGAATGTCGGTTTGCAGGTGCAGCTGCTGGCCAGGTCCCGCTTCCAGTTGAAGTCGACAGCCTGGGCGTTGAACGGGGTGCCGTCGGTGAACGTCACCCCCTGGCGGAGCGTGATGATCCATGACTTGCCGCCGTCCGCCGCGGTGTATCCGGTGGCCAGGTCGGGAATGGTCTTGCCCCCCTGCCCCAGCTCGAACAGCTCGCCGAAGACGGCATCCATGTAGCTCTGGTTCGCCGCTCCGTCGGTGTCGGTGGCCGGGTCCAGCCCCGGCCAGGCACCGGCGAAGCTGCTGCCCTCCAGAACGGTGAGCGACCCCCCGCTCTTCGGCGTCGTCGACGTGGTGGGCGAGTTTGAGCTCGTACCCGATGACCCGCAGCCGGCCAGGACGACCGCGACGGTCGCTGCCAGGACGATCGGGGCCGACAGGAAAAACCTACGTCTTTGGTTGGTCTTTGCTCTCACGTCGACGCTCCTGCTGTGAATGCTCCAGCTTTGGATTGGCATTTACGCTCGCGGTGACCACGCTGCGCGGGGTCGCCTGGCGGGCGCAGTGCTCGGCAGACCTCGGTGCAGTGAGCCGGCCTTACGTGTAAAACAGCGACAGCTTCTGTGACGCGCGTGGCTGGCGTCCACGGCGCTTCCGCCGGGCGAAAGACAAAACCCAGGCCCGCCTGCTAGCCCGCCTTCCATTAGCACTGCGATTCCCCGCATTTCAGCGCGCTGGGCTGACGCCGAGCCAGCGGAAGGCGTTATTCCAGGTGATGTCCTCGAGCTGCTGCCGGGGCAGGTCCAGGGTGCGCAGGGTGCGCCCCGCGGGCTCCTCGCGCGGCATCGCCGGGAAGTCCGAGCCGACCAGCAGCCGGTCGGCCCCGAGCAGGTCGATCAGGTACCGCAGGGCCCGGCGGTCGAAGACGAGCGAGTCGTAGTAGAAGCGGCGGGCGTACTCGACCGGGGATGGCCCGTCGTCGTGCATGATCGCGCGCTCGGGCACTACCGGGTCCTCGTTCCAGGAGCCACCCCAGAAGTACTGCGCGCGGGGCAGCATCAGCGGGTAGCCGCCCGCGCCGTGGCTGAAGCAGATCCGCAGCCCCGGGCACTTGGCCGCGGTGCCCCCGGTCACCAGGGAGGCGGCTGCCGTTGCACCCTCCAGCCCCACGACGTAGGTGCCCCGGGCCGCCATCGGCAGCGTGCTCTCTCCGGTGGGCATGGCGTGCACGAAGACGGCCAGCCCGAGCCGCTCGGCCTCGGCGAAGAACGGCAGGAACCGCTCGTCGCCGATCGGGACGCCGAGGATGTTGGAGGCAATCTCCACGCCGTTCAGCCCCAGTTCCGCGACAGCCGCCAGCTCGGCAGCTGACGCGTCCGGGTCCTGCAGCGGCACCATGCCGAGCCCGATCAGCCGGGCCGGGTCGTGCGCGCACATCCCCGCGGTGAACTCGTTGACGTACCTGGCCAGCGCGAGCCCGTCGGCAGCGGGAAGGTCGTAGCGCAGCAGCGGCGGCATCGGCGTGAGCACCTCAGCGTCGACGCCGGACGCGTCCTGCTCCCCGATCCGCCGCTCCGCCTCAAAGAACACGTCACGCGCACGGAACGGCCTCGGGCCGAAGATCAGCATCCGGTCGGTGCTGCCGTCGACCGGCTCCATCCGCGGGAAGCACTCGGGCGCGCCGGCCGGGTAGTCGCGGGGGAGCAGGTGGGCGTGGGCGTCGACGAGCATGCAACCTCCAGGCTGGCTGGTCAGATAGCCGGGTGGACCGAGACGTGGATCGCGGGCTCGCCGGGGACCTCGCCGCCGAGCGTCTCGATCGCCAGCGCGGCGTCGTTCAGCGCGAATGTGTGGGTGTGCATCTTCTCCAGCGGGAAGCGCCTGGACTCGATCAGCGCGATCGCGTCGTCCATGCCCCTGGCGTCCACGCCGAAGGCGCCGCGGACGGTGAGCGCGCGGTTGATGATCAGATCGGTCCGCAGCGGTATCTCCTTGTTGCCCTTGAGACCGGCCAGCACCACCCGGCCGCCCCGTTTGGCGGCCAGCAGGGCGTCGGTGACCGGCCCGGCAGCCAGCGGGGTCAGCTCCAGCACGATGTCGGCCATCTGGCCGCCAGTGATCTCCTCGACCCGCTTAACGGTGTCCTCAGCAGCGTCGCCGTCCACCACGATCGTGTGATCGGCGCCGAACTCGCGGGCCAGCGCGAGCTTGTGCCTGTCGGCCTCGAGCCCGGTGATGATGACCGTGCCCGCCCCGGCAGCGCGGGACGCGATCACGGCGGCGATGCCGCGCTGCCCGGCGCCGAGCACCAGCACGGTGTCGCCGAGCTGCACCTGGCCGAGATGGCAGGCCCAGCGCACGCCCGCGCCCACCGAGTTGAACATCGCGGCCAGCTCGACCGGAAGACTCTTGTCCACGTTGTGGAGCACAGAGGTGGGGGACAGGTACATGTACTCGGCCATACCGCCCCACAGCGCCGGCTCGGTGTCGATGCCGGTCACGCCGTGCCCGTACTTCCGGTTGCGGCAGAACTGGTACCGGCCGGTCAGGCAGTCGGGGCAGGACCGGCAGGGGACGATCACCTCCAGCGCCACCCGGTCGCCGGGCTGCACCCCCCAGCGTTCCGCTGCCCGGTCGCCGACCTCCTCGATGATCCCGAGCGGCTCATGGCCGGGTATGAACGCGGGCCTGCTGCCCGAGCCCAGGTGGCCCCGGTAGGTTTCGACGTCGCTGCCGCAGATGCCGTTGGCCTCGATCCGCAGCAGCCCGTCGTCGGCGCCGGTCTGCGGGCGCGGGAACTCGCGCATCTCGATCTTGCGCGCCTCGACCTGGACCGCCGCCCGCACCATGGCAGTCATCGGTTAACCCTCCTCATGGATGATCACGCCGCGGATGTTCTTGCCTTGTTCCAGGTCCTTATAGGCCTGGTTGATCTCGTCGAGCTGGTACCGGCGGGTGATCAGCTCGTTGAGCTTGAGGTCGCCGGACTTGTACAGGCCCAGCAGCCGGGGGATGTCATAGAGCGGGTTGCTGTCGCCGAACAGCGCGCCGCGGATCTGCCGCTGGTAGCCGATCAGCATCCCGCCCGGGACGTGCACGGCGTGCTCGTTGATGTGCCCGACAGCGGTGATCGTGACCTTGCCGCCCTTGCCTGTCATCATCACAGCGGCGTTGACCATCTCCTCGGTGACCGCGTCCGGGGTGCAGATCACGTGGTCGGCGAGCTGCCCCCAGGTGGTGTCCACGACAAAGTCGTGCGCCTGGATGGCGGTGGCGAACGCGTGAGTCGCGCCGAACACGCCGACGGCGGTTTCCCTCTTGAACGCCACCGGGTCCACCACGATCACGTTCTTGGCCCCCGCGTACCTGGCGCCTTGCACGGCGTTGCTGCCCACGCCGCCGGCGCCGAAGATGACCACGGTGTCCCCGGCGCGCACCCCGGCCGCGTGCACGGCCGACCCCCAGCCGGTCGGAACCCCGCAGCCGACCAGGCTGGCCACGTCCCAGGGAATGTCGTCATAGACAAGCGGCACGCACGCCCATTCGGACACCACCGCGTACTGGGAGAACGTGCCCAGCGTGCAGAACCCGCCGAGGTCCTCATCACCCAGGTGGAACCGGAACGTGCCGTCGAGGAACATGCCGGTTCCGGCGTTGAGACCCTTGACGCACATGTTCTGGTGCCCGGTCGAGCACGGCCGGCACGCCCCGCAGGCAGGTATGTAGGAGCAGATCAGCCGGTCCCCGGGCTTGACCCGGCGCACGTCGGGCCCGACTGACTCGACGATCCCGGCGCCTTCGTGCCCGCCCACGATCGGGAACCGCGGCCGGGCGTCGCCCTTGGTGATGTGGTTGTCGGAGTGGCACAGCCCGGCGGCGTAGAACTTCACCCGGACCTCGTGCGCCTTCGGGTCGTCCAGCGTCAGGTCGGCCAGCTCCCAGCCGATGTGCGGGCCGCGCGCGATCGCCGCGCGGGTGGTGATGCTGGCCATGCTGGCCCCTTCTAGTGCTCGTGGATGATGACGCCGCGGATGTTCTTGCCGTCGAGCATGTCCTGGTAGCCCTGGTTGACCTCGTCCAGCTGGTAGCGGCGGGTGATCAGCTCATCGAGCTTGAGGTCGCCCGACCGGTACAGGCCAAACAGCCTCGGCACGTCCAGCAGCGGGTTGCAGGCGCCGTAGAGCGCGCCCTGGATCCTGCGCTGGTAGCCGATGAGCATGCCCGGGTTCTCATCCACCCAGCCGCCGCCGACGGCGGTGAGCGTCACCTGGCCGGTCTTGCCGACGATCTGGATCGCGTCGTGGATGACCTCGTCGTGCAGCACGCCGACGGTGATGATCGCGTGATCAGCCAGCTCGCCCCAGGTGGTCTCGCGGACGAACTCGAACGCATCCTTGGCCGCGGCGAATGTGTGAGTGGCCCCGAACACCATGGCCATCTCCCGCTTGAACTCCACCGGGTCGACGACGACCACGTTCTTCGCCCCGGCGAGCCGGGCGCCCTGGACTGCGTTGCTGCCGACGCCGCCCGAGCCGTAGATCACGACGGTCTGCCCGGCCCGCACCCCTGCGGCGTGCACGGCCGAGCCCCAGCCCGTCGGCACGCCGCAGGCGACCAGCGAAGCGACGTCGAACGGTATGTCCCGCGGTATCGGGATCACCGAGAACTCAGAGACCACGGCATATTGGGAGAACGTTCCCAGCACGCACAGCCCGCCGAAATCCTCGCCGTTCTGGTGGAACCGGAAGGTCCCGTCGGCGAACTCGCCAGTGGAGGCGTTCTTCCCGGCATCGCAGAGGTTCTGCCGGCCGGTCGAGCAGTACCGGCACTGGCCGCAGACCGGAATGAACGAGCAGACCACGTGGTCGCCGACGGCGGCCCGGGTCACCCCCTCGCCGACCGCTTCGACGATCCCGGCGCCCTCGTGGCCGCCGACGACGGGGAAGCGCATGCGCGCGTCGCCCTTCTGGATGTGGTCATCGGAGTGACACAGCCCGGCGGCGTAGAACTTGATCCGGACCTCGCTGGCTTTAGGCTCATCCAGGTCCAGGTCGGTGATCTCCCATGGCTTGCCAGGCTCACGGCAGACCGCCGCGCGGGTGAGCATGCTCATGCGGGCCCCTTCCAGGTATCAAGGCGGCCGGCCGCGGCGCCTCCGCGATGCCCTCGCGGGCGGCCGGCCCTCGGCGCTTCCCATGCATGCCGAAGGACCTGGGGGTCCGCCCGTGGCCTTCTCTACCTTGAACCGGGCTAGCGCAGGCCGCCAGACCACTTTCACTTCACGGAAGACTCACTTCACGCAGCACAGGGCGTGCCAGGCCAGGCCGGCGACAGGCCCGCTGCCGCCTGGCCCGCTCCGCCTCAGACGCTACTTTTGCTCGACTTTCTGCATGACTGCCGCCGCAGCTGCCGGGTTCTTCGCAGTGGCCAGCAGCTTCTCAAACTGCGCCTGCTGCGCCGGTGACATGCCGCTGACGATCTTCAACCCCCGGAAAAGATCGCTCGCCGCTTGGGGGGAAGGGACGCTAGTGCTGGTGCTGACCTGGGCGGCTAGTACCGCGATGTCGAGGGCATTGAGCGGCCCAGCGCTCGCGACAGTGGGCTCGACACCGTAGTTATAGGCCCAGCTGCCGTTGGGATACGAGCTCTGAAGTTTATGCACATCACTAGTTTGATGCGAGTACACCTGCCCTGCGGCGGAGACCATCTGCCTGATCCCGTCACGCGCCTCACCGATCGCCGAATTGAATTCGTCCGCGGCTTCCACGCCCTCCGCTGCCCACCAGGCCGGGTCCATTGCGTTTCCGGCTTCCTCGAGCCATCCCCCGATCCCGCCCGGGTGGAGCAAGCGGCGCAGCGAAGCATCGAGTGAGTCAAAGGCGAGGCGGGCCTTCTGGAGTATCGCGCGTCCCGCCTCATCGAGCGGTTTCACCGCGCGCAGCGTCTGGCTCCAGTCCTGCAGAGCGGAGGGCAGGAAAGAACCTGAATAGCTTTCCGGACCCGTTGCGACCGCGCTATTGATGCAATTCGTCGCCCAGTACACCAGCTCTTGCAGCGCCATGACCGCCTGGGCTGCGGTCTCCGCCACGCCACCTCTCCAGGCGGTGGGAAGGCTATTCTGCGCGACGTTCCCCAGGCCACCCGTGACCTCGTTGAGAAGCTCGGTGGCCTTCTTGTAAGCCGCTATCCTCGCATCGATCTTCGCTGGGGAGCCGCCGGGCGGCGGGACTGCCAGAGCCCGGTCGATGGCAGACGTCATCCTCGCGATGTCGGCGAGATCGATGAGGCTGGCGGAATCCAGAATGTTCTGGCACGTCGTCAGCTCGTCAAGCTTCTCCTTGGGCGACATGCTCTGTCCAGAAGCCGACCCGCTCACGAGCCCTGCCCTCCGACCCGCTCGGCGGCGGCGCTGTTCGCGGCATCAGCTGCCGAGTAGGTATGGCCGGTGTTCTGGACCGCCTCGACTAGGTCGCGCATTGCCTGGCCAAGCACATTCAGCACCTGAGACCAGGCGGTGTCAAAGCCCGTCAGCGCCTTCGCCATGTCCGGGCTCGCGAGGTCATCGGGGGTGCACTCGTCGCTGTGGTAGGCGGTAACCGCCTGCTCCAGTTCGCTGCAGCAGCTGCCGAGCTGCCCGGCCACGCCTCCCAGCGCCGCCGGGTCGACACTGAAGCCGACGTCCGGAGCCTCTTTCGCGGATCTGGTCATCAATCCTCCACTGCGGCCTGCTACCCATCCAGCCGGCTGTTACCGATAAGGGGTGAATTGTAGCGGCGCGAGGAGACCAGAATGGCTGAGCTGATGCTGTTGTCCAACTCCTTCAGCCCGGGCCAGGAAGTCCTGGAACACGCGCCCGCACTACCCGGTCGATGACGCTGAGGGCGGGCAGCCACGAGCCGCGCGACGTCCAGCCCGGCGACGACGTCAGCAGCCTGCTGAGCAGCCGCCCGGTCTATGACTCGCCTGTGACGCCAGGCTAGCGATCCTGTATGGTGGCCTGGTCATGATGCGGGCGCTGCTTCTTCGCGGCCGCGGCGAGGTCCGGTAACAAGGCCGGTCGGCTCCTCGCCGCGGGGCGCTGTGCTGTGCCGACCGATCCAGCCGGCAATTCCCCGCCCAGCAAAAGGAGCAGCACCATCATGAGCAGTGAAGATCATGTACGGCGCCCGTCCGCGGCGCCACCCCATAGCTTCCAGCGCCCGTCCGGCATGCCCTGCTACCGCTACAGCCAGTTCCCGCCAGTAGACCTGCCCGACCGGCAATGGCCCTCGCGCACGGTCACGGCCGCGCCGCGCTGGCTGGCCACCGACATGCGGGACGGCAACCAGGCCCTGATCGACCCCATGAACGCTGAGCGCAAGCGGGTCATGTTCGACCTGCTCGTGCGCATGGGCTACAAGGAGATCGAGATCGGCTTCCCGGCCGCGAGCCAGACCGAGTTCGACTTCATCCGCGACCTGATCTCCAGCGGTGCCGTGCCCGACGACGTCCGCATCTCGGTTCTCACCCAGGCGCGCGAGGAGCTGATCGAGCGCACCGTGCAGTCCCTGGCCGGCGCGCGCCGGGCGACCGTGCACATGTACAACGCCACCGCGCCGATCTTCCGCCGGGTCGTGTTCGGCTGGGATGGGGACGGGCGGGCGGAGTGCCGGGCAGTGGCTGTCGAGGGCACGCGCGCGGTCATGAAGTTCGCGGAGAGCTACCTGCCTGGCACTGACTTCGGCTACGAGTACTCGCCAGAGATCTTCATGGACACCGAGCTCGACTTCTCGCTGGAGATCTGCGAGGCGGTGATGGACGTCTGGCAGCCCGAGGCAGGACGCGAGATCGTGATCAACCTGCCGTGCACGGTCGAGCGGTCCACCCCGAACGTCTACGCCGACCAGATCGAGTGGATGAGCCGGAACCTGAGCAGGCGCGAGAACATCGCGCTGTCGGTCCACACCCACAATGACCGCGGCACGGCGGTCGCGGACGCCGAGCTGGCGGTGCTAGCCGGCGCCGACCGGATCGAGGGCTGCCTGTTCGGCAACGGCGAGCGGTCCGGCAACGTCGACCTGGTCACTCTCGGGCTGAACCTGTACAGCCAGGGGATCGACCCGATGGTCGACTTCAGCGACATCGACGAGATCCGCCGCACGGCCGAGTACTGCACGCGCATTGGCGTGCACGAGCGGCACCCGTACGCGGGAGACCTGGTCTACACCTCGTTCTCGGGCTCGCACCAGGACGCCATCAAGAAGGGGTTTGACGACCTGGAGCTGCAGGCGGCCGAGCAGGGCAAGCCGGTGAGCGAGCTGCCCTGGGCAATGCCCTACCTGCCGATCGACCCCAAGGACGTAGGCCGGTCTTACGAGGCGGTCATCCGGGTCAACTCGCAGTCCGGCAAGGGCGGCGTCGCCTACATCATGAAGGCCGACCATCACCTGGACCTGCCGCGGCGGCTCCAGATCGAGTTCAGCCACGTCATCCAGCGGCACACCGACAACGAGGGCGGCGAGGTCGCCGCGGACCAGATGTGGCAGATCTTCGCCGACGAGTACCTCGCGGCCGGCGCCTTCGAGCTGATCAGGTTCGGCTCGTCGACCGAGGGCGGGGTGGAGCAGATCACGGCCACCGTGCGCGCTTTCGGCACCGAGCACACCCTGACCGGCATGGGCAACGGCCCGATCGCCGCGTTCTGCGGCGCCCTGTCAGCAATCGACCTGGGTCTTGGGGAGGACGGGAGGGCGGGCGCTAAGGCAGTGCGCGTGCTCGACTACTCCGAGCACGCCCTGACCGCGGGCCGCGACGCCGAGGCCGCCGCCTACCTGGAGATCGAGGTGGGCGACCAGGTGCTGTGGGGGGTCGGCATCAGCGAGTCGATCGTCGGCGCCTCGCTCCGCGGCGTGATCAGCGCGCTGAACAGGACAGCTGCTCAGGTGCGGCGGTAGAACGGCGCGGCGCTGGCAGCGATCCACCGGTCGACCAGGTCGGGCTCGCCCTCCCCCGGGAACGTGATGTCGATCGGGAACCACGAGTCCTGGGGCGCCGCCAGTGCCGCCCGCTCGACCGCACGCATCGCTGCCTGCTGGACGGCTGAGTCGGTCGGGTCGTCCAGCGTCACCGAGATCACCAGCCCCTCGCCGGCGAACTCGACCGACAGCCACGCCGCTGCCGCTTCGGTGACGCCCGGCAGGCCCAGCAGGCCTGAGCGGATGCCGCCGAGCAGGGCGTCGGGCTGGAACGGCAGCGGCCCCACCCGGACCCGGCTGCTCGGGTCGGCGTGCTGTGCCGCGGCCAGGTACGCGACGCCTTCCGGGTAGACGGGCACGCTCTCGCCCGCCCCTGGATTGAGGGCTATGCCAACGTCCGGGGGAAGCCGCCGGGCCAGCGCTGCGGCGGGAACCACGATGTGCGGCGCGACCGGGGCAGGCCCGCCGGCCTGCGGCTGCACCCCAGGGGTCCTCGGCCTCGGGACCGACCCGCGCAGCCGGGCTGCTGATGTGAACGCGGGCACGAACTCGGTGCCCAGGTAGGTGACCGTGGGCAGGTTCACCGAGGAACCGTCGGTCACGGGCCCGCCGTCGTCGGGCAACGGCAGCCAGAGCCGGCCACGGCTCAGCTCATCGAGCAGGTCGCCGATCCGGCTGCTGTCGGCGATCGCGGCGGACAGCGCGCGCTCCACGGCTTCCTGGGCGTGCCCGCCCGCGGTGCTGCTGCCATCGGTCAGAATCGTCATCTGGGATTCCTTGCATCACGGTGCCAGGACGCCTGTTCCGCAGCCGCCCCCGTCGTTGCCGCTGCGGTGCACGCGTCTCCCGAATTCCACCTCACGGATAGTAGGCGGTTGGAGGCACTTAGTAATGGCAAACGACACAGCTGACGCCGCGCGATGGATCGACGTGAGCCCCGAGCGCCTCGTGAGCTGGCTCGATGGCTTCGCGCGCCGTCACGGGAAGACCACCGTCGAGGCGAGCCCGGCCGTGGTCACGTTCCGCGCCGCGGACGGGACGGCTGCCGAATGCCATGTGCCGTTCCCCCCCATGCCGCGGATGGGCGACGCGGACAACGGCGGCCAGGTCGCCGAGTGGGCCGAGCGGATCCGCGACCACGCGCTCGCTGCGCGGAACGTCGGCGTGCTGCTGGTGAGGCTCGGCGGGTACGCGGCCGGGGTGTTCACCGGCCCCGGCGCCCGCCTGGCGGCCTCTAAGGTCGGCTCCCGGCTGGTACACGGCCGCAGCGCCGCGGGCGGCCAGTCGCAGCAGCGCTTCGCCCGCCGGCGGGAGAAGCAGTCCACCGAGGCGCTCGCCGCAGCTGCTGATACTGCCGCGGCCGTGTTCCGGCAGTTCACCGGCAAGCTCGACGCCGTGGTCCTCGGCGGGGACCGGCGGGCCGTCGCCTCGATGCGTGACGACCCGCGGCTGCGCCCCTATCTCAAGCTCGCCGTCGAGCGGTTCCTGACCGTGCCCGACCCCAAGCTCGCCGTGCTGCGCGGCGCGCCGCGGCAGTTCCAGGCCGTCCGGATCCGGCTCACCGAGCCCAGCCCTCCCGCTGGCGCTGCCTGAGCGGGATCGCACTGGCTGCTCGGGTAGGCTGAACCGCATGCAACCGCTCCTGTCGTGACGGACCCGCCCCACTTAATGGGGTCACCTAGCTTTGGTGATGTCCGTTTCGTCCGTTATGGAGCGTTTTCGCAATGATCTCTGCCCACGACATTGAACTGCGCGCGGGCGCGCGGCTGCTGCTGGAGGCCGCGACCTTCAGCGTCTCACCCGGTGACAAGATCGGCCTGGTCGGCCGGAACGGCGCGGGGAAGACCACGCTGGCCCGGGTGCTGGCGGGGGAGTCGGCCGCTGCGGCCGGCACCGTCCGCCGGAGCGGGTCGGTCGGGTACCTTCCCCAGGAGACCCTGGTCGGCGACCTCGACGGCCTGGCGGTGGACCGGGTGCTGTCAGCGCGCGGCCTCGACACGCTCCGCGCCGACCTGCGCAAGGCGGAGGTCGGCATGTCCGACGTTGACCCCACCCGGCGCGATGCCGCCGTACGCAGGTACGGGCAGCTCGAGGAGCGGCTGGCGGTGCTCGGCGGGTACGCCGCTGAGGCCGAAGCCTCCTCGCTCGCATCGAGCCTGGGGCTTCCAGGGCAGGTGCTCGGGCAGCGGCTGCGGACTCTGTCCGGCGGGCAGCGCCGCCGCATCGAGCTGGCCCGTATCTTGTTCGGCGGGTCACAGACGCTGCTGCTCGACGAGCCGACCAACCACCTGGACGCCGACTCGGTGGCCTGGCTGCGCGACCAGCTCAAGGCCTTCCGCGGCGGCCTGGTCGTGATCAGCCACGACGCGGCGCTGCTCGAGACCGTGGTCAACAAGGTGTACCACCTCGACGCCGACCGGTGCACGCTCGACATCTACAACGTCGGCTGGAAGGCCTACCTCGACCAGCGCGACACCGACGCCAGGCGGCGCAGGCGGGAGCGGGTCAACGCGCAGCGCCAGGCCGCTGCCCTGCAGTCCCAGGCGGACAAGATGCGCGCCAAGGCCACCAAGGCGAAGGCAGCGCAGAGCATGCAGCGCCGCGCGGAGCGGCTGCTCGCCGGGGTCAGCTCCGACCGAGGGCCGGAGCGGGTGGCCAGGATCAGGTTCCCGGTATCCGCGCACTGCGGCCGGACCCCGCTGACCGCGCGCGGCCTGACCAAGTCTTACGGGTCGACCGAGGTATTCGAAGGCGTGGACATGGCGGTGGACCGCGGCTCACGGGTCGTGGTCCTTGGGCTGAACGGCGCGGGCAAGACCACGCTGCTGCGGCTCCTGGCCGGCCTGGAGCAGCCCGACTCGGGCGAGGTCGTCCCCGGCCACGGCCTGCGGCTGGGCTACTACGCCCAGGAGCACGAGACCCTGGACACGGAGCGGACCGTGCTTGAGAACATGCGGAGCGCAGCCCCCGACCTCAGCGAGGCCGAGCAGCGCGGCATCCTCGGCTCGTTCCTGTTCTCGGGCGATGACGTTGCCAAGCCGGCTGGGGTGCTCTCCGGCGGGGAGAAGACCAGGCTGGCGCTCGCGCTGCTGGTCGTCTCGGGCGCGAACGTGCTGCTGCTGGACGAGCCCACCAACAACCTTGACCCCGGGAGCAGGGGGGAGATCCTCTCCGCGCTGCGTCGGTTCCAGGGCGCGATCGTCCTGGTCACGCACGACGAGGGGGCAGTCGAAGCCCTCGGCCCGGAGCGGGTCGTGCTGCTCCCTGACGGCGTCGAGGATGCGTGGAGCGAGGAGCTGGCCGACCTGGTGGCCCTGGCCTGAGCGTCCCTCCTCGTGGCCGGATCTTGGGCCAGCGGAACAGGGCCGTCCAAAGACGGCGTCAAAAAAGAGAGATCGATCTTTTAGGGGCGTCTGGGTAGCCGATCACAGCTTCTTGAGTGATCATGGGCGGAAGACGGTAACGCAGCGGACACTTCAGTTCACCGGGAGGTACGCGTGACCGAGACCCTCAAGAAAGGCACGCGGGTAACCGGTGCCGATCGCACTAAGCTGGCGGCCGACCTCAAGAAGAGATACAACGCTGGCGAGAGCATCCGCTCCCTGGCCGGATCGACCGGCAGGTCCTATGGCTTCGTTCACCGGATCCTGACCGAGAACGGGGTGTCGCTGCGCGGCCGCGGCGGCGCAACCCGCGGTAAAGCCAAGCACTGAACGGCCGCGGCACCGGGCCGGCCCGCACCGGCGACCGGGGCCGCGGCCCAGTTCGCGCCAGACGGGGGAGCACACCGTGATGAGCCCCGCTCAGCTTGAGGCCAGCGGGCTGCGCCTGGACATCAGCGACACGGTCGCGACAATCACGCTGTCCCGGCCCGAGCGCCGTAACGCGATGACACCGGCGGTCTGGCGCGGGCTCGCCGCGATCGGCGCCGACCTCCCGCCCCGGGTCCGCGTGGTCGTGGTCCGCGGCGCGGGACCGTCGTTCAGCTCCGGGATCGACCTGCGTATGTTCTCCGCCGACGGGATGCCCGGTGAGGAGCGGATGGATCCCGCTGACCCCGGACTCGAGGAGCGCGTCGCCGGGTGGCAGGACGGGTTCCGCTGGCTGCGGGACCCGCGGATCGTATCGGTCGCCGCCGTGCAGGGCCACGCCATCGGTGCCGGGTTCCAGCTCGCGCTAGCCTGCGACCTGCGCATCCTCGCCGACGACGCAAAGCTCTGCATGAAGGAGCCCGCGCTCGGCCTGGTTCCGGACCTGACCGGGACCAAACCACTCGTCGAGATCGTGGGGCTGGCGCGGGCCATCGAGCTGTGCCTGACCGCGCGTGTAGTGCCGGCCGACGAAGCCGCGCGGCTGCGGCTGGCCGAGCTGGTGGTGCCCGCCGCAGACCTGGATGCCGCGGTCGCCGACCTGACCGAGGCGCTGCTTGCCACCGACGCGGCCGCGGCCAGGGCAACCAAGCGACTGCTGATGCAGGCTGCTGCGAATACGCTGGACCAGCAGGCGGAAGCGGAGCGGCGGGAACAGGCGGCCCTGCTGCGGGCCATGTTCTCCAGCTCCTGACCGCCAGTTCACAGCTGCTCGTGACCACGCCGGGTTCGCCATCAGCTGAGTCAGGAAGAACGCCGCGCTTCCGGAGGTTACGGCGGTCATGCACGGGCACGGCGCGCAGATCGGGATGATGCGGGGGTTCGCCCGCGACCCCTCGGTGACCAAGCAGAAGCTGAAGCCGGGGACCATCCGCCGGGTCGCGGGGTACGCGCGGCCCTACCGATGGGAACTCGCGATCTTCCTGGCCGCGGCCGCGCTGGACGCGGTGATCACGGTCAGCAACCCGGTGCTGCTCGGGTGGGTCATCGACCGCGGCATCATTCCCCGGCGCACCGGCGTCGTGCTGGCCATTGCCGCGGTGGTCGCCGGGCTGGCGATCTTCGACGCTTTCCTCAACCTCGTCCAGCGCTGGTACAACGCGCGGGTGGGTGAGGGCCTGATCTACGACCTGCGCACCCAGGTGTTCGGGCACGTGCAGCAGCAGCCGCTCGCGTTCTTCACCAGGGCGCAAACCGGCTCGCTGGTCAGCAGGCTGAACAGCGACGTGATCGGCGCGCAGCAGGCGCTGACCTCGACACTGTCGTCGGTGGTGTCCAGCGCGCTGCAGCTGATCCTGGTGCTCGTCACGATGCTGTACTTTTCCTGGCTGGTCACGGTCATCGGGCTGGTGCTGATACCGATGTTCCTGATCCCGGCCCGGCTGGTCGGGCGCAGGCTGCAGCGGCTTACCCGGGAGTCGATGCAGCTCGACGCCGCGCTGGGCTCGACGATGACCGAGCGATTCAACGTCGCCGGCGCGATGCTGGTCAAGCTCTTCGGCAGGCCCCGGGAGGAGTCGGCCACCTTCGGCGAGCGGGCAGCCCGCGTCCGTGACATCGGGGTGGTGCAGGCGATGTACGGCAGCGCGCTGTTCATCTCGCTGACGCTGCTCGCCTCGCTGTCCACGGCCGTCGCGTACGGGGTCGGCGGTGACCTGGTTATCCGCGGGGCCTTCCAGGTCGGCACCCTGGTGACGCTCGCGCTGCTGCTGCGGCAGCTGTACGCGCCGATCACCTCGCTGTCGAACGTTCAGGTCAACGTGATGACCGCGCTGGTCAGCTTTGACCGTGTGTTCGAGGTTCTTGACCTCAGGCCGCTGATCGAGGACCGGCCGGACGCTGTCCCGCTACGGCTGGCGAGAGCCGGCGGAAACGGCCGTGCGGGGTACGGGCGGGAAGGGACGGGCGAAAGGACAGCGCTGGCGCCGGACGTCGCTTTCGACAACGTCTCGTTCCGCTACCCCGCCGCGTCCGAGGTGTCGCTGGCGTCCCTGGAGTCCATCGCGCTTCCGGCGCCCGAGCGCACCGGCGCGAACCTCGGCGTGCTGCATGACGTCAGCTTCACCGCCCCGGCCGGCCAGCTCACCGCGCTGGTGGGCCCGTCGGGTGCGGGCAAGACCACGATCACCCACCTGGTAGCCCGGCTGTACGACCCGGACGAGGGCGCGGTCCTGATCGGCGGGACCGACATCAGGGACGTCACCCAGGAGTCGCTGCACGAGGCCGTCGGCGTCGTGACCCAGGACGCGCACCTGTTCCATGACACGATCAGGGCCAACTTGGCCTACGCCCGGCCCGGGGCTACCGAGCAGGAGCTGATCGAAGCCTGCAAGGCGGCACAGATCTGGGATCTGGTCTTGGTGCTGCCCGACGGCCTGGACACGGTCGTCGGCGACCGTGGCTACCGGCTGTCCGGTGGCGAGAAGCAGCGGGTTGCCCTGGCACGGCTGCTGCTGAAGGCGCCGGCCGTGGTGGTGCTGGACGAGGCTACCGCGCACCTGGACTCGGAGTCCGAGGCCGCTGTGCAGCGCGCGCTCAAGGCGGCGCTGACCGGGCGGACTTCACTGGTGATCGCGCACCGGCTGTCCACGATCCGCGAGGCCGACCAGATCCTGGTCATCGATGGCGGCCGGGTCCGCGAGCGGGGCAGTCACGAGCAGCTGCTCGCCGCCGGCGGGCTGTACGCCGACCTGTACCAGACCCAGTTCGCGCCGCAGGAGGCCCGCGCCGTCTAGGCGGCGAGCAGTGCCTGCCAGGCCGCGGGTCAGCTGCCGTAGCCGACCCGGCGCAGGTCGATGCCTGCCACCTGCTCGACGTCGCTGAGCTGCTGCGGGGTCAGCGTGCGGCGCCAGCTTCCCGGGGGTACGGCCATCGGGCTCGCTGCCGCCTGGCCGAATGCGCGCAGCCCGGCGGAGGCCACGTCAGCACCGATGAAGCCGGACACCGTTTTCGCCGCCGATGCCGGGTGCCGGATGACCTCCTCGTAGCGCAGCGTCGTCAGCCCCTCGGCCGGCATGCTGTTGCGGAGCCTCGCCATCGTCCGCACCGAGCCGCGCCAGCGCATCGCGCACTTGCCCGCCAGCGACAGAGCCGGCCACGAGGCGAGGTCGTCCTGGGTCTCGATCCCGAAGAACGGGTTGGGGAACTCGGTGTCCACGTTGGCCACGCTGGGCTTGAACCAGGCCAGAGCGGCAGAGTCGGCCAGCATCGCAGCGACCACGTCCCTGCCGTCGCGGATGATCTGCACCAGCTGGGCGTCTGGGAAGGCCTCGACCAGCTCCTCGGCGCAGTACATCAGGTCCGGGCTGGCGTCGCCATACCTCGTGATGTCACGCTCGGCTACGCAGGCCTCAGCGCCGTGCACGCCGCCCGCGTCACGGCAGGTGTCCGAGCAGGCCAGGCAGGCGTGCGCGGTGACCTGCCAGGCTTGCGCGAACGCGTCGCGGAGCACGGTCGCCACGGCCTCCCCCCGGCCGCGCTGGATCGACGGGCTCCGCGCGAACGCGTATACGACGCTCATCACGCTGGGCTGGCCGATCGTCATGTGGAAACCGGCCGAGCGCTTGAGAGCAACGGCCAGCAGGTCCGTCCCGGAGTGCGGCGCGCCGATCACGAAGACCGGCTTCTGGACCTTGCGGCCGTTCACGACGAGGATGTGCGGTCTGGTTCCCATGTGAGTAATAAGTGTCCCAGCCATCGATACCCAGAAGCGATCAGGGCGCGGGCGATTCCTGCCGGCCGGGCGCACTCATGGAAGCCCGGCGGGACTGCTGGGTGGCGTGGCTCACCAGGTTGAGCGCCGACTGGATCAGCGGCATGTGGCTGAAGGCCTGCGGGAAGTTGCCGACCTGCCGGCCATAGCGCGGGTCGTACTCCTCGCTGAGCAGCCCCAGGTCGTTGCGCAGCGACAGCAGCCGCTCGAACAGTTTCTCCGCCTCACTTGTCCGGCCGATCATGTTCAGCGCGTTCGCCAGCCAGAAGCTGCAGGCAAGGAACGCGCCCTCGCCTCCGGTGAGGCCGTCGACGCCGGACGCCGCTGCCGAAGCCCCGGCTGGCTGGGTATACCGGAGCACCAGGCCGCCGCTGGTGAGCTCGCGCTGGATGGTCTCCACCGTGGACACCACTCGCTCGTCGTCGGGCGGCAGGAAGCCGACATCGGGTATCAGCAGGACTGCTGCGTCGAGCTCGCTGCTGCCGTAGTACTGGGTGAACGTGCCGCGGCTGGTGTCGAAGCCCTTCTCGCAGACCTCGGCATGGATCTGGTCGGCCACCTCGCGCCACCGTTTCTCGGAGCCGGGGCTGCCGAGCTCAGCCGCGCGGATCGCGCGGTCGAAGGCCACCCAGGCCATCACCTTGGAGTGCACGAAGTGCCGGCGTGGCCCCCGCACCTCCCAGATCCCCTCGTCGGGCTGGTCCCAGTTCTGCTCGAGGAACCGCAGCAGCGCCCGCACCAGACTCCAGGTGTGACTGTCGAACCGCAGGCCCGCCTGCCGGCCGAGAGAGATCGCGTCGATCACCTCGCCGTACACATCGAGCTGGCGCTGGTTGACCGCGGCGTTGCCGATGCGCACAGGCACCGAGCCCTCGTAACCGGGCAGCCAGTCCGCCTGCCACTCGTCGAGCCGCCGCTCCCCGGCGACCCCGTACATGATCTGCACGTCGGCCGGGTCGCCTGCGATCGCCCGGCCCAGCCACTCGCGCCATGCCGACGCCTCGTCTGTATAGCCTGTGCGCAGCAGCGCCTCCAGCGTGATCGTCGCATCCCGCAGCCAGCAGAACCGGTAATCCCAGTTCCGCACCCCGCCGAGGTCCTCAGGCAGCGAGGTCGTCGCCGCCGCGACGATGCCGCCGGTAGGTGCGTAGGTTAGTGCCTTCAGCGTGATCAGCGACCGCACCACCGCGTCACTGTAGCGTCCGGAGTAGGTGCACCTGGCCGCCCAGTCGGTCCAGAACCTCCTGGTCATCGCCAGTGCCTCGGCGGGATCGACCTCCGGCGGCGGGCTCAGGTGCGACGGGTGCCAGGCGAAGACGAACGGGACCTGCTCGCCCGCCCGGACAATGAAGCTCGCCTCGTGCGCCATATTGTGGCCGACCAGCCGTACCGGGGTGCGCAGCCAGACCGAGTCCGGGCCGGCTACTGCCAGAACCGCGTGATCGACGCGGCGCACCCACGGCACCACGTGGCCGTAGCCGAAGCGGATCCGCAGGACGCATTCCATCTCGACCGCCCCGGCCACGCCCTCCACGATGCGCACCAGGACCGGCGATTCGTCGGTGCGCGGTGGCATGAAGTCGATCACCCGGACGGTGCCGCCAACGGTCTGCCACTCGGTCTCCAGGATCAGCGTCGAGTCCTGGTACCGCCGGGTGACCTGGCCCCGCCGCGACGGCGGGCCATCGGCAGCCGTGGGGCTGATCCGCCACTGGCCGTTGCTCTCGTCGCCGAGCAGCGCGGCCAGGCAGGCCGGGGAGTCGAAGCGCGGCAGGCACAGCCAGTCCACCGAGCCGTCCCGGCTGACCAGCGCCGCTGACTGCATGTCGCCGATGATGGCGTAGTCCTCGATATGCGCGGCCATGATCCCTCCCGGTGGTCGATTACCGAACCCAGACTGGCACGGCGGCCCGGCACTGGCGGCAACTACACTGGCGAGCATGCTGCCACAGCCGTCCGGCAGCGCCGTGCGGGCGGGCGCCCGGCGGCGGCGGACCGTGATCCTCGGCGCCTGCATCGCGGCGGGCGTCGCGGCGGTGGCTGGCCTCTCCGGCTGCTCGAAGTTCAATACCGCGCTCGGGCAGCAGTGGGCGACAGTGAGTTTCAAGGCCAACACGTCCGAAGACACCGTGCTCCAGGTCCGTTCGGGATGCTCGCGCATCCCGAACGTGCATGCCGAGGCGATGCCGCGGCAGGAAAATCCCGACACTGCGCAGTACGCGCTCACTTTCCAGACAAACAACGCCAGCGACGCCAACCTGGCCCAGTTGCAACAGTGCTTGCAGCGCTACCCGTCCGTGGCAGGAATCGACTTCGGGGATTCCGGGGATGACGGCGGCTGACCGCCTGACCAGCCTGACCTGAGCCACCGCAAAAACACAGTGCCCTCGTCCGCTGTGGTATAAGTACGTATAATAAACCTATAAAATAGATAGGAAAGATGCTGAACATGAACCAGACCCTGAGCAGAGCCCGCAGAGGCGTGAGAGCCGCGGCGATAGTCGCGCTCGCCGCAGGCACCGCGGCTGGCATCGCCGCATGCTCGTCAGGCTCATCGACTACCTCGGACAGCCCAGCGGCGTCGGACAGCTCAGCGCCGGTCACACTCCGGCTGGGCTTCCTGGAGAACATCACCCACTCCACCGCGCTGATCGGGATCAAGCAGGGATTCTTCACCAAGGACCTTGGCAAGAACGTGACGCTGCAGCTCTACCCGTTCAGCACCGGAACCCAGGAGGCCACTGCCCTGCTCGCTGGGCAGCTTGACGCTGCCTACGTAGGCCCGAACCCTGCGATCGAGGCCTGGCAGAAGTCCAGTGGGTCGCTGATCAGGGTGATCTCCGGCGCTGCCTCCGGTGGTGCCGAGCTCGTGGTCAAGTCCGGGATAACCTCGGCCTCTGCGCTCAAGGGACAGAAGCTCGCCTCGCCGTCGCTGGGCAATACCCAGGACGTGTCGATGCGCTACTGGCTCAAGACGCAGGGCCTGAGCACCACGTCGACCGGCGGCGGTGACGTCCCGATCACGCCGATCTCGCCGAACTCCGATGCGGTGCTCGCGTTCCAGTCAGGCTCGATCGCTGGCGGCTGGGAGCCGGCTCCCTACGACGCCGAGATGGTGGCAGACGGCGGCCATGTGCTCGTCAACGAGGCCAGCCTGTGGCCCAGCGGCCAGTTCGTCACCACTGAGCTTGTGGCCACCCAGTCGTTCATCGCGGCCCACCCGACGGTCATCAGCGGGCTGCTCAAGGGCCAGATCCAGGCGAACGACTTCATCGCGAACGACAAGTCGGCCGCCGAGACAGCTGCCAACGCCGAGCTGGCAGCGGTCAGCGGCAAGGCCCTCAAGTCGAGCGTTGTCGCGGCGTCGTTCGACCAGGTCACGTTCACCGATGACCCGATCGCGTCGTCGCTGATCACCGACGCGCAGCACGCAGTGGACGTCGGGCTGCTGCAGCCGGTGAAGAACCTGAGCGCGATCTACGATCTCGGGCCGCTGAACAAGCTCCTGGCGGCCGACGGAGACAAGCAGGTCAAGTCGTGAGCTAGCCCAGGAGGGGAGCCCATGAGCACTGGTAGCAGTCAGGCGACCGCCACGGCGGCCGCCGGGCGGACTGAGGCAGCCCGGCCGCCCTGAGGCGGTCCGGCTGTCCGGCGTGTCCAAGCGTTACGGGTCGGGTGCCCGCGGGGTGCTCGCGCTGGACCGGGTGTCGCTGACGGTGGGGCAGGGCGAGTTCGTCTGCATCATCGGCGCGTCCGGCTGCGGGAAGAGCACACTGCTGTCCCTGGTCGCTGGCCTGGACGAGCCCACTGGCGGCGAGGTGGCGACCGGCAGCCGGCGGGTGGCGATGATGTTCCAGGAGCCGGGGCTGCTGCCGTGGCTGACGGCGGCGGGCAACGTGGAGCTTGCGCTGCGCGCGAGGGGAGTGCCCCGGGCGGCCCGCCGGGAGCGCACCGCCGAGATGCTGGCGATGGTGCGGCTGACTGGCTTCGGTCCTAAGCGGCCGCACGAGCTGTCCGGCGGCATGCGGCAGCGCGTCGCTCTGGCCCGGTCACTCGCCCAGGACGCCGACGTGCTGCTGATGGACGAGCCGTTCGGCGCGCTCGACGCTATGACACGTGACCTGCTGCATGACGAGCTGGACCGGATCTGCCGCGAGCAGGGCCTCACCGTCCTGTTCGTGACCCACAACGTCCGCGAGGCAGTCCGGCTCGGCGACCGGGTCATCGTGCTCAGCAGCCGCCCGGGCCGGGTCATCGAGGAATACCAGGTGCCCGACGACGGGCCGCGGGGGATCAACACACCGCAGACCGCCGAGATGGCAGGCATCATCACCGAGCGACTGCGGGAGGAGATGGGCCGCCATGGCAGTTGACCAGGCACTGCACGGGCTGGACCGCCTCGAGGTCGGAGCAGAGCCCGGCGGGAAGGACGCTGGCCGGGCCGCCCGCCGCGTCTGGGCAGCCACCTGGCCCAAGCTGATGGCGATCGCGCTGGTCCTCGGCATCTGGGAGCTGGTGGCACTTAGCGGCTGGAAGCATCTCGTGCTCAGAGGGCCGGCACCGGTGCTGTCCAATCTCTGGGGCCAGATGCAGCACGAGCAGCTGTGGGGGGCCATCGGGACCACCCTGGAGACCGCTGCGGTCGGCTACGCGACAGCGCTGGTCATCGGCTCGGTCGTGGGCATGCTGGTGGCCCGGATACCGCCGCTGCGGGCGGCCTTCGGCTCGATCATCACAGCGCTGCAGACGATGCCGTCGGTCGCATGGGTGCCGTTCGGAATCGTCATCTTCGGGCCCGTCAACTCGGCGATCCTGTTCGTCGTCATCCTGGGCGCCGCACCGTCGATCGCCAACGGGCTGATCACCGGGGTGGATTACACGCCGCCGCTGCTGCTGCGGGCGGGCAAGACCATGGGCCTGCGCGGGTTCGCGCTGTACCGGTACCTGATCATGCCCGCGTCGCTGCCAGCGTTCGTGGCCGGGATGAAGCAGGGCTGGGCTTTCGCGTGGCGCAGCCTGATGGCCGGGGAGATCGTCATCAACATCATCGGGCACCTGTCGATCGGCCAGCTGCTCACCACCGACCAGTCGGCCCTCGACTTCACCAGCACGTCAGCGGTGCTGATCGTGATCCTGGTTATCGGGATCGTCGTTGACATGGTCTTCACAAAGGCCGACCTGTTCATCCGCCGCCGCCGCGGCCTGCTGGACGCCAGCGCCGCCACGTAGCACGCCGTCCGCTCGGCCAATCCAGGCCCCGTTCCGGCTTACGATCGGAATATGGCTGGTTGTGCGGGCATAGTCCTCGCTGGAGGGCGCTCGTCGCGGATGGGCACGCCCAAGGCGGCGCTGGAGTGGCACGGCTCGACGCTGCTGCGCCGGACGTCTGGAATCCTGTCCCGGGTGGCCGACGGCCCGGTCATCGTGGTCCGCGCGCCCGGTCAGGTGCTTCCTGAGCTTCCGCCAGGCGTCGAGATCGTCGACGACCCGCGTGAGGGCCTGGGCCCGGTGCAGGGGCTGGCTGCTGGCCTGGCGGCGGCGGCCGACCGGGCCGAGATCGCCTTTGTGTGCTCCACTGACCTGCCGTTCCTGCACCCGGCGTTCGTCCGGCGGGTGCTGCGGGCCATTCAGGAGGGGGCTGATGTCGCGCTGCCGAAGGCCCGCGGTTACCAGCAGCCGCTGGCTGCGGCGTACCGCACGGCGCTGGCCCCGGTCGCAGCGAAACTGGTGGCTGACGGCAGGTTGCGGCCAGCGTTCCTGTTCGAGGAGTGTGAGGTCACCCGGCTGGACGAGGCGGCGCTGCGCGCCGACCCGGTCCTCGCCGCGCTCGACCCTGACCTGGACTCGGTGCTGAACGTCAACGAGCCGGGCGACTACCAGGCGGCGCGCGCCCGTCCGGCGCCGCCGGTCACGATCCAGCGGTTCGGCATCCTGGCCGACGGCCACCGCGGCCCTGAGCCGGCCCGCGCGGCCACCGTCGCCGGCGCGGCGGCAGCTGCCGGACTGGAACTCGGCCGGCACGTGGTAGCCGCACTCAACGGCGACCAGATCACCAGGGACGGCCAGACGCCGCTGGCCACCGGTGACACCGTATTCTTCCTGTCGGCGGACGCCGGGGGATGACCACTGTGACGGCCGGGGGTTATTTCGGGCGGGCGCTAGTGGTGGACGCTGGCAGCGCAGCCGCAAGCGTGCTGCCGCTCAGCGACGACGTGCTGCGCGCCTACATCGGCGGCGCCGGGCTCGGCGCCTGGCTGATGCACCAGCTGTGCCCGCCCGGGGCCGACCCGCTGTCCGCGCAGGCGCCGCTGGCGTTCGTGTTCTCCCCGCTGGTCGGTACGCCGCTGACCACCAGCGCCAAGTTCGCGGTGGTCGCGAAGTCGCCGCTGACCGGCATGCTCAACGACGCGCTGTCGTCGAGCCACTTCGCGATATCCGGCAAGCTCACCGGCAACGACGCGATCGTCGTGCGCGGCGCCTGCGCACGGCCGTCCGTGCTGCTGATCGACGGTCCCGATGTGCGCCTCGCCGACGCGGCCGACCTGTGGGGGCTGCCAGCAGCGGAAGCAGAACACCGGCTGCGGGAGCGCCTGGGCCGGGGCTGGCGGGCGGCCGCCATCGGCCCGGCCGGCGAGAACGGCGTGCTCTACGCGACGATCTCCCATGACGGACGGCACGCGGGCCGGGGCGGGCTGGGCGCTGTGCTCGGCGCCAAGCGGCTCAAGGCCGTCGCTGTCCGCGCCGCCGCCAAGGTCGCCCCGGCTGACCCGCAGGCGGTCCTGGCCGCAGCCCGGGACCTGCGCAGCCGTTCGTTCGGCCCGGCGACAGCGAAATACCGCGAGCTCGGGACGCTGGCCAACCTGCTCGCGTTCAACGCGATCAGCACGCTGCCAACCCGCAACTTCCAGGCGGCGACGTTCGCCGAGGCACCGCAGCTGGCCGCGGAGGAGCTCGCGCAGATGCGCACGGTCACCCGCAGCAGCTGCGCCTCGTGCACGATCGGCTGCGAGCACATCTATCCCTCCCGCGACGGCAGGAAGACCCGGGTGGAGTACGAGAATGTGTTCGCGCTCGGCCCGATGTGCGGGGTCTCCGATCCGGACGCCGTGCTCGCCGCCAGCGGCCGGTGCGACGAACTCGGGCTGGACACCATCTCGGCGGGCGGCACCATCGCCTGGGCGATGGAGTGCGCCGAGCGCGGCCTGATCGACGCGCCATGGCTCCGCTTCGGTGACGCCGGAGCCGTACTGCGGGCACTGGAGGAGATCGGCGCCCGGCGCGGGCTCGGCGAGCTGCTCGCCGAGGGGTCACGGCGGGCAGCCGAGCGCGTCGGCGGCGGATCAGCGGCCTTCGCGCCGCACGTCAAGGGCCTGGAACTGCCCGGCTACGAGCCGCGCACAATGCAGGCGATGGCGCTGGGTCTCGCGGTGAACTCGCGCGGGGCCGATCACAACCGCTCCGGCGCCTACGAGGCCGACCTGTCCGGCGACCATGACCGGCTGGCCGGCGGCCCGGCGCACGTCGCAGCCGCAGTCGAGACCGAGGACCGGGCAGCCGTCATGGACTCGCTGATCCTGTGCAAGTTCCTGCGCGGCGTGTTCACCGAGCCGTTCACCGAGTGGGCGGCGCTGCTGTCCGCTGTGACCGGCTGGGACACCGACGGGACCGAGCTGCGGCAGACCGCGCGCCGGATCGTTCTGGCCAAGCGCGTGTTCAACATCCGCGAGGGCTGGCAGCCAGCCGACGACTGGCTGCCCGAGCGGCTGCTGACCGAGCCGCTGCAGATCGGATCGGGCCGCTCCGCCGCGCTCACGCCGGAACGGCTGCGCGGGATGATCAGCGGTTACTACGCGGCCCGCGGGCTGGACGCCGACGGCCGGCCCGATCCCTCCCGCCTCGCGGAGCTGCGGTTGAGCTAGGGTCCGGTCAGGCAGATACTGCCGGTATGGTCCTTCACGCTCCGTCCAGGCCGCAGACGGCGGCCACGGTCACGCTGACGATTGACGGGACCGAGGTCACCGTTCCCGAGGGCACCACGATCTGGGCCGCGGCGAAGCAGGCCGGCATTGACATCCCGGTACTGTGCCACGACGAGCGCTACGACCCCGTCGGCGTCTGCCGCATGTGCGTGGTGGACGTCGGGGCGCGAGCCTACGCCGCCGCCTGCGTGCGCCCGTGCGAGAACGGCATGCAGGTCAAGACCGCGACACCGGACGTCGAGCGGAGCCGCGCGACGCTGGCTGAGATGCTGCTGGCCGACCAGCCGCCCCGCGAGCGCGATCCCAAGCAGACGACGACCGCTGACAACGAGCTGCTCGCCCTGGCGGACCGGTTCGGGCTAACCGGGGCTGGCAGCCTGCCGGCCGGGTCAGGCCGGAGCGCGGATCTGTCCAGCCCGGTGATCGCGGTCGATCACGACGCGTGCATCCTGTGCGACCGGTGCGTCCGCGCCTGCGACGACATCCAGGGCAACGACGTGATCGGCCGCAGTGGCAAGGGCTACTCCACCCGCATCGCGTTCGACCTGAACGACCCGATGGGCGCGTCGTCGTGTGTGAGCTGCGGCGAGTGTGTGGCCGCCTGCCCGACCGGCGCGCTGACCAACAAGCCGATCCGGGGCATCCCGATCCAGCCGCGAACCGAGCTGCGCTCGGTGGACAGCGTCTGCCCCTACTGCGGCGTCGGCTGCGCGCTCACCTACCGCGTCGACGACGAGCGGGGGGCAATCGCCTACGCCGAGGGCAGGGACCAGCCAGGGTCGAAGAGCCGGCTGTGCGTCAAGGGCCGCTACGGCTGGGACTACGCCGCATCGCCGCAGCGGCTCACCATGCCGCTGATCCGGCGCGACGACGCCTACCCCAAGGGCCCGCTGTCCGCCGATGTGCGCGGCGAGATGAACGCTGGCCCGTACGTCGAGGACACCGAGGAGCGGGCGGAGCGCAGGCAGCTCAGCAACGGCCGGAACGTGGCTGCTGGCAACGGCGAGCGCCGCCGCGACGGCGACGGTGCTGGCGGCAAGGCCGGCCAGGGCCGCCGCCGGCGCAAGCCCGGGGGGCTCGTCGACTACAACGAGGTACTGCCGCACTTCCGGGAAGCCACCTGGGATGAGGCGCTGGACCTGGTTGCCCGCCGGCTTTCGGAGATCTATGCCGACCGCGGCCCCGGCGCGATTGCCGGCTTCGGCTCGGCCAAGTGCTCCAACGAGGAGGCATACCTCTTCCAGAAGCTGATCAGGACCGGCTTCCACACCAACAACGTGGACCACTGCACCAGGCTGTGCCACGCCTCCAGCGTGTTCGCGCTGTTCGAGGGCATCGGCTCCGGCGCGGTGTCCACCACGTACGGCGACGTGATCAACGCTGACGTGGCCATCGTCACCGGCAGCAACCCGACAGCGAACCACCCGGTCGCCTCGTCGTTCTTCAAGCAGGCCCGCCGCCGCGGCACGACGATCATCTACGTCGACCCGAGGGCCGACAAGATGTCGCTGCACGCTGACATCTTCTGCCAGCTCAGGCCGGGCACCGACGTCGCGTTCTACAACGGCGTCATGCACGAGGTGATCCGGCTCGGGCTGACCGACGAGGAGTACATCCGCAACCGGACGACGAACTTCGAGGCGCTGGCGCGGACCGTCGCTGACTACCCGCCGGAGCGGGCCGAGCAGATCACCGGCGTGCCCGCCGACATGATCCGGCGCGTTGCCCGGGCCTGGGGCGAGGCCGGTTCCGGGGTGATCTTCTGGGGCATGGGCATCTCCCAGCACACCACGGGCACCGACAATGCCCGCTGCCTGATCGCGATGTGCTCGATCACCGGCAACATCGGGCGGCCCGGCAGCGGGCTGCACCCGCTGCGCGGTCAGAACAATGTGCAGGGCGCCTCGGACATGGGCCTGATTCCCATGTACTACCCGGACTACAAGAAGGCCGACGACCCCGACGTGCGCGCCCGGTTCGAGCAGGCGTGGGGAGTCGCCGGCCTGGACCCCAAGCGCGGCCTGACGGTCACCGAGATCATCGGCTCCGCGCTGAAGGGTGCGGCGGGCGGCCCGGGGACAGTCCGGGGCATGTACATGCTGGGCGAGAACCCGTTCCTGTCCGACCCCAACATCAACAAGGTCCGCAAGGCCCTGTCGGCGCTGGACTTCCTGGTGGTCCAGGACATCTTCCTGACCGAGACGGCCGAGTTCGCCGACGTGATCCTGCCCGCCTCCTCCTACCTGGAGAAGGACGGCACCTACACCAACACCGACCGCCGGGTGCAGCGCGGCCGGAAGGTGCTCGACCCGCCGGGCCAGGCCCGGGTGGACTGGGAAGTGGTGCAGGACATCGCGAACAGGCTCGGGCTGGGCTGGGAGTACTCGTCGCCGAGCGAGATCTTCGACGAGATCGTCTCGGTGATGAAGAGCTACACCAACCTGAGCTACGGCAACCTCGGGCTCAGCGGAAAGCTGTATCCCAACCCGGACCCGGAGCACAGCGACGGCACCGTGGTGATGTTCGGCGAGCGGTTCAACACCGCCGACGGTCTGGCGCACCTGGTCCCCGCCGAGTGGCTGCCGGCCAAGGAACTGCCGAGCGAGGAGTACCCGTTCGTGCTCAGCACCGGCCGCCTGCTGGAGCACTGGCACACGGGCTCGATGACCCGCCGGTCCTACGCCCTCGACGCCATCCAGCCGCGCCCCGAGGTGTACTTGCACCCCGACGACGCGGCCCGGCTAGGCCTGGCCGACGGCGAGATGGCCCGGGTCAGCTCGCGCCGGGGCACGATCGAGCTGAGCGTGCTGTTCTCCTACGCGGAGGGGCCGGGCACCTGCTTCATCCCGTTCCACTTCCGCGAGGCCGCTGCGAACCTGCTGACGATCGACGAGATCGACCCGTTCGGCAAGATCCCGGAGTTCAAGTTCTGCGCGGTGAAGATCGAGCCCGCCAGCGCGCAGCCCACCAGGGACCACTGATGGCAAAGGCGCGCCCGTGGGCGCCCGGAGTCGAGGCCAGGGCAGGGAAGTTTCCCGGGCCGAGCCTGATCCCGGCGCTATACGCCATCCAGGAGCGGGTCGGCTGGCTGCCGCGTGAGGAGCTTGCTGCCCTTGCCAGGGACGTCCGCAGGCCGCTGTACGAGATCGAGGGCCTGACATCGTTCTATCCGCATTTCCGTACCGAGCCGCCGCCGAAGGTGACGCTGCGCGCCTGCCGCGACCTGTCCTGCTGGCTGCAAGGTGCCGGCGAGCGCATCGCCGCGCTGCGGCAGCGGTTCGGCGAAGACCCCGATGTCGATTTCGCCGAGGTGTCCTGCATCGGCCGCTGTGACGCGGCCCCGGCGGTCGCGGTCAACGAGCGGCCAGCCGCCGCAAGCGAGGCGGACACGCTGATCGAGGCGGCCCGCAGCGGGCACAGCACGAACGGGCACGGCACGAACGGGCACGGCACGAACGGGCACAGCGTGGCACGGGGCAGCTCCAGCCCGGGCGGGACCGTGTGGCCCAACGACCCTTACGGCCCGGGCGAGCAGCGGTACAAGGCGCTGCGCGCGCTGCTGTCCGGCGAGATCACCGCCGACCAGGTCATCACCGCGCTCCAGGACTCCGGGCTGCGCGGAATGGGCGGCGCTGGCTTCCCCGCCGGGCGGAAATGGGCGCTGGTGGCCGCGCAGGAGCCCACACCCAAGTACGTGATCTGCAACGCTGATGAGTCCGAGCCAGGGACGTTCAAGGACCGGCAGATCCTCGCCGAGCAGCCGCATCTGGTGCTCGAGGGGATGCTGCTCGGCATGGCCGCGGTCGGCGCTGAAGAAGGCTGGGTGTTCATCAGGCACGAGTACGGCCCGGAAGAGGCGGTGATCCGGCGCGAGATCGAGTCGCTGCGCGCCGCCGGGCTGATCGGGCCGGCGGCTGGCGCCGACGGCAGGCGGCTGTCGGTCGAGGTGTTCACGTCGCCCGGCGGCTACATCCTCGGCGAGGAGTCGGCGCTGATCGAGTGCATGGAGGGGCACCGGGGGGAGCCGCGCAACAAGCCGCCGTTCCCCGGCATCTACGGGCTGTGGGGACAGCCGACGCTGATGAACTCCGTTGAGACGTTCGCCCATGTCCCGGTCATCGTGCGGCGCGGCGCCCAGTGGTGGCAGGACCAGGGCGCTGACGGCCACTCCGGGCTGAAGTTCTTCGCGGTCTCCGGTCATGTCGAGCGCCCCGGTGTGTACTGCGTGCCCATGGGGAGCACCGCCCGGGAGCTGCTCGAGCTGGCCGGGGGAGTGGCCGGCGGCCGCGGCCTCGGTGCGATCCAGCCGGGCGGCGCCTCATCGAATTTCCTCGGGCGCAGCGGGCTCGACGTGCCGCTCGACTTCGACACGCTCGCCAGCGCCGGGTCGATGCTCGGGTCGGGTGCGCTGGTGGTGATGGCCGAGGGCACGGATCTGCTGGCCGCGGCAACGAACGTGCTGCGCTTCTTCCGCGACGAGTCATGCGGCAAGTGCGTTCCGTGCCGGGTCGGGTCCAGCAAGGCGCACCGCATCCTCAGCGATCAGCTCGCTGCCGGCAACGGATACTCCGGCGATGAACGGATCGCGCGGCTGGAGGAGACGATGCGGCGCACGTCCATCTGCGGGCTTGGCCAGGTCGCGCTGGGCCCGGTGATGAGCGTGATGCGTCTGGCCGATGCCGGTCGGGAGCGCGGCGACGAAGCCTGACATGCTCGGACACGGTGGCCAGGAGTTCTTCGCCACCCGGACGGTCGCAGAGGCGCTGGCCGGCTTCCGCCCGGCCCGGCGCACCCGGCCGGAGACCATCCCGCTCGCCGCGGCGCTGCACCGGGTTCCGGCCACCCCGGTCACGGCGCCGGAGGCGCTGCCTGGCTTCGCGCGCGCGACCGTCGACGGCTTCGCGGTGCGCGCTGCCGACACCTACGGGGTCTCCGACGGGCTGCCCGGATACTTTGACGTCGCTGGCGCTGTCCGGATGGGCGCGGTGCCCGGCGTCACTGTTGGCCCGGGCACGGCCGTCAGCATTCCCACTGGCGGCATGCTGCCACCCGGCGCTGATGCCGTGGTCATGGTCGAGTTCACGCAGGCAGTGCTGGACGGGACGATCGAGGTAACCCACCCGGTCGCGCCCGGTGACGGCGTTGTGCGCGCCGACGAGGACGCGGCAGCAGGCGCCGAACTCGTGCCTGCTGGCCGGCCGCTGCGCGCTCACGACCTCGGCATGCTGGCGGCGGCCGGCGTCACCACGGTGACGGTCCATGCCCGCCCCCTGGTTACGGTGTTCTCCACCGGGGACGAGGTAGTGCCGCCGGAGACAGCCGAGCTCCAGCCAGGCCAGGTGCGCGATGCAACGGCCGCGGCGCTCGCCGCGCTGATCTCCGAGGCTGGTGGCGACCCGGCCGCGGGCGGGATCATCCCCGACGATGCCGCCGTGCTCGAGACCGCCCTGCGAGGCGCGCTGAGCGGGAGCGACATGATCGTGGTCTCAGCAGGCTCCTCAGTCGGGGTTCGGGACCAGACCGCGGCCGCGGTGAGCCGCCTCGGCCCGCCCGGCATCTGGTGTCACGGCCTGGCGATCAAGCCCGGCAAGCCGACCTTGCTCGCCGAGTGCGGTGAGGTGCCTGTCATCGGCCTGCCCGGCAACCCGCGTTCCGCGCTCGTGGTCTTCCGGCTGATCGGGATGCCGGTGCTGCGCCACGTCGGCGGGTGCACCCAGCCTCCGGCCGAGCCGGTGCTGCGCGCACGCCTGGACCGCGACGTGGCCTCCGCCTCTGGCCGCCTCGACGTCGTCCAGGTCCGCCTCGCCGGCCGGACCGCGAGCCCGGTGTTCGGGCTCTCGGCACTGCTGTCGGTGCTGACCGCCGCCGACGGGTATCTGGTCGTACCCGAGGACGCCACCGGGCTCGATGCGAACACCGAGGTCGACGTCACCCTGTACCGGTGACGCTGCCGGAGCTGAGTACCGTCATGACTGTGTCCGGTTCTGCGGGGCCTAGTGGGGCAGACAGCCCGTTTATCCGCGATGTCCCGGCCGCCAGCGCCCTGGAGGCCTGGCGCAGGGCTCGCGAGACGGCGGGCTGCCCGGACCGGCTGCCCGCCGTAACGGCTGGGCTCGAGGATGCCTTGGGCCGGGTGACCGCCGAGCCGGTCTGGGCTACCCGGTCCTCGCCGCCGTTCGACGCCGCGGGCATGGACGGCATCGCGGTACGCGCCGCCGACACCGTCGGGGCCAGCGAGACCTCGCCGGTGTATCTCGGCCCGGGCCGCTATGACATTGTGGACACCGGGGACCCGATGCCCGCCGGG
The DNA here is from genome assembly GCA_963815375.1 of uncultured Actinomycetota bacterium. Taxonomy (GTDB): domain Bacteria; phylum Actinomycetota; class Actinomycetes; order Streptosporangiales; family Streptosporangiaceae; genus JASHPR01. The sequence goes on along the minus strand of CAWFGX010000004.1, from coordinate 400,709 downwards.
CGTGATGCAGTTGTCATGCGCGAGCACGTGCACTATGCCGACGGCGCCGCTGAGCTGCGCGCCGCCGTGCCGCCCTATCATCACGTGCGGTCGATCGGCGAGGACGTGAGCACAGCCGAGCTGCTGCTGCCCGAGGGCCACCGGCTGCGGGCCGTGGACCTCGCCGCCGCGGCCGCGGCCGGGGCCACGCAGCTGCTGGTACGGCGGGCGCCGGTTGTCGCGATTCTGCCCACCGGCGACGAGGTGCGGCCCGTCGGCACACAGACCGGACCAGGGGAGATCCTCGACACCAACTCGCTGATGCTGGCCAGCCAGGCCCGCGAAGCGGGCTGCGAGGCCCGCACGCTGCCGATCGAGCCCGACGACCCGGTCCGGATCAGCCAGGCGGTCCGCGCCGCCGTCGCCTCCTGCGACCTGCTGATCATCGTGGCCGGATCGAGCGCGGGCCGCGATGACTACACAGCCCGGATCGTCGCCGAGCTCGGCACCCTGGCCGTGCACGGCGTGGCCGTGCGGCCTGGCCACCCGGTGGTCCTCGGTGTCGTAGACCACACGCCGGTCCTCGGTGCCCCCGGCTACCCGGTGTCCGCGGCGCTGACGTTCGACATCTTCGCCGCGCCGCTGCTGGCCGGGCTGGAGGGGGCCGTGCCGCGCCGGCGCCCGCGGAGCACAGCCAGGCTGGCCCGCAAGCTCGCGTCGCCGCTCGGAATGGACGACTGGGTGCGGGTGCGGCTGGGAGTGGTCGGCGCGGGCATGGTCGCTACCCCGCTGCCCCGCGGCGCGGGCGTGCTCACGTCGCTGGTCCGCGCCGACGGCCTGCTTGTCGTGCCGGCCGGTCTTGAAGGGCACCACGCGGGCGCGAACGTGGAGGTGGAACTGCTGCGCGGGCTGGACGAGATATCCGGGACGATCGTCGCGATCGGCTCGCACGACCTTGTGCTCGACCTGGCCGCTTCCGCGCTGCGCGCAGACGACCCGGCGGTGACCCTGGCGTCGTCGAACGTCGGCTCGCTCGGCGGCCTGGTGGCGCTGCGCGACGGGCTGTGCCACATCGCCGGGTCCCACCTGCTGGACCCTGAGACCGGCGAATATACCCTGCCGTATCTCGACCGCATCCTGGCCGGGCAGGACACAAGGGTGGTCCGGCTCGTGCACCGCGACCAGGGCCTGATCGTCGCCCCCGGCAACCCGCTCGGCCTGAAGGACATCGGTGACCTGGCCGGGCCGGGCGTCCGGTACGTCAACCGGCAGCGCGGGGCGGGCACCCGCGTGCTGCTCGACCATGAGCTGCGCCAGCGCGGCATCAGCTCCGGGGCGATCGGCGGCTACGAGCGCGAGGAGCCGACCCACCTTGCGGTGGCTGCGGCGGTCGCCTCTGGCCGCGCCGACGCCGGCCTGGGGATCCTGGCCGCCGCGCGTGCGTTCGGGCTCGGCTTCGTGCCGGTCACCCGCGAGCCCTATGACCTCGTGGTCCGGGCCGAGGACGCTGACAGTCCGCGGCTGGCCCCGCTCTGGGGGCTGCTGCGGTCAGACCGCTTCCAGACCGCAGTCCGCGACCTTGGCGGCTATCACACCAAGGAGATGGGCGTGCGCGTCAGGTGACAGCGGCATCGCCGCGGCCGGCGGCCCGGAGTTCCCGCCAGGCGCGGGCTGCTGCAGCCAGCGCGAACGCGAACATCACCAAGCCGGCCACGAGATAGAGGTTCACGCTGACTTCCTGGATGGCGTGAAGATAGAAGCCCTCGTGAACCCCGCGCGCCCCGATGAAGAACCCGACCAGGCCGTGCGGGGTCGCGGCGAGCGGCCCGCGCCAGTACGGCCAGCCGCCGTACACCGCGGCCACAGCGGCGGCAAGGACCAGGAAAACCCGCCGGCAGCAGGCAGTAGGTGACCGCAACGCCGCGTCCACGAGGACCACGATGGCCGGCACGATCCAGATCCAGTGGTGATCCCAGCTGATCGGGGAGGCCAGGAGCCCGGTCAGCGCGCAGGTCACCCATCCAGCGACCGGCCTGCCGCTGCGGTACAGCAGCGAGGCGGCGATCACACCGAGCACTACGATCACCGCCGCGAGAGCCAGCCATGTCGGATTCGCCGCGCGCACAGTCCCGTCTGCCCTGGTGAGCATCGCCAGCAGCGACTGGTTCAGCAGCGACCCGACCTTGCCCACGTTGCGCGGGCGCAGGAAGTACCCGGTCAGCCAGTAGTTGTCGGACGTGCGCGGCAGGAACGCGAAGCCGACTCCGGCCGAGGCCAGGAAGGCAGCCAACACGACAGCTGCCTGCCGCAGCTTCCCGGACAGCACCAGGTACGGGATGAAGATCAGCGGCACCAGCTTGATCCCGGCCGCGATCCCGACGCCCGCCCCCTTCCACCATCGCCGGTCGTCCTGGCAAAGGTCCCAGACGATCAGCACCATCAGCAGCGGCTCGACCTGTCCGAGGTGCAGGGCGCGCTGCACCGGCTCTGTCCACAGCGCGACCGCGCCGAACCCGAGCAGCCCGGCTGCCAGCCGCTGGCCCCGCCATCCCAGCTCCCGCAGGGTCAGCCAGACGGTGGCCAGCACGGCCGCCAGGTTGGCCACAGTCATCAGCCAGGTCAGCACCACCCAGGGCAGCACTGAGCTGACGGCGAAGATCACGGCGGCGAACGGGGTGTAGGTGAACTTGATCCCAGGCTGCAGCTGCCAGGTATAGAGCCTCGCCGGAGAGTGCCGGGCGATCTCGCCGGAATGGTTGTAGACCCTTAGGTCGAACCACGACAGCATGTCCGGCAGCGGATGGGCCAGCACGTCGGCCACGTATGCGCCCAGCGCTACCGCGAACACCGCGGCCGCGATGCGCACGACCCGGTCGGGTCGGCGCCCGGGTGCCTCGCCTGCGCGGCCGCGAGCGGCCACGCCAGGCTCTGCGCGTACCATCGTCGTCGGTTGTCCTTTCCAGCCACCGGTACTAGGCATGTCGCGAAGCACGTGGAGGCCAGCGAAGCCCAGCGGACTCACTGGAGCAGCCGCAGGCTCACAGGATAGGTCTGCCCGGCTTACAGGCCCGGCCGCGCGCCCCGTGCCGCCATCGCGGCGGTGGCGCCAGGCTACTGTGTTTGCTCTGCGCCTTCGGAAAGCTTTAAGACCCCTTTGGTCCACGCTTGCCAGGTTGCGGTGGTAGCCCAGGCGTGGTGGCATGCCATAACGAGCAAGGTTCCGCGATGGCGTGGACGGGCTCCCAGCCCGGGAGGTGGACCGTGACAGCTGAGGTCCTGCGGCAGCGGGAGGACATCGACCAGGCAGCGGCCGGCCAGGGCCGCACGGTCTGCGATCTGCTCACAGCCACGGCGCAGCGATGGGGCGGCGAGCCCGCGTTCTCCGATCGCGACGGCGACGAGCCGTGGCAGACCCTCACCTGGGAGCAGGCCCGGCAGGCCGCGCTGGAGCTCGCCGCGGGGCTGATCGCCCTCGGGCTGCAGCCAGGCGAGCGCGTCGCGCTGATGCTGCCGAACCGGACCGAGCACGTGCTGGCCGACCTCGGGGCGGTGCACGCCGGGGGAGTGCCGGTCACGTTCTACGCGACGCTGGCTGCCGATCAGGTCGGCTACGTGGCCCGCGACTGCGACGCCAGGATCGCGGTGCTCGACGGCACTGCCGAGCTGGCCCGGTGGCAGCCGGTCCTGGACCAGCTGCCTGGCCTGAAGAAGATCATCGTGCGGGACGCCGCAGCGTGCCCGCCTGGTGACCAGTACCTGTCCTGGCCGGACTTTGCCGTACTCGGGCGCGACCGTTACGAGGCGGATCCGGGCGCGGTGGCCGCGCGGGTTGCCGCCCTCAAGCCCGACGACCCGGTGACCTTGCTCTACACCTCCGGCACCACCGGCAACCCGAAGGGTGTGGTGATCACCCACCGCAGCGTGCTGTACGAGCTGGCCAGCACGGACGCGAACGGTTTCCTCGTGGACCGCGTTCGCTGGGTGTCCTACCTGCCGCTGGCTCACATCGCAGAGCGGATGTTCAGCATCTACGGAGCGGTGCGCAGCGCCGGCCACATCCACTTCTGCCACGACGCAGCCTCCGGTTTGCTCGCCGCGCTCGGCGCGGTGCAGCCGACCGCGTTCTTCGGCGTCCCAAGGGTCTGGGAAAAGATTCAGGCCGGCATTACGGCGCTGCTGTCCGCCGAGCAGGACCCGGCCAGGCGCACCGCAGTGCAGCAGGCAATGGAGACTGGCCGGCGGTATGTGCGCAGCCGCGAGTTCGGCAGCACAACGGCCGAAGCCCTCGCCGAGGAGTTCCGCCAGGCCGACGAGGCCGTGCTGCGACCGGTCCGGTCGCTTCTCGGACTGGGCCAGGCGGTGATGGTGTCGAGCGCGGCAGCGCCGCTGCCGCCGGAGACCGGCTCGTTCTTTGCCGGGCTCGGCCTGGCGATCCTCGACGTTTACGGGATGACCGAGACAACCGGGGCGGTCACAGCGAACGCCCCGGGCGCGTTCCGGCTGGGGACCGTTGGGCGGGCCCTGCCCGGGGTCGAGATCGCGATCGCCGAGGACGGGGAGATCCTTACCCGCGGGCCGCTGAACACGCCCGGTTACCTCAACCTGCCGGAACGCTCGGCCGAGCTCATCGACGCTGAAGGCTGGCTGCACACCGGTGACATCGGTTCACTCGACGCCGACGGTTTCCTCTCCGTCGTTGACCGCAAGAAGGAGCTCATCATCACCTCGGGCGGGGAGAACATCTCCCCGGCGGCTGTTGAGAACCTGCTGGTCGCCCATCCGCTGATCGGCCAGGCACTGAGCTACGGGGACCGGCGGCCGTACGTGGTCGCACTGCTGACCCTGGACGGCGACGTGGCCCCGGCGTGGGCCCGCGCGCACGGGATCGAGGCGTCGTCGCTGGCCGGGCTGGCCGCCGAGCCAGCGGTGCTCGAGGCCGTCGGGCAGGCGGTGGCCGCGGCTAACGAGCATCTGGCCCGCGTTCAGCAGGTCAAGGCGTGGCGGCTGCTGCCGGTCGAGTGGACCGCCGAGAGCGAGGAGCTGACGCCGACGCTGAAGCTCAAGCGCCGGGTGGTGCACGCGAAGTACGCCGACGTCATTGACGCCCTGTACACGGGCGGCAGCTAGCCGCGTTCATCGTGGAGACCCCCGTTACTCTGGTGCTGCGGGAAACCAGGGAACTGGGGGAGGACAAAGTGGCTGGGCGGACGGCGCGGCGGCGGGTGGTGCGGATCACTCTGCCCGCCGACGGCCACGCTGGCGGCAGCGAGGCTCGCGCCGACTTCCTCGCCTCAGAGGAGCCACTCGGGATCAGGGTCGACGGCGCCGCGCTCACGATGACCATGCGCACTCCAGGCGACGACATCGAGCTGGCCGCCGGGTTCCTGGTGAGCGAGGCCGTGGTCACCTCGCCTGCTGAGATCGCTGGTATCAAGCTCTGCGACGGGACGAGCTGCGGTCACGGCGACCACGATGGGATGGGCAACGTCGCCGACGTGGCCCTGGCCGACGGGGTCACGGTCGCGGCCGGCGCCCGCCGCAACTTCATGACGACCAGCGCCTGCGGCGTGTGCGGCAAGGCCAGCATCGAGGACATCTGTGTGCTGCCGCAGGCCGGGGTGGCCGCAGACTCAGCGCGGTTCGCGCCCGGTGTGCTGGCCCAGCTGCCGGACCGGCTGCGCGACGCACAGCGGGTGTTCTCGCGGACCGGCGGGCTGCACGCGGCCGGCCTGTTCAGCGCCGATGGCCAGCTGCTCGTGCTGCGCGAGGACGTCGGCCGGCACAACGCCGTGGACAAGGTGGTGGGCTGGGCGCTGCTGAACCGCCACCTGCCGCTGGCCGGCTGCGTGCTGCTGGTCAGCGGCCGGGCGTCGTTCGAGCTAGTCCAGAAGGCCGTCCTGGCGGGGATCCCCCTGCTCGCAGCGGTGTCAGCGCCGTCGTCGCTCGCTGTCGAGCTGGCCGAGGAAGCAGGACTCACCCTGGTCGGCTTCCTGCGTGGCCCGTCGATGAACGTCTATGCCGGCGCGCACCGGCTCTGGCCGGCAGAAGCCGACGTGACATAACCTCCTCCCGGTGACCCGCTTCCTCAACGACGCTGGGCATCTCCCGGCCGCGCTGCGCTGGACCGGTTTCCGCCCGGCACGGTCCCGCTGCACGGGTGATGGCAACCCTCCGCGCCGCCGCTGCCGTTACGTCGGGCGCTGCTTCCTGACCACCTCCGGCGGGGTAGGCCAGCCCCGGGCAAGCTGGACGATCCTCGCGGCCGTGTCCGCCAGCGGCTCCCCGCGGCCCACCGCGACGCCGAGGAAGAACGCGCTGAGCGGCGCGGCCGGCCTGTCCACGGTGTGGGCCGCGACCCTGGCCAGGTCGAGCACGGTCTTCTGGGTGGCTTCCTCTGGGTCGATGCCGAGCTCGGCGCAGAGCGCAGCGGTCCAGTCTTCGAGCGTGCTCATCGTCCTCCGTTCGCCAGTACACCAGTTGGGTCAGCCCCTGTCACGCATGATCCTGCGGTCGTCCGGCAGGCGCCGGGTCACTCCTTCCCGGTCCAGCAGCTCCAGCAACGGGATCACGACCCGCCGGGTCGTCTGCAGTGCCTGCCTTGCCTCGGCCGCGGTGAACGGCTGCTGCAGCCGCGCCAGAATCAGCGCCGCCTGGTCCGGGGCGTCGGCGCCCAGGACGACGTTGCCGGCCAGCCGGCGCAGCAGGCCAGCTCGCTCGGCCGCTGCGGCCGCCCGTGTGTCGAGACCGAGCTCGCGCAGCCGGTCCGAATCGGGCGCGCTGAACGGCGCCTTCGCCAGACCGTCGAGGACGGCCTGGACGGCCGCGGCTATAGCGTGCGGGAGAGACGGGGAAACAGGGCGGGCGGGCGCAGGGCTTGTACCAGCGGCGGCCGCGGGCTGCGCCGGGCCGGCCGCGCGGTCGGTGCCGTCGCCCTGGCTGCTGTCGCCGTCATCGTCCTGGCCGCTCACACGGCCCCCTGGCCGGAGGTAGCCTCCGGTGGCGTCGATGGGCTCGCCCGGGCCGTCGGCGGACTGCGCGGCCAGGGCCAGGACCAGGCTGCGATCAGGCAGGCCGAGCTCGGCCCGGGCCGCATCCACGGCAAGGCCAGGAGCCAGCGGGTCACGTTCCGCGTGCGTGGCCACCGCGGCGGCCAGCCGCTGCCGGAGCCGCTGCCAGTATGCCGGGTCCGCCAGCCACTCCCCGCTGACCGCGGGGGGCAGGTCGCGCAGGCCCATCGCCGTCGCCACGGAGGTTCGCAGCAGCCGGTGCCTGCGCAGGAGGCTGGCGGCTGCCGGACGGTCAGGCCAGGAAGCCAGTTCCCGCTGCGCGGCAGCCGCCGCCCCGTTGCCACGCAGCCGCGGCGGCAGGACATCAAGCACGGTGGCGCCGACGATCGGCCGGCCAGCGGTACGGTCGGCAGCCGCGCCGGGGTCGCGGAGCAGTACGCGGTCACCGACGTGCAGCGGCAGCGGGTGGTCCAGGCTCAGCCTGGCGAAGCTCCGGCCGAGCGTCCGCACCCGGGCCACTGCGCGCGCCGCGCCTATGTGCAGGGTGAGCCGGGCTGGTAGCGCGGCGCCACCCGGCGGCTGGTCGGGCCCGGTCTCCGGTAGCGTCAGCCGGACGTCGATGGCGCTGGTCATCGTCCAGTGGTCCGCGTGAACGAGCGCCATGCCCCGGCTCAGCTCCCTGGTGCTGACCCCGCGCAGGTTCAGCGCCACCCGGGCGACACCGCTGACCTGGGTGGCCGATGAACCGAGCGACTGGACCCCTCGGATCCGCAGCCTGCGCAGCGATGGCGTCAGCACCAGTTCGTCCCCGGCTGCGACAGTCCCGGCCTGCAGGGTGCCGGTGACGACGGTCCCGCTGCCCTTGATCGCGAATACGCGGTCCAGCCAGAGCCGGACACCATCGGCCGGGTCGGGCTGGCCCAGCCGCGCCGCGAGCCTGTCGAGCGCTCTGGTCAGCTCCGGGACGCCCTGACCGGTGAGCGCGCTGACGGCCACGGTTTCGAGCCCGCCGCCGCGGCCGAGGCTGGTGCCCGCGATCCGGTCCATGGCCTCCTCAAGCGCCAGCTCCGGGTCGGCCAGGTCGCTGCGCGTGATGACGAGGATGCCGTCGCGCACGCCGAGCGCGTCGATAGCGGCGAGATGCTCGGCGGACTGTGGCTTCCAGCCTTCGTCGGCGGCCACGACGAACATCACCGCCGGGGCCGGACCAGCGCCCGCGAGCATGTTGGTGACGAACCGCTCGTGCCCGGGCACGTCGACGAACGCGATCTGCTCGCCGGACGGCAGCGTCATCCACGCGAAGCCGAGGTCGATCGTCATTCCGCGACGCTGCTCCTCGGCCCAGCGGTCGGGCTCCATCCCTGTGAGCGCGCGCACTAGCATCGACTTCCCGTGGTCCACGTGGCCGGCGGTGGCGACGACGTGCACCGCTACTCCGGCTCCAGGCCGGCCGCGACGAGCACCGCAGCGGCGAGCCGCTCGTCGTCGGCGGGCGCGACCGCACGCAGGTCGAGCAGCAGCCGCCCGCCCTCGATCCGGCCTATAACCGCCGGGACATCTCCTCGCCGCACCGCATCTGATGACCGGAGAGCGACGGCCAGATCCTCAGGCAGGGACAGCGCCGCGCTGGGCAGGCTCACCCCCGGCCCGCCGCCCCCGCCCACAGCAGCGTCCGTCGGCACCGCGTGGCAGTCGACTCCTGCGCTGGCCACCCGCTTCGCCTGAATCTGCGCGCGGTCCATGACTGAGGACACGGCCACGGTCAGCGCCTGGGTGATGGGCGGCGGGGGACCGTTCAGTGTCGCCTCAAGGGCAGCGAGCGTCAGCTTGTCTACCCGCAGCGCCCGGGCCAGCGGGTGCCGCGCGAGACGGGTGACCGTCTCTGCCCGGCCGAGCAGAAGGCCCGCCTGCGGCCCGCCGAGCAGCTTGTCTCCGCTGGCGGTGACGAGTTCGGCGCCAGCCCGCAGCCAGGAATCCGCGTCGGGCTCGCCGGGCAGGACCGCACTCGGCCGCAGCAGCCCAGAGCCGATATCGCCGACAACTGCCACCCCGAGGGTGGCAAGCTCACCGACGCTGGCCGAGGCGGTGAACCCCTCGATCACGTAGTTCGACGGGTGCACCTTGAGGATGAACCCGGTGCTGTCGCTGAGTGCCTGCTGGTAGTCGCCCAGCCTGGTGCGGTTGGTGGTGCCGACCTCGCGGATCCGGGCGCCAGTCGACTGCAGCAGGTCCGGGAGCCGGAACCCGTCGCCGATCTCGATCAGCTCGCCCCGGCTGACGATGATCTCCCGCCCGGCGGCCAGCGCCGTAGCCGCCAGCACCAGGGCCGCGGCGTTGTTGTTGACCACGTGCACCGCTCCGGCCGCCGGGACGGAACGGGAGAGCGCTGCCAGTGCCCCGGCCCCGCGGCGCGCCCGCCTGCCCGAGGCGAGGTCGAACTCCACGTCCGTGTCAGCCGGCCGCTGCCTGCACTGCTTCCCGGGCAGCGGGCGACAGCGGGGCGCGGCCGAGGTTTGTGTGCACGATGACGCCGGTTGCGTTGATCACAGGAGTGAGGCTCGCCGCGACCGGAGGCAGCGAGGCCACAGCAGCATCGGCGACGCTCACCGGACTGATCGCCCCGGACCGGGCCAGGTCCTGGGCCCGCGCCACCGCCTGCTTGATCAGCGCCGCGCCCAGGACTTCGCGCGCCGCGACCAGCCGCGGGTCGGCCAGCACCACGTCGGTCCTTGGCACATGACGCCGCGGGTCGTCCACAATCGGACCCTACGCTGCCGCTCCCCGCGCAGCTATTGGCGGTGTCGGCCCATCGTCAGCGGAACGGGGGAGACGGCCACTGCTCTGCGTGAGGACCGGGCGGGTCCAGGCTGCGGAAAGCGCTGGCGGAAGGGATAAGGACCTCGATCATCCGCCCGCACCTCGCTCTGCTGTGCCAGCCCGGCAAGCGCGAGATTCTCCGCAGGGCACTGACCGACGCGGTGTACTACCGCGATCCGCCGGCCGAATGCGTGGCCTGCGATGGCCAGGGGAGCGGTCTGTGTCAGGCCTGCTCGGAAGGGCTGGCGCAGGCCACCGCCTACCTGCTGCTCGGCCGGTCCTTGGGTCTGGAGTTGCGGCCGTAGTGGCAGGGGAAGAGATCACCCAGGAAGATGTCCGCCACTCCTATCCCAACTGGGTGACCTGGCGGGGCACCGACGAACTGTTCCACGGTCGCCGTACCCGGGGAGCCGCTCTGGCTGCCAGGGGCGAGAGCTGGCAAGACTTACTGGGCTCGATCAGGCGCGAGGAAGCCTGGCTCTGGGCTCCGGGAAACGCGCTCAGCCGGTACTGGCAGAAGTAAATCGCCCCCAATCCAGCGATTGGCGGTCTCGGCGCACCCAGACGCAGCCCGACCAAAATCATGATTGTGGTTGCTTGATCACCGCCCGCGTGATCCGTTGGGACGGAGTGCAGGCCGACTACTCGCGTCTCCAGGCCGACCCGCGTGGAATGGGCAGAGTTCGATAGCCCACCGACAGCTCTTATTCAGTCGCAATTCCATGCTTCGGCGGCTACCGTGCTGGCAGCCCTGAACCGGAGGAGGTCGTCATGGCCAGCAAGCGGGACGACGAGACGTCCTTTTGAGCGGACAAGCAAGCGGCGCCGGGGGTTCCCTCTAGCGAGGCCAGGGTCAAGCGCGGGGACCGCGCTGTCGGCGGCGGCCGTACCGAGCTGATCGAGAAACTCGGCGGGCGTGACCCGTGTCCGTGCGGTTCCGGGCGGCGGTTTCAGCCGCTGCTGCCGGCTCACCGGGCACTATGACGGCGTCCTGGGCGACTACTACAGACGCGACAGCTGAGGCACGACGGGAGGCCGAGATCAGCGGGCTGATCAGCCTCCCGGCGCTGACCACGAGGTGGCAGGAGCGATGGCCGCGATGCCGCCCGATCGGGTATGAGCTGCGTTGCGGCGCCCGGGCGACCTGGGTCAGGTTCCACGTCCTGCCCGAGTCGAAGCGGTATCCAGACCGGGAGAGCGACTACGCGGAGATCCTGCGGCGCCATCGCGTCCTGCTCGGTGAGATCTCACGACCCGGTGAGGTGCTGGTAGTAACGGCTGCCTGGTCTGACAGCCGCGGGCCAGCCGAGCGTGAGCCTCGGCTGGCCCGGCTGTTTCCCGGTGCCGTGCACTGGATTTCGGTGCTGATCGAGGAGCCTGAGGACACGGGCTGGGAATCCTGGTGGCACCTGTACGTAGCCATGTCTCCGTGGCAGGGCGGGGAACTCGATCCGCTGCTGCGTCTCGTAGCGGACGACGAGACGACCGGCGTGATCATCGCCCCACTGGACCTGACCTGGCTGTATCACCCCTACGACGGCGGGGCAGACGTCATCGCCAGGTGCAAGGGGGAGCGGGACCGGCTGATGCGGCAGCACAGCGATTGGCTGCCGCGCAACCCGTACGGCTTGTAAGCCTCGTCACTGGTGCCAGGCTTGTGGTCATGCTGGCGCGGATCGCCCTGTCGGCGTTTCGGCACATAAAAGGAGGCGCAGCATGACAGATGAGGCCAGCGCGGTCGCCGCGGCCCAGCCCCCGCGGATGTCAGCGACTGCCGCCGCGCTGACCGAGTCGGTGATCCGGGAGATGACCCGGCTGGCGCGTGAGCACGACGCGATCAATCTCGCTCAGGGCTTCCCTGACTTCCCGGCGCCGGACGCGGTCAAGCGGGCTGCCATCGCGGCTATCGAGGCGGACATCAACCAGTACCCGATCACCTGGGGCCAGACGTCCATCCGCCAGGCCCTCGCGGATAAGTACCGCCGAACCTACGGAATGGACATTGATCCAGAACGCAACGTGTGTGTCACCTGTGGCGCGACCGAGGCCATGATCGCGGCGATGATCGGCTGCGTCGACCCTGGCCACGAGGTGATCGTGTTCGAGCCGTTTTACGAGAACTACGGCGCTGACGCGATCATCGCTGGCGCGTCCCCTCGGTACGTCACTCTGCGCGAGCCGGACTGGACGTTCGACGAGGCGGAACTGGCTGCGGCGTTCACCAGCCGCACCAAGGCCATTGTGGTGAACGACCCGAACAACCCGACGGGGAAGGTGTTCAGCTCGGCGGAACTGGCCGCCATTGCCGGTCTGTGCTGCAAGTACGGCGTCCTGGCGATCACGGACGAGATCTACGAGCACATCGTGTACGACGGGGCCCGCCACATTCCGCTGGCCACGGTCCCGGGCATGGAGGACCGGACGATCACGATCAGCAGCCTGTCGAAGACCTACGCGGTGACCGGCTGGCGGGTGGGCTGGGCGATCGCCCCGCCGGACCTCACCGATGCCATCCGCCGGGTGCATGACTTCGTCACGGTCGGCGCGCCATCACCGCTGCAGGAAGCCGGGGCCGCCGCGCTCCGGCTGCCCGACAGCTACTACCAGCAGCTCGCCGGCGACTACCACGAGCGCCGGGACCTCATGCTCGAAGTGCTGGCCGTGGCCGGGCTCCGGCCTCCGCCTCCCGCTGGCGCTTACTACATACTCACCGACGCGTCAGCGCTCGGGCTGGGTGACGGTACCGCCGCGGCCCGGGAGCTCACGCGCCAGGCCAGGGTGGCCGCTGTACCCGGTTCGTCGTTCTACTCGGTGCCCGAGCTTGGCCGCTCCAAGCTCAGGTTCGCCTACAGCAAGAAGCCGTCGACACTGCGGGAGGCCGGCCGGCGGCTCGCCCTGCTGGCCAGCGGCCGCAGCAGCTAGCAGAGAGTCCCTTCGGTGCGGTCAGCCGCCTGTGTGGTCCTTGCTGTCGGCCGTCGTGGCGGCCGGCCCGTGGTCGGGGCTCGGGAACTGGCGCAGATCGGCAAGGGTGAGTTCCGGCCCGCCTAGCTCGGCCGGTCTCCGGGCCATGGCGCGCAGCCCGTCGATCACCAGGCTGAGGTGACGGTGGCTGAGGCGGTGCTGGAGCCCGGAATCGAACTCGCCGGGCAGCGGGCGGGACAGGCGCACGGTAAGCATGCCGATGTCGCCCGAGGTGACATCCGGGCGCAGCGCGCCGGCCCGGTGAGCGGCGTCCACGAGCGCCTGGACCGCTGCCGACCCGGCCTGCCGGGCGCGGATGAACTCCTGGTCGTCGAACGCGATCTCTCCGTGCAGCGCGGGGATCACCGCGGCGGCGCGCACGTCGATAGCCCGGTGCATATACCGCGCCAGCGCGGCGAACGGATCGGGTTCATCCCCGGCGGCCTCGCGAGCTTCTTCGGCGGTGCGCTGCAACGCGTCCAGGACGACCTCGCGGATCAGGACCCGGCGGTCGGGGAACCGCCGGTACAAGGTCGCGATCCCGGTCCCAGCCCGCCGGGCGATCTCCTCGAGGGAAGCACCCGGGCCACGCTCGATGAACACGTCGCGGGCTGCTTCCAGCAGCCGGCGACGGTTGTTGCGGGCATCGGCGCGCAGCGGCCGCCGTGGCATGCTGCCCTGGATCGCCGGCATCTGGCTCTTCCCTCCGGACTCGAGTGCCTCAGTCGGCAACCGACCACCTCTTGGCTCTCCCAGCCGGAGGATTCTCCTTCGGATAGAAATTAACTGAAGGAAGATCCTCCAGATAGATGTTAGCCTGACGGTAATCGAAGGCTATTCCTCCACATGATAGCGACGGCAGCCGGCGCCCGGCTGCGGCCCGCTGAGCGGAACGGAGATTCACGGATGCATGGCACCGAGGAGTTCCTTGCCAAGTGGGCAGCCGCCGAGCGGGCCGGTGACGTTGGCGCGCTGGAGACGCTGCTCGCCGACGGCTTCGCTGGCGTCGGCCCGCTGGGCTTTATCCTCCCCAGGCAGGCGTGGCTGACCCGCTACCGCTCACACGACCTGACGTACCAGGACTTCAGTCTCGATGAGGTCCAGGCCCGCCCGGTCGGCGACGACACCGTGGTGGTGACTGCGCGGAACAACACCCGCGGCAACTACCAGGGTCATCCGATCCCCGAAGCCACCCGCGCCACCCTCGTGCTGACCCGCGATGCGGACAGCTGGCAGCTGGCCGCCATCCACATGAGCTTCATAGCGGGCACGCCCGGCGCTCCGCCGATTCCCATCCCGGACAGCAGCTGAAGCGCTCACTATGGCATCGATCAGTCATCGCACCGTGCAGGCGAACGGGATTGACCTCCACCTGGCCGAGTGCGGGCGCGGGCCGGCGGTGGTGCTGCTTCACGGTTTTCCCGAGCTGTGGTACTCGTGGCGTCACCAGTTGCCCGCCCTGGCCGACGCCGGCTATCACGCTGTGGCCCCCGATCTTCGTGGCTACGGGCAGTCAGCCGCTCCCGCAGCAACCGAGGACTACGCCATGACGTGCATGGTGGGAGATGTGATCGGGCTTCTCGACGCTCTCGGCGAGGAGCAGGTTGTGCTGGTCGGCCACGACTGGGGTGCCAATATCGCGTGGGCCTGCGTGCAGCTTCACCCTGACCGGGTGCGAGCCGTCGTGGCGCTGAGCGTGCCGTTCCAGCCGCGTCCGCCCGAGCCGCCCACTCAGCTGATGCGCCGGGTTGCCGCGGATCGTTTCAACTGGGTGCTGTACTTCCAGCAGCCCGGCGTGGCCGAGGCCGAGCTGCAGGCCGATGTGGCCCGCACCTTTCGGCTGGTGCTCTACGCGCTGTCCGGCGACGCTCCCAGCGACCTCGCCCCGCGCCTGCTCGGCGGCCTGCCCGCCGGGTCCAGTCTGCTGGACCCGATTCCCGAACCCGAACGGCTTCCACAGTGGCTGACCAATGAAGACCTTGGCTACTACGTGGCCGCTTTCGAGCGGACCGGATTCACCGGGGCGCTCAACCGCTACCGCAACCTCGACCGCGACTGGGCCGACCTGGCCTCGCTCGACGGCGTGATCATCGAGCATCCGGCGTTGTTCGTCGGCGGCGAGCGTGACACCGCCACCCGTTTTGTGGACCGCCGGCCGATGGAGCAAGCTCTGACCAGCCTGCGCAGCTGCATCGTTCCAGGCTGCGGCCACTGGGTTCAGCAGGAACATCCCAGGGCCGTTAACGACGAGCTGGTCTCATTCCTGCATGCCTGTGCCCGCTAGCCGCGCAGGGGTCTGGCGTACGTACCGAGACCGGGGTTCACGATCCAGGGGAAGTGACCCTCTCCGCGCGGTGCGGCAGCTTCCACCCTGGGCGCGGATAGTGGCAGGTGTACCCGTTCGGGTAACGCTCCAGATAGTCCTGGTGCTCAGGCTCTGCCTCCCAGAACGGCCCGGCCGGTGACACCTCGGTGACCACCTTCCCTGGCCACAGGCCGGAGGCGTCCACGTCGGCGATCGTGTCCTCGGCGGTCTGCCTCTGCGCCTCGCTGCGGTAGAAGATGGCCGACCGGTAGCTGGTCCCGACGTCGTTGCCCTGGCGGTTCAGCGTGGACGGGTCGTGGACCTGGAAGAAGAACTCCAGCAGGTCCCGGTAGGAGATCTGGTCCGGGTCGAAGACGATCTCGATCGCCTCAGCGTGGCCGGGGTGATGCCGGTAAGTCGCGTTCGGCACGTCACCGCCGGTGTAGCCGACCCTGGTCGACAGCACCCCGGGGAGCTTGCGGATGAGATCCTGCATGCCCCAGAAACAGCCGCCGGCGAGAATGGCCTTCTCGGTCGTCATGATGCACTCCCCGTGTCGTTGGCGGGCTCGAACAGCTTGCGGTAAGCGCCGTAGCCCTCGCGCTCCAGGTCATCGAGCGCGATGAAGCGGAGCGCGGCCGAGTTAATGCAGTAGCGCAGGCCCCCGGCCTCCCTCGGCCCGTCCGGGAACAGGTGCCCCAGGTGGCTGTCGCCCTTGGCCGAGCGGACCTCGGTCCTGACCGTCCCGTAGCTGGTGTCCGGCTGCTCGACCACGTTGCCTGGCTCGATCGGCACCGTGAAGCTCGGCCAGCCAGTGCGGCTGTCGTACTTGTTCACAGACGCGAAGAGCGGCTCGCCGGACACGATGTCGACGTAGATGCCGGGCTTCTTGTTATCCCAGTACTCGTTCTTGAACGCCGGCTCGGTCGCGCTGCACTGAGTGACCTGGTACTGCTCCGGCGTCAGCCGGGAGACGGCCTCGGCGTCCTTGCGGTAATTGTCCGACATATCACTCCTTAGCCGAAGATGCCGCCCGCTGGGTGCGGGCGCACGCTGCACAGATATGCAACTAAGTCTCGGCCACCGGTATTTCAGCGGGTGCCCCCGGCTCGCCGCCGAGATGTGCCGGAGTCTGTCCGCGGAGACGCTGCGGCGTCATGATGGGCAATAGGCGGATGTTGACGCCCTTAGTCTGCCATTTTACGGTGCAGCTAAAGCCGCAGCTCACAGCCCCATGAAGCGACTGGAGGTGGCGCAATGGCCCGGACTGCTGTCTCCCTGCGGCAGGGCGTCCTGACGGCAGCCGACGTGATCGCGATGGCGACGGCCACGTACGCGCCCACGGCTGCCCTGTACTTCAACACCCCAGTCGCAGCGAACTTCGCCGGGGCCAGCGTGCCGTTCGCCTTTCTGCTGGCGACGGTCGCGATGCTGATCGTCACAACGTGCATGGCCCAGCTGGCCAAGCATCAGGCAAGTGCAGGCGGCTACTACTCCTGGATCCGCAGCGCGCTCGGGCAGCGCGCCGGGTTCATCACCGGCTGGCTCGTCCTGGCCGGGTCCTTCCTGGTCGTTCCGGGCGTCTGCGCTGCTGAGGGCGACTACGTGTCAACGATCCTCGCCCGCTACGGCGTGAACCTGAACTGGGTCATCATCGCCGTGGTCCTGCTCGCGCTGGTGACGGTGATCAACATCATCGGGGTCCGGCCGTCAGTGCGCTTCGGCATGGTCATCCTGGCCGTGGAGCTCGTGATCGTCACCGTTCTGTGCATCGTCGTCGTGGCGAAGGGCGGCGCGGCCGGGAACACGGCGGTCCCGTTCAAGCCGCCGTCCGGGTTCGGCGCGCTGGGCGGCGCGATGGTGTTCGGGGTGCTGTCGTTCGTAGGGTTCGAGGCCGTCACCACCACCGGTGAGGAGGCTGCCAGCGCGCGCCGCCACATCCCGCTTGCCCTGTTCCTGGCCGTGATCATCGGCGGAGTGTTCCTGACCTTCGGGTCCTACGCGGCGACCATCGGCTTCGGCGTACACAATTCCAGTGCCCTGGCCGGGAACGCCGCGCCGTTCGACACGCTCGCCGAGCGCTTCGCCAACTCCGGCTTCCGGCTCGCGGTCGACATCGCCGGCGTGACCAGCTTCACCGCGTCGCTGCTGCTGACCGCGCTGGCCGTGTCCCGGATCTACTACGCGATGGCCAGAGACCGGCTGCTGCCCCCGCCCCTGGCCCGGCTGTCGGCCCGGTTCCGCACACCGGTGCTGGCGATCGCCGCCGAGACCGCGCTCGCGCTCGTGCTGTTCATCGTGCTGGGCGAGTGGGTCGGCCCGATGAATACCTACGCTTACCTCGGCACCGTGCTGACGTTCTCCATGGTCCCGGTCTACGTCCTCATCCTGGCGTCGACCGCCGTCGTATTCCTCACGACCCTGCGGCGCCTGTTCAACCCGTTCCTGCATATCGTGCTGCCGGTCGTGGGCGCCGCGGTCATGGTGTACCCGCTGTGGTCGCTCAGCCCGCTCGGCGGCCCGCAGGCACCGCCGTACAACTACCTCCCGCTCGTGGTGCTGATCTATCTTGTCGCTGGGATAGCCGTGACCTTCGTGCTGCGCCGCCGCCTGGCCCGGGCTGAGGCAGTGATCGGCAGGGCGGCTTTCGCTGATGCCGAGGAGCCCGGCGTGCAGCAAGCGTCTCGAGCTTAGGCGTCCCAGGGGTTACATCTGCATGGGACAGTCATACGACGCAGTGCAGTCGTTTGCGGACGGCACGCCATGGGGCGCGGGCGACCCGGAGCAGCCGGTCACCCGGCTTATCGAAGCGTTCCTGAACGAATCTCATCCCGGAACCAGGCTGCACCTGAGCGGCTCGCCTACGGTCGCGCTGCCGGACCACGTCCGGCAGGCGGTGCTCGCCGCGTCCGGCGTCCCCGGGTACGCCCCGTCGCGGGGCGACCCGCACCTGCGGGAGACGATCGCTTCTTCGCTTGCGGGCAGGGGCATCCGCGCCGTTCCCGGCCAGGTCCTGATCACCAACGGCGCCATGCACGCGCTTGACCTCGTGTTCCGCTCAGTCCTCGAGCCGGGCGACGAGGTGCTGATGCCAGCGCCGGGCTTCTTCATCGGCGGCCTGGTCCGGCTGGCGGGCGGGCGCCTCGTGGGTTTCCCGAGCCCGGCCGAAGACGGCTTCAGGCCCTCCTGGGCGGCCGCGAGGGACCTGGTCACCAAGCGCACGAAGATCCTCTACGTCAATACCCCGGTCAACCCGACCGGCTATGTCTACGACGAGAGCGACGTCGCCGCCGCAGCCGAGCTGTCTGCCCGGTCCGGCCTGCTGCTGGTCAGCGACGAGTCGCTGTCCCGCTTCGTCTACGGTGGGCGGCGGCACCTGTCACCGGCGGCACTGGGCGCCCCGCGCAGCGTTGTGGTGGGGTCGTTTTCCAAGAACTATGCAATGCCTGGGATGCGCATCGGGTACTCGGTACTGCTCGCGGTCCCCCGGGACCTGGCCAGCCGCATGTCAGCGCTGCTGGAGTGGTCGGTGCTGTCGGTAAGCCGGCAGGCTCAGGCCGCAGCAGCCGCGGCCATGACCGGGCCCGATGACTGGCTCCGCCAGATGAGGGCCGACGCTGAGGACCGAGGGTCATGGCTCGCAGGCGAGCTGGCGTCCATCACCGGGCTGACCTGCCTGCCACCGGCTGGCGGCCTGAACCTGTTTCCCGGCTTCGCCGGGAACGCCGAGCATCTGGCCGACGACCTGATCATGCGCTTCGGCGTGCCGGTCTGCCCGGGCCCCGCGTTCGGCATGACCGGCCACTTCCGGCTCCAGTTCGGCGGCGCCGTGGACGATCTGCGTCGAGCCGTGCTGACGATCAGGGAAGCAACAGCAGCCGCGAAAGAGGGTGAGCGCCCATGACGTGGTCACCGAGAATTTACGACCTCACCCGGCCGATGACGCACGAGACGCTTGTGGCCCTGGCCGGCAAGCTGGCGGTCGGCGACTCGCCAGTTAGGGACCTGCAATTCGAATGGCTGCGCAGCTGGGAGCGCGGCGACAACGGTACTCAATGCCAATGGACTCTGAACGATCACTTCGGCACTCACGTCGACGCGCCAAGTCACGTGGTCCGCGGCACTGCCAGCGTCGACCAGCTCGATCTTGGCAGGCTCTTCGGCGAGGCGACGGTGATCGACTGCTCCTTCGCCCGCGGCCGCGGCCTGACAGGCGATGACTTTGAACGGGCCGGACCGGGCACCCGCCGCGGCGACATCGTGCTCGTCTACAGCGGAGAAGAGCCAGGAACACAAGAGGAGTACCTGGTGAACCAGACGTACGTGACGCCCGACGGCGCTCAGTGGCTGGTGGACGCGGGCGTGCACGCGGTCGGCGTGGAGCCGTTCGGCTTCGAGCATGTCTACGACGGCGTGTGCGTGCGCCACTGCTACCGCCCCGAGGTGACGGATCCCTGGCCAGCGCACCGGATCTGCTTGTCAGCCGGGATCTACATCATCGAGGGCCTGACCAACCTGGCCAGCCTGGCCGGCCTGCGAGTGCGGTTCTGCGGCCTCCCGCTGCCGGTGCCGGGCTCCAGCGGTTCCCCGATCCGGGCCATCGCCTGGGACGACAGCCCTGCCGGCGGCAGTCCTTGACGGCCCGCTGGTCCGTCCTGGGAATCGCGCGGCGGGTCCGGCGCCGCGAGATCACAGCGACCGCGGTGCTTGAGGCTCACCTAGAGCGGATCCAGGCCCGCAATCCAAGCCTGAACGCGATCGTGACCCTGGCCACCGGCGATGCGCGGGCGCAGGCAGCAAGGATCGACGAGGTACTGGCCAGCGGCGCGGATCCGGGGCCGCTGGCCGGGGTGCCGTTCACGGTCAAAGATCTGATCGCCACGCGCGGAATCCGATCGACAGCCGGCAGCCTGATCCTGGCCGGCCACGTGCCCTCGTGGGGTGCGACCGCCGTCGACCGGCTCAGCGCTGCGGGCGCGGTCCTGCTCGGCAAGACGAACTGCCCGGAGTTCGGGCTGGCCCTGCACACCCGGAACCGGCTGTTCGGCGAGACGCTGAGCCCGCTCGGCCCGGGCCTGAGCCCGGCCGGGTCGAGCGGCGGCGACGCTGCGGCGGTGGCCTCAGGGATGGCAGCGTTCGGGGTCGGCACCGACTACGGCGGATCGATCCGGGTTCCGGCCCACTGCACCGGCCTTGCCTCGCTGCGGCCCACCCCTGGCCTCGTTCCGGGAACTGGACAGCTTCCGTACCCGCCCGGGCCGGCACCTGTCCCGCCGAGCACGTCGTCGCTTCAGGCCAGGCTGCAGACGATCGGCCTGATCGCCCGGAGAGTGCCGGATCTGTGGCCGCTGCTGCGAGCGATGGCCGGCCCTGACGATATCGATGGCAATACAGTTCCAGTTCCGCTCGGACGGCCAGGCCGGGTAAACGTTCAGGATCTCAATGTCGTCTGGTGTGACGGGGACGGGAGCTTTCCGGTCCGCGAGGACCTGGTGTCGGTCGTCGAGTCCGCGGCCCGGGCACTGTCGGGCCTGGGGGTCCGGGTGGCCGCCTGCCGCCCGCCAGGGCTCGACCAGGCCGAGGATGTCTACGCGGCGCTGCGCGGGACCGAGGGCCTTCCGGAGCACGAGGCGCTGGCCGCCGGCCGCGAGCACGAGCTGACCGATTACGCGCGCGACTGGATGGCTGCCGCCCGGCCCCCGGTACCGCCGGCCGACGTTCGCGAGCTGACTGCCGCCGCGGACGCGATCCGCGCCGGGGTCTGGGCCTTTATGCGGGAGTGGCCGATCGTGTTGCTGCCGGTGGCGTCGGTGCCGGCCTTTCCGCTGAGCGCCGACAAATTTCCGGTTGACGATCAGGTGCTCACTGGACTGCAAATCGAGAGTTGCTGCCGCGCAGTGACATTGCTCAAGCTGCCGGTTACCGTCGTGCGTTGCGGGTATTCGCGGGAAGGGCTGCCGGTGGGGGTACAGGTGGTCGGCAGGCCATTCCACGACGCCGAGACGGTAGCTGTCGCTGCGGCTCTCGAACGGTGTACTGAGTAGGCACGGGGTCGAGTAGGCTCCGGCAACGCTGATATTCGAGCCTGGTGGTACCCGGCTCCCGAGGGAGAGCGAGTGAGCGAGTCTTACGTTTCCGAGGCCGAGGTGCACGTCGTCAGCGTCCTGACCAAAGCTGAGGCGGCGTATCAGCAGCTCCGAGAGCGGATCGTGGAAGGGTCGCTCGCGCCGGGCGCGACCATCAACCAGGAACGGCTGGCCGCCGATCTGGGCCTTTCGATAACCCCGCTGCGTGAGGCCCTGCGACGGCTGGAAGCAGAGGAACTGGTCGCGCTGAGTGCCCACAAGATCGTCCGGGTGGTGCCGCTGTCGCGGCGGGAGCTGTATGAGCTCTGCCTGACCCGCGGCCAGCTGGACCCGCTCGCCGCGACCCTGGCCGCCGCGGAGGCGACGGATCAGGAAGCACAGGCCATCCTCGACCTGGCTGCTCAGCAGCCCGCCCATGACCTGCGCGGCCGCCTGACCGCGAACCGCCGGTTCCACCTGGCTATCTATGCCGCCTCGCATAACAAGGTCCTCGCGGCCATCCTGCGCCAGCTCTGGGACCGGACCGATCGCTACCGGATCCTTGTAATCGGTGACAGCGGCACCCATGACGATATTGGGACCGAGCACCAGGACATCGCCCGCGCGATTCTCGGCCGGGAGGGCGACCTTGTCGCCGAGCTCATGCGCCACCATGTGCAGCAGGCGCTCCAGTCGGCCGAGAACGTGGCCGAGTTCGAGCCCGGCTGACCCGCGCGCGGTCGGAGCGCAGGCGCCCCGGATAGGCGGACCCGGTCGGCGTCTGTGCTTTGTGGGCGTCTGTGCTTTGTGGGCGTCTGTGCTTGTCACCGTTCAGCTCATCGGTGCTCGCACCCGGGCTGGGCTGACCTGTGGGCGCGGAATGTATCGAAAATAAATTCGCTACTAAGCCTCAAGGCGGGCTGGTTAGCCGGTGAGGATGGCCTGGGTGGGTGCCTGACCGGTGAGGAGATCGCTGAGCTGAGCCGCCAGGACTGGGATCCGGCGGATGCTGACTTGTGGTGCGAGGATCCCGGGGGCCGGGCCGCCGGAGCTGCCCGCCGGTGAGTGGGCCCGGCTGCAGGCTCAGGACGACCAGGGGGCGGAAAGCGCGCCGGAGGCGTTTGATGCCGGGTTCAGCCGGCATTGCGGTGGCAGGCCGGGCAGCGGGTTTGCTGATGGCGGGCCGCTGGATGTGATGCTGCCGGGGCCCGATCTGGCCTGGCATGTGGGGCAGGCGCGGCGGGACCTGGCTGGGCTGGATGATGATCAGCTGGTCGGGGTGATGATCGGCGGGCAGAAGCTGGAAGCCTGGGCTGGTGAGGTGAAGCTGGCTGCGGCGGCGGAGCTGGACCGCCGCCGCACCGCCCGTGACGGCGAAGATGGCCAGAAGGTGGCTGAGGAGATCAGCGCCGCGCTGACCCTGACCCCCCGCTCGGCGGACCTGCTGGCCGGGCTCGCTGGTGAGCTGGGCCGCCTGCCGAAGATCGGGGCGCTGCTGGCCAGCGGGATCATCGACCTGCCGCGGGCAAAGGTGATCACCCGGTCCACCGCTGTGGTGGCCGATGAGGACGTGGCGGCGGTGGAGGATGTGATCGCCCGGCGGGCCGGGGAGCTGAACACCGGCCGGCTCGCCGCCTGCTGTGACGCTGCGGTCAAAGCAGCCGGCCCGGCCGCGGCGAAGCGGCGGAAGGAGAAGGCGCTGCGGCGGGCGCGGGTGCAGGCGTGGGCTGAGCCGGACGGGACCGCGGCGCTGGCCGGGCGGGACCTGCCGCCCGCGCAGGTGATCGCCGCCGGCAAGAACCTGGACGCCGACGCCCGGTGGCTGCGTGATCACGGGGCCCAGGGCAGCCAGGATGAGCTGCGCGCCCTGGCCTGCCTGTGCCGCCTCAACCGCCAGCCCCTCCACACCCTCCTGCCCACGGCCGCCGGCCCGGTTACCTCCGGCCCCGCCGCCGCCACCACCGGCGCGGCCAGCGACCAGGCCACCGCTGCTAAGGCGGCCACTGCGGCCGGCACTCACCTGCCGCCCGCGCTGGGCGGCACGGTGAACCTGACGATGCCCCTGACCGCCTGGCAGGGCCTGTCCGGCAGGCCGGGTGAGGTCGCCGGGTTCGGCGCCGCCGACGCCGGCACCTGCCGCGACCTCGCCACCCGCATGACCGCCGCCGGACCAGCGACCAAGTGGTGCATCACTATCGTCGACCCCGACGGCCGCGCCACCGGCCACGGCTGCGCCCGAGCCGGACCCGGACCACCCGGCAGCGACCTGGGCTCCTGGCTGGCCACCATCACGATCCACACGATCCAGACCAGCAGCTGCGACCATGAGCACCAGACAGCCGGGTACCAGCCCTCCCCAGCCCTGCGCCACCTGATCAAGATCCGCAGCCGCCGCTGCGGGCACCCCGGATGCGGACGGCCCGCCGTCGGCTGCGACGACGACCACACACTGCCTTACCACCTCGGCGGCCGCACCTGCGAGTGCAACCTCCATCCGCTGTGCCGACGTCACCACCGCGCCAAGCAGGCACCCGGCTGGCACCTCGACCAGCCCCGCCCCGGAGTCCTGACCTGGACACTGCCCAGCGGACGCCGCTACAGCAGCACCATCGACCCCTACCCCGTCTGACGCGTGGCCCCATGCCAGCGGCTCTCTAGCCCTCTAGCGCGTACTGCATTGGCCGGAGCTTGACCTGGCTCTCGGCGAGCTCGGCGACCGGGTCGGAGTCGGCGACGATGCCGCACCCAGCGAACAGCCGCGCCCGCGCCCCGTCCAGTTCCGCGCAGCGCAGGGCGATGCCCCACTCACCGTTGCCGCGAGCGTCGACCCAGCCGACCGGGCCGGCGTACCGGCCCCGGTCCATCCTCTCGAGCTCGCGGATCAGCTCCAACGCCACGGCCGGCGGGGTGCCGCCCACCGCCGCTGTTGGGTGCAGCGCAGCCGCGAGCGCCAGAGCCGAGGCGTGCTGGCCGAGCCCGGGACTGCCTGCGGTCACCGGCGGGCGCGCCAGCCGCCCGGTCACAGCCGTGGCGAGGTGCTGCAGGTTGGCCAGCCGCAGCAGTGAGGGGTGGTCGTCGACGTGAAGCTGTTCGCAGAGTGGGGCGAGCGCCGCTCGTACGTCTGCGACGGCGTACAGGTGCTCCTCAACGTCCTTGGACGAGGCCAGCAGCGCGGCACCGATCGCCGCATCGTCTGCGGCGCTGCCGCCACGCGGCGCCGTCCCGGCCAGCACCAGTGAGCTGATCTCAGCGCCCTCCACCCGGATGTAGAGCTCGGGAGTAGCGCCGACCAGTCCAGCGCAGCTGAACGTCCAGCAGTCCGGGTAGCGAGCGGCCAGCCTGGCGAGCACAGCGTGGACGTCGATGTCGTCGGATGCCGTCGCCAGCAGATCCCTGGCTAGCACGACCTTGCTGAGGTCACCGGCCTGGATCCTGGCCACCGCGGCGGAGACGGCCTGCTGCCACTGCGGCGCCGTCAGGCTCCCGTCATGCCAGCGCAGCCAGGCAGGCGCTGTCGGCTGGCTGACGGGTGCTGCGAGCGCGTCGCCGTCACTGTCTGAGGCTGGCCCCATGGTTGTCAGCCAGCAGCGGCCGGAGCGGCGCCCGAGCACTGCACCTGGCACCACGAGCACCGAGCCGTCGCATGCCGGGTCGAACGTGAAGCTGCCGAAGGCGACCGGACCGGAGCCGGGAACGCCGACCTCGTCGGTGATCTCGGCGCTGTCGAACAGCTCGCTCAGCCACTTCTCGCCCGTCGTGAACCGGTCCTCGCCGGCCGGGATCACCAGCCGGGCCACCTCGCCCCAGCCCGCCAGTCCCTCGCCGCCGCGGACCCAGGCGACGGGGGAGTCGCCCGGCAACCGGGCCAGCAGGTCACCGGGATCCTCGATGGGCACCGTCCGGACGGTCAGATGGCCGGGCGCCCCCTGGCCCGGATCGCGGTGCGCTCCCACGCCAGACAACTTTACGTGCGGTAACGCCGTCGGCTTGCCGAGGGGCTGTGGCTGCGGCTCTCACCGCAGGTCTGAGCTTGTAGCGAGTCTGGACGGTCCAGCTGGCCGAGGATGTCCAGCGCCTGCTGCCAGTCCTCCCGGGCCTGCTGCAGATCGCCGCTCGCGCTCACAGGAGCGAGAGCTGAACGTCGCCAGGCGGCGTATCGTCGGGGCTCGCAGCAGGCTGCTCGGGCCCGTCAGCACGGGATGGCGTGATCCGGCGCGCGGCCGCCGGGCTGAACTGCCCGACACGGTAGCGCTGCGCCAGCTCGCTGACCTGCCGGGCTATCTGGCTCTGGTAAGCCTTCGGCGCGTAGGCACCCGCGCCGTACAGGTGCTCGTAGGACTCGACGTGCTCGGGGAAGTTCTCGCCGAGCCAGCGCAGATACCACTCGCGCGCGCCCGGCCGCAGGTGCAGCACGATCGGGGTCACGCTGGCCGCGCCAGCCTCGGCGATCAGGCGCACCGTGGCATCGAGCTGGGCGGGGGAGTCGGTGAGGAACGGCAGCACCGGGCCCATGAGCACGCCGCAGCGCAGGCCGCGGTCGTTCAGCGCCGCGCAGACGCCGAGCCTGCGCTCGGGGCTGGGCGTGCCCGGCTCCACAGACCGGGAAAGCTCTTTGTCGACAAATCCGACGGAGACATTGAGGCCAACGTCGGTCACCTCGGCAGCCTGTTCCAGCAGGTCAATGTCGCGAAGGATCAGCGTGCCCTTGGTGAGAATGGAGAACGGGTTCGCCGCGTCCCGCAGCGCGGAGATGATCCCAGGCATCAGCCGGTAACGTCCCTCGGCGCGCTGGTAACAGTCAACGTTCGTGCCCATAGCCACGTGCTCGCCCTGCCACTTCGGGGCAGCCAGTTCCCTGCGCGCCAGCACCGGCGCGTTGACCTTCACGACGATCTTCGAGTTGAAGTCCTGCCCGGAGTCCAGGTCCAGATACGTATGCGTATTACGGGCGAAGCAGTTATGGCTCACGACGCCGTTAGCGATGAAGTCCCCGGTGCCCGTGGTGATGTCGAACATCTCCATGTCCAGGCCCATGGGCTCGATCGCGGTCACCCGCAGCTTGGCGTCGCTCTTGATCGCCATGTCCTGGATATCGCGCTTACACGTGATCGCCGGGTCGGTCGTGTGAAAGAACCGCAGCGCCTCACGGAGACCGCCACGCAGCCGGACAGCCTTGATGCCGTTTGCCCGGCGCAGATCTTCCACGATGACGTCGAAGCCCAGCGCCCTCATCGACGAAACGGTCCACCCGATCATCTCCGGATCGGTATTGGAGACCCGCCAGACTCCTTGGCTGTAGCAGCCCTCGGCGTCGAAGATCCCGGCCAGGAAACCTTTGCGCCAGTCCACACTCGGCGACGTCGGCCATAGCAGCAGCAACTGGATGAACTCGATCTGCTCCCGCATGGAAGTGCGGATTGCGGTGATCTTTCGCCGAGAGCCGGTGGCCTCAGCAAAGGCAAACTCGGTGGTTTCGACTCCCATACGGCTCAGATAGCCGCGTGTCCGGTCCAGCGCCTCCTGATCGGCCAGCGCCAGCCGGAACTGACTGGATACCCAGGGCGTTCCGCTAGGTCGTCGGTACGTGTAAATGCCGATCGTCGCATCGCCGCGGATCATGCCGCAGAGATAGCCGCGCTGGTATTCGAGGGATTCCTTGGGCGGCTCGGCGAATGCGCCAACGCCCATGAGCTCGTTGTTCAGGGTGAGGTGCGGTCGCCGCAGCGGCCCGCTGTATTCCGTGCCGGTGACGTACTTCCAGCCGCGCTGAGTCAGGAAACGGTGGTCGCCGCTGCTGAACAGCCGGGTGCCGTCCTCCAGCGTGACCATGTAGGCAGGCTTGACGGTGGACCAGTGCGCCAGCACCTCGGTGATCACGTAGCGGCGGTAAGAGCCGTGCCGGACCGTGCCATAGATGGCGTCGCCTGGCCGTACTTGGGCCAGCGGCTTCGTCCGTCCGTCCGCCATCAAGATCGGGGTACCGCCTGACTCACAGTAGGCACATGCATGACTACAGCCACGGTAGGGATTTATCGTCCAGCGGAAAGCCATGCGAGAGGCAGGGGGGACCTGGTTGATGATCGACTTGGCGTGCACCTCGTAGAAGGTCATGCCGCGGAAGCCGGGAGTGTCGAACGTCCGCGCGACCGCGTCCCGCTCGAATAGGGCCGGGGTCTGGCCGACCCGGGTCGGCGCGCCGGTCTGCCCGTCGTCGTCGTCCAGGCGCAGGCTGTCCCATCGCATTCAAACAGCTTAGAACGGGGGTCAGATGGAATCAAACAATTATTCGATCTACGTCGGGCGCGCCGGCCACACCTTCAGCGACGGACGGGTTGCGCGACGGCAAAGTGCGGGTAAAGCTAGAGATGCGGGGGACAGTTGGGAGAAGATCCCGCCGCCTCGGTGTGGCAGCGGTGGCCGGATGGTGTTCGGAGGTGGCCATGGCGCTGTCCATGGGCGAGCAGCGCATCCTCGACGAGATGGAGCGCAAGCTCACTGGTGATGACCCTCTGCTGGCATCCAGGCTGACGTCGTTCGGCCGGCCGGGCTTTTCGGCCCTGCTGAGAGCACGGCGGGTGCGGATCATCCTGTCATCGCTGGCACTGATCGTGATCGCAGCGGTGTCGCTCGGCGTCTATGCGCTGACCCCGTTCCGAGGGAGCATCGACAGGTCTATCCAGGGGCGCACAGCCGTCCAGCGCACCAGTCAGCCAGTAACGCCATCCGTCCACAGCGCCGGGACAGACACAGAGCCCTGACCCGTCAGGATTCTCGCCAGAGTTGCAGCAGGTACTGCTCAAGACCGTCCAGCTTCTTCTTCGCTTGCTGGAACTCGTCGCTGAGCGGGTCAGCATCCTTCTGGTACAGAGCGGCGTAGCGCTGCGCCGCGTCAGCGCGATTCCGGGTGTACACCCGCACGCCATAGTCGCCGACCCCGCCGGCGAGGCGGACGCTGCCGACCGCGCAGTCTGTCCTGCTCGCGTCCACCACGCTCAGGCGACCACGCAGGTAGAGCATGCACTTCGCCTCGTCCTCGTAACCATCACTGAACGGGGGCGGCGCGTCCTCCCACTCCTCGATCGTGAGCTGGACGCTGACATGATCCTGAGCGCACGCCACGACCATTTGATCGCGGCCGGAGGTCATCAGGGCACCATCGGGCCGGGGCGGGCCGCCCGGCGCCTCCGGGTCTACCTCCGGGTCAATCACCCGGAACACCCCCCGTACCGGGAAGACCGGTATCTCAAGACGTAGCAGCCTGCGCCCCACCAGGCCCCCTCAAGCAAGACAAAGAAGGTCGTTTACAGCATGGACCTGGGCGACCCGCTATGTACCGCCATTCATGCATAAAGGAACGCTACGTCGCACGAGATCACCGCGGGGCTTCGTCCAGGCCGGGCGGCGGCTGCCGGGGCTATCCTCCCAGCATGGCGCACCCTTCTGAGCTTCTGAGTCACCGGTACGTCGACGCAGCCGGGCTGCGGATGCACATCGCCGAGGCAGGCACCGGCCCGCTGGTGCTGCTGCTGCACGGGTTCCCGGAGTGCTGGTACTCCTGGCGGCACCAGCTCTCCGCGCTCGCCCACGCCGGCTATCACGCGGTAGCCCCGGATCAGCGCGGCTACTGCCGGACCGGCGGCCCAGCAGAGCCGGACAAGTACACGATCCTGCACCTGACCGGCGACGTCATCGCCCTGCTCGACGCTCTGGGCGAGCAGCAGGCAGTGGTGGTCGGCCACGACTGGGGCGCGCCGGTGGCCTGGCATACGGCGCTGCTGCGCCCGGACCGGGTCCGCGGCGTGATCGGGATGAGCGTTCCGTACCGGCCCCGGGGGAGCAGGCAGCCGACCCAGGTGTTGCGGGCCACCCTCGGCGACGGCTTCTACATGCTCTACTTCCAGCAGCCTCGTGTCGCGGACGCCGAACTCGCCGCCGATCTGAGGCAGACCTTCACCAGGATGCTCTACGGCGGCTCCGGCGAGGCCGAGCCATGGGTCCCTATCGTGCCGCCGGGCGGCGGCATGCTCGACACGACCGCCGACCCGCCGGGCCTGCCACAATGGCTGACCAGCGAGGACATCGACGTGTTCGTTGCTGAGTACCAGCAGGCCGGCTTCACCGGGCCACTGAACTGGTACCGGAACATTGACCGCAACTGGGAGCTCACCGCGGCCTGGCATCACGCGCCCGTCACCGTTCCTGCCCTGTACATCGCTGGTGACCGCGACCTCGTGCTGGCAGCGGCAGGGGGCCCAGCGCTGCTGCCGCGGCTGGCCGAGTGG
The DNA here is from genome assembly GCA_963815375.1 of uncultured Actinomycetota bacterium. Lineage (GTDB taxonomy): Bacteria > Actinomycetota > Actinomycetes > Streptosporangiales > Streptosporangiaceae > JASHPR01. The sequence continues at coordinate 371,293 of CAWFGX010000004.1, read as the reverse complement.
GCCCCGCTGCTGCGCGATCCGGTGCTGCTGAGCGGCTGCGGTCACTGGACCCAGCAGGAGAGACCGGAGGAGGTCGCTGCGGCGATGATTGATTTCATCCGTGATCTCAGCTGATCTGATTTTCCAGAACGGGGGCGACGATGACCCTGGTGACCGACCTCGACCTGCCGTCGATTGACCTCACAGCGGCTGGCCAGGCAGGAGACGGCTATCACCAGATGCTCGCCGGGCTCAGCGATCAGGACTGGCTGGCCAGCTCGCCGGTGGCGTTCCTGGTGCTCGACCGCGAGTCAGGCGAGTTCTTCCTCCGCTCCCGTACGGCCGCTTTCCCCGGACGCGAGCTCGCTGACCTTTTCGGCATCACCAGCGGCCCGCTGCGCGAGCAGATCGACGCCAACATCCTGAACCAGCAGGGGCAGCGGCACCGCCGGCTGCGCGCTCTGGTCGGGCCCGCGTTCACCCCGCGTGCCGCCGACCGCTGGCGGCCCGCCATGCGCGGGTTCCTGACCCGGCTGTGGGACAAACTCGGCCCGGCAGACTCCTGCGAGTTCGTCACGGCGCTGGCGAAGCCGTACCCGTCGCTGACGATCGCGGCCGTCCTCGGCGCCCCGGACGAGGACGCGCCGCAGCTGCACGACTGGTCCAGCCTGGTGCAGAAGCAGTTCGACATCACAGCGCTCGCCAGCCGCGTGCCAGAGATCGAGCGGGCGGTGACAGAGCTCACCAGCTACGTCGAGGCACTGCTGCGCCAGCGACGGGACGAGCCATCCGATGACCTGGTCACCGCCCTGCTCGCGGCATCCGACAGAGGCGACCGGCTGTCCCACGCCGAGTGCGTGAACCTGGTGCTGAATGTGATCGCCGGCGGCGTCGACACCACCCAGGCCCAGCTGTCGCACGCGATGCGGCTGTTCGCCGCGCATCCGCGGCAGTGGAGTCTGCTGCGCGAGGACCCGGGACTGGCTGCCCGCGCGGTGGAGGAGGTGCTGCGGGCCGAGCCGATCACGCCGTTCACCGCGCGAATCTGCACGGAGCAGACCGAGCACCGCGGCGTGACGTTCCCGGCGGGCACGATCGTCGCGATCTGCGCCGAGCGGGCCAACCGCGAGCAGCCCGGCGGCGAGGACTTCGACATCACAGCCGAACGCGATGGCCGCCTGCTGACCTTTGGCGCTGGCGCGCACTACTGCCTTGGCGCCAACCTGGCCCGCGCCGAACTCGAGGAAGCCCTGACGTTCCTGGCACCACGGATGCCAGGCCTCGCTCCCGGCGGCCCGGCCGCCCTCGGCGGCATAGAAGGCATCTATGGCATCGACACGCTGCCCCTCCGCTGGCAGCCGGGCAGTCCGGCGTTGTCTGTGCCGCTCAGAGTCTGGCCAGCAAGCTGATGACATCAGCCCAGCTGCTGCGCTGCGCGGCGACGTCGCCGGCGCGGGTTCCGCCGACCGCGTTCAGCGCTGCGCTGCCGACCGGCTCGTACGGGTACGTGCCGACCCCGTGCCCAGCGGCCGGGTAAATCAGCGCCTGATGAGAGTAGCGGCTGCCGTCGACGAGGAGCTCAGTGGAGATCAGGCTCGCGGACCGCTCCGAGTCCCAGATGCCGTCGTCGTCCCCGGCGATGGCCAGGACCGGCCCGCTGATCTGGTCCATCGGTATCGGGCCTGGCACCACAGGGTTGCCGCCGAGCGTCCAAGCGGGTTCGGCGCTGTTGTTCTGGGCCGCGTTGACGAAGTAAGACGGCGAGTAGACGATCGCGCCGTGAAAGAGCTGAGGGAAGTCGTCCGCCAGGAGCAGCGCCGCCTCAGTGCCGCGTGAGTAGCCCATCACCAGCAAGTGCGCCGGGTCGACACCCGGCTGGCTGGCCAGAATCCGGCCCGCCGTCGCGAAGTACTCCAGCGGAATACTTTGCAGCGCAGATGGCAGGCCCGGCCATTCGAAGTAGGCAACGGTTAGCGCCGGGTACCCGTGCGCGGCAAGCAGCGCGGCCGTCCATGTCTGGCTCATGCCTCCTTCCGCCCCGCCGAAGGCCAGCACACCCGGATGACGCGCGGTACCCGGTGGGGGCAGGAAGAGGACCCCGGCGACACCGTCGGCCGGCACGGTCAGAACCCGGGCGGTCTCACCGGGAGCCATCCAGTGCCTGGTCACGGTGCGTGTGGCGAGCAGTCTGCCGGCTGATGTCACCGTCAGCAGGACGGGCAAACTGGCCTGGCTCTGCGGCTGCGCAGGTGTGAAGTACTCGTTGCTGGACTCACCCGGAAGCGTGGTCATCGACCAGAAGAGCCCCATGCCGTCGGTGCCCAGGTAACTGCCCGCGGTCGGAGGGGTGGAGGCCAGGTCAACACTGCCGCCGGGCCCGGCGGTGAACATTGCCTGTGCCCGCCAGACCCGGTGATCGGCGTCAGCCGTCTGTGCGGTGACCGTGACCCTCTGCCCAGGGACCAGACCGGTCACCTGGAGTCTGATGGCCTGGTCAGCTAGTGCGCCGGAAGCGCTAACGCGGATACTCGCGTGATCGGCGGCAGAGTGACCGCTGCATGCGGTGAGCCCGGCGAGCATCACAGCGACCGCTGGTGCCGCCCTTTTCCGTCCAGTCCTAAGCGCTGCACGTAACCGGGCAATAGGGACTAAGGCCAGCAGCGAATGCACGTGGTCATCACGTCATGACCGAACGGGAAAGTCAAGCGCTACCTGTGCGCGGGGTGATCCCCAGACGACCGTCTCGCTCGCCGAACCCTGCCGGCCAGTGCGCTGCTGATTGGTGTTGCATAGTTCCCTGCCGAACCGGGTACTATGTACAGCATGGTAGCGCCGGACAGGGACGATCGCCGTGTCATGGCGCAGATCAGACGGGGAGCCATCGAATACTGCGTTCTCGCACTGCTCCGCGACGGAGGCGAGCAGTACGGGTTCGACCTGGTCCGCACGCTGGCAGCAGCAGATGAGCTGGTCACCAGCGAGGGGACTATCTATCCGCTGCTCACCCGCCTCCGCCAGGAGGGTCTGGTCGCGACGACATGGCGGGAGTCTCCGCAAGGCCCGCCGCGGCGCTACTACCGGATCACCCACGAGGGCAAAGAAGCGCTGGAAGCCTTCACCGAGCAGTGGATTCGGTTCCGGTCAGCGGTCGATCGTCTACTTGGCACCGGGGGTGCGCTTTGAATCACGTCGATGAGCACGCCGACACTCAGCCGTTGCTCCGCGCCTACTTAAAGGACCTCGAAGCGGCGCTGTCCGGCCTTCCCCGGGATCGCCGGAAACACCTGATCAGCCAGATTCGCGAACACGTTGACCAGGCGCTGGACGAAGAGCCACCCCGTTCGCCAGCTGAGATGCGTGAACTGCTCGACCGGGTTGCGCCGGCCCGAGGAGATCGCGGCGGCGGCCCTGGAGGAAGAGTCGGGCCGGCCGATGCGGGCGCGGACCTGGCAGAAGGCTCTTATCGTCGGTGTCACCGTCGTCGGCTTGGCCAGCCTGGTGGGGGCGACGCTGGTCGTGGCTCTGTCGTACCCCGGGGCATCCAGGCCCCCGGCGGCCGCTCTGCCTGGCAGCCACCACGCCACTGTGGCCCCGACCAAGCCGGCCATGACCCCGCCTCGTGAGGCAAGGCCGTCGGCCACTCAGCCCATTGTGCCCGCGGCAGCACAGCCCTCGGTCCCGCCCGCGACGGGAACGTTAGCCCTGCGGGCCATCTTGCCTCCGGCCACCGTCCCGCCGGTCAGCGACGAGTGCACCGAGCAGGTGACGTACGACGCTGACGGGAACGCCAGCCCGCTGACGTGCCCAGGCGGCGGCGTGAACACGGTCGCGTGGCAGTGGTACGCATCCGCGCACTCCAGCACCCTGCAGAGCTCTGAATTGCTCAAGCTAGGGCTCTACGCCACGCCTGGGCAGGTGTACCAGGCCATATGCTACGACTACACCAACGTGTTCAAGACCAAGCCAATGACCGAAAGCGCCGATGAAATCGCCCAGAGCTATTACGGATGGCGGTTCGGGGTCAATCCGCTTCAGGAGTTCGAGCAGCTAGGATGCCCGCCACCCTCCTGATTGGCCGGTAATCGTCAAGGAGCGGCGAGTCCGGCGCGGTCGCGGGCCTCGGCCCACAGGTCGGCGTAGCGGCGCGCGGCCGGGCTGCGGGGCGCGAACACGGCGACCGGGGCCCTCTCTACTGACATCTGCTCTATCAGCGACAGGGCGGGGATCGTGGTGGTTGCGACGTCGTCGCGCTCGGCGGGAAGCTTCTCGAGGATCTCCCGGTGCAGGTTCTTCCGGCGGTCGATCATGGAGAAGAACGCGAGGATCGCGGGGCGGCTCCCGTTCAGGCCTTCGATGAAATCGGTGAGCTGGTCCAGCGTGCGCACCGACAGCGTGGTGGGAATCAGCGGCACCAGCAGCATGTCCGCGGCCTGCAGCACGCTCTCAGACAGCAGGGAGATGCCTGGCGGGCAGTCCAGGAAGACGACGTCGTACTCGGCGCTCAGCGGGGCGAGCAGGCTGCGGAGCCTGCGCTGCGGCTTCTTGGCGGCGTCGAGGACCAGGTCCAGGTTGCGGTAGGTAAAGTCCGACGGCAGCAGGTCGAGGTTGTCAAAGTCGGTCCCCTTGATCGCGTCGTCGACCGGCCTGGTGCCGCGGATCAGCGCCTTGCCACCGCCCTTGACCCGCGGCCGGATCCGGAACAGAAAGCTCGCCGCGCCTTGCGGATCAAGGTCCCAGAGCAGCACCCGGTAGCCGTCCCGCGCTGCCAGGTAGCTGAGGTTGACCGCGGTAGCTGTCTTGCCCACTCCGCCTTTGATGTTGTACGTCGCGAACGTCTTCATGCACAGGCCGTCCCGGTCAGCGCGCGGATCCGCGCCTGGCTGGCCGGGCTGGCGAAGTCCCGGAACCGCGCCGCGAACTCGCCTCTGGCCTGCCGCTGCTTCGTGACCAGCCCGGCAGCGATCTCACCCATCGCGAGCAGCGCCGTGGGCGCGGCGCGCTGCTCAGCCATCTGCGCGGCGAACTCCCTGATCTCCTGGTGCTGGACGTGCGTGTCCTGGAACTCGCCCAGGCAGTCCTGCAGCGCCTTGAGGTCCCTTACCACTCGCCAGTGCTGGTCGGCGTCGTACAGGGAAGAGAAGATCTCCAGCAGGTACCGCAGCTCTTTGCAGCGCTTGCGCAGCTCATGCAGGCTCTCTGGCGGCGACGTGGCGCTGATTGCCGTGCCGTCGCGGATGACCCGGCGGTGGGCGCGGGCGATGCGTCCCGCGGCCAGGCGGGCTACGGGAGGCCGCGATCTGGTGGTCGCTGCCTTCTCGAGGGCCTCGCGCCATTCACGCCTGAACCCGGAAAACCGGGCAGAACGCAAACCCCGGGCGAGCTGTGCCTGCGCAGCAGCCCGGCTGTGCCTCAGGTGCTCGTGGAACGGCTCGAGTTCCTCGGCCATGGCAGCGACTAGGCCGGCCGCCATGTCCGGGTAGCCGAGCAGGTAGACGTCCAGGTCCCGGGTGGGCGTGGTCAGGTCGCCGAGCCATTTGAGCTCCGGGCGGAACCGGCCCGCCAGGCCGTCGGGCAGCACGTCGCCGGCCAGCTTGAGCGCGGACCTGCTCCGGCGCACTGCGACCCGCAGGTCGTGCAGGAACTCGGTGTCCAGATCCCGCACCGTTCCGCCGACGTTGGTCTCGATGGTGTCGAGCAGCGCGGTGAGCACGGTGGCCAGCGCCGCGGCCGCAGGCATCCGCGGCTTCAGCGTCACATCGATCTTGCCGGTGTAGCCGCCTGGGTGCTGACCCGCTGCCGCCAGTGCGGCCTCGAGGCCAGACTGCCCGCCGTCGGTGACACCGGGCGCCTCGGCCAGCAGGTCGGCTATCCGCTGCGCCTGCGTCTGATAGCCGCGCAGCGCCGTTACCTGCAGCCGCGCCGGCGCGGTTCCGGCTGCCGGGTAGGTGACGGACATGCGGTCCACGGTGATCCGGGCGATCGTCTTGTCGTCCGAGTTCAGCACCCGCTTCTCGCGCATCGCGCTCACCGCGCGGGCCACCGGCAGCAGCGCCCGGACGCCGACGACGGGGGCGAGACGGTCCCGCAGCGGCCCGGGCGGCAGCACGTCCAGCGTGCCCGGCCAGGACGGACGCCCGTTCCCGTTCCCGGCCGCACCCAGATCGCGGTGGCCGTGCACCTGATGGTGGGCCAGGACCGTACCGTCCCGGCCAGTAAGCACGATCTCGCTGCTCCCGCGGCCGCTGACCTGCTCCAGGGTGAGCCCGGACCGGTAGAGCCGCCAGTCAAAGGTGTCCAGCCATACCCGGCGCACCGTCGCTGACCTGGTCATGTCAGAGACGGAGAAGGTGGACTCCGGCAGCTCAGGGACCTGGCCGGCCTGCGGCCCGTCGTCGCCGAGTACGAACTGGCGCAAGACACCGTGCAAAATACAGCCCCACCAGAATTGCAATGAAATATGTCGCGACAGCAAATACGCATTCGCTGATTAATTACATCTTAGGCACTGTAGCAGCGGCTCCCGGCACCGCCTAGGCTCTGACAGATGGTCAACTGGAACACGGTCTCGGCACTGGCAACCGGCGGTGGCACGCTGGTGCTCGCCGTGGCCACATTCGCATCCGTTCGGTCGGCGAACCGCGCGGCGCGAGCCGCAGAGAGGTCGCTGCTGGCCGGATTGCGCCCGTTACTGGTGCCGTCCCGGCTGGACGACGGCCAGCAGAAGGTGTATTTCGCGGGCGGGTCGTACGTGGTAGTTCGCGGGGGCCGGGCGATCGTTCAGGAAGACACGGAGAATAAGGCCATATACCTTGCGGCATCGCTGCGGAACGCGGGCAGCGGGCTGGCTGTGCTGCACGGCTGGCGGTTCCACCCGCGCGACATGCACGGCGATCACCTTGCCGGTCTGGCCGATTTCACCACCCAGACCCGGGACCTGTACGTGTCACCGGGCGACGTCGGGTTCTGGCAGGGCGCGTTCCGTGATCCCGATGCGGCCAGCTATGACGAAGCGCTGCGAGCGATCAAGGCCAGGGATCCGCTGACTATTGACCTGCTCTACGGAGACTTCGAAGGCGGGCAGCGGGTCATCACCCGGTTCGTGCTGAGGTCAGCCGGGGACGACGACGCGTGGATCAGCTCAGCGATTCGTCACTGGAATGTCGACCGGCCCGACCCGAGATGACTCCTCTAGCGCGGCGGCGTCCTCCCGTGCAGCATGAACAGGGGAGACGCGCTGACGGACGGAGGTTCTCATGCTGCAAGTGTTCGGGTTCGAGCGGGTAGGGGTGCTGGTCGGCGACCTTTACATCGTCCTGGAGAACCCCCAGCGAGGTCACGAGGGTGCCGAGCACGGCGTCCGGCTCGAAGTCCGGCTGCTTGAGCGGGGCGAACCGCGCTTCGCCTACTCTGCGCGCCCGATCGAGGTCGGCACGCCGGTCTGGCGGGCAGACCTGCTCGAGGCGGTGGACGGCCCGCCGGGCAGTTTCAACCGGACGCACCACCATCCCACGTTCACCGGCTGGGAGCCGGGCCGCCGGGTATTCGACGACGACCTGAAGGCAGACCCGGTGCACTGGGTGGGCGAGCAGCTCGCCGACCTGGAGGGGCTGCTCGACCGCGCGGGCCTGGCCGAGGACAAGGAGGCCGCAGCTGACGCCGAGAGCCTGCGCGACTGCGTACCCGAGATCACGGCGGCTATCGAGCGCCTGCTGGCGAGGGTGCGCGGCGGCGAGCTCGCTACTGCTCCGGCTGGCGACCCGCTCACCCCAGTCCGGGTCGGCTGGCTGTGAGATCTGGTTAGCCCGGCAGGGCGACGCCGTCGCAGCGGGGTGCCAGGTCGCGGAACGTGCGCCAGGCGACCTCGGCGCTGCCCGGTGGCGCCCCGGCCGGGACCCGGGCGACGGTGAGCCACAGGCAGCCCTGCTCGTCGGGCTCTGGCAGGGCAACCGCGCCGCCGGAGGCGTCGTCGTCCTCGACGAGGTCGGCCGCCTCGACGTGGCCGGGTGGCTCGATCTCGATCAGCAGCCCGTAGCCAACGACGCTGAGATACCCGTTGGGGTCGTCGAAGTCGCCGTCGAGCATGACGTCAGCGCCGCCGTCGCCGGCCGCTTCGCGCACGGCACCAAGGAACCCTGCGGCGTCCGGACGCTCGCGCGTGACCAGCTGGAAGTTCTGGCTCACTGCTTGCCCTTGCGGGCGCTCGCCTCGTCCACCATCTGCTGCAGGTCGTCGGGGACCTCCATGCCGGCCGGCGGCGACCAGAGACCGTCCTCCGCGGCCGTGGGCAGCCGCGGTGCCCGCAGCCGCCCGCGGTAGCCACTGAAGCAGTCCGGTCCGAGGTGCCGCTTGACAGCATCCCGGGCCGCGGTCAGCGCGGCCCGGTTGTCCTGCACGTCGCGGATATCACCGGTGAGCTGCAGGTAGAACCGGTCCCGGCCGAGCTCGCGCACCACCGCTGCCGGGGCAGTGCGCACCCGGTCAGCGCCGCCGAACAGCTCCACGTACGGCGGCCCGAACACGTTTCCCCAGGCCACGTCGGGCAGGCACTCCTTGAGCCCGCGCTCGCTGACGGCCAGCACCGGCGTGCCCTGGACGTCGGCGAACAGGCCACCGCGGCCGCGGTTCAGGTCGTCAGGATGGAACAGGTGCAGCACACCGTAGGTCAGGTCGAGAGGCTCGGCGCAGGCCTGCAGGAGGCCAGCGAGCGCGGCCACGTCCAGGGCGCGGTTCTGCTGGCCCTGCAGCTCGATCTCCGAGAGCGTGGAATAGGGATTGACCCGCGTGGTCGCGTAGCCGGTCGCGGTGCGCTTCTCGTTGCGCCAGTCGAGTTCGAGCTGCAGATTCTGCCAGAAGTCCCCGAACCGGCCCGGGTCGTAGACGTTGCGCAGCGGCTCACTCCAGCCGTACCGGTACGGCATCCAGTACGGCACGTGCTCGCCGATCAGCCGGATCAGCGTCCGGCCTTCTTCAACGTCGGTCAGCGGGTTGCGGGTGAACAGCTTGACGAAGACGGATGGCGCGCCAGGCACAATGCTCCTCTACGGCTGGTCAGGGAAGAGGATCGATGAACGGATCTTCCGGGTCACCGCCGCCGCCAATTCCACCGGTGTCACCCGAGTCGCCGCCAGTGTCACCCGAGCCTGGCGCCTGACCGGTCGTGTTGGCCGGGTTGACCGGCTCGCTCGGAGCCTGCGGGTCGCCGGACGTGCCTGTGGTGCCCGAACTGCCACCCGATCCCCCTGTCGTCCTGGCCTGGTAGCCAGTCACCTTCATGCCTGGCCCGACCTGGACCGGATTGCCGCTGGGATCCTCGTACGAGTTGGGCCCGGTCCGGTAGAGCACTCCGCCGCCGGTCCGCTCGGTCAGCCTGATCACGCTCGAACTGACCTTTACATCTTTCGGGGCGATGACATAGTACGGAAGGTTATTCGTCTGAGCGAAGAGTGACCCCAGCCGGATCTGGAAGCGGGCCGACACACTCTCAGCGTTGTAGCCCTTGATCTCGACAACGTAGCCACCGGGACCTTCTGCGAGGGCGTCCGGGATCGTGCCCCTGGGCTGGCCTCCGGCGGTCGCCTTGGCCGGATCGGTGTTGAGGTCGCGGCCGACGGTCGTCGTGTTCTTGCTAAGGCCCAATTCGGCCAGGACCTCTTCCTCATAGCCGTTGTCCGTGATCCCGCTGCCGCCCGTCGCCGCGTCGCCGGCCGCGGTCGCGTTGGCCGCCAGGGTCGCCAGCACCGTGCCTTTGCCGCCGGGACCGCCGGGACCGCCGGGGCCGTCGGGCTCAGCCGGGGTCCGGTTGGCCGCCGTGACGGCGGTGACGTCGTCGGCCAGCGCCGCGAGGCTGAGGCAGTCGTCGCCGAAACTCTTGAGCAGGTTGTTGGCCCGGGTCACGGAGGCGTTCATCGCGGAGATGAACGGCTCGTCCCAGTCCGGCGGCGCGGGGTTGAAGCGCGGGTTGTACATGCCCGCCGCGTCGCCCATTTCCCCGCCGACCTTGTTGTAGTACTGCTGCTCGGCTTCCAGGTCCGACGCCAGCTGGCTCAGCAGCGTTCCGCCCTTGCCGAGCACTTCGTTGCTCAGGTTGGCGTCGGCCACCCGGCTGGTCATGACGGTGTCCCACTGGGTCGCGCCCTGGCCCTTCCAGGCCTCGTTGCCAGTCACCGCCTGCTGCAGCACGCCGACGTTGAGGCCGGTATCCGACATGTCGCCGGCGATCGACTGCAGCTTCGACGCGGCCGCGCTCATCGCGCCCGTGTCTACTGACGGGAACGCCTGAGGGGATGCCACCGGTCAGGCCACGTTCTTCTGGGGGTTCAGGTTCGGGAACAGGCCACCGCCGCCGTTCTGGGACTGGCTAGGGGGAGCGGGTGGTGGCTGGGTGCGCATAGCCGCGATGGCGCCGTAGATATGGCGCTCGGTGTTGTCGTACAGCACGGCGGCCTGCTGGGTGCCGTCGGCGGTTGACTCTAACGTCTCGGATTGGGCGTCGAGCTTGGTGAACCAGGCCTGGAAGAACTGGTTGAAGCACTTCGTCGCGTACCCGTTGCCGAAGGCACCCTCGGTCGTGTAGCAGGCGGTGTTGAACCCGTCGCGCGACGACGCGACGCCTTGCGCCTGGCCGTGCAGGTAACCGGCGGCCGCGTTGAGCATGTGCGTAGACACCTGGAAGTCGTACCCGCCGCCCCCGGCTGGCTCCAGCATCGTTATCCCTCAGCGTGTCACGAACTGCACCCGTTCCTGCGAGTGTAATTCCCATGGCCGGACCGCTTGGGTTTTGGACTCTAAATCGGCGCGCCTGCGGCGCATCCAAACCACGCCGGTCAGAACGGCGTGGCGTCCAGCCAGGCGGTCAGCAAGGCGCTGTCACCGAGGACCTGAAGCTCAGAGTCCTCCGGTGGGACCCGGCGGACCAGCATCAGCAGCAGCCTCCCGGCCGGGCCGCGCACCGCGACGCCGCCCTTGCCGTGGCCGTGCTCTATCGCAATCCCGGACCCCTCGCGGCGTATCAGCCACTCGCCATTAGCAAGGCCGTCGTCGGTCGCGTGAATATGCAGGACTGAGCCTTCGGGCAGCGCGCCGGGCCGGGGGTCTTCGGCGCCGGGCGCCGGGGCGCACAGGAAGCCGAGCCATTCGTCGATGGCGTCGGCGGCCAGGTCGGCTGCGATTGCTGGCTCGCGGCCCGCTGCAAGCTCGGCGTCGGCTCGGTGCACCGTGGTCTCGTGGGCCATGCGGCGCGCCCAGAAGCTGGCCGGACCGATCCCGGGAGGTGTCCACACCGGGTCGCTGCCTGCCTGGCTCAGCGCCGTCACCAGACGCTCCGCTCCGCCCTGGAGCCACTGGACGTGCTGCGCGGGGTCGTCTGGGAGCCTGCCGTCGGGAACCTCCCGGAACGGGATCGCCGTGGCTGACCGGGTCGCGACAATCTCCGCTGCCCAGCGCTGAGCCCGGCCGACGTGCGTGGTCAGCTGCCGCAGAGTCCAGTCCGGGCAGGTCGGAACCTGCTGCGCCAGGTTGGCGCCATCGACCAGCCCGGCGAGCGTGTCGGTACTGGAAATGATCTCGGTGCTGTAACGCTGCATGCTGATCGGCGGCATAGCGAAAGGCTATAGAGTCACGTCTCGCCGGTCAGGGCCGCACGACGGCCAGGGCCGGGAAACGTTCAAAAATCGGCTTTTGGAGGCCACACTGAGGGGTGTGCACGACTTCGACCTTGTGGTAATCGGATCTGGGCCTGGCGGTCAGAAGGCCGCGATCGCCGCGGCCAAGCTGGACCGCCAGGTAGCGCTTATCGAACGGCCGCGGATGCTCGGCGGCGTCTGCCTGAACACTGGCACGATTCCGTCCAAGACGCTGCGCGAGGCGGTGCTCTATCTGACCGGCCTGGACCAGCGGGAGATGTACGGGCAGGCCTACCGGGTCAAGGACGAGATCACGATCTCCGACCTGACCGCGAGGACCGAGCACGTCGTCAAGCGGGAAAGCGACGTCGTGCGCAGCCAGCTCACCCGTAACGGGGTCACGATCATGCCCGGCACCGGGCGCTTCACCGGACCCAACACCGTTGAGATCGACCACGGTGACGAACGGATACAGCAGGTCAGCGCGAAGAACATCGTGATCGCGACCGGCACCAAGCCCGCCCGGCCGGACAGCGTGGCGTTCGACGAGAAGACGATCATCGACGCGGACGGGATGCTGCACCTCGAGCGCGTCCCGCGGTCGATGCTCGTCGCCGGGGCCGGGGTGATCGGCATCGAGTACGCGTCGATGTTCGCCGCACTCGGCACCAAGGTGACGGTGGTGGAGCAGCGCGACCGGATGCTCGAGTTCTGCGATCTCGAAGTGATCGAGGCCCTCAAGTACCACCTCCGGGACCTCGCGGTGACCTTCCGCTTCGGCGAGACCGTGTCGGCGGTCGAGGCCAGGCCAGGCGGCGCGATCGCGTCGCTGGCCAGCGGCAAGCGGATCCCGGCGGACACGGTGCTGTACTCCGCGGGCCGACAGGGCCAGACCGACGACCTCAACCTGGGCGCGGCGGGGCTGTCGGCGGACACCCGCGGCCGGATCAAGGTCGACGAGTTCTACCGCACCTGCGTTCCGCATATTTACGCGGTCGGCGACGTGATCGGGTTCCCCGCGCTCGCCGCCACCTCGATGGAGCAGGGGCGCCTGGCCGCGCACCACGCTTGCGGCGAGCCCACACACGCCGCGCACATGCTGCAGCCGATCGGGATCTACAGCCTGCCGGAGATCAGTTTCATCGGGAAGACCGAGGACCAGCTCACGAAGGAGTGCGTGCCGTTCGAGGTCGGCGTGTCCCGCTACCGGGAGCTTGCCCGCGGGCAGATCATCGGCGACTCGTACGGCGTGCTCAAGCTGCTGGTCTCGCCGGACGACCGCACGCTGCTCGGCGTGCATGTGTTCGGCACAGGCGCCACCGAGCTGGTGCACATAGGCCAGGCCGTCATGGGCTGCGGGGGAACCGTCGACTACCTGGTCGACGCGGTCTTCAATTACCCGACGCTGGCCGAGTCCTATAAGGTCGCAGCGCTCGACGCGACCAACAAGATGCGCCAGGTGGAGCGGTTCTCGGTGTAGCGGCCGGCCTCAGCCGCAGCCGCAGGCACCGCCGCAGCAGCCTCCGCCGCCGCCCGCCGTCCCCCGGGGGGCAGCACGGCCGCCCACTGCCACGGTGGACAGCAGCTTCACCGTGTCGTCATGACCCTGCGGGCAGGTGCACGGCGCGTCCGACTCGCTCATAGGGCGGGTCCGCTCGAAGGTGTCGCCGCAGGCCCGGCACCGGTACTCATATCTGGGCACGCAGCCAGTCTAGTCCGGCACCACGCAGTCTGCGACCATCACGCTGTCCGATCCGGGCACCGGTGATCCGGCCCTGTGGCAGACGCTCACCGAGCAGATTCAGGGACAGCAGCCATACATTGTGCACTCCAGCGGCGGAGTGTTCGCGGGCAGTTCGAGTGGCGGGCAGACTCCCTGACACCGCGGAGGCGGGCGGGGCGGGTCTAGCCCGGCTGGCCAGGTTCTGCCGGCGTGACTGCCGGCGTGACTGCGGGCGGAACCAGGTCGGTGCCGTTCGTGCTGGCTCCGTCCGGGACCGCCCCGTTCCTGCCGGGCAGACTCGGCCTGGCCCCGTTCGTACTCGCGGTCGCATCGGTGTGTGCCACGGAGGGCGCAGCCGGGCCGTCTTCGTCCCAGTAGAACTGCCGGCCACGCAGCAGCGAGATCAGTGCCCCGGCCACCGACAGCGCGATCGCGGCGCTGAACACGATAATCAGGCCGTGGTGGAACGGGCCTGAGATCAGGTTCGGGAAGAACTGCTTGCCGGTGAGTACGCTCGCGTCGCTGCGGGGGAGCTTTTTGAGCACGCCGGAGGGCGTGAGCAGGTTGCGCATCGGGTTGTAGCCGAGCAGCGCTGAGAACAGCGTGCTCACTGGCGGCAGGCTGGCGACGTGCGCGGCGACGGGCGCGGGCACGCCGCGAGCACGCAGCCCGGCGCTCATCGTGCGCGGCAGCGTCGACGCCAGCCCGGCAATCATCAGTGAGAAGAAGATGCCGATCGACAGTGACATGCCGGAGTTCTGGAACGTCGAGCGCATGCCCGATGCGGCGCCGCGGTGCCGGGCCGGCACGCTGCTCATGATCGCCGAGGTGTTGGGCGAGGCGAACAGGCCGGACCCCACGCCGTTGCAGAAGATGATCAGCGCGAACAGCCAGTACGGGAAGTTGACAGGCAGCAGCATCAGCCCGGTGAACCCGCCCGCCGCCAGCAGCAGTCCGGCGGTCGCGAACGGCCGTGGCCCGTACCGGTCGGACAGCACACCGGAGATCGGCCCGGCGATCAGGAATCCGGCGGTCAACGGCAGCATGTAGATGCCCGCCCACAGTGGCGTGACCTCATAGTCGTACCCGTGCAGCGGCAGCCAGATCCCGGCTAGCCAGATGACCAGCATGAACTGCAGGCCGCCGCGCGAGATCGCCCCCATCAGGCTCGCCGCGTTGCCGGCAGCGAACGCGCGGATCCGGAACAGGCCCATCTGGAACATCGGCTCGGCGATCTTCGTCTCGATGATCCCGAAAGCGATCAGCAGAGCGGTGCCGCCGCCCAGGCCTGCGTCCACCCAGGGGCTGGTCCACCCAGTGGGGTGCCCTCCGTACGGCTGGATGCCGTAGGTGATCGCTGCCAGCAGCGCGCTAGCGCCGAGCGCGAACGTGATGTTCCCCGCCCAGTCCACGCGCGCCTTGCTGGTGTGAGAGATCTCGCGCAGGCTTCGGTAGGCCCAGATCGTGCCGAACAAGCCGATCGGGACGTTGATCCAGAACACCGAGCGCCAGTCCCACGCCGCCAGCAGGCCGCCGAGCAGCAGCCCGACGAACTGGCCGGAGATCCCGGCGATCTGGTTGATGCCCAGGGCCATGCCGCGCTGGTGCGCGGGAAACGCATCGGTGAGGATCGCTGTCGCGTTGGACATCAGCATCGCGCCGCCGAACGCCTGGACCACCCGCCACCCGATCAGCCACAGGGCGCCGCCGGCAGCGGCCATCGGGTCGAACGACAGGGCTATCGACGCCAGCGTGAAGACGACAAAGCCGAGGTTGTAGATCTTCACGCGGCCGAACATGTCGCCGAGCCGCCCCAGGGTCACCACGAGGACCGACTGGACCAGCAGGTAACCCATGATCATCCACAGCAAGTAGCTGATGTTGCCGGGCGTCAGCGGGTTCAGGTGAATGCCGCGGAAGATGGCGGGCATCGCGATGATCACAATGGAGGCGTCGATGGTCGCCATCGACATGCTGAGCGTCGTGTTGGTGAGCGCAACCCATTTGTAGCGATCGCCGCGGGCCCCCGAGCCGTTGCTTCTCGGCTGCCCCAGCTCGGCGATCGTCTCCATTGCCGTCAGTCTAGCGAAATTCACTTGCTTGATGGCAACTACATAACTCAGACACGCGACGGGCCCCGGAGCGAGGCGAAGCCATTGACATAATTTTTCTTTACGTACAAACTAGTTTGTGCAATGAGAGACATCTGCTACCTGGAGCGCCTGGACCAGGCCGAGGCACTCCTGCGGCCGGGCCGGATTGAGATCCTGCGCCAGCTCGCGTCCCCGGCGTCCTGCACCGACGTCGGCGCACGCCTGGGCCAGGCGCCGCAGAAGGTCTACTACCACGTCAAGCGGATGGAGCAGGCAGGCCTGGTGGACCGGGTGGGCGGCCGGCAGGTACGGGGCATCACCGAGGGCATCTACCAGGCCAGCGCCAGCTCGTACTGGCTCGCGCCCGCCCTGGTCGGCGTGATCGGGGAGCGCCGCGCCCAGGACGAGATGAGCCTGGGCTTCCTGCTCAGCCTCTCCGAGGAGCTGCAGTCGGACCTGGCCAGGCTGGCCCGGGCAACGGGGGAGCGGCCGTCCCTGGGCATGTCCGGTGAGGTGCGGCTGCAGCCGGCCCGCCGGCACGAGTTTCTCACCGACCTGCGCTCCGCCATCGAGGGCCTGCTCACCAGGTACGGCGGCGCCGACGGCGCGCCGTTCCGGATCGCATTCGCCTGCTACCCGAAGGAGGACTGAACGATGCTGACGGCCTACACCCTGCGGGCGTCCATCGCCGCACCGCCCGGGACCGTCTACGCGGCGCTCACCGACGTGTCCGCCCTGGAGGCATGGCTGGCCGAGCACGCCGAGGTGTCCGTGGACCACGGCCGGTTCGAGTTCTGGGGCCGGTACACCCCCGACGGCGAGCGGGGACGGCAGCGGCTGCTCTCGTCGGAGCCAGGCAAGAGCCTCAGCTTCGCCTGGCTGCTGCACGGAGCCGAGAGCACGGTCAGCATCGTGCTCGAGCCCCTGGACGGCGGCACCCTGCTCTCGCTCACCCACTCCGGTGTGCCCGCCCGCCGCAGCGGCAGCGCGTACTGGGTGCGTGACCTCCTGATGCTGTCGCTGGCGAACCTGGCCAGTTACTGCGAGGGCCACGACATTGGCCCTCGGTGCGACTTCACGCTGCGGCACGAGGGCGAGGCCCGGGCCAGCGCGGATATAGCCGCCAGCCCGGCCGACGTGTTCGCCTCGCTGATCGAGCCGGCCCAGCTGGACCGGTGGATCGCCGTCCGCGCGGAGGTCGACCCGCGCGTGGGCGGCCGGTATGACTTCGGCTGGGACCATGGCCCGGTCAGGATCCTGGAACTGGAGCCGGATAAATCCCTCGCCTACTCCTGGCGGCACGCCTGGGAGGACACCGACGGGCCTGAGTCCACGGTGGTCCGCTGGGAACTCGACGGCTCGCACGGGCACACGCACCTGACGATCGTGCACAGCGGTTTCGGCCCGGACCGGAGCCCGGATGGCTACCAGCTCGGCTGGATGGAGTTCCTGGCCTCGCTCAAGCGGATGCACGAGGCGGGTGCCGCCTGGAAGCCCGTCGAGGAAGTCCCGGCGGCGGCATAACGCGCCCGCCGGAAAACCAGTGGCCTGCTCATGGCTGGCCGCTCACTATTAATGGCATGTTCCGGCACGCCGCTTTCGCCTGGCCTGCGCCAGCAGGCTGGGCGACCACGGCTGCCCCGGTGTGCATTGCGGCGCGTGCAGCCGAGCGCGGCGCACGCAGCTCGGCAGATACCGCCTGCCAGCTGGCCGGCGAGCGACGCTGACCCTTCCCCGGCCTGGCCGGGCGGCCCGGTCTGACGGGCCCGGCCCGGGAGATCCGGCGGGGGAGGGTGCAGCCCATACGGGTCTCGCGGCCTTAAGTCACTGCAGCGCACCGGAGGAAGGACAAGGATCGGCCATGCCCAAGCAGGGATACGCGCGCACGAAGCCGCACCTGAACATCGGCACGATGGGTCACGTCGACCACGGCAAGACCACTCTGACCGCGGCGATCACCAAGGTTCTCGCCGACCGTGGGACCGCTGCGTTCGTGCCGTTCGAGCGCATCGACCGCGCCCCGGAGGAAGTCGTGCGGGGTATCACGATCAACATCACCCACATCGAGTACGAGACCGCCACCAGGCACTACGCGCACGTGGACATGCCAGGTCACGCCGACTACGTGAAGAACATGATCACCGGCGCGGCGCAGATCGACGGCGCGATCCTGGTCGTGTCCGCCCTCGACGGGATCATGCCGCAGACCCGCGAGCACGTGCTGCTCGCCCGCCAGGTCGGCGTCGGGCACGTGGTCGTGGCGCTGAACAAGGCCGACGCAGCCGACCCCGAGCTCGCCGACCTGGTCGAGCTGGAGGTACGCGAACTGCTCTCCGGCTACGGCTATCCCGGCGAGGCGGCGCCGGTGGTGAGGGTGTCGGCTCTTCGGGCACTCGCGGGTGACCCGGAGTGGACGGCCGCGATCGGCGCGCTGCTCGACGCTGTCGACGAGCACGTGCCAGTACCCGCGCGGTACACCGGCGCGCCGTTCCTGCTGCCGGTCGAGAACGTGATGACGATCACCGGCCGCGGCACCGTGGTCACCGGGGCGGTGGAGCGCGGCACGGTGCGGACCGGAGACAGTGTCGAGGTGGTCGGGTTCGGCACCGGGCTGACCAGCGTGGTCACCGGCGTCGAGACGTTCGGGAAGCCGATGGAGCAAGCCGAGGCCGGGGACCAGGCGGCGCTGCTGCTCCGCGGGGTACGCCGGCAGCAGGTCCGGCGCGGCCAGGTTGTGGCCGCCCCGGGCAGCCTGGCCGCGCACCACAGGTTCGCGGCTGCGGTCAAGCTGCTGAACGAGGGCGAGGGCGGCCGTCGTACCCCCATCGGCACCGGGTACCGGCCGCAGTTCTTCGTCCGCACGACCAGCGTGCCCGGCGAGGTGGACCTGGGCGAGGCCGGCATGGCGCTGCCGGGTGACCGGGTGGACATGACCGTCACGCTCAGCCTGCCGGTCGCGCTGCACACCGGGCTCGGCTTCGCGATCCGCGAGGGCGGGAAGACGGTCGGCGCCGGAACCGTCACGGCGCTGCTGGACTGACCCGGGGGCGCGGGCGATCCGCTACGGGTCGCCCGCGCGTCCGGCGGGCGCGTCTAGCCGGGCACGGACCTGGCCGGCTTCATCGGAGCCGATGCTGGTGTAGATGGCGACGGCCGACGGCGGCGGATCGCTGCCCCAGACCCGGCTCACCAGCCGCTCCGTCATGACCACTTGACCCAGGTCCAGCAACAGCACGGCCAGCACCGCCCGCTGGCGCGCCGGCCCGATGTCGAGCTGCTGCCCGCCGTCATGGACCTCGACAGGCCCTAATACCCCGAACTCCATCCGTGCCCCCGCTGCGCCTGCGCCTGCGGCGTCAGACGTTGCCTCGGGCCATCGCGATCAGCCGGTCAAGCACGCCGCCGTTGCTCACCCGCAGGCCGTCGTGCTCGTACTCGTTGGTCACCCACGGCCGGAGGCTGCGGATCGTCCGGGCGGTCGGCATCGAGAACTCCACCGGCACGTACATGTCGCTGAAGTACACGGCGGCGGCAGCGGGAACATCGATGGCCGCCAGCCGGCCCGCGTCGTACAGCGGCGGCCAGTCCTCCCGCTCGGCCAGTAGCTGGCCGGCCTCGGCGAGCGGCGCGAGCACCGGGTCGTTCTCGAACATCCAGGGGTAGATCATCTCGCCGGTGAACAGCAGCGGGCCGTCGCCCTCCAGCGCGGCCGCGGGATCGAACTCAGCGAACTCGGCCCTGACCCGCTGCGCCGTCCAGCGGGTCGCGCTGCCCTGGGCATAGCAAGCCTCGTGCACGAGCGCATACAGCGGGCCTCCGGAGAACGTCAGGTGCGCCTGCACCCGCTGCAGGAAGTCGTCGGAGAACTCGCCGCCAGCGAACGCGTCCTCCAGCAGGTAGTGCAGCTCAGGGCTGCCAGTGCTCATGCCGAGCATCCGGCCGAGCGACTGGAACGCCTCGACGGTCAGCAGAGCGCCGTCGGGCAGCCGGGTATCCCCGGGTGCCAGCCGCCGGGCGATGTCCCTCGCCCGGGCCACATCCTGCGGGTAACGCTGGTAGTGCTCCTCGTTCTTCTCCGCCACCCGCTGGTAGGTCAGCCGGTACACCTCGTCCGCTGACGCGGTCAGGCCGGGCAGTCCGCCGGTGATGAAGGCCTCGCTGACGCCCTCGGGTGCCTGCGACAGGTAGCAGACCGTGCAGAAGCCGCCGAAGCTCTGGCCGAGGACCGCCCACGGCCGTCCTCCGGTGACCTCGCTGCGAACCAGCTCGGCGTCGGCCACGATCGCGTCCGCGCGAAAGAACGCCAGGTAGTCAGCCTGGGCCTTGGCACTGCCGAGCCCGGCCAGGGTATGCCGCGTCGCCGGGGAGGATCTGCCGGTCCCGCGCTGGTCGAGCAGCAGCACGCGGAAGTCCTTCAGAGCGCGGTCCAGCCAGCCCTCCCGCCGGACCGGGCGGGGGGCGCCGAACCCGGGGCCGCCCTGCAGGTACACCATCCACGGCAGGTCATCGCCTGCCTTGTCAGCGCCGACCACCTGCCGGGTGAACAGCTCGATCTGCTCGCCGTCTGGCCTGGCGTGGTCCAGCGGCACGGTGAAGGCCCGGTCGGTCAGCACAATTCCCGGCTGGCGGTAGGAGGTCATGAACGGCACCGTACAGCCTGCAGGCTCGGTTGGGCGCGTGCCACTGTCACAAGGTGTCAGGGGCTGCCGGCCTACTCGACGGTGACGGACTTGGCGAGGTTGCGCGGCTTGTCGATGTCGTGCCCGAGCGCGAGTGCGGCGTGGTAGGCGAGCAGCTGCAGCGGCACGGTCAGCAGGATCGGGTCGAGCTCACGCTCGTTCTTGGGGACCGTGATCTGCGGCGCGTCGAGGTCGCCGAGCGACACCCCGGGGTGGGTGATGACGACCAGGCGCCCGTTGCGCGCTTGCACCTGCTGCATTGCCGCGAGGTTACGGTCGGTGAGCTCGTCGTCCGGCAGGATCGCCACGGTCGGCATGGTCTCGTCGATGAGCGCGAGCGGTCCGTGCTTGAGCTCGCTGGTCTGGTAAGCCTCGGCGTGCCGGTAGGAGATCTCCTTGAACTTCTGGGCCCCCTCGCGCGCGACCGGGAACGCGCGGACGCGGCCGATGAAGAACAGGCTCTGCGCGGCGGCCAGGCCATGCGCGACCTCGGCGATGTGCTGTTCGTTGGCGAGGATCTCGCTGATCTGGCCAGGGATGGCCCGCAGGCCGGCGATGATCCGCTGACCGTCGGAGATTGACAGGTCCCTGACCCGGCTGAGGTACAGGGCGAGCAGCCCGAACCCGATGCCCATGTGGGTGAGGGCCTTGGTGGACGCGACCGCGACCTCCGGCCCGGCGTGCAGGTAGATGCCGCCGTCGCACTCCCGGGCGATGGTTGAGCCGACGACGTTGACCAGCCCGACAATCGCCCCGCCCTTGCGCTTCACCTCCTGCACAGCGAACGCCGTGTCAGCAGTCTCGCCGGACTGGCTCACCGCCACATGCAGCGTGTCCGGCTCGATGATCGGGTTGCGGTACCGGAACTCCGAGGCAGGCTCGGCGTCGGCCGGGATGCGGGCAAGTTCCTCGATCATCGCGGCGCCGATCTGCCCGACATACAGCGCCGATCCGCAGCCGAGGATCTTCACCCGGCGGAACCGGCGCAGCTCGCGCGGGCCGAGGTTCAGGCCGTCGAGCCGCGCGGTGCCGAACCGGTCGTCCATCCGGCCGCGCAGCATCCGCTCGACCGTGGACGGCTGTTCCAGGATTTCCTTCCGCATGTAGTGCCGGAACTCGCCAAGACCCACATCCTCGACGTCGATGTCGATGGTGGTCGGCATCTTCGCCGTGTTCTCCTCGTCCTGGCTGAACGTGCGGAACGTCGACGCGGTCACCGACGCCAGCTCGCCGTCGTCCAGGCGCACGACCGACGTGGTGTGCCGGACCAGGGCGGCCAGGTCGCTGGCCACGAACATCTCGTGGTCGCCGACGCCGAGGATCAGCGGCGAGCCGTTGCGGGCGACCACCAGCCGGTCCGGGTGCCTCTCGTCCAGCACCGCGATCGCGTACGTTCCGGTGATCCGGGACAGCGCCTCGAGCACCGCTCCCTCCAGCGTGTCCGCCTCGGAGAGGGCCACCAGGTGAGCGATGACCTCCGTGTCGGTGTCAGAGGTGAACTTGACTCCCCGGTCATCGAGGCGCTCGCGCAGCGCGGCCGCGTTGTCGATGATGCCGTTGTGCACCACGCTGATCCGGCCGTCCTGGCTGGTCTGCGGGTGGGCGTTGTCCTCGGTGGCCGGGCCGTGCGTGGCCCAGCGGGTATGCCCGATGCCTATCCGGCCGGCCAGGCGCCTGGGCAGCGAGCCCTCAAGGTCACGCACCCGGCCGACCTTGCGGAAGACCTGGGCGCCCCGCGAGGTCAGCACCGCGATGCCGGCCGAGTCGTAGCCGCGGTACTCCAGCCGGGACAGGCCCTCGATCAGGATGGGCGCAGCGTTCTGGCTGCCGACGTAGCCGACGATTCCGCACATGCAGTGCTGCTCCTTCTCGCTCCGCGCTCAGCCGTAGATGATCCGGCGCATCTGGCGCTCTGACAGGGATGGTGCGGCAACCAGGCGCCCGGACAGCTCATCAGCGATCAGGGCGAAGATCTCCGCGTTGCGCTTGCCATAGAGGCGGTGATGCGCGTGACGGCGCCGGACATAATCATCGACAGGCTCGCAGTACCAGGCGACGACGTCGTCGACGACCCTGGCGGCCTCGGCCGGCGTCAGCCCTGTGGAGCTGGCGACCCGGTCGACGAGTTCGGCCTCGCGCATCACCCGATTGTGCCCGGCGGTTTGCTCAATTCCAAATTCCTGCCTGTATTCGGGCAGGAAGTTCGTGTTTAACGGTCCGAGGCGCCGTCTGGCGTGCTGTTGCCCGCTGCGTTCGGTGATCACTGTCATGATGTACCCAGCCGTCGTCTCAGGCTTGGACGATCTGACATGAGCGATCCTCAGTTCCGGCGCGACCTGTTCCGCGGCACCGCTCGCGATTATGACCGGTTTCGAGTGACCTATGCGCAATCACTGACTGACGATCTCGCGGAGCGATCAGGCGCTGACGGCAGGGGCAGGCTCCTCGATCTCGCTTGCGGCACTGGCCAGCTCACCTTCGCGCTGCACGATCGCTTCGCGCAGGTCTGGGCCGTTGACCAGGAACCGGACATGATCGGCGTGGTCCGCGAGAAGGCGGCCGGGATCGGCAGCGTCCGGCCAGTGGTATCGGCCGCCGAGGACCTGGACGCGCCATCCGGCCGGTTCGACCTGGTCGTCATCGGGAACGCGTTCCACCGCCTGCCCAGGGAGCTGATAGCCGGAAGCGTCGTACGGTGGCTGCGGCCCGGCGGCTTCCTGGCGCTGGCGTGGTACGACTCGCCGTGGAGTGGCGAGGCGCCCTGGCAGGAGGCACTGTCGGCGGCGATGAAGCGGTGGCGGGCCCGCATGTGCACGGGGGACCGGGTCCCCGCGGGTTACGACCAGGCCCGGTCCGCGCGACCCGACGAAGCCATCCTGAGCGAGGCAGGATTCGATTTCGCCGGCCGCCGCGAGTTCCGCGCGGATCACGACTGGACGCCCGGCACGCTGGTCGGCTTCCTCTTCTCCACGTCGGTGCTGTCGCGCGCTGCGCTCGGCAGCCTCGCGGCCGACTTCGAGGCGGACATCCGGCGCGAGCTTCACACCACCGAGCCCGCAGGCCGCTTCCGCCAGTCGATCAGCTTCGCCTACGACCTGTTCCGCCGCCCGTGAGCGATGCACTGGGAGATCATCCAGTGATCGCACCGGCGCGGATCTGACCCGTTTAGGAATTGCCGCGTCCAGGTACCTTAAGCGCGGCCATTGCCAGGCCCGGTTCGCAGAAGGGCTGAGATCATGCGCGGAGTCTCGTCCCCTGGACGGTGGGTCGGGTCGGGCTGGTCCCGGGCCCGGGCGTTCGCGACCTGGACGCGTTCGCACGGGCCGCGCCTGCCAGCCGAACTCAGCCGCGCCGAAATGGCGGCCCAGCTGGCCGATGACTACTCGGCCAGCCAATCGGAGCCGGTCCCGGCCGCCGCCCGCCGGCCACTATGGCACCTCACGGCGCTGTGGATCACGCTGGTCGCTGGCCTGCCAGAGCTGGCTCTGGGGTTCTGGTACTACCAGGCCGGGTACCCGCTGGCGCGGGCCGTGGCGGCCGGCGCGGCCGGCGGCCTCTGCTATCTCGCTTACGCACTGCCCGCTGCCTACCTGGGCTCGCGCACCGGCCGGACCACGGCCCAGCTGGCCAGGACAGTGTTCGGCACGACCGCCTCCGCTGTGGTCTCGGCCGCGCTGATCGCCTTCGCAGTGGGCCGGGTGGCGCTGGCGTCTGCTGTGCTCGCAGGCATCTACCAGGGACTGTTCAGCTGGGGGTACGTGGCGCTGATCGGCGCGGCCGTCGCGGTCGCCGGGGTTGCGGCCAGCCTGCTCGGGTTCACCGGGATCACCACGTTCGCCAGGTATGTCGCCGCGCCGCTGATGGTGCTGTGGGTCTGCTATCTCGTGGTGCGGGGGAGCATGTCGACGCCGTACCAGTTGCTGGCCGAGGGCCCGAGGGCGCTTGTGGCGCTCCCGTTCCCGGCCGCGGTCAGCCTGGCGATCGCGGTCGCCGCCTGGGGCAACGAGCCAGACACCTGGCGCTACGGGCGATCGGTGTTCCTCTGGCCCGCGGTCGGGTACCTGGCGGCGCTCTCGGTCGGCCTGGTCCTGTTCGTGGCGGGCGGCTGGGTGGTGGCCAGCATGGCGCACACCGGGACCCTTGAGCCTGGCGGTGCGTTCCGGCACGGCGCTGGCTGGTCGGTGTTCGGCGCGCTGTGGCTCGGTGCCACGGTGGCCACCGTCATGCAGCTAAGCCGCAGCGGCGGCGGCTACTACCAGATGATCAACGCCGTCCAGAACCTGCTCGGTGACCTGCGCGGATGGCGGCGGTGGCACTCCGGCCTGCTGGTGGCGGCCGTGTCGGCTCTCATTACCTGGGCTTTTATCGCCTCAGGGGCTGGCGGAGGAGCAACGGTCACGGCCAGCGGCGCCGCCCGGGTCGCCGAGTGGTCCGCGGTCGTGCTGCCCAGCGTGGTCGTGGTGATGTGCGTCCACATGCTCGCGTCGGCCCGCCCGGCCCGCACGCAGGACAATACGGATTCAGAACGCGGCCAGGACGCCCCGCCGGACAGCGGCTCACCCCGTAGCGTCAGGTGGCCGGCGGTTGTCTCGGTGCTGGCCGCGGTTGCGTTTGGCAGCTTCGGGCTCGGGCTGCTGCCGGGCCAGAATTCCCGGCCGGTCATCGGGTTCGCCCCGGTGGCCGCGTGGCTGCTGGCAGCGCTGGTTTACGCCATGATCTGGATCGCCCAGGGGGCTGCCGCCGCGGCGCCGCGGGCGGTATCGGCTGGCACCGCCCCGCTCAGGTGGCTGCGGCGCAGCCGGCCCGGTACCAGCCTGAAGCCAGTTGCTGCCGGCCCGGGCGCCGTCAGGGCCCGGACCGGGCCCAGTGCCCGCGACATGCTCGACGTCATCCAGAGCGACGCCGCCGCCGAGGCGGGCGAGAACAAGTTCGTAGCGCTGGTCACCGGCGGCCATGCCGCACGCGAGCGGCTGCTCGGATTCGCCGTCCAGCAGACCCGGCTGCGCGGCAGCGACCGGCGCAGCTTCCTGTATCTCGCGTCCCGCTCCGGCGACCCGGCCAGCGTGTTCTTCGCCGGGCTGGCTGAGACCGAGCGGCACGCGCTCGACCTGCTGGAGGTCTTCGCCGGGGCGCTCGGCGGGAGGGCGGCGCTGGCCTCGGGGGAGCCGCTGCCGGGCTGCCAGGCCTACCCGGCGTACGTGGCCTGGCTGGCACTCAACGCGCCGCCTGCTGACGCGGTTCTCGCGCTGACCGCCAGCCTCGCGACCTGGGCTGACCCGTTCGAGGCCATGGCGGGGGCGCTGCGGGAGAACCCGGGCTACGGACTCGACGAGCGTGCCTGCGCGTTCTTTGATCTGATCGGCACACCCGCGCCGCAGCTCGAGACCGAGGCGCTAGCCGTCGTTCAGGGCCATATCGACGCTGGCCGGCCACCGGTGCGGGCGCGTGTGTACGCGCGGCTGCTGCGCGCCTACGGGCGGATGTTCTGGAGCGCGCTGGCCGAGGACAGGCCCGCGCCTCGTCCGGCGGCGCCCGCAAGGCGTCGCCGGGAACCCGGAAAGCCGGCCCGGCCGCGGTCCTAGCGACGCGAGTCGGCGAGCCCGGCCCACGGCATGGCACCTTCCTCGGTGTCTCCCGCATTGGCGGCGAGCCTGCCGAGCAAGGCCCTGAGGCTGTCCAGGTCGGCCTCTGACAGGCCGGCCCGGAGCCTGGCGTCGAAGGCAATCGCGGCCTGCTGCAGCCGGCCGAACATGGCCTCGCCCGCCTCGGTCAGCTCCACCACGTGAATCCGGCGGTTCGCTGCATCCCGGGTGCGGGTGACCAGGCCGCGGCGGTCCATGGCGTTGAGGTGATGCGTCAGCGTGGCCTCGCGGATGCCGACGGCCTCGGCGAGCTCACGCTGGTTGGCGGGCTTGCGGATCTTCAGGTTGAGCAGCACCAGCCAGACCGGCAGGATCGCCGTCTTCGAGTCCTCTTCGTCCAGCGACCCCTCCGCGGCCGCCTCCGCTTCCGCCAGGGCCTCCTCGAAGGCGCGGCTGACCGTGCGGGCAACCTGGCTCAGCCGGAGGCCGATCGGGACGGGAAACGGTTCGTACATGCTTGCAGCCTACCACTCCTCATCGATATCAAAGGCTTTGACATCTAAGAATTAGACGTCTAGCCTGTGGCTCAACGCAGAACCGCCGATAGCGACAGGAGAGCCGAAGATGAGCAGTCCACCCATCGAGGCCGTCGGCCTGAGAAAGGTCTTCGGTCAGGTCACAGCCCTG
Source organism: uncultured Actinomycetota bacterium (assembly GCA_963815375.1). GTDB lineage: Bacteria > Actinomycetota > Actinomycetes > Streptosporangiales > Streptosporangiaceae > JASHPR01. Next base: position 344,929 of record CAWFGX010000004.1, on the reverse strand, counting down.
GACGGGCTGAGCTTCCAGGTGCCCGCCGGGTCGGTACTCGGCCTGCTGGGCCCGAACGGGTCGGGCAAGACGACCGCCGTCTCCATCCTGTCCACGTCACTGCGGCCCGACGCGGGGCACGCAGCCGTCCACGGCCTGGACGTGGTCGCCGACGCGCCGGCGGTGCGGCGCCTGATCGGCTTCGCTGGCCAGTTCGCGGCCGTGGACCCGAACCTGACCGGCCGGGAGAACCTGGTGCTGATCGGCAGGCTGTCGCGGGTAAGCCGCGGCGAGGCCCGCGGCCGCGCCGACGAGCTGCTGGACAGCTTCGGGCTGGCCGGCGCCGCGGGCAGGCTGGCCCGTACCTACTCGGGCGGGATGCGCCGACGGCTCGACGTGGCCGCGGCGCTGCTGAACCGGCCGCCGGTGCTCTTCCTGGACGAGCCGACCACCGGACTCGACCCGGAGAGCCGCCTCGGGCTCTGGGAGTCGATCCGCGGCCTGGCCCGCTCCGGCACCACGGTGCTGCTGACCACCCAGTACCTCGACGAAGCCGACGCCCTGTCCGACCAGATCGTGATCATCGACTCCGGCCGGGTGGTCGACACCGGCACCCCGGCCCAGCTCAAGTCCAGGTTCGGCGCGGTGGTCTTCAGCCTCGGATTCGCCAGTGACGACGGCGCTGAGGCGGCTCGGGCGGCGCTGGCCGCGCACGGCTACCAGCCGGAACGCTCAGGTGCCGAGCTCGCGGTCCGCTCCGGCTCCGGGTCCGGGGAACTCACCCGGGTACTGCGCGCACTGGACGGCCGGGCCCCCGACCCAGCATCCGTTGCCGTGCGTGAGCCGACTCTTGACGACGTCTTCCTGGCTGTGACCCGTGGGGGATGGGACGAGAACATTAACGAGAAAGGAAAGGCAGCATGACCGCCATCGCACTTCAGCCGCGCCCGTCAGGCACTGGCCGGGTCACCACAGCGTTCTGGGACACCGCCGACGTTGCCTGGCGCAACCTGCTGACGCTGCTGCGGACCCCGCAGGCGCTGATCTTCGCCACGATCCAGCCCGTGCTCTTCGTGCTGCTGTTCCGCTACGCGTTCGGCGGAGCGATCCATGTCCCAGGTGTCAACTACGTCGACTACCTGATGCCCGGCATCTTCGGCCAGGCCGTCTGCTTCGGCGCGGTCGGCACAGCGGTGGGGCTGTCGACGGACCTTCGCTCCGGCATCCTGGTCCGCTTCCGCACGCTGCCCATGGCCCGCATTGCCGTGCTGGGCGGCCGGACCGTCGCGGACCTGGCCCGCAACCTGCTCGTCGTCGCGGTCATGGTCGGCGTCGGCTTCGCTGTCGGGTTCCGCAGCTCGACGGGGGCCGCCGGCCTGCTAGCCGCCCTCGGCCTGGTCATCGCGTTCTCGGTCGCGATCTCCTGGGGACTGGTGGCCCTCGGGCTGCGCGTCAGCGACCCGGAGGCAGCCCAGGCAGCGGCAGTGCCGGTGATGTTCCTGCTGGTCTTTACGTCCAGCGCGTTCGTGCCGCTGAACTCCATGCCCGGCTGGCTCCAGGTCATCGGCGCGCACCAGCCGGTCAACGCGCTGGTCACCGCCGAGCGGGCCCTGATTCTCGGCGGCCCGGCCGCCCACGATGTCCTGGTGTCACTGGCGTGGACCGCTGGGATCCTGCTGGTGTTCGCGGTCGTCTCTGCCCGCAGCTACGCCCGCATGGGCCGCTAACCGAAGGAGTCACAGGGTCCTCGCCTGGATCAGCAGGGCGGGGACCCTGGCGTTCGCTCAGCAGGTCACTCGCTTCTGGCGGTCTCCGGGCCGGTGATACGCCGCAGCAGCGGGAACGTGGCCAGGATGACAGCGAGGGCCAGCACGATCCCGATAGCGGTCAGGACGTAGTAGGCGCCGTCAGGTGATACCAGGGAGATCTGCATCTCCATGGTCGAGTACAACGCCGAGGCGCCGAAGCCTGTGCCTATGGCCACCGCCGCGACGGCCAGCAGCGGGACCGCGCTTTCCATGACGATGACGCGACGCAGCAGGCCGAGCCGGGCCCCGGTCAGGCGAAGCAGGCTGAACGGGCGCTTGCGCTCGGCCAGCCCGCCGGCCACGCTCACCGCCAGGGTGCAGCCGGCGATGGCCAGGCTGGTCAGCATCACGACGTCGGCCAGTTGCTGGTAGGCGTTGATCGCCCCGTTGGCCTGCGCGGTGTCGTCTTGGAGCGTGTACGGCGTGCCGGTACCGGTCGGGTAGGCGTTCTCCAGAACCGTCCTGGCCTGCTCGATCGCGCGCTGCGACCCGTTCGTCACCACGTTCAGGCTGGCCAGCGGAAGGCTGTCCAGCCGCTGGGCGGAGACATCCGCGGCCGGCCAGGTCAAGCTGGCCAGGCTGCCGAAGGGGGCCTGGCCGAGAAAGGCGGTAACCTTCGCCGCCGCCGCCCCCGCCGGGCACCGGCCGAGGCCAGGACTGGTCGCGAGCTGGGCACACGACACCAGCGCGGCCGCGGGGGGCGGGAAGCCCGGCATGAGGGGCAGTTGCGGGATGGCGATGGTCTGCCCAGCGTCGGTGTGGAATTCGACAATGGCCTGGACGCCGGGAATGTGCCGCAGCCGGGTCAGCACCGCACTGGACGGAGGCGGCGTGGATCCCGCCACGCTGGGGATGGCGCCAGCCGAAATGTTGAAGAACTGGTCGACGAGGGTGTTGCTGGCCACCGCCTGGTCCGGCGGCGTGTCACGTTTGGTGTCCTGCGTGGCGATCAGTGTTGCGGTAACGGTGAAGATGAACAGGGCCAGAACAAGGCCGCTGACCGCGCGGAACGCGGCCCGCGGGTTGTCGGCGAGCCGGCGCGCGGCGATCAGCGTGCCGGGGCGGCTCGCGTGCCTGGCCAGGACCCGGGTCCCCGCCATTGTCAGCCACGGCCCCGCGATGATCAGGCCAATCATGATCAGCGCGAAGCCAGCAGAGAACGCCGCGATCTGTCCCGAATTGCTGGCTGGCTTGCCGTGCACGGTGAAGAACCCGAGGTCGGCCAGGCCTGCCAGCAGCGGCAGCACCCGCCAGGCCCTTGGCGGCGCCGGGGTGACCCGGCGGGTGACGCCCAGCGGGGATATATTCACCCGCCGCAGCGCCAGCCCGGCCACCACGGCGGCGGCAGCCGGCACGCCGATTGCGACTACGAGGATGTCGGGCAGGCTGAGCGACAGCTCGGCCGGGAAGAATGGCTGGCCGGTGAACGGGATGGCGGCCAGCGGGATCCGCAGAACGAAGAACAGGCCGAACCCGATGGCGACGCCGGCGACGGCGGCGATGGTGGACTCCACGGCCGCGATCAGCGAGGTCTGCCTGGCGGTCGCGCCGGTCAGGCGTATCGCGGCGAACCGCTGCTCGCGGCGGGCCGCGGACAGGCGGGTGGCGGTGCCGATGAAGATCAGCACCGGCAGCAGCAGGGCCAGTGCCACTACGGCCAGGACGAAGTCGGTGCCCTTCGGGCCGAGACCTCCCCGGATCACGCAGCCATTGTTTTGACTGATGCAACTGCTGGGCGGGGTGGTGTTGAGGCTGGTCAGATGTGCGGCACCGGGCAGGTGCGATATCTGCGCGGCGGAGCGGCCGACGACGATGACCAGCGAGTCGGGGGAGGGCAGGCCCGCCTGGCCGATCACGCCCGCCTGGTGCCCGGGGTAGCGATCGGCCAGCTCGCCCGCGGGGGTACTGTGCAGCAGCGTGCTGAGCGCCGGGGAGGCATAATACTGGCCCGGTCCGGGGTCGACGGGGATCCCTGGTGGTACGGGTGAGGTGGGGCCGGTGGCGGCGACGTCGGCCCGGAAAATGGTCTGCCCGTTGAATTCGTCGGTGGTGATCATGGCCCACAACGGTGCTGCCTGGTCACCTTGTCTCGCGGTGGAGCCCGTCCGCGATGGGCGGATCGCCGACCGGGCCGGCGCCACGCAGGCCAGGCTGGACGAGCTGCTCCGGCAGGACGGGCTGCTCACCCCCGTGTCCAGCCAGGCGTAGCGGTCGTTCTGCGCGTTGACCGCGTTGGCGGCGGAGACGGCGGTCAGCAGCAGGCCGACGCCGATCCCGACCGCGGCGGTCAGGATGACCAGGCGGGTGACGGCCTCGCGGCCGCCGCTGACCGCCAGCCGCAGGCTGAGACGGATCACTGTGCCGACCCGGAGGATGAGGCCGCGGCGGTCAGTGTGCTGACCGTGCCGTCGCGGACGATGACTTCCCGGTCGGCGTAGGCGGCGACCCGTGCGTCGTGGGTGACCAGGATAACCGTGGTGCCGTGCTCGCGGGCAGCGGTGGTCATCAGGTTCATCACAAGCTCGCCCGACACTGAGTCCAGCGACCCGGTCGGCTCGTCGGCGAACAGCACCTGCGGCCCGGCCACCAGGCCGCGGGCCAGCGCGACGCGCTGGGCCTGGCCGCCGGACAGCTCCCCGGACCGGCGGCGTCCCAGCCCGTCGAGGCCGAGCCTGCTGAGCCAGGCCCTGGCATCCCGCACCGCGGGCGCCCGGCGGGTACCGCCCAGCAGCAGCGGCAGCGCGACGTTCTCCTCAGCGGTCAGCTCGGGGACCAGCTGACCAGACTGGAACACGAACCCGAACTTGTCCCGCCGCAGCTCACTGCGCCGGTTCTCGGACAGGGTGTCCAGCCGCTGCCCCGCGAACCAGACCTCTCCCTGGTCCGGGATGAGAATGCCGGCCAGGCAGTGCAGCAGCGTCGACTTGCCCGACCCGCTCGGGCCCATCACCGCCACAATCTCACCCGGGTCCGCCGCGATCGTCGCTCCGCGCAGCGCCGGCGTCTGCCCGAACGACTTGACCACGCCGCGCGTTTCGATGACCGCCGCCGGCTGGCCGGCTATGGCGACCTCGCCGGTCACTGGTGCACCGCCTGGGCGAGCATGTCCAGCCGGGCCGCTGTGTGGTCGATCCATCGAAGATCCGCCTCCAGGTGGTACAGGCCATGGTCGGCCAGCAGGGTGTCCATCAGGTCGCCTCGCTGCTTCAGGTCGGTGAGCTCGCGCATGCGCTGCAGGTGCGCCGCGCGCTGGGTATCCAGGTAGCGGTCGGCCGGGCGGTCCAGCATCAGCGCCAGCACGACCTTGGCGAACAGCACGGTCTGCAGGTGCGGTTCGGGCGGCGTCGGTTCTGCCAGCCACTGCTCGACGTCGGCGATGCCTGCCTCGGTGATCGCATAACGCTTGCGGTCCGGGCCCTCACCATGCTCGGCCGGCCCGGCGATCGCCTTGCCGTCGCGGGCCAGCCGGGACAAGGTCGCGTAGACCTGGCCGTAGGGAAGCGGCTTGCCGCGGCCGAACCAGATGTCGTAATCCCGCTTGAGGTCGTAGCCGTGGCTCGGCTCCCGCTCCAGCAGGCCCAGCAGTGTCAGCGGAACGCTCATACCCGAGAGCATACACTCAGCGTATACTCGTGACAAATATGGCTGTGACAAATACAGCAGTGCGCTCAGCGGGTGAACGCTGCCGGCGAACGCTGGTCGGTGTGCTCGCGGCGGGTACGGGCGGGCGGCCGGGGGAGGCCGGCGAGATGATCTTGCAGCAGGGAATGGCGGAACTGGTACACGTCTCCGCGCTGGCGCAGGATCTGCAGGTCACGTGCCTCAGTGAGGAAAGCGCTCAGCCGCCAGGGGAGCTGGCCGCGCACAGCGAGACATCCGATGGTGATCAGGTACTGCGGCCATAGGTGGACGAGTGCTATTGCCAGCCAGATCGTGAGACCGACAGCCAGCCCGTACAAGCCGTAGGTGACGTCCTGACGCGCGCTGTGCAGCCCGAACCCTGTGCCGAAGAACACTGGGATCACAACCAGGAACGGCACCGCGAGCACCAGGACCAGGTTCCTGTCGCCTCGCAGGGCCGACCCGGGACTGGCGGCCGGGGCCGACGCTACCGGGGACTGGCCCCACTGGACCAGCGCGAACGCCGCGCCGATCACCGCGCCGGCGGGCACTCCGAGGACCCAGAGCGGGTGCTCGAGCGCCAGGCTGCGGCCGAGGATCGAGACCCCGTACCCGATGACAAGGCCAAGCCCAGCGCCCCAGGCCATGCCGATGCCCAGCGTCCGGGCCAGATCACGGCCGCGGCCGGGCATGTGCAGGCTGAAGTAGCCCGGCTTGTCCGCGAGGCTCAGGAGCTTCGTGCGGGCAGCGAGCCAGACCAGGAGCGCGGCGAGCAGCCAGTTGAGTGCCCCAGCGGTCAGGCCTTCCCGGAGTCCGGCAGCGAGTCCATGCGCCCGCCCGGCTCCTATCCCGTCCCGCAGCCCAGACTCGAGCGCGTACGCCACCGGGATGGCCAGCGCGACGCGCAGCGGTGTCCGGGTCAGATGGCGCACGCGCAGCAGCCACGGCGCACTGGCGGCACCTGGCGGATAGGACAGCGGAGCGAGCAAATACAGCGGTCCGACCAGCAGCGCAACGTCGAGCCCGTGGGCAAGGCCGTACAGCAGCCCCTGGCGGGCGCCGAACGACAGCGACCGGCTGAGCCCGAAGATCGCACCAGCGGCAACCGCAGCGAGCACGGCAGTCAGCGCGGCGCGGCGAAGCGGGCTGGTGAAGGCGGTTACCGCGTAACGCAGCCGCAGCCAGTCCAGGTCATAGGTGCCGTTCCTGGCCAGGTGGCCGGCCAGGAAGGCCAGCCAGCGGCCCGCGCTTGCGGCGCTCCAGCGCAGCTGCGGGCGGATGTCCTCGCTGGTGGCACGGTTGCTGAAGGTGGCATTGATAAGGCCGTCAAGGATCCGGTGCTCGATGGCAGCCTGGTCGCCCGTGCCGGCGAGGGCGGCCGCCGTGTCGCCGCTGTCCGCGGGGGAGGAGCGGACCAGCGCGACCATCAGCGGGCTGGACAGGGCCTGAGCGAGCGGGCCGTGCGGATGCGACCGCAGTCCAGCGGCCACGCGGTGCCAGCCGCCCGCGCGGGGCCCCACCGTGCCCCGTTCAAGGAACATTGCCGCGTCCTCAGCCGCGACGGGCTGGAGCGCGACGATCGCGCCGCCGGGCAGGATATGACCGCAGGCTTCCACGGCCTCGTGGTACTCGGCGGGGCGGCAGGTCAGGATCAGTGACTGACGGCGGCCGAGCGCGCGGCTGAGCGCACCGAGCAGCTGCCCGCGCGGCACCGGCGCTAGCTCGTCGAGTCCGTCGATCACCGGTATCACGCGCTGCTGCGCGATGAGATCGCGGATTGCTCCCGGCCCGTAGGCCCGGGCGTCCCGCAGCGACGGGTACCTGTCGGCCAGGGTCCGCTCGAGCCAGTTCTTGACCATCTCCCCGGGCGTCATCGACGCCGCCGGGATGAGGACGGGTACCGGATCCCCGGGCTGGCGGCTGTGCAGCAGCTCATCCATGAGCAACATAGCCAGGGTGGTCTTTCCTGCCCCGCCCGGCCCGAGGATGATCAGCCGGTGCCCGCCCCCGACATAACCGGCCAGCGGGCCGGCGTGGCCGGTATTCCCGGGCGGTACCTCATGCGCTGCGTCAGGGTCGGCATCCTGGCCTGTCCACGGCCGCCACTGCACTGCGAGCGGCTGCCGGCCCTGGAGCAGCCGGTCGCTCAGCTCAGCGGTGCACTCCTGCGCAACGAGGCTCGCCAGCCGGCCGGCCGCCCGGCCCGTCTGGTCGGCCTGGTCGGCCTGGTCCGCCTGCGCGGCGTCGGACGGCTCACGGGCGTGGGGCACAGCGGCGGCGAAGGCAGCGTCCCACAGGCTGAGCACATGGCTGGTACTGATCCCGTCGCCGTCCAGTTTCTCGGCCAGTTTCCCGATTGCTTTCCGCGGCGGCTGTGCCTGGCCGTTTAACCACCGTCCCCACCGCGATTTGCTGTAGAAGCTCGGCTCGCCAGAGTCGGATGGCAGCGACGACGTCGCCACCTCGAGCGCGCGGCAGGTGAGCCCGGCGCGGTCGACCAGCCGCCGCAGCTCGAGCACGAATTCGCGCTCGGGCGGTGACAGCTCCTCAGGCAGCGGCATCCGCCGTTGATCCTGGCCTCGCACGGCAGCCCCTTGATCTGGCCGTGGCGCCTTGGCAGCAGCCGGGCACCGAATATCTCAATGTCCCAGGGCGTCCCAAGCTATCCCAGCTCGGCGCTCCAGGAACCAAGACGGCCCGATCTCGGATAGAACGTGCCTGGAGTTCATCACGGGCACTGACAGTGGAGGCAGCTTTCTGTGAGTAACGGGTTCCGGGCTGTCATAACCGAGCTTGAGGCAGCGTCCGGCATTTTCACCCGCGAATCCCGGGTGCTGTCCAGCGCGGTGACAGACGGCGGACCGCGGGCGCCAGACGGCGGTGACGGGGTCATCAACGCAGCGCTGACTGACGCGCTGCGGGTTACCGCTCTGACGACCGGGCAGTTCGCCGCGGTGGTTGGCCGCTACGGCCAGAAGCTGCGCGCCGCGTCTGACGAGTACGAGGCGGCCGATGATTCCACTGCCGCGCGCGCCGTGCGGCTGACCGGGCTGCTGCCGTGAGCGCGGTCAGGGAGGCGACTGCCGGAAGGAGAGATCGTGGCTGACGTCAGCGCGCTGCCGGGGTTTTCTTATGACTGGGTGGGCGGTGACATCCACGGTCTGTCGGCGCTGGCCGGGCAGTGCTACCAGATCGCGCCGAAGATCAGTGATGCGGATTCGGCGCTGACGCTGCGCGCAGGCGAGATGGTCTGCACCGCCGGATGGGAGGGCGACGCCGCGGGCGCGTTCTATGCCGCCTGGGAGAAGGATGCCGCGGCGGGCAGCGAGCTGGCGAGCACGTGGGAGGAGATAGGCGGGATCGTCGACACGCTGGCGGTCGAGCTGGCAGCGCTCGAGAACGCACTGGAGCGGGCGGCCGCTGAGGTGGAAGCGCAGGGAGTGGAGGTCGACCCGGGGACCGGGAACCTCGAGCCGACAGCCACAGCCGCTACGGGCGCCGCAGCGGCCAGGCTGGGCAAGATCATGGGGGCATACGCCAGCTTCCGTACCGCCATCCTCGGCCGGGCTAAGGCGGTACGGGCGGCAGCCGCGACCCAGCTGGAAGCGCTGGCCGGGGGACTGCTGCCCGGTTCAGGGGGCGCTGGTATCGGGCCGCTGGTCAGCCATCTCGGCAATGCGCGGGCCCTGTGGGCTGTGCCCACGACTTACCGGCTGGGCCTTGAGGCGCGCCTGCCAGCGCTTGAGCAGGCCGTCCAGGACGCGGAGCGAACAGCCGTCCAGGAGCTGATGGCTGCCCGGACGCTGTTCGGCAAGGGCGCGCCTATGCCTGCCGCGGCAAAGGACCAGCTGCAAAGCGCCTACCAGGAACTAGAGGAAGTGCAGAGCCGGATCGATTCGGCGGCAGGGCTGGAATCGTTCAGCACCCAGGTGGCGGCCGGTGATGCTGAGGGTCTGGCTGACGTTCTCGGCGGGGCCAGCGGCATCGTCAAGGCCATTCCTTTGGCCGGCACCCTGGCCGGATCGGTCGAGACCGTCGTGCATGACGTGCTGACCGGCCATTCCCTGGGTCACGGCCTGATCGACGCCGCTGCCAGTGGCGGCGCTGGTTACGGCGCTGGCGCTGGTGCGGCCGCAGTCATCGGCACCGGGTCGCTGGCGGCCACCGCGGGCGCGGCGGCAGCGGCGGGCGCGGCTGGCGCCGTCGCCGGCGACTTCGCGCATCACCTGGTGGGGGACCTCGGCCAGGAAGTGAGCAAGCACGGCCTCCTGGACGGCACCGTGCAGGGCTTCGGGGACGCCGCCAGCCAGACTGCCAACGACGTCGGGAACGTCGTGTCAGACATCTTCGGCTAGCACCAGCGTCTGGTCGCTAGTACGCGCGGCCGAAGATCAGCCGCTTGCCGTAATCGGACGGCTGGCCACAGCGGATGCAGGTGCCCTGCTCCGGCGGGCCGTCGGTGGGGATGACCCGCGGCGTGGCCGCGGTGGCGGCCTTGATCTCGTCCTCGCACCCGGTCTGGCCGCAGTGGAACGCCCTGGCCCAGCCGGCCGCTACGGCCACGGTGAACTCCTCCCAGGTGTCCACCGTGGCAATCCTCTGGTCGCGGAACTCCGTTGCTCGCCGCAGCAGCAGATCCTGGAAGGCTGTCAGCTCGACGATCAGCCGGGCCGGGGCCTCGTCCAGGGAGACTGGCGTCTTCCCCTCGCCCAGCCGGGTGGCCATCAGCGCCGTGCCCGCCGCCAGGTCCCGCGGGCCGAGCTCCAGCCGGACCGGGACGCCGCGCATCTCCCAGTCGTTGAACTTGAAGCCGGGGGAGAGCTGCGGCCGGTCGTCTACGTGCGTACGGATGCCGGCGTTCTGCAGCCGGGCGGCCAGCTCCCTGGCTTGCGGGAGCACCTGGCTGGCCTGCTCTCCGCGGCCGATCGGGACGATCACCACCTGGTAAGGGGCGAGGAGCGGCGGCAGGATCAGGCCCTTGTCGTCGCCGTGCGTCATGATCACCCCACCGATCATGCGGGTGGTCATGCCCCACGAGGTGGTGTGGCAGAGTTCCAGCTCGCCGCTCTCCGCCGCGTACTGGATGCTGAAGGCCCGGGCGAAGTTCGTGCCCATGTAGTGCACAGTGCCAGCCTGCAGGGCCCGCCCGTCGCGCATCATCGCCTCGAGCGTGTAGGTCTGCCGGGCGCCGGGAAACCGCTCGCCTGGTGTCTTCTCGCCCGTGATCACCGGCATGGCAGCGACCTCCGTGCAGACATCGGCATAGAGGCCGAGGGCGACCACGGTCTCCTGCATCGCGTCCGCCTCATCGGCGTGCGCGGTGTGACCCTCCTGCCACAGGAACTCGGTGGTGCGCAGCCACATCCGCGGCCGCAGCTCCCAGCGGACCACGTTCGCCCACTGGTTGAGCAGCATCGGCAGATCCCGGTGCGAGCTGATCCACTTGGCCATCATCTCGCCGATGACCGTCTCTGAGGTCGGCCGTATGACCAGCGGCTCCTCCAGTTCCTTGCCGCCGGCGTGGGTGACGACCGCCAGCTCCGGCGCGAAGCCCTCGATGTGGTCGGCCTCGCGCTCGAGGTAGCTCTGCGGGATCAGCAGCGGGAAGTACGCGTTGACGTGACCGGTCTCCTTGATCCGCCGGTCCATGTCGGCCTGCAGCAGCTCCCAGATCCGGTACCCGTAGGGGCGGATCACCATCGTGCCCCTGACCGGTCCCCGGTCCACCAGCTCGGCCTTGAAGACGACCTCGTTGTACCAGGCCGAGAAGTCTTCGCTCTGCGCAGTTACCCCGTGTTCGTCGCGCGCCACGTCCCGATGCTAGGGGATCATGCCTGGTTAATTCTCCGCCAGCACGGCCTTGACCGCCGCGCTGGTCGCCGCCGCGCTGAGGTCATCGGAGAAGACGCCGCCAGGATAGGGAACGACCCATACGTGGAGCATCTGCGCTGTGTAGGTGTTCTGCCAGGTGGCGGGGGTGCAGCCACCCCGAAGCTGGACACCGAAGCCCGCGATCGTCGGCTTCCCGCTGACGCAGGTGACGAGGTGTGAGTGCCACCGGGTAAGTCCTCCGCCAATCTGCGGGCCGTTCTGCAAGCGACTGCCCATGATGTACATGGCGCCAAGCAGAATCGGGGCGTGGCCGGGCACGTCGATCGCGTATACCAGCGACGACGGGTCTTGCGGGTTGAGGCCCTGGTACGCCTGGTTACCGCCGTCATACAGCAGGTGCTCCTCCCCGTTGGTCTTGAGCACGTAGGTGTAGCCCGCCGCGAAAGCGGCCTGGACGTTCGTGTAGCTCTTCAGGCTCGCATCCGTCTGGCTGATCAGCTGAGCGGCCGCCATGACCTGCGCCGCGGTCGGCGGCGCTGTCGAGCCGTACATCTGCATGTCCGGCTGGCCGCCGGTGGAGCCCATGTCTCCCATGCCCGAGGTCAGCGTGCTGGACGATGACCGGGAGGAGGTATTTGATGACATTCCGGATGCCATGCCCGCGGGCCCCTCGGGGCCGGCCCAGCCGGGCGTCATGACCGCGGTGGTCGCCGCGATCACTGCGGCGGGAACCGCGACGAGCGCGGCCACGCGGGCGGCAGTACCGCGGCGCGCCACCGGACGGTCCGCCAGGGACGGCCGCCACAGCAGTGCGGCGGACCCGGCGATCAGCCCGAACTCCAGGACGCAGCTCACCACGTCCAGTGCGCCGACCGACTCCGGGCTGTGCAAGTCAGGGCCGAACGGGAGGCCGACGGTGCGCGATGCCACGTATACGCCTATGACGATGGCGTTCCCGGCGATGCCCAGCCACAGCCATAGCCGCGACGGCCGCCAGAACAGGATCACGGGCCATATCACCTGGGCCCACGAGATCACCAGGAAGAAGACGCCGTACAGCACGTATTCCGCGAAGTGCTCGAATACGACGGCGAAATGAATGGCCGCGGCGCCGGCAGAGAGAGCTGCCAGGCCACCCAGAAGGTATGGACGGAGAGTGGCCAGCCCGGTGCCGGCTTCGTTGCCTGTCAGGTCAGGACTACCCATGTCACGGATCATAGATTCGCGGTCATGTGGAGGCATCGGCGCGCTCAGTCGGTCCTGGCGGTCTCCGGGCCGGTGATGCGCCGCAGCAGCGGGAACGTGGCCACGATAAGGGCGAGGGCCAGCACGATGCCGGCCGTGGTCAGGACGTAGTACGGTGCGCCTGGTGATACCAGGGAGAGCCTCATCTCCATGGTCGCGTACATCGCTGAGGCGCCGAACCCGGTGCCGATCGCGATCGCTGCGACGGCGAGCAGCGGGACCGCACTTTCCAGGGCGATCACGCGGCGCAGCATGCCGAGCCGGGCTCCGGTGAGCCGGAGCAGGCTGAACGGGCGCTTGCGCTCGGCTAGGCCGCCTGCCACGCCGGTCGCAAGGGTGCAGCCGGCGACGGTCAGGCTGGTCAGGATCACCACATCGGCGAGCTGCTGGTAGGCGTTGTTCGTCGAGTTGCTGACGTAAGAAGCCTCGCCGATCGTTTGCGGCGGCGGCGAGCCGGTGCCGGTCGGGTAGGCGTGCTCAAGTATCGTCCTGGCCTGCTCGATAGCGGGCAGCGACCCGTTCGTCGCCACGTCCAGGCTGCCCAGCGGCAGGCTGTCCAGCCGCGGGGCGGGCACATCCGCGGCCGGCAGGTCGCCGCTGGTGTAGGCAGGGGAGGCGGAGATCTTCGCCGCTGCCGCCCCCGCGGGACACTGGCCGAGGGCAGGAACGCTCGCGAGCTGGGCGCACGACACCAGTGCCGCCGGGAACCCCGCAACGTGCAGTCCCGGGTCAGCCCGGACCTCGACGACGCCCCGGACGCCGGAGATCTGCCGCAACCGGGTCAGCACCGCTGCGGGCGGAGCCGGCGCGGATCCCACCGCCATCTGGTCGCCGGAGCTGACCTCAGTGATGTTCGAGAACTGGTCGACCAGGGTGTTGCTGAACGCCGGGCCGCCCGCCCGTGTGTAGTCCTTGGTGTCGTTGGTGGCGAGCAGCGCGGCGGCCACGGTGAAGATGAACAGCGCCAGGACCAGGCCGCTGACCGCGCGGAACGCGGCCCGCGGGTCGTCGGCCAGCCGCCGCGCGGCGATCAGCGCGCCCGGGCGGCTGGCGCGCCGGGCCAGGACCCGGGCTCCCGTCATCGTCAGCCACGGTCCCGCTATGACCAGGCCGATCATGATCAGCGCGAAGCCGGGAACGAAGACCAGGATCTGCCCGGAATTGCTGGCTGGCTTGCCGTGCACGACGAAGATCCCGAGGTCGGCCAGGCCGGCCAGGAGCGGGAGCATCCGCCAGGCGCGCGGCGGCGCCGGGGTCACCCGGCGGGTGACGCCGAGCGGGGAGACGTTCACCCGGCGCAGCGCGATCCGGGCCACGACGGCGGAGGCAGCAGGGACGCCGGCTGCGACCACAAGGATGTCCGGCAAACTAAGCGACAGCTCGGCCGGGAAGAACGGCTGGCCGGTGAAGGGGATAGCCGCCAGCGGGATCCGCAGCACGAAGAACAGGCCGAAACCGAGGGCGACGCCGGTGACCGCCGCGACCAAAGACTCCGCGGACGCGATCACCGAGGTCTGCCTGGGCGTCGCGCCGGCCAGCCGCATCGCGGCGAACCGCTGCTCGCGGCGGGCCGCGGACAGGCGGGTGGCCGTGCCGATGAAGATCAGCACCGGAAGCAGCATCGCTAGCCCCACCACCGACAGGATCAGGTCGATGCCGGACGGGCCGAGGCCTCCCCGGATCACGCAGGTGTTACGACTGCCGCAGCCGCCGGGCGGGGTGCTGTTGAGGCTGGTGACCTGAGTGGCGCCGGGCAGGTGCGACATCTGCGCGGCAGAACGGCCGACGACGACAACCAGTGAGTCGGGGGAGGGCAGGCCCGCCTCGCCGATCAGGCCCGCCTGATGCCCGGGATAACGGTCGGCCAGCTCATCTGCTGGGGCGCTGCGCAGCAGCGCGGCGAGCGCGGGGGAGATGTAGTACTGGCCCGGCCCGGGGTCGCGGGGAATCCCCGGCGGCACCGGTGACGAGGGCCGGCGGCGGCGACGTCGGCGCGGTAAATGCCCTGTCCGCCGAATAGATCGGTGGTCATCAGCGCCCACAACGGGTCGCGGCTGCCTGCGGTCGTCCCGCGGCCCCCGGCTGGTGGTGCTCCGGTGTCCAGCCAGGCGTAACGGTCGTTCTGCACACCGACTGCGTTGACGGCCGAGATGACGGTCAGCAGCAGGCCGACGCCGATCCCGACCGCGGCGGCCACGACGACCAGGCGGACGACGGCCTCGCGGCCGCCGCTGACCGCGAGCCGCAGCCCGAGGCGGATCACTGAGCCGCCCCGGAGGACGGGTCTGCGGTCACTGGCGCACCGCCCGCTCGAGCATGTCCAGCCGGGCCGCGGTGTGGTCGATCCATCGCAGGTCAGCCTCCAGACGGAAGATGGCGTGGTCGGCGAGCAGCACATCGAGTGGCTCCCCGCCCCGTTTGAGATCGGTGAGCTCACGCATCCGCTGCAGGTGCGCCGCCCGCTGGACGTCCAGGAAGCCGCCGGCCGGCTGGCCGAGCATCACGGCGAGCACCACCTTGGCGAACAGCTCGCTGTGCAGGTCCGGCTCTGGCGGCGCCGGCTCGGCCAGCCAGCCCTCGACATCCGCCTCGCCCGCCTCGGTGATGACATACCGCCGCCGTTCCGGCCCGGCGCCCTGCTCGACCGGCCCGAGGACCGTCTTGCCGTCCCTGGCCAGCCGGGACAGGGTCGCGTACGCCTGGCTGTAGCGCAGCGGCCTGCCCCGGCCGAAGTACGCGTCGTAGTCCCGTTTCAGGTCGTATCCGTGACTTGGCCCCCGCTCAAGCAGGCCAAGCAGCGTCAGCGGAACACTCACAACTCGGAGAATACTCCAAGAGTATTCTCCGAGTTAGTAGTTTCAGGCTGAACCGCGCGCCGGGCTCATTCTTGTGCGGCGTCTGGCCGGCTGAGCGTGGCGCGCTGGGTGTCGAGGAAGGCCTGTTCGACCGGGTTCGCGGTGAGGGAGCGGGCGGCAGCGTAGGCCGCCGCGGCCTGCGTGGCGCGGCCGAGGCGGCGTAGCAGGTCGGCACGTGACGCGTGGAACAAGTAGTAGCTGTCGAGGGCCGGAGAACGCAGGTCGTCCACTGCGGCCAGGCCGGCGGCGGGACCGCGGACTTCGGCGAGCGCGACTGCCCGGTTGAGTGCGACGACCGGAGTCGGCGTGAGCACGTAGAGCTGCTCGTAGAGCGTCAGGATGGCTTGCCAGTCGGTGCCGTCAGGGCTGGGCGCGACGGAATGGACAGCGTTGATGGCGGCCTGGATTTGGTACGGGCCCGGGCGGCCGCGCTGGACGCACGCTCGGACGATGGCCTGGCCTTCGGCGGTCAGGCCCCAGTCCCAGAGCCGCCGGTCCTGGTCGGCCAGGCGGACCAGCGAGCCGCCGGCTGTGAGGCGGGCGGCGCTGCGGGCGTGCAGCAGCAAGACCAGCGCCAGCAGCCCCTGCGCCTCCGGCTCGTCGGGCATGAGCTCGGCGAGGACGCGGGCGAGACGGATTCCCTCGGTGCACAGGTCAAGCTTCATCAGAGAACCGGCGGTCGCCGCGTAGCCTTCGTTGAAGATCAGGTAGACGACGGCGAGGACGGGTTTGAGGCGGCCAGGAAGCTCGGCTTCGGCGGGCACGCGGTAGGGGATGCGGGCGTTCCTGATCTTGCGCTTGGCCCTGACGATCCGCTGGGCCATGGTTGCCTCGGGAACGAAAAACGCCCGCGCGATCTCCGGCGTCTCGAGCCCGCCGAGCAGCCGCAGGGTCAGCGCGACCTGGGCGGGCTGGTTCAGCGCCGGATGGCAGCAGGTGAAGATCAGGCGCAGCCGGTCATCGGGCACGGTGTGCTCCTCCTCCTGCTGGGTCAGGGCATTGTCCCCGGCGGCCTGAGCGGCGGCACTGTACAGGTGATGCGCTTGCGCGTGCCGCTCGTCACGGACCGACTCGCGGCGCAGCCGGTCGATGGCCCGGTTGCGGGCGGTCGTGACGATCCAGGCACCCGGATTGGGCGGCTGGCCGTCCGACGGCCACCTGGCGACGGCCACGGTGAACGCGTCCTGGACCGCTTCCTCGGCGGCGTCGATATCGCCGAGGAAGCGGATCAGGGTGGCGACGCAGCGACCGTACTCGCGGCGGAACACAGCCTCGACAGTCACTGCACCGGTACGGTCACTGCGCGCCGGACTCGGCATTCAGCCGGATCGCGTCGTCGAGGTCTCCACCGAAGAACGGGCGGACCTCGATGGGCCGCAGTTCCGCGGCCGAGGCCTGCCTGGCCCAGTCCAGGGCCTCGTCCAGGTCGGCGGCGTTGATGATCCAGAACCCGGCGAGGTGCTCCTTGGTCTCGGTGTACGGCCCGTCGGTCATCAGGAAGTCATCACCAGACTGCCGCACCACCGTCGCCGACTCCGGGCCGCCTTGCAGGCCGCTCTTGAACACGAACGCACCGGCGTCCGTCATCTTGTCGATCAGCGCGCCGACGCCGGCCCACACCTGCCGGCTCCTTTCCGGCGGAAGGGGGGCGGCGTAGTCGCGGTAGAGCGCCAGCAGGTACTGCGTCATGACGATCACTCCCGTTTGTTCATCAGGGGCCGGTCTCTGGCCGGCTCTCACTGCCGCTACGAAGTGGCCACCGCCGGATCGACACCCACCGGCCACGATGCCAGAAAGACTTTGCGCCACGCTCGCCGCCGTTCTGCGCTTGCCTACTATGCCGGCCAAGTATGTAGGCGGTATTCAAGGTCACCTGAGCCCAGGTTCACCGGGACATGACAAGCAGCCGGGCGGACGGCGGGGGCGGGCGGACAGGAGCAGCACGGGATGCCGCCGAGCACGCTACTTAACATAATGTACATTATCGGCACTTGATCAGCCGGCTCAAGGAACTGGCGTATGCTCACGTTCCGTGACAATTCATGCGATAATGGGGACCCGTGCTGCCTTCCAGCTGGTCGGATGTACGTGAGCGGCTTGAGCGCCTCGCCACCGACCCGAACGCGGAGAAGATCTTTGGGGCGCGTGGTCACAGGTGGCGGCTTGAGCCAACGCTGAGTGCGGCCCAACTGGGTGAGATCGAGGACCAGCTCCGGGTGCGCCTGCCCGGCGAATACCGGTCGTTCCTCCGCGAGGCTGGGGCGGGAGGAGCAGGGCCCGCTTACGGTCTCTTTCCTGTCCGCCGGACCGATGGGCAATGGCGGTGGGCGGGCGATGGCGCCGATCTGACCGCCCTCGGCACGCTAGCGCAGCCGTTTCCGCACGTTGAAGCGTTCAACCCGGCCGACGGGCTGCCCGACCCGCCGCACGAGGAAGACTACGACTCGGTTGAAGCCTTCAACGCGGCTGAGGACGCTTACTGGGAGCAGCGCGATGAGGTCGTCTGCCGGCCTGAACATTCGACCGGGCTGCTCTACCTGTGCCACCTAGGCTGCGCGTATCGCGAAGCGCTCGTGGTCACCGGGCCGCGAGAGGCCAGATGTGGGCTGATGACACGGCTGCCGATGGTGGCTTCCGGCCCCTTACCGATGGTGGCAGAGCCGCGCTTGGGTTCGTCCAGTGGTACCGGCAGTGGCTGGATGACGCCGAAGCGCAGCTAACCACCTGACCCGCCGTAGGCTGGCCCGATCTCGAACCCGCGGCCTTCATGAGGCGCGAAGCACCGCCGCATCGTGATTGCCGGAAGAGACCTGCTCGACGCTGCCGGCCTGCGGGTCATCGGGCTCCGCCTCCCCCAGGCCGACGACACCAACCGCCGCGTCCTCGCGTCATGGTGAGCCAAGTCTGTGATGGCAACCAAAGACGGGCTAAGGAGCGCGTCGTATGGTTGGGGCCAGGCCGTGACTGGCGTTCGGGTGGAGCACCACCGGGGAGCGGCCTGCCGGGCTGCTGCCCGGATAGCCGTGCGCCTGGGCGAGCATCCGATGCCGTCTGCAGGAGCACGCCCATGAGCAGTCCAGCTTCCGAAACCGCGCTGCCCGGCCCGCTGCTTCCGGCGGGAGATCCCCTTGTCGTGGGGATCGTCAACATCACCGAGGACTCGTTCTCGGACGGCGGCCGCTACATCGACCCCGCGGCAGCACTCGCCCACGCCCGCGAACTGCGGGCCGAAGGCGCCGACATCATCGAACTGGGTCCCGCCGCCAGCCACCCGGACTCAGTCCCAGTCACCGCCGCCGAGGAACGGCGGCGGCTTGCCCCCGTCCTGGAACGGCTCGCCGCCGACGGGATTCCCGTCTCGGTTGACTCCTTCCGGCCCGAAACCCTGCGGTTCGCCATCTCCGGCGGCGCGGCCTACCTCAACGACATCCACGGGTTCGGCGACCCAGGCATGTACCCCGTCCTGGCGGCATCGCAGTGCCGGCTGATCGTCATGCACGCCGTGCAGGCTGCCGGGACGGCCACCAGGATTGTGACCGGCCCGGCAGCGGTCTGGGACGGGATCTGCCGGTTCTTCGCCCGGCGGCTGCCCGCCCTTCAGGCCGCCGGCATCGGCACGGACCGCCTCATCATCGACCCTGGGCTCGGCTACTTCCTGGGCAGCACCCCAGGGCCTTCGCTGACGGCTCTGGCCGGGATCCGGCAGCTGAAGGACGCCTTCGGCGTACCCGTCCTGGTGTCTGCGTCGCGCAAGTCCTTCCTGCGCGTAGTCACCGGCAGGGACGTCACCCAGTCCGGGCCGGCGACCCTTGCTGCGGAGATCTTCGCCGCCTGGCAGGGCGCCGACTACATCCGCACCCATGACGTCGCCGCCGTACGCGACGCGCTCACCCTCCTCGCGGCCATCACCCGCCAGGCCCGCCAGGCGCAGGGAGCGCAGCGATGAAGGTGACGGGCGTCAAGACCGAACGCATAACTGCCGGAGCTACCGAGCTACTTCCCCTCTTGGAGCGCGTGATCACTGAGCTTGCAGAGGGCAGCGTCATCGCCATCACTTCCAAGATCGTCTCCCTCTGCGAGGGCAGCGTTATCCGACTCGACCGGATCGACAAGGAAGAGCTCGTAGTCCGCGAATCCGACCTCTACCTGCCGGCCAGCCTGAGCAAGTACGGCCATCACTTCACCATCACCAACAACACGCTCATCCCGATGGCCGGTGTCGATGAGTCCAATGGTGGCGGCCAGTACGTCCTCTGGCCGAAAAACGCCCAAGCCACTGCCAACCAGGTCCGGGCCTGGGCCAAGGAGAAGTTCAGGCTGAGCCACGTCGGCGTCGTCATTACCGACAGCACCTGCCACCCTCTCCGCCGTGGCACCAACGGGATCATGCTGGCTTACAGCGGCTTCAGGGCGCTCAACGACTACGTCGGCCGGCCGGACTTGTTCGGCCGGCCGTTCACCGTCTCCCAGGCTGACGTGGCTGGCGGCCTAGCCGCGGCAGCCGTACTGCAGATGGGGGAAGGAGCCGAGCAGACACCGATAGCTGTCCTGACCGAGCTGCCCTTCGTCCACTTCCGTGACCGCGATCCGACTGCCGAGGAGCTGGCCGCCGTCATCATCCCGTTGGCTGAGGATCTCTTTGCCCCCTTCCTGACCAGCGTGCAGTGGCGTAAAGGAACACGACACCAGGACAACCGGAACCGAAATTAGCCCGCCATTGTGGGTCCGTGGCCGCCTGCTGCTAGCCGGTGCACTGACCGGTCTCGATCCAGACCTTCACGCTCGCCTCACCGGCTCCCGGACACCGTGGTTAGCTGGCACCAGGTCCTGCCATGGCTGGCCGGCATCGATGATCTGCGAGGCAGCACCGATCCGGGCGAAGTCACAGCCTTCGCCGAGGCCGACCGGATCGCCGCCGGCCTCCACCAGTCTGATCGAGTCGGCGAAGAGACGCCGCATCCGGATGATGGCCAGGTCGGCAGGTACGAGGTGCTCCTTCGCCCGGTCATACAACCTGCCCTCAGACATCTGGACCGCGGCGTCCTGAATCCTGTTCCCGCCGCGGAAGCCGGCGAAGCTCTTCCCCGCAGCCATAGCTTCGCGATCCTGGGCGGGCAGCCGGATCCGCCGGTTTCCAGGTCCTGGCCCCCACACGCCGGGATCGACGTTCGCTGCCCGACGCGACGCGGCGGTCCCGCCGGCACCTTCCGGCACCTTGAACACGCCGATCGATGAGCAGGTGTAATCGTCGCGTGGGACAACGATCACAGCGCCAGAGGAGACCCCGCCGATGAACGCCGTGTACGGCATGGCGAAAGCGGTGACGCGAACGAACTTCTTCCCGGGATCGCCGGTCACATCCCTGATGGCCGCGTAGTGGAAGCCGAAGGGCGTGTTCTCGACCTCGATCCGCGGCGCGTTGTCGTCGCTGGGCCAGACGGCGGCCGGGGCGCGCCCCCTGCCGGGCACCGGCATGTCGAGATCCCACGGCGCCCCGGGGAAACCGAACGACCCGACGCTGCGCGGCCCAGCACCCATGGTGGCGAGCGTGTCGAGGTGCAGGATCGCCACGTGCGAGGAGTCGATCGAGCCTTCCTGAACCTGCATCCAGTTGCAGTCCATGATCATCTCGCTGACGACCAGCTCGTCAGGGGCCGCGTCGGTCCACGAGAAGGCGGGGAACGGCGGCTCGGTGCCCGATGGCCCCAGGTAGGCCCAGCCGAGTCCCCCGGCTTCGCGGACTGGGTAAGCCCCGTGCCTGAACCGCTCGCGGAAGGTGGATGTCGCGAGATTGGGCGTCTCCAGGATCGTGCCGTCTACGGCGTACTTCCATCCGTGGTAGAGGCAGCGGATGCCGCCTTCCTCGACCCGGCCGAGTACGAGCGACGCACCGCGGTGGCAGCACGACTCGTCCAGGAAGCCCAGCCGTCCGGCGGAGTCCCGGAACGCGACGAAGTTCTCGCCGAGGACGGTGACGCGGACCGGCGGGCAGTCCGGCTCGGGCAGGTCAGCCGCCTGGAACGCTGGAGTCCAGTACCTGCGCAGGAGCTTGCCCATCGCCGTGCCGGGGCCAACCCGGCACAGCGCCTCGTTCTCTTCCGAGGTCAGCATGCGTTATCTCCTCCTCCTCGGCGGCTTCGCCTCGCGCTGGCGCCCTCAGCTGACCACAGGTTCGTAGGTAGCCACCTCCGGGTCGGCAACAAGCGGCAGGCCCAGCAGCATCAGCGGGCAGTCACGGGCTACCTCGCTAGACCTGGCGGCGGCCACGGCGTCGTAGACCGCCGGGCTGACCCGCAGCGACGTCAGCTGCGCGCCGCTCCCCCACGCATCCCAGATCTGGGTACACGCGCTGTCGACGACGACGGACAGCCAGATCACTGACTCAAGGTCCGCCGGCCCGCCGCCGTTGTCAACTGGCACCCGGTTGAGGATCACTGGCGCTCGATCCTCTTCAGCGCCGGTCAGACATCTGCCATGATCGTCTGTCGTGAAGCTGACGTCACATCTGCCCGATGACCGCCGCACGCACGTCGAGGGCCGGCTGCGCTCGAACTTGATGACATGGCTGACGACCGTGCGCCCGGACGGGCGGCCTGACAGCGTGCCGGTGTGGTTCCTGGTACGCGACGACGAGACGATCCTCATCTACAGCCAGGCCGCGAAAGTCAAGCTGCGCAACATCAGCCACAACCCGAGGGTGGCGCTGGGACTTGATGTGACTGACATCGGGCGGGACATCATCCGCATCGACGGGACCGCCGAGCACGTTCCCGGGTTCCCCGCTGCCGACCAGGTGCCGGAGTACGTGGTGAAGTACGCCGAGCGTATCGGGACGCTGTTCGGCACAGCGTCGCAGTTCGCGGCGCAGTTCTCGGAACCGCTGATCATCACGCCTCGCCGCCTGTATGCCTGACGGCGCCCAGTCAGGGCACTGGTCAGGCGCTGACGTAGGCAGCGAGGTGCTCGCCGGTAAGGGTGGAACGGGCGGCAACGAGGTCGGCGGGTGGGCCCTCGAACACGATCCGGCCGCCGTCGTGGCCAGCGCCGGGGCCGAGATCGATGATCCAGTCGGCGTGCGCCATGACCGCCTGGTGGTGCTCGATGACGATGACCGACTTCCCGGAGTCCACCAGGCGGTCGAGCAGGCCTAGCAGCCGCTCGACGTCGGCGAGGTGCAGGCCGGCGGTCGGCTCGTCGAGGACGTAGACGCCGCCTTTGGCGGCCATGTGCGTGGCCAGCTTCAGCCGCTGCCGCTCCCCGCCGGACAGGGTCGTGAGCGGCTGGCCGATGGTGAGGTAGCCGAGGCCGACCTCGGCGAGCCGGCCGAGGATGGCGTGTGCGGCCGGCGTGCGCGCGTCGCCGCCGCCGAAGAACTCCCCGGCGTCGGTCACCGACATCGCGAGCACCTCGCTGATGTCGCGGCCGCCGAGGTGATAGTCCAGCACTGATGCCTCGAACCGCTTCCCCTCGCACTCCTCGCAGGTGGTGGAGACGCCGGCCATCATCGCGAGGTCGGTGTAGATGACTCCGGCGCCGTTGCAGTTGGGGCAGGCGCCCTCGGAGTTAGCGCTGAACAGCGCCGCCTTCACGCCGTTGGCTTTCGCGAACGCATTGCGGATCGGGTCCAGCAGCCCGGTGTAGGTGGCCGGATTGCTCCGCCGCGAGCCGCGGATTGCGCCCTGATCGAGCGACACCACCCCGTCCCGGCCAGACACCGAGCCGTGGATCAGCGAGCTCTTGCCGGACCCGGCCACGCCGGTCACCACCACCAGCAGGCCGAGCGGTACGTCGACATCGACGTCCTGGAGGTTGTGGGTGCTGGCGTGACGCACCTTCAGCACTCCCGACGGTGCCCGCACCGAAGGCTTCAGCCGTGCCCGGTCGTCCAGGTGCTGCCCGGTCAGCGTGGTGCTGGACCGCAGCCCGTCGACCGTGCCCTCGAAGACCACCTCGCCACCCGCGGTGCCAGCGCCGGGGCCAAGGTCAACGACGTGGTCGGCGATCGTGATCATCTCCGGCTTGTGCTCCACCACGAGCACTGTGTTGCCCTTGTCGCGCAGCTGCTGCAGCAGGTTGTTCATCCGCTGGATGTCGTGGGGGTGCAGCCCGACCGTCGGCTCGTCGAAGACGTACGTGACGTCGGTGAGCGAGGAACCAAGCTGGCGGATCATCTTGACCCGCTGGGCCTCACCGCCCGACAGCGTGCCCGACGGCCGGTCGAGTGCGAGGTAGCCCAGCCCGATCCTCGCGAACGAGTCAAGGGTCTGCGCGAGCGCCACGAGCAGCGGCGCCACCGACGGCTCGTCCAGGCCGCGAACCCAGTCGGCCAGGTCACTGATCTGCATAGCGCACGCGTCAGCGATGCTGACGCCATTGATCCGCGAGGAACGGGCCGCCTCGGTGAGCCGGGTGCCGCCGCACTCCGGGCAGGTGGTGAACGTGACAGCGCGGTCCACAAACTCCCGGACGTGCGGCTGCATCCCCTCGGTGTCCTTGGACAGCATCGACCTCTGGATTCGCGGGATCAGCCCCTCGTAGGTCATGTTGATCCCTGCGATCTTCATCCTGACCGGCTCGTGGCGGAGGAAGTCGTCGAGTTCCTTCTTGGTGTACTTGCTGATCGGCTTGTCCGGGTCGACAAAGCCCGACTCGATGTACAGCCGGGAGTTCCAGCCGCCCCCCTTGTAACCGGGCACGGTGATCGCGCCCTCGTTGAGCGACTTGGAGTCGTCGAAGAGCTGGCCGAGGTCGATATCAGAGACCATGCCCCGGCCTTCGCAGCGGGGGCACATCCCCCCCGTGATGCTGAAGCTGCGCCGCTCATTCACGGTCTTCCCGCCGCGCTCAAACGCGACCGCACCAGCCCCGCTGATGGAGGCGATGTTGAAGGAGAACGCCTTGGGCGAGCCGATGTGCGGCTGCCCGAGCCGGCTGAACAGGATGCGCAGCATCGCATTGGCGTCGGTGGCGGTGCCGACCGTCGAGCGAGGGTCGGCACCCATCCGCTGCTGGTCAACGATGATCGCGGTGGTGAGCCCTTCGAGGACGTCGACCTCAGGACGCGCCAGCGCCGGCATGAAGCCCTGCACGAAGGCGCTGTAGGTCTCGTTGATCAGCCGCTGCGACTCGGCCGCGATCGTGTCGAACACCAGCGAGCTCTTGCCCGAGCCGGAGACGCCCGTGAACACCGTCAGCCTGCGCTTCGGGATCTCAACGCTGACGTCCTTGAGGTTGTTCACGCGCGCGCCGTGCACCCGGATCAGCTCGTGGCTGTCGGCACCGTGCCGCGCAGACGGCTGCGTGTCCGTCCTCGTGGCCATGCTCATCGTGTCTCCATCTGTTATCCGGGGGGCGGCCGAGCGCCGGCGCAGGGCCGGCAGTCACCGATCCTGAATAAGCCCGAGGACATTGCCGTCGGGGTCGGTGAACGCGGCCACCAGGCGGCCGCCGCCGACCTCATGCGGAGCCTCCTTCACGGTGGCACCCGCGGCGGTCACCTCGGCCAGCTTCGCCTCGATGTCCGCCACGTGCCAGTAGGCCACCGGCGAGGTCATGCCCTGCGGCCCACCGCCCGGAACCAGCCCGATGTGCTGGCCCTCGGCGTCATAGCCAACGTAGTAGGCCGCGTCCGCCGACGGTTCCACGCCGAGCAGAGCGGTGTAAACCGGCTTGGCTTTCGCCAGGTCGGACACTGGATGCAGCACTGTCTTGATTCCCTGGGTGGTAGAGCCCGCCATGGTCACTCCTGATGTCGTGGGTCGTCGACCCGGTGTGTGTATCAGGCGCCATGCTAGGTCCGGCCCGGTGACCAGTGCTTCTCCATTCCTGATCAGTCGCCGAGCCCGAAGCGCCCGGCGAGATCGGCGGCAAGCTCAGCGACAGGGCGGCTGCCGTCGACGGTGAGCAACGGCAGTCCCTGCGCACTGGCCTGGCTCGCCACCTCTGCGTCCCACAGCGCATCACGGGCAAGCCGCGCGTCGAGCACAGCGGCCGGATCGAGGTCACCCCAGTTGGCGCGGGCGCGCTCGGGGTCGGTGTAGCGCTGGGTCAGCGCGGCCCGGCGGAACTGCCCGGTAGGGACAAGGAACGCGGCCTGCCCTGGCCAGGCCAGCAGTGGTGCCAGGTCGCGTGGCTGGACCCCGAAGTAATCGACGATGACGATGCGGTCGGCCCGGAGCTCGATGAGGTCCTCAACGAGGAACCCTACGGTCTCGCCGTAACGGCCGGCCATCGCCTCGAATACCTGCTCCGGTGACCGTCCGCGCCATATGTCTCCAGGGCGCTGGCCGCGGGCAGCAGCGAACCGCGGCTGCCGTTCCGGCGAGCAGCGGTCTAGCCAGTCATGCTCGGCCCGGTCACCGGAATAGACGTCGAGATCGAACCGCCGGGCGAGGGTGGCGGCAGCTGTGCTCTTCCCTGAGCTGGTGCCGCCGGCGAGCCAGCGGACATGGCGGAGCCGCTCGGGCGAGATGGCCGGTGCTGACGTGCGAGCAGAGGTTGTCGGCATGTCCCTGATCGTGAGGCATACGAGCCAAGAATTACAGACTTGTACTTCTGGTCCGCGTCATCGCATGATGAAAGAGACGGGGCAGGGTATCCAGCCGCCTTCAGCCTGGGAGATCTTCCGGGCGCTTTGCGGCAAGCTGGCCGTGCATCAGGCCGGTCGACTGGCCGACCTCGATGAGGTAGCCGTCCGGGTCACGCATGTAGCAGCGGATCTCCGCTCCGCGGTCGATGGGCGGCGTGACGAACTCTGCCCCTTTCGCCTTCCACTCCTCGTAGCAGGCCTGGATGTCAGCGACCCGCAGGTTCAGGAAGATCGAGGTGGTGCTGCCGGGCTCGTAGTCAACCACCGAGATACCTGGCTTGTCGGGGGTGGGCGGCCCGCCGGGGTTCATGATGATCCACGAATTGGACAGCCTGACTATGCACGGGTTCTCCTCCAGGGCGACCGTGCCGCCGAGGACACGCGAGTAGAAATCCCGGGATCGCGCGACCTTGCGGACGGTGATGAACATCGCCACCAGAAAACCCTCAGTCGGTGCGGGGAGGTTAGCGACATCGATCCGGGGCGCAGGCTCGGTCATAGATTGCTCCACTCCGGCTCCGCCGGCTGACCGCTGATACAGCGCCAGTCCGGCGTGCCATTGGCAGGGACCTGGCCTTATATCGTTCCCTCTGTGGCCGAGTCCGAACGAACCAAGCTCACCAGCGACATGATCACCGAGACGAAGTAGCGGGCCGGGTGCTGCCGCATGCACAGCCTCAGCCGCCCTGCCTCCCGCCCCGGCCATCAGCCCCAGGAACCCGCTTGCTGCCTGGTCGCGACGTTGATGCGGTTGAAGACGTTGGTGAGGGTGATCATGAGCATCAGTGTCATGAGTCCTGTGTCACACGAGCCGGGTTTCGCCGGTCACTTGTATGACAGGACGCGACGAGGGATTGTGACCGATGGACTCTGCACAGGTTCCTGCAGGCATAAAGACCCCTGGGGATGGCACAGCCGACTGGCTGGCGGACCAGTTCGAGTACCACCGGGCTCACCTGCGGGCAATCGCTTACCGGATGCTCGGCTCGCTGAGCGAGGCTGACGACGCCGTGCAAGAGAGCTGGCTGCGGCTCAGCCGGTCAGATACCAGCGTTGTGCAGAACCTGGGCGGCTGGCTGACCACAATCACTGCTCGGGTGTGCCTGAACATGCTGAGCTCGCGCCAGTCCCGGCGCGAGGAACCGGCCGGGGCCGACCTGCCCGGGCCAGCGCCGGACCTTGGGGAGGCAACCGATCCCGAGCAGCAGGCACTGCTCGCCGACTCGGTCGGCCTGGCGCTGCTTGTGGTCCTGGACACGCTGGCACCCGCTGAGCGGCTCGCCTTCGTGCTGCACGACATGTTCGATGTGCCGTTCGACGAGATCGCGCCGATCATCGAGCGCTCGCCAGCGGCAGCGCGCCAGCTCGCCAGCCGCGCGCGGCGCCGGGTCCGGGCGGCGGATGCGACAGCGGGCAGCGACCCGGGCCGCCAGCGCGAGGTCGTCACCGCCTTTTTTGCGGCAGCGCGCGGTGGTGATTTCCAGGCGCTGGTCGAACTGCTTCATCCCGATGCCGTGCTCCGCGCTGACACCGTCACCGTGCAGATGGGCGCGTCGAAGGAGGTCCAGGGTGCGGCAGGCGTGGCCGGGTTCCTGTCCGGACGTGCCCGCGGCGCCACGCTAGCTCTGATCGATGGGCTTGCCGGACTGGTCTGGCTCGTCGGTGGCCAGCCGCGAGTCGTGTTCCGCTTCACGGTCGACCGGGGCAGGATCGCCGCAATCGACCTGGTTGGGGATCCCGGCCAGCTCACCCGGATCGACGTCACGGTTGTCAGCGGCCCAGCGTAGATGTCGGATTTTCGCTAGACTTGGGTGCCGCCAGCGACCGATGCTGTGCGGGTGATACACGACGATGGCACGTGGCTGAGCGCGCCGGACCGGGAGCGCTGGATCCGGTCTGTGCAGGCCAAGGACGCGCGTTTCGACGGCTGGTTCTTCATCGGCGTCGTCACCACCGGGATCTACTGCAGGCCGAGCTGCCCGGTAGTGCCGCCGAAGCCGGAGAACATGCGCTTCTATCCCAGTGCCGCAGCAGCCCAGCAGGCGGGGTTCCGCGCCTGCAAGCGGTGCCGGCCAGACGCGACACCCGGATCGCCACAGTGGAACGAGCGCGCCGACCTTGTTGCGCGCGCGATGCGGCTGATCAACGACGGGATCATCGACCGCGAAGGAGTCCCTGGTCTAGCATCCCGGCTCGGCTACAGCGTGCGCCAGGTCGAACGGCAGCTTCTCGCCGAGCTGGGTGCTGGCCCGCTCGCCCTGGCCAGGGCGCAGCGAGCGCAGACCGCCCGGCTGCTCATTGAGACCAGCTCGCTGCCGATGGGCGACGTCGCGTTCGCGGCCGGGTTCGCCAGCATCCGGACGTTCAACGACACTGTGCGCGAGGTCTTTGCCCTCTCCCCCACCGAGCTCAGGCGGCGCGCGGGCCGCGGCGACGCCGTGGCGGCCACCGGAGTGCTGTCGCTGCGGCTGCCGTTCCGGTCGCCCCTGTTCCCTGACAGCCTGTTCGGCCACCTGGCGGCGACAGCTGTGCCCGGTGTTGAGGAATGGCGTGACGGTGCCTACCGGCGGACGCTGCGACTGCCGCACGGGCGGGGCATCGTGGCACTCAGGCCACGGCCGGAGTACATCGCCTGCCAGCTGTCCCTCACCGACCTGCGTGACCTGGCGATCGCGATCAGCAGGTGCCGACGGCTGCTTGACCTTGACGCTGATCCCGTCGCTGTGGGAGAGCATCTGCGCCAGGACCCGGTACTGGCACCGCTGGTCGACAAGGCACCGGGCCGGCGCCTTCCGCGCACTGTCGACGCCGATGAACTCGCCGTGCGGGTGGTGCTCGGGCAGCAGATTTCGACTGCAGCGGCGCGCACTCATTCCGCGCGCCTGGTGACCCTGCACGGTGAGCAGGTCGGCGACCCTGGCGGCGGCCTGACACACCTGTTCCCGAGCATGGCTGTGCTGGCGGCAGCGGACCCGGCCCCGCTGGCCGTCCCGCAGCGGCGGCGCGCAACGTTCAGCGCCCTGGCCGGGGCGCTGGCCGACGGTGCGATCGACCTGGGGCCTGGCAGCGACTGGGGACAGGCCCGTGAGCGGCTGAGTGCGGTGCCGGGACTCGGCCCGTGGAGCATCGAGACGATCGCCATCCGCGGGCTCGGCGACCCCGACGCGTTCGCAGCCGGCGATCTCGGTGTCCGTGCCGGGGCCAGGCAGCTCAGCCTGCCACCCACGCCGACGGCGCTGACCAGGCGGGCCGTGGCCTGGCAGCCCTGGCGCAGCTATGCGGTGCAGTACCTGTGGGCCACCACCGACCACGCCATCAACCTGATGCCCGCAGGCGATATCGTCGGCCCGCCCGGGCTCCGGAGGCCTGACCGGACCGGACAGCAGCGAAAGGAATCAGCATGACGCCGAACACTTCCGCCGGGCCCATAGCGGCGGACAGGTCGCACATGGTGGTTGACAGCCCGGTCGGACCGCTCACGCTCGTGGCGGCGGGCGACGCCCTGGTCGGGCTGTCAATGAGCCAGCAGCGGCATGCCCCAGCGCCTGGATGGTTCGGCGAGCCCGCCGATGTCCAGGACAGCAAGGCCCTGGCCGAGGCGGCACGGCAGCTCCAGGAGTATTTCGACGGCCAGCGGACCGAGTTCGATCTCCCGCTCACCCTGGAGGGCACGGCGTTCCAGCAGCGCGTCTGGGCTGCCCTGCGGGAGATCCGGCATGGCGAAACCCTGTCCTACGGTCAGCTGGCCGACCGGATCGGGCAGCCGTCGGCGTCGCGTGCCGTCGGGCTGGCAAACGGGCGGAACCCCATCGGCATCATCGTGCCCTGCCATCGCGTCGTGGGCGCTGACGGCAGCCTCACCGGATACGGCGGCGGTATCGAGCGCAAGCGCTACCTGCTTTCCCACGAGCAGCGGGTGAGCGGGCAGACACTGGCCTGAGAGGTCAGGCCGGTGTTTCCGGAAGCCGCCGGAGGACCTCGGCCAGCGTCGTCTTGACCTCGGTCATATCGGTCTTGAGGGTGGCGACGTCGGTCCTCAGCTCAGCGACGTCCGTTGTGAGCGTGGCGACGTCGGTCTTGAGGGTGGCGACGTCGGTCTTGAGGGTGGCGACGTCGGTCTTCAGGGTGGCGACGTCGGTCTTGAGCGAGCGCTCAGTCGAGACGTCAGCGGTCAGGTCGGCGATCATCCTGGTGTGCCGGTTCTGGGTCTGCCGGACCTGGGCTAGGTCGCTTCTGACGGCGCGCAGGACGTCCGCCAGGACCTCCGCCTGCCCGGGGCCTGCCCAGGTCTCCAGGTTGCCGACGCGCACTTCTAACGTCTCCAGGCGTTCCTCGATGGTGGCTGTGATGCCGGCGACGCTAGTGCCGGCCTCTGACAGAATGACACAGCCTGCCCGCGGGCGCCTGGGAGTCAGGTCGCGTCGAACAGGGCGCTGACCGACTCGCCGACGTGGACCCGGCGGATGGCCTCAGCCAGCGCGGGCCCGAGCGAGATCACGTGCAGCTTGGGATCACGCTCGGATTCGGGGATTGGCACGGTGTTCGTGCAGACGATCTCGGTCACCTCTGGCTCCGCCGCGATCCGCTTCAGCGCTCCGTCGCGGAACAGCCCGTGGGTGCAGGCGATGCGTACGTTACCCGCGCCCTGTTCGCGGAGCCGCGCGAGCAGCTCCATGATGGTGGAACCTCGCGCGATCTCGTCGTCGAGCACGATCACGTCACGGCCCGTCACGTCGCCGATGATCGAGCTGATCGTCACGCTGGAGTCGCTGTGCCTCTCCTTGGCCCCGGCGGCGACTGGCAAGCCCAGCATCCTCGCCAGCAGTGAAGCCTGCTTGGCGTTCCCAAGATCAGGCGAGACCACCACCATGCCAGCCAGGTCCTGACCGCGGAAGTGGGCCGCGATCTCGCGCAGCGCGTGCAGGTGGTCGGCGGGAACCGAGAAGAACCCGTGTACCTGCGGCGCATGCAAGGTGATTGTCAGTATGCGGCTCGCACCAGCGGTAACGAGCAGGTCCGCGACCAGCCGCCCGGCGATCGACACACGCGGCATCGTCTTCTTGTCCGAACGGGCATAGGCGTAGTACGGGATGACCGCCGTAACCCGCGCGGCGGAGGCTCCGCGCGCTGCGTCGAGCATGAGCAGCAGCTCTATCAGATGCTCCTGGACCGGCGCGCTGAGCGGCTGGATCAGGAATACGTCCCGTTCCCTGCAGTTGGACAGCAGCTGGACCTCGAGGCAGTCGTCACTGAACCGTGTCAGCCTCGACGGCTGCAGCTCCACCCCGAGCTGCGCGCAGATCTCCTCGGCCAGACGCGGGTGGGCGCTGCCGCTGAATACCGCGATTTCCCGCACACGGCACAGGCTAGCTAACAGCTAGGCGCCGCTGTCATCGGGCGCTGCCCGCTGCCTTGCCGGGCTGGCCTCCAGCTCCAGCGCGAGTGCCCTCCCGGCCTCGCGGAGCCAGCGCGCCGGGGTCGTAATTGCGGCCGCCGGGCTGCCGGCCAGGTCAGCCAGCGCCACCACAGCGGCGACGTCAGGCGGCGGATCGCCGTCGATCACTCCCGCGACCAGGACAGCGGGGACGCCGGCCGCGGCCGCGGCGGCCAGCACGGCGCCGGGGATCTTGCCGTCGGCGGAACTAGCGTCGTACCGGCCCTCCCCGGTCAGCACCAGGTCGCTGCGGTAAACCTCGCCGTCAACGCCGGCCACGCGGCAGATCTCAGCGGCGCCGGGCGTGATTGCTGCGCCCCACACAGCTGCGAAGCCGTAGGCGGTGCCGCCCGCTGCCCCGGCGCCTGCGGCGTCCGGGTCACCTCCCAGCACCTGCGCGAGCCGGGTCAGGGCCGCCTCCAGCAGGGCGACCTGGCCGTCGTCGGCGCCCTTCTGCGGCCCGAAAACGGCGGCCGCACCGCGCGGCCCGAGCAGCGGGGCGCGCACGTCTGTGAGGCAGGCAACACCGCCTGGCGGCGGCTGCCGCAGGGGCGTGAGGTCCGCTGAGGCGAGCCGGCTGAGAGCTCCCCCGCCCGGCGGGAGTTCGCCTCCCGACCCGTCGAGGAAACGGGCGCCCAGCGCAGCCAGGGCGCCGGTGCCGCCGTCAGTGGACGCCGAGCCGCCCAGGGTGATGACGATCCGACGGGCACCGGCGTCGAGCGCCCTGGCGATCAGCTCACCGGTGCCCGTGGTCTGCGCGCCGAGCGGGTCCGGCGCTGCCATCAGTGGCAGCCCGCTGGCCTGTGCCAGCTCGATGAACGCCACCGTGTCACGTTCAAGCCAGCTGCCGGTGACCGTCCGCCCGTCTGGGCCGGTGACGGGTGACCTGTGCCAGCGGGCCGTCGCGTCGGCAGCGGCGAGCACCTGCAGTGTGCCCTCGCCTCCGTCGGCGAGGGGCAGGCATACCAGGTCGTCGCCAGGTCGTGCGCTGCGCCAGCCGCTGGCGAGCGCGGCTGCGGCCTCGGCGGCACCGATGCTTCCCTTGAAGGAATCGGGCGCGACGAGGATGCGCACAGCCGTCAGCCGGCCGCCGGGTCTGCCTGGCGGTAGTCGGGCAGGCCGAGGTACTTGCGGATCGACTGCTGGACCTCGTCCTTGCTCCCCCGGGCGTCGACCGACACCACGTATTCCTTCCGGCGGAAGATGTCGAGCACCGGGTTGGTCTTCTCGTGGTACTCGCGGAGCCGGACGGCGAGCGCCTCCTCGGTGTCGTCCTCCCTGGCAGCGAGGTCGCCTCCGCAGGAGTCGCAAGTCCCGGCGA
The DNA here is from genome assembly GCA_963815375.1 of uncultured Actinomycetota bacterium. GTDB lineage: Bacteria > Actinomycetota > Actinomycetes > Streptosporangiales > Streptosporangiaceae > JASHPR01. The sequence continues at coordinate 312,246 of CAWFGX010000004.1, read as the reverse complement.
TCTGCGGGGTGCTGTCGATGAGGTTGTAGTCCATGCCGCACCCCGAGCACAGCCGCCGGGCGAGCACTCGCCGCCTGACCTCGCTGTCCGGCAGTTCCAGGTGGATGACGCCGTCGATGTCGTAGCTCTCCAGGAAGAATTCGGCCTGGGGCTGATTGCGCGGGAACCCGTCGATGATGAACCCGTAGTTCCAGTCGTGCTGGGTGAGCCGGTCCCGCACGACGCCCTCGGCGAGGTCATCGCTCACCAGCTCGCCCTTGGCCATCGTGCGCCGTACCTGAGCGCCAAGCTTGGTGTGGTGCACCACGTTCCAGCGGAAGATGTCGCCGACGCTGATGTGCACCAGGTCCAGATCGGCCGCGAGCAGCGTGCTCTGCGTGCCCTTGCCGCTGCCCTGCACTCCCATGATGACGTACTTCCGCATGCCGTGACCCCTATCGCGTCCGCCACAAGCCGCCGGAGCAGACCATACGCCGTGCCGGCTAGTGGTCACCTTCCCCGGTGTCCGCAGGACGCAGCTCGAACCTCCGCTCACACCAGCGGCGCAGCTTGGGGTCCAGGGACGACCGGATCAGCGGCCAGTCCTCGGTCAGCAGCCGGGCATTGAGGAACCTGGCGACGTCGTTCCGCCTGCCCTGGGTGAGCACGATGCCGTACAGGCTGCGCCGGGTGCTGCCGTCGGACACATCAAACTCGCGCATGCCCGGCCAGGACAGGTGCCGGGGCAGCATGACGACCCCGGCAGCCGGACCGCGCAGGTCGTCCAGCCGCTGCGGCAGGCGCCCCGCGAGCCCGCCGCGTCCGGAAAGAAGGTCCGCAAGAGACATGCTCCCGATTATCGCTGATCAGCAGCGTCGGCCCGGCGGTGACTCGCCGCCTGCCCGGCGGCGCTAGGCTCAGGGCATGTCCAGCGTTCCGTCCCGGCCGCGGTGGTACTTCCTGATCACCCCGAAGTGGCTGGGCTGGCACGCGTTTGCCGTAGTCGCGACCATCGGGATGCTGTGGCTCGGCGACTGGCAGTTTCACCGGGCCGAGTCCGGCAACGCGCTGAGCTGGGCGTACACGTTCGAGTGGCCGATTTTCGCGATATTCGGGCTGGCCTTCTGGGTGAAGACCATCCGGGACGAGTTCAAGCCGCCAGCTGATGCAGACGCTGACGAGGCTGCCGGGGTCGAGCTCCCCGGAGGGCTCGCGAGCGCGCAGGCGCTCCGGGATTCCTCTGAGGCCATCACCGGCAGCGCGGCCACCGGTGATGGCGAGGATCCAGAGCTCGCGGCCTACAACGCCTACCTGGCCCGCCTGAATCAGCAGGTGAAGGGCCACGGCAGATGGCACGGCCTGCGATAGGAGGAACAAGGGTGGGAGCAGGTAGCAGCATCCTGCGCCAGGACCCCGCCAGACTGGTCCCGGCAGTGCGCCGGTACCGGGTCATGGCGTACGTGACCGGCGTGGTGCTGATCATCTTGGTATTCGCGGGCATACCGTTGCAGGTCGCCGCGCACAACACGGTCATCGTCAACTACGTCGGCACCCTGCACGGCATCCTGTACCTGATCTACCTGGCCGCCGCGTTCCTGATGACCGTCCAGGTGGGGATGAAGCTGGCCACCCCGGGCACGGTGATCGTGCTGCTGGCCGGGACGATCCCGGTGCTGACGTTCGTGGTCGAGCGCTGGGTGACCCGGAGGTACATCAACCCTGCGCTGGCCGCGGCGGGAAAGGCCCCGCCAAAAGCGCCCGGCCCACAGACTGACTCAGCCCCGGCGGCCGCTTCTCCGCCGGCGCAGCGGCCCAGCTAGCGCTCGGCAGCGCGTGGGCCAGCAGTACTTCGCCGAGCGGCCAGAAGCCGCCCGGCACCCGCGCTCTGTGCATGTCGTCCTGCCTGACCTGCACCTGGAGCTGGAAACTGATTCCGGGATGTTCTCGCCGACCAGGCTGGACCCGGGCACCAGGCTGCTGCTGGACACCGCACCGCAGCCGCCTTCATCCGGGGACCTCGCCGACCTCGGCTGCGGCTACGGGCCGCTCGCGCTGGTGCTTGCGGCCCGCTCCCCCGGCGCCCGGGTCTGGGCCGTCGACGTCAACACCCGGGCGCTGGAGCTCTGCGCCAGGAACGCCGAGCGCGCCGGCCTGGCAAATGTCCGCTGCGTGGCTCCAGCCGACCAGGCCATCCCGGAACGGTTGCGGCTGATCTGGTCCAACCCGCCGGTCAGGATCGGGAAGCCCGCTCTGCACGCGCTGCTGCAGACCTGGCTGGCCCGGCTGACCCCGGACGGCGCCGCCTTCCTGGTGATCCAGAGATACCTCGGAGCAGACTCGCTGCAGCGCTGGCTCGTGCAGTCGGGCTGGGCCGCCGAGCGCGTCACCGCGCGGTCCGGGTACCGGGTGCTGCGGGTGAGCGGAGCCGGCCCGTGAGCCCTGGAACCCGGCCGCTGGGGCCTACCGAGGTCAAGCGCCTCAACAGGTCCTGGCGGCAGCGCACCGGGGCCAGGGTCGGGCTGATCCTCGATTCCGTCGGCCAGCCGTTCAACGTCGGCTCGATCATCAGGACCGCAGCGGCTTTCGGGGTCGAGCGGATCTGGCTGTGCGGTGACACCGCCGCGCCCGAGCATCCTGGGGCGCGGAAGACTGCGCTGGGAACCGGGCGCTTCATCACGTTCGAGCGGGAGGCTGCTCCCGGCCGGGCCGTGGCCGCTGCGTCGGCGGCGGGGCTGCGCGTCATCGCGATCGAGCTGGCTGACCACGCGGTGCCACTGCATGAGGCGCCCCTGGGCGGTGACGTGTGCCTGGCGGTCGGCAACGAGGACCGTGGCTGCTCCCCGGCTCTGCTGTCTGCGGCCGCCACCGTCGCCTACATACCGCAGGTGGGCAGGGTCGGGTCGCTGAACGTCGCGGCCGCGGCCGCGATCGCCCTGGCCGAGACACGGAGCCGGGAATGGCGCAGCGATTGACCGCGAGCCAGCCGCCTGACCTGCATACTGTGTGCTGTGCGTGACTACCTGGACCTGCCGCGCCCGCTCGCGTTCGCGCATCGCGGCGGTGCCGCGCACTTCCCGGAGAACACCTTCCGCGCTTTCGAGCACGCGGTGTCCCTCGGTTACAGCTACCTGGAGACCGACGTTCACGCGACAGCGGACGGGGTCCTGGTCGCGTTCCACGACCGGACTCTGGACCGGGTAACCGACCGGTCCGGGGAGATCGCCAAGCTGCCGCACCGCGAGGTTGGCGCTGCGCGCATTGGCGGCACCGACCCGATCCCGCTGCTGGAGGACCTGCTCGGCGCGTGGCCGCAGGCTCGGTTCAACATCGACGTGAAGGCCGCACAAGCGGTGCGGCCTCTCGTCGATGTCCTCGCGCGGACGGCAGCCTGGGACCGGGTCTGCGTCACGTCGTTCTCCGCGCAGCGTCTCGGGTCAGTCCGGCGGGCGCTGCCCCGGCCGGTGTGCATGGCTGCCTCCCCGGTCGGGGTCGCGGCCCTGCGGCTGGGTGCGCCGCGGCCCGCCCTGGCCGCTCAGCTGCGCCGGCTGTGGGTCCGATGTGCCCAGATCCCGATCGGCTTCGCCACCCCGGTGTTCCTGCGGCGGGCGCGCGCAGTCGGCCTGCAGGTGCACGTCTGGACAATCAACGACCGTGCGGCAATGGCTGACCTGCTGGATCTCGGCGTCGACGGCATCATGACCGACGAAACAGCAGCTCTGCGGGATCTGCTGACCGCCCGTGGCCAGTGGAACGGGGCGGCCGCCGCATAGCCCGCTTCCGCCCCGCACAGCAGACAGCCGGTTTTCAGTACTAACCTCCTCGGCCGGGCCGTTTCAGCGATAAAACGCCCTCCGGGGCGGGTTTCTGCAATAACCACAGCCCGCGCGGGTTGGAATCCCCATCTGGCGGGAATCTTGTCCGGGTACTCACCGTTGTCATGAAGGACGGCTGAGCGCCTGGGGAGGCAGCAAACCATGGCCGAACGTGCACTACGCGGCACTCGGCTCGGAGCCACGAGCTACGAGAACGACCGTAACACCGACCTGGCCCCGCGTCAGGAGGTGGTCTTCGATTGCCCGAAGGGCCACCGCTTCAGCGTGCCGTTCGCCGCCGAGGCCGAGATTCCGGTGAACTGGGAGTGCCGGGTCTGCGGAGCGACCGCGGTCACGGCGACCGGGGATCTTCCGGCGCCGAAGAAGGCGAAGCCTCCGCGGAGCCACTGGGACATGCTCATGGAGCGGCGCAGCGTCGCCGACCTCGAAGAGGTGCTGGCCGAGCGGCTTGCCGTCATCCGTGGGCAGCGCAGCAGCGGTGCGGGCGAGCAGGCACAGGCGCACGCACCGGGCCACCGCAAGAGCGCCTGACTTTGCGTTCTCGTTAGCGGGCTGCCCGGCCACGCTGGCCGAACCAGCCTGCCATCCCCCACTGGGTGACCCGCCAGAACGCCTCGGCAACCACGGCCCGGCTCATCTTGCTGGAGCCCCTTGCCCGGTCGATGAACGTGATCGGCACCTCTGTCACGGTCAGGCCGGCGTTAATGGCGCGCAACGTGAGGTCTATCTGGAAGCAGTAGCCCTGTGACTGCACAGTGTCCAGCCCGATGGCGCGCAGCGTCGCCGCCCGGTAGGCGCGGTAGCCGGCTGTGGTGTCGTGGACCGGCACCCGGAGCATCAGCCGGGCATAGGTGTTGGCGCCCCGGGAGAGGAACTCCCGTGATTTCGGCCAGTTGCGGACCGTGCCGCCGTTCACCCAGCGCGAGCCGATGACGGCGTCAGCGCCCTCCAGCGCGGTCAGCAGCCGGGGCAGGTCCTCGGGCTGGTGCGACCCGTCCGCGTCCATCTCGACCATCGCTCCGTAGCCCTGGTCCAGGGCCCAGCCGAAGCCGGCGATGTAGGCGGCCCCCAGGCCAGCCTTCCCCGGCCGGTGCAGCACGTGGATCTGCGGGTCGCCCGCGTCGAGCTTGTCGGCGAGCTCGCCGGTGCCGTCCGGGCTGTTGTCGTCGACGACCAGCAGGTCGGCGTCAGGAACCGAGCTGCGCACTCGCGCCGCGATCGATTCCAGGTTCTCACGCTCGTTGTAGGTGGGAATGATGACGACCACGCGGCCCACCGGCTCGTTCTGCGTCAATTCTCCTGCCTCATCCGGAAGCGGGTGCGCCCCCGCCGGTCGAAAAGGATATTCGATCCCGGAGCCGGGCCGAACCCCGGCACGCTCCCCCCGAGGCGCTGGCCGACGATATCAAGACGACGGCGGTCACGGCACACGGACCGCCGCTGAGGGATGGATGAGGGCCCGAGCGTCCCTTCGGACCGGAGTTCGTCCCGTCGGCAGCGGGCTCGGCCTCCGTTGTCTACTGGGTACCCGGGCCCCACCCGGGTCCAACCCCCCGCCCAGCCGGAGCCTTGAGGAGCAGCCCCCCTTCCACGCTGCGCCTGGCACGAGCGGGACCATGGTCCCTCTCCTGGCACAACACGGTCGGAACGGCTGACCGCCCCGGCCGCTGGCCCGGTGCTGGACTGCCCAGCAACATACCGTTGATCGCGGCGATGTCAACCTCTCACAGCGGTTTGCAGCGGGGTCATGATCGCCGCTGTGACCGGCCTGTCGCCCCTTGTCCTGCGGCGATACGATTGTGTTTCGCGCTGACAAGGCGACGCCAGCTCCATCCGTTTTGCCGGATTCACCTTCCAGCTGGAGGACGCGCAATGACAGAGGTTCCCGAGACACAGGTGTCCGAGGCCCAGATAGCGGTGCACTGGCGCGAGGAGGAGTACGTTCTTCCCCCGCAGCAGTTCATCGACCAGGCGAACGCCAATGACCCGGCGATACGCGATCGGTTCACCGAGGAGCACTTCCCGGACTGCTTCAAGGAGTACGCGGATCTGCTCAGCTGGGACGAGCCATGGCACACCACGCTGGACACCAGCAACCCGCCATTCTGGAAATGGTTCGTCGGCGGCAAGCTCAACGCGTCCTACAACTGCGTAGACCGGCACGCCGAGGCCAGGCCGGATAAGGCAGCGATCATCTTCGTGCCGGAGCTGGAAACCGACGAGACCGTGCACATCAGCTACGCGCAGCTGCACCGCCAGGTGAACGAGTTCGCCGCGGTGCTGCGCGATGACCTGGGCCTGAAGGCCGGTGACCGGGTCACGCTGCACATGCCGATGGTTCCCGAGCTTCCGGTCACCATGCTGGCCTGCGCCCGGCTCGGGGTTATCCATTCCCAGGTTTTCGGCGGCTTCAGCGGCAACGCCTGCGGCACCCGAATCGCTGACTCGGGCAGCCGCTTCCTGATCACTATGGATGCCTATTACCGCGGCGGGAAGCTCCTCGACCACAAGGTCAAGGCCGACGAGGCTGTCGAGGAGGCAGCCAAGCAGGGCCAGGCGGTCGACAAGGTCCTGGTATGGCGGCGCAAGGCCGGCGAGTATTCGGCCGAGACGCCGATGGTAGAGGGCAGGGACGTCTTCGTCGACGAGCTGCTTTCCGGGCACCAGGGAGCGACCGTCGCGCCGGTGTCCATGCGCGCCGAGGACCCGCTGTTCCTGATGTACACCAGCGGCACCACCGGCCGCCCGAAGGGCTGCCAGCACAGCACCGGCGGCTACATGTCCTATGTCGCCGGAACGTCAAAGTTCTACCAGGACATCCACCCCGACGACGTGTACTGGTGCATGGCCGACATCGGCTGGATCACCGGCCACTCCTACATTGTCTACGGGCCGCTGGCCCTCGGGACCACGACCGTCGTCTACGAGGGCGTGCCCAACTACCCGGACGCGGGCAGGCCGTGGCGGATCGCTGAGACGCTCGGGGTGAACATCTTCCACACCTCGCCGACCTCCATCCGGATGCTGCGCAAGGTCGGCCCGGAGGAGCCCCGCAAGTACAACTACCATTTCAAGCACATGACCACGGTCGGCGAGCCGATCGAGCCCGAGGTCTGGCGCTGGTACCACTCCGAGGTCGGCAAGGGCGAGGCGGTCATCGTCGACACCTGGTGGCAGACCGAGACCGGCGGGTTCCTCGGCAGCACGCTGCCGGCCATCGACGCGATGAAGCCGGGCAGCTGCGGCCCGATGGCGCTGGGGATCCTCGGGGTCATCTACGACGAGAACGGCGAGGAGGTGCCGACGGGCCGGGCCGGCAACATCTGCATCCGCAACCCATGGCCCGGCGTGTTCGAGACCATCTGGGGCCAGCCGCAGCGGTTCGTGGACACCTACTACAAGAAGTACAACAAGGACCCGGAGAGCAAGGACTGGCACGACTGGCCGTACTTCGCTGGCGACGGCGCGGTGAAGGCGCCCGACGGTTACTACCGGATCCTCGGCCGCGTCGACGACGTGATCAACGTGGCCGGGCACCGGCTCGGCACCAAGGAGATCGAGTCGGCCGCGCTGACCGTGAGCGAGGTGGCCGAGGCCGCCGCGATCCCGGTCATTGACGACCTGCGCGGCCGCGCTGTGGAGGTGTACGTCTCGCTGAAGCCCGGCTTCGAGCCGAGCGCCAAGATGGAGGCCAAGGTCACCGGCGCCATCGAGACCGAGATCGGCAAGATCGCCCGGCCGAAGAACGTGTGGATCGTGCCGGACATGCCGAAGACCCGGTCCGGCAAGATCATGCGCCGGGTGATCGCGTCCATCTCGAACTTCGCCGACGTCGGGGACGTCACCACGCTGGCGAACCCCGAGGTTGTCGAGGACATCCGGCAGCAGGTGCACCAGGAGAAGGTCGCCCGGGATGACGTGCCGCGCGAGCTGACCGCGGCCGAGTACGAGGAGATCAAGAGGTTCGGCGCCGCCGAGTAGCCACACCGGGCCAGGCAACGCGGCACCGCGCCGGAGGGGCGCGGTGCCGCGTTGTACTGAGGAGCGAGGGAGCCTGCGACCGAACGACGAGGGAAACGCGGCGCCCCAAGGCGCCCCCCCGGCGCAAAACCAACACAGCCGGAGGGGCGCGGTGCCGCGTTGTACTGAGGAGCGAGGGAGCCTGCGACCGAACGACGAGGGAAACGCGGCGCCCCAAGGCGCCCCGCCGGCGCAAAACCAACACAGCAGGTGAGCGCACCCGGCCCCGTTCGCGTGACAGTCTCGCTACGATGCCCGCTATGACCGCCTTGTTCAGCCGGATCATCCCGATCCTTTTCGTCAGTGATCTCGCGGCGGAGCGTGAGTTTTACATTCGGCTGGGCTTCCACGTGACCTACGAGGGTCCCGAGTACCCGGACTTCACCTCGCTCGGCCACGGAACCGTCGAGTTCGGCATCGAGCGGCGGGACGGGTTTCGCCGCAGTATCCCCGATCATGTGCTGACCTGGCAGCTCGGAGTCTCCGACATCGAACTGGCGCGCAAGCGGATGGACGAAGCCGGGATCCCCTACACCGAGGAGCTCATGACGCCGGCCGCCGACTGGACCTACCGCGTGCTGCACGCCCGTACCCCGAACGGCTACCACCTGCTGCTCGAGGAGGGCAGCGGCTGACAGCGGCCAGGCACACCCGGGCGCCCGGCGCACCGGCGGTCACTGACTGGCTTCGCTCATCAGCCTCGCCAGGGCGGGTTCCGGCTCCAGGACGTAGAGGCCGCCGCCCACCCGGTCGGTGGCCCAGATCAGCCCTGAGGCATCCACGAACAGGTCGTTGATCTGCGCGGCCGGCTGGCCGGTCGGCGGCTCCGGGACCCAGTGCGCGGCCTCGGCTGGCTGCGCCGGGTCCGCCAGGTCATACACCCGGACGCCGGCGCTGAAGTAGGTGGCGAAAACCAGGCGGGTGCTCCGGTAGCTGCCTGGCTGGTTCTCGTGCAGGTTATGCGGGCCGAACCGCCCGGGCAGCCTCGCGAACTCGCCGCGGGGCTGCGGGCAGACGGCCGCGACGCGCGGCGAGGCGCCGGAAATGTCGATCACCCGGATGTCCCGGCGGGGCGCCTGCGGCCCGTCGTTTACCTGCTCGTCGGTGACCACCACCAGCCCGCGCCCGGGCAGCGGCAGGCAGGTATGCGTGGAGCCGCCGCCCGGCCAGCTCAGCTGGCCCACCTGCCGCGGCCGGGTGATGTCGGCCACGTCCAGGATCACCAGGCCGGCGTCGTCATAGCCGAGGTAGGCGCGATCGCCGTCGGTGAGGGCGTGGTGCGCGGCGTACCGCTCGCCCTCGGGCCAGGAGGGCAGCTCGTCATCGCGCTGGCCCGGCCACCACCAGCGGGCCGCCTCGGCCGGGCGCGCCGGGTCGGTCAGGTCCACCACAACCCAGATTCGGTCGCGGAAACCGTCGGGTGTGGCCGACATGTGCGCGTACCGCCCGCCGGCCCATACGACGCGGTGCACTCCCCTGCCGCCGCTCGCCCAGAAACCCACCTGCCGCGGTCGCAGTGGCTGGTCGAGCCGGTACACGGCCAGCCCGGCGGAGTGCGGCCCGGCCGCTTTGCCCCTGTACGGGAATTTCTCGTGGTTCACCAGCAGCAGCGAGCCAGCGACCTGGACCTTGTGACTGTGCGAGTGCGCGGGCGCCGGCCACTGGGCTACCAGGGCCGGATGCGCGGGGTCGCTGACATCGAGGATCGACGTGCCGGTCCCCGTGGTGCCGGTGTGCCCGACATAGAGCGCGTTGCCCCAGCGGATGACCTGCATCCCGTCGCCGCACCCGCCCAGGTCGTGGTGGGCGAGCAAACGCAGACCGGACGCACTCGCCGGAGGCGCCTGGGACGGCGCCGTCATGGCCCCGCTCCGGCGCCGAGCACGTCAGCAACCCAGTCTGCGGTCTGATAGCGGTGGAACGGCGCCAGGTTCGCGCAGCCGTGGTTGCCCTGCTCGAGCAGCAGCAGCTCGGCGGGCCCGCCGGCCTCCCGCACCAGGCGCTCTGCCTGCTGCCAGGGAATCAGCCGGTCCTGCTTGCCCATCACGGCCAGCAGCGGGCAGTAGATCTGCTCCGCGCGCCCGGCCAGGGTCAGCTGCCTCGCCAGGGCCCGCGCGGACTGCTCGTCCGCCGCCTTGGAGCGCACCCGGAACGCCTCGCGGGTCAGCACCGGCCGCTGGTCCCAGGCCGTGGCGAAATCGTATGGGCCCGCCAGTGCCACGCAGGCCTGGACGCGCTCGTCGCCGCTGGCCATCCGCGGTGCATAGTAGCCGCCCAGGCTCACGCCCCAGACCGCGATGCGCCTTGAGTCCAGGCCCGGCTCGGCCTCGAGCCTGTCGATGATCGCCGCGCCGGGCACCTCCCAGTCGGGACGGATGGCCAGGTCGTACTCTGCCTCGCCCTGCCCGGGCCCGTCGACGCTGAACGTGGCCAGCCCGCGCTCCAGGAACAGCTCCTCGGTCGTGGCCAGCTCCTCCTTGGTGGAGTCCAGTCCAGGTATCATGATCACTACGGGCCACCCGGAGTGGTCAGGCGATTCCTCCTCCGCGGGGAGGCGGAGGACGCCGACCATGCGGGAGCCGTCAAAGGGGATCTCGACCCGGCGGCCCGGAGGGTCGAGGTATGGAAGCGCATCGGTGAGGCAGCGCACCGCGTTCATGTGCGCTGAACGCATCTGGCCCGGGTCCTCTACGAACAGGAACTTGGCGAAGTGGTAGTAAAGCGCCGCCCGCGACAGGTGAGCGCCGGCCGACCTCAGGTGCCCGGCGGTGAGCGCCTCGCGCCCGAGCTGCTCGTAATCCCCGGCCACAGCGCTCCACGCTGCGCACCAGTCGGCCCACCGTTCGAGCTGGCCGGTGATCCGCTCAAAGTCTCCTGCCGTCACACCGTTGGTCGTGAACCGCGGCCCCCAGTGCGAGATCGCCATCTGCACGCGCTCATCCGGCATACTTGCCTCCGAGATCCGTCGCCAACCGAAGCTGCAAACGTATGCGTACCCTCGGCAGGCGCTCGGGTCAATAACCTGTCGGCGAGGGATGCTGACGATGCTGCAGCGTCCGCGCAGGAGGGCCGAGCCGTGCGATCGTGCACCATGCCAGCGCCGGGGGGAGGCGCGGCCCGGTGAGCCTGCCCACCCTGCGCGACGTCGCCGCCATGGCCGGCGTCCACCCGGCGACCGCGTCCCGGGCGCTCAATCCCGGCACCAGGAACCTGATCAGCGCCAGGACCGCGGACCGGGTGCTCCGCGCAGCCGAGCAGCTCGGCTACCAGCCCAACGCGGTCGCCCGCAGCCTGCGCACGTCCCGCTCGTCCAGCATCGGCGTGGTTGTGCCGGACCTGACCAACCCGCTGTTCCCGCCCATCGTCCGGGGCATCGAGGATGCCCTGGCGCCGCACGGCTACGTGCTGCTCATCGTCAACACCGACAATGACCCGGCTCTTGAGGACCGGCTGATCGCCTCGCTGCGGTCGCGCAGCGTCGACGGGCTGATCCTGGCCACCGCGCGGCTTGGCCACCCGCTGCTGCGCGACCCTGACGCCGGTGGCCTGCCCATCGTGCTGGCCAACCGGCGGACCGAGGGCCTGCCGTTCCCGTCAGTCACGGCCGACGACGCCTCGGGCATCCACGCAGCAGTGGCCCACCTGGTCGGGCTCGGTCACCGCCGGATCGCGCACATCGCCGGACCGCAGGACACCTCGACCGGGCTTGGCCGGCTGCGGGCCTTCCGCTCGGCAATGCACGAGCACGGCGTGACCGTGGACGCTGCCCTGATCCGGAAGACGTCCGCATGGCTGGAGGACGAGGGCGCCCGGGCGCTGAGCGACCTGCTGGACGCGGGCACGCAGTTCTCCGCGGTCTTCGCCGGCAACGACATGCTGGCGCTGGGCTGCTATGACGTGCTGGCCGAACGGGCCATGCGCTGTCCCGACGACCTGAGTGTGGTTGGGTTCAACGACATGCCGCTCGTGGACAAGCTGCAGCCGGGCCTGACAACGGTCCGCATCCCGCATTACGACATCGGCTGGGAGTCTGGCCGGCTGATGCTCGAGCAGCTGACCAGGGGCGAGCAACAGGCCAAGGCCGTGCTGATGCCGGTCTCGCTGGCGGTCCGGCATTCGACCGGCCCGCCGCCCAGCGACGATGCCGGGCCCCTGCGAAGCCGAACGGGCGGTGCCTTGCGCGGCGGAACGGCCGGTGCAATCGTTTGAATAACGGCCCGCGCGGCTGCGGGAACTGGCGGGCCGGCTTTCTGGTGCCCGCGGGAGCCGAGGCGGAGCAGTGGACGCCAATGCTGACATCGTGGTCGCTGGCGCGGGCCACAACAGCCTGATAGCAGCGTGCTACCTGGCCAAAGCCGGGTACAGCTGCCTGGTCCTGGACGCCAGGCACATTCCGGGCGGCGGAGCCGCCACCGAGGAGCTGCTGCTGCCAGGTTTCGGCATCGACACCTGCGCCACCGGCCACACGCTGATCCGGGTCAATCCGCTGCTGACTGGCGACGAGCTGGGGCTGATCGCCGACTACGGGCTGCGTTACGTCGATCCCGACCCAGTCGCCCACGTGACGTTCCCTGACGGCGTGCATCTCACAATGTGGCTGGACCGCGACCGCACGGTCGCGGAGATCTCCCGCTTCAGCCACGCTGACGGGGCGGCCTACCTCCGGCTGCTGAGTGAGTACGACGAAGTCAAGACGCTGTTCAGCCGGTCGCAGCACACCCCGGTCGGCTTCGGCGCGTCGGTGGACAGCATGCTCGCCGAGCATCCGCGCGGTGGCATCTGGCGGCGCAGGATGGCCCTGAGCGCATGGGAGATCATCCGGCGCGAGTTCCAGAGCCGGCACGTCCGGGCGTTCATGCTGTGGATGGCGCTGCAGACCAACCAGCCACCGGACGTGCCGGGCTCCGGCCTCCTGGCCTACTCGCTGATCTTCGGCAGGCAGCAGCGCAGCTGGTCCATCCTGCTCGGCGGCTCCGGGCGGCTGACCGAGGCGCTGACCGGGTACCTCGAGGCCCACGGCGGCACCGTGCTGTGCGGCCGGCGGGTTACCCGGCTGCTGCTCGACGGCGGCCGGTGCGTCGGCGTGCAGACCGCCGACGGCGAGCAGTACCGGGCGGCCCGGGCAGTGCTGTCCACCATCCACGTCACGCACCTGCGGGACATGGCGCCGAGGGAGGCCTGGCCCGAGGAGTTCCACTACGGCATCGACACCTACGACGTCGGCGTGCCGGGGTTCGGCGCCTATTTCGCGGCCAGCGCACCGCCGGTGTTCCCGACCCCTGGCGGCCCGGTGACCGCGGTGTCGGCCGGGACGGTCGGCTGGCCCGAGGACGTGGTCCAGCTCGGTGCCGACCTGCGGGCGGGCCGGTTCATCTCCGGCGTGCCGTGGCTGCTGGTCGCAACCCCGACCCTGGTCGACTCGGGGCGCGCTCCGGCCGGGATGCATACGGTCAAGCTGCTCAGCCAGCAGTGCTACGAGCTGCCGCCCGGCATGCCGGGCTGGGACACGGTGAAGGAGCAGCACGCCACCCGCCAGCTGGAGCACCTGCGCCGGTTCGCGCCCGGCTTCACCGACGACAAGATTCTCGCCCGGCTGGTCGAGTCCCCGGCCGACTACGAGCGGCTCAACCCGCACATGGTTCACGGCGCGTTCCACGGCGGCGACCGCGGCATCGCGTTCAGCGGCGCGCTCCGGCCAGCGCCCGGCTGGGCCTCGCACCGGATGCCTATTCCAGGCCTGTACCAGACCGGCGGGTCCACCCACCCCGGCGGGTCGATCACCGGCGCGCCGGGGCGCAACGCCGCCATGGTGCTGCTGCACGACCTCGGCCACGACCCCGCGACGATCCTGACCGGCGCTGCGCCCGCCCGCGCGACGCCCACGCGCACACTTCTCTGACCGCATGGCTGGACCATTGCTGTTGCTGGGGCACCACCAGCTCCACCAGGCTGCGCCACTCGGCCACTGACAGAGCCCAGAACTCCGCCATGACACCGCCGCAGAACACCCCATCCACGCCGAGGCCCCCGGTGAGCCGGTCCATGTCAGCGCGCAGCGCGGCGGCGTCTACCTGGCCCGCAGGGCTGGACGGCGTCGTGATCGCCGCCCACAGGCCCCGGAAACGCTCCCGCGCCGCCTGCCGGGCCTCGCCTCGCTGGTAGTCCGCGCTCATGTGGTGAACGCCTGCGAGTCCTCGAGAGTGTCTGCGAGCCAGTCGGCCACCATCGGCCGGGCCTGGTACCACACGTTGTTGACGACGTGCACCCCGTCGGGGTAGACGACCGTCGTTACCGGCCCGCCGTACTCCGCGGCGATGCGCTCGCCGTGCGACGGCGGCGATTCGCGGTCCAGGCCGCCGAAGACCTGCAGCAGCGGCACGTTCGCCCGCCCCGCCGCCCCGGCCAGCGTGATCGCGTCCATCATCGCTGCCGGGTCGGGTCCCAGGTGCTGGTACTGGCCGGTGCGCGTCAGCGGCTCCATCCGGGCGAACCGCCCGGCTGGGCTATACCAGCTGGAGATCGACACCACCGCCCGCACACGGCTGTCAACGGCCGCCGTGCGGATCCCGAACAGCCCGCCGTAGGAGATCCCGCCCACGGCCAGCCGGGTGATATCCACGTCCTCACGCTGCTCCAGGCTGTCGATCATCGCCTGCACGGCGACCTCATAGTCCGGGCGGAGCTTGCTGCCGGTGCTGGCCATCCCCTGGCCGGGCCCGTCAAAGGCGGCGAAGGCCAGCCCCCGCGCCACGATGTGGTCCCCCAGGTTGTACAGCTCCTCCTTGGTCGAGTCGCCACCGGGAAGCAGCAGCACGACGGGCGGCCGGCCGAGCGCGGCGGGGACCCGCAGGTAACCGTTCAGGATCATGGATTCGAACGGGACCTGCAGGAGCTGTGCTGGCGGGTCTGCGTGCGGGGCGGCTTTGGCCAGAGCGCCGCCCATCGCGGTCAGCGCGGCGAGGTACTGGTCCTGGTCGTGGCTGAACATGAAGCTGGCCCAGTGGTAGAACAGCACGGCCCGCACATAGGCGTCGCCAGCCGTGACCCGGTGTCCCGCGGCCAGCGCCGCGTCGCCGCGCTCCAGGTGCCCTTCAGCGCGGCGGCACCACTGCGCGCACCACTCGTCGTAGCTGGTGATGGCCTCCCTGAGCTGCTCGAATTCCCACGGCGTGACGTAGTTGGACAGGATCCGCCAGGTGAAGCGGCGGTACATCGACTCCAGCCGGTCATCCATGGTGCGCGTCGCCTCCGGCGAGACTGCCTTCCTCGACGGTCCCGCCAAGGTAGAGCGCGCTCATCTGCGGGTTGGCCAGGACCTCGGCTCCAGTTCCCTGCAGCCGCACGCGCCCGGCCTCCATCACGACCCCGTGGCTGGCCAGGCGCAGGCCCGCGCGGACGTTCTGCTCTACCAGCAGGATCGTCCGGCCGGCCTGGTTCATCTGCCTGACGCTGTCGTACATCTGCCGGGCGGCCCGCGGCTCAAGCCCCATCGACGGCTCGTCTAGCACGACCAGAGCCGGGTCCAGCATCAGCGCCCGGGCCAGCTCGACCATGCGCTGCTGGCCGCCGGACAGCTGGCCAGCCCGGTCCCGGGCTCGCTCGCCGACGATCGGGAACTGCTCGGTGACCTGGCGCAGCCGCTGCTGCACCAGGCCCGCGTCACTGACAAGGAACGCGCCGAGTTCGACGTTCTCGCGGACGGTCAGCTCCGGGAACAGGTTCCGCGACTGCATCACCTGGACGATCCCGGCCTGCAGGATCCGCCGCGGCGTCGCGCCCGCGATCGGCTGCCCGCGCAGGGTGATCGTGCCTGTGCGTGGCTTGAGCAGGCCGCTGATGACCTTGAGCAGCGTGGACTTCCCTGCTCCGTTGGGCCCGACCACGCAGGTGATCGATCCCTCGGTCACGGTGAGGTCGACACCGCGCAGCACGTCTCCCCCGCCGTACCCGGCGAACAGCCCGGAGATCTTCAGCATGTCAGTTCTCCGGTTCCATGTCGGCGCCGAGGTAGGCCTCCAGTACCGCGGGGTCGGAACGCACCTGTGCTGGCGTGCCGCCGGTGAGGGCGCAGCCCTGGTGCATCACCATGACCCGGTCGCACAGGCTCATCACGAACGCCATGTCGTGCTCGACGATCACGAACGTGACACCCTGGCCGTTCAGGGCCTTGATGCGCTCGGCGAGGTGGCGCAGCAGCGTCGGGTTCACCCCGCCGGCCGGCTCGTCGAGCAGCATCACCGAGGGTCTGGCGACGATGATGAACGCGAATTCCAGCAGCTTCTGCTGGCCGTAGGACAGGGCCCCGGCGGGCTCCCGGGCAAGCCGGGTGAGCCCGACGAAGTCGAGCACCTCCAGCGCCCGGTCCCGCTCAGCCGCAGACTCCCAGCTGCGGGCCTGGGCGAGGAAGCCGCTGCGCTGGGTCGCCACGTGCACGTTCTCGATCACGCTGAGCCGGGCGAAGACCCGGGTGATCTGGAAGGTGCGGCCGACGCCCAGCTGGAACACGCGGCTTGGACTGGCGTTGGTGATGTCCTGGCCGCGCAGCCGCACCCGGCCGGAGTCCGCTCTCTCGTACCCGGTCATCACGTTGAACAGGGTGGTCTTGCCAGAGCCGTTCGGGCCGATCAGGCCGTTGATCGCGCCTTCGGAGAAAGTCATCGTGCAGCCGTCAAGGGCGCGGATCCCGCCGTAGGCCTTGCTGACCGCTGCCACCTCGAGCAGGCTCACTGCTCCGCCCGCCCGGTAACTCCGACCAGCGGACTCTCCGGGCCGGGTGACGGGGCGGCCCGGCTCCGGGCCACGATGAAGCGGCGCCATAGCTGGGCCAGGCTGGGCACGATGCCCGCCGGGAGCAGCCGCAGGATCACGATGAACAGCAGCCCGTAGGCGATGAGGTACAGGTTGGCGTTGCCAAACTGGAGCTGGAAGTAGTACTGGAGCGGGATCAGCAGCAGCGTGCCGAGCAGCGGCCCGTAGAAGGTGCCGATGCCGCCGACGAAGACCAGCACGGCGATCGCCAGGTCGAAGTTCGGGTCGAAGGCGAACTGCGGGTAAACGGTCTCGATGTACGGCGCGTAAATCGCGCCGGCCGCCCCGACGAAGAACGCCGAGAGCGCGTACGCGATGATCTTCGACTGGGTGACCTGGATGCCCAGGCCGCGGGCGCGGTCCTCGTCATCCCTGATCGCCAGCAGGCCCAGGCCGTACTTCGAGCGCCGGACGCGCCACGACACGGCCATCGCGGCCACGGCTGCGGCCAGCCCTACGTAGTAGAAGGGCAGGTTGAACGAGCTGCCCTGCCAGCTGGGCAGCGGCAGCTCCAGGCCTGCGGAGCCGTTGGTCCACGTGGTGAGGTTGAAGGCCAGCAGTTGCAGGATGAACATCACAGCGACGGTCAGGATGATGAATGTGTGCTTGCGCACCCGCAGCAGCAAGTACCCGATCGGCACCGAGGCCGCTGCAGCGGCCAGCCCGGCGACCGGCAGCAGGGCGAACAGGTCCCAGCCGCCCGCCATTTTCATGTGCACAGCGATCAGGGCGACCGTGTACTGGCCGATGCCGTAGTAGGCGGCGTGGCCGATCGAGATATAACCGGAGTAGCCGGAGAAGATGTTCCAGCCGGCCGCCGCGATCAGGAACATGACCGTGTAGACGCCGATATTGGTGACCGTGGCGTTGGTGAACACCACCGGGAAGGCCGCCAGCGCCACGAGCAGGACGGCGGGCCCGCCCCAGCGCAGCCAGCCCGGCGCCTGGTAGTACACGGGCGCTGGGGCCCCATCGGCAGAGTCCGCAAGGTCGGCAGCTGTCACTGTCGTCACTGGGCGCGCACCGCCCTCCGCCCGAACAGGCCCTGCGGCCGCAGCAGCAGTACAGCGATCAGCACGATGTAGAACGTGGTCTGCCCCCAGGTCGGCGACCACACCACAGCGACTACGTCCTCGATGACCAGCATTGCGATCGCAGCGACCAGCGCGCCGCCCAGGCTGCCGAACCCGCCGAAGATGACAATCGCCAGCACCCTCGAGATCAGGTCGTAAGAGCTGGCGGCGTCGAAGGAGTTGGTGGCGCCGAAGACCATGCCGCCGGCCGCGGCGAGCCCGACGCCGATGCCGAGCGTGAACGCTGACACCCGGTCGGTGTCGATGCCCACGAGCCTGGCCGCTGTCGGGTTCTGCATGGCGGCCCGCACGCTGCGCCCGAACTTGGTCCGGTACACCAGCAGGTACAGGCCGCCGAGCAGCACCACACTCATCGCGAACGCGTAAAGGTAAATCTCAGGGAAGATCAGCGGCCCGACCTGAACGGAGTTGTTCACGTAGGAAGTGTGGATCTGCACCAGGTTGCTCGTGAACACCAGGTCGAGCACGCCCTCAAGCAGCGTCCCCACCGCGAACATCACCAGCAGCGACATCACGACGCGGTCCTGCTTGATCGGCTTGAGCAGCGCGTAGTACACCACGTAGCCGATCACGAACATGGCCGGGATGGTCACAATCAGGCTCAGGAACGGGTCGATGCGGAAGTGGCCGATCTGGTGGGAGTAGAGCGCGTAGCTCAGGTACGCGCCGAGGACCACCAGCACACCCTGGGCGAAGTTGACGATCTCCATGACGCCGAACACGATCGTCAGGCCCGCTGCCATCAGCGCGTAGAACCCGCCGGTGAGCACCCCGTCAATGACCGCCTGCAGGACGAGCACCATGCCTCCCAGAGGTCGCTAGTTCCCCGGCTGACTAACGGTGCATCAGGGAGTGGCTCCCCACGCGGGCTTCACGGCCTCGATCGGCTCGGGGCTGGACACCCCGATGGGGAGCACGTCGACCAGGGCGCTTTTCTGCCACTGGAAGACATATGGGGTGGCGGCGCCGTTCTCTCCGTCGGAGAGGAACTTGACCGGCCCCTGCACACTCTGGAAGGTGACATTCGAGTGCAGGTAGGACTCCAGCGCGCTGTTGCTGGTGCTCTTGAGGTGGTCGACCGCCTGGGTGAGGACCTGGCCAGTGGAGAACGCCTCGGCCACGTCAGCGCTGATGTTGTTGGCCGTACCACCGAACATCCTCAGGTAGAGCGACACCATCTGTGAGTTCTGGTAATACGTCGAGCCCGGGAACCAGGTGTTCGGGACCATGATGCCCTCGGTGTCGCTGGCACCGACAGCCTTGACGAACGCCGAGCCCTGGTCGGGCCCGGACGCCTCGATGAGGATCTTCGGGCTGTAGTGGTCCTGGATGAAGTCCTGGATGAACGCGTAGCCGTCCGGCGGCATCGTGCCGAGCACGACCACCTGGGCCTTGGATGCGGCGATCGCCGAGGCGATCGGCGTGTAGTCGGTCGTCTCCAGCGGGTAGAGCTTGTAGGCCGCGCTGGGGAATCCGTGCGCGGTGAGGTAGGCGCGCGCCCCGTCGAGCATCGGCTGCAGGAACGGGTCGGTCATGGACGCGTAAGCTACCGGCTGTTTCGGCTGGGTGGCGGCGAGCCACTTGGCGAAGGTGATCAGCTGGTACTTGGCCGAGGCGCTCACGTCGAACACGTTGCGCAGGCCCTGCTGGAACACTGAGGGGCCGCCGCCGATGCCTTCGATCATCACGTAGCCGTAGCGGCTGGCGGTCGCGGACGCGGGCTTGGTCAGCAGCGTGGAGTACGGCCCAGCTACGAACGTCACGTGGTTGACGCTGATCAGCTTCTGGTAGTTGGTGACCACCTGGGTGGGGCTGGAGCCGTCGGACAGGAAGTCCAGCGTGATCCTGCGGCCGAGGATGCCGCCGTGGGCGTTCTGGAACGCTGCCCAGGTCTCGTAGCCCTGCTTGGTGGCCAGGCCGTCACCAGAGAAGTCCCCGGACAGGGACACCGAGATGCCGACGGTGACCGGCCCGGACGAGCTTCCCGAGGAGCCGCCGGACGTTGATCCGCACGCGGTCGCGGCGAGCGCGACCGCCAGAGCGCCAGCGGCCCAGGTGCGGGGGCGCCTTCGTCTCAGCGCCGGAGGCCGGCGGAGGCGCCGGCCCTTGCGAGTAACGGTCTCACCAGCGATCAACCTCCTGACGGGCGAGCGGGCCACTGTGGCCTGCTCCGCGAGTCCCGCGGGCGAGCCGTCGCCAGAGAGCCGGGGCTCGCTAATGGGTTACCGGGAAGGACCGGGCGACCCGGGATCCGGGTATCCGGCAGCAAGAGGGGTGCGCTGCGGCAGCGCACCGGGCGCGGGCGGCCGGCAGCGAAGGCTCTGGGGTGACCGCTCACATTGGTCATCGAGCGTTTCCTTCGGCCGCGCGCCGCTGGGTCCCCGTCGGCGGGCTCGCGCGCCCGCCCCGCTCCGGCGAGCCGCTTCACACAGAGGCGGCCAGCCGGCCCGAGTAACAATCGATTGCAACTATGCTAAACACGCGGTCGCGAGCGTGTCAACGGGCCGCGAGCCCGCACAGGGACATCGTGCAATCCATTGCCGGGCACGCCATCGGGCAATCGATGTCACCTTTCTCACATGGTGACGATCGGCCTGATCGCCTCCCGGCTCTGCAGAGCGGCGAAAGCCGCTGCCACGTCCGGCAGCGGGTAGGTGTCGGCGGTGAGCGGGCCGGTGCGGATCGCCCCCGAAGCCAGCAGGGCGATCGCCGCCGGGTAGGCGTTCGGGCTCGACCGTACGCCGAGAACATCGAGCTCGTCCAGGGTGAGCAGGTCAGCGGGAAGCTCGGCGGTCCCGCTGCCGGCCAGGCCGAGCAGGGCCACCGTCCCGCCGCGCCGGACCGACCGCAGCGCCTGGCCGATGGCGGCCGCGCTGCCAGCGCAGTCGAACGCGCAGTCGGCCCCGCAGCCGCCGGTCGCCGCGCGGACCGCCGCCACCGGGTCGGCCTGCTCGAAGTCGACGATGTCCGTCGCGCCGAGCGTGCGGGCCGTCTCAAGCCGCTGGCCGCGGCCGACCATGACCACCTGCCTGGCCCCGGCGGCCAGCGCGACCTGCATCATCAGCAGCCCGAGCAGCCCGGGGCCGAACACGGCGACGCTCGCGGCTGGCCCGAGCCGGGCGCGCCGGGCCGCGTGCACGGCCAGCGCGCCCTGGTTCACCAGGGCCGCAGCGACGTGGCTGACCCCGTCGGGGACCTTGTGCAAGGTGACGGCCGGCCGCACGGCGTACTCGGCCAGCGCCCCGGGCGCGGTGTGCCCGTACAGCCGGAATCCTGGCTCGCGCACCCGCTCGCACAGGTTGTAGCGGCCGGACCGGCACATCGGGCACGCGCTGCAGCCCGCATGGTTCTCGGCGACCACGCGGTCGCCAGGCACCAGCCCGCTGCGCTCGGTGCCGGGCCCCAGCTCGGCCACCTCGCCTGACCACTCGTGGCCGATCACGAACGGCAGGGCTGGCGGCCAGGTCCCGCGGTACGCGCCGCCGACGATCTTCAGGTCGGTCCCGCAGATCCCGCACGCCCGTACCCGGCACAGCACCTCGCCAGGGCCCGGCTCGGGCACGGCGATGCGCTCCAGCGTGAGCGAGCCGAATTCCCTGAGCACCGCGGCGGTCATCAGGTGCTTGGCGGGCGGCACCGTCATGAGCCTGCCGCCAGCGTCACCGCGCCCGTCCCGCTGCCGCTGCCGTCACTGCCGTCGGCGAGCGCGGCCCAGATCTCGCGGACGCGCCGCACCACGTGATCGGCGACGGCCTCGGCGGTCTTCTCGGCCTGGCCGGCGTCGGCGCGCTCCGGCCTGCCGTACCAGCCGGTGGGGGCGATCTCCCGGAAGTCGCGCAGCACCGGGTACACGTCCGGCTGCCGGAACATGTTGTGCGCCGCCTCCCCTGCTGCCAGGTCGCTGGGCTCGGTGGCATCCTCCAGGCGGACCAGCCCCGGGTCGTAGCCGAGGACCGCGGCGGTCTCCATCGAGCCGGCGTGAGTGAACTCCATCTGCTCCGGATTCATGCTGTGGGTAATCACGTGGGCCTCGGCGATGACCACCTGCACTCCGTGCGTGCGCTGGGCCTGGTCGGCGGCTACCCGGAGCGTGGCGGAGTTCCCCTCATGCCAGTTGACGATGACGATGCGCTCCGCCCCGCCGCTGCGCAGGCTGCCGCAGACGTCGATGAGGACAGCCGCCAGCGTCTCCGGCCGCAGTGACAGCGTGCCCGGCCATGGCAGATGGTAGGGCGCGACGCCCACCGGGCCGAGGCTCGCCACGACCGTGTCCAGCCTCTCAGCGACCCGCTCGGCGATCGACATCGCGGCGAACGCGTCGGTGCCGAGCGGCAGGTGCCCGCCGTGCTGCTCCACGCTGCCAGCCGCCACCACCGCGGTGCGGCTCGCGGCGAGCAGGCGGGCAGCAGCGGGCTGGGCCAGCCGCTCAAGCCGGCGCTCAGGATGACGTGCCATCCGCTCAGCCTCCATATCTGGCCGGTGTTTGCCTCGGGGGGACGACTCCCCCAGACCCCCCCGCCTGAGTTCCCTCCCGGAGGACGACCCCCTCAGACCCCCCCGCCTGAGTTCCCTCCCGGAGGACGACCCCCTCAGACCCCCCTGCCGGCGTTCCCCCCGGGGCGGCGCCCTGCTCGACAGCGCGCCTGTGGGCGGCGATGGGCGTCTGCCAGGCGTCAGTCACGACGTCGATGAGGGACGGCCGTCCGGCGGCGAGAGCGGCCCGCAGCACCGGGCCGAGCTGCTGCGGCTGGGTGACCCGCTCGCCGCGCAGCCCGAACGCCCGGGCCACGTCGGCGAACGCGACGTCGGCGAAGTCGTCGTCCTCCCAGCCGCGGCCGAAGGTGATCCGGCGGTACCAGCGGATCCAGGCGAGCGAGCGGTTGTTGAGCACCACGATCGCAACCGGCAGCCGCCGCTCGGCGATCGTTGCCAGCTCGCCGACCGCGTACCCGAGCGCGCCGTCGCCTGCCAGCACCACCGTGCGACCTGGCACGCCCGCCGCCGCCACGCCGATCGCCGCTGGCACCGCGTAGCCGAGGCCGGCCAGGCCCCGCGGGCTGAGCACCCGCCGGCCGGCCATCCGCTGCTCCAGGTACACCCCGGCCCAGCCGCCCGACAGGCTGGCGTCGCAGACCAGGATGTCGTCAGGCGCCAGCACCTGCTCCAGCTCGGCGACCACCCGCTGGGGGGCGATCGGCACAGCATCCGACGAGCGCTCTTTGTCCCGGGCGGCGCGCCAGCCGGCCATCAGCTCCGCCAGCCGCGCGCGCCAGGGCGCCCGGTCGGGCTCGGTGCCCGGCACCGGGCCGAGAGCGCCGGCCAGCGCCTCCAGGCCTGACCGGGCGTCGCCGAGCAGCGCGGCGCGCACGCGGAACGCCCGCCCCAGCTCGGCCGGGTCGACATCCAGCTGCAGCACAAGCTGATCGCGACGCGGCGCGGTCCAGCCGAGCGTGGCCCCGCCGCTCGCCTTCGCTCCCGCCAGCAGCACCACGTCGGCTTCGGCCAGGGCCGCAGCCGACGCAGCAGTGCCCATGGAGCCGACCACGCCGACGCTCAGCGGGTGATCCTCGGCGATGGCTCCCTTGCCTGACAGGGTGGTGGCGACCGCCGCTGACAGCCTCTCCGCGAGCACCGTGACCGCCCGGCCAGCCTGCGAGTGCAGCACGCCGCCGCCCGCGAGCAGGAACGGGCGCTCGGCGCTGCCCAGCGCCGCCGCGGCCGCGGTGACGTCGCCCGGCTCGGGCTGCGGGCGGAAGGCCGGGAACGTGCCGAAGCGCTCAGCCGCGGCCGGAACGCACTCGCCCGGGCCAGCGTCCGCGTCCAGCACGTCCTGCGGCAGCAGCAGCGCCACTGGCCCCGGCCTGCCGGTGGTCGCCTCCCGGAAGGCCCGGCCGACCAGGGCTGGCATCGCGGCGAGGTCCGGCACGGTCGCCTGCCACTTGGTGACCGGTGCGAGCAGCGCCGCCTGGTCCAGCGCCTGTGATGCCGCGCTGCGGTACCGGTGCGGTGCCATGCCCGCGGGAAGCTCGCTGACCAGCGCAAGGACCGGGACAGACGCTCCGAGCGCCTCGCCGAGCCCAGACGGCAGCTTGGCCGCTCCCGGGCCGACCGTCGCGTCGCACACACCGACCCGGCCGGTCACCCGCGCGTAGCCGTCGGCCGCGTACGCCGCCGTGCGCTCGTCACGGACCAGGACGTGGCGCAGCCGCGGCTCCAGATCGAGGATGCCGTCGTACAGCGCGAGCGTCTGGCCACCGGGAACACCGAACACGTGCCGCACCCCGTGCGCCGCCAGCAGCCTGGCGAGCTGCGCGCCGCCGTGATTCCGGCCACCAGCCACTGCCGCCTCCCGGGGCCACGCTAGCTGCAACCGATTGCAACCAATCGAGTCTAACTAGCCGCGCCCAGCCCCTGTCAAGGTTCCGGGCCCCGGGGTTTCGGCGTCCCGCAATAGCGGGAAGTACAGGCCGGAACGGCCTGGCCCGGCCGGCTCGGCCGGTGCCAGCTACGACCGCGGCGGAGCGGTCGAACCGCGGACAATGAGCTCGCCGGAGATCAGCACCGTCTCCGGGCGCCGTCCCGGGTCCTCGATGAGCGCGAGCAGCAGCTCGGCTGCTCGCGCGCCCACGTCGTACTCGGGCACCCGCACGGTGGTGAGCGGAGGGCAGATCCGGCTCGCCAGCCGCATGTCGTTGAAACCGACCACCGACAGGTCCCGCGGGCAGGCGAGCCCGTATTCCGCGGCCGCCTCGATCACCCCGATCGCCAGCAGGTCGTTGCCCGCGATCACCGCTGTCGTGTCCGGGTGCTCCGCGAGCAGGATGGAGGCTGCGCGGTGACCGGCTGCCTCGTCGAACGAATCGGCCTCGACCCGTCCCCCGCCGGGCAGGCCGAGGCGCTGCGCTGCCTGCCCGAAACTGGCCAGCCGGCGCGCCGCATTGGATGTGAACAGCGGGCCGGTCACGAAGCCGATCCGCCAGTGGCCCAGGGCGTGCAGGTGCTCAACCGCCTGCAGCTCGCCGTTGTAGTCGTCCGGGACAACCGCGGTCACGCCGCCGCGCTCGACGGTCCTGTTGACCAGGACCACCGGCGTGCTGCCCGCCTGCAGCTCGTCGACCAGGGCGTCCTCGCGCCGTGCCATCGCCAGCAGCAACCCGTCGACCTGACTCTCGAGCATCGCGGTCACCTGGCGGCGGGCTTTGGCCGGCTCGTTGTCGGTGCTGGCGATCAGCAGCGAGAACCCGGTGCGGTCCAGAACGTCCTCGGCGCCGCGCACCGCTGGAGGGAAGAACGGGTTGGTGATGTCGGGCACGATCATGCCGATGGACAGCGACCGCCGCATCTTGAGCGCCCTGGCCATGCCGTTGACCCGGTAGCCGAGCTGGCTGGCCGCCTGCCGGACCCGGTCCAGGGTCTGCGCGTTGACCAGGGCAGCAGTCTGATCGTTCAGCGCGCGCGACGCGGTCGACACGTGCACGCCTGCCACGTCGGCGACGTCCTTCAGCCGTGGCGGGCGACGCTCAGCAGACAGCACGGATTGGCCCCCCCGGGAGCTTTGCAACATGGTTTGCAAGCGTTAGCTAACCATTACTCATGGTACAGCCTGCACCATCTTGACATGAATAGTTCCGCTGGCTAAACTGCTGCAAACGTTTGCGTTATCCCAGCGAGTTTGCCCGCAAGTCACCATCCCGGCCTGGAGTGTGCCGATGCGAGCAGGCTGGACGGTCAGGCCGGACCGTCAGCCGGGTCCCCAAGCCCGTCGTCAACCGGCACGTCCTCGGCGCTCAGGGTTAGCCCGGAGGCTGCCGCCTGCAGCTCGAGCAGCACGGCGAAGTCCTCGTCTGTGCGGCCGCGGGCCACAGCGGACTGCACCGGCTCGCGCGCCGCGGCGACCACGGCCATCGGCACACCCAGCTCGCGAGCGGCAGCCATGCCGAGGTCGAAGTCCTTCTGCAGCAGAAGCGGCGTGAACGTGGGCGAGAAGTCCAGGTGCACCAGCGCCGGGCTCTTGTAGCGGGTGAAGAGCGACCCGAGCACGCTGTGGTTGATGAAGTCGAGGAAATCGGCGCGGGACATCCCCGCTTTCTGCGCCAGCACCGTCACCTCGGTCAGGGTCTGCGCGACGACCCCGAGCAGCAGGTTGTGGCAGATCTTGGCCATGCGGGACAGCTCGCCGTCGCCCACGTAGCTGACGTGCCGTCCCAGCAGTGCCAGCACCGGCTCGACAGCCTCGAACGCCTCCGGCGACCCCGACACCGCCAGCGATATCAGGCCGGCCCCGGCGACACGGCCGTTCCCGCTCACCGGGGCGGCGAGATACTGCACCCCGCACTCAGCGGCGGCCAGGCGGACCCTCGCCGAGGAGGCCACCGAGACTGTGGAACAGTCGACGAGGAACCGCGGTGCCGGCGGCGTGTCTGCGAGCAGGCGCGCGACCACGGCCTCCAGGTCATCGGAGCTCGTGACCATCGTGAACACGATGTCCCGGCCGGCCAGCTGGGAGGGCTCATCTACGACCTTGACGCCGGCCGTGACCAGCGCCTCGGCCTTGCTGCGGGTCCGGTTCCACGCGGCGACGTCCAGGCCGGCCGCGGCGAGCCGCTCCGCCAGTGGCGCACCCATATGCCCGGTGCCGATCCAGCCCACCGACAGGCCGGCTGCCTGAGAGTCGCTCATCTAGCCGTCACTCCCCAGCCGCGTCGCTTGTAACCTCAGCCCGGCAACCAATTCTGCAATCGATTGTTTATCCTAGGTGCGGGCGAAACCGCCGTCAAGCGCGGCCCGCGGCTCCTGCCGCGCTGCCAGGTACCCGGCGGACGCAGCGACCACTACTGCCATGACGAGCAGCAGAAGGCGATAGTTCACGACTGCGATAAGGGCGGCGCCGAGCGCGATCGACGCAGCCTGCGGCACCGTGATCGCGAGGTTGATCGCCGCGTCGACCCGTCCAAGCAGGGCGCCCGGCGTGCGGCGCTGGATCAGCGTGACCGCGCCCACGTTGATCCACACGATGCACACCCCGAGCGCGGCGCTGGCTGCCAGCACCAACGGCAGCACGGCGGTGATCAGCAGCAGCGCGGAGATCGCGCAGGCCGCCAGGCCCCCGGCGATCAGGATGTTCTCGCTGGTGCGCCGCATGACCGGGCCGGCCACGGCCCCGCCAGCCAGTGCCCCGACTCCCTGCAGGCTGGTCAGCACACCCAGGAACTCGGGGCTGCGGTGCAGGCCAGAAGCGACAACTGCGAACGGAACGGTCTCGAAGAAGCCGAACACCGTTGCCGCGATCAGGCACGCGATCAGTGGCCGCCGCAGCGCCCCGGTGACCAGGACGTGCCGCATCCCGGCGCTGACCTCGGCGCGCCAGCGAGTAGCCTCCGTGGCCGCTGGCCGCGGCTCGCGGAGCCGGAGCGCGAGCACGGTGCCAGCGGCGACCAGGAACGTGCCCGCGTCCAGCCCGATCACCGGGCGCGGGCCAGCCAGCGCGAGCAGGCCGGCCCCGAGCAGCGGGGTGACCACGCGCAGCCCCTGCGACGCCATCTGCAACGCGGAGTTGGCGTCGCCCAGAAGGTCGCCCGGGACCAGAGCGGGGAGCAGCGCTGTCTGCGCCGACGTGATCAGCGTGTTGGCGACCCCATAGCAGAACATGACCAGGTAGATCAGCCAGACCTGGCCGCGGCCAGCTACCAGCAGCAGCAGGCACACGAGCGCTGCCGCCCCGAGGTTCACGGCGATCAGCAGCGGCCGGCGCCGGACCCGGTCCGCAAACGCCCCCGACGCCGGCGCCGTCAGGCATCCGCACACAAACGCGAAGAACGTCAGCCCGGCAGCGCTGTTGCTGCCGGTGAGGATCTTCACCCAGATCCCCATCGCCAGCCACAGGGCGCTGTCGCCGACGACCGACAGGCTCTGGCCCCCGAGGTAGATCCTGGCGTCGCGGTGGCGCAGCAGGCGGTGCATGGTCAGCCCTCCGCAGGTGGGTCGGTGAGCGGGTAGCCGAACAGCAGTACCTCGTACGGCAGGCTGCCGGCCGGCCGTTGCGACGGGTCGTCCAGCCGGTCCTGAAAGGCCTTGAGCGGCTCGCGCAGGGCCTGGTCGAGGTCCGTGGCCTCCTGCGCGGTCAGGTACAGGGTCCACTGGGACGCGATCGCCGCGGCCTGCCACTCTGCCGGGTGGTTCACCATCCGCATCAGCCGGTCCCGCAGCCGGTCCAGCCACCGGTTGAGCCACACCGACCCCACTGCTTCGATGGCCAGCCTGCTCTCCTGGGTCTTCCAGGGCGGGGTGAACCCGAAGGTGCTGTAACGCCGCCGCCACGGCCGCTCCCGGCCGCGCCCGCCACCGGCCTCTTCGACGAACCCGTACTTCGCCAGCGTGCGCAGGTGGAACGCGCAGTTGGCCGGCGACTCGCCGAGCAGCTCGCTGGCCTGTGTGGCTGTCAGCGTCTGGCCTTCGGCCATGCCGATGGCCTCGATCAGCGCGACCCGCAGCGGGTGTGCCAGAGCCCGCATCGTCTTCGGGTCGGTTATCTGAAGCTGAGGACGCTCCGGCTCTTCTTCGGAAGACATGTTTCGAAACGATACGCTCGAAACATCTCTTCTGACAAGGCCTTACAGCCGTTGGGCAGGAATTCGTCCACTGTCAGGCCCGGCGCGGCCGCCGAGCCGGGCCACAATGCAACCTGGCGGCGGTGTGGTTCGTCGTCGCTGTCCGGGGGCAGCCCTCTCCACATCACCTCTCGTGCGGGAGCACACAGTGAACAGACTTTGCCTGCTGGCCGGAGGCGCAGTTCTCGCCCTGGGCCTGGCGGCCTGCGGCGGCGCCTCGACGTCCAGCCACCCGGCGCCGCACGTATCCTCACCGACGGCAACGGCTGCGCCCTCTGAGCGCACGGCCTCGCCGTCCTCCCCGCCCGCGCAGCCGACAGGAACCCAGGTCATCAGCTATACGCCCTGGGCCGGCCCGGGAACGCTCGCCAGTGGCATCTCCGCGGCCGCCACCCAGAGCGGGTCCTGCTTCTCGACGTCGTCCGCCACGACCGCCGCCGGGGCTTACCGGTGCACGGTGGGCAACAGCCTGTACGATCCCTGCTTCTCCGATTCGGCCTCGGGTGCCACCGAAGTCGCGTGCCCAAACCCGGCCAGTCCCGACTCCGTGGTCGTCATCAAGCTGACCGCACAGCTTCCGGCCCCGGCCACGGCAGCCGGATCACCGATCATCCCGTGGCTGCTCGTGCTCGCCAACGGCCAGCAGTGCCAGACGATTACGGGCACCGGCGGAACGCTCGGCGGGAAGAACGAGATCTACGGGTGCCCCGGCGGCGGCGTCTACGGCCAGCCAGACGAGACCGCACCCACATGGACGGCCTCGTACGCGCCCAGCGGCGCGCCGGCCTCAGCGATGACGCAGGTAAGCGTGACGAAGGCGTACGAGTGATCCCGTGCGACGATGAGGTATGCGCATCGCGGACGTAACCTCCACGGGTCTTTATGGCGGAACGGCGGCGCGGCCGCTCGCGATCGTCCGGGTCACGCTCGCGGCTGACGCAGCCGGTAACGACACCGCGGGCACCCCGCTCACCGTCCGCGTCGAAGGTGCAGTGGTAACGACCCCGCAGCCGGCCAGCGCTGTCAGCCCTGGGCCCGGCGAGCAGCGAGACGTGGAGGTCGGCGTCGAGGTGGCGGCGCCGCACTCCCCGGGGGCCCCGCTGCCGGTGACCGTGATCGCCGAGCCCGCTGCAGACGGTGGCCCGGGGGCGAGGGTGCAGCAGGCGGCCACCATCACCGTCGCCGAGCCGGGCTGGACGATGTGGATGGTCAGCCACTTCCACTACGACCCGGTGTGGTGGAGCACCCAGGGGCAGTTCACCGAGAGCAGGATCTTCCTGCCCGACCCCGACGGCAGCGTGCCAGACGCCCGGACCGCTTTCGAGCTGGTCAGGCTGCATCTAGATGAGGCCAGGCGGGACCCCGACTACAAGTTCGTGCTGGCCGAGATCGACTACCTCAAGCCGCACTTCGACGCGCATCCCGAGGACCGCGAGGACCTGCTTGCGTTCATCAGGTCGGGCCGGATCGAGATCGTCGGCGGCAGCTACAACGAGCCGAACACCAACCTGACCAGTGCCGAGTCCACGATCCGGAACGCCGTCTACGGCCTTGCCTTCCAGCGGGAAGTGCTCGGCGCCGACCCGGCCGTGTCCTGGATGCTGGACGCGTTCGGGCACGACCCGGCCTACCCGGGCCTGATGGCCGCCGCTGGCCTGTCCGAGTCGGGCTGGGCGCGCGGCCCGTTCCACCAGTGGGGCCCCCAGCGCACGGTCGGCGACAACACGCGGATGCAGTTCCCCGCCGAGTTCGAGTGGCTGTCCCCGGACGGGGGCAGCCTGCTCACCAGCTACATGGCCAACCATTACGGGGCAGGCTGGGTGACGCACCAGGCGGGCAGCCTCGAAGCGGCCGAGCAGGCTGCCCTCGAGCAGTTCCGCCAGCTCGCCCCGGTGGCCGCCACCCGCAACGTGCTGCTGCCGGTCGGTGCCGACCACGTCATCCCGTCCCGCTGGGTAACCGCGATACACCGGGACTGGAACGCCCGCTACGTCTGGCCGCGGTTCGTCACCGCCACGACGTCGGAGTTCTTTGCCGCTGTGCGCAAGGACGCGGCGGAGCGCGACGTGTGGATGACGCCGCAGACCAGGGACATGAACCCGGTCTACACCGGCAAGGACGTGTCGTACATCGACACCAAGCAGGCCCAGCGCGCTGCCGAGAACGCCGTTGAGGACGGCGAGCGGCTGGCCACGCTGGCCTGGCTGGCCGGGGCCCCATACCCGGCGGCCTCGCTCGACAAGGCGTGGCGTGAGCTGGTGTTCGGCGCCCACCACGACGCGATCACCGGCACCGAGGGCGACCAGACCTACCTGGACCTGCTGGCAGGCTGGCAGGAGGCCTGGGAGCGCGGCGACGCTGCCCGCCGCGACGCGACCGCTTACCTCGCCGCGCTGGTGAATACCGCGACTGTGGCCAGCACGGGTCAGCCGCTGGCGCCCGGTGCTGGCCGACTGCCTGTCCCCGCCCCGCGCACGGTCGTGGTGTTCAACACGCTCTCGCTCCCGCGGTCTGGCCTTGTCACGGTCACCGTGGACTTCCCTGAGGCCGGCGCCCGGCAGGCCCTGGTGCAGGCCGCCGATGGGGCGATCCTGCCGGCCTTGGCCGAGGGCGCCACCCGGCATCCCGACGGCACCCTGGACAGCGTGACACTGACCTTCCGGGCCGGCGAGATCCCTGGCCTCGGCTGCCAGACCTTCCTGGTAACGCCACAGCCCGGCTGGTCCAACCTCCTGAACGGCAGCTGGGAGCCGGACGGGCCCGGAGAAGGCGAACCCGCCCGCATCGAGAACGAGGCGTTCCTGGTCGAGGCCGACCCGGCCCGGGGCGGCACGATCACCCGGATCCTGGACAAGCGCTCCGGCACCGAACTGCTGGCGGGCCCCGGCAACGAACTGGTGGTCCAGGAGGAGTACCCCGGCCACCCGCGCTGGGGCGAGGGTCCGTGGCTGCTGTCACCTAAAGGTCCTGGCCGGGGCTCGGCCGCGCTGTCCGCGCGGGTCCGTGCGGAGCGCTCCCCCATCGGCTCCCGCCTCGTGGCTACGTTCGAGATGGACGATCTCCGGGTCACCCAGGAGACGCTGCTGTGGGATGGCGCGAGCCGGGTCGAGTTCCGCACCCACGTCGACGGCTCAATAGGCCAGGACCGGCTGCTGCGGGCGCGGTTCCCGGCCCATGTGCCCGGCGGGCTGCCGGTTTACCAGACCGCCCTGGCCGTCATCGGGCGCCCGCCTGGCTCGGCCGACACCGACGTCGCCGAGCACGAGTTCACCCTCGACAACCCCGCGCACGAGTGGTTCGGCGTCGGCTCCACGGCCCGGGTCGCTTTGCGCGGCGAGGGCGGGCCGCGAATGCGCGCGATCGGCGTAGCCGAGGTCATCACACCCGAGATCCTGAACGCTTCCAGGCAGCCAGTCCGCGAGCTCATGGTGGCCCTCGCACGGGCAGGGGTCACGGCGACCTGCTCGCGGCCTGGCGGGCCCCGGTACGGCGCGATCGACGTGGACTCGAACCTGCCTGACGTCCGGATCGCGCTCGGCGGCCCGGCGCAGAACCCGTTCACCGCCGACGTCCTGGCTGCGGCCGGCCCGGAAGCCACCGCGGCACTGGAACGCCTGCTGACGGAAGCCGGCGCGGCCAGGCTCTGGGTGCCGGCTACCCGTACCGCCGGCGAGGCGTTCGCGCCAGGCACTGACCTGCGCGGCCCCCGCGACCTCCCGGTCCTGATCGTGACCGGCGCCGATCTCCCCGAGGCGATCACCGCGCTCGCCGCGGACCTCGCCGACGCCGAGATCGATGCCGTCCCCGTGAGCAACGCGAGCGAAGCCGCAGACCGCGCCGACCTGGCAGGCCACTCGGTCGCGCTGCTGAACCGCGGCACGCCCAGCAGCCTGGTCTCCGCCGACGGGACGCTGAGCATCTCGCTGATGCGGTCATGCAGCGCCTGGCCGTGCGGGGTGTGGATCGACGGCGACCGGCGCGCTACGCCAGATGGCAGCAGCTTCGCCTGGCAGCACTGGAGCCACACCTTCGAGTACGCGCTGGCTGCCGGGCCTGGTGACTGGCGCAGTGCCCGGTTCCCGGCCGCGGGCCAGGATTACAACCGCGACCTGCTGGGCTGCGTGACGGGGCTGCACGACGGCCCGCTGCCAGCCACTGGGAGCCTTGCTGCCGCCGAGCCTGCCACCGCGCTGGTCTCGGCGCTCAAGCCGCGCGGCAACCCGCTTGACCCGACGGATCAGCCAAGCCCGGGCGACGGGGTAACCGTGCGGCTGCGTGACATCTCCGGCGGCGCAGCGGCCACGCTTGTGTCGGTGCGCCTGTGGCCCGGCATCGTCGCCGCATCCGCTGCCAGCCTGACGGAGGAGCCCGGTGGCCCTTTGCTGCCGGTGGAGGCGGGTGCCGCGATGGCCAGCCTGCCGCCCGCTGGCACGGTCACGATGGTGCTGACTCCCGGGGAACCAGCTGCCCAGTCCCCCGCGCCGGCTGCCCAGTCCCCCGCTCTCGGCGAGCCCGCGCAGCCGGTGTTCACCCGGTACTGGCTGCACGGCAAGGGCCCGGCCCCGGCCGGGAACCTGCCGGTCGCTGTGCACCTCTCGCCAGCGCGCACAGCTCTGGCAGGCCCGGGCGCAGCGGCGGCTCTGCGGCTGACCGTGGCCTGCGGCCCGGCGCCTGCCTCGGGAACCGTCTGGCTGGACGGCGGCGGCCTCGCGCTGGACCCAGCTGGGCCGCTGGAGTACGACCTGGGTCCCCGCGGCCACGCCAGGTGGGACCTGACGGCCACGGCCCAGCCGGGGACGGCAGCCGGGCGCCGCTTCGTCGCGGCGCGGACAGCCCTGGATGACGGGCAGGTATTTGAGGACGCGGTGCTGGTCAGTGTCGGCGAGCCCGCGCCGCCCGCCCTGGACCTCCCGCTCGACGAGCTCGTCCCGCTGTACCAGGCCGACCAGGCTCTGCTCGCTGCCGAAGTGGACCTGGAGCTGCCGACCCGTGAACTGCTGCTGCGGCCGGGCGGGCACGGTGAGATCACGGCGACGCTGCGCAACGCGACCGCGTCGCAGATCCGTGGCGAGGCGCAAGTGGTCTCACCATTCGGCAGCTGGCCAGGGGCGCGGCCGTGGACCCAGGCCTTCGCCGCGGACGCCGGCTGCGAGGTCACGCTCGCGTTCAGGGTGACGCCGCCGGCCGGTGCGCGCCCGGGGCAGCACTGGTGGGCGCTGGTGAAGGTCATGTACTTCGGGCGGGCCCGCTACACCGACCCTGTGGCGGTCAGGATCGCCACTGAATGACGGCAGCGACTAACGGCGGTGGCACGGAATTTCGGCGGCCTGGCCGGAAATGCCCACCGCACGCTTTGCGGCAGAAACGCCGGCTAAGTGAGAAACTGGCGATGAGCAGCAAGACGACGTTCCGACAAGGACTATGACCGCCCAGACCGTCATCAGCGATGGCAACCTGCCCGCGGAGCCCAACAGCTTCATCGGCCGCCAGCGTGACCTGGAGGAGCTAGGCAGGCTGCTTAGTGACGTCCGCGCGCTGACGTTGTGCGGTCCTGGTGGCATTGGCAAGACCCGGCTCGCGCTGCGGCTTGCCTGCGACGTCGTCCCCGGTTTCCCGGACGGAGCCTGGCTCGCCGAGCTCGGCGACACCCGCGACCCGTCCCTGGTCCCGGCCCGGGTCGCAGCGATGCTGGGGGTCGTGGAGGAATCCGGCTGGCCGCTCGCCGAGACCCTCGCCGAGGCACTGCGGCCGCGTCGGCTGCTGCTGATCCTCGACACCTGCGAGCACGTCGTCGACGCCTGCGCTGCCCTGGTCCAGCAGCTCATGGCTGCCTGCCCCGGACTCCGCGTGATCGCGACCAGCCGGGAGCCGCTGCGCGTGCTTGGCGAGACTGTGTGGCGCGTGCCGCCGCTCGAGCTGCCCGGCCCCGCCGGCGAGATCGCCCCCGGGGAGCTGGCTCGGCACGAGGCGATACGGCTGTTCGCCGACCGGGCCGCCGCAGCGCGCCCGGGGTTCGTGCTGGATGCCACCAACACAGCGGCAGTTGTACGGCTGTGCCGGACCCTGGACGGCATCCCGCTGGCGATCGAGCTGGCCGCCGCGCGCGTCGGCGCGCTGTCGGTCGAGCAGATCGCAGCGCGGGTCGGCGACCGGTTCCAGCTGCTCGCCACCGGGAACCGCACCGCCCCAGTGCGGCAGCAGACCCTGCGGGCCACGGTCGACTGGAGCTACGAACTGCTGACCGAGCCGGAGCAAGTCCTGCTGCGCAGGCTCGCGGTGTTCTCCGGATGGAACCTGGAGATGGCCGAGCAGGTCTGCGCCGACGAGGCGATCCCGGCTGGCCGGGTACTCGACCTGCTGTCGACGCTCATCGACAAGTCGCTGGTGACGCTCGACACAGAGGTAGAGGGTGACGCGCGGTACCGGCTGCTCGACACCATCAAGGAGTACGCCGCCGACCGGCTGGCCGCCGCCGGCGAGGAACTGGTCATGCGCCAGCGGCATCGCGACTACCAGTTGGGTCTGGTGGAGGCCATCGTCGCCCGGGCCTTCGGGCGGGGTGACCCGGGGTGGCCGGAGCGGGTCTCCCTGTACCGCAAGGCCTGGGCCGAGCGCGACAATCTCCGGACCGCGCTCTCGTTCTGCGTCGAGCAGGGAGACGCCGAGGAGGGCCTGCGGCTGAGTTTCGCGCTGCGCAGCCCCTGGGTGGTGCACGGGGACATCGCCGAGGGAGTCGGCTGGGTTGACCGCTTCCTGAGACTGGACGGCGACGTCTCGCCGCCGGTCCGCGCCCGGGCCCTGGGAGTTCGCGCAGAGCTGGCCTTCGAGCAGCAGGACTACACGACCGCGCGCGACAACGCCCAGGCCGCCGTGGATCTCCTCCGGGAACTGCGCAGCGCAGGCCTGGCGAGCCCGCTGCGGGTTCTAGCGCTGGTCAGCATGCGGGCCGGCCGTCTTCCGGAGGCGCTGGCCCGCGCCGAAGAGGCAGCGCAGGCAGGACGAGCCGATGCCGACATATGGGACGAGGGCCTGTCGCTGGCCGCCAAAGCCACGATCATCGCCCGTCAGGGCATCCTCGACGAGGCGCAGCGAGTCTTCTACAGCGCCCTGGACGTACTTCGGGAGAACAACAGGTGGGGCGCGGCGCAGACCCGGTACGGCCTGGGCCGCCTGGCGGCGGCGCGCGGTGATCACACTGCCGCGCTCCGCCACTTCCGGGACGCGCTGGCGGTCTACCGCGAGGTAGACGCCAGGCCCGATATCTCACGGTCACTGGCTGGCATCGGCTCGGTCGCCCTGGCCCAGGGTGACCTGGCCCTGGCCTGCTCCAGCATGACCGAGTGCCTCCGGCTCAGCCTCGCTACCGGGCAGCGGCTGGCGATCGCCAGGGGCCTGGAGGCGTTCGCAGCGCTAGCCGCCGCTAGCGGCGACTTCGCCGGGTCGCTGCATCTCGCCGGGGCGGCGCTGGCGCTGCGCCGCGCGATCGGCCATGAACCTGGGTCGGGCCGGGCCGCCCTCGAGGACCTGCTCAGCCTCGCGCGCCGCAAGCTGGGTTCCGACGTCACCACCTCCTTGTACGCGGCCGGCCAGGATATGAGCCCGGTGGAGGCGTTCCATCTCGCGACTTCCGCGGGCTACGGCGCTCCTCCCGAGCCCGGCGTTCCCGCAGCCGACGCGGTGGCACCGCGATCCGCCACCACGGGACCGCTGACCGCGCGGGAACTTCAGATCGCTGACCTGATCGCACGCGGCCTGTCCAACCGCGGGATCGCCGACGAGCTGGTGATCAGCCCGGCGACCGCAGCCCGCCACGTGGCCAACATCCTCGCCAAGCTGGGATTCAGCTCGCGGGCCCAGGTAGCAGCCTGGGCCACGCAGCACGGCCAGCATTAGCTTTATTAGCCTTGCGCCTCCGGGCCGCCTTAGGGCGCAGAGTTTGCTTTGCGCCTCCGGGCCGCTTGGAGGCGGCCCTTTGGCGCAGGATGTACATACCTTGTGAACC
This sequence comes from uncultured Actinomycetota bacterium, assembly GCA_963815375.1. GTDB lineage: Bacteria > Actinomycetota > Actinomycetes > Streptosporangiales > Streptosporangiaceae > JASHPR01. Next base: position 275,903 of record CAWFGX010000004.1, on the reverse strand, counting down.
GTCAAATGCACATGCAGATGGTTCGTTCTGTGCATGTGCATTCGCGAGTGCGCGTCTAGCGTGGTCTTCCAGAAGGGGCGTGAGCCTGCCGATGCTCCGGCCACCAGGAGGGGGCTGGCCGGCCTTCGGCAGGCAGCGCTCACAGGCCCGGGTAACCTTGCAGGCCTGTCACGCTCCGTAAGCCGAACGTCACCGGCTGGCTTAGCCTTCGGTAAGCTTCGGCGGGCTTCAGCGGGGGCCCCGCTGACGGAACAGGAGGTAGCCAGCCGGTGGACATGCAGGCGCCGGACAGCGCGGTAACGGTCACGCAGAAGCTGCTGGCTACCGCGCCATCCCGCGGTCAGCGCCCGGCACTGGTCGGCGGCCTCGCCGGGTCAGTCTGCTATGCCGAGCTCGCCTCGACCGTGCAGGCAGCAGCGGCCGGGCTGGCCTGGCGCGGCCTGCAGCCCGGGGACGCCGTCGGCGTTCACGTGCCCGACGCGGCCTGCTATGTACTGGCCGCGCACGCGATACGAGCAGCGGGAGGCGTGCCCTCACCGGTCGCCCCCGGGCTGACGGCCGCGGAGATCGCCAGTCAGCTCGGTGACTGTGGCGCGCGGCTGCTGCTGACCGGGCCGCCACTGGAGGGGGCCGCGCAGGCCGCTGCCGAGCTTTCCCTGGTCCGCCAGGTGATCTCATTTGGCGAGGCGCCCGGCACAGTCCAGTTCGGCGCGATGCTGCACATGGGCACACTGCCGGCCCACTGCGGGCGGCCCGGAGACATGGCGCTGCTCCCGTACTCGCGCGCCGGCGCCGGAACGCTCTCCCCAGTACCGGTCAGCCACAGGGACATGCTCAGCCTCCTCGGCAAGCACGAGGCCGAGGCAGGGATCGGCGAGACGGACGTCGTCCTGGCCGGTCCCCCGGCCGGTGACGGCCTGTCCTACACCGCCCTCATCGACCTTGCCCTGCTACGCGGCGCGACGATAGTGGCGGTGGACGCGGATGATCTGGCAGCGGCTGATCTGGCAGCGGCTGGCGAGGCGCATCAGGCGACCGCGGTGATCGCGGCCGGTGAGGCGCTAACCGCGATCCGGCGGCTGCGCGTGCTCCCAGAGGTGTCGTAGGCCAGGACGTGTCAGAGCTCCGGAGGCCGGTTTTCGTAGGGAGTGCTGAGCACGATCGTGGTCCGTGTGGCGACGTTAGCCGCTGACCTGATCTCCTGCAGCAGGTCCTCGAGCTGCGCCGGGGAGCCCACCCGCACCTTGAGGATGTAGTTCTCGTCCCCGGCCACGCTATGGCAGGCCTCGATCGCCCCCAGATGCGCGAGCCGCTGCGGTGAGTCGTCCGGCGACGACGGGTCGAACGGCTTGATGGAGATGAACGCGGTCAGCGGCAGCCCAGCGTCGTCCGGGTTGATCACCGCCGTGTACCCGCGAATGACGCCGCGCCGTTCCAGCCGGCGCACCCGCTGCTGCGCTGCCGAGACCGACAGGCCAGTGCGCCGGGCCAGCTCGGTGAAACTCATCCTGCCGTCGCGGCACAGCAGGGCGACGATCGCGCGGTCGGTCTCTTCCACCCGGCCACGGTAGCCCCACCTGCCCCGGGCGTCGTTAGGTAACGTTCAGATATCGGTATTTACGCTCTCGTAACACAAGCGGAAGCTGCCTTAACATCCGGGAAATCACGCCGATACTGTCCCGTAAGAGTCAAGCCGAGAGTACTGAGCTTCAGCAAGCACTGAGCTCCATACACCACTGGTGGGAGTAACGCATGGCGCAGATCGTTCTGGACCACGTCGACAAGGTCTATCCCGGCGGGGTGCGGGCGGTGGACGGGCTCAGCCTGGACATCGCCGACGGCGAGTTCATGGTGTTCGTCGGGCCGTCGGGGTGCGGCAAGTCCACCGCGCTGAGGTCGATCGCGGGCCTGGACGAGATCACCTCGGGGACCATCTCCATTGGCGGCCGGGTCGTCAACCACCTTCCGCCGAAGGACCGGGACATCGCGATGGTCTTCCAGAACTACGCGCTGTACCCGCACATGACTGTCTGGCAGAACCTGGCGTTCGGGCTCCAGCAGCGCAAGACGCCCAAGCCCGAGATCAAGCAGCGGGTCGCCGACGTGGCCCGGATGCTCGGCCTGAACGAGATGCTGCAGCGCAAGCCGAGCGAGCTGTCCGGTGGCCAGCGCCAGCGGGTGGCGATGGGGCGCGCCATTGTCCGGGAGCCGCAGGCGTTCCTCATGGACGAACCACTGTCCAACCTGGACGCCAAGCTGCGAGTCTCGATGCGCGCCTCGCTGTCACAGCTGCATGACCGGCTCGGCGTCACCACGGTGTACGTGACCCATGACCAGGTGGAGGCGATGACGCTGGGGCAGCGGGTCACCGTGCTGCGGGACGGGAAGCTGCAACAGGTAGGCACGCCGCAGAATCTCTACAACGACCCGGTGAACCTGTTCGTTGCCGGGTTCATCGGCTCGCCGGCGATGAACTTCGTCACCGCCAGGCTGGTCCGCGACGGCTCGCCCGCTGTCGCGTTCGGCGGCTACCGGCTGCCGGTGTCACCCGCCTTGCTCGCGGCCCGTCCGGGCCTGGACAGCTACTTCGACCGCGACCTGATCCTCGGCATCAGGCCGTCTGACTTCGAGGACGCCAGCCTCGGCGACCCCAGCTGGGCCCGGATGCAGGCCACGGCCGGCGTGACCGAAAACCTCGGCAGCGAGATCCACGTCCTGTTCACGATCGACGCACCCGAGGTTGAGCACGCCAGCATCAGCAAGGCCGTCAGGGACGACGAGGACGCGGCGATCCCGCTGACCGGCGGCAAGTCGCTGTGGACCGCGCGGGTTGCCGCGCGCAGCCCGGTGACACCCGGCCAGCCGATCGAGCTCGCCGTCGACACCTCCCGGATGCAGTTCTTCGACCCGGACACCGCGCTGGCGATCGGCAGCGGCCAAAGCAGCCAAAACTCCGAGGTAGCAGCAGGCCGGCACGAGTTCTGAGCCGCCGGCCGCCTAGGCGCCTAGCACCGCCGCCAGCCGGGCCCGGACTGCGCGGCGGGCCGGCAGGATCGCGGCGGCGGATGCCGCGGCTACCGCTACGGCTACCGCCACCGTGATCCCGGCCACCGACGGCGGCCGGCCGATGCCAGCCCCGATCCCGTAGGCCTGGGCCCCAGCGTTGATCAGGCGTGTGGCGAGGGCTTCGCCTGCAGCCGTGCCTGCCGCGACACCGGTGAGCGCCAGCACGGTCGTACTGGTCACCAGCGTCGTCATCAGCTGCGACGGGGTGAGGCCCATGGCCCGCAGCACGCCGACGTCGCGCAGGTGGTCGCGCAGGCCTACGGCGGAGGCGGTGAGCAGACTGGTAAGGCCGATCAGGCCGAGGATGGCGATGAGGCCGCTCAGCATCGCCCGCACGATGCCCAGCTGGTCAGCTGGATCGCTGGCGACGGACACGTCCAGGCCGGATCCGGGCCCGCGCAGCAGGTGCGCGCGGGCCGCGTCCGCGATGATGCCGTGACGCAGTACCAGGCTGTAGGAAACCGGCGGCATCGCCGCGCCGGCCTGGCCCAGCGTATCGAGCCCGTACGCCAGCACCTGGCCGTCATATTCCGGTTCGATGATCCGCCCGACGATGTGGAAGATCACCGGGACGCCGCCGATCGGCATCCGGATGTAGTCCCCTAGCTGCAGGTGCAGCACGCTGAGCAGTCCCTGGCTGGCCACGGCCTCGCCGGGCGCGGTGTAGAGGCGGCCTGCAGCCACGTCGAACGGGAACGGCCGCGCCGACGTGCCCATGCCGAGCGTCGTGATCGTCGTGGTGTCCCCCGGAAGCAGCGCGCTGACCTCGACAGAGGGATAGACGGCCGCGGCCTGCCGGTCGGAGTACACGATCGACCGGGCCGCGGCGTCGCTCAGCTCGCCCGGGCTGACGGTCAGCGCCGCGGCCAGCCCGATGCTGGCCGGGTTGCCCTGGACATCATCGACCGTGGACACGAACCCCAGCCCGATCGTGATCATCGTCATCGTCACAGCGAGCGCACCTACGGTCAGCGCTGCGGGCAGCCGCCGGAGGAAGGCCGCCCGCGCGCCGAGCACGACCGCGAGCGGGAAGCGCGGCAGCAGCGCCGCGCGGGTCAGCCAGGACAGGTGCCCGGTTGGCTGCGGGCGTGCCGCTGTGGCGACCGGACGCACCCGGGCTGCCCGCCATCCGGGAATGGCCGCGGCAATCACAACGGCCAGCTCGGTGCCGCTGCCGATCAGCGCTGCCCAGGCGGCGGGGGGTGGCGCCACCGCTGGCAGCACCCCGGCCGGGAGTCCCTGCAGCAGAGGGATCGTCAGCTCCCGGGCCGCCGCCAGCCCGATCGCGGTCCCGGCCACGCCGATGGCCGCCTGCTCGGCCAGGACCACGCCCATGACCTGGCGTGGAGTGAAGCCCAGCATTTTCAGCGTGGCCAGCTCCTGCAGCTGGACCAGCACCCGCCCAGCCGTCGCGTTCGCGATCGCGAGAACGGCAGCCCCAAGCGCGATTAAGCCGAACAGCGCCAGCAGCAGGCCGAGCAGCGGGTCGCCACGAGCCATCGACTGTTCCACCTGTGTCCAGGTGGAAACGCTGAGCACGCTGCTGCTGCCAAGCTGGGTCACCGCCTGCTGGACGACGAGCCCGGTCTGGGCCGGGTCGGCCAGGCGCAGGCCTACCAGCTTCTCGGTGTGCCCGGGAACCGGCTCCACCCGGCCAAGCACACCGCGGGTTGCCCAGATCAGCCCGGGCGTCTGGTCGGGATAGAAGCCCTGGTCGGAAGTGTCGGCGATGCCGATCACCCGGACCCGCACCGAGCTGCCGTCGATGCCGTCCAGCGTCAGGCGGGCGCCGACCGCCAGGTGCAGGGCCTGCGCGAACGACGCCTCGACCACCACACCGTTCGGCGCGGCGGTGCTGAGCCAGCTGCCCTGGCGTACGAGCAGCCGGCCGACTGCCGGCTCGGCCGGCGTCATCGCCCGCAACTGGACTGGCGACTGCAGCGGGCCCTGGGACAGCGTCGCCACGGCCGTCTCATACGGCCCAGCCACCGCGGTCACGCCGCCGATCCGCCGGAGCCCCCGGACGTCAGTGCCCGGAGCAAGCCGCATCCAGATCTGAGCCCCGCGGGTCTGCGCGAACAGTCCCTGCCACGGGTTGGTCGCGCCCGCGAGCACGGTGGCTGACAGCAGCAGCGACGCTACGACCCCGGCGATCACCGCCATCACGACCAGCACCTGGCCGCGGCGCGCGGCCAGGTCGGCGCTGATCCAGCGGCCAGCGGCGCGCATTGTGATCACGGAGCGGTCATCCGCTGAGCCGGAGCACGCGAGCGGCGGCCGGCGGCACCCCGAGCGGTGGCCGGACCTCGGCGTCGTCCGCGACCATGCCGTCGAACAGGCTGATCACCCGGTCGGCCATGCTGGCGGCGCGGGCATCGTGGGTGACCAGCAGGATGGCCTGGCCCCGGCGGTGGAACCGGCCGAGCAGGCGCAGCACGTCGGCTGAGTTCGAGCTGTCCAGGTTGCCGGTCGGCTCGTCGGCGAGCAGCAGCCGGGGGCGGCTTGCCAGCGCCCGGGCAACGGCAACCCGCTGCTGCTCGCCGCCGGAAAGCCTGGTCGGGGCCGCGCCTGCCTTGGCCGACAGGCCCAGCTCGGCCAGCAGCTCCTCGCGGCGCTGCCTGGCCTCGTGCCTGGTCGCACCGCCCAGCAGCGCCGCCAGCTCCACGTTGTCGGCCACGTTCATGCTCGACACCAGGTTGAAGGTCTGGAAGACGAAGCCGATCGAGCGCCGCCGCAGTATCGCCCACTGTGCCTGGCTGAGCCCGTCGACCCGGCGCCCGTCGAGCCAGATCTCGCCGCGGGTGGCTGGCTCCAGCCCGCCGACGGTGTGCAGCAGGGTCGACTTTCCCGACCCCGACGGGCCCATCACAGCGACGAACTCACCGGTAGCCAGCGACAGGTCAACCCCGCGCAGGGCATGCACCTTGACGCCGTCGCCATCGAAGACCTTGATCAGGCCGACGGTCCGCAGCAGCACGTCGGCAGGGGCGGTCACATCAGCTCCTGCTGGCAGCGCTCCAGCCAGTCAAGGTCAGCCTGCAGGTGCAGCATCGCGCCCTCGATCAGCAACCGCGGGATCTTACCGTAGCCCGGCTCCTGCGCCATCCCGGACAGGCCGCGCATCAGGTTCAGGTAATGCCGCCGCTGCCTGTTGATCAGGGTCATCCGGTCGGAGGCCCCCGCCAGCGGTCCAAGCGCTAGCTTCATAAAGAAATCATCACGAATCCGCGGCCCGTCGCTCGGCTCGTCGAGCCATGTGGCGAGGGCGTCGCGCCCAGCTGGAGTCAGCTCGTAGACCCGCTTGGTGGGCCGGGAGGTCTGCACAACGTCTTGGCAGTTCACCAGCCCGTCCTTGGACAGGCGCTGCAGCGTCACGTAGATCTGACCGATGTTGGGCGAAGGGTACGCTTCCCCAAACGTCCGTTCCAGTAGGGTCTTAAGCTGATAACCGTGAGCTGGCTCCTTGGCCAGCAGCGCTAGCAGTGGCAGGCGCACGGCGCAGCCCCCTCAGGCATGACGTTTGGCCCGCTCTCGGGCCTCAGCGACATCGTGGCACACGCTGGGCGGTAACGCACCGGTTGTTCGTACGGCAAGGCGGTCGCGCGCAACATATATGTAACTTTCGTTGACCGATACCTAACAGAGGTATATAACACGCATGTATCCGTGAGGCTAGTGCCGGCGCCCCGCAAGGAGCGCAGCGTTCGGGGGAACTGCCGAGGCTGACGACGAAAGGGGCTGGGATGCGCATGTCACCGCGTCTGCCCCGCGTTGTCCTGGCCGCGCTGGCCGTCATTCTGGCTGCCAGCGGCTGCGGGATGGTCGGTGCCGCCGCCGCGCCGGCTGGGTCGGCGCCGTCGATGAGCGGCATCGGGCCAATCACCTTCGCCATAGGCCAGCTCGACACAACCACCTACCTGCCCGGCCTGATCAGTGAGTGGAACCAGGCCCACCCAGGTCAGCGGGTCACCCTGATCAAGCTGCCAAACGACACCGACGACCAGCTCGCCCAGCTCGCGGCCAACCTTCAGGCCCACAGCGATGCCTACGACGTCATGAGCCTGGACGTGATCTGGACCGCGCAGTTCGCGTCGAACGGGTGGATCATCCCGCTGAACGGCGGTCAGTTCCCGCTGGGAGACTTCCTGCGCCCGGCCGTCGACACCGCGATGTACGCCGGGCGGCTGTGGGCGATCCCGTTCACCAGCAACGCTGAGCTGCTGTACTACCGTTCCGACATCCTGTCCGAGGCCGGCGCGGCGCCCCCGCAGACCTGGGCCCAGCTGGCCTCGCTCGCCGAGACGGTCGCTCCGCGGTACGGGCTGGAAGGATACGCGGGCCAGTTCGCCGCCTATGAGGGGCTGACAGTCAACTTCGCCGAAGCGGTCCAGTCGGCAGGCGGCAGCATCCTGTCGCCGGACGGCACCAAGGTCACCATCGACTCACCACAGGCCCGCCAGGCACTGGCCTTCCTCGTCGGCGGCTTCCACGACGGCTGGATACCGGCCGCCGCGCTGAACTACGACGAGCTGGCGTCGCAGAACGCGTTCCAGCAGGGCAAGGTGCTGTTCCTGAACAACTGGCCGTACGTCTACGGCCAGGCCAACACCCCCGGCCCGGGCAACGAGGTCGCTGGCAAGATCGGCGTGGAGGCGCTGCCCGGCCCGGACGGGCCAGGGTCCAGCTCGCTCGGCGGCTCGAACCTGGCGATCAGCGCGTTCTCCCGGCACCAGCGGACGGCGCTGGCCTTCATCAAGTTCCTGACCAGCCTCCCGGTCGAGCGCCAGATCCTGATCGAGAGCTCGCTGCCGCCGGTATGGACACAGCTTTACACCGATCCGGCACTGATTCAGCGATTCCCCTACCTGCCAACGCTCGAGCAGGCGATCCTGTCGGCCAGGCCCCGGCCAGCCGTACCTGACTACAACCAGCTGAGCCTCGCGATATCGAGCTCAGTGCACGAGGCGCTCATGCAGCGGGCGTCCGTGAACGCAACGATCACCACACTGTCTGGCGAACTGAGCCAGATCATCACGCCGGGCTGACGCCCGGCACGCCGGGTGCCGCAGGTACCCATCGAGATGTAGTAACCGCAAGTGCACACAGCAGCACAAAGGGAGGTAGCCACATGAATATGTGGCCGAAGAACAGACACATCAACACGGTTGCCGTGGTGGCAACAGGGCTGGTCGCAGCGCTGGGTATGGCCGCGTGCGGCAGCAGCGGCTCAAGCACCGGCTCGAACTCCGGTACCTCGGCCAGCGCGAAGCAGACCATCGTGTTCGCCACAGCGGGCCTCGGCACCGAGGGGACGGCAACGAAGACGGCGATCACCGGCTTCGAGAAGGCCCACCCGAACATCACGGTCAATCTGCTGCCGCTTTCCTCGAGCTCGACCAGCGCCCAGCAGCAGGAGCAGAACTACTTCGTGGCCGGCTCGGCCACACCCGACGTCGTCTACACCGACGTGACCTGGCCGGCGGCGGACGTGAAGGCGGGCTGGCTGGCCAACCTCAGCTCGTTCAACCCCAGCACCAGCAACTTCTTCGCTGGCCAGATGTCCACCGGCCAGATCAACGGCGGGATCTACGCGATTCCGTGGTTCATCAACGCCGAGGGCATCTACTACCGCACCGACCTGATCAAGAGTCCCCCGACGTCGGCCTCCCAGCTTGTCAGCGACGCCCAGGCGGCGATGCAGGCAGACCCGTCGCTGAAGGAGGGCCTGGCATTCGAGGGCGACACATACGAGGGCGCAGTGACGGCGTTCCAGAGCTTCGGCGGCCAGATCACCCTGTCTGACCTTAAGAAGGGCATTGACACCCCAGCCAACGTCCAGGCACTGACGTTCATGTACGACGCGATCCACACCAGCAAGATCTCCCCGTCGGCGGTGACCTCGTGGCAGGAGCCGCAGGTGCAGTCGGCCTGGCTCTCCGGGCAGGCCCCGTTCGCACTGAACTGGCCATACATCTACCAGCTGTCGGAAGCCAGCGGCTCGCCGGTGGCGAACAAGACCGCCTGGATACCGTTCCCCAGCTCCACACCGCAGACCTCGCTCGGCGGCGACGACCTCGCGATCAACGCCAAGAGCACCCACAAGGCCGCGGCCTGGGAGTTCATCCAGTACCTCACCAGCGACAGCGTGCAAGATGCCCGGGCGATCAGCGCAGGCGACCCGCCGTCGGTGAAGTCGGCCTACAACTCCACGCTCTACGCGCAGGCGCCGTACTACAAGGGTGAGCAGGCTGTCTACAACGCGGTGGTGTCCCGGCCAGTCGCGTCGAACTACGCGCAGATCTCCACCCAGCTGCAGAACATGATCGCCTCCGTGCTCAGCGGCCAGGCGACCCCGAGCGCGGCGCTCTCGACCGCGGCACCGACCGTCAAGGCTCTAGCCGACGGCGCGTCGGGCTGAGGCACGAATGACCACGAAGGAAGAGCGCTCCGCGGCGCTGGAGGCCTCCACAAGGCCTCCGGCGCCGCGGCGGCGGCACAAGCGGGGGCCTAGCCTGGTATCCCAGGACCGCAGGCTCGGGACCTGGCTGGTTGCCCCCGCGGTCATCGTGCTGCTAGCGATCATCGCCTACCCGCTGATCTACAACGTGTGGAACTCGTTCCACCACGTGGACTACCAGAATCCCCCGATCGGGGGCTTCGCCGGGATCTCCAACTACAAGCTGCTGTTCACCAACCCGCTGCCCGACCTGCAGTTCACACCCGCCCTGGTGCACACGGTCGGCTTCACGGTTGTGTCCGTGTTTCTGGAGACTGTGATCGGCATCGCGATCGCGGTGGCGCTGAGCAAGCCATTCCGCGGCCGCGGCGTGGTCCGGGCGGCCATGTTCATTCCCTGGGCTGTGCCCACAGTGGTGTCGGCCGAGCTGTGGAAGACGATGTTCGACCCGCAGAACGGGTTCGTGAACTACATACTCAAGACACTGAGCCTGCCGGGGGCCAGCACCGACTGGCTGACCGGCAATCAGTGGACAGCGTGGACCGGACTGCTGGTCGCCGACGCCTGGCGCAACACGCCGTTCATGGCGATCGTGCTGCTCGCCGGGCTGCAGGTGATTCCGGCAGACGTGTATGAGGCGGCGCGCATCGACGGTGCGAATGCCTGGAAGACGTTCTGGCGCATCACCATGCCGCTGCTGCGGCCTGCTCTGGCGGTCGCGATGATCTTCCGGACGCTGTCCTCGTTCATGATCTTCGACGTGGTCTACATCATGACCCACGGCGGGCCGGTAGGCCCCGGGGGACAGGAAACGACCAATGTCCTGGCCAACCTCGACTATGCGGCGTTCATCACCAACAGCGACTTCGGTTACGGCGGGGCGATCTCGGTCTCGATGATCATAATTGCGCTGATGATCGCGGCCATCTATGTGCGCGTATTCCGGACGCAGGAGCAGATGACATGAGCCAGGCAGCCAGTACACACAGGAGGTTCCGCCGATGAGTGCGGTCAGCGCAGCACGCGCAGGCGTGACCCGCCCGAACCGCCGAGGCTCGCGTTATGACGGCGGCCTGGCTGCACGCAAGACAGGGTTCTTCGTTCTGCTTGCGATCTTCGTGGTGGTCAGCCTGTTCCCGTTCTACTGGATCGTGATCACATCGCTGAAGACGCCAGCCCAGATCAGCAAGGGCACCACCAGCCTGCTCCCCAGCGGTGTGACATTCAGCAACTACAGCAACGTCCTGACTCAGCAGGACTTCGTCCGGCCGCTGCTCAACAGCATCATCATCGCGGCGTCGGTCACTGTGATATCGGTGATCCTGGCGTCGCTGGCGGGATACGCACTGGCCCGCACCCAGATCCGGGGCAAGACCCCGATCCTGGGGTTCCTGCTGCTGGGCGCGTTCTTTCCGCTGCTGGCCATGGTCGGCCCGCTGTTCATCTTCTACAGCCACATTCATTTCCTGAACACGTATCAGGGCCTGATCATCGTCGACCTGATCTACACGCTGCCGCTGGCTACCTGGCTGCTTACCAGCTACTTCCAGCAGATCCCTAAGGAACTCGAGGAGGCGGCGATCATGGACGGCCTCACCCGGTTCAAAGCGCTGTACAAGGTGATCATGCCGGTGGCACTGCCCGGGGTGTTCACAGTGACGATCCTGGCCTTCATCCTGGCCTGGAACGACTTCGCTTTCGCCTTGTCGTTCAATCAGGAACCGGCGTACACGACGGCGCCGGTGGCGATCGTTAACCTCGGCCAGAGCCAGAATCAGGTGTTCTACAACCTGATCGACGCGGCCGTCGTGATCATCTCGGTGCCGATCGCACTGATCGTTATCTTCGCCCAGCGCCGGATCATCTCCGGCCTGACGGCTGGCGCGCTCAAGTAAGCCACCCGCAGGCCAGGGCTCAGCAGAGGGCCCTGGCCTGCGGGTCATCAAGGCTGCACGGACCGAAGTTCGCGGGGGGCGTTGTTCAGCCGCTCGAACCCGTGATCGGTGCACACGACGATGTCCTCGATCCTGGCGCCGTCCGGGCCCGGGTAGATGCCGGGCTCGACCGAGAACGCCATGCCCGGCTGCAGCGGCTCGGCGTTGCCGGACACGATGTACGGATCCTCGTGGCACTCCAGGCCGATGCCGTGGCCGGTCCGGTGCACGAAGAACTCGCCGTAGCCGGCCGCGGCGATCGGCTCCCGGGCGGCAGCGTCAACAGACTCGGCTGTCACCCCCGGCCGTACAGCGGCGCAGGCCGCCTGCTGCGCGTCCTGCAGCACCTGGTAGTAGGCGGCGAGTTCCGCCGACGGCGCACCGATCACGTAGGTCCTGGTGCAGTCGGAGCAGTAGCCGCTGGGCATGGTCCCGCCGATGTCCACGACCACGGCATCCCCGGGCCGCAGCACCCGGTCGGACACCTCGTGGTGCGGGCTGGCCGCGTTCGGGCCGGAACCCACGATCGTGAAGTCCACCCGCGCGTGACCCTCCTCGACGATCGCGTCCGCGATATCGGCCGCCACCGCGCGCTCGGTCCGGCCCGCCCGCAGCAGCCCAGGTACCCGGGCATGCACGCGGTCGATGGCGTCGCCGGCCGCGCGCAGCGCTGCCACCTCCGCCGGGGTCTTGCGCATGCGCATCGCGCGCAGCGCCGTGCTGGCAAGTTCCTGCGCTGCGCCGGGCAGAGCGTCCCGCAGCCTGAGGACCATCAGAGCCCACATGCGATCCGACAGCCCGACAGCCCTGGGAGAATCCAGCCACTTGGCCACGAGCGCATAAGGATCGTCGGTCTCGTCCCAGGCGGCCATCTCCAGCCCCAGCCGGCCAGCGGGCGACGCCTGCGCCGCTGGCAGCTCCAGCCTCGGCACGATCAGCAGCGGCCCCCGGCTGGCGGCGCCTCCTCGAGCGGCGGCCGGCACCACCAGGCAGGTGAGGCGTTCCAGCTGGTGCGCGTCATACCCGGTGAGGTAGCGCAGATCCGGGCCGGGCGTGAGAAGCAGCGCGGACAGGCCAGCGGCGGCCGCTGCCTCCGCTGCCTGCCCGAGACGCTCCTGCGGGTAGAGACCCGAATCGGGCGAGTCAGCTCCCACTGTGTCCTCCAGCTGTTATAGACACGCATTGGCATCATTGGCACGCATAGCCTGCCCCTGGCTAACATAGGGATCATCTCACCCGGGAGGATCGCGCCCACATCTAGCCAGCGGGGGCTTTGCTGACTGGTGCCGGGCGCACCGAGGCCTAAAGATGCGACCCATACCTAAGGCTGCCGAGGTTCCGGCCGTGCCGGCTGCCGAGGCCACGCTGGTTGCCGAGCTGGCGCAGCAGCGCCATGTGGCAGTCGAGCTGCAGCGGGCTGTCCTGCCTCTGCACGACGAGGCCTTCGACCTGCCCGGCCTGCGCACCATGGTCACGTACCTGCCCGCGGCCCCGGCTGGCCGGGTGGGTGGTGACTGGTACATCACCGCCGACATGCCCGGCGGTCACGTGCTGATCGCTATCGGGGACGTCGCCGGGCACGGGCTTGCCGCCGCCGCGGGCATGGCGAGAATGCGCGGGGCCCTGGCTGGCCTGGCCATCACCGGGTCGCCCCCGGAGCGGCTGGTCGGCTGGCTGAACGACCTGGCGCGCCACGTGGCACCCGAGCACACGGCCTCGGTGATCGCCGGCTACTTCGACCCGCCGAACCTGACCTTCACCTGGGCCCAGGCCGGTCATCCGCCGCCGATCCTGGTCCGCGGCTCGACGGCCTGCCCGCTGGAGCGCCCGGCTGGCATCCTGCTGGGTGCGGCCACCGAGGGGTATGCGGCTGCGACCCTTCGGCTGGAACGTGGCGACCTGCTGCTGCTGTACAGCGACGGGCTGATCGAGCGCAGGGGCCGCTCCCTCGACGATGGCCTGGCCGAGCTGTCGGTAGCGGTCAAGGGCATCGGCGACCCCGAGGACGCTATCGCAGCCGCGCTCAGCGCGCTCGGCTCCACCGAGCCGGAAGACGACACCTGCCTGGTCGCACTGCGGGTGCTGTAGTCAGTGCTGCGCGGCAGTCACCTGCTGCCCAGTCTTTCTGTTGCACGGGGGGCGGAGTGCGGGCATCATCTACATGTCCATCGTCTCCGACACCCCAAAAGTGATCACATGCTGATGATAGAAGTGGAGGCCGCCGTCACCACCAAGGCCCGATGACGGGAAACGGCTTGGTGGAGTGGTCGGAGACCCTGTCCGGCACGCGGGCGCAGGCCGCGATCGAGGCGCGCCGCTTCGGTGTCCCGCACACGATGATCGAGGCCGCCACCCAGCGGCGGCTGGCCGGTGACTGGCGCGGCGCCTGTGCCGTGGCCGATGTTGACTTTCACCTGAATCCCGATGCCGTCCGGCGGCGTCATGGCGCCCATGTCGCCGGGCAGCTGCTGACTGATCTGCGGAGCCTGGCCCCGGACCTGCTGCGCTGGCACCTGCCGCGGCGCGGGCATGGAGCCGGGCACCTGCTCGAAGGCCTCCTGGTCCCGCTGGCCGACTACGCGGCCGCCGGAGCGATGCTCACACTCGCCGTGGCGACGCCGCGCTTTGCGCTGGACGCAGGCCAGCGGATCGTGCTCATCCTCCTCGAAAACGGCCGTGTTTCAAACGGCTGCGTTTCAAACGGCTGCGTTTCAAACGGCCGTGTTTCAAACGGCTGCGTTTCAAACGACTGTGTTTCGCGCGCGCTGCTCGATGGCGTGCGCCGCCGGTCCGCCGGCCGGTACAGCCTGCGGCGGCACCGGATGTTCTGGGACGCCGCCTGCGCCCCGCAGCTGCACCGGCTCTGCGCCGGGTTGTGTCATGCGACCGGCGCTGACGGCTTTGAGGACGTGGCCAGCGCACGGGAGATCACGCGCCTTCAGGACGCCGGGCAGGCAGCGGCAGCCTGGGCCGCGGCCGGTATCCATGTGGCCGTCGGGCGGCAGCGCCGCGCCGACCGTGACCAGCAAGGCCGCCTGACTCGCTGGCTGGCCACGATTCCCGTCAACCTGCCGCTGCTGATACGTCAGGTCCGCGAGACACTGCCGGGCGCCGGCCGAGCCGTGATCCGGTCCGGCGGCGGAGCGATCGTGCTGCGCGGGCTCGACGGGCCCGACGGCGCGATCAGCGCCGAGGTAGCGCCTTCAGGAGCTGGCCGCGGCCTGCCGGTCGTGCCTGAGGCCGCCTGGGTGCGGCCGGTGGACGCGGACCTGCTCAGGTTCAGGCTGCTGCAGCCGCTCCAGGTACATCCGCTGGTCGCGGCGGCGCTGGCCCCCGGCGTTCGTGCGGCGCGGGCCGATCAGGGGACAGATGAATGGCTCTACGCCACCGTGCCCGGTATCGAGGCTCCGTGTGGGCACGGCCCCGGGTCAGCGGCGGTCCTGGTGCGCTGCGGCTCCCAGCTGCATCGCGTGAGGCGGCTCGACGGGCGCTGGCAGGCGGTCGACCACCAGCACCTGGCGCGCGAAGCGCTGCTGGCCCGCCTCGGCGGCCCGGCGAACCCCTGCCAGCGGGCGGCCGAGTACCTCAGCACCGGACAGCACGTCGTCGACGTCGTCGAACCGCTCATGGAGCACGGCCGCGTCGGCGAGGCCCTGTACATGCTGCGCAAACACGCCGACGCTTCTGCTGCGCCCGAGAGTTTCGTCCTGCCCGGCGGCGGCACCGTCGGCGAGGCGCTCAGCTCCTTGCACGAGAACACGTTGCGGCTTCGCATGGTCCTGGCCGGCGCCTCGCCGGCGCGGGACACGCCCAGCGCCCGTAGACCCGTCCCGAACCGCAGGCACTCCCGAAAGGGGGAACCCGCCCGACACCACAGGTGACTATGACCCTTACCCAGCTTCAGATTTCCGACCGGCTCATCGCGCTGACCCGGGTCAGTGCCACCGCGCCCGCGTCCGATCCCGCCGTCCAGGCGCTTGCCCTGGCCACTGCGGCGAACCTCCCCGTGCTGCTGTGGGGCGAGCCGGGCATCGGCAAATCCTCAGCGCTGGCCGCGCTGGCCGAGGGCCTGGGGCTGCCGCTGGAGACCGTGATCGGCAGTGTCCACGAGCCGTCGGACTTCGCCGGGCTGCCCGTCATCGGCCCGGACCCGGCCGCTCAGGGTGTGGCGATGGCGCCGCCCGACTGGGCGGTGCGCCTGCACCGCGCAGGCCACGGCCTGCTGTTTCTCGACGAGCTGTCCTCAGCCCCGCCCGCGGTACAGGCGGCACTGCTGCGTGTGGTCCTCGAACGCCGGGTAGGCAGCCTGCCGCTGCCCGAAGGGGTCCGGATCGTCGCTGCCGCCAACCCGGCTGGCAGTGCCGCCGATGGCTGGCAGCTCGCGGCACCCCTGGCCAACCGGTTCGTCCATCTAGCCTGGGTCCACGATCCGGCAGTTGTGGTGCGCGGCCTGGGCGGGACGTGGCCGTGCATCCCCCTTCCGCGGCTGGACCCGGGCCAGCTCGAACGCCCGGTCGCGCGAGCGCGTGCCGCTGTCTGCGGGTTCCTGACCGTGCGGCCCGACTACACCCACCGGATGCCGACCTCGGCCAAGTCCCGCGCTGGGGCCTGGCCGTCACCACGAACCTGGGAGATGGCACTGCGGCTGCTGGCCTTCGGGTACGCGGCGAACGCCGACACCGACGCCGTGGCGCTCGCCGTGCGCGGCGCGGTGGGGGACGGCGCCGGGCTGGAACTGCTCTCGTTCCTTGAACGCCGCGACCTGCCCGATCCGGAGGGGGTGCTCGCCGACCCCGACGGGTTTGACGTGCCCGAGCGGGGCGACCTTGTCCACGCGTTGCTCTCGGCGGTGGTGGACGTGATCAGCCGCGACACCACCCGGCAGCGCTGGGAAGCCGGATGGGCGGTCGTAGCCCGCCTCGCTGACGCGGTCCCGGCAGACCTGCTCGCCGCCCCGGCCATGCAGCTCGCCGCGCTGCGCGACCCGGCGTGGCCGCCGCCCGCACAGCTCGACCGTCTCGGCGCCCTGGAGAAGCTGCTGGCATGGACATGAGCAAGCTCCTGGCCGCGCGCCAGCTCGCGGTCACCGCGTGCCCTTACCTGGCCACCGCGCTGCACGCAATCGCCGTCGTCCCCAGCGGGGCCGTGCTCACGATGGGCGTGGACCGCTACTGGCGCTGCTACGTATCGCCTGTCTTTGTCGCAGCGACCCCCGTGCGCGACCTGGCAGTCGTCTGGCTGCACGAGGTCTCCCACCTGGTACGTGGCCACCATGACCGGGCCCAGGCGCTGCTGCAGCGCAGCGAGCACCCGCTACGGGAGCAGCTGCGCCTGAATCTGGCCATGGACTGCGAGATCAACGACGACCTTGTCCAGGGCCTGACCGACGCCGACGGCCGCCAGCTGCGGCTGCCAGACAGCGCGGTGACCCCGGCGCGGCTGCACCTGCAGCGCCGAGATCTGTTCGAGGAGTACGCCAGGGATCTGCCACCGGGAGCGTTGCGCGGTGACGTGGCCTGGCTGGACTGCGGCTCAGGGGCGCATGGTGGCTCTTCGCCCTGGGAACACGACGCAGCGGGCGCGCACCCGCTCGGCCCGTACGAGGTCGCGGCGATCCGGATCCGCGTACGCGACGCCGTCAACAGCAGGCCGGGCCCGATCCCGAAAGGATGGCAACGCTGGGCCGAGGGCCTGAGCGAGCCTTCGCAGGAGTGGCGCGTCCTCCTCGGCGGTGCGTTCCGCGCTTGCCTGGCCGCTGGGGCCGGCGCGGGCGACTACACCTATCGGCGGCCAAGCCGCCGCAGCCCGTCGCTGGGCGGCGCGGTTGTGCTGCCCAGCCTGTGCTGGCCGCTGCCTCAGATCGCCGTCGTCGTCGACACATCCGGCTCGGTGACCGACACGGACCTGGGCAGTGCGCTGAGCGAGGTGGCTGGCATCAGCCGGGCCGTTGGCGTGCGCGGCAACCGGATCTGTGTCTACAGCTGCGATGCCGCGGTCCATACCGTGCAGCAGGTCTGCAACGCGCAGGAGATCTCGCTGGTCGGCGGCGGAGGAACAGACCTGCGGCGCGGAATCAGCCGCGCGGTCTCGGCCTCACCGCACCCGGATGTCATCGTCGTGCTCACCGACGGCGTCACCCCATGGCCCGCTGCTTCACCCGGCTGCCGCGTGATCGCGGGGATATTCGGCCCAGCATCCCGCTACTGGGAGCACACGTCCCGCGTTGCCGCCGCGCCGCCCGAATGGGCGCAGACGGTTTACCTGCGCTGAGCTGTGCGCAGCCAGCCAGTCAGGCTAGCGCGGCGGTCATCCGGCTCAGTGAAGACCCGAGGCCCCAGCGTTCGCCGAGCTCAGCGAGCTTGGCCGGATCAGCCGGCACAGCGGGCAGCTGGCCGCCGGCCGGAGGCAGCGGAGCGTCGGTCGCGACGAGTACCACTGGCACCGCGGCCTCCAGGTAGCCGCGGGCCGCAGCGACCTTCGCGCGGCTCCCGGCCGGGAACCCGCCGTGGCCTTTGTCGAGCGCGTCGAGTATCGCATCGATGCTGCCAAAATGCCGTACCAGCGCGGCCGCGGTCTTCTCCCCCACCCCGGGCACGCCCGGCAGGCCGTCGCTCGGGTCGCCGCGCAGCGTGGCGAACGCGGCGTAGGCCCGGCCCGGGATCTGGTACCTGGCGGTCACCGCGGCCTCGTCGACCACCTCGAACCTGGACACGCCGCGCCCGATGTAGACGACCCGGACCTCCCGCTTGTCATCGACGAGCTGGAAAAGGTCCCGGTCCCCTGTGACCACATCGACCGGTCCCGTGGCCCGTGCGGCGAGCGTGGCAATCGCGTCGTCAGCCTCGTATCCCCTGGCCCCGGCCATGGACACGCCCGCGGCGGCCAGCACCTCCTCGATTACCGGTATCTGCGCCGAAAGGGCATCGGGCACCTGCTCGGTGCCGTCCGGGTTAGCCCGGTGGGCCTTGTACGACGGGATGGCCGCGACCCGGAACGCTGGGCGCCAGTCGGGTTCCATGCAGGCCACAAGGCTGCCAGGCCGGCGCGCGCGGGTCAGCTGGGTGATCATGTCGAGCAGGCCGCGGATCGCGTTCACCGGCGTCCCGTCAGGCGCCGTCACGGTGTCCGGAACGCCGTAGAACGCACGGAAGTACATCGACGCGGCATCGAGCAGCATCAGCGCAGCCACGCAGCCATCTTGCCAGGCAGTGCCGGTCATCTATGGGTGAGGCAGAACTTTGGCATTGGAGGTGCCGTAGCAAGATCCCCTACGCTGGGTTGATTCGATCTCGGCTGATTCAGTCTCCGAACGGGGGGAGCCAGACATGACCCAGGCGACCGCCGTCCGCGCCCGCTGTCCCGCCGCCCTGCTGGCGGCAGTACGCGATGCCACCGCGCGCCATGCTGACTGGGAGCACACCGCCGCCCTGGTGACTGGAAAGCTGCGGGCATACCTGCCGGGCCCGCAGATCCTGACCGCTGCCGAGCGGGAGGGCAGCCCGGACGATTACGTCTGCCATACCCTGCACACCGAGCCGGACGGGTCGTTCTCGGTCTGCGCCCTGGTCTGGCGGCCCGGTCAGCAGACGCCGGTTCACGACCACGTCGCCTGGTGCGTCGTGGGCGTGCTGCAGGGCGCCGAGCACGAGGAGCTGTTCGCTCTGCGCGACGGCGGGACAGCGCTGAAGCAGGTCGCCAGCCGGGTCAACATGACCGGCGACGTGAGCGGCTTCGCCCCGCCCGGCGACATTCACCGGGTCACTAACCACGGCGCCGGCGTCGCCATCTCGCTGCACGTCTACGGCGCCGATATCGCCCGCCTCGGCAACAGCGTCCGCCGCACCTACGACCTGCCGCTGCTAAGCCGGTTACCCTAAACCTGACATTTCTCACAATCTGGGTGGTTCTGGGGCTACCTTTGCGCGTGTGCCCGCCCAGTGCAGCCGGCAGAGCCCGGTCAGCCGACGGAGGAGTAAGCCACCACGCCTCGGCGCAGCAGGCTGATCGCGCCGCGGGCCGCACCGGCCACCGGTGTCCCGGCCGCTGCGGCGGCCACCTGGTCGAGCAGGTCCATGAGCTGCTTGACCGCGCGGACGAAGTCACCGGGGGTTAGGTCGGCTGACAGCAGGTCCTCGAGCTGCTTGCCCCGCGCCCACGCCTGCGCTACCCACGCGAAACGCAGATCAGGTTCGCGGAGGAACGACAGCCGGTGGTCGGTCTCGATCGTCCGCAGCTCGCCCCAGACCCGGAGCATCTCAGCCAGGACCTCCCGTGCGCGCCCTGGCGGCAGCCGGGCGGGGCTAGCGTCGTCTGGACGGCGCGACTCGAACGTCAGCGCGGACACGCACGCGGCAAGGTCGGGCGGGGCGAGCCCGTCCCACAGCCCGCGGCGCAGGCACTCGGCGACAAGCAGGTCCATCTCGGCGTACAGGCTGGCCAGCTTCCTGCCGTCGGGAGTCACCACGTCGCCCGCTGTGTAACCGAGCTCATCCAGGACCGCGCAGACGCGGTCGAACGTCCGGGCTATGACGTGCGTCCGGCTGGCCATCCGGCGTTCCAGGGCCTCGGCCTCCCGCTCGAGGCGCAGGCAGCGCTCTGCCTGCCGGGCGTGCTCCTCGCGGTCAGCGCAGCCGTGGCACGG
Organism: uncultured Actinomycetota bacterium; assembly: GCA_963815375.1. GTDB lineage: Bacteria > Actinomycetota > Actinomycetes > Streptosporangiales > Streptosporangiaceae > JASHPR01. The sequence goes on along the minus strand of CAWFGX010000004.1, from coordinate 255,805 downwards.
GTGCTGGCGCAGTCGCCGCCGCAGCCTGTCGATCTCCGCGTCGCTGTCACCCGGGCCGCCGTCCCTGTTCGCCCGCCGCAGCGCCGTCAGATCGTGCCCGGCCAGCTTGTTGCGCATGGTGGAGGCCAGGTCCCGGCGGTGGTTGGCCGACCGCGCGCTGAACCAGTTCGGTATCCGCACCCGGTCGATCGGCGTGACCGGGACCGGGAAGTCGGCCAGCGACAGCCGCTTGACCTGCCGGCCGGCCGTCAGTACCAGCGGCGCCGGCGGGTCGGCTCCAGGTGCCTCGAGCACCAGCGCGATCCCCGCACGCCTGCCGCCAGGGACCTGGATGATGTCGCCGCGCTGCAGCTGTTCCAGTGACGCCGCAGCCTCGGCCCGCCGGGCCGCGGAGCGCTGCCGGGCCTGCTCGCCCTCACGATCGGACAGCTCCCGCCGGATCGACTGGTATTGAGCGAAGTCGCCCAGGTGACAGCTGACGTCGAGTTCGGCCATGGCCTGGCGGATCCGGCGCGCCTGCCGGGCGACGCCAGCCACCGACCGGTCGGCCTGGAACTGGGCAAACGATGATTCCAGCAGCGCCTCCGCCCGCTGCCTGCCCACCCGGCCGACCAGGTTGACCGCCATGTTGTAGGACGGCCGGAAGCTCGAGGTGAGCGGGTAGGTACGGGTGCCCGCCAGCCCGGCGACCACCGACGGGTCCACTCCCGGCTGCCAGAGCACGACCGCATGGCCCTCGACGTCGATCCCGCGCCGCCCGGCCCGCCCGGTCAGCTGCGTGTACTCACCGGGTGTCAGGTCGGCGTGGGTCTCCCCGTTCCACTTGTCGAGGCGCTCGATGACGACCGAGCGGGCCGGCATGTTCACACCGAGGGCGAGGGTCTCGGTGGCGAACACGCACCGGATCAGCCCGGCCGCGAACAGTTCTTCAACCACTTCCCTGAACGTCGGCAGCATGCCGGCGTGGTGCGCGGCGATCCCGCGCTGCAGCCCGGCCAGCCACTCACCGAAGCCGAGGATGGCCAGGTCGTCGTCGGGTATGGCGGCCGTCCGCTCCTCCGCGATGCCCGTGATCTGTTCCGCCTGTTCCGGCGGGACAAGCCGCAGGCCAGCGTTCAAACACTGCATCACAGCCGCGTCGCATCCGGCGCGGCTGAAAATGAACGTGATCGCCGGGAGAAGCCCCGCCTGGTCGAGGCTGCCGATCACGTCCGGGCGGCTGGCGGTGCGGTACGGGGACGGCCGGCCTCGCGCCTGCGGGGGGCGGCCGCGCCCGGGCCTGCGCGGTCCCCCGCCGCGTCCGGGCCGCTGCGCCTCACGGAACCCGAGCTCGTCCCGCTGGGCCAGCCGCACCAGCTCCGGGTTGACTCGCGGCCGCGCGGCGGCGCCCGGCTCGCTCTGGACACGAATGTCCGGGCCGGTGAACAGGTCATAGAGCCGGGTACGGACCATCATGTGCTGCCACAGCGGCACCGGGCGGTACTCGTCGACGATGACCGTGGTGCCGCCCCGTACCTGGGACAGCCAGTCGCCGAACTCCTCGGCGTTGCTGACCGTCGCCGACAGCGCGGCGACCTGCACCGACTCCGGCAGCTGAATGATCACTTCTTCCCAGACCCCGCCGCGGAAGGCGTCGGCCAGGTAGTGCACCTCGTCGAGGACCACGTAGCCGAGCCCGGCCAGCGTCGGTGAGCCCGCGTACAGCATGTTGCGCAGCACCTCGGTGGTCATTACGACCACTGGCGCCTCGCCGTTGATGCTGTTGTCGCCGGTGAGCAGGCCTACTCGCTGCGCCGAGTACCTGCGGACCAGGTCGCTGTACTTCTGGTTAGACAGCGCCTTGATCGGGGTGGTGTAGAAGCACTTGCGGCCCCCGGCCAGGGCCAGGTGCACCGCGAACTCCCCGACCACCGTCTTGCCGGACCCGGTCGGGGCGGCCAGCAGCACCCCGTGCCCCGCACTCAGCGCCCGGCAGGCATCGACCTGGAAGTCATCGAAGACGAAGTCATACAGCGCCTGGAACGCGGCCAGTTCCGGGGCGTCCTCCTGGGTGGCCACACGATCAAGCCTAGGCGGCGGGTCAGGTGCCCGGGTTCGAGGTCGTGTCCTCGCTCGGCGGCAGGTCCATGTTCAGCGGGGATACCTCGTCATCGGACAGGCCCGCATAGGGTGACGGGATCCGCGCCCGCCGCCGGTCGTTCACCCAGATGAGCAGCTCGGCCACCTCGATCAGCACCACGCACGGGATCGCCAGCAGCAGCATCGTGACCGGGTCCGGGCTCGGCGAGGCGATGCCGGCGAACACGAAGATGCTGAAGATGATGATCCGGCGCCACTTGCGCATCCGGTGGTGATGCAGGATGCCTACCACGTTGGCCATGACCAGGGCTAGCGGCAGCTCGAAGGCGAGGCCGAAGCCCAGAATCATGGCCTGGAAGTAGCTGAGGTAGTTGGACAGGGTCGGCAGGATCTCCACCCCGCTGGGGGTGATCGAGAGCAGGTATCCCAGGCCACGGCTCATCACGAAGTACGCGAGCCCCGCGCCGAGCAGGAACAGCGGTGCTGCTGTGCCCACGAACACGTAGGTCCACCGCTTCTCGCGCCGGTACAGCCCAGGAGCGATGAACGCCCAGATCTGGTACAGCCAGAACGGGCTGGTAACGATGAGCCCGAACCAGAACGCGATCTGAATCCAGATGGTGAACGGGTCGAGCACCCCCTGGACGATCAGCGTGGCGTGGAGGTGCATCTTGTGCGTGGCCTGTGTGAACGGCCGCTCGATGACCGCCCAGATTGGGTCGTGCACCTGGGGAATCAGGCCGGCCGCAAAGCCGAGAGCGAAAACGGCGAGCGCCTTCAGCAGCCTGTTGCGCAGCTCACGGAGGTGCTCCATGAGCGGCATCCGGCCCTCGGGGTTGGATTGCCGCCCAACGGCTGCGAGGCGGGCGCCAATGACGCGGGCGCCCGCGATGGTGTCAGCCAGTTTCGCCATGCTCGGCTACCTCGGGGCGCAGGGGGGCGGGGCTGTCAGCCCGGCTGGTTTGTCGGCTGTGCGTCCGCTGCCGTCGCACCGTTGACCGCTGCTGACTGCTGCGCCTGGAGGTCGCGTACCTGCTGCTGCAGCTGGTCGATCTGCATCTGCTGCGGTGACGGCAGCGCCTGGGCCTGTGGCTGAGCCGTGGCGACGCCCTCGGGTGCTTCCTCGTCATCGTCGTGGATCTTCGACATCTCGGACTTGAGGATGCGCGCGGAGCGGCCAAGCGAGCGCGCGAAGACCGGCAGCTTCGTGGAGCCAAACACCACGAGGAACACGACCGCGATGATGATGATCTTCAGCGGGCTGTCGAACAGGTCACCGATGTTCATTCTGTCCCCCTCCGCGGGGAGCGCGTCCCCGCGCCTAGGGTTGCTTGCAGGAGCAGTGTACAACCGCAGGCCCAGAAAACCCCGTCCCGATGTCGCCCGGGTGGCTTTCACCCGACATTCCGGCTAATCAGTCGCAGACGTCCCGTACTCGGCCAGCGCCGCTGCCGCGCTCTCGCGCACGGCGGTGGCCAGCTCTGGCGGGGAGATCACCCGCCCGTCCTCGCCAAGGCGCAGCGCGAGCCGCTGCACCAACTGGGTATCGGGGGTCCGGAGTGTCACCCGCAGCCTGCCGTCGCCGAGTTCCTCGACCCGTTCGCACGGGTAGTACTCGGCGACCCACCGGCCCGTGGCGGTCAGCTCCAGGTCTACCGCGGCGTCGTCCGCCGACGGCCGGAACAGCCCCTGGTCCAGATCACGGGGCATGGCCTCGTCCGGAACCGACGCCGCCTGGTCCAGGACCTCCAGGGCGAGCACCCGGTCCAGCCGGAACAGGCGCACCGCCTCGGCCCTCAGGCACCAGCCCTCCAGGTAGGTCCGGCCCTCGACCACCAGGAGCCGCATCGGGTCGACGTCCCGCTCGGTCGCCTCGTCCCGGTCGGGCACGTAGTAGGACAGGTGCAGCCTCCGGCCGCGGTCCAGCGCGTCCCGCGCCCGGTCCGTCAGGTCGCGGGCGCCCCGGTCGTCGACCTCGACCGCCACCTGCGCGCTGGCCGCCGCGGCGGCACCAGCTGCCGCCTCGAGTTTGGCGATCGTCCGGCTGAGCGCCGAGCGGTCCTCAAGGCTCGGGACGTCCGCGAGCATGCGCAGCGCGACCAGCAGCGCGCTGGCCTCGTCCACGCCGAGCCGCAGCGGCCGGTCGATCGACTCGGCCTCGCTGACCACGATCTCGCCGCCCTCGTACGACAGGTCGATCGGGCAGTACGGGTCGGGCGACCGCAGTTCCACGCACCACAGCATGTTCAGGTCGTCGACGAGTTCTGGCTCGGTGATGCCGAACGCGGCTGCGGTCTCGGCCAGGCCAGTCGCCCGCCTGCTGACCACATAGGGGACCAGGGCGAGCAGCCGCTGCAGCCGGTCGGCGGCTGGCGCTACCCGCGGCGGGGATCCCTGCTTTGCGGCGGCTCTGCCCGTGCTTGCCGTCGTGCCTGGTCCCGCCGTCATGCCTGCGCCCGCTGTCACGCCAGCGCCCCCTTCAGCCGCCCGATAACAGCATCCCGCAGGTCCGCAGGCTCGATAACCACCACGTCAGCCCCGAACGAGGCGAGATGCTCGCCGTACCAGCCCACATCCGAGAACGGCATTTCGACCAGGTCCCATCCCTGCAGCTTAGGGTCTGGCCGGCTGGTGCTGGCTCCGCGCCGGAGTCCGTGACCCGCTCCCTGCCGGACCCGCAGCACTGCGACGCGCGCTTGCGGCGTCGTGTCCCACTCGCGAACGAGCGCCCGCACGTCGGCCCCGTCCGGTACGGTCACCGAGCCCGCCCGGCCACTGAACCGCACCGGGCCGTCAATGCGGCTCAGCCGGAACACCCGGGTCTCGCCGCGGTCAGTGTCCAGGCCCGCCACGTACCAGTGGCCGTGCCTGTTCACGACCCCCCACGGCTCCAGCCGACGCTGCTGAGACGAGCTCCGGCCCGCTGCGCGGTGACTGAACGTCACCGGGCGCCGGTCCCGCACGGCCTGCCACAACGGGCCGAACGCCGCCTCGCCGGTCTGCAGCCTCGGCTCGATGCCCGGCTGCGTCGTCTCCTCGGCGTCGATCCCCGCCGCGCGCAGCTTGAGCAGCCCGCCAGCCGCGGCACCGGCAAGCTCGGCGCGGCGCCAGGCCCGGGCGGCTAGCCCGAGCACCGCGGCCTCGTCGGGCTCCAGCCTGATCTCGGGAAGCACGTACTCCTGGCGCGAGATCCGGTAGCCGGGTTCCTCGTCAGGACCCACGCCTGCCCCGGTCTCCAGCGGGATGCCCAGCTCGCGCAGCTCGTCCTTGTCCCGCTCGAACATGCGCTTGAACGCGTCGAACGAGTCTGGGTATCCGGGCACCGCGTCCCTGATCTGCGCCGCGGTGAGGTACCGGCCCGCTGACAGCAGGCAGACGACCAGGCTGAGCAGCCGCTCGGTCTTCCGCCGCGACATCGCTCTCCCTTCCCGCCGCGCAGTCTGCCGGCCGCCAGCCGACACTCCCGGGCAACCTCGTATCCTATGGCGCCACGGCATTACGCTGCCGGGGTGGCCAGCGGAATGATCAGATGGTGCAGCGGCGTTGTGACCGCTCTGCGGCGGGAGTGGCCGGGGGCGATCGAGGTGGACGTCCAGGTCACCGCCGATGGCGAGCCGGTCCCGGCGCTCGCCTACCCCGCGCTCACCGGCCGGCCGAAGCCAGGCGACCGGGCGCTGCTGAACACCAACGCGCTCGACAAAGGCCTGGGCACCGGCGGGTACGCGCTGGTGGTCGCTCTGCCTGACCGGCTGCCGCCCAGCGCTGACGGGCCTGGCCATTTGGTTAAGGCCCGGTACACGCCGCTGCAGGCATGCGTGCTCGGCGCCGAGGAACAGGGTTCGCCATATCACGAGACCTTGCTGGAGGCCGACGACCTCGAGAGCGTTCCTGTGGTGGTTGCCGACCTGCACTCAGCCCTCCCGGCCGTGCTCGCGGGCTGCCGCGTGTCCGGCGGGGAGCGGCTGCGGGCTGTGTACGTGATGCTGGACGGCGGGGCACTCCCGGCCTGGTTCTCGCGCACGGTTCATGGCCTGCGCGAGGCCGGCTGGCTGGCCGGGACCGTGACGACGGGCCAGGCGTTCGGCGGCGACCTGGAGACGGTCACGGTGCACAGCGGGCTGCTGGCCGCCCGGCATGTGCTGGGCGCTGACCTGATCGTGGTGGCCCAGGGCCCGGGCAACCTCGGCACCGGCAGCCGTTGGGGGTTCTCCGGGGTGGCAGCGGGCGAGGCGGTTAACGCGGCAGCGGTGCTCGGCGGCCGGCCGGTGGCATCACTGCGGATCAGCGAGGCAGATCCCCGGGAGCGGCACAACGGCATCTCGCACCACAGCCTGACCACCTACGGACGGGTGGCACTGGCGCGGGCCAGCGTCGTTCTGCCCGACCTGCCCGGCGACTTCGGCGCCCGGGTGGCGGCCGCGGCGGCCCCGCTCGCGGCCCGGCATGCGCTGGTCACCGTGAGCGTGGCCGGGCTAGCGGATGCGCTGCGGGGCTGTCCGGTGCGGCTGTCCACAATGGGTCGCGGCCTGGACCAGGACCTGGCTTACTTCCTTGCGGCCGCAGCGGCTGGCCGGCACGCGGCTGCCCTGGCCGCTGGCCCGGCTGCTCGGGAGGGATGATCGCCTGCTGATGGCGCCGCAGCGCTCTCGCCGTTGAATTCGCCGTTGAAAAGGTGAGCGCCAGGGCGCACAACGCGCCGGCCACTCCGGCGACCGCGATAACCGAAGCGGGGCTGACGTGCTCCGCGGCGGCACCGGCCAGGAGGATCGCGATTCCCTGCGCCAGGCTGATGCCACCCTGGGCGATGCCGAACGCCTGGCTGCGCTGCGCGGCCGGAGTGGCCTGGACGAACGCTGCGTTGGCCGCGATCTGGTAGCAGCCGAACACACCGGATACGGCCAGAATCATTAACCCGGCAATCAGGCCGGGCCCGGCGGCGAAGGGAATCAGGGAGGCGGATGCCGCGACGGCGAGCGGGCCCATCCACTTCGCCCGCTGCGACGCGCTGCCGAAGCGGCTGAACCCGAGAACACCGACGGCAGTTCCCAGTGCCTGGGCGGCCAGGATAAGTCCGACCGTCACTGTGCCGCCCCCGACCTCCGTGGCCAGCGGGGCGGCCACCCCTTCGGGGAGTTCGTAGAACGCGCACAGCCAGCCGAACAGCATCGGGATGCGCATAGCAGGGCTGCCGAACACCAGCTGCAGCCCAGCTGCGACACCCGACCCCGGACCGGGCTTGGCGTGCCGCCCGCGGCCAGACCTTCGCGGTGCGGCCAGGGCTCCCGGAGCGGACGCCGGCGCGGCGGGCACCGGCCGGGCACGCACCCAGGTGCGGATGATGAGGGCCGAGACGGCGAACGTGGCCGCATCGGCCAGCAGCGAGACCCGCACACCCAGGAACGCCACCGCGATGCCTCCGGCGGCGAACCCGGCGACCTGGGCGGACAGGCTAGTGGTCATGGTCACGGCGGCGCCGAGGGGATACTGCTCCTTATTCAGGACCTCCGGCAAGGTGGCAGACTTGGCTGCCAGGAACAGCGCACCGACCATGGTGACCGCGACCAGCAGCATGACCAGGACTGGCAGCGGCGTCCCCGGCACAACCATGGCGACTACCAGCCCCGCGCTGGACAGGTCGGCACCGATCATGACGCGGCGTCGCGACATACGGTCGGCCAGACCCGACAGCGTTATGCCGCCGATGAATGTCGGCACCACGCTCGCGGCGAACGTCACCGCTGCTAGCAGCGCCGAGCGGGTACGGTCGTACACCAGCACGGTCAGCGCGACCCGGGCAAGCTGGTCGCCGCTCACTGACAGCATCTGGGCCAGCCACAGCGCACGGAACTCAGCCAGCCCGAACACGTCCCGGAAACTGGGCCTGGCCTCAGGACCCGTTGTCACGGCGCTCGTCATCTGTCCGCCACCCCTGGCTGCTGTTGGTTCCGCCGAGAACAGAAGGTGGCTCGCGGCCGTACGGCCGCGAGCCATCGATGCCTGCCTAGCCAGGCGCTGCTCAGGTCCATTGGGCGCGCATGCTGGCCTCCTTTGCTGTTGTCGGACAGCGCGCGGGTTTGGCTGCTCAGGTCCAGGCGATGCGCATGCTGGCCTCCTTTGCTGTTGTCGGAGAGCTTGGCGGCTTGGCCTAGCTCAGCGGCTCTTAGCCCCAGGTGACGCGCATGCTGGCCTCCTTCGCCGCTGTCGCATGGGTGGCTTAGCCCAACTGATTGCATTTTCAGGTCCAAGCGAGCCGCCGCATGGGCCCTCCTTTCCGGCTGTCACATGGCCTAGATCAGCGCTCCTCAGGACCAATTGACGCGCATGCTGGCCTCCTTTGCCGCTGTGGGACAGTTGGGTGGCTTGGCCTAGCTCAGATGCCTTTCAACCCCAGGCAACGCCACGCATGTCACCCCTCCTTCTCGGTGCCAGGCAGCCAACAGGACCTGCCGGCTGGCGCCGGCACTACTGGTCAACCCCAGGTGCTGCCGGTGTCCATGTCGGTCCTTTCCGGTTGTGGCTCGCAGCCCACGAGCGCTGCACTCATTGCTCCTCAGCCCCAGATCGCGTAAATGCGACCCTCCTTCCTCCGTTGTCGTTGCACTCCGCTGGAATGGCCTTGAGACTCTTCAGACCCACGTGGTGCGCACTGCTCCTCCTCTATGACGGTCAGGCAGGCTGTCAGACCCACGTGTTGCGCACTGCTCCTCCTCCATGACGGTCAGGCAGGCTCTCACAGCCTGGCCCTGGCGGCGGGAGGGAACCAGGAGATCCGACTAGCAGACTTCCGGCAGAGTTTGAACCGGTGTGACTGGGTCTGCGTAAAATTCGGCATACGAGCGACCGCCCTGGGAGGGGGCAAGTCGATCAATCCGACCAGGCCTGCGCCAAGAAGCTTCGGTGATGCTCTGCGCCATCACCGGATCACAGCTGGGCTAACCCAGGAAGAGCTCGCAGCCCGGTCCGGACTCAGCGTGCGGGCGATCAGCGACCTGGAATGCAGCAGGTCGGCCAAGCCGTACAAGCGCACCGTGCGCCTGCTCGCCAGGGCGCTGAAACTGACCGACGCGGAGCAAGGCAGCCTGGCGGACCTGGCTTCCCGGCCGCCGAGAACGCCAGCTCAGGTGCCGCGTCAGCTTCCTGGGGCGACGGCCCATTTCGCCGGGCGAGCAGGTGAGCTGGCGGCGCTTGACAAGTTGCTCGACGACTCCGGCGGCACAACACCCGGCACGGTGGTGATCAGTGCCGTGGGGGGAACGGCCGGGGTCGGCAAGACCGCCCTGGTAGTGCACTGGGCGCACCAGGCAGCGCACCGGTTCGAGCATGGGCAGCTGTATGTTAATTTGCGAGGTTTTGACCCGTCGGGCGTCCCGGTCACGCCCGCCGAGGCGATCCGCGGGTTCCTGGGCGCCTTGGGCGTACCCCCCGACCAGATCCCCCAGGATCTCGGGGCCCAGGCATGTCTGTACCGCAGCCTGCTGGCTGGCCAGCAGATGCTGATCGTGCTGGACAATGCCCGGGACGAGCAGCAGGTCCGCCCACTGCTGCCAAGTGGCCCTGGCTGCTTCGTGATCGTCACCAGCCGCCGCCAGCTGGTCGGCCTGGCCGCCACCGACGGTGCCAGCCTGCTCACCCTCGACGTGCTCAGCCACCACGAGGCCCGCCAGATGCTCGCTATCCGGCTGGGCGGCAAGCGTGCCGCTTCCGAGCCGGAGGCGGTAGACCAGATCGTCAGCCTGTGCGCGCGGCTGCCACTAGCGCTGGCGATCGCCGCTGCCCGCGCCGCCGCACGCCCGCTCCTGTCTCTGGCCGCTCTCGTCGGCGAACTCCGCCACGCGCCCGCCCGACTCGACGCCCTCGACACCGCTGACCCGACCGCCAGTGTCCGTGCCGTGTTCTCCTGGTCGGCCGGGCAGCTGGGCCAGGAGGCGGCGCGGATGTTCGGCCTACTTGGCCTGCATCCTGGCCCGGACATCACTACTCCGGCTGCGGCCAGCCTGGCCGGGATCACGCTGCCAGCCGCAGGCCGGGAACTAGGGGAACTCACCGCGGCGAACTTGCTCACCGAGCACCTGCCCGGCCGGCACACCTGCCACGACCTGCTGCGGACCTACGCTGCCGAGCAAGCCCCGGCCGCTGACGGTGAGGATGGCCGCGCGTCTACCGGGCGGATGCTTGACCACTACGTGCACACCGGCCACGCCGGCGCCCTGCTTCTCAGCCCCACACGCCGACCGGCGTGCCTCGGCCAGGCACGGGCCGGGGTCACGCCCGAGCAGCTGGCGGACCACCAGCAGGCGATGGCCTGGTTCGAGGCCGAGCACCAGGTCCTGCTCGCTACCGTCGCCCTGGCGGCTGGGACGGGGTTCGACGAGCACGCCTGGCAGCTGGCCTGGGCCATGGCCGACTTCCTCGACCGGCGCGGTTACTGGCATGACTCCGCCGCCGTCCAGCGCATCGCACTGGCCGCCGCCACGCGCCTGGGCGACACGCCAGCCCAGGCCATGACCGGCCGCGCTCTCGGCAAGGCCTGCGTCTGGCTCACCGACTACGACCAGGCCCGCGTACACCTCGCCGATAGTCTGGCCCTCTACCAGCAGCTAGGCGACTGTGATGGCCAGGCCCGCGTGCACCAGTCGTTGCTTTGGGTGTGCGAACGCGAGGCGCGGTATGCCGAAGCGCTCGGACACGCCGAGCAGGCCCTCGCCCTGTTCCGGGCCACCGACGACCAGGCCGGGCAGGCCGCCGCCCTTAACGCCGTCGGCTGGTGCCACGCCCTGGTAGGCGACCCACGGCAGGCGCGTACCTTCTGCCAGCAGGCCCTGACGCTCAACCAGGAACAAGGCAACCGCCGCAGCGAAGCGCTCACCTGGGACAGTCTCGGCTACGCCGAGCACCAACTCGGCAACTTCGCTGAGGCCGCCGCCTGCTACCAGCGCGCTCTAAGCCTTTTCAGCGAGTTCAGCGACCGCTTCTATCAGGCTGAGATGCTCGCCCACCTCGGTGACACCCGCTACGCCGCCGACGACCTGGACGCCGCCCGCAGCGCCTGGCAGCAAGCCCTGGAGATCCTCGATGATCTGCACCACCCCGACGCCGAACATGTCCGGGCCAAACTTGGCCCGACAATGAGCCCTCTCGCCCGGCAGACGGCAAAGACCTGACCGCCAAGCGGCCAGCGACATGCGGGCGAGCTTTCACGCGGCGCCCACCGGGTTCTGCCGATGCTTGTGGAGCACCTCCAGGTACTGGCGATCCTCGTAAGGGACGTGGTCGTCACGACCAGGCAGGAAGAACGGCCACCCCAGGAGTAGGGATAGCCGTCGAGATCAGGACCCTTCATCTGGATGGCCGGGTGCGGGCGCCCAGGGCCGAGGAGGTCTTCGGCCCCGGCGAGGGGCATGTTGCAGCGAGCGGACCGATCTAGCCGGTCAGGCTGAACTCGAGGAGCAGGTCCATCAAGGTCACGAGGGTGAACCGTGGCAGTGCTTTAGTTCGTGCGCATCTCGGCGGTCATCACGGCGCCTCTCCCGCTAGGCCATCAAGCCCGGCGCGGCCTGGGCCGAAACACCGTTAGATCCGCTGAGCCGTACCGTTAGGCCAGGTATTTCTGGGGTCCGATGTGGTAGGTGCGGCCGCTGGGTGCGGTCCAGCGGAACCAGCCGGGCTGGGTTTGCTGGAGTTTCCATCTGGGGTGCTGTTTGAGCTGGTGGTCGCGGCGGCAGGCGCCGCCGAGGTTGCAGCTGCAGGTGGGGCCGCCCTGGTCCCAGGGGCGGGTGTGGTCGAGGTCGGCACGCCAGGCGGGCTGGCCGCAGACGGGGTTGCGGCAGGTGTGGTCGCGGGCGATGACGTGCTCACGCAGCCGGCTGGGTGGACGGTAGCGGGCGGAGCCGCTGGTATGCGCGCACCCTCCAGCAGCAGCATCAGCGTCGGCCTGGGCTTGCTGCTGGGCGCGGTGCAGTGCGGTGGCGGCGGTGCTCAGTGCGGTGGCGGCGGCCGGGCTCAGTGGTGGCGGTCCTGCTCCTTCGCGTCGTCCCGATTGCCATCGGGTGATGGTGTCCTGGCTGATGACCAGGGTGATCCGCCCGGCCAGCCCCGCCGCCGAGGGCAGGCTGGCACCACTGCCTGGCTGCTGACCGCCGCCCACCACTCCAGCCGGCCCGGTCCCCGGTGGCCCGGTCCCAGGCGGCCCGGTTGCGGGTGGCCCGGTCCCCGGCGGCCCGGTCCCCGGTGGCCCGGTTGCGGGTGGCCCGGTTGCGGGTGGCCCGGTTGCGGGTGGCCCGGTTGCGGGTGGCCGGGGCCGGTGTGTGCGGGTGCGGCGGCGCAGCCGCAGCCGGGTGACGGTGATCGCGTGGCCGTCGTGGTCGGTGATGATGATGCGCCACTGGGCAGCCGGGTCGTGTTCGGCGGTGGTGGTGACCTGGCGGGCCTGCTCTGCGGTGATGGCGCCGATCCGGCCGAGGATGGCCGGCTTGTCATCCAGGCGGGCGCAGGTGGTCCAGGGCAGCGTCACATCCAGCAGCCCCGCCGGCGGCCTGCCGCCGTCACGGCGGCTCGCGCGGGCCAGCGCCGGCGGAATCGTGCCCAGCCTGGGCCAGGTCAGCGGCCGGGTGTCATCCAGGTCGTCGTCTTCCCACCGGTCCCACACCTGCCCCGGCTCCCCCGCGGTGACATCATCCAGGCCATCATCCTCAGGCGCGTCCTCATCACCCGGCGTCGGGACCTCCTCCGGCGCTCCAGCACCCCGGCCGCAGTCCCGGCCGTCACTGTCGTCCCGGCCGTCGCTGTCACCGTGGCCGTCGCTGTCACCGTGGCCGTCGCTGTCACCGTGGCCGTCGCTGTCACCGTGGCCGTGGCGGTCGTCGGGGCGGTGGCGGTCTTCGCCGGCGGGGCTGGGTGCGGGGTGGCTGGCGCCGCTGGCGGGGCTGGGTGCAGATCCGCTGCCATTGCTGGGGTGGCTGCCGGGGCCCGGTGGTGGGTTTGGGGGTGGGTCGTGGGGCTGGGGGTCGCTGGGCGGTGGGGTGTCATCGGGTGGCAGGGGCTGATCAGGGTCGCCGTCGGCGGGCGGGGTGAGGTCGAGGATGCCGAGCATCAGTTCCAGGAGGATGCAGCTGCGGTGGTGGCGCATGCTGCCGGGCAGCCCGGCGGCTTTGCGCGCCCGGGCTAAGGCGCTGATCCTGGCGTACCCTGCGGCTGCGGCGACTTGCGGCAGCTTGCTGGCCATCAGGGTGGCGGTCTGGTCATCATCGGTGAACAGCCGCACATCCGCATGCCGCTCAGCGTCCTTGCGCCGCTGCTCAGCACCGGCAGGGTCGGCCATGATGACCAGGACTGTGAGCTTGCGGCGCAGCTGCGCCCGGGTCATCCGCGGCGCTGCGGCCAGGATCTGCGCTTCGACCTGGCGGGCCTTGTCCTGGGGCAGGACGCTGGTGTACTGGGCGATCAGCCGGGCGTGCTCCAGGTCAATCCACCCCGCCGCCAGCGCCGCCCCCGTATCGGCCAGCCGCCAGGTCAGCGTGATGGCCAGGTCAGCCAGCGACTGCGCACCGTCATGGGACAGGGTAAGGGCCATCTCCAGCTGCCCGGCAGCATCACGGGTCACCCCCGCCGGACGCCCGTCAGCCTCCACACCAACGTTCTGGTCGGCGGCGGCAGCGCGGGCAGTCAGCTGCGCCACCGCAGTCAGCTGGGTGGCCTGGGTATGCGCCACCTGAGTGCCCGCAGCGATCGCCACCCCGGTCAGCTGACCCTCATTCAGCCGGCCCGCTGCAGCCGTGGCGACGTCCAGCCACCCGGCCAGCGCGGAGCCGGCCGGCATGTGCTCGACCGCCATCGCGGCGACTGTGCCAGGGTCGGCCGGGCGCATCCGGCCGTCGGCTGCGGCGGCGGCCTCGTCCAGGCCCTGCGGGTCACTGCCGATCTTCCCAGCGGCGGCCAGCGCCTCGATCAGTCCCTGCCAGTCCAGCCCATCCGCGCCCACCCGCCCAGCCACAGCCCCGGCCGGCACCGGCCCGGACACCTGTACGCCGTCCAGCACGCTGCCGGGCACCGCATACAGCCAGCCGTCCTGCAGCCCGCCACTGGAGGCTGAGGGCTGCTGTGGTCCGTCCTGGGCCTGGGGGTGCTGGGGTTCGTCATCGGGGCCGGGTCCGGGGATGGCGGTGGAGATCGAAGTCACCTCCCTGGGTAGCTTCGTCACTGACAACGGTAACGGTGGCCTCTGACAAAACAGCAGCCGTGTAAGCCTCTCAGCTAAGATTCTTCGAAAAAACTTCTGAGCTGGACTGGCTGCCCAGGGCCGAGGAGCCCGACCGCGCTGATCAGGCCGCTGGCTGTGCCGACCACGGGGGCTGGCTGTGCCGACCACGAGGGCTCGCCGTGCTGGCCGCCGGGGCTCGCCGTGCTGATCACGAGGAAGGTCTTGGGGTCAGCCAGCGCAGGACGATCTCGGGTTAGCAAGCCGATGAGAGGTCCGGGTCAGCAACTGGGGACAGGGCTCAGCTCGCCGAGCCAGCGTTCTACCGCCTATTCCGACCCAGCGGCGAATACCGACCAGTGAAGACCTAAGCTAAGAGCAAGATCGATCCAAGCGATCGAGTGGGGGTTTACCTGGCCGGCGACGGCCGCACAGGCGAAAGGTGCTGCCGATGGGTCTGTCGGCGAAGGCGAGGCGGCTGCCCGGTCGGCTCGTGGCAGGTGCGTTCATTATCAACGCGGGGCTGACGAAATGGTCCGCCGATGAGGAGGCCGCTGCCCGGTTGCACGGCGTGGCCGTCGGCGCCTATCCGTTCCTGGCCAAGCTCAAGCCACGGGATTTTGCCCGGCTTCTAGCGGCCGGGGAGATCGCGCTCGGCTCGGCTTTGCTGCTCCCGGTGGTACCGGCTGCCACAGCCGGAGCGGCCCTGACCGCGTTCTCGGCCAGCCTGCTCGGCGTCTACAAACGCACCGAGGGCATGACCCTGGAGGACGGGTTCCGTCCCAGCCAGCAGGGCACTGCGATGGCCAAGGACGTCTGGATGCTCGGCATCGGCCTCGGGCTGATGGTCGACGCGCTCACCGACCGGTCCTGACGGCCGAGCCCGGCGGCACGGGGCCCAGAGCAGTACGGGGCACGGCTGGTGCCGCGCACGGTTACCCGCTGGGTCAGCTTTAGTTGGCGTTGACCGCGTCGAGAACGTCGATCACGAACACGAGCGTGTCAGTCCCGGTGATGCCAGCGGACGAGTTGCCGCTGGAACCGTAGCCCTGGGACGGCGGGACCACTAGCATGACCCGGCTCCCGACCGTGGCGCCCAGCAGCCCGCTGTTCCAGCCAGGGATGATCTGGGCGGGCGAGGCGCCGATCTGGAAGCCGAACGGCGTGCCGCGCTGCCAGGTGGAGTCAAAGACCGCTTTGGTGCGCCAGTTCACCCCGACGTACTGGGTAACAACTTCCTGACCCTTGGCGACGGCCGGCCCCGACCCCTTGATCAGGGTCTTGACCATGAGGGTGCTCGGCGCGGAGCCTGCGGGGATCTGCACGGTCGGCGCGGTGCCTGAAGCGGACGAAACCGTCGGCAGGCCGCTGCCGCCACTGGAGACCGTCGTACCGTGGGCTGACTCGGTCGCCGGATAGGTCTTGATCATGTCCACAACGAACACCAGCGTGTCCGTCCCGGTGATGCCAACCTGCGGGTTGCCCTGGCTGCCGTAGCCGTACTTAGGCGGCAGCACGGCCAGGACCCGGCTGCCCATCTTCTTGCCGACCAGAGCGGTCTTGAGCCCCGGCAGCAGCGCGGTGGACAGTACCTGCGGCGAAGCGGTGTAGGTGCTCAGCGCGAGGCTGTGCTTGGTGCCGCTCCAGATGTACACGACGTAGTTCCCGAGGAACGCTCCGGTGCTGGGCAGGTTCTGGCCACTGCCCTGAGTCTCGGTCTTGACGTACAGGTTGGTCCCGGCCTTGGACGCCGGGATGGTCACAGTCGGCGCCTTGCCGAAGCCGCTGGTCGCGCTCACCGACGTGTTCGCGCTCGAGCCACCAGACGACGTGGACGAGCCACAGCCCGCCAGCACCGCGACAGCGATCAGCGGCGCGGTCAGGGCAGCAGCGATACGTCGCATGGGAATCCTCGTCGTTTCAGAGCTCATGTCGCCTGGGCTACACCGTATAACCCTGCTGAGGGTAGGTCGCGCAGCAGGTTCCGGTGCCAGACGAGCACCGTGTACGCGCCTAGCCGGTACCTGGCGGCTGGCTGACCGAATGTGGCGCTGACTGCGGCGGTCGGGCTGAACGGGGCCAGGCCAGCCTGCCCGGCGAAGCCGCGCTGGCCGGAGAACAGCAGCACGAAATCAGCGTCGTGCAGCCGCGGGTCATACCACGAGTCCTGGGACTCCCAGCCGCTGGCGGTGAGCGTGGTCCCGCCGCCTGGCTGCGCCAGCGTCCGCACCTGGACCTCGTTCCCGCTTGCCAGCGTGAGCGCGTCCGCCTGCCAGTAGCCGCTGAGCCCGTACCGAAGATGCCGGGCGGCCAGCCAGGAGATCAGCTGCGCGTTCCCGGGCGGCGGGGTGCCTGCTGCTGGCTGCGCCGCGTTGATTCCGAGCGTGAGCACGTATCCCACCAGGACAGCCGATGTAACCGGGACCAGTCTGGCCGAGGAGAGCCGGCCAGCGAGCAGCCGGCCAGCGAGCACCGACGCGAACGGCAGCGCCGGAGCCATCTCGTGCGAGTACCCGATTCCGGGGACCTGCTTGCCGAACAGGTAGGCGGCAACGATGACCAGCGTGCCGACCGTGAGCACCTGTACTACCAGGCCAGCCTCGTCGTCGCGCCAGAACCTCCGTGCGCCCCTGCAGACGGCCCACGCGGCCAGGGTCACACCGGCCAGGTGCAGCAGCACCAGGCAGTAGGAGAGCCCGGTCCGCAGACCGAAGAAGTCGGCGCCGAACAGCAGCAGCAACCCCTGCCCAGTGATCCGGAACCGGGTCGGCAGCTCGCTGAGAGGGGCCAGGGTGTGCGGGGCCGGCATGATGCTGTAACCGCCAAGCGCGTTGATCAGCGCAGGCGCCTTCAGGCCCACGACGAGCGCTGCCAGCGCCGCGAGAGCCAGCGAAAGTTCATAACGGGACGCTGACAGCGCCTGCCGCCTGATCACGGTCGCCCGGAACGCCCTGGCCAGGCACACGGCCAGCAGCGGGACGATGCCGATGTAGAGCGTAATCACGTCGGCCACCATCGCCCACGCCAGCACCAGCGCCACCAGGGCCGGCACCCACCAGCGGAACGGGGCCGGCCTGCAGCGGTCGAGCACCAGCCAGGCGACGAGCACGGGCGCGACCGTGCCGACGTGGTCGGGGGACGACAGCAGCACCTGGGTGCCGACGGCAAGCTGCGGCGAGAGCATCAGCCCACCCGTGATGAGCATTCTGAACGCTGCCTGCCTCCCGCTCGCCGTACCGCGCGCAAGCAGAGCGGCCAATATGACGATCACCGTGTAGGTCAGGGCGGCGGCGACGTGCACCACGTCCGAGTTCAGCCCGTGTGCCAGCTCGACGAGCATGTACTCGGGCAGCTCGGTGGTATAGAACGCCACATCCGACAGGTGCCAGCCGCGCAGCAGCAGGTTCCCGTGCAGCATGTCCCACGCCTGGAGCGCGTTCGCCGCACCGTCGGAGTTGGTCGCGACCGTCGACGACATCCGCACATAGCAGCCGAACAGCGCCACGCACGCTGCCGCTGCCAGGGCCGCCACCGCCCATCGCCGCGACAGTGTCCCGCTCAGTGTTTGCTGGAGCGCGCGCGCCGGGTCAGCGCCCTGTGACTTGGCCACATCCGGCATCACCGACACAATGTATGTCTCCGGTGATCTCCGCGGTGCGGCCCCGCTACATCCCGGCGATCAGCCGCTCGACGCGCTCGTCAACAGAACGGAACGGGTCCTTGCACAGCACGGTCCGCTGGGCCTGATCGTTCAGCTTCAGGTGCACCCAGTCGACGGTGTAGTCCCGCCGCCGCTCCTGCGCCCGCCGGATGAACTCTCCGCGCAGCCGAGCCCTCGTGGTCTGCGGAGGCACCGACTTTGCCTGGAAGATATCCAGGTCCCGGCAGGCGCGTTCTACGGCCCCGCGCTGCTGCAGCAGATAGTACAGGCCGCGGCCGCGATGCACGTCGTGGTAGGCGAGGTCGAGCTGGGCCACCCTCGGGTGAGATAGCGGCAGGTCGTGCTTGGCCCGGTACCGCTCGATCAGCTGGTACTTGGTCACCCAGTCGATCTCCCGTGCGACCAGGCCGAGATCGCCGCTCTCGACCGCGCGCAGGGTGAGCTCCCACAGCGCGAGCACCCGCTCGGTGATCGGGTCCGGGCCCTTGCGGTCAGCGAAGTCCCGGGCCTTGGCCAGGTACTCGTTCTGGATATCGAGGGCGCTCACCTCGCGCCCGTTGGCCAGGCGTACCTTGCGCCGGCCGGTCATGTCATGGCTGACGTCCCTGATCGCCCGGATCGGGTTCTCCAGCGTCAGGTCGCGCATGACCGTGCCGGCTTCGACCATTCGCAGCACCAGGTCGGTCGCGCCGACCTTGAGCAGCATCGTGGTCTCGCTCATGTTCGAGTCGCCGACGATAACGTGCAGCCGCCGGAACCGTTCGGCATCAGCGTGCGGCTCATCCCGGGTGTTGATGATCGGCCGCGATCTCGTTGTGGCCGACGAGACACCCTCCCAGATGTGCTCGGCGCGCTGGCTGACGCAGTACACCGCACCGCGCGGGGTCTGCAGCACCTTGCCAGCCCCGCAGATGATCTGCCGGGTGACAAGGAACGGGATCAGGATGTCGGCCAGCCTGCCGAACTCGCCGTGCCTGCCGACCAGATAGTTCTCGTGGCAGCCGTAGGAGTTCCCGGCCGAGTCGGTGTTGTTCTTGAACAGGTAGATGTCGCCGGCGATGCCTTCCTCGCGCAGCCGCCGGTCGGCGTCGACGAGCAGGCCCTCCAGGATCCGCTCGCCGGCCTTGTCGTGCGTCACCAGGTCGATCAGGTTGTCGCACTCCGGGGTGGCGTACTCCGGGTGGCTGCCCACATCCAGGTACAGCCGGGCGCCGTTGCGCAGGAACACGTTGCTGCTGCGGCCCCACGAGACAACACGCCGGAACAGGTACCTGGCCACCTCGTCCGGGGACAGCCGCCGCTGGCCGCGGAACGTGCAGGTGACGCCGTACTCGTTCTCGAGCCCGAAGATCCGCCTGTCCATGGCCGCCCCCGGTGCTACCAGTCCGCCGCGATGTACTTGGTCTCCATGAACTCCAGCAGGCCGTCGTGGCCGCCCTCGCGTCCCAGGCCTGACTGCTTTACTCCGCCGAACGGGGCTGCGGGGTCGGACACGATGCCACGGTTGAGTCCGACCATGCCAGCTTCCAGCGCCTCAGCAACCTGGAGGCCGCGCCGCAGGTCGCGGGTGTACACGTACGAGACCAGCCCGTACTCGGTGGCGTTGGCCAGCGCGATCGCCTCCTCCTGGGCGAAGAACCTGACCACGGGTGCGACCGGGCCGAAGATCTCCTCCCTGAGGATGCCCGCGTCCGGCGGCACTCCGTCAACCACCGTGGGCTCGTAGAAGTACCCGCGGCGGTCCGGGGCGTGGCCCCCTGTGACGACCCGGCCGCCGTCGGACCTGGTCTCTTCCACCAGCCGGGCCACTTTGGATCTGGTGGCCTCGTCGACCAGCGGGCCGAGGTCGGTTCCGTCGTCCAGTCCTGGTCCGACGCTGAGCTTGGCGAGCCGCTCAGCGAACCGGGACGTGAACTCGTCGGCGACCGCCTCGTGCACGTAAAACCTGTTGGCCGCGGTGCACGCCTCGCCGCCGTTCCGCATCTTGGCCAGGAACGCTCCTTCGATGGCCGCGTCGAGGTCGGCGTCGTCGAAAACCAGGAACGGGGCGTTCCCGCCCAGCTCCATCGAGCAGTTCGTGATCGTGTCGGCCGCAGTCCGCAGTAGCGTCCGGCCCACCTCAGTCGACCCGGTGAACGAGAGCTTGCGGACCCGGGGGTCGGCAAGCATCGCGGCGACCACGGGGCCTGAGTGTGCCGACGGCAGGACGTTGACCACGCCATCGGGGACCCCGGACTCACCGAGGATGCCGGCCACGGCGAGCGCTGTCAGCGGGGTCAGGCTGGCTGGCTTGAGGATGACCGTGCAGCCAGCCGCGAGCGCGGGCCCGATCTTGCGGGTGGCCATGGCCGCAGGGAAGTTCCACGGGGTGATCAGCACGCTGACGCCGACCGGCTGGCGCTCCACCACGATCCGGTTCGTGCCCGACGGCGCCAGGCCCAGGTAGCCGTCGGCGCGAACCGCCTCCTCGGCATACCAGCGGAAGAACTCCGCCGCGTAGGTCACCTCGCCGCGCGCGTCGCGCAGGGCCTTGCCGTTCTCGACCACCATCAGCCGGGCCAGCGCATCCGACCTCTGGGTCATCAGCTCCCAGGCCCGGCGAAGGCACTCTGCCCGCTGCCGCGGCGGCGTCGCGGCCCAGCCGGGCAGCGCGTTGTGCGCTGCGGTGACCGCCCGCAGCGCGTCCTCAGGGCTGGCGCTCGCGACCTCGGCGACCGTGTCTTCGGTGGCGGGATCGACCACGGCCAGCGCACCGGCCGCCCCGCTCATCCACTCGCCGCCGATCAGCAGCCCCGTCGGCGGGTTGATGCCGGTGATGGCAGCGAGGTCAGAGGTCATGACACTTCCCGATACTACTGCGGGCTGTCATTGCCCGGTTCCGCCGCGTCGCCGGTCCCGGTGTCGTCACCACTGGTGCCGGAATCAGCCCCCGTGGTTTCGTCAGCGGCAGCGCCCGTCTCGGCACCGGTATCAGCATCAGCGTCGGCGGTCCCGGCGATGGCTTCGGCCTTCGAGCCGCTCAGCGCCGCCGACAGCAGTCCCTCCAGGCGGGTGCCGGTCACCCGCCGGAACGCCCGGAGCGGGCGGGCCCGGTCCAGCAGCGCCACCTCAAGCTCGGCCGCCTTGAGGTCCTGCCGGGCGCCGTTCCCGCCCTGCCCGGCCAGCGCTGTGATGGCGACGGTGAACGCCTCCTCCAGCGTCATGCCGTCTGAGTAAGAGTCCTTGAGCGCGGCGGCCACCTGGTCGGCCTGGCCGCCCATGACCACGAACCCGTGCTCGTCGGTTACCGAGCCGTCGAACGTGATCCGGTAGAGCTCGTCGTCGTCCGCTGTCTTGCCCACCTCGGCGACGACGATCTCGACCTCGTACGGCTTCTGGCTCTCGGTGAAGATCGTGCCGAGCAGCTGGGCATACCAGTTCGCCAGCCCCCGCGCGGTGACGTCCTGCCGGTCGTACTGGAACCCGGTCATGTCCGCGTAGCGGACTCCGGCCTTGCGCAGGTTCTCGAACTCGTTGTACCGGCCCACCGCGGCGAACGCGATGCGGTCGTAAATCTCGCTGAATTTGCGCAGCGCCCGGGACGCATTCGGCGCCACGAACAGGATGCCGGCCTCGCACGCGATGACGACGCCGCTGCGGATGCCCGTGATGCGCTTGCGGGCATAGTCCGCCTTGTCCTTCATCGACTGCTCGGGCGACACGTAGAACGGCATCGTCACCGTTGAGGTTTCCCTTCGGTCGTGCTGGGGGTGAGCGTGAAAACCCTGCGAGGCGCTAGCTGGACGGCAGTGCGCCAGGAGTGCCTGCCCGGCGCAGCGGCGCGACCGGGCCGTCAGGCAAGGCCATCCTGGCATCAACGACGGTGCGTGCGTACTCGCCGGCCGCTTCGTCGGTGAGCCGCTCGAAGCCGTCAGCGCTGATCGTCGCGACCACCGGGTAGATCCGGCGGGTCAGGTCGGGCCCGCCGGTCGCTGAGTCGTCGTCGGCCGCGTCGTAGAGCGCCTCCATGCAGGCCAGAACGGCGTCGGACGCTGACATGCCGTCGTGGAAGAGCTTCTTGAGCGAGCCGCGCGCGAACACCGACCCGGACCCGATCGCGTAGAACCTGTGTTCCTCGTACCGGCCGCCTGAGGGGTCGTAGCTGAAGATCCGGCCGGTGTCCCTGTCCTCGTCGTAGCCGACGAACAGCGGGACCACGACGAGTCCCTGCATGGCGGCGCTGAGGTTCGCCCTGACCAGGGTGGCGAGGCGGTTCGCCTTGCCGTCCAGCGAGAGCGGGTGGCCCTCGAGCTTCTCGTAGTGCTCCAGCTCGACCTGGAACAGCCTGACCAGCTCGATCCCCACCCCGGCCACGCCAGCGAAGCCGATCGCCGAGAACTCATCGGCCTGGTACACCTTGTCGATGTCGCGCTGCATGATCACGTTCCCGGCGGTCGCGCGCCGGTCGCCGGCCATCACCAGGCCGCCGTCGCAGGCTGCGGCGACGATCGTGGTCCCGTGGGGCAGATCGCCCAGCAGGCCGGTGCCCGGCGCGCCAGCGCCCGTGGTGGCTGGCACCGGCGGGGCCGGCAGCAGTGCTGGTGCGGCGGCGGCGAGGAAATCGGTGAACGATGACGTGCCCGCGCTCATGTACGCCGCCAGAGGCGGGGACGCGGAGGGCGTCACTGGAGGTATCGCTGGTGACATCGCAGGGTGCATCGCCGGTAGCCGTCCGTAGGAATCAGCGCCCACGGGGATCCTTCCGTTAGTACGCAGCTAGGTATGTCACTGACCCTACTGCCGCCGCGGTCCCTGCGGGACCGCTGGTCTACCTCACTCGCCGCCCTTCTGGACGTAGGACCGGACGAACTCCTCGGCGTTCTCCTCGAGGACCTCGTCGATCTCGTCCAGGATCGCGTCGACGTCGTCGGTGAGCTTGTCCTGGCGCTCCTTGACGTCCTCAGTCTCCTGCGGCGCGGTGTCCTGCTCTTCCTCGCTGCGCCGCGGTGCCTGACGCTGGCCGCCGGTGTCTTTTGTCGCCATGCCGCAACCTCCATGATCCGCGGGAACGCCCCGTCACCTCAAAGCTATCCTCGCCAGCGCGCTGTGTGGCTAATCCTCACCCTTGGCCTGTCAGCGCCGCCACGAGTTCAGAGGCGGATTCGCAGCGGTCGAGCAGATCGCCCACGTGCGCCTTTGTTCCGCGAAGCGGCTCGAGCGTTGGCACGCGCTGCAGCGACTCCCTGCCCGGTATGTCGAAGATGACGGAATCCCACGACGCCGCGGCCACGGACTCCGGGTACTTGCGCAGGCACCGGCCGCGGAAGTAGGCCCGTGTGTCCTCCGGAGGGTTGTCGACCGCCCTGGTCACGTCCTCCTCGGCCACCAGGCGCTGTATCCGGCCCCTGCCGACGAGGTGGTTATACAGGCCGCGGTCGGGCCGGATGTCGGCATACTGCAGGTCGACGAGCTGCAGCCGGGGGTGGGCCCAGCTCAGCCCGTCCCTCTTCCGGTATCCCTCCAGGACCTCGAGCTTGGCCACCCAGTCCAGCTCCCGTGAGACCAGCATCGGGTCGTCGCCGAGCCTTGTCAGCACCGAATCCCAGCGGTCGAGCACGTCCCGGGTCATGTCGTCGACGTCGGCGCCGTACTTGTCCTCCGTGTACTTCCTGGCCAGGTCGAGGTACTCCAGCTGAAGCTGGACCGCGGTCATCCGCCGCCCGTCGCGCAGCGACACCAGGTGCCGGCAGCTGGGGTCGTGAGAGATGGCCCGAAGCTCGGCAACTGGCGACTCCACCGCGAGGTCGGCACCGAGGAACTTGTCCTCGATCATCGCGAGCACGAGCGCGGTCGTGCCGAGCTTGAGGTAGGTGGAGATCTCGCTCATGTTCGCGTCGCCGATGATCACGTGAAGCCGGCGGTATTTCTCCGGGTCGGCGTGCGGCTCGTCGCGGGTGTTGATGATCGGGCGCTTGAGCGTTGTCTCCAGGCCCACCTCGACCTCGAAGAAGTCGGCCCGCTGGCTGATCTGGAAGCCCTCATCCCTGCCATCGGCGCCGCGGCCTACCCGCCCGGCCCCGCAGACCACCTGCCGGGATACGAAAAACGGGGTGAGGTGCCGAACGATGTCGGCAAACGGGGTGGACCGCCGCATCAGGTAGTTCTCGTGGCACCCGTACGATGCGCCCTTATTGTCGGTGTTGTTCTTGTAGAGCTGGATGGCTGACCCAGTCGGCATAGACGAGGCCCGCGACGCAGCCTCCGCCATCACCCGCTCGCCCGCTTTGTCCCAGATTACGGCGTCACGGGGGTTGCTGCACTCTGGAGCCGAGTACTCCGGATGGGCGTGGTCCACATACAGCCGGGCCCCGTTGGTCAGGATGACGTTGGCCAGCCCTAGGTCCTCGTCGGTCAGCTGGGCCGAGTCAGCCGCGTCACGGGCCAGGTCGAAGCCCCTGGCGTCCCGCAGCGGGTTCTCCTCCTCGAAGTCCCAGCGCGCCCGCCGCGCCCGGGCCGAGCGCGCCGCCTGGTAGGCGTTGACGACCTGGGAGGACGTCACCATCGCGTTCGCGCCCGGCTGACCCGGTACGGCAATGCCGTACTCGGTCTCTGTCCCCATGACTCGCCGCACGCTCATGATGAGAGCCTAATGCCGCCAGTACCCTGTCACGTGCTACAGGTACTGCCCGGTGTTGGCGACCGTGTCGATGGACCGGCCCGCCTCGGTGCCGTGCTTTCCGGACACCAGGGTCCTGATGTAGACGATCCGCTCCCCCTTCTTGCCGGAGATCCGGGCCCAGTCGTCGGGGTTGGTGGTGTTCGGCAGGTCCTCGTTCTCGCTGAACTCGTCGACGCACGCAGCGAGCAGGTGCGCGATGCGCAGGCCCTTCTGCCTGGTCTCCAGGAACTCCTTGATCGCCATCTTCTTGGCGCGGGCCACGATGTTCTCGATCATCGCGCCGGAGTTGAAGTCCTTGAAGTACAGGACCTCCTTGTCCCCGTTGGCGTAGGTCACCTCGAGGAACCTGTTCTCCTCGGACTCGCTGTACATGCGCTCGACGACGCGCTGGATCATCTCTTCCACGGTCGCCTCGGCGGAGCCGCCGTGCTCGGCCAGGTCGTCCGGATGCAGCGGCAGGTTAGTGACCACGTACTTGGTGAAGATGTCCCGGGCGGCCTCGGCATCCGGCCGCTCGATCTTGATCTTGACGTCGAGCCGCCCCGGGCGAAGGATCGCCGGGTCGATCATGTCCTCGCGGTTCGATGCGCCGATCACGATAACGTTCTCGAGGCCTTCAACGCCGTCGATCTCGGACAGCAGCTGCGGCACGATCGTGTTCTCGACGTCGCTGGACACGCCTGAGCCGCGGGTGCGGAAGATCGAGTCCATCTCGTCGAAGAAGACGATGACCGGCATGCCCTCGCTGGCCTTCTCCCTGGCCCGCTGGAACACCAGGCGGATGTGCCGCTCAGTTTCACCGACGTACTTGTTCAGCAGCTCAGGGCCCTTGATGTTCAGGAAGAAGCTCTTGCCCTCCGCCGTTGGCCCGGCTGTGGCCGTCGCCCCGCCCGGATCGGCCTGGCCTGCCTCCTGCGATGCCTGGGCGGCCGCGCTGTCGGCGGCGGTCCGTTCCGCGACCTGCTTGGCCAGCGAGTTAGCGACCGCCTTGGCGATGAGCGTCTTGCCGCACCCGGGCGGGCCGTAGAGCAGCACTCCCTTGGGCGGCTTGAGCTGATGCTCCTTGAACAGGTCGGCGTGCAGGTAGGGCAGCTCGATGGCGTCCCGGATCTGCTCGATCTGTGGCGCCAGCCCGCCGATCTGGGTGTAGGTGATATCCGGCACCTCTTCGAGGATGAGCTCCTCGACCTCTGCCTTGGGGATGCGCTCATAGACGTAACCAGACCGCGGCTCCAGCAGCAGCGAGTCGCCGCCGCGCAGCGTGGCGTTGCGCAGCGGCTCGGCCAGCCGCACGATGCGCTCCTCGTCGGCGTGAGAGATCACCAGAGCGCGGTCGCCGCCCTCGAGGAGCTCCTTGAGCATGACGACCTCGCCCACGGTCTCGTAGCCCTGGGCGATGACCACGTTGAGGGCCTCGTTCAGCACGACTTCCTGGCCGGGCCTCAGCTCGGCGACCTCGACCCCGGGGCTGACGCTGACCCGCATCTTCCTGCCGCCGGTGAACACGTCAGCGCTTCCGTCCTCGCACGCCTGGAGGAATATCCCGAATCCGGACGGCGGCTGGGCGAGCCGGTCCACTTCCTCCTTCAGCGCCACGATCTGGTCGCGCGCCTCCCGGAGGGTGCTGGCGAGCCGTTCGTTCTGGCCGGTCATGCTGGAAACGCTCGCCTCAGCCTCGCGAAGCCGCTCTTCGAGCAGCCTGGTCTGGCGCGGCGAGTCCGCGAGCCTGCGGCGCAGCGCTGCGATCTCCTCCTCGAGGAAGGAGATCTGCGTCGTCAGGACCTTGACCTCGTCGTCGTATCGACCGGTGCGTGAGCTGTCGTCACGAGAGGCCATGCCCCTCACCCCCTCCCGAGAGCGGTTTACCACTGACCCTACCTATACGGGACGCTCCCGTAACCTGCTGCCGGTGCTGTCTCATTGTTCTCACGTTACGATCCGAGAACGCCCAGGGAGCGTTACCGCTTCCCGTTGTTCGCCCTCAGCGTGGGCGCCCTTGGACGGCCTGCGGCGCCGCGGGGGTGCCGTGACCCCGTCGGCGAGCCGGCGCGCCGTCACGAGAAACCCGGTGTGGCCGACCATGCGGTGCTCTGGCCGGACGGCCAGGCCGTCGACGTGCCAGCCACGCAGCAGGGATTCCCACGCCGCCGGCTCGTCAAAGTTGCCCTGCGCCCGCAGTGCTTCCACTGTCCGCGACATCTGCGTAGTCGTGGCCACGTAGCAGCAGATCAGGCCCCCGGGCCGCAGCGATGCCGCGGCGGCGTCCGTGAGCTCCCAGGGCGCGAGCATGTCCAGTACCACCCGGTCGAAGTCTCCCTTCCCGGCATCTTCTGCCACGCCGCCGTCCGCCGGGAACTCGCTGGTCACCAGCTGCCAGGACGGATGCGGGCCGCCGAAGTAGCGTTCCACGTTCACCCGGGCGATCTCGGCAAAGTCAGGCCTGCGCTCGTAGGAGACCAGCAGGCCGCTCTCCCCCACTGCCCGCAGCAGCCAGCAGGAGAGCGCGCCCGAGCCTGCCCCCGCCTCGATAACCCGCGCGCCAGCGTATATGTCCGCCTGAGCCAGGATCTGCCCGGCGTCCTTCGGGTAAATCACAGCTGCGCCGCGGCCCATCGACAGGGTGTAGTCCGCCAGCAGGGGCCGCAGCGCCACATAGGCGGTACCCCCGGACGAGACAACCACGCTCCCCTCAGGCCTGCCGATCAGGTCGTCATGTGCGAGCGAGCCGCGGTGGGTATGGAAGGACCGGCCGGCCTCAAGCACGACCCGGTGGCGACGCCCCTTGGGGTCGGTGAGCTGAACCTGGTCGCCCGGGGCGAGCAGGCCGCGAGGCTGGGTGATCACGCTCGACACACTAGCGGCTGGCGCAGACGGTCAGGCGGCTGCGAAGGCATGGTCCAGGTCGGTCGTGGCCAGGACGCCGAACACCTGTCCGGACGGCTCGATCAGCAGGTACTCGGTGGCCGGGGAACGCTGCACAGCCTCGACCAGCTCCCTGCCGGACAGGTCGGCCGGCAGCACCATTCCCGGCTCCAGCGCGCGCGCCAGCGACCCGACCTCCACCCACGGCCTGCGCTGCATGGGCGTCGCCATCACCGCCGTTTCGTTGACGATCGCGATCGGCGTTGACTCGTGATCGCCGATGACGAGCGCGCGTGCGTGTGCCTCGTCGGCGCGCCTGATCGCCTCGGACAGGGGCACGTTCCCCGGGATCAGGATGGCCCGGCGGGCGAGCTTCCGGGCCTGCAGCCGGGGCAGTTTCTCCCGCACCTTCGCCGCCCTGATCGCCTGCCCGGCGATGAACCACATCCACAGCGCTATGAGCAGCAGCCAGAGCAGGTAGGAGTCGGCCAGGCTGAACCCACTGCCGTACAGGGCGAGGGCGAGAATCACGACGAGCACGGCGAGCCCGCGGCCCGCCCAGGCCGCGGCTATCGTCGCCTGGCCCGGCTTCCCTGTGACCTTCCATATCCCGGCGCGCAGCATCCGGCCGCCGTCCAGCGGCAGGCCCGGCAGCAAGTTGAAGATGCCCACAAGCACGTTCGCCAGGATCAGCTGGTCGATCAGCACTCGCGGGATCCCGGCCGGGTTGAGAGCAACGACCAGGCCGAAGCCGCACGCGGCCAGCGCCAGCGATGTCGCCGGCCCGGCCGCGGACACAGCGAACTCTTTGCCCGGAGTCGGCGGCTCCTGCTCGATCTCGGAGAACCCGCCGATCGGGTACAGCAGCACCCGCCGCACGGCCAGCCCGAAGCCGCGCGCGACGGCACAGTGGCTGATCTCGTGCACCAGCACCGAAGCGTAGAGCAGGACGACAAACGCAGCGCTCACAGCTATCCGGACACCTTCAGGGTGCACCCACTTCGGCAGGCTCCCGGCGTAGACGAAAATGATCAGCGCGGCGACCAGGAACCAGTACGGCGAGATATACACAGGCACGCCGAATGGCCTCGCGATGACGATGCCGTACCGCATGTCACGCTTGCTGCCCGGCTCGGGCGTGCCACCAGGCTGCTCTGCCTGGTGATCCTGCTCTGGGGTGGTGCCCGTCACGCCCTTGATGCTATGTGCTGGCGGGTACCGCGGGCAGTGCGCAGTGAAGCTGACACGCGGCAGCGCCGTCCGCCAAATACCGCGGAATGTCAGCACCGTCCCCTATCGTGCGGAGAGTGGGCGACGACAGCACCGCAGCGGCCATCGAGGCATCCTCGACTGACGACGAGGATGCCGGCCGTGCCGCACAGCCGTCGCTGTCGCCGTCGCGTGCGTCTGACTTCATGACCTGCCCGCTGCTGTACCGGTTCCGGGTGATCGACCGGCTGCCCGAGCCACCGAGCCCTGCGGCTGCCCGGGGGACGCTGGTGCACGCCGTGCTGGAGCGGCTGTTCGACGAGCCAGCCGGTGAGCGGACGATGGAGGCGGCGCGAGCCATGCTCGCGCCGCAGTGGGAACGGCTGGTCACCGAGGAGCCAGGGCTGGCCGAGCTGTTCGGTGCCGATGAAGACCGCAGCGCCTGGCTGGCCGAGGCCGGCCGGATGCTCGACCGCTACTTCACCCTGGAGGACCCCACCCGGCTGGAGCCACAGCACCGGGAGCACGCGGTCGCGGTGATGCTCGAGTCTGGCCTGCTGCTGCGCGGCTACATCGACCGGCTGGACGTCGCGGCTGGCGGCGACATCAGGATCGTCGACTACAAGACGGGCACTGCTCCCAAGGAGGAGTACGAGGCCCAGGCGCTGTTCCAGATCAAGTTCTATGCCGTGGTCCTCTGGCTGACGCAGCAGCGGGTGCCGAAGCTGCTGCAGCTCATGTACCTGGGCAACGGCGAGATCGTCCGGTACGCGCCGGACGAGGCCGACCTGCGCGCCACGCTCCGCAAGATCACCGCACTGTGGCAGGCCATCGACCGGGCCCGGTCCACGGGCGACTGGCGTCCCCGGCCGGGCAAGCTCTGCGGATGGTGCGCTCATCAGGCGATATGCCCGGCGTTCGGCGGCACACCGCCGCCGCTGCCCGAGTTGGGTGCGGCGGCACGTATTCCGGCCCAGGCCGACCTGCCGGCCGAGGCCGAGGTGTCCGCCCAGGCAGGCCAGTCCGCTCAGGCAGACCACTGACAGGAGCACACGGGCTGTCTGCAGCCTGGCAGCTCGTCAGATCCCGCCCAGAACGGGCAAGTCTGGCTTTCAATAGTTTTGAATAGTCAAGTACGGCTATGAGGCGATCTGCGTTCCGTCACTATGGAAGCTGATGCGAGTCTGGCCAGCGTCCGAGCCGCGGGAACCCACGTCGGCGCTTAGGACAACGGACGGAGGGAAGCGCCCTGGCGATCATCGAGGCACGCGGCCTGGCGCGATCCTTCACCAGCCGCCGGCGAACGGTTGAGGCCGTCCGCGGCGTCGACTTCACCGTGGACGAGGGGGAGATCGTCGGTTTCCTCGGCCCGAACGGAGCGGGCAAGACGACCACGCTCCGCATGCTCACGACTCTGCTGAAGCCGACGGCGGGCCGGGCCAGGATTGCCGGGGCTGACCTGCTTCGCGATCCAGTAGCCGTCCGCCGCCGGATCGGATACGTCGCCCAGGCTATCGGCGCAAGCGCGGGCGGCTCGGATCCGAACTGCCGGGTGGACGAGGAACTCCAGATCCAGGCCCAGCTGTACCGGCTGCCGCCGAGTGAGGCTGCTGCGCGCATCGATCTGCTGACCCGCCAGCTTGAGCTGACTGGCCTGGAACAGCGTCTGGTCAAGACCCTGTCCGGTGGCCAGCGCCGTCGCCTCGACATCACGCTCGGTCTGGTCCACTCCCCGCGCGTGGTCTTCCTCGACGAACCCACCACCGGCCTCGACCCACACAGTCGCAGCAATCTCTGGCATCACATCCGTGCCTTGCGCGAAACGATGGGCACCACGATCTTCCTCAGCACGCACTACCTCGAGGAGGCCGACTCGCTCTGCGACCGCATCCTGGTCATCGACCACGGCCGGATTATTGCCACCGGATCACCCGAGGCGCTGAAGCGCCGCATCTCGGGCGACGTCGTCACGCTCAGCGTCGCTGGCGATCCGAAGATCGCCAGGAAAGTGCTGGCGGAGCTGCCTGCTGTGCGGGAGATCACCGTCGATGCGCAGGTACTGCGAATGTCGGTCGAGCGCGGCGAGGAGGCGCTGCCGAGCATGCTGCGGGCGCTGGACGGCGAGGCCATCACGATGGAGTCCGTCCAGCTGGCCCGGCCGACCCTGGATGACGTGTTCCTCACGCTGACCGGCCGTTCGCTGCGGGAGAACTCGCCCGCGGCTGACGACGAAACCCCGGCACCGGCTGATGCCGGGGCCCCCGCACCGGCTGACTACCGGACCCCAGCACCCGCTGAGTACCCGACTTCAGCACCTGGTCAATACCCGGCTCCAGCACCCGCTGACCAGTGGACTCCCGCGGCCGCTGTCCACTGGACCCCTGCAGCCGCAGACCACTGGACCCCGGCACCTCGTGACGACGACCCGAACACGGAGCCAATCCGGGCGGTGCAGATGCAGCCGGGCCCGACTTACACAGAGTCGGCTAACACGGAGTCGGCTAACACGGAGTCGGTTAACACCGAGTCGGCCCATACGGAGCCGATTTATGCCAGGCCGACCTACCCAGAGCCGATGAACACTGAGCCAAGGCGGAACGGCCACATCACGTGGAGGCCGACCCGATGAGAGCCACGACCCATGCGGGCCCGCCGCGCGGGGCCGGAGGGAGCAGGAACAATCCCCGGCACGCGGCGCCGCAGCCGGAGGCGGGCGCGAGCTTCCCGTCGTTCCTGCACGACACCGCGCTGATCTTCCGCAGGCAGATGCGGCTTTCGCTGCGCAATCCCGTCTGGGTGATCATCGGCCTGATTCAGCCAGTGCTGTACCTCGCCTTCTTCGGACCGCTGCTCACCAAGATCGTCGGGCTGGGCCTGCCGGGCCTGCCCGCGGGCAAGGCGTACAACTTCTTCGTGCCTGGCCTGCTGATCCAGCTCGGGCTGTTCGGTGCGGCATTCGTCGGCTTCGCGATCATCGCTGACTGGCGGCTCGGCGTGGTGGAGCGGTTTCGCGTCACCCCGGTGAGCAGGCTCGCGCTGCTGGTCGGCAGGGTGCTGAGGGACGTGGTCACGCTTATCGTCCAGGCCATCATCTTGGTGATCGCAGGCCTGGCCTTCGGCCTTCGCGCCCCGCTGATTGGCATGCTGATCGGGCTGGGCTTCGTCGCGATCGTCGCCGTCAGCCTGTCTGCGACCTCTTACGCGCTGGGGCTGGCGCTAAAGAGCGAGGCCGGCCTTGCGCCGCTGATCAACATGGTGGTGGTACCGCTGATGCTGCTGTCCGGGATCATGCTCCCGATGTCGCTGGGGCCACAGTGGCTGCGCACAGTGGCGAGGTTCACGCCGTTCGGTTACATCATTAACGCGATGCGGGAGGCGTTCGACGGCGTCTACTTCAACACCGTCATGGTCGAGGGCGTCGGCGTCGCCGTGGGACTGGCAGTGCTCTGCCTGTCGCTCGCGGTGCGGGCGTTCATGCGGGAGAACGCCTGAGCGCAGGCCGTTCATGCAGCACGGTGGGCTCCGCCCGCGGGAGAGACGGTGAGGAAGCGGGGAGGCCTGAACCCGCTGGCCGCGAACGCGCGCGACACCGCGATCCGCACCTCGGGCAGGAGCCGCGCGGGCAGCAGCGCGAGCACCGGCCGACCGGGGCCGTCGGCGATCATGCGTGCCCCGAGCGCACCCGCAGCCAGCGCGGCCGATACCGCGACGTCCTGCACCTCGTCAGCCGCCAGGGCGGCATGCGCCGCGGTCAGCATCGGGCCCAGCGCCCCGATCGCGCCACCTTCGAGCGACGCCGCGGCGGCCTCCACCGGTGCGTGCTCGGTGATCGGGGGCTGCAGGGTG
Source organism: uncultured Actinomycetota bacterium (assembly GCA_963815375.1). Classification (GTDB taxonomy): domain Bacteria; phylum Actinomycetota; class Actinomycetes; order Streptosporangiales; family Streptosporangiaceae; genus JASHPR01. The sequence goes on along the minus strand of CAWFGX010000004.1, from coordinate 223,297 downwards.
CCCCGGACCCTGGTGTCGATAACCACCAGGCGCAGGCCGGCCGCGGCCGGGTCACACGGCAGCATGCGGTCGCCCAGCATCGCCGTGCCCGGTTCGTGGCCGCCGGAGTCGTCAGCACCCGGGCTGCCTGGCTGCTGGCGGCCCTCCGGCTGACCAAGCCCGGCCAGGTCGCGGAGGGCCAGCCGGATCGCTGCCTGGGTCGCCTCGGTGGCACCAACTCCGGACCCCTCAGGCAGGTCGGTATTGACCAGCAGCGCGGCGCCCCGGCGCGCCGACCGAAGCCCGTCCGCGGCCCAGGCGGGCCCGCCGCCGGCAGCAGCTTCCTCGACCGTCAGCCTCAGCCGCTCGTCCGGCCGGTTCATCCGCATTGGCTCGATGATGCCGTCCGGGCGCGGCCCGGCCGCGACGATCGCGCCCCATCGTGCGGTGACGGTCAGCCGCCGCGGCCCGTCGGCGAGCACCGTGATCGCGCCGGGGACCCGCCAGACCCGGGCGGGCGGCTGGCCGAACACCTCCCGGTAGGTGTAGGAAGCCAGGCGCAGCTCGGGAGCGCCGTCCAGGCGGTCGGCAAGATCAGCTTCCATCGGGCGGCTCCTGTTTTCGCGCGAGAACCCGGTAGACGTTGGATCTGTGCAACAACCGCGGCAGCACTTGGCCGAAAGTCAGGTCGAATGCCAGCCCGACAGCGACCGCGGGTATGCCGGCCGTCCAGACAAGGATCTGCCATGCTCGCGTGACGGCGGTCGGCGGCCGCTGCGACCACGGCCAGGAGCGATGAGGGGTCAGGTTCCAGAAAAACAGGAAGGTGGCCACGAGGGCATCGCTGTTCTGGTGCGCGCTGGCCCGCTCGACCGCGACGGTCCGCAGGCCGCGCTCGGCCAGGGCGCCGACGAGGTTGTCGATCGGCATGAGGTTCAGGTGCTGCGGTTGGAACCACGGCATCCAGTATTTGCCGAACAGCCGCCCGACCGGCCACTGCGGATCGGGCAACTCGATCAGCAGGCAGCCGCCGACGGGCAGCATCGACGCCGCCGCGTCCAGTTCCGCCAGCGGCTCCCTGGTGTGCTCGAGGTAATGGTGCATGCTGACCACGTCATAGCGGTCGGCGAGCGCGCTGGCCAGGTCTGGGAACAGGCCGCGGTACGCGGTGCCTATCCAGCCGCGCCGCTGCGCCTGCTCGACCTGATCACCCAGGTCTAGGCCGTCGAAGACGGTGTCAGGCCAGATCTCGCTGGCTACCGCGCAGAAGTGCCCGTAGCCGGTACCGACGTCCAGCCAGTTCCGGGGGGTGGTGAAGGGCTGCAGCATGCGGGCACGCCTCCGGTATTGCGCGCCCCCGGTCCAGAAGATCGCCTCGGCCATGCCGCCGCCGATCCCGTCGTAGGTGTCACGGTAGTAGAAGTCGAGGCCGCCGGTTGTCAGCCGGGGGTTCTGGAAGATGTGCTCGCATGCCGTGCACCGCTCAAGCATGAACGCCCCGGGCTTGCGCATGACCAGGTCATGGCTGTGCAGCCGCAGCGTCAGCTCGCGCGAGCCGCACCACGGGCAGTCCTCCCGTCGCTGTTCGAAAAACTGGCCGGTCCCCGCGGCCAGGGCTTCCTGGTGGTAGGCGGCGGACTCGGCGGCCCGGGCATCGCGCTGCGCGTCGGCGGACGACCGCCACCGCCCGGTAGCTGTGCGCACCCAGACATAGGGGTCGTATACGGGCCGCAGGAGCGCTGCGGCGTGCAGCCCGTGCGGCCGGATGCCCGTGCCGACGAAGATCAGGTACGGCTGGAAGCAGTACACGGCAGCGGCGGCCAGCCCCCACTGCCAGGCGGCGGCCAGCGCGATCACCGTCAGCGCGTAGGGGATGACATCCAGCGCGAGGTGGATCGGCGGCACGACGCCGTTCGCCCGCAGCCTGGCCCGCCGCTTGGCCAGGTCGTCGCCGCCCGAACGCAGCCGCGGAGCGAGCATGATGGCGGCGGATGCGCACGCGTACGCCCTGACCCGCCGGTCCAGCGCGATAACGTCGGCGGGTTCGAGGTCGGCCGACTCGGTGGCATCGGCCTGCTTGAGCAGTTCCGGGTCTAGCAGCGTCGCGGCCCCCGCGCTGCGGACCCTGGCGAAGCGGTCCGTCCGGTACCTGTGCGGATCGACCCGGCGCAGCAGATCGCGGGCTGCCGGCTCGGACAGGTCGGCTGGCACGAGATCGACCATGTCCAGGCCCTCGGCGCACGCATACGCCGCGGCCTCCCGCCGGGTCGCCTCGTCGACACTCACCGCGGCCGCTGCGACCAGGGCCCAGTCGTGGTCCTGCAGGCTCGCCGGCCGCCGCAGGCAGGGCCGCCGGTACCCGCGCTCGCAGGCGCAGTCCGTTGACGGCCAGGCCGAGGACGATCAGCGGCACAAGTACAACGTCGATCATGCGAGCTTCTCCAGGTAGTCGGCCGCGGTGGCGGAGCCTCCGGCCGCGGCGAACGAGTCACGGACGCGTCGCGCCCCGGCTGCATAGCTGGGGTCATCGAGAACGGCGCGGACGGCGTCGCCGAGGTCGGCGGCACGCAGTCGGCCGAACCGCACCCGCACTCCCGCGCCCGCATCGGCGACCTGCTGGGCGATGATCGGCTGATCGTCCCGGATCGGGGCCACGACGAGCGGCAGCCCGTGCGCCAGCGCTTCGCAGACGGTGTTGTGCCCGCCGTGGGTCACGACAGCGGACATGTGCGGCAGCAGCGCGAGCTGCGGGACGTGGCCGGCGAACAGGATGTGCGGCGGGGCGTCGTCGCGCGCGGGGCCGACGATCACCGCCTGCAGGTCCGTGCCCAGGCCGGCCAGCGCCTCGATCGCCGTGGCGAAGAACCGCTCCCCCGCCGGGCCGTTCAGCGTTCCCAGCGACACCAGCAGGTGCCGTCGCTGCGGATCCAGCCATTCCCACGGGAACGAGCCACGGTCCGGGCGGGCCGCCAGCGCCGGGCCGGTGAACACGTAGTGGTCACCGAACCTGCTGACGTCGCCGATCAGCGCCGGCGTCGTGTACGCCAGCACGAGATGATCCGAGAACCGCAGGTCGGCCGGATCGGCGATGCCGCAGGCCAGCTGGAACGCCAAGATCTGGTCACGGACCCACTCATCGACCTTGGGCATGGCCGCCAGGGGCGCCAGCAGCTCCGCGGGCGTGGTGGCCGAGGTGGCCCAGCGGATGCCCGCCTGGCGCGCGGCCACCGCTCCCGCCAGCGCTTGCTGATCGGCCACGACGACGTCGGGCGCGAAGGCGGCTACGGCAGCCCGGACACCGGGCAGCATCGCGTGGCCCAGCGGGATCACGAAGTCTTCCCAGAAGAACTTGAGTACCGCAGCGCCGCGCAGCGTCAGCCATCGTTCTCGCTCGGCGCGCAGGTGCGCGTTGAATGCGTCGTCGGTCACCGGAAACACCCGGGCCCGGCCGGGCAGCAGCGGCCCGAGCGCCGCTGGATATCCCGCCCAGGCCACGTCGTGGCCGCGCGCGGTCAGCTCTGCGCCCACAGCGGCTGTCGGGTTGATGTGCCCGGTCAGCGGTGGGACGACGAACAGGAACCGGCTCACCCTGAGATCACCATGCGATCACCCTGCTGTTCCCACGGCCTGACGCACCGGCAGCCAGCCGGTCACGATGTCCCGCAGCTGGCCAGTTGCCTCCCGCAGCACCGTGTGCGCCAGGCCCGGCAGGATCTCGACCCGGCAATCGACGACATGACGGCGCAGGTCATCAGCTGCCGCGACGAGCTCCGAGCGCTCGCCGTACACGCCGAGCACCGGGCAGGTGATCGAAGCCAGCTCCGCCGCGTCCAGCGGCCGTTCCGCGGCCAGGTCGTCGATCAGGCTGGTCCCGTTCAGCAGCGCGTCAGCGTGCATAGCGAGCCGGGCGAGCTTGCGCTGACCCACCACGCGCAGCCAGTCCTGTACGCGGTCGTACTCCAGGCCCAAGGCGGCGACTGTGAGCGTGTTGGCCATGTCCTCCAGCCAGGCGGCGGCACCGCTGCCGGTGCAGTGAGCCTCGATCAGCACCAGCCCGGCGACCCGCTCCGGTGCTGCCACCGCCATCCGCGCTGCGATCATCCCGCCGTAGCTGTTGCCGATCACATAGACAGGGCCGGTCACGCCGAGTGCGTCCAGCAGCGCGCAGAGGTCAGCGGCGCCGTCTCGCGTGGAGTAGCAGCTCTCCGGACGCCCCGACAACCCGTGGCCGCGCAGGTCGTAGAGGATCGCGCGGGCGCCAGCGCCCACCACCGGGCCGGCCAGCGTGTAATAGAAGCTGGACAGGTTGTCTATGACCAGGCCGTGCACGAACACGACCGTCGGCGCCTCTGCTGACGGCCCGGGCGGTTCCAGCAGCTGGACATGAAACCGGGTCCCGTTGGCGGTGATGTCAGCCATTGCGGTCAGCGAATGTCAGCCAGCTGGACGTCGCCGGCCTGCGCGGCCTCGACGTAGCCGGCCAGCTTCCCAACGGTCATCGCCATGATGTCGTTGATATCCATGTCGCTGATGAACGAGGCGAGGTTCACCCGGTCGCCGTAGCGCTCCTGTAGCTTGCCCGCGAGCGCAACGAACTCGATGCTCTCCAGGGCAAGGTCGTCGCTGAACGTCGTGTCCGGGGTGATCTCGATGTCCAGCAGGAAATCCTCGCCGACCACCTCGGTGAGGATGCTGACGACTTCGTCGAGAAGGTCGCTCATGAATGTCCCTTCGCTAAACGGCCGTGACCGCGGTCGCGGCGTGGATCGGCCGGGGTGGGCGGCCCGCCTGAGTGACGAGCAGGCTGCCGTCGTCGTCCAGGCCGATGGTGAAGTCGACGGGTTCGTCGTCGGCGATCGCTACCGCGCAGCCCCGCTGGGCACCCTGAGGCTGGATGGAGGCGACCGACACCTGCGGCGCGCGGAACGGGCCGTGCACCACCACCCCGGCTGCGCTGTCGGCCACGGTGACCTCGGCCGGGTAGACCGGCCCCGTGCCGCGTTCCCAGAGCCGGTGGCGCACCGCATCCTTTGCGGCCACCGCGCGCAGTAGCCACCGGCGCTGCTCGCGGGGATTGAGCTGCTCGTACCGTGCTCGCTCGGGTGCGTTGAGGTACCTGCGCATGATCAGCTCGCGCGACGCTGAGTCGGGCCAGTTCTCCCACACCGCGTTCCAGCCGCCCGGGTATAGCCGCGACAGGGCGTTGCTCCCGGGTTGCAGCTTGACCTTCCAGATCGCCTCGTCCGTGGCGAAGCGCCGCGTCGTCCAGCCCTCGATGCGGCACCACACGCGGCCATCGCTGGTGCTCAGCTCGGCGTCGGCTCGCATCACGGTGGCGGTGACCTCCCGGATCCACACCACTGCGCGCAGACGGTCGCCAGCCGGTGGCTGCCGGCCGTAGAGCCGGACCGCGCGGATGCCTGTCGGCAGCACGTTCTGATCCGCGCTCATGCTGACCTGCATCCAGTGCCCGATGAGCTGACCGGCGCTGTCGAGCAGCGCGCCGCGCGCGGGCAGGCTGAGCAGGGTGCCGGCCACGCCGTCGTCGGCGACCGACATGATGTCCTCGACGCCGGCGAACCGCGGGCCATGGAACATCCAGCCGCCGGAGTACAGCTCGCGCGCGCTGACAGGCGCAGGGCGCTCCCCGCGCAACTTAGCCGCGGAGAGGGGCGGCGCGGGAGGGAAGGCGTCAGCTACCAGCACGGTGCCGCCCGCGTAACCCTCGATGCGGACCTTCACCCGCTCGGGCCCCTCGCGGGAGGCACGCACCTGCGCGGTCGTCGCGGGCGCGACCGTCAGCCAGCGCGCCGCTGTGACCTGCTCGAAGCCGACGACGACGCGGTCAGGGGCCACTGCCAGAGCGGCGTCGGCCAGCACCTCAAGCAGCGTCGTCATAGGCACCACTGGGAAGCGGTCAGACTGGTCGGGCCAGCCCTCGGCCTGCGGGATGATGCAGTGATCAGCCAGATCCGGCATGGTGGCCAGCGAGAATTCCCGGGTCACCGTGACCTCGTCGGCCTGCCCCAGGCCATGGCCATTCGGGCCCGGCTGGCGCGAGAGGGCCTGAGTCACCGCTCCGGCCGCGGCCGCCGTCTCAGCCATCAGCACGCCGAACTCGGCCAGTGCGGGTGTGGCCGCGGGCGGGGTTGCCGCGGAAAGGGCCGCCGCCGAAACAGCAGCCCCGGAAAGACCAGCCCCGGGCGGGATGATCCCGGCACCGGCCGGCCGTCCCGAAGTATCTGTGAGCGCCAGGCCAGCCAGCCGGACCAGCGGCGTGCCCAGGCGCAGCCGGACGGTGGGCCGGCCTGGAGAGACCAGGCGGTCGAAGCGGGGGGACAGTCCCTCGGCCCATAGCGCTGCTGCCGCGCGCCGCAGCTGAGCCAGCCCGTCTCGTATGGGCACCGCGGTGGACACCGTCAGGTGATCGCGGGCGGCGAGCGTGTCGTCGGTAAAGCCGGTGAGGCTGCCCGGGCCAACCTGCACGAACGCCCGGACTCCCGATTCGTGCAGCGCCTCAATGAGCTGCGAGAACCGCACCCGCTCCACCAGGTGCCGCAGCACGAGGTCGCGCACGGCGTCTGGCTCGCTGGGGTACGGCTCGAGCGAGGTAGCCGACCAGACTGGAACACTGGCCGGGCCGACGTCAAGGAGCTGCAAGGTATCCCGCGCCGCCGTGACGTAGGGCGCGTACATCGGAGAGTGAAACCCGGTCCGGAACGGCAGCGTCTGGGCCAGGATGCCCGCCGCCCGGGCCCGCTCTACCACCTGGGCAACCAGCGGAGCCGGGCCGCACACCACCGACTGATGAGGGCAGTTGTCGTGAGTGACAACGACCTCGCTGCTGTGCAGCAGCCCGGCCGCGCGCTCGGCGGACGAGCCTAGGGCGGCGTAAACGAGATCGGGCACCTGGGCCATGCCCGGCCGTACCGAAGCGATGAACGCGTCAATCTTCGGGTAGATCCCGGCGACGACCATCGCGGTCCACTCGCCGAGGCTGTGACCGGCCAGCGCGCCCGGGGTGATGCCGAGTTCATTCAGGGCCCCGGCGAACAGGCGGCCCACGGCGACGACATCCAGGGCCAGCTCGACAATCCCCCCGCCGGGGTCGGCGCCGCTGCCGCCGCCATGAAGCTGGGGGCTGGGCAGGCCGAAGCGCTCGGCGACGGCCTCGATCCGGGGCGCGAACTCGGGCTCGAACCCGGGGAACAGGAACGCGACCTGCGCCGGGCTGGTGAGGAGCGGACGCGGCGCGAACCAGATATCGCTGCGCCCGCGCCAAGGCCTACCGCGCGCGGCGATCTTGCGGGCCAGCGCGAGCTTGCGCTGGTCGGGGGCGACGATGGCCAGCCGGCAAGGTCCGGGTCCTGGCTCCCGGCCGGCCCGCCCGAGCAACTCAGCGTCGGATGCGTTCAGCGACTCCGACATATCCGCCGGCGAACCGGACGTCAGCCGCAGGATGGCCTCCTGCGGACGGCTGTCAGCCGAGCCGGCCTGCCGCGGCACCGGCGATGCCGGGCCGCGCGCCGTTGCCGCGGCCGCCGTGCCGTCCGACCAGGCCGCAACCTTCATCCGGGGCATCTGCGCCGTCGGCGGAGCCTCGAGGATCACGTGCGCGTTGATCCCGCCGAAGCCGAAGGCACTCACCGCGGCCCGGCGCACAGTGGCCTCGGGCCAGGGCCGCGCCTGGGTAACCGGCTCGAACCGGGTGCTGGCTAGCGCCGGGTGCGGCTCAGAGATGTTCAGCGTCGGCGGCAGCACCCCGTGATGGACAGCGAACGCCGCCTTGATCAGACCAGCGATCCCAGCCGCTGGCATGGCATGGCCGATCATCGACTTGACGGTGCCGAGCCCGATCATGTCTTTGCCTGAAGGCGGCCCGAAGACCTGCTCCAGCGTGGCTAGCTCGACCTCGTCGCCGACTTGCGTTGCGGTGCCATGCGCCTCCAGCAGCCCGAGGGCGTCCGGCGCTGCCGGGTCCAGGCCTGCGGCCTCCCAGGCCCGCCGTATCGCGAGTTCCTGACCGTCGGCGAGCGGGTTCATCATGCTGGTCGCGCGGCCGTCACTGGCCACGCCGACGCCGCGGATCACCGCGTATACCTGATCGCCGGATGCGACAGCGTCGGCGAGCCGCTTGAGCAGCACGACGCCCGCCCCCTCTGACAGCAGCGTGCCGTCGGCGTGACGGTCGAACGGCCTGATCAGCTCAGCGGCGCTGAGCGCCCGCAGCTGGGTGAACACGCTCCACAACGTCGGGTGGTGGCAGGTGTGGACGCCGCCGGCGAGCACCGCGTCGCAGCGTCCCGAGGTGAGCTCCCGGACGGCGTGATCCACTGCCAGCAGCGATGACGCGCACGCGGCATCCACCGTGTACGCGGGCCCACGCAGGTCGAACCGGTTGGCGACCCGGGACGCCGCGAAGTTGGGCACCAGCCCGATCGACGGGTCGGCGCGATCCGGGCCGAGGCGCTCGGTGAACGCGGTCCGCACCACGTCAAGGCGGTCTGGGCTCAGCTCGGGGACGAGATCTTCCAGCACGGCTGTGAGCTGGTGAGCTGTGTGGACCCGCTGGTCAAGGCGGGCGAGCCCGGGCGTGAGGTAGCCGCCGCGGCCGATAATGACCCCGACCCGCTCGCGCGCGGGAAGACCTCCGCCGTCGGTGATGGCCTCTGCGGCGGCACGCAGCATCAGAAGCTGATCAGGTTCGGTCCCGTCCACCGCCGACGGCATGATCCCGAACTGCGCCGGGTCGAAGTCCGCCAGGTCATCGACGAACCCGCCGCGGCGGCAGTAGAACCTGTCGGCCCCGTCCTCGCCCGGGCGGTAGTAGACCTCTGTGTCCCACCGGTCCTTCGGCACCTCGGTTATTGCGTCAACGCCGGACCGTATGTTCTCCCAGAACGTCGGGGCGTCGCCGGCTCCCGGGAACACCGCCCCGATGCCGACGACCGCGACATCAGCCATCGCCGGGTTCACCGCACATGTACACGACCTGGGCCGGGCCCGATTTCGCGGCCAGCTCCGCCAGCAGGCAGGCGACGCCCGCCTCAGGGTCGATCAGCGTGATCCCGCGCCGCGCGTACTCGCGCTCCAGTTCCTGGGTGACCATGCCGGCGCCCCCGGCCCACGGCCCCCAGTCGAGGCTGACAACGCGGTCGGCGGACCCGGGGGACCACAGCTGAGCGAGGGTGTCCAGGGCGTCGTTGCCGGCGGAGTAGTCGACCTGGCCGCGGTTGCCGAACACGCCTGAGACGCTGCCGAAGAGCACCAGGAACCTGGTACCGGGCCGTAGCCGCGCGTGGAGCGCGCGGGCGCCGTCGGTTTTCGTCGTGTAGACGCGGGCGAAGGACTCCGGCGTCTTGTCCGGCACCAGGCGGTCCTCGGTCAGCCCGGCGCCGTGGATCACACCGTCCAGCCGTCCGTGGCGTGCGTAGATGTCGTCGATCACGGCTCCGACCGCAGCCGTGTCGCACACGTCCGCGACGTGGTAGCGCACCGACGCAGCCGTGGCGCTCAGCCTGGTCATGGTGGCCAGCATCTGCCGCTCGCGGACGATGCGGCCGGCCCTTGCCTCGATCTCCCGGGGGCTGCTCATGCCGCGCTCGATCAGCAGCCGCCGCAGCTGTGCCGGGTCGGCGTCCGCGAGCTGCGGATCGAGGCTGCCCGGCATGGGCGTTCGCCCGACCATCTCGACATGACATCCGGTCGCGCTCGCCAGCGCCAGCGCGACGTGCGCGGTGATGCCACGGGCGCCACCGGTCAGGAGCACCACGCTGTCGCGGTCAAGGCCCAGCCCGCTCGGCTGCTGCTCTGGCGCCTCGGCCGGGCGGACCTGAAGCCCCCGGCGCCGCCCGCCCCGGTAGCCGACCACGACGGGGCCACTGCGGTCACGCAGCTCGGTGAGCAACTGCGCTGCGGTGACCTGCGAGTTCTCCTTAGGCTCGACGTCGACGGCGCGGACCAGCAGGTGCGGGTACTCGGCAGCGATCGCCCGGGTCATCCCGCGCAGGCCGAGATCGGCTATGTCGGCCTGCGTGTCGGCGTAGCCGTGGCCAAAGGCTCCGCCAGTTCCCGTCGCGACCAGCAGCGTGCGGGCCCGGCCACCGAGCACGTCCCGGAACTGGCCAAATCCGTCTGGCAGCACTGGGCCCGCGCCGGGCCGCAGTGCGCCGAGGTGAACCAGCGTGCCGCAGTCAGCGAGCTGAGCCGGGGTTGGCACCTCAACGGTGATCGCGTCGGTGCCGCGCTGCTCAAGGAGGTCAGCCAGCTCCAGCGCAATGCCGCGGTTGTCGTCAATGATGAGGACCGGACCGGGGATGTCCTCGTTTCCAGCCGCCTCGGCGACCTCAACGTTCTCTACCAGGTACCGCCCGGGCACCGCGACTTGCGCCGCTGGCTCCTCGCCTGCTGCAGGTTCCTCCATGACCACGGGCTTGTCGTCGGCTGCACCGGCGTGCTTGGCCAGCCAGTCCGCGATAGCGCCGATGGTCTTGATCCGTGCCAGCTCTGCGACTGTCGACTCGTCGATCCCAGAGCCATCAGTCAGGCCAAGCCGTTCGGCCAGCGCCCCGATGATCTCGGTCCGCTTGATCGAGTCGATGGACAGGTCCGCTTCCATGTCGAGGTCGGCGCCGAGCATGTCGCGGGGGTAGCCAGTGCGCGCGCTCACCACGTCGACAACTGCCTCGCCGATCTCCCTTCGCCCGGCTGGCACCCGCGGCTGGCCCTGTTCCGCGGGGGCGGGGGGCACCGGGACGGTTGCTGAGGCCAGGGCCGGCCTTCCTGCTTCGGGTGCCGCAGGCGCCGGAACCGGCGTGGCCGGGGCGGGCGCTGCGCCGAGGTATCCCAGCATGACGTCGCGCTGTGCCGCTACCATCTCCCGCGCGCTGCGAAGGAACTCGGTCACCACCCGGTCCCGGTCGCTGCCTGGTGCTGCCGCTCCGGACGCGGCCAGCAGCGGAGCCGCAGGGGCGGGCCGGAGACCTCCATCCACCGGCTGCCCGTTGGCGGCCCGGACGAGGTGCCCGTCAACGGTCCACTGCGCCTGGCGGGGGGCGCCGCTGACCGGCTGCGCCCGCCCGGCGAACAGGAACGCGGGATCGACGGCGACCCCGGCGCGGACCAGGCCGGCCAGCGCCTCCAGAAGACGAACCAGCCCGTTCTCACCGGGGACGTCGCAGGCCACCGCTGTGTGTGGCCGGTCGCCGAGGATCTTGCCGACCAGGCCGGTCAGCACCCGGCCCGGTCCCGCTTCCACGAACGTGCGGGCACCGGCCTCGTACATCGCCTCGACCTGCTCGGTGAAGCGGACAGGCTGGGCGACCTGCCTGGCCAGGATGTCCTGCACCGCGTCCGCGTCGTCCGGGTAGACGGCTGCGGTGGAGTTAGCGAACACCGGGAACCGGGGGGCGCGGATGTCCCGGCCGGCCAGCTCGCTGGCCAGCTTCCCGGAGGCGGTAGCGACGACCGGGCTGTGGAAAGCGCACGCGACCGGAATCCGCCGCGCAGCCAGGTGGCCCGCGCCGAGCGTCTCGATCGCGGCATCCACGGCGGGCGTGGGACCGGAGATGACCACCTGGCGGGGGGCATTGTGGTTAGCCAGGACGACGTCACCGATGCCTGCCGTGTTCAGGACGTCGCGGACCTGTTCCGCCGACGCGGCGACGGCGGCCATCGTGCCTGGATCATCCCCGGCCGCCTCCAGGATCGCCGCTGCGCGGATCTCGCTGAGGTCGATCAGGTCCGCCTCGTCGTAGGCGCCCGCAGCGCACAGCGCGACCAGCTCGCCGTAGCTGTGGCCGCCGGCCATATCAGGGCGCACGCCGAGCGCTCCGAGCAGCTCGTGCAGGGCCAGGCCTGCGATGCCGAGAGTGGGCTGGGCCACCCGGGTGTCGGTGATCGCGGCTGCGTGCCGTTCCCGGTCCTCGCGCGTGAATGCCGCAGGCGGGAACATCACGTCGGCGTACTGGCCGTCGGACAGGCGCAGCAGCCGCTGCAGCCGCGGGAACGCGGTGAGAATGTCGGCGAGCATGCCGGGCCGCTGGCTCCCCTGGCCGGGGAACAGGAACGCCACTCCGCCCTCGCTGGCCTGCCCGGCCGGCACTGCTGACAGCGGCGCGCGCAGCTTCGCTGCGAGGTCGTCGAGGCTGGTGGCCACCAGTGCGGCCCGGACCGGAGCAGTCCCGGCGGCCATCGTGGCGGCGAGCTCGGCAAGCCGCCACGGCCTGCCCGCGGCATCGTTGTCGGCGATCAGCTGCTGCAGCCTGCCGGCGGCCGCATCGACGTCGCCGCGGAACACGAACAGTTCAGCCGGCCACTCATGCAGCCCGTGCACCGGCTCGTCGGCACCGTCGTAGCCGGACAGCACGGCGTGGAAGTTCGTCCCGCCAAACCCGAACGCGCTGACCCCGGCGTGCCGGCTCCCCGGTTCTGCTGCCCACGGCCGCGGCGCACCGCCAGCTGTGAACGTGAACGGGCTGCTTCCGGGTTCCCAGGCGGGGTTGGGCTGGCTCAGGTGAATGGTGCCCGGGCGGACGCCGGTATGCACGGAGAGGGCGGTCTTGATCAGCCCGGCCAGCCCGGCGGCGCACTTCGTGTGCCCGATCTGCGACTTGACCGAGCCGATCGTGCAGCTCTCCGGGCGGGCACCAGCCTCGCTGAACACCTCGGTGATCGTGGTGAGCTCGGTCCGGTCGCCGACGACCGTGCCGGTACCGTGCGCCTCGACCAGGCCCACCTCGGCCGGAGACACACCCGCTGCGGCGTATGCGCGGTCCAGGGCCCGTCGCTGTCCCTCAGGACGTGGTGCGGTCAGACCCAGTGAGCGGCCGTCGCTGGACCCGGCCACCGCTTTGATCACGGCGTACACGCGATCGCCGTCGCGCTCGGCATCAGCGAGGCGCTTCAGCACCACGCAGGCCACTCCCTCGCCGAGCGCGATCCCGTCACCGGAGGAGTCGAAGGTGGCGCACCGTCCCTGCGGCGAGAGCGCGTGCACCGAGGCGAACATCTCGTAATCGTGGACGCCGTTGTGGGTGTCAGCGCCACCGCACAGCACCATGTCGCTGCTGCCCGCGGCGAGCTCCTTGCAGGCGAGGTCGAGCGCGGCGAGGCTGGACGCGCAGGCGGCGTCGACCGTGTAGTTCACCCCGCCGAGGTCCAGCCGGTTGGCGATGCGGCCCGCGATCACGTTACTCAGCACGCCGGGGAACGAGTCCTCGGTGGACCGGGGCAGGTAGGCATCGAGCTCGCCGGGTACCTCGCCGGTCACGGACGGGAGAACCGAGCGCAGTCCATAGGCGGCGGCGAGGTCGCTGCCGGCTTCCGCGCCGAAGATCACCGAAGTGCGCTCGCGGCTGAACGGCCGCTGCGTATAACCCGCGTCGGCGAGCGCGCGCGCGGCGACCTCCAGAGCGAGCAGCTGCGCAGGCTCGATGCTCGCCAGCGAGGCGGGCGGGATGCCGTAGGCCAGTGCGTCGAACGGCACCCGCGGCAGGAACCCGCCACGGGCCGGCAGGTCCGGGTAGGCCTCAGCGCGCCACCGGTCAGCCGGGACGTCGGTGACCGCGTCCGCCCCGGACACGATGTTCGACCAGAAGGCCCCGAGCCCGTCCGCACCCGGGTAGACGCACGCCATGCCGACGATCGCCACATCCGCCGGATGAGAGCCAGGCCGGGCAGAGGCCTCGTTCAAACCCTGGGTCGTCAGGTCTTCCGCGCGGGAAGCGAGGAACCCGGCGGCTCCGGCGGTGACCTGACGGTGGAGCGCGCCTATCGTGGTGACCTCCGATCGCATGGTGGCGACCTGGCCCAGCATCACCATGCCGTCGTCGCGCTGGGCGGCCTCGTCCACTCCGACCAGCCGGTCGCCGTCGCGGCGCAGGCCCTTGGAGGCGATGCGCAGCCGGCCCAGGTTGAGCTGCTCCAGCTCGGCCCAGGCCTGCTGCTGGGGGACGCCGTCGTCGGCCAGCCTGCGCCGGGCCTGCTCGAACGCCGTCACGTACGGCGTGTCAGCGCACCGGGTCACGTGGCCGGGCGAGGTCTCAAGCAGCGCCGTTGCTGTGGCCTCCAGCGCGGCCCGCTGGTAGGAGGGCAGGATTGCGCCGGAGGCCGTGGCCTCCTCGGTGAACAGGTACGCGGTGCCCATCAGCACGCCAACCTGGGCGCCGCGCTCAGCCAGCGGCGCGGCCATCGCGGCCACCATCGCGGCCGAGCGCTCGTCGTGCACCCCGCCGGCGAACCACACCTGCATCCCGCTGACGTCGGGGCAGGCGAGGAGCCGGGCGACCTGCGCCTGCCACAGGGCGAAGCTGCCGCGCGGGCCGATGTGGCCTCCGCACTCGGAACCCTCGAACACGAACCGCCGGGCGCCGCTGGCGACGAACTGGTCCAGCAGCCCTGGCGATGGCACGTGCAGGAACGTCTGGATCCCGGCCTGGTCCAGCGCCGCGGCCTGTGACGGGCGCCCGCCGGCGATCAGCGCGTACGGTGGCCGGGCTGCCAGGACTGCAGCGAGCTGAGCCTCGCGCAGCTCGGCCGGGGCGAAGCCGAGGATCCCGACGCCCCAGGGCCTGCTGCCGAGCCGCTCGGCGGTGTCAGCCAGCAGCTGGGCGACCTCGTCGCCGGGCATCAGTGCCAGGGCCAGGAACGGGAGCCCGCCTGCGCCCGCGACATCGGCGGCGAACCGCGGCTGGTCGCTCACCCGAGTCATCGGCCCCTGCACCGGCACCGAGGCCGCCAGCGGCGCGGTCCTGGCCGCGACCGCGATCTGCGCGGTGATCGCCGCAGCGATGGCCTGGGCCACCCCGCCCGCCGTGCGGTACCGGGCGGCCAGCGGCCCGGCGAACGCTCCGTCCTGCCCGACAGGCAGCAGCTGCTCGCGCAGGCCGCGCGCGCCGAGGCGGCCGGGGCCGGGCTCGATCGCCGGCAGGTCCGGCCTGGTGTAGACCCGGTGGCCTTCGGTCAGCCGGGTCTCGCTGCCGTCCATCGCCGCGATTGCCGCTGCTACGTCGGCCGGCAGGCTGGCCTCCGCGGTCAGCGCGAGCTGCGCGTCGATCACGACGCCGCGGGCACCGCCGGCCACCGCGGCCGCCGCGGTGTGCTCGCCGATGCCTCCCATCGCCCACACCGGCAGGTCTGTCTCGGCGAGCAGACGCTGCAGCAGCACGAACGCGCTCAGCACGCCGACCCGCCCGCCAGCCTCGTAGCCGCGCGCTATCAGGCCGTGCGCCCCGCGCTGGGCCGCGTCACGTGCCTGCGCTGGCGATGTCACCTCGGCCAGCACCCGTTGCGGCAGACCGTGCCAGTCCCCCGGCCAGGCGGCCGGGTCCACGACGAGCGTGTCCACCTCGGCGGGCAGGTCCGCTGGCCGCAGCGGGCTGTCCGCACCGATTCGCGCGCCGAACGACCCGGCCCAGCGGCTGCGCACACGCTGCAACGCGGCGTCTGCCGCCGGCGCGTCCGCGCCAAGATCCAGAACGCCAATCGCGCCGGCCCGCTCGAGCGCGACGACAAGATCGGCGTTCGGCTCGCGGAACGGCGTGACTCCCACTACAAGATCGCGGGACCGGTTCGTGCTTCGGGGTATCGTCACACGTCTCACCTGGTACTAACGGCAAAGCGCAGATTATTGATCTCTCGGGCAAAAGGATCAAAAGGGATCGAAAGATGCCAGCGTGGCCCATTGATCAACACTTGACAGTTATAGCTCTGCTGGACCTGGCGGGTGACTAAAACGCTCTAAAATTAACTATAGCTAACTTTGTGATCTTATTCCGGATCAGCGAGTGACCGGCCAGCGCGCCCGCACCACAGCGCTCGTGCCACCACCACCCGGTCCCGTGACTGAGCAGGTCAGGACCCCCGAAGTGAATGACCACGGCCCGTCGGCGTCCACCTCGGCCGGCGCATGCGGCAGCGGTGCGGTCACGTCCCAGGTGAAGGGCCGTCCGGCCGACAGTTCCAGCGTCCACCAGCCGTCACCGGTCTCGCTGCGGCACCACAGGCCAGGGCCCAGTACCACCTCCTCGCCTCCACCGGGATCGGGCGGGAACGCGAGCACGCTGCGCCGGTCCTCCAGCGGCGGGGCATAGGGGCTCAGCGAAAGGGTGTCCTCGGGAAGCAGAGCAAGAACAGCCCCGCTGCGGGCGAACACGGGGATGTCATCCGGGCCGACCTCCACCTCGATGACGCCAGGCCCGGCGAACGACCGTCCTGGCTGGAAGAGGTCAGCCCACCGGCCCTCGGGCAGGACCACGCGCCGCCGCGTGCACCCGGACTCCAGGACCGGCGCCACCAGCAGGTGCTCGCCGAGGAGGTACTGGTCAGGAACTGGGCCAATGTCCGGGTAGGCCAGCTCAAGCGCGCACATGATCGGCCGCCCGGTCTCCCGGTAACCCTCGTGCGCGGCCATGAGGTAGTCGTTGAGGCGGGTGTGCCAGCGGGCCCACCGGCGCCACGAGGGCAGCACGTCGCGATCCCAGATCTGCGGCCTGTCGTACGCCGGTATCTCGATACCGCCCGCCTTGGTCCGCATGACCGGGCAGAAAGCCGAGAACTGGATCCAGCGGCGCAGCAGCTCCGGGGTCAGCCGGTCCAGCGTGGACATGAAGCCGCCGGTATCGCTGCCCCACATGGCCACGCCGCTAGCTCCCATCGACAGCCCGCAGGTCAGCGCGCTGGCCAGGCCGTCGAAGCCCCAGGACGTGGTGTGATCGCCGCTCCAGACGATCGGGGTGACTGCTGCGCTGCCGGTCCACCCGGACCGGGCGAACCGGGCCAGCCGCCGGCCGTAGTGCCGTTCCAGCTCCTCGGCCGCTGAAGCGGCGGCGGCGTGGTACTCGGTGGGATAGCGGTTGTGAGCCGCCGTCCCGGCCTGGCCGGCGGACGTCACCACGTCCAGGGGCGTGTACTCGCCGAAGTCCTCCATCCATCCGTCGTAGCCAGCGGCGGCGATCTTCCCGGCGACGTCGGCCCAGCGCGCGCCCGCGGCCGGGGAGCTGAAGTCGTACTGGGTCTCGTCGGTGTGCGGAGGCTCGCGTCCCCCGGCGTAAGCCTGGAACAGGTACGGCCGGCCTGACGCGCTGCGCTGCAGCGCCGCCGCGTGAGCGGCAGCCTCGAAGGCCTCGGCGTAGTCGGTGCCGACGAGCGGGTTGATGTAGCTGAGCGCGGCCAGGCCACGGGAATGGAAGAACGCGGTGCGAGCCAGCTCGGACTCCTCGTAGCCGCGGTCCTCGCCCAGGGGCAGGTAACGGCAGTGGGTTTCCGCCGCCGACGCTGGCGCGCCGCCGAGTGCCTCGACCTGCCGCTGCTCCTCGGCCAGCGGCACGTGGTTGGCGTGCCCGGTCTGGTACCACGGGCCGAAGAACCACCGGGCGGGGGCGGGCTGGCGCCCGGTCACGTCGGTGTAGCGGCGCAGCGCATCCAGCGGGGCCGGCCCGGCGTACACCGTGTAGCACAGCCGGCCCGCCTCGGCCTCGATGCTCCACGTGTCGTCGCTGTCGGCCCGCAGCCGCACGTAGCTCAGCTCGTCCTGGTCGATCGAGACCCCGTAGCCCCGGGTGGACAGCACCCAGGGAAGCGGGAAGTACGTAGCATCGGGCCGGTTACGGACAGCCCAGGGCGGCACGATGCCGTCCAGGAACGGGTACTCATGCGGCTGATAGGGGCCCTCGCCGACATAGTTCTCGATGACACCGCGGTCCAGGCTCACCGCGTGCGACCGCTCGCCGAAGCCGAGGAACCGCTCGCCGCTCACTGCGGCGAAGCTCTGGCTGACCACCGCGGCACCCTCGACGGCGATCGTGACCGACACCGTGTCGATGCGGCCGATGATCTCTACGCGCGCTGTCAGCCCGTCAGGGTGGTCGGTCTCCAGGACGGCCTGGAGCCTGTTCTCGCTGAAGTCTCCCGCTTCGCGGGCCTTGGTGACACGATGCCATGCGGCCGCCGGAGGGTCGGCCGTCTCGGGCAGGGCTGGCCCGGCCTGCCACCGGGCAGCGCACACGAACCCGGCGGGCGCCGCCTGCTGCAGGGCCCCGAACGATACCGACCAGGGGTTGTGCCGGACATACAGCTCCAGGTAATCCTCCGGGTAATCCACGCTGCCTCCGGCTCAGCTCGCGGCCACAAGCTCGCGCAGTACCGCCAGGTCAACCTCTGTGAGCGAGCGGGCAACCATTCTGCCCGGCCGGGCCGGGATGGGCACCAGGCTGGGGACGGCCACCAGCACGCAGCCGGCGGCCTCGGCGGAGGCGACCCCGTTGGGCGAGTCCTCCAGAGCGACGCAACCTCGCGGGTCGGCCCCGAGGAGCTCAGCCGCCAGGAGGTAGGGTTCCGGGTCGGGCTTGCCGTTGCGCACATCGTCAGCGCACACCGTCACCGGGAAGCCGACCCCCAGCTGGCGCAGCACGGCATCCATGATCGGCCGCTCCGACGAGGTCACCAAAGCGTGCGGGATCCCGGCCGCCTGGACCTGCGCCAGCAGCTCCGCCGCGCCGGGCCGCATCGGCAGCGGCCGCGACGCCAGCAGCGCAGTCATCCCGTCCACGAGCCAGCGCGCCACCTGCTGCCTGCTGGCCGGCCTTTGGGCGCTGGCGAGCAGATAGGACACGGTCCGCGGCAGCGAACCGCCGATGAGCGCCTGCTGGTCGGCCTCGCTCCACCTCCCGTCCAGCCGTGTCATCACATCGGACTCGACCTGGAACCAGAACGGTTCGGAGTCGACCAGCAGCCCGTCCATGTCGAACAGGACGCCCTGCAGATCCCCCATGGTCAGGTGCTGAAGTAACGCGCTTCGGGGTGATGCGCGATGAGGGCGTCGGTGGACTGCTCGGGGGCCAGCTGGAACTCCTCCGACAGCGTGACCCCGATCCGCTCGGGCTGCAGCAGGCGGATGACCGTGGCCCGCTGCTCCAGGTCCGGGCAGGCCGGGTAGCCGAACGAGTACCGGCAGCCCCGGTACCGCACCTTGAGGATCCCGTCCAGGTCGGCCGGGTCATCGCCGCCGATGCCAAGCTCGTCACGGACCCGGCTGTGCCAGTACTCCGCCAGGGCCTCAGCGAGCTGCACCGACAAGCCGTGCAGTTCGAGATAGTCGCGGTAGGCGTTCTTCGCGAACAGCTCAGCTGTCGCCTCGCTGATCTTCGGCCCCATGGTGACCAGCTGGAATCCGATGACGTCGGTCTCGCCGGACTCGCGGGACCTGAAGAAGTCGGCCAGGCACAGGTGCCGGTCGTGGCGCTGCCGGGGGAACGTCAGGCGCTCCCGCTCTCTGCCGTCCTCACCGAGGACGACCAGGTCGTCGCCCTCGCTGACAGCCGGGAAGTAGCCGTAGACGACGCCAGCCCGCAGCAGGCCGTCGGACTGGATGCGTTCCAGCCACATGCGCAGCCGCGGCCGGCCTTCGGTCTCGGCCAGCTCCTCGTAGCTGGGCCCGTCCGTGCCGCGCGACGGCCGCAGGCCCCACTGCCCCATGAACGTCGCCCGCTCGTCGAGGTAGGACGCGTAGTCGGCGAGCTGGATGCCCTTGACCAGCCGGTTCCCGAGGAACGGCGGGACCGGCACCGGGTTGTCCGACGCCACGTCGGAGCGGGCCGGCATCGCCTCGGGCTCGGTCAGCCGCAGCCGGGGCGAGGCGCTGACCCGGCGTTCCCGTAGGGCCGGGAGCGCGGCACCGTCCTCGCCGCGCTTGACCGCCATGAACGCCTCCATCAGCGACAGGCCCTCGAACGCATCGCGCGCGTACCGGACCTGGCCGTCGAACAGCCCGGCGAGGTCCTGCTCCACGTACGCTCGGGTGAGCGCGGCCCCGCCGAGCAGCACCGGCCACCGGTCGGCCACGTGCCGCGAGTTCAGTTCGGCCAGGTTGTCGCGCATCACCACGGTGGACTTCACCAGCAGGCCTGACATGCCGATCACGTCGGCCGCGGAGGTCTGCGCTGCCTCGATGATCGCCGAGATCGGCTGCTTGATGCCGATGTTCACCACGTCGTAGCCGTTGTTGGACAGGATGATGTCGACCAGGTTCTTGCCGATGTCGTGGACGTCGCCCTTGACCGTGGCCAGCACGATCTTGCCCTTGCCCGCGTCGCCGGAGCGCTCCATGTGCGGCTCGAGGTAGCCGACCGCGGCCTTCATCACCTCGGCCGACTGCAGCACGAACGGCAGCTGCATCTGACCGGAACCGAACAGCTCGCCCACGGTCTTCATCCCGTCGAGCAGGACGTCGTTGACGATCTCTAGGGCGGGCCGGCTGTCCAGGCCCTCGTCCAGGTCGGCCTCCAGGCCGTTGCGCTCCCCGTCGATGATGCGCCGCTTGAGGCGCTCCCACAGCGGCAGGCCGGCCAGCTCGGCGGCCCGGCTCGCCTTGACGTCGGCGGCCTCGACGCCCTCGAACAGCTGCAGCAGCCGGGCCAGCGGGTCGTAGTCCTCCCGCCGCCGGTCATAGATCAGGTCGAGCGCCACCTGCAGGTGGTCCTCGGGTATCCTGGCGGTTGGCATGATCCGGCTCGGGTGGACGATCGCGGAGTCCAGCCCAGCGCGGACGCACTCGGCCAGGAACACAGAGTTGAGCACGGCGCGGGCCGCCGGGTTCAGGCCGAAGGAGACGTTGGAGACGCCGAGGGTCGTCTGCACATCTGGGTAGCGGCGCTTCAGCTCGCGGATCGCGCCGATGGTCTCGAGAGCGTCCCGCCGGGTCTCCTCCTGGCCGGTGGAGATCGGGAACGTGAGGCAGTCGACGATGATGTCGGACAGCTCCATCCCCCAGTTGCCGGTGAGGTCCTCGATCAGGCGGGTGGCAACGGCGAGCTTCCACTCGGCGGTCCGGGCCTGGCCCTGCTCGTCGATCGTGAGGGCGATCACTGCGGCGCCGTGCTCCCGGATCAGCGGCATGACCCGGGCGATCCGCGACCCTGGCCCGTCGCCGTCCTCGTAGTTGACCGAGTTCACCACCGCGCGGCCGCCGAGGAGTTCCAGGCCCGCCCTGATCACGTCGGGCTCGGTGGAGTCGAGCACCAGCGGCAGCGTCGCCGCCGTGGCCAGACGCCCGGCGACCTCCCGCATGTCGCGGGCGCCGTCCCGGCCGACGTAGTCCACGCAGACGTCCAGCAGGTGCGCACCGTCCCTGGTCTGCGCGCGGGCGATCTCGACGCAGTCGTCGAAGCGCTCGGCGATCATCGCCTCGCGGAACGCCTTGGACCCGTTGGCGTTGGTCCGCTCCCCGATGGCCAGGAACGCCGTGTCCTGGCGGAACGGCACGTGCTGGTACAGCGAGGCCACACCGGGCTCAGGTCGTGGCTCGCGCGGGGTCAGCGGCCTGCCGCGCAGGCGGCGGACGACCTCGGCCATGTGCTCGGGTGTGGTGCCGCAGCAGCCGCCGACCATGGCCAGCCCGAATTCGTTGCAGAACGCCTCGTGCGCGTCGGCCAGCTCGGTAGCGGTCACCGGGTAGTAGGCGCCATCAGACGTCAGCTGGGGCAGGCCGGCGTTCGGCATGCACGACAGCGGCAAGGTGGAATGGGCGGCAAGGTAGCGGAGGTGCTCGCTCATCTCCGCGGGACCGGTCGCGCAGTTCAGGCCGATGACGTCGATGCCGAGCGGCCGGAGCGCGGTGAGCGCCGCGCCGATCTCCGAGCCGAGCAGCATTGCCCCGGTGGTCTCGATCGTCACATGGGCGATCAGAAGGTAGTCGGCACCGGATTCCTGTGACGCCGCCGCGATGGCCCGCTGGGCCCCGATGATCGCGGCCTTGGCCTGCAGCAGGTCCTGGCAGGTCTCTACGATCAGCGCGTCCGCGCCGCCGCGCAGCAGCCCGGCAGCGCATTCGCCGTAGGTGTCGCGCAGCTCCGCGTACGTGACATGGCCGAGTGTGGGCAGTTTGGTGCCGGGGCCTATGGAGCCGAGCACCCAGGGGCCGCCGCTGGCCTGGCGGCGTGCCGCCAGATCGCCGCCCAGCCGGTCATCAACGGCCTGCCTGGCGATGCGTGCCCCGGCCTCGGCCAGCTCGCCGATGCGCTCAGCGATGCCGTATTCGCCCAGATTGCCAAGGTTTGCGCCGAAGGTGTTTGTTGTGATGCAGTCCACCCCGGCGTCCAGGTACCCGTCGTGAATTGCCCGGACGATGTCGGGCCGCGTGATGTTCAGTACCTCGTTGCAGCCCTCATGTCCCGCGAAGTCGTCGAGCGTCGTCGGACTGCCCTGGAGCATGGAGCCCATGGCGCCGTCGGCGACCAGCAGTCGCTCCCCTATCGCAGAGCGTAGGCTCGGCTGCGGCACAGTGTCAGGCGGGGCGGTGTCGTAGGTCATAGGACACAAATAATAGGTGCACAGTTTGTGCTCAGCCCCATTACCCGGGCAGATCACCGGACAGACCGGGACAGCCCGTGGCGGCAACGGCAACCCGCCGGCCACGTTGCGCGATGATCATGGTCGGGCACGTAACCTGGAGCCGGAGATATCCGAGGGAACCGGAGGAGGTGATCGGAGATCGAGCTCGACGGCATCGGGGAGCTCAGCTCGCCCGCAGTCATTGCTGCCTTTGAGGGCTGGAACGACGCCGGAGAGGCGGCCAGCGGGGTCATCAGCCACCTCGCCAGCGCGTGGAAGTCCACCCCGGTCGGCGCCATCGATCCCGAGGACTTCTACGACTTCCAGGTGACCCGCCCGGTCATGGAGGTCTCCGACGGTAAGACTGACCGGCTGGTCTGGCCGACCACCCGGCTGACACTGGCCAAGCCGGAAGGCATCGGCCGGGACGTGATCCTCTTGCACGGGATCGAGCCCAACATGCGCTGGCGCGGGTTCAGCGACGAGCTGGTGGCCGCGTTCACCGAACTGAAAGCCGAGCTCGTGATCCTCCTCGGGGCGATGCTGGCGGACTCGCCGCATACCCGCCCGGTTCCGGTCTCGGCCGCCGCCGCCGATGCCGAGCTGTCCGCCCGGCTGCACGTCGACCCGGTCGACTACAAGGGACCGACCGGGATCGTCGGCGTGCTGCAGCACGCCTGCTCCGCTGCCTCGGTCCCTTCGGTGTCGCTGTGGGCCGCGGTACCGCACTACGTCGCCCAGCCGCCGAGCCCCAAGGCCACCCTGGCGCTGCTACGCGGCGTCGAGGACATCCTGGATGTAACGCTGCCGCTCGCCGACCTGCCGGACGATGCGCGGGCCTGGGAGCGTGGTGTGGACGAGCTGGCCGACCAGGACACCGAGGTGGCCGAGTACGTGCGCACGCTGGAAGAGGCCCGAGACGCGACCGATCTGCCTGAAGCCAGCGGCGACGCCATAGCCCGCGAGTTCGAGCGCTACCTGAAGCGCAGGGGTGACAGAGACTAAAACATCGCCGAAGCCGCTCTTCAGGCTTTGGCGATGTTTCTGTCCGCGGGGGGTCCGGGGGGTCGTCCCCCCGGGCTATACGGGCGGCCAGGGGACGGCGGGCCAGTCCTCGGGCGGGTAGGGGTGTACCCGGTGCCGGAGCAGCAGGTCCACCCGCTGCCGTGTGGCCTGCACTTCCGCTGCGGACAGCCATCGGCTCAGGTCGTCGCTGAGCGACCCTGAGTCCAGCTCTCGCTGCAGCGTGCGCAGCGCCTCCATCGCGGTCACAGGGAGGCGGCGGCCGCGCCACTGCCACAGCACCGTCCGCAGCTTGTAGTCCTCGCCGAAGCAGACCCCGTGGTCGCAGCCGTACAGATGACCATCGCGGTCGGGCAGCAAGTGGCCGATCTTGCGGTCGGCGTTGTTCACGACCGCGTCGAAAACGGCCATCTCCCGCAGCGCGGGATGATCGCTACTGCGCGCCAGCGCCATGATGTCGACAGTCTCGTCCGACTCGATCCACAGCTGGCACATGCCGGGCCCGAGCGGCCCGTCGCGGAACACGGTCGGCGGCACCACGTACCAGCCAGCCGCCACGGACACGAGGTACGCCGAGACCTCACGGCCGGCGAGGGTACCGGTCGGGAAGTCCCACAGCGGACGCTCGCCAGCCACCGGCTTGTACACGCACGCCGCCTGCCGGTCCCCATCGCGCACCGTGCAGTACAGGGTGGCGTTCGAAGCTGCGACTAGCCGGCCCTCCACCTCCAGGGTGCCGTTTTCCAGAAGGTCAAGCGCTTCGGAGTTGGTGTCCGCACCCGGGGATCCGGCCGGGGCACACGGCGGCGCGCCCTGCCCGGCCGGGGTCTCATCCATCGGTGATCCGGTACCCGTTCTGGCGCGGGCAGATATGGCCGGAGGCATCCAGCGGAAGCCCGCACAGCGGGCACGGCGGGCGCCCCTGGCTGACGACACGCAGAGCCCGCTGGGAGAACGCCCGCGCGGCCGCGGCCGTGATCCTCACGCGAAGCACCCCGGGGCCGTCCTCAGGCACCTCGTCGGCCAGGTACTCGACCGGCGTCTCCGAATCTTCCTGTGCCTCGATCACCACCCGCTCGCTGTCGCCGTCCCATGCCAGCGCGATGACGCCTACCCGGAACTCCTCCAGCAGTGGCATCTCGAGCGGCCCGTCATCGGCGAGGGCGTTCGGCGCCACGGCCGGGACTGGTGATTTGCCGCCGGTGCTCCGCAGCTCCTCGTCGAGCAGCTCGTCAAGACGCTCGGCGAGACGGCTCACCTGCCCCTTCTCCAGAGCGACGCTCGTGACCTGGCCATGGCCGCTGGCCTGCAAGTAGAACGTACGCTGGCCGGGCTGGCCCACTGTTCCGGCGACGAATCGTTCCGGGGGGTCGTATGTGAACACCACCATGCCCCTATCCTCCCGCGCCGCCGCCGACGGCCGCCTCGGCTTCCCGCTGGGCCGACTGCGCCGACTGCCGTTTACGCTCGGGCTTGTTGCTGATGAGACCGTCAACTGCCCCGCCGGTATCGTTCATACGCACAAGAAATGGGCGCAGCGGCGTGTAGCGGATCACCGTGAGCGAAGCTGGGTCGACCTGTATCCGCTGCAGCATGTCGATATGCATGCCGACGCTGTCGGCGATGACGGACTTGATCACGTCGCCGTGCGAGCACGCCAGGTACACCGCGTCGGCGCCGAGCCGCTCGTTCCACTCCCTGATCGCGCTGACCGCGCGGTGCTGCATGTCCAGGATGGACTCCCCGTCCGCGCCAGGGAACCGCGCAGCGCCCGGGTGCGCCTGGACGACGCGCCACAGCGGCTCTCTGGCCAGCCGCTTCAGTGGCTGGCCGGTCCAGTCCCCATAGTGGCACTCGCCAAGCCGGTCGTCGGCTACGACAGCCGGGCGCTCCTCGCCAGCCGCCGCGACCGCTGCCGCCGTCTGCCAGCACCGCTCGAGCGGGCTGCTGATGATGGCGTCGAGCCGGAGCGGCGCGAGCCTCGCAGCGAGGTCGGCGGCCTGCCGCCGTCCCCGGTCGTCGAGCGGGATGCCCTGTGTCCAGCCGGTCAGGACGCTGCCTGTGGTCGCCGTCAGACCGTGCCGCACCAGGAGAACCAGTGTCACTCCATGACTCTACGGTGTGCCGGAGGTCGTTGCCGTCCGGGCTCGCGCGTGCTGGTCAGTTCACGCGCACCCGGGGGTCGATCACGGCGTAGAGGATGTCGACGAGCAGGTTGGCGATGATGACCCCGGCCGATGCCACGATCACCACGCCGATGACCACCGGCAGGTCCTGCTGCGTGATCGCGGTGACCGCGGTGTAGCCGAGGCCGGGCAGCGAGAACACCGTCTCGGTGATGATCGCGCCGCCGATCAGCACGCCGACGTCGAGGCCGAACTGGGTGACGATGGGCGTCATGGCCGCGCGCAGGTTATGCCGGAAGATCACCCGGTTCTCGCTCATCCCTTTGGCCCGGGCGGTGCGGATGAAGTCCTCGCCGAACACGTCTAGCATGCTGCCGCGGGTCAGCCGGGTGTAGGTGGCGGCCGACACGAGCGCCAGCGTGATCCAGGGCAGAATCAGCCCGTGCGCCCACTGCAGCGGGTTCTGCGTGAACCCGACCCAGGTACCCGGCGCCGGGAAGATGCTGACGCCGTGCTTGGTGAGGTCGTAGTAGAGCAGCAGGATCAGCAGCAGCCCGAGCACGAACGAGGGCATCGAGTAGAAGAAGAGCGCCAGCCCGGTGAACGACCGGTCCCACAGCGACCGGGTCTTCACGGCTGACACCACTCCGGTGAGCACCCCGAGCACGAGCCAGATGCACCGAGGCGCCGATCACCAGCGACAGCGTGATCGGGAACGCCTGGGCGATGATCGAGTTCACCGACTGGCCGTGGTAGTAGTCGTAGCCGAGATTGCCGTGCAGCAGCTGCCAGACGAAGTTGCCGTACTGCTTGTACCAGGGCTCGTTCAGGTGCAGCCGCTTGGCCACCTCCGCGACGGTCTGCGGGGTGGCGTTGCGGCCGGCCAGCACCCGGGCGACGGCGCTGGGACCAGGGCCGACGAAGAAGATCAGGTACACGGTCACCGTCATCAGCCACATGACGAAGATGCCCTGGGCGATGCGGCGGATCAGGAATCGGGTCACGAGGAACTCCTAGACGAACGGTCCGCCGCGCGGGTCGAACGCATCCCGGACGCCGTCACCGAAGATGTTGAAGGCCAGCGTGGTGATCAGCAGCGCGAGGCTCGGGAACACCAGGTACCACCACGGGCCGTACTCGAACAGCGAGGCAGAGTCAGCGATCATCTTGCCCCAGTCGGCTGTCGGGTCCTGGATGCCGACGCCGAGGAACGACAGCGACGCTTCGCCCACGATGTTCAGCGGGATCAGCAGGGTGGCGTAGACGATCAGCTGGGCCAGCAGGTTCGGCAGGATGTCGACGAACATGATCCGCCAGGGCCTGGCGCCGAGCGCCCGCGCAGCCTCGATGTACTCCTTCTCCCGGATCGACAGCACCTGGCCGCGGACGATCCGGCCGACCGCGGCCCAGCCGAAGAAGCCGAGCACGATGATCACGACCGGCAGGCCCGGGCCCGATCGGCCCGATCGGGTGCACCAGGACCACGGAGACCAGCGAGATCGCGAACAGGAAGAACGGCACGGCGAGCAGCCAGTCCATGAAGCGGGCCAGCAGGCTGTCGACGATGCCGCCGAAGTAGCCGGCGGCCAGGCCGATGACGAGGCCGCCAGCCACGGTGACCGCGGTCGCTGCCACGCCGACGATCAGCGAGATCCTGGCGCCGTAGATGACCCGGATCAGGATGTCCCGGCCCTGGTCATCAGTGCCGAACCAGAACGAGCTGCTCGGCCCGAACGGCTGCCCGGTCGGCGACAGGCCGATAGGCGGCGCGGGCCCGCGGAACTGCTGGTTCGGGCCGTGCCCGATGATCGCGGCGATGACTGGGGCGAGGACCGCGAGCAGCACGATGACGACGATGATCCCCAGCGAGATCATTGCCACACGGTCGTGCTGTAGCCGCTCCCAGGCGAGCCGCCAGGGGCTGCGGCCCTCGATCTTCTTGGCCGCGCCTTCGACGGTCGTGGCACCGACGGCTCCGGCGACGTCCGTTTCAGCCTGCTGGATGTTGAAGGCCATGATGCTCTCTCTTCGGTGGCCTGGTCAGGAGCCGGCGACGAGCCCGGTCTCGATCACTCGTTCGGTAGCGCTGATGCTGGGCTGCGACTTGGAGATGTCCTCGCCGTCCTCGACGGGGAAGTGGCAGGCTGCAAGGTGCGCGGGCTCGTCGCCGAGCTTGGGCTCGAGTTCGGGCACCTCGGTGACGCATCTGTCGGCGGCCTTGGGGCACCGCGGGTGGAACCGGCAGCCCGACGGCGGGTTGATCGGCGAGGGCACGTCGCCAACCAGGATGATCCGCTCGCGCTTGTCCGCTGACTGGGGGTCAGGGATCGGCACCGCCGACAGCAGCGCGTCGGTGTAGGGGTGCCGGGGATGCGCCCACATCGCCTCGACCGGCGACTGCTCGGTCACCTTGCCCAGGTACATCACGGCCACCGAGTTGCTGACATGGCGTACCACCGACAGGTCATGCGCGATGAAGATGTAGGTCAGGCCCAGCTCGTTCTGCAGGTCCGAAAGCAGGTTGATGATCTGGGCCTGGATGGACACGTCCAGCGCGGACACCGGCTCGTCGCAGATGATCAGCTTGGGCGTGAACGCGAGCGCCCGCGCCACCCCGATCCGCTGCCGCTGGCCGCCGGAGAACTCGGCGGGGAAGCGGTTGAAGTGCTCGGGGTTGAGGCCGACGAGCTCCATCAGGTGCTGGACGCGTTGCTTGCGCTCGGCCCCTCTGGCGATGTGGTGGATCGCGAACGGGTCGCCGATGATCGAGCCGACGCGCCGGCGCGGGTTCAGCGAGCCGTACGGGTCCTGGAAGATGATCTGGATATCGCGCCGGAGCGGGCGCATCCGGCGCGCCGAGAGCCGGCTGATGTCTTTCCCGTCGAAGATGATCCGGCCAGAGGTGATGTCGTAGAGCCGGGCCACGCACCGCGCGAGCGTAGACTTGCCGCAGCCGGTCTCGCCGACCAGCCCGAGCGTCTCGCCGCGGTGCAGCTCAAGGTTCACGCCGTCGACGGCGTGAACGACATCCTTGCCGCCGCCCAGCTTCAGGCTCCCGGACTTGACCGGGAAGTACTTGACCAGGTTCTCCACCCGGAGCAGGACATCATCGCCGCTCGTGGCGTCGCTGCTGGTGGTTTCGCTGCGCGTGGCGCCGCGGCTCGCACCACCGCTGGGCGCTGATTCATTTCTCATTGGTTACGCCTCCGCCGCCACCGGTATGTCCTGGCCGGGGGCCTCATGTCGCAGGCCGTCGCGCACTGCCCGGTCACGGGGAAGCCAGCACGCGGACAGGTGATCCGCTCCTGGGGGCGCCGGGGCCAGCGGCGGCATCTCGGTCCGGCACCGGTCCATGACATAGCTGCACCGCGCGGCGAACGGGCAGCCGGGCGGGACGTTGATCGGGCTGGGCGGCTGGCCCGGGATCGACCGCAGGCGCTGGCGCTCGCTGCCGTAGGCGGGCAGCGACAGCAGCAGCCCCTCGGTGTACGGGTGGTGGTGCGCAGCGAAGATGGTCAGCCGGTCTGCCTGCTCCATCACCTGCCCCCCGTACATCACGATCACCTCGTCGGCGCTCTCGGCGATCACGCCGAGATCGTGGGTGATCAGGATCACCGCCGTGCCGAACTCCTGCTGCAGGCGGCTGATTACCTGCAGCACCTGGGCCTGGACGGTGACGTCCAAGGCGGTGGTCGGCTCGTCGCAGATGAGCAGCGCCGGGTTCAGCGCCATGGCCATCGCGATCATTGCCCGCTGCCGCATACCACCCGAGAACTGGTGCGGGAAGTCGTCCACCCGCCGGTCGGCCTGTGGTATGCCGACCAGCTGGAGCAGCTCGACGGCGCGCTTGCGAGCACCCGCCTTCGAGATCGCGTGGTCGTGCAGCCGGATCATTTCGACGATCTGCCAGCCGACCTTATAGAAGGGATGCAGGCTGGACAGCGGGTCCTGGAAGATCATGCCGATCTTGGCGCCGCGGACCGACCGCATCTGTTCGGGCTGCATCGTGAGCAGATCCTTGCCCTCGAACAGCGCCTTGCCGGTGACCCGTGCCCCCCGGGTCAGACCCATGATCGTCTGAGTGGAGACACTCTTCCCGGACCCCGACTCGCCCACGATGCCGAGCGTTTTGCCGCTGTCCACCTGGAACGACACCCCGCGGACCGCCTGGACCACACCGTCAGCCGTGCGGAACGACACGTGCAGGTCGTCGACCTCAAGAAGCGCCATGCCACCCGCCCTTTACGGCTCGCCGAGAGGAGGTCAAGCTCCCGATGTGCACAAGCACGCCTTTCCGGTTTGATCTGAAACTGTATTCTCGTCGGCCGCCTCGCGGTAGCTATCTCGTTGCTACCGCGGGCGGCCGACGGGAATTTAATCAGTAATGTGCCTGCCGGGTCAGCCGGTAGGCGAGCTCAGCCAGACGTTGGTCGGGTCGAACTCCTGGATCGCTGGCACGTACACCGCGTTGTGCACGTAGGCGGCGTGGTACAGCGGCTGCAGCGGCTGGATGATCGGGTAGATCGCCGCGTCCTTCATGACGTCCTGGTCCGCCTGGGCCCACATGGTCGCAGCGTTGGCTGCGCTGGCCTGAGAAGACGCCTGGTTGAACAGGCCGGTCACCGTGGGGTTGTTGTAGAACCCGAAGTTGCTGCCGTTCGGCGGGAAGGACCCCGAGCCGGAGAACAGCGGGCCGAACCACGAGGTGGCCGAGTCGCCGTACCAGTCCGGGCCCCAGCCAGCCAGGGCCAGGTCCCAGGTTCCCTTCTGGGCCACGCTGGGCACCTCGAGGTACTTGGTGTAGAAGTCCGCGTCCGGGACACCAAGCAGCTTGACCGTGACGCCGATCGAAGCCAGGTTCGACTGGATCGTCTGGGCCATCTTGGTGGCCAGTGTGCTGGACGGCCGGTACAGCAGCGTCAGCGTCATGTGCGAGAGACCTGCCGAGGCCAGCATCGACTTAGCCTTGGTCGGGTTGTACGGGTACGGGTTGTAGTTGGACGCCACGTCCTGGGCGCCGTTAGTGCCGGAGGGCAGGATGTGCGTCAGCGGCGGGCTGATCACCGCGCCGTTAGCGTCCTGGACCAGGAAGCTGCGGTTGATGCCGTAGCTCAGTGCCTGCCGGACCGCGACCTTGCTCAGAGCGCCGAGGTGTTGTTCGCCGACACCGTGTTGAAGATCACGTACGGGTTACTGGAGTAGGTCGGCCCGAGGTTGAAGTCCTTGCTCCCGGCCTTCATCTGGGTCACCAGGCCCGGCACAGCAGCGGTCGGCGGGAAGCTGTCGAACTCCATGCTGCCCGTGGCCGAGTTGGTCTGCAGGATCTGCTGGTTGGTGGTCTGGTTGCCGGTCTCGGTCACCACGATCTCGTTGACGTAAGCCTTGCGGATCGGGTCAGAGGAAGCATTCCAGGCCGGGTTCCGGACGTACACGATCTTCTTGGTCGGCGTGTAGCTCTCAACCTTGTACGGGCCGTCGGAGATCGTGTTCTGCGCCTCCTGCGAGCTGCCCGGAGCGTAGGCCAGGGTCTGCTCTGGCGTCGGGTTGAACGGCGGGAGCGTCAGCTCGTCAGCGAAGTAGGACGCCGGGTGCACCAGGTTGAAGGTGACCGTCTGGCCTGACGCGGTGACCCCGGAGATCTGGTGCGTGTCCATGAAGCTCTTCATCTGCGCGGGCGTCGCGCTCGCGCCAAGGGCTTCGAAGCTGGTGCAGAACGCCGCCATGCCGACGATCAGGTTCTCGAAGTCCGGCAGACCGCCAAACGGCTGTATCGGGTTGCAGGCCCGCTTGAGGCCGATGAGCTCGTCATCGCCGGTGACCGGGCTGAACGGGGTGGTGTCGAACTGGGCACCGGAGCGGATCGTGACCGTGTAGGTCTTGCCGCCGTTGGAGACCACCGGCATAGCGGTGGCCAGGTCAGGCTCTGGGTCCGTGGTCTTGCCCGGGGTGGCCGGGTAGGCGTACAGGCCCCGGATCCACATCCGCTGGCCCAGGTAGCCAATGGTGTAGTAGCTGATGTTCGGGTCCATCCAGTCGACGTCACCGACGCCGAGCATGTTGAGCGTCCCGCCCTTCACCGGCGCACCCGTACCCGGGTTAAGTCCCTGCAGGCCGCTGTCCGTGCTGACCGGACCGCTGCTGGAACTCGAATTGCTGCTGCCGCATGCCGAGGCGCCGAGAGCGAGTGCTACCAGGCCGACGACGACCATATAGCTCCGCTTACGCGTCCGCATAGACACTCTCCTCCTCCCAAAATTTCTCCGCTTGAGGGTGTATCGCGGATCTCAGTGACCGGAGGGCTCTGCTGCCCCGCGGGCAAATGACAACCCGCGCCCATGGCGGGCCGTCGCGTCATATTAGGGCGTCGCGGACTGGGCGGTACAGACAAGGTCGGGAGCACCGGGTAATCGTGATCCGACGGTGACCTGTTGATGACAAGATATGTACCAACGTAACCTCGCCGTGACATTGCCGCAGCGCACGGCGTTAACGGCGGCTATCCCCCGACAGCGTGCACGCCACCGTCCACATGCACGATCTCTCCCGTGGTGGCGGGGAACCAGTCCGACAGCAGCGCCACGCAGCACCGGGCGGCTGGCTCGGGATTGGACAGGTCCCAGCCCAGCGGTGCCCTTTTCGGCCATATGTCCTCGAAGTCGGCGAAACCCGGGATGCTCTTGGCGGCCATGGTCCGCAGCGGGCCAGCGGAGACAAGGTTCACCCGGATTCCGCGCGGGCCGAGGTCGCGGGCAAGGTAGCGCGCGCACGACTCGAGGCCGGCCTTTGCCACGCCCATCCAGTCGTAGGCCGGCATGGCCCGGCTGGCGTCGAAGTCAAGCCCGACGATCGCGCCGCCGTCGCGCAGCAGTGGCAGCGCCGCCATGGCCAGCGCCTTGAGGGAGTACGCCGACACGTGCACGGCGGTCGCGACGTCCTCCCACGGGGTGTTGAGGAAGTTCCCGCCCATAGCGGACTGCGGCGCGAACGCTATCGCGTGCACCACCCCGTCCAGGCGCTCGACGTGCTCGCCGACCCGCTCGGCCAGGGAGG
This sequence comes from uncultured Actinomycetota bacterium, assembly GCA_963815375.1. Taxonomy (GTDB): domain Bacteria; phylum Actinomycetota; class Actinomycetes; order Streptosporangiales; family Streptosporangiaceae; genus JASHPR01. The sequence continues at coordinate 190,793 of CAWFGX010000004.1, read as the reverse complement.
CGAGGTGCCCGGCGTCGGTCACGTCCAGTTCCAGGACCGGTGGCGGGTGCGGCAGCCGCCGGGCGATCCGCTCTACCAGGCTCAGCCGCCCGAATCCGGTGAGCACCACCGTCGCGCCCTCCTGCTGCGCGACCCGCGCCACGTGGAAGGCGATCGAGGAGTCGGTGAGAACCCCGGTGACCAGGATGCGCTTGCCGTCCAGGATTCCCATCTGGCGCTTCCTATCGTCGCGTTGCCGCCCCGTGGCTGGTACCACAGTGGCGCGTGATCAGTGGCCCCTGCCGTCAGTGGCCCATGCCAAGGCCGCCGTCCACCGGGATGACCGCTCCGGTGATGTACCCGGCTTCCGGCGAGGCCAGGAACGCCACGGCCGCGGCGACCTCGCCGGCAGAGGCCAGGCGGCCAAGGGGCACGCTAGCCAGGATCGCCGCCCGCCGGTCCTCTGTGAGGGCCGCGGTCATGTCGGTGTCCACGAACCCCGGAGCGACCACGTTGACTGTGATCGCCCGGCTAGCCAGTTCCCGGGCCAGCGACCGGGCCATCCCGACCAGGCCGGCCTTAGCCGCCGCGTAATTGGACTGGCCGCCCGAGCCGAGCAGGCCGACAACCGAGGAGATGAAGATGATCCGTCCTCGCCGCATCCGGATCATGCCCCGCACGGCCCGCTTGGCGACCCGGTAGGCCCCGGTCAGGTTGGTATCGACCACCGTCGTGAAATCGTCCTCGCTCATCAGCGCGAGAAGCTGGTCGCGGGTGATCCCGGCGTTCGCGACCAGCACTTCGACCGGCCCATGTGCCGCCTCGGCGGTGGCGAAGGCCTGGTCGACCTCTGCCGTGTCACGCACGTCGCAGCGGGCGACGGTCAGCCCGTCGACGGCATCTCCTGACCGGGAGGTGACCGTGACCTTGTCGCCGCCGGCGGCCAGCCGCTGGGCGATGGCCAGCCCGATACCCCGGTTCCCGCCGGTCACCAGGACGGATCGGCTCATCTACAGGTCCCTCCTCGCGGCCCCGCCGCTGTCGGTCCTGCCGAGCGTACCGACACGGTCAGGCGTCCTCCAGCCGGAAACCGACCTTCAGCCCAACCTGGTAGTGAGCGACCTCGCCGTCCACGATCTGGCCGCGGATCTGGGTGACCTCGAACCAGTCGAGGTGCCGCAGAGTCTGCGCAGCGCGGTGCAGCGCGCCGCGGATCGCCGCCTCGACTCCGTCCGGCGAGGTGCCGACGATCTCGGTTACCCGGTAGGTGCGCTCGGTCATTGTGGCCTCCATACTGGACATTCGTGACTCCCGACGCCGCAGAGCTGCAACGCCGCGCCCGAAAACTTCTTCCCCGCAACGTCTACGACTACTACGCCGGCGGTTCCGGGCGGGAGCGGACGCTCCGATCGAACGAGAAAGCCTGGCGCCAGGTGTGGCTCGCGCCCCGGGTGCTGCGCGATGTCTCCGCGGTGGACACCGCCACCAGCGTGCTCGGTGCCCCGTTTGCCACCCCGCTGGCCGTGGCGCCTGCTGGGTACCAGGGCCTGGCGCACCCGGACGGCGAGCTGGCCGCGGCGGCCGGCGCGGCCAGGGCCGGCGCGCTGTACGTGCTCTCTACCCGCAGCACCCGCCGGATCGAGGACGTCGCAGCGGCCGTTGCCGCCGACGACGGCACCTGGTGGTTCCAGGTCTACGTGATGCGTGACCGGGAGCTGAGCGCCGGGCTGGTGCGGCGGGCCGCGGCCGCCGGAGCCGCGGCCCTGGTGCTGACCGTGGACACGCCGGTCGTCGGCAGGAAACGGCGCGATATCGGCGAGGCAGTCGGCTCCGAAGAGGACTTCCTGGTCAACCTGGGCCCGCTGGACGACATGAGCCGGGCGGTCCAGGCGTCGGATCTCACGCTCGCTGATATCGGCTGGCTGAGCGGGGCCGGCGGTGGCCTGCCGGTCGTGGTGAAGGGCGTGCTCCGCGGCGATGACGCTCAGGCCTGCCGGGACGCCGGGGCAGCCGGGGTGATCGTGTCCAACCACGGCGGCCGGCAGCTCGACGGGGCGCTGCCGTCGGCTGTGGCGCTGCCCGGCGTGACCGCCGCGCTGGCCCTAACCGGCGGCGCGCCCGCGAAAAACGCTCCGGACGGCCCGGCTGCCGAGGGCAGCGCGGGCACCTCGGCCTGCGAGGTCTACGCAGACGGTGGCATCCGCACTGGTGAGGATGCGCTTGCCGCGCTGGCGCTCGGCGCCCGGGCGATCTTCCTTGGCCGGCCCGTACTGTGGGCGCTGGCCTGCGGCGGTGCCGACGGTGTGCGGGAACTTCTGGACGGGCTGACCGACGACCTGGCTCACGCGCTCGCTCTGGCGGGCGCCGTCTCGCCGGCCGACGCCGCGGGGCTCGCCGGACCGGGCCGGGCGTGACCTGCTAGTCCGGCGGGCATACCGTGGAAGCGTGAAAGGCACGCAGCGCAAGGGCCAGGACCGGCCCCAGGTCATTACCGAGGCCCGGTGGCCGATGTCAGCGGACATCAACTACCGCCAGCGCCGGTACTTGATCATGATGGGCATCCGGCTGGTGTGCTTCGTGATCGCGGTCGTGGTGTTCGTCAACCACGGCGGGTGGCTCGCCGCGATCCCCGCCGTTGGCGCGATCGCCATTCCCTACTTCGCCGTCGTCTTCGCCAACGGCGGCCGAGAGCCGGCCGCCAGGCGCCCGGGATTCCAGGGCTACGATCCGAATCTGCCGGATCGCTACGTTCCGCCCGCAAACGGCCAGGCCAAGGACGGCGCCGCTTCGTCGGCCCGCCCAGCCGGTGCCGACGGTGCGGGCAGCGGCCCTTCGCCGTCTGCTGGCGCCGACATTCCGGGCACCGACGGCGCGCCACCGCCTACCGGCTGAGAGAACCACGTAGCGGCCGAGAGAACCGCGTAATGGCTAACCGATATATACACCCCGTATACACCCTGCCAGTGCCCAGATAGGAAGCCAGGCACCGTGTCCCGGATACACAAGCGGGCACGGCACCGGATACCGGGACATGCACGGCGCCGGATACGCAGACCGGCGGATACTCAGCCCGGCACTGCATCCCGGATACCGAGATTCGGTTCTAATCCGGTCTTGACGCACAAGGGGGGGGTTCGGTGTAACATGTTTGCCGGTGCTCTGGTCCCCCGCTGGGGCACCGATGCCGGCGTTCCGGGCCCCCGTCGGAGCGCCGATGAATGCGACGCCGGGTGGTTTGCCCCCGTAGCCACCCGGCGTCGCTCTCTTTTTTCCGCTTTTACTCGGTCTTACGGAACTCGGCGATCGCTATCGCCATCATGCCCACTCCCATAGCTGCCACCAGCCCCAGTGACAGCCCAAGCGGAACCGCCCAGCCACCCCAGGTAATGGCGGGCGCCAGGTGCTCCTGGAACGGCGCGGGCATCGTCAGATAGCTGAATACCGCGTGCCGCATCGGGCCGACAATGTAGGTCAGCGGATCGATCCTGGTCAGCACGCTGAGCCAGGCCGGCAGCCCGCTAAGCGGGTAGAGCGCGCCGGATAGGAAGAACAGCGGGAACACGAGCATCTGGGTGAGCGCCATGAACGCCTGAAACTGCTTGATCCTTGCCGCCATCATGACGCCGAACGCGGTCAGCGTGAACGACAGCAGCAGTAGTTCACCGATCAGCGTGAGAATAAGCAGCGGGTTGTACGGCACGTGCGCGAACCCGGCCAGGATCAGGAAGATGATTCCCTGGAAGGTGGCGATCGTCGCCCCGCCCAGGCACTTGCCGATCACGATCGCCGCCCGGCTGACCGGAGCGACCAGGATCTCGCGAAGGAAGCCGAATTCCCGGTCCCACACGATCGACGCGGCCGAGAAGATCGCGGTGAACAGCACCGACATGGCCAGCACGCCCGGATAGATGAACGTCTTGAAGCTGAGTCCCGGCGGCATGCTCCCGCCGGCCAGCGAGGACAGGCCCGTGCCGAGCACGAACAGGAACAGCACCGGCTGGATCAGCGCAGTGATGGCCCGCAGCCGGTCGGTCCGGAACCTGATCAGCTCACGCCGCCAGACGATCCCTGTCGCGCGCAGGTCATGCCGCAGGCCGCGCTCGGGAACGGCGACCCGGATCTCCTCGACGAGCAGGCCAGTGTCCGGTGCGGGCGTGACCTCGGTGGTCTGGGTTGCCATCGCTCATCGCCTTCCTCGGCCAGCGCGGAAGCGCTGGGCCATCGCCCGCATAGCGTCGCCACTCGATGCCTCGGCGTCGCGGATCGTTTTGCCGGTGTAGGACATGAACACGTCATCGAGCGAGGGCCGGGACACGCTGACCGAGCGGATCGGCACCGCCAGCTCCGCGAACAGGCGCGGCACAAACTGCTCGCCGGAGGCCACCGAGAACGTCACCGCTCCCTCGTGCACGGCGGCCTCGATGCCGAACGCGTCAGCCAGCGCGGCGATGGCCCTGGCGTCGTCGGCTGTCTGGATCTGCACCCGGTCCTTGCCGACGCTGGCCTTGAGCGCTTCCGGTGTGTCGATCGCGACGATCTTGCCGTGGTCGATGATCGCGATGCGGTCGCAGTTCTCCGCCTCGTCCATGTAGTGGGTGGTGAGGAAGATGGTGATGTCTTCGCGCCGCTTGAGGTCATTGATATAGGCCCAGATCGACGATCGGGTCTGCGGGTCCAGTCCGACGGTGGGCTCGTCGAGGAAGAGTACGTGCGGCGCGTGCAGCAGCCCGCGGGCGATCTCCAGCCGCCGCTGCATGCCGCCCGAGAACGTGCTGACCAGGCTGTCCTTGCGGTCCCACAGCCCAACCATGTCCATGACCTGGCGCATCCGCGGCTGCACCGCAGCCTTTGGCACTCCGTAGAGCTCGGCATGGAAGCGCAGGTTCTGCTCGGCGGTGAGGTAGGTGTCGAGCGTGGTGTCCTGGAACACCAGCCCGATGTTGCGCCGGACCGCGTCGCGCTCGGTCCGCGCGTCATGGCCCGCGACGACCGCGGTCCCCGACGTGGCGTTCGCCAGCGTGCAAAGGATCTTGATGGTTGTCGTCTTGCCTGCGCCGTTCGGTCCGAGGAACCCGAACGTCTCTCCCCTGGCCACCTCGAAGTCGATTCCGCGTACGGCCTTGACGTCGCCGTACTCCTTGGTGAGGCCGGAAACCGAGATCACTGCCTGCTGGGCGGCGGTAGCTGCCCCGGCCCCGGCTGCCGCGCCGCCCGTATCCGCGTGAGTATCCGTTACCAACGTTCTTGTCTCCCCTTTCCCGTCGCTGCCGAGCTTAATGGAGGTGCCGTTTTGCGCTGTGTTGGCTTCGCGCCTCCGGGCCGCTGGGGGCGCCGCGTTTCTCTCGTCGCTCGGTCGCAAGGCTCCCTCGCTCCTCAGTACAGCGCAGCGCCGCGGCCCTTTGGCCCTATTCCTCGTCGTCGTCGGCGGCGAGGAGGCGGTAGAGCGACTTGCGCGCGTCGGTGAGCACCTGGCGGGCCTGGCTGGCCTGGCTCTCGGTGCCTGCGCTCATTACCTGGTAGGCGGCCATGGCCACCTGACTGATCAGCCGGCGCATCTCGATGGCGGTATCGCCGACCGAGCCGGCGACGGCATCCCAGGGCTCGCGTACCTCGTCCGGGTGCGCTTCTACGTAGGCCCGGCCCTCGTCGGTCAGCTGGAAGGCCCTGCGGCCACCCTCGCCGACGTCCGAGCGGATCAGACCCTCGTCCTCGAGCTGCTGCAGAGCGGGGTACACCGAGCCGGGGCTGGGCCGCCACACGCCGTCGCTGCGCTCGCCGATGGCCTGGATGATCTGGTAGCCGTTCATCGGCTCCTCGGCCAGCAGCGCCAGCGCCGCCGCCCGGACATCGCCACGCCTCGCCCTCGGCCCGCGCATCCGCCGCATCCCGGGATCGCCGAACCATGGCCCGAATCCCATCCCGGGCGGCCCTGGCGGCGGGCCGGGAAAGGCCCTGCGGACGTGAGTCCGCCGCGGGTGTGGCGGCCGCCATCCGAACTCCTCGCCGCGGCCGCGCCAGCCTTCTTCGGGGCCACCTCGGCCCCACTTGCCTTCTTCTCGCATTACTTCTCCCCTGTGGTCTGTGCTGGCGCTATCAGTGATCGTCCTGGATAGTCACCAGACTCTCTAGATAGGTCAACGATATATCGTTAACTGAATCCTGGCAACCCCTACGGCACCCGCGTCGGGAGACATGGGGAACCTGGCCAGATGCGAGGCTGGCGAACTGTTCTGGGACAGCTGGATTGCAGGGGGATCCCTGATCACTGCCGGCTAGCACCACGCCCCAGCCGTCCGGCTAAGCCATGCGCCCCGCCCTCCTAGCGGGCCGCGCCAGTGTCGTGGGCGCCTAACTGTTGCTGTAGCGACAGCGCGGGCACCATCACCGCCCTGCCAGCGCCCCGTAACAACAGCAGGGGCCCCACGCTGGGCCAGTCAGCGCCTCCGCAACAACAGCAGGGGCCCCACGCTGGGCCAGTCAGCGCCTCGGCAACAACAGCGCGGGCACCATGCTGGGCCAGCCTGGCGCGGGCCGCCGGAAGGGTGTCAGCCGCCGATCGCTGACATCGGGCGCGACGGCTGCAGGAAGCCCGGGTCGTTGACCCCGTGGCCCGGCAGCTTCGGTGCGACCGCGCGACGCCACAGGTCAGCGAGCTCGCTGTCGCTGGCACCGGACCGCAGCGGGCCGCGCAGGTCGCTCTCGCTGGTCGCGAACAGGCAGTTGCGGACCTGGCCGTCGGCCGTAAGCCTGACCCGGTCGCAGGCACCGCAGAACGGCCTGGTCACCGAGCCGATCACGCCAACCCGGGCCGGCCCGCCGTTGACCAGGAACGCCTCGGCCGGCGCTGATCCCCTGGCCTCCGGGTCGTCGGGCTCAAGGGAGAAATCGGCCGATAGCGCGGCCAGGATCTCGTCGGCCGTCACCATCTCCTCGCGGCGCCAGCCGTGCTGCGCGTCCAGGGGCATCTGCTCGATGAACCGGAGCTGGTAGCCGCGCTCGAGACAGAACCGCAGCAGCGGCACCGCCTCGTCATCGTTGACGCCGCGCATGAGCACCGCGTTGACCTTGACCGGCGCAAGGCCGGTCGAGGCAGCCGTCTTCAGGCCGGCCAGCACGTCGTCGAGGCGGTCCCGCCGCGCGAGGGTGGCGAACTTTTCCGGACGCACGGTGTCCAGTGACACGTTGATCCGGTCCAGGCCCGCCTCGTGCAGCGGCCCGGCCAGTCGGTCCAGCCCGATCCCGTTGGTGGTCAGCGATATCTCCGGACGCGGGCGTAGCGCGGCTGTGCGGGCCACGATGCCGGCCAGGCCGCGGCGGAGCAGCGGCTCTCCCCCGGTAAAGCGAATCTCGCGCACACCGAGCAGCCGGACGGCCACCCCGCTCAGGCGGATCACCTCATCGTCGGTGAGCAGATCCGGCCTGGGCAGCCAGTCCAGCCCCTCGGCTGGCATGCAGTACGCGCAACGGAGGTTGCAGCGGTCGGTCAGTGACACCCGCAGGTCGGTGGCCACACGTCCGTACGAGTCGGAAAGCACGTCGCTCCCTCCCCGTCCAGCTGAGCACTTGTGTCGCAATCTCCCCAGACTAGTCCTGGCCTGCTGTCCTCCGAACGGATGACCAGCCTGTCACCGGCCAGCCGGCGCGCGGACCCGCTGCCGCCGTGCACAGTGGACCCATGACACACACTGTCGTGCCGAAGGCGCGCACATGAGTACCGTGCCGAAGGCGCGCACATGAGTACCGTGCCGAAGGCGCGCACATGAGCGAGGAGGCCGCCGTGCGGGTCGGCGGCCTGCGCAAGCAGTACGGCGACGTGACCGCTGTCGGCGGCATCGATGTCGAGATCGGGCGCGGCGAGGTGTTTGCCCTGCTTGGCCCAAACGGCGCGGGCAAGACGACGACTGTGGAGATCCTTGAGGGCTACCGCCACAGGGACGCCGGCACGGTGGAAGTGCTCGGTGAGGACCCGCAGCGGGCCGGCCGGGCATGGCGGGCACGGATCGGGATCGTGCTGCAGCTGGCAAGCGAAGGGGAGTCAACGGAGCTGACCGTGCGCGAGATGGTCGGCCACTTCGCCTCGTTCTACCCGCAGCCGCGTGACCCGGACGAGGTGATCGGCCTGGTCGGGCTCGGCGCGAAGGCCCGGTCACGGATCCACCAGCTCTCCGGCGGCCAGGTACGGCGGCTGGACGTGGCGCTGGGCATCGTCGGCGACCCGGAACTGATCTTCCTGGACGAGCCGACGACCGGCTTCGACCCTGAGGCGCGCCGCGCGTTCTGGACCCTGATCGGCGAGCTATCCGGCAGCGGTACCACGATCCTGCTGACCACCCACTACCTCGATGAGGCCGAGGCGCTCGCCGACCGGGTAGCGGTGATCGCGGACGGCCGGATCCGCGCCACCGGAGCCCCGGCCGCGATAGGCGGGCGGGAGGCCATGGCGGCCACGGTGAGCTGGCAGGAAGGCGGCACCCGCCACAGCATGCAGACCAGTGAGCCGACCCGGGTGGTAGCTGAGCTCGGGGCGCGCTACGGCGGCGAGGTGCCCGCGCTGACCGTGACCCGCCCCAGCCTGGAGGACGTCTACCTGGAGCTGATCGGAGGCAAGCAATGACACTGTCGGCGCCGGTGAGGTCTGCGGCCCGGGGCGCGCGGCAGGCACCCCTGCCGTCCACGCTCCGCGTCACTATCTCCAGGACCGGGATCGAGCTGAAGGGGTTCTTCCGGGAGAAGCAGGCGGTGGCGTTCGTGTTCGCGCTGCCCGCCATCATGCTGGTGCTGCTGGGCTCGATCTTCCGGGGCTCCGCTGTCGGCCACGGCGTGTCGGTCGGCGAGCTGTTCGCTGCCGGGCTGATCGGCGGCGGCATCATGTCCACCAGCTACCAGAACCTGGGCATGTCGATCGCGATCGAGCGCGACCGTGGCATGCTCAAACGCCTGCGTGGCACCCCGATGCCGGGCGCGGCCTACTTCTTGGGGAAGACGTGCCTGGTCTTGGTCTCCACGGTCGCTGAGACGGTGATCCTGATCGTCGTCGGCATGCTGGTCGACCACCTGCAGCTGCCGGACTCGGCCGAGCGCTGGTGGACGTTCATCTGGGTGTTCATCCTGGGCACGGTCACCTGCACGCTGCTCGGCATCGCCGCGAGCAGCGTGCCCCGCTCGGCGCGCAGCGCGACCGCCGTGATCACGCTCCCGTTCGTGGTGCTGCAGTTCATGTCCGGGGTGTACGTCCCGTTCACGTTTGTGCCGCCCTGGCTTCGTGACATCGCAGCGATCTTCCCGCTGAAGTGGATCTGCCAGGGCCTGCGCTCGGTGTTCCTGCCCGCCAACGCGGCGGCGCTCGAGCCAGCCGGGTCGTGGGAGCACGGCCGCACCGCGCTGGTGCTGGCAGCGTGGGTTGTCGCAGGATTGGTGCTGTGCCTGACCACGTTCCGATGGCAGAGCAGGCGCGCCGGATGACTGCGTCGCAGCATGCCTGGTCCACCAAGCTGGGGCGCTGGGATGCCTATTACGGGGTGATCTTCGGCGCGGTGCTCCTCGTCGTCTGGGTGAGCAGCTCCTGGCCCGAGCGCTGGATAGCGGGCACCGCGATGATCGCGATGGTCCCGTGGTACGCCCTGGTCGGGCGGCCCATGTGGGTCCGCGGCATCGGCTCCGCGCGGCGCTCGGCCGTCTACATCGCCGGCGTGTTCGTATTGTTCGCCGTGGCGCAGAGCCAGGATCCGAACACGTGGTTCCTGGCATTCGCGCTGTGCCCGCAGTTCTTCTACGTGGCCAGTCCGCGCGTGGCTATCTGGGCTGCCACCGGGCTCAACTTTCTTGGCTGGCTGCTGCTGGTGGTCCGGGTACAGAATCTGGTGACTGCTGCCGTGTCGCTCGCCATCGCGGCGGCCGGCGTGAGCTTCTCCGTGACGTACGGCAGCTGGATCACCCGCATCATCGACCAGAGCCGGGAGCGGGCCGACATCATCGAGCAGCTCGAGGCAACGCGCGGCGAGCTGGCCGCAGTCAACCACGAGGCCGGGATGCTGGCCGAGCGGCAGCGGCTGGCCGGGGACATTCACGACACGATCGCGCAGGGTTTCACCAGCGTGATCATGCTGATCCAGGCGGCCGAGGGCGAGATCGGCGGCGATCCGGACGGAGCGCGCCGCCACCTGCGGCTGGCTGCCGAGACCGCGCGGGAGAACCTCGCCGATGCGCGGACACTCGTCGCCGCGCTGGCGCCCGAGCAACTCGACGGAGGCAAGCTCGACGACGCCCTGCGCAGGCTGGCCCACCAGGCAGCCGGCCTCGGCGCGGCCACAGACATCGAGGTAAGCGGCTCGCCCAGGCCCCTTGACATGGCAGCTGAGGTGATGCTGCTGCGCGTGTCCCAGGAGGCACTGGCCAACGTCCGCAAGCACTCCGGTGCGCGGCAGGCGCGGATCCGGCTGAGCTACACCCCGGCCAGCGTGCGCCTGGAGATCTCCGACGACGGGAACGGCTTCGACCCGGAGGCAACGAACGGCGGGTACGGGCTGCGTGGCATGCGAGCCCGGGTGGGCGAGGCCGGCGGCCAGCTCACCGTGCGCAGCGCACCCGGCGAGGGCACCTCGGTGAGCGTCGAGGTGCCGGCGTGACCGGCGCGATCCGGGTACTGCTCGCCGACGATCATCCGGTCGTCCGGGAAGGGCTGCGCGGGATGCTGGCCGCAGAGCCGGGCATCGAGGTGGTCGGCGAGGCGGCGTCGGGTGACGAGGCGGTCGCCGTGACCCGCGCGCTGCGGCCCGACGTGATCCTGATGGACCTGCGGATGCCCCACGGCGACGGGGTGAGCGCGATCGCGCGGATCCGGGCCGACCTGCCCGAGGCCCGGATCATGGTGCTGACGACGTACGACACCGACGCCGACATCCTGCGGGCCGTCGAGGCCGGCGCCACCGGGTACCTGCTGAAGGACACGCCGCGGGCCGAGCTGGCGCGGGCTATCCGCGCGGCCGCCCGCGGCGAGACCGTGCTGGCGCCCGCTGTCGCCGGGCGCCTGATGACCCGGGTGCGTGAACCGCAGCCGGAGACGCTGTCGGCCACCCAGGCACTGGTGCTTGCCCTGGTCGCGCGCGGCCTCACCAACGCCGAGATCGGCCGGAAGATGTTCATCAGCGAGGCCACGGTCAAGACGCACCTGCTGCGCGCGTGCGCCAAGCTCGGGGTGTCCGGACGGACGGCAGCGGTCACGAAGGCGATCGAGACCGGCGCGCTGCCTCCGCCGGGGACGGCCGCGGACCCCGCCTGAGCGAGGCCGCGGAACAGGAACCCTGCAGTCGTCAGCGCCGGGTGACGATGTCCGGGCTTGGCTATAGCATCAGCCGGGACATGACTGTGGACGGCGCCGTCTGGCGTTATCAGCTCACCGCGACGGAGCGGGCAGCGCTTGGCCGCGACGGCGGCACTGTCAGCGAGCCGAGGCCGGACATCCTCGTCGTAGGCGGCGGGATTATGGGTGTCTCGATCGCGACAGCGTGCCATGAGGCTGGGCTCGGCTCCGTGCTCATGATCGACACTGGCCATCTCGGTGCGGGTGCCACGGGCGGCGCGGGCGGGCTGCTGATTCCCGAGCCGCACCAGTGGAGCGACCCCGAGCCGCTCGTGGACCTGGAAATGGCCAGCCTCGAGCGATGGCGGGAGATCGATCAGAGGCTGCCCGGAGGCGTCGGGCTCATTGACATCGACTGGATCGGCCTGGTGCCGCATTCCGGGGGTTATGCCGCGCACCAGTCACCGGCCATCGAGTGGCTGTCCCCTGGGCAGGTCGCGCGGCTGATCCCGGGTCTTGCCCGGCCCATGGACGGCGCGCTGACCCGCCACCAGGCGCGGGTCAACCCGCTGCGCGCGGTGGCCAGGCTGGCCGCGCGCCTGCCCGCGGTCGCGACCGGAGTCGCCGCCACCGGGGTCACCATCCACGGCGACCGGGTGGTCACTGTGGCCACCTCAGCCGGGGACGTCCAGCCGGGCGCGGTGGTCTTCGCCACCGGCCAGCCGCCCGTGATCGACGGGCTCCCGCTGCGGATCCCGTCCGAGCGGGTCAAGGGCCACATGCTGGTCACCGAGCCCACGCGGATCAGGCTGCCCGGCATCGTCGCGCCCGTCGCCACCCAGATCGAGGACTCCAGGCTGCTGGCCGGGGGGACCCTCGATGTCGGGGACGAGGGCCCCGCGATCCAGCCTGAGGTCATCGAGTCGATCATGAGCGGGCTGGTCGCTGCCCTGCCAGCTGCCAAGGGCCTGGGCATCGCCTACCAGTGGTGCTGCTTCCGGCCGCGCCACCCCGACGGGCGCCCGGTCATCGACCGCGTACCCGGCCTCAGCAACGCCTGGCTGACGTCGGGGCACTTCCGGACCGGCATCCTCAACGCCCCGGCGACGGCGGCGGTGATCACTCGCTGGATCTCGGACGGCCAGCCGCCTGAGGAGGCTGCGACGTGGTCGGCGAACCGGTTTGCAGCGCATTCGCGCTTATCCATTTACCATGGTTTGCATAACCGTGTGCCCGAAGGGTACGCATCGTGCAAGTCTTGATCCTCCGATGACGGAGGGAGTGAGTCCATGACTGGCGTGGCCCACGTTCCGCGCAGCCGCGGTGCAGTCAGCGGCGTGCTACTGATCCTTCTCGGCGTCTGGGGCGGCCTAGCCCCGTTCGTCGGCCACTACGTGCATGTCGCCTATGTGCCAGACAACGGCTGGCATGTCACGTCGGGGCGGCTGTGGCTGTCCATCGTCCCTGGAGCGGCAGCGTTGCTCGGCGGCCTGCTAGCGGCCGCGGCGTCGCACCGCGGCGTCGGCGGCTTTGGTGCGTTCATCGCGGCGCTCGGCGGGGCCTGGTTCATCGTTGGCGCCAGCGCCACGAAGGCCTTCGTATCCAGCGGCTCGATCAGTCCCGGTTCCCCGCTCGGCGGCTCGCTTGGCTCGCTGAGCGCGGCGCAGCGGACGTTCGTTGAGCAGGCGGCGTTCTTCACCGGCACCGGAGTCCTGATCCTGTTCTTCGCCGCGCTGGCGCTGGGCCGGTTCTCGGTCGTCGCTGTCCGCGACGCGGAACTCGCCGCCGAGGCAGAAGAGCCGGGGCTCGGCGACGCGATGGACCACGACATGGGCTACGCGACCACGACCGGCCAGTACCCGATCACCGACCCGGGCCCGCTGCGCGGACCGGGCTGATCCGGCAGCCGCGCCCGCTCGCTATGCAACCAGCGGGCGGGCGCCAGGACCGGGCAGCGGGGTGATCTCGCGGGCTGATGCCAGCCGGTGACCTTTGTCGCAGGCAAGCTGAAGTCCTACCGGGGCCCCGCAGTCCCGGTGTGTGAGTTCCACGGTCGGGCCCCCCGGGCTCGGCGTGTACTTGCTGCCCCACTCCAGCAGCGCCACGAGGATCGGGAACAGCGCAACGCCTTTCTCGGTGAGCCGGTACTCGCTGCGCGTCCGCTGGCCGGGGTCGCGGTAGGGCACCTTGCGCAGCACGCCCTCGGCCACCAGGCGGGCCAGGCGGTCGCTGAGGACCTGCCGCGGCGCACAGGTGCGGTCGCGGATGTCGTCGAACCGCCGGACGCCGTTGAATGCCTCCCTGAGAACCAGGAAGGTCCACTTCTCGCCCACGATTTCCAGGGCCGCACCGATCGTGCAGTTCTGCATGTCGAAGTCCAGGACCCAGGGGCGCCGGGAGGGCGAGGGACCCGGGGATGAGTGACTCATGATCGCATGCTAAGTCTGGTTGACAGACTTAGCAATGGAAGCGCACTCTGGGTCTGTGAAGAGAACTCAGCTGGGTGTCAGTGCCTCCGCTTCCGCGAACAGCATCGTGATCCGCCCTGCTGACGCGGGCGATTGCGCGGCGATCGGCTCGTTTGTGGCCGGGCTGTCGCCCCGGTCCAGGTTCTTCAGGTTCTTCTCTGGCGCAGCGCCCAGCTCGTCGGTGCTGCGGGGAATGTGCGGATCTGCCCGGACCACGGACGCGCTCGTAGCTGCCGACGGCAGGGCTGTTGTCGGCCATGCGATGGCAGCCGACAGCATCGAGCCGGGCGGCGGCACAGCCGCTGACATCGGCCTTGTGGTTGCCGACCGCTGGCAGCGCCAGGGCGTTGGCTCGGCCCTGCTCCGCTGCCTGACCGCCCGGGCCGCTGCCCGCGGCGTCAGCGTCCTGGTTATGGATGTCCTGCCGGAGAACAAGGACATGCTCACGGTTATCTCACGCGCCTGGCCGGATGCCCGGCGGGAGTTCAGCGAGGACGCGGTCAGGATCCGGGTAAGCATGCCGGGCAGCGCCGCCGTGAGGGGAGGCAGCCGTGGAGCAGTTCAGCGGGCAGCGTGAAGGAGCGGCCAGCGGCCTTCCCGGCCTGGCGGACGGCTCCGTCAGCCCGGATCAGCCAACCGCGGTCGAGCTTCGCGAGCGCAGCTACCAGTGGCAGGACCCGGCTATCTCAGCCAGCGCCGCGCAGACGATGGCAGGCATCGACCTGCTCCGGGCCATCGCCGATGGCAAGCTGCCGGCTCCGCCGATAGTCTGCACCCTCGGCCTCGGGCTGCTGTCCGTGGAACCGGGCCGGGTGGTATTCGGGCTGACGCCCGCCGAGTTCCACTACAACCCCATCGGGTCCGTGCACGGTGGCGTGTACGCGACGATATGCGACTCCGCCTGCGCTTGTGCCGTGCATAGCATGCTGCCGGCCGGCGCCGTCTACACCTCACAGGACCTGAGCCTCAAGTTCCTGCGCCCGGTCACGACCTCGACCGGCCCGCTCCGGTGCGAGGGGACCGTTATTCATCTAGGCTCGCGCACCGCGCTGGCCCAGGCCAGGCTGTGCGACGACCAAGGCAAGCTGTATGCGCACGCGACCAGCGGCTGCCTGATCTTCCGCCCGTGATCTAACGGATCACGAGCACGGTGTCGCCGCGCGGCACCAGCTCCCCGATCACCGGCGCTCCGGGGACCTCCCCGGCTACCAGCAGCCCTCCCGAGGTCTGCGCATCGGCGAGCAAGAGCAGGTCCTCCTCGCTGGCTGAGCCGGTGTCGGTGTGCGGCAGCACCCACTCGAGATTCCGCCGGCTCCCGCCAGGCATGTACCCGGCGCGCGCCTTCTCCCGGGCTCCCTCGATGAACGGCACAGCGGCCCGGTTGACCACGGCAGTGACACCGCTGGCCCGGGCCAGCTTGAACAAATGACCGAGCAGCCCGAACCCGGTCACGTCGGTGGCGCAGCGGATCCCGGCCTGGGCGGCGAGCTGGCTGGCTTTGTCGTTCAGTGTCGTCATCACATCGACCGCAGCCTGGCTGCTCTCGCCCGTCGCCTTGTGCCAGGCGTTCAGGACGCCTATGCCGAGCGGCTTGGTCAGGCTGAGGGGCAGGCCGGGCTGCCCGGCATCAATCCTCAGCAGCGCGGCCGGGTCCACTGTGCCGGTGACAGCCATGCCGTACTTGGGCTCGGGATCATCGATGCTGTGCCCGCCGGCCACGTAGCAGCCCGCGGCACTCCCGGCGTCCATGCCGCCTCGCAGCACCTCGGCTGCCAGCGCCGCCGGCAGCCGGTCGCGCGGCCAGCCGAGCAGGTTGACCGCGACCAGCGGCTGGCCGCCCATCGCGTAAATGTCAGACAGGGCGTTCGTCGCGGCGATCCGGCCGAACGTGTACGCGTCGTCCACGACCGGCGTGAAGAAGTCGGCGGTCACGATGACTGCGGTGGACGGGCCGATCTGCACCACCGCCCCGTCGTCGCCATTCTCCACACCGACGAGCAGGTCCGCGCCCGCCCCCGTTGGCGCCAGCTTGGCGATCGTCTCCTCCAGTTCGCCCGGCGGGATCTTGCACGCGCAGCCGCCACCGTGCGCGAACTGGGTCAGCCGGACAGTGCTGCCATCAGCAGTCGTCACACAGCCAATGTAATCCAGCAGGTAATCCGCCGGACGCGGCGTGCCGGGCAGCCCACGGCCTGCCAGCGCCGCCCGATGACGCGCCACCGCCCGCTCCCGGGTAACGTCGCCCCCGGAGGCGTCCGGGTGCCTGGTGGCCCCCCCGGTCTTCAAAACCGGTGTGCGGCGCTCTGCGTCGCAGGCGGGTTCGATTCCCGTCCGCCTCCGCTGACCTGCATAGATGCTGCTCAGGATGGGTGTCTGGGCAGCCCTGCGCGGATGCTGCGGACGCCCCCGTTACGGTGCTCCGGTGAACAAGTTGCAGAATCCTCGCTGCGCCGCGTACACGCGGTGCTGGCTGGCGATCCGACAGGTCTTGGCCGCGTGCGGACATCACCGTCGACATGGACCCACGCCCGGCTGTCGCTGCGCTGCGCGGTGATCTCGGCGTTGATGCGCGGGTCAGCAGAACATGATGACCGCGGCGCTCGCCGATGCCCGCCGCGCCTGAGAGGGGGCTGAAGCCGGTTCGCTGACCGCCGTTAGCTTGGCCGGCAGACGCGCTGGACGAGGTCCTCCCAGCCCTGGCCGAGGCGTTCGGAGACTTGCGGGGCTTCCGCTGTAAGGGTGGCGGCCGAGAGGTAGAGCAGCAGTGGGCCGTCCAGGGCCGCGGTGAGCTGGGTGGACAGGATGTCCAGGTCGGCGGTGCCGAGGCCGATGTTCCCGAGGAGGAACCGGATGTGTGCATGTGACATGGGCGTTTGCGATCCGGCTGGGACCGACTCCCTGCCGTCCAGCGCGGCCCGCGCGATCTCGCGGTGCCCGATCAGGAAGTCGATCCTGGCGCGGCCGTAGGCCATGAGCCGATCCAGCGGCGGGGCGCCCGGGCCCAGCGGCGGGAGCCCGGAAAGGACGTGCTGCTGGAAGTCGCGCTCGTCGTCGTCCAGTAGCGCCTGGAAGATCCCTGCCCGGGTGCCGAAACGGCGGAACACTGTTCCCTTGCCGAGGCCCGCGCGCTGGGCGAGCGCGTCCATGGTCAGCGTGTCTGTTCCCTGCCCGGTGATGATCTCGCGAGCCGCAGCCAGCAGGAGTCGCCGGTTGCGCGCGGCGTCGGCACGCTCGGCCCGCGGCTGTCCCCAGGTCATGGGCTCGTTCACGGGCTTCACTCTATGGCCGGAATATAACCGGGGTAAAGTCCGGTTACGCCTCCAAGCGTTGTCCCGCCGTTGGGGAAGGATCATCCGATGAGCACGACCGACACCACTGCCCGGTTCACCACCCTGCCCGATGAGCACGCGCTCCAGGCGACCGTCGTCGCCCTGGAGGAGCACGGATTCAGCGTCGAGGTCGTCGATGACCTCGACGCCGCCCGGGAGGCCGTCCTTGCCCGTATCCCGCAGGGCTTGTCGGTGATGACCAACACGTCGGTGACCTTGGCCGAGACCGGCATTGCAGATGCGATCAATGACGGCGGGCTGTACGACTCCGCGCGCAACAAGATGTTCGCGCTCGATTTCGCGACCCAGGCGCAGCAGATGAAGGCGATCGGCGGTCAGCCCGATTACGCTCTCGGCAGCGTCCACGCCATCACCCGCGCCGGGACGCTGGTCATCGCCTCGGCGTCGGGCAGCCAGCTCGCCTCCTACGCCTGGGGCGCGGCCAACGTCATCTTCGTCGCTGGCGCGCAAAAGCTCGTCCCTGACCTGGCAGCGGCGCACGAGCGGGTCTACACCCACAGCCTGCCGCTGGAGGACGCCCGCGCGCAGGCGGCCTACGGGCAGCACAGCCAGGTCGGGAAGCTGCTGGAAATTCACCAGGAGTTGCCCGGACGCATCCACGTCGTTCTCATCCGGCAGGTGGTCGGGTTCTGATGAGGCAGCCAACCAGGCTGGCCGTGCTTGGCGCGGGCCATGTCGGGCCGGTCATCGCCCGGCTGGCCATCAAGGCCGGGTATGCAGTGGCCATCGCCACGTCGGGCAACCCGGACGACATCGCGCTGATCACCGAGCTGGTCATTCCCGGCGCGCAGCCCCGGTGGGCAGCCGACGCCGTGGCGGATGCCGACATCGTGGTGCTCGCGATGCCACTGCACCGCTTTCTTGACATCGGTCCGGGACCGCTCAACGGAAAGCTCGTGGTCGATGCGATGAACTACTGGCCGGCCAGCGACGGAGCATTGAAACCCTTCGAAGGCGGCGCAAGCAGCGAGATAGTCGCCCGGCGGCTCGCCGGCTCGACTGTGGTCAAGGCGCTCAATCACATCGGCTACCACGATCTTGAGGACTGGGCGCGGCCTGCGGGCGCTCCCGACCGGCGGGCCGCAGGCGTCGCGGGCGACGACTCCGTGGCGGTCGTGACGATTGCGGGCGTGATCGACCGGCTGGGCTACGATCCGGTTCGCCTGGACAGTCTGCGGGCGGGCCAGTTGCTGCAGCCCGGCGGGCCGGTGTTCGGGGTCGTGCTGACGCGGCCTGGATTCGAGCGCGCCGTCCGCGAGGACGCGAGGAGCCTCACATGACCTTCACCTTCGGGCTCGACACCTTCGGCGACCGGAATGGCGACGCCGATGGCAAGCCGGTCTCGCACGCCCAGACGATCCGCAACGTGGTCGAGGAGGGTGTCTTCGCCGAGCAAGCCGGGGTGGACTTCTTCGGGATAGGTGAGCATCACACCGGGTACTTCCCGATGCCGGCCGGCGACGTGGTGCTGGCCGCGATCGCGGCGCGGACCGAACGGATCCGCCTCGGCTCCGCTGTCACCGTCCTGAGTTCCGACGATCCGGTCCGGGTGTTCCAGCGGTATGCCACGCTGAACGCGATCTCCGGCGGCCGGGCCGAGGTCATCCTCGGCCGCGGCTCGAGCGTCGAGTCGTTCCCGTTGTTCGGCTATGACCTCGCTGACTACGAGGTGCTCTTCGAGGAGAAGGCCACGCTGTTCGCCAAGCTGCTCGAGGGCGGTCCGGTGACCTGGGAGGGCAAGACCCGTCCGCCCCTGCTGAACCAGGACGTGGTGCCTCACTTGGAGTCCGGCCCGTTCCCGGCGTGGATCGGCGTCGGGGGCAGCCCGCAGTCGGTGGTCCGCGCCGCCCGCCTGGGGTTCTCGCTCATGCTGGCCATCATCGGCGGCCCGCCGACCCGGTTCGCCGCGTACCCGGAGCTGTACCAGCGCGCCCTGGAGAAGTTCGGCCGCCCACCGCTTCCGGTAGGCGTGCACTCGCCGGGCCACGTCGCGGCCAGCGACGAGCAGGCGAAAGCGGAGTTCTGGCCGCGCTGGCAGAACATCATCTCCCTCGTCGCCGAGGAGCGCGGCTTTGCCATCCCTACCGAGGAGTCGTTCGAGCGGGAAACCGGGCCACACGGAGCGCTCTACGTCGGCTCACCCGAAACCGTCGCCCAGAAGATCGCCGCCAACCTCCGCGCCCTGGGTGCCAGCCGGTTCGACCTGAAGTACGGCATGCCAGGCCTGACCCACGACCAGCTCATGATCAACATCGAACTCTATGGCCGCCAGGTCATCCCGCGCGCCCGCGAGCTGCTCAGCTGACCTCATGGGTCGACCGATGTCGCAACTCCCGGCAAGCTGATCCGCGGGCAGATCCACGCAGGACGTTGCGCGCAGGTCCACGCAGGACGGTGCGCGCAGGCTCGCCCACACGCCCGGGGTTACCCACGCCGAGAGCTTCGGGCCTGCGAACCAGGTGGTGCACGTAGTACCCACCTACTTCCGTCACTCATGAGCAGTCTGCATAGGAACGGTCGCGTCCTTCCTTGCTTGTGGCGGAGACACGTCGGCTTTCCCGGAGCTTGCCGTGTCTGCGACGGGTGCGGCTCGTTTCAAGTGAGGGTGGATCAGGCCCGAGCGTGTACGGCCCCCTGCGCCGTTCCGGGGTAGAGCCGCTGGTGCTCGCGGGTGAGGTGGAATGCCCAGTAGTCGTTGAAGCCGCCGTTGCTGATCACCGCGCGCAGGATGAGGACGGCTGGCGGCAGGCTCCTTCTATTACCCCGGTCGCGCTGCTTAGCCCGGCTGATGCGCCGCGCCATGGCCGCCAGCTCGGACGACGTGCCCCGGTCTTCGAAATTGGTGTGCGGCGCGCTGCGTCGCAGGCGGGTTCGATTCCCGTCCGCCTCCGCTGGCCGACCCGGACCAAAAACTAAGATCTGCCGGTGGGCTGGCGTAATCTGCCAGGCGTGACCGAAGAACGCTCCGCCGGACTGGACGTGGCCGGCGAACTGCGCCACTACCTGCAGAATGCCAGGGACGGGGTACTGTCCAGGCTCGACGGTCTGGGTGAGTATGACATTCGCAGGCCGCTGACACCGAGCGGCACCAACCTGCTGGGCCTGGTCAAGCACCTCGCGGGCATCGAGTTCAGCTATCTGGGTGACTGCGTGGGCCGACCGTCACTCATCCGCCTGCCCTGGGTCGAGGATGGGTCGATCTGGGACGGTGCCGACATGTGGGCCACGCCAGGCGATTCACGGGCCGACCTGATCGGGTTCTATCAGTCGGCCTGGCACCACTGCGATGAGTCCATCAGTGAGCTCGGCCTGACCGCGCCCGCGCACGTGCCCTGGTGGCGGGAGGGTAACCGGGATAGCACCTCCGGCACTTTGCTGATCCGGGTGCTCGCTGAGACAGCCCAGCACGCAGGCCACGCCGACATCGTCCGCGAGATGATCGACGGCAGGGGCGGCCCGGATCATGATGACGCCGGTGACTCAGACTGGTGGGCCGGCGATGCCGCCCGCGTGCAGCAGGCGGCAGACGCTTTCAAGCGGCATTAGCCCGTCGTTTATGGTGCTGCGGCTGCAGCACAGGCGGCGCGGAGCGCGGCCCGCAGGCTGGCGGCTGCCGCACGGTCTGTCTGGACCTCCACGATCCGCAGCCCCCGGCCGTCGAGCACAGCTGGCAGCTCCGCCGGGACTTCCAGGCGGGCATGCGGGATGCCCGCAGCACGGGCCAGGCTGGCAATGCCGGCCCCGTGCGGCGTGCCGAAGACCCGCTCAAACGGGCCAGCCAACGCTGCCTGTTCCAGGTCAGAGAAGATCCCGCCGCCATCGTTGTTGGCCACGACCAGGCACAGGTCAGGACGCGGCTCGTCCGGCCCAAGCATCAGGCCGGGCGCGTCGCAGAGCAGCGCCAGGTCGCCGAGCAGGGCAGCTGCGGGACCACCGCCAGCGGCCTGGTGCGCGAGCGCCGCGCCGATGGCCGACGACACCAGCCCGTCGATTCCGCTGGCCCCGCGGCTGGCGAGCACGCGGACCCCAGTGCGAGGGGCCATGTGCAGGTCCAGGTCGCGGACTGGCTGGCTGGACGCCGCCCATAGCAGCGCGCCGCCGGGCAGTGCCGAGGCGAGGTCACGGGCCAGCCGGGGCTCGGTCATGGCATCGCCGGAGTCAAGGATCTTGTCGGCCGCCTGCCGGGCCGCAACCTCGGCCTGCTGCCATGCCGCCAGCCAGTCAGAGCCGCCGCCTGCTGCCCGGGGCCTGCGGAGCCTGAGCGCCACCGCGACGTCGGTGGCGGTCCGCGCCGGGTCAGACCACTGGCCCGGGCCCTGGGTGAGCACCACGTGCCGGGCCGGGGCGGCTCCAGGCAGGCCGCGCAGCAGCGCCAGCTGCCCGCGAGACAGGCCGGGCCGGCCAGCCGAGACGATGATGTCGGGCCGGTGCCGCGCTGCGAACCCGGGCGTCCCGAGGAGGTACCCGTACGCGGACAGCGCGTTCGGGCCGCGCCGGGCGTTCGACGACGGCTCGGCCAGCACCGGCCAGCCCGCGGCCTCGGCCAGATCGAGCAGCGGTCGCGGGTCATAGTCGCCGTCTCCGCAGACCACGACGCCGCGTTCGGCCCAGTCCAGCTCGAGCGGCTCGCTGGCGAGCAGCATCGATGGACCATTACTGCTGCCAGCACGAAAGTGATTGTCCATCCATGCTGCCCGGGGGGGCGCGAAGGTGGTCCAGGGGGCGCCGGCGGGGCGGCCGTCCAGGGCGTCCGGGGGTTCCGGCCAGTCCGTGGCACCCGCGTCGGGGACCAGGGGCTCGCGGAGGGGGATGTTCAGGTGCACGGGGCCGGGCCTGCCGCTGGCCAGGCCAGCGGCGGCTGCCCAGGCCCGGCAGGTCAGTGACCGCCAGTAGCCCGCCATGCCCGGCCGGGCCTCCGGCACGCCGGTCTCGCAGAACCACCGGACCGCCGTCCCGTAGAGCTTGAGCTGGTCGATCGTCTGGTTCGCGCCAGTCCCGCGCAGCTCGGGCGGCCGGTCGGCGGTGAGCACCAGCAGCGGGATACCCGATTCGTCCGCCTCGATCACGGCGGCGTGGAACTGCGCCGCTGCCGTACCCGACGTGCAGACGAGCGCGACCGGGCACCGGCCCGCCTTGGCCAGCCCGAGTGCGGTGAACGCCGCCGACCTTTCATCGATGCGCACGTGCAGTCGCAGGTCTCCGGCCTGGACCCGGCCGAACAGGGCTAGCGCCAGCGGCGCGCTGCGCGAGCCGGGGGCCAGCACAGCCTCGCGCAGGCCGCACCGGACGAGCTCGTCGGCCAGGACCGTAGCGAAGGCCGTCGACGGGTTCACGTGGTGAACGTGGGCGGGGCCGACTGCCCGGGAGGGGCGGGCTGCCCGGGAGGGGCGGGTGCCGGCAGCGGGGCCAGGACGTCAGGCAGGAACTCGGCGGCCGCAAGCATCCGGGCGCGCCAGGGCGCCGGGTCCGCTTCCCATGCCGAGAGATGACCGGGGTCTGCCGCTGCCGCGCGGACCGGCAGCGTCCCGTCCTGCGCGACCAGCGGCGCCGCGGTGACATCGCCGGCCAGCAGGCTCAGCGTGGCTAGCCCGCAGTCGTAGTGCAGCTCAGGCAGGGCCCCGGCCAGCGCCACTCCGGCAGCGAGGCCCACCGAGGACTCCACCGCGCTCGACACCACGACCGGCAGGCCGCAGGCCTTCGCGACCTGCAGGGCGGCGCGCACCCCGCCCAGCGGCTGCGCCTTCAGCACCACGATGTCGGCGGCTCCGGCTGCCCGGACAGCCAGCGGGTCTTCCGCGCGGCGGATGGACTCGTCCGCCGCTACCGGGACGTCAACCCGCTGGCGCAGCTCGGCCATCTCGGCCAGGCTGGCGCACGGCTGCTCGGCGTACTCCAGCCCAAAGGCCGACAGGGCGCGCAGCATCGTCTCCGCGCGGGCGACGTCCCAGGCGCCGTTGGCGTCCACCCGGATCCGGCCGGCCTGCCCGATCGCCTCGCGCACCGCTTCCACCCGGGCGATGTCCTCGGCACCGGACTGACCGGCCTCGGCCACCTTGACCTTCGCTGTCCGGCAGCCTGACGCGGCGACGATCTCGCGTGCCTGCTGTGGCGGCACGGCCGGGACCGTCACGTTCACCCCGACCCGGTCGCGGGCTGGCTCCGGCCAGGCACCGGCCGCGGCCTCCAGCGCGCAGGCCAGCCACCGGGCGCACTCGCGCGGGCCATACTCCGGGAAGGGCGAGAACTCTCCCCAGCCGCCCGGGCCCTCGATCAGCGCGCCTTCGCGCACAGTGATGCCGCGGAACTTAGTGCGCATCGGGATCGCGAACGCGCGGACCGCGGGAAGCACCGCGGCCAGCTGCTCGCGCACACTGGTCACGGGCGGCGGGGAAACTTCGCGAAGTCGGGGGCACGCTTGGCCACGTAGGCGTCGCGGCCCTCCTGCGCCTCGTCGCTCAGGTAATACAGCAGCGTCGCGTCGCCAGCGAACTGCTGCATGCCGGCCGCCCCGTCGGTAACCGCGTTCAGAGCTCCCTTGAGCATCCGCAGCGCCAGTGGCGACTTGGCCAGCAGCTCCCGCGACCAGGCAACGGTCTCCTCCTCCAGCCGCTCGAGCGGGACCACCGCGTTGACCAGGCCCATGTCGAGAGCCTCCTGCGCGCTGTACTGGCGGCACAGGTACCAGATCTCGCGTGCCTTCTTAAGCCCGACCGTCGACGCGAGCAGCCACGAGCCGTAGCCGCCGTCGAACGAGCCGACCTTCGGGCCCGTCTGGCCGAAAACCGCGTTGTCCGCGGCGATCGTCAGGTCGCAGCAGACGTGCAGTACATGGCCGCCGCCGATCGCGTAACCGGCGACCATCGCGATCACTGGCTTCGGCGTCCGGCGGATCTGCACTTGCAGGTCGAGCACGTTCAGCCGGCCTACGCCCCGTTCGTCGCGGTAGCCGTCATCGCCGCGGACCTTCTGGTCGCCCCCAGAGCAGAACGCCTTGTCACCGGCTCCGGTCAGGATGATCACGCCGATCGCCGGGTCGTCCCGGGCAGCGTTGAAGGCGTCGGAGAGCTCGAACAGCGTGGTCGGCCTGAACGCGTTGCGCACCTCGGGACGATTGATGGTGATCTTGGCTATTCCCTCGGCGGTCTCGTAGACGATGTCTTTGTAGCGCTGCCCGTTCGTCGGGCCGGACGCCTGCCAGTCGACCACTCGTCATCCCTCCGGTGATGCCTGATCTGCCCCGATTAACCTTACGACCGTGACGAACCGCCCTCTGCACGCGGTCCTGCTGCCCCCGGCGGAGGCCGCGGCCCGCCTGCTCGGCGCGCTCCCGGCGGCGCTGGACGGCACCGGGCCCGCCCTGCTGCCGCTGGACCCGGCCCTGCCGCGGCCGCAACTGGCCGCCCTGCTCGAAGCTTTCTCCCCGTCAGTGCTTGAAACCTCGCAAGGGACAGAACGCTACGGCGGCCCCCGGCCCAGGTCACCTCACCATTCCCCCGTCGGGGAGAACACCGCGCTGGTGATCGCCACCTCCGGCTCTACTGGCCAGCCGAAGGGCACCGAGCTCAGCGGCGCTGCCCTGCTCGCCTCGGCTCGCGCTTCGATGCGGCGGATCGGCGCCGCCGAAGGCGAGCGGTGGCTGTGCTGCCTGCCGACGTTCCACATCTCCGGGATCGGCGTGCTGGTGCGGTCGCTGCTCGCCGGGGTCGCGCCAGTGATCGCTGACCGGCTGGAGCCGGGCATGCTGGCCGGAAGCGGCTGCGTGCACGTCTCGATGGTGCCGACTCAGCTGCGGCGGATGCTGGACGCAGGCGCCGATGTGGCAACCGTCCGGACGATCTTGCTTGGCGGCGCGGCGATCCCGGCCGGGTTGCTAGATACGGCACGGGCGGCCGGCGTGAGGGTTATCACTACCTACGGGATGAGCGAAACCTGCGGCGGATGCGTTTACAACGGTATGCCGCTCGATGACGTCACAGTAGACATCGGGCACGGGGACAGGATCAGGATCGCCGGGCCGGTGCTGTTCTCCGGGTACCGGCTCCGCCCGGACCTCACCGCGCAGGTCCGCGACGGCCGCTGGTTCGTGACCTCCGATATCGGCTCGATCAGCCCGTCTGGGGAACTGCAGGTCCGCGGCCGGGCTGACGATGTGATCAACACAGGCGGCGAGAAAGTGGTGGCAGCAGAAGTCGAGGCAGTGCTCGGGACCTGCGCCGGGGTCCGGGACGCAGCCGTTGTGGGCCGGCCGGACGCGGAATGGGGCGAGCTGGTGACGGCGGCGGTCGTCCCTGAGGACCCGTCGGCTCCGCCCGCGCTGGCCGCAATCCGGGCGCACGTTCGCGAGTCCATGCCGGCCCACGCGGCCCCGGCGGCACTGGTGCTGCTGGAGCGGATGCCGATGCTGCCGTCCGGCAAGCCAGACAGGGAAAAGCTGCGTGCCCAGGCGGCCGCAGCAGACACAGCGGGGGAAGCCGGGAGTTAGGCGCACGGGAACAACACGGGAACAATTCACCGCTCTAAGCGTTACTAGATAGTGCCCGCGCTGCACAATACCAAGTGCCGGCGCGACAACCAAGCCCCCGATGGCGCCCCCGGCGGGCGTAGAAGGAGCGCTTGCCCATGAGGCCAGGACGAAGGGAGGTGCCTCATGCCAAGGACCGCGATGGCCGTATCGCAGGGACATGACGACGAGGCCACCACGACCCATGTGGACGAGCTGATCCAGCGCGGCCGCAGTCATGGTCAGCTCTCCCTTTCCGAGCTCCGGCTCGCATTCGAGCGGGCGCGCATCTCCCCCACCGAGGCCAGGTCCATCGTCCGCGAACTCACCGAGGCCGGCGTTCAGCTCGGTAACGACCAGCCGGAGGCACCAGTGCAGGCTGCAGTTTCCTCTCCGACCGCTCCGGCGACCGGCGGCAAGAGTCGTCAGGCTGCCCGCCGCCAGGGCCAGGCCACCGCTGCCCGGACCACCGCCAGCGAGACCAGCCTCGATGCCGTGATCGCTGACGTTATCGAGATCGACGGCCTGGATTCGGCCGAGGCAGCAGTGGCGGCCGAGGCATCGGCGCTGGCGGCCGAGGCCACCGACTCGGGCGTCGAGGCCGACCTGGACGACCAGACGTCAGTCATGGGCGACTCGGTGCACACGTACCTGAAGTCGATAGGCCGGACCAGCCTGCTGACCGCCGAGCAGGAGGTCGACCTGGCCAAGCGGATCGAGGCTGGCCTGTACGCCGAGCACAAGCTGGAGGACGAGACCGGGCTGTCCCATGCTTTCCGCCGTGACCTCGAGGAGGTCGCTGCGGACGGGCGCCGGGCCAAGGCGCACATGCTGGAGGCGAACCTGCGGCTGGTGGTCTCGGTGGCCAAGAAGTACAGCGACCGTGGCCTGTCCCTGCTCGACGTCGTTCAGGAGGGCAACCTCGGGCTGATCAGGGCCGTCGAGAAGTTCGACTACACCAAGGGCTACAAGTTCTCCACCTACGCCATGTGGTGGATCCGGCAGGCGATCCAGCGCGGCTTTGCCGACTCCGCCCGCACGATCCGGCTGCCGGTACACGTGCTCGAGATGCTGAGCAAGCTCAGCCGGGTGGAGCGGGACATGCACCAGCGGCTGGGCCGCGAGCCCACGCCCGAGGAGCTGGCGGTGGAGCTGGACCGCACCCCCGACCAGATCGAGGAGCTGCTGCGGACCAGCCGGCAGCCGATCAGCCTGGACTCCACGATCGGCGAGGACGGCGAGACCAGCATCGGTGACCTGATCGAGGACATCGACGCGCCCGAGGCATCCGAGCTTGTCGACCGGCAGCTCCTGGCTGATCAGCTGCGGCACGCACTCGACGCGCTGACCCCGCGCGAGGCCACGATCATGGCGATGCGGTTCGGCCTGTACGACGGCAACCCGCACACCCTGGACGAGATCGGCCGCGCGCTCGGCCTGACCCGCGAGCGGATCCGCCAGCTGGAGAAGCAGTCGCTGTCCAAGCTGCGCCACCCGAGCCGCGCTCAGCCCCTGCTCGACTACGCCAGCTAGCCACCCACCGGCCAAGGGCCGGGCCGACCTCCCGCCGGGCCCGGCCCTTCGTGCATCTTGATCACGGAGACTTGCCCGCAGAATCCTTGATCATGGGGATTTGGCCGCGCTCAGTGATGGCAGAGTTCCGAGATCAAGGTCTCCAGGCGAGTCAGGCCTGCGCGGCGGCGATGGCCGGGCCGACGCCGAGGGGGCGGATCGCGGGCATCACCTCGGAGACGAACAGGTCCAGGTTGGAGATCACCCGCTCGTGCGGCATGTCGCCGATCGCGAACAGGCCGATGAGCTGGCCGTACCCGAGCTGGGCCTGCATCTCGCCGAGCCGGTTCGTGACCGTGTCCGGGCTGCCGACGACCACGTATCCCTGGCTGACGAGCTCCTCATAGGACGTCTCCGTGAACGGCTTGCGGCCCGACATCAGCATGCCGCGCAGCGAGGACAGCGACATGTACCCGGGCGGGATGACCATCTCCGAGGTCTGCTTGAGGCCTTTCCGGAACAGCCACATGACGTGCTGCTCTGCCTCCCTGTGCGCCTGCTCGTCGGTCGGGGCGACATAGATCGGGACCGACAGCGCGAGCTTGGAGGGTTCCGGAACGTAGCCGAGGTCCTCTGCGGCCTTGCGGTAGCCGTCGAACCACATACCGACAACGCGGGCCGGGGCGTAGACGGACATGTAGGTATAACGGTGGTGCGCGCAGAACTTCATGGTCTCGGTGCTGCCCGCGCCAGGGATGTAGATCGGCGGGTGCGGGCTCTGCAGCGGTCGCGGCCAGATGTTCACGTAGCGGTACTCATAGTTCGGGCTGATCCACTGGAACATCTCGTCCGACGTCCACGCCTTGATGATCAGGTCGTGCGCCTCGTTGAACCGGTCGCGAGAGCGGGTCGGGTTGATGCTCTGCCCGAAGTACTCCCACCCGATCCCGCGCACGAATCCAGAGACCAGCCGCCCGTCACAGAGATGGTCGAGCATGGCGATCTCCTCGGCGACCCGCAGCGGGTTGCCCCGGATGCCGATGGCATTGCCGATCACCAGGATCTGGGCCTGCTCGGTGCGCCGGGCCAGCGCAGCGGCCATGAGGTTCGGCGAGGGCATCAGCCCGTAAGCGCTCTGATGGTGCTCGTTGACCGCGATCCCGTCAAAACCCAGCTTGTCGGCATACTCCAGCTCGTCCAGGTACCGGTGATAGAGCGATCTTCCGCGTTCAGGGTCGAAGAGCCGGTTCGGGAACGTGAGCGAGGATGACGCGTACTTCTCGTCAAAGTCATCAGGCAGGTACGGGTACGGCATCAGATGGAAGAACGAGATCTTCATCGGCTCGCTCCGTTCAGGAAGTCGGCGGCGATGCCGGCGAACTCGGCGGGCCGCTCGAAGTACATGGCATGGCCGCAGTCGGCAACCTCGGTGAACTTCGCGTCAGGGATCAGCTCGGCGTACCTGTGACCGTGTGCGACCGGGATGAGCTTGTCCTGCGACGGCCACACGACCAGCGTCCGTGCCGTGATCCGGCGCAGCCTGCGTTCCAGCTTGGGGTTGCTCAGGAACGGCACCCAGGAGAACCGGGCCAGCGCGGTCATGTCACGGTAGGCGGCCAGCGCCGCCTCCGGACCTGGATCGGGCGGGGGCGGCGGGATCGTGGCGGGATCGTGGTACAGAGTCCGGACAAGCTCCGCGGGTGTCATCAGGAACAGGTCAGCGACCGGGTGGCCGGGCAGCCGCAGCCCGGCCGCGCTCATCAGCACCAGGGAGCCGACAGCGTGCGGCGCGGCCACGGCGAGCTCAGCGGCGATCCACCCGCCGAACGAGGCGCCGATCACGTGCGGGCGGTCAAGGCCTAGCCGCTCGATGACGTCCAGGTAGTGGTAGACAAGGTCGTCCATGGCCTCGACCTCCGCCAGCTCGTCCGAGCCGCCGAAGCCGGGGTGATCCGGCGCGAACACCTCGAACCGCCGGGCGAGAAGCTGGTGGAACTCCAGCCACTGCCCCGCGCCTCCAGCCGCGTGCAGGAACAGCACCGGTGCCCCCGTTCCGCCGCGCAGCACATGCACCCGGCCACCCGGGAAGCTGAGGTAGTCCTCGGCCGGGACCGCGGCAGTTCCAGGCCCACCGCCCGCATCCGCTGTGCTTGTCACCTGGCTACCTCCTGCACGCATGCCGCTGGTGCCCCCGGCCTCGCCCGGCTGCCGGGCACTATCCCAGCCTGGCGGGGATCAGCCCGAGCCTCTACCGGCCTTCCGCCTGCTGGGCGCGTTCTACGCGGTTCGCCGGGATGCGGCGGCCAGGGCGCACACGGCTGCGGCAGCGACGGCGAGGCCGGCGCCGATCCCGGCGCCGGCGCCAAGACCCGAACGTGTCGCCAGGGCGATGCACACACCTCCCGCGCCGGCCCCGAGCGCCGTTCCGGTGCGGTCGGCGACCAGCGGGCCGGCCAGGCCAGCGGCGGTACCTGGGCCAGCGGCCATCGCGGCCAGCCAGCCGCCGGTGTAGGCAAGCCCCATCCCGAAGCCGCCGACGGCCCAGGCCAGGTACGGCGCCAGCCATGCGCCGGGGACAAGGCCGAGCGCTGTGCCGCCGATCCCGGCGGCTATCAGCGCGGCCCCAGCGGCCAGCAGGCGGGCCGGGGTCCAGCCGCGGCGGGCCAGGCGTGCCTGCGCCATACCGCCGATGGTCCACGACAGGACGGCCAGTGTGACCACGATTCCCGCGGCGCTGATACTGCGGCCGCCGACCGCGGTGAGCAGCAGCGGCACGAAGCCGTCCACCGCGAAGAACGCGAACGAGCAGCAGAACACGGCCATGGTGACCGCTGGCAGGCCGCGCCGCAGGACGAGCATGCCCGGCGGCATGATCTTGCGGATCGCGGCGGCTGCCAGCGCCGCGCCGGCAACAGCTACCGCTGCCCCGGCCGGGCCGCCTTCCGCTGGGCCGACCAGGGCTGCCAGCAGCCCGGCCACCAGCAGCATCGACGGCAGCACGACCGATGGCCCAGCCGCTGGCCGGGCATCACTGTCTCCCGGCCGGCCCGTGGCTGGCCGGAGCAGGCCCAGATTGGGGAGCACCATCGCCATCGCCACGGCCAGCAGCGGCAGCGCCGCGGTGAATGCCCATCTCCAGCCGACGGTTGCCACGGCCAGCGACCCGATCGCTGGCCCGACGGCGCTCGGGATGACCCACGCGAGGTTGCCGAGCACCATGACTCTTGGCCGCTGTGCCTCGTCATAGAGCATGGCGATGCTGCTGAGGGCTACGGCACCGAGCGCGGCTGCACCGGCTCCCTCCAGCAGCCGGGCGGCCACCAGCGCCGCCATGCTAGGGGCCAGCCCAGCTCCGAGCGCGCCGCAGCCGAATACCAGGGCCCCGGCAGGCACCACGGCCCACGGGCCGACGCGTCCAAGCAGGGCCGCGGCGGCCGGCGCGGCACCGATGCCTGCGACTGCGGCCGCCGAGAGGGCCAGACCGTAGAGCCGGATGCCGCCGAGCTGCCGGACGACCTCGGGCAGGACCGTGATCACGACCAGGACCTGCACCGCGGCGACCAGCTCGGTCAGTGCGAGCCCGGCCAGGAGCCGACCCGCCGGCCGGCCAGGATAACCGCCCACGAGCCCGGCGCGCGGCTGGCGGCCGCGGGTTCGGGCCCGCCGGCGCCACCGGCCATGCCCGCTCCGCTCGCCGGGGCGGCTGTCACGTGTACAGCTCCCGGTCGTGCTCGTTGACCTGGCCAGCGACGTAACGGATCGGCATGATCTTCATCGCGCGCGGCTTCCTTCCGTTCCCAGCTGGTCGAGGTAGGCGGTCAGCGCCTCTTCGACCAGCCGGGAGAGCGACTGGCCAGTGTCGATCGAGGCGTACTTGGCCCGGCGGATGAGGTCTTTCGGCAGGTAGACGTTGAACTGTGCCTTCTCGTCTTGCATGCTAGCAACCTAGCATACTAGTCCGGACCGAACCAGGTGAGTGCGGAGACCGAACGCTGGGATAATCGCCCGGTGACCGCTGATAACCGCCGGGTGAGGCCCGCGGAGAAAGCTGGGTGCCCGAGATGACAGTGCAGGTCGAAGTACTCGACAAGGTAACCGGAGAGGTGGTCGAGGCTTTCGGCCGGCTGCTGCCGCAACTGTCCTCGTCGGCACCGCCGCTCGGTCAGGAAGCCCTGGACGCGATCATCGAGTGCCCGGCGAACACGGTCCTCATTGCCCGTTCCGCGGGCGTCATCACCGGGACGCTGACGCTTGTGATGTTTCCCGTGCCTACCGGGCTGCGGGCCTGGATCGAGGACGTGGTCGTCGACGAGTCAGCACGCGGCCAGGGCATCGGCGCGGTGCTGACACGCGAGGCGCTCCGGCTGGCCGATGAGGCCGGGGCCAGGACCGTGGACCTTACCTCGCGGCCGGCCCGGGTGGCGGCCGGGCGCCTCTACGAGAAGCTGGGCTTCGCCGTCCGCGACACGCGGATGTACCGCTTCAAGTTCTGAGTTATCTGCTCGCCGTTCACAGGCTGGCCCTATCCACCAAGTTCAGCAACGCCGTCGAGCAGCCGGCCGACATCGGACCGGTCGTTGTAATGCACCGGACCGGCGCGCACCGCGCCGTCTGTGTCACGGACGCCGAGCACACCAGCCAGTTCCCAGGCGTAGTTGTCGCCGCTCCACACGTTGACCGTGTAACGGGCCAGGTGCTCGGCGACCTCGCGCGGCGCCAGGCCGGCCACGGTGAAATAAGCGGTGGGGGTGCGCCGCGCCGCCCTGCCGTACGTGGTCACATGGCTCATGCCGGCGAGGCCGTCCAGCAGCACCCGGAACAGGTCCTGCTCGTAGGCCTCGGCCGCTGTCATCGAGGCCACGATGCGCTCGCGCCGGGTACTCCCGCCAGCAGCCGCGGCCGCAGGGGATGCCACCGATGCCAGCGAGGCCAGATGCTCGACGGCAGCGGTCACCCCGGCCAGGTCGGCGAACGGCAGCGTGCCGCGCTCGAACCGTCCGGGTCCCGACGCGGGCGCTGGCACCAGCTTGTCCGGGGCGAGGGAATCCAGCAGGCCCGGGTCGGCGACAACGGCGCCCACATGGGGCCCGGACCATTTATAGGCGCTCGTGGCATAGAAATCAGCACCCAGGGCGCGCACGTCCACCGGGCCGTGCGGCGTGGCGTGCACGCCGTCGACGTAGCTGAGCGCCCCGGCGGCGCGTGCGAGCGCGGTGATGCCCGCCACGTCCGGGCGGGTGCCGATGATGTTGCTGGCCGCGGTCACAGCGACCAGCCTGGTCCGCTCGGTGATCAGCTCCGCGAACTGCTCAATCACGAGGTCACCCTCGGGCAGCGCT
Source organism: uncultured Actinomycetota bacterium (assembly GCA_963815375.1). Lineage (GTDB taxonomy): Bacteria > Actinomycetota > Actinomycetes > Streptosporangiales > Streptosporangiaceae > JASHPR01. The sequence continues at coordinate 158,346 of CAWFGX010000004.1, read as the reverse complement.
ACGTCCGCCCAGCGCACCGTGGCGCCGGCTGTGGCGGCCGCCTGCACCCACGGCCGGATGTTCGCGTCGTGGTCCAGCCGTGAGACCACGATCTCGTCACCGGGACCCCAGAACGCGGCCAGGGTGCGGGCCATCCTGTAGGTCAGCGTCGTCATGTTCGGGCCGAGGACGACTCCCTCGGGCTGGCCGCCGGTGAGGTCAGCGACGGCGCGCCGGCACTCGCCGGTGATCTCGTCGGACCGGCGGCTGGCCGGGAAGACCCCATCCGTGTTCCCCAGCCCGCCGCGGTAGGAGTCGGCGACGGCCGCTATCACCGTGTCAGGAACCTGCGTGCCAGCGGCTCCGTCCAGGTAGGCATAGCCGTCGGCAAGCGCTGGATACGCGGCGCGCACGCGCGCGACGTCAAAGGTCATTCTTTTCGCACTATCCCGGGTCACGGCGCCCAGTCGGGAGACCGGCCCGACACGTGGAGCAGGACCAGCCATGGGTCATCTTCCCAGCCGCCCTCCGCCGGTGGGAGCTGCGGGACCCCGGCCCGCCATCCGGCCAGCACGATCTCCGGGGCCGCTGGCCGGTAATCCTTGCCGAGCGCCCGGGCCAGATCCCAGGCGTGAAGGTGCCACTCCGCGCAGACCGCCCCAGCCATCGAGCCGACCGTGATGACCGCGTCGCGGTAACGATGGTGCGGCAGCTGCCACGCGGGCCCGAGCTGGCGGGCGTACGAGCGCGCCGCCTCGGCGAACGCCGCGATGTGGTCGGCGGCCGGGCCTTCGGGCAGCGCCGCCAGCTCGGCGGCATTCTGCCGGGCCAGTTTCCGGGTGAGCGTGTCCGGATGCGCGCCGGTCGCCATCAGCCGGGCCAGCCTGCTAGCGGGGGCGTCGTCGAGATATTCGTGGAAATCATCGGCGACGCACCGCAGGTGACCTGCCAGGTCACCGGCCCGCCATTCGGTGCAGGGCGTCGCGGCGGCCCAGGTCCCCTCGCTGAACTGGGCCGCCAGCTCGCAGATGACGGCCACCCCGTCGCGGTAGGCGCCTAACCCGGCAACCTCAGACCAGCCAATCACCGGGGAACCACGGAATGGCGCAGCGACATCGACTTCCTCCCCGTGCCGGCATCTGGCACCGGCGCGCCCCAGCGTCTAGCCAGAGTGCCAGAGTTGCCCACTCTCCGCCAGCGTGCGCGCAATCGAAGCAAAATTCAGATGACACGCGGGAGGCCTGCGGTTAGCCTGCGGCTAATGCCCACCGACCCTCCCAGCTCGCTGCCGCATGCCCGGAAACGGCTGACGAGCAAGGATCCAGCCGGGCAGGCAGCCGCAGGCCCAGACGCGGAGATACTGGCGGCGGCGGAGCAGACGCCGACCGAGGCGGCGGAGCAGACCCCGGCCAGAGCGCTGTGGCGGACCCGGGAGTACCTCCGCCCCTACTACAGCCGGCTCGCACTGATGCTCGCCGCAGCCATAACAGCGGCAGCGGCCGAGATCGTGATCCCGCTCCTGGTCAAGGCGATCATCGACGGGCCGATCGCACGCGGCGACTCTGGCGCGCTGCTGCCCCTCGGGCTGGCCGCGGCGGGCTTCGGCCTGGCCGAGGCCGGGCTGAACCTGTTCCGCCGCTGGGTCCAGGCGAGCGCCGTCACCGGCATGGAGCGGTCGATGCGCGACAGCCTCTACGCCCACCTGCAGCGCTTGCATGCGGGCTTCCACGACGAGTGGCAGTCCGGCCAGCTGCTGTCCCGCGCCACGACCGACCTGTCGGCGATCCGGCGCTTCGCGGGCTTCGGCGTGATCTTCTTCATCACCAACGTGGTCACGTTCGTCGCGGTCGTGGCTCTGCTGATCGGGCTGAACTGGTGGCTCGGGCTGATCACGGGGTGCCTGTTCCTGCCTGTTGTCGCGATCTGCACCCGGTTCGAGCGGCGGTACCGGGTGCTGTCCCGCCGGGCCCAGGACCAGCAGGGTGACCTGGCCACCTACGTGGAAGAGGCTGCGACGGGCATGCGGGTGCTGAAGGCGCTCGGCCGCCGCGCCGAAGCCTCCGCACGGCACGCGGCCCAGGTTGAGCTCGTGCGCGCGACCCAGGTGCAGAAGGCGAGGCTCCGGGGCACGTTCTGGGCTGGCCTGGATCTGGTGCCGAACGCGGTCATCGGACTGATCCTGCTGCTTGGCGCGCTCGCGGTCAGCCGGAATGAGCTCAGCCTGGGCGGGCTGGTCGCGTTCATCGCGCTGGCCCTGCAGCTGGTCTGGCCGATAGAGGCGATGGGCTACATCCTGGCCGCGGGCCAGGAGGCCGCAACAGCCGCCCAGCGGGTCTACGAGATCTTCGACACCACCCCCGGCGTCGCCGACCTCCCCTCACGCCACCCGCGCCGCCCGCGCCAAAGGGGCGCGCCCCAAAGCGCCCCGGAGGCGCAAAGGCAGCACAGCGCAAGGACAACACAGCTCAGCTTCGACAACGTCTGGTTCCGGTATCCGGGCGCACGGACCCCTGTGCTGCGCGGCGTGAGCCTGGAGCTTGAGCCGGGCGAGACGGTAGCCCTGGTCGGCCCCAACGGCGCTGGCAAGACGACCCTGCTTCAGCTGGTGCCGCGGCTGGCGGAGGTGTCGGCAGGGTCCATCCTGCTGGACGGGACCGACGTGAGGGACCTGCCGCTGGAGGTGCTGCGCACCGCCGTGGGCTGCGCCTTCGAGGATCCCACCCTGTTCTCGGCCAGCGTCCGGGAGAACGTCAGCTACGGTGCCCCCGGTGCCGACGAGCGGGCGATCCTCGAGGCGCTCGCCGCGGCGCAGGCTGACTTCGTCGCGGACCTGCCCTGGGGCCTGGAGACCCGGATCGGCGAGCAGGGGATGGCACTGTCTGGCGGGCAGCGCCAGCGGGTGGCGCTGGCGCGCGCCATCCTCGCGCGGCCGGCTGTCCTGCTGCTCGATGACCCGCTGTCCGCGCTGGACGTGCACACAGAGGCGAAGGTCACTGCCGCGCTCACCCGAGTGCTCACCAAGTCGACGGCGCTGGTCGTAGCGCACCGGCCATCCACGGTCGCGCTGGCCGACCGGGTGGTGCTGCTCGACGACGGCGTGATCGCCGCCGCAGGCTCGCACCAGGACCTGCTCGCAACTGACCACCGGTACCGCGACCTGATGAGCGGCACCGATGAGGCGGACCAGGACCTGACGGAGGCCCTGCGGTGACCCAGACGACGACAGCCCAGGCCACCGCCGGCGCGCAGGCGTGGCGCGGCATCGCCGCCGAAGACGTCGACGACATCCCGGCCGGGCTGGCGACGCTGCTGCGGCGGCGAAGCCGGCGCCTGCTGGCCGACCTGCTCCGCCCGCACGTGGCGCTGGCCAGCCTGATCCTGCTGCTGATCGTGATCGCAAACCTCGCGGCGCTAGCCGGGCCTTGGCTGGTAGGGATCGGCATCGACAGGATCCCGCAGCTGGCCCGCGCCCATGACGCAGCGCCGCTGGCCAGCGTCATCGCCGCGTTCGCTGTGGCGGTCCTCGTGCAGGCCGTCACGACCCGGACCTACATCGGCGCGATCGGCCGGCTCGGGGCCGACGTAGTGGGCGAGCTCCGGCGCAGGCTGTTCGCTCATTTCCTCCGGCTTTCCGTGTCCTTCCACGAGCACTACACGTCGGGCCGGGTTATCTCCCGGCAGGTCTCAGACATTGACTCGATCTCCGACCTGTTCGACGAAGGACTTGACTCGCTGGTGTCAGCGGTCTTGTCACTGGTGCTGGTCGGCGGCGGGATGCTGCTCCTGGACTGGCCGCTCGCGCTGGTCGTGCTGGCCGGCTTCGTTCCGCTGGTCTGGCTCACCTTGTGGTTCCGGCGCGAGTCCGCGCTCGCCTACCGGCGGACCAGGGAGACGATCGCCCAGGTCATCGTGCATTTCGTGGAGACGTTCGGCGGCATCCGCGCTGTCCAGGCGTTCCGCAGGGAGCACCGCAACGAGGAGATCTTTGGCGAGTTCAACGCTGACTACACGGCGGCCAGCCTGCGCTCGTCCCGCCTGATCGCCATCTTCTCGCCGGGCATCACCCTGGTCGCCAACCTCGAGATCGGGGCCGTGCTGCTGTACGGCGGCCTCCGGGTGATCCAGGGCGACATGAAGGTAGGCGTGCTCGTCACGTTCCTGCTGTACCTGCAGCGGTTCTTCGACCCGCTGCAGGACCTGTCGCAGTTCTACAACGTCTTCCAGTCGGCAGCGGCCGCCCTGGAGAAGATCTCCGGCGTGCTCGACGAGGCCCCGGCGGTGGCTGAGCCGGACTCCCCCGTCGCGCTGCCCGCGCCGGCAACTGCGGGCCCGGCCCGGAACGGCAGGACCGTCCGGTTCGAGTCGGTCGATTTCGGCTACAGGGATGCCCCGGTGCTGCCGGGCCTGGACCTGACCATCCCGGCTGGGCAGACGGCTGCACTGGTCGGCGCGACTGGCGCTGGCAAGACGACCGTCGCCCGGCTAATGGCCCGGTTCTACGACCCGAGCCGCGGGCGGGTGCTGCTGGACGGCGTTGACCTGCGCGATCTGTCGGAGTCGACTTTGCGCCGCGAGATTGTGCTGATCACTCAGGAGAATTTCCTGTTCAGCGGCACCGTCGCCGAGAACATCGAACTGGGCAGGCCCGGGGCATCGCGGGCCGACATCGAGGCGGCGGCCCGGGCTATCGGCGCGGACGGGTTCGTCAGGCAGCTGGCTGCTGGCTACGACGAGCAGGTGGGCAAGCGCGGCGGGCGGCTGTCCGCCGGCCAGCGGCAGCTGATCTCCTTCGCCCGGGCGTTCCTGGCGGCGCCGTCCGTACTGGTCCTGGACGAGGCGACCTCGCTGCTCGACATTCCCGGCGAGCGCCTGGTGCAGCGCGCGCTGCGGACCATTCTCGCTGGGCGGACGGCCCTGATCATTGCGCACCGGCTGTCCACTGTGCAGATCGCGGACCGGGTGCTGGTGATCAGCGACGGCACAATCGTGGAGGATGGCCCCCCGGAACGGCTGCTCGCCGACGGCGGCGAGTACTCCGCCCTGCACGCGAGCTGGCGGGAGACGCTGGCCTGAGCGCCCGCCCGGCGTTGCCCGGCCCGCGGGCTCAGGCACGCACTGACCAGCAAGCCAGCGCACGTCACGCCCGGTAGGCTGCCAGCGGCGGTACCTGCTCCAACACGGCAAACACCGCGATCGTGGCGAGGATGAGATAGCTATGCGAAGCGGGGAGACCACCTGATGGCTACGGGCGACATCCCGCGTGTGCCGGAGCGTCCTCCCGGTCGGCTGCGCCTGCCGACCGCCAATGGCCGCCTGGCCGGCAAGGCCGTCATCGGTGCTGTCCTGGTCGCCTATTCGTGGATCGCGGCAGGCACCGCGCCGTTCACGAGAAGCGCGCTGCTGATCGTGCTCGTACCCGGAGCGGTCGTCGGCGTGATCGCCTACGGGCGGCCGCCGCAGCGGATTCCGCCACCGGAACGGCTCGACCTCACCGGCTCCTTCTACTGGGTGATCGCGATCGCCGCGCTGTTTGAGTGGGAGGCGTCCGCGTTCCGGGACTTCACCGACACCTGGCACCCGCCGCTGAGCAACCTGGTGACCCCGGCTCTCGGCGTCCATCCGCTGAAGACGGCCGCAATCCTGATGTGGCTGCTTACCGGGTGGGGCCTGGTGCGGCGGTGATGACCAGATGATCTACCGCGTGATTACGGTCATCGGGTTCGGCGCTGTGGTCGCCGCCCTGTTCGTGCTCGAGTACCTCGGCAGGCGGAAGAACTCCTCGATTCCGACCCTCGGCCAGTTCCTGGGCTATGCCATGCGCCCCCGGGCGGGCCGCCTGCTCATATTGCTGGGATGGCTCTGGCTCGGCTGGCACTTCTTCGCCCGGTAACTGCCGCCAGTGACCGTCCGCTAGGCTGACCGGCGTGATTATGCGCCGGAATCAGGTCAGCGGCCCAGCCGAAGCTGAGTACGCGGCGGACGTCGCCCTCGCCGCCGGGTTCGACGAGCTGCTGGACCGGGCCCGCGCTGCCGAGCAGGTACTCCGGACGGCGCAGGCAGCGAGGACACCGGCCGACGAGGTATACCCGCTGGCCGTGGACTTCGACGAGGCGCTGACCGACGCGATGCGGGCCGCGTACGCGGCCCAGCGGGCGGAGATCGGCCCGCGTGGCTACGACGACCGGATCTACCGGCGGAAGGCCAAGGCCAAGCCTGCCGTGCACGCCTGGACAGACGAGGCTGAGCGGCTTCTCACCCTGCGAGAGACGCACCGGCTGACCGGGATACCGCCACGGCCGCGCACCGACCTGCCCGACAGTGAGGTAGTCCCGCACGTTCCGGCGTAACCCGTCTGACCGCCAGTGCGGTAACACCCAGCAGCAGAGTAGCTACGCAGGGTGGTATAGCCGGTAACAATGGGTAGTATCCATGGCCGGAACGTGTGTCGGCATGCCCCACGAAAGCTACAAAGGGCGACACGGAAAACAGTTACAACGAGCCATGCCGGTCGGGCACTCCTGCTGGCACAGTAGTGTGTGATCAACACCATAACGAGGACTGACCTGGAGGCACACGAATGTGCCCGCATACGCCACCGTGTCCGGATGCGAGTGGCCCGGACCGCGAGGCGGCCCGCACGCTCATCAGCCACCCCGAGCAGGGCTGGAGCCTGCTCTGCAACGGCATCGTCGTGTTCGAGGACACCGGGGAGCTGCTTCCCGACGGCGAGCCCATAGCACCGCACCGCCCGACCGACCTCATCGTCCAGCCCGTGAGAACTAGGCGGGAGGCACCGTCCGGGGATAGCGCTCAAACCCCGGCTGCCTGAACCGGCGAACCTAGCCGCCCCCGACCACGATTCCGAGCACTGCGCTTAGCCAGGACCTGACGGCGTCTTTGACCGCGGCAGGGTTTCTGGACAGCGCGTGCGTCTCGCCCGGCAGCACTACCACCCGCGCGGCGTCGTTCTGACCCGGCACGCCAAAGGGATCCCGGTCTCCGTTGACCACGAGCACCTCGGTTCCTGCCTGGCGAAGTTCCGCCGCCCGTGACTGCTCGGGACGGCCCGGGGGATGCAGCGGGAAGGCCAGCGCCACTACTGCGCGAGCGCCAGCTGGCTGGGCGGTACGGCAGGCGACCCGCGCGCCGTTGCTGCGGCCGCCCTGGACCAGCGGGACCGTGCCGAACGAGGACCGCAGCCCGCCTATCACCTCCAGCCAGGCCGCGTCCTGGCGGCCCGGTGACCCGGGCGCGCGGGCCCCCCGCACCCGATACGGCTGCAGAACGCGGGCGACTGCTCCGCCGAGGTCCAGCGCTGCCCGCCGTGCCGCCAGCAGATCCGGGCTGTCCACTCCCCCGCCCGCTCCGTGCGTCAGCACCAGCAGGAAGGCCGGTCCCTCCGGCTGGTCAAGCTCGGCCACGGCCGGGCCACTGCCGGTCATGATCTCCATCCAGGCAGGGTAGCTCCCCCGGGCTAGGCCACCGCTGGTCAGGGCAGCCCGGCAACGGTCACAGCTTCCAGCTGACAGGGCCTTCGGATGCGGCGGCCGCGCGTGACCCGCCGGAGCAGCTGGCGACGGCGGCCATGGCGACAGCACCAATGGCAGCGGCTATGGCTAACCTCACCGGCCTGAGCGTAGGCCTTGCCGCCCGGCCGGCCACTCGCTAAACGTTCAGGATCTTCTTGAGGAATTGCCCTGTGTAGCTGTCATCAACGAGCGCGACGTCCTCGGGCGTGCCGGTGGCGATCACGTCGCCGCCGCGGGAGCCGCCCTCGGGGCCGAGGTCGATGACCCAGTCCGCGGTCTTGATCACGTCGAGGTTGTGCTCGATCACGATAACGGTGTTGCCGCCGTCGACCAGCCGGCCGAGCACGCCGAGCAGTTTGCGGATGTCGTCGAAGTGCAGGCCGGTTGTGGGCTCGTCCAGCACGTAGATCGTCCGGCCGGTGGAGCGGCGCTGCAGCTCGGAGGCCAGCTTGACCCGCTGCGCCTCCCCGCCAGACAGAGTCGGCGCTGGCTGGCCAAGACGGACGTAGCCGAGGCCCACATCCACCAGCGTCTTCAGGTGCCGGTGGATGGCCGGGATGGCCTCGAAGAACTCAGCGGCCTCCTCGATCGGCATATTCAGCACGTCGGAGATGGTCTTGCCCTTGTAGTGCACCTGGAGGGTGTCGGTGTTGTAGCGGGCACCGTGGCACACCTCGCACGGCACGTACACGTCGGGCAGGAACTGCATCTCGATCTTGATGGTGCCGTCACCCGCGCACGCCTCACAGCGGCCGCCCTTGACGTTGAACGAGAACCGGCCCGGCTGGTAGCCGCGGACTTTCGCCTCGGTAGTCTGCGCGAACAGCCGGCGGACGTGGTCGAACACCCCGGTGTACGTTGCCGGGTTCGACCGCGGCGTGCGCCCGATCGGCCCTTGGTCCACGTGCACGACCTTGTCAAGCTGCTGCAGGCCGGTGACCCGGGTGTGCTTGCCGGGGACGACCCGGGTGCCGTGCAGTTCCCGCGCCAGCGCGCTGTACAGGATGTCATTGACCAGCGTCGACTTGCCGGACCCGGAGACGCCGGTGACCGCGACCAGGCAGCCCAGCGGGAACGCCACATCGACGCCGCGGAGGTTGTGCTCGCTGGCGCCCCTGACCACGATCTCCTTGCCGCGGGTCCGCTTCCTTCGCTTGGCGGGCACCGCGATGCTCTCGCGCCCGGTCAGGTAGGCGCCGGTCAGCGAGTCGCGGCTGGCCAGCAGCTCGGCGAGCGGGCCGGACACGACGATGTTGCCGCCGTGCTCACCGGCCCTGGGGCCGATGTCGACGACCCAGTCCGCGGCGCGGATCGTGTCCTCGTCGTGCTCGACGACGATCAGCGTGTTGCCCAGGTCACGGAGCCGGATCAGGGTCTCCAGCAGCCGGTGGTTGTCCCGCTGGTGCAGCCCGATCGACGGCTCGTCCAGCACGTAGAGCACGCCGACCAGGCCGGAGCCGATCTGGGTGGCCAGCCGGATCCGCTGCGCCTCCCCGCCGGCCAGGGTGGCCGACGCCCGGTCCAGCGTCAGGTAGTCGAGCCCGACATCGAGCAGGAACCCGAGCCGGGAGTTGACTTCCTTGAGGATGCGGCCGGCGATCTGCTGGTCCCGGTCGGACAGCTCGAGCTCCAGCAGCCGCTTGGCCAGCTCACCGATCGGCATCGAGCAGAACGCGGCGATCGACCTGCCGTCGACGGTCACAGCGAGCGCCACTGGCTTGAGCCGCGCCCCGTGGCAGGACGGGCATGGCACCTCGCGCATGTACTCGGCGTACCGCTCCCGGCTGGCGTCGCTCTCAGCCTCAGCGTGCCGCCGCTCGATGTACGGGACAACGCCCTCGAAGTTGGTGTAGTACGAGCGGTCCCGGCCGTACCTGTTGGTGTACCGGACGTGCACCTGCTTGTCGTAGCCGTGCAGCAGCGCGTTGCGCGCGGCCGCTGGCAGCCGCTCCCACGGGGTGTCGAGGCTGAACCCCATGGCGTCACCGAGCGCGTCGATCAGCCGGATGAAGTAGTCGCTGGTGTGCCCGCCGCTCCACGGGCCGATCGCGCCGTCGGCCAGGGACCGTTCCGGGTCGGTGACCACAAGCTCGGGGTCGACCTCCATGCGGGTGCCCAGGCCGGTGCAGTCGGGGCAGGCCCCCCAGGGTGAGTTGAACGAGAACGACCGCGGCTCGAGCTCCTCGAAGGACAGGTCGTCGTACAGGCAGGCCAGGTGCTCGGAGAACATCCGCTCCCGGTTCGGGTCGGTCTCCGGCAGGTCGACGAAGTCGAGCAGCACCACCCCGCCGGACAGCCCGAGGGCGGTCTCGACCGAGTCCGTCAGCCGGCGGCGCGCCGATTCCTTGACGTCCAGCCTGTCCACGACGACCTCGATGTCGTGCTTCTCGTACCGTTTCAGCGCGGGCAGCTCGCCGGGCGCGCCGCCGCCAGGGCTGAAGCTGTCCAGCCTGACCACGGTCCCGTCTACCCGGGCCCGTGAATAGCCCTTGACCTGCAGGTCACGCAGCAGCTCCCCGTACTCGCCCTTGCGCCCGCGCACCACAGGGGCCAGCACCTGGAACCTGGTGCCCTCGTCCAGCTCCAGCACCCGGTCGACGATCTGCTGCGGGCTCTGCCGGGCGATCGGCCGGCCGCAGACGGGGCAGTGCGGCTTGCCCACCCGGGCGTACAGCAGCCGCAGGTAGTCGTAGACCTCGGTGATTGTGCCCACGGTGGACCGCGGATTGCGGCCGGCCGCCTTCTGGTCGATGGAGACCGCGGGCGACAGCCCGTCGATGAAGTCGACGTCGGGCTTGTCCATCTGGCCGAGGAACTGCCGGGCATACGCTGACAGCGACTCGACGTAGCGTCGCTGGCCCTCGGCGAAGATCGTGTCAAAGGCCAGGCTGGACTTGCCCGACCCGGACAGCCCGGTGAACACGATCAGGGCATCACGCGGCAGGTCCAGCGAGACGTCCTTGAGGTTGTGCTCGCGCGCACCGCGGACGACGAGACGATCAGCCACTTTCGCTTAATTCTCCGGTCTTGACGGCGGCTCCTGCGGACGATACGAGCAGGCGTCGCCATCGTATCGGGGGGGTCTGACAACGCGTGGCGCATCGGCCGCCCGTGCCACCCTGAGATGCAAAAACGTCCTGATACGCCAGTGAATTCCCGTATCACAGGCCGGCTGAGCGCGGCCGTCTCCCGCTGAACCGGTAGTGGTGACGCACGCGCTCGAGCAGATCCTTGGCCGTCTCCGCCTGCAGCCGCTCGTAGTGCCCGAATTTCGCGGTCGCTGTCCACCGGCCACCGGGCTGGCGCGGGGCGGAAAAGGCGTATTTTCCGCCCCAGTGGGTGTTCAGGAACACCAGTTGCTGCTGACGAGAGCCGACCAGCTCCATTACTCACTCCCGGCCCCCCGTCGGCAGCCATGGCCGGAACTGCTGAGCTCTAGGCGCAGGCTGCGGTGCCAAAGCAGAGCATTATCTGCGTACGCCTATATTGCCTTCGTCGCTGTGAGAATGCAATATAGGCGTACGCACAGAAGCGAAAGATTGACGGCCTCGCTAGGATCATCGGCATGCCACCTCGACGGCATCCTGTCCCTACCTTGCGTCTGCGCCGACTAGCCGCCGAACTGCGCACCCTGCGCGCTGCTGCTTCATTAACCCGCGAAGAGGTATCGGAGCAGACTGGCATAAACGAGGCTACACTCTACCGAATCGAATCAGGCCGGGCGCGGCCACAGGTCCGCACGCTCATGGCTCTCCTGGGCTTGTACGGCGTAGCCGAGCCTGAGCGCGGCGAGTTGCTTGCGCTATCCCGGCAATCGTCAGAGCAAAGCTGGCTTCAGTCATTTCCAGCTGAGCTGCCCGATGCCTACGCGGCCTACATCAGCTTTGAAAACGAGGCCCGCTCACTGCTCAATTATGAGTCGCTGTTCATTCCCGGCCTGCTGCAGACCAGGGACTACGCGCAGGCGGCACTCCAGCGCGGCAATCCCACGGCTGTAAAAGAAGAGATCCAGCGTCTTGTTGCGGCGCGCATTAACCGTCAGGCAGTACTTACCCGTGACCCTCCGCTGCGCCTGTGGACGATCATGGACGAAGCAGCCCTGCACCGGCCAGTCGGCGGCCGCGGCGTGATGAGCGCCCAGTTGGAGCAGCTCACGGACCGGGCCGAGCTACCACATGTCACCCTGCAGGTCCTCCCGTACGATGCCGGCGGGCACCCGGGCATGGCGGGAGCATTTGCCATACTCCAGTTCGGAGAGCCCTCGGCGAATGACGTCGTCTACATAGAGACCCAGGCGGGAGACCTGTTCCTGGAGAGCGAAATCGATATAAACCGCTTCACCTCTATTTTTGAGCACCTTAGGGCGCAGGCCCTGCCGCCTGAGGCGTCGGTATCATTCATCCGGCGCATTGCAAGCGAGCAGGATGGGGGAAATGCGGAGGATGGACGATCTGTCTAACAATCAATGGCGAAAGAGTAGCTATAGCGGCAATAGCGGCAACTGCGTGGAAGTCCGGGCAGCCACCCAGACCGCAACCGTCGCTGTGCGCGACTCCAAGCACGTACCGGGGCCAGAGCTGACAATCCCGGCCGACCGATGGGCGGCATTCTTGCGCGGCGTCAAGCTGGGACAATTCCACCCAGCCTGACGTCTGCTCCGCGGAGCTCCCGCCGGTTCACGGCGTACGATTGGCGGGCCGGAACGAAAGCGAGTGACGCGATGGACAGCGACCCGGGAAGGCTGCGCGGGCGGCTCGGCGAGGCGACCAGCCGGCTGACCACTGACGCGGCCGGGCTCAACGACGGGCAGGTGCGGGAGCCGTCGCTGCTCCCCGGCTGGAGCCGCGGGCACGTGCTCGCGCACCTGGCCGGCAACGCCGGCGGCCTGCGCAACCTGCTGATCTGGGCCCGTACCGGAGTGGAGACACCGCAGTACCCAAGCGTGGCGGCGCGTGATGCCGCCATCGAGGCAGGCTCAAGCCGTCCCGCGGCCGAGCTGGCCCAGGATCTGGGGCAGTCAGCTGCCGCCTTCGCCGCCGAAGCGGCAAGCCTGCCCGCCAGCGCCTGGGGCGCAGCGGTTCACGGGATAAGGGGCCAGGAGCACCCGGCCTGGTTCACACTGTTCCGGCGGCTCACAGAGGTGGAAATGCACCATGTGGATTTGGGCCTGTCGTACGGGCCCAGCGACTGGCCGGCCCAGTTCGTCGATGACCAGCTGGAGCTGGTGGCCGGGCAGTTCGCCAGCCGTGACGACGTGCCCGCGTGCCAGGTCGAGGTGACAGGGCCGGCCGGCGAGCCGCCGCAGCGGTTGATGCTTGGACGGGTCCCCGCGGGCGGCGCCGCAGGCCCGGCGACGGTTAGCGGGCCAGCCTGCTGGGTGCTGGCCTGGCTGACCGGCCGGGACGACGGCGCCGCGCTGTCGGTTGCCGGCGGCGGGCCCGTGCCGGCGATGCCGGCGTGGGGCTGAGGTCCCAGCCGCTGTCACGTGCAGGAGACGCTCGACGGCGAGGCGTCGCTGCTTGTGAAGGTCCCGGTGAAGCCAACCGTGGCCGTCGCGCCCTTGGCCAGGGTGGCGTCGTAGGACAGGCTCGTAACGGTCACCGACTCACCCGACTGAGTGTAGCTGCCGTTCCACAAGTCGTTGATCTTCTGGTCACCAGGGAACGTCCACTGGACGGTCCAGCCGCTCAGCGTGCCGGAACCGGTGTTCGTGACCACGACCTGTCCCTGGAAGCCGCCGGACCAGCTGTTGGTCAGGGAGTAGGCCGCCGAGCATGAAGCCGGGCCGGACTGGCTGGGCGTTGGGGTCGGCGTGGGAGTGGGCGTGGGGGTCGGTGTGGGGGTCGGCGTCGCCGTGGACGTTGGAGTGGGGGTCGGCGTCGGCGTGGGGCTGCTGCCATTGAGGCTGACCGAGAACGAGGTGGTCGCCAGGCCGGCTCCGCCCTGCCACAGCTCGAAGCCGGCCTCGACGTCGATCAGGTACCAGGACCGCTGGGTGTAGCCGCGGCTGACCATGTCCTGTGTCAGCGTGCCGATGTCCAGGTTGCTTACTGAGGTGGTGCCGCTGGTCATGTCGTAAGTGACCGTGTTCCAGACCGACTGGGTTCCTTCCCAGATGTTGTAGGTGTGGCCGCCCAGGCTGACGTTGCTGGCGACCTCGGAGCCGAACGGCTGGACCGGGCCATTGTGGTTGAGCCAGACCATCATTTCCGTGCCGTTGGGCTGGCCGCTGGTGGTCGGCGTCTGGTTGAACCAGATGTCGTAGGCGACGTCGTAATCGCTGCTGCCGCCAGGCTGGGTGGTGCTCCAGCTCGTTGTGACCTTGCCAGCGGTCAGGTTCGACACCTGGACCGGGCTGCTTGTCAGCCCGCCTGAGCTGCAGCTGCCCCAGTGACAGCCCTGGTAGATCGATGGGTACGCGCCGGGCGACCCGCTGGTGGAGTTGCTGATACCGGAGTTGGCCACGGTGAAGTCGGCGTTGCCGTCGGTCGTGACGCACTCGGAGGCGCTCGAGTCGTACTCGTTGTTCTGGACGGTGTAGGTGCCGCCTGCCACAGGGGCCGTCTGCTCCTGGCACAGCGTGGTGGTGGCGGCCCGCGCGGCCGTGCTGGTGAACAGCACCCCGGCCACACCGCCGAGCAGCAGAGCTAGCGCGACGGCGATCGCCAGGATCGGTCGTTGTCGGGTCATGGGATGCCTCCTCGGGCCGCGCCGGGTCTTCCCTTCCGGACCGTACGCAGGGAGTTCCGGACACGCACCCGTGCTGGTTGCCGGCGCCGCACCGGCCGGCAGCAGTGCAGGTCACAGCGTTCTGGTAGTCGTTCCCCGGACGGTGCGGGCCGAAAATTTCAGCCTGGGCCCCGGCCTGGAGGTCGCGCCGCCGGCCGGCGAAGATTGTCGGAGCGCAGCGCACCCAACGGGCAGCCACGACTCGAGGACGATATGACGTACACAGGTGACGTGACCGTCGGCGGGCCAGCCGACACCAGAGAGCTTCCGGGTCTGTCCATCACCAAGGTGGCCGTCGGCCCCATGAACAACAATGCGTACCTGCTGCGCTGCAGCAGCACCGGCGAACTGCTGCTCATCGACGCTGCGAACGAGGGCAGCACACTGCTGGCACTGGTCGGAGGCATACCGCTGGCCACGATCGTTACCACGCACCAGCACGGGGATCACTGGCAGGCGCTGAAGGAGGTCCAGCAAGCCACCGGGGCGAGGACGGCCGCCCACCCGGACGACGCTGGCCCGCTGCCGGTCCCAGTCACCGACCTGCTGCGGCACGGCGACACGATCCGCGTCGGCGACGCCGAGCTGTCAGTCATCCACCTGCGCGGTCATACGCCCGGCAGCATCGCGCTCTGCTACGACGCTGCGGGCGAGCTGGCCGGCCAGCCGCACCTGTTCACCGGCGACTCGCTGTTCCCCGGCGGCCCCGGCAACACCCAGCACGACCCCAAGCGGTTCGGCCAGCTCATGGACGACCTCGAAGAACGGGTCTTCGCCACGCTGCCGGACGGCACCTGGGTGTACCCGGGCCACGGCAACGACACCACGCTCGGCACCGAGCGCCCCCACGTCCCCGAATGGCGCGCCCGCGGCTGGTAGACGCGATGCGGTAGAGTCCGCTGGCTGTGGAGCAGACCAGGTCTTCCCAGGGCCAGGCTCAGGTGAGCAGTGCCCTCCCGTACCAGTCGCTGGTGCCGGTGACACCGGGGAACGCATAGAAGTAGCCGCCGCCGAAGGGCTGGACGTAGTCGACGAGCGGCTCGTTGATCAGCCGGCTCTGGATGGTCTCGAACTGCCTCCGGACGTCCTGCTGGTAGGCGACGAAGATATGCCCGGCCTGCAGGTTGCCGTTGGCGTCCACGCCGAGGTCGTAGTTGTAGGAGCGGCGGATGATCCGCTGGTTCGCTGTGGCCGGGGTGCGCGGGTTCGCCAGGCGGATGTGCGAGGCGAGCGGGATAACGCTGCCCTGCGGGTCGGCCTTGTAGTCCGGGATGTCGAACTCGCTGTTCCCGTCCAGCGGCGAGCCGCTGTCACGGCGCCGGCCGAACATGCCCTCCTGCTCGTTGATCGACACCCGGTCCCAGAACTCCACCAGCATCCTGATCAGCCGGACCACCTGGTAGGAGCCACCCCGGGCCCAGGCCGGCTCGGCCGGGCCATCCACCCAGATCAGGCTGTACGCCAGCGACCCGGTGGGGTTGGCGGTGCCGTCCTTGAAGCCGAGGAGGTTCCGCGAGGTCCCGGAAGGGCGGGGCGGCGAGTTGTAGCCCTCGATCTTCCATCGCGGCTGCATCCCTCCGCGGGTGTGCCTGGTCAGGTCACGGATCGTGTGATGGATTGCGTCCGGGTGATTGGCGCACAGCTGCAGCAGCAGATCGCCGTGCAGCCAGGCCGGGTCCGGAGAGTCGTTCGGGAAGACCTTCATCGGCGTGAGCTTCAGCGGCTTGACGGCGGCCAGCCCGAACCTGTCATCGAACAGCGTGGAGCCGCTGGACACGGTGACGGTAAGCCCGTCGGCGGGGATGACAGGGCCGAGGACATCGCTGTCGGAGGGCGGCTGGCCAACGCCGAGGTCTGGCGGCTGGCCGCCAGCGGTGAGGAAGCGGGCCCGGCTGGTCAACGTCTGCAGCAGGTCCGCCAGCTCCTGCCTGCTCTCGGCGGTCACGTCGAAGGCCGCCAGGGTCGCGTAGCCCTGCTTCTGGGCCGGGCCCGGGGTGAGCACCCCGGACTGGTGCCGGCCATGAAACGGGTACGAACTGGCGGCCTGCGGCGTTCCCGCTGCCGCGGCGCGGGCGTCGGCCCGCGCTCCGCCTGCCAGCACGCCAGCCGCGAGCGCCGTGCCGGTTACGCCGGCCGCTGTTCCGAACAGGAAGCTTCGCCGCCCGCGACTAGGCGGCGCGTTGTCGTCGTTCAAAAACTGTCTCCCTGGCAGGTGGTGGTCGGCGACGGCTGGCACGAACTCTGGCTGGGTGGCACCTCGAGCAGGTCGGGTACTGAGGCGAGGTTCTCCAGCAGCGCGCCGATCGTGGCGTCCACCTGCTCACGTGCTGCGAGGGGCACCTGGCTGACCGGGACCCACTGCCCGCCGGACTGGGTGGCCAGCAGCGCTGCCTGCAGCGCGGCGAGCTGAGTTCGCAGGGTCGGCATGAGCTTCGGCGCGCGGGCGGTGATCAGGCGCTGGAGCTCGGTGAGTACGGTCGCGGTGACCTGGGTGTCGGCGTAGGTCTCGGGGTAGGCGGCGCCTGCGCCCTCGTCGTCGATGCCGGACAGGTGGTCGCGCAGCGCGTCCTCGAGGATCTCGTGTGCGCGGACCGGCAGGTTCGTGGGGTCGCCGGCCAGGTTGGCGCCGGTGAGCAGACCCTGCACCGTCGTGATGTCGCCGCTCAGCGTCGCCGCCACCGGCAGCAGCTCCGGGGCACTCTGCCCGTGATACAGACCGTACTCAAGCCGGTGCAGGCCGGTGAAGCCGGGATCGCTGACTCCCAGGGGCAGTCCGTCGGGCAGCCCGTCCACGGCCAGTCCCGCGTCGCCGAAGCTGTCGTAGGAGGCGCCGACCCGCTCCCAGTCCATCTGCGCGGTCAGCCAGTCCCGCCGCGCACTGGCGAGGTCACCAGCGGCGAGGTCGGCGTAGATCCGGCTCACATCGTTCTGCAGGGTGACCAGGCCGGCAGCGGCGTAGGCCTGGTACTGCTGGTTCGGGCCGGTCAGCGCGGCCAGCGTCACCGGCTTGACCGCCGCCGTTGCGGGCTGCTGCTGCCCGGTTACCTGTACCGCCGCTGAGCGCGTCGTGCCGCCTGACATCAGGCAGACGAACGTGTATGAGCCGCGGTCCAGGGTCGCCGACATATCAGCCGTCGTGGCCGGGCCGATGGTCTCGATCTCGGCCACGACCGCCCCGGCCGCGTTGTCCAGGTTGATCTCGCCCGCCATCCCGGACTGGTTGCCGACGGAGAATGTCTGCGCGCCGGTATGCCCGGACGACCACTCCGGGGCACACTGATGCCGCGTGACCGTCACGCTGGTGGCGGATCCCGCATCTGCCGGCTCCGGCACCGCCACGATCACCAGGCCTGCCACAAGCACTGGTGCGACGACCACGCCCCCTGCCACCGGCCAGGCGTGACGGGCAGCGATCCGCTCCCACCGTCCCGGCGACTCCGCGGAGCCTACGGCGGCGGCCGCGGATGCGGTAACGGCGCGGCCAGCGAGCACGAATGCCGGGACGACAACGGCCAGGTAAGCGAGCCAGGCCACGACCTGCAGCACCGTCATCTTCGGGGCCAGCTCCGTCACGCCGGTGATGACCGACATCCACCAGGAGTTCGGGTCGGCGTGCGCGGTCAGGTCGAGCGCCACCCACTGCTGGCCGGGCAGCCAGCCCGCATCCTGCAGGTCGCCGAGCCCGTAGGCGAGCACGCCAGCAGCGATCACGATCAGCGCGATCGCCGTCCGGCTGAAGAACGACCCCAGGTCCAGCCGAACCGCCTGCCGGTACAGCAGCCAGCACAAGACCACCGCCGCGGCCAGGCCCAGCCCGGCACCGACCAGCGGCGCTACCGTTGATCCCGACGCCTTCACCGCTGTCCAGATGAACAGCGTTGTCTCCAGGCCCTCGCGGCCGACCGTCAGGAACGCGGTCACCGTCAGTGCGCCAGCGCCGATCGCGGCGGCCCGCGCGACCTCCTGGTTCAGGTGCGCGGACAGCGTGCGGGCGGTCCGGCGCATCCAGAAGATCATCCCGGTGACCAGGCCCACCGCCAGCACGCTCAGGAGCCCGCCGACGGCTTGCTGGGCCCTGCTGGACAGCGCGTCAGTGGAGAATGTGAGCACCGCGGCGAAGCTGCCGGACAGCATGACGGCACCGAGCACGCCCAGCCACAGGGGCGCTGCCGACAGCTGCCGCCCGGTTGTCGCGCTCGTCTTGCGCAGGGCGGCCAGCAGGATGCTGACCACCAGGCCCGCCTCAAGCCCCTCGCGCAACCCGATCAGCAGGTTCGGAACCGCGTCAGCCCATCGCACGGCAAGTAAGGTAAGGCGTACCTAACAAGCCTGTCCAGCGGACTGGGCATATTGGGGCGAAGACGACGCCCTATGGCCGGCTGGGGCTGGTGCGCGACGCGGCGAGCCGGGCCGGGACCTGATCGGCTTCGGGCTCGCTCTGTCCCCCCGGCAGCAGATGCGTCATGGCACCCTGTACTGCCTGATATCCATCGTTTTCTCCGAGGCGGCATCATAACCTGATTTCCGTGCGGGCCCGGTGCGATGTCGTGGTGGTGGGCGCTGGACTGCTGGGTCTTGCGGCCGGGCGGGTACTGGCCCGGCGGGGGGCCGACGTGATCGTGCTCGAGCAGGCTGAGATCGGTCACGACGGGAGCGGGTCGAAGGGGAGCTGCCGGATCTTCCGGCTCGGGTACCCGGACGCCGGCTACGTGGCGCTGGCCCAGCGCGCCCGCGAGCCGTGGGCCGAGCTGGAGGACGAGTGTGGCCAGCGGCTGCTCCACCCGGTGCCGCAGCTTACGTTCGGGCCCGGGCTGGATGAGGTCACCGACGCGATGGAAGCGGCAGGCGCGGCCTGCGCCCTGCTGCCGGCCGAAGCGGTCGCGGCGAGGTTCCCGCAGCTCAGCCTTGACGGTCCGGCGCTGCTCGAGCCGGAGTCCTGTGTGATCAGCGCGGACGCCGCGCTGCGGGCCCTGGCGGCCGCGGTGCCCGGCGTCCGCACCGGCGTCACCGTCACCGGGCTCGCCGACGACGGCCGCGAGGTGACGGTACGCACTGATGCCAGCGGAGCGGACGGTCTGGGCGAGGGCATCGTCACGGCACGGGCCGCGGTCGTCTGCGCCGGGCCGTGGACAGGCGGGCTGCTCGCCGCAGCAGGGATCGCAGTGCCGTCCGCGGCCACCCTGGAGCAGGTCGGCTACCTGGCACCGGCCGGCCCGGCTGCCGCAGCGGATCAGCCGGCCGCAGGGCCGCCTCCCGCTGTGCCGATCTTCATCGGTCACAGCGGTGAGGAGCCCTACGGCCTGCCAGTACCAGGCTCACCGCTGTACAAGATCGGTCTGCACCACAGCGGGCCAGCCGCCGACCTGTCCGCGCTGGATCAGCGACCCGACGACACCCTGACCGCGCGGCTGGCGGACCTGGCTCGCCGGTACCTGCCGGGCTTTCGCCCGGAGCCGGCGCAGACCGAGCGCTGCGTCTACGACAACAGCCCGGACGAGGACTTCATCGTCGACCGCATCGGCAACGTCGTGATCGGCAGCGGAACCTCCGGCCACGGTTTCAAGTTCGGGCCCATGCTCGGCGAGTGGCTGGCCAGCCTCGCGGCCGGCGGTGAGGCCGGTCCGGCCGCCCGGAGGTTCTCGCTCGGCCGGTTCAGGCTCGCAGGCGGCAGCTCGCGCTGATCGGCTGCCCGGTCAGTTCTCGTTGCCGCGTTTGCGCATGAAGCTGGCGAACTCCACACCCTCACGCAGCCGCCGCTTCATCATCTCGGGGCTGCGCAGCATCTCAGCCGACAGCTCGGCGATCTTCCCGGCCCTGAAATAGAACTGCTTGTAGAAGGTCTCTACGGACTCGTAGATCTCGGTCCGGTTCAGGTTGGGGTAGCTGAGCATGGCGCTCTGGACGCCGTGCTCGTCGAGCAGGGTGGAGTCATCATTGGGCAGCCAGCCGTTCTCCATCGCCTGCTTGTACAGCGCGGTCCCGGGGTACGGCGCGGCAATTGAGACCTGGAGCGACTGCGGGTTGAGCTCCTTGGCGTACTGGATGGTCTGCTTGATCGTCTCGGGGGTCTCCCCCGGCAGGCCGACGATGAACGTGCCGTGGATCTTGATGCCGAGAGCATGGCAGTCCTTGGTGAACTGCTTTGCCCGCTCAACCCGGATGCCCTTCTTGATGTTGATCAGGATCTGCTGGTTCCCTGACTCGTAGCCGACGAGCAGCAGCCGCAGGCCGTTGTCCCGCATGATCTTGAGCGTGTCGTAGGGGACGTTCGCCTTCGCGTTGCAGGCCCAGGGAATACCGAGCTTGCCCATGCCGCGGGCGATCTCCTCGACGCGGCGGCGGTCGTCGGTCAGCGTGTCGTCGTCGAAGAACACTTCCTTGACCGTGGGGAACAGCTCGCGGAAGCTCGCCATCTCGCCCATGACGTGCTCGACGCTCCTAGTGCGGTACAGGTGCCCGCCGACGGTCTGCGGCCACAGGCAGAACGTGCACCGCGACCGGCAGCCGCGCCCCGTGTACAGCGACACGTACGGGTGCTTCAGGTAGCCGTTGTAGTAGTACTTGACGTCCAGGTCGCGTGCATACACCGGGGTGACGTACGGCAGCTGGTCCATGTCATGCAGGATCGCCCGGTCCGGCGTGTGCACCACGGTGCCGTCATCGTCGCGGAACGAGACGCCGTCTACTTCGGCCAGCGGATGGCCCTCGGCGATGTCGCGGATCGTGAAGTCGTACTCCTCGCGGGCCACGAAGTCGATGGCCTCAGAGGCCATCAGCGACTCCTCGGGCTCGACCGCCACCTTGGCGCCGACGAAACCGATCTTCAGCGCCGGGTTCTCCCGCTTGAGAGCCTCCGCGACCTGCACGTCCCCGGTGAACGACGGCGAGCTCGTGTGCAGCACCGCCAGGTCGTGGTCGCGGGCGAGCGGCAGGACGTCAGCGAGCGTCAGGTCGGCCGGCGGAGCATCCACAAGCTTGCTGCCGGGCACGATGGCGGCGACCTGCGCCAGCCACGTCGGGTACCAGAACGAGCGGACTTCTCGCTTGGCCTGGTAGCGCGAAGCAGCCCCGCCGTCGAATCCCTTGTAGGACGGAGGGTGCAGAAGCAGAGTGCGCAGCATGGACGGCCAGCCTCCCCGGGGTCGCGGCTCGTTTGGTCGCACTCGGCGACGGGCTGGTTACTGACCAGCCCGTCCCGTAGCGCCGACGCTGTCCGCGATTCTAACGAGCGGCCCGGCCAGCCGGTATACCACGACGCCGTCCGCTCGGTAATCGAGGCGGAACCCGCTGGCGGACAGGTAGCTGGTCACAGCCGGACTGACCGGCTGCCAGACCAGTGCCCAGCCGATGTTCAGATGGCTGAGATCGCGGCGCGCCGCCGCGATCTGCGCCGCCGTGACCTGGGCGCCGTTCTGAACTCGGACGAGCTGGGCATAGAACGGATGGCGGGCGATCGCCGCGATCGACGGCGGCGGGACCCACGCGGTGTAGGAAATCGCCCGCGGGTGGCCGTCAGCAGTCGCGATCAGCAGGGCGGCGTTGGCGAGTCTGTTCCCGTACAGCGGCAGCCCGCCCCTCAGGCCGAACGGGATGTCCAGAACGATCGAGCCAGAGTGGTCGGCAGCGATCGGGCCGTCCAGGGCAGGAAGCGCGGTGGGCATGGTGCCGGGGCCGGGGCTGCCCGCCCACCCTGCCTCCAGGATCCCGAGCGCGGCAACGCAGGCAATAGCGAGCACCCCGAGCTTCGCGGGCCGCAGGTGCCAGCGCAGCCACTCAACCGCACTCCCGGCCAGCAGGGCGGCGCCGACGAGCCCGAGCAGGGCCATCCGGCCGGCGTCACGGAACGCCGCCAGCCCGGGGATCCGGACCAGCCAGGTATACGGCATCAGCAGCGACACCCGCACCCCGTCCCAGCTCGCGCGCAGCGGTATGTACTGGTGCTGGCCGACATACAGGGTGACGCCGAGCGCCAGGGCCGAGCAGCCTAGCCACAGGCAGGCCAGCCGCCGGGCGCTGCCGCGGCGCCACGAGGCCGCCAGCCCGGCTGCCGCAAGCACGGTCAGTACCACGCCGTAGCCGGGCATGCCTTCGCCGACCGGGCCGTAGGAGGAGAACAGCGGCAGGCCGAACCCGGCCATCCGGGGCGAGGGGGCAAACAGCTGTCCAAGCCCTGTCCCGTAGCTTGCGTCGCTACTGGCGAGCAGGCGCGGGCTGACTGCCGCGCCGCCCGCCGCGAGCTGCTGGCCCATGGCGATCAGCTCCGGGCAGGCCACGACGGCGGCGGCGAGGACGCCGGGCGCCAGCACCCGCAGCCGGGCCAGCGCCTGCGATGGTTCGGCAAGCAGCCACGGGACGAGGGTGAGCGCCGCCAGGATCAGCGCCATGATCGCGATTTCCTGGTTGATCAGCACCGATGCACCGAGGGTCAGCCCGAGGACTAGTGCTGAGGGCACCGGCCTTCCAGAGCGGCGCACCCGGACCGCAGCCTCCAGCGTCACCGGCAGCAGCACCATTCCGGCCGAGAGCTGGATGTGGTACCAGTCCTGCCAGTCCAGCATCGAGCACAGGCCGAAGCACGCTCCGGCCGCGATCGCGCCGGTGTGCGAACGCAGCCACAGCCTCGCGGCCCGGTACATCGTGTAGCACGCCAGGCCCGGAATCACGATCGTCAGCAGGCTCAGCGAGGCCGACGGGCCGAACAGCAACGTCACCGGTGTCAGCACGAGCCCGGGCAGCGGTATCAGCGTGTCGAACCCGAGCTGCACACCGGCCGGGGCCGCCATCTGCCGGGTGAAGAACGGGTTACCCAGGTGGCTGACCTGATGCGCCACCCACCAGAGGTCCCAGGTATAGCTGGTGACGTCGAGGTAGTCCGGCAGCCGCCCCTGGACCAGGTAGGCCGCCCGGGGCCAGGTCACCGCGACGCCAGCCGCCAGGTAACCGGCCAGGATCACGAGGTGGCGGAGTGCCGCCCGGTGGCCACCTGGTCTCGCCGACAGCACAGCGCGCAGCCGCCGCCGCTCCCCGGCGTTGACCGCGGTCGCCGCTGGCACGGTCATCGCGACGCCGCAAGCCTGGTGTAGACGGTGGCCGCGGCGTCAACAGCGTCAGCTGCCGACGGCAGATCCCGGGCGCGGGCAGCGGCGGCGGCACCCAGCCTTCTGGCCAGTCCCGGGTCGTCGAGCACCGCCCTGATGGCGTCGGCGAGCGCGCCTGGGTCGTCGGGCTGGACCAGCAGCGCCGCGTCCTCGCCGGTCATGGCGGGGATCCCGCCAGCCCGGGACGCGACGACCGGGCGCCCGGCCCGCAGCGCCTCAGCCACGATAAGCGGCTGGCCTTCCCACCGGCTCGGCACCGCGACGACGTCCGCAGCGGCCAGCAGCGCGGGCACGTCGGTGCGCGCGCCGAGGAACCTCACGTCAGCACCTGAGACCCGCGCGCGGGCGGCCAGCGCTCTGTCCAGCGGGCCCTGCCCCGCGATCGCCAGCACTGGCGCCAGGTCCTGGCCGCTCAGCCGGGAGGCAGCGTCGACCAGCACGTCGAAGCCCTTCTGCGGGGCCAGCCGGCCCACCGCGAGCACGACCTTGTGTCCCGAGGCACCGATGTCGGCCCGTGCCTTCCCCACGGCTTCGGCCGACGGTGCCGTCGCTGCTGGCGCAGCGACCACGGCCAGCCCGACCTCGCGCGCGCCAGCCCGGCGCATCCGGCCGGCCAGGTCCGCCGAGGCACAGAGCACCGCGTCGGCCCGCCGTGCCGCAAACCGTTCCAGTCCCCGGTATACGGCCCCGGGCAGGGCGCCGCCCGGGGCCGCGTTGTGCACCGTGACCAGCAACGCCGGGCGCGGGCGCGCGGACGCCGCCAGCGCCAGCGACGTGACAGCGGCGGCCCGCAGGCCATGGGCGTGCACCACGTCGGGCTGCCACCGGGCTAGCAGCATGCGCAGCCGCAGCACCGCGGCCGCGTCATGAGCCGGGCGCGGCCGGCCCGCGATGTCCAGCGGTGCGTAGCGCAAGCTGCTCCCCCGAGCAGTTCTCCAGGCTTGGGGGAGCAGCCCTTGCGGGGGGTCGCCCCCCCGGAACAACACAGCGGGGCCGGCGACGGTCACCGTCATGCCGCGCGCGGCACAGCCCGTGGCCAGCATGGCCGCGTGCCTGCCGGTCCCGCCCGCCGTGCTGGCGAGCACGCACGTCACCCGGAGCCCGGTCACCGCGCGGCCCCCTGGGAGGCGCCGTGTCCCCCCGGGCTGGCCCTTCTCCATGCCCTTGCTATGACGGCCCTGAGGTCGCCGCCATCCAGCGCGTAGGCCGTCACCCCGAAGACGATGAGGGCGCAGCAGCAGGCGCTGATGGCGATGGCAGCGTTCGGGAAAAATCCGACGGCAGGCACCGCGGCGGAGATGGCTGCAGCGCAGCCGGCACCGGCGATAGCGCCGGCCAGCCCGGCCGCTGCCGCGCGGGCGGTGCCCTGCAGCGCGCCGCTGCCCCTGACCCGCCGCACGGCCGCCAGCAGGGCCGCAGCCGAGACGGCCATACCCGCTGTATTGCCCAGGCCCAGCGCTGGCACCACCCACCGGATTGATGCCACACCGACCACTATGACGTCGAACGCGATCACGACCAGCCAGCCGCCAGCTATGGCGGCAGCTGCGAGCCAGTTCCTGCCGTCCGCGAGCAGCACCCGGGACAGGCACGCGACGAGGCCGTAACCGACCAGGCCCGGCGCGAACGCGACGAGCGCAAGGGCCAGCTCCCTTGCCTGGACAGGGCGGGTGGCGAACAGCCGGGCCGCGGGCACAGCGGCCCCGGCGAGCAGCGCCGCGCCGAGCCACGAAACGAGCAGCACCGCCCGGGTCGCTGTGGCGGACAACTGGTCGAGCTCTGCCTCGCGCGCCGCCGACAGTGCCGGGAAGGTGCTAACCGCGATCGGGACCGCGAGCACCGCGTAGGGCACAGCGAACACCTGCCAGCCGTAGTTGTACAGCACTACCGCACCAAGGCCGCCATGACCGTTGGCCAGCCACGTCACTACCACGGCCGACGCGTCCTGGGCGACCAGGGCGACGATTCCGACGATGGCCAGGCTCCGGGCCCGGCGGCCGACGCCGGCCGGGAACCGCAGCGCCGGGCGCAGCCGCAGCCGCAGCCGCAGCGCTGGCACGGCCGCGGTAAGGACCAGCGCGGCCACGCCGGCCGTTGTGCCGACTGACAGTGTCAGCTTGGCTGCGGCCGACAGTCGAGCCAGGTGGGTGACGTGCCCGCCCAGCGGCAGGAACGCGAGGTACGCGCCGATGACCACCAGGCTGGACAGCACGGGCGCCAGCGCGGGCCCGGCGAACCTGCGGTGCGCCTGCAGGATCCCGTACAGCACCACGGCTAGTCCGTACAGCAGGATCTGCGGCGCGAACACCTCGAGCATGCCCGAGCCGACCGTGATGGCCTCCGCCCGCGAGCAGCCCCGCAGGTGCGGGATGAGCAGAATCATCACCGGCCGGGCCGCGACGGCCAGGATCAGGCTGGCCGGGAGCAGCAGCAGGACCGTCCAGGTCAGCAGCGCCGAGGAGATCTGGCTGGTTGTACGGGCAGCGGCCGGCTCGGCCGCTGAGGCGACCGCCGGGCGCGCAAGCACCGGGACCATGATGCTGGCCAGCGCTCCGCCGAGCACGATGTCGTAGATGATGTTCGGCACCTGGTTCGCGGTGGTGTACGCGGAGCCGAGGCAGGAGTTGCCCACCGTGTGCGCGAACACGATCTGGCGCCCGAAGCCGACCACGCGGGCCGCCGCGGTGAGCGTCCCGATCAGGATGACCGCCCTGCCACTCTCCTGGCGGAGGCGCCGCAGGCCGCGCCGCTGCGGTTCCCGCCCCGGGTCTCGCTCGGTTACGGCTGCGGTCGGCCTGCTCACTGCGGCGTCGCGGCCGCGGTCGCCTGCGCTGCCTTGTGTGGCGCTGGGCGGCGGCCGAGCTGATCAAGCCACCGCAGCGGCGGGGCTGCCTCGATGACCCGGGTGAAGCTCACCACCTCACTGGCCGCGGTCAGCCCGGCGACCCCTGCCAGCACGGCGACTCGCGCCGGCCGCGGCAGCGTGGCCGCCGCGGCCATGCCCAGCATGGCGCCAAGCGCGTTGGCCCCCGCATCGCCCAGCATGGCCCGCTCGCCGAGATCCTCCGGCAGCACGGCGAGCGCGGCGCCGACCGGCGCTGCGGCAGCAAGCGGGCCGGCCGCTGAGGCGGCGCTCACGGCCGCCCCGGCGGCAAGGGTGACCTTGATGGCCCGGCCCGGGCGGAGATCGAAGAGGTTCACCAGGTTGGCGCCGCCAGCAACGAGGCCAGCGTTGACGATGACGTCGGCCGAAGTACCGCCCTGGAGCAGGCCAGCGGCCAGCCCGGTGGCGCCGATGCCGGCCAGCTTCACCATTCCGCTGGTGACATCACCACGGGCCAGCGCGCCGAGGTGGCCGCGGAAGCCGCGGCTGTCCTTGCTGCCCCTCAGGTCGTCGTAGCTGCCGAGCGCGCCCGCGCCCGCCCCGGCGACCGCCATCGCGGCCCGGGTGCCAGCGGGCAGCCCGGGCGCGGCCAGCACGGCCGCCACGGCGGCTGCGGCCGCCGCCGGGCCCTCGAGCAGGGTCACCGGCTCGCCGCGATGGTTTCGCCGCTCCCAGTGCCACGGTCCGCCTGGCGGGCGCCGGGTCAGCGCGGCATACCCAGCACGCGCCGTGATGGCTGCGAGCCCGCAGGTCAGCAGTGCCCCGCCAGCCCGGGACAGGGCACCGCTCACCCGCTGCTCTTGGGCTTGGCCGACTTCGACGGCGTGGGGGACGGCGGGTCGGACGGTGCCGGGCTGGGGACGGCACCCGGGCCGGGTCCGTAGGCGGCCGCTTTCTGCCCGTCGGTCAGGCTGGCGAGGGCCTGGGCGACCATGATCTGGCCCTGCTCGCTGTCGGCGTCGTCGACGCTGGACAGCTGGACCCCGGTGTTGCCGTTGATCAGCTCGTCGATGGCGCTGCCCGGGCCGGACGCTGAGAGCGGCCCGGCCAGGACGAGGCCACGCGACGCCAGCCGCAGCTGATAGGCAAGGGAGATCAGGGCCAGGTTCGCTGGGTCGGAGTCGCCGCCCGGCGGCGGGTTCGACGGGATGATCACGACGGCGAGCGTCGCCTGCTCAAGCGCCGCCGCCCCGCCTGTCGGGCTCACCTGCAGGTATCCCTGGCTGGCGAATCCGTTGAGGATCGCGCTGACCTGGCTTGCTGGCAGGTCGGTGCTGTTCTGTGCGGACGGCAGGCCGGGGGCGTTCTGGCTGCCAGGGGCGCTTGGCGTGCCTGAGGTGCCAGCGACGAGCGCCGCTGCGAGCACCTGCGCGGCCTCGGTCTGGCCGGCGATCTTGGGGATGGCGGCGAGCTGCGCGATCTGGCTGCTGCCCGGGACCACGCCGGCCGGGGCGAGGTCCGCCGCCAGGTCGCTGAGGTTGCTCTCGATGCTGGGGCTGGTAAGAAAGAACCTCGACTGGAGCCCGACCTGGCCGGTGACCCTGGCTCCCGCCTGCTGCAGGGCGGTGGTCACGCCGGTGACCGTGGAGCCGTCCGCCCCGGGGGCCGTGACTAGCACTACCCGCTGGCCGGACAGCAGGCCATCGAGCAGCCGCGGCGCGGCGGCCTGGGCGAACTGCTGACCGCTGCCGGCCTGGCTCTGCAGGCTCTTGTTCTGCGACCGCAACGAGTTGATCTCGTGCTTCTCCGCGTTCGACTGGCTGTCGAGAAGGGAGGACGTGGCCGGCTTCAGCTGAGTGGCGCCTACGACGATGCCGATCGCCAGGGCCAGGAACACAGCAACGATAGAAACCAGGTGATAGCGGAAGTCGATCACTAGAACAGTCCAGTCAGCCAGTACCAGAACGTCCCCAGCTCCGTGCCGAGGTTCCGGAAGAATATGTGGCCGGCCGTGGTGACGCCCAGGGCGACCACGACCGTCACGGCGGCCGCGAGCAGAAGCGGAATCAGCGTGGCCACAGAGACCCGGCTCTGGTAGAGACGGCTGACGCCCTTCGCGTCGACGATCTTGTCATCCACCCGGAGCCGGGTCAGGAACGTGCTGGCCATCCCCGGCCGCCCCTTGTCCAGGAACTCGACCAGCGAGCGGTGCATCCCGACCACGACTATCAGGCTCGCGCCCTTCTCGTCGGCGAGCAGCAGCGCCACGTCCTCACTGGTCCCGGCCGCCGGGCAGAGCACGGGGTCAAGTCCGAGCGCCTTGACCCGCGGCAGACGCGGCGCGCGGCCGTCCAGGTAGGTATGCACAACGATCTCCGCGCCGCAGGTGAGCGCCTTGTCCGAGACCGAGTCCATGTCGCCGACGATCAGGTCGGGCTTGTAGCCGGCCTTGAGCAGGGCGTCCGCGCCGCCGTCAACGCCGACCATGGCCGGCTTGCGCTCCCGGATGAAGGAGCGGAGCGCTGTGATGTCCTCGCGGTAGTGGTACCCGCGGGCCACAACCAGCACGTCCCTGCCGTCCAGCCCGGTCTGCAGCGTCGGGACCCCGATCCCGTCGATCAGCAGCGGATACTCATGCTTGATGTACTCCAGCGTGTTCGCGGCGAACGCCTCGATCTCGCCGACCACGTGGGACTTGGCCTCGGTCATCGCCGCGGCCACGGTCGCGGCGTCCTGCTGCCGCCCCTTGGCCACGGCCTCCTCGCCCACGTACAGGGTGTCCCCCTCCAGGCGGACCTGCTGCCCCTCCCGCACCCGGTCGAAGACCTCGATGCCCACGTCGTCGACGAGCGGGATGCCCGCGTCGACCAGCAGCTGCGGCCCGCGGTTGGGGTAGCGGCCGGTGATGCTCCGCGCGGCGTTGACCACGGCGGCGACCCGGCGGCCTGCAAGGGCATCGGCACCCGTCAGATCCAGGTCGGCGTGATCGATGATGGCGATGTCACCGGCGCACAGCCTGCTGGCCAGGTTCTTCGTTCTGCGGTCCAGGCGGGCCGTCGCCAGCACGCCGGGCAGGTCATCGGACCCTTTCCGGCGGATTCTTGGCAGTTTGCGAAGCCATGCCTTCATCGCACAGTAAGTCTGCCAGATCGGTGCACGACCGGACGCCGCAGGAGCGATCACTGTCCGCAATCGTCAGCAACTCCGCAGCTTGCGTTCAGATTGGCGGCGGGACGGCCGGCAACTTCCCAGCGCGCGGCCAGCGTGGCCTGCGGGCCGGGGCCGCGTGCTCAGCTGCGGCGGCGGCCAGCAGCTCCCCGGCGTGCGCCCGGCCGAACTCCGAGTCCTCCAGGCCCGCTAGCATCCGCGACAGCTCCCGGATCCGCCCCTCTTTTTCCAGACGGGTGATCCCGCTGCTGACGACCGAGCCGTCATTGGCCTTCTGCACCACCAGGTGGGTATCGGCGAATGCTGCCACCTGAGGCAGGTGCGTGACCACGATCACCTGGGCCAGCTTTGCCAGCCGGGCCAGCCTGCGGCCGATCTCAACAGCGGCCTTGCCCCCGACGCCAGCGTCGACCTCGTCGAACACGAACGTCGGTACGGGGTCGGCGCCAGCGAAGACAACCTCGATGGCCAGCATGACCCGGGACAGCTCCCCGCCCGAAGCTCCCTTCTGCAGCGGCAGCTCCGGTGCGCCCGTGTGGGCCGCCAGGTGGATCTCGACGTCGTCGGCGCCATACAGGCCCAGCTCGCGCAGCGGTGTCACCGCGACCGTGATCCTCGCGTGCGGCATCGCCAGAGCGGCGAGCTCGGCGGTGACATCTTCGGCGAAGCTGTCGGCCGCATTCTTCCGCGCAGCGGTGAGCTGGCCGGCCAGGTCGTCGGCCTCCGCGGCCAGGCTGGCTTCCTCCTCGGCCAGGCCCGCGATCCGGTCGTCGGCGCCCTCGAGCTGGGCCAGCCGGGCGGCGGCCCGCCTGGCCCAGGCGAGCACCGCGGCGACGGTACCGGCCGGGGCGGCCGGCAAAGCTTCCTGCCCCCCGTGGTCGGCAGTGCCGTTTCCTGCGGGCTGCTCCCGGATGTCCTCCGTGCCGTACGTGCGGATCAGGCGGCCGAGCACCGCCCGGCGCTCTTGCACCGCGGCGAGCCTCGCCGGGTCCGCCTCCACTGACTGCGCGTAGGAAGCCAGGTCGGCCGCGACGTCGGAGACCAGATAGGAAGCCTCTGTCACCCGGGCCGCGAGCGCCGCGAGGGCCGGGTCATGGCCGGCGGCGGCCTCGAGTCCCTGGCGCGCGGTCCCGAGCAGGGTGACGGCGTCCGCCGCGTCATAGCGGGCCCCGGAAGGGTCACCGGCCAGCGCCTCATGCGCCGTGGTCGAGGCCGTATGCAGCGCGTCGGCGTTCGACAGCCGCTCCTCGTCTGCGAGCAGCGTGGCATCCTCGCCGTCGACCGGTTCCGCCTTCTCGATCTCCTCCAGACCGCGGCGCAGGTCCTCGGCTTCCCGCTCGCGCTCCCTGGCGGCCGAGGTGAGCTCGTCCAGTTCCTCGCGGACGGCTCGGTGCCGCTGGTAGGTCCGCTGGTAACGGGTGAGCAGCTCGGCGAACTCGGCCCCGGCGTAGCGGTCGAGCGCTTCGCGCTGCCTGCCCGGCTTGAGCAGCTGCTGCTGATCAGCCTGCCCGTGCACAGCGACCAGGTCGTCGGCCAGATACGTCAGCAGGGACACCGGAACCGACCGGCCGCCGGCGTAGGCACGCGAGCGTCCCTCTGGCGACACCGAACGGCTCAGCAGGAGCGTCCTGCCATCGTCGTCGAGGTCGCCGCCCGCCTCGCTGACCTGGCGGGCCACCGGGCCGTCGGCATCGACGCTGAGCCGGCCTTCCACGCTGGCGCGCTCCGCACCTGGGCGCACCCGCTGCGGGTCGGCCCGGCCGCCGAACAGGAGCCCCAGCCCGGAGACGACCATGGTCTTCCCGGCCCCGGTCTCCCCGGTTACCACATTGAACCCGCCAGACAGCTCGAGCACGGCGTCGTCGATCACCCCGAGCCCGCTGATACGGACCTCCTCAAGCATCGCCGCCCGGCTCCCCTCGTCCTGCCGCTCGTAGTGCCGCTAACTCGTAATGCGCGGCCTCATCGCCGCCGCCGGCGGGCCGACGGGCGCCTCGGCCCCGCCAGCCGGTCACGGGAAGACCAAACTTGGCGACCAGCCGGTCGGTGAAGGGCGCGCCGACATCGCCTTCTGCAGCGCCCTCTCCGGCAGCGCGCAGCCTGGCTAGCAGCACCGGCTCGGCACCGCGCCGCACCTCGATGCGCGCGCCCGGATCCAGGTCGACCCTACGACGTCCATCGCACCACAGAACCGCCCGCGACGCCTCATCCTGGCCCGAGCCGGGGTCGATGACTTCCGCTGCGAGCACCGACCGCGGCGACACGACCATCGGCCGGGCGAACAGGGCATGCGCGCTGATCGGCACCAGCAGCAGCGCGTCGACCTCGGGCCAGACCACCGGCCCGCCTGCGGAGAACGCGTACGCGGTCGACCCGGTCGGGGTCGCGAACACCACCCCGTCGCACCCCCACCGCGACAGCGGGCGCCCGTCCACCTCGATCACCATGTCGATCATCCGCTCCCGCGCGGACTTCTCCACCGAGGCCTCGTTCAGCGCCCAGGTCGTTGCGGTCACGTCGCCGTTCCTGCGCACCGTCACGTCGATCGTCATGCGGCGCTCGATCAGGTACCGCCCGTCGACGACCCTGTCGACCACGTCCCAGAGGTCCTCGGGCTCGGCCTCGGCGAGGAAACCGACGTGACCCAGGTTGACCCCGATCAGAGGCACCCGAGCAGGCCGGGCGAGCTCGGCGGCGCGCAGCAGCGTGCCGTCACCGCCGATCACTATCACCATTTCCGCGCCGTCAGCGGCCTGGTGCGACGCCGGGACCACCTCGGAGCCCGCGGCGCCCATCTCAGCCGCCTCGGTCTCGAGAACCCGGACGTTCACGCCCCCGGCGGTCAGCCTGCCGATGACACGGCGGGCGACGCGCACTCCGGCTGGCCGGCCGGCGTGCACGACCAGGAGCATGGTCCGCTTCGAGCTCACTAGGGTCCTTCCGCGATTGCCCGCTGCAGGGCTGTGTAGTCGAGCGGCGGCTCCGCTCGACGCAGCCACAGGAAATACTCCACATTCCCCGATGGTCCCGGGAGCGGACTCGCCGCGATTCCGGCAACTCCGAGGCCGATCTCATGCGCGGCAGCAGCAACGGACGCGACGGCCTCGGCACGCTGCTGCGGATCCCGGACCACGCCGCCGGCCCCGACCCGGCCCCGCCCCACCTCGAATTGCGGCTTTACCAGCAGTACGAAATCAGCGTCCGGGGCGGCGCAGGCGACCAGCGCCGGCAGCACCAGCGTAAGGGAGATGAACGACAGGTCGGCCGTGACCAGGCCAGGCGGCGGCGCCACCTGCTCCGGGGTGAGATAGCGGACGTTGACCCGGTCGAGCACGGTCACCCTCGGGTCGCTGCGCAACTCCCACGCCAGCTGGCCGTAACCGACGTCCGCGGCGACCACGTGCTCAGCCCCGGCCCGGAGCAGCACGTCGGTGAAGCCGCCGGTTGACGCGCCCGCATCGAGGCAGCGGCGGCCGGCCACGGTAACCGCGGCGAACGCGCTGAGGGCGCCCTCCAGCTTCCGGCCGCCACGAGACGCATACTCCGGGCCGCTCGCCGGTTCCGCGACCGTGATCGCCGCGTCTTGCGCGACCTGCGTTGCCGCCTTGGCGGCCGGCTGGCCGGCGACTGCAACCCGGCCAGCCGCGATCAGGTCCGCTGCCTGCTCCCTGGACCGCGCAAGCCTTCTGCGCACCAGTTCTGCGTCGAGCCGCGTCCTGCTGGCCATGGACCTGGCCTGGTCAGCGGCCCGGCTCGGCCGCGCCGGTGCCCAGCTCGCCGAGCACGTCCTCGAGCCGCCTGTGCACGTCGTCGAACACCCTCGTGTGCTCGGTGACGGGCAGCCCGGCCAGCTCGTCAAGCCTGGCCAGAGCCGCGTCGACCCGGGGCTCGGCGGTCGCGGGCACCTGCCCAGCCGGCTCAGCGGGCAGGGCCGCCGCGGCACCGGGTTCACCCTGGCGCCCGCCCGCGGCCTCCCCCGGTTCAGCGTCGTGCCACCCCCCGGCCGCCTCTGCGCCTTCGCCTGCCATCAGCCATCACTCTCCTTGGGCTGGGCTTCCTCACAGCGGTACTGTTCTGCTGCTCTGCCTGGAACGCTACCGTCCGCAGCCGCTGTTACGGCGCAAGCCGAGGCGCACACCCGATGAGCCGAACCGATGCCCGTGGCCCCCGGCGCGCCGGCGGCCGGAGGAGGTCCTGATGGCGACCGAGGAACAGTGCCGCGAGGCACTCGACAGCCTCCTCGGCAAGATCTCGGAACTGGATCCGCAGCAACGCGCCGACGCCCTGGTGGACCGGACGCTGAGCTGCGAGATCACTGATCTCGGGCTGCACTTCTGGACCCGGGTCGGGCCGGACGGGGCGGAACCGGCCCGGAAGGCCAGCGACAGCGACGGGACGGCCCAGGTCCGGTTCACCACTGACAGCGACACAATCGTGTCCATCGCCGAGGACCCGCAGCGTTTCGCGAGGGCCTGGGCGACCCGCAAGGTGAAGGTGCATGCCAGCATCAAGGACGTGCTGCGCCTGCGCAAGTTCCTGTAAACGCGGCGATGGCCTGGCATGGCGGGCGATTTAGCCTCCGGCACTCAGCAAAGGCCAGATCGGTGGCGTCATTAATGCATGCATCCGAACTGGCAGTCAGCGCCACCCTCAGCGGAAAGCCCTGACGACTTCATACGGAGCCTGTACCACGCTCACGTGGTCAGGCTCGTGAGGGTGGCGTTACTGCTCCTCGGTGACCAGCAGAGCGCAGAGGACGTGGTTCAGGACGCGTTTATCAGCCTGTACCAGAATCTGCCGCGGCTGAGGGACCGGGACAAGGCACTGCCGTATCTCCGCGCGGTCGTGATCAACGGGTCGCGCTCGGCGCTGCGGGCACGCAGGCGCGCTGCCCTCCGGCTGGCCAGGCATGTGCCGCCGCCGGTGTGGTCCGCCGAATCAGTGGCCATCGACAGCGAGGAGCGGCGTGAGGTGCTCGCCGCAGTGGCCCGCCTGCCACGGCGAGCCCGCGAAGTGCTGGCGCTCCGCTACTACCTGGACCTGCCGGAGAGCGAGATCGCCGCGGCCCTCGGGATCAGCAGGGGGACCGTCTCGTCCACCGCGTCACGCGCGCTGGCCGCGCTGACCCGAGAACTACGGGAGGAAGCATGAACAGGATGGAAGACCGTCTGCGTGACGCGTACGGCGCAGCCACGCGGACGGTCCGGCCGGAGGCGATCCGGGACCTGCCCGACCTGGCGGCGAGGCGAGCAGGCGCCAGGCCCAGGCCGCGCCGGGCCCGCCTGCTGATCCCGCTGGCCGCTGCCGCGGCGGTTACCGCGATCGTCACAGGAGTCGCGGTGATGTCCCCGCTGTCAGGCAGCCATCCTGGGCAGGCTGCACCCCTCCCGCCCGGAGTACCGACCTTCTACCTTGAGCCGTCCACGCCCGTCTACATTCCGGGGACCCAGTCCAGCTCGCTGGAAGTGCTGAGCACAGCCACCGGCAAGGTCGTCGGCACCGTCACGCCGCCTCCGGGAATGAGTTTCGGCAGTCAGGCCGCGGCGCTGGCGGGCGACCGCACGTTCCTGGTCACTGCCTCGCCGGAATCAGGTGGCTGTTTCACTGAGTTCTACGAAGTCACCCTGAACGACACCGGCCAGCCAGGCCCGCTGACCTCGCTTGACGTCAGGATATCGGGCTTCCCCGCGTTCCTCAGTCTGTCCGTGACGCCTGACGGCCACACGGCTGCCTTTGCCGCGGAATCCTGCTCCCAGTACGTCGGCACAGTGACTGCGCAGCTCGATGTCATCAGCCTGCGCACCCGCCAGGTCAGGACATGGAGCCCGCCTCCTGATGCCGGGCTCGCAGACGTGTCGCTGTCAGCCGACGGGCGAGAACTCGCCGTCAAGCAGTCAGCCATCATCGGTAACGGCCCCACACCCACGTCGACGGTGCGGATCCTTTCGACCAGCGCCCCCTCCGGGCAGCTCGACCTCCTCAGCCACGTGACGAGCCAAGCCGGCGAACCTGACTGGGCAGCGCTGAGCGGCGACGGGCGCTCGCTGCAGGTATGCAGTGCTCCAGCGCCAAGTTCGCCGCCGCCCACCACACCGCAGACTGTGACGGTGACCTGTGACACCCTGTCGTTGTCCAGCGCCCGGCAGAAGGCAATCGCCAGCTACACCACCGACAACCCGATAGTCCTCGCGAGCCTGGACTCGTCGAGAACGTACCTGCTGATCCAGGAATTCACCAAGGAGATCCGCAGCGGCCCTGGTCTAACCCATGTAGTGGTCCAGAGCCACCTCGTCATCGCTGACCTGCGGACTGGGCAGCTCACAAGCCTTCCGCCGAGCCGCCCTGCGGGAGGCATAGCCTGGTGACAGCCTCGCCCTGCATCAGTGAAAGCGCACCCGACATCACCGTGCCGGGACCGCCCTGATGTCCAGCTGGCCGCGCGCGCGGCCAGCCTCCAGGGCCGACCTGATCTCGGCGGCAACGATGCGCCCCTCCGTCCGCACCCGCCGCGGCGGAAAGCGCAGCACGATGATCCCGTGCGCGCTCATCCGCGTGCCGCGGGCCAGGGTGCGCTCCCAGTCGCTGGGTGACAGGTGCCACTGACGGGAGTCGATCTCGCCCGCCACTCCGGCCTCCGGCCACCATGCGTCGGGGACCGCGATGAATTCCTCGCCCGCGTACAGGCTCGGGTTGTACATCGGCTCGGGCAGCCGCTCGCGCCCGACCAGGTCGTGCAGGTCGCCTTCTGCCGCTGACCGCACACCGTCGGCGACTTCGGCCAGGACCCTGCGGTACCGGGCTGACCCCTGGGCCGGGCCGCCATCCAGCTCTCCGGCGAGCTCGCCAACCGTGACCCTGCCGCGCTGCACGGCGTCGGCGACGACAGCCCGCACCTCGCTAAGATCGCGCAGCCCGCGGACGGTGTCGGCCACCGCGCGGACCCGTGGTGCGTAACAGACCTCGCCAGCTGGCAGAACCACAGTCGGCATCCTCGACGTCCGGTGCACCTGGACAAAGCCGAGGCTGCGCCGTCGGCGCTCATGCGGGATGAGCACATCCACCATCGGAGTTTGCGGTGCACGCACGCTGTGGAACACCAGCGCTGCCGGTCCCGTGACCACGCTCCCCGGCCCCGCGTACAGAACCGCCGCCAGCTCTCGCTGCACCCTGGTTAGCGCTCCGGTATTTGTGATGTAGACGCCGGGAAGGAGCACCTGCCAGGGCCCGCCGTCGCGGATCCTGTGCCGCAGCGCCTCATCACTCATCGCGCAGTCCTGTGTCTGGCTGCGGGTGATCACACCGCCCTGTCTCGCGAGCACCTCCGCCATCGCACGCTGATCGAATAACGCCTTCTTTCCCATGTGCGCCACCTTGCCAGCCCGTTCTGACAACTCCACCCGGCTCATCCGCCGTCAGCCCCCCGCTCCAGCCCACATGCCCCGCCCCAAGGCGGTCATGGGCCCCGGGCTGTTGCACTAGCCCCAGCCCGGGCACCACCACCGCCCTGCCAGAGCCCCGCAACCCCAGCAGGGGCCCCACGCCGGTACTGGTTACGCGCAGGCAGCCACAGCAAGGGGCCCGCGCGGCGCTGACTGCGCCCACACAGCCACAGCAAGGGGCCCGCGCCGGGGCTCACTGGCACCCCGGAACCACAGCAAGGGGCCCGCGCCGCGGTGGGTATAGCCTCAGGCTGCGAAGCGGAGCCGGCCGACGGCGGCGTAGACGCTCTCGGGGGCGACCGGGCCGGGCGCCGACCATGCCGCAGCACAGAGCGCGCGCAGGCCGTCGATCGCCGAGCCCTCGCCGTCGAGTTCCAGCCGGGCCGGAGGGCCAGCGCCGGGGCCTACCTGCCCGTCAGCGCCACCCTTGCCGCCCACGCCAGCACTCGCCGCGCCGCGGAGAGCTCCGTCATCCGAGCCAGCGCCCGCCGCGCCGGGAAGGGTCCCGCCGCCCACGCCAGCACTCGCCGCGCCGCGGAGAGCTCCGTCATCCGAGCCAGCGCCCGCCGCGCCGGGAAGGGTCCCGCCGTCCGTGTTGCCAGCCGCAGCGGCCGGTATCAGCCGGGCTGTCCAGCCGCCGCAGCGGAACGCGCCGCCACTGGCCTGCACCTCGGGGTGCGGGCCAGTCAGGCCGGACAGGTCGTGCGCAAGGTAGGTGGGCCGTTGCTGCGCCGGGGCGAGTACCGCGTCGGCGGGGCCGGTGACGCCGGTCAGCACGAGCATGCTGTCGGCCCCGGCGCGCACCGCACCCTCGATGTCGGTATCCAGCCGGTCGCCAACGACCAGCGGCCGCCGGGCCCCGGACCGCGCCACGGCCTCGGCGTGCAGCGGCGGCTCCGGCTTCCCGGCCACGACCGGCTGCTGGCCGGTGGAGACGGCGATCACCTGCACCAGCGATCCGTTGCCCGGCTGCAGACCGCGCGGCGTCGGCAGCGTCACGTCGATGTTGGACGCAACGAACCAGGCTCCGGCCCGCACCGCGAGCGCGCCCTCGGCGAGAAGGCCGTAGCCGATGCCCGGCCCGTAACCCTGGACGACCGCGGCCGGGCGCTCGGCTGCCGTGGACACCGGCCGCAGTCCCCGCTCGCGCAGCGCCAGCCGCAGCCCGATGCCACCCACAACCAGCACCGGCGAGCCTTCGGGCAGCCGGTCCGCGATCAGGCGCGCCGCCGCGTGCGCAGAGGTGACCACCTCATCCGGTGTGGCAGGCACGCCCAGACCGGTGAGCTGCTCGGCGATCGTCGACGGCGAGCGTGAGGCATTGTTGGTCACGAAGGCCAGGCGCATTCCCAGCCGCCTGGCCTCGGCCAGCGCCTCGGCCGCACCGGGAACCGCCCGGGCGCCGAGGTAGACCACGCCGTCCAGGTCGAGCAGGGCCACGTCGTAGATCTCGCAGAGCGGGCCGTCGCTGGCCCGCGGCGTGTCTGGCCGGGCCGTATCTATTTCAGCCGTCATGCGACGCCTGCCCCTGATTGCCGCGTTCCCCGCGTTCGGCCTGGGTCCTGGCACGCAGCGTCGCCCGGACGCCGCGCAGCGCGTCAGCGTAGTGCCGCAGGTCCGGGCGCATCGCTGCGGCAAGGGCCAGGTGCTCGGCTGCGGCCGTCGGGTCCCCTGTCCGGGCCAGCGCCAGCCCCAGGCCGAACTGCGCGTAGTCGTCGCTCGGGCTTGCCTCAACGATCCGGCGGAAGTTGCCCGCGGCGGCCTGGTACCGCCCGGTGTCGAACTGGGCCCGCGCCAGCGCCTCCAGCACGCTGCGTGACTGCGGCTCGGCTTCAGCCGCGCGCTCGAGCACCTGAGCAGCGGCGGCGGCGCTGCCCCGGCCGAGCAGATCGAGCCCGCGCCGGTAAAGATCGTAGGTGTCCTGGCCCTCGCGGGAATCCTGGCCGTCCGCTCGTTCTTCTGACATGTGTGCAGATCCTCCCGTCCGGCCACGACCCGGCTGCGCCGGGGCAGCCCAGGCTTACGCTGGCGCCGTTCCGCGGGCTCCGCTATGCCCCAGAACGGATCAGCGGACTCGCCGAGGTCACATCTCCACCGTAC
This sequence comes from uncultured Actinomycetota bacterium, assembly GCA_963815375.1. Taxonomy (GTDB): domain Bacteria; phylum Actinomycetota; class Actinomycetes; order Streptosporangiales; family Streptosporangiaceae; genus JASHPR01. The sequence continues at coordinate 119,480 of CAWFGX010000004.1, read as the reverse complement.
GACGTCATCGCTCACGACAGAGCAGATCAGTTGCTGGCTGCTGACCCGCACAACGTCGTGCGGCTGATCCTGCCCCGGCAGCAGCCAGGGAACCGGGCCGGCGCCTACCGTGACGCCGCTCGCACCCTGCGCGAGTGGCAGGATGCGCAGATTCTCCGGCCGGACCCTGAACCCGCGCTGTACGTCTACGAGCAGGCCGCTGCCGGTAACGGGATGCGGGTCCTCCAGCGCGGCCTCATCGGCGCGGTGCGCCTCAGCCCGCCCGAGGCCGGCGTCGTGCGCCCGCACGAGGACGTTGCGCCCGGCCCGGTGGCCGGCCGACTGCACCTGATGGAGGCCACGCAGGCGAACCTCGAGCCGATCTTCCTGCTGCATGACCGGGCTGACGGCGGCGCTGACGAGGGCCCGAGCGACGGTGCGCGCGGCGCTGCGTCCCGCGCCGTGGCGGCCGCCGCTGGCGGCCGCCCGCTCGCCGACGTCGTGACCGGCGACGGTATCCGGCACAGGCTCTGGGCGGTCACCGGCCCGGCCGAGCTGGCCGCGATCGCTGCCGACCTGGCGCCGCGCAGCGTCATGATCGCGGACGGGCACCACAGGTACGCCGCCTACCTCGCGCTGCAGGCCCGGTGCCAGGCGGCGGGCGCGCGGCCTGGCCCGTGGGACTACGGCCTGGCCCTGCTCGTGGACGGCTCGGCCTACCCGCCGGAGATCGGCGCGATCCACCGGGTCATCCCGCGGCTCTCGCCGGCCGACGCAGCCCGGCAGGCCGCGACCGCGTTCACGGTCAGCAGGCTTCCGGGCGGGACACGGCAGCTGCCAGCGGCCCTGGACGAGCTGGCCGGCGCCAGCGCGCACGGCCCCGCGTTCCTGGTTGCTGGTGGCGGCGAGGTGAGCCTGCTCACCGACCCTGACCGGGCCCAGCTCGACGCGGCGATGCCGCCCGGCCGCTCGGCCCGCTGGCGGGCCCTCGCCGCCTCGGTGCTGCAGGAGCTCCTGCTGCGCAGCGTCTGGAAGATCAGCGACAGCGAGGAGGACGTCCAGGTGGTCCACAACGACGCCGCCGAGGCGGTGCGGCAGGCCGACCAGGCCGGGGGCACGGCAGTCATCTGCCCGCCGATGCCAGCCCAGGACGTCTACGCGATCGCCGACGCGGGCGAGCGCGTTCCGCGCAAGTCGACGTCGTTCGGGCCTAAGCCGAGGACCGGCCTGGTGATGCGGACGTTCGCCCAGGGCTGAACCGGCCCGCCGTCACCCACGGCTGCGCTGGTAGAGAGTCAGCGGCGCCCAGTCCCCGCTGACCCGGACGAAGTTGCCAGCGAGGTAGGACTCCAGCTGAGGGTTCCAGGCGATCCGGTTGCGGTTCGACGGGGTGAGCAGCACGTACTGAGCGGCGCGCATCGCCTGCAGCCACAGCCCCGCCACGGCTGGCACGTCACCGGCCTGCACCGGGCTGCGGCCGTCGCCGAGCGCGTAGCTGGTGCCGGTCCCGTCAATGATGACGGGGCAGCCCGCCGAGCCGGAACGGAACCGGTCAGCGGAGATGAGCAGCGACGCCTGGTCGGACAGCACGCACGCCCCCGGCGGGATCGCACGCTGGATCGCTGGCAGGGCGCTGGCGTAGGTGGGCGTCGGGCTGTCCTCGGCGCCCGGCAGGGCCAGCGGCAGCACCAGCATGACCAGGCAGGCCAGCCAGGCCGCTGGCCGCCGCAAGGCCGCGAGCCGGGCCGGCCCCGCCTCGAGCAGACGCGCGGCCGGGAGGCCAAACGCCATCGCGAGGAAGGGGGCCAGGAACGCCGAGTAGTGATAGTAAAAATCGTCCGGGATAAAGAACGCTATGGCGATGCCCACCGTGGTCGCGATGGCGAACCACTCAAGCGGCAGCGGTGCCTGGCGGGTGGCCAGCCAGGCGGCGACCGACGCACCGGCGACCGCGACCGCGATCACAGCGACCGCGGTCCAGAGCACGGCGCCGGGCGGCTGCCAGCCCGCCAGTCCGGTCAGGTACTCCAGGCGGAACGCCAGCGGCGTCCGGGCGCCGGTTCGGGCGGCCTGGGCGACGATCACGCTGTCCCAGAAGCGCCCGGGCGCGAGGGCGGCGAACGGAAGCACCGGGACGGCGAAGCCGGCCACGACCCCGCCCGCGAAACGCGCCGCCTTCCGCGGCTGGGGCAGGCACGCCACCGCGATCACAGCGACCGGGATGATCGCCCATACCTTGACAGCCCCCGCGAAACCCAGGGCTGCGCCGCCCCAGGCCAGCCTCCATCCGCCGGCCAGCCGGTCGCCGTCGAACACCGCCACGGCGCCGGCCAGGCAGAACGCGGTCAGCCAGGGCTCAAGCAAGACCGTATGCGCGGCCTGGACGCTGCCGGGGTAGATCGCGATGACGCCGCAGGTCACAGCCGTCGCGAAGATGCCGCGATGCCGGACGAGGAGCCCGGCGAGCACGACGCAGGCCGCTGACGCCGCGACCGTCAGGATCCGCCCGGCCGCGATGGCCCCGGCCGTGCCAGTCAGCGGAGACAGCACAGCAGCCGGCGTCATCAGCAGCGTGATGCCCGGCGGCTGCACCAGGATGAAGTCCCGGTACGGCAGGACGCCGTGGATCAGCTGGAGTGCACTGCCGAAGTCGGCGCCGTCATCATAATCACCGACGCCCAGGAGATGGCCGGGCTGGGCCAGCTGATAGCACCGCAACCCTAGTGCAAGCAGCGTAGCGGCGGCGATGACCAAGCCGACTGGCGTGAGCGGCCGCAGCCTACGGGCAGCTGCCGCGGCGCGGCGGGAGGACCCGGCCGCAGGCCGCACCGTCGTTTCGCTCACAGCTCGCTACTTCCGGCAGGCTTCCAGTGCGGGACCAGATACTACCCGTGACTGCCCGTGCGAGGTTTCGTCCGTAGCGGGGTCATTATCGCAATGACTTCGGGCAATTTGTGCCACGATGGTCAAGAACAATATTCCGGCAATGGCGGGAGACCCTGTGAGCGAGGACGAGCGCCGCCGCCCGCCAGGCGCGGGCCAGGAATCCGACTGGGAGCGCACCGTCCCGGCTGCCCCACCCAGCCAGGATGGCGGGGTGGAGCGGCGCCGGCCCGGCGCGAGCCAGGACAGCGGGCTGGAACGCCGCCGGCCCGGCGCCAGCCAGGACAACGGCCTGGAACGCCGCCGGCCCGGCGCCAGCCGGGACGGCGGGCTGGAACGCCGCGTTCCCGGTGCCGCAGGCTCGCGGTCGGTCTGGGACCGCGCGGTGCCTCCGGCTCCGCCTGGGTCGGGCTCGCGATCGGTCTGGGAGCGCACCATCCCCCCGGCTCCCCCGGCGCCAGGTCAGCGGTCGATCTGGGACCGCACCCCGGCTCCCGGGTCGCCGGGCCCGCGGTCAGTCTGGGAGCGCACCATTCCCCCGGCTCCCCCGGGCCCAGCTCACCGCGCCGGATGGGACCGTAACCTGCCTGCGGCGCCGGGCCCCCGGTCGGTCTGGGACCGCGGTGTCCCGCCGTCGGCCCCTCCGGCGCCAGGCCAGCGGTCGGTCTGGGACCGCGCCATCCCTGCAGGTCCTCCCCCTACGACGCGGCGGCGACGTCGGCGTCGCGGGCGCTTCGCCGTCGGGGTGGTGGTGACCGTAGTAGTAGCGGCCGCGGCGGTCGCGGTGGCGATCACCTTTGTGAATCGCGGGAACGGCAGCGCGCTACCGGTTGCCCAGCTGACCGACAAGAGCAGCATCGTCGGTGGCGTGACATCGGTCGCCTTCAGCCCAGACGGCACGACGCTGGCCGCCGGCGACTTCGACGGCAACGTCTACATGTGGAACGCGGACAACGGCCGCCCGATCACCACACTCTCGCTCGGCGGCAGCATCTCGTCGGTCGCGTTCAGCCCTGACGGCAAGGACCTCGCCGTCGGGGACAACAACGGAGATGTCGACGTCTACGCCGTGAACACGGCGCAGAAGATCGAATCCCTGCAGTGTCCGCTCAGCCTCACCGGCGGGGTGTCGTCGGTCGCGTTCAGCCCCAACGGGGGCCTGCTCGCGGCTGGCGACGGTAACGGCAAGACCTACATATTCGACATCACGACCGGGAATCTGAACGCGATCGATCAGCTGATCGCCCCGAGCAGCGTGCTGGTGTCGTCGGTCGCGTTCAGCCCGGACGGCACGCTGGCCGTTGGTGACAACAACGGCACCACGTACCTGTGGAACGTCTCGACCAGGACGCTGCTGAACTCACTAAGCGAGCCAGCCACACTGGTCGCCGGCGTGTCAGCCGTCGCGTTCAGCCCCGACGGAAAGCTGCTTGCAGCCTCTGACCGCGAGGGCAGCATTTCGCTGTGGGAAGTCTCCACGGGGCAGCGGATCGCCACGCTGAACGAACCGCAGGGGAAGATCGTCAACTCGGTCGCGTTCAGCCCGGACGGCAAGATGCTGGCCAGCGGTGACGGCAACGGACACGCCTACATGTGGAATGTCGCCTCCGCAGCCGAGAGCGGCGTAGTGAAGGATCCCGGCACCAGCATCGGCGGCGTCGCGGCGGTCGCGTTCAGCAAGGACAGCAAGACCATGGCCACGGGCGACGGCGACGACACTACGTACCTGTGGGGCGTGGGCGGATGATCATCACGATTCAGTCGCCGGGGGACGCTTTGTGGTCAATGAGTAGTTGCTGTGTGTAACGATGGATAGGAGCATCGAGTCCGCGGGGGGAGGGGTGGTGACGCAGGGACACCGTGACCACTATTCCCACGCGTACTCGCACTCGTCCCATGCGGCGCGCCAGCGACGCGAGTCCCGGCGCCCCAGACCGCCGCGGCGCTGGCCGTCACGGCGCTACATCATCGGGTCCGCGGTTAGCGTCGTGGTCCTGGCCGCAGCCGTGTCGGCCGTGGTCGTCGCAGCGAATCAGCCGGCGCCGCCGCTGCGCCCGGTCGCGACGCTGGCGGTTCCCGGATTCAGCATCGGCGGCGTGGCCTCGTTGACGTTCAGCCCCGACGGCACGTCGCTGGCAACGGGCGATGCCAACGGCAGCAGCTACACCTGGACCGTCCACACCGGGCGCCGCGCCTCTACCCTGTCCAATCCAGCCAGTCAGGGAGTGCAGTCGGTCGCGTTCAGCCCCGACGGCACGTTGCTCGCCGCAGGTGACGCTAACGGCACCATCTCCGTGTGGAGCCTTTCCTCCGGAAGCCAGATGACCAGCTTCACCGACCCTTCCAACATCACCGGCGGCGGGGTGTCCTCGGTCGCGTTCAGCCCCGACGGAACCACCCTGGCCACCGGTGACGGCGACGGCAGCACCTACCTGTGGAGCATTACCACGGGAAGCAAGGTCGCCACCCTGAACGATCCGTTCAGCCAGTCAGAAGGCGTGTCGGAAGTCGCGTTCAGCCCGGACGGCACCATCCTGGCCGCGAGTGACGGGGACGGCAGCACCTACGTGTACAACATCGCGAGCCAGCACCTGATAGCCACACTGACCGACCCGAACAGCCACGGCGTCTACTCGGTCGCGTTCGGCCCCAGCGACAAGGCGCCGGGCACCGAGACGCTGGCCACCAGCGACGGCAACGGGAGCACCTACCTGTGGAAGCTCTCCACCCAGCGCCGGATCGCCACGTTCACGGTTCCGGGTGGCAAGGCGGCAAAGTCGGTTGCGTTCAGCCCTGATGGCAAGATACTCGCGGTCGGCGACGGGGATGGCAGCACCTACCTGTGGAAGCTCTCCACCCCGCTCGCGCAGCCCAGCGCTACCATGACCGACCCGCAAGGCAAGGGCGTGAACGCGATCGCGTTCAACCCGGACGGGAAGATGCTTGCTACAGCGGACGGCAACGACAGCACCTACCTGTGGAACTTCAACCTAGGCTGACCACGGGGAGTCTCGGTGGGTCAGGAGTATTTCGAGCAGTACGGCGACTCGCCGCCTCGAAGCCGCCACGGAGGGCAAGGTCGCGGCCACCGGGGCGGAGTCAAAGCGCGGAGCCCGCGGGGCAGTCGCCGGCCTGAGGCTTCGCGCCGTCGCCGACGGCGCGTCCTCGCTATCTCTGGCTTAGTCGCACTGATCGTGGTCGCTGTGGCAGTAGTGGTCACGATCCTCGTCTCGAACCGCCACGCGCCAGCCGCACGGCCCGTCGCAACCCTGGCCGACCCCGGCTTCAGCATCGGTGGCGTCACGTCGCTCGCATTCAGCCCCAGCGGCAGCACCCTGGCCACCGGCGACAGCGACGGCAGCGCGTATGTATGGAGCCGCGCCACGCTGCGGCGGGTCACCACGCTGACCGACACGGGCAGTCAGGGCGTGGAATCGGTTGCGTTCAGCCCCGACGGCAGCATGCTCGCCACTGGCGACGCGAACAGCACCGCGTTTTTGTGGAACGCCGGCAGTGGGCACATGATCGGCAAGATGAACGCGCCGACAAGCATCGAGGGCAGCGGCATCACGTCCCTGGCGTTCAGCCGCGACGGCGCCACATTGGCGACTGGCGACGGCAACCAGGGGAGCACCCTGCTGTGGAGCGTCAGCACGCAGGGCCTCATCACGCAGGTTAGCGATCCCAGCAGCGTCACAGGCGGCGGCGTGTACGCGATCGCGGTCAGCCCAGACGGCAAGACGCTGGTTACGGCCGACGGCGACGGCAGCATCTACCTGTGGGACATAGCGACCGGACACCTGATCACGACGCTGACCGACCCGCGCAGCAGCGGCGTCTACTCGGTGGCGTTCAGCCAGAACGGCTCGACGCTCGCCGCGAGTGACGGGAACGGCAGTACCTACCTCTGGGATGTCGCTGCCAGGCACCGGATCGCAGCCTTCGCGGACCCTGGCGGCAAGATCGTGGACTCGGTCGCGTTCAGCCGCAACGGGAAGATGCTCGCCACCGGCGACCGCAACGGCAGCGCTTACCTGTGGAAGCTGTCCGGCTCACACACGACCCCGGTCGCCATCTTGCGCGGCCCGGATGGCAAGGCCGTGAACGCGGTTGCGTTCAGCCCCAACGGGACCACACTGGCCACTGGCGACACCGGTGGCAGGACCTTCCTGTGGGCCGCGAATCAGGGCTGACCCTGTGAGCGACCAGTACCGGGCTCGGGCAACACGTTCCTGTAGGACATCGCCAGCGGGCGCCTGACCGCGCCGGCCAGGCATGGACGGCCCAGGACGCCAGTGACGTACAGCGTCTAAGACGTTACGATGGGTATAACGTCGGCGTTGCCATAACATCCAGCCGCATCGCGTGAATATCGGGGAGGCGCGGTGAGTGACCATTACGTGGAGCGTCATAGCGCAACCGGTGCCTGGGGCACGCACCGCCGCTCACGAGCCCGGCGGCAATCCCGCCGTGTTGCAGTCGCAGCCGTCTTAGCCGCGGCGGCAGTGGCCGCGGCGGCAGCGGTGACCTCCATCATTACGTACCGCGGGGCGGCCGCACGGCCGCTTGCCACCCTGACCGATCCCGGCTTCAGCATCGGCGGCGTGTCCGCGGTCGCGTTCAGCCCCAGTGGCACGATACTGGCCACCGGAGACAATGACGGCAGCACCAGCCTGTGGACGGCCCCGCCGTCGCGTCGGCTCGGCGGCGTGACAGACCCCGGAAGTGAAGGAGTGGAGTCGGTAGCGTTCAGCCCCGACAGCAAGGTTATGGCCACTGGCGACGCGGACGGGCGGATCTACCTGTGGAACGTGGCCACCGGAGAGCAGATCGCAAGCCTGGCTGACCCGGGCGACATCGCGAGCGCTAGCATCTCCGCGCTCGCGTTCAGCCCGCGCGACACGATGCTCGCAACCGGCGCCGGGGACCAAGGCAGAACCTACGTGTGGAACATCGCCACCGGGAAGCTGATCGCCACCGTGATTGACCCGGACAGTGACCTCGGCGGCGTGACGTCGGTCGCGTTCAGCCCGGACGGGGCGACGATGGCCACCGGCGACGGCGATGGTGACGTTTACCTGTGGAACGTCCCCGACTGGAGCCAGATCGCCACCCTGGCCGATCCCCACAGCCACGGCGTGTACTCGGTGACATTCAGCCCGGACGGCGCGACGCTCGCTGCCGGCGACGGTAACGGGCGCGCCTACCTCTGGGACGTGGCCACGGCTCATCTGACGGCGACGCTTGCCAATCCGGGCGCCAGCGCCGGTGCGGTGTCCTCGGTCGCGTTCAACCCGAACGGCACCACGCTCGCCGGCGGGGACCATGACGGCAGCGCCTATCTGTGGAGCATCACCAGCCAGGCCTCGCCGCTGCTGCTGCCCAGCGCCACGATCACCGCCCCAGGCGGCAAGGCTGTGAACTCGGTCGGGTTCAGCTCAGCAGGCATGCTCGCCACCGGCTGCGGCAACGGCAGCACCTACCTATGGCGCGTCAGCTGAGAACTGCAGCTCTTAGCGCAGGCACATCAGCACAGGCAAAGCCCCAAAGTTATGTCACGATAGAGCAGTAAATTTCCAGACCGCAACTTCCATACCGACACTGCTCTATCGTGACAGCGGAGGCGCAGTGACCTATGAATACTCCAGGCGCCACTCAGCACCGCGGGCGGTACGGCACCCAGGGCCGCCGCCCGCAGCACAGCGCGCTACCGGCCCGCGAGGGATCCGGGCGCGAGCGACCAAGGCGTAGACCACGGCGGCGACGCATCGCGCTAGCCAGCCTGGCGGCGGCAGTGCTCGCAGCTACGGCGGCAGTTCTTGTCATCGTTAACCGGCCGGCACCCGGCCCGAGCCCGTTCGCCACCCTGACCGACCCGGGCTCCAGCATCAGCGGTGTGTCATCTGTGGCTTTCAGCCCCAACAGCAGGACGCTGGCCACTGGCAGCGGCGACGGCAGCATCTACCTGTGGGACATCACCACCAGGCGTCCAGTCGGCACGCTGACCGACCCTGGCAGCCAGGGTGTGAACTCGGTAGCGTTCAGCCCCGATGGCACGACCCTGGCCGCCGGCGACGCAAACAACCGTGCCTACCTCTGGAACGTCGCTGATCCGCGCCAGGTAGCGACCCTGGCTGACTCCAGCCTTGCGGGCAACGGCGTGGAGGGCGTGGAAACCGTCGCATTCAGCGCCGGTGGCAGCACTTTGGCCGTAGGAGACGCCAACGGCATCACCTACCTGTGGAACGCCGCCACCTGGCGGCTCACCGGGTCGCTCACCGACCCGGACAGTGCCGGCATCCAGGGCATCTACTCGCTGGCGTTCAGTCCTGGAAGCCAGACGCTGGCCGCGGCCGACTTCAACGGCAGCACCTACTTGTCCGATGCCGCGACTGGGCACGCCGGAACGGTCCTGGTCGACCCCAGTGCCATCAGCGTCTACGCGGTGGCGTTCAGCCGCCGCGGCCAGACGCTGGCCACTGGCGACGGAGCTGGTCACATCTACCTATGGGACGCAGCCACCGGCCGGCGGATCGCCAGCCTGACCGCGCCCGGCGGCAAGCCAGTGGCTTCGCTCGCGTTCAGCAGCGATGGCCACTGGCTGGCCGCTGGCGACCATGACGGCAGCGTTTACCTGTGGAGCCTGACCGGCCGGCAGCCGGCACCAGGCCCGCTCCCCAGCACCACCCTGACCGATCCCGATAGCAGGGCCGTGGACTCGGTGGCGTTCAGCGGCACCGGCCGTACCCTTGCCGCCGGGGACGGCGACGGCCGCACCTATCTGTGGCAGGTCGGCTGACTTAGCCTGCACTGACACCCCCGACACCTAAAGCAACCTATGCCACGATAGTGTGAGCATTTTCCCGGCTGTTTCCGCCAGACGGGAGGCGCAGTGTCCCATGAGTACCTCGGGCGCCACGGCACGCTGGCCCGTCGCCCGCGCCGCAGCGAACCGACGCGCGGCCCGCGCCGCGTACTCATCGCCGCAGGCCTGGGAGTCGCGCTGGTCGTCGTCGCGGTGGCGGTCGTTCTCGTGGAGCGGCATGCGACCGGTCCGCGGCCGGCCGCTATCCTGACCGACCCGGGTTTCAGCGTCGGCGGCGTGTCGTCGGTAGCGTTCAGCCCCGATGGCCAGATGCTGGTCACCGCTGACGCTGATGGAAGCAGCTTTGCCTGGGACGTCGCGACATTACATCGGGTAGCCACTCTGACCGATCCCGGCAGCCAGGGTGTCAATGCCCTGGCGTTCAGCCCGAACGGGGACATGCTGGCCGCTGCTGACGCCGACAGCAGTGTCTACCTGTGGGACGTCACGACCGCGCGCCCGGTCGCGACCCTTGCGGACCCCACCTCTGGCGTCTCTGGCAGCGGGGTGGAATCTGTGGCGTTCAGCCCCGATGGCCAGACACTGGCTGCTGGCGACGGCGACGACGGCACCACCCACCTGTGGAACGTGACCGACGAGCGCCGGACCGCATCCCTGACCGACCCGTCCAGCACAGGCTTCCAGGGCATCTTCTCGCTCGCGTTCAGCCCGGACGGCCAGACACTGGCGGCTGGCGACGGCGACGGCACGACCTACTTGTGGAGTGTCACCACCGGGCACGAGATCAACAAGCTGTCCGACCCGGGCGCCAACGGCGTCTATGCGGTGGCGTTCAGCCCGCAAGGCCAGACGCTGGCCACTGGCGACGGAGCTGGCCATGTCTACCTGTGGAACGCAGCCACCGGCCAGCAGATCGCCACGCTGACGGCGCCCGGCGGCAGGCAGGTGGGCTCGCTCGCGTTCAGCCCCGGCGGGCAGACTCTGGCTGTCGGCGACCATGACGGCAGCGTCTACCTGTGGAGCCTGGCCGGCCCGCAGGCTGCGCCAGGCCCGCTTCCCAGCACCACCTTGTCCGACCCCGACAGCAAGGCCGTGGACTCGGTGGCGTTCAGCCCCAGCGGTGACACGCTCGCCGCGGGCTGCGGCGACGGCCGTACTTACCTGTGGCCCGTGGGCTGACCCTGGCCTGCTTCATCCTCCTCGGCAGGGATTGCGTCTTCAAGGTCGTCGAATACCACGGGGTCGAGTTCCTCGAGCCGTTCTGCCGCGTCGGTAAGGTCGTCGACATCAGCGGCTGCCGCCTTGCCGAACCACCCGCGCGCCTCCTCCTCACGCCCGGCGTCCAGGAGCGCGTCGGCGTAGGCGTAAAACAGCCGTGCGACGTCCGGCACCGCTGCCCTCGCCGTGAGCTCAGCTACCTGCAATGCGGCCACGGCTGCCTCAGGGAAGCCCTGGTCCCGGCGGATCCCCGACTCTACGATCTTCAGCTCGATAGCGGTGGCCCGGTCGATTCCGCTGGCCTGCTCGCCGGTGACCAGCTCGAGGGCGCGATCCAGCCGACCGAGCGCTCGCTCGCAGTCAGCCATCATCGGCAGGTAGCTATCCTTGCCGGTCAGCCGTCGTGCCGCCCGCAGCTCGGTCAGTGCGTCGGCCCATTCCCCAGCGCGATACGCAGCGATCCCGCAGGCCTCGCGCACCACGCCGACCCGGGCCGCAAGACGTCTCGCCGCCTGAGCGTGAAGATATGCGCGGGCGGGGTCTTCTTCCAGGCCCGCCGCCACCAGCCTGCGGCCCACCGCCTCGGCGAGGTCTGCGGGCAGGGTCCGTAGCTCGGCCCGTGCATCCGGGTAGAGCTGATCCGCCGAGATGCCCGGAGGAGTGTCCGGGGCCCGGTCCCGCGGAGCGTGGCCCCCTGGTGTCTGCCGCCTGGATGGTGTCGGCTGCCTTTGGCTCGGTGAGCCCTGGCCAGGCTGCTGCGGGCTGCGGCGCCTGCTGCCGACCGGCTGGCCTGGCGCACGCCGCCGGTCCGCGGCGCTCTGGCCGCCCCGCGACCCGCGCCGTGCACCCGCCTGCCTCTCGTCAGCTGTACCCCGGCTGTCCGGCTGCTCGGCGCGCCTTTCGCGATCCGTGGGCCCCGTGCGACCGCTGCCGGATCCGGGCGACGTCAGATCGCGCCGCTCACGACCGCTGGCACGACTGGGCGAGTCCGAGCCCTGACGCTCACCACCGCCAGGACGACTAGGTGAGCCCGAGCCCTGACGCTCACGGCCACTGGCACGACTGGGCGAGCCCGAGCCCTGACGCTCACGGCCACTGGCACGACTGGGCGAGCCCGAGCCCTGACGCTCACGACTACCAGCACGGGTCGGCGACCCTGCGTCCCGCCGCTCAGACGTGCCAGCCGAACCTGCCGACGGCTGGTCCCGGCGCTGGCGACCGCCCGCGCGAGCCGACGACCCAGATCCCGGACGTTCCCGGCCATCGCCACGCCTTGGCGATTCCGGGTCTCGTTGCTCACGACCACCAGACCGGGTTCCCGAGCCGGAGTCCTCCCGTCCGCGAGCACTGGGACGGGCCGCCGGTCGCGGGTCGCGCCGCCCGCGACCGCTGACCCGGTCTGTCCCGTTTCGGCGCCCGCGCCCGTCCCCGACCACCACGACCTCCCATTACCCAGCGACAACGAAGGGCCGCTACCAACAACGGTAGCGGCCCTTCAAAGCTTGTCCGGCGGCGTCCTACTCTCCCACGCGGTCCCCCACGCAGTACCATCGGCGCTGAAGGGCTTAACTTCCGGGTTCGGAATGGGACCGGGTGTTTCCCCTTCGCCATGGCCGCCGAAACTCTATGGAGATGTCAGCCAGGCCGACCGCACCTCGGGAACCGCACAGTGGACGCATGCAAGAAAAGAAGTAGAAGCCAAGCCACTCGGCCTATTAGTACCGGTCAGCTCCACGCGTTGCCGCGCTTCCACCTCCGGCCTATCAACCCAGTCGTCTAGCTGGGGGCCTTACCGGGTTAACCCCGAGGGAGACCTAATCTTGAGGCGAGCTTCCCGCTTAGATGCTTTCAGCGGTTATCCCTTCCAAACGTAGCCAACCAGCAGTGCTCTTGGCAGAACAACTGGCACACCAGAGGTTCGTCCGTCCCGGTCCTCTCGTACTAGGGACAGCTCCTCTCAAGTCTCCTACGCGCGCAGCGGATAGGGACCGAACTGTCTCACGACGTTCTAAACCCAGCTCGCGTACCGCTTTAATGGGCGAACAGCCCAACCCTTGGGACCTGCTCCGGCCCCAGGATGCGACGAGCCGACATCGAGGTGCCAAACCATGCCGTCGATATGGACTCTTGGGCAAGATCAGCCTGTTATCCCCGGGGTACCTTTTAGCCGTTTAGCGACGGCGCTTCCACATGCCACCGCCGGATCACTAGTCCCAGCTTTCGCTCCTGTTTGACATGTCTGTCTCACAGTCAAGCACCCTTGTGCACTTACACTCGACACCTGATTGCCAACCAGGTTGAGGGTACCTTTGGGCGCCTCCGTTACCTTTTAGGAGGCAACCGCCCCAGTTAAACTACCCACCAGACACTGTCCCTGATCCGGATCACGGACCCAGGTTAGATATCCAGAACGACCAGAGTGGTATTTCAAGGTTGACTCCACAGAAACTAGCGTCTCTGCTTCACAGTCTCCCACCTATCCTACACAAGACGCTCCAAACACCAATGTCAAGCTGCAGTGAAGGTCCCGGGGTCTTTCCGTCCTGCTGCGCGTAACGAGCATCTTTACTCGTAGTGCAATTTCGCCGGGTCCGTGGTTGAGACAGTGGGGAAGTCGTTACGCCATTCGTGCAGGTCGGAACTTACCCGACAAGGAATTTCGCTACCTTAGGATGGTTATAGTTACCACCGCCGTTTACTGGCGCTTAAGTTCAGAGCTTCGCAGCCGAAGCCGCTTACCCCTCCCCTTAACGTTCCAGCACCGGGCAGGCGTCAGTCCGTATACGTCGTCTTACGACTTAGCACGGACCTGTGTTTTTAGTAAACAGTCGCTTCCCCCTGGTATCTGCGGCCGCATCCAGCTCGGAGAGCAAGTCTCGTCACCGGACACGGCTCCCCTTCTTCCAAAGTTACGGGGATAATTTGCCTAGTTCCTTAACCACGGTTCACCCGATCGCCTTGGTATTCTCTACCTGACCACCTGAGTCGGTTTAGGGTACGGGCCGCAAAGACACTCACCGCGAGGCTTTTCTTGGCAGCATGGGATCACTCACTTCGCCTAAATCGGCTCGGCGTCAGGCCTCAGGCTTATGGTGCGCGGATTTGCCTACGCACCGCCCTAAACCCTTACCCCGGGAACAACCATCGCCCGGTAGAGCTACCCTCCTGCGTCACCCCTTCGGCTTGCCTACTACTGGTCTGGTTCACAGGCTCAGCAGACTCGTCCCGAAGGATCTGCCCGCGTCACGTGCTTAGCATCGCCAGATTCGGCATGGGCGCATCTAAGCGGGTACGGGAATATCAACCCGTTGTCCATCGACTACGCCTGTCGGCCTCGCCTTAGGTCCCGACTTACCCTGGGCGGATTAGCCTGCCCCAGGAACCCTTGGTCATTCGGCGGAGGGGTTTCTCACCCCTCTTTCGCTACTCATGCCTGCATTCTCACTCGAGTGGCGTCCACGGCTGGATCACTCCGCCGCTTCTCTCGCCACCCGACGCTCCCCTACCCATCCGCACACCTGGACCCTTAAGGCGCCAGTGACCACAGTCCGGGTGGCCGTGGCCGAAGCCACAGCGGCCAGAACCGCCATCCACCTTAGCCACAAAGGGCCTGGTTATCGCGCGAATGCCACAGCTTCGGCGGTGTGCTTGAGCCCCGCTAAATTGTCGGCGCAGAATCACTTGACCAGTGAGCTATTACGCACTCTTTTAAGGGTGGCTGCTTCTAAGCCAACCTCCTGGTTGTCTCTGCAACTCCACATCCTTTCCCACTTAGCACACGCTTAGGGGCCTTAGCTGGTGATCTGGGCTGTTTCCCTCTCGACTACGAAGCTTATCCCCCGCAGTCTCACTGCCGCGCTCTGACTTACCGGCATTCGGAGTTTGGCTGACTTCAGTAAGCTTGTAGGCCCCCTAGGCCATCCAGTAGCTCTACCTCCGGCAAGAAGCACGCGACGCTGCACCTAGATGCATTTCGGGGAGAACCAGCTATCACGGAGTTTGATTGGCCTTTCACCCCTACCCACAGGTCATCCCCCAGGTTTTCAACCCTGGTGGGTTCGGTCCTCCACGCGGTCTTACCCGCGCTTCAACCTGCCCATGGGTAGATCACTCCGCTTCGGGTCTACAGCATGCGACTAAACGCCCTATTCAGACTCGCTTTCGCTACGGCTCCCCCACACGGGTTAACCTTGCCACATACCGTAACTCGCAGGCTCATTCTTCAAAAGGCACGCGGTCACTTCACGTCAGCCCGCAGGCTGACCCGCTCCCACGGCTTGTAGGCACACGGTTTCAGGTACTATTTCACGACCCCTCACCGGGGCACTTTTCACCTTTCCCTCACGGTACTTGTTCACTATCGGTCACCAGGGAGTATTTAGGCTTAGGAGGTGGTCCTCCCGGATTCACACGGAATTTCACGGGCTCCGTGCTACTTGGGATTACGCCTGGGAGTCGCTAAAGTTTCGCCTACGGGGGTGTCACCCTCTATGCCGAGGTTTTCCAACGTCTTCGGCTACCCTAACGATTTCTTACTCCCTGCCGGATCAGCAGCTCCGGCTAGGCGGTCCCGCTACCCCGAACACGCAACGCCTGCTGGCTATCACACGCGCTCGGTTTGGCCTCTTCCCCTTTCGCTCACCACTACTCAGGGAATCGCGGTTGCTTTCTTTTCCTGTGGGTACTGAGATGTTTCACTTCCCCACGTTTCCTCCACCTGCCCTATGTGTTCAGGCAGGGGCGATGGGCCATTACGCCCAATCAGGTTTCCCTATTCGGAAATCCCCGGATCGATGTCTGGTTGCCGACTTCCCGGGGCTTATCGCAGGCTCCTACGTCCTTCTTCGGCTCCTGGTGCCAAGGCATTCACCGTGTGCCCTTACTAACTTGGCAACTACAGATGATGCTCGCGTCCACTGTGCAGTTCTCAAGATACGGGAGGTCCCGGCCCGCTCCGCCTAGCGGCGGAGGGCTCCGGTCCTGGCCGAGGTTCCCGGCCGACGCCTTACGGCGCCAAGCGGCCGTTCCCTCAGGACCCAACAGCGTGCTCGGCCCGTCCGCCTCCCAGACCCGCGCTCCGTTCCGCACGTGTTTGCACACGTGCGAATGTACTAGCGAGTCCGGCAACGACGCACGGACCGAATAACCAGTGCTCCACTAACGAGCTGCCACCCTGAGACATTCGCTCAGGATGTGGCTCTAGACGGCACCGGCCGTGTCTTTGCAACACAGTCAGTGACGCCAGCTGCTCCTTAGAAAGGAGGTGATCCAGCCGCACCTTCCGGTACGGCTACCTTGTTACGACTTCGTCCCAATCGCTGGCCCCACCTTCGACGGCTCCCTCCCTTACGGGTTAGGCCACCGGCTTCGGGTGTTGCCGACTTTCGTGACGTGACGGGCGGTGTGTACAAGGCCCGGGAACGTATTCACCGCGACGTTGCTGATTCGCGATTACTAGCGACTCCGACTTCATGGGGTCGAGTTGCAGACCCCAATCCGAACTGAGACCGGCTTTTTGAGATTCGCTCCACCTTGCGGTCTCGCAGCCCTCTGTACCGGCCATTGTAGCATGTTTGCAGCCCAAGATGTAAGGGGCATGAGGACTTGACGTCATCCCCACCTTCCTCCGAGTTGACCCCGGCAGTCTCCTATGAGTCCCCGGCATTACCCGCTGGCAACATAGGACGAGGGTTGCGCTCGTTGCGGGACTTAACCCAACATCTCACGACACGAGCTGACGACAGCCATGCACCACCTGTGCAGGGCCCTTACGGACACCGTATCTCTACGGCTTTTCCCTGCATGTCAAACCTTGGTAAGGTTCTTCGCGTTGCGTCGAATTAAGCAACATGCTCCGCCGCTTGTGCGGGCCCCCGTCAATTCCTTTGAGTTTTAGCCTTGCGGCCGTACTCCCCAGGCGGGGCGCTTAATGCGTTAGCTGCGGCACAGAATCCGTGGAAGGACCCCACACCTAGCGCCCAACGTTTACGGCGTGGACTACCAGGGTATCTAATCCTGTTTGCTCCCCACGCTTTCGCTCCTCAGCGTCAGGTAAGGCCCAGAGAACCGCCTTCGCCACCGGTGTTCCTCCCGATATCTGCGCATTTCACCGCTACACCGGGAATTCCATTCTCCCCTACCTACCTCTAGTCTGCCCGTATCTACTGCAAGCCCAGGGTTAAGCCCTAGGTTTTCACAGCGGACGTGGCAAACCGCCTACGAGCTCTTTACGCCCAATAATTCCGGACAACGCTCGCGCCCTACGTGTTACCGCGGCTGCTGGCACGTAGTTAGCCGGCGCTTCTTCTGCAGGTACCGTCACTTTCGCTTCGTCCCTGCTGAAAGGGGTTTACAACCCGAAGGCCTTCTTCCCCCACGCGGCGTCGCTGCGTCAGGCTTTCGCCCATTGCGCAATATTCCCCACTGCTGCCTCCCGTAGGAGTCTGGGCCGTGTCTCAGTCCCAGTGTGGCCGGTCGCCCTCTCAGGCCGGCTACCCGTCGTCGCCTTGGTGGGCCGTTGCCCCACCAACTAGCTGATAGGCCGCGAGCTCATCCCTAGCCGAAATTCTTTCCACCATGGCTGATGTCGGCCATAGTCATATCCGGTATTAATTCCGGTTTCCCGGAGCTATCCCAGAGCTAAGGGCAGATTGCTCACGTGTTACTCACCCGTTCGCCGCTCGAGTACCCCGAAGGGCCTTTCCGCTCGACTTGCATGTGTTAAGCACGCCGCCAGCGTTCGTCCTGAGCCAGGATCAAACTCTCCATTGAATGTCTATATGCAAACCGCAGCAGGGTTGCCGGGGTTGCCCCCTGGGCTAACACCGCGTGCGGGCCGCTGACATCAGAGGTGCCTCGTCCGGCTGGAGACCAGCCATGGAGGCGATCTTGGCATCCGTCATACGGGCCCGGCCATGACGGCCGGTCCCAATTGACAGGGTTTGTGCATGTGCACTGGCTTTTAGCACGCTGTTGAGTTCTCAAGGAGCGGACGCACACCATCCGGGACTCCGAGGAGCCTCGTTCGGGGCAACCCTGCTAACTTACCCGTCCGGGTGGACGTTGTCAACCGGAACTACGAAGGTTGACTGGCTCGTTACGCTTCGTACATCGAGAATACCCTCACGCTGCCGTCCCCATATTCGGGGCGAGCTGGCTGGGAGGGTGTAACTCTGTCCCCGGGAAACCGCGCTGCCTGCTTGGCTGATCGCTACTGCTCGGGGCAGAAGAAACATTAGGCACCAATCGCGATCACGTCAAGTTGATTGCGGTCCCTTGGGGGGCTAGCCCGGGCGCACCTCGACGCCTCCAACTGTCCGCTTGCCCCGGCGCAGTACCAGGAACCGGCCATGCAGCAGGTCACCCGCTGACGGCACCGCCTCGGGCGTGGTCACCTTCTCGTTGTTCAGGTACGCGCCGCCCTCAGCGATCGCCCGGCGGGCCGCCGACTTGCTCAGCACGATCCCGGCGGCGTCCATCAGGTCGGCCACTGGCGGCAGCCCTGCCGCCACCTCAGCAGCGCCGAGCGTGATCGAGGGAACCTCGGCCAGGGCGGCCGCTAGCGTGCCCTCGTCCAGCGCGCGCAGGTCTCCCTGGCCGAACAAAGCGCGGCTGGCCGCCACCACCCGGGCGTGCTCGTCTGGCCCGTGGACCAGGACAGTGACGTCATCGGCCAGTGTGTGCTGCGCCGCGCGAGCGGAGGGGCGCTCGACCGTCTGGCGCTCCAGATCCTCGATCTCCTCGCGGCTGCGGAACGTGAAAACCCGCAGCAGCGCCGGCACCTCGTCGTCGGCACGGTTGAGCCAGAACTGGTAGAACGCATACGGGCTCATCAGCTCCGGGCTCAGCCAGATCGTCCCGCCCTCGGTCTTCCCGTACTTCGTCCCGTCAGGCTTGGTGATCAGCGGCGTCGCCAGGGCATGCACCACGTCGCCGGTTACCCGCCTGATCAGGTCGACGCCGGCGACAAGGTTCCCCCACTGGTCGCTGCCGCCTGTCTGAAGCGTGACGCCGTGCCGGCCCCGCAGCTCGAGGTAATCGTTGGCCTGCAAGACCTGGTAGCTGAACTCGGTGTAGCTGATCCCGCCTGCCTCGAGGCGCGTCCGCACCACATCCCGCGACAGCATCTGGTTCACCGGGAAGTGCTTGCCTATGTCGCGCAGCAAGTCGATAGCTGACAGCTGCCCGGTCCAGTCCAGGTTGCTGACCACCAGCGCCGCGGTCGGCCCGGGCGTGAAGTCAAGGAACCGGCCGACCTCGGCCCGGATTCGCTCGACCCAGCCCTCTACAACCTCACGCTCGTTCAGCACCCGCTCAGCGGACTTTCCACTGGGATCGCCAATCAGCCCGGTCGCGCCGCCAACGATGGCAATCGGCCGGTGCCCGGCCAGCTGCAGCCGCCGCATGGTCAGCAACTGCACCAGGTTGCCGATGTGCAGCCCGGCTGCTGTCGGGTCGAAACCGCAGTAGAAGGTGACAATTCCTGTGTCGAGGGCCTTGCGGAGGTCGTCCAGGTCGGTGTGCACAGCGATCAGGCCGCGCCAGCTCAGGTCATCGATGATGTCGGTCACTCGGGCATAGTGCCATCTCCAGGCGCCGGACCGGAAACCGGTTTCGCTCGCGGACGCCGAGGGACGGCCGGACGGTATGCGGACACCGCCGGGTCGCCGGCAATCCAGTACCGCCAGGCCACATCCGCTCCCTGGCTCACTCCTACGCGGGGGCCCCGGCTGATCCCGCCGGCAGGCACCGGCGCCGGTGCAGCGAAGACCAGCAGCTCCGACGCGGGGTCGCAGACGTCGGCGCCGTCGTGCGACCGGTCGACGCCCAGCGCTTCGCAGAGCCTGGCCGGCCCGCGCGCCAGATCCAGCTCGCGCACTTCGCTACTGCGCCGCGACGAGCTGCTACGCCGGGCGCGGGCCAGCGGCACGCCGTCGATGACCTTCCCGGCCCGCAGCAGCACTGCCGACGCCACGCCCTCCGGGCTGCAGACCAGGTTCATGCAGAAGTGCATCCCGTAGGTGAAGTACACGTACACGTGGCCGGGCGGGCCGAACATCACCGCGTTTCGCGCGGTCCGGCCGCGGTAGGCGTGCGAGGCCGGATCTCGCGCGCCCATGTACGCCTCGACCTCCGTCAGCCGCACGGCGACCAGCCCCTCGGCCGTCTGATGCGTGAGCTCGCATCCCAGCAGCTCCGGCGCCACCTCATCGGCCGGCCGCCCGAAGAACTCCCTTGGCAGGGTTTGCCTGGCGCCTCCGGGGGCGGTTAGAGGCGCCACGTTTCCCTCGTCACTCAGTCGCAGGCTCCCTCGCTCCTCAGTACAACGCGGCACCGCGCCCCCTCTGGCTGTGTTTGCCTGGCGCCTCCGGCGGCGCCTAGAGGCGCCACCTTTGGCTGTGTTTGCCTGGCGCCGCCGGGGCGCGCGGCACCGCGCCCCCTTTGGCGTGGGGCGGAGTCACGCCGCGCCTGCGTGACCTGCCCAGGCTGCTTGCTCCGCGACTATGGCGCGCAGCTCCTTGAGCTGCTCGGCCACCCGTGGCGGGGCGGTGCCGCCGCGGCCCTGCCGGGCGGCCAGGGCGCCCGGAACGGTCAGCACCTCGCGGACGTCCGGCGTCAGATGCGGCGAGATCCGCGCCAGGTCGTCGTCGCTGACGTCGGCCAGCTCGCAGTCGTGCACCTGGCACCAGACCACCAGGTGCCCGACCAGCTCGTGTGCCTCCCGGAACGGGACCCCGCGGCGCACCAGGTACTCGGCCAGGTCGGTAGCGAGCGCGTGCCCGGCCGCAGCGCCCGATGCGATCCGCTCGGCGTTGAACCGGAGCGTCGCCACCAGCCCGGCCATGGCTGGCAGTACCAGCAGCAGCGTGTCCACGGCGTCGAAGACCGGTTCCTTGTCTTCCTGCAGGTCGCGGTCGTAGGCCAACGGAAGGCCCTTAAGAGTGGTCAGCAGCCCGGCCAGGCCGCCGATAAGCCGGCCCGACTTGGCCCGGGCCAGCTCCGCGACGTCGGGGTTCTTCTTCTGCGGCATGATCGACGACCCGGTCGCGTAGGCGTCATCGATCTCGGCCCAGCCGAACTCGTGCGACGACCAGAGCACGATCTCCTCGCCGAGCCGGGACAGGTGCACCCCAAGCAGCGCGGCCGTAAAACAGAACTCTGCAGCGAAGTCGCGGTCGCTGACAGCGTCGATCGAGTTGCCGGCCGCGGAGTCGAAGCCGAGCTCAGCCGCGACGGCCTCCGGGTCCAGCGGCAGCGATGACCCGGCTAGCGCGCCCGAGCCGAGCGGCGACACCGCCGCCCGGCGGTCCCAGTCCCGCAGCCGCCCCCAATCCCTTGAGAATGCCTGAACGTGGGCAAGCAGCCAGTGAGCCAGCAGAACTGGCTGTGCGTGCTGCAGATGAGTCATTCCGGGCGCTGGCGTGGCCAGGTGCCGCTCGGCCTGGTCCATCAGCGCGGTCTGCAGCTCGGCCAGCCGGCTCGTCACCAGCCGTGCCGCGTCGCGAAGGTACAGCCGCAGGTCGGTCGCTACCTGGTCGTTGCGGCTGCGGCCTGCCCGCAGCTTGCCAGCCAGCGAGCCGACCCGCTCCAGCAGCCCCCGCTCCAGCGCCGTGTGCACATCCTCGTCGCTGGCCACCGGCCGGAACCGGCCGGACCGGCATGCCTGGCCGAGATCCTCGAGCGCTGACAGCATCCTGGCCAGTTCGGCGTCGTCCAGCAGCCGCGCCTGGTGCAGCACGCGAGCGTGTGCTCGCGAAGCGAGCAGGTCATAGCCTGCCAGCCGCCAGTCGAACTGGACGCTGACCGACAGCCGGGCCAGGGCCTCGGACGGGCCAGACTCGAACCTGCCCCCCCACAGCCGGACCGGCGGCGCGGGATCGGGGTCACCCACGGCATTCCTCTCGTTGGACGGCGGGCCGCACGGCGAGAATCTAGCCGGCGACCTTCCTGTCCCGGTCCGCTGCGATCTTGCTCGGCAGGCCGAACAGCTCCACGAACCCCCGGGCCAGCTGCTGGTCGAAGACATCTCCTGTGTCGTACGTGGCCAGCGAGTAGTCGTAGAGCGCGGCGGGGCTGCGGCGCCCCGTGACCACGGCCTGCCCCCCGGCCAGCCGCAGCCTGACGTCGCCAGTCACGTTCTGCGAAGCCGCCTGCATGAACGCCTCGAGCGAGCGGCGCAGCGGGGAGAACCACAGCCCGTCGTACACGAGCTCGGTCCAGCGCTGCCCGGCCTGCCGCTTGAAACGGGCCAGATCCCGCTCCATGCACACGCTCTCCAGCTCGGCATGCGCAGTGATCAGCGCGATGGCGCCCGGCGCCTCGTAGATCTCCCGGCTCTTGATCCCGACGAGCCGGTCCTCGACCATGTCTATCCGGCCGACGCCGTGCGCTCCGGCCAGCGTGTTCAGGTTGTCGATGATCTGCAGCGGCTCCATCGCCCGGCCGCCCAGAGCTACCGGGAGGCCGTCGGTGAACGAGATCGTGACCTCGGTGGGCTCGCGCCCCTCCCCCGGGTCGCTGGTGTAACCCCAGACGTCGTCGTGCGGCGCTTCCCAGATGTCCTCGAGGTGGCCGGTCTCACAGCTGCGGCCCCACAGGTTCTGGTCGATCGAGTACGGCGACCGCGAGGTGACGCTGATCGGCAGCCCCTTCTCGGCCGCGAACGCGATCGCCTTGTCCCGGGTCATGCCGGAGTCCCGCACGGGTGCCATGACCTTCACCTCAGGGGCGAGGGCAGCCAGGCCAGCCTCGAACCGCACCTGGTCGTTGCCCTTGCCGGTACAGCCGTGGGCCACCATGCTGGCGCCGTACTCGCTCGCAACCTGCGCCAGGTACTTGACGATCAGCGGCCGGGACAGCGCGGACACCAGCGGATACCGGTCCATGTACAGCGCGTTCGCCCGCATCGCGGGCAGGCAGTACTCGGCGGCAAACTCAGTGCGCACGTCAGCCACCACCGCGTCGGCGGCGCCGCACGCGAGCGCGCGCTTGCGGATCGTGTCGAGGTCCTCGCCACCCTGTCCCACGTCGACGGCGAGAGCGATGACCTCGGCGTCGGTCCGCTCGGCGATCCAGCCGATGGCCACAGAGGTGTCCAGGCCGCCCGAGTAAGCGAGAACTACGCGTTCTTTCATGTGTCCTGAATCCTTTCCTGATGACCGCGCCGGTCGGCGAGCCGCAGCAGAGTGCGGGCGAGTTCTGCGCCGCCTGCCGGGTCCCGCGCCACGACCAGGACGGTGTCGTCGCCGGCCACCGTGCCGAGAATCGACGGCCACGCAGCGTGGTCGATGGAGGAGGCGAGGAACTGCGCGGCCCCGGCGGGCGTCCGCAGCACCACGAGGTTCGCGCTGGCCTCGGCCGCTACCAGCAGCTCACCGGCGACCCGCGCCAGCCGGCCCGAAGGATCGGGCAGTGCAGGGCCGGCCTCCGGCAGCCCGGATGGTTCAGCAGCGGCCGCGGCCGCGTCGGCCAGCCCGCCAGGCGGGGAGCCTGGGCCGCCTGCCTCCCCGGGCAGGGCGTAGACCAGGGCCCCGCCAGCCCCGCGCAACCGCACAGCGCCGAGTTCCTCGAGATCGCGCGACAGCGTCGTCTGGGTAACCCGGACGCCGCGCTGGGCAAGCCGCTCGGCGAGCTCCTCCTGAGACCGCACTGGCCGGTCGCCGCGGGTAAGGATCGCGGCGATCTGCGCGTGCCGCGCAGCCTTGGTTGCCGGGCTGACGGTCGTCATTGTCGCTCCAGCAGCCACGCCAGCAGTGCCTTCTGGGCGTGCAGCCGGTTCTCGGCCTGGTCCCAGACGACGCTGGCCGGCCCGTCGAGGACCTCGTCGGTGATTTCCTCGCCGCGGTGCGCCGGCAGGCAATGCAGCACCGCGCAGCCGGGCGCAGCGAGGGCCAGCTTGGCCTGGTCCAGCCGGTAGGAGTCATCGGTGCCGTAGCAGCCGAGCACGGCAAGCCGCTCCGCCCGCTGTTCTTCCTGGCCCATCGAGGCCCACACGTCGGTAGCGAGCACGTCGGCACCGTCGCAGGCGGCCCTGGGATCAGCCAGGAACGTGACGCTGCCGCCGGTCTCACCGGCAATGGCGGCCGCCGCCTGCTCGACCGACGGGTCAGGCGAGTAGCTCTCGGGGGACCCGATCCGCACGTGCATCCCGGCGGTGGCGCCGCCTAGCAGGTAAGAGTGCGCCATGTTGCTGGACCCGTCGCCGAGGAACGCAAGCGTCAGCCCGGCCAGCTTGCCGTGGACCTCGCGGACCGTCTGCAGGTCGGCGAGCACCTGGCAGGGGTGGAACGAGTCGGTGAGCGCGTTGATCACCGGAACCGGGCTGACCTCGGCCATGGCCTCGATCCGGTCCTGGCCGAACGTGCGCCAGACGATGGCGGCCACCTGGCGCCCGAGCACCCGGGTGGCGTCGGCCACGGTCTCGCCGCGGCCGAAATGCGTCCCCTGCGCGTCGATGACCAGCGGGTACCCCCCCAGTTCGGCGATGCCGACGGCGAAGGACACCCGGGTTCGCAGCGACGGCTTGTCGAACAGCACGGCAACAGCCCGCGGGCCAGCCAGCGGGTGGTAGCCGAACCTGTCAGCTTTCATCGCGCCGGCGAGGTCGAGCACGTCGGCCTGCTCGGCCGGGGACAGGTCGTCGTCGCGCAGGAAGTGGCGCGGCGGGCCACCGTCCGGGCTGCCGCTCATCGCGTCCCCTGCCCGGCCAGCAGGCTGGCCGAATCCAGGATCCCCGACAGTGCGGCTGTGAACGAGTCCGCCTGCGCCGCGGACAGCAGCAATGGCGGGGCCAGCCTGATCACGTCCGGCTGGACCGCGTTGACAAAGAAGCCTGCCCGCCGCGCCGCCGCCTCCGCCGCGGCAGCTGCAGGCGCCTCGAGCACGACAGCGCGCCACAGCCCGATGCCCCGAACCCCGGCGACCAGAGGGTGCTCGGTGGCCTCGATCGCGGCCGCCAGCCGCTGCCCGATCACGGTGGCGTTGCTCAGCAGCCCCTCGCGCTCGATCGTGTCGAGCACCGCCAGCGCGGCCGCGCAGGCGAGCGGGTTGCCGCCGAAGGTGCTTCCGTGGTCGCCCTTGCCGAGCGCCGAGCCGCACCCGCCGATGCCGACGCAGGCGCCGATCGGCAGGCCGCCGCCGAGCCCCTTGGCCAGCGTGATCACGTCCGGGATGACGCCCTCGCGCTGGTGGGCGAACCAGGCGCCGGTGCGCCCGATCCCGCTCTGCACCTCGTCGAGCACGAGCAGTGCCCCGGCGTCGTCGCATGCCGCGCGGGCCGCGCGCAGGTAGCCGTCCGGCGCCGGGACGATGCCAGCCTCTCCCTGGCACGTCTCCAGGAAGACGGCGGCGCAGTCGCCGCCCACGGCGGCGCGCAGCGCGTCCGCGTCCCCCCAGGGGACGAAGCGGACGTCAAGGCCGAACGGCCCGAACGGATCCCTGATCGAGGCCTTGCCGGTCAGGCTCAGCGCCCCCATGGTCCGGCCGTGGAAGGAGTGCTCGGCGGCCACAAAGACAGGCCGCTGTGCGCCCTGGCGGCGCCGGACCAGCTTGATCGCTGCCTCGTTAGCCTCGGCGCCGGAGTTCGTGAAGAACACCCGCCCGTCGACCCCGAGCAGCCCGATTATCCGCTCGGCGAGCCGGACCTCTGGCTCGTGGAGGTAGAGGTTAGATGTGTGGATCAGGCGGCCGGCCTGCTCGGTCACGGCCGCGACGATCGCTGGATGCGCGTGCCCGAGCGCGCTGACCGCGATGCCGGCGACGAGGTCCAGGTAGGAGTTTCCG
Source organism: uncultured Actinomycetota bacterium (assembly GCA_963815375.1). Lineage (GTDB taxonomy): Bacteria > Actinomycetota > Actinomycetes > Streptosporangiales > Streptosporangiaceae > JASHPR01. The sequence goes on along the minus strand of CAWFGX010000004.1, from coordinate 93,793 downwards.
TCCAGGTCCCAGACCGTGCACCCTTCGCCGCGCGCCAGCGCGACCGGCGGCATGCCGTACGTCAGCATGATCGCGGCCGCGTACCGGTCCTGAAGCTGTTCCGTCGCGGTCATTCGGCGTCCTCCTCTGGCACCACCATGGTGCCGACACCCGAGTCGGTGAAGATCTCCAGCAGGATCGCGTGCGGGAGCCGCCCGTCGATCACGTGCGCCTGCGGCACACCGCCGCGTACCGCGGTCAGGCAGGCCTGCATCTTCGGGATCATGCCACCGTCCAGGCCCGGAAGCATCGCGGCAAGCTCGCGAGTGTCCACACGGCTGACGACTGTGCAGGATTGCGCCTCCGTGTTGGATTGCGCCTCCGTGTTGGATTGCGCCTCCGGGCGCGGGCCAGGCCAGCGCGCGTAGAGGCCGGGGACGTCGGTCAGCAGAACCAGCTTGGCGGCGCCCAGTGCCACCGCGACAGCAGCCGCGGCGGTGTCTGCGTTCACGTTGTAGACCTCGCCGGCCTCGCCACGGGCAACGCTCGAGATCACTGGGATGCGCCCGTCGGCGATCAGCGTACGCACTGCCCCGGGGTCGACCGCGCGGATCTCGCCGACCTGGCCGAGGTCCACCGGTGCCCCGTTCACGGTGACATGTTTGGCGCGGGTGGCCGTGAGCAGGTTCGCGTCCTCGCCTGACATGCCGACGGCGAACGGGCCGTGCCGGTTGATCTGGCCGACGACGTCCCGGTTGACCTGCCCGGTGAGAACCATCCGGACGACGTTCATTGTCTCTGGCGTGGTGACCCGCAGCCCGGCGGCGAACGCGCTCTCAATGCCGAGCCGGTCGAGATGCTCGCTGATCTGCGGGCCGCCACCGTGGACCACCACCGGCCGCAGCCCGGCGTACCGCAGGAACACGACGTCCTGCGCGAACGCGAAGCCCAGCGCCTCGTCGGTCATCGCGTGCCCGCCGAACTTGATCACGACCGTCTGGCCGTGGAACCGCTCCAGCCAGGGCAGCGCCTCGATCAGGGTCGCCGCCTTGGCCAGGGCGCCGGCCGCGGCGTGCGCTGCCCCCGCGGGTGTGGTCACTGCCGCCTCCGCCGCTGCGCCTATGCCGAGTGACGCTGTCATGTCAAGGGAACAGTCATGTCGAGTACGCGGAGTTCTCGTGCACGTACGCCGCAGTCAGGTCGGTTGTCCTGATCGTGGCCGAGCGTGAGCCCGCTGCGAGGTCGACGGTGATCGTGACGTCCCTTGGGCTGAGGCTGACGCGGGAACGGTCCTGCGCGGCGGCACCGTTCCGGCATACCCAGACGCCGTTGATCGCTACGCCCAGCTGGTCTGGCTCGAAGACGGCAGCCGTGGTCCCGGCGGCCGCGAGGACCCGGCCCCAGTTCGGGTCCTCGCCCGCGATGGCGCACTTGAGCAGGTTGCTGCGGGCGACAGCACGCCCGACGGTCACAGCGTCGTCGTCGCTGGCCGCGTTGGTTACCGTGATCGCGATTGCCTTGGTCGCGCCCTCGGCGTCGGCCTGCATACTGCGCGCCAGGTCCGCGCAGCCCCGCGCCAGCAGTGCAGCGAACTCGTCGGCGCCCGGGCGGACCCCGGACGCACCGCTGGCCAGCAGCAGCACTGTGTCGTTGGTGGACATGCAGCCGTCGGTGTCCAGCCGGTCGAACGTGATCGCGGCGGCCTCGCGCAGCGCGGCGTCGAGACCGGCCGCGGGCAGGTCGGCGTCTGTGGTGAGCACCACAAGCATGGTCGCGAGCCCCGGGGCGAGCATGCCCGCGCCCTTGGCCATGCCGCCGATCGCGTACCCAGGCCCGTGCACGTGGCACGTCTTCGGGACCGTATCTGTGGTCCTGATCGCGTCGGCGGCGGCCGTGCCGCCGTCGGCTGACGCCGCCGCCACCGCTGCGTCCACGCCGGGAAGCAGCCGGTCCATTGGCAGGCGCTCGCCGATCAGCCCGGTGGAGCACACAGCGATCTCGCCGGCCGACGCGGCCAGGACCTTGGCCATGCGTTCTGCGGTGTGGTGGGTATCAGCAAACCCGGCAGGCCCAGTGCAGGCGTTGGCGCCGCCGGAGTTCAGCACCACAGCGCACACCCGGCCGCCACTGACGACCTGCTGGGTCCACAGCACCGGGGCGGCTTTGACCCGGTTGGCGGTGAAGACCCCGGCGGCCGCGACGGACGGGCCGTCGTTGATCACCACCGCCACGTCCGGCCGCCCGGACGCCTTGAGCCCGGCCGCCACGCCCGCGGCCCGGAACCCCGCCGGTGCTGTGACGCTCATTTTTCGTGCCTCATGGCGCTACTCCGGCTGGGGTGAGGCCGGCTGTCTCGGGCAGGCCCAGCATCAGGTTGGCGTTCTGCAGGGCCTGGCCTGCAGCGCCCTTGCCCAGGTTGTCGATGGCCGCCACCACGGTGACCCGTCCGGTGCGGGCATCGGCGGCGGCCTGCAGGTGCACGCCGTTCGACCCGGCGACCGCCGCTGTGGTCGGCCAGCTGCCCTCGGGCAGCAGGCAGATGAATGGCTCCCCGGCGTAGGCTCCGGCAACGGCGGCGCGGACCTGGGCGGTGCCCGGCTGGCCGCGGCCGGCTGGTGTGGCCCGCGCCGTACAAGTGGCGAGTATCCCGCGCGGCATGGGTGCCAGCAGCGGGGTGAACGAGACCGACACGGCGGGCTGTGCCACCGCGGCACAGGTATCGGCGGCCTCGCCGAGCGCCTGCTCGATCTCTGGCGTGTGCCGGTGCGTCCCGCCCGCCTGGTAGGCCGAGACCGCGCCCATCACCTCGCTGCCAAGCAGTTCCTGGCGCAGCGCCCGGCCAGCCCCCGAAGTGCCGGAGGCGGCGACGATCACGATGTCCTGCGCCTCGATCAGGCCAGCGGCCAGGACCGGGGTGAGCGCCACGATCGCCGCTGTCGCGTAGCAGCCCGGAACGGCCACCCGGCTCGCGGCCCGCACCTGGTCCCTTACCCCGGGCAGCTCCGGCAGGCCGGTGGTCCAGCGGCCGGCATAAGGCACCGGGTAATGCCGGTCCCAGGCGCTGGCATCGGCGAGCCTGAAGTCAGGCCCGAGGTCAACGATCTTGACGTCCTGGCCGAGCCCGGCCGCGAGAGCCGCGGACTGCCCGGCCGGGAGGGCGAGGAACGCCAGGTCGCAGGCTGAGCCGGCGACGGCGCCCGCTTCCTCGAACGTGCGGCCAGCCAGCGACGGCAGCCCGGCCAGGTGGGGATGAACCTCAGCGACCACGCAGCCTGCATGGCTGCTGGCCGTCACCGGGCCGATCTCCAGGTCTGGATGCCCGGCCAGCAGCCGGAGCAGCTCGCCGCCGGCGTACCCGCTCGCGCCCACGACGGCCACCCGCGCGCCCATCCACTCACCGACCCTCTGGCTCGACCCTGGCCTGACCCTGCTGCCGCCGCTGAGCGCCGATGACGGCCCAGGCGCCTCTCAGCGTCTCCGCTGAGGGCCGCTCAGAGCCTCTCTCGGCGCCTCCGGGCGCGCCCAACATCGCACGAATTATTATGCACTCGAATGACTGATTATGCAAACACTGTCAGTGCTGGCTGGGAGCGCTGCAGCAGCCGGGCAACCGGGGAGCCGACTTGGGAATGGTGCGAGGGTGCGTGCATGATTAGGGGTCGCGGAGAGGAGACGGCATGCGCGACCGCCGGCCCCGGGTCAGGGCCAGCGAGCGGCTCGGTGCGGCTGCTTACGTGATCGCGGTCACGGCGGTGCTGCTGACCGTCGCCGTCACGGGCTGCGGCTCGGGCACCAAAAGCAGCGCAGCGGTCTCATGCGGGACCACGCGGACCGCTGCGAACGTTCCCGTGCAGATCCAGGTCGTCCGCGGCCAGGTCTCGTGTACCACGGCGCTGCAGGTGGAGCGCGATTACGCCCAGGACATCGAGTCGGGCAAAGTTCCCGGCACTGGCGGCGGCGCCCCGGTCCAGGTGCAGGGATGGACCTGCCAGGGTTTCACGACGCCCGTAGTGCTCAAGACCGGCGACGCGTCCAAGTGCGTCCGCGGTGGCAGCGAGATCCTCGCGATCCTGCCCACCCCGACGTAGCAAGCGCTGACCGCGGCTTGGTCACGAGCCGCCGCTGGTCAGGAACCACCGCGCAGGACGGCGCCGGTGCGCCTGGCGGCCTCGGCCACCGCCGCGTCGCGGGCTTCGCCCGCCTCCTCGGCTGTCAGCGTGTGGTCCGGCGCCCGGAACCGCAGCGTGTACGCCAGCGACTTGCTGCCCTGACCTGCCTGCTCCCCGGTGTAGACGTCGAACAGCCGGACGTCCTCCAGCAGCGAGCCCGAGCCGGCGGCGAGCGCTGCCTGCACCTCAGCGGCGGTCACCGAGCCGGGCACGATGAGCGCCACGTCCTGGGTCGCTACTGGATACGCGGACAGCGCCGGCGCCTGGACCGGGCCGCGCGCCCCGGCGGCGGTCTCGATCACAGACAGGTCAAGCTCAGCCGCGCAGGTGCGGGGCGGCAGGCCGAAGGCCTGCACCACCCGCGGGTGCAGCTCGCCGGCGTAGCCCGGCCAGCCACTCCTTGCCCTGCCCGGCATCCACGAACAGCGCCGCGCACCGGCCTGGGTGCCAGGGCTCCTGCTGCTCAGCGCGCACCGCGAACGGCACCTGGCTCACCCGGAGCACCTGCCGAGCCGCCTCGATCGCGTCCTCGAAGCTCGCCGGGCGCCCTGCGCCCCACCAGCCGGCCAGCTCACGGTTGCCGGCCAGCACCACAGCCAGGTGCAGCGGCTGGTCCGGGAGCGCCGCGGCCAGCGCGTCCAGGTCCGCCGCTGAAGGCCGGCGGTCCACCGGCGGGATCGGCGCAGTGTGCAGGCCATCAGGCGGGGTGATGAAGACCAGACCAGTCTCGAACAGGGCCAGGTCGTTGAAGCCGCGCCCTACGTTGCGGGCCAGCACGCCCAGCAGGCCGGGCAGCAGCGTGGTCCGCATCAGCGGTTCGTCGTCACGGATCGGGTTCACGAGCCGGATCGCGTGGCGACGCTGGTCGTCGGCTGGCAGCTGCATGCGGTCGGCGTCCTCGGCCGAGGCGAACGGCGTGCTGAGCACCTCCACGTAGCCGGCCCCGGCCAGGGCCCGGCCAATGCTCCGGTTCAGCCGCTGCTGAGGTGTGAGCCCGCGCCCTGCAGCAGCCTTCGGCATCCGCACCGGTATGTTCTCGTACCCTTCGAGCCGGATCACCTCCTCGGCCAGGTCGCTGGGGTCGGTGAGGTCGGGCCGCCAGGACGGCGGCCGGACCACCAGCGGCGCCGCGCCGTCCCTCGTAACCTCGCAGCCGACCTGGCGCAGGCGGGCGGTGACAGTGTCCGTTCCGTAAGCCATCCCGGCCACCCGGTCCGGGTAGTCCGCGGCCATCGTGACCGTCACCGGCGGCACCTGTACCGAAGCGTGCGTGCAGCCGGGCAGCGCGGTCCCGCCACCCAGCGAGGCCAGCATCGACGCGGCCTTGGCCGAGGCGCGCAGCGGCAGTTCCCGGTCCACTCCGCGCTCGAACCTGGCCGACGCCTCGGAGTACAGGCGGTGCCGCCGGCTCATCCGCGCTGTGCCCCGGGCGGAGAAGTGCGCCGCCTCGATGACCAGGTCGCGTGAGCCGTCCGTGACCTCGGTCGCGAGGCCGCCCATCGTCCCTGCCATAGAGATCGGCCCGGACGAGTCGGTGATCAGGATGTCCTCGGGATCCAGCTCGCGGACAACGTGGTCGAGGGTCTCCAGCCGCTCGCCTGGGCAGGCCCGCCGGACCACAATCGGGCCGGTCAGGGCAGCGCGGTCGAACGCGTGCAGCGGCTGGCCCAGCTCCAGCATCAGGTAGTTGGTCACGTCTACGGCCAGCGACACGCTGCGCATCCCGGCCCGGGCAAGCCGGACCCGCATCCACAGCGGGGTGGGACGCGCGGGATCGATACCGCGCACCTCGCGCAGCACGAACCGGTCGCAGGCCGTCGGGTCGTCGATGCTCGCTGGCCAGATTTCGGCGGAAACCTCGGCAACGTCAGCGGGCAGCCCGGCATCGGCCGGGTCGGTGTACTGCGTGCCGAACGCGATCGCGAGTTCGCGCGCCATACCCCGGACCGACAGCGCGAAGCCCTTGTCCGGCGTGACGTTGACGTCGAACACGGCGTCGCGCAGCCCGGCATACTCCACGAAGTCGGCGCCGAGCGGGGCGTCGGGTGACAGCACGAGGATGCCAGTGTGGTCGTCGCCAATGCCGAGTTCGGCCGCTGAGCAGATCATCCCCTCGGACATCCGCCCGTAGGCCTTGCGCGCGCCGATCTCGCCGCCGGGCAGGGTCGCGCCAGGCGCCGCGAGCGACACCCGGTCGCCGACGGTGAAGTTGACCGCGCCGCAGATCACATGCTGCTCACCAAAGCCGGTCGTCACCGCGCAGTAACGGATCGGCTTCTTGAACTCGGTGAGCTCCTCGATCCCGGTCACCTCGGCCACCACAACACCGCTGACCTGCTGGCCGACCGGCTCGATGGTCTCGACCTCCAGCCCGGCAGCCGTGAGCCGCCGGCCAGCCTCCGCGGCGTCGGGGGCGGGGCTGATGGCCGCGTACTCCAGCAGCCACGAGAGCGGAACCCGCATCACTCCTCCGTCCCGAGCGCCCGGCTGAACCGCACGTCGCCCTCGATGGTGTCCCTGATGTCGCTGACACCGTGCCGGAGCATCACGGCGCGCTCAATGCCCAGCCCGAACGCGAAACCGCTGTACCGGTCCGGGTCGATTCCGCAGGCCACGAGTACCCGCGGGTTGACCATGCCGGCGCTGGCGATCTCGATCCAGCCCTGGGAGCGGCAGACCCGGCAGGGATCGGCGCCCGGCCGGTTGGACTCCCCGCGGCAGACGTGGCACTCCATGGACACGTCGGCTGACGGCTCGGTGAACGGGAAGAAGTCCGGGCGGAGCCTGGTGCGCAGCCCCTCCCCGAACATCGCCTCGACGAACGCGGTGATCGCACCGCGCAGGTCGGCCATTGTCAGGCCCTCGTCCACGGCCAGGCCCTCGATCTGGTGGAACACCGGGCTGTGCGTGGCATCCAGGGTGTCAGTCCGGTAGCACTTGCCCGGGCTGACCACATACAGCGGGAGCGGCCGGGTCAGCATGGCCCGGATCTGAACCGGCGAGGTGTGGGTGCGCAGGACGATCCCCGAGCCATGTGTACCGTCTGGCCCCGCCACCCACATGGTGTCGTACTGGTCGCGGGCCGGATGGTCGGGCGGGAAGTTCAGGGCGTCGAAGTTGTACCACTCGGCCTCGACCTCCGGCCCCTCGGCAACCTCGTAGCCCATGGCCACGAACACGTCGGACAGCCGCTCGGACCCGGTGGTGACGGGGTGCCTGGCTCCGGCGGGCCTGCGGTCCCACGGAAGCGTGACGTCGGCCGCTTCCTCGATGAGGACTGTGCGGTCCCGTTCGGCTTCGAGCTCGTCCTGGCGCGAGGCGAGCGCGGCCGTGATCGCTGCGCGGGCCGCGCCGACCCGCTTGCCGGCCTCGGCGCGGGCGGCGGGCGGGAGTGCGCCGATCTCGGCCCGGGCGAGCGATATCGGCGACCGGTCGCCAGCGTGAGCCAGCCGGGCCGCCTTCAGGTCATCCAGGCTCGCGGCCTTGGCAATGGCCATGAGCGCTTCGTCGGTCATGCGCTGCACCTCGTCGGGTGACAGCACTGCCACCCGCACGGGGTCATAACTCTTATTCGGCGAGGGCATAGCTTGCTGTTCTCCTGTAATCACGGATAGTTATCAGAACGCTAGCCAGAGTGCCTGTCGAGCGCCACAGGCGCACCTGGCTGCCACAAATCTCGCAGCCGTGTGCTCCCGCGGGCCCTGTGCTCACTGGCACTGCGCTCCGCGGCACCAGGCGCTCCGCGGCGGCCCGCCGGTCAGCCGAAGTCAGGTCTGCCGGCGGGCAACGTAAATCGGAAGTCCGCGCCGCCGCCGGGCGCCTGCTCCACAGCGATCGTTCCGCCGTGCACCTCGACCAGGCCCTTGACAATGAACAGCCCGAGGCCAGCGCCGCCTCGGCGCTTGGCCCGCCAGAACTGGCGGAACACTCTCGGGGCGAGCTCAGGAGAGATGCCCTGCCCCTGGTCGCGGACTGAGACAGCCACCCAGTCCTCGCCCGGGGGAGCTTCCCCCGGCCGGGCCGACTCCACCATGACCGTTACGGTACCAGCCCCGTGCCTGACCGCGTTCTCGATGAGGTTAGCCAGGATCTGGAAGATCTTGTCAGCATCGAGCCAGGTCTCCGGCAGGTTCTCGCCGGCCACGAGCCGGAACCTGTCCTCAGACTCCCCGGCCGCCACCCGGCCCGCTATGACCTTCCTGGCCTGGGCCGCGATGTCGACGAGCTCGCGGTGCACCTCGATCCGGCCCGACTCGATCCGGGACACGTCCAGCAGCTCGGTGATCAGTCTGGTGACCCGGTCCGCGTCTGCGTTGACGGTCTCCAGCATCACGCGCTTCTGGTCATCGGTGAACCGTGGCCACTTGGCGAGCAGCGTCGCCGTGAACCCCTTGACGCTGGTCAGCGGGGAACGCAGCTCGTGAGCGACGGTGGAGACGAGGTCGGCCCGGTTCCGCTCAGCACGCAGGCGCTGCCGGGCATCCCGCAGCGTGATCGTGAGACGGCGGACCGGGCGCGGGTCGGCCGGGTCAGGCTGGCTGCGCAGCTCGTCGCCGGGCAGCTGCGCATTGCGGGTGCCCCGCACGTAGCCGACGCTGACCAGGAGCTCGGTCCCGTCCGGCAGGTACAGCGACCGCTCCGGGTGCCTGGTGCGCGTGCACAGGCCGTGGTATGGCTGCGTCTGGGTCCACCAGCAGCGGTCCTCGGCATCCCGCAGCGGGAGCACTTGCCGCACATCCCGGCCAAACGCGGAGCCGGGCGCGATTCCGGTCAGCCGGCTCGCCGCCCGGTTGAACACGGTGACCAGTCCCAGGTGGTCGGCGATCACGAGGCCGTCGGGCAGTTCGTCGGCGCTGACAAGACCGCCGCCGCAGTCCCACGCGGTTGCGGAAGTCGGGCTCAGGCGGGCGGATGCACCGCCTGCCACCGCCACGATCCTGTCCACCCGAACGCCGCCTCCGCCCGGCCGCTTCTGCAGCAGCCCCCGGCCATGACCCGTTCGCCGCCCCGGGTCCGGGGGTTACCCGCGGGCAAGCTGTGCCGCTGCGCTGCGGCAACGCGCCGGCTGCCCGGGATGGGCCGCCATGACGCACGGTGATCAGATCTGACTCTAGCGCGTCCGGAATGCCATGCGGCACCCCGAGTTGCCGGAGAGATCCTGCCAGCAGAACCCTTCTGCCCGCGACGTGGCTGCCAGACCGCTTCCCGCGGGCCAACTCTTCCCGCTGCGGCCCGTCCGGTTTGCCCCCAGGATTCGGCCAGCAAAAACGATCGAGCACGTGCAGCCCGGAACCTAGGCACAGTCCGGGACGCCGGCACGTCCCGCTGCGGCGGCCGTGAGGGCTGCAGAAACCTCGCCCACCAGCCACTCAGCCCGTCGGCCACCGGCCCACTCGTCCCACTGGCCCAGCCAGCCCCACTGGCCCAGCCAGCTGAGCTCGTGGCCGGTAGGCCGGCCCTCAGCCCACCGGTCCCCGGTAGGCCGGAGCATTTTTTGCACATATCGTCACAGACTTTCCGTCCTAATCTGGGCGGCCACTGGCCGATGGCCGACCAGTCGAATGTGTTCGCGGCTGCGGGACTGCTGGCTGGTTCCTGCCTAGTGGTCTGGCTGGGATGCCGTGGCGCCACCGTCGGGGCTGACCGTCACCAGGGCACGCAGGGCCTCGTTGAACTGCTGAGCCTGGGCACCAGCGAGCGGCGCGAGGAACTCGCGCTCGGCGCTGCCGTAGGCAGCCGCGGCCCCGGCGAGGGTGTCCCGGCCTGACGCGGTGAGCTCGACGACGTTCCGCCGCCGGTCTTCCGCGTCTGGCCTGCGGGCCACGAGGCCCTTCCCCTCCAGCGCGTCCAGGAGGGCGACCATCGTGGTGCGATCGATGCCCAGGGTGCGGGCAGCCTGCTGCTGAGACGCTGGCTCGCTGTCGGCGAGCGTTACCAGCACCGCCAGCTCGCGCCCGGTCACGCCGTACGGGGCCAGCGCCGCGCTGGTCAGCTCCCCCAGCCGCAGCCACGCGTGCTTGAGCAGGTAACCGAGGCGGCTGGCTGGCTCGCTGGCCAGGCCGTCTCCGGTGGCGCTGACATCGCTGGACACGCAGAGATTTTAGCCGCTACGCTTATCGTCAGTTTAACTGATGTTCAGCTAGCCTGACAGATAAAGACCTGACACATAGAAGAGAGCGGGAGCGATGATCCTGATCACGGGCGGCCTGGGCTTCATCGGCACGCATACCGCGCGGGCACTGCTCGACCTGGGCGAGTCGTGCGTGCTGGTGCAGCGCCGGGCCCCGACGGCTCCAAGGACCCTGGCTGACGAGGTAGGGCAGCGGGTCTTCATCGAGCAGGTGGACATCCTGGACTGGACGGAGTTCGCGGAGATCGGCCGGCGCCACAAGATCACCGGCATCGTGCACCTGGCCGGTTCCGTGCCGTGGCCACCCGGGGCTTATGAGCCCATCGACGGCGCGCGGAAGGCGCTGGACAGCCTGCTCAGCGTGTTCGAGGCGGCTCGTGTCTGGGAAGTGCCGCGGGTTGGCGCCGCGAGCACGATCGGTGTGTACGGGGGCGCCCCCGGGAAGCCGCCGTTTCGCGAGGACGTGCCGCTGCCGATGACGGCGGGCCACGTCATCCCCGCGTTCAAGAAGATCGGCGAGCTTCTGGCCGGCTACGTGGCCGACGCTTCGGGCATAGAGATCGTCAGCTACCGCATCGGAGGGATCTGGGGGCCGCTTGGCCGCCCGGCGTCGCCGTTCATGGCAGCGCCGCAGATGGTCCACGCGGCGGTGCGCGGCACGGCGCCCGACTTCTCCGGGCTCTACTCGCCCCCGTACGCCGGCAACGCCGGCGACCTGTGCTACGCCAAGGACTGCGGCCGGGGCATCGCGCTGCTGGCCCTGTCGGAGCGGCTCAGCCACCGGACCTACAACGTGGCATCCGGACGGCTGACGACGAACGGCGAAATCGCGGCTGCGATCAGGGAGAAGATCCCGGATGCTGCCGTCGAGCTCCCGGCCGGCCGCGACCCTGGCGGGCCGGGCGAGGACATGTACCTGGACATCACCCGCATCCGCCAGGACACCGGGTACCGGCCCAGCTTCGACGCCGAGCGCGCGGTCGCCGACTACATCGACTGGCTGCGAGCCGGGAACGAGCGCTGAGCCCGCGCTGAGGAGTACAGGCACACGGCTGCGGCGGCCGCCAGGTTCAGGCTCTCAGCCCGCCCGTAGATGGGCACGGCGACGGCCTCGTCAGCGAGCGCCAGCAGGTCCGGTGGCAGGCCCCAGGCCTCGTTGCCAAACAGCCACGCAGCCGGCCCGGCCAGGGTGCCGTCGCGGTCAAGGTCGCCGAGCTTGCGTTCGGCGCTGCCGTCGGCCGCCAGGACGCGTACCCCGGCGCGGCGCAGCGCGGCCGCGGCCTCGAGCAGCGGGCAGCCCACAGCCACGGGCAGGTGAAACAGGCTGCCAGCGGAGGCGCGGACGCACTTGCTGTTGTAGGGATCGACCGAGGCGTCGGAGAAGATCACTCCGTCCGCTCCGGCGGCGTCAGCTGTCCGCAGCACCGTCCCGGCGTTTCCCGGGTCACGGACGTTCGCCAGCAGCACGACTAGCCGTGGCGCGGCCGCGATCAGCTGCTCGAGCGTGACGTCGACAAATCTGCACACGGCCAGCAGGCCCTGCGGGGTGACCGTCTGCGCCAGCTCGGCCATCACCTCACCGCTCACCGTCTGCACAGCCGCGCCCTGCCCAGCAGCCTGGGCGACGAGATCGCCGTGCCGGGACCACGCGGCAGTGGTGACAAACAGCTCGGTCACGCGGCCCGGGCCTGGGGTGCCGGGGATGCCGTCCGGCCCCGGGGAACCTGACCAGATGAGGGCCTCGCGGACCGCCTGCGGTCCTTCTGCCAGGAACAGCCGTGAGCGCTGCCGGAACGAGCGCCGGGCCAGCTGCCGGGCGGTCTTCACCAGCGGCGAGCGGATGTTCCTGACCTCGCCGCCTCCGGCCGTGCGTGTGCCCGCCTCAGGCCGCCTCTGACTGGCCGCCCGCGTCACTGCCGAGCGCCTGCCTGGCCACCTCAACCAGCGCGGAGAAGGCCGCTGGGTCTGCGACAGCCAGGTCGGCGAGCATCCTGCGGTCGACATCGACGGCGGCGATCTTCAGGCCCTGGATGAACCTGTTGTAGGTCATTCCGTCGGCCCGGGCCGCAGCGTTGATGCGCTGGATCCACAGCCGCCGGAAAGCGCCCTTGCGGTCCTTCCGGTCCCGGTAGGCATAGGTCATCGAGTGCAGCGTCTGCTCTTTGGCCTTGCGGTACAGGCGAGACCGCTGACCGCGGTAGCCACTTGCCCGCTCGAGGACGACCCGGCGCTTCTTGTGGGCGTTGACCGCCCGCTTCACGCGTGCCATTACTTCGACTCCCTTAAGCGGGCCGGGTCACTTGCCCAGCAGCCTCTTCATCTTCTTGGTGTCCGCCGGGGCGAGGACGATCTCGCTCTTCAGGCGGCGGGTGCGCGTGCTCGGCTTGTGCTCAAGCAGGTGGTTGCGGTTGGCCCGGCGGCGCATGACCTTACCGGTACCGGTCAGCCGGAAGCGCTTGCCGGCACCGCTGTGCGTCTTCATCTTCGGCATGTCGCCGTGGTCTCCGTTCCGTCTCGTGCCTGCAGGCTCATGTGCGCCCGCAGGCTGTATCGTGCGCCCGCGGCCGCGGAGCAGGTGCCCGCGACCACGGTTGTCTCGCGCGCCCTCGGCACCGTCTGGCGTGCCAGGTCGTGCGCAGGTCTGTCTGTGCTAGCCGGTCCCCGCCGCGTCCGCCCCGCCGCCCTGGGCGGGCTTGGCGGCAGCCACCTCCCTGGCGGGCGGCTGCGGCCGCGGTGCCCGCGGCGTCGGCACCGGCCTGGGCGGAGCGTCCGCGGTGGGCCTGGCCGGCGTGCTTTCCGCCGGCGTGGCTGCCGGGCTCGCGGTCACCCTGGCCGGCGTGCTTTCCGCCGGCGTGGCTGCCGGGCTCGCGGTCACCCTGGCTGTCGTGCTCTCCGCCGGCCTGGCTGCCGTGCTCGCGGCCGGCCTGGCACCGGTGTCCGGCTCAGGCGAGCTCGGCGGCGTCCGCTGCGCGCGCTCAGCCTTAGCCTCGGGCTTCTTCCTGTGCGGCCCGATGACCATGATCATGTTACGGCCATCCTGCTTGGGCTGCGCCTCGACGAAGCCGAGCTCCTCGACGTCGCCGGCCAGCCGCTGCAGAAGGCGGTAACCGAGATCAGGCCGGGACTGCTCGCGTCCGCGGAACATGATGGTCACCTTGACCTTGTCCCCCGCCCGCAGGAACCGCTCGACGTGGCCCTTTTTGGTGCCGTAGTCGTGCGGATCGATCTTCGGCCGCAGCTTGATCTCCTTGATGACGGTCTGCGCCTGGTGCTTGCGTGACTCTCTGGCTTTGAGCGCCGACTCGTACTTGTACTTGCCGTAATCCATCAGCTTGCAGACCGGCGGGCGTGCCGTCGGCGCAACCTCGACCAGGTCCAGGTCTGATTCCTGGGCCAGCCGGAGCGCATCGTTGATCGCGACTATGCCAACCTGCTCGCCGTTCGGCCCGACAAGGCGGACCTCAGGTACGCGGATACGCTCGTTGATACGGGGCTCAGTGCTGATGTGACCTCCCTGTGTCACCCCTCTCCGCCCCGGGGATGTCCCGTGGCGGTTGTGACAGGCGCGGCGCTCGTGCCTGGAAAAGCACGAGGCCCCGCACGGCGTACATGCGAGGCCACCACGACTCAACGCCGCCGCCCCGGAACGAATGTCCGGGAAGACCGCGCCGCGGGCGCCGGCAACCCGCCGCGCCTGCTGCGCGTCGGGGCGCCAAAGCGCCCGGCCGGCTAGCCGGCCCGAGAGCCTGCCAGCCTGCCAACAGCCCTGGGGCTGTCCGGCCATACCCGCCAGCTCTCCGGCTGGCCAGGTGGGAGGCGGCCGAGGTGGTCCTCCGCTTGCACGCCCGGCGCTCCCGCGCCGGACCTGTCGCATCCAACGATAACGCATCCTGGTGACAGGTATTCCCGCTAGCGGCGGCCCTCCGCCCGGCGCTGCAGCTCCGCGAGCCCGGCGCGGCGCATCGCGGCGACTGGGGCCGTCCGCGCGGTCATCAGCTCGACCTGCCGCGCCGCCTGGTGCAGCAGCAGCTCGAAGCCGCCGATGACGGCGGCGCCGGTCCGCTCGGCGGCGTCGGCCAGCGCGGTCGGCCATGGCTGGTAGACGACATCGAGGACAGCGAACGGGACCAGGTCAGCGCGCAGGATACGTTCTGCGTAGATATCCGCGGCTCCGGCAGGCACGGTGGAGACCAGCAGGTGCCAGCTGCGGGCATCACCCTCCTGGCCGAAGTCGGCGAGCCGAACCGTTACGCCCAGCCGGCCGGCGGCGGCAAGCAAATCCGCGGCCCGGGCCCGGTCGCGCACGGCCACCGTCACGTCGGGCGCGCCTAGCCGGCCTAGGGCGGCGACAGCCGAGCAGGCGGTCGCCCCGCTGCCGAGGATCAGCACCGGCCCGGTCGCCGACAGGCCGGCCGCGGCCAGCGCCGTAACCATGCCCGGCACGTCGGTGTTGTGCCCGTGGCGGATGCCGCCGGCAAAGATGACCGTGTTGGCGGCGCCCACCGCGGTCACCATCGGCTCGGCTACATCGAGGAGCGGCAGGACTGGCCGTTTCAGCGGCATCGTCAGCGACAGGCCCGCCCACTCCGGGCCGCAGCTGTCCAGCAGCCCGGGCAGGCGCTCCTCGTCGCACTCGATCGCGTCGTAGCTCCAGCCGGACAGGCCCAGAGCCTGGTACGCCGCCCGGTGCAGGGGCGGCGACAGCGAATGCCGGACCGGCGCTCCCAGCACTGCGGCCTTCATGACTGCGGGCTCAGCAGGCCTTGTTCTGGTCGCATTCCTGCACGTCTTGCGCGAACTGGGTTGGGCTATTGGTGAACAGGGTGAGCCCAGTCTGCAGGTTCACGGTGACGAAATAGGTCTCGATGCCGTGATCGGGGTGCAGCGCGGCTTGGATGGCTGCGTCGCCCGGGCTGTCGATCGGGCCCGGCGGGAGCCCTTTGTGGGTAAACGTGTTGTAGGGAGAATTGACCTGCATCTGGGACTGCGTGAGGCTGACCCCGAACCTGTTCAGCGCATAGTTGACCGTGCTGTCGAGCCCGAGGGGCGTGCCGTTGTTCAGCCGGTTGTAGATGACCTCGGCGATCTCGGCGTAGTACTTCGGGGTCCCCTCCGCCTCGAGGATGCTGGCCACGGTGATCACCTCAGCCGGCGTCAGCTGACCCGTCTGGGCGGCCGCCGACAGGTTGATGCCCGCGGCCTCCTGGTTGTACCGGGCCACCATCATCTGCAGCACGCCGAGGGCGCTGGTACCCGGCTGGATCTGATACGTGGCCGGGAAGAGGTAGCCCTCGAGGTTGCCGTTGGCATAGGACGGGAGCCCCAGTGCCGCGGTGTCCTTGACCGCGTTCTGGAACGCGTTGGCGGGCATGGATTTCCCGAGCTTCTGCTCCAGCAGGGTCAGGATCTGGGTCAGCCGCAGGCCCTCGGGGATCGTGACCACCGTCTGCATCCGGGCGGACGGGCTGGTCAGCAGCTTGTAGGCCAGTGCCGAGTTCATGTGATGGCGCAGGTTGAAGAACCCGGGCTGCAGGCCATCCGGGTTGGTGCTGGCCTTGGCGGCCGCGACGAACGAGTTGACGCTGGCCACGACGCCGAGGGTGACCAGTCTCGGCGCTAGCGACGTCGCGGTGTCGCCTGGCTCCACCTGAACCGTGACCTGTCCGGTGCCTGGGCCTGCGAAGTCCGCTGAATGAAGGTGAATCTTCTTGTATCCCTCGTACCCGCCCACAGTCACCACCGCGAGCAGGACGAGGGCGAGCAGTGGGGCCAGCACGCGGCCCTTCTTGCGGCGCTTCTTGCCTCGCCCGGCGTCGCGGCCGGCGAGCCCCGGGATGAAGCCTTCCCGCGAGGGTGCCTCGTCCCAGTCCGGCGGGTGGTCGCCGTCCTCGCGGGGCGGCTGCTGCTGGCCAGGATCGGGCCATGAACCGTCCGGCCCGTCGTCTTCCTCACCGGGGTGCCACCCGGGCGCTGCCTGGTCGCGGTAGCGGTCCTGCGCGTGATACCCGGCCTGCTGGTCATCGCTATCGCTGACGTACAGGTCATCCTGATTGGCGTCGTCCGGGCCGTAGCTTTGCTGGTACTGGCCGTGGCTTTGCTGGTACTGGTCGTACGCGGGGTAGTCGTCGCGAGCGTAGCCGTCGTCCTGCCTGTACCCATCAGGCTCGTCGTACCGGGCGCTGTGCTCCTGGTATGGGCCTGCAGGGGCGTAGGCGTCCTGCCCGTCCGCCACGTCGTAGCGGTCTGCCGGGGCGTAGCCGTCGTCTGGCGGAGCGTAGTCGTCCTCTGGCGGGTATCCGCCGCGGGCCACGCGGCCGTCCGGCGCACCGTAATGGTTCGCTTGCGCGTACGCGTCCCGCGCGTAGGCATCCCGCACGTCAGCTGGTGAGTGGCCGCTGTCCCAGTCGTAGCCGTCCTGTCCGGCATAGCTATCGGCCGGGGCATAGTCATCCCGTCCATACCGCTCGTCCGGGACCGCGTAGGGATCAGATCCCTCGTAGTCCCCGGCTCCGGCGTGCTGGCCCGAGCCGCGCGGCTGTCCGTTCCTGGCCCGCCTGTCGCGAGTCACCTATCACCTCCCGAGGCCGGGCCGACCAGCTCGCCAGCAGGCCTGCCCGTGGAGCGCTCCAGGTCCAGTGCCCCCTGCAGGAGGAGCGCTGCTGCGGCGCTGTCCACTCTAGGACGGCGGCGCCTAGCGTCGCTGCCACCTTGCCGCAGCACGTCGTGGGCGATTGCTGTGGTGAAGCGCTCGTCCACCAGCCGGACCGGGATCGGCGCCGAGGCAGCGGCCAGCCTCGAGGCGAACTCCCGCGCGCCTGCCGCAGCAGGGCCCTCGCGGCCGGACAAGCTGACCGGCAGCCCGACGATGATCTCGATGGCGTCCTCGTCCCGGGCCAGTCTGGCAATTGCGCCCAGATCCCCGGCGCCGCGAGCGACGGTGGCCAGCGGGCTAGCGAGCCAGCCGGCCTCGTCGCAGCGGGCCACACCGATCCGCACCGACCCGGGGTCTACCCCGAGCCGGACGCCGGTTCTCACCAGGCGGCTCCCGGCAGACCCGAGCCACAAAGACCACCGGCACCATCGGCTGGAGCGGGGAAAAGACGACTGGCAGTGCCTGGGCGACCAGGTCTCGCCAAGGCAACGATATGGCCGCGACACAGTCTCACGGTAAACCACGGGAGCCCATCGCGTGCCGAATAGCCTCCCTTACAGCCCCGAACGATGCCTCCATTGCCTCGTCTGCCTGGTTGCCGAGCGGCGCACCGCCGCCCTGCGCGATGTCGTCCTTGCCTCCGCCACGGCCGCCAAGCACGCCCGACGCGGTCAGCACCAGCGCTCCGGCGGCGAGGCCGCTCGCCCGGCCAGCGTCGTTGACGGTCACCACGACGGTCGGCCGGTCGGCTGGCACTCCAGCGACCACGACCACCCCAGGCCGGTCGGTGGCAAGCCGCCCGCGTATGTCGATCGCCAGCTTGCGGATGCTGTCCGCGCTGGTGCCGTCGGGTACCCGGTGGCCGACGAACGACACCCCGGCCTCGTCGGCCGCGCTCCGGGCGACATCGGCCGCCGAGTCCAGGAGCTGGGCGGAGGTCAGCCGCGCCAGGTCCCGCTGGGCATCGCGAAGGCGGGTCACAATCCCTGCTATCCGGTCTGGCAGTTCCTCGCGCCGGGCCTTCAGCTGCTCGGCAAGCTGGCTGACCAGCACGCTCTCGGCGGCCAGGAACCGGAACGCGTCCATGCCCACGAGCGCTTCGACGCGCCGCACACCGGAGCCGATCGACGACTCGCCCAGGATCTTCACAAGACCGAGCTGCCCGGACCGGGCAACGTGGGTACCGCCGCACAGCTCTCGGGAGTAGTCACCGACTTCGACGACCCGGACCTGCTGGCCGTACTTCTCGCCGAACAGGGCCAGGGCGCCCATCGCCCGCGCCTCGTCGATGGATGTGTGGAAGGCCCGCACAGCCAGATCGTTGATCAGCACCTCGTTCACCTCGGCCTCCGCGTCGGCGAGGACCGACGGCGGCACCGCGCCCATCGAGGTGAAGTCGAACCGGAACCTGCCTGGCGAGTTCTCCGAGCCCGCCTGGGCCGCCGACTCACCCAGTGCCCCGCGGATCGCGCGGTGCACGAGGTGGGTGGCAGTGTGCGACCTGGAGATCGCGCGGCGCCGGTCGACGTCGATCTCTGCGTGCACCGCGGCTCCGACCACGATCTCGCCCGCCGTGACCCGGCCGCGGTGCACGATGAGCCCGGGCATGGGCGCCTGGACGTCGAGGACCTCGATCTCGGCACCGTCCCCGGCACCGCTGCCCGATGCACGCAGCCAGCCCGCGTCGGCTAGCTGACCCCCGCCCTCGGCGTAGAACGGGGTCCGGTCGAGCAGCACGTCGACCTCGGTTCCCTGGCCGGCGGCTGGCACCGATACCCCGCCGACCAGGAGGCCGGTGACGGCGGCGTCGCCCACCACCTGGTCGTACCCGGTGAACGAGACCGGCCCGGACCGCTCGAGCAGCGACGCGAGCACCGAGATGTCGGCGTTGCCGGTCTTCTTCACCGCCGCGTCCTGCTTGGCCCGCTGCCGCTGCTCGTCCATCAGCCTGCGGAACTCGTCCTCGTCGACCGACAGGCCCTGCTCCGCCGCCATCTCAAGGGTCAGGTCGATCGGGAACCCGTAGGTGTCGTGGAGCTGGAACGCCTGCTCGCCGCGGATGGTGCCGCCGCCGCCGCGCCTGATGTCCTCGACAGCGACGTCGAAGATCGCGCTGCCGGTGCGCAGCGTGGACAGGAAAGCCGCCTCCTCGGCGTCGATCACCGTGTGGATGTGCGGTGCGTCGCGGACAAGCTCCGGGTACTGGTCGCCAAGGGCGCTGATCGCCACCACGGAAAGGTCGTGCAGGTAGCGCTCGTCTTCCCCGCCGCGACCCTGGCTGCCGCCGGCCCCGCCGCGCTGGGCCCCCGAGAGCAGCCGGAGGTTGCGCACACTGCGGCGGAGGATCCGGCGCAGCACATAGCCGCGCGCCTCGTTCGACGGCACGACGCCGTCGGCCACCAGCATCACAGCCGTCCGCACGTGATCAGCGACCACGCGCAGCGCGATGTCCGTCCGGTCGTCCCGGCCGTACCGCTGCTCGGTCAGATCAGCCGCGCGGTCGAGCACCTTCCATGTGGTGTCGATCTCGTAGATGTTGTCCACGCCCTGCAGCAGGGCGGCCATCCGCTCCAGGCCCATCCCGGTGTCGATGTTGCGGGTCGGCAGGCCGCCGGAGACGTCGAAGTCGACCTTCGTGCGCACCACGCTGAGCTGCTCCTGCATGAAGACCAGGTTCCAGACCTCGAGGTAGCGGTCCTCGTCTGCGACAGGGCCGCCCTCGCGCCCGTACTCCGGGCCCCGGTCGTAGTAGATCTCCGAGCAGGGCCCGCCCGGACCAGGGACACCCATGTGCCAGTAGTTGTCGGCCAGGCCGCGGCGCTGGATCCGGTCCTCGGGCACGCCGACCTGGTCGTGCCAGAGCTTGGCCGCCTCGTCATCGTCGGTGAAAACCGTCACCCAGAGCCAGGCTCTCCGGGAAGCCGAAACCGCCGTCGGATTCCGGCGCCGTCAGCAGTTCCCAGGCAAACGGGATCGCCTGCTCCTTGAAGTAGTCCCCAAACGAGAAGTTCCCCAGCATCTGGAAAAACGTCGCGTGCCGCGTCGTCTTGCCGACCTCGTCGATATCAGGAGTCCGAACGCACTTCTGGCAGCTGGTCGCCCTGCGGAACGGCGGCGCCAGCTGGCCGAGGAAATACGGCTTGAACGGGACCATCCCGGCGTTGACCAGCAGCAGTGTCGGGTCGTCGGCGACCAGGCTGGCCGACGGGACCACCGTGTGCCCGGCCTGAGAGAAATAGTTAAGGAAACGGCGGGCGATCTCTGCCGACTCCATCAACGGCCATCCTTCGCATTGTTGACGCGTGGGTATCCGCGCGCCCTTGACCTGTATCGCCGGCGCTGCCCTTGGATGGGCGGCGGGCGCGGGCGCGCTGCCCTATGAGAGTAGGGCCTGCCAGCTCCTGGTAGCGCTCAAGGTACAGATCCATGCCCCGCCGCACGTCACGGGCGAACGACACGGCATCGCCCGCCCGGACGGTCCGCGCCAGCCGGCTGACCTTGCGGTAGCCGACCACGCCGGCCACGGCGCCGGCGCTTGCCCAGAACAGCCGCCGCATCATCGCCTCCCCCGGGCTTGCGCCCGTCGTGGCACTGCCGGTCGCCGCACTGCTTCTTGTGACACTGCTGGCCGCGGCAGCGCTTGCTGCGAGGGCGCCCGTTCCGGCACCGCTGGCTGCTTGGGCAGTGCACTCCTGCGCCGGGGCGCGCTACGCAGTGCCAGCGCCCGGCGGACGCCGAATACCAGCGCGGACAGCCGCAGCAGCGGGGTCCCGAACCCGGCCGAGATCCCTCTGGCCAGGCCGGCCAGCGCCGAGACGTGCCCGGACAGCTCAGCCATGTTCGCGGTGACCTCGTCCATGCTGGCGGTCACCGCGTCGGTCCTTGCCAGCTGCTCATGAGCCCGGTCAACTGCCGAGCTGGCCTGCTCGATCAGGGCGCTGGCGTGACTGTGGTAGTCCGTCAGCGTCCGGGTGGCCGCGGAGATCAGCCCGGCCAGCCGGAGCAGCACGTAGATCGCGGCGGCCATTCCCACAGCGAAAAGCCGGCGGCGATCAGCGCCGCCAGCCCGGCCGCGCTCACCGGCGCCCGGTCTTGTGCCGCAGCCGCTGGCCCGTCATCTGCCCGACCCTATCGCGTGGCCGGTTTGCGGGGCCCGGGAGCCGCCACGCTCTGGCCGGTCCGGACCGTCCCCGGGCTGAGGCGGGGTCCGGCACTCCCTTGCCACGCCCCGTCACACGTCACTGCTGGCGGCGTGCTCATCTCCCGCGTCGCCGCCGCGGTTCTCACTGCGCCCGAGGATCTCCCTGATCTTCTCGGAGCGGTCCGCGTACCTCGACTCGGCACCGTGCCTGGACGGCTGGTAGTACTGCGCGGCCGGCGACCTGCGCCGGAGCGTAGTCCTGCGGCACGATCCCTTCGGGGTAGTCGTGCGGGTAGACGTAGCCGCGCCCATGGCCGAGCCGCGCCGCGCCGGGGTAGTGCGCGTCGCGCAAGTGCGGTGGCACCGATCCGGACAGCCCGGCCCGGACGTCCTCAGCAGCGGCGCCGATCGCCCTGATCACCGAGTTGGACTTCGGCGCCAGGGACAGGTGGATCACCGCCTGGGCGAGGTTGATCCTGGCCTCCGGCAGCCCGACGAACTCGACGGCCTGCGCCGCGGCGACGGCCACCGGCAGCGCTGACGGGTCGGCCATCCCGACGTCCTCGCTGGCGTGCACGATCAGCCGCCGGGCGATATACCGGGGATCCTCGCCCGCCTCGATCATCCGAGCCAGGTAGTGCAGCGCCGCGTCCGCGTCGCTGCCCCGGATGCTCTTGATGAACGCGCTGATGACGTCGTAGTGCTGGTCTCCGTCCCGGTCGTAGCGCACGGCCGCCCGGTCCACCGCTCGCTCCAGCCCGGGCAGGTCTATGACCGCGCCGGGCGGCAGGCCAAGCGCCGCTGCCTCCAGGTAAGTCAGTGCCCGCCTGGCATCTCCTCCGGCGACCCGGATGAGCTGCTCGGTCACCCCGGCGCCCAGGGTCACCGCGCCGTCCAGGCCGCGCTCGTCGGCGAGTGCACGGGCGATGACCGTACGCATGTCGTCGTCGCCGAGAGGCTGCAGGGTGAGCAGCAGCGACCGGGACATCAGCGGACCGACCACCGAGAACGAGGGGTTCTCTGTGGTGGCTCCGATGAACGACACCCACCGGTTCTCCACGGCAGGCAGCAGTGCGTCCTGCTGCGCCTTGTTGAACCTGTGCACCTCGTCGATGAACAGCACCGTCTGGTTGCCGGTCAGCCCGAGCTCGGTGCGGGCCGCGTCGATGGCCGCCCGCACGTCCTTGACCCCCGCGGACACTGCGGACAGTTCGACGAACCTGCGCCGCGTCACCTGGCTCACCACGTAGGCCAAGGTTGTCTTCCCGGTCCCTGGCGGCCCCCAGAGCAGCAGTGACATCGGGGCGTCCTGCTCGGCGAGCTTGCGCAGCGGCGACCCAGCGCCGGTCAGGTGGTCCTGGCCGACGACCTCGTCCAGGGTCCGCGGCCGCATCCGGACGGCCAGCGGCGCGGCAGCGGCAGCGGCTTCGTCGGCAGCCCCGTCGAAGAGACTGTCCCGCTGCCCTGGCTGTGTTCTGGCCACATCTCGACAGTATCCGGCCGTGCCGCCAGGTCAGCCGTCCTGTCAGCGCCCGGCGCTACGTTGCGGTCAGGCCGGGACCCGCCCGGCGGCGTACCGTCGAGGTGACCGGGCCGCCGCCGGGACCGGGAGGTCAAGCCGCGCGCGTATGCCCAGGGCGGCGTGCCGCTGTACCTGATGATCGACCGGTTCGCCGGCCCGGCTGCGGTCAGCCTGTTCAGCGAGCCCGATGAGCGCGGCTACCGGCGGCGCCAGATGGCCACCGCCGGTAAGTCGCTGCAGCTGCCCGAGCCGTTCAGGGTCGATCTGGACACCGCCCGGCTGCTGGGCTGACAGCCGGGTGCGTCAGCGCACGGGCAGTGCGTTGTAGACCTGGTCGCCGGTGCCAACACCGAGAAAGACGCTGCCGCCTGGCGGCGGAGATCCCCGGATACACCAGCGCTGACGCGGCTATCACCGTCCAGAAGACAATCGTCGGCTGGACGCCGCTGGATACTCCCTCGCTGTCTGGCTGATGATCTCTGCGGGCCAGCGTGCCGGTCCTTACAGGCCGGTGCGCGGAGGCGCGGCCGGGCCTGCGGCGGACGACGGATCCTGCCCCGCGGGCGCGGTCAGCCCGGCCAGGAACGGGTTGCTCCGCCGCTCGGTGCCAATGGTGGTCTGCGGTCCGTGCCCGGCGAACACCATGGTCTCGTCCGGGAGCGGAAGGCAGACCCGGGCCAGGCTCTCCAGGATCGTCGCGTGGTCGCCGCCCGGCAGGTCGGTCCGGCCGATCGACCCGGCGAACAGCAGGTCGCCGCTGAACAGCGTGCCCGGCTCGGCCTCAGCGGCGGGCAGCCGGAAGGTCACAGATCCTTGCGTGTGCCCGGGTGCGTGGTCGACCACGACGCGGACTCCGGCCAGGTCGAGCTCTGCGGCGTCAGTTAGTTCCCGGACGTCGTCGGGCTCAGTGAAGGCGAGCCCGCCGAACAGCTGCTGCCCGGGGCCCAGAGGGAACCCGCGGGCCGGGTCGGACAGCAGGGCCCGGTCGCTGGGGTGAATGTAAGCAGGGATGCCCCTGGCGCCGCATACCGGGGCGACCGACCAGATGTGGTCGATATGCCCGTGGGTGAGCAGGACCGCCGCGGGCTGGAGCCGGTAGCGTTCTGCAATTTCCTCAATGCCGGCCGCCGCGTCCTCGCCCGGATCGATGATCAGGCACTGCTCCCCCGGCGCGGCCGCGACGAGGTAGCAGTTCGCGGCGAACGAGCCAGCCGGAAACCCGGCGACAAGCATGAATAGCCTCCTCAGCGGGACATTGGCGGCGTGAGTCTCAGGCTACCGGGGGTGTACCGTCGGCCCGTTCAGGACACGGACAGGATGCAGTTGGTGCGGCGAACGGGTAACACTCGCACACATACTGGTTGCGCACAGGTACGATTCGCGAAGTTTCGCTGATCAGGTGACCAATGCCGCGGGAGGACCGTAAGGGTGGCGGGAAAGAAGGAGCGCCAGCGCAGGCTAGCCAGGGAACGCTACCAGCGCCGGCTGGTCCGGCAGGCACACCGAACCCGGCGGACGCGGCGGTGGACGCTCGTCAGCGGCATCGCCGTCGTCGTGGTCGTCCTCGGCGTCGGCGGTGTCGTAGTAGCTGCCCGGTCCCTGGCCGCGCCCTCGGAGCACTGCACCTACACAAAGAGCGGTACGGCCGTGCGCAAGGTCAACTTGCCGCCTTCAACGGCGGACCCCTCTGCCACTTACCAGGCGACCATCAAAACCAACCGCGGCAGCATCGTGATCAACCTGCTGAACAGCAAGGCGACTTGCACCGTGAACTCTTTTATGAGCCTCGCTGATCAGTCTTACTTCAACAACACCCCGTGCCACCGGCTGACCACCGTCAGCTCGCTGTCCGTGCTGCAATGCGGTGACCCGACCGGGACCGGCAGCGGCGGGCCCGGCTACAAGTTCCACGACGAGAACCTCAAGGGCGCCACGTACAAGCAAGGCACCGTAGCCATGGCCAACTCCGGGGCGAATACCAACGGCAGCCAGTTCTTCCTCGTGTACAAGAACTCGACGCTGCAGCCCAACTACACGCCGTTTGGCACGATTGTCAGCGGACTAAATATCATCCAGAACGTGGCCAAGGCGGGCAGCAACAACGCCAACGGCACCGGCGACGGCGCACCCAAAGAGAAGGTCCAGATCGAGAAAGTGATCATCGAGAAGACCTGACCGCGGCGGTGACGGAGCCAGGTACTGAAGCAGGAGGTTCGCGGTGAGCACGGATGCGTGGGGCAGGGTGGCCGATGACGGCACCGTCTACGTGCGTACCGCCGATGGCGAGCGTGTGGTCGGCTCGTGGCAGGCTGGCAGCCCCGACGAGGCCCTCGCCTTCTTCGAGCGGAAGTTCGCCGCGCTGGAGACGGAAGTCAGCCTGCTCGAGCAGCGGATGTCGACCACGGACCTCTCCCCCTCCCAGGCTCAGCACACGATCACACGCCTGCTCGCCGCGGTGGCCGACGCACGCGCAGTCGGCGACCTCGACGGGCTGCGCGCCCGGCTGGAAGCAATGACCGGCCTGGTGGATCACCGGCGCGAGGAGCACAAGGCCGCGCGGGAAGAGGCACGAACCCGGGCGCAGGAGGTCAGGGAGGAGATCGTCGCCGAAGCCGAGCGGATCGCGACCGACGCCACGCACTGGAAGATCAGCGGCGAGCGGATGCGGGAACTCCTCGAGGAGTGGAAGGCAGCACCTCGTGGGGACCGGGCAACCGAGACGGCCCTGTGGAAGCGGCTGTCCGCAGCCCGCAACGCCTTCACCAAGCGCCGTAAGGCGTACTTCGCCGGGCTTGAGGAGGAACGCGAGTCGGCGCAGGAACGCAAGGAGAAGCTGGCCGGCGACGCGGAGGCGCTGGCGTCATCGACTGACTGGGGGCCGACGGCCTCGGCCTTCCGCGAGCTGATGCGGTCGTGGAAAGAGGCTGGCCGGGCCGACCGGGCGGCGGAGGAGGAGCTCTGGAGCCGGTTCAAGACGGCCCAGGACAGCTTCTTCCAGGCGCGGTCGACGGCTCTGCACGCCAAGGAATCTGAACTGCGAGAGCACGCCGGTGTCAAGACGCGCCTGCTTTCCGAGGCTGAGCGCCTGGTGCCGGTCACGGATCCGCGCGCGGCCCGCACGGCGCTCCGCAGCATCCAGGAGCGGTGGGAGCAGGCCGGAGGCGTGCCGCGGGAGGCGCACGAACGGCTGGAGAGCGGCCTGCGCCGGATTGAGGAGGCCGTGCGGCGCGCCGAAGACTCGCACTGGCGCCGCTCGAATCCCGAGGCCCTGTCCCGGGCCCGCGGCACGGTGGAGCAGATCCGCTCGGCGATCAGCCAGCTCGAGGGCCAGCTCTCGCGGGCGCAGGAGACTGGTGACACGCGGGCACAGGAGCGTGCCGAGGAAGCGCTGGCTGCGCGGCGGTCCTGGCTGGCCGAAGCCGAGCGCACCCTGGCCGAGCTGTCCAGTTAAAGCGTTGTGCTTGCCTCGCGCCTCCGCCCGAGAAACCCGGCCGGGAGGCCGGGGCCAGCCGCGACGGCCGGCCGGAGGCTGGCCCGAGCGGATGGCACGCGGGGGGGTCTGGGGGGTCGTCCCCCCGAATTAATTTGTGACGCGGTAGACGTCGTAGACGCCGTCGACGGAGCGGACCGCGCGGAGCACGTGGCCCAGGTGCTTGGGGTCGCCCATCTCGAAGGTGAACCTGCTGACGGCGACCCGGTCCCTGGTGGTGGTCACCGACGCCGACAGGATGTTGACGTGCTGGTCGGAGATGGCCCGGGTCACGTCGGACAGCAAGCCGGTGCGGTCAAGCGCCTCGGTCTGGATCGCGACGAGGAACTGCGAGCCTTCCCGCGGCGAAAAGTGCACCGAGACCATCCGCTCTGGTTCGGACTGGACCAGGTGGCCCAGGTTGACACAGTCGGCCCGGTGCACGGAAACGCCGTTGCCGCGGGTGACGAAGCCGGTGATGGAATCCCCGGGCATTGGCGTGCAGCACTTGGACAGCCGCGCCCACACGTCGGCGGCGCCCTCGACCACGACACCCGAGTCCCCGGCCGGAAGCGGCCTGGGGGCTCGGGTGGGCAGGGTCGACTCGTCCAGGTCCTCCTGGGCCCCGGGAATCCCCCCAGCGGACCTGACGAGCTTGGCGACAACTGACTGTGCGCTGACGTGGCCTTCGCCGATAGCCGCGTACAGCGATGAGAGGTCCGCGTAACGGAGTTCGTGGGCGATCGCGAGAAGGGCGTCCGCGGTGG
The DNA here is from genome assembly GCA_963815375.1 of uncultured Actinomycetota bacterium. Taxonomy (GTDB): domain Bacteria; phylum Actinomycetota; class Actinomycetes; order Streptosporangiales; family Streptosporangiaceae; genus JASHPR01. The sequence goes on along the minus strand of CAWFGX010000004.1, from coordinate 66,964 downwards.
CCAGCCGCTGCAGCGGCAGTCCCTGCTTGCGCATGGCCCGGGCGATCGCCGCCTTGCCGGTCTCGGCGGCCGCCTCCCGGCGCTCCTTGGAGAACCAGTGCCTGATCTTGTTCCTGGCGCGGGCGCTCTTGACGAACTGCAGCCAGTCCCGGCTGGGCCCGGCGTCCTGGGCCTTGGAGGTGAAGATCTCCACGGTGTCGCCGTTGCTGAGTGAGCTCTCCAGGGCCACCAGGCGCCCGTTGACCCGCGCGCCGATCGTCCTGTGGCCCACCTCGGTGTGGATCGCGTACGCGAAGTCCACCGGTGAGGCACCCTGCGGCAGAGCGATCACCTCGCCGCGCGGCGTGAACACATAGACCTCGGCCGCGCCCAGGTCGAACCGGAGCGAGTCGAGGAATTCGGCCGGGTCGGCGGTCTCCCGCTGCCAGTCCACCAGCTGCCGCAGCCAGGCCATGTCGGAGGTGCCGCGGCCTCCGGCGGTCACCTCTTCCTTGTACTTCCAGTGGGCTGCGACGCCGTACTCTGCCCGCCTGTGCATGCCCCAGGTCCTGATCTGCAGCTCGACGGGCTTGCCCTCGGGCCCGATCACCGTGGTGTGCAGCGACTGGTACAGGTTGAACTTCGGCATCGCGATGTAGTCCTTGAACCGGCCGGGAACCGGGTTCCACCGGGCGTGCACGATGCCGAGCGCCGCATAGCAGTCCCGGACCGAGTCGACCAGGACGCGGATGCCAACCAGGTCATAAATATCATCGAAGCCGACATTCCTGGCAATCATCTTCTGGTAGACCGAGTAGTAGTGCTTCGGGCGGCCGGTCACACGCGCCTTGATCTTCGCCTCGCGCAGGTCGGTCTGGACGTGCTCGATGACCTCCTGCAGGAAGACGTCGCGGCGCGGCGCGCGCTCGGACACCAGCCGGGCAATCTCGTCGTACCGCTTCGGGAACAGGGTCGAGAACGCAAGGTCCTCGAGTTCCCACTTGACCGTGTTCATCCCGAGCCGGTGCGCCAGCGGCGCGAAAATTTCAAGAACCTCGCGTGACTTCTGCTCCTGCTTTTCACGCGGCAGGTAGCGCAGCGTCCGCATGTTGTGCAGCCGGTCCGCGAGCTTGATCACCAGGACCCTGATGTCGCGGGACATCGCGACCACCATCTTGCGGACGGTCTCGGCCTGGGCGGCGTCGCCGTACTTGACCTTGTCGAGCTTGGTCACCCCGTCGACGAGGGAGGTGATGTCGTCGCCGAAGTCGCGGCGAAGTTCGGCGAGCGTGTAGTCGGTGTCCTCAATGGTGTCGTGCAGCAGGGCAGCGCAGAGCGTCTCGTGGTTCATGCCCAGCTCGGCAAGGATGGTGGCGACGGCGAGCGGGTGAGTGATGTACGGGTCGCCGCTCTTGCGCAGCTGACCAGCGTGCTGGTGCGCCGCGACGTCATAGGAGCGCTCGATCAGCCGCACGTCGATTTTTGGGTGCGTTGCGCGGGCTGTCTTGAGCAGGGGCTCGAGCACGGGGTTAGCGCCGCCGTTACGCGGGGCTCCGAGTCTGGCCAGCCGCCGGCGGACCGCGATGCCGGTGTCGCCCGATGGGGTGACCCGGACGGGCAGCACACTACGGGCTCCGCGGCTCGGCAGGACGCTGCCGCGCGTTCCGCGCGCGGGCAGCGGCGTATGGCGGGTGCGCCCGGACGTCGGGCCGTCCGCTGCGCCGCCGGGCCCGGTCCCCTTCGTGCCGGTCGCGGCGGTTTTGTGCTCGGAGCCGTCTGGAGTGTCCTGGGCCTCAGTAGTGGTGCCAGGCCCGGTGGCGCTAGACACGGTGGTGCTGGGCGGGGTGTCCTCGCCCAGAGGGGCTGACGGCTGCTCGGGCCCGGCCTGCTGCCGCTGCCTGGCATCGGCTTCAGCGGCCTGAGTGACGTCAGTCTCGGCCGCCCTGGCCGTTACTACGTCACCGGCCACATGCGCTCCTCACGTCCGTCGAGGTAACTAGTCTATCGACGGGCGGCGATGCCATGGGCGAGCGTCCACTGTGTTACGTGGCAACCAGCGAGCGAACCTCCAGGCCGGGCAGGCTGGCGCGGCCACCGAGGAAGCCGAGCTCAACAACGACAGCGATTCCGGCAACCTCCGCACCACTGCGGCGGATCAGCCGGGCGGTGGCGCTCGCGGTCCCGCCAGTGGCGAGGACATCGTCGATGATCAGCACCCGCTCGCCGGGGCTGAGCGCATCGGAGTGCATCTCGATGGTGGCGGTGCCGTACTCCAGCTGATACGACTCGGCATACGTCGCAGCTGGCAGTTTGCCCTGCTTGCGGACTGGCACGAAGCCAGCGCCGAGCTTGAGAGCGGCCGGGGCGGCGAAAATAAACCCGCGGGCCTCGATCCCGGCGACTTTGTCGATGCGGCCCGGCCCGCTTCCGCCGTTGCCATCCGCCAGCGCGGCCACCACAGCGGCGAAGGCGCTGCCGTCGGCCAGCAGCGGGGTGATGTCCTTGAACATGATCCCGGGCTTCGGGTAGTCCGCGACGTCACGGATCCTGGCGCTGATGAGCTCGGCGAGATCCGGCTCAGCTGACGCCTCGCGCCCGTCGGTCACCCCGGCCTACCGGCGCTTTTTCTTGCCCGCCGGGCGGCGCCGGGGAGGACCGCTTCGGCGCTGCTGGCGTGGGCCTGGCCTGGCCCCGGAGGCCCCCCGTGGGGCCGAACCGCCGGCGGCCCTGGCTGCGGTGACCGGCTCGGGCCCGTCATCCGCGACGCCATCCTCGGCCGCCGCCTCGTCGAAGTCATCGTCGTCAGAGCCGGAGACGGTACCCGGCCCGGAGACAGGCCCAAGCCCAGACGGGGCGCCCGGGCGGGATACGGGTTCGGTCCCTGAGGCGCCAACCCCACCCGGCGCGGTGTCGGGTGCGGCGCCCGGCCGCTGACCGGAGGAGGAATCGGAGCCGCGCTGCCCGGCGACGGCTGCGGCCTTCTCCTCCCGGGCCCGGGCCCGCTGCGCCGCGCGCCCGCCCGAAGCGCGCAGATTCACTCGCTTGGCCAGCTGCTGGTAGGCCTTCTGGCGCTCCTTCAGCAGCGTGAGAACCGGGGTCGCGATGAAGATCGACGAGTAGGTGCCGGAGAGCATGCCGACGAACAGCACCAGGCCCAGGTCAGGCAGCTCACCGGTCCCGATGACGGTCGTGCCGACCACCAGGATCGCCGTGACCGGCAGCAGCGCTATCAGCGAGGTGTTAATGGACCGGACCAGGGTCTGGTTCAGCGCGAGGTTGGCGGCCTGGCTGTAGGTGCTCTTGTTGGTGCCGAGGAGGCCCGCTGTGTTCTCCCGCACCTTGTCGAACACCACGACGGTGTCGTACAGGGAGTAGCCGAGGATCGTGAGCAGGCCGATCACCGTCGCCGGGCTCACCTGGAACCCGGCAAGCGCGTAGACACCGATGGTGATCACGATGTCGTGCGCCAGCGCGACGAACGCGGCGACCGCCATCCGCCATTCGAACGCGATCGACAGGTAGATCACGATCACGATCAGGAACGCGATCAGCGCCTGATACGCCTTGTCCGAGATCTGCGTGCCCCAGCTTGGCCCGACGAAGGTCACGGCGATCTGGTTCGGGCCGCCAGCCACGTGCAGGTTGCTGGCGAGGGCGTCCTGGACCGTGATCTCCCGGCTCGGCGTGAGCTGCGTGGTCTGCACCTGCCATTCGGTTTTGTTCGATCCGAATTGCCTCAGCTGCTGGACCACCGGGTCGTCGCCGCCACCGGCGCTCTTCACTACCGAGGCGATCTGCGTCGTGTTCGCGCTGGGGGCGCTGAACTGGAAGACCGACCCGCCCTTGAAGTCCACGCTGAAGTTCAGCCCGTTGAAGAGCACGGCGGCGAGGCTGATCACCAGGATCGCCCCGGAGATCATGAACCAGAGCTTCTTCCTGGAGACGAAGTCGAAGGAGACGTCGCCGCGGTACAGCCGGCCGGCGATGCTGCCGATGCTGCCGAGCCGGGACATCACGCCTCCTTCGGGTTGGTCCGGGTCTGCGCTGGCGGCACCGTCCCGCTGGCGGCGGCCCCGCCGGCCCGCCCGGCCGCCGGCCTGCGGACAGTGCGTCTGCTCCCTCGCCAGGGCGTGCGCGCGCCCAGCCGGGCCGGGTCAAGCCCGGACAGCCGGTGGCCGCCGCCGAAGAACCTGGTCCGGGCCAGCAGCGAGACCATCGGCTTGGTGAACAGGAACACGACGATGATGTCGACGAGCGTGGTCAGGCCGAGCGTGAAGCCGAAGTCCTTGACGTCGCCGATCGCGAGCTTCCACAGCAGCGCGGCGGCGATAAACGACACCGTGTCGGAAACCAGGATCGTGCGCCGGGCCCGTACCCAGCCGCGTTCTACCGCTGTCCGCAGGCTGCCGGCCGTGCCTTCCCTGACCTCATCACGCAATCGCTCGAAGAACACCACGAACGAGTCCGCGGTGATTCCGATCGCGACGATCAGACCCGCGATGCCGGCCAGGTCAAGCGCGAAGTCCTCGTATTTGGAGAGCAGCACGACTGACAGGTACGACAGCAGCGCCGCGATAGCCAGGCTGGACACCGACACAATCCCCAGGCCCCGGTAGTACAGGAACGAGTAGCACACCACGAGGAACAGCCCGAACCCCGCTGCGATCAGGCCCGCGTGCAGCTGGTTCGAGCCGACCTGCGGCGTGATCGACTTGACCGACACCGGAGTGAAGGTCAGCGGGAGCGCGCCGTAGTTCAGGACGTTGACCAGCTGGTTGGCCTGGCTCTGGGTGTACTGGCCCCGGATCGTCGCTGTCCCCTGGTCGAGTATCGCCGCCATGAAAGCGACCGACTGGGGCATGCCGTCCAGCACGATCGCGAAATAGTCCAGCTCGCTCGTCGGCTGCGACGTGCTGGCGTCGTAGTACTTGTCATACATCGTGGTGCTGAGCTGGCCGAACGCCTTGGTGCCCTCGGCGTTGAAGGTGAGGTTGACCCACCAGTTGCCGTTGCTCTGCAGCTGTGAGGACGCACCGCCGTTCTTGAGCATGTCGCCGGTGACCGTCGACGTGGCCAGCGCGTACTTCTGTACCGGCTGTCCCGTCCTGTCTATAGCAGGTGACGATCTGGGATTTCGGGTTGTCGTAGTTGGCGGAATTGCCGCCGTAGACCTTCGTCTGCCAGTTCTTGTCGGCGCAGTTCAGCTTGTCGAAATCAGCCTTGGTCGCGGCGGTGAGCATGCTCGCGTCACCCGAGGCCGACGGGTCGGTCGTCGTGGCGAGCTGGCCCGCTGACGGTGAGGGACTTGGCGACGGGCTCGCCTGAGGCGGTTGGCGAGGGGCTCGCCTGCGGCTTGGGAGCCGCAGCGCCCAGCCTGCTCGCACTGACCGACATGCCGTGACCAGCCGAGCCCGAGCCGCTTGCCCCCAGAGCATTTGACGAGGGAGTCGGCGACGGACTGGCCTTGGGCGACGCTGAGGAGCTGGCCGACGGGGTGGGCGTCGGGGTCGGCGTCGGCGAAGCCGACGTGGCGTAGTTGCTCGACACCAGCAGCACCTGGCGGAACCGCAGCTGGGCAGTGGTGCCGACTAGGTCCTGCACCTGCTGTGCCTGCTTGCTCGGCACGGTCACGTTGATCAGTTTGCCGCCCTGCGGGACCACGGTAGCGCCGGTGAATCCGGCGCCGTTGACCCGGTTGTTCATGATTGTCACAGCGGTGCTCATCGCCGAGGCGAACTCGCTGGTCGGACATCGAGGCGGGCTGGTTTCCGCGGTACGTCGCCGAGGTGCCGCTGGTGAGGTCGAGGCCGAGGGTGACCTTGAAATGCTTGTGCCAGGCCGACGGCGAGATCAGAGAGCTCCCGACGATGCCGAGCAGCATGATGACGACCAGTAGGACCAGTGAGATGAGCATGCGGCCCGGCCGGGGTGCCGTGCTGGTAGGGGGTGCCACTGTTGCCTGTCCTTAGCGTGATCGGGCGCCGCGGCTCCGCTAGAGTTTGCGATCCTTCGAGCTCAGGTCGTCGGCACTAGCCTCGTCGGCTGCGCTGTCGTCAGAGCTGGCACTGTCCTCGGTGTGGCTGTCCTCGACGTCATCGACGTCATCGGCGTCGTCTGCCGGGGACTCAGCCCGGGGAGAGCTGCCGTTCATGGTCGGGCCGCTTCCGGGGACCGGCACCACGGCGCGCTTCATCATCCGGACGTGGACGCCGGGGTGCACTTCGACCAGGACATCGTCGCCCTCCACCGAGGAAACCGTGCCGTACATCCCGCTTGTGGTCCGCACCGGCTGTCCCGGTACCAGGCCAGTGTTCATCTGCGCGGCCTGGCGGGCCCTGTTCCGCCGGCTCATCGTCCAGTAGATCGCGACCATCACCACGATGATGAGCAGGATCGGCAGGAAGCTGGAGCTAGAACTCGACGACGCCTTCGACGAGGCGGCGATAATCATGTGGCCCATCGCGGGCATCCTTCCAGTTGATGGCGCGGTGGCCCGGCGTTACCGGCCCTGGTACCGCGTCGGCGTCAGGGGCCAACACCGGCCGGGGGGCTGGCGTGGGCCAACTGCCGCAGTGTAGCTGCGCGCTCTGGGCGCACCAACAGGCTACGGCGTCTTAGGGGTGATAGTGACACCCCGGCCGCCCTTACTGGGGCAACCGCGGGCAGAGGTCAGTCGAACAGGGTTGAAGACTGCCCAGGTCCGGCGGCGGTCAGCGGGTCCAGGCCGAGGAATTCCCAGGCCGCGGGGGTCGCGACCCGGCCACGGGGAGTCCGCGCCATCAGGCCGGCCCGGACCAGGAACGGCTCGACCACGACCTCGACTGTCTCCGCTTCCTCACCCACGGCCACCGCCAGCGTGGACAGGCCCACGGGGCCGCCGCTGAACTTGCGGACGAGAGCGGACAGGACTGCCCGGTCCAGCCGGTCCAGGCCAGCGTCGTCCACTTCGTACAGCTCCAGCGCGGCCCGGGCGACCGCCCGGTTCACTACGCCGTCGCCGCGGACCTCGGCGTAGTCGCGCACCCGGCGCAGCAGCCGGTTCGCGATCCGCGGGGTGCCCCGAGAGCGGGCCGCGATCTCTTCGGCGCCGTCATCACGCAGGGCCACCCCGAGGAGCCCGGCTGACCGGCGCACGATGATCCCGAGCTCGTCTGTCCCGTAGAAGTCCAGATGCGCGGTGAAGCCGAACCTGTCGCGCAGCGGCGCGGGCAGCAGGCCGGCCCGCGTGGTCGCGCCGACCAGCGTGAACGGCGCGATCTCCAGGGGGATCGCGGTGGCCCCGGGACCCTTGCCGATCACTACGTCCACCCGGAAGTCCTCCATCGCGAGGTACAGCATCTCCTCGGCCGGCCGGGCCACCCGGTGGATCTCGTCGATGAACACCACCTCACCTGGGCTCAGCGTGGACAGCACGGCAGCCAGGTCGCCGGCCCGCTCGATCGCCGGGCCACTGGTGATCCGCAGCGGCGCGCCGAGCTCGGCGGCGATGATCATCGCGATCGTGGTCTTGCCGAGGCCCGGCGGGCCCGAGATCAGCACGTGGTCCGGGGGCCTGCCGCGGCGCAGCGCTCCTTCCAGGATCAGCGACAGCTGCTCCCGCACGCGAACCTGGCCGACCAGCTCGCTCAGCCGCTTCGGCCGCAGTGCGGTTTCGACCGCCCGGTCGTCGGCGTCCGCGACCCCGGACACCACCCGCTCCTGCATGTCAGCAGGCCCGCTTCCACGCGGGCCCTCGCCGGGAGACTCTGGGCTGGTCACGCCCGCCCCAGCAGCTGAAGTGCGGCCTTGAGCGCCGTGGGCACGTCGACATCGCCACCGGAGGCCTGCCCGTCAAGCTGCGGCTCGATCGCCGCGATCGCCTGATCAGCCTCCCGCCCCTGCCAGCCCAGGCTCACCAGGGCTGCCCGCACCTGGTCCCGCCAGGAGGCAGGGCCTGGCGCTGCGCCCGCGCGCAGGCCGGGAGAATCCGCGGTGTCGCCGGGCGGGCCAAGCCTGCCGGCGAGCTCAAGAACTATACGTTGTGCCCCTTTCCGGCCTATACCGGGCACCGTGGTCAGCACCGCCAGGTCCTCGGCGGCCACCGCGCGCCGCAGCGCCTCGGGGGTGAGCGAGGCCAGGATCGCGAGCGCCAGCCTCGGCCCGACCCCGCTGGCGGTCTGCAGCAGCTCGAAAGTGTTCCGCTCGTCCTCGCCAGCGAAGCCATACAGGGTGAGTGAGTCCTCACGGACGACCAGCGAGGTGGCCACCCGTGCGCGCTCCCCGGCGCGGAGCCCGGCCAGTGTGGTTGGGGTGCACTGGACGAGCAGCCCGACTCCCCCGACGTCGATCACTGCGCCATCGGGGGCCACCGCGGACACGGTCCCGTCCAGGTGGGCGATCATGTGAGCCTCCGTTCGGCGGATGAGGCGGCCACGGCGGCGGCGAGGCGACGCTGGGCCGCGCCGCGCCACAGGTGGCAGATGGCCAGGGCAAGGGCGTCGGCCGAGTCCGCTGGCCGTGGGGGGTCCGCCATCGCGAGCAGCCGGGTCACCATCTGGGTGACCTGGGCCTTGCCGGCCCGACCGCTGCCGGTCACCGCGGCCTTGACCTCACTCGGCGTGTGTGTCGCCACCGGCAGCCCGCGGCGGGCCGAGCACACGATCGCAACCGCCCCCGCCTGCGCCGTGCCCATCACCGTGCGCACGTTGTGCTGGCTGAAGACCCGCTCGACAGCGACAGCGTCCGGCCGGTAATCCGTGAGCCACTGCTCGACCTGTTCCTCCAGGGCGAGCAGCCGCAGCCCGATCTCGTCGGCGGCGCTCGTGCTCACGACGCCGGTGGCCACCAGCGTCAGCCTCCGCCCTGGCTCGCCTTCGATGACCCCGAACCCGCAGCGGGTGAGACCTGGATCGACGCCGAGCACCCGCATCGCACACCATCCCGGTCACGCCCGCAGCTGACGAACATCTGTTCGGAGGTGACCTTACCGGCCGGGCGTGGCCGGCGCCGCAACCGCCTCCGGCGTGTCGCCCGCCCGCGCAGCCGCTCAGTCGGCCAGGCTCTCCATGATCTCGTCGGAGACCGAGTAGTTGGCGTAGACGTCCTGCACGTCGTCGGAGTCCTCGAGGGCCTCGATGAGCCGGAATACCCGCCGGGCGTGGTCCTGGTCGAGCGGCACCTCGACCGAGGGGAGGAACGCGGCCTCCGCGGACTCGTAGTCGATCCCGGCATCCTGCAGTGCCTTACGCACCGGGACCAGGTCGTGAGCCTCGCTGACCACCTCGAACGACTCGCCGAGGTCGTCGACCTCCTCAGCCCCGGCATCCAGGACCGCAGTAAGCACGTCGTCCTCGCTAACGCCGCCCGCCTTGGGCACGATCACCACGCCCTTGCGGGTGAACAGGTACGAGACCGAGCCCGGGTCAGCCATCGATCCGCCATTGCGGGTGAGCGCGGTGCGCACGTCGGCAGCGGCCCGGTTCCGGTTGTCTGTGAGCGTCTGCACGAGGACAGCTACCCCGCCCGGGGCGTATCCCTCGTAAGTGACTGTCTCGTAGGTCGCGCCGCCGCCTTCAAGCCCGGCTCCGCGGCGGACAGCCCGGTCGATGTTCTCGTTGGGGACCGAGTTTTTCTTCGCTTTCTGGATGGCGTCGTACAGCGTCGGATTGCCGGCCGGGTCACCGCCGCCAGTCCGGGCCGCCACCTCGACGTTCTTGATCAGCTTGGCGAAGAGCTTGCCCCGCTTGGCGTCGACGACGGCCTTCTTGTGCTTGGTGGTTGCCCACTTTGAGTGGCCGCTCATGATCGTTCCCTCACCATGTCGACGAAGAGAGTATGAATGCGCAGGTCCGGCGTTAGCTCGGGGTGGAACGCGGTGGCGAGCGCCGCATCCTGGCGGACCGCGACGATCCTACCCGTGCGTGGCTCGGTTGCCAGGATCCCGACATCCGGGCCTGCCTCCTCGACCCACGGCGCCCGGATGAACACCGCGCGGAACGCCGGGCCAGGCACGCCGCGCAGCGCGATGTCGCTCTCGAACGACTCCGCCTGCCGGCCGAATGCGTTCCGCCGGACGGTCATGTCGATCGTGCCCAGCGCCTCCTGGCCGTCGATCCCGTCCGTGACGCGGCTGGCCAGCATGATCATTCCAGCGCAGGAGCCGAACACAGGCAGGCCCGCGCCGATCCGCTTGCGCAGCGGCTCGGCCAGGCCGAATATCGCCGACAGCTTCCAGATCGTGGTGGACTCGCCACCCGGGATGACCAGCCCGTCGATGTCGTCCAGCTCCCCGGGCCTGCGTACAGGCACCGGGCGCGCGCCCGCCGCGCGCAGGGCCGCCAGATGCTCGGCCACGTCTCCTTGCAGCGCCAGCACGCCGACGGCAGGGACCCGGGAGGCGGGCACGGGCATCACTCCAGGCACAGGCAGAGGAGAACTGTATGAGCTGAGGTTAGTTGGCCGAGGTCAGCTCGCTGAGTCAACGCCGGAGGCCGCGGTGGTCTTCCCGACGGCCTTACGTGGGCACACATAGCGCCATGACGAACCCGTGGACGCCGAGCGGCGGGCCGCCCATGCTCGGGCTGCCTGGCAGCGGCCTGGTGACCCTGGTGGAAGAGACCACGTTCTGCATCAGCTCGGCGTCCGGCGACATCGTGCCGGGCGGTGCGGAGGGCCTGTTCTTCCGGGACACCCGGTTTGTGTCCCGGATGGAACTCAGGCTCGACGGCGAGCTGCCCGAGGCGGTCGCCGTCCAGCCAAATGAGCCATTCGCCTGCACGTTCCTTGCCCGCAAGCCTCCTGGGGCCTGCAAGGCCGACAGCACCCTGCTGCTGATCCGCAGGCGCTACGTCGGCGCCGGCATGCGCGAGGACATCACGCTGCGCAATCTCGGCCGGGAGCCAGCGGCGACGCACCTCACGATCGCCGTCGGCGGGGACTTTGCCGAGCTGTTCGAGGTGAAGGAGGGCCGGACCCTCCATCTGGACGACGTCGAGACCGGGGCGGACAACGGGATGCTGCGGCTGCGGTGCCGGCGCGGCGCGAACGTCGGCAGCGTCCTGATCGTGGGCACAGGCGGCCCGTCGGCAGCGCCGGGCCTGCTCACCTGGCAGGCAGTCGTCCCGCCGGCCGCCTGCTGGACGGCCTCGGTTCAGGTCACGCCGTCCCAGGACGGCCAGCAGGCGCCCGCGAGCTTCAGCGCCGGGGAGCCCGTCGAGCGCTCGGCACCGGCAAGGCGGCTGGCTGACTGGCGCCGCCACAGCCCCGCGCTGTTCACCGCCGACGAGAGCCTGGCCGCGACCTGCGCGACGTCGGCCGAGGACCTGGGCAGCCTGCGGATCTTCGGGCGGAGCCGGGACGAGCTCACCGAGCACGCGGTAATAGCGGCGGGCGCGCCCTGGTTCATGACCCTGTTCGGCCGGGACTCGCTGCTGACCGCGTGGATGCTGCTGCCGCTCGATGCGTCCCTGGCCCTGGGCACACTGCGGACCCTGGCCAGCCTTCAGGGCAAGCAGGACAACCCGCTGACCGAGGAGCAGCCCGGACGGATCCTGCACGAGACCCGGTCAGGCCGTGACGCCTCACTGTCCCTTGGCGGCGGCAGCGTTTACTACGGCACCGCGGACGCGACGCCGTTGTTCGTCATGCTTCTGGGCGAGCTCGCCCGGTGGGGCCTGCCCCGGAACGAGGTGGATGAGCTGCTCCCTAATGCCGACCGCGCTCTGGAGTGGATCACCACCTACGGTGACAGCGACGGCGACGGGTTTGTCGAGTACCAGCGAGCAACCGACCAGGGCCTGGTCAGCCAGGGCTGGAAGGACTCCTTCGACGGCATCACGTTCGACTCCGGCAAGATCGCCGAGCCGCCTATCGCACTCGCCGAGGTGCAGGGGTACGTCTACGCCGCCTACCTGACCCGCGCCGAGTTCGCGCGCGAACGCGGTGACGAGGACACAGCCCGCCACTGGTCGGACCAGGCCAGCAGGCTCGCCCGGGCGTTCAACCACGCGTTCTGGCTCCGCGACCGGGGCTACTACGCGCTTGGGCTGGACCGGGACAAGCGCCCGATCGACGCGCTCGGCTCCAACATGGGCCACTGCCTGTGGACCGGCATCGTCGACCGCGACAAGGCCCGGCACGCAGCCGCCCACCTTGTCGACAGGCCCATGTTCTCCGGGTTCGGCGTCAGGACTCTGGCGTCGACAGCCGGGGCCTACAACCCGATGAGTTACCACAACGGGTCGGTGTGGCCGCACGACAACGCGATCTGCGCGGCCGGGCTCATGCGGTATGGGTTCGTCCCGGAGGCACAGCAGGTCGCCTCCGGCATCCTCCAGGCCGCGGTCAGGTTCGGCGGGCGGCTGCCAGAGCTGTTCTGCGGCTTTGACCGGTCCGACTTCGCCTCCCCGGTGGCCTACCCCACGTCGTGCTCGCCACAGGCGTGGGCAGCGGCCTCCCCGTTCCTTCTGCTCAGGACGCTGCTGCGGTTCGATCCTTCGGTACCAGAGGGCAGGGTGTGGTGCGCGCCCGCAGTGCCCGCGCGCATGCTGCCGCTGCGGGTGGAGTCGCTGCGCATGGTGGGCTCGCTGGTGTCGGTTGACGTCTCACGGCGCTCCTGGCGGGTCGACGGCCTGCCGCCGGGTGTGGACCTCATCCGCCGTCCCCGGGCGGCCCGGCCCGCACTCCGGTGACGGCGTGTCCGGTGGGCGTTCACGCTCAGTGACTCTGATGTTTCCCGGGCGCCACGACGGGGGAAGATCATCTTCGGGCTGGGCAACAACAATGCCGCCGGGGTCGGGCGTGCAGAGGGGGAGGGAGCCGTGTCCTCGGCAGCGTTCTTGCCGGACTGCGCTGATCCGCTGCGTATCGCGATGATTGCGCCGCCCTGGTTTGATGTGCCGCCGCCGGCCTATGGCGGCGTCGAGGCGGTCGTCGCGGACCTTGTCGACGACCTGGCGGCCCGGGGTCATGACATCACCCTCATCGGCGCGGGCAGGCACCTGACCGCGGCCAGCCGGTTCATACCGCTCTGGCCTGAGCCGCCAAGCGAGCGGCTGGGTGACCCTTTCCCCGAGGTGATACACGCGGCCCGGGTCGCTGCGGTGCTCGATGACCTCGACGTCGACATCGTCCACGACCACACGATGGCGGGGCCGCTGCTCGGCCGCGGACGGCGCATCCCGACCGTCATCACCGTGCACGGCCCGGTGGTCGGCGAGGAGGGCGAGTACTACCAGGCGCTGGGCGGCTCGGTCCGGATGGTCGCGATCTCAGAGGCACAGCGCCTGAATGCCCCCACGCTGCCGTGGGCGGCCACGGTGCACAACGCCATCCGCGCTGGGACCTTCCCGTTCCGCGCCGATAAGGAGCCGTTCGCGCTGTTCCTGGGCCGCATGAGCGCGTCGAAGGGTGCACACCTGGCTATCGACGCCGCCAGGGCCGCCGACCTGCCGCTCGTGCTAGCTGGCAAGTGCAGCGAGCCGTCGGAGCAGGCCTACTTCGAGCGGGAGATCAAGCCCAGGCTCGGAGGGGACATCGAGTTCTTCGGCGTCGCCGACGCCGCAGCAAAGCGGGACCTGCTCTCGCGCGCCTGCGCACTGCTGTTCCCGATCTGCTGGGAGGAACCGTTCGGCCTTGTCATGATCGAGGCGATGGCCTGCGGAACGCCCGTCGTCGCGCTGCGCCGCGGCTCGGTGCCCGAGATCGTGGTCAACGGCGTGACCGGGATCATCACCGACGATCCCGCCAGGCTGCCGGCCGCCATCGACCTGGCCCGGCGGCTGGACCCGGCCGCCTGCCGGGCACATGTCGCCGCCAGGTTCACCACCGAGCTGATGGCGGCCCGCTACGAGGACGCTTACCTGCGGATACTCGCCGAGCCGGGGGCGATAACGCCTGGAATCTCGGCCGCTGCCAGCCGCCCGGCCTGGTGGCCAATGCCAGACAGGGTTCCCGCCAGCCGGTACAAGACCGGAGGCCGTACCGCACGGATCACCAGGCGCAGGCCGGGCGGCCTGCCTGCGATCGCGGCGCGGCAGTCACCAGCCCCGTCCCGCGTAGCGCTGCTCGACCGGGAGCGAGTCGAGGTTGATTCCTACCATGGCCTCGCCAAGCCCGCGCGACACCTTCGCGATCACATCGGGGTCGTCATGGAAGGTAGTCGCCTTGACGATCGCGGCGGCCCGCGAGGCGGGGTCGCCTGACTTGAAGATCCCCGAGCCCACGAACACGCCGTCGGCGCCGAGCTGCATCATCATCGCGGCGTCGGCTGGCGTGGCGATGCCGCCCGCGGTGAACAGCACCACCGGCAGCCGCCCAGCGGCCGCCACCTCGGCGACCAGCTCGTAGGGCGCCTGCAGGTCCTTTGCCGCGCTGTACAGCTCGCTGGCGGGCAGTACCGACAGGCGGCGGATCTCCGCGGTGATGCTGCGCATGTGCCTGGTGGCCTCGACGACGTTACCGGTCCCGGCCTCGCCCTTCGACCTGATCATCGCGGCGCCCTCGGCGATGCGCCGCAGCGCCTCACCCAGGTTGGTGGCGCCGCAGACGAAGGGGACGGTGAACTCCCACTTGTCCACGTGGTGCGCCTCGTCAGCCGGCGTCAGCACCTCGGACTCGTCGATGTAGTCCACGCCGACCGCCTGCAGGACCTGCGCCTCGACGAAGTGCCCGATCCGGCACTTGGCCATGACCGGGATCGACACGCCGGCGATAATCGAGTCGATCATGTCGGGGTCGCTCATCCGGGCCACGCCGCCCTGGGCGCGGATATCTGCGGGCACCCGCTCCAGCGCCATCACCGCTACCGCGCCAGCATCCTCGGCGATCTTCGCCTGTTCCGGCGTGACAACGTCCATGATCACGCCGCCCTTGAGCATGTCGGCCATGCCCCGCTTGACGCGCTGCGTCCCGGTCTGTCGGCTGGCTTGCACCCCCGCCTGCGCTGATGGTGCGGCAGACCCGGCAGAACTGGCAGAAACTGGCACCGCAAACCTCACTCGATCGTTCGTGCACCGATGTCATCATGGTAGGCGCTGCGCCCACCCATTCCACGACAAGGAGCGGCTCGTGAGAACCTGCCTGCAGCAGGTGCGGCGGCACTGGGCGTCGCGTGCCGTGCTCGGGGCCGCGGTCGTGGCTGGCCTGGCGGCGTGCAGCGGGTCGGGCAACGCCCTGTCCGGGTTAACCGCGGACCAGATCGCCAGCAAAGCGGTCGCCGATTTCGGCACGGTGCCCGCGGTCACGATGTCGGGTGCGTTCACGGACTCCGATCAGGCGTTCACGATCGACGTGACGCTCACCCGCGGCAAGGGCTGCAGCGGTGTCGTGTCAGAGGGAAGTTCCGGCACGGTGCAGCTCGTCGAGGTCGGCGGCAGGCTGTGGATCAAGCCGGACAGCCAGTTCTGGACGAGCGAGGGACTGACCAACGCCAGCGTCCTGAAGGTCCTCTCCGGCAAGTACGTGGAGACGGGATCTGGCTCGTCGATGTCACAGCTCGGGAACCTCTGCGATGTCAGCCAGCTCGTCCAGGCCATGGGGACGAGCTATCACGGCATGTCCAAGGGCGCGACGACCATGATCTCCGGCCAGCAGGCGCTCAAGATCAACACTGCTAACGATGGCGTTCTCTACGTCACAGTGGCATCTGCGCCGCGGCTCCTCCGCGTGGACGGCGGGTCAGATGGCCACCTGAACTTCAGCTACGGCAGCACGCCACACCTCGTCGCGCCACCGGCCAGCGAGACCGTCAACGGCGCCCAATACGGATTCTGAACGACGGCGGGTTCTTCGGCGACGGCGGGTCAGCCGGTCAGGTGGGGCATGTCGGCCCTGTGACCGACATCCCCGGCCGCG
Source organism: uncultured Actinomycetota bacterium (assembly GCA_963815375.1). Taxonomy (GTDB): domain Bacteria; phylum Actinomycetota; class Actinomycetes; order Streptosporangiales; family Streptosporangiaceae; genus JASHPR01. The sequence continues at coordinate 51,154 of CAWFGX010000004.1, read as the reverse complement.
ACCAGAGAGTCCTCAATCTCGAAGAACTCCGGCAGCGGAGCAGTGCCGGCCAGCCGCAGCGCCCGGGCCAGCCAGCGCCGCCGTGCGGCCCGGGTGACCGCGACCGCGTCGTTGTAGAACTTGCGGGCGAGGAAGACCTGGTGCGCAGCGCCCTCAAGCTCGGTCAGCAGCTCCTCAGCGCCGTCCCTCCCCGCCATAGAGGCACGGAAGTCGGGCTGGCCGAAGACCGCGCGCAGCGCCCGGGTCAGGTCGCTCTCCGGCAGCTCCTGGCCAAGGTCCGCGGAACGGGCGTCGTGCGCGGCGCTGGCCAGAAGCAGGCTGGTCGCCGGGTCGAGGAGGCCGGACGACGAGAGCTCCAGTGCCACCGAGCTGCGCCGGACCAGGGCTGCCTCAAGGGAGGAGCGGGCCGCGTCCACGCGGGCGTGCAGCCGGTCCAGCCGGCCAGCCCGCCAGGACACGTACACGCCGACGATCGCGGCCGCGATCACCACGAGGAGGGTGATGATCACCGGTCCGGCGAGGTGAGTGCTCATCGCACCACCGCCACCGGGCCGATCGGCAGCACGGCCTCGTAGACACGGACGATGTCCCGTGCCACCGCTGTCCAGTCGTAGGCACGCACGGCCGCGGACGCCGATGCCGAGCGTGCAGCCCGCAGTTCGGGCTGGTCGAGCAGGCGCCCGGCCGCCTCGGCCAGGCCCTCAGCGCTGCCGCTCCGGAACAGCTCGCCGGCCTCCCCCCCGTGCAGTACCTGGCGGAACGCGTCCAGGTCGCTGGCCGCGATCGGGCAGCCAGCTGCCATCGCCTCAGCCAGCACAATGCCGAAACTCTCGCCCCCGGTGTTGGGAGCGCAGAACACATCGACCGAGTGGTAGACGCGGACCTTGTCGGCGTCGCTGACCTGGCCGAGGATCGTGATCCGGTCCCGCAGCCAGCCGGGTGCGGCGGCCAGGACATCGTCGGCGTCGCCGTGCCCGGCGACGAGCAGCCGCAGCCCCGGCCGCTGGCCAGCAAGGATCTCGAACGCCCGCAGCAGTATCCCGAAGCCCTTCCGCGGCTCGTCCATCCGGCCGAGGAACCCGAGCGCGCCACCCGTGCCCGGCCAGCCTGGCAGCGGGTCGGCCTTCTCGAACTTCCGCACAGGCACCCCGTTGGGGATCAGTACCGCATCGCCGCCGAAGTGCTCGACCAGGGTGGTACGCGCCGCCTCCGACACGGCGATCCTGCCGCTGATCTTCTCCAGAGCTGACTGCAGCACCGGCCCGGCGGCGTGCATCGCCCGTGAGCGCAGCATCGCCGAGTGCCACGTCGCCACAATCGGCCCGTCAGCGACCCAGCAGGCGAGCAGGGACAGGCTCGGGGCGGCAGGCTCGTGCACGTGCACGACGTCGAAGCCGCCGTCCCGCAGCCACCGGCGCACCCGGCTCGCGGACAGGAACCCGAACGCGAGCCTGGCTACCGACCCGTTGTAGGGAAAGGGCATCGCGTGCCCGGCCGGGACGACATAGCCGGGCAGCGGGGTGCCGTCGTCCGCCGGAGAGATCACCGAGACCTGGTGGCCAAGCTCCAGCAGCGCCTCCGCGAGGCCCCTGATGTGCTCCTGCACACCGCCGGGAACATCCCAGGTGTAAGGGCAGACGAGACCGACCTTCATGATCCCCCGCCTGCCGCACCGCCGGCGCCCGCCGCCGCGTCAGCCCGGGCCAGCCGCTCCGGGTCCAGGTCAGCGACGAAAACCCGCTGCACCATATGCCAGTCGGCCGGGTGCTCCCTGATCCCGTCCTCGAAACGGCGCGCCATCTCCTGGGTCATCGCCGCCACCTTCTGCTTCCGGTCCCCCTCCGCCGGCACGGTGATCTCATGGTCAACGTGAATCCCCCAGCCGTCGCCCTCAAACCACAAGGACGCCGGAAACAGCGCTGCACCGGTCCGCTCGGCCAGCGCCGCGGAGCCGCCCATCATCCTGGCCTTCTCGCCGAAGAACTCCACCTCGGATCCCGAGCCCGTGACGTCCCTGTCGGCGACCAGGCAGACAAGCTTGCCCGCGCGCAGCCGCTCAGCCAGGGTGCCGAACGCCCGGACCACACCTCCGCTGGCGGGCAGCACCTCCATGCCCAGTCCCTCGCGGAAGGCGACGAACCTGTCGTAGAGCGACTCTGGCCTGAGCCGCTCCTGCACAGTGGTGAAGGAGCCCACGCCCTGGTTAATGATCCACACGGCGGCCTGGTCGTAGTTCCCCATGTGCGGCAGCGCGAAGATGACGCCGCGGCCCGCGGCGAGGTAATCAAGGGCGGTCTTGATCTGCCCGGTAGCGACGGTGTCCGCTAGCAGCTCCGATACCGGGGTTACCGGGAGCCGGAATACTTCCAGCCAGTAGCGCGCGTAGGACCGCATCGACTCGCGGGACAGCGCACGCAGCTCGGCGCCGTCGGCACCCGGGCCGAGAACCCGGCGCAGGTTTGCCTCCAGGACCTGGACGCGCGGCCCCTGGCGGCGCCACGCGATGTCGGCAACCTCCCGGGAAGCCGACTTGGCCCATGACTCGGGCATCCGGCAGACCGCCGACCAGCCAAGACCGTATGCCGTACTGGTCAGCCGGTCCTTCAATCCGGGCTGTCCGGTCATCTGCCACCCCCGGTATCGGCTCCCGCCTGCGGCTGCGCAGTTCCCTGATGCGGCGCCTGCTTCGCCGCCGGGGCCGCCGCCGCTTCGGAGTGCACGGCGCGAACTCGCTGGCCGAACGTGACCACGCTCGCCGCCGCAAGCACCCAGAGCCCCGCGGGCAGCACATACGGTACGCCCAGTCCGGCCAGGCCCGCGGCAACAAGCACGATAAGCAGCCGCTCGGCCCGCTCGGCGAATCCCACGTCGCAGCGAAGCCCGAGGCTCTGCGCACGCGCCTTCGCGTAGGACACCAGCGAGCCGGCCACAAGGCAGAACAGCGCCACACCAGCGAGCAGCCTGCTGTGGCCGCCGAGCACGAACCAGGCGGCGAGCCCACTGAACACTGAGGCGTCACCGATCCGGTCCAGGGTAGAGTCCAGGAACCCGCCGAACACGCTGGTCGACCCCTTGGCCCTGGCCAGGGCGCCGTCGAACGTGTCGGCCAAAACGAAAAATGTGCAGACCAGAGTCCCGGCGAACAGGTGGCCGGTCGGGAACAGTGCCAGTGCCCCGGCCGACATCCCGACGGTGCCGATGATCGTGAGTGCGTCAGGCGTGAGCGGGGTACGCGCGAGCATGGCGGCTGCCGGGTCGATCAGCCGGTTGATGGCAGGGCGCAGTGAGCTGCTGAGCATGACTGTTTGATCTTACTTGCGGGCGGTGTGTTCCTGCTGCGTGGCCGGGCACGGTGACTGGCGGGACAGGTCCTATTCGGTGCCAGGTCTTGAGATCCGGAACCGGCAGGTAAAGGCTGGTCGTGCAGCAGCCGAAGGATAGTTGACAGGAGATGATCGGATGGCGGAGAAGCCGGGCGCCTCAGGGCCCGCTAACGTGCGCAATGTCGTGCTCGTCGGTCACTCGGGCGCAGGGAAGACCACCCTGGCCGAGTCCCTGCTTGTCAGCACGGGCGCCATCCAGCGAGCCGGGCGGGTTGAGGACGGGTCGACGGTCAGCGACTTCGACGAGGTCGAAGTCCGGCAGCAGCGTTCGGTCAACTTGACGCTGGTGCCGGTCACGCACGCCGGGACCAAGGTGAACGTGCTGGACACTCCGGGCTACGCCGACTTCACCGGAGACCTGCGCGCGGGCCTTCGTGCCGCCGACGCCGCCTTGTTCACCGTGTCCGCTGCCGAGGGCGTAGACGGCCTGACCCGGATGCTCTGGGAGGAATGCGCTGCTGTGGGCAAGCCGCGCGCCGTGGTCATCACCAAGATCGACCACCAGCGCGGGGACTTCACCGAGGCTCTTGATGCCTGCCGGGAGGCCTTCGGCGATGTGGCCCCGCTGTACCTGCCGGTAGCTGACGCCTCCGGCGGCGTACGGGGGCTGATCGGGCTGCTGTCTGAGCGCTTCTATGACTACTCCGGCGGGACCCGCAAGGAGAGCGACCCTAACCCCGCCGATGCTGACCGGGTCAGCGAGCAGCGCAGCGTTCTGATCGAGGCGATCATCCAGGAGAGCGAGGATGAGAGCCTGATGGACCGCTACCTCTCGGGTGAGGAGATCGACTCCAAGGTGCTCATCGAGGACCTGGAGAAAGCCGTTGCCCGGGGCAGCTTCTACCCGGTGATACCGGCGGCATCGCCGCTCGGCATCGGAACCACCGAGCTCCTGGAGATCATGACGCAGGCGTTCCCGGCGCCGCGGGAGCACCCGCTGCCGCCAGTGACGACCCCGGACGGCAAGCCGGTCAGTGGCCTGTCCAGTGACCCCCAGGGCCCGCTGCTCGCCGAGGTCGTGAAGACCACCTCGGATCCGTACGTGGGCCGGATCAGCCTGGTGCGGGTGTTCTCCGGGACGCTGCGGCCAGACGCAACCGTGCACGTCTCCGGGCACGGCCGCGCGGACCGCGGCCACGCCGACCACGATGAGGACGAGCGAGTGGGCGCCCTGACCTCGCCGCTCGGAAAGCAGCAGCGCAACATCGCGCAGTGCCTCGCCGGGGACATCTGCGCGGTCGCGAAGCTTGGCACCGCTGAGACCGGCGACACGCTGTCGGACAAGGAGCACCCGCTGCTGATGGAGCCGTGGACCAGCCCGGAACCGCTGCTCCCGGTGGCTATCAACGCGAAGTCCAAGGCGGACGAGGACAAGATGTCGCAGGCGCTGTCCCGGCTGGTGGCCGAGGACCCGACGATGCGGCTGGAGATCAATTCCGAGACCCGGCAACTGGTGCTGTGGTGCATGGGCGAGGCTCATGTTGACCTGCTGCTCGACCGGCTGTCCAGCCGTTACGGGGTCGCTGTGGAGACCACGGAGCTGCGGGTCCCGCTGCGCGAGACGGTCGCGGGCAAGGCCCAGGGCCTGGGCCGCAACGTCAAGCAGACCGGCGGCCACGGCGAGTTCGGCATCGCTCACCTCCAGGTCGAGCCGCTGCCGTCCGGTGCGGGCTTGGAGTTCGTCGACAAGATCGTCGGCGGTGTGGTGCCGCGGCAGTTCATCCCGTCGGTGGAAAAGGGAGTCCGGGCTCAGATGGAGCAGGGGGTGCTGGCCGGCTACCCGATGGTCAACATCCGGGTGACGCTGTTCGACGGCAAGGCGCACTCGGTGGACTCCTCCGACATGGCGTTCCAGAAGGCGGGCCGGGCCGGCCTGAGGGACGCGGCGGAGAAGGCGGGCGTGCTGCTGCTCGAGCCGGTCGACGAGGTGTCCGTGCTGATCCCCGACGAGTACGTGGGCGCCGTGATGTCCGACCTGTCGTCACGCCGCGGCCGGGTGCTCGGCACCGAGCCGGTCCCCGGTGCCCGGACTCTGGTCAAAGCTGAGATACCGGAACTGGAGATCACCCGCTACGCCATCGACCTGCGGTCGATGTCGCATGGCACCGGCTCTTTCACCCGCTCCTACCTGCGCTATGAGCCGCTCCCCTCGCACCTGGCCGACAAGGTGGTGAGCTCAGCCAAGGCGGGCTGACCCCCGGCCGAGGAACGAAACCGGCAGGAATCCTGCCAGGTCGCGAGCTTCCAGGATCTGCCCTGCTTGCCGTGATTGCTGCGTGCATGCGCCTCCGGCACCGCTAGGGTGGTGGGGCATCGGTTAATGCGTTATGCCGGGCATGTCATGCGACGGGCCCGTCGCCGGCGGCAGACGCAGGCCGCAAGCACGGGAGGATCCTCATGAGCATGCCCAGCGGGCAATACCAGCCGGGCCCGCCCAACCGGAGCATGGGCCAGCGCGTCAGCGACGCCAGGCAGCGGGCCAAGGACGCGACCGGTGCCCGCGCCGCCAACATCATCGGGCCGCATCTCGAGCCGGGTGAGCAGATGGTGGCCGGCGCCCGCGTCCACACCGGGCCGAACGACTGGCTGCGGTGGGCACCCTACATCCGCCTCGTCATACGGCTCATGCAGCGCCACTATTACCTGATGGTTACCGACCGTCGGCTGCTCTTCTGCGGAATCTCGTACTGGAGCGCACGGCCCGACAAGATCAGCTGGGTAGTGCCCCGCGGCGGGGTGCAGGCGTCCGACTACACCCCCGGCGCGATCTACCCCTCGTTCCAGCTGTCGTTCCCGGACCGCAAGCCGATGCGGCTGCGGATCTACAGCGCCTATGAGCCCGAGGCAGTACAGATCCTCAGCCTTCTCGGCATGCAGATCCCCGGCGGGCAGGCTCCTGGGTATGCGGCGTACCAGGCACCACAGCAGGGCTACCAGGCACCACAGGGCTACCAGGCACCGCAGCAGGGCTACCAGCCCGCGTCGTACGACCAGCCAACGCAGTATCACCAGCAGCCGCAGTACCAGCAGCCGCCGCAGCAGGGCTACCAGCCCGCGCCACCGCAGTATCAGGATCAGCAATACCAGGCACCGCAGTACCAGCAGCCGCCGCAGCAGCAGGAGGGTGGCTACGACCCCGAGCCGTACGACGACATAACGCGCTACCAGGATCCGCGGTCCGGGCCTGGCGGACGGCACAGGGGTCCGGGGTCCTGATTTCCTGCCCTCGCTTGCCTCCGGGGTAGCCGTCAGGTTGCTGGCCAGGCTTCGGCGAGGAGTGCGCGCGTGTCGGCCAGCAACTGCGGCAGCACCCGCGTCTGCCCGACAACGGGCATGAAGTTGGTGTCGCCGCCCCACCGCGGCACCACGTGCTGGTGCAGGTGCTCCGCGATGCCCGCGCCCGCGACGCCTCCCATGTTCATGCCGATGTTGAAACCCTGAGCGGCCGAGGCCGCCCGCAGCGCCCTCATGGCGAGCTTAGTGTGCACGGCGAGTTCCGCTGTCTCGGGCACGTCGAGCTCGGTGTAGTCGGCGACGTGGCGGTACGGGCAGGTCATCAGGTGGCCTGCGTTGTACGGGTACTTGTTCAGCACCGTGTAGACAAGCTCGCCGCGGGCAACGATGAGCCCCTCAGCGTCGCTCAGCCTGGGAATCCGGCAGAACGGGCATCCGTCCTCACCGTCAGTCGGCTTGCCCTCGCCCTTGATATAGGCCATCCGGTGCGGCATCCACAGCCGCTGGAAACCGTCGGGGATCCCGGCGCCGTCCTGGGCAGCGCTGGCATCCGACGCGACTGGGTGGTTTCCCCGGGAGTCGTGGTCCATGCAAGCAGCATAGGGGCGGGCCGGGCGCCGGTCAGGGCGCGGTGACCGTCACCAGGGTGCCGTACGTCATGTACGGCCAGACGAACTTCGCCTGCGCCAGCGGCAGCTCGACGCAGCCGAGGCTCTGCTGGAAGCCATAAGAGGCCCGGGGGAAGTAGTGCACGGCCTCGCCTGACTTGAAGTAGGAGACCCATGACACCGGGTCGGCATAAGGCGTCCCGTCCGGGTTCTTGCCCTTCATGATCTGGAACGTGTAACGCAGGTACACGGGGTATGTGCCGATGCTCGTCGGGGCGACGGAAATACCGGTGTTGGCCGGGCTGGTCATGATGACCGAGCCGTTGTGCCAGACCGTCAGGGTCTCCGGGCTCGCCTGGCTGGCGATGGCGTAGGTGTAGCCGTGCCCGTTGTTCTGGCCGGCGGCCACCGCGCTCAGCAGGGCGCTCCACACCTGAGGCCCGGCTTCTCCGTCCATGGTCAGCCCGTGATCGGACTCGAAGGCCATGACCGCCCCGGTCAGAACCTCGTTGGCCTCGCCGGTGACCCACATGTTCTGCAGCTGCGACGGGTAGCCCGGCTGGAAGCTGAACGTCCCCTGCGGGGGTTCGTATGCGGCGCTGAGCTGAGCGGTGGCGTCACTCGACGCCACTGCCGCCGACCCCTGCGCCGGCGTCCAGGTCAGCGGCAGGTACCCAAGCTGGGCGAGCAGCTGCTCGGCCCGCATCAGGCTGTAGCTGCCAGTCGAGAAGTTGCTGGCGAACTGCGTGGCCAGCAGGCCGCCGCTGGCCGAGCGGACACCCGAGGGCCCGGCCGGGACCGACACCTGGACCTGCGTCTGCTGGGTGAATCCGGTGCTCGGGACGAACTCGACGGTCGCCGGGCCGGTCCGCTGCCAGCTCCCGGGGACGGACGGCGTCACCGCTGGCATCGGCGAGCTGGCGGCCAGCGGCTGCGAGAACACGACGGTGATCGGGGTGGTCCCGTTGACGCCGGTGGCCTGCGCGGAAGGCGATACAGACAGCACAGTGATCGGCTTGGCTGTTGCCGTGTGCGCGTGAGGAGCCGACCCCTGCGCCTGCTTGGCCGCTGCGTCCTTGATGCTCGCCTGCCCCGAACCCCTGGTGACAGCGAACCAAGTCCCACCAGCCAGGACCAGCGCTATGGCTGCCGCAAGCCCCGCTATCCGCCAGCGAAGAGCTCCGATTCCGGACAACCTCGACTCCCTAAGCAATGTGATCCAAGAACAACAACCTGATACTCGCGCGGTGCCCGGTGGCCCCCGGAGGGGACGACGCCTCTACGTGATGTAGACGAACTAATCAGGATCTAGGTTGCATTCCCAGCACAGGATAGGCAACTTCGTCACAAAGATGTGATGCAACTCTTAGACAACTCAAAGGCCCGGCGGGCGCCTGGGCGCCCCGCCGGGCCGTGAGCTGCTGTGGCGTCAGCCGCCCCGTGTCAGCCGGTGACAGTCACCAGGCTGCCGTAGGTGAGGTACGGGTAAGCCCGCTGCGCAGCGTTGTAGGGCAGTTCGACGCAGCCCAGGCTCTGCTGGAAGCCGTAGGAGCCGCGCGGGAAGTAGTGCACTGCGTCGCCGCCGTTGAAGTAGGACACGAACGAGACCGGGTCGGAGTAATGCGACCCGTCGGGGTTCGTGCCCGACATGATCGTGTTGAGGAACCTCTCGTACACCGGGAACGTCCCGTTCACCGTGGGCGAGGCCGGGATCCCGGTGTTGGTTGCGCTGGTCAGAACCACCTGGCCGTTGTGCCAGATCGTCAGCGTCTCAGGGTCGTTCTGGTTCGCGACGGCGTAGGTGTAGCCGTTGGCGTTGTACTGGCCGCCGATGGCGGCCCGGAAGACCGCGGTCCACAGCGCGGCGTTGATGTCGCCGGTGAGCGGCATGTTGTGCTCGGACTCGAACGCCATCACCGCTCCTCTGAGCACCGCGTTGTCCTCACCGGTCTGCCACTGCGCGGCTAGCGACGCCGGGTATCCCGCCTGCACGGTGAAGACGCCGGATGGTGGCTCGTAGGCCAGCATCTCCTCGCCGGCCAAGTTGGTGGCCGCTGGCGCGGAGCTGGTGGTCCGCATCCCCAGCCCGGACTGCTGCCACGACAGGGGCAGGTAGCCGAGCTGGCTGAGCAGCTCGTCCAGGCGGGCCATCGAGTAGGGCGCGGTGGTGAACTGCGTCGCCGCCGTGCCCGGGCCTAGCGTGGCTCCGGCTGCCGACTGCACGCCAGACTTGCCCCCCGGTACCGTCACCGTGACCTGAGTTGAAGGGCTGAACGGCAGATCCGGTGTGAAGATCAGCGTGTCGCCGTTGGCCTGCCAGTGCCCCGGGACGTTGGGGGTCACTACCGGCAGCGGCGAGTGGGCGCCGGGCGGGGCCGACAAGGCCACCTCGACCGGCTGGCTGCCGTCGGCCTGCTGAGTGCCTGACGCCGGCGAGACCGACATGACCCGGAACGGGCCGGGCAGAGTCACACCGGCGCTGCTCCCTTCCAGGCCGGTGCCGGGCTGGCCGCTGCGGGTCAGTAGGTAAATGCCCGCGCCAGCCAGAATGACCGCGATCGCGGCGCCGAGCGCGATCACCCGTGTCGTGGGTCGCCGTGTCCGCTCGCCCGTCCCTGAAGCCTGTCCGGGCTGTTGGTCCTGCGGACCCTTCTCCTGCCGGGCGCTTGCCGGTGCGGCATGCTGATGTTCGCTCTCTGGTGCGCCGTTCTGCCGGTCACTTCCTGGTGCGCCGTTTTGCCGGGCGCCCTCCGGTGTGCCGTCCTCCGGGTCGCCCCGCTTGGTCGCCTCCTGCCGGTCGCCCCCCCGGACGCCCCCCTGCGCACTCACTTCGTGCTCCCCCTCGCTGGCAAGGCCTTATTACTAAGGACCTTCAGGCAGTTACTCAGCGTAACCAAAGCTACCCGATGTGCTCGTCCGATAACCCACGGTCGATGTAAACGAAAGGTAAGTACTGCCGGCCTAGCCGCATCACCGGGCGCCCCCCTCGGTGCTGGGATCATGGGTGCGTGCGCGTCAGGCCCGCGAGCTTCGTACGGTCCGCCGCCAGGCTGACTCCAGTGCCGCTGGTCGCCGAGATCCGGCTGCATCTGGCTGACGACGCGCTGTCCCTATGGCAGCTAACCGAGGACCGGGCGGGGCCGGGCCAGCCGCCGCCGTTCTGGGCATTCCCCTGGCCGGGCGGGCAGGCCCTCGCGCGCTACGTTCTCGATCATCCCGGGCTCGTAGACGGCCGCCGGGTCCTGGACCTCGGGTCGGGCTCGGGCCTCGTCGCGATCGCAGCGCAGCTGGCTGGTGCCGCAGCGGTGCTTGCCAGCGAGATCGACACCATTGCCGTGGCTGCCATCAGGCTCAATTCGCAGGCCAACGGCGTGCCATCGCCAGCCATTGTCGGCGACGTGCTGGACGGCGACGGCGAGGGTGCCGAGCTGGTGCTGGCGGGTGACCTCTGGTACTCGGCGCCGCTGGCCGGGCGGGTACTCGGGCTCATCGAGCGGGCGAGGGCCCGGGGTGCATCGGTGCTCGTGGGGGACATCGGCAGGAAGTTCCTGCCCCGTCAGCGCTTCCGGGTGGTTGACTCTCGGGACGTGCCAGTCGCGGCCCAGCTGGAGGACTGTGCGGTCAAGCACACGATGGTCTGGGAGCCAGCCTGGTGAACCACCACGGCAACGCGCAGCTCCGGCCAGCCACCTGACCGCGATGCACAAACACGGCCCCTCACGTGCGCAGCCACGGTGAGGGGCCATGCGCTTTCGCTCTTGTCCTGGCCCGCCTATCCAGCGGAAGCCAGCGCCTGCCGGGCTTCAGCGTCCAGTCCGATGTCCGAGGCCGCCATGTTCTCTTCGAGGTGGCGCATTGAGGACGTTCCCGGAATCAGGAGCACATTAGGCCGCAGGCTGAGCAGCCATGCCAGGGCCACCTGGGCAGGCGTGTGACCAAGCCTCGCCGCAGTAGAGATAACGCGTGGATTCCCGAGAACCGGATTGCTCCGGGCGAAGCCCGAGCCCAGCGGGAAGAACGGCACGAACGCGATGCCGCGCGCGTGGCACTCCTCCAGCACGGGCATCGACACCCGCTCAGCCACGTTCATCGGGTTCTGCACGCAGGCGATTTCCGTCCGTGCTAGCGCGTGCACGAGGTGCTCGCGGGTGATGTTACTGAGGCCGATGCCGCCGATCATGCCCTCGTCGCGCGCCTCCATCATGGCGCCGAGCTGGTCGTCGAATCGCTGCCAGGGTCCGGAGTCATCCACCAGGCGCAGGTTGACGGCGGCCAGGTGGTCGACTGCCAGGGAGCGCAGGTTGTCCTCGATTCCGTTCCTGAGCTGGGCCGGATCGTCGTACGGCAGCACCGCGCCCGACTCGTCTCGGCGCGCGCCAACCTTGCTGACCAGGGCCAGATCCTTGGGATAAGGGTGCAGCGCCGCCCTGATCAGCTCATTCGCGACGCCGGGACCGTAGTACTCCGCGGTGTCGATGTGGTTGACACCCAGTTCCACCGCCCGGCGCAGAACCGCGATCGCCGCATCGCGATCTGGTGGCGGTCCGAATACACCGGGGCCTGGAAGCTGCATCGCGCCGAAACCGATGCGCGACACGATCGCCGTCCCAAGAGCGTAGCCCTGGGTGCCGTGACTAGTCACTGACTAAACGACCCCCTGCCTTGACCGCGGGCCCAGTGGACCGGTTGAGCCGCGGGCAGCGCCCAGGCCGGTCCCGGCCGACCCCGCGTGGACCGACCGTCTGCCCGCGATCCGAATCAGCTGTGGCCCGTGCTGAACGGTGTATCCCCTAGTCAGCCTAGCTGGCTGACGTTACGGATGATCTCTTGCACTGGGCGGTCCGCGGTGAGCTGGATGTCGTCGGCAACTGCCCCGTCGCGCAGCCGGATCAGGCGTTCGGATCTGGCCGCGATCTGCGGGTTCGCGCCCGGCCCGGCCACCGGCGTCAGCGACCAGTCGTCACCCGTCATGGCACCGCCGCAGAGCGCAGCGGGACAGTGCTATAGGGAGCAGGTTCCCTTACTCCGCCCAGTCAGCGGCAGTAATGCCGTCGGCGTGACCGCGCGGCCACTGGACCACCTCGATCCGGTTGCCGTCGGGATCGGTCACCCACGTCGTCCGGAAGTCGTCTGAGCCGTCCGGTGACACAGGTGCCTCGGCACCGATGCCCCGCGCGGCAAGTTCACCGATGACCGCATCCAGCGATTCGACCTTGATGACGAAATGGCTGAGGCCCGTGCCGAAGCTGACCTCACCTGGGGCTGGATCGTGGACGAGTTCGATGGTGACGAACTCGTCCCCGGGCAGCTTGAGCATGGTCAGGTGGCCCAGGGGGTCTCGGGGACGGTGCCGACGATCTGGTAGCCGATGGCGGTATAGAAGGCCAGCGACCGGTCCAGATCGGCGACACGCAGGCCGATGTGCAACGTCCTCATCGGTTCCCCTCTGCCGGCCGGCAGACGTGGATGGCGGTTCCGCCCGCAAACCTGCGAGCTTCGACCAGGTCGAGCCGCAGCGGCTCGCGCGCTGAACAGGCCGGTCGGGCGGAAGCCCCCAGTCCTCGTAACCTTCGCGCCGTGGACAAAGCCGTCCAGGGTGACGCCCATCTGCAGTACCGGCCGCATGCCAGGTCCCTTCGCCATGGATCTCGTCGCGATCCCGTCGCTTGCCGGCATACAGACGTGCACCACGGCCGCGTCTCATCGCGCCGGCCCGTTTCCCGGCTTTTGCAGCCAATGCCGGCGCTCGAGCGGACGTACTGAGGGTCAGCCGTCGATCAGCTGGGTGGCGCGGACCGCAGCGGCGAGGGCGTCAGAGTTGCCGGTGCGTGCGTAGACGTCGGCGGCGGTGTCGGCGAACTTGATCACGTGCTCGTCGCCCAGATGGTCCGGTAGAGGTCTCAGGTGGATCTAACGGGTGGGCGATACTGGGATCGAACCAGTGACCTCCTCGGTGTGAACGAGGCGCTCTCCCGCTGAGCCAATCGCCCATGCCCGGCACGTCGGCTTCCCGGCTACCAGGGCGCAACACAGACTAGCGCATCAGCCGGTCCGGTCCCTCTGTCTGGCATCCGGCACCCGTCACCGGTGTGCGCTCTGCTGGGCAGCGACTCCCTTGTGAACCTGCCCGCTGATCGGTCTCGATGACGGCTGCATAGCGCGGCTAGGGCATGTCGCTAGCGCGCCACTAGCGCGACTAGCCGCATATATCGGATATTGCCGGATTAACTTCCCCAAGGTGGCAAGCGCTAGCGTATTAGCAGGAGCTAATCTAACCCAGCCAAAGGCCGCTAGGGAAGAGTATCTATCCGCAATCTCCTCTCGTCGGACTGTCGTTCGGGATAGACTTTCGAACCCCGGTGAGACCAAGGTCACACAGCATCGTCCCTGGTCACGGGATGAAGGAGCGATCGGAACGGTGTTTTATTTCCGTAAGCGTTTGACCGGGTCGCGTGCGGTTTGTCGACGGGTGACCGAGGTTACGACTGACCCGGATCGCGGAACCTATCCCAGTGATCGATATTTCTGCGGAACCTGCACGCCATATGTGAAGGTGCCGTGCACTATTAATGAAGCCCGGCAATCCGGGACACGACAAGGCAAAGGTCGGCTCCATGATGAACAGCGGCGCTACCGTCTCAGCTGAGCTCGGGCTCAGCCTTGTGGTTCCCGGTCATGGGGCCGTTCCGCTCATGGCCAGCCTCTGTTACTGCGCGGAGGACCCCTACGCCATCCGTATGGCGTTTCATGTCGGCACCGATGAGCCGGTGGAGTGGATCTTCTCCCGGGAGCTGCTCGCGGCGGGCCTGGACGGACCCGCAGGCGAGGGCGATGTCCACGTGTGGCCTGGCACTGATCACGGCCTCGGGGTCCTGAACATCGCGCTGTCCTCTCCATTCGGCCACGCGCACTTCGAGGCCCCGATAACGGCGATCGGTGACTTCCTGACCAGGACCTTCCGGGTCATTCCGTCAGGCAGCGAGAGCAACTTCATCAACATCGACAGCGAGCTTGACGAACTGCTCTGGCGCGCTTAAGCCGCCTTACCACTCGCAAAAAGGTATTTTCGCCGCACAAGGAATTTTCGGATGGAAGCGGGCGCTGTTGCCCCCCGTCCGGCACCGCAGCCAGATTATGGATCATGTGATCGCGCAGCAGCCATAGCGAGCCCCTCGGCCGCCTTTCTGCCGAAAGGCCCGGCTGCCGAGGCCCGGCAGCCACCGGATTGGCTGCACCTCCCCCGTGATCGCGGGGTTGTCCCGGTTACGAATACTTCGTGGCCGGGCTCACGCAGAGGCAGAGGGCTAGAGCAGCCCGCCGCAGTGAGCAGCAGCCGCCGCACAGATATCCGGAAGCAGCGCCTCCACCGCAGCGATCTGCCCCGAGACCTCCCGGTCGGCGTCCATCCGCTGCACCCCGCCTTCCCGTACCGCCGCGACCGCGGCCGCTGACGACACGCTCGGCGGGGCGATATCCGAGCGCAGGTCGATGCCCTGGGCGGCGCACAGGACCTCCACAGCCAGGCAGGTGCGGACGTTGACGGCCACCTCGCGCAGTTTGCGCACTGCAGTCCACCCCATGGACACGTGATCCTCCTGCTTCCCAGACGTCGGGATCGTGTCCACGCTGGCCGGGTGGGCAAGCACCTTGTTCTCGCTGACCAGCGATGCCGCCGTGTACTGGGCGAGCATGTAGCCGGAGTTGGTGCCGGCGTCGGGTGCCAGGAACGGCGGCAGCCCCCGGGAGAACGCCGGGTCCAGCATCCGGTCTACCCGTCGCTCGCTGATGCTGGCCAGCTCGGCCACGGCCATCGCGAGCATGTCGGCCGCGAAGGCCAGCGGCTCGCCGTGGAAGTTCCCGGTGACCATCACCTCGCCGTCTGCGACGATCACCGGATTGTCGACCACCGAGCCGAGCTCGGTTTCGAGCACCCCGCGGGCGAACTTGAGCACGTCGCGCACTGCTCCGTGCACCTGTGGCGCGCACCGCAGGCAGTAAGCGTCCTGGACCGCGTGCCTGCTGGTGCGGTGGCTGGCCATCAGCGGCGAGCCGGACAGCAGCGCCCGCAGGTTGGCCGCACTGTCTAGCTGCCCCGGATGCGGCCGGAGCGCCTGGACGCGCTTGTCGTAAGGCCGGTCGTGACCGAGCAGCGCCTCCACCGACAGCGCGCACGCCACGTCGGCGGCCCGCACAAGCAACTCCGCGTCGTCGACCGAGAACGCCAGCAGCGCCTGCATCGGCTCGGTTCCGTTCACCAGCGACAGCCCCTCTTTAGGGGCCAGCTCCAGTGGCTCGATGCCGTGCTCGCCGAGGACCTCACGGGCAGGCCGGCCCTGCGGCCCGTCGCCGGGCCCGCGTAGCCGCCCTTCGCCGATCAGCGGCTGGGCCAGGTGCGCGAGCTGAGCGAGATCGCCGGAGGCGCCGACTGACCCCTTGCCTGGGACGACCGGAAGCAGCCCGAGATCCAGCAGCTCCAGCAGCCGCTGCGGGAGGTCGGGCCGCACGCCGGAGTAGCCGGCAGCAAGCGTTCTCGCCCTGAGAAGGAGAATCGCCCGGACGGCGGCATCATTCAGTGGATCACCGGTGCCGGCGGCGTGCGAGACGATGATCGCGCCCTGCAGCTTGCGCAGGTCCTGCTCCCCCACCCGGGTGTCGGCTAGCGCGCCGAACCCGGTGTTGACGCCGTAGACCGCAGCGTCGCCCGCGATGGCCGCGGTCACCGCCTCGCGGCTGGCCCTCATGCGGGCCGGCACACCGGAACCCAGCTCAGCGCGGGCCTGCCCGCGGGCAACATCGATGACGTCCTGCACGCTGAGCGCGTCGCCGTTGATGATCACAGTTCGCATGGCGACAGCCTGCCATGCGCCTGCGCCAGTTTCGGTCAGTCCGGCACCTGTCCGTCCAGCACCGAGCAGCCGAACGTCGCCGCCAGGCCGTCTCGTCCCGGTCCGGTGATGCGGATCGCACGCGGCGTCGGCCCGCGCTGGATCCAGCCGAGCTCCAGCAGCCGTGCGGTTACCGCGGCGCCCAGTGCCCCGTTCAGGTGCGGACGGCGCTGAGTCCAGTCGAGGCAGGCGCCGGCGAACCGGCGCCGGGACTGCCTGATTTTGGCCACATCCACTCCGAAGCCGGCCAGCGTGTCCGCGCCGGAGCTAGTGACCTGGTAGGTCGCTTCCGCGCCGGTTCCGTCCCCGGTCAGCATCCCGCCGTGCAGCAGCGCGTCAAGCAGGGCCACACCCGCCCTCCCGGCCAGGTGGTCATAGCAGGTCCTGGCCTGTGCCAGCAATGCGGCCTGGCGCGACTGGCGCAGGCTCCGAACGGGCCGTACCGGGCTGATCGACGCGATGGCCTCGAACGCCTCCGCCACCTCATGTCCGGCCAGGCCGTAGTAGTGGTGCCTGCCCTGCCTGGTCACCGTCACCAGACCGCCGTCGAGCAGCCGGGCCAGGTGGGAGCTGGCCGTGGCTGGGCTGACCCCGGCCACCTGGCCTAGTTCCCCTGCCGACAGCGCTGGCCCGGCTACGAGCGCGCCGAGCATGGCCGCCCGGGCCGGATCGGCCATCAGAGCGGCAACCGGCGCGATGTCCACACCGTAGCCGTCGGCTCTGGGCCGGCGGCCGGAGTCCGTTGCAACCATGACTCGAGGGTACCCAGGGCATAGTTCCATGCTCATCGAATTGTGCCGACATCGGCCGTCTGGGGACGCCGCCGTGCGTGCGCGGCTAACCCGTGCCGGAGTTTGATGGCAGGGCAGGATCGGCTACAGTTCTGTGACGCACGCCGGTCCGGCCGGCGAGCAGGTGCCTCGCGGCAGCGGGGCATGCGGACGTGGCTCAGTTGGTAGAGCATCACCTTGCCAAGGTGAGGGTCGCGGGTTCGAATCCCGTCGTCCGCTCGGAGGTGCCGGATGCCGTCCCGCGAGCCGACGGTCCGCACGGCTTCTTCGGTACCACGGGCGGGCTCCCCCGGAGTCCCCCATGGCGGAATGGCCGAGTGGCTTAGGCAAGGGCCTGCAAAGCCCTGTACGCGGGTTCGATTCCCGCTTCCGCCTCGCGGGCGGTTAGCTCAGCGGGAGAGCGCTTCCCTGACACGGAAGAGGTCACTGGTTCGATCCCAGTACCGCCCACGCAGGTCAGCGATGGTCTGACCCTAGAAAGTCAGTTCTCTGGCCCTACAACTTGTAGGGCCAGAGCGCTGAGCGGGCGGAGAGCGTGCGTCTCTCGTTCGATCCCAGTCCCGCCCACAGCAGGCCCCCAGGAGGCCCAATCTCCCGCGGGTCTTTCCGTCTCGGCTGGCCGTGCTCAGGCGGCCTGATTCGTTCAGCAAATGATTAACCATGGCATGGAAATACTCAACGAACTCCCTTGACCACTGCGGTACGCCCCCGGCCGTCGTGCCCGCTCCGCCGAGGTCGGCCGAGGATGTCTGCCAGCCGAGTAACTAATATCAGGCGGATGATATTAAGGCTCGCAGATCGGGTCGATCCGCAAGCGCCTGGCGGTTGGGGGCGTTAGGGCGGGTTTTCGCCGTCCTGTCGCCGGTAAATCGGCCCTGTCTCAAGGGATCTGGTCGGTTACGGCCGCAGTTTCAGCGGACACGGCCCAAATCATGTGGCTGCGCCGGCGCCGGCATTTCCAGCGCTGCCGGGCACGAACTCAGCCGGACGGCGTAACCGGGGACCACATGCCGAACCACTGCTCGGCGCCGTAGGCTTCGTACCGCTCTACCTCGGTGAACCCCAGTTTCGCTGCGAGGCGCATCGAGCGGGCGTTGGCGGTCTGGGTAAAGAGCGCCACCGGCTTGCCGGGAAGCTCGCCGGCGAACCAGCCGAGTGCCGCTGCGCACGCCTCGGCGGCGTACCCGAATCCCCACGCCTGCGGCAGGAACAGGTAGCCGAGCTCGGCCGCCCCGGCGGCAGCCGGAGGACCGTGCCCCGTTGCCCTTCTGAGAATGACCTGGCCGATCATGGCTCCGTCGAGATCGGCTACGAAAAGGCCGGGGCGCGTCTCGGGCGCCCCGGGCATCTCGCGCTCGATCTCGTCACGCTGCCGGGGGCCACCGAGGTAGGTGCCCACCTCTGGCGAGGCCAGCAGCTCGATGAACGCCGCACGGTCCCGGGCCTCGGGCTCACGGAGCACGAGCCTCTCAGTCCTGATCGGCTCAGGCGGCCAGGCGACGGGTCCGAGCTCAGTCATGGCGGGCAATCTATCGCAGGCCCGCCAGGCAGGAGCCGCAGACGACCGGCGCAGAATCCGGAGTGTGCTGGAGGACTTCGGCCGGGAGCGCGGCCAGGATGCGGCTCGCTCGGCGCAGAGGACAGCCGTGGCCGCTGGCCGGAGCGTGCCTGAACCCATGGATGTACCAGTCCGCTCGCTCTGGGGAGACAGCAGGTCAACACGATTTGGGTCGACTTCACTGAGACCGGCGCAGTAACGGGCCGGAACTGCTGAGACAGGGCCGGCTTACTGGAGACAAGACACGCCCAGGAGGAACTCGCCGTCGTTGCCAGTGTGAACTGCCCGCAGGTCAGTCTTCGTCGTCTCGGCACAGGCAGAACGGATGCCCGGCTGGATCCAGCAGGGTCCGGACGTTGTCTTGCGGCTGGAAGCCGGCGACCCGCGCGCCCAGAGCCACAGCGTCGGCAACGGCAGCGTCGAGATCCTCCACCTGGATGTCGAGGTGCATCATCGTGCGCTGCTCACCCGGCGCAGGAGGCCAGACCGGCGGCACGTAATCCTCGGCGAGCTGGAAGACCATGAAGACGGAGTCCTGGGGTGGCTTGACGATGGCCGTGCCCAGGTCCTCGTGCACCACCGGCCAGCCGAGCAGCTTCGAGTAGAAGGCGGCCAGCGCCCTGGGGTCCGGCGCCTCGATGGCGGTACCCCACCACATTCCCCCCGACCGGGCGCGCATGAGCCGATGCTAGTGCCGCTGCCTTTGCCCTGTGGTCTGGGCGCTGGCCCCAGGTTTGTTAGCGCCGGGCGCCTGCTTGTGGCAGGGCTCCGATGAAGTCCGCCAGCTCAGCTCGCTGTTCCTGGCTGAGTATCTGCTTGTTCAGGGCGATGCGAGTCCGCCTGCTCGCGATGAAGATCCACATGTGCTTCAACTCGTGGACCCGCTCGACCATATCCCACGTCACATGGAGCGTGTAGGTCTCTGTGCGCCGCTGGATGCCTTCGCTGGTGACCGTTACCTCTGCCTCTTGGAGGAGGTTGTCGCGATGCCGGTATACCCGCACCCATACCAGAAGGGGCGTTCCAATGATGAGTATGACGCCGAGCGGGATAAAGAACGCCGCGTTTTTAGGCGATGCCACCGCCAGAACGATCATCAGAATACCTAATGCCCCGTAACCCCATAGCCAATTGCGCTGGAGGTAAAAGTTAAATCGGATGGTCTGGATTAGATCTGGCGTATATCGAATTTTGAGATTCATAGGGTTATGATCACATGCCTCTATTTGCTATTTTAGGGGATTTCGAGGCTACCACAGGGTACGGTAAATACCACCCGGACCGAACATAATGGAGGTTGTTGGATCTGCCTGGAGTTCGTTCTGGCTCTCTTCTGCCTTGTTGGTGCCTTGTCGCAGGTCAGGTCGGCAGGATTACGTGCCGCTGGCGCTGACTCGACAATCCGGAGTGAGATCGCCGCGGTACAGCAGTTCCTGGCGAATGCGGGCGTGCTGGCCTGGGAAGCGGGGCCGGCTCCTGGACCAGCTCACCGCCGAGCACCTGCGGCTGCAGACCCGCCATGCTCGCTGGCCAGCAACCGCGAACCCGCACCTGCTGATCAGCCAGAGCACCGCTGGCAGCCTCAATCCAGTAAGCCGCAGCTATGTCCAGGCCACGGCACGCCAGGCCGGCATCACCATCGCCGGCCTGCGTGCCGACCGGCTGCTGGCTGAAGGCCACGCATGCGGCAGCGATCCGCTCCGGCTCACGCACCTGTTCGGGATCAGCGAGCCACCTCCATCTGCAACGGCGCCGAGTACAGTTCCGTCAGCAGCATCGGGCCGGCTGTCCTGGAGGTCCGGCTGTGATGATCTTGCGGGCTTCGTCGGGGTGGCCTGGCGGTATCCAGCGTCCCCACCAGGTGGCTCCGGCGACGGCGAAGTCAGCGAGCTGGTCTGGGTTCCCGCTGACTTTGATGTCGTACCCGGCTACGTCGCGCCCGGTTGCGTGGATGAGGGCGGCGATGTCGCGGGCATCGGCGGGGTCCAGGGCTCGCTCCCGGTAGACGCAGGCGCCGTCCCATTGGGTCAGCCGATGGCGGACTGCGGGCTGGCGCAGGTCGCCGCCGGCCCAGATGGGGATTCTGGGCTGCTGCACGGGCGTGGCGGGCAGACTGCAGCCCGTCGATGCGGTAATAGCGCCCGTGATGGTGGACTGCTGTCCCGGTCCACAGGGCGGTCAGGACTTGCAGGCCCTCGTCGAGCTGGGCCGCCCGCTGGGGTGCGGTCGGGGGCGTGCCGGCCGTGGTGATCGCCGGATCGCCGGGCGGCCCCGGATCCGACGCCGAGGATCAGCCAGCCGCTGGACAGGTGATCAACGGCCACTGCCTGGGCGGCCAGCTCCCACGGCTGACGGCGGGGCAGAGCGCCCAGGGTGATGCTGAATTTCACGCTGCGATGGTAGCGCCGCGCCCGCAGCGGGCCCGGGGTTGCATGGACGCGGCGGCGATCGGGAACGACACATCGGCCTCACTTGATGGCGGGCACACCCTGGATTTCCTATGGTTCCGAGGATGCGGCTACTGCGAACCGCGCCGCGGTGGACTGGGCGAAGGCGATGCGGGACACGCCAGCTATGCCAGGCTGGACCGCATGCCTCCCGTTCCCGACAGTTCTGCCCGGCCCGCGAACCTGACTGTGGCCAACGACTACGACAGCTTCGCGGCGGCGTACTCGGCCGAGACCGAGGCCAACCTGATCAACGGCTATTACGAGCGGCCCGCGATCCTGGACCTGGCCGGGGAGGTGGCCGGCCGCCGGATCCTCGACGCCGGCTGCGGCTCCGGACCCATAGCCGCAGCGCTGCGGGATCGGGGCGCCATCGTGACCGGCATCGACTCCAGCGCCAAGATGCTGGAGCTGGCGCGGCAGCGGCTCGGCGCCAGCGCCGCCCTGCACCTCGCCGATCTCGGCAGCCCGCTGCCGTTCCCCGACGGCGCGTTCGACGATGTCATCGCGTCCCTTGTACTGCATTACCTGGAGGACTGGGCAGGGCCGCTGGCCGAACTACGGCGGGTGCTGACGCCCGGCGGCCGGCTGATCGCGTCCGTTGATCACCCATTCTCCAGCCAAATGCAGGCCGGTCCGGGCGCCGACTACTTCGCGACCCGCAAGTGGTCCTTCGAATGGACCTTCGGCGGCCACACCGCCCTGATGAGTTTCTGGCACCGGCCGCTGCACGCGATGACCGACGCCTTCACCGCGGCCGGCTTCCGGATCTCCCTCATCGGCGAACCGCGTCCCGCACCAGGGGCCCGCGAACTGTTCCCCGCCGAACTCGCGGACCTGCCATCGGGGGCCTTCCTGTGCTTCCTGTTCTTCGTTCTGGAGGCCGTCTAAAGTAAGCATTCACCCCATGCGCGCCGATCCCCGCGTGACGTAGCTGCCGGTAGCATCACGATCATGCGATTCCGTTAGCACTAGATCTTCGGGTACCGCCTGGCCGCTGCCATCGGCAGCGGCCATTTTGGCGTGCGCCGGTGCAGCAGCTGCCTCAGTGGCTCCGCCCGAGGCCCTCCTTGACCGCTCGGTCCTCTTCGTCGGTCCGAGCCAAGGAGAACCCCACTGTGCCCACTGCCAGGCGTGCCCCATTCGTCGCGCTGCTCACCCTGCTCGAGCGCCGCTTCCCTGGCCTAGACGATCCCGCGCGGCTGATCAAGGAGGGCGCGGTCCTGGTCAACGGCGTGCCCGCATCAAGCCCGCGCACCCGCGTGCGTGCGGACGCGGCCATCCGGATACGCCGGCGACGCCCCCTGCGGGGGACGATCAAGCTCGCCCACGCCCTGACCACCTTCGGGGTCGATGCGGCCGGCGCTGTCGCGCTCGACCTGGGCGCGGCCGCCGGCGGCTTCACCCAGGCCCTGCTGGAAGCTGGCGCGGCCCGCGTCTATGCCGTCGATGCCGGCGTCGGCCAGCTTCGCGGATGGCTGCGCGCCGACACCCGGGTGACCAACCTGGAACGCACCAACCTGGCCCAGCTCGGCCCGCACCTCATCGGCGAACCGGTGGATCTGGTAACGATGGACCTGTCCTACCTCGCCGTCGCCGAGGCCATCGGCCAGATCGACCAGCAGCTCCTGGCACCAGCCGCACAGCTCATCGCGCTAGTCAAGCCAACCTTTGAACTGCACAGCCCCACACTCGAAGACCAGCCAGACCAGGTCGCAGCGGCGGTACATGCCGCAATACGCGCGCTGGAAGGCCACGGCTGGCGGGTCCTCGACCAGCAGCAATCCCCGATCCTGGGAGCAAAAGGAGCGGTCGAAGTACTGGTACACGCCGCACTCGCGCGGCCCACGCAGTAGGCAGCGCTCGCCCAGGTCAGCCGCGCGATTGGGTGAGCAGCTGAAGCGCGGTGGCCGTTTCAGGTCCGGCGACGGAAGCGCCGTAACCGGCGTCAAGGACCACGGAGCCGATCGCGACGTTTAGCGTCGGATCGAAGGCGACCATCCAGCTGTTCGGCTGCTGCTGGCCGCCAACGTCGGCCGTGCCTGTCTTGGCGTAAACCGCGGAACTGACGCCGTCGAAGACCCCAGCTGCCGTGCCGCCGCCCTGCGTAACGGCTCTCATCAGCTGCCATAGGTACTGGTGCACTGTGGCGGGCAGCGGTGTGCCGGCAAGCTGCGGCTGGCCCGGGACGACGATGGGCTGCTTGAACGAGCCGCTGTCCACGGTCGCGACGACCGAGGCCATGGCCAGTGGGGCGGCCTCCAGCTTCCCCTGGCCGAACAATTCCAGAGCCAGTTCCGCGTTGGATGCAGCAGGCGGCATGGTGTAGTAAGGCACGCCCGGGCCGATGCCGATGTTCCATGGCTGATCCAGGCCGTAGTACTTCTGCGCTGTCTGGGCAAGGGTCTGAGGGCTGAGGCTTGAGTACCAGCGGTCGAAGGCGTTGTTGCACGAAGCCGCGAAGTCATTCAGGAACGGCGTGCCCGGCGGTTCGCTTTCGCCCCCGGCATTGTTGATCACCTCGCCGTTGGCGTCCACCTGCGGCGGGCACTCGACTGGCTGGCTCGGCGAGCTGACCAGGCCCGTGGTGAGCAAGGCGGTCGAGGTGATGATCTTGTTTGTCGACCCCGGCGCCACTCGTGCGGTGAGTGCGAAGTCGTTCGCGCCGTCGTTGTTGGCCACCGCCAGGATGGCGCCGGTGCTCGGCTGGATCACCACCATCGAGCTATCTGAATGACCTTGTACCGCTGACTTTGCCGCCGCCTCTACTGTCGGGTCGATGGTGGTTCTGACCACGGCGGTAGCGACCGGGTGGCTGAGTACGCTCGCGGTGGTGGCGGCCGGCGCGCTGCCCCGGCCGGTGAACGCTACAGCGATTCCCGGAGTGCCCTGATTGGTGGGGTCGCTCTTCATCAGTGCCGCGGCGATGTTGTCAAGCCCGGGGTCGCTCGAGTCCTGGAGGTTACCGCCGCCGGCATCGAGGACCTCGGCGGCGCCCGGTGCGACCGGAACGCTGACCACTTTCTCGCCAGCGGTCAGGTTCGGCGCGACGAGCGCGGGATTCCACCTGACCCACCATCCGCCGTGCTTTGCGTAAGCGGTCAGATCTGACATGTACGACCAGATGGCTCTCACCGCCGTGTTCGAAGCACTCCCGCGTGACCCGCTCGCCGGAGGCAGCCCCACCGTGGCGTCCACCGAGAACGCAACCTTTCCCTGCGCCGTCGCACTGCGCACCGCCAGGTGCAGAG
This sequence comes from uncultured Actinomycetota bacterium, assembly GCA_963815375.1. GTDB lineage: Bacteria > Actinomycetota > Actinomycetes > Streptosporangiales > Streptosporangiaceae > JASHPR01. Next base: position 26,997 of record CAWFGX010000004.1, on the reverse strand, counting down.
CGTGCAGGTGCAGGCCGTCGCGGTAGGAGGTCAGCGCCGCCGCAGCGGCGCGCGGGTGATCGGTGTAGCTTGCGGCTGTCCGGATATGCCCGGCCTTCCAGGCATCCAGGAACGCTTCAGCGGTCTGGCGCGCAGCTAGTGCCGGTTTGGTAACAGTGGGCTGGAAGCCGCTGGACGCCTTGTTCGAGCGAAAGACCCCGGCTTGACCGAGGCCCACCACAGTGATCAGGCCTACAGCTGCAGCTACCGCGGCAGTGCCAGCGACCCGGAGCTTCCCTCGCGTGCGTGGCGGTCGGCTCCCTTTGAACCCGCGCCGCTCGCGCCACACCCCCCGCTCATCCAGTGCCCACCGTTCGTCCTGCTGGCCAGGCATGCAAAAGCGCCCCCGGAAGACAGCTCACAAGGTCTCTAGACTGGTGATCCCTCTCTTACCACCAGCTCCCCGGCCTCTAACCAGGACAGCCAGAACGGTCGGTATGCGTCCTGAGAGAAGTTGGGCCCTGCCCGTCGGAGTCCGGGCCGCCCGGACGACGATGAGGGTGTGACGCACCCACAGGTGCAGCCCGACCCGGCATTTGGGCTGCTGAAGCTGTATGACGATGCGGTACCGCATGTCTACGGCTACTTGCTGGCCCGCTGCGGTGACACCAGCCTGGCTGAGGAGCTCACATCCGAGTCGTTCCTGGCTGCCGTGCACGCGGCCCGCAAACCGGGCGTGCCCGATCCCTCGATCCCCTGGCTGATCGGGATTGCCCGGCACAAGCTGGCTGACCACTGGCGGCGCGTCGAGCGGGAGCAGCGCGGATTGCGCGTGCTGGGCGGCGAGCCGGCGCGGGTCGACGACCCGTGGGAGACGATCATCGACCGGATCCGTGCTCGCGAGGTGCTTGACCAGCTCGGCGCGCACCACCGGGCAGCGCTCACACTGCGATACATCGACGGGCTGCCCGTGCCCGAGGTGGCCCGGCACCTGGACCGCACCCTGCACGCGACCGAGGCACTGCTGGTGCGGGCCCGGGCCGCGTTCCGCCGAATTTACGAGGGAGAGGAGGGCTCGCGATGACCGATCCGTTCGATGCTCTGCGCGAGCCCGTTACGCCTGTCGATCCCGACCCCGACTTCGCCGGGCGGCTGCGGACGCGGCTGACCCGGGAGGTCTTCGCAACCCCTGGAGGAACTATGTCCCAGCAAACAGTCGCCACCCCGGTCGAGCGCGAGCCCGCCTGGCCTCCGACGCTGACCCCCTACATCGTCGTATCCGACGCCAGGCGCGCCATGGACTGGTACATCGAGGTGTTCGGAGCGCAGCGCCGCGGCGAGCTCCACGTCAACCCGGACGACACGATCGGTCACGCCGAGGTCGCGATAGGCGACGCGGTGCTGATGTTCTCCGAAGCCTCCGACCTCTGGCCGGATGTGCCGGTGCGCGCGCCCGTCTCCCCAGCGACGTTCAGCCACAGCCTCCACCTGGAGGTCGACGACGTCGACGCGAGTACCGACCGGGCCCGGCGCAGTGGTGCTTCGGTGGAACGTGAGCCTGCCGACCAGCCTTACGGTCGCGGCTCGGTGATCGTCGACCCGTTCGGCCACCGCTGGACGCTGCTGAAGCGGCCGGCGAGGGCCACCAGGCTACGCCAGGGCGACATCGCGAACGTGACGATGCTGGCCACGGATGCGCGCCGGGCCAAGGAGTTTTACGAGGCGGTGCTGCGGGTGCCGTTTTCCCCTGGTCACCGCGGCGCGTGGCGCACCGAGGAGACCAGCCCGCCGCTGGGCATCATGCCGCCAGAGGGCTCGGAGCCGGGAGTGCAGCTGTCTTATCGTGTCGATGACATCGGAGCCGCGGTCGAGAGGGTCCGGGCGGCTGGCGGCCACGCGGGCGAGCCCGGGCGCAGGCCGTACGGGCTGCTCGCAGCGTGCGTCGACGACCAGGGTGTGCCCTTCCATCTCTGGCAGCCGGCCGACTGACCCGAAGCGGTAGAACGCGGAGAGCCTGCCCCCAGGACGCCGATTACGGACGCCAGCCATGGCCCGGTCCGAGCACGCAGTGGGCCGGGGCCAGGTCGTGTCATGTGACGACGTACAGCGGTTCGTCCCCCCTGGCCACCCGCTGCACGTTCTCGGCCGCTGCGGCGGCACGCCTGCGCGATGTTTCGTAGGTCGCCCCGGCTACGTGCGGAGTGAGAACCACGTTGTCCATGGTCAGCAGAGGGTCGTCAAAGGCGAGCGGCTCTGCTGCGAAGACGTCGAGGCCGGCGCCGGCGATGCGGTGCGAGCGAAGCGCATCCAGCAGAGCGGTCTGGTCGACGATCTGGCCACGGGAGACATTGATCAGGATCGCACTGGGTTTCATTCTCCCGAACGCAGTCGACCCCATCATGTGGCGCGTCGCTGACGTGAGCGGGGCATGAATGGAGACCACGTCCGCTCTGGTCAGGAGTTCGCCGAGCTTCTCGGGCCCTCCCAGGACCTGAATGCCGAGGCGAGCGGCCTCGTCGGCGGTGGACCCCGCCGGGTCTATCCCGATGACGGGCAGGCCGAGTGGCTGGCTCAGCCGGGCGAACTCGCGGCCGCTCGCCCCGACACCAATCAGCCCCACAGTGCGACCGTGAAGCTCATCGCCGAAGGAGCGGCCGAAGATTCCTGCCTTCAGGTCTCGCTGGCTCTTTGAGAAACCCTTGATCGTGCACAGCATCAGCATGAGAGCGTGCTCGGCGAGCGCTCGCGCGCTGAACTGCCCAGGGGTGTTGGCAACCGGGATACCGTTCGCTGTGAACAGGTCGAGGTTTAGCTGGTCATATCCCTCAGATAGCAGTTGCCACAGCCTGACTCCGGCCTGGCGGGCTTCTGGGATCATGTCCGGCTCGAGATAATCCCCCACGCCGACAACCGCGACGGCGTCGTGGACCTGGGAGGCAAAGGGCCGGTCGGGGGTCCACATCGATACCTCGAACTCGCCCCCAACCGCGGCGACGAAGTCTTGGTACCACGGGCTCACGTCCCCGGGTTTGGTCACGTAAAGGACCTTCATGTCTTCCCCCGCCTGGACTTGCCGACTTAACGTTTCTATGCTTGCTTGAAAGTCTTCGGAAATTCTCCGCAAAAAAAGTTCTCGCGAAAAGATTACTCACAGATATATTCGGCAAGTTTACTCGGCAGCACTTGAGTCCTTGGTCGGGTGCCCGTGCAGGGATCAGAGATAGATGAGCAGCGCGAGCCGAGGATTTGCGTCCAGTTGAGCAGTAATCGGGCAGGCTCATTTCTGGTAATTCCGTATTTGGGGGGCTGTGGTCAGGTTTGCGATGCGCGTTTGGCGTCCGGGCCTGGGGCGGCAGCGAGGACGCAGATCACTGGCGGGCTGAGGGGGAGGGTCTCGGTGCGCATCTGGGTGAAGCCGGCGCTCCGCAGCAGGTTCTCGACCTCATCGGCGGCGCTGCGAGATGTGCCCGCCGTCGCGCCGGGGCAGCGAGGCTGGGATGCGATGGCAATGCACCCGGCCGGTGCGAGCCGCCGGCGCAGCTCGGCGAGCCGTTCGGCCGGTGCAGGCCAGAACCCGAGGGAGTTGACGGCGAGGATGGCGTCGAAGGGGCCGTCGGCAGCGGCCGGAAGCTGATCGGCCGATGCGTTGATCAGCGTGACCCGGCCCGCCCGGATAGCGGCGGCGTTACGCCTGGACGCCTGGCGGAGCATCACGCCGGAATGGTCGATGCCATACACGTGACCTGCGCCGGCGCGGACCAGTTCCGCGACTGCCACGCCAGGGCCGAAGCCAATCTCAAGGATCTGGGCGGCGGGCTGCACACCGAGCAGCGAGACTACCCAGCGGTTGCGCTGCCGGTTGGACGGGCGGTGGGCAAACATCCAGCCGGTCACGCTCCCGGCCACGCCCCGGGGATGATGGCCCTGGCCGATGACGTCACGGTCCAGGGCCCGCACGGCGGCTATCGCGGCATACCCGATCACGTGGTCGGCGGCCGCGGTCACGACCCTCTTCAATCCACGTGGCATGCTTCCCTCATGTCGTGTTCGCATGGCCGGCAGTCAACGCCTTCAAGCGCACCTGAAGTCAACACACAAGGCGGCCTGCTCACCATCGGCGAACTGGCCCGCCGCGCAGGCGTCACGGCCTCGGCCCTGCGTTACTACGAGGAACTCGGCCTGCTCCCCGCGCCGGCCAGGATCTCCGGGCAGCGCCGCTACCCCGAAGCGGCGGCCAGGCAAGTCGCCGCCATCCTGCTCTACAGCGACGCGGGGTTCACCCTCGCCGAGCAGAAGGCCCTCATGGCACCGCGCAAGAGCACGTCCGGTGAATGGAGACGGCTGGCCCAGCGCAAGCTCGCGGAACTCGACGAGCAGATCGCCAGGGCGCAGGCCGCCCGCGAAGCGATCAGCGACGGGCTGCGCTGCCCCCACGAGGACATGACGCAGTGCCCCAACTTCAACGCCGGCATCACCGCCCGGCTAAACGGCCAGCCACTGTCACAATCCCACCAGCAGCTGCACGCCCAGCGGTTCCGCGAGATGCCAGACAGCTTCTAATGGTCCCTGAGCTCGGGGGGTTAGGTAATGCCGGGCCGTGCGGTCCAGCCGAGTGCCAGCTTGGGTGCCCGTGAGGTAGCCAGATTGCCGGGGTGACCACGGCGTCGTTCACCTGACTGCCCGAATTTCCCGCAGCCAGTGAGGCGGCGGCAGCGGGGCCGGCTGCTGCACTTCCTGGCCGGCGAACGTGTGGCTCGTCAACCGCGGCATCAAAGTGCCCATGTGAGCCCGCGCCGAGAACATCGGCCCGGCCCGACGGAGGTGGCGAGTGTCACTCGCGCTCAATCCTCCGAAGCCCTTGCGCGGGGGTCCACCACTCGATGACGAGCATCGTGGCTTGCTCGTTGAGGTGGGTGTGCACCACCTCGGCGATGTCGGCGCGGAAGCGGTCGCCGTCCGGTCCCTCGCTGACTGGCCCGGAAGCGATCGCCTGACCGGAGATCTTCGCCTCGCCCGGCCACTGCGCCTCGGAGCCCTCGACCGGGTCGGTTGTGGCGCTGTGCAGGGCGAACCGCGGGTCCCGGTGGAGATCCGCGCCCTTGCGCGCGTTCGGCATCGAGCCGAAGACCAGTTGGCCGCCCTCGAAGACCGTCTCGATCCCTGAGATTCGCGGCGACCCATCGGCTCGCAAGGTGGCAATTGTCTGGTGTCTGTGAGCGTCGAACAGCGCCTGCACGCGCTGCGCGAACTCCGGCTCTGCCCGTTCGACATCCCGCCACGCCGTCATACAGCCCATGATCGCAAAAGCAGCGGCGGCCTGTCGTAAACCTCCGCCGGTCCTGGCGTGTCTTCTCCACAGGAGCTGTTCTCCAGCTGTTCTGCCCGCGCAGCGCCGGGCATGCTCCTGGGAGGCCGGCGGAGCGGAGTTAGGGATCCAACGATGGGCTTTCGGATCAGCGCATGGATACGGCGGTTCCTGGCGAGCATGCATGCCGGCCCAGGCCGGTGGAGGCTGAGCAGGACAGCCGGCGGCCCACGCCTCAACCGTGAAACGCGGGCAGCCCTGCAAACCTCCCTCGCTGCCCTGGCGATCATCGGAATAGTCGGTGCCGTACACGCTGCCACCAGTGGAATCACGCACAACGCCGCAGCGTCAAACCCGGCTCTGGCCGCTCCCTACTCGGTTCCCCCGGGATCGCAGACCGCTCCGTCTGGGTCGAAGTCCTCATCCACACCAGCCACCGGGGTGCCTGCCGCTGCCGGACCAAGGCCCAAAAACCCCTCCGGAGACTGCCAGCCGCTCAGCAGCGAAGGCACCTGCTACGAGCCGGGGGAATTCTGCAGCAACAGCGATCACGGCGTGACGGGAGTGGCGGGCGACGGCGAGCAGATCGCGTGCGAGGACAACGGCGGATGGCGCTGGGAGCCAGTCTCAGCCCCAGCGAATGCAGCCGCGGGCCCTTCCTCTTCCGCTGCGCCATCGCCCACGGCGTCTCCGTCACCGTCCCCGAGCCCAACCTCGAGCCCAACCCCCAGCCCCACCCCGAGCCCGACCCCAACCGTGAGCGCGACCGCGGCTCCGGACCCGTCTCCGTCGGCGACCCCGTCCTCTGGCGCCGGGAGCGGTTTGAGCTGGGCAGCATAGTGCAAGCCGGCCCGGGCCGGCTCTGGGCGCTGTGGACCGGGAAACTGCTGCCGTGCCGGATCGGCGACACGTGTTCCTTGACTCCGATGGCACGGCTGGCCAGACCGGCTGGCTGTACGTCGTGGTCCGGGCCCAGACTGGCGTCTTCTACCAGCAGCAATATGGAGGTACCGCGTGCCGCCAGGGCAAGGCCGAGGGCTTCCTGGTCCCGCTATTCGCCCCGGAAAGCCTCGCCCAGCTCCGTGAGCTGTTCGAGGGGCATTTCGGCGGGGCCGGGACCTGGAACCACCGGTGGCAGGACGAGGAGGTGGACAGCCTCCGCGATCCGGTCGAGGCCGTGCGGTACTGGGCCTCAGACGGGCTCACCGAGACGCCCCACTCGCTCCAGCTCGATCAGCAGCAGCTACGTGATGCCGACGAGGCATGGGTGCCTGTGCTGACGCCAGACGGGCCGGGCATTCTCGTCTGGCCGAACTCTGACTAAGAGAAGCTGGCCGCCCTAGCGGAGTTCGTGCAGCGGCTACGGCACGCTGTCCCGGGCCCCAGTGTGCCTCTGCTAGATGCCGAAGCGCCCGGCCTTGATGTCGTCCAGCAGCGCGGCGAACACCTCGCGCTCGAGTACGTGGGCCCCGTCCTCGGGACGCTTGCTGTCGCGGACGGCCACAACGCCCGGCAGGTTGCTGGCGACCTCGACGCAGCCACCGCCGTTGCCGCCACTGCGGGATGCCTTACGCCAGATGGCGCTGGTCAGGTCCATCGCTCCTCAGCTACTTTCATGATCAGTTCCCGGGACGCCCGGCGGGGAAGGGCCTCAGCGCGCAGCGAGTCGAAGGCCGCGCTCACCTTCGCGACGACGGCTGGGGCGCTGGTAGTCTGCCCCTGATCGGGTGATTCCATGTACACGCTACCGGCCCCATCAATGGTCGCGACCGCAAAAGCGCCGAGCAATCCGACATGGGCGCCGACATCGGCCGGGATCACCTGCACCGTTGTGCGCGCCCGTTCGGCAACCCGGGTCAGGTGCGTGAGCTGGTCGTACATGACCTTTTCTGAGCCAATCCGGCGATGCAGCACAGTCTCGTCGATGATGACCCACAGGGACGGCGGGTCGGGGCGCTCGAAGATCCTCTGCCGGTCCATGCGCCCGGTCACGAGCTGTTCCAGGTCGTCCTCGTCGGCCAGCCGCCACGCCTCGAACAGCGACCGGGCGTAGTCAGCGGTCTGCACCAGCCCGGGCACCAGCAGAGGCTCCCACCAGCATAAAGTCCCGGCGCGACGCTCGGTCTCCACCCACTCGTGGAACCAGGACGGGTACCCGCCGTCCCACCGCTGGATGAGCGAGTAGACCCGTTCGAACAGGCCGCCCGCATCGGGGAGAGCCTGGTCGCACAGCCGGGCGAAGTCCGCTGAGGGCGCGCGGTCTCCGGTCTCGACCTTGCCGACCTGGGCGGCCGAGTAGCCGAGCCGAATCCCTAACTGCTCCTGGGAAAGCCCGGCTGCCGCACGGGCCAGCCGAAGCTCGGCGCCGAAAAACGACACCGGGCCAGCGCCGGGGTCCAGCTCCCGGGTCATCGGCATCGTGATCGCCCCTTCCGTACTGTCCCGGACACTGGCTGCCGCTGTCCGGACGCATCCGGACCCTATCTCCCCATTACTGGAGACGATAGGCACATTTAGCCAGGATGGCATGAGCAATATATCCCGTCCCCAGCTTCAGGAAAGACGCCACAATGCTTCCTGCGCCTGGGCCAGCGGCGGCAGCCACAGAATTCAGTGAGCTGTCGTCCTGGCCGTTATGCACTTATCTGGAACTCGGAGCGCTCGATTCAGCCGTTCCTTGTGCCCGGGGCCATATCCGCTCGGTGGCCAGAGAATGGAACCTTAAGGAACTGGCCGACACCGCGGAGCTGCTGACCTCCGAGATCGTCACCAATGCCGTCCGGGCATCCCGGCACTTAAGAGCATGGGAACCGCCGGTCATCCGGCTCTGGGTCATCTCCGACCGGACCTCGATCGTCATCCGGGTCTGGGACGGCAACGACGAGATGCCAGTCCGCCGCAATCCGGCGCCCCACGACGAATCCGGCCGCGGCCTGGAGATCATCGACACCCTGGCGGCCGACTGGAGTGCCTACCGGGACCCACAAGGCGGAAAAGTCGTGTGGGCGCTGATCAGCCCGTGACCGGAACTACGGAGAATCTCATGGACAACGAGCACGAGGCCAGACTGGCCGGCCTGCCTGCCGCAAGCCTTCGCGTCCTGCAGGAAGCGTTATCCGATGCGGTCAGCTACCGAGACCCGCCGCTGAAGTGCCCCGAATGCGAAACACTGGCTGAGCTCTGCAGCCAGTGCGCCGCCGGACTGTCCCAGGCCCGCGCTTACCTCGCGCTCAGCCGTGAGCTACTGGTGCGCCGGTCATGCAGTTCGGCTCCAGATATCAGCCGTTCAGCACGCCGACGGGCGCTTCGAACACCGAGGTTTTGCCGTCCGAGCCGTGGACCGCGCTGCCCCAGCTGAACGCCAATGCCGTCGGCGAGAAGGCCGCTATCCCCAAGGTGTCCGCAAACGCTTCCGTGTTCGGAAAATGCTGCTGGGACAGAATTTTCCGAACACGCCAGCGATAACCGTATGACGCGTCCCGGACGGCCAGCGCGTTGGCGGCTCACCCGCGCTCCGTGGCGGCTGGCACGCAGCCGGACTTCGCACCATCTGCCCTGACCACTGAGCCTGTCTCAACGCCACCACCGGTGGTAGGCCCGATGCCCCCCGCCACACTCCCGCTTTCATGATCGTTTGCCCACCTGGGTCATCTGCGCCGCGGCGCCGGGCCGGTCCAGCCGTCGCCAGGCCATGCCCGACCAGGCAATCAGATGCACCATGCATGCCAATGCGACGAATTGCTGGCCCGGGACCGTGGCCCCGACATCGGACCCCCAGACGCCGGGCGATACGACGGCCTCGTAATTCACCCACGCTAAGGCGCCGACGGTTGACCATATGGCAGCGGTAAAGAACCAGGCGACCGGGCGCGGCAACGAGGCGAATACCTGGCGGCGCCAGCGCGCGACCCGGCGGACGGCCCGTACCGCGGCCGGGAGGCCGAAGCGGGCCCGGCGGGCCCGCCGCTCCGCCCGCGACAGGCCACGCCTCGCCCCGGGTGGCGGCGCTGGTACCGCCCGGGCCACCCGGCGCGTCACCTGGAGGACGATCAAGTTGGCCACCGCTAGCAGGGGCATCAAGCCGTCCACCGCCAGGGCCGGCAGGATCGGATGGGTGGCCGGCGCCGACGCGGCCACGAAAACCGCCCCTCCCGCCCAGCCGATCATGGGTACCGTCGCGAAGACTGCGAGCCGGATCCGCATGGCCAGCCAGGCGGATCTTTCTGCGGACGGCCCAGGCGGCGCTGGCGCAGGCCAGGAGGGCACGCCGCCCCAGGCAGTCCCGTTCCACCACCGGAACGCATCCCACCCCACCGGGTCGGGATACCAGCCAGGCGCGGTCGGGATCGGCCGGGCAGGCTCCCCGCCCGGCGGAGCCCAAGTTCCGCTCATGAGCCGTCACGCTAACACCCGAATTGCCCCGGACAAGACTGAATTCGCCGGCCGTCTGGCCACGCGGACATCTCCAGGCAGCAGCGGCCGGAGCCGCCACCCCGGTCAACTACGCACTGCCCCGGAACCGCTGCCAGGTGGGCCAGCGGTCAGGCAGTGTGCCGCGGCCGGTCTGGCTGGCTGGCCAGTTCGCGGGGGCCAGCCGGTTAGGCCGGGTCAGCGGGGGCGTGCCGTAGACCAGCTCGTGGCGCCGCTGGCGGGCGAAGTACCAGGTGCCGTCCTGGCGGGTGTAGGCGTCGGTGTAGATGATCGTCTGCCGGTACCAGCTGCCGTCAGTCCGCTGCATCTCGCCGAGGCAGTACGCCGATCCCACCGCGCTGTCGGTCCCGGTGAACTCGATCAGGTGATCGCCGGTATGCAGAATGACGGTGTGCAGCCCGGCGCCGCCGGTGTTGCGCATGCCCGCCGCGAAGTGCTCGCGCAGCACTGGCCTTCCCCGCCGGCCGTCGAGGAGTTCGACGTCGGGAGCGTAAAGCCGCACCAGCTCGCTGGCGTCCAGGCGCGCGTAGGCCGCGGCGCAGCGCGTCGGCAGATCCCGCAGCTGCTGCGCCGAGATCAGCGCGTCAAGCCGCTGCGCCGGGGTCATCGCGGGCTGGCCCCTGGACCGGCCGCCCGGAAACGCTGCCAGGTCTGCCAGTGCTCGGGCAGGTCAGCCTTTTTCGCCGAGTGTTTGACTTCGCGCCCGCGCCCGACCCGTTCTGAGTCCGCTGCGGGCGACCGCCGTTCGGTTCAGCCTGCCTCCGGACCAGCGGCCCGCCAATCCTCGCGCGTTAGGTCACGTCCGGATCGACCCATCTGCTGCACTCTTTGGCTCCCAAAGCTTGAGGTTTGTGTAACCCGGCTCGCATAGCCAGGCGTCAGATCTCATAGCTCAAATGCCTTTAGGGGGAACCTTGAACCAGCCGCCACAGCCGCCTAATGAACCTCCATCGTATGGGCCTCCGCAGTATGGCGGACCCCAATACCCGCCAGTGCCCCCGCAGTACGCCGGACCGCCGCTCTCGACTTACGGCCCGCCGCCGCAGAGGCCCAGGCGCAAGACCGGCAGAATTTTATTTCTGTCCATCGGGGGCTTCATCGTTCTGATCCTGGTCATCGCGGTGGCCACGAGCGCAGGTCACTCTTCCAGTTCAACTCCGGGGACCAGCAACAGCCCAGCAGCGGGCGGCAACCAGGCAGTCAGCCAGCCGACGGCGCAGGCACCCACAACGCCCACTCCGACGCCATCGCCCGCACAGAGCACGGTCGAGTACATCGTTACCGGGAATGCGCCGAGTGGGGACATCGACCCGACCGTCACCTACGGACCCGACGGCAGCGACACCAGCGGTGCGGTGCCTATGGACGTGTCGCGGCCGATCCCCTCGAACCCGCCCGACTACTACGCGATCACAGTGCAGCTATCCGACGCGGGCGGCAACGTCACCTGTGAGATCAAGGTGAACGGTCAGGTGATTGACCAGGAGAGCGCGCAGGGCGCTTACCAGATCGCCAACTGCGAGATCAGCCAAGACCCGTTCTCGGGCCAGTGGCAAAATACGAACTCTGGCGGGTGACCAGTTGGCATAGCGGACATAGCCCGGCCTAGATTGGTGTCGTTTTCCACTCGCGTGCTGGGCATGGCGGAGACAACCTTCAGCAACGGTGGCTCTGGCGACTACGAGTTCAGGCTGGTTAGCCGACGTCATGATGGGTCTCGCGGACCATTTCTGAGGGATCCTTATCGTCTCGCAGGCCCTCGAAGCGCGGCTGGCGCAGGAAGCCTAGCTGTAGCCCAGCCCAGCAGCGCGCTGCCGTTCCATCGTGTCAGCTTCTTGCGGCGTGATCGGCCGTGCTCCCAACGCCACGGCCCGATCACTCTCTCCCAAGGTCACGTCATAATGCCCGGCCACGGGCTTCTGGTGCGGTCCAGCTGGCCTGCCGGGCCGGTACATGGTGCGCGTGAGACCGAGCCTCGCAGCTAAGGCATGCAGCTCATCGTCAGTATCGGCGGTCAGGACAAACCAGGGATCGGGGCTGGGTGTCCTGCCGAAGAAGGCTCTGCCCTGACCTTGCAGCTTATGCACGTACGCAGTCATGGCTTCCTCACCCGCCGGCTGCCGCGCCGCCCACTCAAGCCTTCCGCGCTCCAGGGTCAGCGACGGCCCTGCCGGCTGCCATCCCAAGCCTGGCCCCTCCACTCGCCGATGTCCACATCCTGCGCACTGAACCCGGCACGAGAAAAGTGCCTTCGGCCGGCAACGGACAGGAACCCACGACAAGCCGCTGTTTCATGATCGTGGACGCAAACCCACGGCATAGGGGCGTCCGGCAAATCCGAAAAAATCTCTCCGCCGCCCGGCCCGGTGCCTGGTCATCGAGTGGACAACCCAGCTTCCGGCCACCCGTCGCAGCGCCACCACACAGTGACCACCTAGAGCCCCAGCAGGAAGCCGACCATCAAGGAGGATACGCCCCGCCCCTAGCACGATCACCCCGATAAACCGTTTACTGGCCGCGCCCCGCGCCCGGCCAGCGAGGAACTACACCCACCTCCGGATGTCCCGCCACCAAAAGCCCCCGACCGCCCGCCCCTCATGGCCGGCCTTCGGCCGACTCACTCCCCAGACATCGGACGGCCTACGGCCGACTCACTTTCCGGGCGGGGGGCAACCACGGGGGACCCCTCCCCACAGCCGCCGGGGTTCCCCCGATGGTTTCCCCCCGCCACCCCCCTTCCTTCCCCCTCCTGGCCCGCCCGAGGGCACCCGCTACGCGGGGCCATAACCACTAGTGGCGCAGGCAGACGCCCAGCCGGCAAGGAAAGCCCCAGGCTGGAACCGAAGCCACGCATACCGCCAACGCCAGCCGCGGGGAAGGCCGGACAGCGGGTCCGCCGCAGCAAGCCGCAACCACAGCAGGCCGCCAGCTCCAAGCCCTGCCAGGCGCGCGCCGACGTTGACACCCCCGCCCGACCCTGCCTAGCCCATGAGCCGGGCGACCCTCACCGCACAGACGCCGACCAGGGCAAACAGCTCGCGGGGTCCTGTTGGGGATTGACTAATTTCGCTAGCTGCGCGTGTCAAGTAGGTTGACTCATCGCCCAGGCCACATACTGTTACACGTGAATCAGCAGTGCAGCACTCGCACAAGCTGCTGACTCAACTAGCAAGAGCTAAGCAGAACGGGCTGCCCGACAACACGCCAGGCAGCCCGCTCGAACCAGCCGTGTGGCCGCTACTATCGGTGGGTCAAAAGACCCGCCACTGTACTTGCCAGCAGGATCACCGCCTGCAGCAAGCCGATAGCGGCGGTCCACACGGACAACTGGACTAAAGCTGCCTTAGCCTTTTTCCGGGTCATCGCTACCTCCTTTCCTCGGGATCGACCCGTACGGAGCCCACCCCAGGAAAGGAACCCAGCAAATACCCGTGTCCAGTCCACAGGCAGACTAGCGCCCCACCGCCATCCAGCAGGGGACCTGACAGCCGTGTCGCGACATCTCTTCAACACGCGAACACCCCGACCCCGGACAACGACCTCCCGAGCCACGTCCTCACCCCGCAGGCGAGATGGTCCAGGAGTGATCGGCAGCAAGAATGCACCGCATCCAAACGTTTTGGTGGCGACCTGCCGCTGGCGAAGGTCGGCTAACGGCCGACTCACTACCGGGAGCGGGGGAAACCACGGGGGCACCCGTCCCCGCAGCCCAGGGTTCCCCGAAGTTTCCCCCGCACCCCCATCCTTCCCCCTCCCGGCCGACCCGGGATGTGGCGGCACAGCAGCCCGCTGCCCCTTACCGCAGCGACCACCTGCCAATAGCGACGCCAAACCAGCACTGCGGCATGCGCACGTGGCTCATAGTGGGCACCATGCCCGATGATCAGACGGACGTATCGCCCAGTGACCAAACGGATGCCATGGCCGTGCTCTGGGAAGAGTCGAAAGCCGAGCTAGCACAACAGAACTCCGATGTCGATGCACTTCGCAACCGGTCGGTAGCCCTGCTCTCGGCTGGCACCCTCGTCGGCGGGCTCTTCGGAACCCGCCTTCCCGGCGGCCACCCGTCCAAGCTCAACACCTTCGGGCTGGTCGCAGCGCTGATCCTCTTTGTCGCGAGCGTAGTTCTCACCATCGCCATCGCGTGGCCACAGGACTGGAAGGCGGGTCCGGACCGCATCCCACTCGCCGAACAGGTCGCAGACGGCAACGCGGACGTCGCCGTTGTTCACTACTCGCTGCTGCGAAGCGCGGAGGGGAACTGGGCCGCAAACCACGTCACCATGACCCGGATGTACAAGCTATTCGGCGGTTTGTGCTTCCTGGCCGGCGTTGAAGTCGTGGCGTGGGCTCTGGCCGTGATCTAGCGGGATTTCGGCGGTGAGGGTGGCGTCGGCTTCTTGCCACCGCTTTTCTTGATCGTCTTCGGATTCAGCGGGACGAACTGAATCTTCCTCACTGGCGGCTGAGGCTGGCTTGGCGGCTGCTGACTCGGCGGCTGCTGGCCTCCGCCGCCCGATCCTTCCTGGGCCATGCCCCAACTCTGCCAGCAGGCTGGCCGAGTCGCTCGCCGAAGACCTAAATTCCCGGGCATCCCTAGGGCCTGCGAGTCACGAACCCGTCCTGGAGGTCCTGCCACTCAAGAAGCCCCCGACCACCCGCCCCCAAAGGTCACCATGCGGTCGCAAGAAACAGCACCAGCACGGACCGAAAAACTTAGCACCCGAAGCAGGCCAAGAACGCAGGAACGTCCGCTACCTACCGCCCGAGCCGCGACGCTGCGGCTCGGTTGGTATAAGCGCCCAGGTCGACGTGGCCGCGCGGCGCATAAGCGCGTCAATCGCTTCGCGGCGCTGCCGGGTCCGCTGAACATGAGCACCGGGATCGTGGCCATAGCATCTGGCGCACCGGTCGAGGATCAGCCCCGACGCGGAGATCGCGGATTCAGCCGCAGCGCCCGCACTCAGCACGTTTGGTCTAATGGCGCGAGGCCCGCCGGGATTAGAGCCCTCAACCTCACGCAGGCCCCAGTAGACGCTGTGCGTGACGCTAGAGCCGATGTTGTACCAACTCGGCGACTCGGGCAGCAGTTCGGCCATCAGCTCCGATACGTTGATCGTCAGCGGCACCGAGACCCCAGGCGCAAGTTCGAGCCGAGCCTTCGTCCGACCGTTCTGTGAATACCCGAACGTGAGCCCCGCGCCAGTAATCAGATCTTCGATCGCGTTACGTTCTGCAGTGCAGCTATCCAGCATTTGCCGAAGGACACGCCGACCGAAACGCTGAGCGGGGAGCCGCCGTACGCCCTTCAGGCGTTGGTCAGCGCTGACCCACAGAGCGACCGCACCGCGCACGATCCGCTCCTCGCTGCTGATGCCCGGGTCCATGAGCCAGGCAAACCGGACCGCCGCCTCGCACACAACCCTCGACAGGCTCGCATACGAGAACAGCGGCATAGCCCCGTCCCCGCCCAGCACCCTGCCCAGAGTCAGCAAATGATCATAGGCATTGAGGTAGATCAGCATCGCCTGATGCCGGGTGAAGGCCAGAAGCCCGGCCCGACCGTGCGCCTCGGGACCAGCATGACCTGAGACCGCCTTGTCATCCTGCTCCCACGGACAGCCAGGTCGCGGCGCGCTCGAGAACTCATCCAGCGCCGCGCGAAGAGCCTCAGCCTCCTCAGTGAGGACTCGGTTCGCGACAAGCACCAGCTCCGGCAGCGGGAACCCCGGGGGCGGCCGTAGGGTCATTCGTCCATGATCGGCGATACCTGGCAGTGGGCACCACGCATTTAGGGGCGTCAGCTAAATCCGAAAAAATTTCCCCAGCCAGCCCCAGCCGGCGCTTGGTTGTCGAGTGGACAGCCCAGCTCCGTAGCCCGACAGTCGCAGTGGGTTGGCGGGTTCGAGGTGGCTGGCCGACCGTCTTCATTATCTGCGATCTCGCGGCCACGACCACACTCGTTCAGCGAACGGTCGCGCGCTTCTCGCAGACCGCGGGGCTAATATAATGAGCGCCATGGACCTGCTCGCTCAGGATTTCGACGCCATAACCTTCCAGGACATTGTGGGCTCTGCGATCAGAAGATCGTGGAAAGCACCGAGCTGGATTACAAACAGCGGATCCCCAGAGACCTGACGAAGCACTTTTCTGCTATGTCGAACCGGTACGGTGGCCTGATCATCGTCGGTGTCGAAGAAGACCCCACCACTGGCTTTTCCGGCGAGGTACGAGGGCATCGTCAATGACGGCAAGCTGATCGACCGTATCCACCAGTTCGCGAACAATGTCCGTCCTTTGCCCACCTATAATGTCCGGGTAACTGACGAGGTTAACGGCAAGGTCTTTCTGCTCATACGGATCAACGAGGGCGGGGCCCCACCGTACACATCGGTCAATGATCCGACCGTGTATCTGCGTACAGGCAACATCACAACGCCGCTTAGACCGGCTGACGCTGAGATTGTCCGTGAACTTTATGCCAAGCGAGTTGATGCCGAGGATGCCCGGCAACGTAACGCCGCCCGCTCGAAGGCTGTCGTCCTATCGATGCTTGAACATGGTGATCTGCAACGCTCGCAGAAAGTACTGCACGAGAAGGAGCCAGACGGCAGCCTACGGTTTGTCCTGCAATACCTTGATGAAAGTTTCCGAACGCTGACCGCTCATCTCCAGCCTTTCTACCCACGCCGCGAGATAGCCCAGCCTCGGGAGATCCTTGCCGCTCTGAACGACGTACGGGTCACAAATCAGCGGGAAGCTGGCCGGTTCTTTCCGCCGATGCATGGCAATAACCCTATGGCTCGGGGGTTGGTCGCATTCCACTGGATCGGGACGGGCGACGTCTCATTTTCTGCTGATCAAGTGTATGCGAACGGGTTCTTCTGCCACAGCGAGTATATTGGTGCTGTCGTCCGGGCGGATCAAGCCGAGAACATATTTCTTGGAGACATAGCTCGTGCGCTATACACGACGCTGCTTTTCGGCCGCAAGCTGTACGCTCGTCTAGGCTACAGCGGCCTGACACGGGGCGCAGTGGACTTGACTGGTGCGCGGGGCCGACCCGTGACGCTTATCCTGGCCGGACGGCAGTATCAGTTCGAATACCCCCTAGCCATCGACGCGGCGTATCACTGGCCCATCGAGGCGAACACACATCAACTCGGGGACGACGACTGGGTGCGCTCCTATTTCTACCGGACGATGCGGGAGATTTACTGGGATCTTGGAGTCCCTGACGTGGATGAGCAGATATTTGATGAGTTCCTTGCATCGTGGGGGTTCGCCTAGCGTTACAGCTCCGGCGGACCCTGGCTGGAAGGCGTCATCGGCGGTCTAAATACGGACGGAACATGCTTCGGATCATGGGCTCGGTTGATATAGTCCGCAGCGTGCTCTTTCGTAGCGTCGTGGTCAAGAGCTTTCTTGAACAACCGCAAGCGACTTTCACACTCCGCAATTAGCTGGGACCAGGTTTTAGCCCATACTCGAATGCCACCATCCCAATCAGCTATTAGGCCGGGCTGGCGGTTGGCCGCTTGGGCGTCTTTCGACACCACAGCGTCCATCTCGGTTGAAATTATCCAGAATTCCCAGCTAGTGTTGATGCCATAAAATTGCGGATCCGAAGCCACGGCCTCGGCATAGCTCTTTATCTGGCCGGCCTTGACGTTTGTTATTACTACCGAAGGGCGCTTCAACTCGACTACAAGATTTTCGGTGATATTAACGCCAACACGCTGTTGTGAGAGCATGAGATCCACGATTCCGCGGCTGCCGTCTGAGCGGCGTACCGAAGCACGCCGTCGCCTTAATTCGGGACGCAGTTTCTCAAGGTGTCGCTCGAGTACCTGATCCAGGCTTTTATCGCTGAGCAAAAGCCCGTATTCCTCCCCGAAGACCCAAAGCTCTCTCTCAAGAATTTTATGCAGTTCGGCCCGTTCTTTGACGTGCTTTTTAGTCTCAGGATCAAACACCATCTCCTTGAGCGCGGCGAGAAAATCCAGCCGGTTGGCGATTATCGTGTTTGCTGCAATTAGCTTCGACATTGATGTGCGCTCAAGGAGTCTGTTGAACGCTTCTTGCTCGGAGCTTGGGAGGCCGAATAGTTCATCTAGTATTCGCGGAAGGGAGCTTGGTTCGCTTGCAACTGCTTCTCGGATGAATCCGAGCGTTGTCCGTCGGGCTACCTTCGATTTCGGTATTTTCCTCGCGACGCTAGTTGCCACGTAATCAAATACTTCTCGCTCAGCCCGTTCTGGCTCGCTTTCTGGTTCCTTCTTGTATGGGTATTCTCCGTTGAGTTTCCACTCTTTCACTTGTTCCGCGCGGCGTTCGACGTCACGGGACCGAAAGTGCTCAGTAATCTTGCGGCGAACCGCGCTGATAAGATCACTTCGCTCTCCACCGTGAAGCTCGGCCAGGTGTATGTCTTGCGTTGTGTCACGAAATTTGTCCCAAAGAACATATGCGGTGAAGTAGTAGGCCGGAGTCCGCACGTCTGCAGGGAGACAATCGAGAACGTTTCCGCCTGAGTCACAAAGATAGATGGCGCGCCCTGGGTCTTTCTTCCACTCTATTATGCGTAGCAACGGCTCATCTTCACCATTGGGCTCTGAGAATCCCGGAATCGGATATTCGGCGCGATGCAGCTCCGCAGCCTTGGGATCGATTAGGCGCCCGTCGAATGAGATTACTATCTCGGGATATGTCGTGAGGAACAAAGCAAATTCTGCAGTCATTTCGGGAATCGCCGAATCTTTCGTTAGGCGTTCGACAAACTTCGGCGGATTCTGACTGCGAAATATCGTGCCTGGCATTTCGGTGCCAATCAGCGCTTGATCGTCACCGCTAAAGTTAGTTGGGTCGGACGATGAGCCGGATATTACAGTGCGATGGCGTATGCCAGCCGTGTCATCGGCAATGGTGGTCCATGATATGATGCTGCCGAGCGCAAACCCTCTGATGCGCCCTCGTCCGAAACGACCGTTTAACGGCCGATTGATGTTCGGAGAGACCTTGGCATAAACTTTCCAGGATCCTCCCAGATTCTCAAAATACGGCTCTATGGAATCAGGTGCCATGCCATGTCCGTTGTCGATGACGCTTACTTTTTCTATTGCCTCCATATCGGAACGCTCTAACTCCACGTCAACCTGAGTGGCTTCCGCGTCTAAGGAATTCCAAATCAGTTCAATTATAGCTCTGACCGGATCACCGACGTAGGCCAAGCGCAAGACATGATCAGCCTGGGCATCAATGTGGAGGCGTCGCATAAGTAGCAGTGTCTCAGCGCATGCCCACATCCACACAGTGTCCTTGACGTAACTGTAATGTAGATGCGTGAATTTTGGTCTGATATAAGCCAGATGTGGCGTATGGGTTCGGGTCGTATTTATCAGCCAGCTCGCTAGAGTGCTACACAGTGCCCACACAGACCATGCACAGTTCCGGGTCCGGCTGTGTGGCTACTGTGCGACCTTGGTTCTCAGCGCTTGGGGTGTCTGAGCTGCTGAGCGGCCCTTCGGGCCGCGCGGCTGCGCCGCTCCCGACCTCACCCCCACTTCGTGAGGCCGAGGTCGGGAGCGGCGCAGCCGCACTACACATGCGCGTTAGAGCTTCCGAGCCTTCGGCTCGGCGGGAGGACCGCAGGGGAACCCTTCCCCACAGCCCCAGGGTTCCCCTGAGGTCCCCCCGCACCCCCTCCTGACCCTTCCGGGCCCACCCCACGCCCCGCTACGCGGGGCACGGACAACGGTGGTACTTGCAGGACCTAAGCAAGCGAGGAAAGACACTGGGCTGGTAACGAAACCGTGACACAGGCGCACAACGGTATGCGCGGAGCTACGCCAGTACCCTGAGATGAAGGCGCACGCAGGCCGGGAGGACTGCCATGGACCAGGCACGCACCATCGGGGACAAAGTCCGCGGCGTGCGCAAGCGGCGTGGCCTTAGCCAGCGCGAGCTAGCCGAGCTGTCAGGCACCTCAGTGTCGCTAATCCGCAAGCTCGAACAAGGCGAGCGGCAGGACATCCGGATGCAGACCGCGCGCAAGCTGGCCACCGCATTACGCGTGCCCACCACAACCCTGATGCCCCGCTCCAACATCCCAGACCAAGCCCAGCCAGCCGTTGCCGCAGACTGGGAACCAGTGCGCCGCGCCCTGGCCGGCAAACCAGCAGGCCCCGGCCCGGAAGAACAGCCCACCCCCGCTGGCGTTCGGGACGCCATGCGCAGCCTCGGCCCCACCCTGGCCGACCACCGGTACACAGCGGCAAAAAATGTCCTGCCAGCGCTGCTAGCCGATGCTGATGCCCTGGACCCCGACCCGGCTGGGCGGAAGATCCAGTCCGAGATCCTGAACACCACCGGCTACCTGTTAACGCAGACACGGCAGTTCGACATCGCTGAACTGACCCTCACCCGCGCCATCGACGCCGCCAGCGACCGTTTCGACGCCGCAGCAGCGGCCGACACCAAGCTCTGGCTCTACCTGCGCCAGGGCAGGCTCGCCGAAGCCCGCGAATTCGCCGCCCACTGGGCCGACGAAGCGAGCCCCGGTTCTCCCGCGCCACCGTCCTGGAGCTGATCACCTGGGGCCGGTTCCTCCTCAACATCGCCAACGCCGCCGTCCGCGACGCCTGCCCCGGAGAAGCAGAAGACGCCCTGAACCTCGCCGCAGCCGCCGGCGCCCGCCTTGGCCGTGAAGTACGACGCCACGACAACAGCCAGTGCGTCTTCGGCCCAGTAACCGTCGCCTACATCCGCGCCGAATCTCACGTCCTCATGGAACAGCCCGACCGGTGCCTGTCCATCGCCGCGTCACTGCCTGACGAAGTGCCATTTCCCCGGCTCGTCAGCAGACTCCGCCACCAGCTCGACATCGCCAACGCCAGGACCATGCTGCGCGACTACGGTGAGGCATTCCAGGTTCTGCAGCAGGTCCGCTCACGTGCTCCCGAATGGCTCGTCCAGCAGACCTATGCACGCGGCATCCTCACCACGATCATCAGCCGACGGCGGACCCTCAGCCAGGAAATGCGCGAGCTAGCCGACTTCATGCATCTGACCATGTAACCCTGCGTGGCACTTCCCGGCGACCCCCGCCAAAGTGCCATTGCCCAGCCATTCCCCGCGCCCATACCGTCATGCCCATGATCGGCAACGACAACCTCCCGTCTCGCCCGGAATTACCTGCTCCTGATCCGCTGACTATTCTGCAGCGTGACTTCCCCGGCTACCGCATCTGGCGAGAGAACACGCTCACCGGCTCCCGTTACATCGCCCGCAGCCCGCATCTGAACCAGAACCCGCACACCCTCATCACCCACGACCCCGCGGAGGTGCGAGCCGAACTGTCGGCCGCCAAACCTCCGCAGCCCCCTACCGCCGTGACCCGGCCTGTTATTCCCCTTCCGCGCTGGCGGCCGGAATGAGCAGTCCCGCCATAACCGCGCTAAGGCCAAGGCAGCGGGCGGTCCTCCAGCACGCATTAGCCGACGCGATCTGCTACCGCGACCCGCCGCTGTACTGCCCCGACTGCGAGACACCTGACCGGCTCTGCGGCCGGTGCGCCGCAGGGCTGTCCCAGGCCCGCGCCTACCTCGCGCTTCGCCGCGAACTGGAGATCAGCCCAGCAGGCCCGGACAGTCATCCTGGCGGACCGGCGCGTCCGGCTACCCACTGATACCAGCCGGTTCCTGAGCGTGCATCAACTGCGGCCACAGCACCGCATAGACGTACAATGCGGGACAGCATGGACGCCGCCCCGACCTCACCCCAGCGGCGGGCAGCAGCCCGCCGCCGTCCCGCCGCGCCGACGCGGGCAGCGTGCGGCTCGGCGAGCGTGACGTGGCCGGGCTGCTGCTGTGCGGCGACATGTACGGCGCCCCCTACGACCTGCTCGCCGCCGTTCCTGGGCGTGCGGCCGGACCGGCTGCGCGGCATCGTGGCCCGGTGGCGCCACGCCGGGTACGCCGCAAACCGCCCGGCTTGGTCCCGGGCCGGCGTGGTGCTGGCTGACCCGTTCCGGGCTGGCCGCCACCGGCCAGCCCTACACCGCCACCCGCCCCGCGTTAGGCACGCCTGGCGCACATCCGCGCCGTCTTAGCCGTCCGCCTGTCCCTGCAAGCCAGCGACGCCTACCAGCAGGGGCAGGCGTGGTGGCGCAGCGAACGGCGCATCCGCGCCGCCGCCGGCGGCCGATCCCCACCGGGCATCTCCCCGACGCCGAAGTGTCCTGGCCCGACGTACCCGGCAGCGCCGTACGCGGGGCAGTGCTGGGCGATCGAGGCCGAGCTGACCCCCAAGCCGCTGGCCCGCACCACCGCGATCATGACCGGGCTGCTCACCCGCACCACCGACTACGAACCCGGCGCGCCGCCCGGGCACGGGCCCCCGGTATGACCGGGTGATCTACCTGGCCGCCCCGGCCGCCCGCAGCGTCGTGGACCGCGCCGCCGACCGAGCTACCCGGCCCGCTGCGCGGCCCGGCTAGCGGTCCGCGACCTGCCGGAAGGGGCGCTGCTGTGATCGGCTGGTACCTGCGGCTGGCGTTCTGCTCGCTGGCTGCTCCGCACCAGCCGGCCGGGTGATCCGGTGGGCTGGCGCTGGCCGCGGTGCTGATCGGCGCCGCGCCGGTCACCCTGGTGGCCGGGGTCGGGTTGGCGGCGGCGTGGCTGCGCGGCTGGCCGCCGGCCCGGCTGCGCCGCGCCGCCGTGTGGTCGCTGCCGATGACCGCCGCCTACCTGACCGGACGCGGCTTAGCCGCCGCGTCCTGGCCGCGCTTCGCCGCTCGCGGTCGCCCGTGACTGGCAGCACGCCTACAGCCTGGCCGCTCCGGGCAGCTGGTCACCGCGTTCGTGCTCACCGCACCGCTGGCCGTCCCGGCCGGGCTGGCCGCCGCCGTCGGCGCTGTGGGCGTGGCGGATCTACGCCATGGAGACCGGCCTGGCCGGCATGACCGCCACCGCCCCGGTCGTCTTCGACGCCCGGCAGTGGCGCCGCGCGCTCCGCCGCCGCCCGGGGCCGGGTCACCGCCCCCGGCGCGTTCCCGCTGGCCACCCGCGACGGGCCGGATCGTGATGGGCGCCACCATCCGCGCTGTCGGCCACCGCTGGCGGCCGGTGCTCACCGTGCCCTACGCGGCGATGGGCCGCCATCAGGTGATCGTCGGCTCGTCGGGGTCGGGGAAGACGAACCTGATGATGCGCACCTGGGCCGGCTGGTACGCCGCCGCCCTCGCCGCGCACTACCGGCACGGGGCGCCCCGGCCGCTGCTGATCGTCCTGGACTGCAAAGGCGGCCCCGACGCCCGCGTCAAAGCCGCCCGCACCCGGCGCCTGCTGCACGCCGCAGGCGCCCGCCGGGTCGCCATCTGGCCTGACGAGGCCACCGTCTGCCTGTGGACCCTGCCGCCCGATGACCTGGCCGTCACGCTGTTCCAGCTCATCGAGTCCGGCACCGGCCCCGCCGCCTACTACGCCGACGTCACCCAGGCCGTGATCAGGCTGGCCGTCACCGCGCCGCCCGGACCCCCGGCCAGCGCCGCCGAGTTCCTGGCCCGGCTGGACCCCGGCTGGCTGGAGCCAGCCTGGGCCGAGGACCCATCGCGCCTCGCCGCCGTGAACGCCGCCCGGCGCGTGCTGCCCGATGTCAGCCTGCGTTACCGCACCCTGCTGGAACGCCTGGGCCCGGCGCTGGATGGCCCCGGGCAGCTCACCGACGCTGACGCCTGGTACTTCATCCTGGAAGGCACCCGCGAGCAGTCGGTGGCCGAGGCCCAGGCCCTGGCCATCACTGAACTGGTCGCCCATGCCGCCACCGCCCCGGCCCCGTCTCACGGCGGGCGATGCTGCTGGCCTGCGACGACTACTCCGCCGTCTCCCGCCGCGTCCCACTGTGGCAGCTGTACGAACGCGGCCGGTCCCTCGGCATCGGCGTGCAGGTCTCCGCGCAATCCTGGCAGGGCCTCGGCGCTGATGACGACGAGCGGACCCGGATCTGCGCCACCGCAGACGGCGGGATCTGGCTGATGCGCACCCCGTACCCCGCAGCCCATCAGCCAGCTCGCCGGAACCCGCCGGATCATCGAGACCGCCACCAAGGTCGTCGGCGGCGTCTGGGGCGACGAGGGCTCCTCCCGCGTGCAGCACGCCTGGACCGCCGACCCCGGCATCGCCCGCCGCCTGGCCACCGGCCAGGCCGGCTACATCCACGCCGGCGGCTGCACCTGGACCCAGATCGCCCGGCCCCGCCCCTCCCCGCTGTCCATCCCCCCGCCGCCCCCCGCCCAGGTCATCCCGCCGCCCCCGGCTGAGCCGCAGGCCCGGCAGCGGCCTGCCGTGGCTGCTGCCTCGGGTGACCTGGACGAGGTGTTCGGATCGCAGGCCCGCCCATGACCAGCTTCTTCTACGACCCGTTCACCGTGCTGGGGCTGCCGGTCAGCCCGGAGCTGACCGACGCGCAGGTCCGCGACGCCTGGCGGGCCATCGCCACTTCTACCCACCCCGACCTGCCAGACGGCGGCGACCCCGCCCGCTACTCCGCCGCATCCGCCGCCTACGCAGCTCTGCGCACCCCGTGGGCACGCTCGGAGGCTTACGCCGACCTGATGGATGCCGCCCCGTCCGGCCCGTGGCCGCAAGATCTGCTCCCGCCCGTACTGGCCCCGGCCGCCGGCCTGCCGGTCAGCCTGTGGCGTGCTGTGCTGCTGGTCCCGGCCCGTATCCGGCACGGCCGGCCTCTGCGGCTGCTGCTGCGGATCGCCGCCGCCGCCGTGCTGGCCCTGATCGTGCTGCACACCGGGGCAGGCACGCCAGCCGTCGCCGCGCTGATTACCGGGATCGCTACCTGGCTGGTGCTGACCGCACGCGGCGACCTCGCCCCGCCGCCGGGCCGGTGAACCCACGGTGGCTGGGCGGGTCACCGGGCGTCCTTTCCCCGGTCCGGCCGGGAAGTGTCTCATCGTCCCCGCGCCGGTCAAGGGCGCCCGCACACTGCGGGCGTCGCTGCGCGATGGCCCTTCGGCCACCCTTGACAGCCACGGCTCCTCACGAGAACCCGGCACCTATCAGGGAAAAGCCGCAGCCTGGAAAACGCACAGCAAGGAATGGCACCAGGAAAGGCGGGAAACAACACCAGAATGCTGACCAAGCCCGCTGTTTCCAGCAGAGAACGAGCAGGTCAGCGGCTTGAAAGCCAGGAGAGAACCCATGCCAGACGGACAAGAAGAATCGCCGGAAACGCGAGAAGAACAGGCCCGTAATTCACCGGAATCCATTCCATCAGAGGCCATTTACGCGTATAATTTAGATGAAAGTGAAACCCCTGGCGGGCTGAAAGTCCGGTGGAAAGTCCGGGTCGTCACCGGCCCGGCCGCCGCCCGGTGGGACGCCCGCCAGAACAAGGCGATCATGGAGTTACTGCAATGGGCATCACAGCACCAGAACCACCAGATGAGCGCCCGCGCCGGCCGAGCCGGTGCCGGTCGCGTTCACCGGCCGCACCTCCACCCTGGTCATGCAGGACCCCGCCGCGACGCATGCGCCGGCAGGTCCGCGAGTGCCAGGCCAAGCTGCCGCCCGGCTGGTACATCGCCGCCTATTACTGGGACATCGAATCCGGCGGGCTGGCGATCGACCAGCGCGGCCACGGCACCGCGCACGAGCAGTTCACCGACATCGGCATCCCGCGTGATGGCGGACTGGCCGACCTGCTCGCCGAAGCCGCCTCACCCGAGCCCCGGTTCGCCGCCGTGATCTGCGAGGACATCGAACGGTCCGGCCGTGACACCTACTACGCCCTGCAGCTGGAAAAGCAGCTCACCCTGGCCGGGCATCCCGCTGTTCGCCACTGACGAGCCGATCGACGTGGCCGGCGCCAACGCCACCACCGTCCTGATACGCCGGGTCAAGCAGGGCGTAGCCGAATGGTTCCGGCTGCAGATCAAAGAGAAAGCCTGGCGCGGGCTGCGCGAGCACTCCCTCGCCGGGTGGAACATCGGCACCCCGCCGTATGGGTACCTGGCCGAGCGCGTGCCGCACCCCGTGCCGTTCAAAGCCTCCCAGGGACGCACCAAGACCCGGCTGGACCTGGACACCGACCGCGCCCCGGCAGTAAAGGCGATCTTCACCTGGCGGATCGAAGACAAGCTCGGCGGGTACACCATCGCCCAGCACCTCAACGCCGACCCCGGCCGCTACCCCCCGCCCGCCGTCGCCGGGATCTGGACCGAAGCCACCGTGCTGAAGATCCTGCGCAACCCCAAGTACACCGGCCACATGGTCTTCGGCCGCCGCCGCACCACCAAAGCCGGCAAGACCATCGCCGTCCCGCCCGAGGACTGGCTCTGGTCGCCCCAGCCGACCCACCCGGCGATCGTCACCCGCGCTACCTGGGACGCCGCCCAGGCCATCGGCTCCGAGCACTCCACCAGCCGTGACGGCACCGGCCCCAGCAGCCACCCCGCCACCCGCCGGACCTACCTGCTGCGCTCCCGCGTACGGTGCCGCTCCTGCCAGCGGCGCATGTCCGGCATCACCCGCACCTCAGCCCGCTACTGGGCAGACGGACCCGACTACTCCAACACCTACTACGCCTGCCACCACAACCCCGACAACCCCCGCCGCACGCCGTCCCCGACGGCCACCCCCGCACCATCTCCGTCCGCGAAGACCACCTGCTGCACGCCATCCGCGACATGTTCGCCCGGCACGTCTTCGGACCCGACCGCCGCGCCCTGCTCGACGCCGGCTATGCCCGCCACCGCCGCAGACGACCAGGCACGCCGCGACCAGCAAGCCGCCGCGCTGCGCAAACGGCTACGCCAGATCGACACCGCCGAGAACGCCCAGGCCCGCGAAATCGAAACCCTCGCCCACCTCGACGACCCGCACGCCCCCGCCCTCACCGCCCTCCGCAGCCGCATCGTCGCCCGGTTCACCGAACTCGAAGACGAACGCGCCAAGGTCAACGCCCAGCTCGCCGACCTGGACAAGACCACACCCCAGGCCGGCGACCCCTCCCTCCTCGACAAGCTCCCCATGCTGGGAGACATCCTCGCCGACGCACCCGTCCGCCTCCAGCAGGAGCTTTACCAGGCATTCGACCTGCAAGTCCTGTACAAGAAGAACATGCACCAGGTCACCATCAGCGTGACCATCACCCAGAACACACCCCGCGCCGTCACCGCCATCATCGCCGCCGCAGACGGCAACCCCACCGCCAGCACCGACCAGCACACCCACCCAGACCCATTTTTCGGATTTGCCGGACGCCCCTAT
>CAWFGX010000003.1:0-353481 GCA_963815375.1 uncultured Actinomycetota bacterium | reverse complement strand
TCGCCCGCAGCGAGTCCAGGTCGGCGACATCGGCCTGCTCCGCGACGACGGGCAGGTCCGCGAGATGCGGGGGGACCTGGCCGCTGCGGCGCTGCATCACGACGCTCGGCTCGCCGAGGCCATGCAGCGCGCGCACGGTGTGGGAGCCGATGAACCCGGACCCTCCAGTGACGAGAATCATCGCATTCCTTTCGTCGGTCTGACAAATCATCAGTAGAACTGATGATCAGCCTACTGATATTATCGGAGGGTGTCGAGGCCGGATTCTGACGCAGCGGGCCAGGTCCGCGCGCGTGACGACGTGCTCGGCTATCTCCTCAAGCACGCGCACCTCGCGCTGGAGCACCGGGCGCAGGCCGCGCTCGCCGACGTGGGGGTGACCGTTCGCGACCTCGGCGTGCTCAGGGTCATCGCAAGCGGGGAGGCGAAGTCACAGCAGGAAGCCGCGGCCGTGCTGGGCGTCGACCGCACCTCGATGGTCGCGCTCCTCGACGCGCTCGAACGCCAGGGAATCGTCGCGCGCAGGCCCTCGGAACAAGACCGGCGACGCAACATCCTCGCGCTCACCGACCACGGCTGGGAGGTATTCCGGCAGGCAGAGAGCCGGTACTCCGAAACCGAGCGGGACTTCACGGCGACGCTAGGCGACGCTGGAGCGGCCGGACTCCGGCAAGCGCTGCAGACCGTGCTCAGCGAGAACGGCCACGCCTGAGCAGGCGCCCGGTCAAGTCTTCATCAAGAAGCGGCAGGTCACGCACCCCTACGGCGTATCGCCGCACGACCCTCCCACCAGCCACGAAATACCGATCAACGATCTATGGGGACCGGGCCTCGTCCTGGTCGGCTGGCTGCCGTGCTGGTGCGCCCCGGCCCGCGAAGCCCAGCCAGACGGCCGGGGCACCTCACCGTGTCGTGCACCGAGCCGGGCTGCCCGTCAACGTGGTACCGGCCGCGCCACGACAAGGCGAGCGCGCGGTGAGCGCGTAAGGCCTCCGGCTCCAGCTCGGCGAGCCGCACCCACTGCTCTACCTCGGCCGGGTCGCGGACATCGGCGACGTAGTAGCCGTGACATGTCACGCGGATCCACTGGCCATCGTGGCAGTTCGGCGTGGCCGTCAGGCAGACGACCTCAACGGCCCACCCGTCCGGCGCTTCCCCATCGCCTGCACATGGGGCCATCTTGCCGCAGGTCAGCGGCATGGCGGCGATAACCGTAACTCGGAGTTAGAAGTTACACCTCTAGCGCAAAGACCTCGTACTCAGCGCTGTCCTCGATCGCATGGCGGAAGGCGACGAACCGAGCGCGGTCCTCGTCGCTGAACACCGGGTCCGCCTCGTCGACGGCGGCCAGGACCTCGCGGACGACGGCGCCGGGCACCGTGGCCTTGATCTCGGCAATGTTCCACGGGCCGGTCAGCGTCCCGTTCATGAACTTGCCGCTCAGCGCGTGCAGGGCCGACGTGGCCGGTCCCCAGAGCCCATTGTGCAGGTAGAGCGTGCCGGAGCCAGTAGGCCCGGTAATGCGGACGTCAACGGTTGTCACGGGCTTACTCTGCCTCACGATCGGCGCTGCGCGGGCCAGATGGCCACGGCCAGCCGCGTCGGCGCAGTGAGTGGTTAGGACGGTTGATCTGGGATCTGGGAGCCGTCATAGCCAACTCAGCGTCAGTCAGGCCCGGGTCGACCCGGCGGGCGAAGCCGATCAGCTCGTCAGCGCTGTACCGGCCGAAGGCGGCGCCGACGTCGGCGAATCCTTTCGTAGGCTCGTGAGGACAGAGCGGCGACCTTGCCCGCGACAGCGTCCTCCACGTCCAGGACCGGGCCGACGTCCTCGATCATGACCGGGTCCCGGCTGCGGTCGAGCTCAACGTTTCCCTCGTGCTGATCTAAAGCGGCAAATTTCTGCATCGTCGCTGTTCGATGCGGCCGCCGTATGCTGGATATCAGCATGCCGAGCTGGTCGTTGATCAGGCAATTTAAAACCAACGTGCTCTACATCCCGGCGGGCAAGCTGCGCGGGCGAATTGGCCCGCGGCCGGGGACCACTGCTGGCTTGGCGCGGGCCTCGGACGGGCAGCACTGGTCCCTGCTTTCCGCTTTCCTTGCTGCCTCGGTTAGGAGGTCGCGTGCTGCCTGGTCTATGACGGCGGCGCGCAGGAGCAGAGCTGGGTCGCTGATCTGAAGTTTGAGCAGCGTCTGCTGAGTTCGGCCGGGGATGGGCATGACGGCGGAACACGCCTGCTCTGATCGCTGATCTTGCTGATAACGCTGAGCTGGGTGGGCCGTTGCTGAGGCGCGACGAGCGATGGCGAGGATGCTGCTGGGGGCGTTGACGGCGGCGGCGAGGTTGTCCAGCGCGATTGTGCCGCGCGTGGTGGCCTTGATGGCGGTTTCGTAAGAGGCGAGAAGCGCGCGTAGGTGTGTAGCCGGTGCCAGCGTGTACGGCTGCGGGATGTCGTAGTTGTCCGGGAGCAGGCGGACTGGCACGCAGATTCTGTTGTCGTCGGCGGCGGCGAGTACTGCGTGGTGGTCTTCGGTGGCGATTCGGCTAATGGCGTCGGTGGCGTGGTGGATGGCGGTGAGCACTGCGATGGCGTCATCAGGGGTGTTCGCCAGGCTTGCGGCGTCGCGGGGAGGACTGGCGTCAGCTGCTGCTGGTGTCCACTGTGGGTTGTGGTAGGCGATGCGTCCGGTCTGCAGGACTAGGTCCTGGATTTCGGCGGCGACGGGGGTGATGCCTGAGCCGCGGGGAGCGCCGGTGGTCAGGATGTCCCACTGGCTGGTAACGGCGCGCCATTGGCGGCAGGAGCGGTTCAGGTTGTCGGCTGCTGTGCTCAGCTGCGTTCGGAAGGCAGGTTCTAGGCCGAGCTGGCTGGCGCGTTCGGCGAGTGTGTGCAGGACGAGTTCGCTGGCGTGGCTGGTGATAGCCGCGGCCAGGGCGTCGCGCCGCCATGAGAGGGACGTAGCGGCGGGTGACCAGCGTGCGTCGGCGGCGAAGGTGAAGGCTGCGTGGCGGAGCCGTTCGGCAGTCAGGGGGATGTGCTGGCAGAGCTCGCTGGCTGTCTGGTTATGGCTGGGCAGCTGTCTGGGCGGTGGGGTGTTGAGCGGGATGGCGTCGAGCAGGTTCCGGTCCGGGGGCGGGTAGTGCGCTTGTGCGGCGTAGCTGGCGGTGCCGGCCAGCGCGAGCCATGGCTGGGCGGCTTGCAGTGCTAGCTGCGCAGAGGTGGCTGTGCCCGGGTGCCATGGACGCGTGCCGGACAGCCTGGCCACCCACTGAGCGAGGGTCTGCGCGAAACCCTCCCAGCTCGGCAAGCACAGCCGCTGTGACTGGCCCCGAGGCGATCGCCGGTGCCCAGTAGGAGTTACTGGCGAAAGTGCCGTCGGAGTCAACGATGAAATGGGTTCGCAGCAGATCCCGGCCGGCAGCAAGGCAGTCTGCGGCGGCTGCAATGTGTGTGACAGCTGGGTGCGTCTTATGGCCGTCTGCGTTCGCTTGGGCAGGGTGCAGGATCTGCCTGGCATGGTCCAGCGCCAGCAGGGCGGGGCTGGCCAGCACCGCCTCGTTGCGTTCTGGAGCCCAGGGCAGGACAAGTACCTCGGGCAGTGGCAGATCAGCGAGATAGTGCTGGAACGTCGCGGTCAGGCGATCGAGTTGGAAGGCAACTGCGCACTGGACGCTGCAGGGCAGCTCGGCGTGGACCGATACAGTCGCGGCGATGTGCTCGCTGGCTGGGCGGAGAAACTCGCCGAAGACAGGTGTCATGGGTCGGTGCGGGCCATCAGCTGGCAGATCCGGTCGGCTGCAGCTGCGGCATCTAGGCAGGCATCCTGGTCGCCTGGCGCATCGGCCAGGCTGGCGGCCTGGGTCAGGCGGCGGTGCAGGATGGACCCAAGTTCGCGGAGCGCGTCGGCAACCTGGGCCGTGTCCGCATCTGTCTGCATCGCTGGGATGTCTGGCTGGCTGTCGGCGAGGGGGAGTGATGGGGCGGCGGTGAGGGCCTCGCGGCCGTCGACGGCGGCGTCTGCGGCTGTCATGAACGCGGCGAACAGAGCAGTCGCCTGGTCCTGGTATTTGCGGGCCGTGATCCGGATGGCCTCGAACACGTCGAAGCCAGCTGCCAGAGTTTCCGGCAAACTCACCGCTTGGCTGAGCCGGGCCTCGATGCCATCACCGTGCGGCATGTCGTTCACCTCTCCTTTTGGTTCACGTTGCGCCAAGCGCTCCTCCCGTTCTAAGTCACGCGGCCCTGCTGGCGGCGAGTCTGGCGGTTTGGGCGATCAGCCGGAGGTGCTCGTTGGGGAACCGGTGGCCCTGACCACGTAGCTTCCTGGCAAGGGCTCGCTGGCTGATGCGCTCACCACGGGCAGCAGCATCCTGGTAGATAACGCCGGCATCGCGCAGCACTCCCGGGTCCGGCCGCGTGCCGTTGTGCGGCCTGACGACATCGCCCACCCAGCGGACCGGTGCGACCGGACTAGGCCTGGCCACGGCGTCCGAGGCAAAGTTCGCGGCGGGCGGGGGAGTGAGGATGAGGGCGGTCGTGACATGTGGTTCCGGATCACGAGTCAGCCTGCGCTGGCGAGTCATCTTCAGCACCAAAAGCCCGACGCTCAGACCCGCGAACGCAGCCAGCGGACTAGTCGCGGCCGTCAGCCGATCCGCCAAGATGACCGGCTGACCAGGCTGCGCCTGAATGTGGCCGACGTTCCCGGCGACGCTGACGGCCAGGCCAGTCAGCGCGGTCGCCCACGGCCAGACCCGCTGCCGGACAGGCCAGGCGTCAAGATAGGCGACATACAGTGCGAGCTCTCCAACGGCCAGGAATACATCGATCTCAGCCGGCCATGACTTAGCCTGCCAGCCGGAAAGCCGGTGATGAATCGCCCAGTCGTACAGGCCCGCATAGCTGTGCGCCAGCGCGTTCGCGCTCGCCAGCAGCGCGATCGCTCCGATCGCGTACAGCGCCGCCCGGCGCGTTCGCGGGTTCATGCCTGGCCTGGCCAGGTCCGTGCCACGGATTCGGGACAGCGCGTCGAGCGCGGTCTCGTCTGCCGTGGGGAGGGTGTGCAGGTATCTCTCCGTAGTCACGATGCTTGCGTGGCCAAGGCGTTCCTTGACCACCTGCAAGTCTGCGCCGCCCGCCAGGAGCCAGGATGCGTGAGCGTGGCGCAGGTCGTGGATCCTGAGCCCGGCGAGCCCGGCGGTGTCGCAGGCGGGGTACCACACCTGGCGGCGGAACCAATCGTCCGGAATGTGCCCATCGGTTTCTCTGGCTCGGGGAGCCCGAGGGTTGTCCTTGCCGTCTGCACGGCGCGCAGCGCGGTAACCGGCAAAAGCACCTCGGCAATGCGCACACCGGCACTTGGCGGTGTTGTAGGCCGTCAGAGTGCCGTGCCGGTATCGCCGCCCCTTCGCGTCCGGGTCGGTCATGCCGAGGGGTTCCGTGACGGCCGGGCTGGGCCTGGCCGCGGGCCGGTCCGGAGCGTGGTAGCTAAACAGTAGGTCGTCTGGTCCCAGCCCGCACTTGTCGATGTGCGCCATGATCTTGGCAGTGATCTGAGCGCTCAGCTTGAACCTCCGGTATTCCTTGTCTTTCGGATAGTTCTTGACGAGGAACCGGTCACCAGAGGGATGCTCCTCAGATGGAAGTTCGACAACGGCACGACTGACGGTCAGGATCCGGCTCACAGGGTTCAGGTCGCCGACCCGGAACTCGGTCAGCTCACCCCAGCGCAAGCCACTTTCGATGTCGGTCTCCACCAGGAGCTGGGCATTGGCGTCGGGGAGGGCCTTGTAGAGGAGGTCGAACTCAGCTGCGGTGATGATCCGCCGGGGCTTCTCGGGAACCGGCGGGGTCTTAACTCCTCTGCTCGGATGAACCGTGACGACTTCGTCGTCCAGGGCTGTGGTGAAGATCGCGTTCAGGATGGAGGTCTTGCAGTACTCGATTGTCCTGGCGCCAACGCCTTGGCTCTGCATCGAAGTGACCCACTGGCGGACCTGCTCAGGCATGATGTCGCGCATCTTCATTGGCCCGAAGAATGGCAGCAGATGCTTGCGGATCTGCCTCCTGTACTCGCTTCGCACGCCGGGCTCAAGCTGGTGATGTGGCAGCCACTTCTCAAGGACGTACGTCTCGAAGTGCTGCCTGCCCCGACTGAGATCGCCCCTCTTACCAGCGCGAACGGCTACCTCAGCCTTCTTCCAGGCGTCGTCGGCGTCCTTCTTACGGCCGAAGGTGCCCGCTGACCGGTCCTGGCCCCGGATGTCCAGGTAGTAGGCCGTGTACCTCGGCTTGCCGTCACGGCCGGTTCGCCTGCGGGAGAACCCCATGATCACCACCTTGATCATTCGACCGTAATCTGACCGTGGACTGTGTGGGATAGTGCGTCATTCGTTGACACTGAATGGTCTAGATCATAGGCCATCTACCTGCAAGGATATCAGCATCAGCGGTTCGATCAGAAAATAAAATGAACGCTTTCCCTGCTTTGGGAGCAGGAGGCCCCGGGTTCAAGTCCCGGCATCCCGACACAGGTCAGGCGCAGCCTCGTACAGCGAGAATGTCCCCAGAGTGTCTGGCTGCGCGGCCGCGTTAGAAGTCGGCAAGGTTGTGCTACCTGCCGGAGGATGGCTACAAAGACTTGTCGGTCGACAACGGGCTGCCGGACGACGGGAGCGTGGCCATGGCAAGCAGCGCTGGTGCCGCCCTGGTGTTGTTCGCGGCGCCCCGCGTCATCGCCACGGACGGTGGCGCCGGCATGGTTGTGCTGCGGTCGGCGGAGCCGCTGGGGGAGTACCCGGTGTCGGTGGTGCACACCGTGCGCGAGCAGGCCCGGCTGGCCCCTGATCACCTAATGATCGCCGAACGCGCCGGCAGTGACTGGCGCCGGGTTACCTACGCCGAGGCAATGGCGGCAGCCAGCGCGATCGGCCAGGGCCTGCTGGAGCGGGGCCTGGGCCCGGACCGCCCGCTGCTGATTCTCTCAGGGAACAGCGTGGACCACCTGCTGGTGACGCTGGGCGCTATGACCGCCGGGGTTCCCGTGGCGCCAGTGAGCGTGGCGTACTCGCTGCAAAGCCACGACCACGCAAGGATCCGGGCGATCGCGGGACTGATCACGCCGGGCGCTGTGTTCGCTGAAGACGCCGATGCCTACGGGCAGGCGCTCGGCGCGCTGCCAGGCGTCCCGGTGATCGTCAGCAGAGGCAGTCGCCCGGGGGCGGAGTCACTTTCCGTTCTTCTCAGCGCGGAGCCGGGGGCAGAAGTGGAAGCGGCGTTCGCCGGCCTGCGCCCGGAGGACGTGGCGAAGATCTTGTTCACCTCGGGGTCGACGGGAACTCCGAAAGGGGTGCTGAACACCCACCGGATGATGGCGGCGAACCAGCAGATGATCCGGCAGGCATGGCCGTTCCTGGCGGGCGAGCGGCCTGTGATCGTGGACTGGCTCCCGTGGTCGCACACATTCGGCGGGAACCACAACGTGAACATGATGCTGACGAGCGGCGGGACACTGTACGTGGACGGCGGGCGGCCGGTCCCGGCGATGTTCGCCCAGTCCATCGCCAACCTGGCCGAGGTGCCGCCGACCATCTACTTCAACGTGCCGGCCGGGTTCGCGCAGCTGGTGCCTGCGCTCGAAGCCGACCCTGTGTTCGCGGGCCGGTTCTTCTCCCGGCTGCGGCTGATCTTCAACGCGGCGGCTGCCCTCCCCCCGGCTCTGCGCGAGCGGCTAGCCGCGGTCGCTAAGAAGACGACCGGACGCGACTTTACGGTGACCGGCTCGTGGGGAGCGACCGAGACCGCTCCGGCGGCCACGTCGGCGCATTAC
Organism: uncultured Actinomycetota bacterium; assembly: GCA_963815375.1. Lineage (GTDB taxonomy): Bacteria > Actinomycetota > Actinomycetes > Streptosporangiales > Streptosporangiaceae > JASHPR01. The sequence continues at coordinate 345,648 of CAWFGX010000003.1, read as the reverse complement.
GTGTTCGCCGACGCGCGCTGCATCGGGGTGCCGTTGCCCGGGACGGGAGTCAAGCTGGTCCCGGCCGAGGAGGGCGCATACGAGATCCGGGTCAAGGGCCCGAACGTCACGCCGGGGTACTTCGGCCTCCCGGACCTGACTCAGCGGGCGTTCGACGAAGACGGGTTTTACCGGACCGGCGACGCGGTCGCCTTCGCCGATCCCGGCGACCTGAACGCCGGGCTGGTCTTCCGCAGCCGGATCGCGGAGGACTTCAAGCTGGAAACCGGCACGTTTGTCAGGGTCGGTGCTCTGCGCACAGCGCTGCTGTCAGCGATCCCGGTGCTGGCAGACGTGGTGCTGGCGGGGGAGAACCGGGACTGCGTCTGCGCGCTGGCCTGGCTGAACCCGGCCGAGGCGCGTGCGCTCCTCGGTGAGCTGCCCGAGCCCGACGGCGAGCTGATCACCGACAAGGGCCTGCACGCGCACCTGGCCCGTGCCCTGGCCGACCACAACGGCACGTCAGGGTCGGCAGCCCGCATTCAGCGGCTGGCGGTGATGGCCCGCCCGGCCAGCCTCGACGGCGGCGAGATCACCGACAAGGGATACCTCAACCAGCGCACCGTGCTCACCCGCCGCGCCGCACTCGTCGACCTGCTGTATGCCGACTCCCCGCCGGCCAGCGTCATCGTCGCGGAAACGCCGCGGTAGCGCCGCCGGTCAGCCCTTCAGAGCTGGTCTTAGGAACTTGTGATTGTCTGTGCCGGGCTCACCGTGCTTGTGGCATGGAGGTTCGCCGAATCTCCGCTCTTTACTATACCCGAGCAGCCATTGATGCTGTAGTAATGCAGGTTTCCTCCGCTGTTCGGGAACGTCAGTTTATGAGTTTTGTTGACATAACGAAACTCGGTCTGACCGTTGTCCTTGCTGGAACCCGTGCCGTCTATTACAGCAGCGCAGCCCGGGCCAGTGATCTTGATATGGATGCCTGTAATCGTTCCGCTGGTGGTCCCGGTGGCTTTGTCGTATGACTGCGCGTTCAGCTGCCATGGCACGCCAGACGCCTTCAGCGTCATGATGAACCCCAGGACCCACTTGCAATCGCTGAAAGAGGCCGACGTAACCGACCCGACACTGCTGCCCTTCAGCCCGCTGCCGCTCTTCAGCTTAACCTTGATCGACGAATGGCAGATGGTAGGCAGCGGACCGCCGTTCCGGGGTTTGGTCGTGTCTGTTATCCCGAGATTGACCGACGATGCTGTCACCGCACCGCCAGGTTTAACGGTCCAGGTGGAGGCGGCGGCCCGAGCAGGACCGATTCCGATAATGACAGCCAGGAAAGGACCGGTGATCGCGGCAAGACCGTAAGCCAGCTTTCTAGTGATGTTCATCGGCGGATGCTATCAGGTGATAAAGCACCTAGAATACCGACTTGCGTAGATCGTGGGCAGCGCGGCAGCAAGCGCCCGTGGGCAGCTGAGGTGCCCAGCGCACCGCTCGCGGTTAAGAATGTACCGCTGATCAGGCTCTAGCCGGACCAGAGGTGCATTCTTGTTCAAGGATGACGAGGATAAAGGCTATTATTCCGGCATATAGCTCAACGGGCAGCGGCGCGAGCGAGGTTCAGGATGCTTGCCTGGGTTCCGGCCGACCAATGTCTTGCGGATCCTGCGTCCATGTCAGCCGACCGGCGCCGGGAAGTCAGGGCTGGCTGAGCAATTCCTCGGGGCTCGATGAGGACGGGAATCCCGTTGTGGCCCCCCACATCTCCGCGAACCGGCCGTCGTCGATGCGGAAGATCTCGAACAGCATTGGCTGCGCGCGGCCGTCCGGCCCCGCGATCCCCTCGACGGTCGAGCGGACGGCGGCCTTGTCGCCGTCAACGAGCATGTCCTGGGCGACGACGCGCATGCCCGGAAACCGCGTGGTGAGCATGCGCCAGGCGTCCTTGCCTGCCGCGAACCCGGTGGTGCCGAGCGGGTGGCTGAAGAAGCCGGGGGTATGCAGGTCCGCGGCCTGATCGAATTGCCGGGTGTTGAAGCACTCGTGCAGTTGCTGCACCAGGGCGCTGGCTTCATCACGTGTGGTCACCGGCGTGATCCTTTCGGGGCTAGCGGACGGGGTTATGACGAGCGGCGCTTAACCGGTGCGTCGCCCCGGTTAGAGTCACAGTATACGGTGCGCCGCCCCGGTTATGCTGATACCGCGATGTCTAGCCAGCCGCCTGAGCCAGCCCCGGCTAAATTCCCTGCCGCTCACGGGAGTGACCGTGAGCTGCGCGCTGACGCGCGCCGCAACCGCGAGCAGGTCCTGCGCACCGCGCAGCGGCTGTTCGCTACGGAGGGCCTTGGTGTCTCGCTCGACGAGATCGCGCGCCGCGCGGGCGTTGGCCCGGGCACCGTCCACCGGCACTTCCCCACGAAGGAAGCGCTGTATCTCGCCGTCGCGACCGAGATGCTGCAGCAGCTGGTGACGCAGGCAGAAGCGCTCGCCGCCGCCGGCGATCCCGCAGCCCTGTTCACGCTGCTGTCCCGGATGATCGCCACCGGAGCCGAGAACGTAGCGGTGAAAAGCGCGCTGGCGGCCGCCGAGTTTGACTTGCGCACCGCCGCCCCGGATGTCGCCGCAGATCTAACGGGCCATGTCGCAGACTTGCTGGATCGCGCACACGCGGACGGCGCCGTGCGCCCGGACCTCACCGTCGACGAGGTGATGGCACTGGTTGCAGGCTCCTTCGCAGCGATCCGCCACGCCGGCGCAGAAACCAGTCACAAGCGTTCAGCACACATCGCCCAGATCATCCTCGACGGGCTACGACCCCAGCCGCGGTAAGCAGCGCACTCTCGCCGGGCCGAGCTCGGCTCTATGCGTTCGGCCGGAGCGGCCGGTCCTTCGGCCCCGCACGTTCGGACAGCGGGTCAGGTCCTATCGTGGGTTCATGGCTATCGAGCAGGCGGAGTTCGGCCGTACCGGCCATCACAGCACGCGGGTGATCTTCGGTGGCGCGTCCCTCGCCGCGGTGTCCCAGCGGGTCGCGGACGAGACGCTGGATGTCCTTCTGTCCCACGGGGTGAACCACCTGGACGTGGCCGCGTCCTATGGCGAGGCGGAAGTGCGCATCCGGCCATGGCTGCAGCGTGAGCCGGGCCGGTTCTTCGTCGCGACCAAGACGGACGAGCGCACCAAGGAAGGTGCGCGCGAGCAGCTGCGCTGGTCCCTCGACCGGATGGGCGTCGACCACGTCGACCTGTGGCAGCTGCATTCGCTGGCGGACCCGATCGAATGGGATATCGCTCTCAGCCCAGGCGGCGCCGTTGAGGCCGCAGTCGAGGCTCGGGATGAGGGCCTGATCCGCTGGATCGGCGTCACCGGCCACGGCACCCAGATCGCCGCCACGCACAGGCGCAGCCTCGACAGGTTCGACTTCGACTCGGTGCTGCTCCCTTACAACTACATCACCATGCAGAACTCCTACTACGCGGCCAACTTCGATGCCCTCTACGACACCTGCCGGGAACGCAACGTGGCAATTCAGACGATCAAGTCGATCGCTCAGCGTCCCTGGCTTGGCCGGCCGCACACCCGGGCCACCTGGTATGAGCCGCTGCAGGAGCAGAACGACATCGACCTGGCAGTGTGGTGGGCGCTGAGCCGCCCAGGGGTATTCCTCAACAGCGTCGGCGACGTCGGCCTGCTCCCCAGGGTGCTCGACGCGGCCAGCCGATTTGCCGGGCCGCCGGACGAGGCAGCTATGAGCGAGCTGGTGAACCGGTCAGAAGTCGAGCCGCTGTTCGTCTGAGGCTGTTCGTCTTAGGCCGAGGTCTGTCAGCTGCCGGTGCCTGGCCGGACTGCCGTGACTGTGAGCAGCATGGCCGAGCCATTGCATGCGGTCGAGGCGAAGTAGACGGGCAGCGGAACGGACTGGTTCGGTGGTATCACGTACAGCCACTGTGAGCTGACCGGCGTGCACTTGGAGGCCGGGAAGTTGCTCGCGTCAGCGATCTGCAGCGTCGCGTAGGCGTAGCCGCCGGGCAGCAGCGCTACCAGCTCCCTGGCGGTTGCGGGGTTTTCCGTCGACGGCTGGCCGACGTCCTGCACCGGCATGCCGTCCGCCTGGGACACGCCCGGGAACCCGTACAGGGTGCATGGGACGTTGTCGAGGTTCTTGAACACGAGCGTGGCGTATGACGAGCCAGCAGCCGCTCCCGACGTGCTGGCCGTGATGTTCAGGTACCGGGTGATGCAGCCGGGCGCCACGGCTGCTGGCTGCGCCGGTGCCGCGCTGGCCGGCGTGGTCGCCGACTCGGGTGCCGCGGCTGGCTGCGAGACAGAAGCGGAGCTGCTGGTGGTCGGCGAGGCCGGTCCCGGGTCGGCCGGCGCCGACGGGCTGCTGGCTGAGCAGGCGCACACCATGATGCCGAGAGCGGCGAGCGGGGCAAGCAGGAATGCCTTCATCGGTCTGGTCCCTCCGGTCACGTGGATCGTTCATGGGTAGGAGCCACCAGGAGCCCGGGGACCAACAGATTTCTGCGGATCACTGCCGGGCGGTTGGCCGACTGCCACAGTGCGCGCCGGATCTGCGATCCTGCTGGTCATGCAGACCGTTTACGAGGCGGCTGGCGGGGCTGATGGCATGCTGCGTCTGGCCGGAGCCTGGCACGAACGGGTGCTTGCCGACGAGGTCGTGAGCCATGCGTTCCACCAGGGATATCTCCCCGACCACACCGAGCGGCTGGCCGCGTACTGGGGCGAGGCGCTCGGTGGCCCGGCGGCATACTCGGAGAATTACGGTGACGAGACCGCGGTCGTGCGGATACACAGCGGTAACGGGCTGCACGAGGAGATGGACCGCCTGGCGATCGCGTGTTTCGACCAGGCACTGGCCGACATCGGCCTCGGCCACGACGAGCGGCTCCGGCAGGTGCTGCACGACTACTTCGCCTGGGCGACCACAGTCACGATGGCGCTCTACCACCACTCTGCCGACGACGTGCCGGATGGTCTCACGATCCCTCGGTGGTCCTGGGACGGACTGGTGGATGGCAGCGGTATGGCCGGCTGAACCAGGGGAGTGCCGCCGTCGCTGTGACCGCGGCCGTGAGTGCCGTAGGCCACGGTGCCAGTCATGGCCATGGCCCTATGAGCCAGCGCCACGACCCGGCTCGCCGGTCACCGGCTCAGCCTGTCGTACCGGTGCGCCGCGGCCAGCCCATGCACCGCGGATTGGCGGCTGGCCGTGCCGCGGCGCGCTGCCGTCGCGCTCCACGTGCCCGCGGGCTACGTAACCGTCGGCGGTCTCTCGGGCCCGCTGCAGATCACCGCCAGCAGCGCTGACGTCAGCGCGACCGCGCTATCGTGTCCCCGGCTCGATGCCGCGATCACCTCCGGGCACCTCAGTGCGGTGTTCCGTGCCGCGCCGCAGCACGTCAGTATCAGCCTGACCTCGGCTCAGTCCACGGTTAGGCTGCCGGCCGGCGTGGCCTACGCGGTCAGCGACCAGGTCACCTCTGGCTACATCCAGGTGGGCATCCCCGAGTCGGGCAACTCCCTCCGGTCCGTGACCGCTACCGTGCTCTCCGGCGAGATAGCGCTGCTGCCAGCTCGACCGCTGCCGGGGCCAGGGCACGACGACGCGGCGGGCAGAGCGTACTAGATCGTGGACCGCGAAATGCGGGCGCTCATGGCCGGCCTTTCCAGAGGGCTGTGCTGGTCCTGGCCCCTGGCGCGGTCACGGCGGTGTTCCAGGTACTGGCGTTCGGCAGTGTCGTGGGTCAGGCTGATCGCGCTTTCATAAGCTGCGACGGCCTCTTCTTTCCGGCCGAGCCGCTCCAGCAGGTGCGCACGGGTGGCCTTGGCCGGCTGGAAGCGGCGGGCGTGCTGACCGCCATCCTCCAGCAGCGCGTCGAGCGTAGCCAGTCCCGCCGCGGGCCCGTCGACCTCGGCCGTGACGGCGGCGAGGGCGACACCGCTGCCCAGAGAGGGCGCGACCGCGTGCAGGATGCGGTGCAGGGTGAGCAGCGTCGGCCAGTCGGTCGTGCCGTCACCTCCCCGGGCGCAGTGCACGGCCTGGATCGCGGCCTCGAGCTGGAACCGCCCCAGCTCTCCTCGCGCGTGCGCGGCTCGCAGGTGAACGCGAGCCCGGCTGATCAGCTGCGAGTTCCACAACGAGGGATCCTGGTCGGCGAGCGGGACGAAACGCCCGCCGGCGTCGACCCGCGCCGGGGCGCGTGCCAGCGAGAGTTCGATCAAAGCCGCGAGCCCCCGGGCCTCTGGATCGCCGGGAACCAGCGTGGTGAGGACTTCGGCGAGGTGCAGCGCCTCAGAAGGCAGCTGACGGGCCCCAGGTCCGGTCGCCCAGTCAATGACATAGGCGCCGTAAACCGCCTCAAGGACCGAGGTCATCCGCGCCGGGAGGTCCGCCCGGTCCGGAATGCGGAAGGGAATGCCGGCGGTCTTGATGCGCTTCTTCGCGCGGACCAGACGCGTCGCCATCGTCGACGGCGGCATCGAGAAGGCCCGCCCGACCTGCTCGGCGGTGAAGCCGAGCACCGTGTTGAGCATCAGGGGCGTGCGCACCGCGCGGTCGATCGCCGGGTGGGCGCACACGAGCATCAGTTCAAGCCGCCGGTCAGGGATCGAGTCGACGTCAATGTCATCAATACGCGCCAGTGTGTCCGGGGCGGCCTCAAGGGGGACGGCCCGCTGGGCCTGGGCGGACTTCCACTGGTCGCGCAGCCGGTTGCGGGCGACGGTCAGCAGCCACGCGTCGGGGTTGCCCGGCACCCCCTGCGACGGCCACGTCCGCAGGGCCCGCTCGAATGCGTCGGCGAGCGCGTCCTCCGCCGCGGCGAGGTCACTCGTGGAGGCAGCCAGCAGGGCGAGCAGCCGCCCGTAGCTGTCCCGGGCCGCAACGTCCGCAGAGCGGGCCGCCGGCCCCGGCTCACCCGGGCCAGGGCCGGCTTCCCGCCTGCCGCCGCCGGACGTCAGCGTGTCCACGCGCCGTTGACGAAGGCGGTCGCGGTGGGGCGCACCTCGATCACACCCCACTGGGCGCCAGGACACTTCTCGGCCCAGCCGATGGCCGCGTCAAGGTCGGGTACCTCGAGCACGAAAACCCCGGCCAGCGCCTCCTTCGTCTCGGCGAAGGGCCCGTCCTGCACCCGCAGGCCGCCTTCTCTGCGGGTCACGGTCGTCGTCGCGGCGGACGGCTGGAGCACGTCGGCCGACAGCAGCACCCCAGCGGACTCCAGCGCCCGGCCGTAGGCCCCGAACGCCTCCTTGGCCTCCGCGATCGCCTCCTCGCTGATCTCGCCCGCGCCGGGTTCCCCGTAGTGCATCAGCAGTGCGTAACGCATCGTCGTTGCCTCCCATCCGATGTCGCGCCGATCGCGGCATCTGCATGAAGATGACGATCGAACCACCCTCAGATCGTCACCCGGGAAGCTCGCCCGGCCGTGATATTTAGCCCATGGTCAGGACGGCCTTGCCGGTCACCTGGCCGGCTTGGAGGGCGCGGTGCGCGTCGGCGGCCTGCTCAAGGGGGAACGTGGCGCCGACCCGCACGCCCAGGTCGCCGGCGTCGAAGTGCGCGGCGGCCTGCTCCAGGATCGCCCGCTGCCGCTCCCGGTGCTCGGGCCAGCCATAGACCGAAGGCGCGGGCATCCAGGTGAACGACACCCGGAGGTTCCGGCTGTGCGTGACGGCGACCGCCTCATCCTCCCAGGGGCTCTCCACACTGGAGACCAGGTCCCCGTACGGCCGGACCAGCGAGAAGCAGGCGGTGAACGTCTTGCCCCCGACCGTGTCGTGCACCACGTCGGCGCCGTCCATGCCGGTCCAGGCGCGCAGCTTCTCCCCGACGTCCTCATTCTTGTAGTTAATGCACAGCTCGGCACCGAGCGACGAGGCGATCTCGGTCTTCAGACCCGGCGTCACGGTAGCAGCGACCCGAGCCCCGGCCAGGCGGGCGATCTGCACCGACATGTGGCCGACGCCGCCCGCCCCGGCCTGCACGAGAACGAACTGACCCTGGCTGACCCGGGCGCGCTCCCGCAGCGCCTCCCAGGCGGTGATCGTCACCAGCGGTGCGGCGGCAGCTTCGATGAATGTGAGCCGGGCCGGCTTAAGCGCCAGGTAACGCTCATCAACGACTTTGGCTTCCTGGTAAGTGCCTGGTGTGGGCCCGAAGCCGCCGTCGCAGAAGTACACCTCATCGCCTGGGCTGACCCTGGTCACCGCCGGCCCGGTGCTTTCGACCACCCCGGCACCGTCCCACCCGAGCACGGCGGGCAGCACACTGCCGAATGTCCCGTGCGCCCTGAGCTTGTAGTCGACGGGGTTGATCCCGGCCGCCCGCAGCCGCACCAGGACGTCGTGCTCGCCAGTAACCCGCGGCTCAGGCACGTCCTCTACCTTCAGCACATCCGGGCCGCCAACGGCCGTCATGACCACCGCGCGCATGTGCCCCCCGTTAGTCCTGTTCGTCCCGGAGCTGGACTAGCCACTGCTCGCTCGCGGATGCGATGCGGGGCGGCACGCCCAGTTCGCGCAGCAGGTCGGCGGAGGCAGCCATCTCCTCGGCTCGCCGGCGCGCGTGCTGGATGCTGCCATGCTCGAGCCGGTCGAGAGTGGCGGCGCTGAAGCTCTCCAGCTCGGTGCTGATGTTGTCGCGGATCCAGTCCTCGCAGCCGGCTGCACGGGCAGCGCGGAGCGCCTCGGTGACCGCGGCGGCCAGACCCTTGTAGAACACGCTGCGCACCAGCTTGCGGGCTGAGGCCGCGCCCGCAGGCCCCGGGAGCACCTCGACGGTCGCGCCGAGACCGCCGATGGCACGGGCGTACGTGTCAGCGGCCGGACCCGAAACGAGCATGGGCGTGCGCAAGCCGTTGCCGGGCACCGGCGACATCAGCGCGACGTCCGCGAAGGCGATCCCGGCACTCGCAGCTAGCTCGGCAAGATCGGCCTTGAGCCCGGCGGACGCCGTATTCAGATCGGCATAGATGGCGTCGCGGCCGACGCCCGGCAGTGCCAGGGTGAGGGTCTCCTTGGCCTCGTGCGCGCTCGTGAGCGCCAGCACAGCGTCGGCGCCGCGGCTCGCCTCCTCGTCGCTCGCACATTCGGTGATGCCAGGCCCCGCTGCCACCTTCGGGTCGAACCCGCGCACGACGGCACCTGCGGCACTCAGGTCGGCCGCTATCCGCGACCCGGCCTCGCCAAGGCCAAGTACGGCGACGACTACCGGTTCCGCCGAGCTCAAGGGGAAGGCCATACCTCCTGAGCAGTCTCGATGATCAGCTGGAGCTTAGCCCACTGCTGCTGCTCGGTGAGGTCGTTGCCCTCTGTGGTGGAGGAGAAACCGCACTGCGGTGACAGGCACAGCTGATCAATGTCGGCGAACGCCGTTGCCGCCTCGATCCGCCGCTTCAGGTCATCCTTGCTCTCCATCTCGCCACGCTTGGTGGTCACCAGCCCGAGCACGACCCGCTTGCCTGGCGGGACGAAACGAAGCGGCTCGAATCCGCCTGAGCGCTCGTCATCCCACTCGCAGAAGAACCCGTCGACCTCAAGCTTGTTGAAGAGCGCGTCGGCGACGAAGTCGTAGCCGCCCTCGGCCGCCCACATGCTCTGGTTGTTCCCCCGGCACATGTGCGTGGTCACTGCCAGGTCGGCCGGGCGGTCGGCCAGGGCCCGGTTGATCGTGGCGATGTACCTCTCGTGCTGGTGATCGGGATCCCCGCCGATCTCGGCGATGTGGCGCCGCTGCTCCGGGTCGTTGACGTAGGCGAGGCTGGTGTCGTCGAGCTGCAGATACCGGCAGCCCAGGGCGTACAGCCTCCGCACCTCGTCGGCGTAGGCAGCGGCGAGGTCTTCCCAGAACCTGTCCAGGTCGGGATAGACCTTGGCATCGATTGCCGAGCGGCCCCCGCGGTAGTGCACCATGCTCGGAGACGGGATCGTGATCTTTGGCATCGCGGTGGTGACTGTGTCAGCGAGGAACGAGAACGCGTCGGCGAAAATGGTGTGTGTGAGCGTCAGCGGACTCGTGACGTGGGCCGATGGCGGCGCCCACTGGTAACTCTTCTCGCTGTTATGGAAAGACACCCTGATCGTGTCGTCCCAGACTTTGGTGATGCCGCCGAGCTGGTAGATGAAGTCCATGTGCCACTGGTCTCGGCGCAGCTCGCCGTCGGTGGCCGCCTGGAGCCCGATCTCCTGCTGCATCCGGACCACCTCGCCGATGGCGTCGTCCTCTTCCGCGCGCAGCTGGTCTGCGGTGATCTTCCCGTTGGCGAAGTCCTCGCGGGCCTGGCGCAGCGCGGGCGGGCGCAGGAGGCTGCCCACGTGATCGGCGCGGAACGGCGGGCGTCCGCGCGCCGGCCGCTCTGATGGGGCGGCCGGCTGCGCACTGTGGGCCTGAGCCATAGTTGAACTCTCCCTGGATGCAGATCGTCTACGGGATTGTAGACAATTCTGGCGCAAGGCAACGGCACCGGGGAGCAGTAAGCCGAGAAAGGCTTTCACGGAAGGGTAGCAAGCTCACCGTGGCGCCCGGCGGCCGCAGGCCGGAGGTGCGGCACGCCGGGCTCTGGCCTGCGGCCCGTAAGCCGGAGGCACGACCGCTGTCAGTCGGAGCCATGGCTGCCGATCGCTGGTCTCAGCTGGAGGCGGAGATCACCGGGCAGCAATCGCCGCCTCAGCCCGAGGAGCCAGTGGCGAACGCGGCGAAGGCGGATGAGGAGGGCGGCACGCCCCAGAGGTTGAAGAACCCGTTGATGAACGCGTCGCCGCCGAAGCCCTTGTTGCCGTATGTGCCAGCTGGGCCGAAGAACAGCGCCACGTTGCCCGGCGTCCAGAAGCGGTTCGGGGCGACCTCGGTGTTGACCGAGGCTGCGGGCTTACCGCTGAGCAGCCGGATGACCTGATCCATGGCCTCCCAGGCGTCCCACTGCTCATCGGGCCCGGGGTCGGCGGCGATCAGGCTGCCGTGCTCCAGCATGTACGCCTCGACGGTCCGCGACCCGCCCCAGGTGTAGATCTGCAGCCCGGGGCGCTGCATCGACGCGACCGAGTTATACGCGAACTGCACCATGCCGTCGAAGACGATGATCACGGCATTGATGTCCGGATGCGCGACCAGCTGGGCTTTCACCTGGGCCGCGGTCCCGTCGGCCCCGGTCGACGCCCAGTCCTGGATCTGCACGGAGATGCTGTCGGCGGTGCACGTCTTGGGGCAGACCCTCTGCACCTCGGCCGACGCGGCGGCTGCCCCGGCTGGACCCTGGATGATCGAGGGGCTGGTCACCACGAGAGCGTGCAGCGGCTTGCCGTCCTGATTCACGATCGCCTCATCGACGTCGTCGGTGATGCCCTGGGTCGTGTTGACGGCTGTCTCGCCGTCCAGCCCGGCGTAATCGGTCGTCTCGTTGTAATTGCCGTCGATGAACGACTCGCCAGCCGCGTGGGCCGCCTGCAGCTGGCTGGTCACGAGCTGCGGGACGATCCCGCAAAGGCCGACGATCGCCTGATCACGGGCTTGCGTGGCTGTCTGGATGCCGGCCATCCACTGCGTGGGGATCCCGGTGTCGTTAAATATGGTGACATTCAGCCCGAGCTGCTTGCCAAGGGCCTGGAAATCCTGGGCCTGGGTGTTGCACGCGTCGATCTGCGAGTTCACCGGGAAGACGAGCGCCGACTTGCCCTGCAGCACGGACGCGTTAACCCCCGGACCGGGGGGAGAGAACTGCGGAGCGGCCTCGGCCTGTTCCAGCGTAGCCTGCAGCGACGACAGGGTGGACGCTGAGACAGCGGTCCCGCCTGTAGTCGGCGTCGATGACGAGTTCGTGCCTCCAGAGCACGATGCCAAGGCCAGCGCGCCGGCAGTAGCCAGCGCTGACACCATGATCCCGCGCCGGTTTCTGAGCGCGTTTATACCCCACGGCGCAGTTCCACCCATAAACAGCATCCTAATGGTCACGCCTACTTTCGGGGTCTTCTCTGCTCATTTCGCATCGCTCGTACCGTGTAAGAGCAGGTGGACGGCGACACGAGTGCGCGGGCGGTGCTCAGGTCGTGATGTCGGGGTAGGGCAGCTTCCAGTGGCCCAGCTTCGCGGCGTACTCAAGCTGGAAGCCCAGCGGCTCATCGTAGTCGCGCTCGAACAGGCCGATGAAGAGGGTCAGCGTCAGGAACGGATGGGCGCCGAGCCCGAAGAGCTCGACGTAGTCGTGGTCCAAGAGCGCCGCACGCTCGGCGTCAGTGAAGCCCAGCCAGGTGCTGCGCTCGCCAGTGTGGCAGTTGAGGATCACATTTGCCCTCTCGGCTTCCCACCACGCCACCGTGCCCGCCGGATCCTCGCGGTAGCGCTCGACCAGATCAGGGTCGCGGTCGACCGTGTAGAGGAACTTGTTCAGGAGGTACTTGCTCATGAGCCAGCTCCTTCAGCCCCGCCCTGCGGGTACCAGGTGAAGTAGGCCTCCATCGTGTGGAACAGGTCCAGCGAGTCGCTGTAGTCGGCCTTGGCCCCCGCCCCGGCGACACCCATCATCAGCATGAAGTCCATGAAGCCGTGGGTCGCGTTACCGGGCAGCCACAGGCTGTCCAGGCTGACCTCCGCCAGCGCCGAGTCGAGATCTCCGCTGGCGATCCAGTTCACTGCCTTGCGGTCGAACTCGGGATCCGGGCCGTGCGGGCCGAACTGGCGCGGCCCGCCGAGCTCCAGGGACAGGTGGCCGGTGCCGATGATCGCGACCCGCTTGTCGCTCGGCCAGTCCTCGACCAGGCGGCGGATCGCCTGGCCGAGCTCGACGAACCGCTTGGGCTGCGGCATCGGCGGGGCGAAGATGTTGGTGTACACCGGCACGATCGGCAGGTCCGCCTGTGGGCGGAGCGTGATGATCGGGCATGTGATGCTGTGGTCGACCCGGAGCTCGTTGCTGAAGGCGAGGTCGAAGCCTGCGTCGAGCCCGCCGCGAAGCAGGTGGGTGGAAAGATCCTCGTCGCCCGGCAGCACCATCCGGGGCAGGCCGAACTCTCGTTCCTCGTTGTAGAAGTTGGCGTCGTAGACCGGTGCCTTGCCGATCAGGAACTGCGGCATGTTGTCGAGCCAGATCTGGTGGAAGTGGTCGCTGCCGACCATGACCAGCACGTCGGGGCGCGCGGCGGTGAGGGTCTGCCGGAACGACTCGATCTTGGCTACCCACTCCTCGGCGAACGGCGGCCGGTCCGCACCGGACGACGTGCTGGCCCGGTAGTAGAACGGGTGGTGAGTGGATGCGATGACCGCGGCGATCGTCGCCATGGCGGCTCCCTGGGGCAGGCGGGCCCGCGCTCAGGCGGGGGGTTTGGGGGTGCTGGTGGTCTCGGCAGGCGCGGCCAGCCAGGCGCGGATCTCTTCGCCGTGCTCGTCGAGGCGGGGCGGGGGCAGGTCGTAGCGGGGCTGGGTGGAGGAGAACGTCAGCGGGTGGCGGATGGCCCGCACGCCAGCCTCGCCGTGCCCGGTGACCACCACCGGCTCCAGACCTATTTCCTCTGCGAACGCGATGCCGCCGTCGACGGTGTTGATCGGGCCGCAGGGCACTCCCGCCCCGATCAGCTCGGAAAACCACTCGGCGGCTGTCCGCTGGGACAGGCGCTCGGCCAGCAGCGGGCGCAGCTCGGCCCGGTTCGCCGTCCGTCCCTCGTTACGAGCGAACCGCGGGTCGTCCGCCAGCTCCGGCGCCCCGATCACCTCGCACAGCTTGCGGAATTGCGTGTCGTTGCCGGCGGTCACGATCAGCTCGCCGTCGCCGGTCGGCAGCGGCTCGTACGGGAACAGGCTGGGATGCGAGTTGCCCATCCGGAACGGGATCACCCCGGCGGCCGCGTAGGCAGTGGTCTGGTTCACCATGCCCGACAGTGCCGAGGCCATCAGGCTCGCCTCGACGTGCTGGCCAAGCCCGGTCGCGGCGCGATGGTTCAGCGCGGCCAGAATGCCGATGGTCGTGTGCAGGCCCGCGATGACGTCGAACAGGGAGATGCCGGCCCGGTAGGCGGGCCCGTCCGGGTCCCCGGTCAGGCTCATCAGGCCGGACATGGCCTGAACCATAAGGTCGTAGCCGGGCAGGTCCCGCCCGCCGCCGCCCTGGCCGAACCCGCTGATGGACGCGTAGATGATGCGCGGGTTCGAGGCGCTGACCGAGCCGTAGTCCAGCTTGAAGCGGTCGAGCCCGCCGGGCTTGAAGTTCTGGACGAACACGTCGGCGCGGCGGGCCAGCTCGCGCGCGGCGGCCAGGTCGCCCGGCTCCCTGAGGTCAAGCGCCACCGAGCGCTTGTTCCTGTTGATCGACATGAAGTAGGTGGAGACGCCGTCACTGGTCGTGGGCGGCACCCAGCGGCGGGTGTCGTCACCGCCCGGGCTCTCCACCTTGATGACGTCCGCACCGAGGTCGGCGAGCAGCATCGTGCAATAGGGTCCGGCCAGTACCCGGGAGAAGTCGGCGACGAGCAATCCCGACAGCGGCCCCGGAGCGCGGTCCTCACCGGTGCCCTCGCTCATGTGCTCGTGCATACCCTTCTGCCCGCTTGCCGGACAGATGTCCGGCGCCTCGAAGTCTCAGCGCTGGCCGTCGTCGTTGTCAAGGTAGCCGGGCTGGGCTAGGCCACAGTGAGCTGGGGGGCCGACTGAGTGGCCGCCCAGTCGGCGCTGATCGCCCCGGCCGTCTGCAGCAGCATGGGCAGGTACTCGCCCGTGAGCACCTCGACCGGTGTCTCCGCGGCGTGCACGGTGACGTTCATCGCGGCAACCACCCGTCCGTCGCCGTCCCGCAGCGGCGCGGCCACCGAGCGGATCCCCGGCGCGAGCTGCTGGTCGGTCAGTGACCACCCGCGCGCGCGTACCTCCCGCAGCTCTGCTGTGCGTTCGGCGAGATCGGGCTGCCAGCGGGGAGTGACCCCGGAGCGGCTCGGCTCGGCGAGTACCCGCTCGGCATCGCCCGGCGGCAGCGCGGCAAGCAGCACCTTGCCGAGCGATGTCTGCATGGCCGGGAAACGGGTGCCGATGGTTACTGCCAGAGTGATGATCTTGGGAACGGCGACCCTGGCCACGTACACGATGTCAGAGCCATCCAGCTGCGCGATGGAGGAGGACTCATGAGTCCCGGCCACAAGGTGCTCCATGTGCGGCCGGGCCAAGGCCCAGAGGCCGCGGGACAGGACGTAGGGGATCCCCAGCTCCAGCACTCGCGGAGTCAGCTCGAAGCCGCGGTCGGCACTGCGGACGTAGCCGAGCTGCTCCAGGGTGAGCAGTATCCGCCGGGCGGTGGGCCTGGCCAGGCCGGCCGCCCCGGCCACCGCCGCCAGCGACATGACCGGTTGCCGCGGCTGGAAGGCCCGGATTACGTCGAGGCCACGAGCGAGCGCCTCGATGAAGTCCGGGCTGGTGTCGCGGCGTGCCATCCCATGTCTCCCGGTGCCATCGGCTGTGCGCACGGTGCCTGCCAGCGGTGCGGTCGTCGGCGGCGCCCCGACCGACTGTAGCGTGCGCCGGCCCCGCCTGTCCGCATGGCGGACAGACGCCCGGCATCTCCTCTTCCACCTCGTGCCCAGTCCCTTGACAGCCGTGTCCGAACCCGCAACGCTTCCGCTCAGGCCGCAAGTGATCGCCACGCGGACACGTGTCCGTCGCCAACTCTGGTTCATCCGCCCGCCGAAGAGTGGAGGTTCCGTGACAGCCGAATCCAGCCAGCCAAGCGAGCCAGCCGCCGCTGACCCGACGTCAGGACGGCCGATCGTTATCCGCAACGCCACCGTCCTGACGATGGACAACAGCCACCGCATCCTTGAAGGCGCCGACGTCCTGGTCTCCGGCGAGCGCATCGCCGGGGTCGGGCCGCACCTGGAAGTGCCCGAGGGCACCGTCGAGATCGACGGAACCGGCGGCATCCTGATGCCTGGCATGATCGACACCCACCGGCACATGTGGCAGACGGCCATGCGCGGGTACGGGGCTGACTGGACGCTGACCCAGTACTTCGTCTGGAACTACCTGCAGTGGGGCAAGTCGTTCCGGCCGCAGGACATTTACGCGGGCAACCTGCTGAGCGCGATCGAGGCGATCGACGCCGGGGTGACGACCTCGGTCGACTGGTCGCACAACCTGCACACCACCGAGCACGCGGACGCGGCGGCTGACGCGCTCGAGGAAGTTCCCGGCCGGTTCGTCCTGGCATACGGCAACATCCAGGGAGCCCCGTGGGAGTGGACGGCCACACCCGAGTTCCGTGACTTCGTCAGCAGGCGGATCAGCAGCGGCAACGACATGCTGGGTTTCCAGATCGCCTTCGACGTTCCCCCGGCCAGCCCGGACTTCCCGGAAAAGGCCGCGTTCGAGGTAGCGCGCGACATGGGTGTGCCAGTGACCACCCACGCCGGGGTGTGGAAGGTGACCGGTGACGACGGGATCCGGCTCATGTACGAGCACGGCTTTATGACCCCGGAGACCATCTACGTGCACTCCGCGACCCTGTCGCCCGACTCCTATAACCGGATCGCGGCGACCGGCGGGACCGTGTCGCTGTCCACCGAGAGCGAGCAGAGCGCCGGCCAGGGCTACCCGCCCACGTGGAAGCTGCGCCAGCACAGTATTCCGGTGTCGCTGTCCATGGACACCAGCGTCTGGTGGAGTGCTGACCTGTTCTCCGCCATGCGCGCGACGCTGAGCGCGGACCGGGCTCGTGAGCACCTGGAGGCTCACAACAACGACGAGACGGTGACCAATCACCGGCTGCGCGCCGAGGAAGTCGTTGACTGGGCCACCCGCGGCGGGGCGAAGGCGCTCGGCCTGGACTCGGTGGTCGGCAGCATCGAGCCGGGCAAGAAGGCAGACCTGGTGCTGATAAAGAACGATGCCTCGCCCGCGATGTTCCCGATCATGCACCCCTATGGCCACGTCGTATTCCAGGCTCAGCGCGGCGACGTGCACACGGTCCTCGTCAATGGCCGCACGGTCAAGTACAACCACCGCCTGGTCGGCAGTGACCTGGCAAAGGCCCGGCAGGCAATCGAGGAAACCGTTGAGTACCTGAAGGGCGTGCTCGGGCCCGACGCCTGGACCGAAGGCATGCACCCGGAGATCCCCGCGACCAAGCGGCTCGACAACCCGTACACCTACAGGGATACCGAGACGTGGAAGGAGACAGGCGCCAGTGACGGCGCCTCCTGACCCGGCCCTGCGGGACGTCGTCCCCCCGGGCCAGCAGATGCAGGCGGCCGTGGTCACCGGTCACGGCCAGGCCCCCGAGTACCGGCCGCACCCGGCGCCGTCGCGCGGCCCGGGCCAGGCGCTGATCCGGGTGACCGCAGCCCCGGTCAACCCGCTCGACCTGCTGTGCGCCTCGGGCACGTCCTACTTCGGCGCGCCGCCGCTGCCCTACGCCCCCGGCACCCAGGGCGTCGGCGTCGTTGAGGAGGCCGGCACGCTGGCAGCCGGGCAGCGCGTCTGGTTCAGCTGCAGCGCGGGCATGCAGCCCGGCGACGGCGCGATGGCGGAGTGGTGCGTGACGGACGAGACGGCGGTGCTGCCGCTCCCGGACGGCGTCAGCGACGACCTCGTCGCCGCGCTCGGCCTGTCCGCGATTGCTGCCTGGATGGCGCTGACCTGGCGCGGCGGCCTGAAGCCCGGCGAGCATGTGCTCATTCTCGGCGCCAGCGGCACGGTCGGCCAGGTGGGTGTGCAGGCCGCCCGGCTGCTCGGCGCAGGCCGGGTGGCTGCGGCCTGCCGTGACCCAGTCGGCCTCTCCCGCGCCACTGAGCTCGGCGCCGACGCGGTCGCGGACCTGTCCGGCGACGACGTGGACGCGATCGCCGCCCGCCTCGCCGAGGCCACGGCCGGCCGGGCCGACCTGGTACTCGACCCGGTGTGGGGCAGGCCGGCCGAGGCAGCCCTGCGGGTGCTCTCACCGGGTGGCAGGCTGGTCAACCTGGGCTCCGCAGCCGGGGCAGCGGCCAGCCTGGGGTCGGCGGGGCTGCGCAGCGGGATGCTGTCGGTGCTCGGCTACACCAACAACGCGCTCACCGGCGAGCAGAAGGCCGCTGCGCTGCGAGAGATCCTGGGCCACGCAGCGGCCGGGGACCTGACCACCGACCGCGAGACCATGCCGCTGGCCCGAGCGGCCGAGGCCTGGTCCGGCACCGGCCAGCCCCCGCACCGCAAGGCCATCCTGCTGCCCTGACCCGGCGCCCCATGCGAAGGTCAAGTTCACGGTTAGGTGCGGGGGCCTCAGCCTGCTGAGCGCCTGAGGCATGGTAGTGGTGGACCATGTCGCTGCCGGGCTCACCCGATTCTTCCGGCACGGCTAGCCGGGCTGAGCGGACGGCCGTCAACGCCGCGGGCCTGGTGCAGGGCATCGTGCTGGTCACGTTCCCGGCGGCCAGCACGATCTTCACCGCGCGGGGTTCGTACGACCTGTCCAGCAGCCAGTACGGGCTGATGTTCGTGCCGCAGGTGATCACCGCGGTCACCGCCTCGCTGCTCGGCGCTGGGCTGCTCGGCCCGGGCCTGGCCGGCCGGTACGGCGAGAAAGCGCTCTACCTGATGGGCTTGCTGGCCGACCTGGTGTCCATGCTGCTGCTCGTCCTCAGCTGGCTTGTCGCTTCCGAGCATGGGCTGGCCTACGTGCTGCTGCTGGCCGCGACCGCGTTCCTGGGCGCCGGCTTCGGCCTGGCCGTCCCGGCGCTCAACACGCTGGCAGCAGCGTTCCGCCCCGACGCGGTTGACCGCGCGGTGCTGGTGCTCAACGCCCTGCTGGGCCTGGGGACGGCGCTGGCCCCGGTGTTCGTCGCGGTGTTCGTGGGCCTGGGGTTCTGGACCGGGCTGCCGGTGCTGGCCGCCTGCCTGCTCGCCGCCCTGATCGCGGTGAGCCTGCGGCTGCCACTCCGGCCCCAGGCGCCCTCTGCCCGCCCAGCGGAACGAGCAAAGGCAGACGGCGGGGTGCCGGCCGCGTTCTGGCTGCTTGGTGCCTTCGCGTTGCTCTATGGCATCTGCGAGACAATGAACGGCAACTGGTCGCAGCTCGATATCACGTCGTCGTTGCACGTGAGGGCATCGGTGGCGTCGCTGGCGCTGACGGCGTTCTGGGCTGTGGTGACGGCGGGGCGGGTGCTGTTCGCCGCCACGGCGCGATGGGTGCCGAGCCGGCTGACCTACCACGTGCTCCCGTTCCTGCTCGCCGGAGCGTTCGTGCTGATCGGGGTGCTGCCCGCCGGGGCGCCAGCGGCGGCTGTCGCCGCGTTCGGCCTGGCCGGCCTTGGCTGCTCAGCGCTTCTCCCGCTCACGATCAGCATCGGCCAGGAGAAGCTCGCCAGCCGCCAGGCGATGGTCGCGGGCGGCGTGATCGCGTGCTACCAGGTCGGCTACGGGATCGCCGCGTTCGGCGTCGGCCCGCTGACCAGCTCTGGCGTCCGGCTGCCGGTGATCTTCGGAGCCACCGCCGTGGTCGCGGCGGCCATGGGCCTGCTGTCTGTCGCGGTCGCCCGCGGCCGGCCGTCCCCACGGGCCGTGCATCCCCGGCCGTTGCCCCCGGCGCGGCGGCCCGCGCCAGTGGCGGCCGCACAGCCCCCGCCGATGTCGTCATGACCGCCGCCACCGGTACTGGCGTTACCGCTAGCCGATGCCGAGGACGGGCAGGCACTCCTTAACGCCGGTCAGCTCGATGTCGTCCCGGCGGACCCGTTCCCACGCGTCGCGGGTGAGCCGCCACTGCTAGATCCGCGCGGGCTGGCCGCGGCGGGTGTCCCAGTCCGTGCCGTTTGGTTCGTAGCCCAGGCCACGGGAAACGCGGTTGGACGCTTCGTTGTCGACGAAGGCGTCGCTGCCGGCTTCGCGTGCGCCCAGCCCGGCGAAGGCCAGCTGCAGGATCGCCGCCCGCATTTCCTTGCCGAGCCCCTGTCCGCGGCGGCCGGGGGCCAGCCACGAGAAGCTGGACACGAGCGGCACGAGACGTTCCAGCAGTTCGTCGGCGCGTCGGCCAGCGTCAGGCGCGGCGTGCGGACTTCGACGTTCAGCGGGGGATAGGTGTGGGCCACCGCGAACGGTAGCCAGCCCGCCCGGCCGCCGCGTCCGGTTTTCCCTGGACGGTGCCTGTGTGCAAAGACGGTATTCCGCGCCGCGTCCTTGACGGCGCGCGCGGGCATTGCTCGCTTGCCGCCGGGCAGGCGCCGACGGCCAAATTCCCGGGTCGGCGGCGCGGCGCTGGGCTCGTCCGGCCATGATGATCGGGTGACCGAGCGCTATGACGTGATCATTATCGGAACGGGGGCGGGGGGCGGCACCCTCGCCAATGTGCTCGCGCCGTCCGGCAAGAAGATCCTGCTGCTCGAGCGCGGCAATTTCCTGCCCAAGGAGCTGGCCAACTGGGATCCGCAGCAGGTCTTCGTCGACGGCAAGTACATCTCCGACGACACCTGGTACGACGCTGACGGGCGTCCGTTCCAGCCTCAGGCGCACTACTTTGTCGGCGGCGCCACCAAGATGTACGGCGCTGCGCTGTACCGGCTGCGGCCGGAGGACTTCGGTGAGATCCAGCACGCCGACGGCCCTTCTCCGGCGTGGCCGCTCAGTTATGACGAGTTCGAGCCCTGGTACACCAAGGCCGAGTGGCTGTATCAGGTGCACGGGACGCACGGCGAGGACCCAACCGAGGGTCACTGGTCCCGCCAGTACCCGTGGCCGGCGGTCTCGCACGAGCCGCGCATCCAGGAGATCACCAACGCGCTGCGCGCGGGTGGCTATCACCCGTTCTCCGCGCCATGCGGGATCCTGCTCGACGAGGCCGACCGCCCGTTCAGCGCCTGTATCCGGTGCAGCACCTGCGACGGCTACCCCTGCCTGGTGCACGCGAAGTCGGACGCTGAGGTCATCGCCGTGCGCCCGGTGCTCGGCCGCGACAATGTCACGCTGCTGGTCAACGCGGAGGTTGAGCAGCTGGAGACCGACGACGCCGGCGAGACCGTGACCGGCGTGGTGGTGTCCCGTGGCGGCCAGCGCGAGGTGTACAGCGGCGACATGGTCGCTGTCTGCGCCGGGGCGGCCAACAGTGCGCGGATCCTGCTCCGGTCAGCGTCCGACCGGCACCCGGGCGGCCTGGCGAACGGGTCGGACCAGGTGGGCCGGAACTACATGTTCCACAACAGCAACGCGGTCGTGGCGCTGGGGAAGGAGCCCAACGACACTGTGTTCCAGAAGACGCTGGGCCTGAACGACTTCTACTTCGCCGGTGACGGACGGGACTGGCCGCTGGGGAACATCCAGATGGTCGGCAAGTCGAACGCGGCCGCGATGAAGGGCGAGGAGCCCAAGCTGACCGCGCTGGCGCCGCGGTGGAGCCTGGAGGACGTCGCCAGGCATGCGGTGGACTTCTGGCTCACCACCGAGGACGTGCCCAAGTCCGGCAACCGGGTCACGGTGGATGCGGCCGGGAACATTCATCTCGCCTACCAGCAGACGAACGACACCGAAGCGGAGGGCCTGTACGGCGAACTCCGGAAGATCCTCAACGACGTCGGGCTGGCCGCGCACCACGTTCTGGAGAAGAACTTCTACATGCACATGAGCATCCCGATCGCTGGCGTCGCGCACCAGGCCGGGACCTGCCGGTTCGGGAGTGACCAGGCCACTTCGGTGCTCGACGTCAACTGCAAGGCGCACGAGCTCGACAACCTGTACGTGGTGGACGCGAGCTTCTTCCCCAGCATCGGCGCGGTGAATCCAGCCCTGACGATCATGGCCAACGCGATCCGGGTAGGGCAGCACCTCCTGACGCGGCTGGCCTGACCCGCGCCCGCAGCCGGCGCCGCGCCGCTGCCCGGTGCTTGGAATGATGGCCTGAACGAATCCCGGCAGTAGTCGACCGAGCAGAGGAGCTGTTGTGGCGGCAGACCAAGTTGATGCGCTCGTCATCTTCGGCGCCACCGGTGACCTGGCAAAGCTCGAGACGTTCCCGGCGCTGGTAGGCCTGGTCGAGCGTGACGTGCTGAACATGCCAGTCGTCGGGGTGGCCAAGAGCGGCTGGGGGCTCGACCAGTTCCGCGACTACGCGACCGCCTCACTGCGGCTCAACAACATGGACAGCACGAGCCCGGCAGCCCAGAAGATGCTGGGGCTGCTGCGGTACGTGGATGGCGACCTCGGCGACGACGCCACCTACAAGGCGATGGCTGACACCGTAGGCGCGGGCGGCCGGATCCTGTACTACCTGGAGGTGCCCCCGCTCCTGTTCGGGCGCATCGCCCAGGGCATTGACTCCGCCGGGCGCGCCGCTGGTGCCCGGGTGATGGTGGAGAAGCCGTTCGGTGCCGACCTGGCCAGCGCCCTGCAGCTCAACGAGACAATGCACAAGTACTTCCCGGAAGAGTCGATCTACCGGGTTGACCACTGGCTGGGCCTGGATCCAGTAGAGAACGTGCTGTTCGCCCGGTTCGCCAACTCGATCCTGGAACCGCTGCTCAACCGGACCTATGTGGAGCGCATCCAGATCACGATGGCCGAGGCGTTCGACGTATCCGACCGCGGCGCGTTCTACGACCGGAACGGCGCGATCCGGGACGTGCTGCAGAACCACATGCTCCAGGTGCTGGCCACGGTGCTCGCCGACCCGCCGTCCGGCGTCGGCCTGGGATCCTGGCAAGACGAGAAGGCCCGTGTGGTCGCCGCGCTCCGGCCGCTGAGCGACAAGGAC
Source organism: uncultured Actinomycetota bacterium (assembly GCA_963815375.1). Lineage (GTDB taxonomy): Bacteria > Actinomycetota > Actinomycetes > Streptosporangiales > Streptosporangiaceae > JASHPR01. Next base: position 322,960 of record CAWFGX010000003.1, on the reverse strand, counting down.
ACAGTCCGTGGCCAGTACGACGGGTACCTGCAGGTCGCAGGCGTGGCCCCGAGGTCGACGACGGAGACCTACGTCGCGGTCCGGCTGACCTGCGACACCTGGCGCTGGGCCGGCGTCCCGATCCTGATCCGCGCGGGCAAGTGCCTGCCGGTCACGGCCACCGAGGTGGACATCAAGTTCCGGCGCCCGCCGCATGACGTCTTCGGGATCGAGCCGTTCGCTGTCGGCAACTCGCTCCGGTTCCGGGTCTGGCCGGAAACACAGGTCGCCCTCTCCCTCGCGGGCAAGAAGCCTGGCGGTGCCTTGGAACCGCAGCCCGAGGAGCTCGCGTTCTCCCAGACCTCGGGGTCGGACATTCGCCCTTACGACCGGCTCATCGGTGCGGCGCTCGACGGGGACCGCTGGCTGTTCGCCCGCCAGGACACCGTCGAGGACGCATGGCGGGTCGTCGACCCGGTGCTCGGCGACGTCACCCCGGTGCACCCATACGGCAAGGGCACCTGGGGCCCGAAGGAGGCCGACCGGCTGCTGGCCGGCCACGACACCTGGCACGACCCAGCAGGCTGACCCGTGCCCGGGCCGGGTCACTGCGGTTAACAGTGGCCGCCACTGTGGTTAACATGTCCGGTCGATCTGTCATATTGCACGAGAATCGCCGTCTTTTCCCCGATACCGTACTGAGGACTGCATGCGGGGATGGACGCGGGAGTGGTGCAGTGACGAGCCCAGATCAGCTAGCGGGCCGCGGAGTCGCTGCGGGCGGCCTGATCGTGGTCAACGCGCAGTCCGGGCATCTCCTCCGGGCCGAGATTGACCGAGACCTCCTGCGCCTGCGTCCTGAGGTCCTGGCTGATCAGCTGATGGTGGCGGTCAACAACGCGCTGGACGACGCGCGAAGCGCAATCCCGACGCCCGACCCTCATGACGTGGTGGACCTCGAAGCCGTGGCGCGCGACTTCAGCGCGGTCCGGGACCAGGCTGCCTTTTTGCTGCAGGCGATCTGCTCGGCGATACAGGACGCGGCCGTCGATCTGGCGAAGGAAGGGAAGCTGCCCGCCGACGTCGGCCTGCCCGATCCCGGGCGGCTGATTGAGCAGATGGAGCGGGTGGACAGCCTGCTCTCAAGCCCCGGGCCGGGCAGCCCGCGGGATACCAGTGCCGCCCAGGCGCGGGGACACGGGCAGGCGGGCGGCCTGGTGCGTGCGGCAGCGGTGCCACCAGGCCGGGTGGGCCATCTGGAGATCCATCCCGATGCCCTGCGGGCGGGCGCGGAGGAGCTGGAGCAACTGGTCGTCGCTGCGGTGAACATGGCGCTGGACAGCCTGGAGCAGACCCAGCGTGAGCAGCGCGCAGCAGGCGCCGCCAGGCGCGCTGAGCTGAAAAAGCACTTCCAGGAGATGAACGATGCCGCGCTGGCGCAGATACGCGACTTCGGCTCGGTAGCATCCTCGCTCCTGGGGGGCATGGGGCCGGCCGCGGCAACTGGTGGGTAGACGAGGCCGCCAGGCCTGGAGTACGGACAGAGTGTGACCGGACGACTGAACGGAGGACGTGGTGCCGCCAGATGATGTGGAAGTCCATCCCGAGCACATGGCTGCCTGCGGCAAGCGGATCAGGTCCGCTGCGCAGGCAGCGCAGCAGCACAATGCCTCCGTCCAGCACGAGCTGGCCAGCTACGGCCAGCCTTGGGGCGACGACGTGGTGGGGTCCCTGATGGGCGCGTGCTACCAGGTGGTCTCGGGCGCCGCGATTCAGTCGTTCACCAGCAATGCCGCAGCTCTGGACGACCACGGGGCGCGGGTGCAGGTTATGGCCGGGATCTGGCAGCAGGCCGAGGAGACGACCACCACGAACGTCGGCAGCGTGAAAAAGGCTCTGGGGTGAGGGCGCAATGACGACTCCGTCCCTGAACCTGCCGAGCTGGGTCGTGACGACAATGCGCGACCTCGGCCTTGATGCCCCCAATGGCAAGGAGGGCAGCCAGCTCGATATCGGGGGTGCCTGGGTGACCCATGGCAGCAGGTCCGCCCAGCCCCCGCAGGACGCTGTCGCCGCGGCGGACGATCTGGTGTCGCAGAACAGGAGCACTGCGGTCGAGGCGTTCGGGAAGAATTTCAAGAGCCCGACTGCTCCGGCCGCCAATCTGTCTGACGCGTCCACCGGGGCGAAGGGCGTCGGCATCGGCGCGATGAGCTTTGCCGGGATCACGCTCGGCCTGAAGCTCAGCAACATCGCGCAGGTGGGGATGCTGCTGGTGGAGATCGCCGAGGCGGTCGCCGACGCGCCGTTCAGCTTCGGCGCCTCGCTGCTGGAGATCCCTGCGTTCAAGGAAGTCACGACCATGGGGATCAACGCGTCCGTCAACACGGCTTCCAACGCCGTCATGGGCCACCACTGAAAGGAACGCCGCGATGCCCAGCACGGGAGACATAGCCGCCGCCCTCATAGCAGGCGAAAAGGTCGCTGAGGGGCACGGCGAAGCCGGCGTTCTCACCAAGCTCCTGACTTGGTTCCGCATCACATCACGCGAGGCGCCGGTGGCAGAGCGGACGGTCGCGCAGGCGGCCGGTCCCCCGGCGGTGGACATCGGCCAGCGGTTTGACGAGGGCTGGAATGCGCATTGGGACGCGGTAGCGGCGGCGCTCAAGGCCCCTATAGACGACGAACCGTCATGAACCTGTCGAGGGGCTAATCACCCGCAGCGGATGATGTCTGCCCGCTCTTGTGCGGGAAGGGTAACCAGCGAGTACCGACCAACGTCTTCCAGGACGGGAGCCATGTCGAACTCGCACAAGGTCAGCAGCAGCGCGCCGCAGGTGCACTCCGGCCCGCTGGTCACCGGCGCAGGGCTTGTCGCAGCGGGCGGCCTGCTCGCGCTCGTGGGCATGGTGATCGGCGGCGGGCATCTGGTCACCGCGATCCGGCGATGGGTCAGGGATATGGATGTCCCGCCATCCGAGCTGGCGAAACTGAAGGTGGCGCAGGCCAGGGCCGCGGCCTCCGCCGGGGCCGATGCCTGGCAGAACGGGCCTCAGGCCCGCACCGCGCGCGGTAGATGAACCTGGACCTGGCCCGCTGGCAGTTCGCGGTCCCGGCCGTCCAGTACTTAGGGAGGGCCGGCAGCGATGGTCCCGTTCTGGTTCATCGTCATCACGGTCTCGAGTGCCAGCGCGGCTGACAACCTGACCGCGCAATGGAGCCTGTCCGGCCCCGGTCAGTCCAGGTGCCGCTCACACAGGCCCAGGCGGTGCAACTGCCATAGCAGGCCCGCCGCAACAGGCGGCACTGGCGGGGTGTTACCAGATCGCGGCCGGGCTGACGAGAACGACGAGCAGGCGGGCAGGACCCGGAGAGCGCGGCGGCCGGTATGGCCTGCTGCTGCTCCTGCTGATCGTGACCTACCTGCTGTCGGCATCTGGTTTCAGCACGGTGGCCGCCGACCTGCAGACACTCCTGTTCGCGGGCGTCGTGCTGCTGGCGCTCCGCACGGCGCCACTGGACCGCAGGGTGACGCTGGTGATCGTCAGTGTGGTGCTGATCGGCTCCGCGGCCGCGGGCGCAGCGGCGCTGACGCACACCCGGGACGGGGACGGCGCGGCCGACCTGTGGAAGGGCCTGATCCTGCTGCTGACCGCTGTGCTCATCGTGCGCCGGGTGCTCGCGCGGCCCACGGTCACTGTGCAGAGTATTTACGGCGCGCTGAGCGCCTATCTGATCATCGGGCTGATGTTCGCGGCCTTTTACGCGGCGATCCAGCGGCTGGGCTCGGGCGCGTTCTTCGCCAGCCACCAGCCGGCGAACACCCAGACGTTCCAGTACTTCAGCTTCACCACGCTGACCACCCTTGGCTACGGTGACTTCACCGCGGCAGGCAACGGCGGCCGCGCGCTCGCCGTTATCGAGGCGCTGACCGGTCAGGTGTTCCTGGCCACGCTGGTGGCCCGGCTCGTCGCCGCTTTCCGGTCCGCGGGTGAGGAGGCCGGCCCGGTGTCAAAGCAGCACTGGCCGCCATCCAGGGCCCGGCGGGGCTCCCGTCTGTCCTACCGCAGGAGGCCGTCGGGCGGTGGCCGGAAGGCCTCACGCGGTGACCGGTGACCTGGCCTGCGCCAGCCGCGGGGTTTACGCACCCACAATCGCGTGGGGGGCTGGCTCGGTCTGTCCCTCGCGCATGTCGAGCTGATGGTTGAGGGTGATCGCGGAGTTGATCAGTGACAGGTGGGTGAACGCCTGCGGGAAGTTGCCGAGCTGCTCGCCGGTGGATCCGATCTCCTCGGAGAACAGGCCAAGGTGGTTGCCGTAGGTCTGCATCTTCTCGAAGGTCAGGACCGCCTCGTCGAGGCGTCCGGCCCGGGCCAGCGCATCGACGTACAGGAACGTGCACATCGAGAACGTGCCCTCGTCGCCGTGCAGCCCGTCGGGCGATGCGGCCGGGTTGTACCGGTAGACCAGGCTGTCGGAGACCAGCTCGCGGTCCATGGCGTCGAGGGTGGACAGCCACATCGGGTCAGTAGCGGCGATGAAGCCCTCGATCGGCATCAGCAGCAGTATCGAGTCCAGCACTTCGGTGGCGTAGTGCTGGGTGAACGCCTTGACCTTCTTGTTCCAGCCCCGGTCCATGATCTGGTTGTAGATCCGGTCGCGCTCAATGACCCAGGTGGCGATGTTGGCTGGCCGTCCGGTCCGCTCGGCCAGCCGGATCGCGCGGTCGAGGGCTACCCAGCACTGGAACCGGCCGTAGGTGAAGTCCTTGCGCCCGCCGCGTGTCTCCCAGACGCCCTCGTCGGGCTGATCCCAGTTGCCGGCGACCCAGTCGATCAGCTTGGTCAGCCCGACCCACCCGGCATGGGCGATCGGCAGGCCGAACTCTTCTCCGGTCATGACCGCGTCCATGGCCTCGCCGTAGATGTCGAGCTGCAGCTGATCGGCGGCGCCGTTGCCGATGCGCACCGGCCTGGAGCCGCGCCAGCCCTCCAGATGGTCCAGGATTTCCTCGGTCAGGTCGGAGGAACCGTCGACCCTGTACATGATCTTGATGGGTCCGGAGCCGTCCGCTTTGGAGCCGTTCCCTCTTTGGCTGGCCGCGCCCGTGTCCCGCAGCCAGGCGGCGAACTTTTGCGCCTCTTCGAAGTAACCCAGGCCGAGCAGAGCGTGCATGCTCATCGACCCGTCCCGGATCCAGGTGAACCGGTAATCCCAGTTCCGCTCGCCGCCGACCTGCTCCGGCAGGCCGAAGGTGGCCGCGGCGACCGGCGCGCCGGTGGGCTGGTAGGTCATCAGCTTGAGCGTCATGGCCGAGCGGGTGACCATCTCCCGCCACCGCCCGGTGTAGGTGGACCGGCGCAGCCAGCTCTTCCAGAACGCGGCGGTGTCGTTGGCGAGCCGTTCCAGCTCAGCCGGGGACAGCGCCCGCGGTTTGCCGCCCATGGACTCCAGAACGACGCCGCGGCCGCTCTCGCCCTCGCGCATCGTGAACGTCGCCCGCAGCCCGTTGCCCCGGAGTTCTGGCGCGGTGCCGCCCTCGCTGATTGGGCGCCTGCCCGCGGTGTGCAGGGTCAGCTCCATCCCCCCCTCAGTGCGGAAGACCGCGCCGTGCTCGGAGACCTCCACCGTGTGCTTCGCGCGGCCGTAGTCGAAGGCGGGATGCAGGTCCATGACGAACTTCATAGTGCCGCGGGCCACCCGCAGATGGCGCACCAGCCGGTGCCGGTCGGTGGGCCGGCCCTCGATCACCGGCATGAAGTCGAGCACCTCGCCTACTCCGTCGGGGGTCATGAACCGGGTGATCAGCATCGCCGTGTTCGGGAAGTACAGCTGCTTGGTCACGTAGTTGTCAGTGGATGGCGCGATGCGGAAGTACCCGCCCTTGTCAGCGTCCAGCAGCGAAGCGAACACGCTTGGCGAATCGAAACGCGGGCAGCAGAAGTAGTCGACCGTGCCGTCAGTGGTCACCAGCGCGCAGGTCTGCAGGTCACCGATCAGCCCATGGTCGCTGATGTTCGGGTAACGCTCGGGCATTTCATCCCCCGTTTCGGGCAGCCAGGCGGTCGCTCACGTGATCACGATGGCAGCGCCCAGGCGCGGCCACATCGCCCGTCGTGGATGATGCGTCCGGCGGGTTCGCTGGGCTTTCGCTGCCCGGGCACTGCGGGGTGAGCGGTTCGCCGTGACGCTGATCGACCGCACCGAGCACCACGTGTTCCAGACCTGTCGGCCCGGGCCACGCGGTCGCTGCGCAGGCTTGGCGTAGAGCTGCACATGGGCTCGATCGCCACCAGCGTCGACGGTGACGGCCTCACGGTCCGCGGCCGCAACGGCAGCCAGACCAGGTACCAGGCTGCCACCGTCCTGTGGACAGCGGGTGTGGCCGCCCCGCCGCTCGCGGAGGTACTGGAGAAGGCCACGGGCGCGGAGCGGGACCGTGCGGGCCGTGTCGCTGTCGACGACAATCTCAATATCCCAGGACGCGGTCCTCTCGGCCGGACCGGTTCGCCTGAACGGCCTGCCCGGCTGGCTTTCCTGGCTGTTCATCCACATCGCATTCCTGACCGGCTACCGGAACCGGGCCGGAGCGATCCTGACCTGGCGCCCCGCATTCAGCCGCGACGTCCGCAGGGAACGCTCCTTCACCTCCCGTCAGGTCGGCAGGCTCGATGCCATCTACCCGCAGGTGGGCGCGGCTGACTCAGCCACTGCTGACTCCGCCACGCCGTCCGCGGCCCAGCGGCGCAGCCGCTAGCACGCTGGCCGTGGCTCAGGACGGGCTTCCCGCCCTCGCCGACCAGTTCCGCCAGAGGTGTCGTTGCGCGCGCAGGGTGAGCGCGCCGACGATGATGAGCAGGCCAACGTTCAGGAGCAATTGCAGCGTGGATCCCCGGACCTCGCGCCAGCCGCCGAATGCGGCCGACACCCCGATATCCGCGGCGGCGGGGATGGTGGTGACCGAGATGAACACGCCGACGAGGGTGCCGGCGCGGAAGAGGGTCACGGCCACGATGCCTGCGACGGCGGCCAGCACCGCCACCACCACCGAGTAGAGGTTGGGCGAATTGATCAGGTCGGATACCGGCCTGATCCCCCGGAGATAGGCCTCGGGTGCGTGGCCTGCCCACCGGATGCACAATGCGAAGACTCCGGTCGCGGCGACCGCCAGCACGAAGCCTGCCAGCAGGACCAGCAGCCCGCGCCCAACGGGACGCCAGTGCCGCTGCTCGAGGCCCAGGGCAACCGACACGATCGCGCTGTATTCCGGGCCCACCACCATCGCTCCCACGATCAGGATCTGCGAGTTGAGCAGGATGCCGCAGGCGCCGATCAGCCCGGCGAGCGTGAGCAGCAGGAAGAAGCTCGGAGCGTACTGGGCGTCGTCGCGGATCCTCGCCTCCACCAGCTCCCATACGGGGGCGCGCTCGCCGTGGTAACTGCGGTACCAGACGGGGTGGGTCGCCGGGTCCGCGATAGCCGCGTCGACGGTCTCGATGATCACCGAGCTGTCACGATGCAGGCCGAGGTCCCGAAGCTGGCCCAGCACGCGGTTTGCCGAGCCGGTCACCACGTCGAACTGCACCGCGTCACCGTCGGGGTGCGTCGCGGCGGCCGGGAGGACCACAAGGTTCACCACCCCCGGGTCCGCGGCGAGCCCGCTGGTCAGGCGCCCCGTCACCTCGGGCGGGCTGGCAACGCGAACATGCAGCATCAGTGGCGATGCCCGGACCGCTCGGGGTGAGTCCCGGTGCCCTGGTCCCCGGGACGACCGGTGCCCGCCGCCTGGGTCGCCACCTGCGTGCCCCGGTCCTGCGCTGGAGCAGCCCCGGGGCCAGGCGGTGTCCCGGCCGCTTGTGCAGGGGCCGGCGCCAGCCGCGCCGAGACCACGTAGGCCACGGTGACGGCGACGATCGCCAGCGGCGTGACGGCCAGGGCGTCGGACGCCAGCAGCAATGTGGCTAGCAGGACCGAGGTGAGCGGGAGCCGGAGCAGCACCGCGCTCATCGCGCCCATGCCCATGGCCACGGCTGGGACCAGGGGCAGGCCCGGCAGGTGCGAGAGCAGCATCCCCCCAGCCCCGCCAAGGAACAGGGCTGGGAAGATGGGCCCGCCGCGGAAGCTGCTCAGCGAGGCGGAGTAGGCAAGGCCCTTGCACACCATGAGCAGTGCCAGCGCTCCGACGGTATAGGCCGCGCTATGGCCGATCAGCGGGCCGAGGGCCGTCTGACCGGAGAAGAGCACCTCAGACGTGCCCTTCCCGGTGCCGGCCTCGAAGGCGATCGCCAGTCCCGCCACCGCGAGGCCCACCACCGGCGTGGCCAGCAGCATCCGCGGCTCGACCCGGGGCCGCAGCTGCAGCGCTAGGTGCCGGATTCCCGAGCCGAGCAGGGCGGCGGCAACCCCGATCACCAGCGCCCACCCGAACTCCGCGATGTCGGGCCGCCCGAAATGGGGTAGGCCGGGCAGCGCGAGCGAGAACGTCCCGAACCCGGTCAAGGTGCCCAGGCCGATGAAGATCAGCGAGCCGATGCCCGCTGCCACCAGCCCGGGCAACAGCACGATTTCGAGCGTCGCCCCGCCGAGGCCCGACGCCTCCATCAGCAGGAACGCGCCTATCAGCGGCGAGCCGAGCAGCGTGCTAATGGACGCGAAGCTGCCGGCCGCGGCGACCACGGCCATGGTCCTCGCCGGAGCGCCGCGCTTGGCGAGCCGGATGGCGCAGACACCGAGGCCGCCGCCGATTGCGATCAGCGGCGCCTCGGGGCCGAGCACCGGGCCAAGGCACAGGGTGGCCAGCGCGGCGAGCACCACGCCGGGCAACTCGCTAGGGGACGGGGCCCCGCCCGCCTTGAACCCGTCGGCCGGCGAGTGGCCGCCGGTGCCTGGCAGGTACCGGATGGTCAGGGCGACAAGTACCCCGGCAAGCATCAGCCACGGGATCGGCCACCACAGCGGCTCGGATCCGAACCCCACAGCTTTGGGCAGGCTGGCGAAGATCCACCCCTGCATGTGAGAAACCAGCGCGAGGAAGCCGAACGCCGCCGCCGAGACGGGCACGCCGATGACCGCGGCCAGCACCAGCAGCGCCAGGTAGCTCCGCGACCTCAGCAGTGTCAGCGGGTCAGACGGAGCTGTCACTGTGGGAGCCGGCTCCGGCTGGGCCGGGTATCACAGGTCGCTCTCCGCGATGATCCGGCCCGATGACACGGCGTCGACCAGTTCCTGGTGGTCTTTCTCGTTCTGGTCGGCGTAAGCGGTGGCGAAGGACGCGACCGCCTGGTCGAAGGTGTCCGAGCCACCCATGTAGGCGGCGATGGCGATGCGGTCGCCTGACCGGGCATGGGCCCGCGCCAGCGTCCAGCCGCAGAGCCGGCCGTAGAGCCGCATGCCGCGCGGCACCATCTGGGTGCTGTCGAGGGAGAATTTCCAGTCCCGCAACTGGCGCACGTAGAAGTCGCGCGGCCGGTTGTCCAGCCCCAGCTCGATGTGCTGCCAGCCGAGGAAGATGTCGCTGGACGCCTGCATCAGCCGCTGCCCAGCGACGACCCGCTGACCCTGGTTGGCATATCTGCTTGTGCCGACGAAGTGGCTCAGGACCGAGTCCTCGGCCTCCTTTACCTGCAGCAGCAGCGGGTCGTTGGTGTCACGGCCCAGCATAAGAACGATCCAGCAGCGCGTTCCGACGCTACCGACGCCCACGACCTTGAAAGCCATGTCAGCGAACTCGAACTGCTCGAGCAGGTACCGGCGGTCGGTCTCCAGCGTGCGCCGGTACCTGGAGATCAGCTCGTTGAGCTCGGACCTGTAGTCCTTCCTGCGCGCCTGATCTCCGATCATCTCGGTGAGCGGGACCAGCAGCGGCGGGTCGGAGACGATGCGCGGCTTGCCGTCGACCACGTGGGTCAGCTTGCCCACCGCCTGCATGCTGTCTCTCGTCCGGGCCTTGGCCAGGCCCTCATCCACTGCCTTTGCCTGTCTGGCCCGGAGCTGAGGACCGAACTGCGCCTGCATCTGCTCCATGTCGGCACTGGCGTACCAGACATCGGTGTTGGTCATCCCGGCGAAGGTCCGCATCGCCTCCCGGTAGCCCGCGACCGTGTCGAGAACGATCTCCCGCCGCTTCTTGCCTGGGAACTGGTTGTCGCGCCCGGCGACCTCCATGCTGGCGGCCAGCCGCTTGATGTCCCATTCCCAGGGGCCAGGCAGAGTCTCGTCGAAGTCGTTCACGTCGAAGACCAGCCGGCGTTCGGCCGAGCCGAACACGCCGAAGTTCGCCAGGTGAGCGTCGCCGCATGCCTGCACCGCCAGCCCGGACACCGGCGTGCCGGCCAGGTCACTGGCCATTGGCAGGGCCGCGCCGCGGTAGTACGTGAACGGCGAGACCATCATGCGGCCGTAGCGGACCGGGACGAGCTCGGGAACGCGTACCTTCGCCTGCTGCTCCAGCAGCGAGATCGGGTCGGCCCGGTCCGCGGGCGGGTCGAATCCCGCATGGCTCTCCAGCGGCACCTCAGCGCGCGCGATCTTGCCTCGCACGGCGCGCTCGGCCGGGGTCAGAGCCCCCAGCCCCGTGTCCAGCTGGTAGCGCAGCTTCGTTACTCCCGACGGGCCGGGCCGGGTCGGCTTTGAAGCCGTTATGGTCATCTCGTCCGCGGCAAGCGCGCCCGGCGCGGGCCGGGTGCGCTGCCGCTCCCTCCCTACCGGTGATGGCGCGGCCCGGGCGGCACTTGTCTCAGCCCAGCAGTTTCGTTTTGGCGGCCGCGAACTCCGAATCGGACAGTGCGCCCTGCTGATGCAGCGCCGCCAGCTGGTTCAGCTGGTCGAGCACTGACGGCTGCGCTTGCGCCTGCTGGGCGGGCTCTGACGGCTGCTGGGCGGGCTCTGGCTGCTGCTGCTCTTCCTGCTCGGCCGACATGGCCGATCGCTCAGCCGACTTCTTCCCTGCGTAATAGGCGCCGCCGCCCACTACGGCAGCGCGCAACAACGGACGTCGTCGCATGATCATGGTGTCCTCCGCGTACCAGTTACGCTCCGGCCGGCAGCTCGAGCCCGAGGGCCGTCATGATCTCTGGTGCGGCGGCCATCGTCCTGGGCCCGCCGACCTGCGGGGCGACTGCGCGAAGCACCCCGACGAAGTCCTGCGGCGTCGCGCCGGCGTCCAGCGCACCGGCAACCTGCCACAGGTACGAGGCCGGGGGCGCGTCCATCGCGATCAGCGCCGCGATCTTGACCAGGGAGAAGGTGCGCGGATCCAGGCCGCTCCGCTGCTGCTCGGCCTGCCGCATCTCCGCCATCTCGTCCAGCACGTCCATGTCGCCCATGGACAGCCCGGTCAGCGTCTGTACCGTCATGTCGTCGACGTCTGCCTTGGCGGGCATGGTCATCCGGCACGTCCTTTCCGGTCGCCGCGGTGTGATCGCGGCAGCCAGGCTCAACTCCGTATGCAGCCAAGAGTCGCGTGTTCGGGATGGCGCTGCGTCACCCGCAGCGGGTGGTCGGTCATGTGCCGCTGGCCAGCCCGTAGCTGCCGCTGACGATGAGGATCACGCCCGCCAGGATCAGCACGCCAGTGAGCAGGGTGCCGCTGTGAGCGCGAAGCCAGCTGTTGAAGGCCTTCAGGTACCGCTCGGTCGGGCCGGGTGCCACCAGGTGCAGCACCAGCGGCAGCCAGACCAGCGCCGCGTCGATGATCACGACGACGACCACGGCCAGCGCCGTGAGCGAGACGTCGGCGTGCGACGTTGCGATCACCTGGAGCGCGGCGATGAACGTGAGGCCCGGGGCGAACAGCAGGATGCCGACAGCGAATGCGCTGCGCGGCGTGGGGTTGGCGGTCATCCGCGACACCAGTCCGGGCCGCTTGTTTGCCCGCGGCCTGGCGCGCCTGCGGCGTATCGCCATCGCGATGCCCGCGGCGAGCAGCAGCACCCCGAGGCCGAGCCGCAGCCCGTCGCGTGGCGAGCGCTGGTGCGGGTGGTTCAGGCCGGACAGCCGCAGCGCCACAAGCACCACTACCGCGAGGACAACGCTCATGACGAGCGCGCCGGCGAAATAAGCCAAGATGGTCCGCCTGGGCTGCGGGGAGCCGAGATAGACGGCGGACGTCAGCAGCACTGCCGGTGACAGCGCCGCGAGCAGCGCCAGGCTTGCGGCCTGCTCAAGCACCCGCCCACGTTCCCGGACGCGGGCCGTTGCGCACCTCACCCCGCCGGGGTGAATCACGCAGGCGCCGTGGCCAGGCGCGCTGACGGCACAAGGCCAGCCACCGGGCCATGATCCGGTGGCTGGCCTTGCCTGTGCTGTAAGGCGTCTGGGGCCTGCCGGGCAAAGAGCCCGGTCAGGCGTATTCGCGTGGCCTGGGGTCCCGGGCGCATTCCCAGATGATGAAGACGTCGAGGGCGATCACGACTATCGCCCAGAACGGGTAGTACGGCAGGAACATGAAGTTCGCGATCGCGCTGAGCGTAGCGATGACTATGGCGGCCCATCTGGCCCACTCCATGCCAAGGAGCAGGCAGGCCCCCACCATGAACACGACCGCACCGATCACTATCTCGGTGATCCCCCAGCTGCGGATGCTGAAGTAGAAGGGATAGTTCGCCGGGTGAGCGTAGAACGCGCCCTTGATGACCCCCGTGATCCCGGCGAAGAAAGTTATCAGGCCGGACAGGATCAGCAGCGCCGCTGCGACTGCCAGGCCTGGGCGGCGCTCTGGCTCTGCGCCGACCCCGCCGCGCCCGTACCCGGCTGGCTCCGGGTAGGCCCGCGCTCCAGCTCTGCGGCCCTCGCTCGGGCGGGACGCCGATTCCGACGGGTATCCCTGCCCGGTACCGCCCTGACCGTAATCAACCGTTTCCGAGGGGTATCCCTCCTGGTGTCCGGCGCTGTGTGCGCCGGCTGTCCTGGGCTCGCCCATCCCGGAATCGGCTGTCCCGCTCTGTCGCCCGGTCGGTCGGTCCTGTCCACTGCTCATGAGGCAGCCCCCTTTGTCTCGCCGCCACGGGAACCTCCCCGCGGCTCTGGCCCGCGGGTGCGCCACAAACCGGTCCCGGAGATGTCCCCGGAGCCGTCCGCAACGCGGCCTGCGGGTTGCCTGCCGTCAAATGCGTTGACTGATGGACTGATGTTCCCCGTGCGTTCTCAGTGCCACCTACCCGGGAATATCTCCTGCCCAGGCAGCCGCGACCATACCCGGGACGTGCGGAGCCCTACCCACGCGACGCTACGAACCGCCGCGGCACGCAGACATCATCCGGACCGGGTGATAGCGATGCGGTACCCCGGTGTCAGCCACCGTATGCCTGGGTAAGCAGGCACAAAGGGCACAAGCCGTGAGCTCGCCATATGCGCGACCTGGAAGTCTCAGGTGAGCGCGCAGCAAGCACACGGTGGCCGCCTATCGGGGGGATCATGCCGAGCACGACTAACGGGGCCGGTACCGCGCGGCGAGCGCGGGCAGGTTCCGGCGACGGGCCGGAGCTGCTGGCGGACAAGCTCCGGATACCGCAAATGAGCGTGGCGGTGCTGCGCCGCCGCCGCGTGATGGCCCTGATCGACGAGGCCGCCCGTCACCGGCTGACCGTGGTGTCCGGCCCGGCTGGCGCAGGCAAGACCGTTGCCTGCGCGGCCTGGGCGTCGGCCATGCGGGCCACGCACCGGGTGGCCTGGCTGACGCTGGACGGAGAGGATCGCGACCCGGCGAGGTTCTGGGCATACGTTCAGGCCGCTCTTACCCCGGTCATGCCGGACAGGCCGGCTGGGTCAGCCGTGGCCGGCGAGGACGCTGGCCCCGCCCAGCTGCACCTGGCCGAGGCGGCGCAACTGCTGACCGAACCGGTGACCCTGGTGCTGGACGACGTGCACGAGCTCTCCGGCGGCCCGGTCGTGCCCGGCCTCGACCAGCTGATCCGGCATGCGCCTCCCACGCTCCGGCTGATCCTCAGCGGGCGGTGCCCACCGCCGTTGCAGCTGGCCAGGCTGCGCCTGTCTGGCGATCTGGCCGACGTGACGCCGGCGGACCTGGCCTGCACGGCCGAGGAAGCCGATGCGTACTTCGCGATGCTCGGCCTGGCTGTGCAGCCGCACGTGCGCGACGAGCTGCTGCGGCGGACCGAGGGATGGATGGCGGGGCTCCGCCTCGCGGTCATGACCGCCTCGTGCCAGCGGGAGAGTGTGGCCAGCGGTCCCAGCACAGGCGGCACTGTCTCCGCTATCTCAGGGGACGAGCCGCTTGTCACCGACTATCTCAGTGACGAGGTGCTCGGCAGGCAGCCACCGGAAACCAGGATGTTCATGCTGCGCACCAGCGTCACCGAGCGGACGTCCGGGGATCTCGCCGATGCGCTGACCGGGCAGCCGGGCGGGGCCCGGACGCTGGACCGGCTCAGCCGGGAGAACAGCTTCGTCGAGGCCGTCGGCCACGACCGCGGGATCTACCGGTACCACCCGCTGCTTCGGGACGTGCTCGCCGCGGAACGGGCGCGGCAGATCCCGCAGGAGGTCCCGGTGCTGCTGGCCCGCGCGGCGCGCTGGCATGCGGGGCAGGACCAGGCCATCGACGCGCTGCGCTGTGCGGCGCAAGCCGGCGACTGGGACTACGCGGCCCGCCTGCTCGCCGAGGCGGGGACGGCGGCGCTGATCCGCAGCGGCGCCCCGGCGCTGGAGGAAGTGCTCGCGGTGTTCCCGGCCGAGCGCCGGGCCAGTGACGCCGCGGTGGCCGCTGCCCTGACGGCTGTCATGCTGTGGACAGGGGACCCGGACGGTGCCGCCCATCACCTGGACAGCGCCGCACGGGCGCTGGGCAGCTGTGACCCGCCAGAGCGCCGGCTCCTCGAGCCATGGCTGGCAGCATTGCGGGTCATGCAGGCGGCGAGCTGCTCGTCCGCTGATCCGGGCCTTCTGGCGCGGGGCTGGGCCCTGGCCGAGCAAGGCCAGGCCACGGCTGGTACCCGGCCGGAGAACCGGGCCCTGGGACTGCTGTGGCTTGCGCTCGGCGCGGCCCGGCTGCGGCGCTGGGAGATCGGCGCTGCCCGGTACGCGCTTAACCACGCATGCCGTCAGCTCACCGCAGGCGGCTTTGGTGAGCTGTGCGCCCGGGCCCGCGGCTGGCAGGCCCTGGCGGAGGCGTGGTACGGGGACCTCACCGCGGCCGAGAAGGCCCTGCACGAGCAGAAGGCCGCCGCGCCGGGCGGCGACCCGCGGGCACCGGGTGCCGAGCCGGGGACATCATGCCTGGCCGTTCTCGGGTCAGCGCAGGTGAGCCTGTCGCGCGACGACCTCGCCGGCGTCCGCAAGCTGCTGGACGACTGCGGCGAGCAGGAAGCGCGCATGACACAGCTTCCAGGTGAGCCCGACATGGCTGCCGTCTCCGGCCTTATCCGCACCCGTGCCGCGCTCGCCGACGGGGACGCGACCGGGGCCCGCGCGATGGTGCTCCGGCTGCGCGACACCAGCGCACCCGGTGACCCGGCGCTCGAGCGGATCCTGACGCTGCTGGACTGCGAGATCGCGGTGCGCGCCGGCGACGCAGTGCAGGCCAGGATGATGCTTGAGCCGCTGGCCAGCGCTCCGGAGGCCGACCGCGCTGACACAAGGCTGCTGCGAGGGCAGCTGCTGCTGCTGGAGGCGGACTTCCCCGCCGCTATCGACGCAGTCGCGCCGATTATCGACGGGACAGCGGATGAACTGACGATTCAGGGCAAAGTAGCCGCGCTCCTGGTAGCCGCTGTGGCGAGCCGGCGCGCCGGGCTTACAGAGACGGCCGCCGAGCTGCTCCAGCAGGCGCTGACGCTGGCCGAGCCAGACGACGCCTACCGGGTGTTCCTCGACGCCGGGCAGCCCGCCCGGTCAGCGATCACCGTGCTCGTCAAGCCGACCAGCAGCAGCGCCGGGTTCGCCAGCCGGATCCTGGAGCGGTTCGACACCCAGCTGCCCCACGCAGCGGGCGTCACGGAGCAGGCGGCCGTCCAGCTGACCGACAGCGAGCTTGCGGTGCTGCGGTTCCTGCCCTCGCACCTGACCAACCAGGAGATCGCCGAGTCCCTGTTCCTCTCGGTGAACACCGTGAAGACCCACCTGCGTGCGGCCTACCGGAAACTGGGCGTCGCCTCGCGGCGCGCCGCGATCGCCCGGGCTCGCCGCCTCGATCTGCTCTGACCCCGATCTGGTTTAACACAGGCTGCGCTTACCTGGCGGAAGAGGCAGCAGCCGGCCCGCGGCGGCCCAGCCGGAAGAGCTGCGACGCGAGGATCAGCAGCACGACGCCGTAGAACAGGAACCATGCGGCCAGGACCGTGAGCAGCAGGACCAGCGAGATGCCTGGCCAGAACAGGACAACGGTGCCAGCGGCGATGCTGAACAGCCCAGCGACCACCCGGAACCCGCGCCCGGGCACCGGTCCGGCCGTCGCGGCCACGGCAAGGTCGGCGATCCCGTGAACTATCCAGAACGCGCCGAGCAGAAACGCGAGCAGGAAGATCGTCTCGTCGTGGTTGCGCAGGCAGAACAGCCCGGCCACGATCGCGACGATGCCGATCAGCACATCGCCGGCTGGCCGGCCCCGCTGGCTTGCCGGGCGGTGAAGCCTTCGACGAGCCGGAAGATCCCGCCGATGACCAGTGCCGCGCCGAGCAGGATCGCCACGACGGTCAGCGTGGCCCTCGGCCAGACCAGCAATATGACGCCGATCGCCAGCATTCCCAGCGCGGCGAGGAGGACCACCGGCCAGGCCTGGCCGACAAGCCCAAGAACGCCTCCTGGGCGCTGATCGGCTGCCGATGTGATCGATGTACCCCGCGGCGGCAGCCCAGCCTCCGGCTGGTCACCGCGGCCATAGCCAGGCGCCTCCTGGCGCGGGATGGCGTTCTGGCGCTCGCCGGCCGGTGTTTCGGGCTGGCCGGGCACGGCCGACGATGAGCGGCGCGGTGACCTCACGGGGCCTCCCTCGGTCTGCGCGGTCTGGAGTTGCGGGCTGTTGCGACGATCATCGGCTGGCAGCCGCCCGGCAGCACCACCCAGGCCGGGTGAACGTCCACGCTGCCCTAGACTTGGCGGTCTAGCAGTGCGCGACCAGCGGCCGCGCACGACATCCTGTGTCCGGGCCCGGCGTGATGCCCGCCTGGGCGGGGAGCCGAGGAGATACTCCGCCGTGAAAACCGACGTCGAAGAGCTGAGCCCAACCCGTGTGCGGCTGACCGTGGAGGTCGGCTTCGAGGAGCTGAAGCCGAGCCTCGACCGTGCCTACCGTGAGGTCGCACGCAAGGTCCGGGTGCCCGGCTTCCGTCCTGGGCGTGTCCCCCCGCGGGTCATCGACCAGCGGCTGGGGCGCGGGCCAGTGCTCGAGCAGGCGGTCAACGACGCCTTGCCGCAGTTTTACGGCAAGGCCCTCGAGGAGCACGACGTCTACGCGCTCGGCCAGCCGGAGCTGGAGATCACCCGGCTCGACGACGGCAAGGAGCTGGCGTTTACCGCCGAGGTCGAGGTCCGGCCGAAGTTCGACCTTCCCGACATCAACGGCCTGCCGGTCACGGTGGAAGACGCCGACGTCAGCCCGGACGAGGTCGAGGAGTACATCGCCTCGCTGCGGGAGAGGTTCGCCTCGCTCAAGGGCGCCGACCGGCCCGCGGCCGCTGGCGACTTCGTCTCGATCAGCCTGTCCGCAGAGGTAGGCGGGAAGCCGGTCGAGGATGCGCAGGCCAAGGGCGTCTCCTACGAGGTCGGCAGCGGGCAGATGCTCGACGGTCTTGACGAGGCGCTGACCGGGATGTCGGCAGACGAGACAAAGACGTTCTCAGCGGAGCTGGCGGGCGGCTCGAAGGCGGGCGCCACGGCGGACGTAACGGTCACCGTCGAGAGCGTCAAGGTCAAGGAGCTGCCCGAGCTGGACGACGAGTTCGCCCAGTCCGCCAGCGAGTTCGACACCGTCGGCGAGCTGAGGGCCGGCACCAGGGCGCAGCTTGAGCAGATGCGCCGGGTCGGCCAGGCCGGACAGGCCAAGGAGCGGGCACTGGACGCCCTGATCGCCAGCGTCGACATCCCGCTGCCCGAGGGCCTGATCAGCCGCGAGGTCGAGAGCCGGCGGCAGTCGCTCACCGACAGGCTGCAGCGCTCGGGCGGCACCATCGACGACTACCTCCGGGCGGCGAACCAGACGCTCGAGCAATTCGAGCAGCAGCTCACCGAGGAAGCCCGGCGTGGCGCCAAGGCCGCGTTCATCCTGGACAAACTGGCGAGCCAGGAGGAGCTGACGGTCGACCAGGGAGACCTGGCCACCTACGTCACCGAGCAGGCCTACCGGATGGGCGTGCCCGCCGAGCGCCTGGCCAAGGACCTGACCGACAGCGGGCAGCTCGCGTCGGCCGCGGCGGACGTGCTGCGCGGCAAGGCGCTGACCCTGCTCGCCGAACGGGCCACGGTCACAGACGAGTCCGGGCGGCCGGTCGATATCAAGACCGGTGCCGACGAGGCAGACGCCGGCGAGGCAGACGCCGAGGACGCAGACGCCGAGGACGCAGACGCGGAGGAAGACGACACCGACGGCGGCTCATCCGGCGACGAGGACGCGGAATAACCAGGAACGGCGGGCCAGCCGCCGCACCGTGACCCGCCGAGAGCGTGCGCCGTCAGCGAACAGGCGCCGGCTGCGGACTGGACGGGCCTCGTCCCGGGTTAGGGTCACTGTCAACGGCGGTCATCGGACCGCCGCGAACTGAGCGAGTTGAAGAATTTGACACAGCGACTGAGGAGGGCCTGTGGCCACGCCCGCCCATGACGATCCGGTGGCGCCTCTGCTGGCGCGGGTGGCGGAAGCCCCGCCACAGGTCCTAGGCGACCAGCTGTTCCAGCGCCTGCTGCGGCACCGGATCGTGTTCCTCGGGCAGCAGGTCGACGACGATCTTGCCAACCGCGTGTGCGCCGAGCTCATCCTGCTCGCGGCGGAGGATGACAAGAGGGACATCAGCCTCTACATCAACTCTCCGGGGGGCTCCGTCACCGCCGGTATGGCGATCTACGACGTCATGCAGTACGTGCCGAACGATGTCGCCACCTACGCGATCGGGATGGCCGCGTCGATGGGCCAGTTCCTGCTGTGCGCGGGTGCCCATGGCAAGCGTTACGCGATGCCACACGCGTCGATCCTGATGCACCAGCCGCACGGCGGGATCGGCGGCACGGCGACGGACATCAGGATCCAGGCCGAGCAGATCCTCTACCTCAAGCGAACCCTGGCCGAGCGCATCGCGATGCACACGGGCCAGACGGTCGAGCAGATCGAGACCGACTCAGACCGCGACCGGTGGTTCACCGCCGAGGAGGCCAAGGACTACGGGCTCGTCGACCGCGTGATCCGCAGCGCCAGCGAGGTCCCGTCGGAGGGCCCGGTCTCATGAACGCGCGACGTGCGGAGCTGAGGAGCTGACTGTGAATACCGTGAACGACCGGTACGTGCTGCCGTCCTTCGTCGAGCGCACCTCGTACGGGGTCAAGGAGATGAACCCGTACAACAAGCTCTTCGAGGAGCGGATCATCTTCCTCGGGGTACAGATCGACGACGCGTCGGCCAACGACGTGATGGCCCAGCTGATTACCCTGGAGTCGATGGACCCTGACAGGGACATCCTGATGTACATCAACTCGCCCGGCGGATCGATGACGTCGATGATGGCCATCTACGACACCATGCAGTACATCCAGCCGGAGATCCAGACGTTCTGCCTGGGCCAGGCGGCCTCCGCTGCTGCTGTGCTGCTGGCTGCCGGCACCAAGGGCAAGCGCATGGCGCTGCCCAACTCGCGGATCCTGATCCACCAGCCGGCTGTGGAGAGCGGTTACGGCCAGTCGAGTGACCTGGAGATTCAGGCGCGTGAGATCCTGCGGATGCGGACCGCGATGGAGCGGGTTATTGCGATCCACACCGGGAGGGACGAGGATCAGGTCCGCCGCGATGTAGAGCGAGACAAGTTCTTCACCGCGGAAGAGGCCAAGGAGTACGGGCTGGTGGATGAGGTTCTAACGACCCTAAAGCGCAAGACCGAGGTAGGGTCGTCCTAACCGGCAGGAGACCGGGCTGCCCGATCGCGGGCGGCCTCAGGGCGAAGGAGTATCCGGGTGGCACCTCGCATGGGCGACGGCGGTGATCTGCTGAAGTGCTCGTTCTGCGGTAAGAGCCAGAAGCAAGTCAAGAAGCTCATTGCCGGCCCAGGCGTGTACATCTGCGATGAGTGCATCGATCTGTGCAACGAGATCATCGAGGAGGAGCTGGCCGAGCCCACCGAGATCAAGTGGGACAGCCTGCCGAAGCCGCGCGAGATCTACGAGTTCCTCGATTCCTACGTCATCGGCCAGGACAAGGCTAAAAAAGGCCTTTCCGTGGCGGTCTACAACCATTACAAGCGCATTCAGTCGGGGGGCGAGCGGGGCGGCGAGGACGGCGTGGAGCTGGCCAAGTCGAATATCCTGCTGCTCGGCCCGACCGGGTCAGGCAAGACACTGCTCGCGCAGACCCTGGCCCGTCTGCTGAACGTCCCGTTTGCCATCGCCGACGCGACCGCGCTGACCGAGGCCGGGTACGTCGGCGAGGACGTGGAGAACATCCTGCTCAAGCTGATCCAGGCGGCCGACTATGACGTTAAGAAGGCCGAGACCGGGATCATCTACATCGACGAGATCGACAAGATCGCCCGCAAGAGCGAGAACCCGTCGATCACCCGGGATGTGTCCGGTGAGGGCGTACAGCAGGCACTGCTGAAGATCCTGGAGGGCACTACCGCATCGGTGCCCCCGCAGGGTGGCCGCAAGCACCCGCATCAGGAGTTCATCCAGATCGACACCACGAACGTGCTGTTCATCTGCGGCGGCGCGTTCGCTGGCCTGGAAAAGATCATCGAGCACCGGATCGGCCGCAGCGGCATGGGCTTCGGCGCGGTGCTCCGCGTGAAGACCGACAAGACCACGGCCGACCCGTTCGCTGACGTCATGCCGGAGGACCTGCTGAAGTTCGGGATGATCCCGGAGTTCGTCGGGCGGCTGCCCATCATCACCAGCGTGCACAACCTCGACCGCGAGGCCCTCATCCGGATCCTGACCGAGCCGCGCAACGCGCTCGTCCGCCAGTACCGCCGGCTGTTCGAGCTCGACGGCGTGGACCTGGAGTTCTCCGACGACGCCCTTGAGGCAGTGGCCGACCAGGCGATCCTGCGCGGGACCGGCGCCAGGGGCCTCCGGGCGATCCTGGAAGAAGTCCTGATGTCGGTCATGTACGAGGTGCCGAGCCGCAAGGACGTGGAGCGCGTCGTCATCACCGCAGAGTCGGTTCTGGAGAACGTGAATCCGACGCTCGTCCCGCGTGACGCCCAGCGCCGGCCTCCGCGCGAGACCAAGTCCGCCTGAGCGGCGGCCGCGGGTCACTCCACCAGCACGCCGTCCCTGAGATTCAGAACGCGGTCCGCCAGCCCGGTCAGGACTGGATCGTGGGTCGCGACCACAGCTGTGGTCCCCCCGTCGTGGACGATGCTGCGGAGCAGCCGCATGATCTGGCCACCGGTCTCCGAGTCGAGCTGGCCGGTGGGCTCGTCTGCCAGCAGCAGCCTGGGGCTGTTAGCCAGAGCGCGGGCGATGGCGACGCGCTGCTGTTCCCCGCCGGACAGCTCGTACGGGCGCAGGCCCGCGCGGCCGCCAAGGCCGACCAGGTCAAGCAGTGCCCGGGCCCGGCTCTCCCTCGCCGCCGGATCGACCCTGGCCAGCCGCATCGGGACGCCGACGTTCTCCGCGGCGGACAGGATCGGGATCAGGCCGAACGACTGGAAGATGAACGCCACTGTCTCCCGCAGCATCCTGGCCCTGTCGTCGGCGGTCATCGCCGTGACGTCCTGGCCAGCCACCTCGACCCGGCCGCTGCTCGGCAGGTCCAGGCCGCCGATGATGCTGAGCAGGGTGGTCTTCCCAGAGCCTGACCGGCCGCGCACCACAACGAGCTCGCCGTGGTTCACCGACATCGACACCCCGCGCAGCGCGCGGACCTTGGTCCGCCCGCTGCCGAAGACCCGGGTCACTTCGTCGGTGCGGGCGATGACCGGGCCGGCATCGGTGCGGCCGTTCACCCGGTTGGCGTCGGCGGTCACGGTTTCTCCTCAGCTGCGCCGTCGTCGGGCGGGCTGCCTGCGTCGGGGCCAGAGGAGCGCCGCGGTGAGCGGCCCTGCTGGCCGGCCGCGTCCGGCCAGACTCCGACGTGATCCGGCTCGAGCGCCAGCAGCACCCGGTCTCGCATGCCCAGGGTGTCGATGAAGTCCCGCGGTATCTGGAGCCTGCCGGCCCGGTCGAGCACCGAGTACTCCTGCGCGACATCAGCCTCGGCCCCGCCGGGGCCGCTCGTCGTCTGCCGCAGCACCTCGGTGCTGATCTTGCCGTCCCTGATCGCGACTGTCCTGCGGACCTCCTCCGATACCAGCGGGTCGTGCGTGACCACGAGGATCGTCACGCCGAGCTCGGCGTTGGCGGTCCGCATAGCCGCGAACACCTCGTTCGCGCTCTGGCCGTCCAGTTCGCCGGTTGGCTCGTCCGCCAGCAGCACCGACGGCTGGTTAGCCAGCGCGACGCTCACAGCGACCCGCTGCTGCTCGCCGCCGGACATCTCGGCAGGCATCCGGTGGCGGCAGTAGCCGACGCCCACCATCTCCAGCAGTTCCTCGGCCCGGGAACGGCGCCGGGCCCGGCGCCGCCCGGCCAGGCGCATCGGAAAGGCGACGTTTTCCGCCGCCGTCAGGTGCGAGAACAGGTTCCGGCTCGTCTGCTGCCATATGAAGCCCACGACCGTGCGCCGGTAGGCCAGCCGCTCTTTGGCGCCCATGCCGAGCAGGTCATGGCCTGCCACGCGGGCCTGGCCCGCGGTCGGCTCATCCAGGCCCGCGAGGATGTTCAGCAGGGTGGACTTGCCGCTGCCGGAGGCCCCGACCAGCGCGGTGAGCTCCCCGGGACTGACCAGCAGGTCCAGCCCCTGCAGCGCCTGCACCTCGATGCCGGCCGTCGAGTAGATGCGGACCAGGCGGTCACAGGCGATCATCGCGCCCTCGCCGAAGCCCGGCGCCGGAGTGGTCTGGCCTGGCTGCTCTGTGGCTCTGGTCAGCTCGTCGATTGATGTGCGTTCGGGCATGTGTTACCTGCCTTCGTCGAGTCGCAGCAGCCTGGCTGCCCGGCGCCGGTTCAGCGCATTCCGGCCGGTTGCTGTGGCCGTGATCAGGATCAGGGTGCCGGCGGCAGGTAGCGTCAGGGCTGCCAGGTCGGGCCGCAGCGGTACGTGGGTAGTCGTGCCGGTGAACGGTGACAGGACGAGGGCGGATCCGATCAGCGGGCTGAGGGCCAGGCTGGCGATCTCAGCGCCGCCGATCGCCACGAGCAGCAACGGCAGCGAATCAAGGACTGCCAGGCGCCTGCCCTGGCGGCCGGTCATGCCCATCGTGGCCAGCCAGGTGGCCAGCCGGGTCCGGTCCCGTCCGGACAGCAGCAGGCCGAGCAGCACGGCGGTGACCGCGCACCCGGCTGCGGCACCTGTGGCTTCGGAGAAGATCAGGTCAGACCCGCTCACCAGCGGCTTATTAGCGTCCGCCTGCAGGACGGCGGGCCGGGAGATCACCTGGCTTCCCGGCAGCACACGCTTGGCCACGGCCCGCAGGTCCCTGATATTGATGCCGGAGCCCATCAGCAGCATTGTGTTCGGCGCGACGCTGGCGTTCAGCCCTGATGCCGCCCAGGCCGGCACGACGACGAACGGGCCGCCCCCCGGCAGCGCCGGAGTGCTGGCGGCGGTCGCGACCACCCGGACGGTCAGCTGGGAGTCGGCAATACCGACCTGAGCCACAGCGGACCGTGCGGCGGTCACGACGGCTGGCGACGCGATCACCGGTACCGGGCTGCTGCGCTGGGGTGCGCCGCGGGGAGGCGCGAGCAGCCGGGCAGGGAACGCGGGGAACGCGGGCCCGGGCGTGTCCGCCACCGCGGCTGCGTACTGTGCCGGGTCGGCGACCACCACGCCGATAGGAATTGCGCCATTCGCGGTGACCAGGTTGCTGGACAGCGAGCTGCGGGGGATCACGTACACGGCGCAGGCCAGCCGCACCCCGGGCACGGCGGCGAGCTTGCTGCGCGCGGCTACCGGGATCCCCGGGACTGACCCGCCGGCTTTCACCACGGCGTCGGCGCCGACCTGCTGCCATGAGGCGGTGACCTGGCCGCTGCTGACTGCGGCCCGTACCAGGCCGCCGAGCGCGATCACGGTCAGCGCGACCACCAGCGCCAGGGCGGGCAGCAGCGGGACCGGCCTGGATCGCGCAGAGCGGGCGATCCCGAGAAACCCGACCACGCCGCGACTTGCCCGGGTAGTGCGCAGCAGCACGCGCAGCGGCACCGGGTACACCCGCACCGCGAGCAGTGCTGCGGCCACGGCCACGAGTACCGGCGCGGAGCTGAGGTAGGGGTCGAATCCCGCTCCCGGGGCCAGACCGCGGAGCCGCAGTGTGAGCACGGCGCCCGCCACGATGATCAGCACGGTCGTCTCGGCGATCAGCCTGCGCGCCGAGCCGCGGCCGGTGACCAGGTCGCCCCGGCTCGCGGCGCGCAGTGAGAGCAGCCCGCGGTGCTGCCAGGCGGCCAGCAGCGGGGGAGCGGCCAGGGTTGTCGCTGCCACCAGCGCGACGAGGATCCAGCTAGCGGTGTTGCCTCCGTCGGGGACTGCTGCGATCGCTGCTGCGGTTCCTGCCGCCAGCGCCGGGGCGGCCAGCCCGGCTGTCGTGCCGAGGATCCGTAGTGCCAGCCGCCGGGTGCTCCGGCCCCTGGCCCGGCCGAGGGTGAGCTCGCCGGAGTAAGCCTCGGTGACCACGATGCCACCGACTAGCAGGAGGATGGTCAGGGCGGCCACGATCCCGGCCAGCAGCACCGACACAGTAGTGGCGACGGCCGCCTGATTAGCCTCGAACCCGGTGAGCGTGCTGGTCCCGGCAACGGACAGGCTGACCGGCGAGGTGAAGCTGACAGACCCGGCTCCCAGCCCGGCGGCCTCCAGGGCAGCCTGCCCGGCGCCGCCGTTGACCAGCCTGGTAATCGCGGCCAGCATGCCTGGCACCTGTGCCGCGGTCAGGCCGCTGGTCGCCAGCGGGTACTCCCAGCTAAGGGAGACCTCCGCCCCCAAAAAGGCCTGCTGCACCTTGGTTATCGCGCCTGCGCCGACAAACACCCCGCCATTCCACAGATCGCTGCCCGCGATCCTCAGCTCTGTGGGCGCGGCGAGCGAGGGATCGGCGGTCCAGAACGATGAGCCCGGGTCGGTCGGACGGATCAGGCCGGTCACGCTCAGCAAGAGAGACGGGCCGCCGAGAAGCCCTGGAAGGCTGCCCAGGGCGACCTGTGAGCCGAGCCGGAGCCCGAACAGCCTGGCCGTAGCGGTGGTCACCGCGGCCTGCACGATGATCACGGACTGGCCGCCCATCGTTGCGGTAGCGGCGGTCTGCGGGAATGATCCGGAGACCAGCCGGGCGTGGCTGGCCAGCGGGGTGCGGTAGCCGATCTCGATCTGTGGCTGCAGGCCGAGTACCGCCTGCGGCGGTGCGCCGGGCCATGACAGGGGAAGGGTGGTCAGCCCCGACCACCGCCGCGCCGGCGGTGATGCCAGCGGCGGGTGCAGGTAGCTGCCCACGACGTCGGCGATTACCTGGATCTGCGCCGCGCTTACCGGCCCGCTAGCGGGAGTGAGCGGCTGGGTGTACGAGCCCGAGACGCTCAGCGGGGCGGCTGCCGCGAGGGTCTGCCGCAGTCCGGTGTTCTGCACTGAGATGAGCTCCCGCGGCCCGGCCATCGCGATGAAAGCCCCGAGCAGCGCGATCACGGCCAGGGCCAGGGCCGGGCCAGGCCCTGGCTCACCGGTCAGCAGCCGCCAGGGGCGGGATGCCCGGCGCCGTACCGGGAAGGCTGGACGCCCGGGGCTGGCCGCGCCGCTCATGTTTCCGCCTCCACCCGGGTCCGCGCCGCGAGCCCGGTTCGCCGGCCCGGCCCCACGGCGGCGAGGATCACCGGAACCGCCGCGGTGACCAGGGCCGCGGCGACGGGCCAGACTATCGGAATCTGCACGAGCACCCATGGCTGCGGATGCCCGCCGGTGGCTGTCAGCGTCACGGCCGGGACGACCAGCCTGGCGAGCAGGACGCCGAGGACCAGCCCCGCCACGACAGCGGGAACGCTGAGCAGCGCCTGCTCGAGGCAGAGCAGCCAGGTTAGCTGCCGCCGCGTGGCGCCGAGCGCGGCGAGCAGCGCCATGTCCCTGGAGCGTTCCGTGGCGGTGGCCGCGGACACCGCGAACCCAGCGGCGGCCAGGATCACGGCGGCGACGGCGATCGCGAGCATCGCCAGCTCAGGGGCTGCCGCAAGCGGGTTGGCCAGCGCGGATCTGGCCACCGCCGCGCGGTCGGTGACCGTGGCCCCGGCCGGCAGCCCGGGCGGGACCGCCCCGCCGCCAGTGCTGAGCCACCACTCGGTGACCGGTAGCGGCTGCGCGCCCGCTGCGGCCAGTGCCTGCTGCACCCGGGCCTGGTCGACAATCAGACCGCCGGCCCCGCCGATGGTGGGGAAAGCGGGAACGACGCTGACGACGTCAACGGTCAGCGTTGTGCCGTCGACGGAGACCGGGAAGGCGCTGCCCGGGCCCTGCCCGGTCGCAGCGACGAACGCGCTGGTGGCCAACGCCGGCAGCGACCCTGCTTGACCGACTTCGCTGACCGTCAGCGACGCGGCCAGCTGGAGGGCCGGCGTCCCGGGCTGGGAAGCAGTGAAGCCAGCTCCCGGCTGAAAGGCCACCGCCAGGCTCGTGCCCCGGGCTGTCGTGCCCAGGATCTCCGGCGATGCAGCGACTTGGCCACCGCCGGTGCTTGTCGAGGAGCGCAGGCGGCCGCCGGCGGCCGTCACAGCGAACGGCCCGCCGAAGCTGCCATTCATCGTGACCGCGCCGCGGACCGAATCGACCGACAGCACGGCGGGCGCAGCCGCCCGGACCGGCAGGAGGTACTGCAGCGTGAAGCCGGTGATGCGCAGCGGGTAAGCCGCCCGGTTGCCCGGCGCGATGACCACGGTGAAGGTGCCGGCGGCTCCGGTGGCGGGCAGCAGCCCGGCCTGTACTGGGTAGGAGATGCCGAACGCGTCCGTGAGCTGCACGAACAGCACAGGCTGAACGACAGTGCCAGCGGTGAGGCTGGCGGTGATCTGCAGCCGGGCCGGACGGCCGGGGACCAGCGCGCCGGGCGCAGGCCCGCGCGGTGCCAGCCGGCTCAGCAGCGACCTGGGCGATCCTCCCGCCAGGTCGGGCCGGATCGTCGCCACCGACATCGCCCGGCCGGAGTCCAGCGCCAGCCACATCGACGTGCCCGAGCCTGGCAGCACGATCGAGGACCGGGTCACCGGCGTGCTCCCGGTCACGCCCCGGGCCCTTGTCATCGACCCGACCTGCCCAAGCGGCAGCGGCGCCGCAAGGCTGAGTCGCACGTCGGCGCCGGTGGCGAAGCTGGCCTGGTCCTGCGCCGAGCGCTGCCAGCTGCTCCACTCGGCAGCGGCGAGCACGCTGGTGGCCACGGCGAGCACCGCGAGCAGCACGGGGCCGGCCTGGCGCAGGGGACGCCGGCTGATCTGCCACGCCGCCACGGCCTCCACCATGCCGCGGCCCCTGGCCGCCGACCTGTCACCGAGCCTGACCAGCAGCGGAAGCAGCCGCAGCAGCAGCACCGCCCCGGCGGCCAGCGCCAGCACCGGAGCGCTGACCAGCACCGGATCGATGCCGATCGACCCGTCCAGGCCGGTCGAGACCGGAGCGGCGTAGTGCCCGAGCTGCCATCCGGCCAGCGCCGCCAGCACGAGCAGGGCAAGGTCGGCTCCTGCGCGCGAGGCCGCGGCTACCACGGCGCGGCGGCCGCTCTGCGCTCGCTCCCGCACCGGCGAGCGCCCTGCGCGCAGCCACGGCAACGCGATCACGACGGCGCATCCGGCGGCTACAGCGGCCGCGGCCAGCCAGGCGGCGGCCGGGAATGCGACCGGCAGCCGCAGCCCGCTGCCGGCCAGCGGGCCATGCCGGGCGAGCGGCGGCAACAGGAGCCCACCGAGCAGCGGAGCGGCGACGACGGCCGGCAGGATCAGCAGGGTGGCCTCGGCCCCGCCCGATCCGGCTAGCTGCCGCCGGGACGCACCGCGCGTCCGCATCAGGGCCATCTCGGCCTGGCGGGCGCCGCTCAGCATGACCGTGGCCAGCGCCAGCGTCGCCCCGGCGATCACCAGCAGTATCGAGGCGCCGATCGCCAGCTGGGACTGGTCCACCACCAGCGCCGTGCTCAGCCCGGACAGCAGCCCCGGCAGGCCGGTGGTCACGGTCACGTTCTGCAGCCCCGGGAGCTGGGCGAGGTTGCCGAGCGTGGCTTGCAGCCTGCTGGCCAGCGTCTGCAGGCTTCCGGTCCCGAGCGTGGTGACGTCGGGTCTCACCGACCAGGTGGCGGAAGTGACCGGGATGCTCCCAGCGGCCATGACCGCTGGCGTCGTGACAAGCGGCCCGTACTCAGCGAACCCGCCTAATAGCTGGGCGCCTGTTGCTGCCGAGTCAAGCAGCCAGTACGGGCTGGCCGGGTTCAGCGGGCGGAAGATCCCGGTGATGCGGACGCTGATCGCGCCGCCGGTGCCAGTGTCGTCCAGCCTGAAGATCATGCCTGGGGCCAGGTGCAGGCCTCTGGCCACCGCGACCGGCGCGGCGACCGGCACCGCCCCGGCAGCGGCGGCCGAGCCGGGCCATGAGCCGGCCAGCAACTCGGCATGGCGGGACAGGCCCGCCAGCGAGATCACGTGGATCTGCCCATGCGGCAGTCCGCGGCCCGGCGGGATGTCCAGGTAATCGGAGCTGACCGCACTCCATACGGTGAGCGGCAGGCCAGGCACAGCCCGCCTGAGCGACGCCGTTATCTTCTGCCCGGCGCCCGCCGCCCGGGCCACGCTGGTGACCGGCGCGGTCACAGAGATCGTTGTGCCAGGGCTGCCAGCAAGCGAGGTGCGCACCGCATCGCTGCTGACTGCGGCGGCGAACGAGGCGAGCGCTGCGACGAGCGTCGCGGCGACGATCACCGTCACGGCCGCCGCGGCCAGCGCGAGACGATGCGGCAGGAGTCGCCTGACGATGGCTGGCGCTCTTGGCACCACTCCTGGTCACCTCGTCCCACCCCGGCCAGCGATTCCCCGGAAGATCCAGTATGCGTCGGCCTGCAGGACATCCGTGCAACATCGCTGGTACGGCGGATGTCGGACCATTTGAGCGCATGAAAGTTACATCGGCTATGACCGAGAGTTACTCACCGCCAGGGACAGGCCGCCGGGCGCAGTACGTGCCCGCCGGCCGCACGGGAGCCGCGAACTGTCTAAACTCCCTCAGGTGAAGCCGCCCCAGCCCGCTGACCTGCCACCCCAGGGCACTGACCTGCCCCCCCAGTACGCCCCAGCCGACGTGGAGGGTAGCCGGTACCGCCTCTGGGAGGACCTTGGCCTGTTCACGGCCGACGCGGGATCGACCGCGCCCCCGTTCTGTATCGTCATTCCGCCCCCGAACGTCACCGGGTCGCTGCACATCGGGCACGCCCTGGACCACACGATGATCGACGCGCTGGTGCGGCGCCGGCGGATGCAGGGTTACAGCACGCTGTGGCTGCCGGGAATGGACCACGCGGGCATCGCCACCCAGAACGTGGTGGAGCGCGAGCTGGCCGGCGAGGGGCTGAGCCGGCACGACCTCGGCCGGGAGGCCTTCGTCGAACGGGTCTGGCAGTGGAAGGCCGAGTCCGGCGGGAAGATCCTGGGGCAGATGCGGCGGCTCGGCGACAGCGTCGACTGGTCCAGGGAGCGGTTCACCATGGACCCCGGCCTGTCCCGTGCGGTGCAGACGATCTTCTCCAGGCTGTTCGACGACGGGCTGATCTACCGGGCGCAGCGCATCATCAACTGGTGCCCCCGCTGCCTGACCGCCCTGTCCGACATCGAGGTCGACCACTCCGAGGACGATGGCGAGCTGGTCAGCGTCAGGTACGGCAGCGGGGAGGACTCCGTCGTCGTCGCCACCACGCGGGTTGAGACGATGCTCGGCGACACGGCAGTTGCCGTGCATCCGGACGACGCCCGGTACAGCCACCTGGTCGGCCTGGCAGATCGAGCTGCCCCTGTCCGGACGGACGATCCCGGTTGTGGCCGACCCGCACGTCGACCCCGAGTTCGGCACCGGAGCGGTCAAGGTCACGCCGGCGCACGACCCGGATGACTTCGAGATTGGCCGGCGGCACGACCTGCCCAGTCTCACGATCATGGACGAGCGCGGGGTGATCACCGCGCATGGCCCGTTCCAGGGCCTGGACCGGTTCGAGGCGCGGCCGGCGGTGCTCACCGCGCTGCGGGCGCAGGGCCGGGTAGTCGCCGAGCAGCGGCCGTACGTGCACGCGGTCGGCCACTGTGGCCGGTGCGGGACAACGGTCGAGCCGCGGCTCTCGCTGCAGTGGTTCGTCAAGGTCGGGCCGCTGGCCAAGGCGGCAGGGGACGCCGTGCGCGACGGCCGGGTGCGGATCCACCCTGAGCAGATGGCCGCACGCTACTTCGACTGGGTTGACGACATGCACGACTGGTGCATCAGCCGCCAGCTCTGGTGGGGTCACCGGATCCCGGTCTGGTACTCGCCTGATGGGCAGGCCGTGTGTCCCGGCCCGGACGAAGAGCCGCCGTCGGGCCCGGGCTGGCACCAGGACCCCGACGTCCTGGACACCTGGTTCTCCTCCGCGCTGTGGCCGTTCTCGACGCTGGGCTGGCCCGACGACACGCCCGATCTGCGGGTTTTCTACCCGACGAGCGTCCTCGTCACCGGCTACGACATCCTGTTCTTCTGGGTCGCCCGGATGATGATGTTCGGCCTCTACGCGATGGAGGCAGAGCCGTTCCGCGAGGTCGCGCTGCACGGCCTGGTCCGGGATCAGTTCGGCCGGAAGATGTCGAAATCGCGCGGCAACACCGTGGACCCGCTGGACTGGATCGACCGCTTCGGCGCCGACGCCACCAGGTTCACCCTGGCCCGCGGGTCCAGCCCTGGCAGCGACGTGGCGATCAGCGAGGAGTGGGCTGCCGGGGCCAGGAACTTCTGTAACAAGCTCTGGAACGCGGCCAGGTTCGCACTCCGGAGCGGGGCAGACCCCGCCGCTGGCGTTCCCGGGCCTGAGACGCTCGGCCCGGCGGACCGGTGGATCCTGTCCCGGCTCGCGGCCGTCACCGCCGAGGTAGACGAGCTGTTCGAGCGGTACGAGATCGGCAAGGCCTGCGACGCCCTGTATCACTTCGCCTGGGACGAGTTCTGTGACTGGTACCTGGAGCTGGCGAAGGTCCCGCTCAACGGTGACGATCCGGCCGCCGTGGCGGCGACCAGGGCGGTCCTCGGCCATGTACTCGACGCGCTGCTGCGGCTGATCCACCCGGTGATGCCGTTCGTCACCGACGAGCTGTGGACCCACCTGACCGGCGGCGAGTCGGTGATGGTCGCGCCCTGGCCCGGCACGGACGCTTCCGGGACTGGGCCCGCGGCGGGTGCCGCCCGGCGAGACCTGAAGGCCGAGGCCGAGATTGAGGCGCTGATGCGGCTGGTCACCCAGGTGCGCCGGTTCCGCTCGGACCAGGGGCTCCGGCCGTCGCAGCGGGTGCCTGCAGTGCTGGCTGGGATCGGCGGCACGCCACTGGCCAGCCACGAGGCCGCGATCCGGTCGCTGCTGCGGCTCGCCGAGCCTGGCGAGGAGTTCGCGCCGACGGCTTCGGTGCAGGCCGAGCGGGTCACGGTGCAGCTCGATACCGCGGCGGCGATCGACATCGGCGCGGAGCGCCGCCGGATCGAAAAGGACCTGGCCGCCGCGACGGCCGACGCGGAGCAGTCGGAGCGGAAGCTGGCAAACCCATCGTTCGTCGAGCGGGCACCCGAGGCAGTGGTGGTCAAGAGCCGCGACCGCCTCACGGCGGCGCGGGCCGAGATCGCCCGCCTGGAGCAGCGCCTGGCCGACCTGCCCGACTGAGGGCACGGCCGGGACCAGCGGCATCCGACAGTAGGCTTGCGCAGGTGACTGATCACGAGCGGGTCGGCGCTGCTGCCGACGCGGCGCGCCTGCAGGAGACCGAGCGTGAGATCTTCGCCCGGCGCCCGGAGCATGCCATCGACCCCAGCCTTGACCGGATCGCCGCGCTCACCTCGCTGCTCGGCGACCCGCAGCGGGCGTTCCCGGTCATTCACATCACCGGGACCAACGGCAAGACATCCACCGCCCGCATGGTCGAGACGCTGGTGCGCGCCCGGGGGCTGCGGACCGGCCTGTTCACCAGCCCGCACCTGATGTCGGTCCGGGAGCGGATCTGCGTGGACGGGGAGCCGCTGTCGGCCGAGCGTTTTGCCGACGCCTACGACGAGCTGAAGCCCTACCTGGCCTTGGTGGACGACAGCCAGCCGACCCGGCTGTCCTTCTTCGAGGTGCTCACCGCGATGGCGTTCGCAGTCTTCGCCGACGCGCCCGTCGACGTCGCGGTGATCGAGGTCGGCGTCGGCGGGACCTGGGACGCCACCAACATCGCTGACGGCTCCGTGGCGGTAGTAACCCCAATATCGTTCGATCATGAACGCTACCTAGGGCACACCCTGCGGTCGATCGCCACCGAGAAGGCGGGCATCATCAAGCCCGGAGCTGTCGCCGTCCTCGCCCAGCAGCCGCTGGAGGCAGCGGAGGTGCTGCTGCGGCGCGTTGCCGAGGTCGGCGCCACGGTCGCCCGGGAGGGGCTGGAGTTCGGGGTGACCAGCCGGGACCTGGCGGTCGGCGGGCAGCAGCTGTCGATCCGCGGGCTGCTGGGCAGTTACGACGACCTGCTCCTGCCGCTGTTCGGCGCGCACCAGGCCGGCAACGCCGCCTGCGCCCTCGCCGCGGTGGAGGCGTTCGCCAAGCCAACGGCTACCGGTTCTGTTGTTGGGAGCACGGGCGCCGAGGGAACTGACACACCCCCGTCAGCCAATGGCGACTCCCGCGGACCTGAGGCGCTGGACGAGGAGCTCGTCCGCTCCGCGTTCGCGATGATGTCCTCGCCCGGCAGGCTCGAGGTGGTCCGGCGGAGCCCGACGACGATCGTGGATGCGGCGCACAACCCGGCCGGAATGGCCGCGACGGTAGCCGCGCTGGCGGAGGCCTTTTCGTTCACCGAGCTGATCGCCGTCGTGGCGATCAGCGAGGACAAGGACGTGTCTGGCATCCTGGACGCGCTCGAGCCGCTCGCGGCCGAGCTCGTGGTCACGAGCAACTCCTCGCCCCGGTCCGCCGAGCCCGCCAAGCTCGCCGAGGAGGCCAGCGCCGTCTTCGGCCCCGACCGGGTGCGGGCGGTGCCGCGGCTGGACGACGCGATCGAGCTGGGAGTGGCGCTCGCCGACGAGGCTGACGCGCAGGCTGCTGACGACGGCGGGCAGCCCGGAGGGGCCCTGCTGCTCATCACCGGGTCGGTGATCACCGCCGGGGAGGCCCGGCTGCTGCTTACCCGAGCACATCCCGGCGACCCAGCGCCGGGCCCGGCAGGCCCGCTGCGCCATGACGAAGGCTGAGGCGGCAGCACAGCTAAAGGCAGCACAGATAAGACAGCTGAGATGAGACAGTGCCGATGAAGAGGGCCCAGTGAGCAGACTCTGCGCCAGCGTGCTGATCATGGAGGTCGTGGTGATCTGGCTGGCGATCCCGGTTGCCGTGGCGGTGGAGCACACGCAGGCCGGGCGGGCCATCCCCGCGGGTGTGGCCCTGGCCGTGGCGGCGGTCGTGCTCGCCGCGCTGGCCCGGCGCTGGCTGCGCCTGACGGTCGCCGGAGGCAGCGTGCTGCAGGCGCTCGTCATCGCATCGGGCGCGGTCGTGCCCGTCATGTACTTTCTCGGCGCCATTTTCGCGGCATTGTGGGTCATAGGTATCTGGCTGGGCCACCGCGTGGACACGGCCTCGCCCGGATAACCTCCCTGTGCCGGACCCGGTGCAGGCCTGCCCCGGGGCGAGCCGCCTGGGCGCTCGTCCGGAAAGGCCTGTAGGCTTTTCCTGAAGGCCGATGCGCGCTCTCAGTCCGTGACAACGGGCGAGTTAACGGTCGCCTTCAGTTAAGCAAACGGCAAAGAATGAGCCGCCGAGTGCGCAGCCGGCACCAGTGCGGGCACCTTCCGCGAAGGTCCCGCGTTGCACGTTTAGGTAGCTCGCCCGCGGTGGATGAACGAAACAGGCGCTGCGCGAGGTCTCAAAGCGCCGGCCTCCGGGTAGCACCTCAGGAATCGGGCAGTACCACAGATCATCAGCACAGAGCATCCGGCCTAACCCTTCTGGAAGGTTCTCGTTCCACATGAGCAACGCGCTGGGATTCCTGGGCCGCGACATGGCGGTCGACCTCGGCACTGCGAACACCCTGGTCTACGTAAGGGGCCGCGGGATCGTGCTCAATGAGCCGTCCGTGGTCGCGCTGAATACCAACACCGGCCAGATCGTTGCCGTGGGTGTCGAGGCCAAACGAATGATCGGCAGGACGCCAGGCAACATCGTGGCGGTCCGGCCGCTCAAGGACGGAGTTATCGCCGACTTCGACGTGACCGAGCGGATGCTCCGTTACTTCATCCAGAAGGTGCACCGGCGCAGGCACCTGGCCAAGCCGCGGATCGTCGTCGCGGTGCCCAGCGGCATCACCGGCGTGGAGCAGAGCGCGGTCAAGGAGGCGGGCCACCAGGCCGGCGCTCGCCGCGTGTACATCATCGAGGAGCCGATGGCCGCGGCTATCGGCGCTGGCCTGCCGGTCAACGAGCCGACCGGCAACATGGTGGTCGACATCGGCGGCGGCACGACCGAGGTGGCCGTGATATCCCTCGGCGGCATCGTGACGTCGCAGTCGATCCGCGTCGGTGGCGACGAGCTCGACCAGGCGATCATCACCTTCGGAAAGAAGGAGTACTCGCTGATGCTGGGCGAGCGAACCGCTGAGGAAATCAAGATGGCCCTCGGGTCCGCGTTCCCCTCAGCCGACGAGCCCAACGCGGAGATCCGGGGCCGGGACCTGGTCAGCGGGCTGCCGAAGACGATCGTCATCTCGGCCGAGGAGATCCGGCGGGCGATCGAGGAGCCGCTGTCGGTGATCATCGACGCTGTGAAGACCACGCTGGACAAGTGCCCGCCCGAGCTGGCCGGTGACGTTATGGACCGCGGCATCGCTCTAACAGGTGGCGGCGCCCTGCTGCGCGGGCTGGACGAGCGGCTGCGGGAGGAGACAGGCATGCCGATCCACATGGCCGACAACCCGCTCGACTCGGTAGCACTCGGCACCGGCAAGTGCGTCGAGGACTTCGAGACCCTGCGCCAGGTCCTGGTACCCGAATCCCGCCGCTAACGGCCACCGCCCGCGTAGCTAGCACAGCCTGTCTACCCAGCCCCCGATCCGGACCATCAGCCGCACGGCGGCGCGGATGAAGGTGATCTCCAGTTGCACGACACCCGACGGACCCGGGTGGTGCTCGGCGCCCTGCTCCTGGTTGCCCTGCTGCTGATCACGTTTGACTACCGGGACGGCTCGTCCGGCCCGCTGCGCGGCCTGCAGCACGTCGGTGGCTCGGTGTTCGGCGGCGCTGAGCGTGCGCTGAGCGTGGTGAGCAATCCGGTGGTCGCGTTCGTCAACCACGGCACCGGGAGCAGCAACAGCGCGCAGGTGACGGCGCTGCAGCAGCAGGTCATCCGGCTGCGCGCCCAGCTCAACTCCGAGCAGCTGAGCAAGGCTGAGTACCAGCAGCTCAGCCAGCTGCTGCAGCTGTCGGGCCGGGGTGGCTACCGTATCGTCGCAGCGAACGTGATCGCGGTCGGGCAGGGCTACGCCCAGACGCTGACACTCGACGCCGGCACTGCCGACGGCGTCAAGGCACAGGACACGGTCCTGAACGGGCAGGGCCTGGTCGGTACCGTCACCGCGGTAACCAGTCATACCTCCACCGTCCAGCTGGCCACCGACGCCGCTTCCGTGGTGGGCGTGACCCTGTCACCCAGCGGGCAGTTCGGCTGGGTGACCGGGCCAGGCAAGACCGCGTCCGGCTCGGGGCTGCTGAAACTGCAGGTGCTCGACGCGAACATTGTGCTCACCCCGGGCGAGCCGCTGGTGACCTATGCCTCCGAGAACAACCGGCCCTACGTGGCCGGCGTGCCGGTCGGCGTGATCAGCAAGGTGGAACCCCGCGGCGGCTCGCTGACCGCGCTCGCGCTCGTCCGCCCGTACGTGGACTTCACCGCGCTGACCGTTGTCGGCATCGTGGTCGCGCCGCCGGCCCAGAACCCCAGGTTCTCTGTGCTGCCGCCGGGGCCCAAGCCGGTGCCGACAGTGACCGTCACGGTCCCGGCCAGGCCGTCTGCGACCGCGAGCCCGTCGACAGGGGGCTGACGTGAGGCGCGCCGTCCTGTCCGTCATCGTGCTGGCCGTCGCGCTGCTCCTGCAGCTGACCTTCGTCAACCAGCTCCAGCTCCCGGCTGGAGGCGCGCCCGACCTGGTGCTGCTGACCGTCATCGCGCTGGCGCTGTTCACCAGCCCGGCGACCGGCGCGGTCACCGGTTTCTGCGCCGGGCTCGCCCTGGACCTCGCGCCGCCTGGCAGCTACCTGATCGGTGAGTACGCGCTGGTGTTCTGCGTGGTCGGCTACTTGTGCGGGCGCATCCGCCCACTGGTGGGCGACTCTGCGGTACTGACGATCGCGGCAGCGATGGGTGCGGCGGCTATCGGAGACGCCCTGTCGGCGCTGATCGGCCGTGTGATCAGCGATCCCGACGTCACCTGGGCCGCGGTGCGGTACGTGCTGCCGTCCTCCATCGTCGAGGATGTGGTGCTCGCCCCGTTCCTGCTGTATGCGGTGATGCGGGCGGTGCGCTGGGCCGACGGGCTGTTCCGCGCCCCGGCCGAGGGCGGCGTGCTGCTCGCACGGGCCCGGCCCGCGCTCGCCGCTGGCCGGCCTGGCGCGACCATGCTCGGCGGAGCCGGCCTGCTCGGCGGGGCCGGCTGGGTATCCGGGCCGCAGCGGTCGCGCGGGCTGGCCGGCAGCCGCGCTGGACGCCGGGCCGGGGACGGCAGGACCCCGCACTCGCCCCGGCTGCGGGGAGCCGCGGCCCGGCCCGGTGACGGGTGGATCGGCGGCGGGCCCAGGACCGGGCTGCGGCATCCATCGCCGCGCCGCGCCCACGCGGGGCCGGCGCCCCGGCTGCACCTGGGCTCAGCGCACCGGCCTGGCCGGATCGGCGGGCATCCCGGATCGGCCGCTGCCCGCGCTGCCCGGCCGCGGCCGCGCAGCCAGCCAGACCTCCGGCTAGGAGCGCGGCGCCGCCGGGACGGGGCTCTCGGCCGCTCCCTCGGCTCCGGCCCACCGCAGCGGCGACGCGTCAGCTCCGGGCCGCCTGGCTCGGCATTCCGCGGCCCCAGGCCATCAGCAGTGGGCGGGCGGGCCTGGCCGGCTCCCGGGCCCCAGGCCGCGACCGCAGGTTCCGGCCCGACCGGCGGCTGCGCGGCGGATCAGCCAGCGGCGGCGCGGCTAGCGGCGGCGCGGCGGCCTGGCGTCGGCGGCCTGCCCGCCGCGTCAGTGTGCGGTTCAGCAGCTCCCGGCGTCGTGGCGGTGTCATCGGCGGCCGGAGCGCGATCGGCGGCGTGGGTCCTGGTACGGGTCTTCGCGGCTCGGGTCTTCGCGGCCCGGCGGCCCGGCCTGTCGCTCTGCGGCTAGGCGCCCGCCGGCGCCGTGACGGCGTGCTGGCGGGACTTGCGCCGCGCCGCAAGTTCGCGGCCGGGCGGCAGGCAAGGCCGCGATTCCATTCCGGTCCCTCGCTCGGCCGACGCCTGCTGCTGATGCTGGCCGCGCTGTTCCGCCCGTTGCGGCGGCGTCGCGGGCCGACCAGGTTCGGCTCGGGCCGCCGGTCGCTGGCTGCCGGATGGACCGGCAGCAGGCTCGGCGGCCGGTCCACAGTCTGGCGTATCGGAACAAGGCGGACAGGAGGCTTCTAGATGATCCCGGCTTCGCGGAGGCGCCTCGCCGTGCTGCACATCGCCGTGGCGGCACTGCTGATCGGACTCAGCGCGCGGCTGTACTTCGTGCAGGTGATGTCGGGCACCGTCCTGGCCAGCCAGGCCACCCAGGAACAGACCGAGCAGGTGATCGTGCCCTCGGTGCGCGGCTCGATCCTCGACGACACCGGCCAGCCGATGGTCGACAACCAGGACACGCTGGTGATGTCGGTGAACATGTCTGACCTGGTGCACCAGTCAGACGGCGGAGTCGCTGTGCTGCGGCGCCTCGCGCCCCTGATCGGGCTGACCTACGCCCAGCTCGCCCAGAAGGTGCGGCTGTGCACCACGAAGGTAAAGCAGCCGTGCTGGCAGGGCTCGCCATACCAGCCGATCCCGGTGGCGCAGAACGTCTCGCCCCAGATCGCCCTGCAGGTCATGCAGAACCCGACGGAGTTCCCCGGCGTCACAGCGCAGGTGCAGCCGGTCGTCAACTACGTGCAGCCGGTCGCCACGGACTCCTCGCAGGTGCTCGGTTACCTGCAGCCGATCACGGCTCAGGAGATGAAGCAGGAGGGCCTGCCGGGGACCGGGTTCTCCGGGGTGGACCTGGTCGGCCAGTCCGGGCTGGAAGGCGAGTACGACAAGCAGCTTCACGGAACCACCGGCAAGCAGACCGTGAAGATCAACGCGGCCGGCCAGGTCACCGGCATCGTCAGGACAACCCCGGCGACAGGCGGCGATGACCTGGTGACCAGTATCAACAGCACAGTTCAGCAAGATACCGAGAACGCGCTCCAGGCTGCGATCCTGAAGACACAGGCAGAGGGCAACCCGCAGGCCACCAGCGGCGCCGCAGTGGTGATGACCACGACCGGCCGGATCGTCGCCATGGCCAGTTACCCGACCTACAACCCGAGCGTGTGGAGCGGCGGCATCTCCGAGCAGGAGTTCAACCAGCTCTTCGGCACCGGGACCTCCGCTCCGGTTCTGAACCGGGCGACCCAGGGCCAGTACTTCCCGGGTTCTACCTGGAAGGTCACGACGACTGCGGCTGCGGTCGCTAACGGCTACTCGCTGAACGGCCAGTACAACTGCCCGGCTTCGATATCGATCGGCGGGCGCAGCTTCAGTAACGACGGCAACCCGGACGAGGGCAGCATGAGCCTGTCCGAGGCCCTCATCCAGTCCTGCGACACGGTGTTCTACGAGCTTGCCGACGGCATCTATAACCGCGACGACCTCGCGGCCAACGACGTAACCTCGCCGAAGGCCCCGGTCCAGCTGCTGCAGCAGATGGAGCTGGGCTGGGGGTTCGGCAAGGACACCGGCATCGACCTGCCGCAGGAGAACTACGGCACGGTGCCGACCCGCGAGTGGCTGTACTACTACTGGAAGGACAACGCGCACGCCGGCGAGAACTGGTGCAAGAACGGCAATGCCAACGGCAGTTACATCCAGCAGATCGAGTACGACGACTGCTATTACGGCAACGACTGGACGGCTGGCCAGTCGGTGATCGCCGCTATCGGACAGGGCTACATCAACGTCACCCCGCTGCAGCTAGCTAACGCCTACGCCGCGCTCGCCGACGGCGGCACGCTGTACAGCCCGCGGATCGGCCAGGAGCTGGTCAGCCCGTCCGGCAAGGTGGTGCAGCAGATCAACCCGCCGGTGCTTGGCCACCTGCCGGTGGCTGGCTCCACGCTGGCCTACATCCGGAATGCGCTGCAGGGAGTGGTCACGTCGGGAACCGCGGCCGGGACGTTCGGCGGCTTCCCGCTGAACCAGGTATGCGTGGCAGGCAAGACGGGTACCGCCCAGGCATACGGCGCGAAGGCCACCTCGGTGTTCGCCTCTTTCGCGCCCTGCAACAACCCGCAGTACGTGGTGGTCATGATGATCCCTGATTCCGGGTACGGTGCCGACGTCTCGGCGCCTGCGATCAAGCAGATCTGGGACGGGATCTACGGGCTGCAGGGCCAGAAGGCCGCGCTGCCCGGAGGCCAGCTGCCCGCCCTGCCGAGCTTCAACTCTTCCGGGCAGGCCGTCGCGACAACGGCATCGAAGGGGTGACAGGCCGATGAGCTACGGCCGGCTGGCACCGGTCCGGCCGCCGGGACGCTGGGTCGGGGCCAGGTCCTCGTCCGGTGCGGCGTCCCTGAGGACGTCGCTGCTGCGCCGGGCGGTGGCCAAGGGCTCACCGCTGCGCCAGCTGGACTGGGTGCTGCTGCTGACGATCCTGGCGCTGTGCACGATCGGGACTCTGCTGGTCTGGTCGTCGAGCCCGAAGTCGTACCTGTTCAAGCAAGCGATCAACGTCCCCATCGGCCTGATCCTGCTGTTCGCTGTCAGCCTGCTGGACTACAGGCAGCTCCGGCTGATCGCCCCGGTGCTCTACGGCGTGTCGATCCTTGGCCTTATCGCCGCCTTGTCCCCGCTCGGCACTCCGGTCAACGGCTCCAAGTCGTGGATCACTCTGCCAGCCGGGTACCAGATCGAGCCCTCCGAGTACGCAAAGCTGGCCGTAATCATCGTGTCGGCGACCCTGCTCAGCGAAGTCCGGCGCTCGGATACGCGGCCCCAGATCCGTGCCGTGATGCTGACGGTCGCCTGCTCTGCGCTGCCGCTCGTGCTGATCGTCAAGGAGCCTGACCTTGGCGTGACCGTGCTGCTGGTGATCATGCTGGTCGGCATGATCGCCCTGTCCGGGCTCAGACTCCGGTCGCTGACCTTGCTCGTCGGCGGCGGCGCGTTCTGCGTGTGGGCAGTGATCCATCTGCACCTGCTCAAGGCGTACCAGGCGAGCAGGCTCGCCTCGTTCATCCATCCGACGGCAGATCCACGGGGTACCGGCTACAACGCCGCGCAGGCCAAGCTCGCGGTCGGCTCGGGCGGCCTGTTCGGCCAGGGCCTGTTCCATGGCCAGCTCACCCATGGCAACTTCCTCCCCGAGCAGAACACCGACTTCATCTTCGCGGTAGCTGGTGAGGAGCTCGGCTTTGTCGGCGCCATGGTGATCATCGTGCTGATCGCGATACTGCTGCTGCGGGCGCTGCGGATCGCGGCGCGGGCAGACGACCAGTTCGGCATGCTCGTGGCGTCCGGGATAGCTATCTGGTTCGCCGTCCAGACGTTCATCAACATCGGCATGACCATCGGGATCATGCCGGTGACCGGGTTGCCGCTGCCGTTCGTGTCCTACGGCGGCTCCGCCATGTTCGCTGACATGATCGCCATGGGTGTACTCCAGACAGTGCACCGCCACCACACCGTCTTCACCTGAGGCGACCTCACAGGCGTTTTCATGATCGTGGTCGATTCAGGGCTTATCTGACCACCAATCCACCACTTTGTTTATTTCGGTCAGCGAGTCACGGTATTCGCTGGATTTTGGTCAGCGGGCGAGGCTGCTAGCCGATGTCTGATATAGCCCACTGCGTCCAGAAGTGGGAATTACGGACGAGACTGGCATTATGGGATAGCAACGGATTGATATAACGGTTGTCCATTGTGGCGCAGTCCGCGGCTCTAGCTGACCGGGGCGGCGTCCTCGGCGCGGCTGGAGCGCAGGCGGTTCCGGTCCGCACCGGAGGACAGGCAGCGGCCAGTCAGGAGGTCGAACCGCCATCCGTGAACGGTGCAGGTGAGAGTGGAGCCGTCGATCTCGCCGAACCGGCTCAGGTCGCCGCCCATGTGCGGGCAGCGGCGCTGGACCACCCAGCCACCGAGCTCGATGTCCTCCTCGTCGTGGCTCTGCTCGGCATACCAGCGCTCGGCGTACATCAGCCGGTCTGGCGCGAGGCACTTGAAGAACGTGTACACGTACTCGTTGTACTGGCCGACCCGGCGGGCTCGGAACCTCATGCTGAGGAACAGGCTGTTGACCCAGTCGTTCTCGTGCTCGGCGACCAGGCGCTCCACGAGCGCGCGCTCGATCGTGAACTGGTAGCGGCACGCCTCGCCCGCGTAGCGGCGGACCTGGCCGGCCGGGAAGTCGATGACGATCTCCTCCCCGG
The DNA here is from genome assembly GCA_963815375.1 of uncultured Actinomycetota bacterium. Classification (GTDB taxonomy): domain Bacteria; phylum Actinomycetota; class Actinomycetes; order Streptosporangiales; family Streptosporangiaceae; genus JASHPR01. The sequence goes on along the minus strand of CAWFGX010000003.1, from coordinate 280,874 downwards.
CGTCCGGCGCCCCCTCGGTGAGCCGCAGCAGAACCGGGCCGCCCACACCGGCCCTGATGTGGTCGGCGAGCTCAAGCAGCGGCTCGAACCAGGCCTTGAGCTCGGCGAGCAGGTCGGTCCCCGGGACCGGCCAGCGGAGCTTGTCCGCCTCGATCCGCCCGGCCATCCTGGCCGCATAGTCGCGCAGGTAGGTTTCCTTGCTGGTGAACGGCTCCAGGGCCTGCTGCTCGCTGCCAGGCCAGCGCACCGGGCAGCCGCCGCCGTCCACGTCCATAACCGCACCGGGGACCATCAGCCGGCCGCCGTCGATGCCGCGGCCGCGCAGGTAGTCCAGGAACACCATCTGGTCAGGGAACGTGTTCGCCTCGTCCCCGGTCAGGTCGTTGAAGCCAAACAGGTCGTCATCGAGGAAGCAGGCCGGGCCGGCCGACGGCACGACGTACCGGGCACCGACCGCCTTGACGAAGCGGGTCGCCCGGTCGAGGCCGTTGGCCCGTTTTGTCATGCCGAACGAACGCTGCGCCGCCTCGGTGAGCTCATAGGTCCACGGCCACCAGATTGCCCCGGAGTACTGCAGGAAGTGCACGTCGTACTCGCCGAACGCCCGCAGTGCGTCGATGTCCGTTGGCCGGGCGTCGTTCTGGTTCAGTATCCGCGCGGTCCCGTCGTCCACGGCCAGGGCTGAGTCGCCGAGCGGCCCGTCGGCCGGGGAGTCCAGCGCCTGCACCATGAGCCGCAGGCCGCCGCGGTCCACGACCTCGTTGCTGGGCATGACGAGGAACGTGGAGAAGCCGAGCCGTTCCAGCTCATCGCGCAGGTCGGGCACTGGGAAGTCAGGCAGCAGGACCGTCGCGTCCTTGGACACGTGCTCGGCGAGGTTCACCGGGTCGAAGTGGTCCTTGTGCAGGTGGGAGACGTACAGGTAGTCGGCCTGGCCGTACCGCTCCCAGTCCAGGCCGCTGTTGTCGGGGAACACGAACCACGAGTCGAAGTACGCCGGGTTCAGCCACGGGTCGCAGAGGATGGTGCCGTAGCGCGTCTCGATGTACAGGCCGGCGTGGCCCACGCAGGTGATCTGCATCCGTCCCCTCACTGACGCGGCGCAGCGTGTCCGGTGTCCGCAGGAAGGACCTCATCGCTGCCGGTGGCCTGCTGCCACCCGCGGCGCGGCTACGGTCACCTATGCCCCGTGACGCGGTTCTCGCACGTCCGGCTGGGCGGTCCTAGCGGATTGCCGACGACATGCTACTGGCGTTCGGTGCGCAGTGCGTCCTGGCGGACGAGGCCATCCGGCTGGAGGCTGGGTCTTGAGCCGCTCAGGCCCAGCTCGGCCTCGCCCTCGGTCGTGGCTGAGGCCTTGGTTGTGGCTGAGGCCTCGGTCGTGGCTGACCCTTCCCGGGCGCGCAGCCGCGTCCAGCCGAGCCACACCGCCGACGCGGCAAGCACAGCGCCCACGATCCAGCCCAGCTCCGTGGTTCCGACGCCGACGTACTTCAGGCCCGACGCGAAGATCACAAAGGTGATAGCCGGCCGTATGTAGCGGTCAGGCGCCCGGGACGACAGCAGGGAACCGACGAAGGCTGCGGGCACACTGCCGATGATGATGGACGTGGTCACGCCGAACTCGACGTGGCCGAAGGCCAGCGCCCCGAGCGCAGCCGCGAAGGTCAGCGGCACCGACTGCGCCAGGTCGGTCCCCACAAGCCGGCTGGCGCTCAGCATCGGGTACAGGAACATCAGGAGGACGATCATCAGCGACCCGGACCCGACCGAGGTCATCCCCACGATCACGCCGCCGACAACCCCGATGCAGACCGTCGGCAGCGGCCGGCTGACGACGTCGGCCAGGGCCCCGCGGCGCTCGTTGCCCTCCCGCCGGTCGAGGACGAACCGCAGCACCATGGCTGCCGCGCCGACCAGGAGCGCGGCGCCCAGGGCTTTCTCCACGCCACCCTGCGCCCCCGACTTGCCGAGCACGTGCAGGAGGTAGCTGCCGAGGAACGCGGCCGGGACCGAGCCAGCCACCATCCAGCCGGCAAGCCGCAAGTTCACTGTGCCCTTGCGCAGGTGCACGGCGGCTCCGACCGGGCGCATCAGCACGGCCGCGACCAGGTCGCTCGAGATCGCGGCCGACGGCTGCACGCCGAACAGCAGGATGAGCATCGGCGTCATCAGCGCGCCGCCACCAGCCCCCGTCAGCCCCACCAGCAAGCCGACGATCGCGCTGCCGAGAATGATGTACGGATGTATGTCCATGGACGCTCCGTAAGCACGCCGGCCCTGCATCGGCTGCGGCCCGGGAGCGGCCGCCGGACGAGTTTACGCCTTACCCACCATGCATTATCTAAATCATAGGGAAACCTGTCATCCCCGGGCGCGATCCGGCCCGGGCGGCGGCCTTCAGACAGCATCGGTAATCTGTTCAGATGCCCGTCGCGTCGCTGTACCCCCGGCTGGAGCCGCTGCTGCCGCTCGTGCGCAAACCGGTCCAGTACGTCGGCGGCGAGGTCAACTCGGTGGTCAAGGACTGGGACGCCGCCACGGTCAGGTGGGCCCTGATGTACCCGGACGCCTACGAGGTCGGTGTGCCCAACCAGGGCATTCAGATCCTTTACGAGATTCTGAACGAGGGTGACGGGGTACTCGCCGAGCGAACCTACAGCGTCTGGCCGGACCTGGAAAAGCTGATGCGGGCTCACGGTGTGCCGCAGTTCACCGTGGAGTCGCACCGGCCGGTACGGGCCTTCGACGTGCTCGGTGTGAGCTTCGCCACCGAGCTCTGCTACACCAACCTGCTGACAGCGCTCGACCTGGCCGGGATACCGCTGGACGCGGCTGACCGCGGTGCGGACGACCCGCTGGTGATCGCCGGCGGCCATGCGGCGTTCAACCCCGAGCCGGTCGCCGAGTTCCTGGACGGGGCGGTGCTCGGCGACGGTGAGCAGGCGGTGCTGAAGATCACCGAGCTGATCCGGGACTGGAAGAAGGCCGGCCCGGCGGCAGGGATGGCCTGCTGCTGACGCTGGCTTCCTCGGGCGGCGTGTACGTGCCTCGCTTCTACGACGTCGGCTACCTGCCTGACGGCACGATCAGCAGCGTGCTGCCGAACCGTCCCGGCGTCCCGCGCGCGGTCGCCAAGCACACGGTCACCGACCTGGACTCCTGGCCCTACCCGGCCAGGCCGCTTGTGCCGGTCGCCGAGTCGGTGCACGAGCGGCTCAGCGTGGAGATCTTCCGCGGCTGCACCCGCGGCTGCCGGTTCTGCCAGGCCGGCATGATCACGCGGCCAGTCCGGGAGCGCTCGGTCACCACGATCGGCGAGATGGTCGAGACCGGCCTGAACAACAGCGGCTTCTCCGAGGTGGGGCTCCTGTCGCTGTCCAGCGCCGACCACACCGAGATCAACGAGATCGCGACTGGGCTCGCCGACCGGTACGAGGGAACCAGCACCGGCCTGTCACTGCCCTCGACCAGGGTCGACGCGTTCAACATCACACTGGCCGAGGAGCTCAGCCGCAACGGCCGCCGCAGCGGCCTGACGTTCGCGCCCGAGGGCGGCACCGACCGGATCCGCAAGGTGATCAACAAGATGGTCACCGAGGAGGATCTGATCAAGACCGTCACCACGGCGTACGCCAACGGCTGGCGCCAGGTGAAGCTGTACTTCATGTGCGGCCTGCCGACCGAAACCGACGAGGACGTCACCGCGATCGCCCGGGTGGCGCGTCGGGTGATCGAGGCCGGCCGCGCGGCCACCGGGCGCCGTGACATCCGCTGCACCGTGTCGATTGGCGGCTTCGTGCCCAAGCCGCACACCCCGTTCCAGTGGGCCGCCCAGTGCGACTCCCCGGTGGTGGATGCGAGGCTGAGCGCGCTCGGCGCCGCGCTGCGCGCCGACCGCTCCTGCGGCAAGGCGATCGGGTACCGGTACCACGACGGCCGGCCTTCGATCGTCGAGGGGCTGCTGTCCCGCGGTGACCGCCGCGTCGCAAAGGTGATCCGGGCGGCCTGGGCTGACGGTGCCCGCTTCGATGGCTGGAGCGAGTACTTCAGCTACGAGCGCTGGGAGCGCTGCGCAGGGGAGGCGCTGGCGGCCGACGGCGTGGACCTGGCCTGGTACACCACCAGGGAGCGGGGCTACGACGAGGTGCTGCCCTGGGATCACCTGGACGCCGGGCTGGACCGGGACTGGCTCTGGCAGGACTGGCTGGCGGCCATCGAGCCGGCTGGCGCTGCTGAGGTCGACGACTGCCGCTGGACACCGTGCTTCGAGTGCGGCGTCTGCCCCGCGATGGGCACCGAGATCGAGACCGGCCCGACCGGTGCCAAGATGCTGCCGCTGACTGTCGCCACCGCCCCGGTGCCGGCTGATGCCGGCCAGGCTGACCAGCCGTCATCCGTTCTGGCTCCGGCGACGGGACGGCTGCGGTGACGTCAAGGCCCGCGCCCGCCACGCCGACGGTGCCCGTCGCCCAGCGCCTGGTCGTCAGGTACGCTAAAAGAGGCAGGATGCGTTTCGCGAGCCACAGGGACATCGCGCGTGCGGTCGAGCGCGGGGTGCGCAGGGCCTGCCTGCCCATAGCGTTCTCCGCAGGATTCTCGCCGCACCCGAAGATCTCGTACGCGGCGGGAGCGCCCACCGGCGCCGCGAGTGAGGCGGAGTACCTGGAGCTCGCGCTGACCCGCGCTTGTGCCGTACCGGACGTCCGGGACCGGCTCAACGACGCCCTGCCGGACGGGATAGACGTGATTGAGGTTTACGAGCTGGGCGGCAACACCCACGCAGATAGCGCACTGCGGCCCGAGGGGTCGCAGTGGCGGGTGGTGCTGCCCGGCGTCGATCCGGGCGATGCAGCCCGGGCGGTGCAGGCGTTCCTGGCCGCGCCAAGCGTGACAGTGGAACGCCTCACCAGCAAGGGAATCCGGCGGCTCGACGCTCGCGCCGCCGTGGTCACCCTAGAGCTCGACCGGCGCGCCGCGCAGGAAGAAAGCCCCAGGCGTGCGATACTTCGAATGGTTGTTCGGCACCTGACACCTGCAGTCAGGCCCGATGACATCCTGGCCGCGCTCAGCATCATGTCTGAGGGCACTGTCTCGGAAGGCACTCTGCCTGGTGGCACTGTGCTCGATGACCCAGCGCCTGAGGGGACACGGTCTGGCGCAGTGGCAGGCGCCGAATCCGGCACAGGGCAAGCCGCGGGGCCCGCCCTGGTGCCGTCGTCGCCGCCGCTGGTGACCCGGCTGGCGCAGGGGCCCCTGGCCCGGTCACCTGGCCGGTCTGCGGCACAGGAGGACGAAAAGGACACGCGCGAGGAGGAAGCAGCCGCCGCAGCGATGGACAACGCAGCGGCCGCCGCTCCGACACCCAGCGCGTACGACCAGCTCCCGCGCGGCGCGGAGGGGCCGGGTTCCGGCCTGCGCGCCCGGGAGTATGACGGGAGATTGCCCGGATGCTCGACACCGAGCGCTACGAAACAGAACCAGGTAACGATGCGGCAGGCCATGGCGCCGCTGATGTGACTTCACGCCCGGCTGAGGCCGGGCGCGAAGAGGACGCGGGAGGGGCGGGCGGCCCCGAGGGCGAGGGCCGCGGCCGCAGCCGCGGGCTGTTCCGGCGGGGCCGCCGTCCGGCGACCCGGCCAGCCGGCCCGCCAGAGCAGTCCGACGTGCCCCAGGTGCCCGGAGTGCCCCAGGTGCCGCAGTCGCAGGCACCCCAGGTGCCTCCGGCGCAGCCGCCGCCTGTAGCGCAAGCGCCGCAGATGGCGCAGCTGCCACTCCGGTCGCCCGGCGCGTCTGGCCGGACCCAGGCGCAGCAGGCCCGTTCGCAGCAGACACAGCCGCCGTCGGCGTCCCAGGCTCCGCTGGTTATCTTCCAGCCTCCGGATATCGCCGCGGCGCCGCGGCGGCCCGCGCCCGGCGGTGCGGCCACAGTCGAGGCGGAGCCGCCCGAGGCCGCCCGGCCGTCTGCCGCCGACGAGCCGGACGATGACGCCAGCGCCGACGCCAGCTCGCCCGGCGCCTCGTCAGCCAAGCGCAGGCGCCGGGGAGGCCGCGGCCGGGGCCGCGGCGCTGGCGAGGAGGGTTCCGAGCACGGCGACGCGCCGGCTGCTGACACCGGCTCGGACGCTGCGGCAGCCGCTGATGAGGCCGCGGCGGGCTCGGCCACCGGGGAAGCGCCGGACGGGACAGAGACGCAGACAGACGCAGCGGGCAAGCGCCGTCGGCGCAGGCGCCGCAGCGGATCGGCTGGTGACGCGGAGGCGCCGGCAGCGGACGACCCGCCGAACACCGTTGTGCACGTGCGGGCGCCCCGGACCGCGACCGCTGAGGACGCTGCCGATGTCAAGGGCGTCAAAGGATCAACCCGGCTGGAGGCCAAGCGGCAGCGGCGCCGTGAGGGCCGCGAGTCCGGCCGCCGCAGGCCGCCGGTCATCACCGAGTCGGAGTTCCTGGCCCGCCGCGAAGCCGTGGAACGGGTCATGGTGGTCCGGCAGCACGACGACCGGACGCAGATCGCCGTGCTCGAAGACGGCGTCCTGGTCGAGCACTACGTCGACCGCTCCAGTCACCAGTCATACGTGGGCAACGTGTACCTGGGCCGGGTGCAGAACGTGCTTCCCTCGATGGAGGCGGCGTTCGTCGACATCGGCAAGGGGCGGAACGCTGTCCTGTACGCCGGCGAGGTCAACTTCGACGCCAGCGGCCTGGAGGGCGAGTCCAAGCGGATCGAGTCGGCGCTGAAGTCAGGCCAGTCGATCCTGGTTCAGGTCACCAAGGACCCGATCGGCCACAAAGGGGCGAGGCTGACCAGCCAGGTGAGCCTGCCCGGCCGCTACCTCGTCTACGTCCCGGGCGCTTCGATGACAGGAATCAGCCGCAAGCTGCCGGACACCGAGCGCACGCGGCTCAAGCAGATCCTCAAGCAGGTGATGCCCGAGGACGCCGGCATGATCGTGCGGACCGCCGCCGAGGGCGCCACCGAGGAGGAGCTCTCCCACGACGTGGCCAGGCTCACCGCGCAGTGGGAGGCGATCGAGCGCAAGGCGAAGTCGGCGACAGCGCCCGAACTCCTCTATGGCGAGCCCGACCTGACTATCCGCGTGGTCCGGGACGTCTTCAACGAGGACTTCACCAAGCTGGTCATCGCCAGCGAGGGCGAGTGGGACATGGTGGGCGAGTACGTCCGCTACGTGGCGCCGGGCCTGGCCGACAGGCTGGAGCGCTGGAGCAGCGACGAGGACGTGTTCGCCGCGTACCGGGTCGACGAGCAGATCGCCAAGGCGCTCGAGCGCAAGGTGTGGCTGCCCAGCGGCGGCTCGCTGGTGATCGACACCACCGAGGCGATGACTGTCATCGACGTCAACACCGGGAAGTTCACCGGGCAGGGCGGCAACCTCGAGCAGACGGTCACCCGAAACAACCTGGAGGCCGCCGAAGAGATCGTCCGGCAGCTCCGGGTGCGCGACGTCGGCGGGATCATTGTGATCGACTTCATCGACATGGTCCTGGAGAGCAACCGGGACCTGGTCCTCCGGCGGCTGCTCGAGTGCCTCGCGCGGGACCGGACCAAGCACCAGGTTGCCGAGGTGACGTCGCTCGGCCTGGTGCAGATGACCCGCAAGCGCGTCGGCTCCGGCCTCCTCGAGGCATTCTCGGTGCCGTGTGAGTGCTGCAACGGGCGCGGCGTGATCATCTCGATGGACCCGGTTGACCATGCGGCTACCGAGCGGCACGGCCGGGACGCTGTCGCCAGGAACAGCGCGGCCAAGAGCATGGCCACCATCGCCGCGAGCCGCGCGAGCGCGGCCGGGCAGTCGGCCCGGCCTTCCGGCGACGCCGCGGCCAGCCCGTCGGCCGAGGCGCCTGCCGAGGCGGCCGGCGACCACGAGCCCGAAGCCGCCGATGCCGCTGGCGACACGACTGCCTCGTCCCAGTCCCGCGGCGGGCGCCGCAGGCGCCGTGGCGGCAGCGGCCGGGGTGGGTCAGCCAGCCGGGCCGAGAACCTGGCAGGCGACGGTACGGCCGCAGCGCAGGCCCCCGCCTCTCCCGATGGCAGCGGATCAGCCGACGGCGCCGCATCGGCCGACGGCGCCGCATCGGCCGAGGACTCGGCGAGCGCCGGCAGCGCCGCGCCAGCCGATGACACCCCGGCAGTCAGCGTTCCCGCGGCCGCCGCAGCGGCGGAGCATGGCGTCGGGGCTATGCCGGATGCGGCCATGCAGCAGGGGGCACCGGGCGCACCGGCGCCGGCTGGCGCCGTACCCGACTCCGCCGGGCTGGCCGCAGGCACGCCGGAGCCGCAGCAGACTGTGGCCTCTGATGACCACCAGCCGGCGCCCACGCCGCAGTCAGCCGAGCAGACTGCGGCGGCGCAGAACGGGGCCGCGCCGGACTCCGATGGCCAGGACCGTGCCTCCGAGGGCTCTGCCTCCGAGGGCTCTGCCTCCCAGGGCTCTGCCTCCCAGGGCTCTGCCTCCCAGGGCTCTGCCTCCCAGGGCTCTGCCTCCCAGGGCTCTGCCTCCCAGGGCTCTGCCTCCCAGGGCTCTGCCTCCCAGGGCTCTGCCTCCCAGGGCTCTGCCTCCCAGGGCTCTGCCTCCGAGGGCTCTGAAGGCGAGGACCGTGAGGCGTTGCTCGGCCAGGAGGCTCAGTAGACGGCGAGGCTGAGCGCGCGGATCTGATAGCCTTAGTGGTCGCGCACCGGAATCGCCAGCATGCCGTACGGCCGGGCCAGGCAGCAGGCGGGAGAATCCGGTTCGCATCGTTGCCGCGGATCACGGATCTCGCGGCTGGCCCGCTTAACGGAGAGAGAGACCTCGGGTGTACGCGATCGTGCGCTGCGGCGGCAGGCAGGAGAAGGCATCGGTCGACGATGTCCTGACCGTTGACAAGCTGGCCGGAGAGGCCGGGCTCCAGCGTGACGCTGCCCGCCGTGCTCGTTGTAGACGACGGCAAGGTCATCAGCGATCCTGCCGAGCTCGGCAGCTATCAGGTGACGGCCGAGATCGTGGGAGCCGCGAGCGGCCCCAAGATCAACATGATCCACTACAAGAACAAGACTGGCTACCGGCGGCGCCTGGGCCACCGGCAGAAGTACACGCAAGTGAAGATCACCGGTATCACCGCGCCCAAGGCCAGCGCCGGGTCAGCGCGCGCCGGGTCGGGCCGTACGAGCGGCGCCACCTCCGCGCGCAGTGCGTCAGCCCGCGCCTCGTCGGGAAAGAAGGGCTGAGATGGCACACAAGAAGGGGGCGTCATCCAGCCGGAACGGCCGCGACTCGAATGCCCAGCGACTTGGGGTCAAGCGCTTCGGCGGCCAGATCGTGGGCGCCGGCGAGATCATCGTGCGCCAGCACGGGACCCACTTCCACCCCGGCGACGGCGTGGGCCGCGGGGGCGATGACACGCTGTTCGCCCTGGTCGGCGGGAAGGTGCAGTTCGGAACCAGGCGCGGCCGCCGCGCAGTGAGCGTGATTCCGGCAGATCAGCCAGCGGAAGCGGTCACCGAGGCCAGCTAGGCGGCACTAGCAAGACAGGCCGCCCCGGGCCAGCCGGCACCGGAGCATCGCCGGAGGCCGAGGCGCCCGGGACACCGGGGGAGAGCGCAGGACGGTACCGGGGATATGTCTATGGCAGCGCTAGATGGCTGAATTCGCTGATCAGGCCGAAGTGCGCGTGCAGGCGGGCAACGGCGGGCACGGCTGCGCCTCGATCCACCGGGAGAAGTTCAAGCCACTCGGCGGTCCCGACGGCGGCAACGGCGGCCGTGGCGGCGACGTGATCCTCGAGGTCGACCCGAGCGCTGCGACGCTGCTCGAGTTCCACCGCAGGCCACTGCGGCGGGCGGGCAACGGCAAGCAGGGAACGGGCTCCAACCGCAGCGGGGCCGCCGGCGCAGACATCGTGCTGCGCGTGCCAGACGGCACCATGGTGAAATCCGCTGACGGCGACGTACTGGCCGACCTGACCGGGGCCGGGACCAGGTTCGTGGCTGCGAAGGGCGGCCGGGGGGCCTCGGGAACGCCGCGCTCGCGTCATCGCGGCGGAAAGCACCGGGATTCGCGCTCCGGGGAGAACCGGGCGTCGAGTGGCGCCTGGTTCTGGAGCTGAAGACGGTCGCCGACGCCGGGCTGATCGGATTCCCGAACGCGGGGAAGTCGTCGCTGATCTCCGCCCTGTCCGCCGCCCGGCCGACGGTCGCGGACTACCCGTTCACGACGCTGACCCCGCATCTCGGCGTTGTCGAGGCGGGCGAGACCCAGTTTGTCGTCGCTGACGTGCCCGGGCTGATTCCCGGGGCGAGCCGCGGCAAGGGTCTTGGTCTCGACTTCCTCCGGCACGTGGAGCGGTGCGAGGTCCTCGTGCACGTTCTCGACTGCGCGACGCAAGAGCCCGGCCGCAGCCCGGTAGCCGACTACGAGCTGATCGAGGCCGAACTCGCCGCCTACGCGGCGGCCACCGGCGCTGACCTGCCGGACCGTCCGCGCGTCATCGCGCTGAACAAGATCGACGTTCCGGCTGCGCGCGAGGCGGCCGAGCGGGCGGCCACCGAGCTGGCCAGCCGCGTCCGCGCCGTCTGCCTGGTTTCCGCCGCGACTCGTGAGGGCCTGAGCGAGCTTAGCTTCGCCATGGCGGCCGTCATCGCCGAGGCGCGCCAGGCACGGCCGCCCGCCGAGCCGACCCGCCTCGTGATCCGGCCCGAGCCCGTGGCCGGCCCGGATTTCGAGGTGGTCCGGTCCGGGGACAACACGTTCACCGTGCGCGGAGAGAAACCGAGGCGATGGGTGCTGCAGACCGACTTCAGCAACGACGAGGCCGTGGGCTACCTCGCCGACCGGCTTGCCCGGCTCGGGATCGAGCAGGCGCTGGCCGACGCGGGCGCGCTGCCGGGAGCGGAGGTGCTGATCGGCGACGAGGACAACGCCGTGGTGTTCGACTGGGATCCGAACGTGCCGGCCGCGGCCGGGTTCGGGCCCCGAGGTACCGACCCGAGACTGCCTTGACCCGATCACAACCCGAGCTAATCCAGCCTGGTGCGATCAAAGCCTGAGCTAAGCAAAAAGCGCGCTACGATGAATAGCGCGCTCAGCTCGTCGGGCATTCTGATTTCAGGATTGTTGCGGAGTCTAATCGGGAGGAAGACTCTTTGTCAAACGATGAAATCGGCGGAGAGCAGCAGTACATCTCTGTGCTTTACGGCCGGCTCGACGAGCTGAGGGAACGAGCCTCGGAGCGGCTTGCGCGTGTGCTGCGGCAGACCGGCGGGACACACCAGGCCCGTTCCGAGCGTGAAGCGTTCAGCGTCATGTATGGGCGGCAGCTCTCCCAGTTCGACGCCGCTGAGAACGGGCTCTGCTTCGGCAGACTCGATTTCACCGGCGGCGAGCGGCGGTATATCGGCCGGATCGGAATTCACGACGATACCGGCGACTACAAGCAGCTGCTCATGGACTGGCGCGCCGACGCCGCGAGACCTTTTTACCTGGCGACGGCGGCCTCGCCGGCTGACGTCCGGCGGCGCAGGCACATCAGGACCCGGGGCCGGACCGTGGTGAGCGTGGACGACGAGGTGCTGGACCTCGCGGTGGCAGATCCCGCCAAGCACGAAGGGCTGACCGGCGAGTCGGCGCTGCTCGCCGCGCTCAATGCGAGCCGGACCGGCCGGATGGGCGACATCGTGGCCACGATCCAGGCCGAGCAGGACTGGATCATCCGCTCGAACCTGGCGGGGGTACTGGTCGTGGAGGGCGGCCCGGGCACCGGCAAGACGGCCGTGGCCCTGCATCGCGCCGCATATCTGCTCTACACCTACCGGGAGCAGCTCACCAAACGCGGCGTGCTCGTCGTCGGCCCGAACGCGACGTTCCTGCGGTACATCAGCCAGGTGCTCCCGTCGCTCGGCGAGACCAGCGTGCTGCTGTCGACCACCGCCGATCTCTACCCCGGGATCAGCGCGCGTGGCACAGAGCCGCCCGGCACGGCAGCGCTCAAAGGCAGGCTCGCGATGGCCGGCGTGGTCGCGGCGGCGGTCCGGGACCGGCAGGACGTCCCCGCCCGGCCGGTCGAGATACTCATCGACCGCGAGACCCTGCGCCTCAGCCCGGCCGCGTGCGCCAAAGCACGGGAGCGTGCCCGCCGCTCGCGCAGGCCACACAACCAGGCACGGCAGGTTTTCGCCCGGGAAGTGCTCGAGGCACTGAGCCGCCAGCTCGTCGCGCGCGTCGGCGCCAACGTGCTCGGGGAGGAGAATCTGCTTGGCCAGGCTGACGTGGACGAGCTGCGGCAGGAACTGCGCGCCGACCCTGGGGTGCGGGTGCTGATCGACCGGCTGTGGCCGGTACTGACACCGCAGCAGCTGCTCGACGACCTGTTCTCCTCGGAGGAGCGGCTCGCGACGGCCGCACCGCGGCTGACATCCGGCGAGCGATCGGCTCTGCTCAGGGGTCCGGGCAGCGAATGGACCCCAGCGGACGTGCCACTGCTCGACGAGGCAGCAGAGCTCCTCGGCGAGGACGACCGGGCGGCGAGGGCGGCCGCCCGCCGCCGCCGCCGCAACCGGGTCGCCTACGCCAGCGGCGTGCTGGACATCATCTCCCGCGACGACGACGACGATCCCGAGATCCTCATGGGCGCCGACATGCTGGACGCCACCCGGCTGGCCACACGGCAGGAGGACGAGGAGAGCCTGACGGCTGCCGAGCGCGCGGCCGTCGACCGTACGTGGGCATTTGGCCACGTGATCGTCGACGAAGCGCAAGAACTCTCCGAGATGGACTGGCGGATGCTGATGCGACGCTGCCCGGTGCGGTCGATGACGATCGTCGGCGATGTCGCTCAGACCGGGGATCTCGCCGGAACTTCGTCCTGGCAGCAGGCACTCGGCCGCTACCAGGGCGACCGGTGGAAGCTGACCGGGCTGACCATCAACTACCGCACGCCCGCCGAGGTTATGGCGGTGGCGGCCGACGTGCTCGCCGCGATCGACCCGTCCCTTGAGCCGCCTTGCTCGGTCCGCTACACCGGAGTCAGGCCCTGGCGGCTGGGCGTCGCGGCAGACGAGCTAGCTGACCGGCTGGGGGAGGCGACAGCCCGGGAACTGTCGTCCCTGGGCGACGGGCGCCTCGCGGTGATCGTGCCCGCTGGCCGGCTGGACGAGCTTGGCAAGGCGGTCAGCGTGGCCGTGGCCGATACCGTCATCGGGGATCAGCCCGATCTCGAACGCCCCGTCGTGGTGCTGACCGTGCACCAGGCCAAGGGCCTGGAGTTCGACTCGGTGATCATCGGCGACCCGGCCGGCATCCTGGCCGAGTCGCCACGCGGCCTCAATGACCTGTACGTGGCGCTGACCAGGGCCACGCAGCGGCTCGGCGTCATGCACCCGGGCGTGGTCCCCGACGTGCTCGCCGGGCTCAGCCCGTCCGAGGGTGCCGTCCTGGCGCTGCAGTCCTCGGCCTAGTTCACCTGCCGGAGATCACCGCTTCACCAGGTCCAGGATTAGCGTGGCGCCGCCGCCCGGGCCTCTCGGCCAGGATGGGGGCCACGTGCCGCCAGATCAGATGGGTCTGCGGGAAGCCGAGGAGCAGCACGATCGGTGGCCCTTGGCCGCCGACCGCGGCAGTCAGCGTGATGCCTTCAGCGACGCCGGCCGACGTGACCTCGAATCCGGGGATGGTGATGCTCACCGTTGTCGTCTCCTCCGTCGAACTCGTCAGCCACTGACGATCCTCGGCTGGTCGATCACCCACAGCCAGGTGCCGTCCGGCTGACGCCGGGCCACTTCGGCGGTCGCGCCACCACCGAACCTGGTAGAGGTCAGCGCCAGGTCGCCGCGGCGGACAGCGGGCTGGCTCTCCCCGCTCAGCTTGGGCGCGCCAGCCAGAAACTGCGCCAGCTGCTGCCGGATCCCGGCTGTCCCGGAAGCCACCTGACCAGGCCCGCTGGCCAGTACCGCACCGGGCTCATACAGCGCCACCAGCCCGTCCAGGTCACCCGCGTTGGCGCGCTGCACGAAGAACCGGCCCAGGTCCTCTGGCTCTCGCGCTGGCTCGTGCGCTGAGCCTCTGCTCACTGCTGGCACCTCCTGCCTCGGATTCTCGCCCTGAACCGGCTTACAGGCCGGACCAGACAACACCGCAGGCCATGCTGCCAGCAGGCTCTGACACTCATCGCCGGCCCTACCCGGAGAGGGGTGCCAGACCAGTGTCATGCGCCCCGGGCTGCTGCACTAACCACGGCAGAACGCCCACGACCAGCCTGACAACGCCCTGCGGCTCCAGGGAAGGACCGCGCGGTCGGGGCCTGGCTGCGGGGTGCGAAAAAATCCGTTGGGGCGGAGGGGAGATGCGCGGGAGGCTGCTGCTATGGATCTCGACAGCGCCGCGCAGGAGTGGCAGACCCACGGGTTCGTGATTCTTCCCGGGTTCGTCCCGGCCGCGGAGCTGAAACCCGCGCTCGACGAGCTGCCGGTCATGTACCCCACCGCCGAGGGATTCCATGACGGTACCGACGAGCGGCGACACAGGTTCACAGTGGACGAGTGGGCGGGGATCGACACCTTCCCGTTCATGAGCGCCGAGCTCAGTCTCGTGGCCGTGAGCGACCGCGTCATTGACCTCGCGGAAGTCCTGCTCGCAGACAGAGACCTGCGGATCTCCTCGGCCGAGGCGTGGGCGAAGTACACCGGCGCCGCCGACTACGACCAGCCGCTGCACCGGGACTATCTCAACCACACGCTGATGGTTGCGTCGGATGACCCGCGGTTCTGGCAGCTGGAGATGTTCGTTTACCTCGTCGACGTCCCCGAGGAACTCGGGCCGCCGAGCATGCTGTCCCGTACCCGGACGACGGGGCTGCCCGCGAAGCCGAACTGGTACCCGCGCGAAGGCGCCGCCGACGGCGGAGGAGGCTGGGTCGAGACCGCCGCAAGCCCGGATCTCTACGATGCTGAGGTCCGCGCCGCCGGGCCAGCGGGCACGGTCGTCGCCTGGGCGCCGGGGACCTTCCATCGCGGCACATCCCTCACCCTGCCCCGCGGCGCCCGCTACACCATCCACCTCGCCTACCGGCCGGCCGGTGCCGAGTGGGGCCAGCGGATGCCCTGGGCCAACCGCAGCCACGAACTCGAGTGGTACCGGTTCGCGCACCGGGCGACACCACGGCAGCTCGCGCTTTTCGGCTTCCCGCCGCCCGGTCACCCGTACTGGACTGAAGCCACTCTCTCCGGCACGGCGCAACGGTACCTGGGGCTGAATATGACCCCGTGGCGGCAGGCCCTGCCCGGCAAAGCGTGACTTCTGGTTCCGGCATCGTGCACGGCCAGGGCCTTGCAGGCTGCGGCGAAGCTGATCGCCCGTCGATCTGGGCCTGGGTCTCCGCCCAGCACCAGGAGCCATTCGGCGGGGCAGCGAGCGGATTTCGCGGGCGAGCAACCGGATGCGGGCGAAAGCCATAGCGCAAAAAGGAGAGGCCCCCACATGTATGAGATGCAGGGGCCTCGCCCGGACCGGCCGCGCAACTAGCCGATTGCTCAGCTGCTCAGCACCGCCAGACCGCCACCGCCCTCCAGATGCGCGCCCGAAGCGCCGGTTTCCCGGCCCACCGGCTGTTCCGGGAAGTCCCCGGGTTAGCCTCCGTCGTGCGGCGGTGATGAATTTCTACAGCCTCTGCCTGACCAGGCACAAGGGTTTTCCGGAAGCAGTTTCAAGATTCTTTAGTCGTCCACAGGACATCTGCCATTATCCCCCGCGTTTGGCAGTGTTTCCACCGGCCCATCCACAGGATTATCCACAGCTGGGCATAGGCAGCGTCAGTCTTCGCTCCTCCCACCGCTGCTGTCGTCGCCGTCACCGTCGCGCCGGCCGAAGTTGCCGAACAGGCGCTGCCCGGCCCCGACCGCGCTCTCGGCGACCCCGCGGACCGCCCCGATCAGCGGGTCGGCTGACCGGTTCCAGGAGTCCTGGTAGGACTTGGCGGCCGCGTTGATCTCGTCGCCGATGGAGGCGGTGGCGTCGTCCTCGCGGCGCGGGTAGTTGCCGGCCAGGATGTCGCGGTAGCTGCCTTCAGCGGCCCAGCGGTCCAGCTCGGCGAACCGGGTGACAGCGAACGGGTGCGTGTTGCCCTGTAGCTGCAGCAGCTTGAGCAGGCCCTCGCGGAGGTCGGGGACGGCGTCGTACTCGTGCGCCTGCTGGTGGAACGCGTCG
This sequence comes from uncultured Actinomycetota bacterium, assembly GCA_963815375.1. Classification (GTDB taxonomy): domain Bacteria; phylum Actinomycetota; class Actinomycetes; order Streptosporangiales; family Streptosporangiaceae; genus JASHPR01. Next base: position 264,678 of record CAWFGX010000003.1, on the reverse strand, counting down.
TGGCTGAGTTCGCTGATCCGGGAGCCGCCGGCCGTCTTCATCAGGGCGCGCCGCGCCGCCTCCACGTCCTGCCCGGCCAGCAGGCCAGCCCGGTCGCAGGACAGCTCGGACTTGCGGTACCACTCTTCCAGACCCCAGACCACGGCCTTGATCGCGATGCTGATCGGCGACCAGGCCACCCGCGCGGCCAGGTTGATGAGATGGAACAGCATCGTCCGGTAGACCGCGTGACCAGACAGCACGTGCCCTAGCTCGTGCCCGATGATGAACCGAATCTCCTCGGGGTCCATCAGGTCGACCGTGCCTGTCGTGATCACCATGAACGGCTTGTCGGCGCCCAGGGTCATCGCGTTGACGATCGGGCTCTGGCTGATGAACAGCTCAGGCACGGTGTCCAGGTCCAGGATGTAGCAGCCGTCCAGCATCGACTGGTACAGCGCCGGGAACTGCTCCTCTGATGCCCGGACCGAGCTGGCCAGGAACATCAGCCGGAGGCTGCGGTCGTTGAACAGCCCGGCCAGGCGGCGGAACAGGACGTCGAAGCCGGTGAGCTTGCGCAGCGCGACCAGGGCGGAGCGGTCTGCGGGATGCTCATACGCACGGGAACTGATTCCGGGCAGGCGTACCCGGGAGCGGTCAGGCACAGTTGTCATGTGCACATGGTAGAGCCAAACGCGGCCTATCTCGATGCGGGAGAGAATCCAGCATGAAGCAACAGCGGGCGGCACGCCTGTTCGAGCCCGGGGCTGAGTCGATGCCACCGGAGCAGCGCGCTGATCTGCAGCAGGATCGACTGCGTACGCTGATCGACCGGCTGCTCGCCGCTGGCGGGGTCCAGGCAGGCCGACTGCGCGAGGCCGGCGTGACCAGCGGCGCTGACGTTGCGCTCGGCGACATGAGCCAGCTGCCCATGACGGCAAAGGACGACCTGTGGCGCGGGTATCCGTACGGCATGTTCGCGGTCCCGCTGTCCGACGTCGTCACACTGCACGCGTCCAGCGGCACCGGCGGGCGTCCCACGCTTGTCGGCTATACCCGCGCCGACCTGAAGCTGTGGGCGAGGATGTGCGCCCGGGTGCTCACCGCGGCCGGCGGCGGGCCCGGCAGCATCGTGCACAACGCCTACGGGTACGGCCTGTTCACCGGAGGCCTCGGCTTCCATCAGGGAGCGCTCGAGCTGGGCGCCACGGTGATCCCGGTATCCGGCGGCATGACCGCCCGGCAGCTGACGCTCCTGCGCGACCTGCGGCCGGACATCCTGTGCTGCACGCCGTCGTACGCGATCAGGCTGGGCGAGGCGCTGGCCGACGCCGGCCTCGGCCCTGGCTCCGGGCTGAGCCTGTCGGCCGGCCTGTTCGGCGCCGAGCCGTGGACCGAGTCCATGCGGGCCAGGATCGAGGAGCTGCTCGGCATTCCGGCTCTCGACAATTACGGGCTGTCCGAGGTTATCGGCCCTGGCGTGGCCTCGGAGTGCCTGGAGGCTGCAGACGGGCTGCACGTCAACGAGGACCACTTCGTGGTCGAGGCGATCGACCCCGCTGACGGCAACCCGGTGCCGGACGGCACGCCGGGTGAGCTGGTCTTCAGCACCGTCACCAAGGAGGCGCTGCCGCTGCTGCGCTACCGGACCGGCGATATCGCAGCGCTGCGCCGCGGGCCGTGCGAGTGCGGCCGGACCCTGGTGAAGATGAGCAAGGTCACCGGGCGGCGCGACGACATGCTGGTGATCCGCGGGGTCAACGTCTACCCGAGCGAGGTGGAGCGGGTGCTGCTCGCCCACCGGGCGCTCGCGCCTGATTACCTGCTGGTCGTCGATGAACGCAGGAACCCGTCTCAGCTGCTTGCCTGCATTGAATACAGAACGGACAGCCCGGGGCCATTCCCCGAGGCAGCCGCCATCGAGTCACGGCTGCGCGAGGCACTCGGGCTCGGTGTCAGCGTGCAGGTGCTCGCGGCCGGGACTGTCCCCCGCAGTGAGGTAGGAAAGGCAGTGCGGGTGCGGCGGTGGGCGGGCGGCGACCCGCCGGTGCCAGGGCTGGCCTGACCAGGCAGCAGGCCGGTGCCAGGGGCTGGCCGGACCAGGCAGCAGGCCGGTGCCAGGGGCTGGCCGGACCGGCAGCAGGCCCAGTCCGGGGCCTGTGCTGGCGCGGCATTGAGGGCTGGCAGCTGTCCCTCGGTACCCGGGTTGTCCAGTCAGGCAGCAGCGTCATCGCTAGTTTAGTTGTTGTTCCATTGTTAGCCGTGTTTTAATAACCGTTTCTTAATGCCCGAACTTGCCTTGTCCGCCGCTAGCGTCTATGCATAGAAGCGCACAAAGTAGGTGTCACCGGACGGGATGCGGGATCGGGCGCGACGCTGCCGTGGGGCAGCAGGAGCCGGGGCATGTAGCCGGAACGAGCGCGTACCCTTTGCCGCGAGCGCGATGATATGCCTGCAAGATTGTGGCCGGCAACGGGCAAAGGAGTTTGGTCGGTGCCCCCTCGACCCCGGATGCTGCTCGCTGTGGCAGCTGCCATTCCGCTGGTGCTGGCCGCCGCATGCAGCAGCGGGGCTGGCCAGGGGCTGGTGACCTCCCCGGGCGTGACGGCCACCGCAGCGAGCGCTGGCGGCATCCTTCCGTCATCGCCCGCACCTGGGGCCGTGTCCTTGTCCGAGAGCGGCAGCACGCTGCTGTACCCGCTGCTGGCGGCGTGGGCTGCCGGATACCACCACCAGTACCCGCAGCTGACGATAACGACCGCGGCGACGGGATCCGGCGCTGGCATCGCCGACGCTTCAGCCGGGACCGTAAACATTGGTGCGTCCGACGCCTACCTGTCCAGCGGCGACCTGGTGAAGAACCCGAGCCTGCTGAATATCCCGCTGGCGATCTCGGCCCAGCAGGTCGACTACAACCTGCCCGTCCTCGGCCAGGGAGTGCATCTCAAGCTGGATGGCGCCGTGCTGGCGCAGATGTACCAGGGCCTGATTACGAGATGGGATGACCCGGCAATCGCAGCGCTCAACCCCGGCGTGGCCCTGCCCGGTACCCGGGTAGTGCCGCTGCACCGCAGCGACAGCTCAGGTGACACGTTCCTGTTCTCCAGCTACTTGTCCATGCACGATCCGGCCTGGAACGCGGCTATCGGCTACGGAACCACGGTGGCCTGGCCGGCGGTCACGGGAGCGCTGGCGCAGAAGGGAAACAGCGGCATGGTCGCCGGCTGCCAGGCGACGCCGGGCTGCGTCGCGTATATCGGCATCAGCTACCTGTCGCAGGCGCTGGACGGAGGGCTCGGCGAGGCCCAGCTTGCCAACGACTCGGGCCAGTACCTGCTGCCGACGGCAACCTCCATCAGTGCCGAGGTGTCGACCTTCGTGTCGTCCACGCCCCAGAACGAGACGATCTCGATGGTCAACGGCCCCGACCCGGGCGGTTATCCCATCGTCAACTACGAGTACGCGATCGTGAGCACCAGTCAGCCGAGCGCGGTCACGGCACGCGACATCAAGGCCTTCCTGCACTGGGCGATCACGTCCGGGAACGCCGCGTCCTACCTCGACCAGGTTCGGTTCCAGCCGCTGCCTGGTCCAGTGGTCTCGCTGTCGGACGCGCAAATCGCCAGGATCGGCTAGCTGCGCCGGAAGGGAGTGAGGTCGTGGCGCTTCGGGCACCGCTGCCAACACGGCACGTGGCAGCCCCGCCGGCGGGCTCACCGCCGACCCACCTCGCACGCCGCGGGCCTGTGGGCTGGCTCGTGCGCGCTCCGGCGCCGGTCAAGCTGCGGGCACTTGTCGGCACGCTGGTAGCGCTGTGCTGTGCCTGGGGTGCCCTCGGGGCCTGGACGGTGAACGACCACGCCGCGGCGGCCGGCGATGTGGTGTCGGCCAGCGAGCCGCTCAGCCTGCGGGCACAGCAGCTGTACCAGTCGCTGTCGGACGCAGACGTCACGGTGACGACCGCGTTCCTGTCCGGGCCGCAGGAGCCGCTGACCGCGCGTGACCGCTACCAGGCAGACATCGCGCAGGCCGCCTCCGACCTGTCTGACCTCAAGGTGGCCGCGGCGGCTGTCCAGCCTGGTGAGGATGACGCACTGGATGCCAGCCTTGCCGCGATCTCGGCCGGGCTGCCCGTCTACACCGGTGACGTCGCCGAGGCCCAGACCGACTACGCGCTGGGTTTCCCGCTCACCGGCGGCTCGTTCCTCCAGGTGGCATCGGAGGAGATGCACCTCACCCTGCTCCCGGAGGCGCGAAGCAGCTACCTGCACGAGAACGCCAGGCTGGCCGCGGCCAGCACCGGCGCAACCGGGCTGCCGTGGATCATCGCCACGCTCCTGCTCGCAGCCGTCACCGGGCTCGTCATGTACAGAACGCAGCGGTGGCTGACGCGGCGGACTCACCGGGTGATCAACTACGGCCTGCTAGTCGCGTCCGCGGCTCTACTGCTCTGCTCGGTGTGGCTGATCATCGCGTTCCTGGTGGCACGAACGGATCTGCGGAGCGGGGTGGGCAGTGGCGCTGCCCCGGCGGAGACGCTCTCCCAGGCAGAAATTGCGGCGGCGCAGGGACGCGGGGACGAGTTGCTGAACCTGATCTCACGCAGCGGTGACGCGTCGTTCCAGCAAAACTTCCAGCTGGTCCGGGGAGAGCTCGGCCCGGGGCCAGGCTCGCTGCTGAGCAGCGCGGCCGCCTCTTCGGCCGGCTCGCCGGGTGCCGCGCAAGTTGCCGCGGCCGAGCGCGACGCGCAGGTGTGGTACGCGGCCAACCAGAAGGTCTACCAGCTGGACGTCGCGGCGAACTATGCTGCCGAGACCCAGCTGGTACTCGGCACTGGGCCGGGCAGCTCAGCTGCGGGGTTTAACAAACTGGAGATTGACCTCGGCGAGGCGATCACGGCAGACCAGATCGCCTTCAAGTCCAGCGCGTCCGCGGGCGCTGGCACGTTCGCCGGGCTGGAGGCGGGACTCCTCACGGCGTCGCTGCTCATGGCAGCTGGCTGCGCCTGGGGGCTGAACCGCCGCCTTGAGGAGTACCGCGGGTAACAGTGGATGCTTGAGCACTAGCGACAGGGCCTGAACGATGACGACCGTGCTGACATACGCGGAGGCGAAGGCGGCGGTGACCGCGGCCGTCGCCGAGCAGGAAACTATCAGGGAGAACTTGCTCGACCTGGACCGCAGCTTCGGCAAGCGGCTGCTGGCCGGAGCGAGCCTGACCGGCGTGAGCAAGCGGCGATGGGACGCCGCTTCCGCCGACCTGGCCGCGCTGTGGCAGCTGTTCGCCGAGTACTCCACGGTCGTGGACCGCGCAGCCGAGATGACCGGGCGGATCCGCAAGCCAGGTCCCCGGCTCGGGGAGGTTACCGAACTGCTCACCGGAGCGTCGGTCCTGCTGGCCGCAGCCAGCTCCCCACGTACTCGCGGGGAGCTGACCGGCGGCGGCGAGGCCCATCTCACGCTGGCCGAGGCAGTGGACCAGATGAAAAGCGCTTACGCCCAAATCGTGGACGTCGTCAACGCTGCTGAGAACGCCTGGAACCAGGCTTCTGAGCGGCTGCAGCAGGCCGATACCGGGCTTGAGGAGGCGAAGCGCGAGACCGAGGGCTTCGAGGATGACGACCTGAAGGTGGCGCTGCAGGTGGCGCAGCAGGATCTCGCCGGCTTGCGCGAGCTGCTGAACGTCGATCCGCTCGCGCTGTGGCGGGGCAGCGCGCTTGACGGCGTGCGGTTTGACCAGCTGCAGAAGGACACGGCCGTTGTGACGTCCAGGGTCGCCGAGCTGAGCACGGTGCGCGAGGACGCCACCGCCCGGATCGCCTCGGCGACAGCGGCCGTCGTCGCTGCGCAGAACGCTCGCCAGGATGCAGAGGCGGCACGCCAGCGTTCTGCTGTCAAGATCGCCGTGGAGAAGCTGCCCGAGCTGCCGGACGTGGGCGGGCTGACCGATCGGCTGGCTACCCTGGAAAAGCTCCGGGCGGCTGGCCGCTGGACCCGGCTGCTGTCAGAGATCGATGTCATCGAGGAGCAGGCAGCATCCGAGGCACAGCGCTGCCGCGAGGCCGAACGAGAAGCGGCGAGCCTGCTCGACCGGCGGGACGAGCTGCGCGGCCTGCTGGACGCCTACCGCGCGCGGGGCGCACAGATCGCCGGCGCGGAGAATCGTGAGCTGGCCGCGCTGCATGAGCGGGCCAGGAGCCTGCTCTGGGCGGCGCCGTGCGACCTGCCCGCAGCGGCGGACGCGGTGACCAGCTTTCAGCAGGCGGTCCTGGCACTTGCGCAGCAGAGCAGACGACCGTGACAACTACGGTGAGCGAGTGCCAGCGGCCGGGCTGCACCGGCACGATTCAGGACGGGTACTGCAACGTCTGCGGGTTCGCCCCGGACCATAACCCGTTCCCGGAGCCCGCCCTCCACCTGGACCCCGGGCCGTTCCTGGCCCCAGGGCCGCTCCCGCCCCCGGGCCAGTTTCCCGGCCGCGGCGGCTCGCCCCCGGCTCCGCCCCCGTTGTGGGGGGCCGGACCGCTGGCCGCGCCAGTGGCCGAGGCGCAGGCCCCGGAGCAGGTCGACCTTCCGGCTATTTCCCGCCGTTTTCCCCCGTCGTGGGCTGGTAACCCAGCCGCGACAACCGTGACCCGCCGTATGCGGCCAGGAAGCGGCCGGTCACGGCGTGGACGGCTGGGTGCCGGGCTGGTGGAGATCCCGCCGATCCCGGCGCGCGACCCGGCCACCGCAGTGCTGACTGATCCGCACGTACCCGAGCACCGCCGGTTCTGCGGCACCTGTGAAAACCCGGTCGGACGCGGCCGGAGCGGCATGCCCGGGCTGGCCGAGGGATACTGCCCGCACTGCGGCAGCTCGTTCTCCTTCTCGCCCAAGCTCGAGCCCGGAGAACTGGTCGCGGGCCAGTACGAAGTCGTCGGATGCCTCGCGCACGGCGGGCTCGGCTGGATCTACCTGGCCACCGACCGCAACCTCGGCAACCGCTGGGTGGTGCTGAAGGGTCTGCTCAACTCCGGGGACGCCGCCGCCCAGGAGGCGGCCGTCGCCGAGCGGCGGTTCCTCGCGGAGGTTGAGCACCCCAACATCGTCGACGTTTACAACTTCGTGCAGCACGCCGACCGCCAGACCGGCGAGGCAGCCGGCTACATCGTGATGGAATACGTGGGCGGGAAATCGCTCAAGGAGATCCTCGGCGAATGGCGCCGGGTCAGCCAGTCGCTGCCGCTGCCCGCCGCACTGGCCTACGCGATCGAGGTGCTGCCCGCGCTCGGGTACCTGCACAGCCGCGGCCTGGTGTACTGCGATTTCAAGCCGGACAACCTGATCCAGACCGAAGAGCAGGTCAAGATCATCGATATGGGCGGTGTGCGCCGGATTGACGATGAGGACAGCCCGATTTACGGCACGATCGGCTTCCAGGCGCCCGAGATCGCTTCTATGGGACCGTCACCAGCGTCTGACCTGTACACCGTCGGCCGCTCCCTCGCCGTGCTGACGTTCAGGTTCACCGGCTTCCAGACCGATATGCACGCGCACAGCCTGCCCGACCCGGCCACGGTGCCGCTCCTCGCCGAGCAGGAGTCGTTCCTCCGGGCGCTGCGCCGTGCGACCCATCCTGACCCGGCGTGCCGCTTCGCTTCGGCCGAGGAGATGGCCGAGCAGCTCACCGGAGTGCTGCGCGAGGTCGTGGCCGTCGCAGACGGCAGGCCCCGGCCGGCGTTCTCGTCGCTGTTCAGTCCAGAGCTGCAGGCGATAGGCAGCGAGGCCGTGCGGGAGAATAACGCGGGTGCAGCCAGCGGCTTCGCGCCGTCAGCCGACGAGATCGTGGCCGGGCTGCCGGTGCCCCAGGTGGACAGCGCTGACCCGGCTGCAGGTTTCCTGGCCACTCTCAGCACCCTGGAGCCCGAGCAGCGGACCTCAGCGCTGTGGGCCGCCGCGCGGGGGGCTCAGGGAACGCCGCCAGAAGTCGCCGAGTCCGCCGAGACACAGCTAGCGCTCGCCCGTGCCTGCATCGTCGGCGGTGAGCTGGCCCATGCTCAGCGTGTGCTGGATGGCCTGGCAGCCAGCGATCCTGGGGACTGGCGGACCACCTGGTACCAGGGGCTGTGGTACCTCGCGGAAAGGCGTCCTGGCGAAGCCCGGGCCGAGTTCGACGCCGTCTACGACGCTCTGCCTGGGGAGCTGGCACCGAAGCTGGCGCTCGGCTTCGCTGCCGAGATCGCGGGTGACCTTGCCGCCGCCGAACATTATTTCCAGCTCGTGTGGACCATTGACCGTTCCTACGTAAGCGCCTCGTTCGGGCTGGCCAGAGTACGGCTCGAGGCGGGCGACCGGGCTGGAGCGGTCACCGCTCTCGGCGCGGTGCCGGAAACGTCCAGCCATCACGTAACGGCGCAGATCGCCGCGGTGCGAGTGCACGCCTCACCCAGTCGCGGCCAGAACTGCGTCTCAGTTGATGACCTGCAGCAGGCAGGACGCCGGCTGGGGCTGCTGAAACTCGACCCAGTCCAGCAGCTGCGGCTTACCGCCGAGGTACTGCACGCTGCGCTGGAACGCGTGGCGGCCGGGCAGCCCGCGGGTGGGACCCGGCTGCTTGGCTGCCAGCTCAACGAGCGCTCGCTGCGTTTCGGCCTTGAGCACGCCTACCGGGCACAGGCACGGCTGGCGACCGACGGCCGGCAGCGGATCGAGCTGGTGGACCAGGCGAACCTGGTCCGGCCGAGGACATGGTCGTGACGGCCGGCCCGGTACCGGTGGCCGCTGGTGCGTGCCCGGCCTGTGGCTGGCCAGTCGAGCCCGACCATAACTTCTGCGAAGCGTGCCGGGAGGACCTGACCCAGAAGCGCGAGACCGTGGTCCGAGTGGTCAGCGGCAGCGCGCACGGCCGCGCCGCCGCATGCCCGTTCTGCCCGTCTGCGCAGGTCAGCATCGACGGCTACTGCGAGTCGTGCGGACGCAAGCTGCCTTCAGACCGTGACCATTGCGAGCTCGACCTTGGCCTGGTAGCCGGGGTGACCGATCGCGGCCTGCGGCATAGCCGGAACGAAGACGCGATGGGGTTCGCGACCGCGCGGCTAGGGGCGGGCCCGGTGGTGGTGGCCGCCGTGTGCGACGGCGTGTCCGGCTCGCCGCGCCCGGATGAGGCGTCCCGGGCCGCTGCCGCGGCACTGGTCCGGGTCACGCTTGAGCAGCTGCGGGCGGGCGCGGACGCCGGCTTCGCCGGCATAAGAGCGGTCGAGTCCGCCCGGGAGGCACTGGCCGTGCTGGCCGGGTCGGCCGCCGATTCGCCAGCCGCCACCTTTGTCACCGCGGTCTTGACCAGCCGTGACGTGACGCTGTGCTGGCTTGGTGACAGCCGTGGTTACTGGCTCGGCGCCAGCCCTGAACTGGGTGTGCAGCGGCTGACGACCGACGACTCGGCCGCTGCCGCGATGGTCGAGTCCGGTCTGGTCACCGAGGCTGAGGCGCTTGTGCTGCCGCAGGCTCATGTGGTGACCCAGTGGCTCGGAGCCGACCTTCGGGACGCGGTCCCGCACGTGGCAAGGTTCGAGCTGCCTGGCCCTGGCGCCCTGCTGCTGTGCACAGACGGATTGTGGAATTACCAGCCGGACGCGGCCGGGCTCGCCGCGCTCGCGCTGCCTGCGGCGCTGACGGACCCGCTCGACGCGGCGGTCACCTTGACCAAGTTCGCGCTCGAGGCGGGCGGCATGGACAACGTGACCGTAGTGCTCATGCCGTTCCCGCTGGCGCCCCCAGAGGACGTCGAGCCGCCCCTCGGGGAACCCGGCGGCTGGTCCTCGGCCGGTTCCGGCTGAGGACATTGCGAGAGGAACGAGGAACAGCCATGAGCCAGCCCGGCTTCGCCATCGATATCTACCAGAACGAGTACCTTCCAGCGAACGGCCAGGACGTTAACGCGATCGTGACGGTGACGGCCCAGGACACGGTGCCTGCCGTTAGCGAGGACGACGGCAGCGCGGAGATCATCATCATTGACTGCTCCGGGTCCATGGCGTACCCGAGTACCAAGATCGCAGAAGCGCGGCTGGCCACTTGCGCCGCTATCGACATGATCCACGACGGGGTTGCGTTCAGCGTCCTCGCCGGGAATGACGGTGCATGGCCGGTTTACCCGGAGGATGGCCGCCTCGCGATCGCCGACGAGAAAACCAGGCAGCAGGCGAAACAGGCCGTTGGCCACCTGCGTGCTGCTGGCGGGACCGCCATCGGGCAGTGGCTGCGCCTGGCCCGGCAGGTTTTCGGCACCTACCCAGCTGCGCTCCGGCATGCGATCCTGCTGACCGACGGGAAAAACGAGCACGAGCCCCGCTACGAGCTCGAGGCGGCTATCGGCTCGTGCGAGGGCATGTTCAGCTGCGACTGCAGGGGAGTTGGCACGGACTGGGTCGTCGAAGAGCTCCGGCGGGTCTCGACCGTCCTGCTCGGCACCGTCGACATCGTGCCCGAGCCGGCGGGGCTGGCCGATGACTTCGCCGTCATGATGGAAACCTCCATGGGCAAGGAGGTCGCCAACGTATCGCTGCGGGTATGGACGCCGCAGCACGCGTCTGTCCGGTTCCTGAAGCAGGTCGCTCCCTCTGTCAGCGACCTGACCGGCCGGGAGGCGCCGACGGGCTCACAGGAGGGTTATTACCCGACCGGCGCCTGGGGCCCAGGCGAAAGCCGCGACTACCATCTGTGCGTGCGGGTAGCATCGGCCGCCATCGGCCAGGAGATGCTCGCCGCGCGCGTCAGCCTGGTGGCCGGCCCCCAGTCGCACCCGGAAGTACTGGCACAGGGGCTGATGCGGGCGATCTGGACCGACGACGAGGCGCTGTCGACGCAGATCAACGGGCACGTCGCTCATTACACCGGCCAGGCAGAGCTCGCTGAGGCCATCCAGGAAGGGCTAGAGGCGCGCAAGCGGGGGGATGAAGATACCGCGGCTTCCAAGCTCGGCCGGGCTGTCGCACTCGCTGAGGAGTCGGGGAATGCCGGCACGGCAAAGCTACTTGCCAAAGTCGTCGACGTGGTTGACGCTGCCACCGGGACGGTGCGGCTGAAGAGCAAGGTCGACGACGCCGACGAGATGGCGCTCGATACCAGGTCAACCAGGACGGTCAGGACCAGGAAGTGAGAGTGGCTGCCATGCCAACTTGCCCGGCCGATCACTACTCGGTGCGCATGGACTTCTGTGATATCTGCGGAATGCGCATCGGACCGCAGGCACCGGCAGGACCCCCGGCAGGGCCCCCGGCCGGGGCCGCTCCCGGTCCTCCCGCCGCAGTGTGCCCGCAGTGCGGGACCGGCAGGTCCGGGCAGTTCTGCGAGGTATGCGGGTACGACTACGCGGGTGAGCTGCGGCCGCTGCCGCCGTTGCCACCAATGCCGCCGGGCGCTGGCCCAGGCCCGGGCGGCCCAGACTGGGGTCTTCCCGACACCCCGGTGCCGGTCGGGCACCGGCCGGCTGCGTCACTTGTGGGTCCGCCGCCAATGGGGGCTGCCCCGGTTGGCGCCCCGGGACCCCCGCCTGGTGGCCGGCCGATGGGCGGCCCGCCGATGGGCGGCCCGCCGATGGGGGCCCGCCTGGCCCGCCGATGGGCGGCCCGCCGCCTGCCGGTCCCCCGATGGGGGGCCCGCCTCCTGGCGGTCCTCCGGTACCGGGCCCGCCGCCGCCCGGCTACCCGCCCTCGGGCTACGTGCCCCAGCCTCCGCCCATGCCCCAGCCTCCGCCCATGCCCGGCTCGCCTATGCCCGGGCCGCGTCTGCCTGGACCCCCGCCCAGCGGGCCGCCGGCCGGGCTACCCATGCCCGGATCCCTGCCGTCCGGCCAGTTCGGTGGCCCGCCAGGCCAGGCTTCCGGCGGACCAGGCGAGTTCCGCGCCCCGGGCTCGGTGCCGTGGAGCGCTGTGGTCGCCGCGGACCGCTCCTACTACGACCGGGTCATTGCCATGGGCGGGCCAGACGCGGCAGCGATCCAGTTCCCCGGGTACTGCCCCGAGCGGCGGTTCCGGCTGCAGGGAAGGGAGATGCGGGTTGGCCGGCGCAGCGTCTCGCGCGGGCTTGAGCCGGAAATCGACCTGACCGGGCCACCGCTGGACCCGGGAGTATCGCATATGCACGCGATCCTGGTCGCCGAGCCGAACGGCAGCTGGTCGGTCGTTGACCCAGGGTCGGAGAACGGCACCATGGTCAACGGTGGCCAGATCAGCACCGGCGTCCGGGTGCCGCTGAGTGACGGGGATCGCATCGCCATCGGGGCGTGGACGGTGCTCACGATCGTCGCCGGTTAGCGGGGTCGGCTTGACGTTCACCGTGGCCGACGGGACCGCCGGCCGTCACCCGGTGTTCACTCGGGCTCTAAAGTCGCGAGTATGAGCGCTGGGAAGGATCCGCAGCGAATCGGGGTCATGGGCGGCACCTTCGACCCGATCCACTACGGGCACCTCGTCGCGGCCAGCGAGGTGGGTCACTTCCTCGCCCTCGACGAGGTGATCTTCGTGCCCACCGGGCAGCCCTGGCAGAAAGACGGCCGCCAGGTGTCGGCGCCCGAGGACCGCTACCTGATGACGGTGATCGCGACTGCGTCCAACCCGAGGTTCTCGGTGAGCCGCGTCGACATCGACCGGCCAGGGCCGACCTACACCATTGACACGCTGCGCGAGCTGTCCGCGCTGCGCGGGCCGGATGCCGAGCTCTACTTCATCACCGGCGCCGACGCGCTGGAGCAGATCATGACCTGGCAGAATGCGGACGAACTCTTCAAGCTCGCCCATTTCGTCGGCTGCACCCGGCCAGGGCACCGGCTGAGCGGCGCAGGCCTGCCAGACGACAACGTAAGCCTGATCGAGATCCCCGCGCTCGCGATCTCGTCGACCACGTGCCGGGAGCGGGTCGCGGCGGGCGTGCCCATCTGGTACCTGGTGCCAGACGGGATCGTGCAATACATCTCGAAGCGGAAGCTTTACCGGCAGCAGGACGCCGGCCAGCCTGGCGGCTTAGCGGGCATTCGGCGATACGCTGAACACAGCGGCCCGTGCCAGGCGGGAGACCTGCCGGGACACGAGGGCGAGCCTGGAGCCGAGGAGGACGAGCAGCGCACGTGACAGCCACCCAGAGGGCCGTCGAGCTGGTGGAGATCGCCGCGGTTGCAGCAGCAGACAAGCTAGCCACAGACATCATCGCGTACGACGTGAGCGAGCAACTCGTCATCACTGACGCGTTCCTTCTCTGCTCGGCGTCGAACGACCGCCAGGTCAAGGCGATCGTCGACGAGATCGAGGAGAAGCTGCGCCGTGCGGACGCCAAGCCAGTACGCCGCGAGGGCGAGCGCGAGGGCCGGTGGGTGCTGCTCGACTACATGGATGTCGTCATCCATGTGCAGCACGCCGAGGAGCGTGCGTTCTACGCCCTGGAGCGGCTCTGGAAGGACTGCCCGCGGATACCGCTGCCTGAGCCTGCCGTCGCCGGGGGAGCAGGTGGCCCGGCCCGTTCGAAGTCCTCCGATCGAGGGCCACGCTGATCGTGGCAGCCGGCCAGGCTCGCGCCCCGGGCGCAGGGCCCGAACGCACCGTGGACGACGTGGTCCGGCTGGTGCTCTGGCGGCACGGGCAGACGGCCTGGAACGCTGAGCGCCGGTTTCAGGGCCACGCCGACGTCTCACTGGATACGACCGGCCGCGAGCAGGCGCGGAGCGCTGCCAGGTACCTCGCCGCCATGCATCCAGCTGCGATCTTCTCCTCCGACCTGGCCCGCGCTTCGCAGACGGCTGAGTACCTGGCCCGGCTGGCCCGGCTGCCGCTGCAGACAGACAAGGACCTGCGCGAGCGCGGCGGCGGTGCGTGGGAGGGCCTGACCGACGTCCAGATCCGCTCCAGGTATCCCGCCGACTACGGAACATGGAACCCGCCGGATGGCGAGCCCGTCGAGGCCGTCGCCGACCGGGTCGCCGCAGCGTTCACCCGGATCGCCGACAGTCTGGACAGCGGCTCTCTGGGTGTCCTGGTCAGCCACGGCGCGGCGATCAACCTGGGCATCTCCCGGCTGCTCGGGCTGCCTGAGCGCGCTCGCGTGATTGGGCCGCTCGCGAACTGCGCCTGGTCGGTGCTTGGCCGGCGTGCAGGCTTCTGGCGCCTGCTGGAGCACAACGTCGGAACGCTCCCGGACACCGACCCCGAGCCGGTCGAGGTCCTGGCCGCCGGCCCCCGCTAACTGGTGATGCGGATCGCGATCGGGGGAGGTTCCGTGAAGAGCTTGGTGAACTGCACCAGCGTGGCCTGGTAGTCACCCGGCGGAAGCGGCGGCAGAATGTTCGGGCCGGGCAGGCAGGAGAGCACGCCGTCGCGCGGCGCGCCCTGAACGCAGCCGTCGTAGGTGGTATGGATCGGTGCCGGGTAGCTGGACTTGCCGACCGGGATCGTAAACCCTTGGGCGCAGCCCAGTGCGGCCCCGTCCTGGCGGTACGCGGCACTGGCCAGAAGGACCTGGAAGATCACCTCGCACCCGGTCACATTGATGGCGTGCCCGGTGTTGTTCTCGACGATGACCTGTGCGCTCAGCATCCGCCCTGCTGCCATTGTCCGCTACAGCACCAGCCGCCCCGTGACCGGCACTGACGGATGGCCAGGCGCCGGCGCCGCGCTGTCGGCAACTCGCGCTGGTCCGCCTGCTGGATGCCGGGCCGCGACAGTGCCGGCACATCCTGCCACCGCTACGGCAACCGCAGCGAGGATAACAAGCGGCATTGCCCGCACAATATGACATTACCTGTAACCCGGGCCGAACCATATGCAAATGGTCAGCGGCTAGCAGACCGATCAGACCGAAGGCGGCTGAAGTCTCAGCTCAAAGTTCTGAAAGGCTGGCGGCCGGGAGCACAGCAGTTACCACGGAAGGGGCTTCATGCGGATCGCTGTGATGGCCACAGGCGCCGTGGGCGGCTACTTCGGTGCCCGGCTGGCTCAGGCCGGTCACGATGTGGCGTTCGTGGCCCGGGGGCAGCAACTGGAGGCTCTGCGCGCCCACGGGCTCCGCGTGGAGAGTGCGCTCGGCAACGTGCACCTCCCAGACATCAAAGTCACCGATCAGCCGGCCGGCATCGGCCCCGTTGATATGGTGCTGTTCACCGTCAAGCTGTGGGACACCGTGGAAGCGGCCGAAGCCATCAAGCCGCTGCTTGGGCCTTCGACGGGCGTGGTGTCGTTCCAGAACGGCGTCGTGAAAGACGACATCCTGCGCCAGGCTCTGGGTGCCGGGCACATCATCGGCGGCGTCTGCTACATCGCCGCGACCATCGCCGAGCCAGGGCTCATCCGTCATTCCGGCACTCTGCAGAAGCTGGTGTTCGGCGAGTACGACGGATCGCTGTCACCCCGAGTCCGGCAGTTCCGCGATGCCTGCGCCGACAGCGGCATCGATGCCGAGATCAGCGAGCGGATCGAGCAGACAATCTGGGAGAAGTTTGTCTTCCTGGTCGGGGTCGCCGGGACGACAAGCCTGGCGCGCACGCCGATCGGCCCAATCCGCGACCATCCGCGCTCGCGGGCGTTCCTGCACGACGTCATGCAAGAGGTCGTGCAGGTCGGCCGCGCCCAAAGGGTCCAGCTGCCTGCCGGTTACGCCGATGAGCGACTTGCCTTCACCAACCAGTTGCCCGCCACTATGACGTCGTCAATGCAACACGACCTCGAACGAGGCAACCGCCTCGAAGTTGACTGGCTCAGCGGCGATGTGGTCGAGCGCGGAGCGCGGCTGAGCGTGTCAACGCCCTGCAACCGGGCGATCCGCGACATCCTCTCGGTACACAGCGAAGGACGCGCTGAGGTTCGGCCGGCCGCTGGCCAGCTGCGAGGCGGAACGGGAGGCAGCGGCACCGGTCCGGCCGGCCCCGGTTCTCATGTACACTGACTCGCTGATGCCGGGCCACGACAAAGTGGATTCGGCGAAAAGGGGCTGTAGCGCAGCTGGTAGCGCACCTCCATGGCATGGAGGGGGTCAGGGGTTCGAATCCCCTCAGCTCCACTCGGAATCCGCAGGCAGGCCACGTGATTCCAGATCATCGTCACCCCCTTCGAGGTCGTCTGACCGTAGCTTGACTGTGAATCTGCGCGGCACTGATCTGTGGGATCCCGGTAGATGCTTGACACCTTGGTTCCGGTTCCTGGGCGACAGTTTGCGGACGCACGCGCTCATGCATGAAAGTAGTGCGTTGGCCCAGGCACATGGTCATGCTGCACAGCGAACCCGCGTATCTGGAGTCGTGATCGTGAGCTGAGTCAGGCACCAGGAGTGCTTTACCCAGTGGCCGAGCCGGAGGATATTGGCGGTACGGCAACACACATCAATGACCCAGCGGCTAGCCGAGGAAGTGGTTATGTCCTCCAGAACGCGGGACGCTAACGGCAGATCGGGTAACGTCGCTGCGGCCCCTGGCCGATCTTTGGTGGATCTTGCGGGACAACTGATCCGGCTCCGCCCGTTCAGGGCTGACGAGGTTGATAGCGCTTGGCAGGGGCTGGCGCAACAGGATGAAGCTGCCCACCCGCGTCGTCGGCCAGAAGATCGCCGCCCCCAGTTCTCGGAGCAGTTCCGCCGACGGATGCATCGTTCAGGTCGACTGTGGCGAGGCTGCCTCGATCTGGCGATTGACCGCGATGGGCGGCTTATCGGCACCATCCAAGCCCGAACCCGCCCGGCGCAAACACTCCCAGCCGGCGTCTATGAAGTCGGCGTGATCTTGTACCAGCCGCGAGACCGTGGCAGCGGGTACGGTGCCGAGGCCGTTGACTTGCTGACAACGTGGCTGTTCGACACGGCCAAGGCTGCCCGAGTACAGGCAGGCACAGATGTTGGCAACACCGCGATGCGTGCAGTGCTGGAGCGCCTGGGATTCCAGCTTGAGGGGGTCATGCGCGGGTACGGGGTAATCAGCGATGGGACCCGCAGCGACGGCGCCATGTACGGAGTCCTTAGGCCCGAGTGGCCTACCAGGCAGTGTCAGTCGCCAACAGGCCAGCGCTAACCCCTTCGTAGCGCCCGCTCATGCCGCGGTCAGCGTGACTCGATGCCGGCCCGCGCACCACGATGCGATACGACCAGGCCCGCAAGAAGCTCGCCCGCCACCCCGGCTACATCCTGGCGGCCTACATGGCGTCCGGCACCTGACCGAGCCATAGTGCAGCCTGAGCCTGACCCGCTTTGACGGACATCCATCATCAGGGGTTGTCCCCGGGAGGATGTCCGACTATGGAAAGCATGGGTAGCAAGAAGCCCCGGCAGCGCCGCTCGTTTACCCCGGAGTTCAAGGCCGAGATCGTTGAGCTGTGCCAGCGCGGCGACAGGTCGGTGGGCCAGGTGGCCAGGGACTTCGACCTGACCGAGACCGCGGTCCGCGAATGGGTGAAGCAGGCCGGGCGGGATGCCGGGACGTTCAGCGACGGTGGCCTGACGACGGAGGAGCGCAAGGAACTCGCCGAGCTGCGCAGGGAGAACCGCAGGCTCCGTGAGGACGTGGAGATTCTCAAGCGGGCGACGGCTTTCTTCGCCAAGGAGACCCGGTGAACATTTACCCGTTCGTCGAGGCGGAGAAGGCGTGCAGGCGCAACGTCAAGCGGGCGTGCGAGCTGCTGAAGGTCTCCCGTGCCGCCTTCTACCAGCATCTGGCAGGGCCGGGCCGGCGCGAGCAGCAGGACGCCGAACTGGCCGGGCAGATCAAGACTGTTCACGAGGAGTCCAAGGGCCGCTACAGCGCCCCGCGGGTGCATGCGCAACTGGTCCGTCGCGGGCACCGGCACGGCCGCAAGCGGGTCGCCCGGATCATGCGGGCCAGTGGCTTGCGGGGCCGGGCCGCGAAACGGTGGAAGAAGACGACCATCGCCGACCCGGCCGCGGCCGCGCGGGCAGACAAGATCCGCCGCGACTTCACCGCCGATGCCGCGAACGTCGACAGCCGCTGGTGCGGTGACATCACGTACATCGGCACCTGGGAAGGGTGGCTGTACCTGGCCACCGTCATCGACATTGCCTCGCGCCGCGTCGTCGGCTACGCGATGGCCGAGCACCTGCGCACCGAGCTCATCTGCGACGCGCTGGCCAATGCCATCGCTGCCCGCGAACCCGCACCCGGAGTGATCTTCCACTCCGACCGCGGCTGCCAGTACACCTCGGGCGACTTCGCCGCCCTCGCCGCCGAATGTCAGGTAACCCTGTCGCACGGCCGCACCGGCCAGTGCTGGGACAACGCCCTGGCGGAAAGCTTCTTCGGCTCCATCAAGGGCGAACTCATCGACCTGCAAGCCTGGCCCACCCGCGCCGGCGCCCGCCGCGCCGTCGTCGAGTACATCGGCTGGTACAACGGCACCCGGCTGCACAGCAGCCTGGGATACCTCAGCCCCGCCGAATTCGAGGCCGCAACCACCAAGGAGGCCATGCAAAAGGCAGCCTGACCAAGCCATCAGCCCTGTCCGTCAAAGCGGGGGCAACCTCAGAGGCCGAGCGGCTGGTGGCGGCGGTAGCCCGCGGTGTGACCATGGCCGGTGGTGCCATACGGGCCGCCAAGGCTCGCATGAACTTCGCTCAGTCAGCTGATCCGGGCGAGCAGCTCGGGTAGGGCAACGGGGTAAAACGGCTCGGTGGCAGCGGCCAGCTCGGCCACAGACCACCAGCGGTGGCCGATGCTGTACTCCCGTTCGTCGGGTTCCATCCCGTCCGTCGACACCTCGGCCGCTGCGATCTTGAGCAGGAAGAAGTCCTGCTCCATCCGGTAGGCGATCCCGGCGAAGCTGAATTCGGTTACCTCATGCCAGACCGGTTCGCCGAGCTCGCCGGGACTGGCCGAGATCCCGGTCTCCTCGCGCAGCTCGCGCGCGGCCGCCTCGGCCAGGCTCTCGCCCGGATTGGCGCCGCCGCCTGGGACCAGCCAGTAGGGCTCATCGGGCCGGACTGGATCAAATCCATGCAGCAGGAGCACCCGGTCGGCACTGTTCAGCACCAGTACCCGTCCGGCACAGCGCGGTGCACGTCCTGGATCAGCCACGGCCGTCAAGATATCGGGTCCGGTGGCCGGTAATCGACGTACGGTGCGAAGCATGAGGGATCCCTCGGACTGGGCAGGCCGGACAAGATCGAGTGGCAGCGCTCCGGCTGGATGACGAGGAGGAGGCCATGCAAAAGGTAACCTGACCAAGCCATCAGCCCTGTCCGTCAAAGCGGGGCAACCTCAGACAGCCAGGTCCAGGTGTCGAACGGCATTGCCGATGAGCGCGCGCCAGATCGTCCACCGGAATGCCGTGGGGCGAAACGACTTGTGAGTAAGGGTCCTCGGTGAAGTGCCCGGGACCATACAGACGTGGCATGAGTTGCGGCTCCTCCCGCATGACGACGGCAGACGCGTCCGACTGCGGAAAGGGTCTGTGGCGCGCTCAACGTAACACGGTACGAGGCGTCCGACGCGACCGGACTCAGGCTCATGGCGCGACGGGCGTGTTGCTGACTGCAGCTTGCTGGGTCGCAGGACATGTCTATGAGCGGGTGTCCTGCAACGTACCAGTCCTACCGTCCTATCACTGGCGCCTGGCCGTCCGGCACGACGAGCGGCGGTCTTGATTGACGACCTCGGCGGTCGCTCGTACGCGGTAGGCACAGCCTGCCGATCGCACAGAGTCGATGATCTGTTACGTTGATGAAACAGCTTGAGGTAATCGGGGGGTATTCATGCGAGTCATGGCCAGGATCACTATGCCAGTGGAGTCGGGAAACCAGGCGATCAAGGACGGCAGCCTGGGCACAGTCATGCAGCGTGCCGCGCAGCGCTGGAAGCCTGAGGCGATGCACTTCACGACTTTCGACGGGCAGCGGACCGCGTTTATGGTGTTCGATCTTCCGGATGCATCAGACATTCCTCCATTCGCGGAGCCGTTCTTCAGGGAACTAAACGCGGAGGTGGAGATTGCTCCGGCGATGAACGGTGACGATCTGCAGAAAGGGCTTTCCCAGCTAGGCTGAGCTGAGGAGAGCGCCCGGGTGGCATGTTAGGTGCTCTAATACTCCAGCGACAGTTCGTGATCTTGCGGCGTGGCCGTCGTGGATGTGTGACGGCCACCGCTCGATGATCTGGAGTTGTGTGGACAACAAAAGATCGCGCGGTGGCCGCTGGGCTCAGGGTAGACCGGCCTGCCAGGCCGTATCTATGCATCGCCAGCGCTCGGCGTGAATGCGCGCTTCTGTCGCGAAGTGCGTGTCCGGGACGGCATTGGACTGATTCGGCTCAGACGCAGACCCAGCAGTAGAGTGTCTCGCCTCGCTCGCGGCCGGTCCGCACCAACTGGACCAGGTCTCTGAGTGCGTCGGCGGCGAGTTCCGGATCTGTACTGGTGCCGTAGTACTCATCGGGTGCGGCCCATTGCGCGGCGGTCGCGTCGACTGCATCGTCATCAATGCCTGCCAGCGCGTCCTGCAGTCGTGTCGTGAGCGCGATAATCAGCCGTTCGCCGCCATCTCGTGAGGCAACGACGTGCCCGGTGGGATCCTGCAGGACGTCCTCGGACGAACGCCCGGTGAGAATCTCCTCCAGCTTGCTCATCCACATCGTCGGCTCCATGCGCGGAAGGGACACGGTTGGGCGCGCGGCGATCTGGCTCCGGTGAGCTGGAGCGTCGGGCTGCGGAGGGCTTTCGGGCCCGCCGATCCACTCGATCGTCTCCGCGGCCTGCGCGCTGGACACTGCCGTGAAGTATTCGCAAAGCAAACCCATGTGCCCATGGTGCCCGTTCCGAGCCGCACTGGCAGCACGCTTGATACCCAGACCGCCGCGCAGAACAGCTCGGGCGCGCGATACATCGCACTTCTATGCCGCGCCTGGCGCGCCTGCTGGGCTTGCACGAGTGGCCAGCTAGCGCAGTGTCGAAAGCATGATGCACTACAGCGAGTTAGTCCCCTCCCTGGCGGCATATGCCAACCGCCCCGGGAGTTCCCCGCCCGTGATGAGGGGCGGGTGCGCACCGCTTCCAGCCCAGATCCGTCAGGTTCGAGCTGGCGCCTGATCAAGGGGGTGTCCCACACCGGTTCCTCGCGTACTCCTCTCCATCCCGCTCGCCGGACCCGGCCCATCTGACGGTGCTGAACCGTCCCGGCTTTGTCAGGGCTGCTCCCGCCCTCCCCGGCACCACCCGGCTCAGGCTGCCCCCAGCTCCGCCGTCCTGCTGCGACAGGATCAGCGGTGAAGGTCTCTCACCTCCACTCGAATCAGCAGCGCCTCACGGCGCAGCCATATGCTCCGGCACACCTTCGTGACAACCATGCTCGACGCGGGCGTGGACCTGCGAGACGTGCAGATCGCCGCCCGCCACGCCGATCCAGGTACCACGATGCGCTACGACCGCGCCCGCAAGAATCTCGACCGTCACCCGAACTACATCCTTGCCGCCTACATGGCGTACGGAATCTGAGCGCCCGGCTTGGATATAGCAGCAGATGCATATACCATCGAATGCATGGCTGGCTTGTACGAGGTGGAGATAGAACCGGAAGTCCGGTCCTGGCTGGCCAGCCTGTCCGACCGCGACTTCGGCCGGGTCGACTTCCTCGTCGGCCTGCTCGCCGAGCATGCCGAAGATCTCGGCGAGCCGTACACCCGCCACCTCGCCGGGAAGGTCAGGGAATTGCGGTTCCGCCTGTTACGCCAGCAGACCAGAGTCAGCTACTGGCTCGCATCGCAACGGCGGGTGATCTTACTGACAGTGTTCAACAAGACTCGCAGCGCCGAGACCGCAGAAGTAGCCAGGGCACTGCGAGCGCAAGAGATCTGCGAGAGCACGCACGGTATCGCGCACGAGGAGTTCGACCGGAAGGTGACCTGACATGACCACAGACCATTCCTCCTACGAGGAAATCGCGGCGCCGCGGCGCCGCAGCCAGGAATACCGCGAGGGGTACGACGAGGCCCGGCGGGCTTTCCTGATCGGCCAGGCCATCCGCGAACGCCGCATGGCCCTGGGCCTGTCCCAGGTCGAGCTGGCTACTCGCGCTGGCATGACCCAGCCCGCGCTCTCACGGCTTGAAGCGGGTGGCGTCGTCCCCACGATTCCGCTGCTGGAACGGATTAGCGCAGCCCTCGACGCCGACCTCATTGTGGAACTCGCACCCCACGCGGCCTGAACTTTCCCCTGGGGGAGCCCGGCAAGCACGCGACCCGTTTGAACGCGTGCACGCAGCCCTCGACGCTGACCTCATGGTCGAATCGGGCCCCACGCCGCCTGACAATGCCGACAGCCCCGCGCCGCGTCCCAGCGCCTTTACCGGGTCTGCCGATGTCAGTATCTCGCTGCTTGCAGTTTCGAAGCCAGGCAGTGTGTCCTCCTTGGCGGCCATCAGGAGGTGTACGATGGCGCGAAATGGGACCCTGACAACGCAGGGGCCGCTGTGTTATTAGTTGTTGTCAGAACCTTCTGAGGAGCCCGGCGAGCGTCTGACCGCCTGCTCTGCCCAGCCACTTATCAGAACTCCGAGGACGAACACAAGCAGGAAAATCCCGATGATCCGTTCAACGTCGGCGATAACCTGGGATGCAAAACGGGTTTCGTCTAGCGGGCCGCTATTGTTGATGATAGTGAGAAATGAATTCTGAATGAATAACCAGAAGCTATAGACCGTGCTTGAGTTACGTGATAGGCCCGCAAAGTACGAAGCGCTGCCCTGCCACAGCACGAGGGACAAGGCGCCAAAGTAAACAACGGCATAGACAACCGATACCGTCGCAGCGTAGATAGTCACCGGCCTTGCCGTAACGGCTTGCGGCCTAATGCTTCTCCTGGCAACTGTTCGCATGAAACTCTGCAGCCGGCCTGCCCGGATTACGGCTATGATGGCGCAAGTTGCAAGCGAAATCAGCTCCATTATCGTCAGAACATACAGGGCTACTATCCGTACTGCCAGAACGCGGACAGTTATCAACGGGACAAGTGAGGCAACCCCAAGCGCAAGGAAGTATGGAGTCGACGTGTATATTCCAAATTCGAAACTCGGCCGATGCTTTTTTATCGCGCGTTCGATTGCCCAAGCCGGATAAGCCAGTGGAGCGCCGACGACAAGGACGACCAGTATTGCTGTTCGCATCCATCTGGCCCGAGGAGAATCTGCATCGGGCGTCCTTAGAGTACCGCCGGTCTGTCGGCCAATTGCCTGTCCGGGGGCGGCCGGAGGATCACCGGATTCGTCTGCCATACTTCTGCCCTTCGAGCCGTATCCCGAATTTGGTCGGCGGGACAGTGACTTGAGCCATGCCGCTTCAACGTCCGAGGCGGGACCACGAACTCTAAAGATCATGTCACGAAACCCTGCTGTTCCGGCGATCGTGCCAGCATGGTCAAGCGCCAAAACAGAACGCACTATGCCGCGATGTGGGATGCGCGGTATCCCGGGCTGTGGTCCTCTGGCGGCGAGCTGCTGCCTGGCACAGTAGAGAATGTCGGGACATCGCGAGTTGTCGGTCCCTGCTCCTACGATGCGGGCTCATGGGGATGACATTCTCTGCCCGTCCGCTGACCGGCGATGAGCTGGCGGCAGTACGTGCTGACCATTCGTTGGCCGAGGATCTGCTTCTTGGCCCCGACCAGGATGAGGATGATCCGGACTTCGGCAAGGTTCCGGAGGACGTGGTTGACGTGGGTAACGCGTGGCACGGCATCCACTTCCTGCTCACCGCGACTGCCTGGGAGGCGGGGACAGCGCTCGAGCAGGTCATCCTGGGCGGCCAGCCGCTGGAGGACACCGACGTCGGCTATGGGCCTGCGCGGCTGCTGGAGCCGGACGCGGTCGAAGCCATCGCCATGGCGCTGGCTGGCCTGGACGATGCCGTGCTTCGCCAGCGATTCGATCCGGCCGCGATGCGGCAGGCGGAAATCTACCCAGACATCTGGGACGAGGGCAACCCTGTGCTGGAGGAGTACCTGCTGCCCAGTCTCGCCGCGCTCCGGCGGATGTATGCCCAGGCAGCGGCGGAGGGGTCGGCGGTCATCGCCGGCATCAGCTAATCGGCAGGCGAGATCTTGATGATCTCGATCTCGCGTACTCCGATCTGTGCGACGAGCTCGGCGTTGCGCCTGATGATCGACCGGACGGTCTCGGCCGCGGCCGGCGGTTCATGCGCCTCGCATTCGATCGTGACGGTGGCCTCGTCCAGCATGTCCCAGCGCACGGCCGGGGCTTTGAGGTAGCCGGTGCGATGCGTGGCCGCGATCGCTGCCTGGAAGTTCGACCGCCGCGCGTTGGTCAGGCTTGGGTAGAGCCCGGCCGTCATGCGGGCGGTGATCTCGAACTTGCGCAGCCGTTTGCCGGGTGACTTCGGCTGCGGCCCGCCCGCCGCCAGCAGCGGCTCGATAGTGTCGGCTAGCCAGACCGGGCCGGTGGCGAGCTCAGCATCGGGAGCTGGAAGCTTGTGCCGCTCCCGCCACTTGCCTACGAGTCCGGGGTCGGCGTCTAGCGCGCGGGCGATCTCTGCGATCCCGTAGACCTTCACCGAGTGCCCTCCTTAATTCTGTCGTTACAGCCGACAGATTAGCGCAGAATCTGTCGGCGTACCAGACAGATCGGTGACCAACTACGGCACCCGGCCTTCCCGCTTCTGCCGCTGCTCGGGCGCTCTAGTCCGTGAGTGCGGGTAGCGGCAGAGACTTATCCTGGCCAGGTGCTGGACTTTAGCAGCATCGATCTGGAGGAGATCGCGAACGCGCTGTCCGACCAGACCGACTACGAGCACCACTGGCTGATCAACCCAGACACGGGCGAGATCGCGTTCTGGACAGCCGACACCGGCATCGACGGCCAAACGTCGGTCGACCTCGACGAGCTCGATCTGATCGTCATCGAGCCGCTGCCGAACTGGGTCTGGTACCAGGACATGGCCGACTTCGCCGACGGGATCACCGATGAACGTGCCCGGTCCAGGCTGGCACGTGCGATCCAGGGCAAGGGAGCCTTCCGCCGGTTCAAGGACGAGCTCCATGAGGAGTATCCAGACCTGCTGCCAGTGTGGAATGCGTTCCGGGACACCCGGGCAAGGCGCCGGGCCGTGCAATGGCTGGCTG
This sequence comes from uncultured Actinomycetota bacterium, assembly GCA_963815375.1. Taxonomy (GTDB): domain Bacteria; phylum Actinomycetota; class Actinomycetes; order Streptosporangiales; family Streptosporangiaceae; genus JASHPR01. The sequence continues at coordinate 239,618 of CAWFGX010000003.1, read as the reverse complement.
ATAACTCGCTGATTGACGACGGCTCAGCGGACCGCTTCCTCTCGGGGCACCCAGATCGCGCTCTGCCCTGACCCGGCGGATGCCGTAACCGACGCGCACTCTCGTAGCCGCGAACTGGAAGATTTCAGGGAAGGGCGCGGAAGCGGGTAACGATCACAGCCGCTTGGATTTCTATGGTTGTCACTGCGCCAGCAGCCTGTCCAGAACAGCCGGGTCAGCGCCTGCCACTTCGACTATCTTCGTCCGGCTCGCCCTCCCCGTCACCAGCGTGACGGCCTGGCCACGGACACCGAACGCCGAAGCGACCGCAGCCAGGGCTGCCGCCGTCGCACGGCCATCGACGGCGCGGGCGCTGACCCGGACGACAAGCGCGCCGTCGTGCTCGCCGCCGACGCCCGGATGGCTGGCCCCAGGCCTGACCCGGATGGTGATCTGCACGCTCCCAGTGTGCCTGGACGGCCGGCGGCCCTTGTCTGTCAGCCCAGGAGGCCTGAGCCGGTCGCATCTACCGATAAGGGGGCCGGTCAGGCTAAATCTTGCCGCTATGGCCGCGCCGTTCGTCTGCGGAGTCGACGGGCGCTTCGCCCACCACAATCTCCGAACCAATCGTGCCCACAGCTACGTCCAGAGGGCATCGCGCTGAGTGATGGATCAGGTAAGCAAGAACGCATGCCTACCCGCCGGTATGTGCGGCCGGGCGGGCCGTGACGGCGTCGCCGCGATGAGCTCGGAGCTGGGCTTTCTGCGCGCCTGCGGCCGCGCATCCGGCAAGGGGAGGGGTGGCTCCGGTAGTGCAGTTCGGCGGCTAGCCGCCGGTGGTCTGGCTGCCGACGCCATTGCGGACGCGGAACAGGTTGCCGGGGTCGTAGGTGTGCGCGGCTTCGCCGGAACCGAATATGAACAGGCGGTGGCCGAGGACGCGGCCAAGCAGTCGCTGAGCAGGTGGGATGAGCGGGTCTCGCACCATGAGGTAGTGGCGGACGTGCGACAACCGCAGGTCGAGAGATAACGGACGGACTCATCGCCTCATCGCTAATCACCGAGGTCGCGCGGGACGTTGCGGAGGGTCGAGGGCTGCTCGTCGGGGCGGGGTGACGGAGGGGCGCGGACGGCGTCACTGGTGCAGTGAGGGAACTGCGGGGTCAGGTGCCGGGGATTGAGGTCGCTTCACCTGACCGGTTCCCTGGCTGGCACCGCCGCGAACGTGCTCACAGACTGCCAGGCCACGTTTGGGAGGAGCTGCCGCAGCCCGGCGAGGTCCACCGGGGCGCCCGCCAGGTAGCGGCGGCACGCCTCATGGGCGGGGCCAATGACGATGAACTCGAGGCTGGAAGCGGACCACGGCGGGAAGGCGCCTTCACTGGCAAGCGATGCCAGGTGTTCCATCATCGGGACGGTCAGCCTGGCCTTCAGCTCGGCCAGTTCTTCCCACTCTCCCTTGGCGAGTTCCAGTGCCATGGCCTGGTACATGAACCGGGCTTCGTCCTCGTGGCCGAGGACCCACTCGAGGTGCCCGTCGACCAGGGCGCGGACGGCGGCATCGGGGCGATCTTCGGCTAGTACCCGGCTGGTCACGTGCGCGACGAGCCGCTCGAAGGTGCGGGCCAGCAAGGCGATGGTGAGCGACGGCAGGCCGTCGAAGAGGTTGTAGACGCTGGACGGGCTGGCCTCAGCTGCCCGGCGGATGTCCTCGATCCGCGTGCCGAGCAGCCCGCGCTCCGAAAAACAGGTGAGGGCCGCGTCGAGCAACTCGTCGCGGCGCCGGATGCCATCGCGGCGCCGGGTGCCGTTGCGACGCCGGGCGGACGCCTGTGCCCGCGCATCGTTGCCTGCGCCTCTGGGATGGCTCATAGCTGGACGGTCTCTCCAATTCGAGCTACAGTTGTAGCAGTCATCTAGCTGTAAGAGTACTCCCAGTAGAGGGAGGCGGCCACGGGAGGTGGCTGATGGACCTCGGCCTGGCAGGACGGGTAGCAGTGGTCACGGGGAGCTCGCAGGGCATCGGCAGGGCGACCGCGTTGCTGTTCGGTTCGGAAGGGGCGCGCGTCGTGGTGACCTACCACCGAGAGCGGGATAAGGCACTGGCCGTGGTGGCCGAGATCGAGAGAGGCGGGGGTGAAGCCGTTGCCATCGAGCTCGACCTCGCCTCAACTGGTTCGGTGTCCCAGGCAGTCGACGCACCCCTCGAGCGCTGGGGCCAGGTGGACGTGCTGGTGAACAACGCCGTCTACTGGGGCGACCGCGTGCCCTGGGACGTCCCCTTGTTCGAGGAGCTGGCGCCGGAGGAGTGGCGGGCGTACTTCCGCGTCAACTTCGAGGGGGCTTACAGCGCCGTCCAGGCGGTGCTGCCTTCGATGAGGTCTCGGGGCTTTGGCCGGATCGTAAATGTCTCCTCGGGCGTGGCCGCGGACGGGTTCCCTGGGACCGCGCCGTATGGCGCCGCCAAGGCTGCACTGCACGGCCTGACCAAGACGCTGTCGAAGGAACTCGCCCCCGCCGGCATCCTGGTCAACGTCGTCATGCCGAGCGCCACGCGGACCGAGCGCATGGTTGCCATGCTCCCCGCCCAGGCCCTGGAGATGAGCGCGCAGGCGTCGCCGCTGCGCCGCTTGCCGAACCCGGATGAGGTGGCGGCGGCGATCGTCTACCTGTGCTCGGGCGCCAATACTGCGATCACTGGCGAGATCGTCAGGGTCGGTGGCGGGGCAACGTGAGGAGTGTCGTGGGCCCAGATGCGGGCGCGCCGCCGGTCATCACCATTGAGCACTTGCGCAAGGCCTACGGGACGACCGTGGCGGTGGACGACGTCAGCTTCTCGGTACGCCGTGGCGAGATCTTCGGAATCCTCGGGCGCAACGGCGCCGGCAAGACGACGACCGTAGAGTGCATCTCGGGCTTGCGGATACCCGACGGCGGCAAGATACGCGTCCTCGGACGAGAGCCCCGCCAGGACCGGGAAGAGCTCCACGAACGGCTCGGCGTGCAGCTCCAGCAGAGCGCATTGCCGGCCAAGCTCAGGGTGGGCGAGGCCGTCCAGCTGTACTCCTCGTTCTACGAGCGGCCCGCCGACACCGCCAGGCTCCTGGAAAGGCTCGGGCTGGCGAGCAAACGCGGCTCGTACTGGAGGGCCCTGTCAGGCGGTCAGAAGCAGCGGCTATCGATCGCGCTCGCACTCATCGGCCAGCCCGAGATTGCTGTCCTGGACGAGCTCACGACCGGGCTAGACCCCGAGGCCCGCCGGGAGACGTGGGACCTGATAGCAGGAGTGCGCAACAGCGGGGTGACGATCGTGCTGGTCACCCACTTCATGGACGAGGCCGAGCGGCTCTGCGACCGGGTGGCGCTCATCGACCAGGGCAAGCTCATCGCCCTCGGCAAGCCGGCCCAGCTGGCAGAGCGGGCCGCAACCGCCAAGCGCGTGCGCCTCCGTGCCCCCGGGCAGCGAGGCGAACAGGTCCTCGCGGCGCTGCCCGAAGTGAGCGCCATCGAGCACCACGGGCCCGACCTCGTGGTCGCGGGGTCGGGAAACCTCGTCACCGTGATCGTGCTGGCGCTGGACCGGGCCGGCCTGGTGGCCGAGGACGTGCGCACCGCGACGGGCAACCTGGAGGACGCTTTCCTGGCCCTCACCGCCCGCGTGGGGGACAGCCGCGCGGTCGCGGGCGGAGCGGCAGCGGAGTCTACCGCGCCATGACAGCAGCTACCGTTCGTCACCGCAGGCGGCGGGCCCGCGCCTTCTGGCTGCTGGCCGCCACCGAGGCGAAGCTCGCCTGGCGGTTGCCGACCGCGCTCATCTTCGGGCTCGCGCTGCCCGCCCTGCTCCTGGTCATCTTCGGCAGCATCCCGGCGCTCACCCGCCCGAAGGAACAGTTCGGCGGCATCTCATTCTTCAGTCTCTACGCGCCGACGCTCATCCTCCTGGTCCTCCTGGTGCTGAGCCTCCTGAGCCTGCCGATGCAGCTGGCCGGCTACCGGGAGCAGGGTGTGCTACGGAGGGTGTGGACCACCCCGGTCGCCCCGTCGTTCCTGCTCGCGGCGCAGCTCGCCCTCAACCTTGCGCTGGCCGCCGCGGGGATCGGGCTCGTTCTGGGCGTCGGAGCTGGCGCATTCGGCCTGGTGCTCCCCGCTGACGCAGGCGGGTTCGCGCTGTCGGTCGTGCTCAGCGTCGGGGCGCTGTTCGCACTCGGCCTGTGCGTAGCCGCCGTGGCCGGCACCACGCAGGTCGCCACCGGCATCGGCATGGCATTGTTCTACCCACTGGCGTTCTTTGCCGGGGTGTATTTCCCGCTCACCGTGATCGGCTCGAGCCTGGTCAATCAGATCTCGGACGCGCTGCCGTCGGGCGCCGCGTTCGATGCCCTGCACGCCTCGTTCCTCGGGCATTTCCCGAGCGGTGAGGCTCTCGGCGTCCTCGCTGGCTACACGATCGTATTCGCGGCTGCCGCGGTGCGCTGGTTCAGATGGGACGTCGAGCAGCTGGGTCAGCGCCATGGCGGGGCGGCGCGGGTCATCACGGGCGCCCTCACCGCCCCCGGCGCTTTCATCTCCCATGCCCTCACCCGCACGATCAGCATCTCCGGGAGCCCGACCGCTGGCGAGATCACCCAGGAGCTGCGCGGGGGCGTTCCGTCCCGCTACGAAGTCCAGCCAGGAAGGAAGATGACACGGTCACTCCTCGGCGACGAGCCAGCCGGCCCCGACTACATCATGGTGAAGGGTGGTCTGACCGGCTTCTGGCGTGCCGAAGTGCACATCGTGCGCGGCCCCGGCGGGACGAGCCTCCAGGTGAAACCGGGCGGCGACCCCGTCTACAGCCGCGTCGGGGTGGCCCGCAAGGTCGGCCGGGCGCTGCAGCGCTCCCTCAGCTGATACCAGCCGATGCCGGAGGAGCGCCATCGCACAGCGAGGCCCGGATATTGGTAGCCAGCTATGAAGGGACGGCCGTTCGGCTACGGTGCCGTTACGAGCGGGGAGCCAACCCCGACATCGCGGGGCCGGAGCAGGCGCAGCAAGTGGCAGGCGTACTGATCGCTAAGGTGAAGCGCGCTCAGCCCGCAGATCCGGGTGCCACGGTCGAAACCCGCGGTAGCGCACCCAGCCAGTTACCTGCGGGCAGGCGGGCGGCATGGCTGCTCCATGAGCAGCCCGCCGCGCGTCTTTCAACCACGAGCGCTGTCCGGCACTGAGCACCGGCAGGGCGGCCTCGAAATCATGCTGGTCGTCGTCCGTGCGCGGCCGATCCGTGCCCGGCCGCGCCTTGATCAGCGGCACCCCTCGGGACGGCAGTGCCCCGGTTGACGTTCTGCGAAACGAATTAGCCAGCCTGATTCGCGTAGGTAAAGCGTGCCGCTCCCTATGTAACGCCACTCAAACTAAGTTGATCACGCTGCCAGCCTGAGCGGCTGGTGGTTGACCTGGCCTGGTGTGGGGCCTTGTCTGCCTTATCCGCAGCCGCATCCGGCGGGTCAGGCAGCAAGCCGGGCGGCTGACACAAAGATCAACCGGTGAGGTCCTGACCGGCGAGGTGAGTGATGACCTTTCCGGCGATGGTGTCGAGCGCCGCGACTTCGTCGTCGCTGAGCAAGTCAATGAGGTGTCGGCGCACGGATGCGACGTGCGCGGGCGCGGCCGCGCGTAGGGTGGCCCACCCCTGCTCGGTCAGGCTGATGAGCGCGCCGCGCGCGTCGCCGGGGCATGGCTCGCGGACTACCAGTCCGCGTTGCTCCATCCGGCCGACGTGGTGCGCTAGCCGACTGGTGGACCAGAGCAGCTGGGCAGCCAGGTCTCCCGCTCGCCAGCGGCCTTCGGGTTTTTCGGACAGCGTCGAAAGCACGTCGTAGTCAGTCTCGGACAGGCCGGAGTCCCGACCCAGGTCGCGTGTGATCTGCAGGTCAAGCAGCGTGCGCATGCGCCGGTACCGGCGCCAGGCACGCTCTTGCGGCTCCGTGAGCCAGCGGGTTGTTGGCACGGGCCGATCGTAGCCTATTGCTGACACGTCAGCAGAGCGTTATTATTGCTGACATGTCAGTGAACATAACGGCGCTCCGCATGGGCCAGGCGCGGCGTCACGAGGCCAGGCCTCGGGGCCGTCTGGCGGCCCGCGTGACCCGCCTTTACATCGGGCTGGCCGGTTTCGGGGTGAGCCTGGCCCTGATGGTGCGAGCGCGGCTGGGCCTCGGGCCGTGGGATGTCCTCCACATGGGCATCGCCAGGCACCTGGGGGTGCAGCTGGGATGGGTCACGATCGGCGTCAGCGGCCTGGTTCTGCTGGCGTGGATCCCGCTGCGGCAGCGGCCTGGCCTGGGCACGGTGAGCAACGCGATCGTTGTTGGCCTCGTGGTCAACGGCGCGCTGGACGTGCTGCCCGCCCCCGGGTCGCTGGCATGGCGAGCGGTCTGGCTTGCTGGCGGGATCGGGCTGAACGGGCTTGCAACCGCCTGCTACATCGGCGCCGGGCTTGGGCCTGGCCCGCGCGATGGGCTGATGACCGCCATCGCTGCCCGCGGGCACTCGCTGCGCGCCGTCCGCACGCTGATCGAGCTGTCGGTACTGGCGATCGGATGCGCCCTGGGCGGCACCGTGGGGGTCGGCACGGTGGCCTACGCGGTCTCCATCGGCCCGCTCACTCAGCTGCTGCTTCCCCGGCTGACCGTCAAGCCGGACAACCAGACAGGAAGGATCACGCCGTCATGACTGAACTGATCTTCGGAGTGGGCGTGCCCGCATCGGCGGCGCCAGGCGACGATCCAGTCGCCTTCGCCCAGGAGGCGGAGCGCCTCGGTTACGACTTCGTCTCTGCCGCCGACCATCCCTGCGGGCCAGGCCCGAGCTACGAGACGACGGTCATGCTGACCTGGATCGCCGCGCGGACCAGCCGGATCAAGGTTGCCAGCCGCGTGCTGGCCGTGCCGTTCCGCCGCCCGGCCGTCGTCGCCAAGCTCGCCACGTCGCTCGGCCTGCTCTCCGGCGGGCGACTGATCCTTGGGCTTGGCGGCGGCTACTCAGATCAGGAGATCACCGCACTCGGCGGCCCGGTCCTCTCCCCGGCCGAGAAGATCGGCGGCCTGGAAGAAGCTATCCAGGTCATCCGCGGCGCCTGGACACACCGCCGCTACACCCAGGACGGCCGCCTGCACAGCGTCCGCGACCTGGAGATGGAACCCAAGCCAGCGACCCCGATCCCGGTATGGCTGGGTACCTTCGGCCCGCGCGCGCTCGCTGTCACCGGGCGGCTCGGCGATGGCTGGATCCCGTCCCTCGGCTACATGCCAGTCGAGGACATTCCCGCCATGCGGCACCGGATCGACGCCGCAGCCGAAGCGGCCGGCCGGCGACCAGACGAGATCCGCAGCATCCTCAACCTCAACATCAGCATCGACCCGGACGCCCAGTCGCAGTCAGACACTGTCACCGGTTCTGCCACACGGGTAGCGGGCCAGCTGCGCGAGCTCCTCAGCCTCGGCTTCTCCGGATTCAACTTCCTGCTCAGCGGCCCGGACCGGGTAGCCAGCATGCAGCGGATAGCCGACGACGTGCTCCCGGTCCTGCGATCCACTGGCTGAGGCATCAGCTGCTCCGCTGATCACGGGCTGGCACTAGCCCGGCGGCCGGGCGGCGGTCACGCTGGCGGCAGCCGCCGCGTATCAGGTCCTGTCGCGGCCGGGACCCGGCTGGCTGGTGCTGCGCCTTCGAGGAGCCTGCTGCCGAGCGGGGTCAGTGAGTGCAGCACTGCTTTGCCAGCGCGGGCAGTGACGATCAGCCCGGCATCCCGCAGCGTCTTGGTGTGCCCAGATACAGTCGCGGCACTGACGCCAAGTTCGCTGGCCAGCTCGGTGGTGGTGCTATCGCGGCAGGTGAGGCGCAGCACAGCGGCGCGGGTGCGGCCGAGCAGCTCGCTGACTGGGTCGCCGCTGGCCTGGTCGATCAGGGGGAGCGGGGTCAGTGCCGGGTAGACGATGGCCGTTGACCCGTCGGGGTGCGCGCCGATCATGGGACGCCCCGTCCACAGCACTGAGGGCAGCAGCGTAATGCCAGCGCCGCTAGGGCGGAATTCCAGCTCCCTGGGCGCAGCGATCTGCAGCATCGTGCCGTTCCAGGTCACCGTGGGGTGCAGCGCGGACAGCGCCGCCTGAACGCCGTGCTCGGCGATGAGCCTGCCCCGCCAGGCCAGATCCGCCCGGAACCCGCTCCACACCCGGGGCCAGCTGCCGGCGAGAAGGTGCTGGTAGGCCAGGCGCAGGGATCGATCCAGGTCTCGCCAGCTCTCAGTGTCCCGGTCGGCCAGCATCCGCATCCACGGCGGGGGACGCCTGCTGCCAGTCACCCGCTGCAGCTCGGAGGTCACTAGCCTGGCCGGCGCCCGATGGACCAGGTCAAGGCCCTCGCCCAGGCTGGTGCTGACCGGGTCGAGGAACAGCGGGCCAGTCGCCGATCCCGGTATCAGCTCCAGGAGCGGGCGCGCTGGCGGGGGAAAGCCTGCCGCAGCTGCCCGGCGCCAGCCAGCGAGGGCCAGGTCGTGCCGGTGCATCGCGGCCAGCGCGTGCCCCAGCTCAATCAAGGGCGCTGGGTGACTGGCGAACCTGACCCGCAACAGATCCTCTGCCGTCAGGTGAACTCTGATCACGTCGGCCAACCGCCGTCAGGTGACTTTTCGGCTGTTGTTTAAAGGATCGCATCTCCCGCAGGCAGCGAGCACGCTGTGCGGGCAACCGTTATCCGGGAGGTGTGAAAATGAGACTGCGCCGCACGGCCGCGGGGGCCGCACTGCTCCTCGCCGCTGCCCTTGGTGTGCCTGCAGCCGCCAGTGCCGCCACCGAAAGTCCAATTCCATGGCAGCCATACACGACGGCTCCGTGGACCGACGCACCTGGTGCTGTGTGCAGCTTTGGCGTGGCCACGACGATCGTCTACCAGAACGAGCAGTATCGCACGCTGCAGAGCTACCCGAACGGAAACCCCGAACTGCAGGAGTTCCGGGGCCCGCTGTACATCCGTTACACGAACCAGAGCACTGGTGACTCGGTCGTGCGTAACCTGTCGGGCTACGCCTGGTTCCACTACGGCACCGACGGCAGCATCGACGCCCTTATTGCCAGCCACATCGGTGTCACTGTTCATGTGGGTAATGTCGGCTGGCCAGCGGGCGAGTGGGACATATCCGGCCAGTCTGAGATCACCGTCAGCAGCACTGGCTCGATCAACGTACAGCTGATCCACGCCACCGCCGAGAATCTCTGTCAGGCCCTTTCCTGATACAGCGGACGTGCCATTGCTGGCCGCACACCGCAGCGGCTCTGCCGCGGTGTGCGGCCGCACGGCCTGACCTTGGCGCCGGACGGTGTGGAACGCAACCGGCCGGTAATAGCCTTCCCCCGCTACATTCGGTGGGCCTGGCGGACGATCTGCCGGTTCCCCCGAGTTCTCGACCGCGCCGGTCCCAGGCAGGAACGGGAAATCGCAGTTACCGGGCCCCTTAGGCAGCTAGCTGGCGTCGGGCGGCACGCTGACCGCAACGGCCACGTCAAGCTTGGAGTAGTAGCGCTCGATCTGGTCCGGGCCGTATTTCGAGCGGAACTTCTGAACGATGTGCTGCGTGCGGGCGTCGTCGGTGATCGGCTCGGCCCGGGCGCTGACGCTGGCCCCGTCGGCAGTCAGCCGGACGCTCGGGATCGCCCGCACGTTCTTGAACCAGCTGGTGCTGGAGCCCCGGACCGGCAGCAGGTAGACCTTCCCTTCCTCCTGCACGAACCAGACCGGGTTGGCGATCTGGCGCCCGGTGACCCGGCCGGTGACAGCGACGGTCACCATGTCAGAGTCCTGCAGCGCCTCCGTGAACTGTCCGGGCATCCCGTGCTCCCTCCTCGCGCGCGTCCAGCAGGCCGACGACGGTTATGCCCCCGCCGTGGGCGGCTACGCCATCGTCAGCCTCGGCGGAACCGGTCATTGATGTCACCGGCGAGCCGGTTCCACGCGTCGGCTTGGCGGGGGAGGAAGCCGTCGACGTACTTGGTAACCGATTTCGGCAGGGAATTGCCCGATTCCAGATCGCGGCGCATGATGGCGAGCTGCGGATCCTCGTTCAGCGCCCTGATCGCCTCGTCGGCCGCATCCTGACCGGTTGCACCGGACTTCATGATGTCCACGAGGCGCCCGCGCAGCCGCTCTGCCGCGTCCCGGTACATCGATTTCTCGAGCAAGCTCTGCGCACTGGCTGACTGCCGGTCGGCATCCCTCAGGCTGGGGCTTCGGACCTGGTAATCCTGCTTGACCCGCGCGAAGTCGACGTCGGCTCTGCGGAAGATGTTTTTGGTTCCGGGTATTCCGTAATCGCGCTCGAAGGCGTTGAGCTCCCCCTCGCCAAAATGCTGCCCCAGACCCAGACGCTCGGCCGCGGCGAACGGGTAATAGGTCCCCGGGTCCGTCGTGTACACCAGCGCCCGGTTCCCGTAGAGCCTGTTCTGGGCCCTGTTGATGACGAAATCCGTGACCGTGCCATCGATGTCCGCCCGGGCGGAGTCGTCCAGTCCTGACGCATCGAATCGCAGGTAGTCGTCGCGGGTCACGCCCATCCGGCCGAGCCACTCGTCGACGGTGAGCGGCCGGTCGGCGGTGGCCGGATCGAGCACGATGTCAATGTCGCGCCCGTCGTCGCCAGTGACCTTGATCACCAGCGCGGCGTTGTAGCCTATGTCCGCTGGCGTCCGCCTGTTCATTGGGTCATACGGCGTCTCCGGGTGCAGGTCCAGCTCGTTCTGGATAACGAAGATCTTCCCGGGCCGGTGTCCCCATTCCGTGAGCGCGAGCGCGTTGCGGTGGGCCCGGTCGGCTGCTCCCTCGGTGTGGCCCAACGGCACTGGCTCTTCGCGGCCGTCGCTGGTGGTGAACGTGGACCGCTGCAGCCGGCGGAATATGTCCCAGGCCTCGGCCGGTGAGGCGGACGGGGCGGCCAGGTGCTCGTCGCCGGCCAGGTGCCGCAGGTACCCGCCCTCAGCGGAGTCACCGAAGGCCGCGCCGATGTGCTCGCCGACTCCGGTGCCGTAGGCCTCCCGGTAGCGGTCGCCGAGCGACCACAGCTCGCGCGGCTTCCCGTGTGCCTGGTCCAGCAGCGCGCTGGCGCTCGCGGCATCCCGGGAACTGATGGCATCGTGCAGGGCGGCGGCGAACCCGGGCGAGCGCACGCCGTCTCCCGGGTCGGCGGGCACGGCCCTGCTGCCGTCGGGCAGCAGGCGTGCCAGGTGGCCACCCGGGTCGAAGCCCAGGTCGGCCTGCCGGATGTCGGCGGCCAGGTCGCGCCCTGTCAGGCCCGCGTAGGCGGCCTGGAGCCGCTGTGCCGTGACCGGGTCACCGCCGGTCTCGTGCAGCCGTGCCAGCAGCGCCGCGCCGTCGGGAGCGGGCGCCTGCAGAATGTCGGCCAGGTTCCGGGCTACCCGGGACGCGTCGGGAACCGGCCGCTCCCCGGGCCCGGCCGCCGCGGTCTCGGCCGCGCGCAGACCATGCAGGGCGCTGGCGGGGACCTCCGGAGCCGGTGACAGGTCCGCGGCCCCGGCCTGATGCAGCGCCGCCTCCAGAGCGTGCTGCTCGACCGACACCGGATCGCTGCCGTAATCAAGCGTGGCCCAATTGTTGTGAGACAGAACGCTCCAGAGGTTCTCGTCGATCGGGACCGGCTCAGGGTAAGTATTAGAGTTCCTGAATGATGCCCTGCCTCCGTGGGGCTGATGCAATATCAGGCCTCCGCCGTCGACACCGCCCTGCGGGGATTCTACAATCTCTGAGGCTCCATAAGCGTGCTGTACAGGGATATTATACGGCACTAGAATCGCCGGGCTCTTCAGGCCCTCATCCAAAGAATGCGTGACGGTTGCTATCCGTTCCGCTGGGTAGTCTCGCTCACCGCGTGAGGCTGTAACAACGGGCAGCCTCGCCCCGATGATCCGCTGGACGTTCTCCATGTGAGCAATGGCGTCTGCCGTCTCTAGCTTAGAAAAGGTGCGTGCTGGCTTGCCCGTCCACATCGTCATGGCTTGCGCCCATTGCGGTGATTCGCTGCCGTCTATGCGGTCATAGCCGGTGACGGTCTTATCCCCGAACATGATTCCCATCTGATCGGCCGAAGCCATAGCCTTCTCCGCCATCGCGATCCTGAGCGCGCCCACCTGGCTGAAGTCGGCGTAAGCCGGGCTGCCGTCGGCGCGAAGGACTACTTCCTTCGTCATCGTGACCTTGAAGAGGCGCCCGGTGGGCTTAGACGACCAGAACTCGAGATCTCCTTCGCCGTGCCTGGTCATCTTCATCTCGTAAATCCGGGCCGTCACGGTGCCGTCGCCGTTATCGGTAATCATCTGCCTGATCGCGTCCGGGTCGGTAGCCCGGAGATGGCGTAGCACTTCGATATACGTTGCCAGGTAACCGCAGTCGCCAACACGACCCTGCATAACGTCGTAAGGCGACGGAAAGTCGTCAGACAGGTTATCGAGCGGGATTTCATTACCTTTTGTGTCGGCGGCAATTCCCCATCGGTAGCCTTCTTTCACATCGTACGCCGGAATTTTGGGGTTGCGAATCGTGATCGAATCGATCGTGTGGACTTGCACCCTCTCCGGCGCAATGACTGTTATCTCGGGCGACCCGGCATGGTCTGGCACCGCTCCTGGGTCCATCTGTCCAGGCTGCGTGTGCTGGAGAACGTCTGCGGAGCCCGCGCGGGCAGGCTCGGCTGTGTGTGCCAACGGGCGGGGCATCTCGTGCAGTGTGGCGTCATGCAGTGTGGCGTAGTAACCGCTGACCCGGCCCTTCACTTCAGCAACCGTGATCTCCTTCTCGCCTCCGTGCATCGAGCGGATGGTGACCCCGCTGCCGGAGGCACGGGTGATCTCGACTGGCCCGTCAGCGGAGGAGCCGATCACAGGCACGCCCTTGTCCCGCATCTGCTGCCACGTCTCAGTGACGTTGTCGTCCAGACCCGGCCTGACCCGCCCGTAGTAGACGGCAGAGGTCTTTCCGGTGATCTCGGTGAGCAGCTCAGCATGGGCTCGTGCCTTCGCGCCCAAGCCGTCCGGCTCGTGGGCCGATCGCATGTGACTGATGGCGGCCGCCTTGTTCAGCAGACGGGCGCGAAACGCGCCATCGGGGTCGGCCGCGTACTCGTACCCGCCGAGCTGGCTGCGGCTCATCCGCAGCCCGATGAGGCGGCCGGTGGGCTCGGCGACGGTGGCCATGTGCTCGTCGGACCAATGCGCGGCGGTTGTCTCGTGCAGCCAGACGGTGACGGTGCCGTCCCCGTTAAGGGTGATCATGTCGCGAGTCTCGGCGGGGAATGCGGCCATCGCCGCGTTGACCACGGCCTCGGTTTTGCCGTAGCCGGCGAGTTCGGGGTCGGGGACATCGACGATTCCGTGGTCCGGCAGGTTCGCCCAGTCCGGGTGGCGCGGTCTCGTTTCGGCGGGAAGGGCGTGGTCTGGCGTCCGGGCATCGCCGGGGCGCCCGCTCCCGTCGCCGGCCTGCCCGGTGAGATCCGGCCGCCCGGTGAGATCCGGCCGGCCGGTGAGATCCGGCCGCCCGGTAGGACCGGGCCTCCCGGCGTCTGACGCTGGCTGCCAGGTGCCTGCTGCCGGGATACCGGTGGGATCATCTGGCAAGCGCGAGGCGGCGGCGGTGTCCGCCGCGCCGCTGCCTGGCGGGCCCGCAAGCTGTCTGAACCCGGCCACCGGCTCGCCCTCGGCTACTGCGGCCCGGTCACCTGTGCTCGAGGCGGCATAGGGTCCGGTCTCCGGCACAGGTGCACCCGTAGCATCCGCGGGATGCGGCGCGATCACGCTCGCAAGCCGCGCTGCGCTCGCGCCGCTGGCGTCGGCGCCGCGGCCCACGCCGGCCGCACCAGCCTGCCCGGCGTTGTGCGTTGCGGGCGCGGCCTGGCCGACTGGCTCAGCGGCTCCCGGGTGGTCGGCGGCGGAAGCGTCTGCCGGGCCCGGGGCCTGTGCACTGGCCAGGCCGGTCTCAGCGGCGCCAGCGTCCGGATGGGCGCCGGCCAGGGCCGCGCCGGGCCCGGGGTCGCCGTAGCTGCCAGCCGGGGCTGCGGGCGGAAGGGGGTCGCTATGGTTCCCAGCCGGGTCTGCACCTGGAAGAGGGCTGCGGTTGCTAGCCGGGGCTGCGCCGGCGAGAGGGTCGCTGTGGTCGCCAGCGTGAGCCACGAACGGGACAGGTTCGCCACGGACGTCGGCCGTAACCGTGGTGGGGACGGGGGTGCTGTAGCCATCGGCTGGGGCTGGGGCTGTGGCTGGGCCTGGCGCGGCATCAGCATGGCCGGCAGCGGCTGTCTGCCCCTCGGTGCCTGTCGCGGCCACGAACTGGCCCGCCGGGGATGGGTCCGGGGCCGGCGGGGTGGCGTTTTCGGTGCTGGAGTCGTGAAGGGTGGTGGCCAGCGCGGCCTGGACGCTGCCGTGGCGGGCCGGTGCGGTGGATGAAGGCGCGTCCGCTGCGGCAGTACCGTCCGCCCCGCCGTTCTGGTTGGCGGCGGCTCTGGCGATGCGGTAGCGGATCGCGGCGCGAGTGCCGGCCTCGGTGCCCTCGCCAATGATGCCCATGCTGAGCGCGGCGCCCACGGCCTCTTTGAGGTCGACCTTCTGGTCGATCGCTGCCTGCGCGGCGACGTTGCCGCCAGTCCCGGCGACGGTGTTGACGGCGAGACGGGTGAATACTCCCCGGGAGCGGGCAGACAGCGACGCGGTGGCGTCGTTCTCCATCCATCCGATGACAGCCTTGAGCGCCTGGGAACTGCCTGCGCCCAGATGCACACCGCGGACCAGCCCGAATGTGACGAGGCTGGCCACGGCGCCGGTGCCGGCCGACTTGAAGAATTCGCCCTCGCTGAAGCTGTTCTGCAGGTGCTCGTGCATCCTCGCGAACTGCTCGATGACGTCGTCCCCGGCGGAGAAGATCATGCCCTCGATGACCATCCGCATGACGAATATCAGCAGCGCCCGGAGCCCCATGCCCTGGCCGACCACTGCGGCCAGGAACGCGCCCTCGGACGCGCCGAACGTGAAGATCGCCAGCGCCTGCGCGGCGGCGAACATCACAGCGAGGAACGCCAGCGACGCCCAGAACTGGATCCGTGCCGCCTGCTTCTGCGCCAGCAGGTTATCCGCTGAGGACGCCAGCGCCTTGCACTGCCAGGCCAGCCACTCCAGCCCGCTGATGATGCTGCGGGCGTGCGTCGCGAAGGCGTCGGCTGCCTGCCCGCTGTTGCCGGACGACACGGATCCGGCGGCCCGCTGCACTGTCTGCGCGATTGTCGTGATGGCATTCGCGGCGGCCTTCAGCTCCGCCGAGGTGTTTGCCAGCGCGCCGAAATTCCCGTCCGGGTACTCGCAGCCGACCACCACGGAGGACAGCAGTTCCAGGATGTGCATCCACATCGGAGGCGGCGAGTCGGAAGGGACGAGTGCCCTGGATACCGCCGGGAGCTTGTAGGTGGCCGGCTGCGGCACCCTCCACGGTCCCTGCGTCGGCTGCCCTCCGATCGTGCTGGCCACATCCGCCGCGACATAGATGGCGCCCGAGACTTGCATCCCCCAGCCGGTCTCCGCCAGCAGATTCACCATCTGCGAGAGCGCCGTCAGCAGGTTGTCGGCGGCTGGCCCGAACCCCGGCTTGCCGTCCGCCCCGTTGCAGAACGCCTCGCCGATATCGTCCCTTCCCCACCCGCCCCAGTTGTCGGCGAGCACCCGGCACAGCTGGTTCGTAACCGTGGCCAGTGAGGACGACGTGTCACCTAGCTCATTCCCGGAGCCAGCCCAGGTTTCCGGCTGCGCCACGAAACCCGCAGAGGTCACCACGCCGATGTACCGTCAGCGGCGCTCCCGGGGCGGGGCGCATCCGGCAGCCAGGTAGTGAGATCGGTACCAGGCGGCAGCCCTGCTGGAAGTACCGGCGCCATGATCTCCAGGGCCTGCCGGGCGGCCTCGGAAGCCGCATCCCGTGCCAGCCTGGTGATCGTGGCCGCCAGTTGCTCCGGCGGCATTGCCTGGTAGACCTCCGGCTCCAGGCGCACTTCCCGCAGATCGCCCCGGGCGCCTGCCTTGACTCGTACTAGTCCGTCGGATGTGGCAGCCGATACGGTCAGCTCGCTCACTCGTCCCTGCGCCCGCCGCAGGGCAGCGATCTGCTCATATGCTTGGTCGGCTAGGTGCTGTAGCGGTACTTGCAGGTCCCCGTCCATTCCTCCACCCGTTCCCGGCACCCCATTCTGTTCAGACAGATGCTCACAGATCGCCCGAACTTAATATGTTAGCTATACCTATGTCGGGAAGGCAGCTACTCGCTAACCCTGTGCCCGGCGTTGGCGTCGTGGTCGCGTGCAGGCACGGCGTCCGGGCAGCCGCAGCTACCGACGACAGCGTCAGCCGCGGCGGAGGGTAAGGCCGAGCGAGGCGAACTGCTCAAACGGGCGGTGGTAGCCGCGTTCAATGTGATGGATGCCGTGCAGCGACGACGGCTGGTCGGCGACGGCGGCCGCTAGCACCGCGGAGAACCCGGCGCGCACGTCGGGCAGGGTGACGTCGGCCCCGCGCAGCTTGGAGATGCCCCGGATCACCGCTGAGTGCACGGCGTTGGTGTCGTGGAAGCGGCAGGCTGGCCCGCCCAGGCACGCCGCGAACACCTCGATCTCGCTGCCAAGCTTCTTCAGCGCCGGGACGTAAACGAGCCGGTTCTCGAACACGGTCTCGTGCAGCACCGACATCCCGTCGGCCTGGGTGAACAGCACCATCAGCGGCTGCTGCCAGTCGGTCATGAACCCGGGATGGGTGTCGGTGTGCACTGCTGCCGGGCGCAGGCCGCCAGACGCGGACGCGGTGATCCACTGGTCGGTGATGTCGAACTGAGCACCCATCCGCGCCAGGGTCGTGATCGCGGTGACTAGCCGGTCCTGCGGGCAGCCGTGCACGCGGACCTCGCCACCGGTGATCAGCCCGGCCACCAGGTACGAGAACGCCTCGAGCCGGTCGCCGGCCAGCCGGGCGGACGCGCCGCGCAGCCGCGACACCCCCTCGATCACGATCCGCCGGTCGGGATGAAGCTCGATGTGCGCGCCCATCCGCTGCAGGAACAGTGCGAGCTCGACCACCTCGGGCTCGGTGGCGGCGCCGTGCAGGACGGTCTTGCCCTCGGCGAGAACAGCGGTCAGCAGCACGGTCTCGGTAGCGCCCACGCTCGGGTACGGCAGCTGGATCGGCGCCCCGTGCAGCCGGAGCGCGCGGGCGGTGATCCCGTTCGGGCCGACGGTGACCTCCGCGCCCATGGCCCGAAGTGCCGCTACGTGGAAGTCGACCGGCCGCTGGCCAATCGGGTCGCCGCCGACCAGCGGCACGAAAGCCTCGCCGGTCCGGTGAAGCAGCGGCCCCAGCATCAGGATCGGGATCCGGTTCAGCCCGGTGAACGCCTCGGGGACTCGGGGCTCGACGGCGTCACCGGCCACGATCGTGATCTCGGCTTCGGAGCGCACCACGTGGTAGCCGATCGACTCCAGCATCGCCGCCGTGATGTCGGTGTCCCCGACTTCCGGGACGTTGCGGATCGTGCTTGGTGCATTGCCGAGCATCGCGGCGACCATGTGCTTCGTCACCGCGTTCTTCGACCCGCGCACGTGAATGTCACCGCGCAGCGGCCCCGACGGCTCCACAAGCCAGGTGTCAGTCACGCAAATCACTGTACGGGCAACACAAGCTGCCAGGGCCTAGGCCCTGCGGGCCCGGCGTGGCGGACATATGGCGGAAACATCCGCAGTTCACACTGGTGTCGTTGGCTGTACCAGGAGGGGTACGGAACGTGACCGATACCGTAAGGGCAGGCAGCGCGACGGTAATCGAGGCCGATGTCCGCGAAGGCGCGTACGGCAGCAAGGTCGCGTCGATCGAGCCGGGCGGCGCCGAGTACATCCCGCTGGGCGACAGGCACGGCAGGCCGGCGCAGCAGTTCCTGACCTGGGTGTCGCCGAATATGGAGTTCGCGACGGTCTTCGTCGGCGTCATTGGTGTCTGGTTCTTCGGCCTGTCGTTCTGGCTGGCTGCACTGGCCATTCTGCTCGGGACCGCACTCGGCTCGCTGTCCATGGGCGCGCTCGCGGCCCGCGGGCCACTGTTCGGCGTGCCGCAGATGGTGCTGTCCCGGATCGGCTTCGGCTGGGTGGGCAACATCCTGCCGGCCGGCGTCAACGCGGTGGTGGCCGGTGTCGGCTGGTTCGCGGTCAACAGCGTCAGCGGCGCGTTCGCGCTGAACGCCCTGCTGCACTGGAACACCAAGCTCTGCCTGGTGATCATCGTCGTGCTGCAGCTCGCGGTCGCGTTCTTCGGCCACAACCTCGTACACGCGTTCGAGGGGGTCGCGTTCCCGTTCCTCGTGGTGATCTTCGTGATCGCATCGGTGGTTATCCTCAGCAAGTCACATCCTGGCGCCCATATCGCCCCGATCGCGGGCGGCTCACTCGGCGGCTGGCTGATCACGTTCGGCGCTGCGTTCGGGTACGCGGCCGGGTGGAACCCCTACGCCAGCGACTACACCCGCTACCTGCCGAAGGACACAAACCGGGTGGCCACCGGGCTGTGGGCGGGCCTCGGCGTCTTCATCTCCTGCGCCGTTCTGGAGACCGTCGGCGCGGCCGCCGCGACGATCACCAGCGTCGCCAAGTACGGGGGCAACCCGACCGCCGGGTTCGTCAGCAACATGCCGGTCTGGGTCGGCGACATCACGCTGATCGCGATAGCCCTCGGCGCGGTCTGCGCGAACGCGCTGAACGTCTACTCCGGCTCGATGTCCTTCCTGGCTCTTGGTGTCAGGCTGCCGCTCACGCTGCGCCGCGCGATCGTGGCGATCGTGTTCGGTGTCGCCGGGTTCTTCGTCGCGCTCTCCGGTCTAAGTGACGCGGGCCAGAAGTACAACAACTTCCTGCTGGTGATCGCCTACTGGATCGGGCCGTGGCTGGGCGTGTTCTTGACCGACCAGCTGCTGCGCCGCGGCAAGAACGTGGCCGGGTTCCTCTTCGACCGCAAGCACAACCCGTGGGCCGGGGTCACCGCCATGGCCGTCGCGATCGGCCTGTCGATCTGGCTGTTCGCCAACCAGACTGACTATGTCGGCGTGGTGCCCAAGCACTACCCGGCGGTCGGCGACCTGACCTTCGAGGTCGGCTTCGTGCTGGCAGCGCTGCTGTACGCGCTGTTCTTCCGTCTGCAGGGGGAAAAGTCGCTCGAGGAGACCCTGGTCGTGCCGGGCGAGACCGCCCCGGCCGAAGCGGGGTAAAACCCTCTTAAGCGGAACGCGGCGTCCGGCAACTCTGGCCGGACGCCGCCCCACTCAGTGCCCGCTCGAGCGCGCGCGCCCGCCAAGCCGCCGCGCGGACTCGCGGTGCCGGTCGCGGGCCCCCTGCTGTTGCACTAACCCCAGCCCGGGCACCTCCACCGCCCTGCCAGAGCCCCGCAACCCCAGCAGGGGCACCGCGCTGGTGCTGGCTACGGCCACGCAGCCACAGCAAGGGGCCCGCGCCGGGGCTGGCTAGGGCTACGCAGCCACAGCTGGGGGCCCGCGCCGGGGCTCGCTACGACCCCGGAACCACAGCTAGGGGCCCGCGCCGGGGCCAGGCGGAGGCTCAGACTGAAAAGCGGAGCAGGGCAACGGCGGCAACGCGGCTCGCTAGGCGGCGCGCTTAGCCGCGCAGGAACGTGACCTGCTCCTCGGTGCCGTGCCAGACCACCGTGTGCTGAGCCGGAACCGACCGCGCGACCACCCGCCCGCCCCGCAGCACCAGCGTGCGCGGCGCCATCAGGCGCAGCGCGTCAGCCTCGGACGGTGCATCGAACACGACCAGGTCGGCCGGGCCACCCGGCCGCAGACCGTAGCCGGCCAGGCCGAGCGCTGCCGCCGGGCAGACCGTGATCATGTCGATGAGCCGCCGCAGCTCGTCGTCGCCCGACATCTGGCCCAGGTGCACGAGCACGAACGCGGCCTGCAGCGGGTCGCCGTAGCCCAGCGGGTACCAGGGATCCATCACCGAGTCGTGCCCGATGCAGACGTTGACCCCGGCGTCGGCCAGCTGCTTCACGCGCGTGTGGCCGCGCCGGATCGGCCCGGTGTCAAAGCGGCCCTGCAGTACCGAGTTGTCCAGCGGGTTGGTAACCATATGCAGCCCGGCCCGGGCGATGTTGCTGATCAGCCGGTAGGCGTAGGCGTTGTTGTAGGAGTGCATCGCGGTGGTGTGACTCGCTGTGACCCGGCCGGACATGCCGCGCCGGATCGTCTCGGCCGCCATCACCTCGACGAACCTGGAGTGATCGTCGTCGGTCTCGTCGCAGTGGATGTCGACGGCCAGCCCGTGCTCTTCGGCCAGGGCCATGGCGAACTGGACCGACTCGACCCCGTCCTCGCGGGTCAGCTCGTAGTGCGGGATCCCGCCGACCACGTCGGCACCGAGCTCGACCGCCTTGCGCATCAGCTCCCGGCCGCCGTCGAAGCCGATGATGCCCTGCTGCGGGAACGCGACCAGCTGCAGATCGATCATCCCGCGTACCTCTTCCCGCAGGTCGACCAGGGCCTGCAGTGCCCGCAGCTGCGGGTCGCAGACGTCGACGTGGCTGCGCACGTGCTGCACGCCGCAGGCGAGCTGCCAGCGCAGCACCTGCCTGACGCGTTCCTGCACGTCGGCATAGCTCAGCTGCGCAACCCGCTCGGCCCAGACCGCGATGCCCTCGAACAGCGAGCCGGACACGTTCGGCCTCGGCTGCCCGGCAGTCAGCACCGCGTCCAGGTGAATGTGCGGCTCGACCAGCGGCGGCGTGACCAGCCGCCCGGCAAGGTCGATGACCTCAGCGGCGCACGTGTCCGCGGCAGACCCTGTGCCCGGGCCAATTGCGGTGATCACGCCGTCCGCCACGGCAACGTCGGCCAGCAAGTCCTGGCCTGCGATATGGGCGTTGCGGAGCAGCAAATCGGTCATTTAATCATCATCCCCGGTATGGTTTCTGTCCGCGTGCACAACCGGGAGGCGTGATGGCAGGTGAGCAGGCGCTGGTCCTCGGCGGCGGCGGCGTTGCCGGGATCGCGTGGATGACCGGGCTGCTGGCCGGGCTCGCGGATGCCGGGCAGGACATCACCGGCGCCGACGTGATCATCGGAACGTCAGCAGGCGCCAACGTGGCCGCCCAGATCGGCAGCGGCCTCGCCCTGGACGGGCTGCTCGCCAGACAGACCGACCCTGCGCTCCAGGCCGCCGAGATCCCGGCCGAGATCGACCTGGATAAGCTCGGCATGGAGATGGCTGAATTCCTCGCCGGAGCGTCCACACCAGAGGAGATGCTGCAGCGGTGCGGCGCGTACGCTCTGGCCGCGCAGACGGTGCCTGAGGCCAGGCGCCGGGCAGTGATCGAGTCCCGGCTGCCGTCCCACGATTGGCCGGAGCGCCGGATCCGGCTGGTGGCGATCGACTGCGAGGACGGGGCGACGCGCGTGTTCGACGCCGGCTCCGGGGTCAGCCTGGTCGACGCGGTCGCCGCGAGCAGCGCGGTGCCTGGAGTGTGGCCACCAGTGACGATCGGCAGCCGCCGGTACATCGATGGCGGCGTCCGGTCCATGGACAACGCTGACCTGGCCGCGGGCGCCTCCCGGGTCATCGTCGTCTCGCCGTTCGGTGTGGACCCCCCGGTCGCGGCTCCGCGAACGCTGCGCGACGCCGCTGTTGTCCTGCAAGCCGACGGCGCGGAGATCACCGTGATCGAGCCCGACGACGCATCGAGAACCGCTATGGGAGCCAACCCGCTCGACCCCGCCACCCGGCGCCCCGCAGCAGAAGCTGGCCGCGCCCAGGGCCGCGCGGGCCTTCCGTCATGACCGCCACCGAGCGGCCGCGCGGCGGCGTGCCCGACGCGCGTGCTCCAGAAGGCACCGAGCGGCCTATCAGCCGGACGATCGCCGACGAACTCGGAGTGCGCGGCGGCCAGGTGACAGCGGCCATCGACCTGCTCGACGGGGGAGCGACCGTCCCGTTCATTGCCCGGTACCGGAAGGAAGCGACGGGCGCGCTCGACGACGCGCAGCTGCGGACGCTGGAGGAAAGGCTCAGGTACCTGCGCGAGCTGGAGGAACGGCGCGCCGTCATCCTGGAATCGCTCCGCATCCAGGGCAAGCTCGACGAGGCACTGGAGGCGCAGGTCCGGGCGGCGGACTCCAAGGCGCGGCTTGAGGACATCTACCTGCCGTACAAGCCCAAACGCCGGACGAAGGCTCAGATCGCGCGTGAGGCCGGCCTTGAGCCTCTCGCTGACGGGCTGCTCGGTGACCCCGGCCGCGATCCGCGCGAGGCAGCCCTGCCTTACGTCGACCCGGATCGGGGGGTGCCTGACGCGGCTGCCGCCCTGGAGGGCGCGCGGGCGATCCTGTCCGAGCGGTTCGCCGAGGACGCCGACCTGATCGGCGAGCTGCGGGAGCGAATGTGGGCGCGCGGCCAGCTGGTCTCGCGGGTCCGGGACGGCCAGCAGGAACAGGGCGCCAAGTTCGCGGACTACTTCGAGTTCTCCGAGCCCTTCACCCGGCTGCCCTCGCACCGGGTCCTGGCCCTGCTGCGCGGGGAGAAGGAAGGGGTTCTGAGCCTGGAACTGGACCCGCAGGAGATCACGCCGGAAGGACAGCCAGCTCCCGGGCTCAGCGACTACGAGGAGCGGATCGCCGGGTATTTCGGCGTCGCCGGCCGCGGCCGTCCCGGGGACCGCTGGCTCGCCGACACCGTCCGCTGGGCGTGGCGGACCCGGGTCCAGGTCCGCCTCGGTGTCGACCTGCGGATGCGGCTGTGGCAGGCGGCCGAGGAGGACGCGGTCAGCGTGTTCGCGGCCAACGTGCGCGACCTGCTGCTGGCGGCCCCGGCCGGGGCCCGGCCGACGATGGGCCTGGACCCCGGGTTCCGGACCGGGGTCAAGGTCGCCGTGGTCGACGGAACCGGCAAGGCGGTCGCCACGCAGACCGTGTACCCGCACGAGCTGCGCGACCGCCGGCCAGGCGGCGCGAGTCAGGGAGCAGGCTGGGCAGCGGCCATCCAGGTGCTGGGCCGGCTCGCCGCTGCCCACAAGGTCGAGCTGATCGCCATCGGCAACGGCACCGCGTCGAGGGAGACTGACCGGCTGGCCGCAGACCTGATGGCGCAGCATCCAGAGCTGAAGCTCACCAGGGTAGTGGTCTCCGAGGCCGGGGCCTCGGTGTATTCGGCGTCCGAGTACGCCTCCCGGGAGCTTCCCGGCATGGACGTGTCGCTCCGCGGGGCGGTGTCCATCGCCCGCCGTCTGCAGGACCCGCTGGCCGAGCTGGTCAAGATCGACCCCAAGTCCATCGGGGTGGGCCAGTACCAGCACGACGTGACCGAGGCGAAGCTGTCCCGCTCGCTGGATGCGGTGGTCGAGGACTGCGTGAACGCGGTCGGCGTGGACCTGAACACCGCGTCCGTCCCGCTGCTGTCCCGCGTCTCCGGCGTCACCGAGGGGCTGGCGGGCGCGATCGTGGCCTACCGGGACTCCGCGGGGCCGTTCCGCAGCCGCCGTGCGCTGACCAAGGTGCCGCGGCTGGGCCCGAAGGCGTTCGAGCAGTGCGCTGGGTTCTTGCGGATCAGTGATGGCGAGGACCCGCTGGACGGCTCCGGTGTCCACCCCGAGGCCTACCCCGTGGTCCGGCGGATCCTGGCCAGCGCCGGCACCGGGGTGCGGGAGCTGATCGGGAACACGCCGGTGCTGCGCTCACTGCGGCCGAAAGACTTCACCGACGAGCGGTTCGGCCTGCCGACGGTCACGGACATCCTCGCTGAGCTGGAAAAGCCGGGACGCGACCCCCGGCCGGCGTTCACGACCGCCCAGTTTGCCGAGGGCGTGCAGACGCTGCAGGACCTGGCGCCGGGCATGATCCTGGAGGGAACGGTCACCAACGTGGCCGCGTTTGGTGCCTTCGTCGACATCGGCGTGCACCAGGACGGGCTCGTGCACATCTCCGCGATGTCGCGCAGTTTCGTGGCCGATCCGCGGGATGTTGCCCGGTCAGGAGATGTCGTGCGGGTGAAAGTCCTCAGCGTCGACGCCGCCCGGAACCGGATCTCGCTGTCCATGCGGCTGGACGACGATCCGGACCGGGGCAGCGCGCCCCGGTCCGACTCCGCCCGGTCAGCGCCCGCCGCGGGAAAGCCTCGCCCGCCGTCGGCCACCCGTCCCGGCGGCCGCGGCCCGGTGCCTGAAAGTGCCATGGCCGAGGCCCTGCGCCGGGCCGGCCTGGCTGGCGGAGGCGAGCGCGAGCCCCGACGGCGGCAGGGATGACTCGGGCCTGAGCTGCTGCCGGGCCGGAACGGATCAGCCGGTAGCGTGCAGTGGTGACCAGCGAGACGGCCAGCGACTGGGACGGTGCGCGTTACGACCAGCTCTCCGACCCGCAAGCGCGCTGGGGGCGGACCGTTCTGTCACGCCTGGAGCTGACCGGGGCCGAGACGGTGCTGGACGCCGGGTGCGGCAGCGGCCGGGTGACGCAGGAGCTGCTCTCCCGGCTGCCAGATGGGCGGGTGATCGCGCTCGACGCGTCAGCGTCGATGCTGGCGCAGGCCAGGGTCAGATTGTCCGGCGGCGAGCGGGTACGTTTCGTTCAGGCCAATCTTCTGGATCTGGACCCGGCCGCTCTCGGCAGCGATGCTCCGGTGGACGCGGTGTTCTCCACCGCGACGTTCCACTGGGTGCCCGATCACGATCGCCTGTTCACCAGGCTTGCCGGGGTGCTGCGGCCGGACGGGCAGCTCGTCGCGCAGTGCGGCGGCCGGGGCAACATCGAGAACGTCATCCGCGCGGTTCGCTCGCTCGGCGTGGAGCGGGCAGGCACCTGGGTGTACGCGACCGCTGAGGAGACCACCGCCCGGCTGCGGCGGGCCGGATTCACCGATGCGCGCGTGTGGACTCATCCCCAGCCGACTTCGTTCCCGGCCGGGGCGCCGCTCGCAGACTTCCTGGAGACCGTCTGCCTGCGCGAGCACCTCGCGACGCTCCCGGAGGGGGAGCGCCGCGAGTTCGCGGAACGGGTAGCGGCGGCAATGCCCGCGCCGGTGATCGACTACGTGCGGCTGAACATCGTCGCGCGCAGATGACCGGTCGTCACATTCCGTCGACGGCCGCCGGGTCGGCCGGGGCCGGGCCGAGTTCGGTGCTCTCGCCGAGGTAAGCGGCGATCACCCGCGGGTCGCGCCGGACCTCCTCCGGCGGGCCGTCCGCGACTACGTGCCAAAGACGGCGAGAGGTGGCCTGTCAACAATCTTGTCATTACGATGTAACACAGTTTTGTTGATGCTCGGCAGAACGCCTGGACGCTGCAGGCTGGCCGGATAGACCCAGGGATGCATGGGGATAAACCCGGATAGGGCGGCGGAAGCGGGGAGACCAGGTGGATAGCAGTCCGACACTCGAGCTACGCGACCTCAGGGCCGGATATGACGGTGCGCCGGTCGTGCGCGACCTGACGCTGACAGTGTCCGCTGGCGAGGTTGTAGCGCTCCTCGGCGCCAACGGCGCGGGCAAGACCACCACGCTGAGGGCGATCTCGGGCCTGGTCAAGCTCGCTAACGGCTCGGTGCGACTCGACGGCGCCGACCTGGCGGGCGTCTCCGCGACCGATCGGGTCCGCCGGGGCATCGTGCACGTGCCACATGATCGCGGCATCTTCTTTCAGCTCACGGTCGCCGAGCACTTCCGCCTGGACGGAGCGGTCAGGCCCGACCAGCAGGAGGCAGCGTTCGAGCACTTCCCCGCGCTGCGCGGGCTGCAGGACCGCCGGGCCGGGCTGCTGTCCAGTGGCGAGCAGCAGATGCTCGCGCTGTCGCGCGCGCTGCTGCGCAGGCCGCGGGTGCTGCTGCTGGACGAGCTCAGCCTGGGCCTGGCCCCGGTGATCGTGGAACGGCTGCTGCCGGTCGTACGCGACTTCGCGACGAGGAACGGGACCGCCGTGCTCCTGGTGGAGCAGCACGTGCACCTGGCACTGAAGATCTCACACCGCGGTTATGTGCTCTCGCACGGCGAGCTGGTGGCAGCCGACAGCGCCGATCGCCTCAGCGGCGACAGCGCGCTGCTGGCAGCCAGCTACCTGGGTCAGCGCCGGGAGAGCAGCGGATGAGGATCGCGTTCGGGGCAGACGACGAGAACGAGTGCACTCGGGCGGTCGTCGACTACCTGCGCAGCGTGGCCGACGTCCGGCTGCTGGGCGCTGAGCAGAGCTGGCCCGAGTTCGCCCGCGAGGTCGGGCGCTCGGTGGCTGACGGTGAGGCGGACTTCGGCGTGGTGATGTGCTGGACCGGGACCGGCACGTCCATCGCCGCCAATAAGGTCCAGGGCGTCCGGGCGGCGCTCGCCTGGGAGCCGTGGATCGCGCGGAACGCGCGCCTCTGGAACGACGCCAACGTCCTGGCGCTGAGCCTCAAGCGCCTCGCGCCCGACGTCGCCGTCGAGTGCGTCAAGGCATTCCTCGAGGTGCCAGCCGAGCATCCAGACGAAACAGCCAGCATCGACCTGATCAGGAACCTGTAAGGTCCGGGCAGCTCGGCCAGGCGCGCGCGACCGGCGCGGGCCCTTGCTGTCGTTGGGGCGGCGCCGCCAGGGCCAGCGCGGGCCCCTTGTTGTTGTTGGGCGGCGCCGGCAGGGCCACAGCGTGGGGCCCCTGCTGTGGTTGCGAGGCGCCGGCAGGGCCAGCATGGGGCCCCTGCTGTGGTTGCGGGGCCCGGGCAGGGCGGTGATGGGGCCCACGCTGTGCCTACAGCAACAGTGACGCGCCCACGACGCTAGGCGGGCGCTGCGCGTGAGCCACCGTCCGGTCCAGACGAGTCATATCTTGTCAGTAGGCCCGCGGCGATGTACGCTACCGATATATCGCGATCGTATCGCGGGACCTGAACGGGGGTGCGGAATGCCAGCATCGGGATGGGACGCAGCGGACTTCGACCTGGGCCTGGGCGACGCCCTGGGCTGCGTGCGAGAAATGTTCGACAAACTCGGCCGCGCCGCCTCCTGGGTGTCGGCCGGTTCAGGCCGTTCTGAGAGCGGGCCGTCCTGGCACTGGAAGAGCGGGGAACCGCCAGGCGGGCCGAAAGCGCGCTTCCGCGGGGGCTTCGCCGGGCCCAAGGGCCCGGGGCACTGGGGCGGCGGCTTCGGCGGGTCGTGGGGCGGGTGGTGGCCCGGGCCGCCCGGCGCGCCGGGCCAGTCGCGAAGCGGCAAGGCAGGCCGCGGTGACGTGCGGGCCGCGATCCTGGCACTGCTGCGCGAAGGTCCGCGGACCGGGTACCAGATCATGTCCGACATCGATGAGCGCAGCGGCGGCGCGTGGCGGCCGAGCCCGGGCGCTGTTTACCCCGCGCTGTCTCAGCTCGCCGACGAGGGGCTGATCGTGGGCGAGGAGACCGGCGGCCGGCGCACGTTCCGCCTGACCGACGCGGGCGGCGAGTACGTGGAGCAGAACCCGCACGCGGCGCGCGGCGCCTGGGAGTCGGAGGCGCAGCAGGAGGCCTGGCAGCTCCCCGGCCTGTTCGCCGAGGCGGCCCGGCTCGGCAGCGGCATCGTGCAGATAGCTCACGCCGGAACGCCCGCCCAGGTCGAGGCCGCAGAACGGCTGCTGGAGCAGACCCGGCGCAGGCTGTACCAGATCCTGGCCGATGGGGACGAGGACGACGACGACGCGGAGGACGACGCCGCCGACGCCCGGGAAGAGTTGTAGGGGGATACGAGCATGGCAATTAACGACGGCATCCGGGCCTCGGATGCCGACCGCGAGCGGATCGCGGCGCGGCTGCGCGAGCACTTCGCCGAGGGCCGCCTTACCCAGGACGAACTGGGCGAGCGGATCTCGGCGGCGCTGAACGCCAGGACCTACGGCGACCTGCGTCACGTCATGGCTGACCTGCCGGAGCCAGGCATGGTCCCGCAGTCCTGGGCATGGCCGCCGGCAGGCTCAGGCCGCCCAGTCATGGTGCGGAGACGGCCGCCGCTGCTGCCGCTGGCGTTCTTGTTCCTGTTCATGGCGCTGCTGCTGCCGGGTACCGGGTGGCTGCTGTTCGGGTTCCTCCAGGTGTTCCTGGTGTTCGCGCTCGTCGCTGCGGGCGTCGCGATCTTCACCGCGTCCAGGATGCGGCGGCGGATCCGGCGGCACTGGCAGGACAGCGGCTACCCGGGCCCCTGGGGCTCACCAAGCGGCCACCTGCAGTAGCCACGGCGAGGCCGCCAGCGGCTACTGCCGGGCACGCTCGCCGCTATCGGCCAGCGCGCCCGGCGGTGTGCTGGCGCGGTTGTGCGCGATACTGCGGGCGTGACGGCTAACCCAGCGGCGTGGCCGGAGGACTGGGCCGACCGGTTCTCCGGGAAGAAGTGCGTGATCTGCGACGTGCTCGGCGGCGGCGACAGCGACTACTGGATCCACGTCGCCGACGGCGCATGCACCGAGGTCTACCTAGACCGGTCAAGCCAGATCGCGGGGTACTGCCTGGTGGTGTGGCGCCTCAGTCACGTGGCCGAGCCCACACAGCTGGACCCCGATGCCGCGGGTGCCTACTGGCGCGAGGTGCTGGCGGCCGGACGTGCGCTGATAGCAGCCTTCGGCCCGGTCAAGGTCAACTACTTCACGCTCGGCAATACAGTGCCGCACCTGCACACGCACATCGTGCCCCGGTACACCGGCGATCCGATGCCCGGCGGCCCGATCATGTGGGACAAGGTCGTCGGCGCCCCGCTATTCACCGAGAGCGAGCTGAGGGACCAGGCCGCCGCGCTGGGCCAGGCCGGCCTGCACGGGGCTTAGCAGGCAGCGGCCAGGTGGTGCAGGCGCTCTACTCCATCGGCTGGCGTCCGATGGCGCGGGGCTCGCGGCCAGCGAGCAGCCAGGCAGCGACCATGGCCACCAGCGGCATGCCGATACCGATCAGCAGCAGGTTGGCCACCGGGATGCTGCTCAGCTCGGACAGGCTGTCGAGCTGGTTGGTGCGGAAGAAGCCGATCGCAGCGAGATAGCCGCAGAATACGCCGGTCACCGCGCCGGCCAGGGCAAGAGCCCCGGCGGTCGCGGCGGTGACGGTCCGGCGGGTCAGGCCGCTCGCGCCGGTGGCCGCCAGGGTCCGCAGGTCGCTCGCTGTCTCGCTGCGGACCAGGCCCACACTCATCCCGAGGATGCCCAGCGCCAGCAAGATCCCGACCGCGGTGGCCACGTCGAGGATCTCGTTAATTGACGGGATGCTGTCGCGGGTCTCAACGCTCATCCCGGCCGCTGCCGCAGCCTGCTCGGCGCTGTTGATCTGACTGGCGGTCAGGGGCTGCGCGGTCTGGATCAGCCAGCCCTGTGTGGCGATACTGCTGGCCAGCCCGAGCTGGCGGACAGCATGCTCGGTGATCACCGTGTTCGGTGCGTGAGTCCCTGCGGGAAGTGCGCTGACCTCCTGGATCACCGGGTTGTTCACGCAGTAGCCCTTCGCGCAGGGCAAGGTATGGCCGGGACCTACCGGGCAGTTGCCGGAGTTGAGACACGGCGCGGTGCCGTAGACGAGCTGCATCTTCGACAGCGTGGACAGCCCGGGCCGCATGGTCAGGATGTCGGCGGCCGGGCTGATCTGAGATTGCGTGATACCGAACGCATGGAGCAACTGCGGTGTGGCCACGTAGATGCTGCCGTTCCAGTTGCGCCCGGGGGCATCGTGCTGCAGGCCCGCGCTGGTCGTTTCCAGCGTGATCATGTCGCTGCTACCCAGGGCGGCGGCGATGCCGTGTGCGCTCGCCGTCGCCGCGGCGACCTGCGCCGCGGTCGGCGGCGGCGGGCCGTTGTTCTTGAGACCGACCAGATGCCCGTGCGGGCTCGGTCCTTGCGGAATTGGCGGGCTCGGGGGGTACAGGAGCAGCTGGTTGGGCGCCAAGTTGGGCCCGGTGTAGGCGAGGACCTGGCCGAACCGGGCCGCGGCCGCCACGCAGATGATCACAGCGATCAGCAGGCTGAGGCTGATCGCGCCGAGTGCGGCACCCGAGCGGGCGCGGTAGCGGGCCAGGTCGCGCAGGGCCAGCCGGACGGCGACCGGGGCCGGGCGGGCGAGCCTCGCCAGTACCCCCAGCAGCGCCGGGGACAGCAGCACTACCGCGACCGTCAGCGGGATGAAGCCGAGAACCAGCGCGGCGAACTGCGCGTTCTGGTCTCCAGAGCCGTTAGCGCCGCCGAGCCCTCCGCCGGCGATGCCCAGCAGGATGAACGCGATAGCCAGGAACACCAGGCCGGCCGGCAGAGCCCAGCGGCGAGTCTTCCTCGGTGCGGCTGGCCGTCCGGACAGGGCGGTCACGATCGGCACCCGGGCGATCGCCCGCGCGGGGTGTGCGGCAGCGAAATAGGTGGCGAGCACGGCCAGGATCATCGCCACGATGATCACCAGCCACGGCAGCTGGAACACGCCGATCGCATGGTCGGCGCTCGCCTCGACGCTGGGCCGGTAAACGAGCCAGGCCAGCAGGCCGAGAACGAACCCGGCGACTGCGCCGACGATGCCGGTGGCGACGCCGTTGGCCCGGACTACCAGCCGGATGTGAGCGTCGGTTGCGCCCTGGGCGCCGAGCATGCCGATCGAGCGCAGACGGCGCTGGGCCAGCACGGTGAAGCCGCCGACTCCAACCAGGGCGATCAGCAGCATCCCGAGCGTGGCCGCGGTCAGGGAGATGTTCTCGGCGTCGATGAGGTTGGTCGACGCCACGGGAGTGGACACGTTGGAGCCGATCGATGACGGGTTCACGCCGGGGGCGTCGAAAAGGACCGTGGTCTGGGTCGGTGCCGTCACCTGACCAGGCACGACGAGCGCGAACTCGTCCAGCAGGTTCTGCGGGTTCGTCACGATGCCGACCACCTGGCGGGTCTTGCCGCCGACGCGCCAGGTGCCGCCCGCGCTGAGTCGCAACCGCGTCGCGAGCCCGCTGGTCACCGATACTTGGCCTGGTGTCGCCGGGTAGCGCCCGCTGACCAGGGAGAGCATCGGCCCGCCGAACGGGCCGCTGCTGTTCTGCGCACGCAGGTAGTAGCTGAAGACCGACCCGGGCACCCGCAAGCTCTGGTTCTCGATCACGTCGACCCGGCCGAACCGGTGCTGCAGCGCGGCGATCTGCCTGGCCAGCTGTGGCCCGGAATCGGAGAACGTGGCGAGGTCCTGGGCGGTGCCAAAGCCGGCCGTCGCCGGGACCTGCGTGTCGATGGCGACCGCCGAGGCGACCAGCGTGGCAGCCACAGCGACGGTGACCAGCGCCAGGATCAGCAGCTGCTGGCGCCATTCGCGGCGCAGCAGCCGCCAGCCCCACCGGATCACCGCCCGCCGGGCGGCCAGGCCCCCGTTGGCTGGCCCCTCCTCGGAGGCGAGACGCTCCTCGAGGCTGATGCTCACGACTGCTCCCAGGTGACCGGCTGCGCGTCGCACGCGATTAGCATGCCATGGATAATACTGAGTATCCTACGGATGATGCAACTTTCTACCACAGTTCATAACCGGGCTGGCCCGGGTTCCTAGCGGCATCCGCGGCGAGGGGCCGTCGGTCGCGTTCGAGCAGTACGAGCGGCACACGGCCTGGGACCGGCCTGGAGGCACCGCGAACCGCTCCGGCCCCGGCGACCTCGACGTGGTCATCTACTCGGCGCGCAAGTGGGCGCGGCTGGCCCTCGCCGGCATTACGCTGCCTGTCCCGCAGCCGCACCGCGAGTACCTGCTCGCGATCCGCCGGGGGCGAGGTCCCGCTGGCCGAGGCCGTCGGCGCGGTCAGCGGCGCCGAGGCCAGGCTCGCCGATCTTCAGGAGCGCTCCAGCCTGCCGGACCAGCCCGACCGGCAGTGGGTCGACGACTGGCTGTACCGCAGCTACCTGGACTTCTGGGCCTCCGCACCCGGGTGCTAACCCGGGGTGACTGGCCCGGGCCCGGACTGTCTGCAGCGACGCAACGGCCCCCGGCAGTGATGCCGGGGGCCGTTGCCGGTGCCTCGCTGTAGCCCAGACTAGCTGCCCAGGCTTACCGCGAAGATGTGCATTGCCGTAGTTCCGCTGCCGACCGTCCCGCTGATGTCGGGGAACGTGATGGAGGCGACTGTCTTGGACGAGTCGACCGGAACGGTGGTCGCGTAGACGTACATGGTGATCGTCTGCGACGTCCCGCTCTTGTTGTTGCGGTACGGCATCGTCGCCACCGCGGTGTCCGGGCCGCTGGGCCCGTCCGCCCAGTCGTTGAACGTCAGCGGGGCTGTCGACGACGTGCCGTCGGTGTAGTTGATGACGATTGTGCCCGAGGTGCCGCCGTTGCTGTCTGAGCCCAGCAGCCCGAGCGTGGTAGCCCCCGCTGCGCCGTTTACCAGCAGGGTCTGCCCGTCAGCCAGGATGTTGTCCGGCGAGCACGCGGCCACGCTGGGCCAGGTGAAGCTGAGCCCGTCGGCGGTGACTGCGGCGCCCGGTGTCAGGCCGGCGTTGGCCAGCGCGGTGGCCGAGTAGCTGTAGCTCCCGTCATAGTCCCCGCAGGCCTGGTCGGTGTCGGTGGAGATACCGACATTGTCGTAGTAACCGGCGGGGTTGGACGTGGGCGTGATCTCCAGGACGGGCGCGTCGGCCACGGTGCCGCTGGAGGTGGTTGCCCGGACCGAGGCATTGGTACCAGGCTCGACGAAGTACTGGTCGGTGCTTCCGCTGGGGGTGGGCACAGTGAACGTGATCGCCGTGTCGCTCCAGCTGTTGACCTGGAACGTTGCCGTGTTGCCGGGCGCGCCCCAGTTGATGCCGTTGTCAGAGAACGCGACGTATCCCGATCCCTGAGTGGCGCCGAACCCTGAGCCGTTGATCGTCACCTGCTGGCCGGCCGAGGCGGTGGCCGGGCTCAGCGAGGTCGCCACCGGCGGGCTCAGCGGCTGGGTGGACGTGCCGATCGCGAAGATGTGCAGCTGGCCCGCTGTGGCCGCGTTCGGCAAGGTCACGCTGGTGAGCGTCTTCGTCGGATCGACCGGCAGCGCCGCGTAGAAGATGTCGGTGCCGACCGTATCCTCGCCGCCCGTGCAGCTTGCGCAGTCGCGGTAGGTCATGCTGGCCGCCACCTGATTGCCGTACGAGGGTTTCGACGCGCCCGCGTTCAGCGTCCAGTCGCTCAGGCCCAGCCAGTACTGGGCCGTGCTGCCATCGGAGTAGTGCAGCGTGGCGATGCCCTGGCTGGGGCCGTTGCTGGCCGAGCCGAGGAACCCGAGCGTCTGCGTCCCGGCCGGCGCGCTGACCGTGACCTGCTGGCCCTCGGCTATCGCGTTGTCCGGCTCACCAGGGGCCGACAGCGGCCAGGTGAACTGCACCCCGGCGGCCGTGACGGGCTGGCCCGCGGTCAGGCCG
Source organism: uncultured Actinomycetota bacterium (assembly GCA_963815375.1). Classification (GTDB taxonomy): domain Bacteria; phylum Actinomycetota; class Actinomycetes; order Streptosporangiales; family Streptosporangiaceae; genus JASHPR01. Next base: position 206,225 of record CAWFGX010000003.1, on the reverse strand, counting down.
GCCGAGGCCAGTGCCTGCTTGGAGTAGGCGTGCCCGCTGGTGTCGAACTCAGCGACACCAGGAGCGGAGTCGCTGGCGATCCCGGCGCTGTTGAACGCGGTCAGCAGGCTGCCAGGCTGGGCAACCAGCACGGTCAGGTTCACTGCCGGCAGCGTGGTGCCCCCGTCGGTGAGCGTGACCGGGACGGTGTAGAACGTCTGCGCGGCCGACGAACTCGCCGCCACGGTCAGCGTCAGCGACCCGCTGCCGCTTGGCGGGACATGGAAGGTGCCCGTCGCAGGCGACCCTGTGATCGTCAGCCCGGACCCGGAAGGTACCGACACGGTGGCGCGGACTGCCTGGTTAGTGCTGGTCGCGTTCTGTGCCTCGATCTTGACTGTGGCGGTGGCGCCGGGGGCGAGCGTCACCTGCTGGCTGGAGGTGTAGCCGACCACTGGCCGCAGGCCCGCGCTGTAGGACGGCGGGGCGTCGTGCGGGGCGCTGCCCCAGGTGCTGGGGCTGCTGCCCATGGTCCAGTCCAGGGTCGCGCCCTGGGACAGGGCCGAGAACGGCACGGACAGATTCTGGTACTCGCTGCCGTTGATCTTCAGGTTCTGCACGTAGAAGCTGGTGGCCGACTGGGCGGGCGCGTTGATCGTGATCGTCTTGCCGTTCGGCAGGCTGATCGCGGCGTGAGGGAAGTGCGGGCCCGAGAACACCAGGTTGTCGCTTCCGGAGTTCTCCGGGTACATGCCCAGCATCTCCCAGACGGTTGTGGAGCTGTTCGCGCCGAGGTCGTCATTGTTGGGCAGGCCACTCGGGCCGGGTGCCTGCATCGTGTTGAGCATGGTGCTCACTGCCAGCTGGGCGCCGGCCGGATCACCGTCGTAGTCGGGCATGTACTGCTCGCCGAAGTCGAACTCGTTGGACAGCTCAGCGAACATGCCGTCGCCGTTGGGCTCGGACAGGTACTGGCTGACCACGGGAGCCACTGCCGAGTCGCCGCCCATGAGCGAGAACAGCGCCGAGTAGTCGTTCGGTGTGTTCCACAGGTACTCGTAGGCGTCGCCCTCGACGTAGTACGGCTCGCCACCCTGGTTGGACAGCGGCGTGATGCCCGGGATGAACTGCCCGGTGGTGCTCCGGGGATTGAGCAGGTCGTTGCTGGGGTCGAACAGGTTCTCCCAGTTGTTGGCGCGCTGCTCCAGCATGGCCGCATCCTTGGTGTCGCCGAGGGCGGCGGCGAACTGGGACAGCGCCAGGTCCTCGGTGTCGTACTCCAGCAGCGTGGCCACGGTGCCGTGCGCGTTGCAGCAGCCATAGGAAGCGCCGGAGGGCAGGTAGCCGTCCTGGGCCTCCAGTGCCTCACCCGGCCGGACGTCGTTGACCGTGGTGGCCTGCTTGAGCATGTCGGCCAGCGCCTGTGAGGTGTTGAAGCCATGGGCGCCGAACGCGTAGTAGTCGGAGATGATCGACTGGGCCGGGTCGCCGACCATCACGTAGTTGTTCAGGTTGAGGTACCCCCACTGCTGCAGGATCTGGTCCTGGGTGTAGTAGTTCACCAGCGACTGCGCCTGGTCAGAGGCTGCGGCCGGGTCGAGCATGGCCTGCAGCTGCGACAGCGAGTGATAGATATCCCAGCCTGAGTATGTGCCGTACTGATTTTTCTGCGGGGTGCTGACCGTGTGCACCTGCATGTCGGCGCCCATGTACTGGCCGTTGACGTCGCTGCTGATGTTGGGCTGCAGGAAGTCCTTGTAGAGCAGGCTGTAGAACTCCTGCGTCTGCGCTTCGCTGCCGCCGGAGACCTGGACCTTGCCCAGCAGGCTGTTCCAGTCCTGCTGAGCAGCGGCCCTGGTCGTGTCAAAGTCCCAGCCGGGGTTCTCGGTCTGCAGGTCCTGCTGGGCGTTGGCGGTGCTGACGTACGAGATTGCGACCTTGGCGTCGATGACCGGGTCGCTGGTGGTGTCGAAGGTCAGGAACACCGCCTGCGGGCTGCTCTGCCCGGATGCGGTGATCACCTGCGAGGCGGTGAACGGCTGGCTGAACACGATGTCGAAGTTCACCGTGTACTGCTGCACCTGGCCGTCATTGTTGGTCTCGCCGCAGAAGTGGCCGCTGGTGTCGGTGCCGGTGATCTCGTCGTTCCCGACGATCTGGGCACTGTCGCCGAAGTCGCCGTTCTGGCTGTCTTGCAGCTTGATCAGGAAGTCAGCGGCCGTTGTGGACGGGAACGTGAACCGCCCCATCGACGTATGCGGCGTTGCGGTGAACTCCGAGGTGATTGTGTCCGGCATGTTGGACTGCGCGGAGTAATAGCCGGCCTGCGCAATCTCCCCAGTGTTGGTGAACGAGGTCAGGACGCTGTTGGGGTTGCCGCTGGGCAGCGCGCCGGTCATCGGCAGGATCGGCACGTCTTCGGCGGCACCGCAGCCGGGACCGGAGATGTGGGTGAGGCTGTAGCCGATGAGCTTGGTGTTCCCGTAGCTGTAGCCGCCGCCGTCGCTGCGGTTCGGCGAGGTGTCCGGGCTCCACTGGACCATGCCGAACGGCACGTCGGCGCCGGGGAAGGTGTTCCCGCCGCCGCTGGTCCAGGTCCGGGTGTCCACCAGCGTGGCCGGGTCGCTGACCGGCTGGCTCACCGTCGCCCCGTCCCGGGCGCCCGCAGGCAGCTGGGTCTTGGCCAGCGGCTTCGGGCAGTTGGTCAGGTGACCGTCCACGGTCTTAGTGCAGGCGGTGCCGTGGCTCGCGTTCGGGGCGCCGTTGGTGGCACTGCTCGGGGCTCCCTGCGGGCTGCCGGTCGGGGCCGACTGCGGGCTCGAGCTCGAGGTCGAGCCGGGCGTGGGCTGTGTGGCTGCGGCGGCCGTGGCGCCGAGCGACAGGCCGAAAGCTAGCGTGGCCGCCGCGGCCACGGTCAGTGCCGCAGGCCAGCGGGCAAGATACGCCAGGTGGCTGGATCTCATCGGTGGTCCTCCCACGGGTGCGGCCCAACACCGCTCCCGCACCCCCGGGGCGCCACCCAGCCCGCTGCAAGCGCGGTGCCAGACCAAGGGTCTGACAACGATGTCAACGGAATCGACTCTGATCCTTCAATGCCTGAGCCGGCGCTGTCAAGGCTTCCGGGCCTCGAAGGCCTTGCAGGCACGGCTTCGTGGTCTCATCGCCAGTCTTCTGGGCAATCCGGAACGGGCCGCAGCGCCTGCCTTAACCGTCAGCCTGAGACAACGTTGTCCACTTCGGTGTTCGGCTAGAGCGAATGCTGGGCGGGGGCTGGCTGGCGGGGGGCGGGTGTGGCTGGTGATGCTATGGGGGCTGGCGAGGGGGCGGGCCCCGCACGCCCTGCACCGCGCCCCTGTGCCGCGCGCCCTCTCCCGGCGGGTTTAGGACAACGCCAGCTGCCTCCGGGCTTTCCGGCTGCTCCTTGCCTGGTTTACGGCGCGCCAGAATGGGACGTTTCATGATCGTGGACGCAAACCCACTCATGCAGTGGGTTTTGGCCCACGGTAACGGAATCGCGGGCTGCGGCCGCGCTCAGCGGCGGGGATTAGCCCGCGGCGGGGTCACAGCACAGCGGAGGCCGGGACCCGCAGGCCCCGGCCCCCGCGCTCGCCGCGGTGCCTAGCTGCCCAGGCTCACCGCGAAGATGTGCATAGCCGTGGTGCTCGACCCGACCTGGCTGGCCACGTTCGGGAACGTGATCGACGCCACCGTCTTCGACGGGTCGACCGGCACCGTGGTAGCGAACACGTACATGGTGATGGACTGCGACGTGCCGCTGATCGAGTTGCGGTAGGACATGGTGGCCACCGCGGTGTCCCCGTTGCCTGGCGATGAGGCCCAGTCGTTGAACGACACGGTCGCGGTCGACGACGTGCCGTCCGTGTAGTTGATCACTATCGTGCCCTGGGATCCGCCGTTGGTCGACCCGCCGAGCAGCCCGAGCGTGGTCGCCCCGGCAGTGCCGTTCATCAGCATGGTCTGGCCGAACGCCAGGATGTTGTCTGGCGAGCAGGCAGCCGCGTTCGGCCAGGTGAAGCTAAGGCCGTCGGCGGTGACTGCAGCGCCCGGGGTCAGTCCTGCGGCCGCGAGCGCGTTGGCCGAGTAACTGAACCCGTCGCCGTCCATGTTGGCGCAGGCCTGGTCGTTGTCGGGCGAGATTCCTATGTTGTCGTAGTAGTCGGACGGGTTGGACGTGGGCGTTATCTCCAGGACGGGGGAGTCGGAGACGTTGCCCGAGCTGTTCACCACCATCACCGAGGCGTCGGTTCCTGGCGACACCGCCCACTCGCCGTTTGTCCCGCTCGGGGTCGGCACGGTGAACGTGATCGCCGTGTCGCTCCAGCTGTCCACCTGGAAGGTGGCCAGGCTCCCGGGCGAGCCCCAGTTGATGCCGTTGTCAGAGAACGCGACGTAGCCCGATCCCTGGGTAGCGCCAAACCCGGAGCCGCTGATCGTCACCTGCTGCCCGGCCGAGGCCGTGCCTGGGCTGACCGAGGAGGCCACCGGTGGGCTCAGCGGCTGCGTCGAGGTGCCGATCGCGAAGATGTGCAGCTCACCCTGGGTGGCCCCGAGAGGCAGCGTCACGCTGGTGAGCGTCTTCGTGGGATCGACCGGCAGTCCCGTTTCGTAGATGTAGGTCTTGGTGTTGTCCGGGCTGGTGCAGCCCATGCAGTCCCGGTAGGGCAGGGTCGCGGCTATCTGGTTCCCATACGAGGGCGCCGAAGCGCCGCCGCCGTTCAGTGTCCAGTCGCTCAGGCCCAGCCAGTACTGGGCCGTGCTGCCATCGGAGTAGTGCAGGGTGGCTATGCCCTGGCTCGGGCCGTTGGTTGCGGCCCCGAGGAACCCGAGGGTCTGGGTGCCCGCCGGGGCGCTGACCGTGACCTGCTGGCCGTCGGCTATCGCGTTGTCGGGGTAGCCGGGGGCCGGCAGCGGCCAGGTGAACTGGATGCCGCCGGCTGTCACCGGCTTGCCCGCGACCAGGCCGGCCGCGGCCAGTGCCTGCTCCGAGTAGCTGTAACCGCTGGTGTCGAACTCCCCGGTCACGTTGCTGTCATTGGAGATGCCAGCGTTGTTGAACGCGGTCAGCAGGCTTCCAGGTGTGGCGACCAGCACGGTCAGGTTCACTGCCGGCAGCGGGATGCCGCCGTCGGTGAGCTTGACCGGAACCGTGTAGAACGTCTGCGCCGACGACGCGCTGGCCGAGACGGTCACCGTCACCGACCCGCTGCCGTTTGGCGGGACGTGGAAGTTCCCGCTCCCGGGCGTAATGGTCAGGCCGGATCCGGAAGGCACCGACACGCTGGCGTGGACTGCCTGGTTGGTGCGCGTCGCGTTCTGTGCTTCGATCTGGACCGTGGTGGTGGCGCCGGGGGCGATCGTCACCTGCTGGCTTGAGGTGTAGCCGACCACCGGCTGCAGGCCCCCGGTGTAGGACGGCGGGGCGTCCTGCGGTGCGCTGCCCCAGCCGCTGGGACTGCTGCCCATGGTCCAGTCCAGGGTCGCGCCCTGGGACAGGGTCGAGAACGGCACGTCCAGCTGGTTGTACGGACTGCCGTTGATCTTCAGGTTCTGCACGTAGTAGCTGGTGGCCGAGGCGCCGGGCGCGTTGATCGTGATCGTCTTGCCGTTGGCCAGGCTGATCGACGCGTGCGGGAAGCCCGGGCCGTTGAGCAGCAGGTTGCCGCTGCCGGAGTTCTCCGGGTAGAAGCCCAGCATCTCGAAGATGAACTGCGAGCTCTCCGCGCCCAGGTCGTCGTTGTTGGCCAGGCCGTCGGGGCCGGGCAGGTAGACGGTGCTCTCGATGGTGTTGATCGCCTTCTGGGTGCCTGCCGGGTCCCCGGCGTAGTCCAGCGCGTTCTGCTCACCGAGATCGAACTCGTTGCTGACCTGGTCGTACATGCCGTAGCCGTTGGGCTGTGACAGGTACGACGTCAGCGCCGGGACGACTTTGGAGTCACCGCCAAGCAGCGAGAACAGCGCCGAGTAGTCGTTCGGGGTGTTCCACAGGTACTCGTAGGCGTCGCCCTCGACGTAGTACAGCTCGTTGCTGTCCGGGAACGTGGGGACGATGCCCGGGATGAGCTGCCCGTTCTCATTGCGGGGGTTCAGCAGGTCGTTGTAGGGGTCGAAATTGTTCTCCCAGTTGTTGGCCCGCTGCTGCAGCATCGCCGCGCCGGAGTAGTCACCCATCGCGGTGGCGAACTGGCTCAGGGCCAGGTCCTCGGTGTCGTACTCGAGCAGCGTGGCCACGGTGCCGTGCGGGTTGCAGCACCCGTAACTGCCGTCGGCGGGCAGGTAACCGTACTTGGCTTCCAGGGCCTCGCCTGGCCTCACGTCGTTGACCGTGGTGGCCTGCTTGAGCATGTCGGCGAGGGCTTGCTTGGTGTTGAAGCCATGGGCGCCGAATGCGTAGTAGTCGGAGATGATCGACTGGGCTGGGTCGCCGACCATCACGTAGTTGTTCAGGTTGAGGTAGCCCCACTGCTGCAGGATCTGGTCCTGGGTGTAGTAGTTCACCAGCGACTGCGCCTGGTCAGAGGCTGCATCAGGATCGAGCATCGCCTGCAACTCGGACAGCGAGTGATAGATGTCCCAGCCGGAATAGATCCCGTACTGGTTCTTCTGCGGGGAGCTGACCGTCTGCATCTTCATGTCGGCGCCCATGTACTGGCCGTTGACGTCGCTGGTGATGTTGGGCTGCAGGAAGTCCTTGTAGAGCAGGCTGTAGAACTCCTGGGTCCGCGAGTAGCTGCCGCCGGAGACCTGGACCTTGCCCAGCAGGCTGTTCCAGTCCTGCTGCGCCTCGGCCTTGACCGCGTCGAAGTTCCAGCCGGGGTTCTCGGTCTCCCGGTCAAGCTGGGCGTCAGCGGTGCTGACATACGAGATCGCAACCTTGGCGTCGATGACCGGGTCGCTGGTGGTGTCGAAGGTCAGGAACACCCCGGCCGGGTCGGTCTGCCCGGACTCGGTGATCACCTGCGAGGCGGTGAACGGCTGGCTGAAGGTGATGTCGAAGTACACCGTGTACTGCTGGGACTGGCCGCCGTTGTTGCTCTCGCCGCAGAAGTCGCCGCTGGTGTCCGAGCCCATCACCTCGTTGTTGCCGACGATCTGCGCGCTGTCGCCGGAGTCCCCGTTCTGGCTGTTCTGCAGCTGGAGGAGGAAGTCCGCGGCGGTGGTCTTGGGGAACGTGAACCGCCCCATCGCGCTGTGCGGAGTCGCGGTGAACTGCGAGGTGATCGTGTTCGGCATGTTGCTCTGCGCCGAGTAGTAGCCCGCCTGCGCGACCTCGCCAGTGTTGGTGAACGTGGTCATGTCGTTGTTGGGATTGCCGCTGGGCAGCGCGCCGGTCATCGGCAGGATCGGCACGTCACCGCCCGCGCCGCAGCCCGGCCCGGACAGGTGGGTCAGGCTGTAGCCCATGAGCTCGGTGTCGCCGTAGCCGTAACCACCGCCGGCGTTGCGGTCCGGGTAGGTGTCCGGGCTCCACTGGACCATGCCGAACGGCACCTCGGCGCCGGGGAACGTGTTCCCGCCGCCGCTGGTCCAGGTCCGCGTGTCCACCAGCGAGGCAATATCACTGACCGGCTGATTCACTGTGGCCGAGTCCTGCGCGCCGGCTGGCAGTTCGGTGGATGACTGCCGCTTGGCACAGGATGCCAGGTGACCCTGGGCAGTTTCCGTGCAGTCAGAGCGCTGGCCGCGGTTGCGGTTCTTGGCCGCCGTGCCGCCTGCGGCGCTGCTCGGCGCCGGGTGCGGGCTTGCGCTGTGGCTGGCGCCCGGTGTGGGCTGCGTGGCCGCGGCGGCTGGGGTGCTGAGCGATAGGCCGAACGCAAGCGCTCCCGCTGCGGCCACGGTCACTGCCGCTGGCCAGCGAGCAAAGAGCGCCAGGTGTTTGGGCCCCATTGGTCCTCCCACGAGACTGCGGCCGAGCACCCGCTCCGCAACCCCCCGATGCGACCATTAAGCCCGCTGCACAGCGCCGTGTCAGCCTTTGACTGACAACGATGTCAAAACCCTTAGAATCATTGGCTTCCGTGACAGCGCTGTCAAGCCCCTGCCCATGGCGGATTCCAGAAACTTTCAGCTTTGGGCCAGGCGTTCAGCACTCCGGGTTCGGCAGGACTGCGCTGGCGAACGCGCCCAGCGTGCCCGGGCCGACCGATCCGTACTGGGCGTCACCGCCGAACGTATTGCCATTGCGCATGTTGCCGAACTCCCACACGCACTGGCCGGAGACTCTCGCCTGGGTCCAGTACGGGTAGAAGTGCCCCGGGCCTGGCGGCGGGAGCACGCATCCGCTTCCGGTGGTCGGGTTGCAGCTGGTGATGAGCTGCGTCGCGCTGTTGTCGGTGACGAACTGGATCTTCGGGTAGCCGCGGCCGCCCTGCGTGACCGGCTGCAGTTGCAGGAAGGTCGACGGGAACTGGCCGGGGAACACCGAGTCCGGCCAGTCTGGGTAGTAAGGCGTGCCGTCGTAGTCGAGGTCGCCGATCGCGTCGGTGAACACGTCACAGCCAGTCACCAGGTTCGGCGCGGCCATCCCCCCGTGCGTGTCGCCGAACTTGAAGCACGGCGAATCGTCGGGCTCCAGGGACGAGCCCTTGTCTGAATCGGTCTCGTAGGGTCCTGAGCAGTTCTTGTAGTAGGTGTCGGTGAAGCTGCCGACGGTCTCCGTCTGCTTGCCGCTGACCGACGTGCAGGGCTCGAAGTGACCGATCTCGAACTCGTCGTTGATCATGTACGGCCCGAATCCCCACGGGAGGACGTTCTGCGAGGCGGCCGAGGAGAACTCCGGCTGGAAGTTGAACCGCGTGCCGCGGCAGGTGCCCGGGTTGGTGTTCATGAAGCCGTTGGCCGCAGAAGCGATCATGAAGCCGCTCTGGTGCGTGGTGTAGTCGGTCTCCTCCGCCTCAAGCGCGTGGCCGCCTGCGACCTTGGCGTCGAACATCCGCACGCTGATCACGTCGCCGGGGTTCATCAGCAGCGTGCGGGAGTTGGGCGTCAGCGTGGCCAGGTCGCTCAGCTGCGGGCTCGGCGGCCCGGTGGGCACGCCGTCCGCCTGGATGAACGCGAAGTTCACCGGCTCAGTGCAGTTGGCGTTGCACGGTCCCGGGTTGAACCCGCTGCCGGCGCACTCGAGGCTGTCGATCGTGAGCGCCGAGCACCAGTGCGTGTCGTCGCAGCTGATGTTGTCAGAGAACGGTGCGAACCCCGGCGGGTAGAATTGCAGCTCGACGAAGGCTGCCCCGGCACCGGGATACCCTCCGTGCGGCGCGTTAGCGTCCGACTGCGGCGAGCAGGGCAGCAGCGGCGTGGAGTCCGGGTCGCACACGTCGATCGAGAACCAGGGCGCGATCGAAAGCTCGAACGTGTGGGTTACGTCGTGGCCGGGATCCCGCACGGTCGGCAGCGCGAGCGGCTCGACGGGCAGGCGCTCGGCGAAGGTGACATTGTCACCCGAACCAGGCTGTGAGGAAACGAAGCGGATGGACGGCTCATCGTGCCCGATGTAATGCCCGTTCTCGTAGAACCGGCCATCCCAGGATCCGCGCGGGTCGGCGCACTGGATGGAGTTCTTGACTGGCTTCTGAACGGGGCTGAGCCCGTTGCAGTCGAGCTCGCCCGTTGATCGCGGCGCGACGCCTGGGCCGGCGGGCGCACCCGCCGTGGCGCTGGCCCCGGGTGCCGGTAATGCCAGTGCCGCAACCGCCAGTGCCGCGCTCGCGGCCAGTCCCATGATCGTAGGCAGCCGCCGGACATGCCGAAGTCTCCGCATATCTCAACGCTAACTTTCAGGCACTCTTCAGCGTGGGACTTTTCTCAGTCAATGCCTGGTGCGCGCGTGGGCACACCAGGGGAAAGGGTGCAAAGCGTGGCGATTTGGCCGCTCAGAGTGACTGTCAGGGGGCCACTGTAAACTCGTAGGCAGTCTGCCTGCCCTGAACCAGCAGGCAGGACAGAGGACGGCTGCAATCCCGGTCGCCCCCGCACCGACCCGCGGCGGACAACACGTTGTCCGCCGGCCCGGACCTGGAGGGGGTCGCTCGATGACCGTTCCGCGCACTGCAGTCGATGACGTCCTCGATTACGACGAACCCCTGACCGTCGAGGTCGCCTACGCGCGATTGCTCCAGGCCGCGCTCACCCCCTCCGAGATAGGACCGGTCGGGCTGGAGGTCGAGACCCACCTCGTGAACCTCGACGCGGTCGCCGAGCCGGTCGCATGGAACCGGGTCGACCCACTGCCGGCAGCCATCCGCAGTGCGGCCGGGCGCAGCGCGGTCACCCTGGAGCCGGGCGGTCAGCTCGAGCTGTCCGGGCCGCCCGCTCCCGACATCACAGCGACCGTCACCGAGCTTCGCAGCGACGGACAGCGGACCAGGGGAGCACTGGCCGAGCTGGGCCTCGGGGCCGCACATGCCGGCACCGACCCGCTGCGGCCGCCCAGGCGGGTCAATCCCAGGCCGCGTTACCGCGCCATGGAACGGCACTACGCGGCCACCGGCCGTGCCGCTGCGGCTGAGGTGATGATGAATTCCACCGCGGCCCTGCAGGTGAACCTGCAGGCAGGGCCGGAAGGCGGCTGGCCCGAGCGGGTAGCCCGGGCCTACCGGCTCGGGCCCACGCTGGTGGCCATCTCGGCTAGCTCCCGGTGGCTGCGCGGGCGCGACACCGGATGGAAGTCGGCTCGCCAGCGGGCCTGGAGCGGGATGGACGCTCGCGCGTGCGGCCCGGTTCCCGGCTGCGTCGCGCCCAACCCGCAGGGCGACGCCGCTCTGGATCCCGCGTCGGCCTGGGCGCGCTTCGCGCTGCGCGCCCCGGTGGCCTTCGTCCGGGACGGCGAGGACGTGGCAGCGGTCCAGGACTGCGTCTCGTTCGAGGAGTGGGCCAGCGGTGCTGTCCGCCTCGGCGGGCGGACCCCGACAGCCACCGACCTGGACGTCCATCTCACCACACTGTTCCCGCCGGTGCGGCTGCGCGGCTATCTCGAGCTGCGCTACCTCGACATGACCGGGCCGGAGTGGTGGCCAGCGATCGCCACAGTCGCGGCGACGCTGATGGACGACCCGATCGCGGCTGACCTGGCCACCGAGGCGACTGAGCGCACAGCGTGGCTCTGGACCGAGGCGGCGCGGGACGGGCTGGCCCAGGCAGCGCTGGCCGACTCGGCCCGCCGATGTATGGCGATCGCTGCTGGCCGGGCCCCCGCCGCGCTCGCTGCCGCTGTCGCCGACCTCGCTGACCTGATCGAGTCTGGCCGCAGCCCAGGCGACCTGCTCGCCGAGCGCATCGCCGAGATAGGACCGCATGCCGCCTTCGAGGAGCTGGCCCATGCATGACTTCGTCGTCCGTGACCTGGAGCGCGCCCGCGCCCGCACGCTCGGCCTGACCGACCTGGACGATCCGACGCTGATCGCCCAGCATGACCAGCTGATGAGCCCGCTGGTCTGGGACCTGGCGCACGTCGGGCAGCAGGAGGAGCTGTGGCTGCTGCGCGGCGGCGACCCCGCCCGGCCGGGGATGCTGCCGCCGGACGTGGACGCGCTGTACGACGCGTTCAAGCACCCACGGGCCGAGCGCCCGTCACTGCCGCTGCTGCCGCCGTCCGACGCGCGCGCCTACGACCACGAGGTCCGCGGCCGGGTGCTCGACCTGATCGAGCGCACTCCCGAGGAGGACCTGTTCACGGCGGGCATGGTGGTCCAGCACGAGGAGCAGCACGACGAGACCATGTACGCGACGCTGCAGCTGCGGCAGGGACCTCCGGTCCTCACCGCGCACCCGGATCTGCCCCCGGGCCGCGCGGTCGCGGGCGAGCGGGTGTTCGTGGCGGGCGGGGAGTTCGTGCTCGGCGCGGACCCAGCCACCGAGCCGTTCTCGCTCGACAATGAGCGTCCCGCCCACACAGTGGACGTGGCCCCGTTCTGGATCGGGCGCGTGCCAGTGACCAGCGGGCAGTGGACCGACTTCATCGCCGACGGCGGTTACCAGCGCCGCGAGCTGTGGTCGGCCCGCGGCTGGGAGCACCGGATCGAGGCCCGGCTCGAGCGGCCGAAGTACTGGACCGGCCCGGGCACCCGGCGCCGGTTTGGCGTCGAGGAAGACATACCAGCCGGCGAGCCAGTGCAGCACATCTGCTACTACGAGGCTGAGGCGTTCGCGACGTGGTCCGGTGCCCGGCTGCCGACCGAGGTCGAGTGGGAGAAGTCCTGCGCCTGGGATCCTGCGGCGAGCAGGCGCCGCCGCTGGCCCTGGGGTGATTCGCCGCCTGGCCCGGAACTCGCCAACCTGGGCGGTGACGCGCAGCGCCCAGCTCCGGCCGGGGCCTACCCGGCCGGAGCGTCGGCCTACGGCGCCGAGCAGATGATCGGCGACGTGTGGGAGTGGACCTCGTCGGACTTCGGCCCGTGGCCCGGCTTCACCCCCATGATCTACCGCACATACAGCGAGCCGTTCTTCGGCAGCGGCTACAAGGTGCTGCGCGGCGGGTCCTGGGCGGTCGCGCCGTCCGCGATCCGGCCGTCGTTCCGCAACTGGGACTACCCGGTCAGACGCCAGATCTTCACCGGAGTCCGGCTGGCCTGGGACGCCTGACTGACACGACCACTCACCCACGGGAGGGCATGACCAATGCCAGTGGAGAACCGCGTCCAGGAGCGTTCCGCCCGCTATCTCGCCGAGCTCCGCGCTGACGTGCGGGCCGGCCTTACCGCGAGCCCGAAGACCCTCCCACCCAAATACTTCTACGACGCCCGGGGCAGCGAGCTGTTCGACGAGATCACCCGCCTGCCGGAGTACTACCTGACACGGGCGGAGTCGTCGATCCTGGCCGAGCGGGCGGGGGAGATCGCCAGTCAGTCGCGGTGCGAGTCGCTCGTCGAACTCGGCAGCGGAACCTCGGCCAAGACCAGGCTGCTGCTGCGCGCGCTGACCGGCAGCGGGACCCTGCGTGAATTCGTCCCGTTCGATGTCGACCCGGCCGTGCTGTCGGGCGCCAGTGACGCCCTGGCGGACGAGTACCCCGGCCTGCGGGTCGCTCCGTTCGTCGGCGATTTCGAGCGCGACCTTGGCGCGATCCCGGCCACCGGGCGCCGCATGATCGCGTTCCTCGGCTCGACCATTGGCAACCTTGATCCGCCAGCCCGCAAGGCCTTCCTGGCGCAGGTCGCCGCGGCGCTACGGCCAGAGGAGACGTTCCTGCTCGGGATGGACCTGGTGAAGGACACCGGCCGGCTGCTGCGCGCCTACGACGACGCCGCCGGGGTGACAGCCGAGTTCAACCGCAACGTGCTGGCGGTCGTCAACCGGGAGCTGGACGCCGACTTCGCGCTCGACGAGTTCGAGCACGTGGCGCTGTGGGACCCAGTCAACGAGTGGATCGAGATGCGCCTGCGGGCCAGGCGCGAGCAGCAGGTCACGATCGGCGGCCTGGGTCTGACGGTGTTCTTCGCCGCCGGGGAGGAATTGCGCACCGAGATCTCGGCCAAATTCCGCCGCGCCGGAATGGAGGCCGAGCTCACCGCCGCTGGGCTGCGGCCGGTGCGGTTCTGGACCGACCACGACGGCGACTTCGGCCTGATGCTGGCCGAGCGGTCAGCGATGTCAGCCGGCTGAGCCGAATGGCTACCGGTCGTGTTGAACGCGGCGCACACCGCCAGCGCATCCTCGACCTGCTGGCGTGAGACACCTGCGGACAGCACTTCCCGCATGTCCTTGGCACCCACCGTTTCCTCCCGGGTCAGCTTGCCGAGCATCCGCAGCGTTGCCCGGAGCCCGTCCTCGATAGGGGCCGACTCCAGATCGGCCAGCACCGCCTGAACACAGCCGGGCGGACACTTAGCCGGAGCTTTCGGGGGAGTCGGTGCGGTGTGATGATGGCGGAGTGAACAAGCCGTGGACCTTGGATGAACTGGCGCACGCCGGGCCGGAGCATCTCGACCCTGGTTTCGTGGCCGGGTACGACCGCAAGCAGGGGTACCCCGACTTCGATGCGGACGTCGCCGTGCTCAAGGCGCACGGGATGGACTCCTCGAGCACGGTGGTCGACCTCGGTGCCGGGACCGGCAGGTTCGCACTGGCTGCCGCAGCGGCTTTCGGCCGGGTCGTGGCAGCGGACGTCTCCCCGGCCATGGTCGCCGTGATCCGGGCCAGGGCTGACGCCGAGGGCCGGGACAGCATCGAGTGTGTCCAGGCCGGGCTGCTGTCCTACCAGCACACCGGTCCGCCCGCCGATGCCGTTTTCACCCGCAACACCCTGCACCAGGTACCGGACTTTTGGAAGGCGGTCGCGCTGGACCGGATCGCCAGCCTGCTCCGGCCCGGGGGCATCCTGCGGCTGCACGACCTGATCTTCGACTTCCAGCCCCGCGAGGCGGACGTGGTTTTCCGCCACTGGCTGGCCAGAGCCGCCAACGACCCCGCTGCCGGCTACACCAGCGAGGACTACGCCGAGCACATCCGTACCGAGTTCAGCACGTTCCGGTGGCTGCTGGAGCCCATGCTTGCCGCGACCGGTTTCGATATCGCCGACTCCGAGTTCCGTGGCTGCGTCTACGGCGCCTACACCTGCGTTAAGCGCTGACGCGGCTTAGGGGCGTCCCCGCGGGGCGCGGCTGGCTCAGCCGGAACCGAGCTTGTTCAGGAAGATCCCGATGCCACGGATGAGGGTGACTATCGAGTCTCCTGCGGCACGCAGAATATCTGACGCATCATGCGGCGCTTTGTATGTCACGAATACCACGACAACAATGATGACCCAGAACGCGGGCCGGGTGGCTATGTCTTTCATCGTCACAGGGTGTGCCGCTGATGTGCCCGCGGGCTGCTGCTCATTTATGCCATCCTTTTGATCACTATTTACCATTGTCAGGCCATTGCGGAACGTTGTCCATGGTGCATTTGGCGCGCCTGGCGATGGTTCAGCCCCGAGCGTGGTGCGGTCGGCCGGCGACTACCTCGCGGAGTCAGTTCAACGTGGGCGAAAACCCGGAACCCCGGGAGCGCCAGCGGCTGGCCGCCGCGTTCGCGCGCCCGGTACGTCGCGGAAGCGTAGCAGCACGCGGCCGCCGCATTAGCCGGAGGTCTTCGCCATT
This sequence comes from uncultured Actinomycetota bacterium, assembly GCA_963815375.1. Lineage (GTDB taxonomy): Bacteria > Actinomycetota > Actinomycetes > Streptosporangiales > Streptosporangiaceae > JASHPR01. The sequence continues at coordinate 191,151 of CAWFGX010000003.1, read as the reverse complement.
CTGGAGCCCCGCCGCGAGCAGATGCCGGCCAGCGAGCCGGCCCGTTCGACCCTGTAACCAGACATCATCGCGGCGCCCATTGTTCGTGAAGCTGTCACGGAGAGTTACTAATTTGCTGGACTGGCAACGCCATGATCGGTGTGTGCACGCGCCACAACTGTTGAGGCTGCTCACGGGCAGCGCCAGTATCTCGAGCCTCGCGGTGGCACCGGGCGGGGTGAGACGTTGAAGGTCGTGCGGCTCGCCAACTACATCGCCCCTGCCTCCGGCGGGCTCCGGACGGCGCTCCGCGAGCTCGGCGCAGGCTACATGGCGGCCGGGCACGAGTCGGTGCTCATCATGCCCGGGCCCAAACCGGGCCGCCGCTACAGCGATCAGGGCCTCGTCGTCACGGTTCCCGGGCACCGGGTACCGGCGACCGGAGGGTACCGCGCGATTACCGAACGTCGCTCGCTGCGGCAGTTGCTTGACCGCCTGGAGCCAGACCGGCTCGAGGTGTCCGACCGCACGACGCTGCGGTGGACCGGCGCGTGGGCCCGGGCGCGGGGTATCAGGTCGATGATGGTCTCGCATGACAGCCTGGCCGGGCTGATGAAGATGTTCGGGCCGCCGCTCATCCCGGTCTCCCGGATCGCCGACCGGCTCAACCGGGCCAGCGCCGCCTCGTACGACGTCATCGTCTGCACGACTTCCTGGGCCGCAGCCGAATTCCGCAGACTGAACATACCGAACTTGGTCCAGGTGCCACTCGGCGTGGACCTGGCGGGCTTTCATCCCCGGCACCGCGATGAGACGCTACGTTCCCGGATGGCCCCTGACGGCCGCCCGCTGCTGGTGCACTGCAGCCGGCTCTCACCGGAGAAGCGGCCGGAACGCGCCGTTGGCGCGCTGGCCGAGCTTATCCGCCGCGGGATCCCCGCGGCGCTCGTCATTGCGGGGGACGGCCCGAGGCGGCGCTGGCTGCAGCAGAAGGCCGAAGGCCTGCCGGTCCGGTTCCTCCGGCATGTGGCCGACCGCGGGATGCTGGCCAGGCTGCTCGCGACCGCAGACGTGGCGATCGCCCCGGGGCCGGTCGAGACGTTCGGCTTGTCCGCGATGGAGGCGCTGGCCAGCGGCACCCCGGTCGTTGTGAGCAGCAGGAGCGCCCTGCCTGAGCTGATCGGGCAGGCCGGGCTGGCCGCCGATGACAGCGATGTGGCGTGCGCGGACGCGATTCAGTCGCTGCTCAGGCGTGACCCTGTCGAGCGTCGCGTCCTGGCCCGCCAGCAGGCAGAACGCTACGCCTGGCCAGCGGCCGTTGAAGGCTTCCTCACCGCGCACGGGCTGAGCCAGGTGCCGAGGGTGGCCGGGGAAGCGGCGGAACCAGTGCTGACCGCCACGACCTGCGCCAGGCCGGGCGCGATCGTGACGCTAGGCGCCCGGACATCGCCCACCCAGGCACCAGGGTTAACTCCTGACCTGTCCTCCGTCGGCGCAAGCGGACTCCGCCAGAATGGTCTCCCGTGACCACTCCTGCGGTCGGAACCGCTAACCTGCCCCAAGTACCCGGTGCCGAGAGCATCCGCCGGCCTGGCGGTGACTACGCCGAACTGCGCCGCCTGATCCGGCAGGAAGGCCTGCTCAAGCGGCGCCCCTTGTACTACGCGGTGAAGATCGCCATCGTGACCGCCCTGCTAGCGGCGGGATGGACCGCCTTCGTTCTGGTGGGCGACTCCTGGTGGCAGATGCTGGTCGCGGTATACCTCGCGCTGGTCTTCGGCCAGATCGGCTTCGTCGGCCACGAGGCCGGCCACCACCAGATCTTTCATTCCCGCCGCGGCAACGGCGCTGTCGGCCTGGTGGCGGGCAACCTGCTGATCGGCATGAGCTACGGCTGGTGGACCGGCAAGCACAGCCGCCACCACGCCTTCCCCAACCACGAGGGCCGCGATCCGGACATCGCGATCCCGGTGATTGCCTTCACCCGCGACCAGGCGGCCAAGAGGCGCGGCCCGTTGCGGGCACTGGCCCGGGCACAGGCGTACCTGTTCTTCCCCATGCTGGCGCTGGAGGCGCTGAGCATGCACGTGATCAGCGTGTGGGCTGCGCTGCGCGGCCCGGTCCGCAGCCGCACCCGGTGGCTGGAGTGCCTGCTGCTGATCACGCACTGTGCCGGGTACCTGGCCGCTGTGCTGCTCGTGCTGTCGCCGCTGCGCGCCGTCGCGTTCATCGCAATCCAGCAGGGACTGTTCGGCCTGTATCTGGGGTGCGCATTCGCGCCGAACCACAAGGGCATGCCGGTGCTGAGCGACAGCGACACCCGGGACTTCCTCCGCCGCCAGGTCCTCACCTCCCGCAACGTCAGCGGCGGCCGGCTGACCGAGACCCTGCTCGGTGGCCTGAACTACCAGATCGAGCACCATCTGTTCCCGGGCATGCCACGGCCGTCACTGCGCCGCTGCCGCATCCTCGTGCGCGCGTTCTGCGCTCAGACTGGTGTGCGGTACTGCGAGAAAGGGATCATCGGCTCGTACGGCGACGTGCTGCGCCACCTGCACCAGGCCGGCCAGTCAGTGCCGGGGTAAGCGGGCTGCAAGCCGACATTTAACATCATCCGGGGCTAGCGGCCCGCATTTTCGGGGGATGGTGCTGACGCTCAGTTGGCGATCGTGACCGCGCAGCGCGACAGCGCCGGATCGTGCAGCGCGGCCAGCATCGCAGCGGCGAGGCTGGCCCGGCTGATCGTCCAGGCGCGGCCGAGCGGCTTGCCGGCCACGGTCCGGTACGTACTGCTCGCCGCGCCGTTGGTGAGCCGAGGCGGCCGGGGTGAGTGAATACTCACTCCCTCGTATGGTAAGTAAGTATTCACTCACCGTCGACTTGCTGGTGAGGCACCGCGAGGCGGTGCGCGCCCGTAGCGCAGGCCCGGAGATCATCCTCCGCCGCGTAGCCGAGTACCTGCGCGCGGAGCAGGCGGCCGGCCGGGTCAGCTCAGCCGCCAGTGCCGACGGTGCGGCCGCGGCACTGGTGGGAGCGTGCATGCAGCGCGCCGTGCTCCGCTGCTTCGACAACCTCGGCAGCAACCAGCACGTCGGCAGTGGCCTGGCCGCGTTCGCCAACGATGTTGTGGCCGCGATAATGCAGGGCCTCAGCACTCGTCCTCTCCGGCCCGTCGCCGGCTAACTGAGCGCGCGACCTGCTGCGGGAGCAGGACTCTGGAACGCGGCTAAAAGGGCCGGGGCCGGGAACACCACCGGGAGGCTGGCGATGCTGACCACGCCCGCTGGCCATGTGACGGTGGGGGTCACCCCAGGCGCCAGCCGGTACTCAGGGATCCGGCGGTGCCATTCGGTCACCGTCACCCGCAGCTCCATCCGCGCCAGGTGCGAGCCGAGGCAGCGATGTGGTCCCAGGCCGAACGCGAGATGGCGTTCCTGGCGCCGCAGGTCGATCTGGTCCGGGTCGGAGTGCTCGGCCGGGTCGCGGTCGGCGACCGCCAGGGCGACGTTCACGTGGGCGCCCGCCGGGATGCGCTGGCCGGCCATGGTTACGTCCTGTGTGGCGATGCGCGGCACGAAGACAACCGGGCCGTCGAAGCGCAGCAGCTCCTCGACCGCATCCGGTATGCAGGCCGGGTCCTCGGCGATCTGCTGGCGCAGCTGCGGCCGGGCGGCCAGCAGCGCGAATCCGGTGCTCAGCGCGGAGGTCACGGTCTCCAGGCCGGCCAGCACGAACAGGAACGACAGCCCCAGGACCTCGTCGTCATCGAGCCGCTCGTCGCTGGTGTCTGCGAGCAGCTGGCCGAGCAGGTCGCTGGTGTCCTCGCGTCGCCGGCGCCGGGCGATGTGACCGGCTAGGTACTCATACATTTCCGCGCCCAGGCGCATGACCCGCTCCGACCGCATCCGGCCTCGCTCTCGGCCGCCGAGGCTGCCCGAAGGCACCGGGCCGGCCTCGGCAGGCGTCGCGGCGGGCTCCACCGGAGGACCGAAGTCACGGATCAGGCCGTCCTTCCAGGAGATCAGCCGGTCCCGGTCGGCAAGGGGGAGGCCGAAAAGGGTGAGGAACACCTGCGCGGGCAGCGGCACCGCCAGCTCTGCCACGAGGTCGCACTCGCCCCGCCCGGCCAGGCTGTCAATCAGGTCGTCGGCCATCGCGCGCACCGCCGGCTCCCACAACGCGATGCCACGGGGGCTGAAGAACGGCTGCAGGATCCTCCGGTAGCGAGTGTGCTCCGGTGGGTCGAACGCGATGGGCACCAGCGGCAGCGGGCTCCCGACCACGTCGAATGCCTGCCGGGAGGAAAACAGGTCCGGATGCCTCAGCGCGAACTCTGCCGCTTCACTGGAGACGATCACGTACGCGCCGTGGCGGCGCCTTATGACCGGCCCGGCATCGCGCAGGATCGTGTAAGCGGGGGTCCGGCTGTCCGCCATGGGGAGGTCCGCCAAGGACGGTGTTTGCATCGCGCCTCCGGGGCGCCTAGCCCCTTTGGCGCAGTCTAGGCGGGAGCGAAGCGAAGCCTCAGGCCAGTGCTGCGCAGAACGGTTGCGAACCACACCGCGGACGCCGCGGTCCCGGCGACGACCAAGGCGACGGTCGCAACGCTGGACAGCATCAGGAACGTCGGCACCGGCTCAGTCTCGAGCAGCACGGCGAGTGCGCCGGCAAGTGCCAGGAAGATGCCCGCCCACAGCCAGGTGGCCCGCTGGAAGAACCGGTGCAGGCCCGGATGGTGGGTAGCAGGCTGCCGCAGCGCGACAACCTCAGCCGCGAGCTGGGCCACGAGCGGGTTGGCGCTGCGGGCCGTCCGGGCGAACAGCAGGCACATCACCAGGTTCCCTACTGGGAAATGCAGCAGGAAGATCCAGATGTTGCCGGTGGCGATCACCACTGCCGTGTTCAGCGTGAGCACAGTCGCTGAGATCATCAGCAGCCCGGGGACCGACCCAGTAGCGATCTTGCGCACGATCGCGGTGAGCCAGATGGCCGCGACCCCGGCCACCAGCCCGGCGTCGCGACCGGCTAGCCAGGCGGCGATCCCGAACGCTGCCAGCGGCAACCCAGCGGACTCGGTGAGACTCCAGGTCGTGGTGCGCAGCAGCCGCAGTGGCCGGGGCAGCTCCAGGTGGTCGGGCATGGGGGAGAGACTATGTGCTGTCGGCGGTCGATGCCGGGGATACGCATCTATCGCCTGATTTGCGCCTCAGGCTGGCAATGGTGCCCTGGTCCCGGTCACGACGCCGCTGCCGCAAGGTCCGGCGACTCGTCCTCGCCCTAGCGACGCGGCACCCCGTACGGGAATGGCCTGCGGTATATGTTTGCTCATTTACCTCATTGTGCCTAATAATGATAAGCCTTGATAAATCACTCGGTCAGCGGATTACGATCGCAGTCATGAGAGAGCCGGCGAGGTTGCCATGGTGGTAGCGGTGATCGCGGCGGTGGTGGCGTGTGTTATCGGCTGGCACGCCAGCATGGCCATTGGGACGCATCAGGGCATCCCGGTAAGGCGCGCTCAGCTCCGCGGCTACCGCAAGGACCGGATGCACTACGGGGTCAGGACGATAGCCCTAGCGACAGTTCTCGGACTGATCATCGTGGTCGTCGTGCTGCATTGAGCGCGGGATCACTGACCCGGAAATAGACCCGATTTCCCCTGCTGCCGCCTTTGGTGGTGACGCGCGCCGCGCTCGCTACACGAACCGCAGCTGGGCGTGAGCCGTCTCATCGTCGGGGGAGCCGGCGACGGCAGTACTGTCGAGCCGCGGCTCGTCGTCAGTCAGGCGGTCGCACGTCGGGCAGTACCAGCGGATCTCCACCGGGGTACCGCAGGCCGCATGCCGGGGCACATCAGTGGGGTCGGTGTGCCGGGCCGCCCAGTGCGCCAGCAGCCGGAGCGCCCCGGCTAGCTCCTTGCCTTCAGCGGTCAGCTCGTAGGCGGCCCGCGGCGGCCGCTCGGAGTAGGGCCGGGCCACAAGCAGTGCCTCCCGCTCGAGCCGCTTAAGCCGCTCGGACAGGATGTTCGCGGCGATCCCGGGGACCTCGGTGAGGAGTTCACCGAACCGCCGCGGCCCCGCGAGCAGAGCGTCCACTACCAGCAGCGTCCACCGGTCGCCGACCCGGGCCAGCGCATCGGCAAGCGGGGACGTCGCGTTCTGGTCTCCAGCCATGGCACCGATCGTATCCACATTGACATCCGATGAGTCAGTAGTAGATTGCAAGTCACTACCGACCAGCTCTCATGCGGGACCCGGCGCAGCAGGCGCCCGGCGGCGAAGGGCGCGGCACAGCGGCTGCGCCACAACAGGAAGGGCGTGGCAGTGATGACATTCCTCGACGAGATCCAGGCAAGCGTCAGCCAGCTGGCCGAGGGCGCTGGCGCCTCGGTCGTGGGCATCGGGCAGCGGTGGGGCGCGGGCTCCGGCATCGTGCTCGGTAGCGGCAGGGTGCTGACCAACGCGCACAACGTGCGCGGCGACCAGGTACACGTCACGTTCGCCGACGGCCGCACCGCCGACGGGACCGTGGCCGGGAAGGACGAGGACGGAGACCTCGCCGTCATTGATGTCGACACCGGCGAGGCCCCGCAGCTGCCCTGGGCGGCCGACGCTGCGGCGGGAATCGGGATGCCGGTCTTCGCCATGTCCAACCCGGGCGGGCGTGGGCTCCGGGTGACCCTCGGGCTCGTCTCCGGCATCGACCGCTCCTTCCGAGGCCCCCGCGGCCGCCGCATCACCGGCAGCATCGAGCACACGGCACCACTGCTGCCGGGCTCGTCCGGCGGGCCGGTCGTCGATGGTGCGGGACGGCTGCTGGGGATCAACACCAACCGTCTCGGCGAGGGGTTCTACCTGGCGATCCCGGCGGACGACGCGCTGCGCGGCAAGCTGGACGCGCTATCGCGGGGCGAGACCACTGCGCCACCCCGTCTGGGCGTCGCGCTCGCACCGGGTCACGTGGCCCGCAGGCTGCGGCGTGCCGTCGGGCTCCCCGACACCGATGGCCTGCTCATCCGCGAGGTCGCGGAGGACAGCCCGGCTGCACGGGCAGGGCTGGCGCCAGGGGACCTGATCGTGGCCGCGGCCGGGCAGCCGGTGGCAAGGATCGACGACCTGTTCAGTGCACTGCCCGCTACCGGTAGCGGCACGGTCGAGCTGCGGGTGATCCGTGGTGCGGACGAGCGGACGATCCAGGTGGTGTTTGACACGCCCGGCCAGGAGTAGCCTCGCCAGCATGACGCTTTTCCAGCGAGCGCATGACGTCCTCCAGGCCAAGGCCAACAAGGCTCTCGACCAGGCTGAGAAGCCTGACGAGATGCTCGACCTCTCCTACGACCAGATGCTCGACCAGATCACGAGTGTCCGCCGGGCACTCGTTCAGATCGCCGCGTCGCGCAAGCAGCTGGAGCTGCAGGGACAGCAGCTCCAGCACTCCGTCACCCACCTGCAGGACCAGGCCCGGGCTGCGCTGTCCCAGGGCAATGAGGACCTGGCAAAGGAAGCCCTGTCCCGCAAGGCCGCGGCGCAGGCGCAGGTCACCGACCTGGAATCGCAGCACGAGCAGCTCACTGAGCAACAGCAGAAGATGGAGCAGACGCTCGATGTGCTGCAGAAACGGGTCAACGAGTTCCGCACCAAGAAAGAGGTGCTGAAGGCGCAGTACAGCGCTGCGCAGGCGGAGAGTTCCGTGAACGCGGACGCCGCTGGGATCTCCAGCGGCTATGCCGACTCGGGAGCAGCGCTGCAGCGGGCCCAGGACAAGATCGCCCAGATGCAGGCCCGTGCCAGCGCGACCGACGAGTTGCTCCAGTCCGGCGTGCTCGAAGACGTCGGCGGCGGCACCGACGACATCCAGCAGGAGCTGGACGAGGCCGGGAACGCCGCCCAGGTCGACTCCGAGCTCGCCGCGCTCAAAGCTGAGATCTCGGCCGGCTCACCGCAGCCGCCCGAGATAACCGCGCACTGACGCGCGGCTGCGGTGAGCCGGCCGCAGCCACCGTGAGGGCCGCATGCCTGCCTGGGCCTGCGGTCCTCACGTGCGCCGGTCCTGCTGGGGGTGCCAGCGGATGATCCTGAACCCGTGCCGGACTGCCGCATCGAGCTTGGCCGGATCGAGCCGCCCGTCTGCCCCCTTCGGAATCGCGACGAACCTTGCGGCCATAGGGCTGGCCGCGGTCATCACGCCAAGCAGGCGTTCGACCTCGGCGGTGTCCGCCACGGCCTCCGGCCGGAGACTCACGTCCCGTCCGCGCAGCCGGACGCGCACCGGTCTGCCGTCGGCGAGGTTCAGCTTCCAGTTCCCGCCGCCCGGAGTCAGCAGCACATCGCCGTCCCGGACGTAGCTCACCGGCTGCCGGTAGGACTTCCCGGTTTTGCGGCCGGTGAGGAACAGCAGCATCAGCCGACCGCTGAGCGGCGTGGCGAAGGGCAGGCCCAGGATGACCCGCATCGGGACGTTGACCACGCGAAAAACGCGCCGCTGCAGCTCCCGCCCTGGTGGGCGCTTCGTTTGCTGTGGTGGCATCGTGCTCTCCTTTCTCTCGCCCGCCGAGCCTAGCGCGAACTAGTTTCGATATCAAATGGTTCGATATCAAACTCTTGTTCAGGAGCCGTGAGCTAGGTGTCATCTGCGGTGAGGGGGCGGAGAATGGCTTCGACCTCGCGGTGTCCCGGGCTGTTCTCCCGCTGGCTTTCCTCCAGCGGTGTGGTGTTGTGCTTGGGGTCGCGGAGGTTGGGGTCGGCGCCGTGGGCGAGCAGCCGCCGGACGCTTGCTGGCCTGCCGTTGCCCGCTGCGGTGTGCAAGGGCAGCCGCCCCCATTCAGCGTCGGCTTCGTTGACCGGGGTTCCGGCCTCAGCAAGCTGATCGATCACATTCAGCCGCTGGTGGTCGGCCGCGAAGACCAGCGCGCGGATCCGGCTCTGGATGGTGAGCCGGCCCAGTGGCCAGGCGCCGACGTCCCCCGCGGCAGCCGCCATCTCCAGGCTGTCGATGCGGGCTCCGGCGGCCACCAGGACATCGATGACCTCGGTCATCCCGAACACCGCGGCATGGCCGAGCGCGGTGCTGCTGGGTGCTCCGCCGGAGTCGGGTGCGGAGATGGCTTCGATGTCGGCCCCGGCCTCGATCAGCACCTTGGCGACGTCGGCGTCCCCGGAGCTGGCCGCGGTGATCAGCGGTGTCTCCTTGTCCCCGGGATGCCCGTTGACCGGGGCGCCCGCGTCGATGAGGGCCCTGGCGATGGCGCCGGTGCCGGGAAGCTCGCGGGGCAGGCCGAAGCCGTGCTGCCGGGATCGGCGAGGCTGATGTCACCCGCCGAGCCCTCTGCAGGCACTCCGCCGGCCGGCCCGGCGTCTGCGGGGACGCCATCAGCCGGCCTGGTGTCTGCAGGTACTGCGTCGGCCGGCCCATCGGCCGGGGGCGCGCTGGTCAGCCGCTCGCTCGGTGCGAACGCCTTCCGGATGTCCTCCGCCAGCAGCGCCACCCCTGGCGTCAGGGCCGGGTCAGCCAGCAGCCCGATGGACATCGACCGTCCCCAGGCCATAGCCCCGACGGCCAGCCCGACGCCGTCGGCGAGAGCCAGCACGGGGTACACGGTGGCGATCTCGGCACCGAGCAGGCGACGGGTCCGCCGCAGCCCCGGGAAGACGGACACGATGAGGTTGAAGCGCCGGCTCGTGTAGACCGCCCGTGCGAAAGCGCGCTCCAGTGGTGCTGGCAGCAAATTCATAGCGCCCAGAACGAAAGCTGCGGCGTCGGCGTCTCCGCGGCGCTTCCGTGCCTGGCGCATGATCCGGGTGGCCGACGCCCGCTCAGCAAGCGACATCTGCCCGACCGGGAGGTCGAGCAGCACCCCGGCGGTGCGGTTCGCTGGCAGGCGGGCATCCCTGCCCGCGCTGCGGGCTCGGGCGCCTGGCGGGTGTCCGGGCAGGGCGCGCCCGGTCGTACGCAGCGTGCGGGGGACCATCACCCGGACCGTGCGCTCGGTGAGCTCCCCCCGCGCCGCCATCTGCCGGCCGAGCGCCTCGGCCGTCAGCGCCAGCACCAGATCTGCCGGGCTGACGCCGAGTTGCCGCGCGGTGATCGTCACGGCCCGCGAATCCAGGCTGACCGCGGCGAATTCGCGGCGCCGGCCGGTGGCCGCCGCGCCGGGAATGCCAAGAGGCTGGGTTCTGCCGTCCAGCATCATGCCGGCCAGCCCGCGTACCACCCGCAGCGCCCGGCCCGTTGCCGCCCGCCGGGCCTTTTCCCGCGCCGTCCGCGGGGGAGCCGGACGCGCGGCGGGCCCGCTGGCTGGGTCCAGCAGTCCTGCGAGCAGCGAGACCAGCGCGTAGCTGTCGCCGAGGGCGTGATGGATCTTCACCACGACCACGCTCTGCCCGCCCTGTGCTGGCGGCAGTCCCCGCACGAGCAGCATCTGCCATGCTGCTTCGCTGGGATCAACAGCAGCCGCGAAGAAATCGCCCACCACTTCCTCCAGCGCGGCCGGGGTGCCGTCGGCGCCCAGGGTGACCTGAGCGACCCTGCTGCGCACGTCGATGGACTCATCAATGAGCCACCGGTCCCGTTCTCAGCCGGCCCGGCTTGGGTGCCAGGCGCCGGCGAAGGTGCGGAATCTGCTCGGCTGCGCGCCCGACCGCGGCGCGCAAGCCGGCCAGGTCAGGGCCGGGCCCGTTCAGCATGACGACCGCGCCCACCTGCTGCGGGACGGCCTGCGAGTGCACATGGGCGAACAGGGCGTCTCCAGCACGAACCGGCAGCAGCGGACCCGGGCCGTGGCCGCCCATGGCCGCGAGGTCGGCCAGGTCCTCCTCGCGCCGCCGGTGGCCCCGCTCCGCCTGCACGGCCCGGTCCAGGTCGGCCCGCGCCGCGGGATCATCGGCGAGCCGCGTGACCGCGGCCGTCAGCCTGGCCTGTGACGAGGCCAAAACGGCGAGCCCGGCCGAGGTCATCAGGGCCGCGTTCGCTTTGCCGTGCCCGGCGATGGGCTGGAACATGATCAGCGGGACGGCGCAAGCCAGCGCCTCGAGCCCGGTGGCGCCGCCGGCGTTCGCCACGACCACGTCGGAGGCCGTGATCCAGCTGGCCATGTCGTCGGTCCAGCCGACGACCCGGAGCCTGTCGGGTTGCTCCCCGCGGGCGCTCAGCTGATCGCGGAGGTGCTCGTTGCGGCCGCAGATCGCGACGACCTGGATCCGCGGGCCCGCCGCCAGCAGCGCCGTCACAGCGTCCTCCACCCGGCCGAACGCAAACGAGCCGGTGCTGATCGCGGCGACGAACCGGTCGCCGTCGATGCCGAGCCTGTCCCGGGCTGCCGCCCGGTCACCAGGCGCGAAGGCGTCGAGCACTGGCAGAGCGCCCACGGCGACGCGGATGCCCGGCTCGGCGCGCGCCGCGATCGGGACCGCCTGCGGATGCATGACGTAGGTGATATCCAGGTTCCGGTACAGCCAGTACGGATGCGGCCAGAAAGCAGGCACCCATGCCCCGACCGGCATTTCCAGCGTGCGATGCTGGCGGAGCCAGCTCAGCCCCGCACTGCCCAGTGGGTACGTGGAGATGATGACGTCCGGGCCGAACTCCCGGATGCGCCGGGCCATGCGCCGCCCGCACCACGACGCGATCAGGTGCCGCGTAACGAGCAGCGGCCACTGGCGGCGCCCGGTGGCGGAGAAGAAGAAGTCGTACATCCACGGCAGGTGCTGGATCTGGCCGATGTACGAGGCCCGGGCCACCGGGCCAAGCCCGGGACCCATTACCGACAGCGTGTCCAGCCAGCCGAACTCGCAGCCAGGCCAGGTGCGTTCCATCGCCTCCTGCAGTGCCCGGCCTGCGGAGTTGTGGCCCTCGCCGATCGTCGCGCTCACGATCAGCGCTCGTCGCGGAACGGCTGTCATCGACTGGTCCCGGCTTGGCTGAGCATCACGGTTACTCACATCTGCGGCTAATGACCCGTGAAGAGCTGTTCTGGTAGATGCCCCTAATAGCTTTATTTATAGAGTCTATTTTCGCATTTGCTCACCTTCCAGCCTATCGCATATTGATTCCGCAGGCCCGCCGACCCTGCGCGGTGCGCCAGGGTGCGGGCAGTCACGCTGTCGCGGGATGACGCGCGGGACACCCGGGCAGAATGACGCGAGAGAGCATCGTCCGGCATTCTGGTGCTCGTGTCACTGCGGGAAGGGAGAGTCAGGTGGCTGCTGGCGATGGCAATCGCGACAGGGTCGAGGTAGCCGTGCTCGGGACCGGCATCATGGGCTCGGCGATGACCCGCCGTGTCGTCGCCGCCGGGATGCGAGCGGCGGTCTGGGACCGGTCGCCGTCCGCGACGGCTCCGCTCGCTGACGCCGGAGCCCGGGTGGCCGCGTCGGCGGAGGATGCGGTCAGCGACGCCCGGGTAGTGATCACGATGCTGCCGACCGCCCAGGTTGTGAACTCGGTGATGTTCGACGGCGGCGTAGCCGCCAGGCTGGCGTCCGGCGCCGTGTGGGCACAGATGGGCACGATCGGCGTGACTGGCACGACCGAGATCGCCGGCCGTCTCGGGCAGCTCCGCAGCGACGTGATGCTCGTGGACGCGCCGGTATCTGGCAGCAAGGGCCCGGCCGAGACGGGCCAGCTGCTCATCCTGGCGTCTGGGCCGCCGCAAGCGCAGGCGGTCGTGGACCCGGTGTTCTCAGCGATCGGCCGCAAGACTGTGTGGCTGGGCGAGGCTGGCCAGGGCAGCCGGATGAAGCTGGTCGTCAACGCCTACATGTCAATCCTGATCGAAGGTGTCGCCGAGGCGCTCGAGCTGGCCAGCCAGCTGGGCATCGACAGTTCACAGCTGGCCGATGTCATCCAGGGCGGGCCGCTGGACGCGCCGCTGGCCGACGCCAAGCTGCACAAGATGGAGCGCGGCGATTACGAGCCCGAGTTCCCGCTGGAATGGGCGCTGAAGGACGTGGACCTAGCGGTAGGCGCGGTCGGCAGCGACGCGCTGCCGGTGCTGGCCGCGCTGTCCAGGCAGTGGCGGATGGCTGTAGACGCCGGGCACGGCCGGGAGGACATCAGCGCCGCCCGCCTGGCCCTCGGCGGCACGCGCCGCCAGTGACCCTGCTGCCTGCTCGGAAGCCGGGGCTGCCAGCGAGATCAGGAATCCGCGATCACGCGGAGGATGACCGGGCGGTGTGCGCTGGCTGCGGCGTCGGCCACGACAGCCAGCTCGTCCTCGCGCAGCTCCTCGGCTGCCTCCACGAGGATTACCAGAGGCTCATCGGTCTCAGGGGCCTGCTCGATCACGTCCCGGACCTGATCCGGCTCCCGCCTCAGCGCCTCTGGGGACAGCACCGACATGATGATCTCGCCGACTTCCGGCGGCCCGAGGCGCCCTGGCTCCTCAGGCTCGACGTGATCAAGGACAACCCGGCCGCTCACAAAGCTCGGCGGCGGCTCCGTGCGCAAGTTCTGGTCGACCAGGCTGCCGGGAGCCAGCTGGACGATCACATCAGCCTCGTCTGTCATGGCGAAGGCCAGCCTACCGTGCCGGTGATTCACACGCCTGTGCCGCCCGGCCGAACCTGGGACTACTACCGGGAGGCCTGCTCCTGATCGTGCTCGATCCGGTCCAGGGACACCGCGATGGCGATCATCAGCGCGGCGTCGGCGCCGGAGGGCACGTCGACGGCATAGGTGTCCCGCAGCTGGAACCAGGAGCGGGAGACCTGCGCTACCACCGTGCCACCCTGGCGGATCTCGAACTCCTTCTCCAGGAAGTTGCCAACGGCTTCCATCTCGCTGCCGTCGGCCAGGTGGATGTCTGACCGGTGGTGCAGCGGAGAGAAGATCGCCGGCTGCACTGTGCCGATCACGGCGCCATCCCGCTCGATCTCCATCGTGTCGCGCCAGGACCAGAGCTTCTTGCGGATCGTCGCGACTATGGCACCCGAGGTGTCCTGAAGCTCGAAGGTCTGCCGTAGTGACAAGGCCTTGCCATCGACGAAAAAGGCCTGGTTCCCCTGCTCGTCGGTTACCCAGAAGTCGCCGCCGATTGAAAAGATCTTTTCACGGACCAAATAGCGCATGCCGCCCATAATGTCACGTCACTACTTCGCCCGGCTTCGAGGCGTGGGCTCAGCGTTGACGACCCGGCCCGGCAGGTGGGGGAGCGTCGAGGTCTGGGGCTTCTGGCTCTGGCGCATCGCGCGGCCAGCCGGCGAAGCGATCGCGGACCATCGCGACATCGCCCGGTGTGAGCCCGGCCCGCGCCAGGCGCTGGTCGCTGAGCCGGTCAAGGCGCCGGCCCGCGTCGGCGAAGTCAGCGTCAGTCAGGCCCGGGTCGACCCGGCGAGCGAAGCCGATCAGCTCCTCAGTGCTGTACCGGCCGAGCCCGTGCGCCACGTCGGAGTAATCCGGCTCGTGCGCCCGCGAGGCCAGCGCAGCGACCTTGCCGCCAAGGGCGTCCTCGACGTGCAGGACCGGGCCGACGTCCATGACCACCGGGTCTTGCGACCGCTCGAAGTAGGCCATCTGCATCTGCAGATGGCGGCCGTCCGGGGCCGTGACGATCCATTCGGCGAGGCCTATGTCGCCGTCGTCGCCGAACAAGTCCTCGATGCCGGCTGTCTTGTCCTGCTGCTCGGTTTGGTAGCCCGCGGCCGCGAGTGCCGCCTCTACGGGGCCAGACGCCTCGGTGATGCCGCGTTCGGAGTTGGAGAACAGGTCGACGTCCTGGGTTGGCCTGCTGATGATGCCGTGCGCCCTTAACGCGTTGCCGCCGCCGAGAACGAACCCGTACTCGCTGGCCACCGACAGCGCCGTAGACGCTATGTCACGGTGCAGGTCGTCGAGCGGCACCGCGTCAGGCGAGTGCAACCGCGGCCCGCAGAGCCGGGTGCCGCTCCTCCCAGGCGCGGCGCACGCCCCGGGGCAGGTACAGGTCCGCCCACACGGCCACCAGCCGCTCGCCGTTCAGCCACTCGGCCAGCTCTTCCACCCGGATCGCCTGGCCGAGCACCCGCTCGTACATCGCCTCGATCTCCTCCGGGTTGTCGAGATCCCAGACCCGGCCCTCGGGGCACCAGAACAGCCGCAGCGGCAGCGTGACCTTGCCGCTCACTGGCCCGTGCAGGTCGCCCAGGCTCGCCGCGACAACGGCGCGGCGGCCTGGCCGGGCCTCGTGCATGCGGCGGGAGTCGACTGCGGTCACGGAACTAGCGTACTCCAGGCGGCTGAGATGCGAACCCCTGTTCTAGTAGCACTGTTCTATGACTACGGGCGGTGGTGCCAGAGCCCGGCCGCCCTGACCAGGTGACAGCGGGAAACGCCGGGCAGCGGCTTTGTGTTTACCGTAATGCCGCGCATCGGCTGTTGACCATGGGAGTTCATTGCTACTAGCGTTTCGTAGGAATTTCGGCGCTCGCGGAGAGCGCCATTCTCTGCACCCGAAAAGCACTTCCTGCGCGGACGGCCAGGTCGGCCAGGTCGGTTAGGTCTGCCAGCGCCCTCGCGGCCCGCCGGAAGCCGAGGGAAAGGCTGGCAATGACCAGAGCGGACAGGAAATGGCTTCCGGGCCGGTGGCGGGCGCTGGCGGCCCGCCCGCGGCGCTTCACAGTGGCGCGCGGCGCCTGCGCAGTGGCAGGCTGCGCCGCGCTGGTGCTGGCGTTCGGCCCGCAGGCCGGAGCGGCAGCGCCCGCGCGCAGCGCTGCCATGACGCACTCCGCGACGGCATCGACGACAGCAGCAACGGCGGCGGCAGCGTCAGGATCGCGGTCCCTGGCCCCGGAGTCGGCAGCGCTGGCTTCCACCAGCCCGCACATCCCCGCGCAGATCCCGTGCTCGTCGGTCGCCGCCCTACCCGGCCTCGGCACGATCCCGGGCTACCCGACGGAGATCACCTCGGCGACCGACGTCGCGGCCTCGGGCGGCAACCCTGAGTACTGCAACGTGCAGGGGATGATCGCCCCGCAGATCGACTTCGACCTCGAGCTGCCTGTCAGCACCTGGCAGGGTCGCTACCTGCAGAACGGCTGCGGCGGCTACTGCGGCAGCGTCACGCCGCAGTCGTATCCCAGCTGCGACGCGACGCTCGGCGGCGACTTCGCGATGGCCACCGACAACGAAGGGCACAACGACAGCATCTTCAGCGGCCTGTGGGCGTTCAACGACGAGACCCTGCGGGTGGATTACGGCTACGAGTCCGAGCACGCCCTGGCCGTGGTCTCGAAGACGATCATCAAGGACTACTACGGGCAGGGACCGTCCTACTCCTACTTTGACGGCTGCTCCGACGGGGGGCGCGAGGCGATGGAGGTTGCCGAGCGCTATCCCACCGACTTCAACGGGATCATCGCGGGCGCGCCGGAGATGATCGCCGGCCCGCTCAACGCCGAGGTGCAGACCTGGAACTACCGCGTTAACACGGACGCGCAGGGCAATGCGATCCTGACCAGCGACGAGCTGCCCGCGCTGCACGCCGCCGTGATCCAGGCATGCGCCGGCGATGACGGCACGAGCGACGGGATCATCACCGACCCGCGCAACTGCGACTTCAATCCGGCCAGCATCGAGTGCCCGCCAGGTACGGACACCGACTCATGCCTGACCCCGGCGCAGGTGACGGTCGTGCAGGACCTCTACCAGGGGCCGGTAGACAGCAAGGGCCAGCGCCTGTACCCGGGCGGCCTGCCGTACGGATCTGAGTCCTCGTGGGCGGGCTTCGTCGTCCCGGAGACCCCGGCCAGCGGCGGTCCGGTGTCGTCCAAGGACATCGGCGACTACTCGCTGTCCGAGGCTTACCTGCAGTACCAGCTGTTCCAGCCCGGCCAGCTCGGGCCCAGCGCCGACCAGTGGCAGTTCACCGACCAGGACTTCAACGAGATGTTCCCGGCCGCCAACGTGTCCGACGCTATGTCGACCAACCTCAGCACGTTCTTCGCCCACGGCGGCAAGCTGATCATGTGGCAGGGCACGGCCGACCAGGCGATCCCTGTCTACGGCACGATCGACTACTACGAGACACTCGCGCAGCGCATGGGCGGCTTCGCAAACGCCCAGAAGTCGGCGCGGCTGTTCCTGTTCCCCACGGTCGCGCACTGCGGCGGGGGCTACGCGAACAGCAGCTTCGACCTGGTGCTGCCGATGGTCCAGTGGGTGGAGCAGGACACCGGGCCGTCCCAGGTAGTGGCTACCGACACCATCAACGGGGCCACGCTGACCCGGCCGGTCTACCCGTACCCGGAGGTGCCGATGTACAACGGCACCGGGCCAGCGAGCCAGGCATCCAGCTTCTCGCCGGTGGTGTCCGCGCACGCCACTGAGTACACAGCCTGGATCGGGAACTACCTGTTCACCCAGCCAGTCGGGACCTCTGCGAAGCGGTAACCGCCCGGCGCCAGCCATAAATGCGATGGCCGCGCCCGGAGTTCCCCGGGGCGCGGCCATCGCTGGGCATAGGCGGGTCAGCCAGGTGCCTGGCTCTGTACCCCGGTCCCGGCGGACTGTTCGGCAGCGGGTTCAGGTCGCGGCTCCGGATGCGGCTCAGGGCGACGCGACTCGCCGGCTGCGGCCCCGTTCAGGGCGCTCTCCTTCAGGACAGCCTCGTTCAGCGCGGTACCGGCGGGCTCGGCGGAACCTGTGTCCCTGGCCAGCCGCCGATACGGCGCATACCAGGCCAGGATCAGCAGCAAGATGATCAGGGCAATGCCGGTGAGCACGTACGCGTTCCCGATCAGCAGGTTCAGGCCATGCCAGCGGTACTCGGCGTAAGTGGGCTGGTCGCCATACTTCTCGTAGACGTTCATGCCCGTGCCCGGGGCGAGCCAGAGCAACCCCAGCGAGAAGTCGCCCATGTCATGCGGTCTGCCCCAGAGAGTTCCTGGCCAGGCACCGAAGATCCCCACAATGCCGACGACAAGTGCCCAGCAGCCCCAGCCGGGCAGGCTCGATGCCCACAACCGGGACCGTGCCAGCCAGTCCCGCCAGCCAGACGCGACGCCCTGGCTGCCCGTGAAGCCGCGGGCGCTGGCGGCCATCGCCTGGACCGCGTAGTGCGCGGCGAGCGCGACGCACGGGACGATCCAGACCCAGTGGTGGTCCCAGCTGATCGGTGACGCCAGCAGCCCGGTCAGCGCGGTGGCCATGAGCCCGGCCATCCGGTAGCCCTTGCGGTCCAGCATGGCAGCGCAGGCTAGGCCCACGATTATCGCGAGCACGTCTAGTACCAGCCAGGGGCGCTGCGACCCGGCCAGGCTGCCAAGCAGCCGCGCTACCAGCGCGCGCAGCGACTGGTTGCCCTCCCAGCCCTCGAACCCGGCCTTGGGCGCTCCGTTCCAGAACAGCCCGGTGATCCAGTACTTGGCTGAGTCACCAGGAATGATCGCGAACCCGAGGACGATCGTTGCAATGAACGACGCGCTGGCGACGATGGCCTGCCGGAACCTCTTGGTTACCACTAGGTATCCGATAAAGATCAGCGGGACCAGCTTGATCCCGGCAGCGATCCCGACCCCAACGCCCTTCCACCGCCGCCGGTCCGGCTGGCACATGTCCCACATGATCAGGGCCAGCAGCGCCAGCTCGATCTGACCCAGGTAGATCACCCGGACGACCGGCTCGGTCCAGAACACCGCCGCCGCTGTCAGCAGCGTCGCGCCGACCCGTACCTGGCGGTTCCGGTAGCCCAGCCCACCGTAGGTGAACCACAGCGCCGCCACCAGAAAGATGATGTTCGCCACAATCATCAGCCGGCTAGCCCACAGCCATGGGATGAACGACACGACCGAGAACACGACCGCAGCGAACGGGCTGTAGTCGAACGGGAGATGCAGCGCCGTGTACCCGGGCCAGTCGTACAGGGGCGAGGCCAGGTGCCCGTTGTACCACGGATGGACATGCCGGACGATCTGGCCGCCGATGTAGTACACGTGCAGGTCGACCGGCTGCTGCGTGTAGAGGTACGGGTGAGTGAAGTGGTAGACGAGCCAGCTCGCCAGGACCCCGCCGAAGGCCACCACGCCGGCTATCGAGAGCCTTGATCCCAGCGATCCCGGCAGGCGCCGGACTGAAGGGCCCGGCTGCGCGCGGGCGGAGGCTTGATTCACGAGAGCATCCTATTAGCAGCAAAATCGAGATGGCCCGCGCATCGCGAGGTCATGGCGAACGTATTCCCTCCGCTTGGCTCTGAGGATCCCGCAGATCCTCGTGATCCCGGCAGCCCAGGCTATGCGTGTGACACGGGTCAGAAGACGCAGGTCACCACGGAAAGTGCCGCTAACACGGCTGCCGTTGTGCCGCAGCGGGCATCAACCTTGGGCAAATCTTGCGCTCAGGCTGCCGCCCGGTTACGGGCACTGTGCCATGATGACACCGTGACTGCACGCGGTCATCACTCCCCTAACTCTGATCGCAACAGCAGCGGCAGCCGTGCCGGCAACAGCGGCGGCAGCACTGCTGGCAACAATGGCGGCCGGCGCTCCCGCCGCACCTTCCTGAAGCTGCTCGGTGGTGCGGCCGCGGTGTCAGCTGCTGGCGTCTCGGCGGACAAGATCGTCGCCTGGGAGCACGAACACCCTGCCCAGCAGGCCGCCGCCCGCCGGCCGGTAGCGCCTGCACGTCCCAAGGCCGTTGCGGAGAACAGCCTGCCCGGCGACCCGAACTGGCAGATCAGCAATGTCGGCGGGGCCTACGACGTGGTCGGCTACGTCGGCCAGACCAGCGTGCTGCAGGGTCAGCCGGTCACCCTGTACGCCTCGACAACCGCTCGCTCGTTCACCGTGAAGGTGTTCAGGATGGGCTTCTACGGCGGCGACCAGGCCCGGCTGGTGTACACCTCGCCGACCGTCAAGGGCCTGCAGCAGGGCTCGCCGTCGGTCAGTAACAGCACCAGAACTGTGGCGACCAGCTGGGGGCCGTCAGTGACGCTGCCGACCGACGACTGGCCGGCCGGCGCCTACCTGCTGCGGATGGATGCCGAGAGCGGCGCGCAGCGGTTCGTCCCGATGACCGTCCGGTCGCCGGGCACTACGGGCAAGGTGGTGATGAAGGCCTCAACCGCCACCTGGCAGGCCTACAACACCTTCTGGGGCTATGACCTTTACAACGGGCCGGCTGGTGCTGCCGATTACAGCAACCGTTCGCTGGTAGTGAGCATGGACCGGCCGTTCGACGGCAACGGCGCGGTCATGTTCCTGGCCCATGAGCAGCCGCTCATCGCGGTGGCCGAGAGCATGGGAATTCCGCTCGCCTACGTTTCCAGCGTGGAGATCGACAACGACCCGCAGCTGCTGAACGGGGCTGCGGCGCTGGTCTCAGGCGGGCACGACGAGTACTGGACTCCGCAGGAGCGGGCCAACGTCACCGCCGCCAGGGACGCCGGGGTCAACATCGCCTTCATGGGCGCGAACTGCTGCTTCCGCCGCATCCGGCTGCAGAACTCGCCGGTGGGCCCACAACGCGAGGTCGTCTGCTACCGGACCAGCTACACGGAAGACCCCATGTACGGGGTGAACAATGCGGTCGTCACCAACGACTGGCGGGAGCCGCCGGACCCGAACCCCGAATCCTCGATGACCGGCACGTATTACGAGTCCAACCCGACGAACGCCGACTATGTTATCGCCACGCCGGATTCCTGGATTTTCGCCGGCACCGGTGTGCAGCAGGGCACCAGCTTCCCCGGCATGGTCGGCATCGAATACGACCGGGTCAACCCGGACGTTACGGTCGAGCGGCCGATCCAGGTGCTGGCTCACTCGCCGCTGACCTGCAGGGGAGTGCACAGTTACTCTGACTCCGCCTACTACACGACCCCCAGCGGCGCTGGCGTGTTCAACGCCGGGACCATGCGCTTCATCGGTGCGCTGGACTGGCAGGGCTACCAGGAGTTCGGGGTAACCCAGGCCGCGTCCACCTTCGTCCAGAAGGTGGTCGAGAACCTGCTGCACGCGTTCGCCGATGGCCCGGCGGCCCAGAAGTACCCGGCCAACGACAACCTGGACGCAATGAACGAGTGGCCTGGCGACCCGATCGCCGCACAGCACAACCTGTGGTAGCCCCTGTCTCAGCGTTCACTGTCCGGTGAGCCCGGCCCGTCCCTGAACCCTCCTTCCTGACCGTTTTCCCCGCATCGCCCGCGCCAGTAGGTAATACTGTGCGCACGATACGGCAGAATGCCCGGGATCAACCCGGATGTGCCGAGGCGCCGGGCCGGACGTCCGCAGCGCCGGGGGCGATCGGAGGGGAACGAAGCCTTGGTCCGATGGCGCGGCGGGATGGCCGCTATCGGCGTGATCATCACCTGTGCTCTGACAGCCTGCACCGCTCTGGGGTCTGCCAGCACAAGCGTCCCGAAGGCCAAGGCGGCCGCCCGCCCAGTCGACACACAAGAGTGGGCCGCGGGCGGCCCGTCCGGGGCGTACCTGGTTAACCCGGGGATTCACAAGATCAAGCACGTGATCATCGTCATGCAGGAGAACAGGTCCTTCGACAACTACTTCGGGACCTACCCGGGAGCTGTCGGCATCCCTATGCGCGACGGAGTGCCGGCCGTGTGCGCGCCGAACCCGGTCGGTGGCTGTACCCGGCCCTACCGTGACACCGCGGACGTGGACGGTGGCGGCCCGCACGGCGAGGCCAACGCGGTCGCCGACGTCGACGGCGGCAAGATGGACGGATTCGTCGAGCAGCGCGACGCCGCGCAGTCGACCTGCCAGAACCCGGATGACCCGGCCTGCGGCCTGGGCCAGGCCCCGGACGTGATGGGATACCACACGGCGGCGGAGATCCCCAACTACTGGACCTACGCCAACGACTTCGTGCTCGACGACCACATGTTCGAGGCGGTGAACTCCTGGTCGCTGCCTGACCACCTGTACCAGGTCTCGGCCTGGTCCGCGCAGTGCGCCAACAAGTCGCCGACGAGCTGCGTGAACAACATCGTCGGCCCGTATGGCATCGACCAGTTCGACACCGCGGTCCAGCAGGAACTGGCCACCGGCAAGACGTCGATCGACCTGGCCTGGACCGACATCACCTGGCTGCTGTACGCCAGGCACGTCAGCTGGGCGTATTACATCCAGGTAGGCACCCAGCCGGACTGCGACGACGACTCAGCAGAGACGTGTGAGCCAGTCCCGCAGGGTCCCGACACGCCCGGTATCTGGAATCCGCTGCCGCTGTTCGGCGACGTACAGCAGGACCACCAGCTCGGCGACATTAAGAGCCTGACCTCGTACTTCACTGCCGCTAAGGCCGGGACGCTGCCTGCGGTGAGCTGGATCACCCCGTCCCAGCCCGACAGCGAGCACCCGCCGGCCAGCGTGCACGAGGGCCAGGCCTACACCACCGCGATCATCAACGCGGCCATGGAAAGCCCTGACTGGGACTCCACCGCCATCTTCCTGGCCTGGGACGACTGGGGTGGCTTCTACGACAACGTGGTTCCCCCGGCTGTTGATCAGAACGGATACGGCCTGCGCGTGCCCTCGATGGTGATCTCGCCGTACGCCCGCAAGGGCTTCATCGACCATCAGGTGCTCAGCAGCGACGCCTACCTGAAGTTCATCGAGGACGACTTCCTCGGAGCCGGCAGGCTGAACCCGAAGACCGACGGGCGTCCTGACCCGCGGCCCGATGTCCGTGAGGACGAGTCGATCCTCGGTAACATCGCCGTGGACTTCGACTTCAGCCAGCAGCCGCGGCCGCCGGTGCTGCTGCCTACCAACCCGCCGACCGACTCACCGTCGATCCCGGCCTACTTCAACGGCCTTCCTCCGTGCGACGGCTGCACCACAGTGCCACCGGGCTGAACAAGCCGCCTGAACGCTACCGCCGGACCCAGAGGGTGACCGCTACGTTTCTGAACTGCTGCTTGTCTGCCAGCCGGAAGTCGCGGAACAGCAGCAGCGACTCGTCCCGCATCTGCACGCCGGCCAGCCCGGCTGACGGCACGTTGCCAACTACCCAGATTCGCCGGTAGGTGAGCATGAGCGACTGCACGGCGGGGAGAGCCTTGTCGGTGCCGTTGAACGTCCCGGCCTGCTGAGGCGACTTCGCCATCGCGAAGTCGGTGGTGTTCCGGAAATCCGGTGGGTAGCCGTACCTGGCCTTGCGGTAGAACGAGTTGACGAACAGCACCCCGTCGCCTGGCTGCGCGTGTGCTCCTACGTAGGCCGAGGAGCTGCCGAAGTCGAACTGGCTTCGCTGCGGGACGCGGCTGCGCTGCTGCGGGCCCAGGTTCAGCAGCAGCGCGCACAGGCAAGCGACCACGCCCGGGGCCACCAGCAGCGTGCGCTTGGCGGCCGCGCCGCGAAGCCGCGGCCCGGCCTGCTGCACGAGCCACTGCCCAACGCGGTAGCAGCCAGCGCCGGCCAGCAGCGCGGCTCCGGCCTCGCCGTAGAGCACATAACGGTCCACATACAGCGGGTGTATGACCACCGACTCGGCCATCAGCAGGCCGGCGGGCACCACTAGCAGCGGCAGCGCCACCGACGGGAGGCTGATCCCGCCGTGCTCCCACCAGGCCGTGACCGAGCCTTCTGGCCTCTCGCCACGGATGCCCTCGCGCCACTGGCGCCACTGCCATCCGCGCGGGGGCAGCACAGCGGCGACGGCGAACACGAAGATGATCACGGCGATAAGCGTCGTGGCGCCGAAGTAGTCGTGGAAGAGGGTCCCGACGGCACGGATCCCCGGGCGGGGGATCCAGCCGACTGCGGCGCGCTCACGGTAACTCAGCAGCGCCAGCGGCACCAGCAGCACGCCGCTGACCACTGCTGCGACCAGGAAATGCTCGAAGACCCGGCGCCCGTAACGCGCCGTCAGGACGGTGACAGCGTGCGCGGCCAGGATCAGCAGCGCCATTTCGTTCAGGTAACTGGACAGGGTCACCAGCAGGCCGTAGAGCACCCACCACCAGCGCAGCCGCCCGCTGGCCTCGCCGGTAGCCTCGGCCTGCAGGACGCGAATCAGGACCATCGTCGCCGCGACCACGCCAGCCAGTACCAGCGCGTAGGAGCGCGCGGTCTGCGCGTAGTAGCTGATGGACGGGGTCAGCGCCATGATCACGCCGGCGAAGAGCCCGGCCCACCCAGATCCGGTGAGCCGTGTGCCGGTGATCGCTATCAGCGCGGCCCCGGCGACCATCGCGATCAGCGAGGGCACGCGCAGCACGGCCGGGCTGCTCCCGAGCACTACCCAGACGTGCATGAACGCGTAGTAGGTGCCGTGCACGGCATCGACGTTGCTGAGCAGGTGCTTCAACTGGCCAAGGCTGAGCAGGGCCGCGTACCTGGTGGCCACCTCGTCGTTGCCCATGGAGTTCTGGCGGACCAGCCCCCACAGCCCCAGTGCGAGCATCACCGCGGCCGCGGCAGCGGGCGGCACATACCTGGCCACCCGGTTCCCGGTGCGTGTCCCGCGATCAGCCCCAGCAGGGGTTCCGACCCGGGTCCCGGCACCGGTCAGGCTCATGGCCCACGCTCCGGTTCAGCCTGGGGCCCAGTCCGCTCGATCAGGACGACACGGTCACCCCTGTCGCCCAGTGATGCCTCGAAGGTCTCCCGCCAGGCCTGCGGCGAATTGAACTCGGCCGCCGCCGCGCGGTACTGGGTGGCCAGCCGCTGCCAGCGTCGGCGCAGCCGGTAGTGCAGGACGAGGCTGCGCAGCATGAAGGAGCGGAATAGCCGCCGGTCACGGCGGTACCACGCGGCCTTGGTCCCGTCGGCCCTCGACACCACAGCGCTGTCCAGCCTGGCCAGCACGAACCACGAAGCGTCCTGGTACGGCAAGACCATCTGCGGCCGCTTGGCCGCCCCCTTCCGCGGCCGCCTCAGCTGCCGCAGAGCCCCAGTCCCGGCCTTAGCCAGAAGGTTCAGCTTGTTGGTCGGGGTGAGCGAGTCCTTCACCGCTTCCGGGGCCCGGCGCCGGGCCGGGGGGAAGCTGTCGAGGTCAGCGGCCTCCTGGGCATCGGTGTACTGCGCCCGGATCTGACGCAGCTGCCCGAGCCTGGTCCGGATCTGGCTGTGCATGTGCCCGGGGCCGGAGAGCACGTCCTCGAGCGCCGCGATCCGCAGCGCCGCTGTCGAGTACTGCATCGACAGCAAGTGCTGTACCTGCCGCTCCACGCTCTCCCAGATCACGCCGCCGCCGTGGGGGAAGGGCGAGTGCAGCAGCGCGGAGACCAGCCGGTTGCGGATGTGGTAATACGCCTGCCAGTCCCGGCCGTCGTCCTTGTCGTCCCACGGCGCCTGCCACGCGGCCATGCCCGGGAGCGACACCGTCGGGTAGCCACGGTCGCGGGCACGGATCCCGTACTCAGCGTCGTCCCACTTGATGAAGACCGGCAGCGCGAGCCCGAGCTCCCCGATGACGTGGACCGGGATCAGGCACATCCACCAGCCGTTGTAGTCGGCGTCGGAGCGGCGGTGCAGCCATGGGGTGTTGCGCAGGTTGCGGTGGCCAAAGTCGTGCCGGGGCTTGGTATTCGGCGCGTACCCCCACCACCACGGGTGGGGCGCGACCGCCTCGGCGAACGCGTGCATCACGCAGCGGTCGTACCGGCTGAACATATGGCCGCCGACGATAGTGGGCCGCCGCGCCAGGTCGGCGAACGCGACGGCGCGCAGCAGGCCTTCCGGGTCGAACTGCACGTCGTCGTCCATCACCAGCAGGTAGTCGGCGGTGGCAGCGGACAGAGTCTCCGCCATGGACCGGGCGAACCCGCCCGACCCGCCGAGGTTGCCCTGCTCGATGACCTGCAGCCTGTCACCGATCTTCTTCGCCGCGTCGGGGTAGCCCGGCTGGTCGGTCAGCCGGATGCTGCCCTGGTCGATGACGTAGACCGTGTCGAGCAGGTCGTGGATCTCGGTCGCCTCGGCGATCGTGCGCAGCTGGCCGAGCATGTCCTCGGGCTGGTTAAACGTGGTGATGCCGATGCTCACCTTGCCCGTCCGTTCCTGCTTATCCAGCTGTGCCGGCGTCAGCCACTCAGCCTCGACCAGGGTCACCGGCTCCGGGCCTGCGACGACGTCAAACCAGTACCAGCCGCCGTCGATGAACGGGCCGAGCGGCAGAGTGCGCTCAACCGTCTCCGGTTCATCGGACTCGGTCCGGATCGTCTCGACCGGGTAACAGTGGCCCTTGCCCGTCGACCGGTAGAGCACGATCGTCGACTCGCCGGCTAGCCGGATGCGCAGCGTCACCGAGTCGGCCGTGGTCCAGCGGCGCCAGTAGCTCGCCGGGAACGCGTTGAAGTACGTGCCGAACGAGACCCGGCGGCCCGCGCTGATCACCGCGCTTCGCCGCGGCCCGGCCTCCTCGGCCAGGTGAGCTGGGGCATCACTGCCGAAGCGGATGCTGGACTGCGCCTCGCCGACCGCGGCGCTGGGGAACGCAGCGCTGGTGGTCGGCTTCTTCCCGGTCGCGAGCTCCTCGGCTACCTCGGCGGCAAGCTCGGCGGCGCCGCGGTCAGGATTGGTTTCGACGTACAGCGGTACGACGTCGAGGTCGACGCCGGGGAACACGACGCGCTGCACCACGCGCAGGCCGACGGCCGGGGCCGGATCGGCGGGGAGCTCAGGCATCGCCGGCATGGCGGGATTGGCCGCATGGCTGGTCACTGCGCAGCACTTCCGCCGCTCAGCGGGGCCTTATCAGCAAAGTGCGGTTTAAGACGGCCCTCATACATGCTCAGCGCGGACCCGATCGCCATGTGCATGTCGAGGTACTTGTACGTGCCGAGCCGCCCGCCGAACAGCACGCCGGGCTCGCGGTCGGCCATCTCGCGGTAGGCGAGCAGCCGCGCACGGTCAGCGGCCGTGTTGATCGGGTAGTACGGCTCGTCGCCGCGGGCGGCCAGCCGCGAGTACTCCCGCATGATCACTGTCCTGTCGTCCGGGTACCAGTCGCGCTCGGGATAGAAGTGACGGAACTCATGAATACGGGTATACGGGACGTCTTCGTCGGCGTAGTTCATGACCGGCGTGCCCTGGAAGTCGCCCGTGTCGACCACCTCCAGGTCAAAGTCCAGAGTGCGCCAGCCAAGCTCGCCCTCGGCATAGCCGAAGTACGCATCGAGCGGGCCCGTGTAGACGATCGGAACGTTACCCGCGAGGTCGGCCCTCAGACCTGCGAAGTCGGTGTCCAGCCGCACCTCTATATTGGGGTGCTCTGCCATCCGCTCCAGCCAGGCTGTGTAGCCGTCCACCGGCAGGCCCTCGAATGTGTCGCTGAAGTAGCGGTTGTTGAAGGTGTACCTGACTGGCAGCCGGTCGATGATCGCCGCTGGCAGTTCGGCCGGGTCGGTCTGCCACTGCTTGTATGTGTACCCGCGGATGAACGCCTCGTACAGCGGCCGGCCGATCAGCGAGATGGCCTTCTGCTCCAGGTTGACCGCGCGGCCCTGCTCGACCTCGGCGGCCTGCTCGGCAACCAGCGCCCGCGCCTGGTCCGGCGTCAGCGCGGTGCCGAAGTACTCGCACATCGTGCCGAGGTTGATCGGCATCGGGTACACGCGGCCCTTGTAGATCGTGAACACCCGGTGCTGGTAGCCAGTGAACGCGGTGAAGCGGTTGGCGTACTCCCAGACCCTGGCGTTCGAGGTGTGGAACAAGTGCGCGCCGTAGCGGTGGATTTCTATGCCGGTCTGCGGCTCGGCCTCGGTATAGGCGTTACCGCCGATGTGGCTGCGGCGCTCCAGCACCAAGACCCGCAGGCCCAGGTCGCTGGCGCTGCGCTCGGCGATGGTCAGCCCGAAGAAGCCAGACCCGACGACGACGAGGTCAGTGTTCACGGGCCCACCTGCAGCGTCGGCTCGCTGCGGGGTGCAGGGCCCGGTCCGGTATGCCCGGCGCCTGCGGTGTCCGCAGTGCCGTCGGCATCTTCAGCCCCCTCGCCGGCCGGCTGCTCGGTGTAGTGGGCGACGATCGGCCTGTAGACCGCGCGGCGCACCTGCCAGGGGATCAGCCGGTAGCCCCCACGGACGACCACGTTGCGGACGTACTCGGCCGGCGTGGTGAACCCCCTGCGCCGGAATTCGCGCTGCAGCCGCAGCTCCGAGCGCAGCAATTCCAGACCTCCCCGCCTCCTGAACGCCTCCGGCCCGACGCGGTAGAAGACCAGCGGCTCAGCCACGTTGACCGCCCGGGCGCCGCCAGCGAGCATTCTAGCGAACAGTGCGTAGTCCTCCATCAGCGGAAACTGGCCGTAGCCGCCCGCCGCGGTGACCGCGCTGCGACGGTAGACCACGGTCGGGTGATTGAACGGGTCATGCATCCGCGCGTAGCGCAGGATCTTGTCCGGGTCAGTGGGGGGCACCCGCTGCCCGACGATGTCGTCGGTGTCCCGCACGAACTCCAGCAGGCCCGCACCGACGATGTCCGCGTTCTCGATCAGCGGGAGCTGCACCTCGAAGCGGTGCGGCATGGCCACGTCGTCAGCATCCATACGGGCGACCACGTCGAACCGGCTCTCGGCCAGGCCCCGGTCCAGTGCAGGCCCGAGCCCGCCGTTAGCCGGCAGGGGCACGAACGTCACCGGCGCCGGGCTGGTGCGGATGATCTCATCGAGGCAGGCGGCGAGCTCGTCGCGCACCGGCCCGTCCCGGACGATCACTACCTGATCCGGCCGTACCGTCTGGTCGCCCACGGCGCTGCGAACCGAGCGGCGCAGGTAGTCGGGCCGGTCGCCGTCGTACACCGAGACCAGGAGCGTGAACGGCTCGTGCATGAACGCAACTCGCCTTCCGTCGCGAGGGAGGTGCCTGCTGGGAGTGGATACCATGCGGCCTGGGGCTGCGGTAGTGTCCGCCACCGTAGCCGGTCTTGCCCACCGTTCGCACGATTTAGCATGTACCGCGACAGTCAGCTGACGAACGCTGCGTTACGGCTAATCCCTGGCGACAGCGCTGGGCGCGACGGCCCGGGTACTGTCAGCTCCAAGCGTAACAGCGCCTGGTCAGTGCGGCCGGCAGGCCGCTACTCAGGAACCGCAAGATGTCACGACGGAGGTGTCCTCGATGGCTGTGCGGCGAACGGCTGTGCGGCGAACGGCTGTGCGGCGAACGGCTGTGCGGCAAACGGCTGGGCCGCAAACGGCTGGGCCGCAAACGGCGCCAGCGGCCGGCTCGCCCGGTGTCCCGGAGCAGCCAGCGGTGTTCCTGCACATCGGCGAGCCCAAGACCGGCACCACGTTCCTGCAGCAGGTGATGTGGAGCAACCGGGCCGAGCTCGCCGAGCACGGGGTGGTGCTGCCAGGCCATCACCCCCAGGACCACTTCCGCGCCAGCCAGGACCTGCGCGGCATCCAGAAGCTGCCCTCGGACCCGGCGGGGTCGTGGACTGGCGAGTGGGAGATCCTCGCCCGGCAGGCGCGGACGGCGCCGCGGGCCGCTGTGATCTCGCACGAGCTGTTCTCGGCTGTCGACGACGAGCAGGCCGAGCGCGCCGTGGCGTCGCTGCGCCCGGCTGACGCGCACGTCGTGCTGACCGTGCGGGACATGGCGACGCTGCTGCCCGCTGAGTGGCAGGAGACGGTAAAGCACCGCAGCACCCGCGGGTGGGAGGACTGGCTCGGGGATGTGATCGACCGGGAGTCGCTTGATCCCGACCGGCGCCAGTGGTGGTTCTGGCGGGTGCATGACACGCTGGCGATCCTCGGCATCTGGTCGCGATACGTGCCAGCCGACCACGTGCACGTGATCATCACCCCGCCGCAGAACTCCGGCACCACGCTGCTGTGGGAGCGCTTCGCCGCGCTGCTGGGCATCGACCCGGCGAGGGCCGACACCACCCGGGCCCGGGCGAACACCTCGCTGGGCCTGGCCGAGATCGAGTTCCTGCGGCAGCTCAACCAGGCGCTGCCAGAAGAAGTCCCTGACTGGTTCTACATGTGGAACGTCAAGGAGTCGGTCGCGCACGGGGCTCTGGCCGCGCGGCCGCGCGGCCCCCGGCTCGCGCTGCCAGCCGAGCGGGACGCGTGGGCCCAGGAGCAGGCAAAGGTCCTCATCGCAGGCCTCGGCGAGTCCGGCTACGACGTCATCGGCAGCCTGGACGAGCTGATGCCCAGGACGGCCGCCGCGGCGGCCGTGACCTCGGCGGGCCAGCCGGCCGAGCAGGTGCTCGGCGCCGCGGTCGAGGCCGCGTCGGCGCTGGTGCTCAGCCAGTACCGGAAGGAGTACCCGCCTGCCAGGCAGCTGCGTGGCGGGCCGCGGGGCCTGGCCGAGCGGGTGGAGTCCACCGTGGCAGGCTCACCGTGGCTGAAGCGCACCGTCCGCGAGCTGAGCAGCCGTTACCCGGTGGTGCGCAGGCTGCGCATCCTGGCCTGGAGAGTCCTGGAGCGGACCCGGAGGCACTCCGAGCATGGCGGGCACTGACGAGACTGCCACTGACCACATAGGCACAGTGGCCGGTGACCCGCCGCGCGTGATCGCGGTCGTGGTCACCTACAACCGGCTGAAGCTGCTGCTGGAATCGCTGGCAGCGGTGTGCTCGCAGACCCGGGCACCGGACGCGGTGATCGTGGTCGACAACGCCTCGACCGACGGCACCGCCGCAGCGGTACGCCGCAGCTACCCGTCTGTGCAGCTGGCCAGCCTGGAGCGGAACACCGGCGGAGCGGGCGGGTTCGCCTGCGGGACGGTTCTCGCGCTGGCCGGCGGCGGCGACCTGATCTGGTTCATGGACGACGACACGGTGCCCGAGCCAGGCGCGCTGCACGCGCTCCTCGACGCCCGCAGCCGTTGCCCGGGCGGCCCACCCGTTCTGGTCGCGAGCCGCGTGGTCTGGACCGACGGGCGCGAGCACCCGATGAACACGCCGCGGGTCAAGCCGTTCGCAACCAAGGCAGAGCGTGAGCGAGCGGCCACGGCTGGGTGCCTGCCCATTCGTTCTGCATCTTTTGTGTCGATCCTTGTCGACGCGGACGTATGCCGGCAGCGGGGCCTGCCGGAGGCGGATTACTTCCTGTGGAACGACGACTTTGAGTTCACGACCCGGCTGGTGCGGGGCGGCGCCGGGCTGCTCTGCCCGGCCAGCGTGGTGGTGCATAAGACCGCCGCGTTCGGGGGCACCGACGCAGACCCGGGGGAGCGCTTCTTCTTCGAGGTCCGCAACAAGATCTGGACGCTGCGGTCCGGCGCGCCGCTGGCTCCGCTGGAGCGCGTGCTCTACGGCGGCTCGACACTGCGCCGGTGGGTGCGCACGTTCGCCCGCTCGCGCGATCGGCGCACGCTCAGGTCCGCGCTCGCCCGGGGTCTCGCCGCCGGCGTGCGCACCAGCCCTCGCCCTACCGGGGATGTACTCGCCTCGGCCGGCTTCACCGGCCCGAGCGGAGATCCGCCCCGTCAGGTCAGCAGCCCTAGTGCGGGATCGCCCGCCGGGTCCTCGGAGTGACCGACAGGCGGTATTCCTCGATGGCCAGGCTGACCTGCATCAGTGTCTGCGTGCCCTCGAGCCTGTCCAGGTAGTACACGCTGCCGGCCAGGAGCGGCAGGTCAAAGGTGAAGTAGATGCCCATGAGCGGGTTGACGAACAGCTCGCTCCCGCGAGTCCGGTCGCTCGCGTGGACGTTGCCGAACTCACCAGCCAGCGCGGCAGCGATCTGCGAGTTCACGATCGACGGCCGCACCGGCGTGGCCTGCTGGGCGTGAGCGACCGCTTCCCGGTACAGCCTGGCTTCGGCAGATGACCCCGGGATGGAGAACGCGCCGAGGTAGCCGCCCTCGCGTTCCAGGGCGGCGACGTTCTCCAGCGCCAGCGCGTGGCATACCCCGTGATAGGCGTCAATGCCGAAACCAAGGCACGCCACTAGCCGCTCGGGCACGCCGGTCAGGGCGCTGACAGCCGCGAGACTCGCCATGTCTTCCTCTGGCGTGCCTAGCCCGGGCTCGTCCCCGCGCATCAGGATGTCTGTCCCGCCGTCGACCAGCACGATCGCGTCGGCGTCGAGGCGTCGGATCAGCGCTGCGTAGGCGGCCCGCAGTGGTGCCACTCCAGTCCGTGCGAACGCGTACACCGTGGCCGGGTACCCGGCTGAGGCGAGCCAGCGGGCCAGCGTGCGCTCTGGGAAGTAACCGGCCGGGCCCGCCGAGTCCGGGCCGATCGCGGCGACGCCCGGCTCGGACACCCACTCCTCAGGCTTCACCGAGTCCAGGTTGCTGAACGTCAGGTTGGCCAGGTGGACGGTCTTGCCCTGAGCGCGCAGCGCCAGCGCCAGCGGCAAGCCGCCGTAAACGTCAAACCCGCCGCCCGCTCCGGCGACCAGTACCCGCTCGGCATCGCGGAGACGAGTGAACAGGGCTGGCTCGGCTAACGAGAACACCCCCAGATGCTACCTACCACTCAGGACAGATCCGTACAAACCCACCAACCCCACCACCCCCGGCCCGCGCCAGGCGAGCGTCGTGGGCGCCTCACTGTTGCTGGAACCACAGCCGGGGCCCCGCCACCGCACTGCCGGCCCCCCGCAACCACAGCAGGGGCCCCGCGCTGGCCCTCGCCGCACCCCCCAACCGCAGCAGGGGCCCTGCGCTGGCCCTGCGCTCGCCCCCGCAACCGCAGCAGGGGCCCCGCGCTGGCGCTGCCCTTCGCCCCGCAACCACAGCAAGGGGCCTGCGCGCCGGGTAATCCAGCGCCATCCAGTTCTCAGCCGCGTCGTTGGACCATTCCTGCTCCCATAGCCAAGTGGTTGGACCATTGCTGTTGCTGCAGGGCTGCTGCGGTCCTTGGCTCTGGCGCCGCGACCGGAATGGCGGGCGCGGGGCGGGTGTTGCGGCTGGCATGTCAGCTGTCGTGATCGCTCCCGCCTATGGCGGTCCTGAGGTGCTGAAAATCGTTGACGAGCCACTTGGCGAGCCCGGGCCCGGCCAGGCGCGGATCGAGGTCCGCGCCGCGGGCGTGAATCCGGTTGACCACAAGGTCTACAGCGGCGCATTCGGCACCGACCCGGCGCGGCTGCCGATCCGGCTCGGGTCAGAGGCCGCGGGCGTTGTGACAGCGGCAGGTCAGGACGCCGTCGGCCCTGCGGGCCCGGTGACGATCGGCCAGGAGGTGATCGCGTTCCGCGCGCCGGGTGCCTACGCTGCTGAGCTGATAGTGCCCGCCCAGGCCCTCGTACCTAAGCCGAGCGCGCTGGACTGGGCGCAGGCGGCCGGGCTCATGCTGACCGGCGCGACCGCCTGGCATGCCCTCGCCGCCACCGGCATCGGCGACGGGGACACCGTTCTCATCAACGGTGCAGCGGGTGGCGTCGGCCTGATAGCTGTGCAGCTCGCTGTCGCCAGGGGAGCGGCGGTCGTGGCCACTGCCAGTCCGGCCCGGCACGACGTCCTTGCGGCGCTGGGCGCCGTGCCTGTCGCGTACGGCCACGGGCTTGAGGAAAGGGTGCGGGCCGCTGCGCCTGGCGGCGTCGACGTAGCGCTCGACCTGATCGGCACCGACGAGGCGATGGACGTCTCGCTCGCGCTGGTGGCCAACCGCGCCCGGATCGCCACCATCGCCGCCCCCGCCCGCGGGCTGCGGGTCGGCACCAAGGTGCTTGGCGGTGCGCCCGGTGCTGACCCGGGCACAGAGATCCGGGACGCGGCCCGCCTTGAGCTCGCCCGGCTCGCCCAGGACGGGACGCTGCGGGTATTCGTGGACCAGGCGTTTCCGCTTACCGACGTTGCGGCCGCGCATCGCTCGATCATGGGCGGCCACGCAAAGGGCAAGATCGCACTCATCCCCTGATCAGCCGTCAGTTGAGGTTCACCCACGGCCGGGCACAGTAAACAGTTGGTACGGCAGTTCCGAAAAGGCCCGCAGTTGGGGCCGGGCATTCGCGGTGCTGCTCCATACTGTGCTGGTGACCGATCGCTCGCTGCTGGCACGCCTGACCGCTCGCGGCGCCCTTCGCGTTCCGCAGATCACCGTCTACTTCTGGGTGATCAAGGCGCTGTCGACGGCGATGGGCGAGGCAACGTCGGACTCCCTCGTCCATAAGCTCAATCCGGTGCCCGCTGTGCTCCTCGGCTTCGCTGGCTTCGTCGTAGCCCTGGTGCTGCAGCTGTCGGTGCGCCGCTACATCGCGTGGACCTACTGGCTGGCGGTTGTCGGCGTGGGAGTGTTCGGCACCATGGCCGCCGACGTGCTGCACGTCGGGTTTGGCGTCCCGTACGCGGTGTCGAGCACGCTGTATGCCGTCGTGCTTGCGGCCGTGTTCGGGTCCTGGTACCTGACCGAGAAAACGCTGTCGATCCACACCGTCGACAGCACCCGCCGCGAGCTGTTCTACTGGGCAGCGGTTGTGGCGACGTTCGCCATGGGAACGGCGCTCGGCGACCTGACCGCGACCACCCTGCACCTCGGGTACCTGGCCTCAGGTTTCCTCTTCGCCGGGGTGATCGCGATCCCGGCGATCGGGTTCTGGCTGCTGCGCTGGAACGCGATCTTCTCGTTCTGGTTCGCCTACGTCGCCACCCGGCCGCTCGGCGCGTCGTTCGCCGACTGGATGGGCAAGCCGCAGAGCGTCGGCGGCCTCGGCTGGGGCGACGGCAGCGTAGCGATCGTGCTGACGCTGATCATCTTCGTGCTGGTCGCGTTCCTGGCAATCACTCACCTGGACGTGCAGCGGCCGGGCCGCCGGGCGACGGCCCGGGTCGCAGCTCCCGTGCCAGTCACCGGACAGGCACCCCGTACAGCCCGGCCGGGCCGCGCCCGGCATGCCCGCGTCGATGAACGTCCCTGAACGCCGGCCAGTGCCTCACTGGCCGCCAGGCGCCAGGTTCAGCGTCACCGGGTTCACCCCGAGCCCTGTGCGGGCCTGGCCGTTCACGGTCAGCGTGACCGCGGAGGGATTGCCGAGTTCCAGGGTGACGGCCTGACCTTCGGTCCAGGTCATCGTGGTACCCGTGGCAACGATGCCCTCATACACGGTAGTTCCGGCGGCCGTGGTGATCTGTGCCCAGCACGGCTCAGTCACCGCCGCGAGCGAGATAACGACGGCGTTGGGCGTCGGCGTCGGCGTCGGCGTGGGAGTCGGGGTGGGTGTAGCCGAGGGCCGGGTGGCCCTGGGCGTCGCGGGCGGGCTGCTGGCGGCAACGGCAGGGCTCCCGGTCAGGTGCGACGACGGGTGAGCGTACACGGCGTGATAGATCAGCACGCCGGCCGTTGCGGCGAGCACGGCGACGAGAGCCGTGCCCCACAGTGGCAGGCGGAGCCCGCCGCCCGGCGGGGGCGGTGACGGCGGCAACGACGCCGGCAAGGGCCGGTCAGATCCGGCATGGGCACCGCCGGGTGCGGGGATAACCAGCTTGCCGGGCACGGTGGCAGTCCTGCCTGACAGCGCAGCGGCCTTGCCAGCGGCAGCCGTGCCGGTGTCTGCGGCGGGCACGGCCCTGCGGGGCAGAGCAGTCTTCTCAGCTCCAGCGGACTTGTCAGTTGCCGCGGTCGTGTCGCGGACTTCTGGCTTGTCCCGTGCGGCCGTGCCGCCAGGCGCCGTCGGCTTGCTGGTGGCCGTGGGGCTGCCTGGCAATGCGGGCTTGCCCGCGATCACGGGCTTGCCCGGGGCCACCGGCCCGGTCCGGCCAGCCCTGCTGATCGGGATCGTCGTCTCCTGCGTTGCGGCTTCCCTGGCCTCGTCGTACTCGCGGACCAGAGGCTCAGGGTCAATACCGGCGACCTTGGCGATTGCGCGTATGTGCCCGCGCGCGTAGAAGTCCCCGCCGCAGGAGGAGAAATCGTCCCGTTCGATCCCCTGGATGATTGCTTCGCGGATGCGGGTCCGCTGGCTGACTTCCGTGATAGTGAGACCAGCCTGGCGCCGTGCGGCTGCCAGCTCCGCACCAATGCTCATGCGGCACCTCCGCTGCCCGATCGCTGCGCGGCCATGACAGGTACGCACCATTGTCTCCCGATTGCGGGCCAATGGCGCGCCCAGTAAGTGACAGATATTGGCAGAAGTGACGGCGCGAGGGTGAGCAGGGGGGCCGATAACGCGGTGCCCCGCGGCCCGCCGCCTTCGTGGCGTGCGGGCCCGCGGGGCACAGGCAATGAGGCTGACCGGCCTACTGCGCGGGACCGGTAGCCAGGTTCACGGTGGCGGAGTGGGACTGGCCGGACTGGTCTGTCCAGCCCAGGCTGACCCTGTCGCCAGCGTGGTGCTGCTCCATCGCCGACTGCAGCGCCGACGGCGACGACACAGCCTGACCGTCAACCGAGGTGATCACGTCACCCGCGGTGATGCCCGCATTGTCCGCGGCCGAGCCAGGAAGGACGCCCGCGACCACGGCCCCGCTGCCGGTCTGCACACCCTGCGCCGCGGCGCTGCCGGACGACATGACCTCTACTCCGAGGAACCCGGTCGAGCCGATGTGCACCGTGGACGAGCCGGCGCCGGACTCGATCTGGCGGGCAAGCGAGACAGCCTCATTGATCGGGATCGCGAAAGCCTGAGTCGACGTCTGCTGGGATGCGAACTGGAAGCCTGTGGAGGTCGACGCCGCGGTGTCGATGCCGATCACCTGTCCCGCGGAGTTGACCAGCGGGCCGCCCGAATCACCGGGCTGGATCGGCGCGTTGTCGCTGATAAGCCCGCTGAGCTGCTCCGTAGTGCCAGAACCGGAATCCGAAGCTGTAATCGAGGCGCCCAGGCCGGTGATGTGGCCGGCAGCGACCGAGGGCGTGCCGCCCGTGCCTCCGGCGTTGCCGATTCCGACCACGCCCTGTCCGACCGCGGCGGAATCAGAGTTGGCCAGCGTGACGGTCTTCAGCCCAGAGGCTCCCTGCAGTTGCAGGACCGCGATGTCCTTGGTCTGGTCATAGCCGACGACCGCGGCCCGGTAGCTGTGGCCGTTGCCGACATCGGTGACGGTGACGGAGGTCGCGCCCTCGATGACGTGGTTGTTGGTCAGCACCTCGCCCGATGACGTCAGGACCAGCCCGGTTCCGGCCGCCTCGCCTTGCTGGTAGCCGAGGGTGGAGACAACGTCAACCAGGCCGGGGTCGGTCCGCGCGGCGATCTGGGATGTGGTCAGCGGCGTGGCGCCCGCCATGCCGCCCGTGCCCGCCTGCACGCCGAGGAAGGCCCCGACGCCGGCCACGACGGCGACCCCGGCCATCAGCAACGGGCGGCGGAACCGCCGCATGCGGCCGCCGGGGTCCCGTGGCCCCCCTCCGCCGTAGCCGGCCGGGCCACCCGGATAGCCGGGGCCGCCAGGTCCTGGCCATGATGAGTACGGCGGCTCGGGGTCGGCTGCTGACGGGTTCGGCGGGTAGTAACGGACGCTGCTCATCGCAACGCCTCCCTTACGTCGTTCGTGTCTCGTGTCTCCATGGTCGGTCTCGTTGCTGGAAGCAAGCTGAAAGCTAACTCATCGTGGACTCGGCATTTGCTGATCTCCAGCCGCATGGAGCGTCGCTGGAGGGGATCCGCACCGGATCACAAGACCTTGGTCACAGAACGGGCTGCCTCATCGGTCAAATCCGGCAATGAACGTTTTTCATCCTGATCTTGGGTCCTTGGGCACGAGTTCATCGCGGTCGGCGCGGCGGCTCGCGGCATGGTGAAGCCCTGGCTCGCTAATGACCAGGCCGCGATCTTCGGGCTGACTGGAGGGCTATCTCATGGCAGCAAGCGGAACCATGACGAGGTGATCTGGCCCCTCGGCTGGGAGGAGACAGGCTGGACAGGTCCTTGCACCTGAGCTATCGCTGAGCCGTCGTCCCAGGTCACCTGCGCCCGGGACGAAGCCTTTGGCCCGTTCCATCCGCTCCAGAACACCAGTGCCGCAGCCTGCTGGCCTGGCTCCAGGACCACATACCCAGGGAACTCCAATTCCAGTGTCTGAACGCCCTCGACCCCCAGCGGCCTGCCGTCCAGCCCCAGGGGCGTGACCTCGGGCTTGCCCGGCATGCGGCACGCGCGGCTGCCGATGTTCCCGGCGATCACCTGCCCGCGCAGCCCGTCGCCGTCAGGTTCCCAGCGCACCGTGACCGACACGTCGCCTGGCCCGCACCACGGCAGACCGGTCCCCGGCGGGTCGGCTGCCGCACCGTGGTCATCAGGCTGCATCTGGTGGTCCTCTCCGGCGTTCTTGTACCCGGGCCTAAGCACCCCACAGCCGCCACTCCTGTGGCCGCCAGCGGGCAGAACGATAGCCGTTCCGCTTGACTTTTGGGTATTGAGATGCCCCTGGCAGATGACGCAATCGCCCGATCATCGTCGTCCACGCAGGGGCTTCTATGCTTTTCTGCCGTGCCGCGCTGCCGTTGTCTGCCCAGACCTTGTCTTATGTGGCCGGGGTGATCCGCCGCCACCGGAGCAAGATCGGCTCGTGCTGGCGCAAGCTGAACCCTGGCCGTCAGGGCCTGCTGGTGCTGGCCTGCCTCCGCAAAGGCGAGGGGTTCGCTGATATCGACGGCCGCCTCATCCCCATCGACCGGGTGGCCGCTGACCGGCCGTTTTACTCCGGCAAGGACCGCCGCCACGGCACGAGCCTGCAGGTCATCTCCAGCCCGGCCGGTGAGATCTTGTGGGTGTCCGGGCCGCTGCCAGGCGCTACGCATGACCTGACCGCGGCGCGGATCTGGGGCATCATCCGCGAGCTGGCCAGCGCCGGGCAGATCGTGCTAGCTGATAAGGGCTACATCGGCGCAGGTGAGCACGTCTTAACTCCGTAGCGCAGGATGAAAACCGCTCAATGCACTCAATGCACGCCAGACTCCTCAATAACAGACCACCGCGAGTAATCGGAAGCGAACGAATGCGCTTATTTTTCTTCGGTCATGGGACCACAAAATCGCCGTCACGACTGGAGAAGCGGCAGTCGCGAAGAGACTAAGCGGATCAGACCGGGGAAATAGCGTCCGGCAGGCGCAGAACAAAGTCAACTGCTCCACCGGGGGATACTATGCATCATAAGCTCGACATTCTCGCCGAAAGAGGTTACGTAATCCTGCGCGACCGGGAAGGGACTCCGATCCCGACCTCGGAGTGGGAGTCGCTCGAGTACATGGACTGGAAGAGCGGGGGCGACACGAACTTCGCTCCGCTAGCCTCCGCGACCGGCGAGATGGACTGCCGCGGCTTCTGGGATCACGGAAAGCCGGATTACGACGGTATCTGGACGAAAAACCGCACTCTTGCGCCGAGCCTAGCCAAGTACGTCGAGGAAATCGGAGGCAATTTCGGCCGGGTCCGCGTCATTAAGCTCAATCCCAGTGACGAGGCGACCGCGCTGCGCCAGCTGCATACCGATGACAACAACCGCCTCAACCCCAGCGGCGCAGGCTGGGTTGTCCGGTCCTGGCTGGAGCTCGACGACGCGCCGGGCAAGTCGGTCTTTATCCTGCGCGAGGACAAGGACGATCCCGCGACCGAGACCCGCATACGGTTGCACCCTGGCATGCAGCTGGTCATCGACAGCCAGCGGCTGGCCCACGTGGTCTGGCACCCGGGCCCGGGTCCGCGGTACTCGCTGATCACCTCCTGGCAGAGCGACCAGGTCATCGAGCGCTGGATGAGCCGCGAGATGGCGCCGGTACGCGTCCTGGCATAACGCTGTCCGGTCGCTGACCCGCACCCCCGCGGTGCTGCCGGTGCGCGGGCTGGCCCGGTGGGGCCCTGCTGTGGGTGGGGGGTGCGGGCTGGCCCGGGGTGGGGCCCCCGCTGTGGCTGCGGGGTGCTGGCAGGCCGGTCGCGGGGCCCACGCTGTGGCAGCAGCAGCAACAGCGCGGCGCCCACGACACCGTCTGGCGTCAACGGCGACGGCGATTTACTGGGCCGCGGGGCAGTGGCGGGAGCCTGTCGGTGCCGTGTGGCACGCTGGCCAGGTGAGCACACCATTTCCTGAGCCGACATTTCCTGAACCGACCACGCCTGCTTCGTCGCGCGCCGAGGTTTTCCTCACCTACCTCGATTACTTCCGGTCCAGTCTGGTGAGCAAGCTCGGCGCCCTGCCTGACGGCGAGCTGCGCCGGAGCCGGCTGCCGTCCGGCTGGACGCCCCTTGAGCTGCTCAAGCACCTCGAGTTCGTGGAGATGCGGTGGCTGGAGTGGGGCTTCGAAGGCGCTGAGGTCGGTAACCCGTGGCGGGACACGCGGGATAACCGCTGGTACGTCGGCCCGGGCGAGACGCTCGACGGTCTGGTGGCGGCGCTGCAAGCGCGCGCTGCGCGCACCCGTGCCATCGTGGCGGCCCATGACCTGGACGACATCGGCAAGCCCGGGGAGAGATGGGACGGCGCGCCACCTGCCTCACTCGAGCGGGTGCTGTTTCACCTGCTGCAGGAGTACGCGCGGCACATGGGCCACCTGGACATCGCCTGCGAGCTGGCCGGCGGCCCGATAGGCGAATGATGGCCGGGGGCCAGATATTCGCTGGCCGCTGAGCGCCGGTCCCGGTTGGCTGGCGGCATGAGGTTCGAGCGGTTCGACCCGGCTGACGACACTGACGCGATCCGGGCTTGTCATGAGATCTACCTCGAGGGCATGCCCGACGACGACCCTGACGGGCCGCCGATGTCGCCCCGGCATTTCTCGGGCTGGCTGAAACTCGGCTGGACCGAGGATCCGCGCGAGCTCTGGCTGGCTCGCGACGCCGTCGGCACGCCCTGCGGCTGGTACGTGCTGGGCCTGCCCGGACGCGAGAACCGGCATCTGGCCGAGGTCAGCCCGGCGGTGCGCCCCTCGCAGCGGCGTACTGGGCTGGGCACGGCCCTGGTCAGGCACGCCGCGGCCCGGGCGGACGACCTGGGCCGCGCCGCGGCGTGGGGGAATGCCAGGGAGGGGTCGCCAGGCGCGGCGTTCGCGCGCGCGCTCGGTGCGCGACGGGGACTCACCGAGGAGCGGCGGGTGCTGGACGTCGGGGCGGTGACAGCGGGCCACCTCACCGGTCTCCGGCGGCAGGCCGAGTCGGCTGCTCACGGGTACTCCCTCCTGTGCTGGGACGGGCCGGTGCCAGCCGAACATCTCGCAGGGGTCGCTGCGGTCAACCGGGCGGTCGCGGCCGACATCCCCCACTCGGAAGGCCACGAGCCGCAGCGATGGGATCCGGAGCGGGTCCGGCAGACCGACCGCCGGGAGGCGGTCCAGGGCCTGCGCAGTCACACGGTCGTCGCCCGGTCAGCGGCCACCGGCGAGCTGGCCGGGCTGAGCCACCTGAGCATTGACCCTGCCAATCCCGCCTGGGGCTACCAGGAACTGACTGCCGTGGTCAGGGAGCACCGGGGCCACAGGCTTGGGCTGCTCGTCAAGGTCGTCATGATGGACCTGCTCGCCGAGCGCGAGCCGCAGCTCACCACGTTGATCACGGATAACGCCGCGGAGAACCGGCACATGATCGCCATCAATGACGAGCTCGGCTTCGGCCTCCTCGACCGGTGGGCCTCCTGGGAGATCGAGGTGCAGAGCGTGCTGACCGCCGGCATGGTCTGAAATCGATTGCAAAGCGGCCATCCCTGGCATGACCGCATAAGGGTGTCACGGTGTATCGGTAAGTTCATTTGCGGGCAAAGAAACCGAAGTACGCTTATCAGGTAACGGCCCGAAGGGGGGACCGGAAGGGGTCACAGGTCGCAGGTGAAAATGCCATGCTAACCGTTCACAACTTCACGTACGGGCTGCTCACACCAGGTTTGGCGTTCCTGATGTCCTGCCTGGGCGCCTTCCTGGGGTTAAGGTGCACGACGCGGGCCCGTTCCTTCGAGGGACGGATGCGGACGCGATGGCTGCTGTTCGGGGGGGTGGCCATTGGCGCAATCGGGATCTGGACCATGCACTTCATCGCGATGCTCGGGTTCACGATCCCGGGCGAGACCATTCGCTACAACGTGCCTGTCACGATCCTCAGCCTGCTGGTCGCGGTCGGCATCGTGTGCGTTGGCCTGCTTATTGTCGGGTCTGGTGAGCTGCGGTTTGGCACGCTGCTGGCCGGCGGTGTGATCACCGGGCTGGGCGTGGCGACCATGCACTATCTGGGCATGGCGGCGATGCGGATGCCCGGCAAGATCACCTACGACCCCGCCATTTTCATCGCCTCGATCGCGATCGCCATCGTGGCAGCGACAGCGGCGCTGTGGGCAGCGCTGCGGCTGGACGGGATCGCGACCACCCTGGCCGCCTCGGTCATCATGGGGATCGCTGTCAGTGGCATGCACTACGCGGGCATGGCGGCGATGCGCATGCTCTCGTCCGCTGGATCGGCTGGCATGGTGATGGGCGGAGGCAACGGCGCCAGCGCCGAGAGCTTCCTGCTCCCACTGATCATCGGCATCACCGTCGTGTCGTTCATCATGACGGCAGGGATCACTCTCTCGCCGGACGCTGACGAGATCCGCTACGACGCGGCCCTGATGCGCCACATTGAGGGCACGAGGACCGCCCCGCTAGCCATCGAGGGCGGGCAGCCTGCCGAGGACGCCTCGGTCGTCCTGGGCAGCCCGGTCAATGACGGCCCGGACACCGGCGGCTACGGAGGCGCGCGCGGCAGGCCGGCCACCGGGGGATACCTGGGCACTCAGGAATACCCGGGATACACGGGCTACCCGGGCCAGGACTACTCCGGGCAACCGCGTTATCCGGGGTACCCGCAGCAGGACTACCCGGAGCAGCGCTACCCGCAGCAGGACTACCCGGAGGAGCGCTACCCGCAGCAGCGCTACCCGGACGAGGGTTACCCGCAGCAGGGCTATCCGGAACAGGGCTACCCGGGATACGGCGGCCAGGGCTAACCCGGGACCGCGGTCCCGCTCCGGGCGCAGTTGCGGGCGGCGCGCTGCTATCTGACGGGCGGGGTCCGGCCGTCGCCGCTCGCAGCGAGCTGTTCATCCCAGCCGCAGGCGACGCAGGCATGCCGGAACGCCGACCGGGCGAAATCGAGAGCCGTCCTGTGCGGGTCAGCTTCGCCCCGGACGTCGTCCCAGTCCAGGATGTACTCGCCGAGCTTCTCGTCCCACCGCGCCGCGGTGGGTTGCAGCTGCTGCTTGCCGAATGCAGGCGCCCTGGGGTGTGCGTAAGCGTAGAAAGCGGCGGCGGGGTAACGTGCGTCGCCCGGCCACCAGCCCACGGCGATGTCCTGCGAGTCCATCGCGTTGCGCATGATGAAGTCGCTGGACGGCGGCTCGGCGGGCAGCCCCGAGAACAGGCTCACCGCCAGGTCGAACGAGCCCCACCAGGCGTTGACCGGCGTCGACCGGCCGCGGTACGGAGCACGGTAGTCCGCCAGCACGAGTGCGGCCTGGGTCGCGGCGGCGAAGTAGTCAGCGACCTGGCCGGTGTCATAGCGCGCATGCTCGTCGTCGGAGTCCAGCGGAACGCTCCACGCCACCTCCTGCGGCGTGGGGTCGATTTCGACCGGGCCGGCGATGCTGCGGACGGCAGCCAGCACGTCCCGGGTCACCTCGCCGACCGGCCGGTTAGGGGTCAGCGCTACGTGCTCGGTGCGCCCGGCGCTGCTCTCGATGACCGCCTGGTGTGTGTGCAGGTCAAGCGCGACCACCAGGGAGCCCGAGCCGTTTGGCGCGGGCAGTGGCGCCGTCTCCCAGCCCCGCGCCGTCAGCCGCAGCGCGGCGTGCTGCAACTCAGGCTCTGGCGGCGCCAGCCTGGTCGCCAGCTTGCCGAGCACCTGGGTGTGCGCGTGCAGCGTGTCGCACGTCTCGCGCCAGTCCTGGTAGGACGTCCCTGGCCAGACCATGGGGGCCAGGCTATCCCGCCCGCAGCCGCCTCGCTGTGGCGGGGCCTGGCCGCGCGCGGGCCGCGGCCAGGCAGCGGCTCACAGGCTGCCCTCATGCGACAGCGCGCGGGCGATGGCTGCGGTGTCCTGGTACTCCCGCCAGGCCACGATCTTTCCGTCCCGGACGCGCAGGACGCCGATAAACGGTGCGCTCGCCCGGTGGCCCGTGGTGGTAGCGGTCCCGGTGAGCTCGTACTCGACCACGATCACCTCGGGATCGGCGGTCTCGTGAACCGCCGTTTCCTGGCATTCTTCAATCCTTACCGGCAGCGATGGCCGCTCGGCCCGGGCGAAGGCAAGGAATTCCTCCCGCCCCTCGATGCGCCGCGGCTTGCCCGGCGGGGCAAACGGGGCCTCGACGACGGCATCGTCGGCGAGCAGGCTGTCCATCACGTCCGCGCCGTTGCCGAGCCACTGCTGCTTCATCCTCGCGAAGACCTCCCGCGGTCCCAGGACCGCACCAGGCTGCCCGGCCATCGCATACCTCCCAGTCACTAAGATGAGCAGTTACTCGACTTACTCTGGAAGAGATTATGAGTCATCACTCATGTTGTCAAAAGCGCGGGCAGGGCCGGCCACGATGACGCCGCCCGCGGAGCTGCGTGCCGATGCCAGGCGCAACCGCACCCGCATCCTCGCTGCCGCCGCTGAGGTCTTCGCCGAGCATGGGGCATCAGCGTCGACAGAGGAGATCGCCCGCAGGGCA
Organism: uncultured Actinomycetota bacterium; assembly: GCA_963815375.1. Taxonomy (GTDB): domain Bacteria; phylum Actinomycetota; class Actinomycetes; order Streptosporangiales; family Streptosporangiaceae; genus JASHPR01. The sequence goes on along the minus strand of CAWFGX010000003.1, from coordinate 146,789 downwards.
GGGGTGGCGATCGGGACCGTCTTCCGTCACTTCCCCACCAAGGACGACCTGCTCCGGGCCATCATGAAGGACCTGCTGGAGCAGCTCACCAGCCAGGTGAGCGTGCTTGCCGCAGAGGGTGACCCCGGCACCGCGCTATTCGAGTTCTTCACCAGCATCGTGGGGCAGGCGGCCGCGAAGAAGAGCGTCGCCGACCTGCTGGCAGCCGCAGGTACCGACGCTGACGTCGCTGAGGCTGTCCGGGGCCTGCAGGACGGGATAGGCATGCTGCTGACCCGCGCTCAGCAAGCCGGGGCGGTTCGCCAGGACGTCCAGGTCGGCGAGCTTATGATGCTCATCACCAGCATGTGCCAGGGCGTACTGCGCGGCGGCTGGGACAGCCGCCTTCAGCGCCGGGCAGTCACGATCATCTTCGACGGCCTTCGCCCAGCCGCGGCCGTTCAGTAAGCCGGGCCGCCCAGTCGCCAGTGACGTCGGCCGCCTCCCAGCGGGCTGGTGGCTCACAGGCTGCGCTCGCGTGCGTGCCAGTGCTGCTCCAGGTTGCGTACCAGCGCCGGGCTGAGATGGCACCGCGCCTGCTCCACCGCGAACGTGGCCATGTACTCACGGAACGTGTCGACCGGCTCCTGGCCGACCCGGATGGCCCGCCGGTTGGCGGCCGCGTTCACCAGGCCGGAGTCGGTGAGCGCGGCGATCCTGGCATCCAGCGCGGAGTCCATCCCCTCGGGCTCCACCACCTCGTCGCACAGGGCGGCGGCGTCCGGCTCGCCCGCCATCCACTCCCGGCCAGACAGGATCGCCTGGCGGGCGGCCCGGTCCCCGACGAAGCGCGGCAGCCGCAAGTCCGACGCACCGGGGATGATCCCCTCCTTGCGCGCGGGCAGGAAGAGGCGCGAGCCGCGGGTCGCGGTCACATGGTCCACCACGTGCAGAAGCTGGCACGCGCCGCCGACCGCGAACCGCTCCACCGCGGCCACCCAGAGCTTCTCGATCACCGGCTCGTTCCCGCCGAACGCCCCGGGAGTGGTGACTGCCCCCGGTACGTCAGCGGCGATGCCCCGGTAGATCTTGCTGACGTAACCGAGGTCACGGACCAGGAAGAACAGGTAGCTCAGGCGGCCGTAGTACAGATGGGTGAGGTTGAGGCCGGACCCGAACACGCGCACGCCCGGGTAACGCTGGTGATGCACGACGCCGCCGCGGATCACACCCACCTCGATATCAGGGTCGAGCAGGACCAGGTCCACAGCGCACTCGGTCGGGCCGAGTGTGGTGTCGTCCTCCGCGTTGAGATGCCGCGGGTTGCTCAGCTCCAGGAAGCCGGCCCGCCCGCGGCGAGTGAGCCGGACCGGGCCGAGGTCCACCGTGCCTGCGGCGCGCAGCTCGGGCAGACGCTCGAATGCCTGCGCTGCCGGCCGGAGCATCGACTCGATCAGGTGCCGCCCGGCCTGCGGCAGCGCCAGCACGTGCGCGGTCAGCAGGCCCTGCGCGAACTCGATGCCCTCCTTGTCCGGCAGGGCCCGGGCGCCCTCGGCCTCCAGCTCGGCAGCCGCAGGAACCAGGCCGGGAACTGCGGCCGCGGCCTGGCCCAGCAACTCCTCCAGCCGTAGTGGCCTGGTACAGCCGCTGGTCAGGCTGTCATAGAGGGCAGCAGCGTGGGCGCGCAGGAAGCCGTCCCTGGCTTCGTTCAGCGCCGCGCCGATCACGTCGCGGGCGGCCAGCTCGTCGGCGCTGCAGCCAGCCCGGTCAGGCAGGTGCCGGATGAGGGACTGGCCCCGTTCAAGGAAAATACTGACGGTCTGGGCCGCGGCGGCGAGCACATCCTCCGGGCCCGGCACCGCCGCCGCCCAGCCGGCTACATCAGCCGCGGGCAGCCCGGCGCGCTCGAGGACCTGCAGTCCGGCGCCTGCTGGAAGGTGAGCAGCAGTAGTCATCAGCCCATCATCACCGGCCACCCGGCCGGAGGGAACGTCCGGCCGGAGCACGCGCCAGCCGGCAGGGGCCGCGACGTTGTCTAGCCCCCCGCCGCGACGTACAACTGGTGCAGGGGCTTGTTCGGCCGTGGGGCCGCAGCGGGCTTCTGACGGGGAAGGGACCTAACCATGATTGAGCCCTACCAGGCCATCGGACTGGTGCCCACCATGCGCGGCATCCGCCGCCGCGAAGAGATCAAGACGAACCTTGAGCACATCACGCACCTCATCAAGGCGGCCTCGTGGCTGTCCAGCCTGGACCTGCCAGTGCGGCTGATCGCGATACCTGAGGGTTCCCTGCAGGGGTTCAACGACGAGGTCCTCGACTTAGATCACGAGCAGTTCGCCCGGGAATGCGCGATCGACATCCCCGGGCCGGAGACCGATTACCTGGGTGGCCTGGCCCGGCAGTGGAGCGCGTACATCATGGCGCAGGCCAAGGCCCGTCATCCCGAGTTCCCCGGCCGGTTCTTCAACGTCGGCTTCGTGCTCAGCCCCCAGGGCGAGATCGTGCTGCGGCACCACAAGGTAGTGCCGCTGCTGCCGGTCGAGCACTCTGTCACGCCACACAACGTCTGGGACCGGTGGATCGAGCTGTACGGCCGCACCCTGGACGCGTTCTACCCAGTCGCCGACACCGAGGTCGGCCGGCTCGGCTTCCTTATGGCCAACGAGGGCTCGTACCCGGAGAACGCCCGTGGCCTGGCGATGAACGGGGCTGAGGTCGTGTACCGCGGCCCGTACCCGCACCCGCACGTTGGCAACGGCCTGTTCGAGGTCCAGAACCGCGCCCGGGCACTGGACAACAACATGTACCTGATCGCGTGCAACGTCGGCACCTATTACCTGGACGCCGATTCGACCGTACCGATCGACACCTTCGGCGGCGGCTCGGCCGTGATCGACTACCGGGGCCAGATCATCGGCCGGCACGACTACAGCGCCGGGTCGTCCTGGGTCGCCGGGACCATCGACGTGGAGGCCCTGCGCAAGTTCCGCGCCAGCGCCCAGTGGGACAACTGGGCTAAGGATCTCACCACCGAGCAGTACCAGCTGATCTACGAGCAGCCGGTCTACCCCAAGAACCTGTATGCCGACCGCGCCCCGTACGACCATCGTGAGTACCGCCGCGAGGTCATCGACAGGCAGATCCGGCTCATGCACGACCGCGGCATCTGGGCCCGGCCCGACAGCGGCTGACCGGCCCCAGCTGGTCAGCCGGCCGCAGGGCTCAGCCCGCGCCGGACCTGCTCGCCCAGGGGAGCGAACATGAAGCTCCCGGTGAAGCCGCCGCCCTCGCGCCGCACGGCCAGCAGCATCGGCTCGGGGTACCGGGTCTGCGGGTACATGCCCTCAAAGCTGTTCCATACGTGGAACGACAGGCACGGGGTCTCCGGCGCTTCCCCGGCGTAGATGAGCGTCTTGGGATACCTCGGGTTGGTACTGCCGCTCAGCAGCGAAGGCGAGCCGAAGGCGTCCAGCAGGTCGCTCATGCTCCGGTCCCGGGTGCACCAGGTGCCGATCGCCTGGTTCATCGCCGCGTGCTCGTCGGCGGTCAGCGCGCGGTCGAGGTCAGTCCACCCCTGCCGGCGCCCGATCTCCGCGTAGATGGACGCTGCCATCGTCTGCAGCCCGCTTTCAAGCGAGGCCGGATGTGACGATTCCAGACCCGGCAGCAGCGCCCGGAACGCACCCTGGACACCGGTGTTGCTGAACGCGCCGTACTTCTTGAGCGCATCGATGTCGCGCGAGGTGTCCGGCTGGCCGTGCGCGAACGCCAGCGCGTCGAGGTACAGCCGCAGGGTCATTTCCCCGCCGTGCATGCCTGGCTGGCGCAGGGCGTTGTTGAACATCCTGCCCAGGTAGGCGCGGATCTCGTCTCCGGATGGGCTCATACCGGAAGCTGGATGTCCAGCACCGCGCAGCGGCCGTCTGCAGCTGTGGCCAGGCCGTGCTCGACCGCCGCTCGAATCTCTGCGGGGTCACGCACCACCGTGCCGTCGCCGCCGTAAGCGCGGGCGAGATCGGGGTAGCTGGGGACAGGGGAGAGGTCGGTCTCGGGGAAGGTCCCCTCGGCGTCGGCCTTGCCCTTCGGGTACAGCCGCTGGACCGGCAGCTTCGACGCCCGGTAGGCCCGGTTGTTCAGGATGACGGCGATGAACGGGGCGCCGGCCCGCTGCGCTGACCAGATAGCAGAGCCCGGGACACCGAAGTTGAATGCGCCGTCGCCGCAGATCGACACGACCGGGCTCTCGGGCCTGGCCAGCTTGACGCCCAGCGCGCCAGCGACTCCCCAGCCGAGGGCCGGCGACCCGGTCCCGTAGTAGAACCCGGGTTCGCGGGCGATCTGCCGGGTGACGGCACCGCGGTTGGTGACTGCCTCCTCGAGCACGATGGCGTCCGGTGGCAGCGCCCGGTCCAGGGCCTGCAGCATCGCGTCCGCGGCGTCGCCGGGCTCGCCGGATCTGGCCAGCGCTGCCCGTTGCGCGCGTACCTCGGCGAGGCGGCCAGTCACCTGGTCGCGGCGGTCCCGCCAGCGGGCCTTACGCGCGGGCGTGGCCAGCAGCCGCAGTTCCTCGGCCAGCAGCGGCAGGGCAACTGCTGTGCTCGCGGTGATCGGCAGCGCGACCGGGTAGGCCCACGTCGGCATCGTGGCCTTGACCGGGTCGATATCGATCTGCAGCACGGTCGCGTCAGGCGGGGGCGCAGCCTGCACCGGGATCCAGGGCACCTCGCTGTCGAGCAGCAGCACCACGTCCGCGCTGGCCAGCACGCCGCTGTCGTCGCCAGCGCACAGCGGGTGGCTGACCGGGAAGTTGATGCGGTCCCGCTGGTCGATCACCGGGCAGCCGAGCAGTTCGGCCACCTCGACGAGGGAGGCGACAGCCTCTGGGCGCGCCCCCGTGCGGTCCGTGATGATCACCGGGCGCTCGGCTCCGGCCAGGCACTGCGCGATGTCGGCGAGCGCGGCCGGGTCGGGCGCGGCGGGCCGTGGCGGTATCAGCCGCCGGGCGCGACCTGCCCCACCCTGCTCCATCAGAGCCTCGCGCGGCAGCATGACGTAGGCCAGCCCGCGGGGGTCGGTCTGTGCCACCTGGAACGCCCGGCGGACGATCAGGCCCAGGTCCCGGCCGCGCGGCACCTCTATCGTCCACTTGCCGAACGCGCGGACCACGGCCTGCTGGTCGAGTTGCTCCTGCTGCCACTGGATGATGGCGTCCCGGTGCCCCGGGATGTCAGGGGATGTGCTGTAAGGGGAGCGGCCAGCGAAGATGACCGCGGGAACGCGGTTGCGCTGCGCGTTGTGCAGTGCCCCGCCGAGGTTCAGCGTGCCGGCGTCGACGTGCACCATCACAGCCTGCGGCGTGCCGCTGGCGAAGTAGTGGCCCATGGCGGCCGACAGCGCGACGAACTCGTGGGTGCACAGCACGGCGCGGGGGTGCGGCGTGCCGCCAGCCCGGGCCGCGGCCAGCGCCTCCTGCACCGGCGCGGTGTCGGTGCCTGGGTTGATGAAAAGGTGCTGCACTCCCTCGTCGGCGATCGTTGCGGTCAGCTCCGCGGCAGCGTCGGCGAACCCTGGGCCCTCGTCAGCCAGCACGGTGCCGCTCACCGCCTGGTCCGTCATAGGGTGCCTCCTCCGGGTTGCCGTGCTCGGTACGTCACGCCGGCGCTCAGATCACGTTGATCGTCATCGAGCCAATGCGGCTGATCCGGGTATCCAGCACGTCGCCAGGATAGATCGGACCAACGCCGGGCGGGGCGCCGGTGAAAATCAGGTCACCCGGCAGCAGCGTCATGGCCTGGGATGCGTACGACACGATCGCAGGGACCGGCGTGATCATGTCGCATGTCTCGGAGTGCTGACGGTGATCGTCGCCGTTGCGCACGAGGTCGATCACGAGGCCCGCCGGGTCGCCGGCCTCGTCCGCGGTGGTGATCCACGGCCCGAGCGGCGCGAAGGTGTCGTAGCTCTTCCGCCGGGACCGGTCGGCGGCGCCGCGCACGGTGATGTCGAGACCGATCGTGTAGCCCAGAATGTGCCGGGCAACGTCGTCCTCCGGGATGTCCCGGCCGCCGGTTCCGATGACGATCACGAGCTCGGACTCGTGGTGGATCTCCTGCCCGGCGTCCAGGACTTGGCGCGGAAGCACAATGTCATCAGCTGGCCCGCTGATCGCCGATGGCGCCTTGAGGAAGACGTCGAAGTTCATCATCCAGTCCTCGACGTGGCCGATCGTGCGCTGCTGCACTTCGTGCATCTCCGCTACATGGTCCCGGTAGTTCGAAGCACAAGCGATGATCTTTGAAGGATTCAGAACGGGGGCGAGCAGCCGGACGTCTGCAAGCTTGACCGGCGTTGCTGCAGCTGCGGCGGCCTCCAGCCCGGGCCGCAGGCGCTGGAAGTCCCGGCACAGCCCGCGCCACCATCCGGCGGTGACAGGGTCGGCATCGTGCCCGGGCAGCGCGGCCGAGACATCGACGATCTCGTCCCCGTCGACCACGCCGAGGCGTAGTTCTCCGAACAAGGCCATTTTCATTTGCGCTCTGCTTGCTTTGCGCCGCCGGGGCGCTTTGGAGGCGCCGCGTTTCCCTCGTCGCTCAGTCGCATAGCTCCTTCGCTCCTCAGTACAACGCGGCACCGCGCCCCTTTGGCGCGATTTACTTGCCCGACGTTAACAATCCTGGCTGGACCATACCCAAGCGGGGTGACGGCGACAGCCGGTGCGCAGGCAGGGCCTACAGTTCGCCTGCGGTGGCCTGCATGAATGCGTCCAGGTACACGGCCTGCTCGCCGAGGTTGCCGTGCCGGCACCGCGCCGAGGGTATGGCGATGACCACGGCACCAATGGCCCGCCCGTCCCGGTCCAGCACGCACCGGCCGACAGCCATGATCCCGGCCTCGCTTTCCTCATGGTTGGTGGCATAGCCGCGGCGCCGCACCGTCGCGAGCTCGCGGGTGAGCGCCGCCATGCTCGGGTTCGTCTTCCGGTCCCACCGCGGCAGGCCATGCGGGTAGAGGCTGCGGAGCTCGGTGCCTGGGAGCTCGGCCAGCAGCGCCTTGCCTCCCGACGTCACGTGCGCTGGCATCAGCAGGGCGATCCTTGTTCCGCAGCGCAGCGGCTTGCTGCCCTCGACGCCGTCGATGAAGCGCACGCCGTTGCCCTCGAGGACCATGAAATGGGCGGTCTCCTGGCACCGCGCCGTCACCTCGCGCAGGCCCTTGTGGATCACCGCGCGCAGGTCCGGCCGGGGGGCGGACGCGGAGATGCCGGCCAGGGCCCTGGCAGGTACACGTGGCGGCGGTCCTGCACGGCGAACTCGTGCTGGCGCAGCGTTGCCAGCAGCCGGTGCGCGGTCGACGGGGCGACGCCCAGGCTGCCAGCGGCCTCCGCGACCCGCAGCTCGCCCCGCTCGCGCAGCATCATCAGCAGCCGGAGCACGTTATCCGCTGAGCTGACGGGATAAGCAGGCGCGTTCCGCATAACAGAATCCTACTGAGCGAGGATTCCAGGCGCGTGATCGCTTATCTAGCATGAGCAGGGACTGATGCGGCTCAGCTGGCCGGCTGACGAGGCGGCTGGCGCGCTGAAGTTCCGGAGGACCAGATGACGTCGCGTGCCGCAACGGACGCCCCCGCCGCCCCGCCGCAGGACGAGGCCAGGCGCGCAGAGTTGTACGCCGCGATGGGCACCGCGAACATCCAGGCGCTGTGGACCCAGGCCGCTGATCTCATGCCGGGCAAGCCCGCCCCCCGGGCCGTGCCGTGGCTGTGGCGCTGGGACACGGTGCTGGCACTGGCCGCTGAGGCTGGGGAGGCTGTCCCGGTGAACAGGGGCGGCGAGCGCCGGGCTCTGGCGCTGGCCAACCCGGGGCTGGGCGGGCTTCCCTTTGCCACGCCCACGCTCTGGGGCGCCATGCAGTACCTCAACGCGCGGGAGAGCGCGCCCGCGCACCGGCACTCGGCCGCGGCCATCCGGTTCGTTATCCAGGGACAGGGCGTCTGGACGACCGTGAACGGCGAGCAGTGCCCGATGTCCCGAGGCGACCTCGTACTGACGCCGAGCTGGACCTGGCATGAGCACCACAGCGGCGCCAATGAGCCCATGGTCTGGTTTGACGGTCTCGACCTGCCGCTGGTGAACTTCCTGGACGCGAGCTTCTTCGAGCCCGCAGGCGCCGACTATCTGGACACGGCGGGCGCGCCAGCCGAGGCGCGCAGCGCCGCCCTCTACGGCCACCCGGGGCTGCTCCCGGCCGTCGTTCCTGAAACCGACAGGCACTCGCCCTTGCTCGTCTACCGCTGGCAGCACACCGAGCAAGCCCTGAACGAGGTGGCATCGGCGACCAGCAGCGGCGACGCGCAGGTGCGCTTCACCGACCCAGTGCGGGGCCGTGATGCCCTGCCGACCATGCGCTGCGCGATGCGGCGGCTGGCGCCAGGTGTCCGGACGCCAACAAGGCGGACCGTGGGCAGCAGCATCATCGTGGTCTTCTCTGGCCACGGCCGGACCGTTGTTGACGGCATCAGTTTTCGCTGGGGCCCGGGCGACACGCTCGCCGTGCCCAGCTGGTCGGCGGTGGACCACGAGGCCGCCGAGACCGCGCAGCTCTTCGTGCTCAGCGACGCCCCGGTGATCGAGGCACTGCGGCTGGATCGCACCGAGACCATGACGGAGCATCAACCGGTGGGGGGGACCTGGAGCGGCGCGCACGCCGCCTGAATCGGAGGTCTGCACCATGATGCATGTGAGGACTGTCGCGGGCACCGCCGCCCTGGCTGCCGGCCTCTTAGTTCTGGCGGCCTGCGGCAGCGGCACGACCAGCAGCTCCCCGCCATCGGGGGCGTCGAAGAAACTCGTCAACATCAACGTGGGCTATGTGGCCTACTCCGACGATGCCGCTTTCTTCCTTGCGATCCAGAACGGCATCTTCGCCAAGCACGGCCTGAACGTCACTATCACCTCTCAGGCCAACCCAATCGACGTCGTGTCCAGCATGGTCAGCGGGGCTGAGCAGTTCGGCTTCGTGACCACGCCGGTGCTGGCGAACGTCAACTCCAAGGGCACCAAGCTGAAGTGCGTCAGCACCGTCGACGGCCAGCAACCGACCAGCGCCTCCGACGACGGCACCATGCTGGTGGCGGCCAAAGGGTCGGGCATCACGTCGCTGAAGGGCCTGGCCGGCAAGCAGATAGCCACTGTCCAGACCAGCTCGCTGAACTCGCTTGCGGTCGAGGTGCTCGCCAAGAGGGCCGGGCTGTCCCCGGGCGGCTACCAGTTCGTACAGATGCCGTTCCCGCAGATGCCGGCCGCGCTGTCGGAGGGACACGTGCAGGCGGCAGTGATCACCTCCCCGTTCGTTAACACGGCCATAGCCGAAGGCGCGACCGTCATCGATCACCCCAACGTGGTGCTGTTCGGCGGCGCCACGGTGACCTGCTTCAGCGCCCTCAGCTCGTACATCAGCAAGAACCCCGCTGTCGTGACCGACTTCCACGCCGCGATCAACGAGGCTGTCGCGTACTCGCATAGCCATCAGTCCGCGGCCAAGGCGACGCTGGTGAAATACCTGACCCTGACGCCCGCGGTGGCGCAGAAGCAGATCCTGAGCACGAACTGGGACTCGACCCTCAACGTGGCCAGCATCGGCCGGATCGAGTCGGACATGGTCGCGTTCGGGCAGATCACCAAGACCATCCCGGCGTCCAGCCTGGTCTGGTCGCCGGCCGGGTAGCCAGGGGATGCGAGGGCCCGCGGCGGCAGACAGCCGCGTACGGCGCGCGGTCGCGCGCCCGGCCGTGCTCGCCCGCGGCGGCAGCGCGGCGGCCAGGCTGGCCTGGCGGCTGGCGGTGCTGGCGGCCGCACTGGGTCTGTGGCAGGGGCTGAGCGCCTCCGGGCTGCTCCGGTCGGACGAGTTCCCGGCGATGACGAGCTCGATGGCGGCAGGGTGGCACCAGCTTGCGTCCTCAGCGGTGTGGACGGCGGTGGCTGGCACCCTGGAGGCCTGGGCTGTCGGCCTGCTGATCGGCGGTGCCGCCGCGGTGATCATCGGCGCGCTGCTCGGCCTGAACGGGTTCGCCTATCGCAGCGCCAGCCCCGTTATCGAGTTCTTCAAGACGATCCCGGTGGTCGCGATCCTCCCGGTCGCGCTGACGCTCTTGGGGCCCACGCTGAAGGAGAGGTACGTCCTGGTCGCGTTCGCGGTGTTCTGGCCGCTGGTGATCCAGGTCATCTACGGTGTCCGGTCGATCGAGCCGACTGCGCTGGACACGGCTACCGCGCTGCAGGTCCGCGGTCTGCGGCGGTTCTTCGTGGTGATCATGCCGAGCGCCGCGCCGTTCATCGCGACAGGGCTGCGCCTCGCCGCTGCCATGGCCCTCGTCGTGGACATCGTCGCTGAGCTGTACGGCGGTGGCAGCAGCGGGGCAGGCACCGGCAGCGGAGTAGGCGTCCAGGTGCTGAACCTCGAGAACTCCGGCCCGACCACGCTGCCGATCATGTATGCGTACATCCTGGTCGCGGGCCTGCTCGGGGTCCTGCTGGCGGGCGGGTTCACGCTCGCTGAGCGACAGGTGCTGCACTGGCACGAGACGCAGCGGGCCATCGACCAGGCCGGACGCTATGGCGCCTGAACCGGGCCAGGCGGTGACCGCGCCTCCGGCGGCCGCCCAGCCGCGGCCGGCCGCCAGGACCAGGTCCCGATGGTTCAAGTGGCCGGCCCGTCTGGCGCGGGCCGCGATCAGCATGTGGCTGTTCGTCGCGCTCGCTGCGCTCTGGTGGGTGCTGTCGGCGCACAGCACCTCGCCGGGCCTCCCGCCGCTGGAGACCATTCTGCGCCGGTTCTATGACCTGTGGATCGTGGGAGACGCCAAGGACCAGCTCCCGCCGAGCCTTGAGCATCTGGCGGTGGGTTACGTGATCGCGTCGGTCGCCGGGATCGGGATCGGCGCGCTGCTGTGGAGCCTGCGGACAGCCCGCGACGCCACGTCCCCGTACATCTACTTCCTGTATGTGCTGCCCGCACCGGTGATCGTTCCGGCGGTCTCCGCGCTCTTTGGCATCGGCTTCACGATGAAGGTGGTCATCATCGCGTTCGGTGCCGTCTGGCCCACGCTGCTCAACACGCTGGACGGCATGAAGAGCGTGGACCAGGTCAAGCTGGACAGCGCGCGTGCGCTTGGCCTGTCCCGGGCGCGCACGGTCCGCTCGGTCGTGGTGCCGGCCGCGGGGCCGCAGATCGTCGCCGGGCTGCGCAGCAGCCTGCAGGTCTCGATCATCCTGATGGTGGTCAGCGAGATCGTCGCATCCACCAACGGCATCGGCTACTTCATCACCAACGAGCAGCAGAGCTTCAATTTCGTGGACATGTGGACCGGTATCCTCATGCTGGCGCTCGTAGGCACGGTGCTCAACGTCATCTTCGTGCTGGCCGAGCACTGGGTCCTCAGCTGGCACTACGGGGCGCGAGCGACGGAGGGACGACCGTGAGCCAGGTATCCGGCCAGGACGCAGCGGCCCAGGACACGCGGGCCCCGGCCACGGGCGCCAGCGGCGGGTCAGCGGACCTGGTGGTGTCGCTGCGCTCGCTGCGCAAGGCGTACCAGACCGGTACGGCGCAGGAGCACCTGGCTCTCGCAGACATCACGTTCGACGTGCGGCGGGGCGAGTTCGTCTGCGTCGTGGGACCAAGCGGCGCAGGCAAGACGACCCTGCTGCGGTGCATCGCCGGACTGGCCCTGCCAAGTGCTGGCGAGGCACTGTTCGAGGGTGCTCCGCTGCGGCGCGTTCCGGAGCAAGTCGGTGTTGTTTTCCAGGATTACAGCCGGTCCCTGTACCCGTGGCTGACGGTGAGCCGCAACATCGCGCTGCCGCTCAAGGTCAGGGGCGTGCGCAGCGCAGAGCGCACGGAACGGATCGAGCAGGTGCTGGCGTCGGTCAGCCTGGCTGGCACGGGCAGGCGCTACCCCTGGCAGCTGTCCGGCGGGATGCAGCAGCGGGTGGCGATCGCCCGGGCCCTGGTCTACCGGCCTGAACTGCTGCTGATGGACGAGCCGTTCGCATCGGTCGACGCCCAGACCCGGTTCGGGCTCGAGGACCTGATCCTGCGACTGCACCAGGAATCCGGCCTCACGGTCGTTTTCGTGACCCACGACATCGACGAGGCGATCTATCTGGCCGACCGGGTGGTGGTGCTGTCCGCCGCGCCGGGTGTGGTGAGCGAGATCGTCCAGGTGGGGCTGCCCAGGCCGCGCGACCAGATAGCCACCAAGGCCGACGAGCGGTTCGCGCACCACCGCGAGCACATCCTCGGCCGGGTAATGTCGCGCTGAATTCGCTGCTGCTTGCCGCGCGAATAAGTGCCGATCGGTCTTTCTCCCGTCCGCCCGCGCGGCCTAGTTGCCCTGGCAGGTCCGCCTGGCGCAGCGGCCGGACGGCTCGACCGCGTGGCTGCCAGATACCGACGTCAGCCTCTCCAGCACGCCGTACCAGATCGTGGTCAACCTGACCGCGCCCACGCTGGCGCTGTACAAGGACGGGCATGAGATGTTCTCCGCGCCAGCCGGGGTGGGCGCACCATCCGACCCCACGCCGCCGGGCCAGTACTTCGTTGCGTTCACCGAGGCGCCGCCGCAGCCCAACCCCGGCTACGGCCCGTTCATCCTGGTGACCTCGGACCACTCCAAGACGATCAGCGACCGGGACGGCTCCGGTGACGCGGTGATCGGCATTCACGGCGCGCTGGGCTCGGACCTGTCCATCGGCAGCAGCGGAGCGCGGCTGTCCCACGGCTGCATCCGCCTGCACCTCCAGGACCAGCTCAAGCTCACCGGCATCCCGGCCGGCACCCCCGTCACGATCACCAGCTAATCCGGCGGCCACCGGCCCCACCGGCCCCACCGGCCCCACCGGCCCCACCGGCCCAGCCAACTGAGGCGGCAGCCCGACAAGCCGGAGGATTTTGTGCGGCTATGGTCAGCGGCGCTCCGGGCTAATCTCAGGGGGCTGCCGCGCAGTCCGTAACCCCGCCCAGTGACCGAAACCGCCGCGCCAGCTATACCCGACGCGCTCGGCCCGCCTCCAGGCGCCGGCTACTGGAGCGCGGGCGTGAGGCGGCGCTTGGCCTCCTCGTAGAGGTCGGCGGGCAGCGGGCCCTTCTCGGCGGCGGCCAGGTTCGACGCCAGGTGCTCGCGGCTAGCCGTGCCGACGATCGTGCTGGACAGGGCGGGATGGCTGAGCGTGAACCGGAGCACGAACTCCATCGGAGTCATGTCCCCGAGCAGGTCCTCGACGCCAGAGGACTCCCAGCGGCGCTGTCCCCTGCCCTGGGGGAGACCGAGCGGTCCATACTGCCAGCCCTTGTCGTCCGCCAGCGCGCCGCGGGCGGTGCCGCCGCGGATCAGCGTGCCAGCGCCGGTCTTGGCAGCGGCCGTGATCAGGTCCTCGTGCTCACGCTGGACGGCCGAGTAAGGAATCTGGAACACCTCAAAGACGCCCATGGCAATCTGGCTGGGCAGCTCGGGAAGCGTCCCGGACATCCCGATGAAGCGGATCTTCCCCTCGTCGCGCAGGTCCCGCAGCATCTCGACGGTACGGCCCGCTTCCATCTGGGCCCGGCTCGGCGACATGTGCACCTGTACCAGGTCCAGGCGGTCCGTGCGCAGCCTGCGCAGGCTCTGCTCGACCCCGGCGCGGACATTGGCGGCGCTGTAGTCGTGCGGGTAGGGCGGGGAGGTGCCCGGAGTGGGCTCGAGCGGGCACCCGCACTTCGACGCCAGGAAGTACTCGTCACGCCGGTGGCTGAGGTACTTCCCGATGAGCTCCTCGCTGCGCCCGTAGTCGATGCTGGTGTCGATCAGGTTGACCCCGGCGTCGAGCACCGCGCTGAGGAGCCGGCCAGCCTCCTCGTCCGTGATCACGCGCGCCCGGGGCGCGCCCCGCAGTTCCATGGCGCCGTACCCGAGGATGGTCACGTCCGTTCCGGTCTGCCCTAGCGGGCGCGTCTGGATGCTCATGCTGGGACGGTATCGCCTGGCCGCCGTGGATATGCGTCAGGGATACTTGGCTACCGTGACGACGCCCAGCCTCAGTTACTCACAGTCGGTCGTGATCGCCCGCTCCCCGCAGGAGCTGTACGGCATGGTCTCGGACATCACCCGGATGGGCGAGTGGAGCCCGGTCTGCACGGCCTGCTGGTGGGATGAGGGGGACAGCGCCCGGATCGGCGCCTGGTTCACGGGCAAGAACGAGACGCCGGAGCGGACCTGGGAGACACGCTCGCAGGTCGTGGCCGCAGAGCCGGGCCGGGAGTTCGCCTTCGCCGTCTTCGGCAACAGGGCCCGCTGGGGCTACACGTTCACAGAAACTGACGGAGGGACGCTGGTAACAGAGTCCTGGGCGTTCCTTCCCGGGGGCGCAGTGGCGTTCCAGGAACGATACGGCACCGACGCAGACGCGCAGATCGCCGACCGGGAGCAGGCCGCGCGCGACGGTATCCCCGCGACCCTGGGCGCGCTCAAGCGGGCCGCCGAGTCGGCCTGATCCTGTGGTGGCCACCTTCATCACGACGCTGCCCGCCACCGGTCCCGGTACCCGTGTGGCGGTGAAGGACATCATCGACATGGCCGGGATCCCAACCACCGCAGGCTCCCGGGTCCTCGCCGAGACGGCCGCCCCGGCTGTGGGGGACGCGGCCTGCCTGGCGGGCCTGCGGGCAGCGGGCGCCCAGGTCGTTGGCCGGACGAACCTGCACGAGCTGGCGCTCGGGGTGACTGGCATCAACCCGTGGTTCGGGACCCCGGAGAACCCGCTGGATGCCACGCGGGTGCCCGGCGGTTCCTCCAGCGGCTCGGCGGTGGCCGTGGCCACCGGAGAGGCCGCCGTGGCCTACGGCACCGACACGGGAGGATCGGTCCGGATTCCCGCGGCCTGCTGCGGGATCAGCGGCCTGAAGACAACCTTCGGGCGGGTGCCTCTCGCTGGCGTGCGGCCGCTGGCGCCGACGATGGACACCGTGGGCCCGATGGCGCGCGACGTGGCCGGGCTGGTCCTGGGCATGCAACTGCTGGAGCCCGGGTTCACCCCTGCTGCCGAAACCGGCCCGGTCAGGGCGGGCAGGCTGCGTATCCGAGCGGCTGGCGACATCGACGACGCCGTGACGCAGGCCCTGCGTGCGACCTCCTGGGAGGTCGCCGACGTCGACCCGGCCGACTGGCTCACCGCCACCAAGTGGACGGGGACGCTGCTTGTCGCCGAGGCCTACCATGCCAACAAGGAGCTGTTCGACTCCCAGGCTGGCCAGCTTTCGCCTGACGTGGCCCGCCGGCTCGACGCTGGCCGGCAGGTGGCGCCGGAGACTGTGAGGGCGGCGACGGCGGCCCGGGCCCAGTGGCGCGCCCAGCTGGCCGCGCTGTTCGAGCGCTTCGACCTGCTGGTCACGCCGACGCTGCTGATCGTCCCGCCAGTGCTGGACAGCGCAGAGGACCTGCTGGAGGCCCGCGCCACGCTGCCTGTCAACCTGGCTGGCGTGCCCGCGCTCTCGCTGCCGATCCCGGCCTGCGGCCCGCTTCCCGCCAGCATCCAGCTGGTGTCGGCACCAGGCACCGAGGAGCGCCTTCTCGCCGCGGCGGCGGTCATCGAGGCTGTGCTGGCCTAGCGCCTCCGGGGCGCGGGCTAGTCGGGCTTCTGGGTCTCGGCCGCCAGGAAGTCACGAACCTTGCCGATGCGGGTGTCCAGGTCGGCCAGGAAGGTCTCCAGCGCTGCCCGCTTGGCCTCGACGGTGCGGCGCAGGTTCTCGAGCAGGGTCAGGCACTCGCGGCTCAGGCGGAGGCGCTCCTCGTGGCTGGTGCGCTCGTCCTTGTAGGCGCGGCGGATCTGAGCCAGCCGGTCCTCGTTGCGCAGCACGATCGCGATCTCGTCGAGGTTGAGGCCGAGCAGAGTCTGCAGCTCCCGGATCCGGGTCACCCGGGCCAGGTCGTCAGCCGAGTAGCGGCGCAGGCCGCCCGGGGTAGTGCAGCAGGGGACGATCAGCCCGAGCTGCTGGTAGTAACGGAGCGCTCGTTCTGACACGCCAGCCCGGGCTGCCGCGGCGCCGATGCCGAGCAGCTCCCCGGGTTCCGCCAGGGCCTGGCCAGAACTGCTCTGCTCAGCGGTACCCGCCCGGGGCGATGCGTTCATGCCCGTCAGCCGCCTCCGCCGCGCGACGCGTCCAGCTCCTCGTCGGCGCCGGCCCGCGCCGACGAGCCCAGCCTGCCATTTCCGTTCCCCCCAGCGGAAGTGGCGCCGTCCAGGTCGGCCACGGCAGCCGACTCGTCCAGGCCCGTTACCACGGCCGCCTCGGCGGCCCCCTCGGCCAGTTCCTCGGCGACGGGCTGCGTGGCGTGCAGGTAACGCGTGGGCCGGATCGCCGAGGCGATGATCGCGATGAGCGTAGCGATCGCAGCGAACGTGAACGCAAGGTGCAGGCCGCCCGCGAACGGCTGCTCGATCAGGCTGGGGAAGAATGACCGGCCGGTGATGTAGTTGACCTTGGCCGCTGGCATGTGCTGCAGCGCCCCGGTGGGGCCGAGCAGTTCCTTGATCGGGTTGTAGCCGAGGAACGCCGAGAACAGGCTGCCGATCGGCGGCTCGTTGGCGACCAGGTGCGCCGCTTTCGGGTTCACGCCCTGGGCGGTCAGGCCGCGGTACAGGGCGGACGGGAGCCGCGAGGCCAGTCCCAGGGTGACGATCGTGAAGAACAGCCCCATGGACAGAACGGTGGCGGAGTTCTGGAACGTGTTCAGCATCCCGGCGCCCGCGCCGCGCTGGTCCGGCGGGAGGCTGTTCATGACCGCGGCCTGGTTGGGCGCGAAGAACATCCCCATGCCGATCGCGAACAAGAAGATGAGCAGAGCGAAGAAGATGTAGTTGAAGTTGATCGGCAGCAGCTGGAGTAGGAGGAAGGTTGCGCCCGAGATCACTAGCCCGCCGGTGGCGAGCACCCGGGACCCAATCCGGTCGGACAGTGCTCCGGCGAGCGGCGCTGTGATCAGGAAGCCGACCGTCAGCGGGACCATGGCGATGCCCGCCCACAGCGGCGTCGAGCTGAAGCTGATGCCGTGCTGAGGCAGCCAGATCCCCTGCAGCCAGATGATCAGCATGAACTGGATGCCGCCGCGGCCTAGGGCGCCGAGAAGCCCGGCGACGTTGCCCGCGGTGAACGCCCGGACCCGGAACAGGCCAAGCCGGAACATCGGCGCCGCCACCTTGGTCTCCACCCAGCCGAACAGGACCAGGACGGCGATCCCGCCGAAGATGCCGGTGAGCACCCACGGGTTGGTCCAACCGGTGGGGTGCCCGCCGTAGGGGAGCAGCGAGTAGACGATCCCGGTGAGCACCGAGATCAGACCGACCGCGAACAGGGTGTTGCCCAGCCAGTCGATCTTGGCTGGGATGCGGACCCCGTTGTCGCGGAGCATGAGGTACGCCCAGACCGTGCCGAACAGGCCGAACGGCACCGACACCAGGAAGACCAGCCGCCACTCGATGGGGGCGAGCACCCCGCCGAGCAGCAGGCCGAGGAACGAGCCGCCAACCGCGGCGATGCCGTTGATGCCCATCGCCCGGCCCCGTTCCTGGGGCGGGAACGCGTCGGTGAGGATCGCCGTCGAGTTGGCGAACAGGAACGCACCGCCAATGCCCTGGAAGATCCGCATGACGATGATCCAGATGGCCCCGGCCGGCCCGGTTAGCCACGTCACAGACAAAAGGATCGAGAACAGCGCGAAGATCGCGAAGCCGAGGTTGTACATCTTCACCCGGCCGTAGATGTCCCCGACCCGGCCCAGGCTCACCACGAGCACCGCTGTGACGAGCATGAAGCCCATGAACACCCAGAGGAAGTACGAGGTGTTCGACGACACGAGCGGGTTGAGGTCGATGCCCCGGAACAGGTCGGGAAGCGAGATCAGCAGGATCGACTGGTTGATCGTGACCATGAGGATCGCCAGCGTGGTATTCGACAGCGCGATCCACTTGTAATGGACGCCTCCGAGCTTTGTTCGCCCTGCCTCCGGAGACGCCGCCTCACCCTGTCCAGCCACCCGCATGTCCGCCCTCGCACCTCGCCATCGCTGCTCCGTCCGCGTACGCCCCGATCGTACCGGACCTTAACGTCAACGTCAGGGAGCGGCTCCCGGCCCGTGCCTTGTGGCGATCAGGTGCAGTCCGAGTCGATGCCGCTGGCAATGCCCACGTCGAGCTCCAGTCATGGCCCCAGCCTGCCCTCCAGCGGGGCGCCGGAGAAGGCCCGATCACGCTGGGGATCGGACTGATCTGGTCACCATGTCAGGTTGCTGGCCGTGCGTGAGCGTCAAGGCGTCGTCATGCTCTCGTGGCGGCCGGATGACCGCGACGAACAGGAGCGGGCAGAACCAGATGAGGTAGCTATAGAACCAGTAACCGAGGAGCAGCTGCCCGCCGATCAGGAGCGCGGCGGCGAACGCGGCCTGCTGCCGCACATCCTGCACGCCAGTGCGCAGCACTGGTGAGATCGCCAGCAGCACCAGGGCAACGGCGAGCGGCAGCCTCGCCAGCGTCGCCAGGTGCGGCATATAGGTCCAGATGCTGAACTGCACACCACCGCCGCGTTCCAGCATCTGGTAGCCGAACGTCGAGTCGAGGAACTGCGCCACCCCGGAGGTGACGAGCGGCCAGGCGAGCATCACGGCGAGCGAGGCGATGACCGTCAGCACGTAGCGTGAGCGCCCACGTTTCATACCCAGGAACTGGAATGCGAGCAGCGCCGGGACGAACTTGGTCAGGGCGGCTGCCGCGATGAGCAGCCCGCGAGCGACTGGCCGCTGTGCGGCGACGATCGTCCATACGCACAGGGCGGCGATCAGCGCATCGTTCGTTTCCCCGATCAGGGACAGGTCGGTGAACGGGTACAGCAGATACGCAAACATGAACGATTGCGCGAGAGGCCTGCCTCCGAGCCGGCAGCCGAGCTTGTGCAGTCCTACGAGCGTCAGCACGTCGAAGCACACGGCCGGCAGCGCCGTCGCGATCGGAGCTGGTGCCGGCGGGAAGAAGGCTACGAACGGGATGTACACGTAGTACGCGAAGGGCCCGTAGGAGTCAGGGTGGTAGATCCGGAGCCCGCCCGGACCCGGCCAGGACACCGCCCCGTACAGGTGCAGTCCGTGCAGAAGCCGCCACGCGCCGAGGGAGCTGGCCTGCCCGACGTCGAGGATGTTCCCGGCGGCGACACTGCCGAGCCGGACGAGCAGCAGTACACCCAGTGCCGTGCTCAGCCGCCGGGAGCTGATGGACGGACGCAGTTCCGGCATTCGCCACTTGCCGTAAGAAACCCCGAGCATGCGGACGAACAGCCAGCCAAGGCAGACGGCCGCAAGCCACAGGCCGCCACCTGAGATGCCGTCGCTGAGCAGCATGGCTGACGGGAAGAAGCCAGCGAGCGCCAGCAAGTCCAGATGCTCGACTCGCCACGGCCGGCGCCAGTCGACCAGGCCGAGCACGAAGCAGGCCGCCCACGGCGCGGCGACCAGCAGCGGGTGCAACGTGAACGGGCCGCCGACAACCTCCGGGAAAAACAAGCCCGCACCGCCTCTTGGCACGAACCCGCGGCCCAGCGGTACCAACGCCGCCAGCAGCCCCAGCCCGGCGATGAACGCGGCCACCAGCAGACCAAAGATCACCCGTTCGCGCGCTCGCGGCACCTGTCAAGTGAACACCATCGTTTTGCCGAACGGGGTCTGCGCTTCGCCCGCGATCGTCGCCCCACGGGCAGGCACAGGATCGTCAGCTCGTCGGCGCCTGCGTGAATCCGCCGAGTTCGCCGGTTGGCAGGATCACGACCCGAAGCCCGCGAGAGTCGCCTGGAGTGGTGATGGCCACGCGGGCGACGACGGCGCCGGAGGCGGCGATCTCGTGGTGCACGATCGCGACGTCCGCGTGCGGGGCCAGCCGCCGGCGGCCTCGGCCAGCGAGCGCGCGGCCTGGGTGCCCCACGTTATGTTCGATGTCACCGGGAGGCCAGGGATGTGGCTTCGGCGCGGAATTCTGCATCGGCGAGAACCCGGTAGACGGAGGCGAGTGAGGGGTGCTGACCGGCGTTCTTGCCCTCCGGGATGACGAGCCTGCCGGCGATCTCGGGGACCCTCATGCCCTGTTCCCGCATGGCCAGGGCGGCGGCGGTCATCTGTTCGTCGAAGACCCTGGGACGGCCACCGCGCCGCCCCCGGGCCGCCGCGGCCAGCTTTCCTTCCATGGTCATTTCCCGCCGGTGGCTGCGGTCGAGCCCGGCGGCAGCGGCAAGGACGGCGAACACCACCGAGCCCTCGCCGCGCGGGTCGTAAACACCGGCCAGCGGCCCGGTGAGCAGTTCGAGCCGGATGCCGTCAGCATCCAGTGCGGCGGCCAGCGTCATCAGCTCGGCCGAGCTGCGCGCCAGCCGCCCGAGATCTTGTACAGCCAGGATGACCGGGCCACCGCTGGACGTCCTGATGCTGGCGGCCAGCCGCAGCGCCTTGTCGCGCTCCGGGCGGTCCCTCACCCGCGCGGTGGCGTCATCGCGGAAAATCTGCCCGCAGCCGGCCGCGCGCAGCGCGTCAACCTGCCTATGCAGCCCCGGCGACGCGGGCGTGCTGCACGCATACCCGATCCGGGCGGCATGCGTCTGCGCGGCGGGCGGCTTCCAGGGGCGGCCGGGCCCGCGGTCGCCGGGGACGACGACTTCGGGTTCCCCGGACACTTCCGGGACGAGGATGAAGCGGGCGGTGTGGTACCGGAACGCGGTGTTGCCCCCGCTCGCCCGGCATGGGGCGCCTGCCGGTGAGCCGCAGGCAGGACAGGCAAAGCTCTCTGCCGCCGACGCGGCCTGCTCGGGTGTCACCCGCACATATTCTCATAACTGTCTCTCAAAACAACCTGGTGGCTTCGCCCGAGCTTGAGCTGTAAGGCCAGGGGCCACGGGCCCTATAGTGAAGGCAAATGATCACATGGCAGGGCGGCGGGCTCCGCTCATGATGTACGGCGGTATCGAGGCTGGCGGGACCAAGTGGGTCTGCGCTGTCACCGAGAACCCCGGCCAGCTGGCCGAGACCGAGACGTTCCCAACGACCAGCCCGGATGAGACGCTATCGCGGGCTATCGGCTTCTTCACCCGCAGCGGCCCGGTCGACGCGGTCGGCGTCGGCGCGTTCGGCCCCCTGGACCTGCACATGTCGTCGCCCACCTGGGGGAGTATCACCACGACCCCCAAGCCTGGGTGGGCGAACACCCACCTGGTCTCCGCGCTCCAGGACGGGCTCGGCGTCCCGGTCGCGCTGGACACCGACGTCAACGCGGCAGCGCTTGGCGAGTGGCGGTGGGGCGCGACCGCGGGGCTGGACACGTTCTGCTACATCACTGTGGGCACCGGGATCGGTGGTGGCGCCATCGTCAACAGCCACATCGTGCACGGCCTGCTGCACCCTGAGTTCGGCCACATGCGGATCCCGCACGACCGGTCACGCGACCCGTTCGCCGGGAGCTGCCCGTATCACGGTGACTGCCTGGAGGGCCTGGCGTCCGGCGAGGCGATCCGGCGGCGCTGGGGCCGCGCCGCCGAGGACCTCACCGACCCGGCAGCCTGGGAGATCGAGGCTGAGTACCTCGCGCTGGCCCTGGTCAACGTCATCTGCCTGCTGTCGCCGCAGCGAGTGGTCGTCGGCGGTGGCGTGGCGAAGCAGCCGATGCTGCTGCCGCTGGCGCGCCGGCGGCTGAGCGGCCTGCTCGGCGGCTACCTCAGCGTGCCCGAGCTGACACAGCCGGAGAAGCTTGACGGCTACGTCGTCGCACCGCGGCTCGACGGCTCTTCAGGCGTTATCGGCGCGCTCGAGATGGCGCGGGACGCGGCCGCCGAAGGCTGACATCCCGGCCAGGCGGTCTGCCGCGGGTCTTGTATGGCCAGCGCGGCGGGCCGTAACGTCGATCGCACGTACTGACACGTACTGAAGGGAACGTGATCGATGACGGTCAAGGCGGGAGTCAGGGCGGACGAAGACTCCTGCGCCGAGTCGACGGTGACCGTCCGTGGTCATCTGGTGCGGCTGCTGTCGGCCGGGGAGGGCGAGCCGGTGCTGTACCTGCACAGCGCCGGCGATCTCGGGGCATGGACCCCGGCGCTGTCAAGCCTGGCCACCGGCTACCGGGTGCTGCGGCCTGACCTTCCTGGCTTCAACCACAGCCAGCGGCGCGATGACGTCCGGTCAGTGCATGACCTCGCGTACCGGATCTGGGACCTCATCGACGCGCTCGGCCTGGACAACGTCCGGGTGGTCGGCAGCTCGCTTGGCGGCTGGGTCGCGGCCGACCTCGCCACCGTGGAGCCCGCCCGGGTCAGCCACCTCGTGCTGGTCGGCGCGGCTGGGCTGCGCCCGCCCGGCGGGTTTGGGGCTGACGTGTTCGTGCTGAGCCCGGACCAGATGCTGGCGAAGACCTACTACCGCGCCGGGATACGCGAGCGGGAGCGTGCGCGGGCGGCAGACCGCGACGCCGACCCCGAACTGCAGCTGCTGTGGCTGCGCAACCGGGCCGCCACCGCCGGGCTCGCCTGGAACCCGTACTTCCACGACCCCGGCCTGCCTCACCGGCTGCACCGGGTCCGGGCCCGCACCCTGACTGTCTGGGGCGAGCACGACCAGCTGATGCCGCTGGAATGCGGGCGCATGTACGAGCGGCTGATCCCCGGAGCCCGGCTGCAGGTCGTCGCGGATTGCGGGCACCTGCCGCAGGCTGAGGCCCCGGCCGAGTTCTGTGGCCTGGCCATGGCTTTCCTCGCCACCTGACCCCTGACCGCTAGGAGCCTCGCCATGGACGTGTACGGGTTCGGGCTGATGCCCTACCGCGATGTGCCAGCTGAGCACGCCGCCGGCGACGAGTCGAGCTGGATCACGTTCAGCAACGCGAACTTCGACCCTGCCCGAGGCGCCGAGCTGTACCGCGAGTACATCGAGCAGTACCTGATCTACGACCGGCTCGGCTTCGACGGCATCTCGGTCAATGAGCATCACCAGACCTGCTATGGGCTGATGCCCGCACCGAACCTGGTCGCGGCGATGCTGGTGCACCAGACCAGATGCAAGATCGCGATTCTGGGCAACGCGATCTCGCTGCGCGATCACCCGCTGCGTGTGGCTGAGGAGATCGCGATGCTGGACGTGATGTCCGGCGGGAGGATCATCTCCGGGTTCGTCCGCGGCATCGGCGCCGAGTACCACTCATTCTCGATGGACCCGAATGACTCGCGGGAACGGTTCCAGGAGGCGCACGACCTGATCCTGCGGGCGTGGACCGAGCCCGGGCCGTTCGAGTGGTACGGCAAGCACTACAAGTTCCGGTACGTCAACCCGTGGCCCCGCCCGGTGCAGCGGCCGCACCCGCCGGTCTGGAGCCCGTCGCAGGGCAGCGCCGAGACCGTGAGCTGGGCGGCCGAGCGGCATTACACGTACCTGCAGACGTTCAGCCCGATCGCGAGCATCCGCCGGGCGTTCGAGGCGTTCCGCGAGGCCTGCGCGGGCTTCGGCTACGAGCCGGACTCGCGGCAGATCGGCTGGTCGTTCCCGATCCTGGTGGCCGACACCGACGCCGAAGCCCGCCGGCTGGCAGCGCCCCACCTGGAGTTCCTGTTCAACACGCTGATCCGGATGCCCAAGGACATGTTCTACCCGGCGGGCTACCTGAGCGAGGCGTCAGCCCAGCGCGTGCTGACCGCCAAGTCCGGGCTCGGCACCTCACGCACTACAGCGGACGCGCTGATCGACGGCGGGTTCGTGCTGGTCGGCTCGGCCGAGTCGGTCGCCGACCGGCTGGCCCAGTACCGGTCCGAGATGGGCTTCGGGACGCTCAGCTGCATGTTCCAGTTCGGCAGCCTGGGCATGGAGGACTTCACCCGGAGCGTGACCCTGTTCGCCGACAAGATCCTGCCGCGCCTGAAGGCCAGCTAGGGGATCGGGAGCACCTGGGTTTCCAGCGTGTGCCGGTCCGTCACCAGGACATGCCGGCTGGGCAGCGGCGTCCAGCCGGGCTGCGGCCAGCCTGAGCTCGCCACGACTACCGCGCTGTCGGTCACGGAGTAGGCCAGGTCAAAGTACGCCGCGATCTCATCTGGCCGGTCGTAACCGCAGGAGCGCAGCTTGCCCTCTGGCACGCGGTCGCGGTGGTACCAGCTGATCGCGTAGAGCTTGCCCGGTGACAGCAGGATCGCGTTCAGGCTGTTCGGCTCGAACCCGGCCTCGATACGGTCCGCCGCGTCCGCGATCGCGGCCACCATGTCCCCGCCGTGGCGGGCCAGCCGCGACAGGATGAGCAGGAAATACCGCTCGCTGTCCGTCGAGCCGCCGAGCTGCTTCTCCCACTCGGGCGGCAGCATCCCGGGCAGGCGGTCCTGCGGGTGGATAGCGCCGTTGTGCGCGAGGAGGTACTGGCCGCGGGCGAACGGGTGGCTGTTGCGCTCGTTCACGCCGAGGCCAGGAGTGGCCCAGCGGAGATGCACCAGCCCCAGGTCGCCGAGCGGCTCGCGGGCCAGCTTGTCGTACTCGGGCTCGCTGTCGGCGCGGACCGGCGACTTTCGGATGACCGGCTCGGCGCCGTCATACCAGGCCATTCCCCACCCGTCGCCGTGCAGCGCGCACAGGCCAGTGAACTCGCGGAGGCCATCGGCGCCGATCAGGTCTTCGAGCGACGTGTCACGACGCGAGCAGTAGCCCAGCAGCCGGCACATACCAACCCCGTTCTGCTACAGGAATTTGCCCATCCCTCCGGCGATGTCGATCGACGCGCCGGCGATGTAGCTTGCCCGGTCGCTGGCCAGGAACGTCACGAGCCCGGCAACCTCGTCCGCCCGGCCGAACCGGCCCAGCGGTACCTCAGCCGCGGCGAGCTGCCCGAAGAACTGCTCGGCCGGCGTGTCCGGTGCCCGGCGCCGGTGGATGTTCTGCCACTGCGGAGTCTCAACCAGCCCGATGTTCACGCTGTTCACCAGGATTCCCTCCCGGCCCAGCTCGATCGACAAGGCCTTCGACAGGCTGAGGCAGGACGCCCGGTTTACCGAAGACGCCAGGAAGGCCGGATCGGGGTAACGGGCGTACACAGCGTTGATGTTGATCACGCGGGGCGCGGTGCTCAGCCGCAGCCGCGGCAGCGCCGCCCTCGTGCAGCGGATCTGCGCGAACAGTTTGACCTCGATGTCGGCGTGCCAGTCGTCGTCGGTAAGCGTGCCGAACTGCCCGGGACGGGCCCCGCCGGCGTTGTTGACGAGGATGTCCAGGCCGCCGAGCGCGGTGACCGCGGCATCCATGAACCCCACGACCTGGTCCGGTTCTGTGACGTCGCACGTCAGCGCGGTGACGGTACCGGCTCCGCCAGCTGCCTGCTTCGCCAGTTCGGCGGCCGTCGTTTCCAGTTCGCCGGCGTGCCGGGAGCAGATCACGACCGACGCGCCCTCGGCCAGCAGCTCAGCTGCGATGGCCTGGCCCAGTCCCTTGGACCCGCCGGTGACGACTGCCTTGCGCCCGGCCAGCCCAAGATCCACTCAGGTCTCGCCTTCTTGCCCGGCCGCTTGCTCTTGCGCTTCGGCCAGCTTGAGCAGGCTCTGCCGCGGCGGGCAGAAAACGTCGACCTCCAGGCAGTGACTGTCTGTCGTCCAGGCACCGTGCGGCACCCAGGCCGGAATCACGGCGACGTCACCTTTGCGCATGACGCGCACGTCGCCGTCAAGGTCGAAGGTGAACTCGCCATCAAGGACGATCACGATCTGCTCTTCCTCGTGCACGTGACGCGGAGCCTCGGCACCGGGCTCGAAGCTGACGAAGTTCGTCATGGCCCGCTGCCCGAGCACCGGCCGGAACCCGAGCCCCGGCAGGAACTCGACCGGCGTGATCGCGTCCACGTTGACGTATCTGCCCGGCCCGGCCGGCTCGCCTCCAGCTTCTGTGGTGAAGTGGCTCTCGGCGTCGCCAAGGGACTCTGCAGTGGTCACCGTGTCTCCTGGTCGCTCGCTCACCGTTCCTCCAAGGCAGTTCTCAGCACCGCGCCGATCCGGCGGATGCCGTCGTCGATGAGTTCGTCGGCGACCCTGCTGTAGGAGAGCCGGATCTGCGCCGTCCCGCCGTCGCCGGGATAGAACGGCCGCCCGGGCACGTAGGCGACCTCGCGTGCTCGCGCCGCGCCAGACAGGGCCACCGTATCCACGCCGTCCGGTGCGGTGACCCAGAAGTAGAAGCCGCCTTGCGGCGTCGTCCACGTCGTGCCCTCGGGCATGTGCGCGGCCAGCGCCTGGCCCGTCAGCGCGGCGCGGCGTGCGTACAGCGCCCGCGAGGCGACGATCTGCCGGTCCATGTGACCGCCGCGGCCGTACTCTTCCAGCATCCGCTGGCCCAGCGCGCCCGAGCACTGGTCGGAGTTCTGCTTGGCCACCGCCAGACGGCTGACGATCTGGGCTGGTCCTGCGGCCCAGCCCAGCCGCACGCCGGGACAGAAGATCTTGGAGAACGTCCCGGCCTGCAGCACGACGTCTGGCGCCATCGACCACAGGCTGGGCGGCGGCGCATGCTCGAACCCCAGATCGCGGTACGCGACGTCCTCCAGGATCAGGAATCCGTACCGGCGGGCCAGCGCGGTCAGCTCGCTGCGGCGAGCCGCGCTCATCGTCAGCCCGGTAGGGTTCTGGAAATCCGGGATCGTGTAGAGGATCTTCGGCCGCAAGCCCGCGGCCAGCTGCTCGGCCAGCACATCGACGCGCATCCCGTCGCCGTCGACTGGCACCCCGCGCACGTCAGCTTCGTAACCGCGGAACGCCATGATCGCGCCCAGGTAGGTCGGCGCCTCGACGACCACCACATCGCCCGCGTTCACGTAACTCTTGGCGGTCAGCTCCATGCAGTCGATGCCGCCACTGGTGACCATCAGCTCGCCGACGTCAGGTGCACGGCCCTCCAGCGAGGCGAGCCTGCCGGATATGTAGTCGCGCACCCCGGCTATGCCCTCGGTCGCTGAGTACTGCAGCGCGACACCAGGGTCCCCGGTAATCAGCCGGGATGCGATCTCCGCCAGAACGCCAGTCGGGAAGGTCGCCGGATCGGGGAACCCGCCCGAGAATGTGATCACGTCGGACGCGCCTGCGAGCGCGAGGATCGCGGTGATCTCATCGCCGCCCAGGGTCTTTGCCCGCTGGGCTAGACCGGAATCCCAGTCGCGTGCGATGTCGGGGCTGGCCTGAGGTGCGGCGGCGGCAGTCACCGCGCCGCTGACGCCGCTCTGGTCGATAGCTGCGGTCATTGGGCGATTCCGTCTCTTGACATGCTCATCTTACAAATGTAAGGATCTTGTCACCATAGCCTTACAAAAGTAACAAGGACTGACGCAAGCATAACCCACCTCACCAAGTCTGACGAACGAACGGCTGGCATATGGCATCGATATCGGCACCGCTGTCAAGGCTGACTGATGTCTGCTCGGCTGCTCCGCCGAAGGTGGAACTGGACGACCTCGACCTCGCCCTGCTGCGGGCGCTGGCAACCGACGCGCGCCAGTCGCAGCGCGCGCTCGCCCGGAAGATCGAGATGTCACCGCCTGCGGTGGCGGACCGGCTTAGCCGCCTGGAGCGGGTCGGCGCGATCAAGGGTTACCGGGTCGACGTCGACTGGGCGGCGCTCGGCTACCCGGTCGTTGTCTACCTGGCGGTGACCGCCGGGCCGGGCATGGACCTCAGCGAGATCATCAAGGCGATCCAGGCGCTGCCCGAGGCACAGGACATGAGTGTGGTCACGGGCGGACTGGACCTGCTGGTCCGGCTGCGAGTCCGCGACCACGAGCACCTGCGCGAGCTCCTGCTCACCGAGATCTTCCAGATCAACGGCGTGCAGCGGACCGAGACGTTCCTGTCACTTGCCGACGTGGAGCCCGGCAACTTCACCGCCGCGATGCTGGAGTACATGATTCAGCGCCGCGCCGGGACACCGAAGACCTGATCCAGCTCCGCCGGGCGCCACGCGGACACCCCGTTGCCGGCCTCGCAGCCAGCCGCCGGCCCAACAGCATCGGAGGACACAGGTGACAAGCACCGGCCAGGCCGCTGGCGGGCCTGACGCACACGGCGTCGGCCAGCCCGGATTCATCGCGCGCAACGGCCTCTACACGGCCGAGCAGGCCGCAGCTGCGCAGGAAGTTGCCAGCAAGATCCGCGAACTCGGCCTGCGCACCGTCCGGCTGATCATTGTCGACCAGCACGGGGTGCCACGCGGTAAGGCGCTCTCACCCGAGGTGGCTATCGCCGCGATGGCCAACGGCCTGGACTTCTCCGGTGCCATCTACAGTCTCGACACCGGCAACCAGGTGTTCGTGCCGGCCTTTGCCGTCGGCGGCGGGTTCGGCATCGAGGAGTTCACCGGCTTCCCCGACATCGTGCTCGTGCCGGACGCGTCCACGTTCCGGGTCCTGCCCTGGGCCGACCGGACTGGCTGGATGCTATGCGACGCGTATTTCTCCAGCGGCCAGCCGGTGCCGCTGGACGGGCGCGGGCTGATGCGCCGGGCCCTGGCCGAGCTGGGGGACGCCGGCTTCGACTACCTGGCCGGGATCGAAGTCGAGTTCTACATCGTCAAGGTTGACTCCGAGCACCTCGTGCCTGGCGACGCCGGGTTCACGCCGCCACCGCCGCCTGTCAGCGTGTTCGAGCGCGGTTACCAGTACCTGTCAGAGGTGCGGCTGGACAGCGTAGCCAGCACGCTGGAGGTGCTCCGCGACGGCCTGACGGCTGTCGGGCTGCCGCCCCGCTCGATGGAAGACGAGTGGGGACCTGGCCAGATGGAGTTCAGTTTCAGCCCGATCGGCGGGCTGGCCGCCGCCGACGCCGTGGTGCTGTTCCGGTCCGCCGTCAAGCAGATCTGCCAGCGCCGCGGGCTGCTGGCCACGTTCATGTGCCAGCCCGCACTTCCGAACTTCTTCGCCTCGGGCTGGCATCTGCACGAGTCGCTGATTTCCCGGGAGGACGGGCGTAACGCGTTCGCCAGTGACGACGACTTCCTGTCCCTGGCCGGGCGCCAGTTCGTGGCCGGGCTGCTCGACCATGCGCTCCCGATGGGTGTGTTCGCCACGCCCACAGTCAATGGGTACAAGCGGTTCCGGCCGTACTCGTTCGCGCCCGACCGGGTGTGCTGGGCCCTGGAGAACCGGGGCGCTCTGGTGCGCATTCAGGGCGCGCCGGGCGACGCCAACAGCCATGTCGAGATGCGCATGGGTGAGCCGGCCGCCAGCCCGTACCTGTACATGTCGGCCAACATCGCCGCCGGGCTGGACGGCATACGCCGCGAGCTCGACCCGCCGCCGCCGGTCGAGGGTGACCCGTACGCCGCCGGGAGCACCCCGCTCCCGGCGTCACTGGCCGAGGCGATCGGCGCGCTCGAAAAGGACGACTTCTTCGCCGCGGCGTTCGGCGGCACCGTCGTCGACTATCTGCTGCAGATGAAGCGCTCCGAGGTGGCCCGCTACGACGCCGCGATCGCGGAGAACCCGCCTGGCGAAGGGCAGACCGTCAGCGACTGGGAGATGCGCGAGTACTTCGAGTTCTACTGACCCGCAGGAGGCCTGAGATGACCTTGCAGCACATAGTGCTGTTCAGCTTCCCCCGCGCTCTGACCACAGACGAGGCGGCCGAGATGCGCGCGATGGTGGCCTCCTGGCCGTCAGAGATCGGCCTGATGACCAAGTGCCGCCTTGGCAACGACCTCACCGGGGCCCGGAACCGGGGCTACAGCCATCTGCTGTTCACCGAATTTCCCGACGTCGCAGCCATGAACGCTTACCGGGCGCATCCCGTGCACGTCAAGTTCATGGAATGGCTTACAGAACGCGACTGCACGCCGCTGGCCTTCGATTACGTGCTCGACCAGCTGACGGTCCTCATGACAGAGCCGCCGCAGAGCGCGGCCTCAAACCAGGCAGTACCGCCGGCCGGTGCACCGGCCGGATAGCTAGGCGGTCAGCCCAGCCGGCTGGCCGGAGTATGGACCGGAATGAGAGGGGACCGGAGCCATGGCCAAGACAAGTCCAGACCTGATACCCGGCGCCGCCACCGGTGAGCTAGCGCACGGCTCACTGCGCTTGTGGGACGCGATCGCGATCTCCGTCTCGGTGATTGCCCCGGGCATGGCGATGCTCCTGAACGTCAGCGGCGTCTCGGCGGTCGCCGGCGGATCCACGCCGATGGCGTTCCTGCTCGGCGGGATCGCCTGCCTGGCCCTGGCGTTCGTGGTCATCGGGTTCACCCGCCGCATGGCCGCAGCCGGCTATGCCTATACCTACGCCAGCCGGAGCCTGGGCAAGGATGCTGGCTTCATGGCTGGCTGGCTCTACTTCTTCGGGTTCATCTGCTTCGTGCCGATGACCATGTCCGGAGTTGGCTACCTGGCCGCCGACCTGCTGCACCTGAATGCGAAGCTCTGGATCCTGTTCTTCGTCATCGGCATGGCCCTGTACCTGGTGCTGTCGATCGTCCGGATCAAGGTCACGACCCGGGTACAGCTCATCGTCGGCATCGTCACCGTCGCGGTCATCCTGATCATCGACCTGGTCACCACGGCCAAGGGCGGCAGCCACGGCCAGGCGCTGGGTGCGTTCAGCTTCAGCCACACCAACTCCGGCGGCTTCAACGGTGTCTTCTACGGCATCATCTTCGGCGTCACCTCCTACATCGGCTTCGAGACCGCCGCCGACTTTGGCGAGGAGACCGCACATCCCCGGCGCAACATTCCGGTCGCTGTGATTGCCGCGACCCTGTTCGCGGTCGTCCTGTACCTGTGGACGACCTACTCGATCACGATCGGGTACGGCGTGACCAACGGCGCCAAGATGGGCGCTGACCCGGTCGCCCTGAAGACCACCGCGACCACCTTCGTCGGCTCCTGGCTCGGCACCCTGGCCGAGATCGGCGGCATGTGCGCGGCCTTCATCGTCTCCGTCGCCTGCGCGACCGCCGCGGCCCGCACGCTGTTCGCGATGGGACGTGAAGGCGTCCTGCCCGCGGCGTTCGCGCGAACGCACCCGCGGTTCAAGACGCCGGTCAACGCCGCGCTGGCGGTCACCGCCGTAGCGATCGTGATGGCACTGGTGCTGGGTTACCCGCTGTCCGACAGCGCCTTCGGCCAGCCCCTGTCCAACTATTACTTCTGGGCCACGACCGGCACGCTGCTTGTCATCGTCGTCTACATCATGATCTGCCTTGGCGGCATCGTGTACTTCTGGAACACCCGCACCACCAGGAACTGGAATCCCCTCGTCCACGTGGTCATCCCGGCTATCGGTGCGATCGTCTTTGGCGCCGCCCTGTACGGGTCGATTCACCCCGCCCCGCCGGGGATCCTCAGATGGACGCCCTACGTGGCCCTCGTCTGGCTCGTGCTCGGTATCGGCGTGCTGCTGTGGCTGCGGGCGCGACGTCCTGACTCGGTAGCGCAGATCGGCTCGATCCTCGGAGAGGAAGGCGGTGCCGGGGCCGCCGTCCTCGATACCGCCTGACCCGGTCGCGGCACTCGGCGGCCGCCCCGCCTGCGTCGTACCCGGCGGTTACACACTGCCGCCGAGGGCGATGAGGGATAGTGATCCCACGGTCAGGGCGAGGCCGGCCAGGCGCACCGGACCCAGCCGCTCCTGGGCGATCACCGCCGCCAGCCCGACGGTCACAGCCGGAAACAGGGAGGTGACCACGGCTGCGATCGCGAGCATGCCCGCGTGCGCGGCGAGCAGGTAGAAGATCGCTGCTGCGGCACCGATCACGCCGCTGGCTGCGCTTGGCCGCCGGGACCCCCTCGCCGCCAGGTGCAGGTCCCCGGTGACGACGGCCACGGCGCCGGTCGTCACCAGCGCCGCGACCTGCACGGCCAGTACCGGCCACACACCCGCGGCCGGGCTGGCCTGAGCCAGGCCGGTCAGTGAGATCGCACACCCGATGCCGGCTGGTATGCCGAAGCCAACCCCGGCGAGCCCGGCGCGGCGTGGGCGCCTGGCCCCGGCATGGCGAGGCTGCCGCACGTTCTCGGCCGGCCCGGCGTGCCCGCCGCTCGCCGATACCACCAGGATCGCTGGCAGGGCGAGCAGCAGGCCGGCCCAGGCGATGCTGGCCGGCCGCTCGCCCAGTACCACCCCGGCGACTACCGACAGCCCAGCCCCGATGACAGCGCTGAGCGGCCCGGCGATGCTGAACGGGGCGCGGCGGAACCCGGCGGCGAGGAACAGCGCGCCCGCGCCGCAGCCGCTGCCGCTCGCAGCTCCCCAGGCGAGCGCACCCAGGGACGGCGTGCCGTCGCGCAGGAACGGGAGGATGGCGAGCATCGTAACCACGCCCACCGCGTAGACCAGCAGCGTGATCTGGATGACGCTGGCCCGCCGCGCGGCCATGCCGGCCAGGAAGTCAGCGCTGCCGTAGCCGAATGCCGAGAGGAGGCCGAGGCCCAGCGTGACCACGATCTAGGTGAGAACCTGCGGCAGCGGCTTCCCGAACAGGGTGCACTTCTCCCGCGCTAGCTGGGCCATGTCGATGCCGGCATTGCTGTCGTTGAGCACGTACGGGCCGACCTGACCGTGGAATGGCGTGTTGACGAAGTACAGGACCGTCAGCCGCGCCTGCTCGCGGAAATTGCGCACCCGGTGGTACAGCGGTGGGATCTCGCCGCCGGTCATGCTGGTGAGCAGGCTGCCTGGCATGATCAGAACCTCGCCCGGCCGGGTCGTCTCGGCGAGCATCTCGCCATCGATCTCGACTTCCAGGCCGCGCTTGTTCGGTACTACGAGCGTGATCAGGTGACCGTCTTCGTGCCGTGTCTGCAGGAACTCGCGGTCCAGCGGCCGCCCGTAGGAGTTGACCTCCACGTAGGACGCTGGAGCGGTGTCCAGCACCGCCTGGTAGCCGTAGTGGGCGGCGAGCTGCGCCAGGACCTCGGCGGTCAGCTCTGCCGCGACCTGCCAGTAGCCGCCGAGAGCCGCGGTCAGCCCGGGGAGGTCCTCGTGCCGCGGGATCAGCTCCGGCCGGTTCGCCCAGTACGCGAAGGACTCGCATTCGTCCCGCAGGTCGGGGTCATCGGAGAACTGCATGCCGTATAGGCGGAACCCGAACAGGCCTGGCTCGTCGCCATGCCCGCGCTTCCACTGCTCGTCGCGGGCGAAGAACTCAGCCGCGGCGATCCTGAGCGCGTCGAGCGCGGCGAGCCCCTCGGCGCCCAGCTGCACGCGCGCGTAACCCGTGGCGACCAGCGATTGTGCAGCCCCTGCGTACCTCATCGTGCTACCTCCTCACGCAACCAGCCCGGCACGGCGTAACCGTCCCGACTGCGAGCTGTAGTCGACATCCACGACGCGCGTATCGCCGGGGCGGTAGGCGGCGCTGCGGGCCAGGTATCCCACGATGGAGGTCCGCAGCAGCCAGCGGTCGAGCCCGTCCCAGCGGGCACGGAACGGCGTGCGCCCGTGGAAGGCATGGTTGTTCTCGACGACCAGGAGGTCGCCAGCCCGGAGGCGCACCTCGATCGCCACGCTCTCGGCGACTTCGCGCAGCTCGCGGAGCGCCTCCTGTGCGGCATGGTCGGTGCCAACCGTCTCGGCGAAGTCCGCGCGGATCCGCGGCCGCCCGGCATCCAGTGTGAGTGCCCGGATCGGGCCAACCCAGATCGGGGCGTCGAGCCCGATGCCGCGCAGGAATGACCGGTCCACCGTCGTCTGGAACCGTGGCTGCGCGAGGGTTTCGACGGTGCTCCTGGCGAGCAGCGGCAGCACCGTCTCGACCGAGCTCAGCGTCGTCGCGGCCACGCCCTCGTGATCCGCGCGCAGGCAGAACAGCGCGAGGTAGTCGGCCCGGTAGTCGTCGTCAGCGAACGCCAGCTCGGTGTGCGTATAGAGTTCGGCCGTGCTGGAGACGGACTGCTGCGTCCGCTCCTGGCCGACTACCGGGACGATGTCCTGGATGATCTGGCCGCCGAGCTCCGGCCTGAACCCTATCTGGTCACCGAGGACCGCAGAGACGAGGCCGAGCAGGCCGGCGGCGTCCAGCGTCGGGCCGACCGCGAGCTGCGGGCTCGCGGGGGTCGGCGGGACGCTGAAGACCGGGAGCCCGCTGATGAGCAGTCCTCCGGTCGTGCTGCCGTACCGGCGGAACGCGCGCAGCCGGCCAGCCAGCCTCTCGGGCAGGCAGGATACGAGCCGCTGCGTTTCGCTGACGAAGCCGTCCGGGTCCCTGACCAGGTCATAGCGCACGCACTGACGCGCGCCTCGGGCCAGCAGCTCAACCTTGCCGGGTTCCAGCGAGAGCCGCATTTCCCCGCATCGCTCAGGAGCGGCCATAACATGAAGCCGCCTTTCGCGGACGCTGGAACGGCAACCCGGGGCGCCAGTCCGGCACGCCGGACAAACGCGGCGGCGAGCTTTGCGGCCGATCCTCGCGCATGGCCGAGGAACAGCATCGGCTCGATCAGCTCCAGCTCGATGAGGACCGGCAGGCCGGCGTTGTCGCGCACCATGTCAGCCCGCGCATAGAGCGGCCTGCCCAGGCTGGTCGCCACGGTGTCGTGCGCGCGGCGGGCCAGGTCCAGCATGTCAGCCGGCGGCTCGTGCACCGACATGTCCTCGGTCTTGCTCTCCACGGGCGGCTGGCCGACCCGCAGCAGCGGCTCCTTGCGCATGCAATGCGAGAGCTCGCCGTCTATGAAGATCACGGCGGTCTCCGCCTGTGTGTCGACCAGGTGGCAGTACGGCTGCAGCATCACCGTCCGCCCGGCCGCGTGCAGCTCCCGGACGTGCCTGCGGGCGGCATCCTGGCCGGCCTCGTCGTAGGCAGCCGTGCTGTTGGCCCCGGCCGAAACGGTCGGCTTCACCACAAACTGACCGGGCGGGAACTCCGGTCTGCTGCCCGGCGGAACGTACTGTGTGGCCACCACAGGGATGCCATGGCCGGCCAGATCCAGCAGATAGTGCTTGTCGAGGTTCCACTCGACCGTCTCGGGCGAGTTGAAGAGGCGAGTTCCCAGGCTGCGAGCCCAGCCCAGGAACCGCGCCGGGGTACGGAAGTAGTCCTCGGTCGTCCTGATCATCACGGCGTCGAAGTCATCCCAGCCGACGTCGCCGTTCCAGATCACCGGCACAGCAGCGACGCCCTGCTGGTGCAGGGCCTCGATCAGCTGCACGCCTTCCGGGTACAGTCGAGCCCGGTCCGCGCACGTAGCGATCGCGACTCTCGGGGCAGCGGCTGGCCTCCCGCCAACACCACCCAACTAGACCCCCCACGGAACTGTCGGCGGAAAAAGAGCCAGTACAGGCAGTCAAACGCTAACGGTGTGACGGGCGTAGCGGGCGGCATTGCTGTGAACTAGTGGTACATCCGGGGTTAAAAATAGTCATAAACGCGAGCAGTGACGCTACTGTCGCGCTGAGGAGCCGGAGGTCGCGGCTCAGGCCATGCCGGACCGGTCCGCTCTTGCCGGGCGCCGTCGCGGAGCACGCCGCGTACCTGACCGAGCGAGGTTGACCGGGAAGAAGCCGTCATAGCGGGCCTCGCGAGCCCGGCTAGCGGCGGATCGTGGACAGGCCGCCGTCGACCGGGATGACCGCGCCGGTCAGGTACCGGCAGGCCCGCGATGCCAGGAACAGGACAGCGCCGGCCATGTCGTCGGGCTCGCCGATCCGGCCGAGCGGCACGCTCGATGCGATGGCCGCGCGGGTCTGCGGGTCGTCGAGCGCGAACGCCATCATCTTGCTGTCGAACGGGCCGGGGGCGATGGCGTTGACTGTGATCGACTCGGCCGCCAGCTGGCTGGCCAGGTGCCGGGTCAGCATGTGCACGCCGGCCTTGGTAGTGCTGTAGGCGTAGCTCTCCATGGCCGGGACGCCGAGGCCGTCGATCGAGCCGATGTTGATCACCCGGGCGGGGTCGTCGGCTGACGCGGCGGCGCGCAGCAGCGGCAGGCTGCGGACGGTCAGCGCGAACAGTGCCCTGACGTTGATGTTCCAGACTTTGTCGAACGCTGCCAGCGGGTACTCCTCGAGCGGAGCACCCCAGGTGGCCCCGGCGTTGTTGACCAGGATGTTCAGCCGCTCCTCGCGCTCGCCGACGGCCCGGACCAGGTCGTCCACACCGCCAGGCGCGGCCAGGTCGAGGGGCACCGAGATGCACTCGCCGCTGACGGCCAGCTCAGCAGCCTTGGCGTCGCAGGCTTCCTTCTTCCGCGCCGTGATGTACACGCGGCAGCCCGCCCCGACAAGACCGGCGGCGATCATCGCGCCGATGCCGCGTGATCCGCCGGTGACGACGGCGACCTTCCCGGCCACATCGAACAGCTCGCCCGGCGGTTGCGCGCCCGCGCTGCCTGAGCCGCCGCCTGACATCACTGCGATCCCCCCACCCGGGTTGGCATGCACCGCATCATGCCAGGCGGCAGCTTCACTGTCAGGCGTCGCGGGTGGCCATCCGCCAGGCGCCGATCCCGCTCCAGCCGACGATCCAGCCCACGATCACTGTGATCATTCCCCAGGTCGGCATCGGCGGGATGCCGAGCGCCCCTCCTCCGCCGAAGAGTGTTCTCGCCGGCCCGCCGCCACCGCCCACGCCCGAGACAAGGCCAGCCGGCCGCAACTGGTCCAGCGCTATGCCGACGATGACCCGCTCGCCGTCAAGGAAATACGGGAGCTCGACGTGGGCCAGAGCCGGCGTGATGATGATCTGCAGCACGATCAGCAAGACAATCGGCACTGTCCGCTGGCCTATGAGCGAGGCGAAGCCGAGCCCGACGATGAATCCCACCCCGGCGTCGAGCTCCAGCCACAGCCCGATCTTCACCATCTCGTTGACCGCCGGGTTGAACTCCTGGTTCTCGGCTGTGAGGTACTCGGCGTACGTCGTGGGCAGGCCCTGTCCGACCAGCGCCCGGACGGCTGGGGAGGGGGCGCCGGGCCCGTTCCCGAAGGCCTGGACCGCCTGGCGCGGGTGCTGCGTGATCCAGCTTTCCAGCTGGGCCTGGTCGAGGTAGGGCGGGACCGAGACCGAGGCCGAGGTTCCGCTGACGCTGACCGACGTCGGCTGGGCTTGGCCCTCATAGGTCGTGACCAGGCACGTCATCGCGAAAGCCAGGCCGACCAGCGGGATGACGACCGACAGCCCGACCGGGATACGGGTCAGGAACAGCGCCAGGCGCGAACGGCCGGTAATCACCAGGTGCCGGAACATCCCGTCGCTGAGGTCGGACGTTGCCACGGTGGCTCCGATGGAGGCGGCAATGATGAAGCCGAACTCGGCCATTGTGTTGGTCAGGCCGCCAAAGATGCTCGGAGAGCCAGCGGGCCCGTACGTCTTTGGGTCGATCAGATGGAACAGCAGCCGCAGGCCCAGGACGAGGACCGGGAAGCCCACAGTCAGCAGTGCGGAAACCACCATGAGAACGCGGCGCTTCCGGAGCTCGAGGTGCTTGGTGGCGATGAGGCCCCAGGTGGGAACCCAGGCCAGGTAACCGGGCCGGGCCGCGGAGCCGTCGCGCCGGGTGCTCCCGGCCGGCGAGCCACCAGACAGCAGCGGCCGGTCCAGCGCTGTGGTCGACATGTCCTCAGTCACGGTTACTCCCCGAGTCTGCTAGTCACTGACAGGAACCAGTCCTCCAGGCTGGCCTGAACCTCCTGGAGTCCGTAGACCGAGATGCCGGCCTCGACAAGCCGCCGGTTGACTTCGGCCACCCCCTCCCGCGATGCACCCGCCGGGAGCGTCACGGTCAGGCCTGCCTCCGCGACGCTGGCGGTCGCGCCCATCCCGGCCGCCTCGATCAGGCGTGCGGCAGCCACGGGGTCGGCGCAGTCGAGCCGGACCGCACGGCCGCCGGCCGCTCCGTGGACGAGCTCGTCGATCGAGCCCTGCCGGATCACCCGCCCGCGGTCCACGATCGCGACCGCGTCGCAGGTCCGCTCTACCTCATCCAGCAGGTGCGAGGACAGCATCACGGTCCGGCCCTCATCGACGAGGCTGCGGATCATCGCCCGCATCTCGTGCATCCCCGCCGGGTCCAGGCCGTTCATCGGCTCGTCCAGGATCAGCAGCTCAGGGTCGCCGAGCAGGCACGCCGCTACACCCAGACGCTGGCGCATCCCCATCGAGTACGTGCGGACCTTGTCATGGGCCCGTTCCGCCAGGCCGACTCTCGCGAGCGCGGGCGTGATCCGCTGGCCCGCGTCGCCGCCCCGTGCGGCGGCCAGGATCCGGAGGTTGTCCCGCCCGGTCAGATGATGATGGAAGCGGGGCTCATCGACGATCGCGCCGACCCGGGCGAGGGCCACGGCGCGCTCGGCCGGAACGCGGACGCCGAGCAGCGACATCGTGCCGCCGTTGGCCCGGGTCAGCCCCAGCAGGGTGCGGATCAGCGTCGTCTTGCCTGCGCCGTTCGGCCCGAGGTAGCCGAACGCGGACGCCCGCGGCACCATCAGTTCGACGTCGTCGACGGCGACGTTGGTGCCGAAGCGCTTGGTGAGAGCGTGCGTCTCGACCGCCCACCCGTTGGCCGGGGTCTTCAGCGCCGCGGCGGGCGCCGGCCGCACCGGGGTGGCCGCCGCTGGGCGTTCTGAATTCTCGTCCAGGCTGGGGGAATGGCGGCCACGCGCGGGGCGCTCAGCCGGCTGCTGCCCCTGGTGCCCCGGACCCCGCCTGCGGGTGAGGCGGGATATGCCGAAACCCAGGCCGCCGAGCACGATCAGGGCCAGCAGGATGGGGCCGATCCCGAGGCCGGCCATATCTCCCTTGCCGAGAGCTGCAGGACTCAAGTGGTGGATGGCGGTCACCAGGGACCGCGTCTCGATTGCCTTCACGAGACGTAATCCTGAACGGGACGCTGTGGCCTGTCATCGTGCGGCAGCAGCACAGGTGCGTCATTCCCGAGACCTACGCGCCATCGGTCAGGCGGAGGTAACCAGCCTCAGCTCGTAGGCGAGGATCACAAGCTGGGTGCGGTCACGGGCGCCGAGCTTGGTCAGGATCCGGCTCACGTGCGTCTTGGCCGTGGGGAGGCTCACGTTCAGCGTGCGGGCGAGCTCGGCATTCGTCAGTCCCTGGGCGACCAGCGTCAGCACCTCCCGCTCGCGGTCGGTGAGCTCAGCCAGGCCGACCGGCGCCCGCGCTGGTGCCCGGGAGGGCCCGGCGAAGTGCGCGATCAGCCGCTTCGTCACGCTCGGGGCCAGCAGCGCCTCGCCGGCGGCGATCGTGCGGATCGCGGCCAGCAGTTCCTCCAGTGGCCTGCTCTTCAGCGCGAAGCCGCTGGCTCCCGCCCGCAGCGCCTCGAAGACGTACTCGTCCAGGTCGAACGTTGTCAGGATGAGCACGCGGGGCACCCGGGGGCCGCGGCGGGAGGTGATCTGGCGGGTGGCCTCGATCCCGTCCATGACCGGCATCCGAACGTCCATCACCACGACGTCCGGTTCCAGGCGAGCGGCCAGCTCGACCGCCTGACGGCCATCGGCTGCTTCGCCGACGACGTCGAGGTCGTCCTCCGCGCTGATTAGCGAGGAGAACGCGGTGCGCAGCAGTGCCTCGTCGTCGACGACCAGGACCCGCGTTGTCATCCCGTGCCGCCGGCCGGGATCTGAGCGGTCACCCGGAAGCCACGGCTCGCGAGAGGCTCGGCGGTGAGCCGGCCGCCGAACGCTGCGATCCGTTCCCGCATCCCGACGATCCCGTGTCCAGCGCCCGCGCTGAGGGGCTGGCTTTCGTCGTGTGGGCGGATGCCGTCGTCGGTGATCTCCAGCCGGACATCACTGCCGCAGACGCGCAGGTCGACCGTTGCATTGGCCAGCGGCGCGTGCTTCACGACGTTCGTGAGCGCCTCCTGCACAACGCGGTAGATCGAGAGTTCCAGCGCGGGGGAGAGCTGCCGGTCAGTGCCTGACATCCGCAGCTCCACCGGCGTCCCCGATGCCCGCACGGTGTCCACAAGTTCCTTGAGGTCGGTCAGCCTCGGCGCCGGGGCCAGAGCGGCCGCCGCTGCGGGCTCCTCGTCTCGCAGCAGCCCGAGTACCACCCGCAGCTCGTCCTGGGCCGTTCGGCCAATCGTCTCGATCGACTCGAGCGCCATGGCTGCCTCTTCCGGGCGCCTGTCCATCAGCCGCCTGCCCACCCCGGCCTGGACGGTCATCACCGCGAGGGTGTGAGCGACCACGTCATGCAGTTCCCGGGCGATGCGGACCCGTTCCTCGCGGACGTCCTGACGGGCATGCTCGGCCTCCGCTACGTGTTCTCGCTCCGCGTGCTCGGCCAGATAACGCCGCCGGGCCGCGACGCTGTCCCCCGCGAACCAGGCTGCCGCCATCGGCATCAGACTTGCTACGGCCGCGTCGCCGACCAATCCGGGCTGACGGACCGTGAAAACGGCGTAGACCATACCTGCGGCCAGCGCCGCCGCAGCAGCCCCCGCGACACGGACCGACGTGGCTCGCGGCAAGCGCGAGGCAGCAAAGTACATAGCTAGCCCGGTCACGATGCTGAGAGGCAGCGACTGACTACCCTGGCCGGCGATGAAAAGCGTGCTCCCGGCGGTCGCCACTGCCAGCCCCGGCAGCGGCCAGCGGCGCAGCGCGACGACCGGCGCGCATAGCACCAGGGCCAGCAGCAGCCGCTGGTTCAGTGGATGCGGGTACGGTCCGCTCGCCATGGCCACCGCCGCCAGTGCTGCGCACGCGGCGAGCACGCTGGTGGACAGCAGCTGACGGTGCCTCAGGCCAGCGGGAAGAGCCGGCGGTGGCGGACGCTCAGCCGGATCGTTACTACTCACATGCTGACGGTAACAAGCGTTCAGCCCATAGGAATCGTTCGGAAGAATGACGCCGTACATCGCTGGCAGAGCCTGGCCTGCCGCTGAGCGCAGCTCTTAGCCCCGACGGTAGAACCAGAGCGCGAGCGTGCCGGAAACGGCGGGAATGCGCTCGCGCGGTGTCGGTGAAACGCTGATCGGCTGGTTCCGGGCGAACGCCTGCAGCCAGCCAGGCAGCGTGGCGACAGGGATGAGGCCACTCGACACGAACAGGAACAGGAAGAACGGCGGGGTCAGCGACTGCACGGTCCCGGCGTTGCGAGTGGCCAGGCCGATCGCGGCGAACACCGTGAAGAGCGTGAGCCCGATCACGATCACCATGGCGACCCCGGCAGCGCGGCCCTCGAGTTCCGGATGCTGGCTGCGCTTTGAGCGATATACCCGAATCGTCACTTTCGCCAAGCCACGTCTGAATAAGAATGAACCTCTGGTCCGGTCAGAGCGTGACTAGCCGTACATTCTTAACCGCGGTAGGCGTGCTGGGCACCTCAGCTACCCGTGGGGGCCGCCGCCACGCTTGCCGCCAAATACGCATGCGGCTTTCAGTGGTTTGCCTGTCCGCGATTGAGTTCGTAGTGAGTCCGGAAGTCGAAGAAACGCAGTCCGCCAACCACGGCACCGCTTTCGATCTCCGGCAGCGTCCAGAAGTGACCCGAGTAATCGTCTGTTGCGAAACCGCCCTTACCCAGGAGACTCGTAACCAGGCCAGACACCTCTCTGGTGCCTTCGATCCGGCCAGAGACAGCGATCTGGACGGCCCACGCAGGCCGCTGAACCGCCGCCCTCACCCTGGCGGCGTCTTGGGGTTCCCAGTCAGCAAACAGGCGTCCCGTTTCCTCGTCAGCAACATCCACGTAGACGTTTCCGTCGGCCCAGGAACCGCCGCGTCGCGGCAGAAGCCGGTCGAGCACGGCAACAGCGTCAGACCGCCCGCCCAGCGGAAACACGAAGACGGAACGCACAAGCGAAGGGTAAGGGCAGCGCTCCGGATCCTGCGGACCGTCACCCAATGGCTGGGAATGACAGGACCGGGCCGAGCCAGGGAGATCGCGCTTGGATCCCCGTGGAGGGCGGCGGTAGGGCGGGAGGGCCGGCATGTAACGACCTCCCCGATGCCGGGCCTGCCCAGTGACCCGACCCGTGGGTGGAAAGACTACCTTCCGAAAGTATACTCTTAGAGTATTCTCTCGGTTGTGAGTGTTCCGCTGACGCTGCTTGGCCTGCTTGAGCGGGGGCCGAGCCACGGATACGACCTGCAACGAAACCCTCGATGTCCTGCTCGCCGACCGCGCCGTCTACCGACTGGAGGCTGACCTGCGATGGATCGCCCACACCGCGGCCCGGCTGGATCTGCACTCGCGGGCGGTGCGCTGGTGACCACCGACCTTCCCGCCGTCGCCGCACCCCCAGGAACCGTGACGATGATCGGCGCGCGGGACCCGGTGAAGCCGTTCGGCCCAACAGCGGCGCTGCCCGGTGCGGTCCCGCAGCTGACCGTGGAAGAAAACGGCAGGGTCGGCACGCTCAGCGGGGCGCGGCCGTGATCGGGCTCGGGCTGCGGCTGGCGGTGAGCGGCGGCCGCGAGGCGATCACCAGGCTGGTGGTCGTGACCGTCGCGGTGGGCCTGGGTGTCGGCCTGCTGCTGACCGCGGTGGCCTCGACCAGCGCGGCCCTTACCTGGAACAGCCGCCACGGATGGTTCTGGACCGGTACCGCGTCCGTGCCCCCGGGCCCGGCGGCGGCGGGCACCGCCCCGCTGTGGTGGCATCCCGGCGGTGACGCCTTCAACGGCCAGCTGATCAGCCGGTTCGACGTGGCCGCCACCGGGGCCTCGTCCCCGGTGCCGCCGGGCATCCCGCATGACCCGGCACCGGGCCAGTACTACGCCTCGCCTCCGCTCGCCGCGCTGCTGCGGTCCACCCCAGCTGGCCAGCTGGCTGGCCGCTACCCCGGCCACCTGGTGGGGGTGATCGGAGACGCCGCGCTGCCGTCCCCGGACTCGCTGGTCATCGTCATCGGGCACACCCCGGCGCAGCTGGCGCACACCCCGGACAGCGTGCGGGTGACGTCAATCGCCACAGCAGTGCCAGGCAACTTCGGGGGCAACGGGAACCCCAGGGGGCTGGACTACATCCCACCCGACCCGGGAGGCGGCCAGAGCGGCGTCGACCTTCTCTTGTCTGTGGTGGCGCTGGCCATCCTGGCGCCGGTGCTGATCTTCATCGCCACCGCGACCCGGCTGTCGGCCGCCCGCCGCGAGCAGCGGTTCGCGGCGATGCGCCTGGCGGGCGCGACCCGCAGGCAAATCTCTCTGCTCGCCGCCACCGAATCGACGGTGGCCGGCATCGCGGGGGTAGCGGCCGGGTTCGGGACCTTCTTCCTGCTGCGCATCCCGGTCGCGGGCATCCCGTTCATCGGTCAGCCATTCTTCCCCGCCGAACTGTCGCTCAGCCCGCCCGACGTCCTCGCGGTCGCGATCGGCGTGCCGGTAGCCGCGGCTGTGGCGGCCCGGCTGGCGCTGCGCCGGGTGCGCATCTCCCCGCTCGGCGTCGCCCGCCGGGTTACGCCACCGCCGCCACGGGCCTGGCAGATACTCCCGCTGCTGGCCGGCTTCGCCGAGCTCGGGTTTTTCACGGTGCACGGCAAGCCAGCCAGCCCTACCGGGCAGGACCTGGTGTTCGTGCCCGGGTTCGCGCTCATCATCGTTGGCCTGGTCCTCGCGGGCCCGTGGCTCACCATGGCGGCCGCCCGGGTCATGGCCCGGCGGACCAGCCGCCCCGGCACGCTGATCGCCGCCCGGCGCCTCGCCGACGACCCGAAGGCCGCCTTCCGCGCCGTCAGCGGCCTGGTGCTCGCCCTGTTCATCAGCACCGTAGCCGTCGTGAGCATCACCACGTGGAACGCCCAGCAACTCACGCTGAGGATCGGCGCCGCTGAAAGGACAGTGCTGACCGACCAGCTGGCGGCCCAGCAGGCAAGCCCGGGGCCGGCCACACCCGCCGCGCCGCTCGCGGCCCGGCTGCGCGGCATTCCTGGCGTGCAGGGGGTGGTCGTGGTCCGGGCCGACCCGCAGCTGACCATCCCCGCGACATTTCACAACCTCGGCGGCAATCAGCCCAGCGGCACCGGTCCAGTCCCGGCAGGCGTGGTCTCCTGCGCGCAGCTCGCGGCCGTCCCCGCCCTTGGCCGCTGCCCCGCCGGGGCGACAGCGGCGGCGCTCCCGGCCGACGGGTTCGGCGGATCCCTGTACGGCGTGGACGCCACCGGGATCACCTGGCCAGCCGCGAACGTCCCGGCCACACGGCTGGACAGCCTCGCGGTGGACGCCATCGACGTGGCGACGAACGGCACCGTGCCAGCGGTCGAACAGGCCAGGACGGTGCTGGAGAACGCGCACGTCTATCCCACCTATCTCGGCGACGGCGTGCCGTACACCGTCGGGGAGCTGATCGCGCAGTCGAACCCCGTTAACAGCGGCTACGAGCAGCTCGCGAACACGGTGATCCTGGTCAGCCTGCCAATCGCCGGCTGCACGCTCGCCGCGGGCATCGCGGCCGGGATCGCCGACCGCAAGCGGCCGTTCAGCCTGCTGCGCCTCACCGGGGCCCGGCTGGCCACGCTGCGCCGCGTCGTCGCACTGGAAAGCGCCGTCCCTCTCCTCGCTGTCGCCGCTGTCGCGATCGGTGCCGGGTTCGGCGCCA
The DNA here is from genome assembly GCA_963815375.1 of uncultured Actinomycetota bacterium. Taxonomy (GTDB): domain Bacteria; phylum Actinomycetota; class Actinomycetes; order Streptosporangiales; family Streptosporangiaceae; genus JASHPR01. The sequence goes on along the minus strand of CAWFGX010000003.1, from coordinate 102,261 downwards.
CCGCGATGTATGCCTCCCTGGAGATGCAGCGCCCGATGGCAGCACCCGGCGCCGCGTACTACCTGATCATCGCGGGCGGGATCCTGGCGGCCCTTGGCATCATTGCGGCCACCTTCCCGCTGCTGGCGCGTATCACCGGACCCGAGGTCGCGAGAAACGAATGACCGGCATTCCGGGCGGCAGCAGGCAGGCTGGCTGTGCGTTGCCTGTAGTACCGATTCCCCGGCAGGGCCGGTTCGCCGGGGCCGGGTTATTCGCTGTGCCCGCTGGTCGCGCGCACTGGCGGCTTCTGGCGGGCCAGGGCCGCGTCGAGCAGGGTGGCTGCGGCGGCGCGTGCGGTTGCGGCCGCTGCAGGGTCGTGGTCCATCCGCGCCGACTGCCCGCTGCCGTCATAGAGCAGGTGCAGCTGGCCGGCCAGCGCCTCGGGCTCGGCGACGCCGGCCTGCGCGGCGAGTTCGGTCAGCAGCGAGCGCACCCAGCGGCGGTAGGCGCCGGCGGCCTGCTCGGCCAGGTCCCCGGGATGGGATTCCGCGCTGGCCCGGGCGAAGGCGCAGCCGCGGTAGTCCGGCTGGGCGAACAGCTCTCCCTGACCTTCGAACACGGCTAGCAGGCGCTCGCAGGGGGTGCCGTAACGTTCCACCGCCTGGGTGATGCGCTGGGCGACGCTGGCCTGGCGGGTCTGCAGGTAGGCACGGACCAGCTCGTCCTTGCTGCCGAAGGTGTTGTAGAGCGAGGCCTTGGCCACGCCGGCCTGCTCGATGACGCGGTCAATGCCGACCGTGTGCACGCCCTCGTTGTAGAACAGCTCGTTGGCCGCTGCGAGCAGCCGCTCGCGGGCCGACGGCCGGGCCGGGCCCGCTTCGCTGACAGCCATGGCGATGGCCACCTTCCTAGACAGACCTGTCTATCTTATGTCCCGGGCCGGCGCGCTGGCCGGCTCCGCGACACGGCCGCGTCGGTTCTTCATAAGGCCGAACAGGGCGAGCACGGCCAGTGTGATCACCGCGGCGCCGTAGTAGCGGGTGGTGCTGATCAGCCCTCCGCCGTGTACCACGCCGAACCCTGCCAGTACGGCGGGCACGCCCAGCCCGAGGTAGGAGACCACGTACAGCAGCGAGACCACGCCGGCCCGCTCGTGCGCCGCCGCCAGCGGGACCACGGTGCGGATGCCGCCCTGGAAGCCGCTGCCGAACCCGGCGCCGGCTATCGCTGAGCCCGCGAAGAAGACCGCGACGGACCCCAGGCTCACGCCAATGACGGTAACGGTCACGCCGGTGATCAGGGCCAGGATGCCGGCCAGCATCACCGTCGCGGCCGCGGCCCGGCGCGCCGCGATGATCGCGACGACGGCGGATGCGGCCAGCACGAACAGGCTGAGGGCGCCCTGCACCACGTTGCCTGAGCCGGTCAGCGCGTGCACCAGGGCAGGGCCGAGCGCGCCGTACAGCCCGGCCAGCGCCCACACAGCGAACAGAACGGGCACGGCAGTCAGGACCGGGGCGCGCAGCGCCCGCGGCAGGGTGATCTCGGGCCGGAGGCTGGCCAGCGCGCCCGGGGCCCGGCTGACCGTCTCGCGCATCGCGGCGATCAGGGTCGCCTGCACTGCCAGCACGCCGATCAGGGCCAGGTAGATGAGATGGGTTGGGTCAGGCAGGAAACGGACGGCCAGGGCGGACAAGATCGCGCCGCTCGCGCTGCCCATGCCTGGCGTTACCGCGTTGGCGAACGTGCCGAGCTCGCGGTCCATGTCCAGCATGGCCGCGCCGATAGCGCCCAGGGCGGCGCCGGTGGACAGGCCCTGGACCACGCGCGCGGAGAGCAGCGCCGGCACCCCGGTGGCAGTCGCGAAGATCACCAGCGAGCCAGCGTGCACCGCGAGCGCCGTCAGCAGTACCGGCCTGCGCCCGACGTGATCGGACAGCTTGCCCAGGGTCAGCAGGCCGGCCAGCACGGCGATGGCGTACGCCCCGAACACCACCGTGGTGGTGATCGAGGTGAAGTGCCACTGGGCCTGGTAGATCGCGTACAGGGGCGTGGGCGCGGCGGAGGAGGCCAGAAGCGCCACGATCAGTGAGCCCAGCACAAAGACGGCCGGGCGCCCGCTCAGCCGGTGACTGCCCCGGACCCGAAGCCAGGACTGCCGCGCGAACGGGTCAGCGGGGAGGGTCGCCGCGGTCTCGCTGGCCAGGCTGCGGTAGGTCGTCATGTCTGGTTACCCACCCTGATTGAGTAGACAGGTCTGTACAGTCGAGATATTAGACAGACAGGTCTAATCAGTCAAGGGCTTCGTCAGCTGTCTGGGGTGTGGCTGCGTCTCGGCGGACCGGCCGCTGGCTCATAGGAGAGGGGACTGGCCGCCGTCGTAGACGAGCAGGCCGTCATCTCTCAGCCGGAGCCCGGGGGAGGGGCGGTGCTCCGGCAGCCGCCCGTCATGCATGAGGTGGCGCACCGGCATGCCGCGCGCGACCGAGACGAAGTCAGCCAGCAGACGGCGATGGCACCGCCACCACAGGCTCTCCGAGCACATCGCCGCCACCCGCCGGGTCGCGGCCTCGGCGATCAGCTCAGCCGCGGCAGCCAGGAACTCGCTCGTCCGCATGTACCCGGCGTAGCCGCGGAACATGTCCTCGCGCCACGCCACATCCGGCGAACCCGGGGCGGGCCTGCGGAACCCGCCCAGGCGCTTGTCCCACCGGTAGCAGATGCCGCTGTCGGGCAGCCAGCGCTCCAGTTCGGCCCGGGCGACGTGCGGGTGACGCCGGCTGCCGGGTGCGATCCTGATGTCCACGACCGCGGCCACCTCGGCTCCGTGCAGAAGCTGCGTGATCTGCTCTGCCGACGCGGTGCCGTGGCCGAACGTCAGCAGCACCGCATCTGGACTGGTGCCGGCCGTTGCCTCTGGTTCCGCTGTCATCCTCGCCGCCGGTCTGTCACATTCCCTGGCTGGGTACCGTCACAACCGTGACTGGTTAACCGAAGGATAAGGAGCAGATCATGCGAGTCCTGGTCATCGGTGCGAGCGGTGTGATCGGCACCCGGCTCGTTCCTCAGCTCCGCGAGCAGGGCCACGAGGTGGTCGGCACGTCCCGCTCGGCCGGCAAGGCGGAAAGCCTGCGCGAACTCGGCGCGGAGCCCGCCGTGCTCGACGTGCTCGACGCGGGGGCCGTGCGCGACGTGGTGGGTGCGGCCCGGCCCGACGCAATCATCTACGAGTCGACCGCGATCGCCGGCGTCAGCGACTTCAAGCACCTGGACCGCTCGTTCGCCCCGACCAACCGGCTGCGGATCGAGGGGACCGACAATGTCCTCGCCGCCGCCCGCGAGGCCGGTATACGCCGCATCATCGCGCAGAGTTACGCCCCCAACCGGTACAAGCGCATAGGCGGAATGGTCAAGACCGAAGAGGATCCGCTCGACCCGGGTCCGCCCGCCGCGATGAGCCAGACGGTCACCGCCATGAACCACCTGGATCGGGCGGTCACGCTGGCTGGCGGCATCGCGCTCCGCTACGGGGGCTTCTACGGCGCGCCCGACGACGACATGGTGGCTGCTATCCGCAGCCGCAAGTTTCCCATCGTCGGCAACGGTGCCGGGATGACGTCGTTCATTCATCTCGATGACGCGGCCGCCGCGACCGTGCTCGCGCTGGGCCACGATGGCCCGGCCATCTACAACATCGTCGACGACGACCCCGCCCCGGCGAGCGTGTGGATGCCCGAGGTCGCCAAGATCATCGGCGCCCGGCCGCCGTTCCGCATCCCGCGCCTGGCCGCAAAGCTCGTGGCCGGTGAGATGGCCGTGATGATGGCCACGGAGTCCCGGGCCGCCTCCAACGCGAAGGCCAAGCGGGAACTCGGCTGGACGCTGCGGTACCCGAGCTGGCGCCAGGGCTTCGCGGCCATGGCCGCCGATCAGGCCAAGGCCGCTGCCTGACACCGCTCGGCCGGCCCCGCAACCTGACTGTCGCCGGGCCGAGTTCGCGCTTTAGCAGCCCCTACGTCTTTGACCGGCGGCTATACCGGGGACAATAGGGGCATGGTCTCCGGTCAGGCAGCTCATCGCGGTGACGAGCGCGGCAAGGGCTCCGTCGCGCGCGACTCAGGCAGCGCTGCGGTGCGTCGCAGCGACAGAGCGGGGCTGCGGAACTCGGCAGCCATCGCCGTCCGCGATCTGCCGCCCGGGCGGTACCTCGACCGCGAGGAAAGCTGGCTCCGGTTCAACCAGCGGGTGCTGGAGCTGGCCGAAGACGAAGCGCTGCCGCTGCTGGAGCGGGTGCGGTTCACCGCCATCTTCGCCAGCAACCTTGACGAGTTCTTCATGGTCCGGGTGGCCGGCCGGATCCGGCGCATGGCGGCGGGCCTGCCGGTGGAGAACGCCAGCGGCCAGGGGTCCGGACAGATCCTGCTCAACACCCTCGACACGTCACGCGAGCTGCAGTGCCGGCATGCCGAGTGCTTCCGCGACTGGATCCAGCCCGCGCTGGCCCGGGAGGGCATCGAAATCCTGCGATGGAAGGAACTCGAGCAGTCCGAGCAGGAAGCTTTGCAGCGGCTGTTCCGGGAACGGGTCTACCCGGTGCTGACGCCGCTGGTCGTGGACCCAGCGCATCCCTTCCCGTACATCTCCGGCCTGTCACTCAGCCTGGCTGTGATGATCGCCGACCCGAAGACCGGCATGAGCATGTTCGCCCGGGTGAAGGTGCCGCCGCTGCTGCCCAGGTTCGTGACCGTCGCTCCGCGGCGCTTTGTGCCGCTCGAGGACGTTATCGCCGCCCACCTGCCGGAGCTGTTCGCCGGGCTGGAGGTGCTCGAGCATTACGCGTTCCGGGTGACCAGGACCCGTGACCTCGAGATCGACGAGGACCTGACCGAGGACCTGCTCAAGTCGCTGGAGCGTGAGCTGACCAGGCGCCGCGCCGAGCAGGCGGTCCGGCTCGAGGTCGAGGAGTCGATGTCCGACGACGTGCTGGAGAAGCTGGTAACGGAGCTGGGCGTCGATTCCCGCGCCGTCTACCGGCTGCCTGGCCCGCTCGACCTGACCGGGCTGAACGCCATCGCCGACCTGGACCTGCCGCAGCTGAAGTACCCGCCGTTCGTGCCGTCTGAGAGCGCGCTGCCGACCGACGTGAGCATCTTCGCCGAGATCAGCGAGCACGACGTGCTCGTGCACCACCCTTACGACTCGTTCACGGCCAGCACCCAGCGCCTGGTCGTCTCCGCTGCCGCCGACCCGAGAGTGCAGGCGATCAAGCACACCCTGTACCGGACCAGCGGCGACTCGCAGATCGTCGACGCGCTCATCGACGCGGCGGAGGCAGGCAAGCAGGTCGTGGTCGTGGTCGAAATCAAGGCCAGGTTCGACGAGCGGGCCAACATCGGCTGGGCGCGCAAGCTGGAGGAAGCCGGCTGCCATGTGGTGTACGGGTTCGTGGGGCTGAAGACGCACTGCAAGATGGTGCTGGTGGTGCGGGATGAGGCCGACGGCTCGCTCCGCCGTTACTGCCACATCGGCACCGGCAACTACCACCCCAAGACAGCCAGGCAATACGAGGATTTCGGCCTGCTCACCGCCGACCCCACGGTCGGCGAGGACATTACTGACCTGTTCAACCACCTGACCGGTTACAGCCGCAAGTCGCAGTACCGCCGCCTCCTGGTAGCGCCTGAGGGCATCCGCCCTGGTCTTCTCGAGCGGATCAACCACCAGGCCGACCGGGCCCGTGATGGCAGGCCAGCCCGGATCCAGATGAAATGCAACGCGATCATCGACGAGGCGATCATCGACGCGCTGTACCGGGCGTCGATGGCTGGAGTGCCGGTCGACCTGTGGATCCGCGGGATCTGCGGGCTGAAGCCAGGAGTCCCGGGGACGTCAGAGACGATCCGCGTCCGCAGCGTGCTCGGCCGGTTCCTGGAGCACTCGCGGGTGTATGTGTTCGGTCACGATGACCCGGACGACCCCGGCGAGGTCTGGCTGGGCAGCGCCGACCTCATGCACCGGAACCTGGACCGGCGGGTCGAGCTGCTGGTCAGTGTGACTGATCCGGCGAAGCAGGCGGACCTGCGCGAACTTCTCGACATGGCGATGGACGACACCACGGCATCGTGGTGGCTTGGCCCCGATGGCACATGGACCCGGCATCACCTGGATGCGTCCGGCGCCCCGCTGCTCGACATCCAGGAGTACCTGATCCGGTCCCGGCAGGGCCGAGCCGCGGATGGCTAAGACTGCCGTCGACGAGATCCTCGCCGCCGGCGCCGTGCTCTGGAGGCGGTCTAGCCGGGGCATCGAGGTCGCGCTGATCCACAGGCCCCGTTACGACGACTGGAGTTTCCCGAAGGGGAAGGCCAAGCCGGGCGAGCATCTCCTCGAGACAGCCGTCCGCGAGGTGACCGAGGAGACCGGCATCCGTCCCGTCCTCGGACGGCCGCTTCCGACGGCGCATTACGACTCGGGCGGCAGGCCCAAGCGCGTGGACTACTGGGCTGCGCGTGCTGCTCCGGGCGCCAATGACCTGGCCTCGTCCGGCTGGTTCCGGGCCAACGACGAGGTGGACGATCTGCGGTGGCTGCCGGTGCCGGAGGCTCGCGGCAGGCTCAGCTACCCGCGCGACGTAACGATGCTGGACGAGTTCGCCGCCGGGCCCGCCGACACCGTGCCTTTCGCGTTTTTGCGGCACAGTTCGGCTGGCAGCAAGGAGGACTGGGAGGGAGACGACCTGGACCGGCCGCTGGACGCCGGCGGCACGGCCGACGCCGAGCGGCTTGCCGGGCTGCTGGCGTGCTTCGGGTACCGCCGCGTGATCAGCTCTGCTGCGCAGCGCTGCGTGGCGACGATCAGGCCGTACGCCGCGCTGGCCGGGGTGCCGGTGGCGATCGAGCCCGCGTTCACGGTCGGTCCGGGCGATGAGCTGCCCGCGGGCTCGGCTGAGCTGGCCGCAGCGGAGGTGGCGGCCATCGTGGCTGCTGGCATGCCCGCGGTGGTCTGCGCCCACCGGGAGAACCTGCCGTCGCTGCTGGCGGCGGCGTGTGCGGCTCTCGGCGCGGTGCCGCCCAGCGTCAGCCCGCTGTCGGTGTCGGCATTCTGGGTGCTGCACGCGGGACACGGCCTGCTGGCTGCCGCCGAGTGGCACCGCCCAGCCGGGCCCTGATAGAGGGGCCCCGAAATTACCGTGGACCGAAACCCACTTCATTAGTGGGTTTCGGTCCACGATCATGAAAGCTGCGGCCGAGTGGGCACCTAGCCGCACCAGGCCGGGCCTGCCGGTGCGCCTGCAACCCCAGCAAAAGACCCGGGCCGGGCCTGGCGGCGCCGCGCAGCCCCAGCAGGGGCACATAGCCCGCCAGCCCGTCTCCCCTCCCCGGAAATGTCGGAGGGCAGCTATAGAAAAGAGCTATCTCCTGCCGGACATAGTTGCGGAAAGAGGGGCGCGAACATGACTGATGACCTGTCAGGCATCGTTGAGACCGAGCTGGCCGAGCTTGCGCGCCGGTTAACTGACCCAGGGGAGCGCGAGTGCCTGCGCTGCTACCTGGTACGGATGATCAGCGAGTTCGGCTGCGACGGCACGCACCGGTGGACGGTGCGGTGGCGCGACCTGCGGTCCCCGCGGGCGCGTGGCCTGGTGCAGCGCATGCAGCGACGGGGCGGCTGCTGCTGTGACTGCGAAGTGATCTTCAACGTCTTTCCTGACTATCCCGACACCGACAAGATCCTGCCCTGCGCGGGAGTACCGCGGCCAGGCTCGGCAGTGCCGTGCCAGCTGACGCCGCTGCGCAAGACCGCCTGACCCGTTGTGCCCGAGCCGGGCACTGGCGGCCCGCGGAGGGCGGGCTTACGCTCCGTCCTCGCCGGTGTGCCCCTTGTCCGCAGCCCCCGTCTCAGCGGCCTCCTTTTCGGCGAGCCGCTGCAGGGCCCTGGCGATGGGCAGCGAGGTGAGGCCGACCTGCCAGGGCCTGGCGCCGTGCTCGGCGAGGTGGGCGCTGACCGTCTCCGGGGTCACCGGTTCCGGCGGCTGCCACGCGAGCCGGCGCACAGCATCGGGAGGCAGCAGGTTCTCGGCGGGCAGGTGATGCTCGTCAGCCAGCGCCGCCACGGCCGCCCGGACGGCGGCGAGCCGCGAGGCCGCCTCCATATCACGCTCGGCCCAGCGATGGGCCGGCGGCGGGCCGTCGCTCGGGGGCGGCGACAGTGCTGGAAGCCCCCGGTCAGCCTGGGCTCTGCCGCGCTTGATGGCGCGCATCCAGTCCGACGTGTGCCGCCGGGCATTGCGGTTGTCAAAGCCGGAGATCCCGGCGAGCTCGGCTGGCCCGGGTGGCAGCACCCGGGCGGCCTCGATGATCGCTGCATCGGGCAGCACCCGGGTGGGCGACAGGTCACGCCGGCGCGCGATCTCGTCCCGCTCCAGCCAGAGCTCGCGGACGACGGCGAGGCCCCGGCGGCTGTGGATGCGGTGAATGCCGGAAGTCCGGCGCCACGGGTCCGCGCGGGGCGCGGGCGACCCGGCGCGGAGCTCGGCGGCGAACTCCTGGCGGGCCCAGTCGGCCTTGCCCTGCTCGGCGAGCTGCTCGGCCAGGGCATCACGCAGCTCAACAAGCACCTCGACGTCGAGCGCGGCATAGCGCAGCCAGTCCACAGGAAGCGGGCGGGTTGACCAGTCCGCAGCTGAGTGGCTCTTCTCCAGGATCAGCCCAAGCTGGGTCTCGACCAGGGTGCCGAGCGCCACCCGCGGGTAGCCGAGCAGCCGCCCGGCCAGCTCGGTGTCGAACAGGTGCCGCGGCCGGTACCCGAGGTCTGCCAGGCAGGGCAGGTCCTGCGACGCCGCGTGGATGATTACCTCCGCGCCAGCCAGCGCGTCGTCGATGCCGGACAGATCCGGGCAGGCGATCGGGTCGATGAGTACGGTCCCGGCTCCGGCCCGCCGGAACTGGACGAGGAACGCCCGGTGCCCGTAGCGGAAGCCCGAGGCCCGCTCGGCATCGACCGCGACCGGCCCGTGGCCCTGGCCAAGACCGCGGGTGGCCTCGGCCAGTGCCTCGGCTGTCACGACCAGTGGCGGAAGGCCTTCTCGTGGCTCGAGCAACGGCACCGCCGGGGCAGGGCCGGTCTCTGGCGCCCCTGGCGCGGACTGCGAGTCGGTCTGCCCGGGGTCCCCTGTCATCGTGTAACGGCTGCCATGGTGTCACGGCCGCCGGCGGCGCTGTTGCGACGGGCGAAGCGCCCGAACCCCGTCCGGCAGCGGCGGCAGGCCCGACGCGGTGCAGAGCGTGTCGCACCAGGCGGCAAGGTGCCCGCCGAGATCGTCACCGGCAGCTGGCGACCACGACGCGCGCAGCTCGAAGCTGGTGGCAACGGGATCGCCGCTCTTGCCCCCGAAGCCCTCGGTCACCACCCTGGTGACGGTGCCGCTGGCCTGCTGGTACCCGGATGTCCTTGTGTCCAGCGATTCCACCAGCCAGCTCCAGCCAACCTGGCCGGCCAGCGGGTCTGAGGCGATCTCCGGCTCGAGATCGGCCCGCACGTAGACGACCACCCGGAACGGGCCTCCCCAGCCAGCCTGGCCCGCCGGGTCGTACAGCAGGACGAAGCTGCCCCACCCGATCTCGCCGCCCTCAGCATCGGCCTCATTGTCGGCCCGGCTGGACCCGCGGCTGGAGACGGGCTCATGGACCGTCGCGCCAACGGCGGCGGCGTACGGCGCGAGCTTGCGTGGCGGCGGCTGGCTGTCGAAGTCAAGCTCAGGCCGCGCTCGCCGCTGCTGTTCCATGCCGGCTTCCATGCCGCCGACGGCGGCATGGAACGAGGCGGCCGCGTCTGTCTCGGCTCGTCTGACCGGCCGGGCCGCATTGCTCATGATCCGAGCATGCTGGACTGGCGCCAAAATGTCATGCCACGCGCCTGGCGGGCGCCCGGGCCACGTCATCGGGGCAGTATGTCAGGCCCACGAGCAGGGCAGCGCCGCACCCGGTGCAGGCCCACTCGGGGCAGTCGCCGTCTGGCGAGTCCGGGCAGGTCCCGGCGGCATGATGCTGCTCGAAAAGCCTGTCCCGGCCGCAATCGGGGCAGTGCAAGGTTGTCTCGGTCATCGGGGGAACCTCCTCGCCGCGGCGCTCAGCACGATGCTGGCACGCCGCCGGGCCGCTGCCGGGGACATCCGGCGGCGTGTCGCGGCTATGAGATCATCACCGGTGTGAACCCCGACCAGGACAGCCCGGTGTTCCTGAATGCCTGCCGCAGGCGGCCGGTGCCCTACACGCCCGTCTGGTTCATGCGCCAGGCGGGCCGGTCGCTGCCCGAGTACCGCGCGCTCCGCACGGAGACAGGCATGCTCGAGGCGTGCACCAAGCCGGACCTGGTCACCGAGATCACCCTGCAGCCGCTGCGCCGGTACCCGGTGGACGCGGCAATCCTGTTCAGCGACATCGTGGTCCCGCTGCGCGCCGCCGGGGTCGGCATCGACATCCGGGCTGGCGTCGGGCCGGTGGTCGAGCAGCCCATCCGCGATGAACGGGACGTGCAGCGGCTGCCCCCGCTGGAGCCGCCAGACGTGCACTACGTGGCTGAGGCGGTCACGGCGCTGGTCGCCGAGCTGGGCCGGACCCCGCTGATCGGGTTCGCTGGCGGCCCGTTCACGCTGGCGTCGTACCTGATCGACGGCGGGCCGTCGAAGAACTTCGAGAAGACGAAGTCGATGATGTACGGCAACCCGGTGCTGTGGAACGCGTTGCTTAGCAGGCTGGCGGATATGACAATCACCTTCCTGCGGGTCCAGGTCGGCGCGGGCGCCTCGGCGGTGCAGCTGTTCGACTCCTGGGCCGGGGCGGTCAGCCCCGAGGACTACCGCCGGTCGGTGCTGCCGCATTCCCGGCGCGTGTTCGAGGCGCTGGCCGCATCTGGCGTGCCGCGGCTGCACTTCGGCGTCACCACCGGCGAGCTTCTCGGCCTGATGGGGGAAGCCGGTGCTGACGTGGTCGGCGTGGACTGGCGGGTGCCCCTGACTGACGCCGCGCGCCGCATTGGCCCGGGCAAGGCCCTCCAGGGCAACCTCGACCCGGTGGTCCTGCTGGCGCCGTGGGAGGTGATCGAGCAGCGGGCTACCGAGGTCATCGAGCAGGGCCGGGCCGCGGAGGGCCACGTGTTCAACCTCGGCCATGGCGTGCTGCCTGAGACCGACCCCGGGGTGCTGGCGCGGCTGGCCGAGCTGGTGCACCTGCGTTCTGCCCGCGCTCCCGGGTAGCCCCGCCGCAGCCGTTCCCAGCGACGGGGCTCCGGCAGCGCCACGCCAGCCCCCTGACCGTGGGCTACCCGGCAGGAGTCGGGCGGGAGCGGCGCCGCAGCCGGCGCCGCGCTGCGTACCCAGCGCCCGCCAGCACCGCAGCGACCGCTGCAAACGGAAGCGCGGCGCCCACAGCGGTCAGGACTGCGGAGACGGCGATCCGCAGCCCGCGCCAGCCCGAGGCGAGCCCGGAAAGGAACCCGTGCCGCTGGTTCGGCGTCCGGTGCCCGGCGGCTTTCGGTGCGCTGGGGCTCACCAGCGTCAGCGACACTGTCGCGTAGCTGGTCTCGCTGGCCAGCGCGCGCTGGTCGGCCTGCAGCGCCTCCAGCGAGGACTCCTGAGAGGAGATCTCTTGCTGCACGCTGAGCAGGTCAGCAATGGACCCGGTACGCGCCAGCAGCGCCTGGAGCTGCGTTATGGCTGCCTGTGCTGAGGCCACGCGGCTGCTGACATCGGCGACCTGCTCGGTGACATCCTGAGCATTCTGGCTCAGCGACGTCTGCGTTCCGAGCCCGGACAGCTCGGCGAGGACGCCGGGATAAGCACCGACCGGGATCTTCAGCTGAAGGCTGACCGTGGGACGGGCGGGCCTGGCTGGATGGAGAGACGCCTGCTCGCTGGATATGTAGCCGCCCTCCTTCTCGGCGTCGTCTGTCGCAGCCTCGGCAGCGGTGCCCACGTTCGTGGCCCGCACGGTGAGGCTGGCGGTGTAGACGATGCTCGGGCCGGACAGGTCAAGCTGGGCTGGCTGGGGCGAACTCTGGCCGGCCGAGGACGGCGTGCCTCCTGTCGCGGGCAGGGCAGCAGCTGGGGCCTGTGCGGCCGAGCCGCCGAACCCGGCGGAGCCGTTCGCTGAGGCGGGCTGGCTGCTCGCCCCGGTGGGGCCGGCCTGCGAGCAGCCGGCGAGCAGCAGGGCCGTGCCGGACAGGCAGGCCCCGGCGAGCGCGGTGGAGCGCAGCGTCCCGCGCGATGCGCGGGCGCATAGGGAGCGATTCATGTCGCTGGGACGTGCCCGCCGGCGCGCCGCGTTCCGCCTGCCGGGCCACGGTCAGGTAACGTTTGCAGCCGCGCAGGTCGAATGGGGCTGCGGCTGCCGCGGCCGGACGGTGCCCACCGCAGCACCGCCGGACAGCCCGCAGCCGGATGACCCAGCTTTAATAAATTTAAAATCCAGACAATAGAATAGATATAGCCATAAAGGTAAAGTGACCGGCGCTTAACGCCGTGCCCGGCGTAGACTGCGAATCCCTCGCGAGACATCAGGCTGCGGAGAGACCGGAAGTCCAGGCTAACAATGACGGCGTCGCACGCTCGTGCCTCCGTCCGGGTGGCGGTTCAGTCGCCACGCCGGCTTCTCCGTGACAGCTTGTCCACCTGCCTCGCGGTGCGCCCGGATGTCACCGTCGTCGGCAAAGTGGCGGAGCCGGACGCTGTTTTCGAGCTGTGCGAGCTGCGCCGCCCGGATGTCGTGATCCTCGACGCGGGTGCGCGGCTGGCTGAGATCTCTGGGCGGGTGGCCGCCCTGACGCGGCGCTTCCCCGAGCTCAACGTGATCGTGACCTACCGGGAAGCGTCCGAGCAGGACCTGGCGGCCGCATGCCGGGCCGGAGTCGCGTCGCTCGTGCCCGAGTCCAAGGGCCTGGCCGCGGTGCTGGCACTGCTGCGGCGAAGCCGGGGACGGCACGCCAAGGACAGCCCGGGCGGGCTAACCGACCGGGAGCTCGAGCTCGTCGTTCTCACCGGCTCAGGGCACAGCGTGAACGAGATCGCCGGCCTGCTCGGGATCAGCCCGCTCACGGTCGAGAACCTCAAGCGCCGCGTGTATGCCAAGCTCGACGTGAGCAGCAGCGTGCACGCCGTGGCCAAGGCTGCGTCGCTGGGGATGCTGGACGAGGCGCAGACCGCGCCGACCGTGCCGCTGCGGCAGCAATCCAGAAACCCCAGGACCATACCGAACGCGGCGAGGCGGCCGCAGGCCGACGGCGGCTCGGTCGTTCTGGCAGTGGTTTCAGGCCAGTGCTGCTCAGCGCTCGACCAGGTCGTCTCGGCGCTGGTCGCTGCTCCGCTGCCGTTCGTTCTGATCCGGGAACCGGGGCCGGTGGCTGATACCCACTGGGCGCGCTGGCACCGGGGCCCGATCGTGGCCGTGCTGGTCGATCCGGCGGCATCAGACTGGGACATGGTCGCCGAACTCGGGATCCCGGCCATCCTCGTGCACAGCAAGCCGCTCGACCCGCCGGAACTCGCCGAGGCACTTGCGTGCGGTGCCAGCTCGCTCGTTTCGGCTGACCGGATCGAGGACCACTTCCTCTCCGTGCTGCGCATGGTCGGCCAGGGATACCTGGTCGTCGACTCCATGCCGATGCGGCCGCTGATCGGCGCCGTGCGCGCCCGGTGGGACGAGCGCGCGCCCGGGATGTCCGAGCTTCCCGAGCTCACCGCGCGGGAAAGCGACATCCTGACGTCGCTGTCCAGCGGCCACTCGATCCGCCAGACCGCGAGGGCGCTCGGGATCGCCCCGAAGACCGTCGAGAACGTCCAGACCCGCCTGTTCCGCAAACTCGGCGTGCGCAACAGGTCCGGAGCGCTGGCCGTCGCCGACGCCTTCGGCCTGCTCCCCGGGGCGACCGCGCAAGACGACGAGCCGCTTCCCAGTGGGCCCGCCGGTTTCCCGCCGCCCGCTGGCTATCCCCGGGTGCCTGCCGACAACTGGAGTGGCTGAGGAATACGGCAGAGTAGACGGGTGAGTACACCATCAGCCCGGCTGTCTGTCGTGATCGTGGGCGGGGGGATCTCGGGGCTCGCGGCTGCGTTCTTCCTGCGTGACAGGGGTGTCGCGGTCACTGTGCTGGAGGGCTCGCCGCGGCTCGGCGGCAAGCTCGCCGTTTCCGAGATCGCCGGGGTCGCTGTTGACGAGGGCGCCGAGGCTCTGCTCGCCCGGCGCCCAGAAGCCACCGACCTGATCGCCGCGGTCGGCCTGGCCGGCCAGCTAGTCTCGCCCGGCACGACGGCAGCCGGCATCTGGACCCGGGGGCGCCTGCGCCCGCTGCCCCGGCGCCAGTTTCTCGGGGTGCCCGCCGACCTGGACGAACTGGAAAGCAGCAGCATCCTGTCTGCCACCGGAATGGACAGGGCCAGAGACGACCTGCGGCTGCCCGCGACCGAGCGGGACTCAGACGTGCCAGTGGCCACGCAGGTCGGGGCGAGGTTCGGCCAGGAAGTCGTGGACCGGCTGGTGGACCCGCTGCTCGGCGGGGTGTACGCGGGCCGGTCCGAGGAGCTGTCCTTCGAGGCAACGCTGGGCGGCCTGGCGCAGGCCTCCCGCCAGCACCGCTCGCTCACGATGGCCGCCGCGTCGCTGCTGCCTCCGCCGCCATCGCAGATATCCGAACCCGCAGCACCGCCGGCTCCCGTTTTCTCCACGCTCGCCGAAGGGCTCGGAACGCTCCCGCCAGCTGTGGCCGCCGCGTCCGGAGCCGCCGTGCGGACCGGCGCCATGACCCGCGAGCTCGCCCGGACCGCCGGCGGCTGGCGGCTCACTGTCGGCTCCGCACGCGCTCCAGAGCAGGTGGACGCTGACGCCGTGATCCTCGCCGTCCCGGCCACCCCCGCTGCCAGGCTGCTGAGCGGTGTGCCCGGCGCTGCTCCCGCCGCGGCGGCCCTGGCCGAGTTCAGCTACGCGAGCATGGCGATCGTGACCCTGGCCTACCCGCCAGACGCGCTGCGCGAGCCGCCGCATCGCAGCGGCTATCTTGTCCCTGCTGTCGACGGCCGGTCGGTCAAGGCCGTGACGTTCAGCACGGCGAAGTGGCCGCACCTGCGCGAGGCGGGCGGACGAGCGCCCGGCGACGCGATGGAGATAGTCCGCTGCTCCGTCGGCCGGGTGGGCGAGGAGGCACTGCTGCAGCGCGACGACGCCGAGCTTGCGAGCCTGGCCGCCGCCGACCTTGCCGCCGCCATCGGAGTGCGCGGTGCGCCGGCTGCAGCCCGGGTCAGCCGGTGGGGCGGCGGGCTGCCCCAGTACACGGTCGGCCACCTGGACCGGGTCGCGCGCATCCGCGCCGGCGTCGCCGCGCTGCCCGGTGTCGCCGTCTGCGGCGCTTTCTGCGACGGCGTCGGCGTTCCGGCCTGCATTGCCACGGCGCGGCAGGCTGCGGACCAGGTGCTGGCCTACCTCGACTCCAGGGCCGCGACGGCAGCCCCGGCTCGGTGAGGTGGACAATAAGGCTATGAGCGACGACCAGACCACGGGCCACCCGGGCCAGCGGCCGAAGGCACGTGAACTCAACGAGCTGATCCGGTACACGATGTGGTCAGTGTTCCGGGTCCGGGGCACCGGGGCGCTCGACGCGGTCGCGTCGCAGCGCGACGGCGGCAGGCCGGCCCTGGCCGCCGAGGTCAGCGAGCTGTGCCAGCAGGCGGCAGGCAAGGGTGTGATCACCCGCGGCTGCTACGACGTGCAGGGGCTGCGCGCTGACGCCGACTACATGTTCTGGTGGGTCGCGCCCTCAGCCGATGACCTGCAGGAGATGTACGCGCGGTTCCGCCGGACCGGCCTGGGCCAGGTCAGCGAGCCGGTCTGGTCGGTGATGGCGCTGCACCGCCCGGCCGAGTTCAACAAGAGCCACGTGCCGGCGTTCCTGGCCGATGAGCAGCCGCGGAACTACGTCAGCGTGTACCCGTTCGTGCGCTCCTACGAGTGGTACCTGCTGGATGAGGACGAGCGGCGGGCGATGCTCGCCGAGCACGGGCAGATGGCGCGGGAGTACCCGGATGTGCGAGCGAACACGGTCGCCTGCTTCGCGCTGAACGACTATGAGTGGATACTCGCCTTCGAGGCCGACGAGCTGCACCGGATCGTGGATCTCATGCGTCACCTTCGCGGCGCCACGGCCAGGCGGCACACGCGGGCAGAGATCCCCTTCTACGCAGGCCGCCGCAAGCCGGTGCACGAACTGATCGCTGCTCTGGCGTAAGGGCGCGAGCGCGCCAGCCGGGGAGGGAACAGGCCGGCTCTGTCACGCATGCTCTGCCTCGGGGGTGCGGGCCCGGCGCCGGATCGCGGGCGCGGCATCGGAGTCAGAGATGCGCAGTGACAGCACCGCGCCGGCCAGCGCGACAGCGGCGTTCGTGAGGAACACCCAGTGGAAGGCTGTCACAGACGGCCGGACGTGCAGCACGTTGCCGCCGGCGGCAGCGAGCACCGCGGTGAGCACGGCAACGCCGATTGACATCGATGCCCGCTGCAGCGTGTTGAAGATCGCCGAGGCGTGGCCGGTCCGTGCCGAGGTGATCTGGGCGAACGCTGCCGTCTGTGTGGGCAGCATGATGAACGCCACGGACACGCCCAGCAGGAAGCAAAGGGCCCGGACCCACCACAGGCTGGTCGTCAGCCCGGCCTGGGACAGCAGGACCGTGGTCAGCGCAAGGCCGAGGAACCCGCAGAGGATCAGCCTGCGCGGGCCGACTCTGGCAAACAGGCGGGCGACGGTCCCCGATACCAGGCCGATCGCAACGGCCTCAGGGAACGTTGTCAGCCCGGAAACGATGGCCGAGTCGCCTCTGGCCTCCTGGACATACAGCGCGGTGAACACCAGCGAGCCGAAAAATGCCCACATCGCGAGCATGTTGGTGACCGTGCACCAGCGGAAGAGCCGGTCGCTGAGGATGCGGATATCGAGTAGGGGGTGCTGCCGCCTGCGTTCAGTGAACGTGAACGCGGCCAGCAGCACCAGGGCCGAGCCGCCGGTGACGACCGTCACCGCCGAGGTCCATCGTGCGGTCGCCGCGTTACCGACTGTGAACAGGAGCAGGCCAAGGCCTGTGATCCCGAGCACGGCACCGGTGACGTCGAAACCGCCGCGGCGCGGCTCCCGGTGATCGAGCAGCACGAAAATGCCGAGCACTGTGATGACGGCGCCCACCGGAAGGTTGATCGTGAAGATCCAGCGCCATGTGGCCCAGGTGACCAGCGCCCCGCCGATCAGCGGTGCTGTGGCCGGGGCGATCGCCTGCACTCTGGTGAGCAGCCCCGTAATATGCGCGCGCCGGTCAGGCGCGTAGGCGCGGTACACCATCGCCATGCTCACCGGCGTCATCGTTCCGGCGGCCGCGCCCTGCAGCACCCGCATGACGATCAGCTCCGGCATGCTGGTCGAGATCGCACATAGCGCGGAGGCGACCGTGAACGCGCCAACCGATACCAGGAACACAGGCTTGGTGCCGAAGCGGTCCCCGATCCAGCCTGATGCGGCCACGCAGACCGCGATGCTCATCATGTAGGCCGTCACGACCCACTGCACCGCGGCGTCGGCGACGTGGAAGTCCCGGGACAGCGAGGTCAGTGCCACGTTGACGATCTGGGTATCCATGACGCTCATGAACATGGCGAGCGCGCAGATGACCGCGGTGGCTCGCGCGCTGGGCCGCAAAGCAAGCCGGGCGGCCAGGGAGCGGCCACCCGCGCTCCGGCCGTGATCGTGCTCAGGTGCCGTCGATAGGTCCATTACGCTGGGCATTCCTCGAGATCTTTCGTCTGCCTAACAATGTCAGGCTGCTGGGGCTTCCGTCCCGGGCCCGGGGTGGTGACGCGGGTCACAATTCGCTGGTTGCCAACAAGCAGCACGGATCTCGATAATCGAGCCGATGAGCAATTGGGCTTCTGCAGATCCCGCCAGGTTCGCAGCCGGCTCGCGCGTCGCTGGCTACCGGCTGGAGGAGCAGATCGGCCGGGGCCCGACGGGCGCCGTGTTCCGGGCGCGCGACGAGCTGAGCGGCAACGTGGTCGCGCTAAAGGTCCTGGCACCGGAACTGGCCGCGGACGAGGAGTTCTCCGGCGGGCTGATCCGGGAGGTGCAGGCGGCGACGGCGGTCGGCGAGCCGCACATCCTGCCGGTACTGCGGGCCGGCCAGGCCGGCGAGGTGGTATACGTCGCCATGCCATACGTGGCCGGCCGGGATTCCGGTGCCCTGCTGCGCCGGGAGCGCCCGCTGCCGCCCGAGCGCGTGGCGCCGATCATCTGGCGGGTCGCTTCGGCGCTGGACGCAGCGCATCGTGCCGGGCTGCAGCACGGTGACGTGAAGCCGGCCAACATCCTCGTTGACACCCCGCCGGGCCAGCCTGACCTGGTCTACCTGTCGGATTTCGGGCAGCACCGGGGACCGGCGGACCCCGGGCTTGCTGACCAGCAGGCACTGGCGTGCGTTGCGTTCGAGCTGCTGACCGGCGTGCCGCCGTTCCGGCGGGACGAGGCCACGGGCATGATGCCAACCCGGCCGGCGCAGACCCCGGCCAGGCCGACGTCACTGCGGGCCGATCTTCCGTCCGCGGTCGATGCCGCTCTGGGCCGGGCACTGCTGGTGGCGCCGGGCTACGGGTACCCGAGCTGCCGCGATCTCGCCAACGCCCTGCAGGGCGCGTTCTGGCCGCAGCCAAGCCCGGTGCTGGCCAGCAACGTGCCCGCACCAGGTTCAGCGCCGGCGGCGGAGCGCGTGCCCGCCGCTGCCGAGGCGCCCGGAGTTGCGGTGGCGAGCTCTGCCTGGCCAGGCAACGCACCCTCGGGACCCACGCTGGTCGGTGCCGACCCGCCTGCACCCCCGCCCCCGGCGGTTATCCGGCCGCGGGCCAGCGTGCCGGGTCGCGAGTCGTGGCTGGTGCCGCGACAGCGGCGACGCGTGCGCATCCTCCCGTTCGCTATCACGGGCATCGTCGTCCTGGTCGTGGCCGCGGCGGTGGCCGGGACACTTTTGGTGGTGCGCAACCGCGTCAAGCCCCCGACGCTTCTCCCAGTGACAGTTACGACCGCCAACACGCCCGTGACCGGCGATATGTACGTCGAGTACCACGGGGGCCCGCTCGCGAGCGCTCACCTCGACGGCACGCTCAACGGTGTAACTAGCGGGGAGGTGGCCCGGCTGTATGCGCAGCCGTTCCCGTTTAACCGCGCTGCCGCGCCGGTCAGCAAGCCGGTCGCGCTGCACCCCGCCGGCCAGGCGGCGAAGGCCAGCTACGCCTTCCACGTGACCCCGACCGTGGCCACGCAGTACCGCGTCGAAGTGTTCGCGAACGCGACCGCGTCGGCCCCGCTGGTGCGTTCGGGATCCAAGACCGTCTATGTCTCCTACACGGCAGCATCACCTGCACCTACCCCCAAGGCATGCTCGCGCCCGACCTGCCGCGAGGAGCTCACGATCGACGTATTCGTCCCACCGTCGGCGATCAGCACCGAGATGACGAAGCACTGGTACGTGTACTTCGGCGCGACGGTCTCAAGCTCGGTGAAGGTCACGCCGGCGCCGCCGGCAACGCTGATTCTGGGCTCGGGCGGCGCCAAGACCGCGCCGCCGACCCAGCTGTCCGCGAACGAGTTCTCCGTGGAGATCACGTTCACGTTCGCGGTCGGCACCCATGGCGTCAACTGGCTGTGGGACGCCTGTACGCAGGACAGCGAGGCCGTCGACGGAATGGGCCTGCCCGGGTCACACGGCTGCGGGAGCCCGACCATCCCCGTCAGCGCCGCGTACCTCGGCTAAGGCCTGTTTCAAAAGGTGGCCGAGTGACCTGGCGGTGACAGAGTGCTGGCGTGGCGATCAATGACTTCCTCCGGCAGCTGGCCAGCACTAGGCGCTTCACGCTCGGTGTTCCGCGCGCGGTGACGGTCTCGCGGGATGGCGGGCGGGTGCTGTTCCTCCGCACTCGGGGCGGTGAAGACCCGGTCACGTGCCTCTGGCGGCTGGACCTGGCCGACGGTGCGGGGGACGGCGGGGGAGGACGTGAACGGCTTCTCGCCGATCCGGCGGCGTCGTGGAACTTCGGTCTTGGCCGCCGTCCGGCTAGCCACCCTTGCGCAGGAACTCCCGCAGCCGCGGTAGCGGCCAGGTGTTAATCACGTCATCGGTGGTCAGCCAGCCCCGCTGGGCCGTGCCGATGCCATAGCGCATGTTGCTCAGGTCGGGGATTGAGTGAGCGTCGCTGTCGACGGCGAACTTCACCCCGGCCTCCTTCGCCGCGCGGATATGGTCGGACGGCAGGTCGAGCCGCGCCGGATGCCCGTTGACCTCCAGCGCGGTCCCGGTGGCAGCGCAAACGCGCAGAAGCTCGGGCAGGTCGACGTCGATCGCCGGGCGGCGGCCGTACCGGCGGGCCAGCGGATGGCCGATGATGTTCACCCGCGGGTTCTCGCAGGCGGCGGCCAGCCGCCGGGTCATCTGCGCCCGTGGCAGGTCGAAGTGCGAGTGCACCGAAGCGACGCAGACGTCGAACCCGGCCAGGAACTCCTCGTCCCAGTCGACGCTGCCGTCGGGCCCGATGTTCAGTTCCGTCCCGTGCAGCAGCGTCAGCTCCTCACCGCTGCCCGCGAGCTCGCTGTCGAGCTGGCGTACCTGCTCGCGCTGGGCCAGCATCTTGGCGTCGGTCATCCGCTGCATGACCAGGTTCGGCGCGTGATCGGTGATCGCGTAGTAGGAATAGCCGCGCGCCCGGGCGGCTGCGATCATTGCGGCCAGCGGCGCCACCCCGTCGGTGAGGTCAGTGTGGGTGTGCAGATCGCCGCGGACATCCTGCTCGGTGACCAGCTGGGGCAGCTCGCCGCGCAGTGCGGCCTGAACCTCGCCGCGGTCCTCGCGCAGCGCAGGCGGGATCCACTGCATGCCCAGCCGCTGGTAGACCTCCTCCTCGGTGCGGGACACGATCAGCTCCCCGGTGACGGCATCGAACAGGCCGTACTCGGACAGCTTGAGCTTGTTGCGGATCGCCACCTGGCGGACAGCCACGTTATGTGCTTGCGACCCGGTGAAGTACTGCATCGCCGCGCCCCAGGAGTCCAGCGGTACCACCCGCAGGTCCACCTGCAGACCTTCCCTGGTCCGGACCGACGTCTTCGTCGGCCCGGACGCGATGACCTCGCCGGTCTCGGGCAGGCCGGTGAGCACCGCCATCAGCGGCGCCGAGTCCGGCGCGGCGGCGAGCACGTCGACGTCCCCGACCGTCTCCCGCCACCGGCGCAGCGACCCGGCGTAGTCGCAGCGCAGGCAGCCCGGTGCCGCCCGCACCGCCGCTACCACGTCGGTGGCTACCTGCAAGGCCACGTTCAGCAGCACCCGGCCGCCGGAGCGTTCCAGTAGCTCGATGCCGCGCAGCAGCTTCTCCTCACTCTTGCTGCCAAAGCCGCGCAGCCCGGCGAGCCGTCCGGCGCGAATAGCCTCGGCCAGCTCCGCCGGCGAGCTGACGCCGAGCTCGGCGTGCAGCTGGAGCGCCCGCTTGGGCCCGAGCGCCGGGATCCTGGTGAGCTGCAGCACGCCGTCCGGGATGCTGGCCCGCAACTGCTCCAGCTCGGCGAAGGTGCCGGCGGCGCCGATATCGGCCAGCTTCCGGGCGATTGACTTGCCCACGCCGGGGATCCGCTGCAGCGCTGCCGGGCCGAGCGCGGAGATGTCGGCCGGGTGGCCGGAGACGGCACGGGCGGCCCGCTCGTACGCCCGCGCCCGCAGCGCGTCCCCGCCGGTCATCACCAGCAGCTCGGCGTACTCGGTGAGCAGCGCCGCCGCGTCGTCGTTGGCCTGGGGCATGCCGTCATTCTGCCCGGCAGCGCGCCGCCTGCCACGACCAGGCGTCTCCCTGTCGGCGCCGGGCATGCTGCCTCAGCCCGCTCCGGCCAGCCGCTCTGGTTATCCCGGAGCATTTTTGACCATATATGCTAAAAATGCTCCGCGCTCATTCTGGGTGGTGCACGGCCGTGACGGTCAGGCGGCATCTATTTTGGCCTCGAGTAGTTCTGGCTCCATTTACGCTGGCGCCTGAAACCGGAAAGGTCGACGTCACTCGAACGACAGCAGATCACCCTAGGCTCCTGCAGTCATTTCGGTCGCAGAACTGCCCCACCTGGTCCACGGTGGAAGCGACAAAAGGGAAAAGCCGCAAGGGAGCCAAGGTATGCACCTACCACGCAGGGCCTATGCCATCGCTACCGCGGTGGCGCTGGCTGGTCTCGGGATTGCCGGGGGGAGCGTCGCCGCCGCGTCCCCGAGCAGCCCGTCCGCATCACAGGGCGGCCAGCACGGGGGCGCCACCGCAACGCCCATCAAGCACCTGGTCGTGATCTTCGATGAGAACGTGTCATTCGATCACTACTTCGGCACCTATCCGTATGCCGGGAACCTGCCCGGCGAGCAGCCATTCTTCGCCAGACCCGGTACGCCGACCGTCAATGGCCTCTACGCCGACGAAAGCCCGACCGGGCCGACCGGGCCGCTGCTGACCAGCAACCCGAACGCCTCCAACCCGATGCGGCTCAGCCCGGACGACCCCATGACCTGCGACCAGGACCACGGCTACACAGCGGAGCAGAGCGCCGCTGACCACGGGGCCGAGGACCTCTACCCGCAGAACACCGGGAACGGCGCGACCCTGGCGCAGTGCCTGGCCGGCTTCGACTACAAGGGTGCCCCTGAGCCCGTCCCGGCCGGCGCCAGCTCGAACTACGCCGTCATGGACTACTACGACGGCAACACGGTGACCGCGCTGTGGAACTACGCCCAGCACTTCTCAATGAGCGACAACGCCTACGGCACCACCTACGGCCCGTCGACTCCGGGCGCGCTCAACGTGACCTCGGCGCAGACCTACGGTGCCGTCTGCGGGCCCACGTCGGCGACCATCAGCGCCGCGGCCTGCTCGGCCCCGCCCGGCCTGAACACCTCCGACCCGGCGTCCTCAGACATCACAGCGGGCCCACCGCAGCCTGCCGGGCCCGGCACGACCTACAGCGACGCCGACCCTACTTATGACATCTGCTCGTACATGCCGTCCTCCGACGGCGGTGACGGCCGCGCCCCGGCGAGCACGCTCACGATGGGCGGCACGAACATCGGCGACGAGCTGACCAGCTCAAAGACCACCTGGGGCTGGTTCGAGGGCGGCTTCGACAACGGTTACGTGCCCGGTCGCGGCACCCAGCCGACCACGGCGCAGATCTGCGCCGAGGAGCACCAGAACGTCGGCGGGAGCTCCGTGGTCGACTACATCCCGCACCACGAGCCGTTCGAGTACTTCGCCTCGACCGCGAACCCGATGCACCTGCCGCCGACGTCGGTGGCGATGATCGGCCACACCGACCAGGCGAACCACCAGTACGACATCGCCGACTTCTTTGCCGCAGCTGTCTCCGGGAACCTGCCGGCAGTCTCCTACCTGAAGGCCCCTGCCTACCAGGACGGCCATGCGGGCTACTCCGACCCCGTAGACGAGCAGGCCTGGCTGGCCAGCACGATCAACAACCTGGAGAAGCTGCCGAGCTGGAAGTCGACCGCAGTGGTCGTCACCTGGGACGACTCCGACGGCTGGTACGACAGCATCCTGGGCCCGATCGTCACCCAGTCGCAGACCTCGCTGGACACCCTGACCGGTACCGGCCAGTGCGGCAGCAACGTCACGTCAGTGCCTGTCAACTTGGCTGGCCGCCCTGAGCAGGGCAAGTGCGGCGTCGGCCCCCGGCTGCCGTTCCTGGTGATCTCGCCGTACTCGAAGTCCAACTTCGTCGGCAGCACACTGATCGACCAGAGCTCGGTGGTGAAGTTCATCGAGTACAACTGGCGCCTGTCCGGGCTGGGCAACGGCGCGGCGGACGCCGCGGCTGGCTCGATCACCCCGCTGTTCAACTTCGACGGGCCGCAGAACCCGCCGCTGTTCCTCAACCCGGCCACAGGGGAGCCGCAGCGCCACTAGGCATAAACAAGCACACTGAACGGTCCGGGGCCGGATGCGACGCGCATCCGGCCCCGGACACTGTCGGGCCACTCCGGTAGCTTGGCCAACTAAAGGGCGCGGAAAGGGATTCGCGTTGACCGATACCAAGCGGGACGCACCACCAGCTGAGCTCGGGGAGACCAGGACCGGGCTGGCACTGGCGGTCATCGTCACCGGGGTCCTGATCACCGCGGTGGACACCACGATCGTGGTGCTCGCGCTCCCGGAGATCCAGCGTGCGCTGCACATCGGCCTGTCCTCGGTCATCTGGGTGATCATCGGCTATCTGCTGGTGATCACACTGCTGGCCACCCAGGTAGGCCGGCTCGGCGACATGCTGGGCCGAGTTCGCATGTACAGATGCGGCTTCGTGATCTTCATCGTCGGCTCCGCGCTCTGCGCGCTGGCCTGGAACGACATCTCGATCGTCGTGTTCCGGCTGGTGCAGGGCGTCGGCGGTGCACTGGTGACGGCGAACTCCGGCGCGGTCATCGCTGACACGTTCCCGGCCGAGCGGCGCGGCCGCGCCTACGGGTTCAACTCGATCGGCTGGAGCCTCGGCGCGGTCATCGGCGTGGTCATCGGCGGCCTGATCGTGACGTACATCTCCTGGCGCTGGATCTTCTGGATCAACGTGCCGATCGGCAGCGCGGCGTTCGTCGCCGCGCTGCGGGTGCTGCGCGACCGGGGCGAGCGCCAGCGCCGCCGGATTGACGTGGCCGGCATGGTAACCCTCGGGCTCGGGCTGTTCGGTGTGCTGTGGGCGATGACTAAGCTCTCCACGTCGCCGGCTGATGCCACCCTGCTGGGCTACCTGATCGGCGGTGTGGTCCTGCTCGGCGTGTTCGCCGTGATCGAGCTCAAGACCGCCGAGCCCATGCTCGACCTGTCACTGTTCCGCGTGCCCACGATGACGCCGTCGCTGCTGGCCTCGATGTTCCAGGGGCTCGGCAGCTTCGCCGTGCTGTTCCTGGTGATCATGTACCTGCAGGGCGCCCGCGGCCTGCGGCCGATCGACGCCTCACTGCTGCTCGTGCCCGGCTACGTGCTCGGCGGCCTGATCGGCCCCTGGATCGGCAAGATCACCGACACGATGGGGCCGGTGCTGCCCGCCACCGCCGGACTGGCCGTCCAGGCGGTGGCTTTCGTCATCTACGCCCAGCTCGGCCTGTCCAGCCCGCTGTGGCTGGTGATCGTGCCCAGCGTGATCAGTGGCGTCGGCGCTGGCGCGTTCTTCCCGGCCAACACCTCCGCTGTGATGAAGGCCGCCCCGCGGGGGGTGTTCGGCATCGCCTCGGGGATGCTACGGACGTTCGGCAACATCGGCATGGTGTTCTCGTTCACGGTGGCGATCCTGGTCGCCGCCCACTCGATACCCCGCGGCGTGGCGTTCGCGATCTTCGTCGGCACGACTAGCCTGCACGGCCAGCTCGCAGCCCAGTTCGTCGGTGGCATCCAGGCCGCGTTCTACTCGGCCACAGCCCTGGTCGCGATCGCCGCTGTGCTGTCAGCCCTGCGCGGCCGTCACGGCCTGGCCAGTGCCACGGCCGCCAAGTCTTCCGCTGGCGGGACGCGCTAGCGCCGCTGCCAGCGTGCCTGGACTGCCAAGCCGATCTGCAGCCACCGACGGACCCTTCAGGCGGCTCCAAAACACCATTCCGGTCGCTCCGGAACCAGTTTTCAATTACCGAGGACGCAAACCCACTCCGGCAGTGGGTCTTGGTCCACGATCACGAACGAGACAGTAACGGCGCGCAAAAAACCCGACAAGGCGCGGCCGGAACCAGGCTGCGAGCCGCCGTGATGTCCGTAACCGGTCGGAGCGGCCTTCGCTCGGCCGGGCAGGCGCGCGGCTCGGGTGCTGCGTGACGCGATCCCACGCGCCGTAGGGGCAGGCTGGCGGCTGAGTGCTGCGGCTTCGCTAAGAGCCGGCCTTGGCCGGCTCGAGAGTCAGCGAGACGGAGTTAATGCACCAGCGCAGGTCGGTGGGCACTGATACTCCTTCGGTGAGAGCCGCTGCCGCCATTCGCGGTCTGTCGGCTGCACCTTGTCCATGCCGGTGAGACTACTCGCGTGCCCGGCGCTGCTCACTGCCAGCCGCGCAGCGATGCCGCTCCTGCTGGATGTCAGGGTCACCGGGGTCTAGGGCGGCTGCGGCGTCGAGGTCGGCAAGTGCGTCTGCGATGCGGCCCAGAGCACGGTAGGCGACGGCGCGGTTGTAGCGGAGCGCTGCGTCGTCGCCCAGTTCCAGTGCGCGGCTGAGGTCGTCGGCTGCGGCTGCGGCGTCGCCGGCAGCGTGGCTGAGCGCGGCGCGGCCCGCCCAGGCGGCCGGGAGTCCAGGGTCGCGGGTGATGGCCTGTTCGTAGGCGGCGCGGGCCTCGACGGTCTGCCCGGCTTCAGCGTGCAGCTGGGCGAGCACGCAGGTCAGGTGGGGGTTGCCGGGGTCTAGTGCCAGCCCGGCTTCGGCATCACTGCGTGCTCCAGCACCGTCGCCGGTTGCTAGCCGGGTCCCGGCCCGGTTGACGTAGGCATCCAGGTACTCGGGGTCGAGTTCGAGCACATAGTCCAGGCCGGCCAGCCCGGCCTCCAGGTCATCTGATTCGAGGAGCATGTCGGCGCGGTTGTAGTAGACCTCAGGGAACGGGGGACTGAGCCGGATCGCGGTCTCGTAGTCGGCCATGGCCTCCTTGTCCCGGCCGAGCTTGCGGTAGATGTTGCCGCGGTCGAGGTAGTACTCGGCGTAGTTCGGGTCGGCCTCGATCACCGTGGTGTAGTCGGTCGCCGCCTCGTCCAGCCGGCCCAGCCCGGCCAGCACCTGGGCCTTGTTGTAGAGCAGCACCGACCGGTGCAGCCGGTGCTGGCCAGCGGGCAGTTCCTGGTCCAGCTGGGCCAGGCCCTCGTCGACTAGGCGCAACGCCGCGGCTGGGTCGCCAAGGTGGACCTGGATGAGGGCCAGCCCGTTGTGGTGGAACACGGTGTTGAAGGCCCGTTCCTCGGCCCCGGGGAGCAGCGAAGAGATCGCGATGGCCTCGTTAATCCAGCTCAGCGCCTGGGAGTGATCGCGGCGCTCGGGGTTATGGTGCCGGGTGTAGAGCATCGCGGTCGCGTAGGCCGCCTGCATGTGGGCCTTCGGGTTGGTGCTGACCGCCCGCACCTCGTCATACAGCCGCTCGGCTTCCTCGGGTCGGCCCAGGGCGGCAAAAGAGGTGGTCATCTTGGTGGTGAACGCCCACCACGCGCCCGCCTGCTCGGCCCAGTCGATGACCGCACGGCCACGCTCGCCGAAATCGACGGTGGCGTCGTAGAAGCCCATGTCGATGCAGTAATCGAGCGCGAACCGCAGTGCCTCGGCACCCGAGCCGGCGGGATCGCCGCCATGCTCGCGGTGGAACGGGATCGCCCCCAGCCGCAGCGAGGTCTCGCCAACGCTTTCGAGCCGGCTGGCCCGCGCATCGTGCAGCGCCGACCGCTCTGCCGGGCTGAGCCGCTCGTAAGCGGCGATCAGCTCGGGCTCCTCGCTGGTGCAGTCGCCCTCGACGTAGGCGGCTGCGAGGTCTGCGCTGCTGCCCGAAGCTGGCTGGCCTTGCGGGTCCGGGTCGACAGTGCGCTTCTCCGCGTACCGGCTCAGCGCGGTGAGCAGCTCCTTGGGTAGGACGTCCGTGGCAGTCGGGGCTGTCGTCGGAGCGGTGCAGACCACGATCGTGAGCTGGGCCGGGTCCATCCGGCGCAGCAGGACCGCGATGAGCTCGGCGTCGGTCGGGTCGGCGTGATGGGCGTTGTCGATGACCAGCATGCGCCGCTGGGCGCCGTCCAGGCTGTCGCGCAGCAATTCGGTCAGTCCGTGGGCGATCCGCAGCGTGCGCAGCCGGGAGTAGAACCGGGTGCGCTCCTCCGGTACCGCCAGCGAGGTCAGCGTCTCCCGGCTGGCGGGCACCACGGTCCGCAGCTCGGGCGCGGCTGACAGCACTTCGATGTCATGGGCCTGCACCAGGTCGGGCTGACTGTTCAGCAATCCCGGGACCAGCGCGCGCAGGACTGTCCCGGCTGCCGTGTAGGGCCCGCGCAGCCGGCGGTGAGCGTCCAGCGGTGGCATCAGCTCCGTCAAGCTCACCCCGGCCGCCGCGTGCTGCCGCTCTCGCGAGCAGCTGCCCTCGATCCAGATGTGCCTCATGACCCCTCCGGGCTTAGGCGGCCGGCTGGGCGCGTGACGTACCGCGGCGCCGCCGGGACCGCAGTACCACGACGAGGATGATGACGATCTGGGCCAGGTTGAGGACCAGGAAGATCGCTGAGTCGGCGATGTGCCCCCATGACTGCCCGCCGCGGATGAACCGCTCGAACGTGATGGCCAGGATTTGCCACGTCGCCGGGATGATGGCTACGGCCAGGGTGGTCAGCGAGAACACGTAGCCCGCCAGCATCAGCCAGGAATACCAGCGCCCCACGACCAGGTCCCGCGGGTGCAGCAGCGACTCGTCGGCCGGTGGCCTGCGCAGCAGCTTGCGCACCCGGTTGGCCAGGATGCGCCGCGCGGCAGCCTGCAAGTCCAGGCAGCCCAGCACGGTGACGGCCGCGTAATAGATGTCGGTCCGCAGATACAGGTAGAACTGCCAGGCGAACCGGAGTGCCGTTGTGAAAGCGAACGCCAGGCACACCGCACCGGCCAGCGGGAGGCTGCCGTCCGGTCGCACCGTGGCCGCGGCGATCAGGGTGAGCACCGCGATGACCAGAAGGTCGGCCAGCAGGCCGGCCAGCATTGGCAGGTACCGGCGCCGTCGCGGCACCGCGACCAGCCCGTCCATCGTCGTCTCGAATACCAGGAAGTACAGTCTCCGGCCGACCCGCAGGGACGTCCTCAGGCCCAGCCGCCGCCCGGCCAGCATGTGAAACGACTCGTGCAGCAAGATCAGCGGGAACTGGCCGACGAAGAGGGTCAGGGCCAGCAGGGTCACGTAGTGGGTGAAGACAATGTTCCCGGGAAACGGGGCCAGCCGCGGCCTGGCGATCATCGCCGCAGCAGCTGCCGCGATCACGATCACGTAGCAGGCCCAGGCAGAGGGCGAGAATATCCATCGGCCCAGACGCTGCCAGCGCACGGGACGCGCGGCGGCGGGGTCCCGGTCGCCGAGGAACTGCAGCTCGCCCAGGGTGTCCAGGAACTCGGCCATGTCCACCGGCTCGCCATAGGTGGCGGCGTACCAGCGTTCGGCCAGGGCGGGTGGCATGCCCGCGGCCAGCTGGCGCACCAGCGCCGCGCCGTCGGGCGGGAACACCCCATAAGAGTCGATGTCGGTTCGTCCGACCACGACTTCGCCGTTCTCCTCCAGATACGTCAGCTGATGCAGTGTCACCGGCTGGTTGGGCGCCCATCCGGCCGGGCCGGAATGCACTGCCGCCTCCGGGCCCGGATGCCCGGGCGGGTCGGCCTGCTGCGTGCTCACGATCACGGGAGACTCCGGATGCTGGTCGTGCTGGAGGCGGTGTGCGACGCCAGCCCGGGGTGGCGCCCGGCCGAGCGGGCCCGGCCGGGGCGACCCACCCTTGTCTATGACTGCGCGCTGGTCAGAAAGCGCAGGCCGAGGCATAGAGGGGCATGGCTGCGCTGGTCAGGCGTACGGAGCCAGGCTTACGGACGACGATCTTCTTCACGGGTCACCTCCCGTCTGCTGTGCGGGCGCTGTCGCGGAGCGCGGGTGTCAAAAGCCGGCGCGCGCATGCGGCACCAGGCTGCTTGTCTCGCGCGGTTCCAGGATCACGTGTCCGCGCTCGAGGCGGCTTGCATCGCGTTGACAGCACGCGAAGCCTCACCGGCCCGGAGACCGGGGCCGGGCCGGCACCTGCTCACAAGCCCGCTCACGAGGTATGACGAACGCAGGCATCCGCGCCGGGCCGCCGAGTGCGGGAGTCATACGGGCTTTTGGATGACCATCCGCCAGTACCACCCGCGCGGCCGGAACTGCGCGGCAGAGCCGAGCGTGTGGCTGCTTGAAACCGCTGGAGACGAGGCGGTTTCGGGCGATAATGACCCGACCCGCCGATAACGAACCGCGACACCAGACCGGCCGGACGCCAGTCGGCGGGGGAGGCGATGAACGGAGCCGCAGGCCACGCGATGCTACTGGCCAGCATGGTACGGGACCGTCGGCTGGCCAGCGGACTGACCCAGCGTGAGCTGGCCAGGCGAGCCGGGATAAGCCTTGGAACGGTTCGTGACCTAGAGCAGGGGCGTACACGTCGGCCCTATCCGCAGTCGCTGTCCAAGCTGGCCAGAGCGCTTGACCTGAGCCCGGAGCAAGTACGTGAACTCGACGCAGCCCCGGCGGAAAGCGGGCTGTTACTGGGCGTACTCGGTCCGCTCGTGGCGTGGCGGGATGGTGCGCAGCTGGAGTTGGGCGGGGCAGCGCGCCGGGCCGTGCTGGCCCTGCTAGCCCTGTCTCCCGGTTCCCTGGTGCACCGGGAGGCGATCATCGATGTGCTGTGGTCCGATCATCCGCCGGCCAATGCCGTGAACCTGGTGCAAGCCCACATGAGCCGACTGCGTCGGCTGTTGGATCCGGGCCGTCCGGCCAACGGCCCGGGCGGACTGCTGGCCTCGGCCGGAGCTAGTTACCGGCTCCAGGCCCGGCCGGGCCAGGTGGATCTGCTGGACTTCGGCCGGCTCGCAGCGGCTGGCCGGGAGGCTGCGTCGCGCCGGGACAACCAGGCCGCCTGCGGCGCTTACCGGCAGGCGCTGGAGCTGTGGCGGGGGGAGCCGCTGGCGGATGTGGATTTACTGCGGGGTCATCCGGCAGTGGCCGGGCTCGCGCGCCAGCAGGCGGAGGTGGTGATTGAGTACGCCCGGGTGGCATCCGGTATCGGCTGGCATGACCGGGTGCTGGGCCCACTACGGGCACTGGCAGGCCGTGAGCCGCTGAATGAGCAAGCTCACGCCCAGCTGATGATCGCGCTGGCCGGGTCCGGGGCGCAGGCAGAGGCGCTGGCGGTCTATCAGGACCTGGCCGGTCGTTTGGACGAGGAACTGGTATGCCGCCGGGCCCTGACCTCGCCCTGGCCTATCAGCGGGTGCTGCGCCAGGACATCCCGGCGGCCTGCGAGGGAAAGGCCGACGTCGCCGCTGGCAGTGCCCGCGTCGTCGCTGCAGCCGGGCTCGGCGTTCCGGCACCGCTGGTGCCGCGGCAGCTCCCAGCGGCGCCCGAGCCGTTCGTGGGCCGGGAAGCAGAGCTCTCCGAGCTGCGCCAGCTGCTGGACGCCGCCACCGGCACGGTGGTGATCTCGGCGATCGGCGGCACCGCAGGAATCGGGAAGACCGCGCTGGCGGTGCGCTGGGCGCACCAGGCTGCGACCTCATTTCCGGACGGCCAGCTCTATGTCAACCTGCGCGGCTTCGACTCCGCTGCGCCTGTTCCGCCCGAGGCGGCGCTGGCCTGGTTCTTGGAAGCACTGGGCGCTGCGGGGGAGAACATGCCATCCAGCCTGGAGGCGCGCGCAGCGCTTTTCCGGAGCCTGCTGGCGGGCAGGAGGATGCTGGTGGTGCTCGACAACGCGCGGGACGCCGATCAGGTGCGACCGCTACTGCCCGGGTCGGCCGGGTGCCTGGTGCTGGTGACAAGCAGGGCACAGCTTCCCGGTCTCGCCGCCAGCGAGGGCGCGCGCCTGCTGCTGCTGGGCGTGCTCACCGAAACAGAGGCCCGCCAGATGCTGACAGGCCGGCTGGGGCCGACCCGGGCTGCGGCTGAGCCCGCAGCAGTGGACAAGCTGGTCGCACTGTGTGCCCGGTTGCCGCTGGCACTGGCGATCATCGCGGCCCGGGCGGCAGCCCGGCCGGGCCTGCCGCTTGCGGATCTCGCCGCCGAGCTGTCCGAGTCGGCAACCCGGCTGGATGTGCTCGACGGCGGAGATGCTCCAAGCAGCCTGCGGGCCGTGCTGTCGTGGTCACACCAGCGGCTCACTCCTGCGACGGCACGGGTATTCCGGCTGCTGGGGCTGCATCCGGGCCCGGACGTCACCCCCTCGGCAGCTGCCAGCCTGGCCGGGGTGACCCTGCCAGCAGCTCACCAGGCGCTGGCCGAGCTAGCTGCCGCTAGCCTCATCACCGAGCACGTCCGGGGCCGGTTCGCCTTCCACGACCTGCTGCGCGCCTATGCTCGCGACCAGGCTCTGGCGGCCGACAGTGATCAAGCTCGCCGGGAGGCCGTCGCCCGGATGCTCAGCCATTACCTGCACTCTGCTCACGCCGCCAGTGTGCTCGTGCAGCCCCAGCGCGGCGAGCTGACGCTCGAGCAAGCCCGGTCCGGGGTCACGCAGGAAGACATTAACGACCGCGGTGCGGCGCTGGCGTGGTTCGAGGCCGAGCATCACGTCCTGGCCGCAGCCCTGACCGTCGCCTCGCAGGCTGGCTTCGATGCCTTCGCATGGCAGCTGTCCTGGGCCTTGTCGGACTTCTTGTTCCGGCGCGGACACTGGCATGAATGGGTCGCCTGCCAGCGCTCAGCGCTGGAGGCCGCCACTCGCATCGGCAACAGGGCGGGGCAGGCCTCGGCCCGCCGGAGCATCGGCTACGCCTGCGCCCGGCTCGGCGACTACGATCAGGCCGCAGATCATCTGGCGACGTCGGTGAGGTTGTACCGGGATCTGGAAGACCGCGTCGGCGAGGCCCGCGTGCACCTGACCCTGGGCTGGGTAGTCGAGCGCCAGGGCAGCCTGGCCGAGGTTCTCCGTCACGCGCAGCAAGCGTTCGCCCTCTACCAGGCCGCCGGCGACCGGTACGGCGAGGCGGACGCCCTGAACTCGATGGGCTGGGGTCATCTGCTGCTCGCCCATCCCGGGCAAGCCCGGCCCCTGTGCCGCCAGGCTCTGGCCATGAACAGCGAGCTAGGCAACCGCACTGGCGAGGCTGCCAGCTGGGACAGCCTTGGCTACGCCGAACACCAGCTCGGCCGCCATTACGAGGCTGCCGGCTGCTATCAGCGGGCCCTAGCCATTCTGCGCGAACTTGGCGACCGCTTCAGCGAGGCGGAGATCCTCGTCCATCTCGGCGATGCCTATCTGGCCGCGGGCGAACTGGAACGGGCCCGCGACCCATGGGAGCAGGCGCTTGTCATTTTCGACGACCTCCATCAGCCGGACGCCGACGCACTCCGCGCAAAGCTTGGCGCAGGCCCGCGGTCCTGACTGGCAGCGGTACCCTCGGCTCGCTAACGGCAACGATATTTCTGGCTTGGGCGTATGACACTAGGCCCTCACCTGGGCGCCGGCCAGGCCGAGGGCCGTCACCATTCCTCCTGGATCCGGGACGTCGTAGAAAGCGACGGGCGCGCCGCGTGCTCCAGGCATGAAATCTAGCCCGGTGTTGGCGTACGCCCAGCGGCTGCCGCTGACCAAGCCTCTAAACCTCTCAACTGGCGAAATCCCCGCCCTGAATCCGAAGGCGGCAGTCGCGTGCTGACCATCCCGTGAGTGACTGAGCTTGACGGGCCGCCATGACAGCGGCACCTCCGCGAAGATGCCGCCGAGCGTTACGACTAATGCGCGCGACGATGTAATCACGTAAGTGGTCCGCTTCTTGCGGTACCTCTTGTAGAAGAAGCGTCCCACCAGAAAATACAGACCAATTATCCCAACTATGCCAGCGAATACCGCGACGCCGGGGCCACCGCCGGTCCTTGCACCGAAGCGCTCCACCTCGAACGCAAACGCCAGCCACAAAATACTCGAGGGAATTGCGAGAACGTCGCCTGGCGTGAACCAGACTCGCGGGTCGGGATGCCCAGTCCACAGCAGTCGCTCATCCGCCCGCAGACACCGCTGCACCCGACGAGCCGCATCCACGTCCGTAAGCACACCAGATAGTCTCCCATCAGGCGACGGCGACGACCAGCATCCAGCGACTCAGGCACCGCAGCGTCCCAGCTAGTCCGGGTGGCGAAACCCAGTCGTCAGATCGCGGGCGACGAGTTCGCCCGTCCATCCCCCTGGTTCAGCGAACCATTCCGTGCCGCAGACAACCTGGAATACCGGCAGGGGCGACTTGGTCAGCACACGGTGCAGCCTGGCTGCTCTTCCCGCGCCGGAAAGCGGAGCCCGGTGCACCGTCAGGGCCGCTCGCTTTTGGGCCGCATAGCGGCGAACGTTGACCCGGTGCGTGATCGCCGACTGCGGCGTGCCGTACCCGCGCATCTCATCGAGACGGTGGCGAGTCAGCAGGCGAAATGCAAGAAGCAACCGCGCGAACCGGGCGATCAGCTCCCGCGGCATCGTCGCTTCCGCAACTCGCACTCCGGCCAGCCCGGCCGCCCGCGCACCGACCTCGTGTACCCGTACATGGTCGCGAAGGCCGTTGCCGGCTTGCGGGTCGTAGCTCAGCAGCAGATCCGCCTGCTCGGCGGTCAGCAGGACAGCCAGCTTCTCCGCCGCCTCCTCAAGATCGGCGCGCGCGAACCGGGTCCTGCCTGGCGGGTCTTCGAAAAGGACTGGCCCGTGCCCGCTATCCGCATAGCCCAGATGAACGACGTCCTGAGCGCCCAGGATCGCAGCGCTGGCCCGTAGCTCCTTCATCTGCTGGGCGGCCTGGCCGGCCCACACGCCGTCGCAGGCCGCGACGATGATTACCCGATGTCCCTCGCCGGCGAGCCAGGCGATCGTCCCGCCAGTCAGCAGCACCACGTCGTCAGCATGAGCATGAAACGCGACGACCGTTGCCACCCGCGCAGCCTAGTACGACGGTGTCATTTCGTTATGGGCTGGCTGGGACGCCTCCGCGGCGTTACGAACGTCCGTTGGCCGGCCGTCCACTGAGCGTCCCGCGGGCAGCGGCGGTTGACGCGGCGGTGGCCTGAAGACGTGACCGCAGGGTTGACAGACCTGGGCCGTCAAGCTCGGCCAAGTACGATGCGCGGCCAGCCATGCTCATCACGAGCGCGAGGGTCGATCCGGTGACCAGGGGACCGGTGCCGGTGGCAAACGGCCCGTCGTCTGCCCGCAGCTGCAGGCCGGCTGCATGGGTACGGCTGGCAACGGTGAAGTCGCGCTGGGCGAAGAAGTCGGCCACGGGCGTCAGCGCGTCGATGCCCGGTGTCTGCGCAAGCCCCAGCGGCTGGCGGATGTCCTGGGCATGCACAACGACCTCGCCGAGGTAGGCCGGGGTGTGCCATGAGGGTGCGGTAGTGCTGGTGATGACGGCGCGAAACCGGTCAAGCGTCTCAGCGGGGGTGCTGCCGCAGTGCTCGGCCAGCCGCCGCTGGTTGTGCACATCCGGGCGGAAACGCGCGCCGAGCATACTCCGCAGCCACCGCCACTGGTTGAGGCTCGCCGCAGCGGTTAGGTGGGCGATGACCTGCTCGACGTCCCATTCCCCGCACAGGGTGTCATGCCGCCATTGCTCGGCGCCGAGGTCTGCTAGATCTTCGGCCAGCGCCGCGCGCTCGGCGTGAGCCAGGGCCCACAGGTGGTCGTACTGCGGTCGCACCATAGCGCCCGATCCCTTCTCATAGGTGACGTCGCTGCAAGGTAGACGTACCCCGACCTCTGGAATCATCGCCGGGCAGCGGCTGTCGAACTCCGGCCGTACCCATGGGCGGGTCAGTGCGCGAGCGCGGCCGGGAAGCCGAACGCCGCGACCAGCGCGGGATCGTGGAACTTGATCACGCGGGAGACGCCGGTGGCCGTGGCGGCCAGCACCACCGCGCCGTCGGCTCGGAGCGCGCCGCCGGAGTCCCGGTGGTACACGACGGCGGCGGGTTGCCCGTTGGCGGTGGTCGCGATCATCCGCCAATCGCCCGGTGTGCCCAGGACGTACGCGTCCAGCATGTGGATGCACATCGCCCGGCCCGCCTGCCAGTCGCGGAATGGCGTCGCCTCCAGCGTGGCGTCCGTGCGCAGCACCTGTTCCAGCAGGTCGGCGTCGGAGTGCTCGAAGGCCGCGATGTAGCCGTCGAGCAGCGCGCGTGCCCGCTGGTCGGTCGGTTCGAGGAGTTCCCCGGGCTCCGGCTCCAATTCGTCCAGCCGGGCGCGGGCGCGCTGCAGACCGCTCTTGACCGCCGCGGTGGTGGTGGCGAGGATCTCCGCGGTCTCGGCGGCGGAGAACCCCAGCACTTCGCGCAGGATGAGGATCGCGCGCTGGCGGGCAGGCAGGTACTGCAGGCTGGCGATGAGCGCCAGCCGCAGCGACTCGCGCTCGACCACCACCGCGGCCGGATCGTCGGCGGGCGGGGCGACCCACGCATCAGGCAGCGGTTCCAGCCACGACACCTCGCCCGGCTGGACGGGACGCGCCGGGCGGTCGGGTCCGTCGTACGGCCCGGTCAGACCCGAGGGCAGCACCCGGATCGGGCGCGGCTTCAACGCCGTCAGGCACACGTTGGTGGCGATCTTATAGAGCCAGGACCGAACCGACGCCCGGCCCTCGAATCCGGAGTAGGACCGCCATGCCCGCAGATAGGTCTCCTGCACCAGGTCCTCGGCGTCGTGCGCCGAGCCGACCATGCGGTAGCAGTGCGCCAGCAGCTCCCGGCGGAACCGCTCAGTCTCGGCGGTGAACCGGTCTTCATCCGGTGCCGCCCGCGGGTGCGATGTCACGTCGCGAGCCTAGTAACGGACCACATCTGGGCGTGGTCCACGTGGCGATGCCGCCGACGAGGCGTCCGCGATCAGACCTCGTCTAGCTGCAGGATCAGGCCGCGGAAGGTCGCGTAGCGGGCCAGGTTCGCGGTGGCATCCTCGGCGGTGCGCTGACCGATCTCGGACCCGAGCGCGGCTTCCAGCGCGGCCATGTCGTCCCAGTCCAGCATCACGACCATGTAGCACGGCTCGCCGATCACGGCGGCCGGCTCATGACTGCGCGTGTAACGACGCAGGCCCGCAAACTGTTTCGCCAACGGGATGTGAACGTCGTTGTAGTGACGTTCGAACGCCTCGACGTCGGAGGGCGTGTCGTACATCACGACGAATCGCGCCATCTGCCTGGCGGCCGGGTCCATGGTTGCGGTCATCTGTTTCAACTCCTGTCAGGGCAGCAGGGCCAGTTTGCCGACGGTGGCCCTGGCTTCCAGTTCCGCGAGTGTTTTCGGGCCGTCGGCCAGATCGCAGGCGGTGGGCCGGCCGGGGGTCAGCACGCCGTCGGCGACGAGTGCGGACAGCTCACCCATGACCTCGCCGAAGATCTTCGGCGCGGCCTGGATCAGCACGCCGATGTTCAGGCCGATGACGTGGACCTGGTGCTTGTAAACCAGCTCCCAGTTGGTGATCGAGGCTTCGCCGCCCGCCACGCCATAGACGACGACACGGCCGGTGACCCGCTTGGCCGCGGCCAGACTGGCGCCGAAGGTGGCGCCGCCCGCCGACTCCAGCACCACGTCGGCGCCGGCGCCGCCGGTCAGCCGGAGCACCTCGGCGGCGATGTCGCCGCCGAGGGAGTCCAGGACGTGGTCGGCGCCCAATGCCAGCACTGTCTCGTGCTTGCCCGGCGATGCGGTGGCGATGACCGTCGCACCGTAATGCTTGGCCATCGTGACCGCTGCCTGGCCGGTCGCGCCCGCTGCCGCGTGGACCAGCACGGTCTGCCCAGCGGTGACGCCGCCCAGAAGCTTGAGTGCGGCCAGCGCGGTGGGCCAGTTCACCACCAGGCCCAGCGCCTGCTGCTCGGTCCAGCCGGGGGGCACTGGCATCGCCGCGGCCGCGGGCAGCACCATGTACTCGGCGAAAGCGCCGTTTCCGACGCCGACGACGCGGGCCCCCGGCTGCGGGCCGGTCACCGCCTCGCCCACCGCGACGATCTCGCCGGCGGCCTCGAAACCGGCGAGGTACGGTGGCCGCGGCCCGTCCCGGAACGTGCCGTGAGCCTTCGAGATGTCGGCGAAGTTGACGCCGGCAGCGGTGACGCGGATCAGGACCTCGCCCGCGCCGGGGCTCGGCACGGGCACGTCGGTGATCAGGCGCATGTCCTTCGGGCCCTTGAGGGATGTCTGCTGCAGGGCACGCATGGTGGCGGGGATGCTCATGGCAATCGGCTTTCTTTCTCGGCGCATGTGATCGAGACCGGCCCGTCCGCCGGGCCGCGCCTTCCACCAGGTAGACCCCGGCCGCCGCCAAAAGGAATCGAACGCTGCCATCCCCCTCAGAACGTGACCTCGTAAGCCGCCTCAGCGGAGTCACCGGTGCGCAAGTTCACGTCGGCCACAGCGCCCGCGGCCTTCACGTCCGGCAGCACCTGGGACAGCGCGGCCAGGGCCGGCTCGGGTGCGGTCACGGCAAGCTTCGCGACGGGAGCCCGCATGGGCAGCCGGGCCTGCGACTTGGCCTTGCGGACCGCGCCGATCGCGTCCGACGCCGCGTCCAGCAGGCCGTCGCCGGCACTCCCGGCTGCGGCGCGCAGTGGCTCCGGCTCTGGCCACGCGGCGCGGTGCACCGAGTCGGCAGCGCTCCACGAGCCGTCCCGCCCCGCGCCCTCCTGCTGCCACCAGGACCAGACTTCCTCGGTGACGAACGGCAGGAACGGCGCGAACAGCCGCAGCAGCACACTCAGCGCGAGCCGCAGCGCGGCGACGGCCGACGCGCTGGCCGCCTGGCCGCTCCCGCGGTAGGCGCGTGGCTTGACCAGCTCCAGGTAGTCGTCGCAGAAGAACCAGAAGAACCGTTCGGTCAGCTCCAGCGCCAGCGCGGAGTCGTAGCCCTCGAACGCGTCGGTGCACCGCTGCACAACATCGGCCAGCCGGCCCAGCATCGCCCGGTCCAGCGGCTCGATGATCGGCTCCGGGGATTCCGGGGCTAGATCGCCGGCGGGCATGCCGAGCACGAACCGGCTAGCGTTCAGAATCTTGACCGCGAGGCGGCGGCCAACCCTGAGCTGACCTTCATCGAAGACCGCGTCCACGCCGAGGCGTGCGCTGGCGGCCCAGTACCGGACCGCGTCGGAGCCGTAGTCCTGAAGCGGCTTTTCCGGCGTGGTGACGTTTCCTCTGGATTTGGACATCTTCTTGCGGTCCGGGTCGACGATCCAGCCCGAGATCGCCGCGTTCCGCCACGGCAGCACCCCGTAATCCAGCTGTGAGCGCAGCACCGTGTAGAACAGCCAGGTCCGGATGATTTCGTGTGCCTGGGGCCGCAGGTCCATCGGGAACACCCGGCGGAGCATGTCGTCAGGATCGGTGCCGCTGGCCGCAATGGCGATCTCGGGCGTGAGCGACGATGTCGCCCAGGTGTCCATCACGTCGGGGTCGGCCGCGAACCCGCCAGGCTCTCCGCGCTGGCTCCGCGAGTACCCGGACGGGACTTCGTCGGCCGGGTCGGCCGGCAGCATGCTGTCGTCCGGGAGGATCGGGGAGTCGTAACGCGGCTCGCCGTCGGGGCCGAGCGGATACCACAGCGGGATCGGGACGCCGGAGTAGCGCTGCCTGCTGACCAGCCAGTCGCCCGCCAGGCCATTGACCCAGTCCTCGTAGCGGGCTCGCATGTGCGGGGGATGCCAGTCGAGTTCCTGGCCCCGGCCTAGCAGCACCTCGCGCAGGGCGGGATCGCCTGAGCCGTTCCTGATGTACCACTGCCGCGTGGTGACGATCTCCAGCGGCGCCTCGCCGTTCTCGTAGAACTTCACCGCATGTGTCAGCGGCTCTGGCTCGCCGCGAAGATCGCCGGAGGTGCGCAGCAGATCGGTGACCCGCTTGCGTGCGGCCTTCACGGGGAGGCCCGCGAGTTCGGAGTAAACAGCCTGCGCATGGTCGCTGGCGAGCCAGGGCAGAGGGCCGCTGATCAGCCGGCCGTCCCGGCCGATCACTGGCCGGGTGGGCAGCCGCAGGTCACGCCACCAGGTCACGTCCGTGGTGTCACCGAACGTGCACACCATCGCGATGCCTGTGCCCTTGGCCTGGTCGGCCAGCCGGTGCGCGAGCACCGGAACCTCGGCGCCGAACAGCGGAGTACGCACCGTGGTTCCGAACAGTGCTGCGTACCTGGCGTCGTCCGGGTGCGCCACCAGCGCCACGCACGCTGGCAGCAGCTCCGGGCGGGTGGTCGCGACGATGACTGCCGGGTCCGCATATGTGCCGCCCCCGGCGGTGAACGCGAGCCTGCAGTAGCTGCCGGTGACGTCCCGGTCCTGAAGTTCGGCCTGGGCGACGGCGGTGCCGAACGTCACGTCCCACAGCGACGGCGCCTCCGCCAGGTACGCCTCGCCCCGGGCCAGGTTCCGCAGGAACGCGCGCTGAGAGATCGCGCGCGAACGGTCGTCGATGGTCTGGTAGCTGATCGACCAGTCCACTGACAGGCCGAGGCGGCGCCAGGCTTCCGCATAAGCCCGCTCGTCAGCCTCGGTCATCCGCTGGCACAGCTCGACGAAGTTGCGCCGCGACACCGGCACCTGCCCGCGTGCCGGCGCGCCGCCGCCGGCCTTGGGCGGCGTGAACTGCGGGTCATAAGGCAGCGACGGGTCGCACCGGACGCCGTAGCGCATCTGCGCCCGGCGTTCGGTTGGCAGCCCGTTGTCGTCCCAGCCGACCGGGTAGAAGACTTCCTTGCCGCGCATCCGCCAGAACCGCGCGACAACGTCGGTCTGGGTGTAGGAAAACGCGTGCCCGATGTGCAGGGATCCGCTGGCCGTCAGCGGTGGCGAGTCGATCGCGTAGACGTTGCCGCGTTCAGCGGCCCGGTCAAACTTGTACTACACGTCCCTCGTCCCACCGGCGCGTCCACTTGTCCTCAAGGCCGTCAAGCCCGCGGCGGGAATCGGCGTTCATGGTAACCATTCTATTCCGTGGGCGACCGTGCCGCCCGGGGTTGTTCGCCGGCTGCGGCCGCGCTCACATCAGCGCCTGCAGACGCCGCGCCTCCTGCGCCAGCCGGGTGCCGCCCTTGGCCGCCGCGGCCTGCGCCAGCCCGTCGATGTCAGCCCGCACGCCGAGCTGGACGGCCAGGTCGGCGGTTACCGACAGCAGCCGGTGGGTGTCCCTGGTCCCTGACCTGAGCACGCCGGGGATCGCTG
Organism: uncultured Actinomycetota bacterium; assembly: GCA_963815375.1. GTDB lineage: Bacteria > Actinomycetota > Actinomycetes > Streptosporangiales > Streptosporangiaceae > JASHPR01. The sequence continues at coordinate 61,275 of CAWFGX010000003.1, read as the reverse complement.
CGCTGGCGATCTGCCAGGCCAGCGGCCGGGCTGCCGGGTCGGCGGCGGCCGACTGCAGGCACTCGGCGACCCGGCCCGGCCAGACCGCTTTCATCTCGCCCAGCATCAGCCCGACCGCGGTGCCGTCGATCCCGCCGCGCTGTGCGAACCCGATAAGCGTTTCGACGGCTGCCGCGCGGTGCGCGGGATCGTGCGCGAACAGCGAGTACGCGACCGTGAGCACGACTGCGGGCCCGGCCGGCCCCTCCATATCCGGCAGGCCGGCGACGAACCGGACGTCCGGGCGCATCCAGCCCAGGCCGAAGTCCACGCGAGACATCACCTGGAGGGCGTGCGCGGCGACGACCTCGCGGTGCGAGGGCAGTGCGTGCGCCCAGACCAGCAGCTCCCTGCCCGGCCACGCGACGTCGTCGTACTCTCTCAGCTCCCAGATGGCGGGAAGCAGTTCCCCAGTCACCGGCGCCTCCGGGTCGGGGCGCATCTTCACGGGGGCGACGCCGTGCACGCCGGAGTTCACCAGCAGCACGCCGCGGCTGTCATGCCCGAGTTCGGTCAGCGGGTCGGCAACGGCTCCGCGGCGCAGCACGTCGGCCAGGGCGCACCCGGCGCCGGACTGCAGCCGCGCCGCCGCCGCGATCACCTGCCCGTCGGCGCTGCGGGGCAGCCGCAGCAGCGCCTGGGTGAGGTCGTCGGGCCACGGCTGGGTGCCGGCGTCCTCCATGGCCGCCACCTCGGCCACGACCCGGTCCGGGTCGACGTGCCCGGCGGCGGTGTCGGGGTAGGCGAGCAGGTGCCGGGCCTCGCCGTCAGCGCTGCGGCTACAGGCCTCCCAGATCCGGTCGGCGAGCAGCGCGCGGGGGGTAAGGCCGGCTGTGCGGCGACCCCCACCTGCTGCCCACCGCCAGGCCCTGAGCTGCTGCAGCATGTCGCCTTCCGGTACTGCACCCTGCAGGATCCAGGTCAGCGCGCGCAGCGACGGCTCGTCGGTGTTAACGGCGGGGCCTTCGAGATGCCGGGCCAGCGGGGCCAGCGCCGCGGTGAACGCCGCGCGGTCAGCGGCGAACCTGGCGATCGCGTCGATGACTTGCTCGGCCAGCAGCGGATTCCACGGGTCGGCGGCGAGTGCCGCCGTGGTGCTGGCGAACTCGCCCAGGCTGGCCAGGCGGGGCGGCCCTGCTGAAACCGCGGGTGCGGCGGCCGTAACCGCTGGCTCCGGCACTGGTTCGGGCTCAGGGCTTGAGCCGCCCAGCACGGCTTCCGACCGGGAGCGCAGCGACGGCGCCAGCGACGCAGCGGCGGAACGCAGCTTCTCCCGCGCTGCGGTGCCGACGTGGCCGTCGCAGCGGGCAACTAGGTCCAGCGCTCGTTCCTGGACCTCGGCCAGCGGATGCTCGAACGCGGCTGACGCCGCCTCAACGGCTCGCTCGGCCAGGCCCGGGTGCCGGCGGGTCACCGTGTCCAGCAGCCGCAGCTGTGCCACGGCGTATTTCTTCTCCGGCCGGACCAGCGCCGGACTGGAGGCCGCCACGATCTCGGCCGGGTCGATCCGCCCGCTCTTGAGCAGCGTCGTGATCGCTTTCTGCCCCAGGCCCACGGCAGTCCCGGCGTCGGCGGCCAGCAGGCGCAGGTACCTCCCGGAGCGTGCGGCCAGTTCGCCGGCATCCGGTGCCAGCTCCTCGTGCAGACGGATGTACCAGGTGAGCTGGCTCGCCGGGAAGTCGCGGAAGAAGGCGCCGAGGCAGGCGTCGAGCAGTCTGTCCCGGTCGATGTGCCCGTCGGCCGCCAGCCCGGCAAGGGTGACCCGCCAGGTCCATTCCGGATAGGTGCTGCCGCCGCGGTTCGAGCGCGATTTGTCGCTGTAGTTGTCGTGCGTGAGCAGGGCTGCGCCAGTGTCATCCACTGTGAACAGCTCGAAGATCTCGTTTTGGAGCAGGGTGGGGTCGGCGAGCAGCGCGTCGCGAAGCAGGGGCTGGCCAGGCCCGTCAGAGTAGGTGAGTGCCCAGGGCATGAGGCAGATGTAGGACGGCGAGCGTGGCCTGGTCACATGCCCGCCACGGACCAGCGCCCGGGCAAGTCGCCACCCGGTGGGCGGATTACCCGACTGGCTGGACATCGCGTGCTCGCAGAAGTCCGCCAGCCACGCGGCCGGGCGCTGAGCGAGTACAGCCACGGCCTGCTGTTCGCTGTCGCTGTCGATCACGTTGAGTGCCTCGGCAGCCTGGCGGGGGCTGCGCGCGGTGCCCAGCACGGCCAGACCCGGCACCGCAGCTTCGTGCCGACGGGCCCGGAAGCGCCGTTGCCACTGCTCTACGGCAGCAAGCTGCTCCTGGGGGTCGGCCAGTGCGTGGATGCGCGGGACTTCGCGATCGTCCATGTACAACCAGGACGGCCTCCTCAGGCGCTCGCGGGCCACGCTCGCGCAGCGGATGCGCTCCTGCTCGGACGCGTTCAGCAGCAGCGCGATCACGGCGGCTGCGTCCTTGGCGTCAATGGCCGCGCCTAGTTCCTCCGATGTCATCGCGCAGCGGCCTCACTGCTGGCTAGCTGAGCCGCCAGCACGTGCTTGCAGGGGCCGCGGCCGCCGTGGTACTTGCCCCACCAGGCACAGGTGCAGCACGGGTCACCATTGGCGTCGCGAGTTACCTGGTAGCGGACACTGCCGCTGGTGACGATCACGCCGTCGGCTGTCACCGTGACCGCGCCGTCCCGGACCAGACCGCGCGCATCAGCCAGGCGGGGGTGCATAGCCTCGAAGGCTCCCGGGTCGTACGGCAGCTCCCGGTGGAAGTAGCAGCCGTCGGCGAGGTCGTAGCCCACGCGCCCGGCCGCGCCAAGCCGGCCCAGTGCCCGTATCACCCGCTCGCCGGGCACCGCGGCGTCAGCGGCCAGCCGAGTCACGTCGATCCGCGGCTCCCAGGCCAGCCGGGCGGCGATCATGTCGGCATCCAGACTGACCTGGCCGTCGGCGAGGTCGGGCAGCACCGCCCCCTCGCCGGAGAACCCCCGGCTGACCTCTGGGCTCAGCACCAGCCAGAACCGGCCGTCGGCCATCCTGAACTCCCAGGCGCTGGGGCCTGGCCGCCCGTCCAGGCTGGCTGTCCCGTACACGCGCAGCCCGGTGACAAACCGGGCCAGCGGCTCGGCCGCCCGCAGCCGGTCTGGCCCTCCGGCACACACGGCGCCCGGACCGCCACGCGGAGAGATCCTCAGGCCGCGTCCCGCCGGAACCGCCCAGGCGGGCCCGCGCCAGGTGCGCGGCAGCTCGCGGAGGAATGACCGGGCCGTCGCCCGGTCGAGGTCTGCGGCCACGGTCATACCGGCAGCGGCCAGCTGAACCTCGGCGAAGCCCTTCAGCCACCGCCGGGGAAGGGGCACCCGCCGCTCGACCGCCTCGCCGTCGAGCGTCCGCAGCCTCACGTCGTCGGCCCCGACGCTCAGGCGCATCGGGTCCAGCCCGGCAACCTGGGCCAGAGCCCCGCGGATGGCCGGGCCGAAGTCCACGTTCGTCGTCCCGGTGCCGAGCATGGCGCCGTCCAGCGCACCGGGCAGCAGGTCGAGCCGCGAGTACACCCCGCAGCACGAGGAAAACGACTCGAACCGCAGCCGGTCGCCGTTGCTGGTGACCACCGGGTCGGCCAGAATCGCGGCGAGCGCTCCCATCGGGGTGTAGAACCTGGTCCGCGCCACCCGCGCGCACGTTCGTAAGGCCACCGCCGTCTGCTCGGCGTAGCCGATGAACCCGTCGAAGAATTGGGGGCTGAGCAACGGTCCGTCGGGGCTCGTCCCGCCGGACGTCGCGAGCGTCACCGTATCCCCGTCGTCGCCAGGCACCAGCTGAGAAGCCCGGGCATACCGGTACACCTGTTCAGCAACCGTCACGCAGCGGAGCATACAGTCGAGTTCCGACACGATGCCGGACGTGCGGCCGACGCTAGATCGACAGCTGTCCTCGCACCTCGGCCGCAGTCTCTGTGAGCGGCGCGCAGAGTATCTGCGTGGTCCTACCAGTCGCGCAGGAAGTTGATGACCCGGCTGCGGACCTCGGCCAGCGTCTCGGGGCGGGCACGTCCCAGCTGGCTGATTACCCGCTGCGCGGAGATCGCGCGGACCGTTTCTGACTGGACCCAGCTTGGCGTGCGCAGACCGCAGTCCGTGCCCGCGGCAACATGGAAGGGCAGCCCGCGCTGGCGGCTGGTGATCGCGGCCACGATCAGCTGCTCGTTGCGTAGCTCGTTGTACGACGGACCGGAGAGCACCAGTACCGGACGCCTGCCTCCTTGCTCGTGGCCCGCTACCGGGTCCAGGTCGGCGAGCAGCACGTCACCGGCCTGGTAGGGCACCTGGCGCCTTTCCTCCCTCGTCGTTGTACTCCGGCCACTCGGACTCCGCCGCTGTCAGCCCGTCACGAGCCGTTCCTGCATCGATGTCGTGCAGTTCGGACAGGTACTCTCTCCACGCCACGCTGTCTTCGCGGCGCATCCGGTCCATGACCTCGTTGGCACGCCGCATTTCACGCTGATACTGCTCACGCTCGGCCAGCCGTCCGAGCAGATCGCCCAGTGTGACGTGGTCCTCGTCCGCAAGCGCCCGGAGCTTGTCGCGAACCGCGGTGTCAAGCCGGATCGTGGTATCACTCATACAATAAGCATACTGCTGGTATGCAGGTGGGCTGACCTAGCGGATCCAGCGGGGGCGGCGGAACCAGCGGCCGTAGTAGCCCCCGTACCGGGGGTGCGTCGCCGAGGTCGCAGCGCGGTCCTCCTCGGCCATGTCCGGGTGCAGGACCGGCGGGCCGTCGGGAAGCGGGAGCATGGCCACCTGGTCCATCTCGAACGTGCACTTGACATAGCCGGGCGTGATAGCCGCTACCTGGTCGGCGTCGACGAACCGTATCTCGTTCCTCATGTGGCCCAGTCGCATCATCTCGAAGCGGCCGATCTTCTGGCTCGTGCTGTGCAGCGTCCCGGTGTACACGACGATGCCATCGAACAGGTCTTCCTCGGGCACCTCGAGGACGTGCTCGACGATGCCGAACTGCTCGCCGGAGTGAGTGAGCACGGGCAGGCCCATGCTGACCGCCCGGTAGGACATGGTGGTCTGTTCCTCGGGCTCTGGCGCTGCGCCTGGTTCCTTCCTGGGATCGGACACGCGATGATCGTATCGTCCAGCGGAGGTGCTGTGGTTCCGCAGATTAACCTCGTCGACCCGGACACGCCGAGGGCGGCAAAGTGGTGCTCTTCTACCCCTCGGCCAGCTGCGCTTCGGGGTCGTAGCCATAGATCCAGCCGTTAGCGACCAGCGGGTCTCCGCTGCCGAGCGACGCGTCGCGGGCTCGCTGCTCAGGGCCGTCCGGCAGGTGATTGATGCGCGAGCGCGAGTGACTGGCCTGCTGCAGCCTGGTCGTGCGGGGAATCCGCAGCGCCTCATAACGGCGCAGCCCGGCAGCGGGGTCAGCGATGCTCTGCGCGAGGCACCCGGCCAGCACGGCCGCATCCTCGATCGCCTGCGCTCCCCCCTGGCCAAAGAACGGGAACATCGGGTGGGCCGCGTCGCCGAGCAGCGTGACCCGCCCTCTGGTCCACTGCCGGAGCGGGGCCCGGTCCAGGAGCGCCCAGCGTCCCGGCGTTTTCGCCGCCTGGATCAGGCCAGTAAGACGCGGGTCCCATGCGGCGAATTCGGCCAGGAACTCCTCGATGGTCGCGGTCGCGGTCCACGACTCTACGCGGTAGTCCTCGGCCGGGGCGAACGCGACCAGGTTGATGAATCTGCCCGCGGAGACCGGATAGTGCACCAGGTGGTGATCGGGCCCGATCCACAACGTCTGCGCGGGCCGGCGGGCGAACGCCGGCGCCTGGTCGGCGGGGACCAGCGCGCGGAAGGCGCAGATGCCTGAGTACGTCGCCGCGGTCGGCCCCAGAAGACCGTTACGTATGACCGAATGGATGCCGTCCGCCCCGATCACGACGTCGGCCTCGATCACCTCCCCGTCGCTGAACCGCAGCCGCGGCCGTGCGCCGCTGGCATCGACCCCAGCACACCGCTTGTCCAGCCGGACCGCTCGGCCCGGGACGGCTTGCCTGATGACATCCAGCAGGTCGGCGCGGTGCGCGGTGTACGTCTGCTCGCCGTACAGCCGCTCGCAGGCAGTGGCCAGGTCTTCGGCGGACAGGACCGTTCCGTCCTGCCAGCGGCGGAACTCCCATCCCACGTCCAGCCGCACGGCGCTGCGCCGGAAGGCGTCGATCACGCCCAGCCTGCGCAGCAGCCGGGCGGCGTTCGGCGCGACCACGAGGCCGGCGCCGATCTCGGTCAGCTCTGATGCCTGCTCGTACACTGCAGCGGCGAGCCCTGCGCGGTTCAGGAACGCCGCAGCCGCCAGACCGCCGATCCCGCCGCCGACGATCGCGATCTCGGGTCCTGCTGACCTGGCCATCTCCGCGCTCCGCTCTGCAGGCTACGACAACAGCTTCGCCTGGCCGGCCCTTGTTGCCCCAGGAAATGCGTTCGGTGCCTGTCGGACCTAACTGGGATACTGGGATCATGACGGAGGCTTCGCGGGGCAAGCTGGTGGGACGGCAAGCTGAGCTTGCCCGGCTGCGCGCGTTGCTGGACGAGGCGGCGGCGGGCATGCCGGTCGTGGCACTGGTCAGCGGTGATGCCGGGCTCGGCAAGACGCGCCTGGTGACCGAGCTGTCGGAGCAGGCTCGCCAGGCTGGCTTCACCGTGCTGACCGGCCGCTGCGCCGAGCTGGCGGACACGGTCCCGTACCTGCCCCTGGCTGACGCGCTGCGGGATGCCACCGCCGGCCCGCGCGCGGCTGGCCCGCTGCTCGACGCGCTGGCGTCGAGGCCGGTGCTGTCGCGTTTGCTTCCGGACACCGGCGTAGGCAACCCGGCGGGCGGGGATACCCCGGGGCTGGTGCAGCAGCAGCTGTTCGGGGCGGTCCTGGGCTTGCTGTCCGAGCTGGCTGAGGCCAGCCCGGTGCTGCTCGTACTTGAGGACCTGCACTGGGCCGACCGGTCCACCCGCGACCTGGTCACGTTCCTGAGCCGGATGCTGCACCGCGAGCGGCTCGCGATTGTCGCTACGTACCGCACCGACGACATGCCCCGCAGCCATCCGCTGCGGCAGGTGATCGCGGAGCTGACCCGCCTGCCGAGTGTGACCACGGTCGTGCTCGGCCCGCTCGATCCGTCGGCGATGGCCGAGCACCTGACGGCGCTGTCCAGTGCGCCGCTGGACCTCGCGATGCTGGATAGCCTGATCATCAGGGCGGAGGGCAACCCGTACTACGCCGAGGAACTGCTTGCGAGCGTCGCCAGCGGTGGCCAGCTGCCTGCCAGGCTCGCCGACTTGCTGCTGGCCCGGACTGAGGAGCTGTCCCAGGTCGCCCAGCAGGTACTGCGGGCCGCTGCTGTTACCGGTCGCCGGGTCGACGACGAACTCGCCCGGCAGGCCGCTGGCCTGGACGGACCGGAGTACGACGAGGCGGTCCGGGAAGCTGTCGCGCACCAGCTGCTGGTGCCGGACGGCGAGCACGGGTATGCGTTCCGGCACGCACTGCTGCGCGAGGCCATCTATGCTGACCTGCTGCCCGGCGAGCGGACCCGGCTGCACGGGCGGCTGGCCGAGCTGCTCGCCGACGAGCGCCGGCTGGCCGAGGTCCCTGGCACCGCGGCTGAGCTCGCCCATCACAGCCTGGCCAGCCACGACATTCCCGGAGCATTCGCCGCGTCGGTGCTGGCCGGCCGGGAGTCCGAACGGCTGGCGGCGCCCGGCGAGGCGCACAGGCACTACGACGAGGCCCTGTCGCTGTGGGAGCGGGTCGCCGAGCCTGAGGACCTGAGCGGGATGACCCGGGGCGAGCTTGCGTTCCGTTCAGCGACCAGTGCCGCCGACAGCGGGGACTACCCCCGGGCCGTGCACCAGATGCGCCGCCTCCTCAACTACGGCGGTGAGGGTGCGGTCGCGCCCAAGCTGGTCTGCCGGGCCTGCGAGCGCCTCGCCTATTTCCTCCTCGACCTCGACGAAGACGAAGAAGCGATCACCACCGCCGAGGCAGCCGTGAACGTGCTGCCCGAGCAGCCGCCAACCTGGGAGCGGGCGCGCGCCCTGGCCACCCACGCCCGGACGCTGCTGACGCTGAAAGGCGAGGAACCCGCGCGGGCCCGAGCCGAGGAGGCCATCGCTGCCGCCGCCGCGGCGGGCGCACCCTGGGTTGAGGCGGACGCGCTGGTGACGCTGGGCCAGGTCAGCGAGCGGGGCGGCCATGTCAGCGAGACCATCAACCTGTTCACAAAGGCGTTCGAGCAGGCCCGCAGCGGCGACATGCTCGGCGTGGAGCTGCGGGCAGCGTTCCAGCTGGCCAGGATGCAGCTCGAGACGGGGGACCTGAACGCCGCGAGTGCGACAGCGCACCTGGCGGGGCTGCGCGCCGAGCAGGCGGGCCTCAGCCTGGCGCCGTATGGCTACGACCTGCAGTACCTCCACTACCTGGCCCATTACGCCGGCGGCGACTGGGATCACGCGCAGGAGCTCGCCGACGGTTTCGCGACCAGGGTCACCAGCGAACCCGAGGCCCGGCTGTCGGCCATGGCGCTGTTCATAGACGTCGGCAGGGACACCCCGGCTGTCGCCGAGCGCCGCACGTGGCTGCAGCCGTTCTTCAGCCGGGACCCGTTCACCGAGTACATCGCCCGCGGCCTTTTCGCCGAGCACGCGCTCTGGCGCGGTGAGCTGCAGACGGCGCTGGCCGAGATCGAGGCGACCGTGCGGGCGATCGGGGCGTGGGAGGACGGTTACGCCCCGCGGGTGATCAGGCCGGCTGCGGTCGGGCTCAGTGTTCTCGCCGACCAGGCCTGGCACGCCCGCGCGGCCGGCGATGCTGACCGGGTCCGGGCAACGATCGAGCAGGCCGAGGTCCTCGTGAACGTCGCCAGGGAGGGCTCTGCCTACCAGCGGCACCCGAGCTTCGTGGTCGGGGTGGAGGGGCGCGGCTGGCTCGCCCGGGCCGAAGCGGAATGGCGCCGGGCCCGCGGCGACAACGACCCGGCCGCATGGCAGTCGGTGGTCGACGCGTTCGCGCCCGGATTCGTCTACGAGACGGCCCGGTCACGCTGGCGGCTGGCCGAGGCCCTGGCTGAGGCCGGCCGCCGTGACGAGGCCCAGCGGGAACTGCTCGCTGCGGCCGAGGTTGCCGAGCGCCTCCGCGCCCGTCCGCTGCGCCGGGCCCTGAGCGACCTGGCCCGGAGGGCCCGGCTGGCCGACGGCCAGGTGCCCGGGGCGGCCGGCCGGGCCCAGCCGGGCGGGGCGGCGTCGCGCAGTCCGCTGGCCGGGCTGACCGACCGCGAGGTCGAAGTGCTCCGGCTGCTCGCGGCCGGGCACAGCAACAAGGAGATCGGCGCCGAGCTGTTCATCGCGACGAAGACGGCTAGCGTGCACGTCTCGAACATCCTGGCCAAGCTCGGCGTTTCGAGCCGCACCGAGGCCGCGGCTATGGCCCACGCCCAGGGCATCGGCCTGCCCGCGCCCGCTGCGCTGCGGCTGGAGACACAGCGCAGCCGGTAGAAGCACACAGCGCAGCGGGTAGAAGCACACAGTGAAGCGTGTGGAAACACAGCGCAGCGGCTAGCGCGATGCGCAGCGCGCGAGCAGCGGGACGAGTACCTGCCCGTCGGGGCTGCCCAGGCCCGTGACAGGGTCCCAGCCGCGCGCGGCCTGGTATCCGGTGAAGACCTGGGGCGGGAATTTCACCGTGTTGCTGCCCGCGGTGACGTCGTGGAAGGCGGTGCGGTAGAACGCGGTGCTGGCGATCCGGTAGAGGGCCGGGTTGACGAAGCCCAGGTCGTGGCCAGCGTACTGGTCGGCCAGGGCGATCACCCCGGCCCAGAACGGCGTGGCCGCGCTGGTGCCGCCGCTGTCGCTGATCGTGTAGCCGCCGCTGCCGTTGCTGATCACCAGGGCCATGCCGGTGTGCCCATTGGCGTCGGCGGACACGTCGGGTACGCCCCGGGCTGTCCCGGCGACCAGGGCGTCCTGGTAGCCGGGACGGGCAAACACGTGGCTGTACCCGCCCCCGGATGCCTGGAACGCCGTTCCGGGAGTGCCGTAGGGCAGGCCCCAGACGGTCTCGCCATCGTAAGCGCCGGTCTGATGGCTGGCGTCCAGCGTCGTGCCGCCCGCGGCCAGCACGAGAGGGTCAGACGCAGGGAGGGTGGCCTCCCTGACAAGGGGAAACTTGGTGCCGTTGACCAGGTCGAGTTCGTCGCAGGGCTCGCCCACGGGGCCGATATCACCTGTGCCGGCGACCACGGTGATGTGCCGGCTGGCCGCCTGCTGCAGCGCCGCGTGCAGGCTGGCCGTCTCGGCGCTGGTGAAACAGTGCTCTCCCATGCCTGCGCTGATCGAGATCACGTCACCATGGGCGATGCCGATCTTCAGCATTGCGGTCAGGGCCGCGGCGAAGGCCGCCGGGGTCGTCAGGTCGGCTGGTTTCAGCAGCACGATCGTGATGCTGGCGCCGGGGGCGATCGCGTGCACCATCTCGGCATCCAGCGTCTCCTCGCCGTACGACAGCCAGGGCGAGGCCGGCCCGGCCAGGCTGGTCACTACCTGCATCCGGGGGGCGGGCAGGCGGAACAGCCGGTCGAAGCCGGCCATGTCCTGGCGCAGGTCGCTGACAACAGGTGGGTTCGGCTGCGACTCGGCGAGCGCGGGGATGACCACGGTCTCACCTCGGCCGTCGATCCCGCGGCTGGTGAGCGGCTGGATGCCGTAAGCCACCCGGAACTGGCCAGGGGTGTAACAGGTCGTCACTGAGTCGCAGTCGCCGGTGCCCGAGGCGGCTGTGCCGGCGGGGGCCGTGCTGGCCAGGGCTGGGCCGGGCGCAGTGGCCGCCATGAACATGCCTACGGCGGTCACGGATGCCGCCACGAATTTGATCATGCTGGCTGGTGTCATGGATCTCAAGCGTGGCAGCGCTCCTGCGGCCTATCGATCGGGCGACCCGCCCGAACGATAGGTGGGCTGACCCCACCATGAGATGGCAGCTAGCCCTCTTCTCATGGCCGTTCTACGAGTTCAGGTAGCGCACGACTGCCATGACGCGGCGGTGGTATTGATCGGCGCCGGGCGGAAGGTCCAGCCGCAGGAAGATGCTCGCGATGTGCTTTTCCACAGCGCGGGCCGAGATCACAAGGGCGTCGGCTATGGCAGCGTTCGACCGGCCCTCGGCCATAAGCGACAGCACTTCGGTCTCCCGTGGGGTGAGCCGCTGGAATGGGTCGGATTTGCGGCTGCGGGCCAGCAGCTGCCGTACAACCTGCGGGTCGAGCGCGGTGCCGCCCTCGGCGACTCGCTGGAGTGCCTCGATGAACTGCCCGACGTCGGATATCCGGTCCTTCAGCAGGTACCCGATCTTGCCGGCGTTCTCGGCCAGGAGTTCCCTGGCGTAGCGCTCCTCGACGAACTGCGAGAGCACGACAAGGGCGACTGCCGGCCAGCGGTGCCGGATCTCGATGGCCGCCCGGAGACCTTCGTCGATGTAGCCGGGAGGCATCCGGACGTCGATGATGGCCAGATCCGGCTGGCAGTTCTCGACGGCCTCCAGCAGCGATGGGGCGTCGCCGACCCCCGCGACCACGTCGATGTCGCCTTCGGCGAGGATGCGGGTGATGCCCTCGCGCATCAGGACGCTGTCGTCGGCGATCACCGCTCGCATGGGATCACCGCCTCGACCCGGGTGGGACCGCCGGGCGGGCTGGACACGGCGAAGGTGCCATCGATGGACCTGATCCGCGCGGCGAGCCCGGCCAGGCCGCCGCCCGGCTCGAAGCGGGCCCCGCCACAGCCGTCGTCTTCGATCACGACGCCCAGGCTGTGATCATCGGCTCCGACCGTGACCGTGGCACTCCGGCTATTGGCGTGCTTGGCGATGTTAGTGATGGCCTCCGCGGCGACGTAGTAGGCCGCTGCCTCCCGGCTCGGATCGAGGCGCATGGGGAGGTCGACGTGCAGGCTGACCGGGACCGGGCAGCTGGCGATCAGCGCGGAGAGGGCGGCGTCGAGCCCGCGTCCGTCGAGCACCGACGGGTGGATGCCGCGCACGATGCTGCGCAGTTCCTCGATCGCGGTCTTGGCGTCCGCATGAGCGCGGGCCAGGAGCGTGCGGGAGCCGTCGGGGTCCTTGCTGAACCGGGCCTCGGCAATGCCGAGATCGACCGCCAGTGACACGAGCAGTGGCTGGAGTCCGTCGTGGAGATCCCGTTCGATGCGGCGCCGTTCGGCCTCGGCGGCGATGACCGCCTGGGAGCGGGCTTCGGCCAGTCGGCCTATCTCGGCCCGGCTGGTCGGCGCGAGCAGGGAGCGGGCTGCCTGGCCGTAGCCGCGCAGCAGCCACGGGGCTGCCAGAAAGCCAGCCGCAGCGAGCGCGGCGCCTGCTGGGATCAGGACGTCTGCAGGCGCGCTCTTCAGCATGGCGGGCGGCGGGAGCGCAAGCTGGGGCACAGCGCGGCCCGCGGCCAGGCCGATCAGACCATAGGCGGCGAGCGCCGCGGGTGCGGCCAGCAGCCAGCCAGCGCCAGCGCTCACCAAGGTCCAGGCCGCGTCGCGCCAGGTCGCTGGGTCAGTAAGCATCCATCTCAGCCGGACCCGACTGCTGGCTTTCGCGCTATCCGGGGCCGGCCGGTACGGCTCGGCGATCGGCATGCCGCACCATGCTCCGGCGCGCCGCCTGGCCCGGTTCGCCAGCCGCCGCATGACGAGCAGGACGGACGGGAAGAGCATCAGACTCACGACGAGCCCGGCGACCGGAACCGCTCTCAGGATGGCCGGCTCCACCGGCGGAGGATTCAGCAGGAACCCGACACTAAGGCCGAGGAAGACTACCGGTGCGATCAGCGCCAATGCCAGCCCGGCACTGGCCAGCGCCAGTCCGCATAGGGCCAGCCCGAGGGCTGAGGCGATGACGCCAGTGCCCACAGCCGACCGCAGTCGGCCTCGCCAGTGCGGGTCTGCGGTGTTCTGACCCTGCTCGCCGCCTTCCTTGCGGTTCACACCGGCAACGATATTCGGGCGGCGGCGGCGATGACCCTGGTGGATGCACGTGCCCAGCGGTGGGGCTAGCCGAACCCCCAAGTCGGGTACGCGGCCGATCGATACCGGCTTGCGCCCGCCGCACGCTTAGGAGCCATGACCGTACTTGAGTTGCTCAACGTCTCAAAGTCTTTCGGCCAGCGCCCCGCGGCGGTGACGGCCCTCACCGACGTGACCCTGTCCGTGGAGACCGGCACGATGGTGGCGGTAATGGGGCCGAGCGGGGCGGGAAAGTCGACCCTGCTCACGATCGCTGGCGGCCTGGAGGAGCCGGACGAGGGCGACGTGCTCGTCGACGGGGCATCGCTTTCCCGGATGTCCCGTAACGGAAGGGCGCGGCTGCGGCGCCGCGTCATCGGCTATGTCTTCCAGGATTACAACCTGCTCGCCGGGCTCACCGCAGCGGAGAACGTGTCGCTGCCGCTGGAACTCGACGGCGTCCCGGCGCGGAAGGCGCGGGCAGCGGGGATGGCCGCGCTGGAACAGCTTGGCCTGGCCAGCCGGGCCGGGAACTACCCGGACCAGCTGTCGGGCGGCGAACGCCAGCGCGTCTCCATCGCCCGTGCTGTCGTGGGAGAACGGCGGCTGCTCCTGGCCGACGAGCCTTCCGGCGCTCTCGACGCGGCCAACGCTGAGGCGGTTATGGACCTCGTCCGGGCCGCGTGTGACCGGGGCGTCGCCGCCGTCGTCGTCACCCATGACGCGCACCTGGCGGCATGGGCCAGCTGGATCGTCGCCATCAGCGACGGTCACCTCGTCAGCCAGGCCAGCGGCAAGGCTGTCACGCCCAGCGATGTGCCCACGGGGGAGAACCGGTGACCGCGGCAGCGCCTGTGCCCGCCAGACTGCGGCGCCCGGCAAACGGCGGCGTCCCTGCCCGGCGTGCGATCGCCGGGTGGGCGTGGCGGCTGTTCCGCCGGGAGTGGCGCCAGCAGCTGCTGGTCCTCTCCCTGATCACCGTCGCGGTGGCGGCCACCATCCTTGGAGCGGGCATTGCCACCAACGCGCCGCCGCCCAAGGACGCCGATCTCGGCGGCGCGCAGTACGCGATCACCCTTCCCGGCAGCGACCCCCGTCTTGCCGCCGACATCGCTTCGATCACCTCCTATTTCTCCACCGCGGGTGCCGCCTACTCCAGGACGCATCGCGCGCCGGAGAACAGGCCGGTTCAGGCGGTGGAGCAGGAGAACATCACTACGGGCTCGTTGACCCCGGTCGCGCTGCGGGCCGAGGACCCCGACGGCCCGTTCGGGCCCTCCACGCTGTCGCTGGTCGCGGGCCGGTATCCGGCTGGCCCAGGCCAGGTCGCAGTGACACCGCAGGTGGCTTCCCTCTATGACGTCAGCACCGGGGGACAGTGGCATGCCGCCGGGCGTGTCTGGCAGGTCACTGGCATCGTGGAGAACCCTGACAACCTGCTTGACGAGTTCGCCCTCGTCGCCCCTGGGCGGCTGCCCGCCCCTGATTCGGTCACGATCCTTTTCGACGCCGCTCCTTCCAGAGTGGCCGCCTTCCACCTTCCAGGGCAGGCGACGCTGCAAACGCCAGCGCCGGGAGGGGGCGGATTCAGCCCCGCGGTCGTCGTGGGAGTCCTGGCGATCTTCGGGCTGCTGTTCACGGGCCTGATCGCGGTCGCCGGCTTCACAGTGCTGGCTCAGCGCCGGCTCCGGGCGCTCGGCATGGTCGGTGCGCTGGGCGCCACCGACCGGCATATCCGGCTGGTCATGGTCGCAAATGGCGCGATCGTCGGCGCGGTCGCAACCCTCACCGGGGCCGTGACCGGCCTGCTGCTGTGGATCGCATACGCGCCGCGCCTGCAGGCCAGTGCCGGGCACCGGGTCGATGTGCTGAACCTGCCGTGGCTTGTGATCGCCGTCGTCATGGCGTTCGCCGTGCTGACCGCGACGCGGGCGGCCCGCCGTCCGGCACGTGCGATAGCCCGGATCCCGGTCGCCGCCGCGCTGTCGGGCCGGGCGCCCCGTCCCCGGCCGGCGCGCCGGACTGCGGTCCCGGGGCTGGTCTTGCTCGCGGGCGGCGCCTACCTGCTCGCCTATGCAGGCGGCTGGGGCGCCACCGGCCGCAGCGACACCCTGCACCTGCTCGGCGGGCTGGTGGCGGTGGTTCTGGGCAGCGTGCTCGCAGGCCCGCTCTGCATCGGCGTCCTGGCCGCGATGGGGCGCCGCGCACCGGTCGCCGTCCGGCTCGCAGTGCGCGACCTGGCCCGCTACCGGGCCCGCTCGGGTGCGGCCCTGTCGGCGATCAGCGTCACCGTCCTGATCGCAGTGCTGATCTGCCTGTTCGCCGCCGCCCGCTACTCCAGCGCCGTCGACTACTTCGGGCCGAACCTGCCATCGGATCAGGTCGTCGTCTACACATCCGCCGGCGCCGCAGCCGCCGGGCTCACCCGGGACCTGTGCGCCTCCGCTGGTGAGCAGCACCCGGCAGCCGCCGCGCTGCGCCGCGACCGGGCCGGCGTGGACACCATCGCCGCCGCCCTGGGGACCAGCAACGTGCTGACGCTCGAATCGGCGACCGGGCTGCTGCTCCAGACCACCAACGGCGGTACCGACGTCGGCCCGCCATATGTCGCTACCCCCGGACTGCTCGCCCACTACGGCATCAAGGCCAGCCAGGTCGAACAAGGGGCGATCCTGCTCACCTCCCGGGCCGGCCTCGCCAGTGCGTCCGCGCTCCAGCTTCCGTTCGGCTGCTCCTTCAGCAACGCATGCCCGCCGGCCAGCTGCATCGCCAGCCCTTCCATCCAGACGCTGGACAGGCTGCCGGCCGGCCTGGCGGACCCGAACCTCGTCGTCACCGCCTACGCCGTCAGCAGGTACCACCTGCATCCCTACCCGGCCGCCTGGCTCATCCAGGCCTCGCAGCCGCTGACGGCTGCGCAGATCAACGGCATCCGCCAGCGCGCCGAAGCGCTCGGGCTCACAATCCAGACCAAGAACGGCAACGTGTCGCTGTCCCAGCTCGACGCCTGGGCCACCGAAGCGGGCATCATGCTTGCCCTCGGCGTGCTGGCACTGACCGTCGGGCTGGTCCGCAGCGAAACCGCCGCCGACCTGAGAATCCTCACCGCCACCGGAGCCACGGCCAGGACCCGCCGCGCCATCACTGCGGCCACCGCCGCGGCCCTCGGCCTGCTCGGCGCGCTCGTCGGCACCGCCGTCGCCTACCTCGCCGCCGTCGCCTATTTCAGAGGCCAGCTCAGCGAGCGCCTGAACCACGTTCCCGCGCTCGACCTGATCCTCATCCTCATGGGGCTGCCAGCCATCGCCGCAGCCGGAGGCTGGCTGCTGGCCGGGCGGGAGCCGTCCGGCATCACCCGCGAGCCCCTGGAGTGAGCAGGGACTGTATATCGAATAGCTGTTTGACGGCTCACCTAGTCTTGAACTATGACGAGCGAGTTCCAGGGGTCGCTGCTGGACATCTGCGACGAGACGGGCCCGGGGGAGCTCGGCCCGGCGGTGCAGCGCACTGAGCTGGACCGGGGCGCGTGGATCGACCTGCGGCCGGGCTGGATCGCGGGCGCGGACGCGCTGTTCGAGCGGCTGCTCCAGGTGGTGCCGTGGCGCGCGGAACGGCGGCACATGTACGACCGCGTCGTCGACGTGCCCAGGCTGCTGTGCTTCTTCGACGAGGACGAGGCACTCCCGGATCCGGTGCTCGAGGAGGCCAGGCGCAGGCTCGATGAGCACTACGGCGCCGAGCTCGGCGAGCCGTTCCGCACTGCTGGGCTGTGCCTGTACCGGGATGGCCGCGATAGCGTCGCCTGGCACGGCGACACTATCGGGCGCGGAAGCACCGAGGACACCATGGTGGCGATCATCTCGCTTGGCGAGCCGCGGTCACTGCTGCTGCGCCCGCGTGGCGGCGGGCGATCCCGACAGCCCGGCCTGGTTTCCAGGGCCGGGCCGCCGGCTTCTCGGGGGGCTCCGGGGGGTCGTCCCCCCGGGCAGACACTGCGGAACGAGCTCGGTCACGGCGACCTGCTCGTGATGGGCGGCTCCTGCCAGCGCACATGGGAGCATGCCGTGCCCAAGACATCGCGTCCTGTCGGCCCCAGGATCAGCGTGCAGTTCCGTCCCCACGGGGTCCGTTAGCAGTCCTGATCACAGGCCCGCCGGGCGGAGCGGGAGCCCGGCGGCGCGGTAGATGTCGTCGATCAGCTCCATCGTTACGGTCGCGCGCTCGGCGGTGGTCGGGAACCGCTCACCACGCAGCACCGCGCCGGCGAACGCGCGCAGCTGGCCGAGGTAGGTCGTCTCGGCAGACGCGGCTGGCTCTGCGGTCACCGACTCGGTGTGGTGTGCAGTGCTCGTCGTCATCCGGTACCCCAGGTGCGGGTGGATGAAGTTCAGCACGGTCATCTGGCCATTGGAGCCGATCACGTGCACGTCCGCGCGGAGCCTGGCATCCGGCGGGGTGAACGACAGGTCCAGCCACGCGGTTGCGCCGGCCGGGAACCGCAGGAACGCAGCCATGGTCTGGTCGACGTTCGGGGCCTGTTCCGTGGCGAACGCCGTAATTACCGTCGGCCTGCCCGGGCCGAGCAGCTGGATGAGATCGAGCGCGTAACATCCGGCGTCCATCGTCGCCCCGCCGGCGAGCCCGTAGCTGTAGCGGATATCCGTCGTGCTCGCCAGCGGGAAGCTGACCGCGCACTGAATGTGCCGGATCCCGTGCGGGCTTCCGGCATTCTGGCCGGTGAGCACCGGCAGCTGGTTCACCATGGTCTGAGCCAGCCGGTGGTAGCGGTAGTGCATGGCCTCCATGACCACAAGGCCAGCGTGGCGGGCTGCGGCGGCCACCTCGCGCGCCTCACCGGCGTTAGAGGTGAACGGCTTCTCGCACAGCACGTGCTTGCCCGCGTCGATCGCCGCCAGCGTCCACCGGGCGTGCAGCGAATTGGGCAGCGGGTTGTAGATGGCGTCGATGTCAGGGTCCGCGATCAGCGCCTCGTAGGACTCGTGCACCATCGGGATGCCGTTCTCGCGCGCGAACATCTCGGCGTGCGCGCGGTCCCGCGCCGCCACCGCGGTCACCAGAGTCTCAGGGAGATACCGCGCCGGGGTGATCAGCGCCAGAGGCGTGATCCGCGCCGCGCTCAGCGCTCCAATGCGGACCCTGTCCATAGAGGACCCCCAAACCCGGTCACGGCCGGTCAGTGGCTCGCTGGGGCGAGCGCATCGAGGATCTCGCGGGCCCG
Organism: uncultured Actinomycetota bacterium; assembly: GCA_963815375.1. GTDB lineage: Bacteria > Actinomycetota > Actinomycetes > Streptosporangiales > Streptosporangiaceae > JASHPR01. Next base: position 42,965 of record CAWFGX010000003.1, on the reverse strand, counting down.
CTCCGCGGCTGCGGAAGGGTCAGCGTCTGGGGACCCCACCTGCGGGTCCCAGTTGAGGTCGTAGAAGACCTCGGTGACCCCCTGGTCCCCCAGCCAGGCGGTATCGGCACGGATCTGCTCGTCACTGCCGGCCAGCAATCTCCGGCCATCACCTGGAGCCGCCGGCAGCGCCCCGGCGCGCACCACGCCACGGCAGATGATCCGTATCGCGTCCGGGTCGCGCCCGGCCATCTGCGCGGACTCGCGGATGACCGCGATGCCCTCGGCGATCCGGGTCAGGTCGGCGCGGCTGGACGTCACCCAGCCGTCGGCGATCCTGCCCGCCCGCTCCAGCGCTGGCCGGGCCATGCCGCCGAGCAGCACCGGCGGACCGCCAGGCTGCACTGGCTTCGGCTCCACGATCCCTCGCGGGACCTGGTAGAACTCCCCGGCGAACTCGCTGAGGCCCCCTGACCAGAGCTCGCGGAGCACCGCGATGTACTCCTCCGTCCGCCGTCCCCGGCCGGCCATCGTCGCCCCGAGCGCCGTGAACTCCTCCGGCATCCAGCCAATGCCGATGCCGAGGTCAAGCCGTCCGTGGGACAGGATGTCCACGGTGGCTGCCTGCTTCGCCAGGTAGGCGGGGGAGACGTACGGATGGTTGACCACGGCCACGCCGAGTCTGATCGTCGACGTGCTGGCGGCCGCGTAGGCCAGAGCGGCCATCGGGTCGAGCACGCTGTGGTACACCGGCTCCATGCCAGAACCTTCTGGCACCAGAAGCCGCTGGAAGCTCCACACAGACGCGTAGCCAGCTTTCTCGGCTCGGGCGGGGAAGTCGGCAAGGTTTTCCGGTGTCGCCCAGGCACCTGACACCGGGGCGCCGATACCGATCTTCATGCGTCAAACTCTAGATCCCGGGCCATGGCGCGTTCCAGCCTGGATCTGGCCGGCTGCGACGTTCTCACCGTGCACCTGAGCCTCGCCCGCCTCCGGTCGCCTCCATGGCCTGCTAGCTGGCGTCGTCAGCGGTCACCTGGATTGACGCGGCCCGGATCGCCGGATCCCCCAGGACCTCGGTCACTCCGGGCTGCTGTGACCAGATATTCGGAGGCCAGTCGTATCTGCCGCCCCGGTCGCCCAGCTTGCTGGTCCAGGTCACGCCGTCGAAGTGGCCGCTGAGGTAGCTCAGCCGCGTCTGCGCGTCGTCCGGTTCTATTGTCATCGCCGGGAACTCGATATCGGCTTGCACCGCCCATAGCCCGTCAGGCAGCACCCCGGCTACCGGTCCTGAGACTGTGGCGGCGACGTTCATCGGCTCGAGCACGGTGCTCGCGCTCATCCTGGCCTGCTCCTTGCTGGCTGCCTCGATCGCGAGCATGACGCGGGCAGACCAGCGCGCCGAGGCCGGGGGCTCGAGCGTGGCCGGGTCCAGGCGGGCGGGCCGCCGGTGTGGTGGTGACACGTCCTTCCGCACGGGCGTCAGTCCCTTCCATGTCCAGTCGTCTCCGGCGAGGACGTGGTAGAGGAACTCACGGGAGACCCCAGCGGTTGATGCCACCCGGCTGACGGCCCGCTCAGCCCGGATGCGCCCGCGACTGCGCCGGATGGCATCTCCGAGGGAGGCTCGTGCGGCACCCGCCCGCGCGGTGGCCGCACGGTACCGCAGGTATTTAGCCGAAATCTGAGGCCAGCCGATGTCAAGCTGCTCGACCTTGCCTGCGGCCTGCTCAGTCCGTGCCGCAAAAGCCTCGACGGCGTCGCCGAGGTTGCCGAACCCGGCTAGCGCGTACGAATTGTCCTCTCCGTCCGCCTCCGACGTTGCCAGCCAGATTCCGTCATCGGCACCGTCGAGCACTTCAGCGCTGAAAAGTATCTGGCCGCTGCCCTCCTCCCAGACGTTTACCGAGGCCACACGCTCACCCCAGGAGGTGGCTTCGAGCAGGAAGGCGAACTCAGCGTCCAGGAAGCTGCGAGCAGCGTCCACCGACGGCATCTCAAAGGCCTGCTCGCCGTCGTCCCATGGCCGGCTGGTCCACACGTAATACCGGCCCTCGTAGCTGACGAGGTGAATCGTGAACTCCTCCCCCCAGGAACGCGACTCCACCGCATAGTCGCGGGGGTCAATGTCAGGCTTGTGGGCCATAGGCAGTGGATGTGGCATCCTCGCACCTCCGCTAGTGTCAAGTTCGATTGACATGTTAGATTGATCAGCAGAAGTGTGAAGTACTATTGACACGAAGTTTGCGACATGGCCCTGCCGCCGCTCCCGGCCCGCCCGCCTGGCAGGCTATGGAGACCAGCCAGAGCTCAGAACGGAGTTGCCAAATGGCCACCGATGCCCGTGCCCGGATTGGCGTCTTGCGGAACTCGCATGAGCGGCTGGCGGCTCTGGTCGCGCCGCTCACCCCGGATCAGCTCCGCGCGCAGTCGTACGACAGCGATTGGAGCGTGGCCCAGGTGCTGTCGCATCTCGGCAGCGGCGCGGAGATTGGGCTCCTCAGGCTGCCCGCCGCCCTGGGCGACGCCGAGCCCGCCGGGCAGGAATCCTTCCAGGAGATCTGGGACGCCTGGAATGCCAAGACCCCCGACGAGCAGGCCGCGGACAGCCTCGTCTCGGACGAGAGACACATCCGGGCGCTTGAGCAGCTCAGCGACGACGATCTGGCCGGGATCAGCCTCCCGTTCCTGGGCATGATCCTCGACGCCGCCGGACTGGTCCGGCTTCGGCTCGGCGAGCATGCGCTGCATACCTGGGACGTTGCCGTGACCTTCGATCCCAAGGCCACGGTGTCGCCGGACGCGGTGTCGCTGCTGATCGATAATGTGCCGCAGTTCCTCGCCCCGAGGCTGGGCAAGGCACCTGACATCCCGTTCCGTATCCGAATCCAGACATCAGATCCAGAACGGGACTACCTGCTCACCGCCGCGGACGCCGTCAGCATGACCGACTGGCCCGGTGACGGCGGCGGTGCGGACGGCGAGGTCCGGATGCCGGCTGAGGCGCTGCTGCGGCTGGCCTACGGCAGGCTCGACTCCGAGCACACCCCGTCCGCGGTCGCGGGGGAGCCAGCCGACCTGGACCGGCTGCGCGCGATCTTCCCCGGCTTCTGAGGCCCGGCTCGTCAGCCGAGGATCTCGGCGGCCACGTCGAGCGCGCAGCCCCAGGACAGCGTGACCCCGGCGCCGCCGTGCCCGTAGTTGTGCACGACACGGCGCCCGTTGCCGGTGCTCTCAGCCTCCAGGCGGACGCTGGGCCGCACCGGCCGCAGGCCCACCCGGTGCCCGGTGACCAGAGCCCCGGCTAGCCGCGGCTCGGTCGATGCGCAGCGGCGCAGGATGCGCTCGGCGGTCACCGGGTCGGGCTGGAGGTTCCAGTTGCCGTGGTCTTCGGTCCCGCCGAGGACCACAGTGTCGCCGTGCGGGAAGAAGTAGCAGCTGTCGCCAGGGTCATCGCCGACGCCCACGAAGAACTCCGAGATGCCCGGGTTCGCGACGACCACGACCTGGCCGCGCACCGGAACCACTTCAGAATCCGGAACCAGGCGCGCCGCCCCGGCGCCGGAGCAGTTCACGATCGTCGTCGCGCCTGTCATGTCGGCTGCCTCTGGCAGTGAGCCGAACCTGGCCTCGCGCATCTTGCCGCCGGCGCGCTCCAGCCTGGCCAGCAGGTAGCCGAGGTAGACGGGCATGGACACGATCGGCACGGTCAGCTGCCACCCGGCTATGTACCCGGCGGGCAGCTTCGCCGGGTCGCACGGGCGCACGCCGTCGACCATGGCGACCCAGTCGAACGGCTCGGCCAGCGGCACGCTTGATGCGGCGAGGCCGCTGGCCAGCCGTATGCCCGTGGCGGCTGGGTCGGCGGCCAGCTCAGTCAGCCTGGCCAGCGTCACGCTGCCCCACCGGCCGACGCGCTCGTCCATCCCTACGAGGTGCGGGCCCCACACAGCCCCGGCCGCCACCGACGTTGTCCGCTGCGGCGGGTCCGCGGCAGCGACCCCCACGTTGCCCCCCGCTTCGGCCAGGCAGATCGCTGTAGTCAGCCCGGATACGCCAGCCCCGATCACCAGGACGTCCAAATCCCCGCTGGCCACGATCTGACCTTAGTGCACCTGCACCTACCTGGCATGACGGCACGGTGGACTCTTAGGCGGTTACCAATAAAAGGTAGTAACCTCTATTTAGAGGTAACCACCGCCTTGGGGGGATCGTGCCAGCCAGGACCGGAGCGCGGCGCTGGTGGGCACTTGGCGCCGTCAGCCTGAGCGTCCTGGCGGTGACGGTGGACGGCACAGTTCTGTCGGTGGCGCTGCCTACGCTGGCCGGGGCGCTTCACGCCACAGAGACCGACCTGGAATGGTTCCAGTCCGGCTACCTGATGCTGCTGGCAGCAGCCGTGCTCCCGGCCGGGCTGTTCGGCGACCGGTTCGGGCGCAAGAAGCTCCTGGCCGGCTGCCTGGCAGCGTTCGGTGCCGGCTCCGTTCTGTGCGCCGAGGCGCCGTCGCCGGGTGTATTCCTCATCGCCCGGCTGCTCATGGGCCTGGCCGGGTCGGGGGTCACGGTCATGGCCATGTCCGCGCTCACCGTCTTGTTCAGCGACGCCGAGCGATCCAGGGCGGTCGGAATCTACGAGGCAGCTAACTTCCTCGGCCTGCCTGCCGGGCCAGTGCTCGGGGGCTGGATGCTTACGCGGCTGTGGTGGGGGTGGGTCTTCCTGCTCAACGTGCCCATCGTCGCCGTCGGCCTGATCGCCGCCTTCGCCCTGATCCCAGAGTCACGGGCGGCGCAGCGGCCAGCGCTCGACCCACTCGGCATCATCATCTCGGCCGCCGGCCTGGTCGCGGCGACCTACGGGCTGGTCCAGGCGGGCCAGGATGGCTGGAGCGATCCCGCCGCCCTGGCGCTGATGGCCGCTGGACTTGCCGCCCTCGCCGCGTTCACGGTGCGGGAATGCTGGCTCGGCAGCCGGGGCGGCACGCCGCTGATCGACCCGGGGCTGTTCCGTTCCGCCTCCTTCACCTGGGGAGCAGTGCTGGGCGGAGTAGCCGGGCTCGCCATGATTGGCGTGCTGTTCGTCATGCCGCAGTACTTCCAGGCCGTTCAGGGAGCCAGCGCGCTCGGCTCGGGTCTGGAGTTGCTCCCGCTGATCGGAGGTCTCATCGCGGGCGCCTTGCCAGCCAGCGCGCTCGCCCGGGCAGGCGGAACCAAGCTCACGGTGACGCTGGGCTTCAGCCTCCTCGCTGCCGGCGCCGCAGCCGGCGCGACCACGGGAACGGCCACACCGGCTGCGTTCATCGCGGTCTGGATGGCCGTGCTGGGCGCGGGGACCGGCCTGACGCTCACCGCCGCGACCGCCACGGCGCTGTCCCGGCTGTCACCAGAACGCAGCGGTACCGGCTCCGCCGTGGTCCAGGCGTTCCAGAAGACCGCTGGCCCACTCGGCACTGCCATCATGGGCAGTGTCCTCGCCGCGGGCTACCAGGCCCGCCTCGGCCTGCACGGATTGCCGCCGGCCGCGCTCGCCGCGTCCCGTCAGAGCGTCTACGACGGCGTAGCCGCTGCCGGCCGGCTGGGATCGGCTGCGCTCGCCCGGTCCGTACGCGATGCCTTCACCGGGGGTATGGACGTCTCGCTGATCGCCTCCGCCGGGATTGCCGCCGCCGGCATACTCCTGACACTGGCATTCTTGCCCCGGAGGACCACTGTGACCGATACAGCCGGCTCAGATCCCAGCCCAGCCCGGCCAGGGCTGCGGGAGCGCAAGAAGGCCCGGACCCGCGCCACGATCCAGGCCTGCGCGTTGCGCCTGTTCCGTGAGCAGGGCTATGACGCCACCACTATCGAGCAGATCATCGAAGCCGCCGATGTCTCCGAGACCACGTTCTTTCGCTACTTCCCCACCAAGGAAGACGTGGTCTTTGACGACGACTACGACCCTGTGCTCCTGCGGGCACTGCAGGAGCAGCCGGCCCAGCTTGCCCTCGCCCCGGCCTTGCGGGCCGCATTCGCCACGGCTTTCGCTGGCATGACCGCCCAGCAGCGCGCCGAGCAGAGAGAGCGGATCGCGCTGACTTTGACGGTCCCCAGGCTGCGGGCCGCCATGCTCGACCGGATCTCCCACGCCATGCAGCTGCTCGCCCGCACCATGGCCGAACGCGCCGGACGCCACCCCGACGACTTCACCGTCCGCACGGTCGCCGGGGCCGTTGTCGGGGCGGCCATGGCCGTCTCCGCTGCCATCACCGACGACCCCGACGCCGACCTCCCCGCCCTCATCGACCAGGCCATTGCCCACCTCGAGCCAGGCCTGACGCTTTAATTGCCTGTGATTCAGCGGACACAGCAGGCCTCGCCGACCGAGCTTCCGCGTCCGACCGAGGGGGCGGGTCCGCTGTGGTGCCCCGCTGGGGCGGTGTTGAGCTGGACGTGCACGGTGAGCAGGTCGGCACCGAGCACGCGCACGTTGACCGCGTTCAGTGCGCGCAGCGGATGCCAGGCGATGATCTGCCGCTGGCGTGCGAGCGGGTCATCGTCAGGGCACACGGTGGCGATGCCAGGCACCCAGCGGTAGCGCAGTCCGATGCGCAGCCGCACCCGGACATGGGGGTCGTGCTGGATGTTGCGCACATAGCCGGCCCGGGTGCCGTGTTCTGCGATGATCCAGAACGAGTCGCCCTTGCGGCCGTTGCCGACCGGAACCCTGCGGATCTTCCCGGACGCATGCCCCCGGGTTTCGAGGATCGCCAGCCCGAACGGGTTGATACCGACAGTGACCATCAGCCGGAACAGCGGGTTCATGATGTACCGCTGCAACGTGCGGACGAGAAGGACCTTGGCCCGGCGGCTGCAGATGGTGAGCACGAGCAGCCCCAGGTAAATGCCGCTCTGCACAAGTGCGGACAGAAGGCTCGCTCCGGGAATGAACGCGTACGGCACCCACACCAGGGCGGCAGCGGCCAGCGTTCCGGCGATCAGCCCGCGCGGCACGCTGAAGCGGGACCGGCGACGGGCCGCGGTGTTGTTCCCGACCGGCGCGATGGGCTCAACGGGCATGGTGACTCCCCCTGGGATGTGGTGTAGACGCTGCATTCATAGCACAATCATACTAATACGAAGATGCTAGTACCGCAATGCTAAATTAGGGGAGTGCCGTCACCCGAGCGAGACGGAGACGGGAGAAAGCTGTTGAGCATGGCATTCACGGCTGGCGAGGGGATGTGGCTAGCCCGGCTCGCAACACTGCGGCAGGTCGTCCGCCATGAACTCCTGGCGCGGCAGCTCGCTGCGCACCTTCCGGACCGGGCCGGCCTGCGAGTCATCGACCTCGGCTGTGGCCAGGGCACCCTGCTGCTGCGCCTGGCCCGGGCCGGGCACGTCGTGACCGGGCTGGACAGCTCCGAGGCCCTGCTGGCTGATCTGGACCGGTCGCTGCGCGCCGAGCCGGCGCAGGTGCGGGACCGGGTCCGCATCGTTCGCGGTGATGTCCGGGACACCGCCGCCACGGTGGAGTTGGCCGGCTTCGATGTCGTGCTGTGTCACGGCGTTCTGATGTACCTCCCAGATCCCGAGCCGGTGCTCGCGGCCGTGGCTTACGCGGCCGCGCCCGGCGCCATCGTGTCGCTGCTGGCCCGCAACGGCGACGCGCTGGCGATGCGCCCTGGGCTGGCCGGCGACTGGGCGGCGGCGGCCGCGGCATTCAACGGAACTGGGTACGTCAACCGGCTGGGTGTGGACGCCCGTGCCGACCGCCGGGACGACCTGACTGCCCGCATGGCAGCGCATCACCTGAACGTTCTGGCCTGGTATGGCGTGCGGGTGTTCACGGACCTGGCCGCGGACGACGCCCCAGTGCCCGGTGCGGGAACGCTCGCGCAGATCCTGGACTGCGAGGAACAGGCCGGGCGCACAGATCCGTACCGGGCTGTCGCGGCCCAGCTTCACGTGGTGGCTGAGCGCCCGGCCCGCTGAGGTTCGCCCGCGCTCAAGTCCTCACTCACGCGGCTCGGGTGCCTGCTGGGGAGCGCCGTCGCCTCCCATGCCGCCCGCTGTCGGCCCCGGCGCGGATCCGGGAGCAGCAGTGCCCTGGTTGTCTGCCGCGTGGCCGGCCAGCACGGCAATCGAGCTGAGAACCCCGGTTTCCCTGTCGCTGACAAGCTCCCACGCCCGGCCGATCCCCATGAGGAGAGAGGCGACCAGGGCATAGCCGATGACCTCGACCGGTGTGGTGCTGTTCGGCCTGGCCAGGGCGACAAGGCCCGCGACCAGCTCGGTTCCGAAGATCGCCAGGAGCAGCGAGATAAGTTCCAGCTGCCGCACCTGGTCGCGGGACGTGGCCGCGCTGGACAGGATGGACCGGACTGCTGCCGCGGTGAACAGGATGCCGATGATGCCCAGGACGGTCGACGGCCACCCGGCGTTGGTATCCGGCACCAGGCTGAACAGTGCAACGGCCAGCGCGTTGCTGAACGCCAGCATGGCTGCTGCCGAGCGGACCTGAAGGATGACCGCAGGCAGCGAGGCGTGCCGCTGGCGCGGTGTCACTGACAGGGCAACGAACAGCAGGCCGGTCAGCGCGCCCGCGGCGCCAGCGGTCGCAGCCAGGAATTCTCGGGCGCTTCCAGTGACCACCGCGTCACCCTACCCGGCCACCCCAACCCAGCGTCTGCGCCGCCTGTCAGCAGGGGTCAGTAGTGTCGCTTCATGACTTCCGCACCGATCATTCTGGTCCCAGGGTTCTGGCTGGGCGGGTGGGCGTGGGACGACGTCGCCGCTGCTCTGCGGGCCGAAGGCCACGACGTCACCGCGGTCACGCTGCCCGGCCTGGAGGGGCCGGACACCGACCGTTCCCGGATCACGATTTCCGACCACGTCGACGCGATCTGCTCGGCCGTCATGGCAGCGGGTGTCCCGGTAGTGCTGGCTGTGCACAGCGGCGCCGGGGCCCCGGGGTACGCGGCCAGCGGCCGGGTGCCCGGGCAGATCGCGGCGATGGTTTACGTCGACACCGGCCCGGCCACCGGTCCGATCAACCCCGGCTTTGACGCTGCCGAGTGGCCGCTGCCTTTGTGGGAGGACCTAGGCGAGAACCTCGACGGCATCAGCGACGAGCAGCTGGCGGAGTTCCGGAGACGCGCGGTGCCTGAGCCCGGCGGCGCAATCCGGGAGGCTGCCGATCTGGGCATCCAGGCCCGGCTCGACGTGCCGAGCACGATCATCTGCACATCGATGACGTCCGAGCAGATCAAGGCAGCCGTCCAGGAAGGCTATGCGTGGATCGGCGGGCTCTCCGAGCTGCGCGACGTCACCTATGTCGACCTGCCGACCAGTCACTGGCCGATGTGGTCGCGCCCGGCCGAGCTTGTCGCGGTCATCGGCGACGTCGCCCGCCGCGCCGCAGCCCGCTGAGTTTTACGCCTGACGCCCGGCTGATCGGGGATCATCGTGCGGTGAGTGCGGTAAGAGTCTCGCCGAGCGGGGCATCGAGGATGAGCCGGGCCAGCGCGTCGCCGCGCGTCGGGCCCTGGTTGATGATCGCGACGGGTACCGCCAGCTTTGCCGCGTGCCGCACGAAACGGTAGCCGGACATCACCGCCAGCGAGGATCCGAGCACCAGCAGCGTGCTCGCGCGCTCGGTCAGCGCATAGCAATGCTCGACGCGGGGCCGCGGAACGTTCTCGCCGAAAAACACCACGTCCGGCTTGAGCACCCCGCCGCAGCTCTCGCAGTCCACGACCGCGAAGCGCTCGGCATGCTCATCGTCAACGACAGCATCACCGTCCGGGTTGACCTGGGTGACCAGCGCGCCCCAGTCGGCGTTGGCGGCCCGCAGCCGCCGGTCGAGTTCGTCGCGGGAGCTCCGCTCCCCGCAGTCGAGGCAGACTACGCGGTCAAGGCTGCCGTGCAGTTCGACGACGTGCTGAGCCCCGGCAGCCTGGTGCAGGCCGTCCACGTTCTGCGTGATGATCCCGGCGAGCAGGCCGCGCCGCTCCAGCTCGCCGACTGCCCGATGCCCAGCGTTCGGAATCGCGCGGGCCACGTGCCGCCAGCCCTGATGGCTGCGAGCCCAGTACCGGCGACGGGCCGCTGCGCTGCCCCGAAACGTCTGGTAGGTCATTGGCTCCGCTCGCCGGGCCAGCCCAGTCGGCCCCCGGTAGTCCGGTATGCCCGATTCTGTCGACAGCCCGGCTCCGCTGAGGACCAGAATGTCACCAGCCGTGATCAGCTCGCCCAGCTCAGTGAGCGTGCTGGTGAGCCCGTCGCCATGAATGCCGTTTTGATGCAGTTGGGTGTGCCTCAAACTCCCATCCACAGCCGGCGGTGGCGTCGTCGCCGCGTAATCCACGCCTCCATGCTGCCTCATTTCAGAAGTGGATTGACAGCAAGCACTTGGCGATGCAAAGTTCTTGGCAACACAGTAAGGAGGCGCGCATGCGCGACGGGGAGAACGCCGAACCGAGCGGTCCGGAGGGCTCCGGCGGCAACGAGCAGGAGCCGGGCGGCGAAGCCGGACTCGTCGGTACTCAAGATTCGGCCAGGCTGCTGGACGAGCTGGCGGTGCTGCGGCGGCGGGCCAGGTCGGCCAGGCACGCGTACTGGCTTCCACTGCTGCTGTTCGGCGTGCTGAGCTGCGCAGCGATCCCGTTGTACCTCACGGCCCCACCGGCAGCGGCTGGCGGCACATCAGGCTCTGGCGTGGTGATGCTGACCTCGGGGCCGACACTGCCGGTCCTCGGCGGCGCACCGATACAGGGCAGCTTCTTCCTTGGCTACTACTGGCTGGTCGCGCTGGTTGGCGGGTACCTGCTGTGCGCGCTGTGGTACCGGCGGCATGCGCGCCGAGCCGGGCTGCAGACGCCGGCGCGCGGCTACGTGGTCACCGGGGTGGTGCTGACCGTGCTCGCGCTGCTGCTCCCGCCGCTGTCGCGGTTCTCCGCGCTGCACTGGCTCAGCGTGGCGTGGCCGGGCGACCTGGTGGTCCGGGGCCTGTTCCCGTTCCTGATCATCGCGGCTGGATTGTGGGTGCTGGCCTGGGCCGAGCGGAGCACGGCACTGGCGGTGACCGCGCTCCTCTACACCGGGGCCGCGCTGCTGGCGAACCTGTACGACGTCGAGAACGTCCTGTACCGGCTCGGCTGGAATCCGGCCGGCTACGACTGGCAGGCCATCCTGCCCAACGTGCTGCTCCCCACTGGGGTGCTGCTGGTCGCGGGCGGCGCGGCTGGGATCGCTGCCGCCGCCGCGCGGCGCAGGCAGGTGGCAGCCAGTTCCGGAGACCCCGCATGAGCGCAGCTGCAGGGCAGGACGGCGAGCCCGCAGGCCCGGCACGGCCAGCGGGGCGAGACTCGGCCGCGGGTCAGCCCGCCAATGGTGGTCCAGTCACAGGTCAGCCGGCCAATGGCGGTTCGGCGGCGGGGCCTGCCAATGGCGATTCGGCCGCAGGTCAGTCGGGCAGCGACGACTCGGCGGCCAGACAGCCAGCAGGCGGGCACCCGACCAACGGGATCGATGACCTGGTGCACCAGCGGCACCGGCTGGGCATCCTCACGATCACCGCCGAGGCGCAACTGGCCGACTTCGGCTACCTCCAGCAGGCTCTTGGTCTGACACCCGGCAACCTGTCGCGGCACCTGACGGTGCTCGAGGAGGCGGGACTCGTCCAGGTTGTGAAGGGGTACGAGGGCCGCAGGGCGAGGACGCGTGTGCGCATCACGCGCCAGGGCCGCGCGGCGCTCGGCAGCGAGCTGGCGGCACTCACCGAGCTGGTAAGGCGGCACGGGGAACTGTCGTAGCCAGGCTCCGGAAGCCGGGAGTGCCCGGCCGGGCGCCGTCCTTGGTTTCCGGATCTCCAGAAACCGCAACTGGGCCCCTTCCGCTAGCCCGTCTCGTGTCCGCAACTAGCGGATTCGGTCAACGTGCAGTGTTCCGGAAAGGCGCAGTTCCAAAATTCTTACCTCCGAAATACCCCAAGACGGCCTGGAACAGGACCTAAATCGATAATTTGGTTGATTGATGGTCACATAGGGGCTTGAGCTAAATCCGAAAAATGGGACTGGCTGGTGTCTGGGCCGGTCGCGGCAGGGGTGCTGGGTTCGATGCCGGCGGCGGCGATGATGGCGGCGACGGCGTGGGGGGTGCTGTCGGTGATGGTGATGCTGATGCTGATGCTGACCTGGTGGGTGTTCTTCTTGTAGAGGATCTGAACGTCGAAGGCCTGGCAGAGCTGCTGGAGGAGCCGGGGTGGGGCGCCGGCCAGCTTGTCTCCGAGGATGGGGAGGCGGCAGGTCGGCGGTCGGGACTGGCGCGGGCGGGAGCAGGTCTTGTGGCCAGGGCCTGACGGGGCGGCGTCCATCAGGTCGGCGTAAGCCTCCGAGCGTGCCCACGGAGTGCGCAGCGCGGCGTAGGCGGCGGATGCGGCGGAGTAGCGCGCTGGGTCGCCGCCGTCTGGCAGGTCGGGGTGCGTGGTGGTGGCGATGGCACGCCAGGCGTCGCGGACCTGCGCGTCGGTCAGCTCCGCGCTGACCGGCAGCCCCAGCACCGTGAACGGGTCGTAGAAGAAGCTGGTCATGGGCGCACCTGCGATCCGAACACCTCGTCCAGGTCACCAGAGGCAGCAGTCCGACCCCTTGAGAGACGGTGCTGCCCGACGTTCCTGGCTGCTGTGCCGTATCGCGAGTGATCGGCTTGCGCCCGCAAGTCATTCAGTGTTATACATGACCATAACAATCTTTCGGCCGGTCCCGTCCGGGAAGGGACGTGCAGTGTGATCGACTTCCATGTCGATAAGGCGGGCAGCGTGCCCGTCTATGCGCAGCTGGTGCGCCAGGTGCGGGAGGCGATGCGGCTGGGTCTGCTGCATCCCGGTGACCGGCTGCCAACCGTGCGAGAGGTCGTCACCTCGTGCACAGTGAATGCGGCCACCGTGCTCAAGGCGTATCGCGAGCTGGAGATGTCCGGGCTCGCCGAGTCCCGGCAGGGTTCTGGGACGTTCGTCACCGGCACTCTGGGATCTGCTGATCCCCACGTCATGGCCCGGCTGCGGGGCGGTTTGTCACGCTGGCTGGATCAGGCGCGCGAGGCAGGACTCGAAGACGAGGACGTCCAGGCGCTTGTGGCCTCCGTGCTCGCCCAGCAGGCAGCGGGCGCGCCACGAGCCGGAGATCCCGGTCCGGCACGGCGGGCCGCCGGTGCAGAAGTGGCACCGCGTGCCGCCGGGATCGGAGGTGCGGCGTGAGCGAGGAGCCGAGCGCCCTGGAGGCCAGGGGCCTGACCAAGCGCTACCGCGACGTGGTGGCGCTGAGCGAGTGCAGCTTCCAGCTGCCCGCGCACCGCATCATCGCGCTGGTCGGGGCCAACGGCGCGGGCAAGTCCACGCTGATGAGCATCGCCGCCGGGCTGCTGCCGGCCACCAGCGGTGAGGTCCTGGCCGGCGGGCAACGCGTTGACCCGCACCGTCGGCCCCGCCCGGCCGACACCGCGCACCGGGTCGCCATCCTCGCCCAGGACAAGCCGCTCTACCGCGACTTCACCGTTGCCGACATGCTGAAGTTCGGGCAGCACACCAACCGCGTCTGGGACCAGCGGCGGGCGGTGAACTGGCTGGATCGCTTCGAGGTGCCGCTCCAGCGGCGCTGCGGCCGGCTGTCCGGCGGGCAGCGCGCCCAGGTCGCCCTCGCGGTCGCGCTCGGCGGCTGCCCCGATGTGCTGCTGCTGGATGAGCCGCTGTCGAATCTGGACCCCGTCGCCCGCAGCGAGGTCACCGGGGAGCTGATAGCCGAGGTCGCCGACAGCGGCATGACCGTGATGCTCTCGACCCACATCGTGGCCGAGCTCGCCGGGGTAGCTGAGTACCTGCTGCTGCTGGCTGCTGGCCGGCCGGTGCTGACCGGTGACATCGAGGAACTGCTCGCCGGCCATGTGCGGCTGGCTGGCCCCCGCGCGGACCTGCCACCGTGCCCCGGCGAGATCGTCCGGGCCCAGCACACCGAGCGCCAGTCCACCTTCATCGTCCGGCTGCCTAGCCAGGCCGTGCCCTCCGCTGTCGCCCCGGGGTGGAGCAGCGGGCCGGTGACCCTCGAGCAACTGACCATCACCTACCTCAAGACGTCCGCGAAGCCGCCCCGAGTCCTGGAGGCCGCCGTATGAGCGCACTGAGCACACCCGGTTCTGCTACCCCTGCGGCGTATCGCAGCCGGGGACGCGGCGGCGCGCGCCTGGCCGACCTGATCTGGCTCACCTGGCGTCAACACCGCCCGGTCATCGTCGCGGGCCTGGCAGTCGCCGGCATGGTCACCGGTTCCATGCTCTACGTCGCCGCGCGCATCGCGACGATCAACCAGGAGTGCAAGAACACAGCCTGCCCGCCCGGCTCGGCCCAGGCCGCGTCCCTCACAGGCCTCTTCGGACTCACCAATCTGTCGATCTACCTCACCATCATCGTGCTGTTCCTGCCGTTGCTGGCCGGCGTGTTCGTCGGCGCCCCGCTGCTGGCCCGCGAACACGAGCAGCGCACCCTGCTGCTGGCCTGGAGCCAGGACATCACCCCGCAGCGCTGGCTGTGGACCAAGTTCGCGCTGCTCGGCGTCCCGACCGCAGCGGCGGCAGCGGCGGTGTCCGCCGCTGCCGACCACCTGGCCCACATAGTGAGCATCGCGACCGGGAAGAGCTTGTTCTCCCTGGGCTCCGGCGCCGGGTTCCTGGTCACCGGCATGCTGCCGCTGGTGCAGACCATGGCGTGGCTCGCCGTCGGCGTGGCGCTGGGCGCCGCGTACCGCCGCACCCTGCCCGCCATCTTCACCGCGCTCACCGGGTACATCGCCGTCCTCTTCCTTGTCCTGTGGCAGTATCCGACCCTCATGACGCCGCTGACAGCCCGGGTCCCCATCAGCGGCAACCAGGACTTCACCTCCCGGCTGGGCGCCAACATCCTGGTCATCTACCAGGGCATGAACACGATCTACGACGCGTCCGGCCACGCCATGAACCCCGCCGCCGTGCAGTCGCTGTGCCCGTCAGCGAACAGCGACCCCTGCAGGGCGCAACACCACCTTATGGAAGCCCTGCGCTATCAGCCGGGGAGCCGGATTCCCGACTTCCACCTCATCCTGGCCTGCGGCTATTTCGCCCTCGGCGCGATCACCGTCGCCGTCGTGTGGTGCCTGATCCGGCGCACCAGCCTGAGCGCTGGCTAACGAGCCCAAACCTTGATCCCAGCCCCGAGCCCGGCAATCGAGCTCGCCTGGCATAGCGCAGTAGCTTGAGGACCAAGGAACCGCCACCTGCCGGAAGTCCTCAGTATCAACCACGTTGATTCAAGCGGGCAGCGTCTGGCCGGTGCGGACGCTGCCGGCCTCTCCCATGGGCCCGCCAGGGCCGTGCCGCCTGCCATCCCGGTCGCGACGACGGTGCGCGCAGCTGAAGGTCCGCAGCCGGGCGGGCGGCGCTCTCCGGCCAAGATCTCGGTTCGGCAACGAATCCGCAACACCTTCCCCGCACCCTCTGGCCACCGACCCCCCAGTGGGTACTGAATCACTATTCAGGACCAGCTAGTTATGCCTCTGAAAGCGGGGATTAGCTGGATGAATGGTAGTTCATCGGAAGACGCGCTGGCCGGGCCGTCCACGGCTGCCGCCGGAGTCCTGGATGTCAGGGGCGTGACGGTGCGCTTCGGCGGCCTGACAGCGCTCGATGGCGTTTCGCTCAGCGCCGCGCCGGGCCAGGTGACCGGGATCATCGGCCCGAACGGGGCGGGCAAGACCACGCTGCTGAACGCCGTGTGCGGGTTCGTCCGGCCCGCATCTGGAACGATCTTCTTCGGACGGAACGAGCTCACAGGGATCAGGCCGCACAGGCTCGCCGGCCTGGGGGTCGCCCGGACGCTGCAGGGCGTCGGCATGTTCAGCGGCCTGTCAGTGGTCGAGAACGTCATGGTCGGCGCAAGTCATCTGGGGCGCGCCGGCTTCTGGTCGGGCCTGCTTGGCCTGCCCTGGTCCGACCGCGATGAGCGACGGCTGCGGGAGCGGGCGCTGACGGCACTCGGCCTGGTCGGCATCGTTGACCTGGCCGACCGGATGCCGGGGACGCTGGCGTACGGCCTGCGCAAGCGAGTCGCACTGGCCCGCGCCCTTGTTGGGCACCCGCGGCTGCTGCTGCTCGACGAGCCCGCGAGCGGCCTGCCCGAGCGGGAGCTTGCCGAGCTCGGCGAGCTGATCAGGCAGTGCGCGGCCGAGGCTGGCGTGGTGGTGATCGAGCACCGGATGGACCTGGTGATGTCGGTCTGCGACACGATCTTCGTGCTGGACTTCGGCAGGCTCATTGCTGCTGGCCCGCCAGCGCAGGTGCAGGCCGATCCGGCGGTGACCGCCGCGTACCTCGGAGCTGAGGAGGACGGGGCGGCAGGAGCCGGGCGGTCCGAGGAGGCCGCCGGGCAGGCCTCGGAGGGGCCACAGGGAGCCGGGCGGTCCGCGGAGGCTGGCCATGACTGAGCTGGCCGTGACCCGCGCCGGTGCGCTCGCCGTCGACGGCATCGTGGCCGGGTACGGCGGGGCGCCGGTCCTCGACGGCGTCTCGGTCTCGGCCATGCCTGGCACGATCACTGCGGTGCTCGGCGCCAACGGCGCCGGCAAGACCACGCTGCTGCGTGCGATCAGCGGGCTTATACGGCCGCGGCGCGGAAGCGTTCTCGTCGGTGGCACCGACATGGCGCGCCGGCATCCAGAGGACATTGCCCGGGCTGGTGTTGCCCATGTGCCCGAGGGCCAGGGCGTCATCACCGAGCTGACAGTGGAGGAGAACCTGCGCCTCGGCGGCCTTATCAGGCCCGGGCGCAGTGAGCGCACGGCTGCCCTGGCCGATATCTACCGGCGCTTCCCGGTCCTGGCCGAGCGGAGGAAACGGGCGGCCGCGACGCTGTCCGGCGGGGAGCGGCAGATCCTGGTCATCGCCCGGGCGCTGATGGCCGCGCCGCGGGTGCTGCTGCTCGACGAGCCATCACTCGGCCTGGCGCCACGGATGGTCGCCCAGGTCATGGACCTGATTCGGCAGCTGCGCGACGACGCGGGGCTAACCGTTCTGCTGGTCGAGCAGAACGCCCGCAGCGCGCTGGCCATCGCCGACAGGGGACTGGTGCTCAACCTCGGCAAGGTCGTGGCCGAGGATGCCGCGGCAAGCCTCGCGGCCGACACCGGGCTCCGCCGTCACTACCTGGGGTTCTAGGAGGCTAGAGGGTTCAGATGCAGGAATTCGTTGAGTTCGGTCTCGGCGGGATCGGCATCGGCATGATCTACGCCGCCATCGCCCTGTCGCTGGTGCTGATCTGGCGCGGGACCCGGGTGCTCAACTACTCCCAGGGCGGGATGGCCATGTTCACCACCTACGTCGCGTACGTGGTGATCAGGCATACCGGGAACTACTGGGCGGGCTTCTTCGTGGCGCTGGCGGCAGGCCTGGTCCTCGGCGCGGCCTGCGAGCGAGCGGTCATCCGGCCGACGTCCGGCAAGCCAGCGCTGAACTCGGTGATCGTGACCATCGGCCTGCTGATCTTCCTGGAGGGGCTCGCCGGGCTGATCTACGGCGGCCAGTACCGCTCGTTCCCCGCCGCGTTCTCGGTGAAAGGCCTGAAGGTCGGCACATTTGCACTCGGGATCTCCCCGGCCGACGTGTTCACGGCTGCCGCCGTGCTTGGCGGGGCGTTCGCTCTGGCGCTGGTCTTCCGGTACACGCCGGTAGGCCTGCGGCTACGTGCCGCGGCGTTCAGCCCGGGTGTGGCCAGGCTGCTCGGCGTCAGGGTCGGGCGGGTGCTCACGCTCGGCTGGGCCCTTGCCGGGCTGTTCGGCGCACTGGCCGGCGTGCTGGTCACCCCGTCGACGTTCCTCTACCCCAACAGCATGGACTCGATCTTCGTGCTCGGGTTCACGGCCGCCGTGATCGGCGGCCTGGAGAGCCCAGTCGGCGCGGTGCTCGGCGGCGTCCTGCTCGGGGTCGTGCTCAGCTACGCCAGTGGTTACCTGGGCAGTGACCTGGTCCTGGTCTACGGGCTGGTGGCGCTCGCCCTGGTACTGATGATCCGGCCGTCCGGGCTGCTGGCGGCTGGCGCGGCCCGGAGGGTGTGATCTCGTGACCCTTGCCCGCCACCTGGGAGCCGCGATCTGCGTGGCCGTCGTTCTGGCGCTGCTGTCCATCCAGCTTGGCGGCTACCGCGATTACCAGATGGCGGAGGTCGCGGCGTACGTCGCTGCCGTCGCCGGGCTCACAGTCCTGATCGGGCTCAGCGGCCAGATCTCAGTGGGCAACGGCGCGTTCATGGCGGTCGGGGGTTACGCCTGCGCGCTGCTGATGCTGCACCAGAAGTGGAACCTGGCGCTGGTGCTCGTGGCGAGCACAGCGATCGCCGCGGTCGGCGGCGCGATCTTCGGGCTTGCCGCAGCCCGGCTGCGCGGGCCGTACCTGGCTGGTGCCACGCTGATGCTCGCTGTTGCCCTGCCCACGGTGGCCAACCAGTACCCGGGCGTGTTCGGTGGCGACCAGGGCCTGTCGGTATCGATCACCACCCCGTCCTTCCTCGGTGCCAGCTTCCCGCCGGAGCGCTGGGTCGCGTGGGTTACCTGCGCCTCCGCCCTGATCATCCTGATCCTGCTGGCCAACATCGGCCGCAGCCGGATCGGCCGCAGCTGGCGCGCGGTGCGCGACGACGAGGTGGCCGCGTCGCTGTCCGGCCTCAACGTCGCCAGGCTGCAGGTCCTCGCGTTCGTGGTCAGCGCCGCCTGCGCCGGCCTCGGCGGAGCGCTGCTGGCCACGGTCACCGGGATCGTCGGCCCCGGCGCCTACACGCTCACCCTCTCCATCGGCCTGCTTACCGCCGCCGTGCTGGGCGGCCTCGGCAGCCTGGCCGGCGCGGTGTGGGGGAGCTTGGTCCTGGTCCTGGTTCCCAGCTATCTCACCAACGTGGCGGTCAGCCACGGCCTTTCCAGCGGGACTAGCTCCTACGTGCCGGTCGCCGCCTACGGGGTCGTGCTGATCGTCGTCATGCTCGTCTTCCCGGCGGGCATCCAGGGCGGCCTGCGCCGCCTCTTCCGGCCAGCCGCGCCCACTGCGGCCGCGCCGTTCACCGCGCTGCGCCGACGTCGGCCGGCCAGCGAACACCAGGAAGAAGGCACCACATGAGAAGACCATATCGGGCGAGTCTCGCAGCAGCGATCACGGCCGTAGCACTGGTGCTGGCCTCCTGCAGCTCGTCAAGCAGCAGCCCAAGCTCGTCCAGCGGAGCGCTCACTGCCTCGGCCCCTGGCATCACGGCCTCGCAGATCCTGATCGGCAGCCATCAGCCGCTGACCGGGGTGGCCGCGCCCGGCTACGACGAGATCGCGCCAGCGTCCAACGCCTATTTCCAGTACGTCAACGCTCACGGCGGCGTCTACGGCCGCAAGATCTCGTACAAGTACCTGAACGACCAGTACGACCCCACCATCACCTCGACGGTGGTACACCAGCTCGTACTCCAGGACAACGTCTACGCGATCTTCAACGGGCTGGGCACCCCGACGCACCTGGCGGTTGTGAACTACCTCAACAGCTCCAAGGTGCCGGACGTGTTCGTTGCCTCGGGCTGCGAGTGCTGGAACAACCCGTCTAGCTACCCGCAGACGTTCGGCTGGCAGATCGACTACATCCGCGAGGGCAAGATCCTAGGCGCCTACATCAAGCAGCATTTCGCGGGCATGAAGATCGGCTACTTCTACCAGGACGACGAGTTCGGCATGGACGGGGTCAAGGGCCTGAACTACGAGATTCCCAAGTCACAGGTTGTTGCCCAGGAGAGCTACAACCCGACGGTCACCAACGTCGAGCCGCAGGTCACAGCGCTCAAGGCAGCCGGAGCGCAGGTAGTCGTCTCGTTCTCCGTTCCCGCCTTCACCGCGCTGCTGCAGCTGACCAGCCTCAAGGTCAGCTTCAGCCCGCAGCTCGTGGTCAGCGATGTGGGCTCGGACCCGATCACCCTGGCCGGCCTGCTCCAGTCCTTCGCCAAGCAGGGGGGTGCCACGGTGCAGGGTAACCAGCTGACCCAGGGCATCATCACCGACGGCTACCTGCCGACGCTCGGCGACACCGGCAACAGCTGGATCAGCCTGTTCACGAAGATCCACAACCAGTACATCCCGAGCCTGCCAATGGACGGCAACGTGCTCTACGGCATGTCGGCCGCCTACACGTTCGTACAGGCCATGCTCAAGGCCGGGCGCAATCCGACGCGGCAGGACCTGGTCAGCGCCATCAACGGCGGGCTCCCGCAGGGAGTCGCCGTGGCGCCCTACGCTTATTCCGCAACCAATCACGACGGCATCACCGGCGCCTACATGGGCGTTATCAAGAACGGCGTCCTGGTTCAGACCGGGCCCGTGCAGGTTACCGACACCAGCCCGACCGGAGCGATCAATACCTTCACGACGGCGCAGCCCGCGGCGCCCGCCAGCGGGATCCCGTCGCCCTGACCGCAGCCCGGTCGCTGCCCGCCCGTGCCAGCTCACGGGCGGGCAGCGGCCTGGGCCGGTGAACGGCGCCGGCGATCCGTTCCGGCCTCAGAACGGAGCCCGAGCATGACCGAGCCGGAGGGCCGAGGGGTGCCCTCAAGGCGAGCTGCGAAGCACATTGCGACCGTCGCAGCGAACCGCAAGCCAGCAGTGGTTAATGACAAACCACCAGCTGAGCGGCTCTTGTCGGCTGCAGAGCAACTGTTCGGCGAACGCAGCTACCAGAGGACCAGCGTGGCCGGGATCTGCGCCAGGGCCGGGATCGCCACTGGCAGCTTCTACCTGCACTTCAACTCGAAGTCAGACATCTTCGCGGCCGTGGTGCGCCAGATCAACGCCGACCTGCGGGCAGCGATGCGTGTTGCCCTGGAACAGGCACCCGGTGACCAGCGGGCGAGAGAGCGCGCCAGCTTCGGCGCCTTCTTCGAGATGCTGTCCCGGCGGCCGTGGATCGACCGCATCGTGCGCGAGTCGGAGTTCGTCGATCCCGGGCTGTTCCGCGAGTATTACGAGCGGCTGGCTCGCGGCTACGCCCGCGGGGTCCGCCGGGCCCAGCTGGCCGGCGAGGTGGACGCGCGTTATGACCCTGAGGTGATCGCCTACCTGTACACCGGCGTCGGCAACTTCATCGGCATGCGCTGGGCCGACTGGACCGCGGGCGGGCAGGTCCCGCCGGACGTCATCGACGACATGCTGGAGGTGCTCTCCCGCGGCCTCCGGCCGCAGGAGGCTGGCGGCTCGGCGGCTACTGTGCCCTCGCCCGGCCCGGGCCCCGCTGAGTGCTGGTCCGGCGCCGCCCGGCGACCTGCCAGCCGCCACGCCGCAGGAAGCAGGCCCGCCGCAATGACAGCCTTGACTGCGTCGCCGACGAGGAACGGGGTCAGCCCCTCATGGATCGTCGCCGAGGCGCCGAGGTGCAGGTCAAGGGCCAGCCAGGTGAGACCGGCCGCGTAGATCACGACCTCCCCTGCGAGCATCGCCGGCACCGACCTGAGCACCGACCGGTCGGCCCCCCGCTCAGCGAGCGCGCCGCACAGAGCCGCGGCGAGGAAGAACCCGATGATGTACCCGAACGACGCACCCACATAGCCGTGAGCATGGCCGGCGAACCAGGGCACCCCTGCGATGCCAGCGACCGCGTACAGGGCCATGGCAGCCGCGGCACGCCGCCACCCAAGCGCCGTCCCGGCCAGCAGAACCCCCAGCGTCTGGCCAGTGATGGGGACTGGCGTGAACGACAGGTGGATGGAGATCTGGGCGAGCCCGCCCACGAACCCCGCGGCGCCTACGACGAGGAGAATGTCTCGTACCAGAGCGCCTGGAAGCAGGTCGGCGAGGACTAGGGGGGCGGGCCTGCGCAGCACGGCCGATTGCGACATAAGGGTCATGCCTCACTAGTGACGGGAGGTGGGGGTGAGGGGGGATTCGGTCGGACCTTACCGGATGCCGCAGCGCGTGGCCAGGCATGATCGCGGCACGCTGGCGCTCCTGCGCGGCGCCTGGCATCTGGACCGGCGGCTGACCGACTACCGGAGCGGCTGCTGCGGAACGTTCACTGGCCAGGCCGAGTTCGCGGCCACCAGCGAGCCGGCGGTGCTGCGCTACACCGAGCGGGGCGAGCTCCGCTTCGGCGGCCACGCCGGGCCAGCGTTCCGTACGCTTGTTTTCCGCGGGCTTCCTGGCGGCGCGGTGGACGTGCGGTTCGCCGACGGACGCGCGTTCTACCATCTCGACCTCGCCTCAGGCCGCTGGCGGGCCAAGCACGTGTGCGCCGGCCGTGACGACTACGTGGTGACGTTCCGGGTGCTCTCGCCGGATCTGCTGGAGGAGCGCTGGCGGGCGCTTGGCCCGGACAAGGACTACGTGAGCATGACAGTGCTGAAACGGATGGCCGTATCGTCTCTGGCATGACCGCTGATCCGGCCCAGGTGACCAGCTACGCCGGCACGATCCCGCGGCTACTCGCAGCCGCGGCCGAGCGGGACCCCGGCGGCGTGTGGCTGCGCTCCGACGATACCGAGCCGCTGACCTTCGCCGGCGCCGTCGCGATCGTGGCGGGCCTGGTCGGCGCGCTGGGCGACGCTGGCGTCCGGCGGGGCGACATGGTGATGGTCACCGCGCGGACCACGCCGCCCTACCTGCTGTGCTGGCTAGCCCTGACCACGATGGGCGCGGTAGCTGTGACCGTGAACCCGCGCAGCGCCCCGCCCGAGCTGGCCGGGCTGGTCCGCCAGGTCAGGCCGGGGGCGCTGATCACCGACGCCGGACTGGCCTCGCTAGTCGCCGAGGCCCGGACCGACCTGCCGGAACCCGGCGTGCTGGACTGCGACGAGCTTGCCGGCGCGGCCGTGGCCAATGGCCGCCCCGGCAGCCTGCCGGATGTCGTCGGGCCCGGTGACCTGGCTGTGCTGATCCCGACGTCGGGCACCACCGGGCGGTCCAAGCTGGTCATGCAGACCCACCGGGCGTACGCGATGGCGGGGGAGGGCTTTCCGTTCTGGATGGAACTGACGGCGGCCGACCGCCTGATGACGTCGCTGCCGCTGTTTCATGTCAACGCTCCCGCCTACTCGGTGATGGGCTCGCTGGCCTGCGGCGCTGGCCTGGTGCTCCTGCCGCGGTTCTCACCCAGCGGATTCCTCGATGCCGCCCGCAGGCACGGGGCTACAGAGTTCAACGCGATCGGCGCGATGCTGGAGATGCTGATAAACCAGCCACGGCGCGCCGATGACGCCAGTACGCCGTTGCGGCTGTGCTACAACGGGCCCGCGCCCGAGCGGGAGCGCCAGCTGGAGATGGAGCGCCGATTCGGCATCAAGATCGTCAACGGCTATGCGATGTCAGAGTCCCCGTACGGCCTGATCTGGGCGCGGGGGACCCGGCCGTACGGCACGCTGGGCTCGGTGCGCCAGCACCCCGTTCTCGGCCCGATCAACGAGGCGCGCGTGGTCGGCCAGGACGGCAGTGTCCTCGGTGCGGGCGGGACCGGCGAGATCGAGCTGCGCAACCCGGTACTCACCCCCGGTTACTGGGGCATGCCGGAAGAGACCGCGGCGCTGTTCCATGACGGCTGGCTGCGCACCGGCGACCTGGCCACGGTGGGCGGTGACGGGAACTACACGTTCGTGGGCCGGCAGAAGGAGGTGCTGCGCCGCCGCGGCGAGAACCTGTCACCGCTCGAGGTCGAGGAGGTCCTTCAGGCCCACCCCGCCGTGCACGAGTGCGCAGTGGTCGGGGTGCCGTCCGAACTGTCCGAGGAAGACGTCAAGGCGTTCGTGGTGGCCGCCGACGGGCTGACCCCGGACTTCACCGAGCTGCGCTCCTTCGCCGCGGCCAGGCTCGCCGCTTACAAAGTGCCCCGCTACTGGCAGCTCATCGACGACCTGCCGCGCACACCAACGTCGCGGGTAGCCAAGCACCGTCTCCCGGCCGGCCATCAGCCAGGCGAATACGACGCGGAATCCTAAATCGCCCAGCATCCCGGGCGCGCAGGGTGATAAGACCGCATCGTGGCCTTCGGCCACGGTGGAAAGCGAGCCAGAAGGAGACGCGTGCCAGATGGGCGCAGCAGTGCTATCCGAGGCCGGCGTTGAGGTACTGGCAGAGCTGTTCCCGCGCTGGCGGATCTGGGCAGACCAGGGCTCCGGGTGGCACGCGGCCCGGCGCGGAGAGTTCATCCAGACATACCACCAGGGCGCGCCCGCCTTCTACGTGCACGCACCCTCAGCCGGTCAGCTGGCGGTCCAGTTGCGGTGGCAGGAGGCGGCGGACGCTCACGCCCCATTCGGCTGCTCCGCGCACTGAACAGCCCGGGCATGCCGGGCGTGTCCGGCACGCTGAACGCGTCGCCGGACACGACCCGAAGCACGCCCGGTACTCAGACGTGTGCTGGACCTCAAGACCGCTCGGTCGTGCTAGATCCTGTAGAAGAGGTTGAGGAAGCGCTCGGCCAGGGCGCCGTCGCCGCGGACTGTGCCGCCGTTGATGCGGCCGAAGGTGGTAAGCACCAGGCTTCCGGCGTCGAAGTCGATGACTGCCGGAAGGTCGTCGACGCTGCCCGGCTCGAACTGCATGCCCTGGTCGCTGACTGAGACCCGGTACTCGCCGGCGTTGCGGCCGGTGACCCGGACGCCGATCGTGAACGGGCTGAGGTCAGCATCGGGCTTGATCGTCGACTGCCACAGCACGAACATGAACGGCACCAGCAAGTCAGCGGCGTCGCCGGAGATCCCGTGGTTCTTTCCGGTTCCCTGCTTGATGTCCCAGGAGTGGACCCCGTAGTCCATGAGCTGGCCTGCGGCATAGAAGAACGCAGGCACTGGGCCCATGTAGAAGTGCGGGACGATCATCCCGCTCCATTCCTCGGCCGTCAGCGGCTCGAGGATGCCCATCAGCTTCTCCAGGTCGGCGCGCGCCCGCTCCATCGTCGCGGCCTGTGACAGGTCGTGGAACTGCTGCGCCGACTCCCCGGCCCGCTCGTGCATTCCGGCCAGCCCGTAGGCCTGCGGCGTCTCCGCGCCGTTGCGGGCGATGTCAAAGGAGTTGAAGTAGCCCTCGGTGGTGTCGATTAGGTGACCGACGACGTCCTTGACCCTCCAGCTCTCGCAGGCGGTCGGGGCGTCCCAGGCTCCAGACTGCTCAGCCAGCGCGAAGAAATTCTCCGCTTCATCGCGGACGACCCGGAGGATAGTTGGCTTGCCCTCATACGATGTTGCGTCCCATTCGCTCACTGCCGCTCACCCCTCTCTGGGCGATATGTCGGCCTGTTTCGGTAGCAGGCAATTGCAGGAAGCAGACGGCTGGGCCGGACGGAGCAGGACACACCTGCCGCAGCGGCGCCCGCAGTAGGAACTTCAGCGCAGCGGCATCGTCCTTGTCAATGGCCTGTTCGCTGTGCGGTAGTCCGGTGCGTTCTCCGGTCAGCCAATGGAGTCGGCCGGGCGCAGCCCGGCCAGAGCAGCGCCGTAACGCATGGCGACGAGCTGGGCGATCGCCGGGTGCGCGCCGAGCGGCGGAGCACAGACCGCGCCGGTAGCCGAGGCGACGGCGTCCAGCTCCGCGGGATCGGTCTCGGGCCCGATGATGCACGGCGCGATGGCCACGCGTGAGGCACCCGCGTCGCGCAGCCGCGCTATCGCGGTAGCGATGCCCTGCGGGTCATCGATGGACGCGTGAGCTGCCGGAGCGGCCAGCCTTCCCGCCAGCAGGACGGCGGTCACCCCGGCCGCGCGAACGGCGTCGTCGCCGCGGTCGGCCAGCACAAGCACCCCGTTCGCGGCGGTGATGATGGACAGCCCGCGGGCCCGGCCCGCCCGGGCGAGACCAGCCTCGGCCAGGCGTGCGTGCATCGCCTCCGCCAGCAGCGGGTGCGGGCCCAGGTGCTCGGCCACCATGACGTCCCCTGTTGCCCCGGCGACGGCACGCTCCAGCGCCGCGTCCACCCGGGGATTCGGGCACGCGAGCAGCGGGACCAGGACCGCGAGGGCCGCGTACGGCCGCTCTGCGACACCGGCCAGCACGTCATTGACGCCCTGCCCGCCGCCCTCGACATAGGCCACCTGGACGTCCGCGCCCGGGCAGGACACTCTGGCGGCGCTGACGACCTCAGCGCTGATCTGTTCGCTGGCCGGGCTGGCGCTGCCGGGCACGGCGAGCACCAGGATCGGTGCGTCCGAGGGCAGGCTCAGGCGGTCCGGGCTGCGATGACGGCCCGACCGGCGGGTCCGGCCGGTTCGCCGCGGCAGCGGATCCCCGCCGCCACGCTGCGGCAGTCCTCCCGGGCCGCGCTGCGGCAGCGGGTCTGGTCCGCGCTGCGGCAGCGGGTCTGGTCCGCGCCGCGGCAAAGGCTCCGGTCCGCGCTGCGGCAGGGGCTCCGGGTAGCCCCGGGGCAGTGCTTCCGGGCCGCGCTGCGGCAGGGGATCCCGTGCCGGTCCGCGCTGCGGAAGTCCGCCCGGCCCTCGCCGCGGAACTGGCTCGGCGGCCTGCTGGGGCGGTGTCTCCGGGAGGCGCTGCGGCATCGGTTCCCGGCCGCGCTGCGGCAGTGCTTCTGGGCCGCGCTGCGGCATCGGTTCCCGGCCGCGCTGCGGCAGTGCTTCTGGGCCGCGCTGCGGCAGTGGTTCCCGGCCACGCTGCGGGAGTGGCTCGCGCCGGGAGAGCGGGTCGGCGCGCTGCGCCGCTGCCCCCTGGCCACGCTGTGGCAGTGGTCCCTGACCACGCTGTGGGAGTGCCCCCTGGCCGCGCTGCGGCGCTGCTCCCGGAGCGCGCTGCGGCAGTGCTCCCGGGCCGCGTTGCGGTAGCGGGTCGCGCCTCGGCAGCGGTTCCGCACCGCGCTGCGCGAGCGGATCCGCGGCCTGGCTTGGTTCCGTCACGCTCACGTAGCCTATGCGGTATTCACCAGGCACGATCGCCGTTCCCGGATGTTCGGTCCCAAAGCAGCCGGTTCGCTGGTTGCTTTCGCAGGAGCCCGGTCACGTTCCACCGTCCGGTTTGCGGGAAAACTGGCCGCTCGGCGGCTGGCCTCAACGTAACGCCAGGCGCTGGGCTGTAACAACACACCGAACCGGTGCGGCGAGCTGGCGCAACTGGCCTAGCGGGCGGGATTCGGGGTAGGCGAAAATTGATCCAGGCCCGTGGGCTGTCGTCCGACGTTCGGTGACGGTTCCCCAGGTGGGGGTGGTATGTCCGGCTGGTTCAACACGCAAATCGTGCATACGGGACGGCTGCCGCTGTTCTGCTTCTTCGTGGCGTTCCTGTTCGGCTTTGGCTTCATCCGCTTGTCGGTCCGGCTTATTCGCGCCCGTGTCCGCTGGTGGCCCGGCAACGTGTTCGCGGGCGCTGTGCATGTGCATCACATGGTGTTCGGCGTGGTGTTCATGGCAATCGGCGGCGTAGCGGAACTGATAGTGCCGTTGCACTCACTGTCGTGGCGATCGGTGCCAGCCGCCCTGTTCGGGCTGGGCCTGGCGCTGGTGCTCGACGAATTCGCCCTCATCCTGCACCTTCGGGACGTGTACTGGAGCAATGAGGGGCGGCTGTCGATCGACGCCGTGTTCGTGGCAGCCGGCCTGACCGCACTGCTGCTGATCGGGGCCAGCCCGGTCGGGGTCCAGAGCATGGACGAGTACCACAAGCTCCCAGAAGGCCTCGGCTCGGCGGGCGCGCTGGCCGTGGCCGGGACCGTGCTGTTCGTGCTCGCGTCGATCACGCTGCTGAAGGGTAAGGTCTGGACCGGCCTGTTCGGCGTGTTCGTCCCTTTGCTCCTGGTGCTCGGAGCGTTCCGGCTTGCCCGTCCTGACTCGCCATGGGCCCGCTGGCGCTACCGCACGCGGCCCGGCATGCTCGCCAAGGCCCAGCGGCGTGAGCAGCGTCTGCGTCTCCCGGTGATGAGGGTGAAGATACGGCTCGTCGACCTGCTGACCGGCTCGCACGACCAGCCGCCCATCCTGCGCGAACGCACCCCTTCACCCCCACCTGCCCCGGTCACATCGGCCAAAGCGGAAGCGTTTGACGACGTCTCCTGACGTGCGGGAACCACTGATCCGCGCCGGCGCAGCCGGCCGGTGCCGTCCAGGCGCCCGAGGGGTCAGGCCTGCCATCCCGGGTACGGCAACGCGGTAAGCCGGGCGACGGTGCCCAGACGGCAGGAGGCAGAGAGGACGTGCGATGAGCGGCTTGTTCGGCCCTGAAGGCTTCGGTCCCAGCCCGTTTGATGATTTCCTCGCCCGGATCTACGGCGCGGGAAGCGGCGAGCTGCGCCGCGGTTACCGCGTCGACATCACCCGGCTGATGAGCGGGCCGGCCCGCGAGCTGCTCTCTGCCGCAGCGACACAGGTAGCTGAGCACGACGGCACCAACCTGGATACCGTTCAGCTGCTCTGGGCGGCGACCAAGGTAGAGCCGACCCGGCAGCTGCTGGCCCGCGCTGGCGCCGATCCGGACGTGCTGGCCAGCAGTATTGAAGAACGGGAGGCCCGTGGCGAGCAGAGTGCCCAGCCACCGCAGCTGACACCGGGAGCCAAGCGGGCGCTCCTCGACGCGCACCAGATCTCCCGGTCACTCGGGTCCACCTACATCGGGCCCGAGCACATCCTGTTCGCCCTGGCGGTCAACCCGGAGTCGTCAGCAGGCCGGATGCTGTCCGACGCGAGGGTGACCCCGGAGGCACTGCAGGCCGCTCTCGCCAGGATGGTGAGCGCCAGAGGATCTGGCGGTCCGTCCGGAGGGGCGGGCGGCCGCTCGGCCACACCGACCCTGGACCAGTTCGGCCGTGACCTGACCGCCCTGGCGAGGGAGGGGCGGATCGACCCGGTCATCGGCCGCGATGATGAGATCGAGCAGACCATCGAGGTACTGTCCCGGCGTTCGAAGAACAACCCGGTGCTGATCGGGGAGGCCGGGGTCGGCAAGACCGCGATCGTCGAGGGCATCGCAGAACGGATCTTCACCGACGACGTCCCGCAGACGCTCGCTGGCAAGCGTGTAGTCCAGCTGGAGCTCTCCGGCGTGGTCGCTGGAACCCGCTACCGGGGCGACTTCGAGGAGCGGATGCGGAACATCATCAACGAGATCCGGGATCACGGCGACGGGCTGATCATCTTCATCGACGAGCTGCACACGCTCGTCGGTGCCGGGGGCAGCACCGAGGGCGGCATGGACGCCGGCAACATGGTCAAGCCGGCGCTGGCCCGCGGCGAGCTGCACGTCATCGGGGCCACCACGCTCGATGAGTACCGCACGAACATCGAGAAGGATGCCGCGCTCGCCCGGCGGTTCCAGCCGATCCTGGTGACGGAACCAACTGTCGACGACACGATCGAGATCCTGCGCGGGCTTCGCGACCGCTACGAGGCCTACCACCAGGTTCGCTACGCCGAGGAGGCCCTGGTGGCAGCGGCTGAGCTGTCGGACCGCTACATCAGCGACCGGTTCCTGCCGGACAAGGCGATCGACCTCATCGACCAGGCCGGCGCCCGGGTACGGCTGCGGACCAAGACACCCGGCACAGACGTCCGCGACCTTGAGCGGCGGGCCGAGGAACTCCGGCGTGACAAGGACCAGGCTGTCGCCAACGAGAAATACGAACAGGCATCACGGCTGCGTGATCAGATCACCGAGGTCCGCGAGCAGATAACCCACCTCGGCAGCGACGAGACAGCGGTGCCCGAAGTCACGGTCAATGACATAGCCGAAGTGGTGTCGCGGGCCACAGGCGTGCCGGTCCAGCAGCTCACGGAGGAGGAGAAGGACCGGCTGCTGAGCCTCGAGCAGCGCCTGCATGAGCGCGTCATCGGGCAGGACGAGGCCGTCGCCGCGGTGTCCGAGGCGGTCCGCCGGTCCCGGGCGGGACTCGGCGACCCGGAGCGCCCGGTCGGCAGCTTCATGTTCCTCGGGCCTACCGGGGTCGGCAAGACGGAACTTGCCCGAGCGCTGACCGAGGCACTGTTCGGCGAGGAAAGCCGGATGATCCGGCTGGACATGAGCGAGTTCACCGAACGGCACACGGTCAGCCGCCTCGTCGGCGCCCCGCCCGGTTACGTCGGCTACGAGGAAGCCGGGCAGCTCACCGAGGCCGTCCGGCGGCGGCCGTACTCCGTGATCCTGCTCGACGAGATCGAGAAGGCGCACGCCGACGTGTTCAACATCCTGCTGCAGATCCTCGACGACGGCCGCCTGACCGACGGCCAGGGCCGGACGGTCGACTTCAAGAACACCGTCATCATCATGACCAGCAACCTGGGCTCGGACCTGATCACGAGGCGGGGCACAGTGCTGGGGTTCTCGGGAGGATCGGCGACCACGGACGATGGCCAGGAAGGTGCACTGCGCGACCAGTTGCTGCGGAGGCTGCGGGAGTCCTTCCGTCCCGAGTTCCTGAACCGGATCGACGAGATCATCGTCTTCCGCCAACTGGGCCAGCCCGAGCTGCGGCAGGTCACCCAGCTGCTGCTGGAGGAGACGCGGCGCCGCCTGCACTCGCAGAACGTGACCGTGGACTTCACTCCGGCGGCGGTGGACTGGATCTCACACCGCGGCTTCCAGCCCGAGTTCGGTGCCCGGCCGATGCGCCGCACCATCCAGCGCGAGGTGGACAACCCGCTGTCACGCATGCTGCTGGACGGCGAGCTCACGGCCGACCAGGACGTGATCGTCGACGTCGAGGACGGCCGCCTGACCTTCCGGCCAGCCGCGCTCCCCGCCACCGTGTCTTAGCCAGGCTCCACTCCAGCCTGACGAATGAGCTGGGGGCCGAAGCGGCTGAACGCAGGCGCCCTTCTGCGGGTCGTAGTACTCGATCCGGTAGACGCGTTGGGGTCGCCCGACTTCTGCGTGAACAGCGCGCCGAGGTCCGGGGACGGAACCAGCAGCGGGTTAGCCGTCCGCTGATTCCGCCCCGGGCGCCGCTATCAGCGCCTGAAGCTGGTAGATGCTGGCCGGGTAGCTGGCGCTGCCGATCTCGTTGCCCGCCGGCTGCAGCGAGGCGACCGGGTTGGGCGAGACGAAATCGACCTCGTACGCGGTGACGGTTAACCCGGTCAGGTAATTGGCTAAGGGGAGTCAAGGGGCGGCCACGACATTGTCCCCCCCTAGGCCATGAACTTGAGCAGGGCGCTGTTGACCTGGTCGGCGTGGGTCCACGCGATCGCGTGCGGGCCCTGTTCGATGACCACCATCTGCATGTCCTTGATCATGCCCGGGAGCCGCTTGCCGGTGTTCGGGAACGGGAGCACGCGGTCGTCGTCGCCCTGGATGACCAGCATCGGCACGTCGAGCTTCGGCAGGTCGGCGCGGAAGTCGGTCTCCCAGGTCGGGATGCAGGCCACGGTGGCGGTGGCCGAGGCTGACACGGCGATGTTCCAGCTTGCCTGGTAGGCCTGCTCGCTCACGAGCGTGCCGTGGAACTTGTCGTAGTTGTAGAAGTTGTCCAGGAACCCCTTCATCCACATTGGCGGGTCCTGCCGTGCATCGTTCATGAACCCGTCGAACAGGCTCGCGGGCAGGCCCTCGGGATTGTCGGGTGCCTGCAGCAGGAACGGCGGGATCGGGGAGATCAGGACTCCCTTGGCGACTCGCGCGGACCCGTAGCGGCTCAGGTACCGGGTAACCTCGCCGGTCCCCATGGAGTGGCCGACCAGGGTAACGTCGCGCAGGTCGAGCCTCTCCAGGAGCGCGTTCAGGTCGGCGGCGAAGGTGTCGTAGTCATAACCGGTCGTCGGCTGGCTGGACTTGCCGAACCCGCGCCGGTCGTAGGTGATCACCCGGCGGCGGTCCTCTAGCAGCACCGGGACCTGCTTGTCCCAGGCGCGCCCGCTAAGCGGGTAACCATGGATCAGGACGACCGGCCGTCCCGAGCCGTGGTCCTCGTAATACAGCTCGATCGATCCCGAATTCTCCTGCCCGACCTTGACGTGCGGCATGGATTCCCCCTGTTCGCCCGATGAGCTTGGCAGTACCTCAGCGTTCCCGAGGTGCCCGGGCGAAAACCCCCGGTCAGCGGGCTGGTCGTGGTCGCCAGTACACAACGAGGGCGGTCAGCCCTCGTTCCAGTAGTCGCGTTCCTCGACGACCAGACCGTCGGGGCCGAAGCGCAGCACGGACACGCCGGCCAGTGTCTCGGCGCCGCCGTCTACCAGCCTGGTCTGCGCGCTCCACGGGACGGCCGCCTGGTCGCCGTCGACGATCGGCGAGCCGAACAGGCACTGAGCCGACTCTTCCTCAGCGAACACGCGGGCCAGGAAACCCGGCTCCGGTGCCTTGAACGGGTGCTGCTGCCAGAGCGCCCCCTCCGCATACAGCGCGGCGATGGCCTGCGCGTCGTGCTCACGCCACCCTCGTTCCCATACATCCGCCCACCGTTGTGCTGCCTCGCGAGTGTCCACGCGACAAGAGTAGAGATCAGCTACGACAGCGGGTTAATGTGGCAAAATCCAGCTATCTCCGCGCTGTCTGGATGGGGATTGCATGACGGGGCGACGTGCGCGGGCGAGGCCGCTGCCTGCAGAGACGATTGACCTGATCGTGCGGGTCCTCGGCCTCCTAGCTGCACGGGAGTGCCGGGCCGTACTGGTTGGCGCGTGCGCTGTGGCTGTGCGATCCGGTGTCGCCACGCGGCCGGTGAGGGATGTTGACATCTACTGCGCCCAGCAGTCGGCGCCGGTCGCGATCCTCTCGGCGGCCGGACTGTCACCGGTGAGCCACAGCAAACTGGTGTGCGGTCAGGCTGTCGTCGACATCGTTCATCCTGATCTGGCCCGGATCAGCAGGCTCAACAAGGTGTTTCTGGACTACTGCATGGCGTCGCAGAAGCCGGTGCCTGTCGCTCTCTCCGACGGGACTCCGGTCTCGCTCTCCTGTCCGACGACGCCGGCCCTCCTGGCACTGAAACTCTGCACGTCGGTGCGGCGGACAATGTGGCTCACCCGGCGCCATGACCTTTTCGACGCGTGGACGCTGATAGCCCGTCGTCGGGGAAGGCCGTTGTGAGCGGCCCGGCCGGGTCCGGCCACACGTCGCCGGCTGAGGAAGCCCAGAAAGCGGCGCAGGATTACCTGCTGCAGGAGCACTCTTCGATCGAGACGGATACTCAGCGGCTGCGCCAGGAAGGCGCGACCAGGCTGAACATTCTCGTTGTTGTCATCGCAGCAGTAGCGACTGCCACAGCGACGGTCGTCACCAGCCACGATGTCACCCTGGCCACGAAGGCTGCTATTGGCTACGGAGTGCTGGGCAGCGTCTTAATTTATACCCTGCTGTGCTACAAGTACTTTATCGATCGCGAGGTCGTGACTGACAGCAACTTCCGCGCCGCCAGCCGTATACGCCGGTATTACGTCGACCTGTACCCCACCCTGGAAAGCTATTTGTCGTGGGGCACGACGGATGGCGCGACTCAGCACCTGAAGCACAACCGGTCTTTTCTTCTCCCTGCTGTGCGGCATCTCGTCGCGATCCAGGTCGCCGGAGGGCTGGCAACGGCCCTGGTCGTTGCCGGGCTGGCGGACTGGGCCTGCGTCCTGCTCGCGGTGCTGTCGTACGCGCTGTCCACGCTGGTGCTCTGGCTCTGGAGTGCCAGGCGGTTCCGGAGAGCGGCAAGTAGCGCGGACGCGCATGCGCGATTCCCTCGGCCTGATAACACAGCGAAGGGGATTACCGCGAAGTGAGTTCGGTGTTCCGTATCGTTCCTTTCCTGCGCCCAGACTCCGCAGCCCTGCTGGGATCAGCACCTCCGCTGGACGGCACCAAGGAAGAGCCGTCGCTCACGCTGTGCTCGACTGACGTGTTCTTTCACGCGTGCGGCCCGCTGGCCGGGCTGGTGGGCAGCGCGCTGAGACGCTCGGCGACGTTCGCCCGCATGCAGTCGCAGGCTTCGGCATCAGGCCGCTCGGCCAGGTGGACGTCCCAGCTCATGTGGGTTGGCGCGGGAGAGGTTCCGGCCGCGCGCTACGAATGGCACGTTGACCGCGTCGGCCCGGGGTGGAACGGCACCGGCGGCCAGGAAGTGGCGGACTACTCGTGCAACAGCGACTCAGCTGACGAGGATGTCGCCTTCGGCGTGGTCTCGTATTTCTGGCCCGACGACGAGAGCGCGCCTGCAGCCGGCCTCACAACGGAATTCATGCTGGAGAACCTCGTCGTTCCGGTTGCCGGACTGGTCGGTGATCCTCGCGAGCTTGGCGATTCCATTTCCAGGTGCGTCGGTCAGCTTGATCACCCGGCCCGGATAGCCAGGCACGCGTCCGATGTGCTCGTCTGGTTCAGTTCCCGGACGCTGCACCGTCCTCCGCTCGCGGACCGGCCAGGCTGGCGTTTTTTCCTGCGCGTGGGATGGTACGAAGACCCCTGCTCGCCATACGCCGATCACCGGCTCGCCTGCCATCGCGTGTATGACGTGCGTTCCGCCAGATGCCTTTACCGGCCTGCCGGCACCCTACAGACGCTGCCAGCATGGAGCGAGCCTTTGTCCGAGCCCGTTTCGTCATGTGGATAGGGGTAAAGACACCGCTTCACCATGTCTCATGGCGAGCCGTCAGCCATGCCTGGCAGGCCGCGGACAGGTGCGAGCTGCTGGCCTCGGCCTGGGTTTTCGATCACCTGTCCGCTGCCTGGGGAGATCCACGGGGCTCCTGCCTGGAGGCCTGGACCATGCTGGCCGCGCTGTCCTCCGGCACGACCCGGATCGGCATCGGCACCATGTGCAGCCCGGTAGCACTCCGGCACCCGTTCCTGCTCGCGCAGATGGCTTCCACTGTGCAGCAGGTCAGCAATGGCAGGCTGTCGGTTGGCCTCGGCACCGGATCCAAGGATCTCGACGGCCTTGGCCTGAGGGAGTCGTCGCCCGCCGCACGGGAGCAGCAGCTCGCCGAGGCGCTGACAGTACTACGCGGCGCGTTTTCGTCAGGTGCGCGTTTCCGCCATTCCGGGCAGTTCTATGACTGTGATATGCCGTCTGGCACCTTGCCGGCTCTGGGGCACTGCCAGAGGCCGGAGCTGATTGTCGGAGGGCAGAGCGACGGCATTCTGCGGATCGCCGCCGTTCACGCGGACCACTGGAACTTCCCGAAGGGCACTCCCAGGGCCTTCTGCCGGGCCCGGGACAGGCTGCTGTGTCACGCGGTTGCAGCTGGCCGCGTTCCGCCGAAATCCTCGGCCCACCTGGTGTGGGAGACGTTCTCACCCCGGCGGCTCCTGGACGAGCTGAAGGCCTGGGCCGCGGTCGGTGTGGATGGCGTCATCGTTGCCCTGCCCGCCCCATGGCCGGATCACGCAGTGAGCCGCCTGGCCGACGTCGTCGCTGACCTGCAGCCGTAGGCAGCGTGCCAGTCACCCGCTATGGCACGGCAGCGGTTGCGGGGTCGCTTGGGTGCGGGGTGAGTGGCGTGATCTCCGTGGTCATCCAGGAGTCCAGCGGCAGCGAGGCCACGATGGCCTGCATCTCAGTGCCGTTCTCGGCTCGCCACAGGCCCAGCGTGCGACCGTTCCCGGGCAGGGCCCACAGCCGCGCGAGGTGTCCCTGCCGGGCAAGGTCGTGCGCGCGCTGCGCCTCGCGCGCGTCAGCGTCGGCCACGCTCTCGCTGGGCGTGCCCTCTGGGACCGTCACGGTGAAGAGGGTCAGGAACTCAGTTCCTGGCGGCTTTGGGTCGGCTGCCGCGGGGCCGGGGTCATTCGGGTGCGGCGACAGCGGTGTGACCTGATCGGTGCGCCACACCCGCAGCGGCATCGAGGTCAGAACCCGGTCAAGCTCGCCAGCGTCGTCAGCGGCGAACAGCCCGAGCGAACGCCACTCACCTGACTCCAGCGGGGGGCGCCACAGCCGCAGCAAGTGACCCTGCTCTGCGAGCTCACGCGAATGAGCACCCTCGCGGGCGCGGACGTCGTCGACCGCTTGCTCCGGCGTCCCCTCCGGGACGTGGGTGGTCATCGTAACGAGATACTCCACGTCGGGCACCTCTTACTGCACCGGATTCGGCGGGCCGAGGTACGGGAACTCAGGGCTAAGGTCTGCGTGCGGCTTGAGGCCGTCCGGTCCGATCTGCCCGTTACTCAGCCAGGCAAAGCGGTCGCTGTAGACGTCGTCGGTGAGCACGCGCCCGTTGGGGTAGCTGGCGGGCTGGGCCCGGTCATACCTGAGGATGTCGGGCAGGACGGTCAGGACTGCCGCCTGTGCGTCGGCGGGGGAGTAGCCGCCCATCTTCTGCAGCAGTTCCGACCATGGCTCCAGGTAGTTGGCCACGTCGTCGGCTGGATGCCTCGCGTTGTACTCGTCCTTGCTGTCGTCCGGGTTGACGAACGGATTGATGGTCGGGTGGCCGCCACGGTCCATCTGGACGTACCTGCCTTCGCGGCGCAGGGTTACCACGGCCCAGACTCCGATGGCCGGGTCGGTGCTCAGCATGTCGTCCGGCACCTCCAGGACGATGCTGAGGACGTTCTTGCCAGCGAAGGTGTCCTGCCCGGTCCACTTGAACCCGTGCAGGGCGCCTTCGGCGTCAGCGAAGAACGGGTCGCTGCGGACACCTGTGAAGAGCCTGACCGGGCCAGCCTGAACGGGCTCGGTCCGGCCACCGGTGCCGACCGGCGCGCCCTCGATGAGCACTTCGCCGGCTGCCTCCGGCTGCTGCGCCTGGTTTCCGGTGGCATACACGAGCGTGGCCGTCTGCCTGCCGTCCGCAGGATCGGAGAACACGAGCGAGAACGCGGCGTCCTCGTGGGCGTCCCCGTCGCTGTCGACGTTGATCCGGTAGATGGCGCCGGGGTGGAACAGCGTGTCGGTCTGGAACGGGTCGAAGTTCGTGATCAGGACGGTCTTGCCCGGCTCGTGTGGTGCCCGGAAGATGTACAGGTCGGTCAGGTCCAGGCGCGGGTCATCGCCCGGAGACTTAATGTTGGCTGCGCTGAAGTGGTTAGACATCTCGGCTCCTTCCGGCGCTGACCCCTCCACGGGCGTGTCCTGGGCCGCGCTGTCGCGCCCGTAGACGTCCCTGTCCGGCCGCCTGGCCTCCTAACCCTGTCCAGTAGACAGCAAAGATTTCTGACGGCGCGATGGGTCACCCGGAAGCGGGAAGTTACAGCGGCAAGGGCCACGACGCTCATCTGGAGGAGCCGCTTGCGCCGACGCCGTACTTGACCTGGCCGTCCCCGGCCGGGCCGACGTTCGCTGAGGAGGCAGTCATGAAGAGCAAGGTTGTGGTGGACGCCGATGTCGTCACCTACGTGGTGGTCTGCGACCCCGGCGACGAGGCGGTCGCCGCGCTGACGGAGTTCGCTCGCTCTGAGGAGCTGACAGCTGCGCAGATCACTGCCGTCGGCGCCTTCGAGCGGGCCACCGTCGGCTGGTTCGATCCTGCCGCCAGGCAGTACCGGCGGATCCCCGTTGACGAGCAGTGCGAACTGCTGTCCCTGGTCGGCGACATCGCCGAAGGCGAGAACGGGCCGATCCTGCACATGCACGCAGTGCTCGGCCTGTCCGACGGGACGACACGCGGCGGTCACTTCCTCGAAGGGCATGTGTTCCCGACCCTGGAGGCCGTGATCACCGAGACCCCGGCCGAGCTGCGCAAGCTGATGCGCCCAGACATCGGGATCGCACTGATCGACCTCGACCGGTCCGACGCATGACCAGCGGGCAACGGACTGTAGCGGCCTAGGTGACGTACAGCGAGACCGTCTCAGCGACGCAGCCGGGGTGCTTGTGGCCTTCGGCCTGGACGGTCATGCGGCTGGTCGACAGGTAACCAGCGGGGGAGCGCTTCACGCTGAGAAGTTCCGCACCGCCGCGTACCCGCGAGCCAACTCTGACAGGAGCCGGGAAGCGCACCCGGTTGAGGCCAACGTTGATGGCCATGGCCAGATCGTCGATCCGGAAGATCTCCGACATGAGCACTGGGACCAGCGCCAGTGTCAGGTAGCCGTGCACGATAGTGCCGCCGAACTGAGTCTGTGCCGCGCGTTCGGCGTCCAGGTGGATCCACTGCCGGTCACCGGTGACGTCAGCGAACGTGGCGACCTGCTCCTGTGTCACCTCGTGCCAGCCGCTGTAGCCCAGGTGCTCGCCCTGGGCAGCCGCCAGGTCGGCGACGGTCGGGAAGGATCTCACGGGTGCATCCTCTCGGTGCATTCACGTGCCAGAGCTGGCGGAACGGGCTCCCACATCGCCAAGCCAGGTGATGACGTTCTGCTGCCGGGTGCTCTGACCGCTGGCGGCGTCGAGCGGTGTGGTGCCGCGCGCGTAGTCGGGCTCCCAGTTGAGGTCGGCTCCACGCGACAGGAGGTGCTCGGCTGCGCGGCGCTGATGGCCGCCGCAGGCGTGGTAGAACGCCTGCGATACATCCTCGGCTGGCGGATCGCTTCCCAGGAGCTCCTGAAGGCGGCTCAGCATGCCCAGAGCAGCCGCGTGCCAGGCCTTGTCAACCCGGGCGCCGCGCGCCACCAGCAGTCGGGCGACATGCCAGCAGCCGTAGCCGATGGCATTGTCCAGCGGAGTGCCAATCGAGCCATCCGGGGTCTCGAGGCCGGCGCCTCGGTCGATCAGTACTTCGGCTACGTCGGCGTCGTCGCTGCTCGCGGCATAGTGCAGCGGTGTCTCTGAACCTGGATCGGGGTCTGAGCCCCGACTGGTGGTCAGGGCGTTCGGATCGGCGCCAGCGTCGATCAGCAGCGCGGCGATCTGCGGGCCGTTAGGGAAGTAGCCGGGCCAGTCAGTGACAAGATGCAGTGCCGTCGATGTGCCACCGCGCCCGCCGACGAACCGGGCCCGGGCGAGCACGGGATCGTTCTGCAGCATTCTCCGGACGGTGGGGGCGTCACCTGCGCGAACCGCCAGGCGCAGCTCGATCGCGACCTGGTCGTCGCTCTGCAGCGACCTGCTGGTCTCCTGCTCACTCATCGCGCCCCATCATGCCAGCCGCTGACGACACACATATTTGCGGTGAGCCTGGGAAGCGGAACACAGCACAGTACGTCACAAAGGGCTGCGGCCCCCGATCGCGCCGCGCATGAATAAGCAGCAGAACGGCCTTCGGCATCCCGGTGCGCCGGTACAGGCATGACACAGGCCGCGGGTAACCTCGGGGACTGTTATGTTGCGAGCCAGTGACCTCATCGCAGGACGTTACCGCCTGGAGAACCCGGTGGCGGCAGGTGACCGGGGCGAGCTCTGGGAGGCCGCCGATCTCGTTCAGGGCCGCCCGATCGCGGTCAGACTGCTTCCGGCCGAGGACGCCCCGATGCTGGAACGGTTCCGCGCCGCCGCCCGCCGGGCCACGTCGGTATCCCACCCGTCGGTCACGCAGGTGTTTGACTACGGCGAGGGCGCAGCAGGGCAAGCGCCGTACCTGGTGACGGAGCTGGTGGAGGCACCGTCGCTGGCCGGGCTGCTGGCGGCGGGTCGGCTGGAGCCGGCCAGGGTCATGAATGTGCTCGCGCAAGCGGCCTCCGGCCTGCACGCAGCCCATGCGGAGGGCCTGGTGCACGGCGACATCAGCCCGGAGAATCTGCTGGTCAGTGCTGACGGTGATGTGAAGATCACCGATTTCGTGACCGCCTGCTGCCTGCCGGACGCACAGGTGAGCCCGTCGGCCTACAGTGCGCCGGAACGGGCGGACGGAAGCCCGGCTACCCCGGCTGACGACCTGTACTCGCTCGGCGTTGTCGGTTACGAATGCCTCATCGGCGCAGATGAGTTCAGCGGGAAGACAGGCAAGCTCGCGGCGAACCCGGGCCGCTCGCTGCCGGCGCTGCCCCGGTGGGTGCCTGCGGGAGTGGCCGGGCTGATCGACGACCTCACGGCCCGGGATCCGGCTAAGCGGCCCGCCAGCGCCGAGAGGGTCAGCGTCCGGGCCAGGCTGCTGCGCGACTCCCAGGCCAAGGGCCGTGAGGCCGAGGTCAAGAGCTCCACTGGGCGGCGGAACCGCCACATGCGCGATGTGCCCACCCCCGCTCCCACGCTGGTGGAGCAGCGTACGGCGATTCTCTCGGTGCCCCTTGGGGCACCCGCACGCCGACGGCCTCGGTGGCCTCTGCTAGTCGCAGCTCTCGCGGCCGTCCTGGCAGCGGGCCTGGCCGGCTGGCTGCTGGCGAGCGCGTTCACGGCCCCATCGCCGAGCCGCGCCCCGGCTCGGCCGGGAACTCCGGCAAGCACACCGAGCAGCCAGGCCAGCCACGGTCATCGCGGTGCCGCGTCGCGCTCGCGAGGATGAGTGCGCCGATAGCCTGGCTTGTGTAGGCAGCCGGGTAACGGGCAGGGCGCAATGGTGATTTCAACAAGCCGTAGGAGAGATCGGTCATGACCGCAATACCGGACATTGTCCTGAACAACGGCCAGAGGATCCCGCAGTTCGGCTTCGGAGTGTTCCTGATCAAGCCCAAGGACACCGAGGCTGCGGTGACCGCAGCGCTGCAGGCCGGGTACCGGCATATCGACACCGCCGAGATGTACGGCAACGAGAAGCAGGTCGGTGAGGCGATCCGCAAGTCCGGCCTTGACCGCGCAGAGGTGTACGTCACCAGCAAGCTGGCCAACGACGCGCACCGGCCCGACGACGCACGCAGCGCGTTTGACGAGTCGCTGAAGGCGCTGGGCTTCGACTACCTTGACCTGTTCCTGATTCACTGGCCGCTGCCCACCCGGTACGGCGGCGACTACGTGTCAACCTGGAGGACGCTCGAGGAGTTCTACCGCGACGGGCGGGCCCGGTCGATAGGAGTCTCGAACTTCCAGCCGCACCACCTGCGCCGGCTGCATCAGGAATCCGAGATCCGTCCTGCGGTCGACCAGATCGAGCTGCACCCTTATCTCACCCAGGAAGACGTCAGCGGGTTCTGCGCTGAGCACCAGATCGCGATCGAGGCGTGGTCCCCGCTGGGGCGGGGCAATGTCCTTGACGACCCGACGATCGACTCGATCGCGCGCCGGGCAGGCAAGACGCCAGCCCAGGTCATCTTGCGCTGGCACATCGAGCGCGGCGACATCATCTTTCCCAAGTCGGTCCAGCCGGACCGCATCAGGGAGAACATCGACATCTTCGATTTCGAGCTGTCCGGCGAGGACGTTGAGGCGATCACCGCGCTGAACAAGAACCAGCGGGTCGGTCCCAACCCCGACAAGTTCGAGGGGACCTGACCCCGTCCGGCCTACGGGCTGGGAACACCATCACCCGCATGCGCCTCGGCGTACGTCTTGACCGCGCTCATCGTCCGCAGGTTCTCTTTATCGAATCTGCGGGTGATCACCGGCCGGACCGGGCGGAGGAGAATCGGCATGCGGATGTCGAGGACCAGCCAGCGGTTCACGACCGTGCCTGTCCCATCCGGCTCGAACGAGTAGTGGATGTGCACGTCTATGGTGACCCGCAGCTGGCGGACTTCGATGGTGTGGTGAAAGTCGATCGACCCTGGAGGCTGGAAACCGGTGACAGAGCCCCACCAGTCCTTGCCCTTGCCCGGCTCGTCCGGCTGGCCGTCGTGGTAGCGGCTGCCGAGCTGAACGGGATAAGGCTCGACATCCGAGGTGCCACCAAACTCATCCGATGGCGGCAGCCACCGGCCATAGTTTGGCAAATCCGACAGTAGCCCGAACAACAGCTCGGGGCTTGCCGCGACCTTGGACGTGTAAAACCGGTGCCACTGCGACGTTGACATGCCCAGCCTCCTGTGACGCCGCGTGCCTGCGCTGTTCGTGCCAGCCACGGGGCGCGTTCCACATCCAGTCGATGATCCGGGCGAGATCGTACTCACAGGCAGGCAGCCGGCCCGAACGTGGGCGTCCGCGTCAGTAGTTCGGGT
Organism: uncultured Actinomycetota bacterium; assembly: GCA_963815375.1. Taxonomy (GTDB): domain Bacteria; phylum Actinomycetota; class Actinomycetes; order Streptosporangiales; family Streptosporangiaceae; genus JASHPR01. Next base: position 1,185 of record CAWFGX010000003.1, on the reverse strand, counting down.
AAACGAACCCCCGGGAAGAACCAGGTAAAGCGACAGCACGAGCAGATCCAGGGCAGGTCTGGCGGTACTGGGAAGAGGCGATGATGACAGCGCAGCAGGTAACACCGTCCCGGGCGGCGGTCGAGTCTGGGCACATCCCGTCCTGGGTCCAGCCCCAGCTCGCCACGCTGACGAAGGACCGGTTCTCTGACCCGAGCTGGCTTTTCGAGCGGAAGCTGGACGGGGAGCGCCTGCTGGCGTTCCGCGACGGCGGCCGGGTGCGGCTGCTGACCCGCAATGACCGGGACGTCACCGGCACGTTCCCGGAGGTCACCGACGCGCTGCAGGCGCAGCGGGCGGATGGCTTCGTGATCGACGGGGAGGTCGTCGCGTTCCGCGACGGGCAGACCAGCTTCTCGATGCTGCAGCAGCGGCTGGGCGTTGGGCACCCAGCGCCGGAGCTGGTGACGAAATTCCCTGTGTTCTACTACATCTTCGACCTGCTGTTCGCCGGTGACCGGGACACGCGGGGGCTGCCCCAGCGGGAGCGGAAGGAGACACTGCGGCAGCTGCTGGATTTCACCGGGCCGCTGCGGTACACCGAGCACCGCGTCGGCGACGGCGAGGCGTTCTACCGCCAGGCGTGCCGGGACGGATGGGAGGGACTGATCGCCAAGCGCGCTGACGCCCCGTATTCCGGCGGGCGGACCCGCGACTGGCTCAAGTTCAAGTGCATCGCCGCCCAGGAGCTTGTGATCGGCGGCTACACCGACCCGCGGGGCTCGCGGCAGGGCCTGGGCGCGCTGCTTGTTGGCTACTACGACTCCGACGGCCAGCTGACTTACGCCGGAAAGGTCGGCACTGGGTTCACCGAGGCGAGGCTGCGCAGCCTGCACGAGTCGCTGTCCGCGCTCGAGCGCGATACCTCGCCGTTCGTCAGCGGCAAGCTGCCGAGGGCGGGCGCGCACTGGGTAGAGCCGCGGCTGGTCGCGCAGATCGCTTTCGCCGAGTGGACCTCCGACGGCTTGCTGCGCCAGCCGCGCTTCGAGGGCCTGCGAGACGATAAGGATCCCTCAGAAGTGGTGCGCGAGACTCCCTCATGATTACGGACAGCTGCTCCGCTGCTCCCGGCTTCCGGTACCTAACCAACGAAGTTCCGGCCACGCCGGAACACCGCTTTCAATTACCGAGGACCGAAACCCACTT